>NZ_CP115819.1:2700000-3694481 GCF_027915275.1 Cellulophaga omnivescoria | reverse complement strand
TATTAGATAATCTTTTTTTGGTTAGTATTGTGTTCTCTCTGAAAGAAAATACGGGGATGTTAACTTCCTTATCAGGGGTGGCAAATATGTGAACAAAATTTCTAAAAAAAAAATCAATTACTATTGAATTTGAAGTTTTTTTTTTGCATGTTGTAAGCATAGAATTTCCCATCCTTTAAATATATAATTTTTGTTGATATAATTATGCGAAAAAATAAAATTTCTTTTACTGTAAGATATGGAGAAACAGATCAAATGGGAGTGGTGTATCACGGTAACTACGCGCAATACCTAGAGTTGGGGAGGTTAAGTTGGTTAAAGGATTTAGATGTTTCCTACAAAAAAATGGAAGAAACCGGAGTTGTATTGCCAGTAATTTCCTTACAGATTAATTTTAAGAAATCTGCGCTTTATGATGACACTTTGACGGTGGTAACTAAGCTCAAAAAAAAGCCTTCTGTTAAGATAGAATTTGACTATGAAATTTACAATGAAAATGATGAATTGTTAGTAACAGCAAATACTGTTTTGGCATTCTTAAATAAAGAAACTAAAAAGCCTATAAAATGTCCAGAATATGTGTTAAAAAAGATTGATGAATTTTATGATTTTTAATCTTTAATTACAACATACTGCATGGTATTAAAAATTTCAAAAATTTCGTTAGCTTTTGTTTTTCTTACTGAAATTATGTAAACACAATTAGATTCTAACTTTTGACTTATAATGTCTAGTTTTTTTTGCTTAATAACTCTCATTACACTATTCATATCCTTATACGCAAAGGTAATTGTGTATAGTTTAGTTATTATTTTCTTTTTAATGTCTGCACTCTCAATTGCAAGTTGTGCGGCTGTTTTATATGCGCTAATTAAGCCACCAACACCTAATTTTGTCCCTCCAAAAATACGTACTACAACAACAAGTACATTTGTAAGGTTGTATGCTTGTATTTGTCCGTATATAGGTTGTCCGGCAGAGTTATTTGGTTCGCCATCATCATTTGCTCTATACCTAATGGTATCTGTTCCTAGTTGCCAGGCATAAGATGCGTGGTTTGCTGTGTGATGTTGCTTTTTTAAATCTTCGATAATAGGTTTAACATCATCCTCAGATGTTATAGGAAATACATAGCCAATAAATTTGCTTTTCTTTTCTTTAAAGAGAATTTCGGGACTTGGTTTATCTATGGTTAAATAAGTGTCTTTTTCTGTACTCATATTATATTGCCATTAAAATTATACTGCAAACTGCAAGTCCTATTCCTAGCCAGTTTTTAATGCTTAATTTTTCATTAAAAAAAACAATACCAATTAGTGTAGTAAATAAAACTATAGCAACATTATTAATTGTAAAAACTGTTGCGTTTGTAAAGTTGGAGCCTCTTAGCGCTTTAATTAGGTAATAAATAGAGAAAAAATTAGGTATGCCAAGACATATACCAGCTAATATATTTTTAAAATTTATTTTTAAAGGGTGTTTTTTGGTTCTAACTAATATAAAAAGCACACCAAATACACCTGCAGCTAAAAATATAAAGGAAGAAAATAAAGGGATTTTTGCATCGTTAACGTAAGCTTCTTCTAAATACTTAATGCTAATATCTATAGTGCCAGAACCTAAAAAAACTAAAAAAGGTAACAATAGTGTATTTTTTTTTATAGTGCTCTTATTTGTTTTGGTGGAGGCAAGGTAAACTGCGGCTAACGCTAATAGTATGCCTATTGTTTTTATATTGGTAAGTGTTTCATTATACAAAAAAACACCACCAATTACAGGCACTACCAAAGACATTTTAGTGGCCACAGATGTAACGGATACGCCTAAATTTTGAGATGTTTTTGCCATAATGTAAAATACAAGTATAAACAAAACACCTAAAAATAAAGCTCCTAAAAACCAAGGTTCATGTGTTAAATTTGTTGGGTTAATTGGTGCTTCGTAAAATAATAATCCTACCAAACAAGCAATAAAGTAGTTTGTTATTATGGCGTATAATGTTTGTATTTTAAAAATTTGAAAAAGCTTGAATATTACAAAAATTAAACTAGAGAATAAAATGCTAAGTATTAAGCTAATCATATTTATAACTTACTTTTTAGGTTAATGATATCTTCTTTGCCTACCTGTAAATTCCAGCTTTTAATGCCTAGTTTTTCTGCCGCAACTGTATTTTCTTTGGTATCATCAATAAAAAAAGTTTCTTCTGGCTTTAAGTTATTTTCTTTAAGTACAAATTCGTAAATAGCAGCGTTAGGTTTTCTAAAATTTATTAAATGCGACAAATAAAATTGTTCAAAACAGTTTTTAAATCTATTATATCTATCAATGCTCATATTTTCAATTACTTGTTTTATGTGTAACTCGTTGGTGTTACTAAGTAAAAACAGACGATAATTATTTTCATTGGCAAGTGTTTCAATAAATAATAAGCGCTCTTCAGGAAAATCTAAAATAATTTTGTTCCATGCATGTTTTAATTCTTGTGGTGTGGCAGCAGGAAAAATTTTGTTTGTTTTATTTATAAAATCATCAGAAGAAATTAACCCCTTTTCATAATTCTTCATTAATAAATCTAGCTCAGGGGTAATTTTGGTAAAACCAAATTTACTTAATTCTAATGCGGTAGCTGTTTTGTTCAGGTTTATAAAAATATCGCCAAAATCAAAAATTATATTCTTAATCATTATAGTAGGTCTTTAATGTATCGGTTTTAATAGTGTCTGTGCTTTTTAGCTTTCCTGTAAATTTTGGAGCTGCAATACCTTTATTAAAGTTTGTAATGCCAGTAAAAACACGTGCTTCATCCCAAAGGTTTTCGTTAATAAAGGTTTGTAGTGTTTTGGAGCCACCTTCAATAATTACGCTAAGTATATTGTGCTTATGTAGAATATTGCAAATTTGCATAGCTAAAGGTTTTTTAAAATTTACACTTTCGTAAATAATACCTTGTAGTTGTTTGTTTTTGCTAGACTCTTTTGTTATTACAATAGTTTTTACAGTCGTATTTAATATGTTTTTGCTTGCATCAACCTTTAAATTTTGATCTATAATAATTCTAGTAGGAGACTTTCCGTGCCAGTTTCTAACATCTAGTTTGGGATTGTCCTCTATAACTGTATTTGTGCCAACTAAAATACCTTGTTCTTCACTTCTCCATTGGTGTACAAGTTGTCTGGCTGCTTTTGTAGTTATCCAAAAAGGTTCTGGCGTGGCACTTCTTTTTTCTTGCAGTGGCGCAATAAAACCATCATTTGTTTCTGCCCACTTTAGTATAATATACGGCCTCTTTTTTTCATAAAAACATAAAAAACGCTTATGATGTTCTCTGCATTTTTTCTCTAAAACACCGGTTATTACATTGCACCCTGCGTTTTTAAGTTTTTTAATTCCGTTGCCAGACACTTTTTCATGCGGATCTTTTAACCCTATAATAATATTTGGTATTTTATGCTTAATAATTAAATCTGCACATGGCGGGGTTTTACCGTAATGAGAGCAAGGCTCTAAAGTAACATAAATGGTAGCCTCTTTTAAAACAGATTTATCTTTAACGTTATTTATGGCATTAACTTCTGCATGTGGACCCCCATAAGGAGAGGTAAAACCTTCTGCAATTATTCTATTATTATGTACAATTAATGCGCCAACCATAGGATTAGGAAAAGTAGAACCTAAACCGTTTTTGGCAATTTGTATGCAGCGTAAAATGTATTTTTCATGTATCTTCACTTCGCAAAAATAGAATAATATTAAGATATAGTTTTTGTTTTATGGATAATGTAGTTATTAGGCCAATTTTACAGAAAGATAATGCAGCTGTTGCAGAGGTAATTAGGCAAGTATTGGTAGATTTAGGAGTGCCAAAAGTTGGCACTGCCTATGCAGATAAATCCTTAGATTGTATGTATGAAAACTACAATGTACCTAAAGCAACATATTTTGTGGCGGAGCTAAACGGTAAAATTTTAGGATGTGCAGGAGTTGCACAATTAGAAAATTATGATAGTGATACCTGCGAATTGCAAAAAATGTACTTTTTAGAAGAAGCAAGAGGTAAAGGTTTAGGAAGTAAAATGATGGATGCTTGTATTTCTAAGGCGCGAGAATATCGTTTTAAAAAATGCTATTTAGAAACAATGCCATACATGAAAGATGCACAAAAACTATATAAAAAAACAGGTTTTAAATATATAGATTGCCGTATGGGGGATACAGGGCATTATTCATGTCCTGTTTTTATGTTATTAAATTTATAAGGGTAAGTCTGTAAAAAAATAATTAAGCCGCGGGTTTTAAGTATGTTATTAAAAGAAATTAAGAAAATTTACCATATAGAATTAGCAGCTATTTACCCGACACAAGAGGTAGATAGTTTTTTTTATATGACAATAGAGCATTATTTAAAACTAGATCGTTTTATACTAGCTTTACAACCTAATTATGTAATTAATAAAGAAGAAGAGGATGTTTTGTTTTTGGTAATTAATCAACTTAAAGAGCAAATTCCAATACAGTATATTTTAGGTGCCGCACATTTTATGGGTTTAAATTTTAATGTAAACTCTAATGTGTTAATACCCAGACCAGAAACAGAAGAGTTAGTAAGTTGGGTTTTAGATGAAGTAAATGTTGATGAGGAAATTACAATATTAGATATAGGTACTGGTAGTGGTTGTATAGCAATAACACTAGCTAAAAATTTGCCAAAAGCTAAGGTGTTTGCTTTAGATGTTTCTAAAGAGGCAATAAAGGTTGCGAAAAGTAATGCAGAAGTTAATTATGTAGATGTAACCTTTATAGAGAAGAATATTTTAGAAGAAATTAATTTAGCAGAAAAGTTTGATGTTGTTGTTTCAAATCCTCCATATGTTAGAGATTTAGAGAAAAGCGAGATGAGTGTAAATGTTTTAGAGCATGAGCCTAATTTAGCTCTTTTTGTTTCAGATACTAATCCATTAGTCTTTTACAAGGCTATCTCAAGTTTCTCTTTGAAGCATTTACGTAAAGATGGGAAATTATTTTTTGAGATTAATCAATATCTAGGTGAAAAAACAAAGCAACTTTTAGTAAATCATAACTATAAAAATATCTATTTAAAAAAAGATATTTTTGGTAATGATAGGATGTTAAAAGGACAGATAAATAGCTAAACTAAATACAATAAAAATATCAATTCAGTTTATCAGATAATGAATAAAGCTGAATTTAAAAAATAAACAAAATGTCTGTAAAAGAGCAAATTGAAGCATTACGTGACGAGCTGCGTAAACACAACCATAATTATTATGTTTTAGATACTCCAACCATATCAGATTATGATTTTGATTTAAAATTAAAGGAATTACAAGCATTAGAAGCTAAGCATCCAGAATTTTATGATGCTAATTCGCCTACACTACGTGTTGGAGGAGAAATTACTAAGAATTTTAATACAGTTGTGCATGAGCACAGAATGTATTCTTTAGATAACTCTTACTCTAAAGAAGATTTGTTAGATTGGGAAAAAAGGGTTGAAAAAATAATAGGAGATTCTAATATAGAATTTACGTGTGAGCTAAAGTATGATGGGGCTTCAATAAGTTTAACTTATGAAGATGGAAAATTAGTAAGAGCAGTTACTAGAGGAGATGGTTTTCAGGGTGATGAAGTAACTACGAATATTAAAACCATTAAATCAGTTCCATTACAATTAAAGGGAGACTACCCTGCTAAGTTTGATATAAGAGGGGAAATTGTATTGCCTTTTGAGGGGTTTAATAAAATGAATGAAGAGCGAATAGCAAACGGAGAAGATCCTTATATGAATCCTAGGAATACAGCGTCTGGTAGTTTAAAATTGCAAGATAGTTCTTTGGTTGCACAGCGCCCATTAGAGTGCTTATTATATAGTGTTGTTGGTGCAAATTTAAATATAGAAACACAGTTTGAAGCCTTAGAAAAAACACGCTCTTGGGGTTTTAAGGTGCCAACAGTTGCCAAGTTGTGTAAAAGTGTAGACGAGGTTATGGCATTTGTAGAATATTGGGATGTACATAGGCATGAGTTGCCTTATGAAACAGATGGTGTTGTTGTAAAAGTAAATACATTACGTTACCAAGAAGAGTTAGGGTATACTTCTAAATCTCCACGTTGGGCAATGGCTTATAAATTTAAAGCAGAGCAGGTTTCTACGGTTTTAAATGAAATAAGTTACCAAGTTGGTCGTACGGGAGCAATTACTCCTGTTGCTAATTTAGAGCCTGTTTTGTTGGCTGGCACTACGGTTAAAAGGGCTTCTTTGCACAATGCAGATCAAATAGAAAAATTAGATGTTAGAGTAGGAGATACTGTTTTTGTAGAAAAAGGAGGAGAGATAATCCCTAAAATTGTGGGTGTTAATTTAGAGGTAAGACCACAAGATTCTTTACCTACGCATTACATAGAACATTGTCCAGAGTGTAATACAGAATTAATTAGAACAGAGGGCGATGCAAAGCATTATTGCCCTAATGAATATGGTTGTCCGCCACAAATAACAGGTAAAATTCAGCATTTTATATCCAGAAAAGCAATGGATATAGATGGTTTAGGTAGTGAAACGGTAGAGTTATTGTTTAAAGAAGGATTAATAAAAAATTACGCAGATTTGTACACTCTAACAGTAGAGCAGTTGTTGCCTTTGGAGCGTATGGCAAAAAAATCTGCAGAAAATCTTGTAAAAGGTGTTGCTGCATCTGTAGAGATACCTTTTGAGCGTGTTTTGTTTGCGTTAGGTATACGTTTTGTTGGTGAAACTGTAGCTAAAAAATTAGCTAAAGCTTATAAAAACATAGATGCCTTAATGTATGCTTCTGCATTAGAGCTTGCTACCGTAGATGAAATTGGTGAGCGTATAGCTTCTAGTGTTGTTGAGTTTTTTCAGAATGAAATTAATTTAGATATCATAAATAGGTTAAAAAGTTACGGACTCCAGTTTCAGGTATCAGCAGAAAAACTTTTAAATCAAACTGAAAAATTAAAGGGTCAAACGTACGTTGTTTCTGGTGTTTTTGAAATGAGTAGAAATGACCTTAAAAAATTAATTGAGGATAACGGAGGTAAAGTAGGATCTTCCATTTCATCTAAAACAACCTTTTTAATTGCAGGAGATAAAATGGGTCCTAGTAAACGTACAAAGGCAGAGAGTTTAAATGTGCCAATTATTACAGAACAAGAATTTTTAGAAAAATTGACTTAATTTTTAACATTTGTAAGTGTTTTTATTTGAGGTGTTTATCTTTCTGTTTTTTATTTATATTTCGTTTTGTTATATTTACAACAAAATGTTTTATTTAAAAAACAAAGTAGCTTTGTATCTTTGTATTAAATTGTGCTAGATAATAATTACATTTGTGTAAATGTAAATTGCATGTTAAAAGGCATAAAAAATAAATTTAAGCGCAAGGCTGCTGTTAAATTTTTAAACGACAACAAAAACAAGCGTATAGCCTGTTCTAGGGTTGAAAAAGGAATTGCTAAAGTTGGTTGTATAGTAGATTTAGATAATGTGCCAGATGGTACAATATTTAATGAGTTTATAAAGGAATTTTCATTACAGCCAAACGCATTAAAAATAATAGGGTATAAGGCAGAGCATGATAAAAACTCGCCTTACTCAACACCTGTTTTTTCTGAAGAAGATTTAGGTTGGGGAGCAAAAATAGAAAATAGTTACGCATTAGAATTTTTAGATAATGAGTATGATATGCTAATAAGCTATTATACAGAAGAAAATTTACTATTGCAATTAATGACTATGCAATCCAAAGCCAGATTAAAAGTTGGTTTTGGTGAAATTGATGAGAATTTAAATGATTTAATCTTAAATATACCAAATAAAGATTTTAGCATTTTTAAAAATGAATTGAGAAAGTATCTCTCGGTTTTAAATGAAATATAATAAGAACGTACTACTTATGGCGCGTTCTTAAATTTTGATTACTAAATTTATACGTGTGAAAGAATTAGTTGGTACTGGTGTTGCACTAGTTACACCTTTTAAGGAAGATTTGTCTGTAGACGTTACAGCATTAAAAAATATTGTTGAATACAATATAGCTAATGGTATTAATTACTTAGTGGTTTTAGGTACCACAGGAGAACCGGCAACGCTAACGGAAGAAGAAAAACAGTTGGTTATAGATACTGTTGTTAAGGTTAATGCAGGTAGGTTACCTTTAGTTTTAGGGGTTGGCGGAAATAATACAATGGCAGTAGTTGCAGAGTTAAAAAGTAGAGATTTAAGCAATTTTGTGGCTGTATTATCTGTTTCTCCTTATTATAATAAACCAACTCAAGAAGGGATTTATCAACATTTTAAAGCCATTTCCCTAGCATCCCCAAAGCCAGTAATCTTATATAATGTACCGGGTAGAACAGGTAGTAATATGTTGCCATCTACTACGGTTAGGTTAGCAAAAGACTTTAGTAACATAGTTGCTATAAAAGAAGCATGCGGAGATATGGTTCAAATACTGTCTATTGTAAAAGATAAACCAAAAGATTTTATGGTAATTTCTGGAGACGATTTTACGGCCTTGTCTACTGTCTTAGCAGGAGGGTCTGGAGTAATTTCTGTTATAGGACAAGGTATTCCGGCAGAGTTTTCTAAAGTTATTTCTCTTGGTTTAGAAAACAATGCAGCAGAAGCTCATCTGTTATACAACACTTTGCATGACGTTATAGATTATATATTTAAAGAAGGAAACCCTGCAGGTATTAAAGCTATTTACCAAAACCTAGGCTTGGCTACAGCAAAAGTTAGACTTCCTTTACTTGAGGCAACACCAGAACTAAAGTCAACAATAAATACATTTATGAATAGCTTTAATAAGCAATTAGCTTAGATATTCGCAATTTTAATGAAATTTTAAGTTAAAACTTAGCCAAAAACTACGGTTAACAATATTCACATTCCTATTTTAGCGGTATAAAAAATGTTTTTTATATCCGTATATAATGACTAATTTTGCAAAATGTTTTTAAGAATGAAGAAATTATTACCACTTTTATTGTTGGTGTTAGTCTTAGGCTCTTGTAGTGAATACCAAAAGGTATTAAAAAACCAAGACGTTAAGGCTAAGTATGAAATGGCCGAAGAGTTTTATGATAAGGGCGATTTTAAAAGAGCAAACCGTTTATTAGAACAAATAGTTTCTAATTACATAGGTAAGCCACAAGGAGAGCGTGTAATGTTTTTTCATGCAAATAGTTATTATCAAATTAAAGATTATAATAACGCAGGATATCAGTTTGAGCGTTTTGTAAAAGCATATCCTAGAAGTGAAAAAGTTCAGGAAGCTTCTTTTTTAGGAGCAAAGAGTTATTCTTTTTTATCGCGTAAATATTCTTTAGATCAGACAGATACTGATAAGGCTTTGTTAAAGATACAAAACTTTATAAACACGTACCCAGATTCTGAATATTTACCTGAAGCAAACGAAATTGCAGCTGCTTTAACTAGAAAAAAAGAGAAGAAAGCATTAGAAATAGCTAAACAATTTACTAAATTAGGTGAGTTTTATGATTTAGAATACTCTATTTCTGCAATAAAAGCATTAGAAAACTTTATGTTAGATAATCCTGGATCTATATATAAAGAAGAAGCATTGTATTACAAGGCGCTTGCAGCTTATAATTTAGCAATAAATAGTCATCCTAGTAAAAAGGAAGAGCGTTTAAAGGCTGCTAATGAAGCTAATGGTAAGTTAATGAAAACTTTTCCAGAAACAGAGTTTGCTAAAAAAGCAAATAATATGAAGGAAAGATTAGATAAAGAATTACAAAATTATTCAAAATAAATATTAGGCTATGAATATGAACGACTTGAAAAATTCAAAAGCAGCTGTATCTACAACTACAATTAATAAAAATGAGTTTGATGCTGGTACAGGAAATATATATGAAGCAATTTCTATAGTTTCTAAAAGAGCAATACAGATTAACTCTGATATTAAAAAAGAACTTTTAGAGAAGTTAGAAGAATTTGCTACGTACAATGATAGTTTAGATGAAATTTTTGAAAACAAGGAGCAAATTGAGGTTTCTAAGTTTTATGAAAAATTACCAAAACCACACGCTTTAGCAGTAACAGAGTGGTTAGAGGATAGAATATACCACAGAAACACAGCGAAAGACTCATAAAAATGTTAGGTGGTAAAAATATCCTTTTAGGAATAACCGGAGGTATTGCCGCATATAAAACAACATTTCTTGTTCGCTTATTAATAAAAGCTGGCGCTAACGTTAAAATTATTTTAACGGATAGCGCCAGCTCTTTTGTTTCTCCTCTTACCTTAGCTACGCTATCAAAAAATCCTGTATTAACATCTTTTGTTAGTGAGGATAAAGAAGAAGGAACATCTTGGAACAATCACGTTGAAATGGGGTTATGGGCAGATATTATGGTTATTGCTCCGGCAACAGCAAATACTTTGTCTAAAATGGCAAATGGTGTTTGTGATAACTTATTGCTTGCAACATATTTGTCTGCTAAATGTCCCGTTTTTTTTGCTCCTGCAATGGATTTGGATATGTACAAGCATCCGTCTACTTTAGGTTCGTTTAACAAATTAAATTCATTTGGTAATATTATTATTCCTGCTGGAAGTGGTGAGTTGGCTAGTGGTTTACATGGAGAAGGAAGAATGGCAGAACCTGAAGAAATTGTTAAGCATTTAAAACAATTTTTAAATTCTGGTTTGCCTCTAAGTGGTAAAAAAGTGGTTATAACAGCAGGCCCTACATATGAGGCTATAGACCCTGTGCGTTTTATTGGTAATCATTCCTCTGGTAAAATGGGGTATGAGCTTGCTTTGGCGGCTGCAAATAAAGGAGCTAAAGTAGTTTTAGTTTCTGGCCCATCACACCTAACTATTTCGCATGATAATGTTACACTTGTACGTGTAAAATCTGCAGATGAAATGTATACAGAGGTGCATAAGCATTATGCAAAAGTAAATATAGCTATTTGCGCAGCTGCAGTAGCAGATTATAAACCTAAAACTATAGCAGATCAAAAAATAAAAAAGAATGATGCTGAAATGCAGATAACTCTTGTAAAAAACAAGGATATCTTATTTTCTTTAGGAGAGCAAAAAGAGCATCAATTTTTGGTTGGCTTTGCATTAGAGACACAAAATGAGATAGAAAATGCCACTAAAAAGCTAAAAAAGAAGAATTTAGATATTATAGTGCTTAATTCTTTAAATGACAAAGGTGCTGGTTTTGGCAAATCAACCAATAAAATAGCTATTATAGATAAGAAATTAAATATAAAAACGTTTGAACTTAAGAGTAAGGCAGATGTTGCCTTAGATATTGTAAATGAAATTATTATAAAGACTAATGTATAAACTTGTAATTGCTTTTTTTTGTTTTGCTATTTTTTCTTCTGCTACAGCACAAGAATTAAATTGTACAGTTACGGTAAACTCAGAGCAAGTAGGGCAAACCAACCAGCAGGTATTTAAAACATTAGAACGTGCACTTAATGATTTTATGAATAAAACTAAATGGACAAACCGTGTTTTTAAAGAGCAAGAGCGCATAAATTCCAGAATGTTCATTACAATTACAGAATACTCATCAAGTAGTTTTAAAGCCAATATACAAATACAGTCTTCTAGGCCAGTTTTTAATACTTCTTATGAAACTCCTATATTTAATTATAAAGACAATCAGTTTAATTTTAACTATATAGAGTTTCAGCCTTTAGTTTATAATCAAAATACATTTGATTCTAACCTTGTAGGAGTCATGTCTTATTACGCATATATTATTCTTGGTTTAGATGCAGATAGTTTTGCGTTAGAAGGAGGTACAGAATATTTTAAAAAAGCACAAGGTATTGTTACACAGGCACAAGGTAGTAGTGCTGCAGGTTGGAGCCAGTCTTCTAGTGAAAGAACTCGTTTTGAATTGGTAGATAATATTTTATCTAATGCTTACAGGGAGTATAGAGTTGCAATGTATAATTACCATAGGAAAGGTATGGATGTACTTGCAGATAATAATAGTACAGGTAAACAAGTAATTTCGGGTACATTACGTCTGCTATCTACTATAGCAAAACGTAGAACAAATGCTTTTGTATTGCAAACTTTTTTTGATGCAAAATCTGATGAAATTGTAAGTATATTTTCTGATGGACCTAAAATGGATGTTGTAAAACTAAAAGAAGTTTTAAATACAGCAGCACCTTTTTATTCTAGTACGTGGAATAAAATAAAATATTAACCTTCGCTTTTTATATTATAATTATATTTGGTGTAATTTTTAATTACACAAATTGTTAGTATCACTTTCTATAAAAAATTACGCCTTAATAGACCATTTAAATGTGTCTTTTACAAACGGTTTTACCGTAATAACTGGTGAAACTGGAGCAGGAAAATCTATATTGTTAGGTGGCTTAGCTTTGGTATTGGGTAAACGTGCAGATTTATCATCATTAAGAGATAAGGAAAAAAAATGTGTTATAGAGGCAGAGTTTTCTATAGGCAAATATAATCTTGAGCCTTTTTTTAAGGAGAATGATGTAGATTATGAGGAGCGTACCATTATTAGAAGAGAAATATTGCCTAGCGGTAAGTCTAGAGCTTTTATTAATGATTCACCTGTAAAATTAACTATACTCTCTACATTAGGAGATAGTTTAATAGATGTGCACTCACAAAATCAAACACTGCAACTAGGAGATAATGCCTATCAATTTAAAGTTATAGATGGTTTAGCTTCTAACGTCCCATTATTAAAAAAATATGAGGAAAGTTTGCGTCAGTTTAAAAAGGAAACTAAAGTTTTAGAACAATTGCAGCTTGCTAAACAAGAAGGGATAAAAGAACATGATTACAACACTTTTTTACTAAGTGAATTACAAGCCGCTCCTTTAAAAGAAGGAATTTTAGAAGATTTAGAAGAGCAGTATGAGCAGCTAAATAATGTAGAAAACATTATGGAGCACTTGTCTAAAGGTCATCAGTTAATAGCAGATGAACAAGTTGGTATTTTAACTTTGTTAGCAGAGTTAAAGCAAGCTTCAAATAAGTTAGCAAGCTTTGGTTCTCAGTTTACTAATTTAAATGAGCGTGTACAATCTATTTTTATAGAGGTTAATGACATTTTTGAAGAGTTTGAAAGTTTAGAGAATACTGTAGAAGCTAATCCAAACTTGTTAGAAGAAGTAAATGCAAAACTCCAATTATTGTATGATTTGCAAAAAAAACATGGTGTATTAGAGGTTAGTGAGCTTTTAAAAATAAAAGAAGAATTAGCATTAAAAGTTGATGCAACAGAAAATATAGATGCTACAATAAAAGAAAAAGAGGAAGAGATTGCTGCACAAGAAAAAGCACTAAATACAATATGTGCTAAAATTACAAAGCAACGTAAAGCAATAATTCCAGAGCTTAAGCAACAATTAGAGTCTATTTTGGCGTCATTAGGTATGCCAAGTGCCGAGTTTAAAATTGAAATAAATAAAACAGAAAGTTTTACATATAATGGTAAAGATGAGTTGGTTTTTCAATTCTCTGCTAATAAAGGATCTGGTTTTGGAGAGCTAAAAAAGGTAGCGTCTGGTGGGGAGCTTTCTCGTATAATGTTAGCCATTAAAGCAGTGTTAGCTAAATATGAAGATTTGCCAACATTAATGTTTGATGAAATTGACACAGGTGTATCTGGTGAAATATCTAACAGAATGGGAGTTATTATGCAGGAAATGAGTAGTAGTATGCAAATATTTTCTATTACACATTTACCACAAGTAGCATCTAAGGGTAACCATCATTATAAAGTTTACAAAGAAGATAAAAATAACGTAACGCACACGCAAATGAAGCAACTAACTACAGAAGAAAGAGTAGTAGAGTTGGCTGAAATGTTGGGAGGAAAAGATTTGTCGGATTCTGCTATTGCACACGCAAGGCAGTTATTAAATTAGAAGCATTGCATTCTACTTTTTTTGAATATCTTTACGCGCACATAAATTACCAAAATAAATAGCAAATGGCATACAATTTATTAAAAGGAAAAAGAGGTATTATATTTGGAGCATTAGATGAAAACTCTATAGCTTGGAAAACTGCAGAAAGAGTACACGAAGAAGGTGGTACTTTTGTGTTAACTAACGCACCAATAGCAATGCGTATGGGGCAAATTAAAGAGTTAGCAGAAAAAACAGGATCAGAAATTATACCTGCAGATGCAACTAGCGAAGAAGACTTAAATAATTTGGTGGCTAAGGCTACAGAAATTTTAGGTGGTAAGTTAGACTTTGTTTTACATTCTATTGGGATGTCTGTAAACGTAAGAAAAGGGCGTGCTTATACAGATGAGAAGTATGATTTTACAGCCAAAGGATGGGATGTTTCTGCATTGTCTTTTCATAAAGTAATGCAAAGTTTGTATAAAGCAGATGCAATGAACCAGTGGGGAAGTATTGTAGCTTTAACTTATATGGCAGCACAACGTACTTTTCCAGATTATAATGATATGGCAGATAATAAAGCCTATTTAGAGTCTGTTGCACGTAGTTTTGGTTATTTCTTTGGTAAAGAAAAACAGGTGCGTGTTAATACAATTTCGCAGTCGCCAACTCCAACAACAGCTGGTCAAGGTGTTAAAGGTTTTGGTGGTTTTATTGCTTACGCAGACAAAATGTCTCCGTTAGGTAATGCAACTGCTCAAGATTGTGCAGATTATACAGTTTCGTTATTCTCAGATTTAACAAAGAAAGTAACTATGCAAAACTTGTTTCATGATGGAGGTTTCTCTAATACAGGAGTTAGCCAAGAGGTAATAGAGCACTTTACAGAAGAATAAATATAATATAATATAGTAAAAGCCATCCTTTTTTTGGGGTGGCTTTTATGTTTACAGTGGTACTACATGAATTTTTTGTTTTCTTTTATAGTTCCGGTTTATAACAGACCAAATGAAATTAGAGAGTTGTTGCAAAGTTTAGAGCAACAAACCTATACTAAACCGTATGAGATAGTTATTGTAGAAGATGGTTCTACTATAAGCTCAGAAGAAGAAGTATCTCACTTTTCTAGTTTACCAATATCTTACTATAAAAAAGAAAATTCAGGGCCTGGAGATTCTAGAAATTACGGAATGCGCAAAGCAAAAGGTAATTACTTTATTGTATTAGATTCAGATTGTATTTTACCACCACATTATTTAGAAACTGCCGAAGCATCATTACAAAAAAACTATGTAGACTGTTATGGTGGTCCAGATGCTGCTCATGAGTCTTTTTCTACGGTTCAAAAAGCTATTAATTACGCTATGACATCTTTTTTTACAACAGGTGGTATTCGTGGAGGTAAAAAGGCGGTAGATAAGTTTCAGCCACGTAGTTTTAATATGGGAATTTCTAAGGTAGCTTTTGAAAAAACTGGCGGTTATGGCAATATTCACCCGGGTGAAGATCCAGATTTAACCATTAGAATTTGGAACAACGGTTTTGCTACTAAATTAATTCCAGAAGCTTATGTGTATCATAAACGTAGAATAGATTGGAATAAGTTTTACATTCAGGTAAATAAGTTTGGTATGGTTCGTCCTATCTTAAACAAATGGCATCCACAAACAGCAAAAATTACCTATTGGTTTCCAGCTTTATTTTGTTTTGGATTTATAGTGTCATTATTAGCCTCATTTTTTGGTTTACCTTGGTTTTTATATGGTTATGGTTTATACTTTAGCTTGTTGTTTGTAGATTCGTTATTAAAAAATAAAAGTATAGCAATAGCATTACTATCTTTGGTTGCTGTTGTAATACAATTTGTTGGGTATGGTTACGGCTTTTTAAAGTCTACTTTAACTTTAAACTCAAGTAAAAAAAGTGCGCAAGAGTTATTTCCAAAATTATTTTTTAAATTATAAAGGTGTTAAGTAAAATAAAAAGCGGTTTAAATAAACGAAAAGTGAAAATATTTTCACTCTTTTTGCTATGTGCCACAATGGCTTGGTTTATTAGTAATTTATCCGATTCTTACACAGCAAATACATACTTCAATTTAGAATATGTAAACGTACCCGATAGCTTATTTTTTGCTCAAAAACATCAAACCCAAGTGCAAGTTAAAGTGCATGCTGGTGGTTTTCAGTTGTTGCGTTTAAATATTTTTAGAAAAAATATAAAAATAGACTTATCTAATGTAGAAGAAAAAGAAGACAAGTATTTTTTAAGGCAATCTGTTTTTAGAAAACAAATAGAGCAGCAATTGTCAAACTCATTGTCTTTAACAGAAGTTGGTTTTAGTGATACCTTATATATTGACCTCTATAAATTACATACAAAGAAAGTGCCTGTTTTAGCAAATATTAAAGTAGATATGGCACAGAATTATGTGTTAGAAAAAGGTATAAAAATAACTCCAGACTCTATAAAGGTATCTGGACCTAAATCTGAGATAGACACTATTGTAAACGTAACAGCAGAGGATTATAATTTTAGAGATGTGTCATCAAATATTAGTAAAACATTACCGTTAATACTGCCTCAGAATTTAGCTAATTCTAAGTTTTCGGATAATGAAGTTGTTGTTTCTGGAGAGGTATTTCGTTTTTCAGAAAAGTTAATTACGGTGCCCGTTACAGTATTAAATTTACCAAATGATATAAGTATCAGAACTTTTCCTAGCGAGGTATCTATCTTATGTAAAGCAAATGTAGAAGTATTAAAAAAAATTACGGCAACGGATTTTAGTTTAACGGCAGATTTTAATGAGTATGTAGATGAAAATTCGCCAATATTAAAATTAAGTCTTACTAAAAAACCGGAAGGTGTTTATAGCGCAAAGTTAAAAGAAGAATCTGTAGAATTTATTTTAAACAGAAAATGAAAATAGTAGGTTTAACAGGTGGTATAGGTAGTGGAAAAAGCACTGCGGCTAAAATGTTTGCAAACTTAGGTGTGCCTGTATATAATTCCGATACAGAGGCAAAAAAAATAATGCATACCTCTGCTAATGTAAAAGAACAAATTATAAAGTTACTTGGTGAAGAAGCTTATCAAAATGGTGTTTTAAATAGAGAGTATATAGCTCAAGAAGTTTTTTCTAATGCTAATTTATTAGAGCAATTAAATGCTATTGTACACCCAGCTGTAAGAGCACATTTTTTAGAATGGGCTAAAAAACAAAACGCACCTTATGTTATACAAGAAAGTGCAATTATATTTGAGAATAACAACCAAAATTTTTATGACTACATAATTTTGGTAACAGCACCCTTAGAAGTCAGAATAGACAGAATAATAAAAAGGGATAATACTACACGAGAAAAGATTCTTTCTAGAATGGACAATCAATGGACAGATGAAAAGAAAGAAAAAATGTCTGATTTTAAGTTAATAAATGAAGATATTGTAAAGTTAAAGTTAAAAATTAAAGAAATTCATTGTATATTAAGGGAGTTGTCTTAATAATCGTTAAAGTTTAACTATTAGTGTTAAGGTTAGGTTAAACCGGACAGACTATATATGTTAAAATCTTAATTTTGCCCAAATGAACAAGAAGTTATTGGTTATACTTATTGTATTGATGACCTTGTCTTTGCTAGGAATTATTTTTGTTCAAGCATATTGGATTAAAAAATCTATAGAAGACAAAGAGGAGCAATTTTATCAGACCGTTTCACAGGTTTTAGATAATGTAGCAAGTAAGATAGAGACTAGAGAGGTTAATGAATACGGAAATAAGTTAATAGCACTAAAAGATAGTGTTGGTAAACCATCTGAGTTTCAAATTAGAGACATCTTTTTTAAAGAAGTGGATGAAGACTCTAGAGAAGTAACCATTTACAATCATGGAATATTAAAAGAGAATTACAATATTCCACCTTCGTTCTTTGACAATGATCTTTTTAATGATAGTACAACAACTATTACCAGTTATACTAGTAAAACTGTAGAAACCGTTTTTAAGGAAAATTTTGGTATGGATGGTAAAGGATACAGTTTTACTCCAATTAAAACCATAACAAAATTTGGAGATATATCTAGGTTTGAGCGACTGCAATTTGAAGAAATGTTTAGAGATGCAGCCAATAAAAAACCTATGTATAAAAGAGTTTCTAAAGAAGAAATTAGGTATTCTTTGGAAGAAGAATTTAAAAACAGAAAAATAGATATAGATTTTGAATTTGGTATTTATAGTAAAGGATTGCCAACCTCTGTAAAATCTAGAAAGTTTAAGTTTGATCCTGAAACTGTTAATAGAACACCAATTTTTAGGGATAGCGAAGGAAAAACAGATTTTTCTTTATTGGTATCGTTTCCAGAGAAAAAAGAATATTTAATTGGTTCTATTTTAGGAATGGCAGTAATAACATTCTTATTTACAACTATTATATTAATTACTTATGTTGGTGCTATTTACCAGTTAATTAGACAGAAAAAAATATCTGAAATTAAAACTGATTTTATTAACAATATGACGCATGAGTTTAAAACTCCTATTGCAACTATAAACTTAGCAGTAGAGGCTATTAAAAACCCGGGCACTATTGGAGATAAAGAAAAAGTTGGGAGGTACCTGCAAATGATTAGGGATGAAAATAAACGAATGCATGCACAGGTTGAAAACGTTTTACGTATATCTAAATTAGAAAAAAACCAATTAGATATAAGTAAGGAAAGGGTAGATGTACACGACATAATTGAAGACGCTATTACACATGTAGAATTAATTGTAGATGATAGAGGTGGTTATATTAATACACACCTAAATGCAAAACGTACAGATGTTTTAGCTAATGAAATGCATTTTACTAATGTACTAGTAAATGTTATGGACAATGCTATTAAATATTCTCCAGAGGCACCAAAAATAGATGTGTATACAGAGAGTACAAAAAATAGTATTTTAATAAAAATAAAAGATCAAGGTTCAGGAATGAGCAAAGCTGTTCTTAAAAAAGTTTTTGAAAAATTTTATAGAGAACATACAGGAGATATACATAATGTAAAAGGGCACGGCTTAGGGCTTGCCTATGTAAAAAAAATAATAGATGATCACCAAGGTGAAGTATATGCAGAAAGCGAAAAAGGAAAAGGAAGCACTTTCTACATTAAATTACCTATAATTTAATAGATATGGAAACAGTAAACAAGAAAATACTTTTGGTAGAGGACGATCCAAATTTTGGAATTGTACTTAAAGATTATTTAGGAATGAATAATTTTGACGTTGTTTTAGCTAAAAACGGAATGGAAGGTTTTGAAAAATTCAAAAAAGACATTTATGATGTTTGTATTTTGGATGTGATGATGCCTTACAAGGACGGGTACACGCTAGCAAGGGAAATTAGAGAAAAAAATGAAAACGTACCAATTGTTTTTCTTACTGCAAAAACAATGAAAGAAGATGTGTTAAAAGGCTATAAAGCTGGAGCAGATGATTATTTAAATAAGCCTTTTGACTCTGAAGTTCTTTTAATGAAGCTTAAAGCTATTTTACAAAGAAAGTCTTCTAATACAATGGCAGACAGTAAAAAGTTTGAGTTTACTATTGGTGATTTTAAATTAAACTCTAAACTTAGATTTTTAAAGTATAAAGAAGAAGAAGCTGTTAAATTATCTCCTAAAGAAAACGACCTTTTACGTTTATTGGCTTTGCATGAAAATGATTTAATGCCAAGAGAATTGGCGTTAACTAAAATTTGGAGAGATGATAACTATTTTACATCTAGAAGTATGGATGTTTATATAGCTAAACTTAGAAAGTATTTAAAGAAAGATGAGAATGTTGAAATACTTAACATTCACGGTGAAGGTTTCCGTTTGGTAATTAAAACTGAGGAAGAGTCTTAATATTTAATTCTTTTTACAATATACTAAAAACCACCCTTTAAGAGGGTGGTTTTTTTATGCTTGTAGTTTATCTTCAATTATTGTAATAATGTCTTTTGGATCATCATTAAAATTTATCCAAAGTGTTTCTTTATTTTTTTTAAACCAAGTAAGTTGTCTTTTGGCAAATCTTCTGGTATTCTTTTTAATTTCAGATAGTGCAAACTCCAAAGTCCAATTTTCATTAAAAAACATAAATAACTCTCTGTAGCCAACAGTTTGTAGCGCATTTAGGTTTTGGTGTTTAGTTAATGCCTTAGCTTCATCTACTAAGCCGTTTTGCACCATGATATCTACCCTTTTGTTAATTCTTTCATATATAATTTCTCTATCAGCCTTAATGCCAACGGTAATTGTGTTAAACGGTCTTTTCGGTTTTTTTTGATTTAAAAAAGTAGAGTAGGGCTTGCCAGAACCAATGCATACCTCTAAAGCTCTAATTAACCTATGTGGGTTATCTTGGTCTACTTTGGTATAATATTCTGGGTCTAAAGCTTGTAGTTTGGTTTGTAAAGCAGTAACACCTTTTTCTTCAAATAGCGAGTTTAAATCTGCCCTAACACTAGCATCTATTTTAGGAAAACTATCTAAGCCTTTGGTTACAGCATCTACATACAAACCACTACCACCAACCAATATTACAATATCATTTTCTTTAAAAAGTTGATCTAATTTGATAAGAGCCTCTTTTTCATAGTCGCCAACGGAATATGGTTCTAAAATGCTTTTATGTTGAATAAAGTGATGTTGTGCAGCGGCAAGTTCATCAGTATCTGGTACAGCAGTGCCAATAGCCATCTCTTTAAAAAACTGACGAGAGTCTGCAGAAATTATGTGTGTTTTAAAATGTTGTGCAAGCGTAATTGCCAATTTTGTTTTACCAATTGCGGTAGGGCCTACCACAGCTATTAAAGTTTTAGTAATCACTATGCTATTTTTTCTATTTTAATCATTCTCTTCTTGGCTTAACTTGTAGCCACATTTTCTGCAATAGTCAGCATCAGATCTCTTAATTTCACAGCTGCAATTTGGACAAGATCTTCCTTCGTCCATTGTTTTGTTTGGGTTTATGTTAGATGCGTACTCGGCAGATACAATACCTGTAGGTACAGCAATAACTCCGTAACCAATAATCATTATTAAAGTGGCTAAAAATTGTCCCATTGGTGTTTCAGGAGAAATATCTCCATAGCCAACGGTAGTTAGCGTTACAATGGTCCAGTATACACTGTGTGGTATACTATTAAAACCGTGTTCTGGTCCTTCAATTAAGTACATTAAAGTACCAAGTAGTACAGATATTATTAATACAAAAAATACAAACACAGATATTTTTGTTCTACTAGCTCTTAAGGCGTTAATTAGCTTATTAGACTCACCCACAAAACGCACTAGTTTTAATATTCTAAATACACGTAGTAAACGTAAAGCTCTAAAAGCTGTTAAGTATTGTGAGCCAACAAAAAAGAAAGCTAAGTATTTAGGAATAGTCGATAAAAAATCTATGATACCAAAAAAACTAAAAATATATTTTTTAGGTTTGTTAATACAAATTACTCGTAATGCATATTCTATAGAAAATAAAATAGTTACTACCCATTCAGATATATTTAAAAACTCATGGTACTTAGTATCAAAACGAGGTACACTCTCTAGCATTACTATTATAACGCTATAGACAATTAATACAAGCAATAAAATATCAAACAACTTACCTGCAGGTGTATGCGTGCCGTAAATTATTTCATGAATTTTAGCTTTCCAATTTTTAGATGGTCTTTCGTTTTTCAATGGTTAGTTTAATTGTATTTGTTGTACTCTTTTATTTTTTCTTAGATAAGCTAATATTAGGTGAATGGTATTTGGGGTACTCGTCATATTAGTAATAATAGATTCTAATATATGAATATTATTTATTTGATGGTTTAAATTGTAATAGCCGTAACCTTTAAATTTTCCGTCTTTAATTAAAATAGCAGAATACTCGCCTATTTCTCTGCCTTTATCTTTTATTAATACGTTTTTACCAATTAAGCTATATGTTTTAATTACTTCTTGTGCTCTTGCGTTATACGTTTCTGTAGCCTCTTTTTTTATACAAGCTCCATTACATTTTCCGTCTTCATAATTACCACAGTTGGTTTTTGCTTCAGAAATAAGGTTTACTTTTTTACATAAGGTAAACTCCTTTGTTATTTTATGAACAAAATTTTTAGCAGCAATGTAGCTACTAAAAGTACCAATTGTATGGTCTGTTGTAGTAGTTTTTTCAATAAAAAAATAAAGGTATCCATCTTTATTTTCTTTTACAAAAATACCATAGTTAAAAAGTTTTTTACGTAAACTACTATTGTATTTAGGCTTAACTTTACGCAATTCTTCGTTTTCTTTTAGTGTAGCAATTAGGTCGTTTCCTGTTTTTTCAAAAGTAACTTTACGTGTTTGTTTTTGTAGTTTTTTTGCAACGTTAGAAACACCTGTAAAGTGTTTATTTACTTTTTTCTTGATATCTGTAGATCTACCTAAAAAAATTAAATCACCATCTTTGTCATACATATAATAAACACCTGTATCATTAGGTAATTGTTCTACAAGGTTTATTTGTCTGTCTGATAGCTCTCCCATAGAGCCCTCTTTAATAACAGTTTTAATAATACTTTTATTAGTGTCTTTTGCAAGCAGTAACTTAAATAATTGGAGCGTTGCTAATGCGTCTCCGTTTGCTCTATGCCTATCACTAACAGGTATGCCTAAAGAGCGTACAAGTTTTCCTAAGCTGTATGATTCTTTGTCTGGTATAAGTTCTTTAGATAAGTTAACAGTACATAATGTTTTACGTTCAAAATTATAGCCTAAACGTCTAAATTCTGTTCTTAGAATTCTGTAGTCAAACTGTGCATTATGTGCTACAAGAACTGCGTCTTCAGTTATTTCCACAATACGTTTGGCAATTTCATAAAACTTAGGAGCGGTACGTAGCATTTTGTCATTAATGCCAGTAAGTTTTACTACAAAAGGCTGTATTTCTTTTTCTGGATTAACTAAACTAATAAATTTATCTACAACCTTATGGCCATCAAACCTATGAATAGCAATCTCTGTTATTCCTTCTTCATTAAATTTACCACCTGTGGTTTCAATATCTAAGATTACGTACATTAAATTTGTTTAGCCTGTTGTTATATATAATTTCTGCTACCAAAAATACTACTTCCTATACGTACCATTGTACTTCCTTGGTCTATAGCAATTTTATAATCGCCACTCATACCCATAGATAGTATTTTTACATCTAAGTTAGTAGATTTTGTGCTTTGTAAGGAAGAGAAAACCTCTTTTAACGTACCAAACTCTTTTTTTACTTGGTTTTGGTTGTCTGTAAAAGTAGCCATACCCATTAAACCAACCACTTTAATGTTTTCTAATGTTTTAAAAACATCAGAAGATACAAGGCTATTTAGTTCTTCTAAATCTAGACCAAACTTTGTGCTTTCTTCTGCAATATGCATTTGTAATAAGCAATTAATTACTCTGTTATGTTTTTTTGCTTGCTTATTAATTTCTTTTAATAGTTTTAAACTGTCTACACCGTGTATT
Organism: Cellulophaga omnivescoria; assembly: GCF_027915275.1. Taxonomy (NCBI): domain Bacteria; kingdom Pseudomonadati; phylum Bacteroidota; class Flavobacteriia; order Flavobacteriales; family Flavobacteriaceae; genus Cellulophaga; species Cellulophaga omnivescoria. Next base: position 3,671,002 of record NZ_CP115819.1, on the reverse strand, counting down.
AAAGACACATATTCAGCCATATATTTTACCTTATTGGTTTGTACGTGACCAATCATATGCCATTGTATGTCTTTTGGCATCACTTCCCATTTCTGGGTCATTTCCTGAATTTTATTTTCGCCAAATATACGCTGTCCAGCAGCATAGGCTTCTTCTAAATCTGAAACAGGTTTTGTTTTAGATACAGCTACAAGTGTAACCGTTTCTGGTAAGCTATTTTTAATTTCTAGTAAAGACTGTTTAATTGACATAATTTTAATTAAAACTAAAATTCATAAATGGTAACACCGCTTCTTAATTTTGGTTCTATAAAAGTGCTTTTTGGAGGCATTTTTAAACCGTCATCTGCAATGCTTTTTAATTCTTCAATATTGGCAGGTATCATACCAAAACCAACTCTAAATTTACCACTATCTATTTTATTAACTAAACTTACAATTTCTTTTTTACCACTTAAGTAGTCTATTCTATTATTTTTACGAACATCTGTAATGCCAAGAATAGGTTTTAAAATGGTATTGTATAGTAATTGCGCATCTAATTTATCTAAAGAATTTTTAAACGTATAAATAGATTTACGTAGGTGTAATGAATAAAATTCACCATCTAAATACATGCTAAAATGATGTTTTTTATTTGGTTTATATGGTATAGCACCTCTGTTTTCTATACGGTAAATAGCATCTAATTGTATTAAAAACTCTTCTTTAGTTAAACCATTAAGATCTTTAACCAACCTATTAAATTCGTGTATTTTAAGCTCGGACTCAGGAATAAAATAACTCATAAAATAGTTATAATTCTCTGTGCCATTATGTGTTTTGTTTTGTTCTTTACAGTCTAAACATAGTAATTCTGATGACGAAGATCTGTGGTGACCATCTGCAATATATAATGTTGGTATATTATTAAAAGCATTAATAATGGCACTTATAGCTTCTTTTTCTGTAATAAGCCAAAGGTAATGCGTGTCTCTGTACGTTGTTGTAAACTCATATTCTGCACGCTCTTCTTGTTTCTTTTTTATGATAGAAGAAACCTCTGTATTGTCTGGATAAGTAATAAGTACTGGCTCTGCATTAAAACCAACAGTTTTTAAATAGTCTTTAAAAACAACCTCTTTGCTAGCAATAGTATCTTCATGCTTTTTAATGATGTTATTTTTATAATCTTCTACGCTTGCGGCACCAACAATGCCATTAAAAACTTGATTATCTCTGTCTACAACTTTATAAATGTAAAAATAAGGAGAAGCATCTTGTGTAAAAACACCATCTTCTTTAAATTCTGAATACCTATTTTTTACCAATTGGTAACGCGCTACACCAGATATTTCTTTATCATACTTATAACCAGGGTTAACAATATGTAAAAAAGAGTAAGGGTTGTGGTCTAGTCTGGCTTCACGTTCTGCCTGAGTATAACTTTGGTAAGAACGTGAAGCTACTAAACTAACTTTATCTCTTGTTGGGCGTACTGCTTTAAAAGGTTTAATATTTGCCAATGCTAATTATTTTGCAAATTGAGAAGCTACTTTTTCTGCTTTTCTAGATTCTGAATAATCGTAAAAACCTTCTCCAGATTTTACACCTAATTTTTTAGCCATTACCATATTTACTAAAAGTGGACAAGGTGCGTATTTTGGATTTTTAAAACCATCATACATTACGTTTAAAATACTTAAACAAACATCTAAACCAATAAAATCTGCCAATTGTAATGGTCCCATTGGGTGCGCCATACCTAATTTCATAACGGTATCAATTTCTTCTACACCGGCAACGCCATTGTATAGAGTTTCAATGGCCTCGTTAATCATTGGCATTAAAATTCTGTTTGCTACAAAACCAGGATAATCATTAACCTCTGTAGGTGTTTTGCCTAGTTTGGTAGACAATTCCATAATAGTGGTAGTAACCTCGTTAGACGTGTTGTAACCTCTAATAATCTCTACCAATTTCATAATAGGTACAGGGTTCATAAAGTGCATACCAATTACTTGTTTTGGCCTATTAGTTACCGCAGCAATTTGTGTAATAGAGATAGATGATGTATTTGTAGCTAAAATTGTTTTAGCATCACAAATAGCGTCTAAATCTTTAAAAATTTTAAGCTTTAAGTCTACATTTTCTGTAGCAGCTTCTACTACTAAATCTACACCATTAACACCATCTGCAAGTACAGTGTGTAGTGTAATGTTAGCTAGAGTATTGTTTTTATCTGCTTCAGATATTTTTTCTTTAGCAACCATTCTATCTAAATTTTTAGTAATGGTAGCTAAACCTTTATCTAAAGATGCTTGTGCAATATCTATTAAATTAACCTTATAATTATTTTGTGCAAAAACGTGGGCAATACCGTTACCCATTGTACCTGCTCCTATAACTGCTATATTTTTCATTTTATGTATATTAAAAAGATTCTATAATTTGTAAAGCTACTCGTAATGCATTTGTTCCTTGTTCTAAAGTTACAATAGGAGTAGTGTTATTGTTTATGGCATTGGCAAAAGTTTCAAGCTCATCTAAAATAGCGTTGTTGCCTGCAACTTCTGGATTTTCAAAATAAATTTGCTTTTTCTCTCCTTCAGCATTTTGTAAAATCATATCAAAATCACCAGCTTGTTCTGGCGCATCTTTCATTTTTACAACTTCAACTTTTTTCTCTAAAAAGTCTACAGAAATATAGGCATCTTGCTGAAAAAACCTTGATTTACGCATATTTTTTAAAGAAATTCTGCTAGCGGTTAGGTTCGCCACACAACCATTTTCAAACTCTATACGTGCATTGGCAATATCTGGAGATTTACTAATTACAGATACGCCACTTGCGTTAATACTTTTAACCTTAGAATTAACCACACTTAAAATGGCATCTATATCATGTATCATTAAATCTAAAACAACAGGAACATCTGTACCACGAGGGTTAAATTCTGCCAACCTGTGTGTTTCTATAAACATTGGATTTACAATGCTATTTTTTACCGCAGAAAAAGCAGGGTTAAAACGCTCTACATGGCCTACTTGCCCCTTAACATTGTATTTGTTTTTAAGTGCTATAAGCTCTTCGGCTTCTGCCAAAGTATTGGTAATTGGTTTTTCAATAAAAACGTGTTTTCCTTTTTCAATTGCTTTTTTAGCACAATCAAAATGAGAAAGCGTAGGTGTAACAATATCTAGTACATCTACAGCATCCATTAGTTTGTTTATATTATCAAAATACGTGTAACCAAATTCTGCTTCAACTTTTTTACCGTTAATAACATCTGGGTCATAAAACCCTACTAAAGAATATTTTTCTGATTCGTTAAGCAAACGCAAATGGATTTTTCCCAAATGACCTGCTCCCAAAACTCCAACTTTAAGCATAAAAATCAATTTTCAACAAAAATAGGGATAATGTTTGTTCTATGGTTTATGTGTTTAAAAGTTTATACAACTAGAATTATAAAAATGGTAGAAAAGCCCTTTAAATATGTAACTAATTTTTAGTAATAGTTAGAAATTAGTTTAATAATTGTAAATTTAGCAACCAAATTAAATACTCAAAAGAATGAAATTGAACACTTTTAAAGCTGCATTTTGTGCAGTACTATCTTTAGGTACAATAACCGCTGTGTCTGCGCAAGATAAGCTAAAGAAAATGCCGGGCTACGAGCAGTATATGAAAATAGCTCCGCAAATTAGAGGATCTGTAGTTACTTCACCAAATTACGTAAAATGGAATGATGCCGGAACCGCTTTTCAATTCAGAAAAGATGGAGAAATAAAAGAGTTTACTATTGGTAAAGGAGAAGCTACTGCTACATCTGCATTTAAGGATGATAGGTATGCAAATTGGGCTAATAGACCTGCTCGTGGTAGGCAATATGCATCTGCAGAATCTCCAAACGGAAAATACAAAGCATTTACTAAAGACAGAAATATGTTTTTTAGTAATATAGATGGGTCTAATGTTGTTGCAATAACTACAGAAGGTAATGATGAAAACCAATTAAAATTTGGTATTGCTACTTGGGTTTATGGTGAAGAATTGAGCCAAAACACAGCAATGTGGTGGTCTCCAGATAGTAAAAAAGTGGCTTTTTATAAGTTTGATGAAAAGGAGTCTAAAAAATACTATGTTTTGTACAACCAAACGCAAATACAAGATTCTGTAGAAATTGAAGCATACCCTAAAGTAGGTGCTAAAAATTTACCGGTAGATTTATTGGTGTATGACTTAGAAACTAAAAAAATTACTGAGCTAGACCTTAGAGACGGTAAACCATATAATGATGGTGATTTAGGAACTTATATTTATGATATTAGTTGGACACCAGATGGTAAAGAGTTGCTATACCACAGTACCAACCGTAAGCAAAATATTATGGAACTTAGAGCTGCAAACCCAAATACGGGTGCATCTAGAACCGTAATAAGAGAAGAATGGTTGCCAAGCTATACTGAAAACAGTCCAGAGATGCACGTTTTAGAAAATGGAAAGCAGTTTATTTGGGCATCAGAACGTTCTGGTTTTAACAACTATTATTTATATGATTTTAGTGGTAAATTAGTTAAGCAATTAACAAAACATAATTTTGAAGTTGATGGTATTGTTAGTGTAGATGAAGCTAAAAAAATATTGTATTACACAGCTCGTAGTGGAGAAAACCATATGAAAATACAGTTGCACAGTGTAAAATTAAATGGTTCTGGAGATAAAAGGTTAACAGATCCTGCTTTTCATCATACAGTTTATGTATCTCCAAACCATAAGTATTTTGTAGATGTGGCAGAAACACATAACATTGCTCCTGTTACTAATTTAAGAACTATAAAAGGGAACAAAATAGCGGAGATAGGAAAGTCAGATTTAACAGAGTTTAATAAATTAGGATTAAAAACTGTTGAAGCATTTACTTTTACTTCTGCAGATGGTAAAACAGAATTTCACGGATTTTTACATTTTCCTTCTAATTTTGATCCAAACAAAAAATATCCTCTTCTTTTAAGTAATTACGGAGGCCCTGCAACTAATGAGTTTACAGAACGTTTTACAACGCCTAATGCCTTAACAGAATATGGCTTTTTGGTAGCAGAAGTAGACGGTAGAAACGTAAAAGGCAGAGGAAAAAGATTGTTAGACAATTTATACCAAAAGTTAGGTTTTACAGAGATGGATGATTTTGCTGCAGGCATAAAATCTTTATATAATAGGCCTTATTTTAATAAAAATAAAGTTGGTGTATATGGTACATCATACGGTGGTACTACATCTGCAACCTTATTGTTACGTTACCCAGAGGTTTTTCACGCAGCTGTAGCAAATTCTGCTGTAACAGATTGGCGTAATTATGATAATGTGTACACAGAGCGTTATATGGGCTTGTTAGATGAAAACAAAAAAGGATATGAATCTAGTAGCCTAATAACTATGGCTAAAGATTTAAAAGGCGAATTAATGATTTTCTTTGGTACTAGTGATAATAATGTACACCCAGCAAACTCTTTACAATTTATAAAAGCATTACAAGATGCTGGTAAAAGTTTTGAGGTGCAAATTGGTCCAGATAAAGGACATACTGCTATGGATAGTAGAAGAATGATGGAATTTTTTATAGAGCATTTAGTTTTAGATAAAGAGTAGTTGCACTATCTTTATTTTAAAATTTAAAAGGCTTCATTGTAAAATGAAGCCTTTTTTTATTTTTTGAAGTTAACAGAGCTTTTAATGCGGTAATTTATCTCTAATTATACCATAAATAAATGTTCCAATAATAGAAAAAACTATAACAATTAAAATAGGAGTAAAGCCTGCGCCAACCAATGTAAACATTGGTCCAGGACAAGCACCAGCTAACGCCCAACCTAGCCCAAAAATAATTCCACCAAATAGATACCTACTAATGCTTTTATTTTTTGGTATAAATTTTATTTCTTCTCCGTAAATAGACTTTATTTTAAATCGTTTAATTAGGTAGGTAATTACAACACCCAAACCAACAGCAGAGCCTATAATGCCATACATATGAAAAGATTGCATTTGAAACATTTCATAAATACGAAACCAAGAAGCGGCTTCTGACTTAAACATTGTTATACCAAACAATATTCCAATAAATAAATATATAAGGGTTCTCATAATCTTAAAATATTAAAGGATATAAAACGTGAATCATAAATAAACCACCAATAAAAAAACCCATAACAGCAATTAATGATGGTAGCTGTAAGTTACTTAAACCAGATATTGCGTGCCCAGATGTGCAACCACCAGCATACCTTGTTCCAAACCCAACTAGGAGTCCGCCTACAGCTAATATTACAATACTTTTTATATCTGTTAAGGCATCTAAACTATATAGCTCTGTTGGTAAATACGCATTACCAGCACTAGAAAAACCAAGTTGCTGTAAATGTTCTACGGTATCAGGATTAATGGTAACCGCAGTAGTGTCTGTTAAAAAGTTAGCGCCTATAAACCCACCTATTATAGCACCTATCATTACAACTAAGTTCCATCTTTGACTTTTCCAGTTAAACTTAAAAAAGTCCGATTTTTTATCTGCGCCGCAAATAGTACAGAGGGTTCTTAAATTGCTAGACATACCAAAGTTTTTACCCACAAAAAGAAGTAAAAAAAGCACTAAGGCTATTAACGGGCCAGATACATACCAAGGCCAAGGTTGTAAAATAAATTTCATTTTAAATTTTAATAATTATTTGATGCTATGCAAAGAAACCTTATTTCAGAAAAATAGAAAGTAACTTAGGTTACAAGAGTATATTATTTTTTATAAGAAAGTTATAGGGCAACTGTAAACGTAATATTTGCTTATAAATATACTTTATAATTTTAAAGACGTAGCTTTGTGTAACTACAATTTTAAGATGGACTCATTAACGCAAATAGTATTAGGAGCAGCTGTAGGTGAAGCTGTTTTAGGAAAAAAAATAGGTAATAAAGCTATGCTTTATGGCGCAATAGCAGGCACAATACCAGATTTAGACACTTTTGCATCTTTCTATACGGATACTGTTACGGGCTTAGAACTGCACCGTGGTTTTACACACTCTGTATTATTTTCTGTAGTATTTGCTCCAATTTTTGCGTGGTTAGTTACAAGGTATGAGAAGTATAAAGATTTTAGAGGTTGGTGTTGGCTTTTCTTTTTAGCTTTTGTAACGCATCCAATTTTAGATGCACATACAACTTGGGGAACGCAATTGTTTTGGCCGTTGGAAAACCGACTAGCATTTAAAACTATTTTTGTTATAGACCCATTGTATACAGTTCCTTTTTTGGTGTTTGTAATTCTAACAATGTTTCAGAAAAAAGAAAGCTTAAAGCGTAAAAAATATAATAGATTAGGTTTAATAATAAGTAGCAGTTATTTGGTATTAACCTTTGCTTTAAAAGGTGCAGCGTATTATCAATTTAAAAAACAATTGAAGGAACAAAATATAGCGTACACACAAATTGAAACAAAACCCTCTCCTTTAAATACCATTTTATGGACCGCAAATGTAGAGACTGAAGATGCTTTTTACATAGGTAATTATTCTTTTTTTGATACCAAATCTATTGTGTTTTCTAGGTATAATAAAAATCATTTTTTAATAAACGATTTAAAAGATAATCCAAAAATGCAACGGATGATTGCCATAAGTAAAGGATGGTACACTATTAGTAGCAATAAGGATTTTTTATTTTATAACGATTTGCGTTTTGGTACGCTTGGTTTAGATTATAATAATCAGGACTTTGTGTTTAGCTATCAAATACATAAATATGGAGATGGTAGTATTTCTTTTGATGAAATTCCAAAAAATAGGAGTCAGGCTAAACAGCTACTTGCAAATTTGTGGGAACGTATTAAAGGCAATTAAATAAGTAAAATGCTAAAGCAATATAAAAATAAAGCTTTAGCATTTTTTGTTTTATAAAGTAGATGGACAAACGTAATTACTTACAGGTATTTTAGTTTCTTTTAATGCTACAAAACCACCATTTATATTAATTAAATTATGTATTCCTCTACTTTTTAGTATAGATGCAGCAATCATACTTCTATAGCCACTAGCACAGTGTATGTAAAAGTTAGTATTACTTGGGTACTTTTTTAAGTACTTATTAATAAAATCTAAAGGAGTATTTACTGCATTAATTACGTGCTCAGACAAAAATTCGCTTTCTTTTCTAACATCGTAAATTTTTGTAGAATCATTTACCTCGTTACTTAGCTTTTCTGCTGTTGTGCAGCTAACAGTATCATACTCTTTAGCAGCCTTTTTCCACGTGTTAAATCCGCCTTTTAAGTATCCAAGCGTATTATCAAAACCAACTCTAGATAATCTTATCACTGTTTCTTCCTCTTTACCTTTAGGAGTAACTAAAATTATAGGTTGTTTAACATCTGCAATAAGAGCACCTACCCAAGGAGCAAAACTACCATCTAAGCCAATAAAAATAGACCTAGGAATATGTCCCTTTGCAAACTCATCTTGGTGTCTTACATCTAAAATTATAGCTCCAGTTTTGTTTGCTAAAGCTTCAACCATATCTGGGTCTAATTCTATAGTGCCTCGTTGTATAATATCAGAAATATCGTCATACCCTTCTTTATTCATTTTTACGTTTAACGGAAAATATTCAGGAGGTGGTAATAAGCCGTTAGTAACCTCTTTAATAAATTCTTCTTTAGTCATATTTTCACGTAAGGCATAATTTGTCTTTTTTTGGTTACCCAAAGTGTCTACCGTATCTTTACTTAAATTTTTTCCGCAAGCAGAGCCGGCTCCGTGTGCAGGATATACTAAAATAGAATCTGCTAAAGGCATAATTTTGTTTCGTAAACTGTCGTATAAAAAGCCTGCTAAGTCTTCTTCTGTAATTTCACCGGCTTTTTGTGCTAAATCTGGCCTACCAACGTCACCTAAAAATAGGGTGTCACCACTAAAAATAGCGTGGTCTTTACCATTTTCATCTTTTAAAAGGTATGTTGTACTTTCCATTGTATGTCCTGGTGTGTGCAAAGCTGTAATGGTAACATTACCAATTTTAAAAACTTCATTATCCTTTGCAATAATAGCATCAAAAGTGGGATCTGCTTTAGGTCCGTACACAATAGGAGCTCCAGTTTTTTGAGCTAATGTAACGTGTCCGCTAACAAAATCTGCGTGAAAATGAGTTTCAAAAATATATTTAATAGTAACGTTATTTTCTTCTGCTCTTGTAGTGTAAGGAGAGGTTTCTCTTAACGGATCTATAATAGCAGCTTCTCCGTTGCTTTCTATGTAATAAGCACCTTGAGATAGGCAACCTGTGTATATTTGTTCTATAACCATAACATTGTAGTATTTAATTTGGACTACAAATTTATAAGTTATTGATTTGTACAACAGTAACTTAAGTTACATTTAACTTATGTTTATAATTTTTATGTAATTTCTGTGTAATTCTATTTTTTCTAACTTTTCTAACTTCTTTAGTAATCTAGAAATCACCACTCTAGAACTATGTAGATCATACGCAATTTCCTGATGCGTATTTTTAATAATAGAGCTATTAGTTACCCTTACCTTTTCTTTTAAGTAATTTAGCAATCGTTCATCCATTTTTAAAAAAGCAACACTATCTACAGTAAGTAGCAACTCATTAATACGGTTATGATAACTTTCAAAAACAAAGTCTCTCCAAGATTTGTATTTAGATGTCCAAATTTCCATTTTTTCTATAGGAACCATAATTAACTTAGCATCTGTTTCTGCAATAGCTCTAATTTCACTCTTTTTTTGGCCCATACAGCAAGCCATTGTCATAGTACAAGTTTCTCCTTTTTCTAGGTAGTAGAGTAGTAGCTCATCTCCTTCAGTATCTTCTCTAAGTATTTTTATGGCACCAGATACAAGTAAGGGCATAGACTTTACGTAGTCGCCAATTTCTATAAGTTTAAAACCCTCTGGAACTTCTTTATAAGTAGCCACTTCAAGAATTTCTTGTAGTAATTGGTCTTCAAATAAAGTGCCGTAGCTATTTTTTAATTCTTCAATCATAGTAACATCAAAATTAAATAATAGTTTAAAATATTGATGTTAAAACTGTTAAAGTTTATCCATTTTTAATTTATGGTTGATGTTAATTTTCTCTTATTAAGTTTATTTAGAATTAATAAAAATAAATCTTGTTTTGTAACTATTCCTGTTTTAAGTTTGCATCAATAAATTATTTTAAATCAATCTAAATAAGAATAATGAAAAATTTAATGACCTTAGTAATGTTATTAGCAATAGTGGTTACAGCTACAGCCCAAAACACTACGTTAAAAGGTAAAGTAACAGATGTGAATAATACACCATTAATGGGTGTAAATGTAGCCTTGCAAGGAACAAATTTAGGGGCGCAAACTAATTTTGATGGAGCCTTTAGTATAGCTAATTTAGAAACCGGAACTTACAAGGTTCTTGTGTCTTATTTAGGATATAAAACAAAAGAGCTAGAGGTAACAATAGATATAAATGAAGAAAATACATTAGGAACTATACAGCTTTATGAAGGAAATGAAATTTTAAAAGAAGTAGTTGTTAGTGGTGAACGAAGAAATAAATTCTCTAGAAAAGAAACTGCCTACGTTGCTAAATTACCTTTAAAAGATTTAGAAAATACTCAGGTTTACAGCACAATAACATCAGACTTATTAGTGTCTCAAATAACTACAAAATTTGATGATGCTTTAAAAAATGCCGTAGGTGTAGACAAGTTATGGAGTTCTACTGGTCGTGGTGGTGATGGATCTGGATATTACAGTATTAGAGGCTTTAGCGTGCAACCACAATTGGTAAACGGTATGCCTGGTTTAACCAATGGTACCATAAATGCAGCAAACATAGAGCGTATAGAGGTCATAAAAGGACCATCTGCTACTTTATTTGGTAGTTCTGTAACATCTTACGGAGGTTTAATAAATACAGTTACTAAAAAGCCATACAAAGGTTATGGAGGAGAAGTGTCTGTAACAGCGGGTTCTTACGGTTTATCTGTACTTTCGGCAGACTACAATACAGCTTTAGATAAAAATAATGACATCTATTTTAGGTTAAATACGGCTTACCACACAGAAGATAGTTTTCAGGATGCAGGTTTTAAAAAGTCGTTTTTTGTAGCACCATCTTTATCATATCGTGTAAATAATAAATTATCATTTTCATTGTATGCAGAAATTACAGAAGCAGAGCAAACAAATGCCACTTCGTTATTTTTAAACAGAGCAGCACCATCTGCATCTGCAAGTGTAGAAGAAATGGGGTACAATTCTAAATTGTCATACACTTCTAACGATTTGTCTATAGAAAATCCAACATCTAACTACCGTGTAGAAATGGATTATAAATTGTCTGACACTTGGCAGTCACAAACTATTTTGTCTAAAAGTAATACCTCATCAAACGGATATTACTCTTATTTATACGAGTACGGAACTTTAGAACCTAATACATTTTCTAGAATGATAAATAAAGAAAATGGAAAAACAAATACTACAGACATACAACAAAACTTTATAGGAGACTTTAAACTAGGAACATTACGTAACAGAGTTGTTGCAGGTTTAGATTATTACCAAGCAACAAACATAGACCAAAGTTCTGGTTTTGCTTTTTACGGTAACGTATTACCAAACGGAGATACAAACGGTGATAACCCTTTTACACCAGAAGTAGAAACGGATGCTTACCCATTAACAGAAGCAGGAGTATTGTCTGTTTTGGCATCACAAACAGCAAACAATATAAAATCTAAAACAAGTACTTACAGTGCTTATGTGTCTGATGTATTAAATATTACACCAGCATTATCTGCAATGGCAAGTTTACGTGTAGATAGGTTTGATAATGAAGGTGATGTAACTACAGATGCAGATGATTACGAACAAACAGCTTTTTCTCCTAAGTTTGGTGTGTTGTACCAACCAATATTAGATAAATTATCGGTTTTTGCCAATTACCAAAACGGATTTACAAATATAGCACCTAGCTTAGTGGGTGATCCTGCAGATGGCCCACAAACGCTAAAATCTTTTGATCCAGAACAAGCAAACCAAGTAGAGTTTGGTATTAAGACAAACTTATTTAATGGTAAATTAAATGCAACAGTAAGTTATTATGATATTACAGTATCTAATAAACTAATGACAGATCCAACATCTGCTTTTAATAAAATTCAAGACGGAGAAGTAGAAAGTAAGGGTATAGAGATAGAAATTAATGCAAACCCAATTAATGGTTTAAATATAAAGGCTGGTTTTAGTAATAATGATAGTGAAATTACAAAAACAGATAATGCAATATTAGCAGGTACAAGACCTTTAGAGTCAGGAGCAGAAACTTTATATAACCTTTGGGCTAACTATGAGTTTCAGGTGGGAAGTTTAGAAGGTTTTGGACTAGGTTTTGGTTTAAATGGAGCTAGTGAAAGTTCTATAATTAACTATGGCCCAGGAGGTACTTTTGATTTGCCTAGCTATACAATTTATAACTCTTCTGTTTTTTACCAAGCAAATAAGTATAGAATAGGACTAAAACTTAATAATATGTTTAATGAAACATATTACAAAGGATGGACAACCATTACACCACAACAACCAAGAGCATTATTAGCAAACTTTACATATAAGTTTTAAAAATAGTTTAAGTTGGATTTTTGCAGTAACATCTTAGTCTGGCATTGTACCAGGCTAGGATGTTTACATTAAAAAGAAATAAAAAATGAGCGTATTAATTTTAGTTACCACCATTGCTTGTTTGTTGCATTATAGCACTTCTAAACGTGCTGTAATTACTAACGACACCAAACTTTTATATTGGCTACATAAAAGAAATATACTTGCTAAAATAAGCGCTTTGGTAGTTTTTGTTATAAGTTTTATACTCGCAATTTATACCTTGGGTTTTGGGGCAGGAATACTAACTTTTTTGCTTTTAGTTATGTTATTATGGAGTTTAATAGTATTGCTAACTCCCTTAAAAATTATAGATTATAAACTAGTGCTAGTAATATTTGTACTGGCTATTTTTTTAGAACAAACATTATAAATTATGCCAGCAAATTCTAAATATTTAACTACTAGTTCTTGGCAGCAATTTGCAAAAATATCTGCAGGTATTGTTGGTGGTTATATTGTAACATCATTAGTACATATAGCATTAGCATTATGGTTACCAAACCCTAAAATAGTATTGGCAACATCTATATATACCATATTTATAGTTTGGGGAGCATTAATGGTTGTTCCTTTTTTATTTAAAAACGGATGGTTGGTTTGGTTACTGTATTTAGGGCTAAGTCTACTGTTAGCTATTGCAATTTATTTTGGAAAACTTAATTCACCTTTAGTATAATGAGCAAACGTAATTACAATGTTTTTTTTCATACACATACCGTTAGTGGTATTGTAATTAGTGTAGCTTTATACATTATATTTTTTGCAGGAGCCTTTGCGCTTATTAAGGATGAAATTACTGCTTGGGAAAAAGGAAATACAGCAGAAATTTTAACTCCGGAAGACATAGATTTTAATAGGCTTATTAAAAGCATAGAAGCAGAAGGCCATACACTTTATGGTAGAGACATACGTATAATACCACCAGATGCAAAAAAGGATATTTATGTACAATTAACAGACTCCAAAGATACTACAGTAGTAAATATACCAGAAAAACCAACTTACTTTTATGCAGATCAAGAAACGTATAAAATAAGTGAGTATTATGCATTTTATAGTTTGGGAGAGCTATTGTACAGGTTACATTTTTTTCATCAACTACCAACTATAGGTATTTACATAGCAGGTTTTGTAGCATTCTTTTTCTTGTTTGCAATTGTAACAGGTGTAATTGTTCATTGGAAAAAAATGGTGTCTAATTTTTATGTATTTAGACCTAAAGCTAAGCTAAAAACTGTTTGGACAGATGCGCACACAGCATTGGGTGTAATAGGTTTGCCTTTTCAGTTTGTATACGCAGTTACAAGTTGCTTTTTATGTATGTCTGTTTTTGTGTTGTTACCAGCTAATTATGTGTATAACAATAACCAAGATAAGCTTTTAGAGGACATACGTCCAATGATGAAAACTTATCCTTTAGAAGAAAAGTTAGATACTATTTTAGACGTAAACTCTTTTATGGCTAAGGCCGATAAAAAATGGGAAAATTTTGCAGCACAGCAAATATATATTAAGAACTACGGAGCAACTAATATGATGTTTCAGGTTGATGGTTTATTAGGCTCTAAAGAAAAGTTTTTAGGCAACGGAAGAGTTGTTTATAAAATGGCTACTAATACTATTGAATCTGAGAAAAACCCATATAAAAATAGCTATGTAGAAGATGTAGAGCTTACCATACGTAAATTACACTTTGGAGATTTTGGAGGTATGTACTTAAAGGTAATATACTTTATACTAGCCTTAATAACCTGTTTTGTAATTATATCTGGAGTACTTATTTGGTTAGAGGCACGTAACAAAAAAAATATATCTGCAGCAAGGCAATTGTACAATAGGCGAGTAGGGCACGTGTATTTGGCCATATGTTTAAGTATGTTTCCTATAACAGCGTTATCTTTTATAGCATCTAAACTACTACCAAGAGATTTAGATGCAAGTAGGCAAACCATTTTGTATCTCATATTTTTTGTAGGCTGGTTGCTATTAACCATTTACTTTAAAAGTAAAAGAGACAATTACATTACCAACAAATACAGCTTGTTATGGGGCAGTATTTTAGGGTTTTTAATACCAATAGTTAATGGTTTGGTATCTGGTAACTGGTTTTGGAAAACATTTGCAAATAACCAATTAGATGTTTTTACAATAGATGCCTTTTGGTTGGTATTAGCATCAGTTGCGTTGGCTATATATTTTAAAATAGAACGCAAAGTACCAAAGGTTAGTCACGCTAAACTAGTAGCAGAATACCAGAAAACAGTTTTAGACCAAAGAAAAGAACAAGAAAACCAACAAGAAGTAGAAAAAGATCAATCTAAGAAAATAAAATTTATGAGAACAAAAATTTCAATATACTGGTTACTAATTGTAGTAGGCTTTATACTGCACCACGTTTACGGTTTATTTGGTGTGTATTATAATGAGAGTTTAATGATAGAAGGTGCAACAGGAGATGTACCCGTAGAACACCATTTGTACCGTATATTTTTTGAAGGTATAGCAATGCTTTTTTGTATAGCAACTTTAGAAATATCTAAACAGTGGTTTAGACTATCCTCTATAATTTGGGCAATTTTATTAGGTATTTTTAATATATACCACTTTATAACAGCTATAGCTTATGAGGCTTCTAACATATCAGAAATACTAATACTAGCATTAATGGGCGTTGTAAGTGTATTATTAGTAAAGACACTTTTACAATGGCGAAAAGAAATAGCCTAAAAAGCGTATAGTGAAACTAGAAAAGCATTTAGGTTATTCTAAATGCTTTTCTAGTTCTTTAAACTTTCTGTGAATAAACATAATTTCTTTTAAAGAAAACTCTTTTTCTTGAAACCAGTCGTAAGCTTCAATTTTGGCATTTTCTACCTGAGCATCTCTTATAGCTTCTAATGTAACAATATGCCAATGTGCTCCTTTGTTTTTAGAAACAGGATAACCAACATCACTAATAATGTAAGATTTACGAGGCTGATTTACCAATCTTACTCCGTTTTTTAAAACAGCTAAGGTTTTGGTAAGTGAAACAACCTCGGAGAAAGAGTAACGTGCAAAGTCGTTAAAACCGTCTCGTTTTACATTAAAAAGCTTATCGCCAACTTCTAAATATCGCATAATTTATTTTACAAAGAGTTAGCAAAAATAGAACGATTATCCCTTTTTTACTTTACTACCAAGCACTACTTATTAACAATGGTAAGGGTTTTGTAGCTATTAAGCTGATACTGATAATTTTTAAGAGTTATTTTTTTGTAGAATTATAGTAAATTAGTTTCTCTGTTAGTGCACACATTTTACTTGTTTGCTTACTCTTTACGGCACGAGCGTGACGCTCGCGTTAGCAGAGGAGAAAATGGTTTGATATTGAGAAGAATAAAATTCCAAAAAAAAATGAAGATAAAGATATTATTAATACTAGTTTTTTTTACCGCTTGCAAAAAAAATATAAAATATTTGGATTTAGAGCAAGTTAACTATGAATATATATCAAATGTATCGACTTGCGCAAAAGCATTTGAACAAACAAGATTATTAGATGAAACAATTTCTGATTTTTTAACTAGCAAAGAAGTAAAGGCAAGTAAAAATTTACGTCGTTTACGTTTAATGTTTCTGTTGAAATCAGGACAAATTGAACATTTAACTAAGATGGTAGCAATATATTCTGATAATGATAAATTAATTACAAAGGTTAATAGAAGGGAAGTTGAAATAAAAGAACTAAATTATCATATCATCAACAATTTATTTGACCCTTCAAATAGTATTTTTGAAGAGGAGGAAATAAATGAAACTCAACTACTTTTAATTGATATTCTCCCAAATGAAGTTAATTGCTATTTTAAATCTAATGTAAATCCACAAATAGTAGAAGAAATAAATTCTATATGTTACTAGGGCTAATAATACAGATTAGTTGATAACCCCGCTAGCGCAAGCATCTTGCTTGTGCCGTTGAATGCATCTAACTAAATTAAATCAGTTTCTTCTTTTTCAAAAATGTGCAACGTATAATCGTAATCATGAATAAAAAGCTTGTCTTTATAAAACTGAAAAGAAAATATACCAGTTTTAATACCTAAACTTTCTAAAGGAATTACTTTATTAAAGTAAGCGGTTTCTTTATCAATGCAAACTAAAGATAAGGTGCCAAATTTAGTATAAGCCCATAACTCATTTTTAAATAAGGTTAATTCTTCTATGCCATAAAGAGTTATTAATTTTTCTAGCTGATATTCTTCTTGAAATCTTATGGTATACTCAATTTCACCAGATGCAATAGCTATTTTAGTAAGACTTGTGTTAGATGCTGTGTATAAATATTCGCCAGAAATAACTCCCATTTGCTTAGCTATATCACTATTAAGTGACCAAACGACTGTACCCGTTTCAATATTTAAGCATATAACAGATGTGCCTTTTAAAATTAGTAAAAGTTGATTTTTAATAATAGTTTTTATTACAGTGGTACTTAAGTCCCCAATCTTAGTAATATCTATAGACCATAAAATTTTATCATCAAGGTAATTATATAAACATATTTCTTTTTCATAAAGTATAAAAAAATCTTTATAAGGATGAATAGGATACCCTATTAAATCTATCTCTTTTTGATTATTATATTTTGGTAAATCTGAAATGTAATAAGTTACTTGAAAATTAGAGTTCACTTTTTTTGTAATTACTACTTTATCATTATGAATTACATAATTTGGATTATTTAAAAATGAAATAGACTCAAACGAGTTTTTATCAAAACCTTTTAAATTTAAATCTAAAATGTTACTACCTATTTCAACCATAATTTCCTCAGAAGAGTCATTAATGGTTGTTATCTCCGATATTTTTGGCAGATCGTAAATTACTTTCTCTTTATTAACTTTATTAAAAACTTGTAGTTTATGGTTTAATATCTGATAATTTTTACTGTTTTTGATTATTTTAATTTTTTTAAGCATAAAGTCTAATTTGAAATATCTATTAATTCAAAAATATTATTGAATATATTCCCTGCTAGCGCAAGCATTTTTCTTGTTTGCTTACTCTTTACGGCACGAGCGTGACGCTCGCGCTAGCGGGGCATCTAACTAAATTAAATCAGTTTCTTCTTTCTCAAAAATATGAAGAGTTCCACCTGCTGTTAACACAGCAATCATACTATCATTTACCTTAATTTTATCTATATGATACCAGTTATCTTCATTAGAAATTTTTTTGTAATATTTTTAGTCATCAATAAAAATTTTTTAAAAATTATTATTTGTAAATTCTATCACAGCATTTATCATTTTATTTTTTTGAAAGTTTGTGATATCATTCAAATCTGTACGGTTTAAGAGAGAGAGTTTACTTTATCTGCACCTAATTCTTCTATTGCTTTTCTTGTAGACAGTATATTTTTTAATTCCCAACGTTAGCGCAAGCATCTTGCTTGTGCTGTTAAACGCATCTAACTAAATTAAATTACTTTCTCTTTTTCAAAAATGTGCAACGTATAATCATAATCGTGAATAAAAAGCTTGTCTTTATAAAACTGAAAAGAAAATATACCAGTTTTAATACCTAAACTTTCTAAAGGAATAACTTTTTTAAAGTAAGCAGTTTCTTTATCAATACAAACTAAAGATAAGGTGCCAAATTTAGTATAAGCCCATAGCTCATTTTTAAATACGGTCAATTCTTCTATGCCATAAAGAGTTATTAATTTTTTTAGCTGATATTCTTCTTGAAATCTTATGGCATACTCAACTTTACCAGATGCAATAGCTATTTTAGTAAGACTTGTGTTAGATGCTGTGTATAAATATTCGCCAGAAATAACTCCCATTCTTTTAGCTATCTCACTATTAAGAGACCAAACTACTTTACCTGTTTCAATATTTAAGCATATAACAGATGTGCCTTTTAAAATTAGTAAAAGTTGATCTTTAATAATTATTTCATATAGTGTTGTATTCTCAATAGTATCACTCCAAGTAATAAAAGGGATATTTTCATATGATTTTTGCTTGTGATTTATAATTAAATCGATATCAAAAATGAATATTTTGTTGCCTTCATTGCCGTAAAATATTAGCTTTGAATCTGTAATCGCTTTAAAAATTAGCTCTTTGTAAAATGTAAACTCTTTTATAGTGCTTTCAATTTTGTCATATATAAGTAAATTATTTATTGAATTTATAATTATATATCCTTGATTTTCATATGTTAATGCGAATGAGAGTTTTTCCTCAATTTTTACTTTATTATTAGTTTTCAAATTTATTATTTCCGTATATCCATTTTTAAATGATATCAATAAATAATTTCCAGTAAATTTATACCTATGAATTTCGTTAAAATTTAAAATAGTTGAATCTCTTAAGTCTTTGCTTAAAGAAATAATTTTAGATTCTCCATTTACTTTACTATGGTAATAACATTTACTTTCTTCGGAAATTGAAATTTTTCCGGTTTTTTTTATTTTATTTATAAGCTTATATCCTAAATTTCTATCAAACATAAAGCCTATCTCTAATACTTAGCAGCTTTACCATTAGCAGCACTTTTTTTAATAAATGCTCTTATGTCTTGGTTAGCAGATTGTAAATCTTCTTTACGCAAGTACATCATATGTCCGCTTCTGTAGCCTTTAAAAGTAAACCTGTCTTTTAGTTTTCCGCTTGGGTCTGTTTGCCACATACTATATTTAGAGGTAAAGTAGGTTGTAGCACCATCATAATACCCTGTTTGGTACAATACTTTTAGGTATGGGTTTTCTGCCATTGCTTTGCGTAAACCTTCTCTAACATTATTGTTGCTATTATCCCAAGGGTGTACACTACCAAACATATTGTATTTAAGGTCTGTTTTAAAGTTTAAGTGTTCTCTAAGGTAAAAGTTAATTGCAGGTGTAAAAGAGTGTAACCAAGAGGTTAGCTCTGCATTATAGTCGGGCTTTGTACCAGCAGCCATCTTGTCTATACCTAAATATCTAGAGTCTAAACGGCCAATAGTATGTCCGCTTTTATTGCGTAGTAAATCTTTCCAGAAAAAAGAAGTAGGCACCATTAAATTATGGTCTAAAATTGCTTTTTTAGACATACCAGAGTAGTACGCCATTTTTTCTGCAACTTCTTGCTTCTCGGCATCTGTTATAAATCCGCCTCTAGCAATGGCAGGCATAAGCTTGTCTATGGTGTATTGTTCTACTTCTGGTAATACCTCTAACAAGTCTTTTTGTTGTAAAGCAGCAGGTAACATTTTATGGTGCCAAGCAGCAGCAGCATAATAAGGTAAGTTTATACCAGAAGATAAAGGTCCGTCTGCGTTGTATATTTTATAATCTGCTGGTGATACCATAATAACACCATTTAAATACATCCATTGTGACTCTTGCAGTTCTAATGCTAAACCAGATACGCGCGTACCACCATAACTTTCACCAATAATATATTTAGGAGATTGCCACCTGTTGTTACGTGTAACAAAAGTATTTACCCAAGCTGCCAAGTATTTAATATCTGCATTAATACCAAAAAACTGTTTGCGGTCTGGCATTTTTCCGTCTTTTTGTGCTACCATTCTAGAGTAACCTGTATTAACAGGGTTTACGTAAACAATATCTGCTACGTCTAAAATAGAATACGGATTGTCTTTAATACCATAAGGTTGCACAGGGTAACCCTCGTCATCAATATTTAAAATTTTAGGTCCAGTATAAGCAATGTGCATCCAAACCGATGCCGAGCCAGGACCACCATTAAAAGAGATTACCAATGGGCGTTCTTCTCCTTTACTAACATTTGTTCTTTTATAATAGGTATAAAACAAAGTTGCAACTATATTATCTTGTTTATCCCAAACAGGTTGTGTACCAGTAGTGGCAGAATAGGTAAGCTTAGTGTTGTTAATTGTAGCAGTGTGGTTTGTTACTACCGTAGTATCTACAGCAATTTTTAAATCTTGAGCTTTTGTTTGTGTAGTAAAACTAAATACCGCTATAACGGTAACGACTTTTAGGTAAGCTAATTTTTTCATTTTTAAGTTGTAGTTGAGTTCAGATCTAAAAGTATAGAATTACAATAAAGTATAAAAATGTATTCTCTTTTTAACTTTTTTTAAAGGGGTAAAAATGCTGTTAACCCTAGATAATCTGCACGTTTTTGGGATGAAATTTTTTGACTACTTTTTTTTAAAATGATTTAAAGGCACTTTTCTGCAGTTCACCGTTTAAAATAGTGCGTTCATTTGATAATTTTAAAAAAGGGTTTTAAGGCGTGGTAACTTTGTCTCAGATTTAACCTACAAATGTTTATTACTATGTCAAAATTTAAATTTTTACCATTAGGACTTTTAGCTTTATTTATTACTATGACATCTTGTACTGCAGAGAGCATTGAGCAAGAAGATGCTATTTATGCACAGGTAGATACGTCTAGTGAATTAGAGAAAGAAGTAATAGAATTGGTAAATGAGTACAGAGCTTCTCAGGGCTTAAATACTTTAGAATATGGTAAAGTAGCATATGGTTATGCTGCACAGCATAATGATTATATGATTGAGGCTGGAAAAATTAGCCACGATAATTTTGATTTACGTGCATCTAATTTAGCAGTAGAGGCAAAAGCAGATTTTGTTTCAGAAAACTTAGCTAAAGATTTTAAAACAGCAAACGGTGTAGTTAAAGCTTGGATTAATAGTCCAACTCACAAAAAAGTAATGGAAGGAGATTTTACATACACAGCTATAAATATTAAAGCTGATGAAAATGGAAAATTATACTTTACACAGTTATATTATAAGTAAGATATTTTTAGGTTAAAATTATCTTTTTTAATAACACTTTTAAGACAATTTAGATTGTTTTAAAAGTGTTTTTTTTGTTACAGTATTTTACAAATAGTTAATTTTTAGTAAATTGAGTTATTTTTAAAAATTACTGCAAACGTTTGCGTAATCTTCAATTTCTTAAAATTTTATGTATTTCATCGAAATGGGGTGTATTTCATCGAGTAAATACAATAAGTGGAGAATACATATACGCAAGGTTACGTTATGATTGTACCAAATTGAAACTTAACCAAAAACTTACTAAATGAAATTAATTTTACCCCAAAAAATTAGACTCATTTTTGTAACACTATTACTCACTAGTATTACAAATCTTAAATCACAAACAAAAAATTACGCTACAACAATTCCTATACAAGATAGGGTAGATAATGCCAATAACGCTGTGGATGGCAATTTGTTAACCAGAGCAGACATTAATGCCGGTTCTGGTGTATTAGTTGGTATTGGCGCTTACTCTGGTTATTTAGAACTTCAGTACCCAAGTAACTTACCAGCAAATACTACAAGTTTCACCAAAATAGAAACTCAAGACGATTTATTGCCTAGTTTGTTAGGAGGTAGCTTAGGAGGCTTATTATCAGATATTACAGGTGTTTTACTTATTGGTAATCAAGAGTTTACTGTAAAAGCGCAAAACAATGCTGTTACAGTATTAGAAAAACAATCTACAGAAGCAAACGGATTCTCTACAGAAGATTTACGTGTTGTAGTAGATAAAGATAACGACTACTTTTTGGCTGTTACACCAGACCAAGAGTACAATAGAATACGTATTGAAAATAGTATAGGATCTCTAATAGGGCTAAACAATACCAGACAGTTAGGTGTGTATGAATCTTATTACACAACAGGAACAGGAGATTGCGGATTACCAAGTTACACTTCTTTTAGCGGTAATGGTATTTCTTTAGACTTACTAAATTTAGGAGGCGCAGGAGTAACAAATCCAAATTTTGCTATAGACGGTGATACATCTACCTACGCAGAGTTAGGCTTAGGAGTTTTAGATGTTGCTGCAAGTATAGAGCAAACCATTTATTTTGACACAGATTCTGGTACAGATGATGTAATATATGTGCGTTTGGCAGTAGATCCTTCTCTAGTTAGCTTAGGGTTACTAAATAATATTAATATTACAGCAAACAATGGTGTACAAGAAGTGTACTCATCTAACATATCTAGTTTATTATCTTTAGATTTATTAGGACTCTTGCAAAATGGTAATAGTACAGTAGTAGCGTTTAAGCCTAGTGCTTCTGTTAATAGAGTTACTCTTAGTTTAGCTTCTTTGTTAAACGTTGCAGTTAGTCAGCAAATTAGACTTTATGACATTTACAGAGCACCAGAACAACCAGTATTTACAGACTCATCTACAAATATTAGTATATGTAGTGGTTCTACAGCAGAAATAACTGCAACCGCAAGTGGCACAGCTGTAGAATTACGTTGGTATGATGCAGAAACTGGTGGTAATTTGTTAGCAACAACCAATTCTGGAGATACATTTACTACACCAGTTTTAAATACAAGTACCACTTATTATGTAGCTTCTGCATATGTAGGTTGTACAGAAGAGTCTCCAAGAGTAGAGGTTCCGGTAACTGTAATGGAAATACCTACTGCAGCAGATATTACTGTAATTGGTAATGAAAACCCTATTTGCTCACAAAGTAGTGTGGTATTAGTACCTTCTAGTGCTATAGATGCAACATACAATTGGTTTTTAGACAGTGCAGAAACAATGCCAATTACTAACGGTATGGTTGTAAACGGAGCAACATACAATATAGATGAAAACGGAGTTTTAACCATTACAGGCTTAACAGATGTTAATAGTCCGTATACCTACTTTGTAGGTAGTACAGATAATATTGCAGGTTGTAAAAATCTAGATGGCGATTTAAAACCTGTAGAAGTAACTATTGTAGATTCTGCAAGTACAGCAGTAGATGTAACTTTAGATACAGATATTAGCTTAGCTAACTTAATTACTATTTTTCAGGTAAACCCAACCACAGACATTACAGGTTCTGTAACAGGAGACGTTAATGTAGGAGATGAAGTTACTGTAGCTATAAATGGTACAACTTATACAGGTATATTAGACGCTAACTTAGATTTTAGTATTACAGTAGACGGTACAGATCTTTTATCAGATATAGATAATTTATTAGAGATTTTTATATCTGGCGGTTTGTGTAGCATTACAGATGATGTTACCGTAACTATACCAGAGTTTATACTAGATAATTTAAATCAGGTTTTTTGTGCATCAGATAATGCAACTTTATTAGATTTAGATGTAAACGGCAACAATGTTGTATTTTTTGATAGTCTTTTAGGTAGTGCTACAGTAGATGCTAATGCAGCTCTAACAGATGGTGGCACATACTATGTAGGACTTTTAGATGTTCCTTTATCTGTATTACCACGTGTACAAATAACGGTTTCAATTTTAGATACTCCTGCACCAACCACAACAAGCACTACACAAGTTTTTTGTGAGGCAAATAATCCGGTAGTTGGAGATATTCAGGTAAATGAAACCGCTGTTGTTTTTTATGATGCGGAAACCGGAGGCACAATGTTAGACCCTTCTACAGCTTTAGTTGATGGTGCAACATACTATGTTGCTAATACAGAAAACGGTTGTGAAAGTAGCACAAGATTAGCAATAACAACTAATATTGAAGAAGCAGAGCAAGCTACGCTTACAGGTATTTTTGAAGATGCTTGTTTAGAAGATAGTTATATGTATACTACAGAAACAGATAAGCAAAATTATGTGTGGACAGTTACAGGAGGTACAATTACAGATGGCGGTACAAGTACAGATAGTTTTGTTACTGTTACTTGGGACGATTTAGATAACACAGAAATTACAGTTACTTATGATAGCGCAAGTGGTTGCACCTCAGAAGAAGCTATATTAAGCGTAGGTGTTATTAGTTGTGGTGAGGTTTTAGGTGAAGAGTTTTGCTTGTTTGTTTATAACGAGTTTTCACCAAACAACGATGGTTATAACGATTTCTTTAAAGTACAGTGTTTAGAAGATTATAGTTCTAATACATTACAAGTATTTAACAGAAACGGAAACCAAGTTTTTGAAGCAGTTAATTATAGTAATAACTGGGATGGTGTAGCAAATGTTAATGGTGTTTTACGTAAAGGAGAACATTTACCGTCTGGTACATACTACTATATTCTTTCTATTCCAGAATTAAACAGAACATTAAAAGGCTGGCTACAATTAGCAAGATAAAACCAAACCTACACAACAACCCCAAAAGAATACCAAAATGATATTAACCAAAAATATAAAATATACATTACTGCTAGCGTTTAGCTTTTTAGGAATATATATTTCTAGTGCACAACAGGCACCGCAGTATACACAATATATGCATAATACAATGGCACTTAACTCTGGTTACACTGGTACAAGTGGCAAGCTAGAGGCTACCTTTTTACATCGTTCCCAATGGGTAGGTTTAGAAGGCGCACCAAGTAACCAGTCTTTTTCCATACAAGGTAAGTTTGGAGAAAAAGTTGGTTTAGGACTAAGTGCAATTAATGATAAACTAGGAGCATCTAACAACATTACTGTAAATGGTAACTTTGCTTATGAACTGCCTTTAGGTTACGTAACTAAATTATCATTAGGTATAAACGCTGGTGTAGACATTTTAAACATAGATTGGTCTAAAGGATCTTATGAAGATAATTTGGATCCTGTTTTTAATGAAAATAATAAAGATGTACGTCCTGTTCTTGGAGTAGGAGCATTTATATACGGTACAAAATGGTACGCAGGTGTATCTACCCAAAACCTTTTTAATTCATCTGTTTTAAAAGATAATGATGAGGTTGTTACAGACCGTAAAAGTCAGTACTACGTAATGGGTGGTTATGTGTTTGATTTGTCTGGTAACTTAAAATTTAAACCAACAGTTTTAACAAAACACGTATCTGGAGCACCAATAACTGTAGATGTATCTGGTAACTTTTTAATAAATGAAAAATTTAGCATAGGAGCAGCATACCGTTATGATGATGCCGTTAGTGCATTAGCAGGCTTTAACGTAACAAAAGAGTTATTTGTTGGTTATGCGTATGATTATACGTTAACAGATTTAGGTGATTATAATAATGGTTCTCATGAAGTTATTTTAAAGTACAGTGTTTTTAATTCTAAAAAGAGAGCATTATCACCAAGATTCTTTTAAAAATATAGATATGAAAAAAAGTTTATTCATTTTAAGTATACTTTTTGCTTCATTATCTGTAGCACAAAGTAAAGAAGATAGAGCAGATGTATATTTTGAAGATTTTAAGTTTAGTGAAGCTATAAAATTATATTCAAGTGTAGCATCAGAAAAAAGAAAACCATCGTTACACGTTATACAACGTTTGGCAGATAGTTATTTTAATATAAACGATTACCAAAATGCAAAAAATTGGTATAGTAAGTTATATAGTATAAAAGGGAAAGAAGTAGGAGAGAGTAACTTGATAAAATTGGTACAAAGTTTAAAAGCTAGTATGCATATAGATAGGGCAGATGAACTTTTAAAAGAGTATTACACCAATCCTACCAAATTAAAAATGATTTTATTACAAAAGGCGTATTTAGATAGCATTTCTAAGACAAAACCAAAATACACTATTAAAAATATGCCTTTTAATAGCTCAAAGTCAGATTTTGCACCTGCTATGTACTCAAGAGGATTGGTATTTGCATCTGCCAGAGACACTGCTAAGTCTAATAAACTTTATCCTTGGAACAAACAACCGTATTTAGATTTGTATTTTACAAACCCTAAACAAGAAGATTTTGTGCCAGAAAAGTTTTTAGAAAATATGGAGTCTAGTTTTCATGACGCAACCATAGCAATTTCTAATAATGGAAGAACAGTATATTTTACGCGTAATTTTATTAAAAAAAATAAACTTAATGCCAATGCAGATGGGTTGTCTAATATGCAAATATTAAAGGGTACAATTGCAGATAATAAGTTGGTAAACGTCATGTCTTTAAGTTTTAATAGTAAAAACTATTCTTGTGGCCACCCAGCATTAAGTGCAGATGGGCAGCACTTGTATTTTACATCTAATATGGAAGGCGGTTATGGTTCTAGTGATATTTATGTTGTAGAGCTATCTGCATCTGGAGACGTAGTTGGTAAACCTGTTAATTTAGGGCCAACTATAAATACAAGGGGTAGAGAAATGTTTCCTTTTGTAGATAAGGATGAGTTGTATTTTTCATCAGACGGGCATTATGGTTTAGGCGGCTTAGATATTTTTGCGTCTAAAATACTACCAAATAGTGAGTACTCACTACCTTTAAATATGGGGAAACCTATAAACAGTAATATGGACGATTTTTCTTTTATTAGAGAAATGGCTTCAAACAGCGGCTACATAGCATCTAACCGGTATGGAGGTATGGGAGACGATGATGTTTATCATTTTGAAGGTGCAAAACCTATAAACTGTTTAGAGTATTCTGGCAATGTATATAATAAGCTAACCAAACAACCATTAGAGCGGGTATCAGTTGCTATTTATGATGAAGATGACAGGCTACTACAAAATAGTAAAACAGATGTTAATGGGTATTATAATTTTATTTTACCTTGCAACCAAACAAGTAAAATTGTATTTGCAAAGGATAAGTATTCTAAAAAAACAATAACAATAGAAACTCAAGAAAACCCAGAAGAACCATCATTAAATAATAAAGTATATTTAACACCTTTTGAGAGCTTAGTAGTTAAAGAAGATAATGTAGAAAAAATAAAAGTTGATCCTATTTATTTTGATTACGATAAGTATGATATTACCCCAAGAGCGGAAATAGAATTACAAAAAGTACTTTTTGTATTAAATGAATTTCCAAAAACTAAAATAAAAATAGAATCGCATACAGACTCTAGAGGTAAGGATGCTTATAACTTAGAGTTGTCGGACAACAGAGCAAAATCTACCCGAAGATATTTAGTATCTAAAGGAATAGATATAGACCGAATAGAAAGTGCCAATGGTTTTGGCGAATTAAAACTTAAAAATAAATGTAGCAACGGTGTAAAATGTTCAGAGCAAGAGCATTTAACAAACAGAAGGTCTGACTTTATAATTGTAGCTAAATAACAATACGACTAGTTTTCCCCAAATCTTGAACAAAAGCACCGTTTTTACGGTGCTTTTGTTTTTTTGTTAAAGTATATTTAAAATACTGGCTTAATATTGCGTCATTAATTATTTTTAGGGTTAAAAATTAAGAAATATGAAAAAAGTTATAACATTAGTAATGAGTTTGTGTTTGGTTGTAGCGTTACACGCAAACACAACACCTTTAAATTCAGAGATTAAAGTAGGAACAGAACTTAAAATAGGAGCGGCATCATCTGGCACCTATCAGCATTTAGTTTTACCAAGAAAAAACTTTATTATTAAACGTGGTGGACTTGCAAATTACAAAAGCCTAAAAAACCTTAATGTTGTGGTTACTGCTGTAACTACCAACAAAAATGGTGATGTTGAGGTTACATTAAAACGTAAAAACAGTAAAAAGTTTTTTAATAGTCACCCAACAATAAAAGCAAATTATACTAAAGCAATAGCAGAAGAAGAGCTAATAAAGTAGTATAATATATAGTACACTGCCTAAATTATTGGTAAATTTGTATTGTTTTTTAATATTTATTAATAATTTAATTACACTTAATGAGGTTTAAGAGTCTGTTGTTTGTTTTTTATTTGTGTTTTGTAACCGCAACCGGACAAATATCAGATTTTGCTAGATTAGAATATAAGGTTTTACCAAGAGGAAACTCTAATTTTGGGTATAGCAGATCGCGTGCAGCTGTTAATTATCCAATAGAACTTAAAAATAGCAATTACCTTTTATTGGGGTTAGATTATAGCAATATAGAAATGTCTTTTGACCCTGAAATTGCCAAGTTTAATAGAGATATTATTCAGGATTTTCAGATGTTAGAGTTTAACCTAGCTTATATTAAAAAACTAAAGAATGATTGGCGTTTGGGTGTGCGTTTTACACCCGGATTTAGCTCTAATTTAGGCAGTAAAATAACTTTTGAAGACGCTGTTTTTGCTGGTGACGTTGTTTTTATTAATGACAAAAGAGACGACACAACAATTGATAAGCCTTACCGATTAATAGTAGGAGTATCTTATTCTCAAAACAGAGGTATTTCTTTTCCTTTACCATTTATTAGCTATTACCGTAAATTTCACCCAAAATGGTCTTATAATTTAGGTGTGCCTAAGTCTAATATACAATACCATATCTCTAAAAAATCTAGGCTTAAGTTAGTAACAGAATTAGACGGTTTTACAGCCAACATACAAGAAGGCTTACCTGTTAATAACGAAGAAGATTTGGCAAAAAAAATAAACGTATCTCTTATTTTAGGTGGTTTACGCTACGAGTTTAAAATAAAAGAACACCTAGAACTTTTTTGTAATTTTTCTGGCGTTCTTATGGAAACAGCTGAGTTAAGAAATAAAGACAACGATAAGGTTTCTACTGTAGATAAAAAAAACACCATCTATTTTGGTACGGGAATACGCATTAAAAAATAGCTTAAGATATATCTTTAATTTATCCCTATAAACCGTGACAATTTTATTGTAATGGTTTACTACTTTTACTTTTATGATTAAAGAAATTGCATCTGTAATTATTGTTCTATTAGTGGTTATATTTTTTATAACAAAATCTAAATATATGCTGTCTAAGAAAATGGCAGCCAAAAATTTAAATGCTTTTTTAAAGGCAAATTATGGTACTACTTTAAAACACACAAATTTATACAGGTTTTTTAATACGGCAACAATGAATCCTAATTGTTTTAAAGCTGTAATTTATGAAGTTGAAAATCCAAAAATAGAAATGTATTTAACTTTTGATGCAAGTAAAATTGCAGATCAAAAAGATGTTAAATCTATGTATCCAGACGGGTTATCTTTTCATCAATCTTATATACAAAAACAAGAAGTAGTAGCATCACAAGCTATAATAGATGATAAAATGATAGCTCTAGGAGTAAGTTTAGAGTGGGGTTATGATGTTATTACACTTACTTTTATTAAAGAATATACAGAAACAGAGATAGCACAAAAAGAGCAGTTTTTTTTGAACTTGTTTCGTAAAGAAGACACCGATAAATTTGGTTATTACCACAGTTTTAAATTAGAACTAATTTTTTGTGATACCCAATATCCAAGCCTATTACATTTTGTAGAAAAAGAGAATGGTGTTTGGTTTTTAAAAGACATTAGTTTAAATGAAAATGATGCAACTTTTAAAGAAACTAGAGATGCTATTATTCTTAAAACTCAACATTATTTAAAAACATTAAATCCTAAATTAAAATTACACAACTACTATGGTACATATGTAAATAAAACAGATTTTAACAGGGTTATTTATGTAGAATATACAGAGAATATTAGAACCGAAAAAGAACTTAAAGAAGCAGAAAAAGGAGTCTACGTATCACCAGTAAATGGCTATGTTGTTGTGTATTGGAACTTATTTAAAAAGCAAGCACAGCATATTGCTTTTGTTGCATTAAAAGAACATTTATCTTTGAAAGAAATTTTAGTGTACCAAAAAGAAAATTTACTATCAAAATAGTCTAATTTGGTTGCTTTTTAGCGCAATAAGTATATAAAATTGTATATTGTAGCTTACAATTTTTATAATACTTTCCAAACCATATATGTTGTTAAAAAAAATAGCAGCCTTTTCATTTTTTTTATTGTGTTTTGTTTTAAAAGCACAGGAGTTTCCTCCAATAAGCATTATAACACCACAAGAATACGCCGCAGAGAATCAAAACTGGGACATTTCTCAAAATCAAGATAATTTAATTTATTTAGCCAATAATGGCGGTTTGCTAGAATATAATGGCGCAGATTGGAAACTTTATGCCGTGCCTAACAACTCCATTGTACGCTCTGTAAAAGCTATTGGAAGTAAGATTTTTACTGGTAGTTTTATGGATTTTGGATATTGGCAGAAAAATGCTTTAGGAGTTTTAGAATATTATTCATTAAAGGAAAGTTTAAATCTTCAGTTATTAGACGGTGAACAGTTTTGGAACATAGAAAAAGTAGATGGTTGGATGATTTTTCAATCGCTCTCAAGAATATATTTAATCAACTTAGAAAAAAAAGAAGTAAAATGTATAAATGCCAAAGGTACTATTGGCAAAATGATATATGTAAACAATACATTATATTATCAAGAATTGGGTGTTGGTTTGTTTAAAATAGAAAATGAAAAAAGGAAACTAGTTAACAACAGTAATTTTTTTAAAGAGAATAAAATAATTACCATTTTTAAACAAAATAACCAATTACTTTATCTTACTGAAAACAATGGTTTTTTTACTATTACCAATAATTTACCTGTAAAATGGCAATCTATATTAGATACAGAGAAATTAAGTATTTACAATGCTATAAAACTACAAGATAATAGTATTGTGTTGGGAACAATATCTAATGGAGTATATTTTTTAAATAAAGATGGTTCATTTAATTACAAGTTAACAAGACAAAAGGGTATTAGTAATAACACAGTACTTTCTTTATTTCAGGATAGTTATAAAAATATATGGTTGGGTTTAGATAATGGTATAAATTTTATAAATAACTCGTCCAGGTTTAACGTATTTACGGATAATGATGGTCAGTTAGGAACGGTGTATACATCTATTGTACATAATGGATATATGTATTTAGGAACAAATCAGGGTTTATTTTATAAAGATGTAACCAAACAGACTAATTTTAGTTTCATACAAGGTACAAAAGGGCAAGTTTGGATGTTAAAAACTATAGATAACACCCTTTTTTGTGGGCACGATAAGGGAACATTAATTATAGATAATAATACGGTTATAAAACAGATAAGTAATTCTCCGGGTACTTGGGATTTTAAACCCATTAATAAAGATAAAAGCCTTGTTTTACAAGGTAATTATAATGGCCTGCACGTACTAAAGAAACAAAACGGAAGTTGGGAGTATAAAAACCGGTTAGAAGGTTTAAATATGTCTAGCCGTTTTTTTGAAAACATAGGGAATACCATATACGTAAATCACGAGTTAAAGGGACTTTATAAATTAAAGGTAGATGCAGATTATAAAAAAGTGCTTTATAAAGAATATTTATCTGTTTCTAAAGAGGGTAGTGGTTCTAATATTATAAAGTTTAACGGCAATTTACTTTACTCATCTTCTCAGGGTATATTTACATTAAAAAATAATGAGTTTGTTAAAGACTCTATTTACACTAATCTTTTTAAGGATTATAGTAGTTTAACTACATTAATGAAAATAAAGGAAGATAGTACCAAATTATGGCGCTTTGCAGATGATAATATTTCTATTTTAAACTTTGGAAGCATAAGCAATGAACCTAAACTTACAAACATACCTGTAGCTCGTAATTTAGTGAATAGCGTAGCTGGTTTTGAAAATATGACTCAGGTAGGAGGTATTGGTTATTTAGTGGGTACATCTAACGGTTACTTACTTTTAAATAATTTAAATACAGCAAATACAGAAAACCTAAATATAAATATAAATGCAGTAGAGGTTTATAAAAGAGATGAACCTAAAATTAGGATAAACTTACAAAAGAATAGTGCACTTAAAAACAAGCAAAACAATATCGTTTTTTATTATAGTTTTCCTTTTTTTAATACAATTGTAAAAAATGAGTATCAATATCAATTAAAAGGCTTGTCTAACAAATGGTCTAATTGGTCACAAAATACGTCTCAACTTTTTGAAAACTTACCGTACGGAGAATATACATTTAACGTTAGGGGAAAATCTGGTAACAACATAACAAACACGGTCAGTTACACTTTTACTATAGATCGTCCTTTTTACCTTTCTAATTTAGCAATTGCAATATACATTTTTGCTTGTGTTTTACTTTTTAAGCTAATAGATGTGTATTATAAAAACAAACAAAAAAGAGCATTGTTAAAAACGCAACAAAAACTCTCCAGAAAAGAGTTAGAAAACAAGCAGCAACTCACCCAGCTAAATAACGAAAAGTTAAAGCTAGATATTGAGAATAAAAATAGAGAATTGGCTATCTCTACAATGAGTATTATTAGAAAGAATGAATTTTTAAATACGATAAAAAAAGAACTTATAAAAGCTAATTTAGGTAACAAAGTATCTTCTGTAATTAAAATAATTGATAAAAATATTAACAATACAGATGATTGGAAACTATTTCAAGAAGCATTTAATAACGCAGACAAGGATTTTTTAAATAAAATAAAAGCAAAGCACAGTGCACTTACTCCTAACGATTTAAAACTATGCGCGTATTTACGTTTAAATTTGTCATCTAAAGAAATTGCCCCTTTATTAAATATATCTCCTAGAAGTGTAGAGGTTAAACGATATCGTTTGCGTAAAAAAATGAATTTACCCCATGAAACTAGTTTAACTAGTTATATTTTGGAATTATAATACTACTACATTTTTAAATTTCACCAATACATTACCACAACATTAACAATTTTAGCTAATATCTAGTTTTAATTTTGTGTTATTTTCTTACAAGCCAAAACACCAGTAAAATCAAGGTGTATATTATGATATCAACATTTTTTACTGTGTTTTTTTGCGGTGTATGTTTTTTGTAGTGTCTCAAATTAAGAATTTCTTAGCATTACTTTTTAAATTTGAGAGTACAACAAAAACTATTTTATGAAAACAAAACTTAGCTTATTATTTACCTTTTGTTTTTGTCTCGTATCCTTTGCACAACAAAACAATGTTTCGGGTACAATTACAGAACAAGGAACAGGTTTCCCCATTCCTGGAGTAAGTATAATTATTAAAAATACTATTAAGGGAGTGGTATCAGATTTTGATGGAAATTACACCATTACTAATGTGCCAGAAAATGCAATTCTTCAGTTTAGTTATTTGGGGTATGTTACCCAAGAAATTAAAATAACTAACCAACAAACGTTAAATGTTGTTTTAACAGAAGACGTTTCTAAGTTAGATGAAGTTGTTGTTATTGGTTATGGAGGCCAAAAAAAGAAAGACATTACAGGAGCCGTTTCTATTGTAAGTTCAGAAACAATAGAAGAACTTAGACCTGTAGATGCAGCACAAGCATTACAAGGTACATCTGCTGGTGTATCTGTAACGGCACCATCTGGTTCTCCTGGTGGGCAATTTAATATTACTATTAGAGGTGTAAACTCTAACGGAGACAATGGTCCTTTGGTAATTATAGATGGTTATAAAGGAGATTTAAACAGTATTAATCCAAGTGATATTGAGTCTTTTTCAATATTAAAAGATGCACAAGCTGCCATTTATGGTATAGAAGGTGCAAACGGAGTTGTACTTGTTACTACTAAAAGTGGTAGAAAAAACTCTGCGCTTAAAATTAGTTACAACGGTTATACTGGTATACAACAAACTACCAGACAATTACCGTATTTAAATGCAACAGAATACGCATTGTTATTAAATGAGAGCTATGCTGCAAATGGTCAAGATTTGCCGTATGCAGATGTAAGTAATTTAGGCACTGGTACAGATTGGCAAGATGAGTTGTTTGAGTCTGCACCAATTACCAACCATAACATATCACTTACAGGTGGTGGCGAAAAAAACACCTATTATTTTGGTGGTTCTATTTTAGAGCAAGATGGTATTATTGCTAGTGATAAATCTAATTTTACTAGAGCAAACGTTAAAGTTAAATTGGGTTTTGATGTTACAGATAAATTAAAATTTACCACATCTGCTAACTATTTTAATAATGTTAGAAAAACAATAGGAGAAAATGCATTAGGGTCTCCTTTATTTAACGCGCTTAACTATGCACCAACGTACACTTTAGATCAAGAAGATGCATCAGGCTTTTTAGGTAATGAGGTTATAAACCCTTTATCACAAATAGCAAATACCTACAACAAGTATAACGGTAATTCTATAGAAGGTACTTTTCAGTTAGATTATGAACCTTTAGACGGATTAAAAATTACTTCTCGTATAGGTTTAAAATCATATAATGATACGCAAAAATCATTTGCACCAATTGTAAACTATGGTTCTGGTAAAGTTTTTAATACAGACCGTAGTAGTGTTACACAAACAAAAAACACCAACAACTCATACACTTGGGACACTTTTATTACTTACAACAGGACTTTTGCAGAAAATCATAACGCTACAGTTACTTTGGGTACAAGTGCACAAAGAGCTTGGGGAGATAATTTACAAGGTACCGGTTTTGATGTGCCTAACAACTCTTGGGAGTTTGCAGACATATCATTAGCAAATGGTTTAAGCGAAGCAAAATCTACAAGTTCTTATATTTATGATTCTAGATTATCATCATTCTTTACAAGGTTACAGTATGATTATAAAGGAAAATATTTACTTTCTGCAATGGTGCGTAGAGATGGTACATCAGACTTTTCACCAAGTAACAGAATAGATTATTTTTCTTCTGCTACAGCAGGTTGGATAGTTTCAGATGAAGCTTTCTTAGAAGATTCAGACGTTATAAACTTTTTAAAGCTTAGAGCTAGTTATGGCTCTTTGGGTAACAATGTGGGAGTAGATCTTTATAGAGCATTACTTAGTGGTGAGGCTACTTATGTTTTAAATAATGGTTTAGTAACTGGTACAGCAAACGGAAGAATTCCTAACCCTGAAGCTACTTGGGAAACTGCAGATAAATTAGATATTGGTTTAGATTTAAACTTGTTTAACAATAAATTACAGTTTACTGCAGATTATTTTGTAGAAGACCGTAATGATTTATTAATAGCAAACTTTCCTGTGTCTGGTATATTGGGAGCTTCTGCTCCTGGTGCAGGTTTACCAACGGTTAATGCTGGTACTACACGTACAAAAGGTGTTGAGTTTTTTGTAAACTACAAAGAGAGTTTTTCAGATAACCTATCTGTAGACCTTAGTTATAATGTTACTAAAGTAAATGGCGAGGTAACATCTGTAAACAATGATATTGTATCAGAAGGTGGTTCTTTTAGTGTTGGCCAGCCTGCAATTACACGTATGGAAGTTGGCCAGCCTATTGGTTATTTTTATGGACTTAAAACAGATGGTGTTTTTCAAAACCAGGCAGAGGTAAATGCAGCACCATCACAAGAAGGTTTAGGTTCTGCTGCTGCTCCTGGAGATTTAAAATATGTAGATACCAATAATGATGGTGAAATTACCATTGCAGACAGAACATATTTAGGAAAAGCACAGGCAGATTACATAATGGGACTAAATTTAAGAGTTAAGTACAAAAATTTAGATTTTGGAACCTATATGTATGCAGAGTTAGGTAAAGAAATGGTTCGTAATTATGAAAGAGATCAACCTAACATAAACAGATCTAGTCTTTATTTAAATAGATGGACAGGAGAAGGCACTAGTAATACAGTACCAAGAGCAACCATAGGAGCAACTACTAACAGGTTATTCTCAGACTTTTTTGTTGAAGATGCATCTTTTTTAAGAATACAAAATATACAATTAGGCTACACATTACCAGATGAGTTTTTACAAAAAATAGGTGTTAGCAAATTACGTATATATGGTTCTGTTAACAATGCATTTACGTTTACAAAGTACAATGGTTATGACCCTGCTGCGCAAGGCGTTAATCAAAACGGAAATTTAGATGTATTCTCTAGCGGAATTGATTACGGATTTTACCCAGTTTCAAGACAGTTTATTTTAGGTTTAAATCTTTCTATATAAAACAAAAAATATGAAAACATATATAAATAAAACCATCACTAGTTTGTTTGTAATACTATGTGTAATTACAAACAATGCTTGTAGCGATTCTTATTTAGAAGAAGTAGATAGGTATAGTATAGATTCGGAAAATTATTTTAATTCTGAAGAAGATTATTACAATGCTTTAATTGGTGCGTATGACTTATTACAGTCTACGTATGTAAATGTAATTTTAGGCGAAATTGCATCAGACAATACATTAGCAGGAGGAGAAAGCGCTACAGATGTAGTTGGTTTTCAGCAAATAGATGATATGATACATACGCCAGTAAATAGTAATTTAAGAGACATTTGGAACTGGATGTTTGCAGGCGTTAGTAGAGCAAACTTTATACTAGAATTTCAAGATAAAACCGAGTTTGAAGGTAAAAATGTAATAATTGCAGAGGCTAGTTTCTTAAGGGCATATTACTATTTTGAGCTGGTAAAATGGTTTGGTCCTGTGCCTGTTAAAGAAACTCGTTTTGAGTTAGGTGAAGAAACAACGTTACCAAGATCTTCTGTTACAGAGGTATATGCTTTAATAGAAAAAGACCTAAAATTTGCAATAGATAATTTAGAGTATACAGCGCCAGAAGTTGGTAGGGTCACCAAAGGTGCAGCACAAGCGTTGTTAGGCAAAGCTTTTTTGTATCAAGAAAAATTTTCTGAAGCAGCTATTATTCTAGATAATTTAATACAAAACGGGCCATATGACCTAGTAACAGATTACAATACTATTTTTGAAAACAATGGAGAAAACGGAGTAGAATCAGTTTTTGAAGTCCAGTACTCAGATGCAGAAGGTGCAGGTTTTGGTTGTTTACAATGTAGTGAAGGTAATGTAGCTGTAGGTTTTAACGGTATTAGAAATTACTCTGGACCAGAGTTTGACTCTGGGTTTAGCTTTAATGTTCCAACGCAAGAAGTAGTAGATGCTTTTGAAGACGGAGAT
This sequence comes from Cellulophaga omnivescoria, assembly GCF_027915275.1. NCBI lineage: Bacteria > Pseudomonadati > Bacteroidota > Flavobacteriia > Flavobacteriales > Flavobacteriaceae > Cellulophaga > Cellulophaga omnivescoria. Next base: position 3,633,672 of record NZ_CP115819.1, on the reverse strand, counting down.
TTACGTAAAGAAGTTGCTATTTTAGATATAAACGCTTGGGCTGCACAAACAGGTGCTACTTTTAGTACTGGTAATGAACATACAGGGTATTACAACCGAAAATATATTGCTAGAAAAGGAGATTTAAATACCGGAGACCAAAATCTTACAAATCCTAATAATTACAGAGCAATACGTTTTGCAGATGTTTTATTAATGGCAGCAGAGGCCTACAATAGAGGCGGAATTAGTGATACTAAAGCACAGACTTATTTAAATAGAGTTAGGGAAAGAGCCTTTGGAGCACCAAATGATGTTACAGCAACTGGTGTAGCGCTAACAGATGCTATTGCACACGAAAGAAGAGTAGAACTGGTAGGAGAAGGCCACCGCTTTTTTGATTTAGTTAGAACCGGTAAGGCTGCGCAAGAAATTGATGGTTTTACTGAAGGAAAAAATGAAATCTTTCCAATTCCTATTGAAGAAATACAGTTTTCTAATGGTAATTGGCAACAAAATCCTAATTATTAAAAACCATAACTATGAAAATATTTAAATATACATTGCTTCTTTTCAGCTTATTTTTTATAAGCTGTTCAGAAGATGATAATACAGATTACGTAAACAGTATTGCAGCACCAACAAATGTGTCTGCAAAAGTGAGCGTAACACAAGATAATACAGGTGTTGTAAACATTACACCTATAGCAGAAGGCGCTACTACTTATACGGTAGATTTTGGAGATGGCTCAGAAATTATAGAAGCCGTTAAACCAGGTAATACTATAGCGCATACGTATGCAGAAGGTAGTTATGATGTTGTTATTACAGCTATTGGTTTAAATGGTAAAAAAACTACAGTTACACAAACTATAGAAGTTTCTTTTAAATCACCAGAAAATTTAGTGGTAACTATAGAAAATGATGAGGCAGTATCTAAACAAGTAAATGTAACTGCTAATGCAGATTTTGCATTGTCATATAAAGTATTTTTTGGTGAAACAGAAGCAGAAGAACCTGTAGAAGCCGCTATAGGAGAATCAATTTCTTATACCTATCAAGAAGCAGGCACGTATACCATTAAAGTTGTTGCAATGAGTGCTGCAATTGCTACTACAGATTATGAAGAAGAGTTTGTAGTTACAGCAATTGTACAACCACTTAGTTCTGCAGTTACACCACCAAGCAGAAACCCAGAAGATGTTATATCTATCTATAGTGCTGCTTATGAAGATGTTGCAGGTACAAATTACTTTCCAGATTGGGGACAAGGTGGCCAAGGTAGCGGATGGACAGAGTTTAGCCTTAATGGTGATACAATGTTACAGTACATTAATTTAAGTTACCAAGGTATTGCTTTGGCAGATGGCACTACAATAGATGTGTCACAAATGGAATATTTACATTTAGATGTTTGGACATCTGGTGATGCTACAGATTTAGAAACATCATTAATTAACAATGCGTCTGGTGTAGTTACAGAAGCTCCAGTAACATCTAGTTTATCTGCAGGCGAGTGGACAACTATAGATATTGCTTTGTCAGATTATACAGATCAGGGTTTAACAGTCTCAGAAATTTTTCAGTTAAAATTTGTAGGTACACCGTGGGCAGAAGGTACAGTGTTTATAGATAACATATACTTCTACAAAGCACCATCTAACATACCAACAGGTTTAGTAGGTACTTGGAGACTTGCAGAAGAGGCTGGTTCTTTAGGAGTTGGACCATCTCAAGGAGATATTAGTTGGTTTAATTGTGATGCAGAATGTGTAGCTCTTAGAGCTTGTTATTATGATGATACTTATGTTTTTGGAGCAGATGGTTCTTTTACAAATAATTTAGGGTCTGAGTCTTGGATTGAAGGCTGGCAAGGCGGTTCTGATGCTTGTGGCGCTCCAGTAGCTCCGCATGATGGTTCGTCTGCAGCTACATACACGTATAATGAGGCAGCAGGTACAGTTACTGTAAATGGTACAGGCGCTTACATTGGTTTAGCAAAGGCTAATAACCAAGGAGAATTGCCAAACGTTGCGGTACCAAGTGCTATAACCTATAATGTTTCATTTTTAGATGCTAACACTATTTCTGTATACGTAGAGGCTGGTTCTGGTGTTTTTTGGCAGTATAAATTAGTAAGAGACGGTGCTGTTGTTTCACCAATTGCAGGTACCTGGAAATTAGCAGAAGAGGCAGGTTCTTTAGGTGTTGGTCCTGCTCCAGGTGACATTAGCTGGTTTAATTGTGATGCTGACTGTGTAGGTTTAAGAGCTTGTTATTATGATGATACATATGTATTTGGTACAGATGGTTCTTTTGTAAACAACTTAGGAGCTCAGACTTGGGTAGAAGGATGGCAAGGTGGTTCTGATGCTTGTGGTACTCCAGTAGCTCCGCATGATGGTTCTGCAACAGCAACATACAATTATGATGCAGTATTGGGCACTGTAACAATAAGTGGTACAGGTGCTTATATTGGTTTAGCAAAGGCTAATAACCAAGGAGAATTACCTAATGTAGCTGTGCCTAGCGAAATTATTTATACAGTTTCCTTTATAGATGCAAATACAATGTCTGTTTACGTAGAAGCTGGTTCTGGTGTTTTTTGGCAATATAAATTAGTAAGAATATAAAAAGATAAAAAAATGAAAACAATAAAATATAATATGATTTTCTTTCTGTCGGTATTGCTACTATTTTCTTGTCAGGAAGATGATGCAACTATAGGAGGCATAATTGCTCCGTCTAACGTAACACTAGAGGCGGTTGTTGTTGGTGCAGATGACGCTAATCCTAATGGAGATGGTAGCGGATTTGTAACACTTAAAGCAAATGCAGTTAATGCAATTAGTTATAAGTTTGATTTTGGAGACGGCATAAGTGAAGTGTCTCCTTCTGGAGAAATTACACACAGGTTTAGCGTTGTAGGTGTAAATACATTTACAGTGGTTGTAAATGCTATTGGTACAGGAGGTTTGTCTTCTAGCACATCTGTAGATGTAGAGGTTTTTAGTTCTTTTGATGACCCAGAAGTAAAACAGTTTTTAACAGGAGGTTCTACCAGAACTTGGTATTTAGCAGCATCAGAAGTTGCACATTTAGGCGTTGGTGGTAATGCAGATATAGCTCCAGATGCTTTTTGGTTTCCTTCTTTTTTTGCTGCACAACCGTTTGAAAAATGTGGCATTGAAATTAGCAATTGTTTGTGTGATGATGAGCTAATATTTTCACTAACTGCAGACGGACAATTAACCTATCAATTAAACAATAATAGTGGTACTTTTTTTAATGCTAGTCACCAAGATATAGTAGGGCAAAATGCAGGTGAAGATGCTTGTTTTGAGTTTGATACTTCTGGTACAAGTATAGTTTCTTTAGCACCAACTAGTATAGACTGGGAAACTGTTCCAGATCCGGATTTTAGACCAAGAGGTACGGTGATGAACTTTTCTAATAATGCTTTTATGGGATATTATGTTAGCTCTTCTTCTTATGAAATTTTAGAGATATCTGATACAGAAATGTATGTAAGAACACAAGATGGTTTAAGCCCAGAATTGTATTGGTATCATAAATTTCAAACTAGTCCAGCAGAAGACTCTTTTCAGTCGGTTTTTACAAACTTAGTTTGGTCTGATGAGTTTAATGATGATGGTGCACCAGATGCAACTAAGTGGGGTTATGACTTAGGTGCTGGTGGTTGGGGAAACCAAGAACTGCAAACATATACTAACGACCCTAAAAATGTTATTGTAGAAGACGGGTTATTAAAAATTACTGCAATTGCAGAAAATGGTGGCTATACTTCTGCTAGATTAAAGTCTGAAAACCTAAGTGAGTTTACATATGGTAGAGTAGAGGTAAGAGCTAAATTGCCTGCTGCGCAGGGTACTTGGCCAGCAATATGGATGCTAGGAGCTAATTTTGATGAAGTAGGATGGCCAAATTGCGGAGAAATTGATATTATGGAGCAAACCGGCCAGGATAAATCTAAAACTTCTGGAGCGCTGCACCAACCTGATGCTTTTGCTGGTAATGCGTTTACAAATGAAATAGCCAATGAAACATCTACAACAGAATTTCATAATTATAGTGTAGAGTGGACAACAGCCGAAATAAAAATATTAGTAGATGACACTGTATTTTTAACGTATGCAAACACAAATAGTACACCATTTAATCTAGACTTTTTTATGATTTTAAATGTAGCAATGGGCGGTACATTAGGTGGTACAGTAGATCCTGGTTTTGTTCAGGACTCTATGGAAATAGATTATGTTAGAGTTTATCAATAAAAAATAATATGAAAAAAGTATAGTATACCAATTGTTATGGCAATTGGTATACTATCTTGTAAAAACTCAACGCCAAATAATTTTTCTAATAGTTTAAATATAGATCAAAAAGTAGATTCTTTACTTTCTATAATGACTTTAGAAGAAAAAATTGGACAAATGAACCAATACAATGGCTTTTGGGATGTAACTGGTCCTACTCCAAAGGATGGCGATGCAGCTAAAAAATATGAACATTTACGTAAAGGTTATGTAGGTTCTATGCTAAATGTAACAGGTGTTAAAGATGTTAGAGCAGTACAAAAAATAGCAGTAGAGGAAACTAGACTAGGTATTCCTTTAATTATTGGTTTTGATGTTATACACGGATACAAAACAATAAGTCCAATACCGTTAGCTGAAGCAGCAAGCTGGGATTTAGATGCAATTAAAAAATCGTCAGAAATAGCAGCATTAGAATCTTCTGCAGCAGGTATAAATTGGACATTTGCGCCAATGGTAGATATCTCTAGAGATGCTCGTTGGGGACGTGTTATGGAAGGTGCAGGTGAAGATACATACCTAGGATCTAAAATTGCTGTGGCTCGGGTGCAGGGTTTTCAAGGTAGTAATTTAGCAGATAAGGCTACAATTGTGGCTTGTGCTAAGCATTTTGCTGGTTACGGTTTTTCAGAGTCTGGTAGAGATTACAATACGGTTGATGTAGGTACATCTACCTTAAATAATATAATTTTTCCTCCCTTTAAGGCAACTGTAGATGCTGGTGTAAAAACATTTATGAATTCTTTTAATGAGTTAAATGGAGTACCTGCAACAGGAAATGCATTTTTACAAAGAGAGGTTTTAAAAGATAAATGGAATTTTGATGGTTTTGTGGTTTCAGACTGGGGATCTATTAAAGAAATGATTGCTCACGGATATGCAAAAGACTTAAATGCAGCAGCAGAGTTAGCAGCAAATGCTGGTTCTGATATGGATATGGAATCTTATGCCTACGTAGAAGAATTGAGTAAGTTAGTAAAGGAAAACAAAGTTTCTGCAAATTTTATTGATGATGCTGTAAAGCGAATTTTAAAAGTAAAGTACGAACTAGGACTTTTTGATGATCCTTACAAGTATTGTAATGAAGAAAGGGAAAAAGAAGTAACCGGAAGCAAAGCAATTAACGATGCTGTTTTAGATGTAGCAAAAAAATCTATTGTGCTGCTTAAAAACGAAAACAATTTATTGCCTTTAAAGAAAAACGGACAAAAAATTGCTTTAATTGGTGCCTTAGCAGCAGATAAAACTAGTCCGTTAGGTAGTTGGAGAATTGCTGCCGAAGATAGTACTGCAGTATCTGTTTTGGAAGGGATGAAAAACTATACAAACAATACACTTACCTATGCAAAGGGAGCAGATGTTGCTGTAGGTAAAACAGAGTTTGCTTTTGAATTAAAAATAAATACAACAGATAAAAGTGAATTTTCTAAAGCTATAAATACAGCTAAAAATGCAGACGTAGTGGTTATGGTATTGGGAGAGCACGGTTACCAAAGTGGTGAAGCTCGTAGCAGAACAAGTTTAGATTTGCCTGGGGTACAACAAGAACTTTTAGAAGCTGTTTACGCAGTTAATAAAAATATAGTTTTGGTTTTAAATAACGGAAGACCTTTAGCTATTACATGGGCAGATGAGCATATACCTGCAATAGTAGAAGCTTGGCACTTAGGTACACAAACTGGTAATGCTGTAGCACAAGTTTTGTATGGAGATTATAACCCCAGCGGTAAATTGCCAATGACTTTTCCTAGAAATGTAGGACAAGTACCAATTTATTACAACTATAAAAATACAGGTAGGCCATCTACAGACAATCCTGATATTGTTTTTTGGTCTCACTATATAGATGAAAGTAACAAGCCATTATACCCCTTTGGTCACGGCTTAAGTTATACCAAATTTAAATATCGTAATTTAAAGGTAGTTAAGTTGCCTAATAACGAAGTAGAGGTTTCTGTAGAGGTAACTAATATAGGTAGTGTAACGGGAAAAGAAGTTGTGCAATTGTATATTAGAGATTTATTTGCCAGCGTAACAAGACCAGTTAAAGAATTAAAAGGGTTTAAAATGGTAGAATTAGAGCCAAATACAACCAAAAATATTACATTAAAACTAACAAGTAAGGAACTAGGCTTTTTTAACAATAAAGGAGAATTTGTAATAGAGCCGGGTGATTTTAAAGTTTTTGTGGGCGGAAGCTCTTATACCAGTTTAGAAGCAGATTTTACATTGTAAAGTTATAGTTTATAATTATTTTTTAATACCTAAAAAAGCCTCAGTTTATAATAATTGAGGCTTTTTGCTTAAGTAATTAGTAGTGTCTTAGTTAAAAACTATAGCTGTTTTATTTTTTATACTGTAGTTGGCAGCTTCAAATAGTGTTAACCAAACTATTTTCTCTATCCAAAAATCTCCTTGGTTGTCAATGGTACTGTATAGGGTATTTGCATTTAACACCTCTAAATTTTCATTTAGTTCTACACCTAACTTTTTTGCAACGTTTTTTAAATCTGTTAGTAAGCCATAAGTAGAACCAACCATAGCTCCTTGTACAGGATACTCTTCTGTATCAAAAATAACGTCTTCAAAATCTATAGGAATATAATAACCAGCACAATCTGAGTGTACTAAAAGGTGACTATAAAACATAGATGATTCTTCTTCTACAATAGCATCTGTTGCAGGATCTAAATTTTCATCAAAAGGAATAGGAGTCCAATTTTCATCATTCATATGATATGCAAAAAATCGTCTTAAATAATGTAGAAAAGAATACGGAAATCCACCAACCTGTAACGGATCTACATCTAATTTATTAGGTTCTAAATGTGGTTTGTAGCCATTTAATTCTAGTAACTTATTTACTTGGTCAAATTCAGCTTTGTAAGCTTCATAGCCCTCAGGCTCATTATTTATAAAGTCGGCTAAAATACCGCTGGTAATACTTAATCCCATTTTCTATTTTTTATAACTTATTTTAATCACAAACCGTGTAAATAATAGATTTTTCTTCTATTTTAAATTGCTTGTGCTCTTGTGTTACATTCTGTAACATTTCATATTTATTTACTTGTAAAAAGTTGTGATAATCGCTTGTTTCTTCTTCGTAAGTAGCCGCAACTTTTCTTTTGTATTTATAATTATTTAATTTTTTATTGTATTTATAGTTTTTAGAATTTATTTCATCACTCTTAAATTCTTTATAACCAAAGTTGTAATAAACAGTTTTGGGAGTAAAATTAATGGCATACATTTCTTTTATAAATGTGTCATTTTCTGAGCCTGGTTTTGGCAAAGGAGATTTTTCTGTTATTTGATGCTCACTAAAAACTAATTGGTTACCATCTATTAAAACTCTAATAGGCATTTTATTTTCTTCTCTTGTATACTCAAAAATAATAAAGTCATTAAAATTAGTAGTGTTTTTAAAATTGTATAGTGTTATTTTTTGATCTTCAGATTCCTCATAAGACTGGTTAAATGCTAAGGATATTTGTTGGGGCACACTAGCTGTTTTATGCACGTAGGGAAAATCAAAACAATTGGCATCTTTATTAAAAATAGGAGTTAGGTTTACAGGGCTTTTAGTAGTCTTATTGTATGTAATTAATGTTCTATAACTAAACCTATCCCCTAAAAATGAGGTTTTACTAGAGTCTCCAATACTAGGGTTGTAACGACCGTATACGCTAAAAGGATATTTAGTTTTATTAGGGTTTAGATGTAAATATTTTTCTTTTACAACACGCCAAGTACCTACTTGTACTTCTCCAAAAGAAGCTATTACATATTTGTTATTATGGTAAAGAAATAGGGTTGGACTACCCTCTGGAGACCTATTACCAAAAGATAAACCATAACTACCAAGTAAACCTTCTTCTATGTTTTTATATTGTTTTTCTGTGCTGTATAAAGAGTCCATATTAGTAATTAAGTAACTTTCTCTAAGCTTTGTTAATTTAGTTTCTATAGCAGTGCAATTTTCAAATAATTTAGATTGTAAAAGTTTATTATACTCATTAAAAGTAGTTTGTTTAAGTACTTTAGTAGAGTCTTTTGCATTAAGCGCTGTACAAGATTTTAGTTTTATTTCAAAATCTGCTTGGCTGTCTATATAATCTATATTATCTATACAATTACAACTTGCAGAAGCTTTATTAGTTACAATTTCTTCAATACTTTGTGCACTACTCGTAAATATGGTTGTAAAAAAAAGGAGAATAAATAGTTTTATGTTTTTCATAGAAATTTGGTTAGTGAAGTTATTAGTTGTTATAATTGGTATTGTTTGCTAATTTTTTGTTCTGGATTAACACAGAATAAGTATAAGGTTACTAAAAAAATCCACTCTAAAGGTTTCATTAAAATATAGGTGATATTAGAGCCTATTTTGGAGTTAATTTTTAATGATAAATTATAGCCATACTTATCATAATTTCGTCTAATAAATGAGTGTAAACCAGGAGACATATCTGTAATCATTTCTTCAAAAGCATTTGCAACTTGTAATTGTCTATTTACAATTATTATCCTATTATGTCTTTTTCCTAAACAAATAGGTTTTACAATTTTAGGATTTCCTTTAGCGGCTACAGTGCATAAATAATGACCTTTGTGGTCTAGAATAGGAGGGTGCATTTTTTGTGAAAAAGCCCAAGTTGTAGTTTCTGTAAACACCTTGGTAATAGAGTTCACGTCTTGTCCAAATAGCATTAAAATAATTGTAATTAAGGTAAAAACAGGAATAAACAATAGTAATGCCCAAACGGACTCGTTAAACCTACTAGCTAAAAAGGTATTACAACTATTAAGAAATTTATTTTTATAAGCTTTGTCTTTTGCTTGAATTTTTTCTTCTTTAATTATTTTAAAAAGAAGTCCTACAGCAATAATTAAACTTATAGCAGGTGTAAATACAAATAAGAATGTACCAGAGTTTTCTTTGTAAATTCCTAAACTATCTATATTGTGTTGTGTTATTTGTACAAGTATAGCAGTATTAATAAATAATCCTATTACTAAAAAAACTAAGAAAAAAACAAGGGATAAAGGAGGCAGTTTACGGCCTTTAATCCATATAAAACCAGCAGAGATGTTAAAGAAAATAAAATAAACAATAAGTGTTAATATGTGTTTGCCGCCAAACGGTATGTAACATTCAGAATCTACTGGGTCTATGGCTTCTGTATGCTGGTGTATGTGTGTAAGTAAACCAAGTCCAAAAAGAAGAAAAGAAAGTATGTAGAAAACAAATACAGTAACCTCTAAATTACTTATGCCTTTTTTGTTTTTCTTTATTGCTTTAACAGTAAAAAATATTAGTACAAAAAATAAAACGAGTAATAAAGGGATAATCATTGACATTAGCTTTTCTTTTTAATTAAACACAATACTTGTTTCTTAGTTCTTTTGCTTCTTTATCTGTTTTATAACCGTGTAATAGTAGTCCTTCTGTACAATTAATTTTTTTAGAGGTTATTTGCTTAATAACAAATGCTTTATAATCTTCGGTTTTGTTAAAATCTGAAGGTATTAGCTTAATCAATTTTTTAACATTTTTAATACCTAATTTTTCACTTAAGACTAAATTAAAAATTGTTTTTTTTAGTTCTATTGTATGTATAGAGTGTTCTAATTTAAAGTTATATGTAAAAGATTTATCCCAGGTAGTTATAACTATTGTGTTTTTAATGCCTAAGCTTTTCTTATGTATAGGGTTTCTGTAATACTGGTCTATAGTTTGTCCGTAATAGGCATCTATATTAATTTTTAAGTCAGTAACATCTTCATAGTTAATTTTGTTATTGTAATCAATAATAAATTCATTAGTACTAAACTCTATATGTCCTTCCTTTACACAGTTAATTAATTCATAATCATAAAATTGATATATATGTGCCACACCAAAAAATAGCATAGAAATTATAAATATGGGAACAATTATTGGCAGAATATTATCGGTTAATGGAAATTTAGTATTTAAAAAAAGTATTATAAATCCAAAAACAAAAAGAGCAAAACTAGAATAAACTATTTGTTTTGTTATAGAAAGTTTTTCTTTAATAATTCTGTATTTATAAGCAGTAAATTTCAAATTACATTAGGTATTTATTTAAATTCTATCTTTGTTCTTTAATAATATCTGCTACAGCTTGTTTGTACTTAAATTGGTTACCAGCCTTTTTTATTGCTTTGTATGTTTTTTTTGGGTTGTTAGTTGCTAATGAAAAGAACTCCCAAAATCCTAACATTTTCATTTTTATTGGTGTTGGCCCAGACAATAATTCATCATACTGATGGTAAATAGTATCGTGAAATTCTTTAAAAATCTGCCATCTACCTTTAGGATATTCTGTTGTGTTGTTTTTTATCATATTTGGTAAAAACGGATCTGAAATTAATCCACGTCCAATCATAAAATGTTGTATGCTAGGAAACTGCTCTTTCATTTTTTTAAATTGAGCAACAGTTGTTATATCGCCATTATAATACAATGTATGTTTGGCAACATCCACACATTTTTGAAAACCTTCTAAATCTACACCGCCTTTATACAATTGTTTGCCTAGTCTGGCGTGTATAGCAATACTTTTTAAAGGATATTTATCTAATACAGAAAAGGATTCTAGTATTTCATTACTATTCTCGTATCCTAATCTCATTTTCATAGACACGGTAACATCTGTTTCGCTATGTGCACGGTCTAAAATATGGTCTATTTTCTCTGGGTTACAAATAAGTCCAGATCCCATACCACTATTTGTAACCATAGGATAGGGGCAACCTAAATTCCAATTAAGTTCTTTATACCCCAAAGACTGTATGTATTTTATTGCAAATATAAATTGGTCTGCATCTGCCGTCATTACCTGAGGTATAAGGTTTAAAGATGTATTTACCTCTGGGTTTAAATCTCTTTGGTAAGAGCCCTTTATAATCATTTTTTTATTAAACCTAATATAAGGCGCATAATAGGTATCTATACCACCAAAAAACTTTTGATGCGCATTTCTAAAGTTATAATCTGTAAAGCCTTGTAAAGGGGATGATAATAGTTGGTATGACATTAATTATTTTTAAGCAGCAAATATAAACTTTTGCATTCCTGTTTTATTGGTTATAGGTTTATTTAGAAATTACTTTATTATTTTAATATTCAACTTCATTAGAAATTGTACCATCTAGTTTATAATATTTCCAAGTACCAGTTTTTTTGTCATTACTGTAGTAGCCTTCGGATTTTAGTTTTCCTGAAATGGAGTATTGTTGGTACAAGCCATCTAACACGCTGTAGGAGTTATAATTATTTTTCTTTTTTGATATAACCTCACTTAAGTTTCCATTTTCAGAATACTTCTTTTGAACTAATCTACCAAAGTAGCTTTCATTTTCATTAGAAGGATTCTTTTTATGATCAAATTGTTTAATTATTGATGATAAATTACCATCGTTATGATAGTAATAATCTATCATTTCACTAGGAGCACAACAATGATCTGTTTCGTATTTATGGTTATGCATTATTTTGCCATCTTCTTTATACTCTTTCCAATATCCAATTTTTTTTCCTTCTTTTCTTTGTCCTTCCTCTTTTAATTGTCCGTTATTAAAATACTCTTTATACGCACCGTTTAAAGCTTGGTTTTTATAAGTAGCTAATAATCTTAACTGTCCATTTTCATAATAAACCTTTCTTGTACCTTCTTCTTTTTCATTATCGTATTCTACTATAGACTTCAAAGTTTTGTTGTCATTAAAATACTCTTTCTTCACATAATTGTCTTTTGCCTTTGCAGAAAAATTAATTTCTTTTGTGAGGTTACCTGTTTCATCATACGTTTTCCAAACACCTATTTTATTATGGTTTTTATAAGCACCAGATTCAATAACAATTTTAGCATCACTCATTTTACCTAAACGTATTACATCTTGTTTGTTTTGTAAATAACGAGTAAAATTTCCTGTAAATTTTTCATTTTCATCATAATAACCTTCATCTAATACATAAAAATTATCTTTAAAACCTTCTGGAGTATATTTGTATGCGCCTAATTTTTTATTATTAACATAGTTGTACTCAAAAAATAAAGTGCCATCATCATTAAACTTTGTATGCTTGCCATTTTTTACTCCGTTGGTGTAATTTATGGTTTCTTTTAATTTTCCGTTATAATTATAATACTCTTGTGTGCCTTCTAAAATACCATTAATTGCTCTGGTAATTTTATCTGTACTACCATCTCTGTTTTTATATTTTTTTTCTATGATATTACCGTTAGGTGTTTTTACAACCTTAGTGTCTATTATGTTTAAAAGTCCATCTTCTAAAGTGTAAGTGTTTTTTAGTTTACCCGTTTCTAAATCATAATCATTCATTGTTCCGTTACCATCTTTTAAAGTGCCGTACTCAATGTTATTACCTTGCTTATTTTTAAGTGAAATTATGTTATGTATTAAGCCATTTTTATACTCAGTAGACTTATGCAATTTTCCATTATCAAAAAATATGTTTTGTATACCCACATTTTTACCATTAGAAAAAGTTCCAGTTTGACCAATTTTTCCGTTTTTATGATAATAAATATATGGACCATTTTCTCTATCATCTAGGTAGTTAATTTCGGCTATCAAATTTTCTGTTTCATTATATAATAACCATTTACCATTTTTTTTTCTGTATGCTCCAAATAAACTAGCAACAGCATCTTTTTTAACAATAAAATTACCTTTAGCTTTTAATTTTTTGTTTTCATAGAAGTAACTTATTTCACCTATTTCTTTATGGTTCTTAGTTACCGCAGTATCTCTAGTATATGTAATTTGTTCTACTAAAATATTATCTTTATTATATTTACTTTCTACTATGGCATTGCCGTACACTTTATGTTTTATATTATTTGTGGTAGTACGTTGTGCTGTTATGCATAAAACACTTAATAATGTACATATTAGAACTATACTTTTTTTCATTTGTAGTTATATTAGCGACTTTTTTTACTATAATATTTTATAAATTACTAGTTGTAGGTTTTTTCAGAAATTACTTTACCATTTTTGTATTCTACCTCTTTAGAAATTTTACCATTTAGTTTAAAAAATTTCCAAACACCAGTTTTTTCATCATTCTTATACTGTCCTTCGCTTTCTATTTTAGCAGCTTCATTATACGTTTTAGATATTCCGTTTTTTCTTCCATCTGCATATATATAGGTAGTTTCTAGCATATCATCACTGTTGTAGTGTTTCCACTCGCCAGATTTATAACCTATTTTAAAATGACCTTCTGTAACGAGGTTCCCGGTTTTAGAATATTTTTGGTATAAACCATCTTTATAACCGTCTTTGGAGTTTACTACTTCTTTTTTATTTCCGTTATCATAAAAACTGGTTTCTGTTATTGGGTAACTATCAGCATATGTTCTTTCACTTAGTAAAAGTCCGGCAGAGTTATAATATTTACTACTACCATCTTTTTTATTGTTTACATACGTTTCTACAGAAGTTAGTTTACCATTTGGGTAATATTCTTTTTTAATATAATTTTTTGGTGCACTATACTCTTTTTCCCAAATTAAACGGTTGTCTTCTGTTTTTTGTGACCATTTACCTGTTGGTTTATTTTCGCTATAAAATGATGTTTCTACCAAGTTAGTGCCCGTACGAGCATCTTTTAAATTAGAAACCCATTGACCTTCTTTTAAATCGTTTTTATAGTTTTCTAAACGTTGTATTTTTCCTTTTTTGTCAAAGGTTTTCCACTCACCATCTTTAAGACCATTTTTATAGTTAAATTCCTCAAAAATATCACCATTACTGTAGTATGATGTACTTTCGCCATTGGCTTTTCCGTTTTTATCAAAAACCATTTCTTGCTCTAAATTACCAGAAAAATCATAGTTTTTTTTAGTGCCAACCATTTTACCGTTTGCAAAAGTTACCTCTGTATAAGCACCACTGTTTTCTGCAATTTTGTAACTTCCGTTTAAAAGCTTATTGTCAGTCTTAAATAGTGTTTCTTTACCAAAACGTTGTGTATCTACGTTTTCCCACATTAAGTAGTTTACTTGTGCGTTTGCATTAGTAACAAGTAAAATGGTTAGTATTAGTATAATTTTTTTCATAATAAATATAGATTTTATGCTAAATGTTATTGTGTTTTTTTGTCAAAGTTTTTATTTAATTAGCTAAATTTTCTAGGTTTAGTTCATCTACATCTAATTCTTCTGGTCCTGGTTGTTCTGTAGTTACATTATTATGAAACTCTTTTAATAGCTCATAAACATACGCTGCATTTCCTTCATTATATCTTCTAGCCCAAAATGTGTATAAATAAGTTAATCTGTCTTCTGTTGTTAACTCAGTTACTTTTTCATAATTAGAGTAGTTTTCATACTTTAAAATAGTTTTCAATTCTTTTAAAATACTATCATCAATAGTACTGGAAATATAATCTTCAACTTCATTATAATTATCTTGGCTAGCCAAAGAATATATTTCTCTTGATATATATGCATCTTGGCCTGTATCATTATAAATTATTAGTGAAGCTTTTAACAAAGCCTCTGCACCAGAATTTTTATAAATTTTATTATTTTTAAAAAGCTTGTATATATTCTTTTTAACTTGTGGAGTAAATATTTTTTTTAAATTTTCAGGACTTCTGTCAATTTTAGAAGTTATATAAGAGTAATACTCATTTTTTGTGTCAAAATCAGAAAATCCATCATAAGATTGTAAAAAATAACTAGTTGCAATACCTCTACTGGCATCACTATTATCAAGATCAAAACTATTAAATAGGTTCTGAATCATTATTTTTTTATCAGTTAAAATGTCAATTGATTCTGCTATTATAGAATTTCTATTCTCTTTAGTTTCTTTATTTTCAGTTATTTTATCTCTTAGATTTTCAATAGTATTTTTTAATCGTTCATTTTGTCTTTCTTTGGTACTACTTCTTATTTTTTCTTTTTCAATTATTTTTTCTAATTCAGCTATTTTAGTATTCGTGTTAGTTTTTTTACAAGAAATAACCAGAGTAATACTAATAGCAAGTATAATTTTTTTTATCATTGGGTTTAATTTTGATAGTTATTTTAGTTCTAAGGTTTTTTTCTAATGGAAGAACTGTTACAACTATCAATATTAAGTATAATACCCAGAGCAGTAATTAGTCAATTAATATTCGTAAGGTATTATTGTATTTTTGGATGATTTTTATGCTTTGAATTATAAAATTCTATTATTGTTAGTTATTGCTTCTTTATAAATTTTAGACTCTCTTACCTGTAAATCTGTTGCTAATGCTTTTATGTAGGTAATGCCTAATTCTTCATACTCACTAATTTGTTTAGCATTCAACTTTATTTCTCTAACCTGGTTTGTAATACCACCAAGAAAAACCCATAAATGATAATTGTTAGTACTTGTTTTGCTAAATATGTAAAACCAATCTTCTCAATGTATAAGCGTATTTTTAGATTTTAATAATTGTAAGTGTATTTGTTTAATACTTATACTGTTGTTAAGCACAGATAACTCAAAAAAATCTTGATCACTATTATTTACATAGTTATATATTTCTGATTTGTTTTTATCCGATATTTTAAAATCATCTTTTAAAAAACAAACAAAATCTTTAGTGTTTATAAAGTTTAAATGTGCAGTGTAGTAAAACAGTTTGCTTTGCCAAACTTTATAACTAGCAGTAATTTTAGATAAAATAAACTTGTCGGTTTTTGTATAAATTAAATCTAATGGCATTTGTAAGTATTGTCCTTTTTTAACTAATGTATGTTTAATTTGGTATAAACACACCCATTTTCTCTCTTTTTTGTGTAGCTAAACATCCTGCAAAACTTTTTTTTAGTGATTTATATATAAATATAAAATAAACGCAACTATGTTGCATTAATAATTCGTTTGTATATATTTGCGCTTCAATAATTAAAAACACACAAATGAAAAAGACTTATTTATTACCACTTTTAGCTGTATCTACTTTATTTATGGCCTGTTCTAAGGATGATGATGCACCTGTAAATGATGATCATCACGAAGATCATGAAAATGTTTCATTATTAGTTTCTGATGCAAATTCTGCTTCATTAAATTTTATTAATGTAGATAATGAAGAGGTTACAGCTTACCAAGCATCATATGCAAAAGGAAGTATATATGCTACAGAATCTGGTAGATACGCTGTTATAACACACAGAGACAATAATTTTACAGAAACGTTTAATATAGGTGGAGAAATAGATCACGGAGACCATAGTCATGATTTAGGTGAAACAGGTTTTGGTGCTATAAAATTTGAAAGTTTAAAGCCAACACACTTTAAATCAGAACAAGATTATGTGGCTGTTTATAACGATGGCGATGCAACTCTTACTATTTTTGATGAAAAAACTATAGCCAATAATACAACTGCTAAAAATATAACAACTGGGACAACTGCACACCACGGTGCAATGGTAATTTTTAAAAACGGAAATATTGCAGTTACTAAATTAGGAAATGGTGCTGTATTACCAGAAAAAGTACATATTATAAACCAAGACGGTGAAGTTGTATCTGAAGAAGAGCAAAGTTTAAGTACATCTGGTATACACGGTAGTGCCGGTAACAACACAACGGCGCTTTTTGGATCTAATACTGGTGTATTGGTTGTTAAAGATAATGGAGAACAAAAAATTATAAATTACCCAACAAGTTTTGAAGAAAACGTGTGGTTTGGAAGTATACTTGCTACAACTTCTGACGTTATTTTTGTTGGATATACCTCTAGTAAAGGAGCTTACTTTATTAATATAAATAGTGAAGAAATTACACCAATACATGAAACAGCAGAATTATTTAAATGTATGGTTTCTAGAGATAAAAAAGAAATTTTAAGTATAACCAAGAGTGGAGATATTAAAGTTACCAATGTAATATCTAATTCTGTTGTATATGAAGGTAAATTATCTATTACAATGGATACAGAATCTGATGGCCACGGATCTGTTACTACTAATATAGATTATTTTGATGATTTTTTATACCTATCTATTCCGTCAGAAGAAAAAATTATACAGTATAACTTAGAAAAAATGGAAGTTGTTAAAGAATTTAATTTAGGTATTACACCATATCAATTTAAAATATTGGCATACGATATAGAACACTAGAAATAACTTACTTTATAAAAGAAAACCGAGTCTTTGGCTCGGTTTTTTTATTGTTTTTGTAAAAACAATCTAATTTCTTTACGTAAAGATATTTCTGGCTTTGGTAAAGGTATGGTCTGCCCAAACCTTTTACTTTTATTAAATTTAGAATAAGCTATTTTGTGATTTTTCCAAGCGTCTGGATACAACTCTATAAATGTATTAAAAAAACTCTGTTCGTTAATTTTACCTTCTATTTTAGAAAGTACTACTTTAAATTTTTCTTCTTGTTTTATAATCATTGTATTTTTAAGTTAAAGTACCAATTAAAGCAATATTTTACCCCACATTTTTGCCTAATCTCATCGCCTACAGGTATAGGAGTTAATGTGTAAAAATATATAGGACTTGGTTTAACATATTTTACTTTAGCTAAAGTAATATAAGGTACAATTTAGGTACAAAAAATTGTAAAAATTACTAAGTCTATGCTTTTTTATTAGAATTTAGAACACTAGTATGTAATGTTTTAACAGATTACTTTCCAATACAGAAATTAGCAAAAATATTACCAAGTAGTTCATCATTAGATACTTGCCCTGTAATTTCACCCAAATGGTATAGCGCTTCTTTAAGGTCTATAGCTAGTAAGTCTCCAGATATGCCACCGTCCATGCCAAGTTGTACTTTTTCTATACCTTCTAAAGATTTTAATAAAGCATCATAATGTCTGGTATTGGTAACAATAGTTTCATTATTGCGTAAAGCTCCTGTGTTTACAAAACCAAGTAATTTATCTTTTAAAGTTTCTAAACCATCACCTTTTTTAGCGGATAAAAATAAAATAGACGGAATTTTCTCTTCAATACTTGCTATTTGTTCTGGTGCATATAAGTCTTTTTTATTAGCAATAGTAACTAAAGTTTTTAACGGAAACTGATTTTTTATTTTTTCAATTTCTATTTTAACAGCGTCTAAATTTTCTACAGCAGGTGTAAGCGGACTTAAATATAAAACAACCTGTGCTTGTTCAATTTTTTCAAACGTTTTTTTAATACCTATACTTTCTACAACATCTAAAGTTTCTCGTATTCCAGCAGTATCAATAAATCTAAAACCTATGCCACCAATAGATATTTCGTCTTCTATAGTGTCTCTAGTGGTACCAGCAATATCACTCACAATAGCGCGGTCTTCATTTAACAGCGCATTTAACAGCGTAGATTTACCAACATTTGGTTCGCCAACAATAGCTACAGGAATTCCGTTTTTTAGCACGTTACCAACAGCAAAAGAATCTATTAATCGTTTTAATACTTCTTGTATTCTTGCAAGTAAGGTTTTAAACTGCGTACGATCTGCAAACTCCACATCTTCTTCAGCAAAATCTAACTCTAGCTCTATTAATGATGCAAAATTTAAAAGTTCTTCACGTAGCTTCTTTATTTCTGATGAAAAACCGCCACGCATTTGTTGCATCGCTATTTGATGACTAGCCTCATTATCAGACGCAATTAAATCTGCAACTGCTTCAGCCTGACTCAAGTCTAACTTGCCATTTAAAAATGCACGTAATGTAAATTCACCAGCATCTGCCATACGGCAACCATTACGTAAAAATAATTGTATAATCTGTTGCTGTATATATTGTGATCCGTGACAAGATATTTCTATAACATTTTCACCAGTATAGGAGTTTGGCCCTTTAAAAAGCGATACCAAAACTTCATCATAAACCTTAGCGCCATCTACTATATGACCCAAATGTATGGTATGTGTTTTTTGTTTTGTTAAATCTTTATTACGAACAGATTTAAATTTAGCATTTGCCAACGTAATTGCGTTTGGCCCAGAAAGCCTTATAACTGCTATGGCACCAGCGCCAGATGGTGTTGCTAATGCAACTATAGTATCTTGTGAAAACATAAATGCAAAAATACAAATTATTAAAGTTGCTGTGTATTCATTTTACATTAAATAAATACTGTAGCTAACAGGGAAGCGTAAGGTGTAACGTGTTAAAAAGGTAAGAGATGCTTAAAAATACAACTATGCATCTTAACAAAACGTTAAATGTAAGTATGTTATACTGGGTAATGATATTTTTGTTAGCAACGAAAAGAAACCTAACTAACTCAAAAATCTAAAAATGATTAAAAAAATTGCCTTGTTGCTATTGTTTGTTGTATCTAGTACAATAACTTTTGCCCAAGAAGAAACCAGTAATGTACCAACGCCAAATTATAGGCAAGCTGCAAAATTTTCTCCAGATAATTTAAAAAAAATTGTACATTCTACTACTGTACGTCCTAATTGGTTAAAAAATGGAAACCGCTTTTGGTACCAATACAAAACAACAGAAGGTGCAAACTTTTATTTGGTAGATGCAGACCGTGGCACAAAAACAAAATTGTTTGACAATGCAAAAATGGCTCAATGGTTAACTTTAATAACTAAAGATCCTTACGATGCAAAACATTTACCACGCTTTAATTTTAAGTTTGTAAAAAATGAAACAGCAATACGTTTTAGAGTAACATCTAAAGAAAAAGTAGATGTTGTTGATGATAAAAAAGACGATAAAAAAAATGATACCATTTCTAAAGACTCTACTAAAGCCAAGGGAGCTAAAAAAGCACCTAAAAAAGAGAACAAAGTATATTATTTAGAATACAAATTAGGAGGTAATGGTTTAACTGTTATTAACAATAAAAAAGAAGACGAAAATAAAAAACGATGGGCTAATATAGCTCCAGATAGCAGTATTGTATTGTTTTCTAAACAGCACAATTTATATTGGATGGATAAAGCCAACTATTTAAAAGCTGTAAAAGATGAAAAAGATTCTACCATTGTAGAACACCAATGGACTAAAGATGGTGTAGAAAACTACAGTTACGGTGGTGGATCTTGGGGAGAGAATAACGAGACTAAAGAAGAGAATAAAGACAAACGTAAGGGAATAAGAGGTTATTGGTCTCACGACTCTAAAAAGTTTGTGTACCAACGATCTGATTCTAGAGATTTAAAAGATTTATGGGTTATAAATTCTGTGGCTAAAAAAAGACCAACTTTAGAAACATATAAATACCATATGCCAGGAGAAAAAGAGTTTTCTAAACCAGAAATTTTGGTTTTCGATATTCCTTCTAAAGAAATGCTTGCTGTAAAGTTAGACACTACAATACAGCAAAGTATTGATATTTATAGCGCACCTACTAAAAAAATGAATTTTAGTGATGATTTTAGACCAACGTTATTGCTTTCTAAAAAAGGTAAAATATATTTTAGTAGCACAAGCAGAGACCGAAAAAAAGTACATGTTAATGTTGCTGATATTATTACAGGAGAAGTAAAAACGCTAATTAAAGAGGAACTTAATACCTATGTAGAGGCCAAGGACATTGTGTTATTTAATAATGAGCAAGAAATTATTCAATGGTCAGAGAGAGACGGTTGGGCACATTTTTATTTGTATGATGCAAACGGTAATTTAAAAAACCAGATTACAAAAGGTAGTTACCACTCTAATAGTTTTGTGGGTGTTAACGAAAAAGAGCGCACATTATTTTTTACAGCTAATGGTGTTACTAAAGAGCAAGATCCGTATTACGAGCATCTTTTTAAAATTAACCTAAATGGTACAGGATTAAAAAACTTAAATAAAGGAGACTATAATACTAGTACTAGTATGGCAGACTCTAATAGATTTTTTGTAAACAACTACTCTAGGGTAAATACGGTTCCTAAATCAGAGCTTAGATCTAGTAACGGTAATGTAATTTTAAAGTTAGAGGAGGCAGATTTATCTGCGCTTATGGCAACAGGTTACAAATTTCCAGAACCGTTTAAAGTAAAGGCAGACGATGGTATTACAGACCTTTACGGCGTAATGTATAAGCCTTTTAATTTTGATGAAACTAAGAGTTACCCATTAATAGAGTATGTGTATCCTGGTCCACAAACAGAGGCTGTAAACAAGTCTTTTTCTGTTTCTATGAATAGATTAGATAGGCTTGCACAAGTTGGTTTTGTAGTAGTTAGTTTAGGGAACAGAGGTGGCCACCCAAACAGGTCTAAATGGTACCACAATTACGGTTATGGTAACTTAAGAGATTATGGTTTAGCAGATAAAAAGTATGTTGCAGAACAATTAGCAGATAAACATAGTTTTATAGATATAAACAAAGTGGGAATTTTTGGTCACTCTGGAGGCGGATTTATGTCTACGGCGGCAATGCTAGTATACCCAGACTTTTTTAAGGTAGCGGTTTCTTCTGCAGGTAATCATGATAACTCTATGTACAATAGTTGGTGGAGTGAAACGCACCACGGAGTAGAAGAGGTAAAAGATGCTAATGGCGTTATTACATATAAATACGATATTGATAAAAACCAGACTTTAGCAGCTAACTTAAAAGGAAAATTAATGTTGGTAACGGGTGATGTAGATAACAATGTGCACCCAGGAGCTACAATTAGAATGGCAAATGCATTAATTAAAGCAAACAAGAGATTCGATTTTATGATGATGCCTGGTCAAAGACACGGTTTTGGTAGTATGACAGAGTATTTCTTTTGGTTAAAAGCAGATTATTTTAGCAAACACTTTTTAGGTGTAGAAGCTACCAATGTAGATATGTTAGAAATGAATAGAGCTAAACCAAAGCACTAATTATATAAAAGCACAATAGCTTATTTAAGCGCCTGTATTGTAACAAATACAGGCGTTTTTTTAGTTTTTATGTTGATGATTTTTTAGATTTAAAATAAAATTTTGAGTTTTTAATGTAACATTATAAACAATTGTGCTACTGATAAAGTAATAACATCAAAATCAATCAAAAAATGGAAATTATTAATCAACAACAAGCAACAACAAGGTCTGATAACGGATTGTTAGCAGTTACACATTTAACACAATTATTACATTATTGTACAGGAGTAGGAGGTTTTATAGTGCCTTTGGTATTATGGTTAACTACAAAGGATAGTGTAGAGGGGATGAACGAGCACGGAAAGTCTATAGTAAACTTTCAGCTAAGCTTACTTTTATATATTATAATTAGCGTACCAGGAATTTTATTGTTTGGTTTAGGGCTTTTAGGATTTTTATTTGTAGGTATTATAGGCTTTGTTATGCCAATAGTAAATGCTGTGAGAGCTGCAAACGGAGAGTCGCCTAGTAAATTTATGACAATATCTTTTATATCATAACATATTAATACTAAATAGTTTAAACAATCTGTCTCTTATATTTAATTAGAGACAGATTTTTTTTTGATTTTATATCAAAATTATAGTCTAATTTTGCAGTACACACATTAACTATAATTTAAATTATGAAGAAGATTGTATTAGCAGGAATGCTATTAGCGTTTAGCGCAACAAGTTTATTTGCACAAGAGCAAGAAACAGAGAAAGTAGAAAATGCAAAAACTACAGAAGAGGTATTAAAAGTAGAAGAGAACGCTAAATTAGAAGCAGCAGCCAAAGCAGAGGAAGCAGCTAAATTAGCAGAAAAAGAAGCTAAAAAATTAGAAAAAGAGCAAAAAGCAGCAGAGAAAAAAGCTAAAAAAGAAGCCAAAGAAATTAAAAAGAAAGAAAAAGAGGCTAAAAAAGCAGCAAAACTTAAAAGCGCTATTGCAAAGCAAGAAAGAAACATTTCTAAAGTAGAGAGAAAAATTACGAAGCTAGAAAATAAATTGTCATTAGACACAGCAGCTGGTAAATTATCTCCTGTAGCAACAGAAAAGCTTAAATCTTCTATTGCAAAGCAAAAGCTTAAGTTGGTAAAAGAAAATGTAAAACTTAATAAATTAGAGCGTAAGCAATAGTTAAGTTTTAATTTTAAGAATAAAAAAAGAGGACATTACGTCCTCTTTTTTGGTTTTTTGTGTTGGGTATTTTAAATTATGCGTTATTAAGCATAACAGGCATTACTAACATTGTTACGTGTTCACCTTCATCTACACCATCAATAGGAGTTAAAATACCAGCTCTATTTGGTAAACTCATTTCTAAAGAAACATCATCAGAACTTAAGTTACCTAGCATTTCTACTAAAAATCTAGAGTTAAATCCTATTTGCATATCATCTCCTTGGTAAGAACATGTTAAGCGTTCTTCTGCTTTGTTACTGTAATCTATATCTTCTGCAGATATATTTAACTCTGCACCAGCTACTTTTAAACGTATTTGGTGCGTAGTTTTGTTAGAGAAAATAGATACACGCCTTACAGAACTTAAAAGCTGAGTTCTAGAAATACTTAATACATTTGGATTCTCTTTTGGTATTACCGCTTCATAGTTAGGGTATTTACCATCTATTAGTCTACATATTAGTTCTGTATTGTCAAAAGTAAATTTAGCATTACTCTCGTTGTATTCTATAGTAACATCATTTTCACTACCACCAAGTATACCTTTTAATAAAGTTAAAGGTTTTTTAGGCATTATAAATTCTGCTACCTGAGATGCAGTAACATCTGTACGTTGGTATTTTACAAGTTTGTGAGCATCTGTAGCTACAAACGTTAAATTTTCTGGAGAAAACTGAAAAAATACACCACTCATAACTGGTCTTAGGTCGTCATTACCAGCAGCAAAAATTGTTTTGTTAATTGCAGTAGCTAAAATATCACCTAAAATAGTTGTAGTACTTGGGTTAGATAATTCTACAGCGTTAGGAAATTCTGCGCCATCTACGTATGCTAATGCATATTTACCGTGGTTACTACTAATTTCTACTGTATTATTTTCCTCAACAACAAAAGTTAATGGTTGTTCAGGAAAGGTTTTAAGCGTTTCTAATAATAATTTTGCTGGCAAAGCAATTGTACCTTCATTATCAGAATCTACCTCTAATACAGAACTCATTGTGGTTTCTAAATCTGAGGCAGAAACAGTAAGACTGTTTTGCTTTAATTCAAACAAAAAATTATCTAAAATTGGCAATGTGTTACTGTTATTAATAACACCGCCTAAAACTTGTAATTGCTTTAGCAAATAAGTACTAGATACTATAAATTTCATCAGCTATATAATTTTCTTCATTTATGGTTAGGCTCTCAAATGCCTTTAAGTATTTTTCAATAAAATTTAAAAAATCCTTGAAACAAAGATATTTTAATTGTGCTTTTAACGAAAACAAACTTATTAACACTTATTTACCGTATTTATGTTTTCTGTAATAATTAAAAAGCAAACCAAATAGTAGTGTTAAAACCACTGGTAATGCTATGTTTATAAGTTGCCACTTGGTTTTTTGAGCTACAATTTTTTCTTTATCTAAGAAAGGAATTGCAACTTTTTTTGTTCGGATGTTTATAAGTCCACTATCATCTAACAAGTAATTTATGCTGTTTACCATAAAATCTTTGTTCCCGTAAGCATTATTTGTCCACTTATCATAACCAAGTTGTAAAGGCTTTCCTTTGCTTATTTGGTTTTTTACTACATCACCATCTGCAATAACCAACATTTTATTGTTTGTACCAACTTCTTTGTTGTTTTTTAGCGCAAATGGTTTTACGCGGTTGTTATAAACAGATTTAAATTTGCCTTCTACCAGCACAGCTAAAGGCTTGTTACCATTGTTATATTCTTCCTTGTTTGGAGCTTTGTTAACCAAATCTAAGCTAATAATATTTGGAGCGCCAACAACTGTAGATAAGGGAGAACTATAGTATAAAATATGTTTTTTATAATTGTTATTATTCAAAACATCTATACTGTTTGCAAACTGAAAACGTAAAGCTTCTAAATTGTTGTTAATTGGGTGGTCGTTTCTAGAAAATACCATAGGATTAAATGGCCACGGCACTGGGTTGTATTGGGAGTTATTGCCATCTCCTTGGGCTAAAACAATTTGTGTAGCATATATATCTTTTATTAAAACAGGATTTACACGTAAACCATATTTAAAAAAGAAATCTTTTAAGTTTAAATCTCTAGGAAAAGCTAAAGATTTACCTTCATTATTAAACAAACTATCTAGCTCCATACTAACATTATCTATAAGCCACATAGATTTTCCGCCATTTACAATATATTGGTCTAACACATATTTTTCTTTATCTGTAAATGGTTCTGTTGGTTTAGCAATTAAAGCAAGGTCATATTCCTGTAATTGGGCTAATGTTTTCTCTGGATTGGTAGCAACAGAATCTAAGGTAAAAGCTCCAATGTTATAATATTCTTTAATGGTAGACAGGTAGTCTGCAAGGTAAATATCTTGCAACTCACCATTACCTTTTAATACTGCTATTCTCTTTTTTTGCTTGATACTTAACTTACTAAAAGCATCTGCAAAAGAATACTCTAAATGTTGTATAGAGTTGGTTACTCGTTCTTCTGTTGTAGCACCTAGCTTATTTTTAAGCAGGGCAACCTTTACGGTTTTATTGTTGTAGTTAACCATAGCCCAAGGAAAAACAAATTCCTGAGACACTTTACCGTTTTCCTCTACAGTAACATTGGCAGGTGTTAAGCCCAGTTTTTGCATTTCTGCAATAGCATTTTCAGAAGTGCCTGTAGTTTCTAAAGGATTAATAAAGTTAAATTTAATATTGCTATTTTCAGCTTTAAATTCTTCTAAAATTTGTTTTGTTTCAGACTGTAGTTTTACAAATTCACCTGGCAATTGTCCTTCTAAAAGAACATCAATAATAACAGGGTTGGTAAAATCTTGTACAGTTTGTAGTGCTGCATTAGATAAGGTGTATCTGCTATCTTCAGTAACATCTATTCTTGTGTAAACATAGTTAGATATTGTATTAAGTATTATTAGGGCAATAAAACCAATAGCTACGGAGGTAAGTATCTTTTTCATTATTGGTTTAAATTTTTAAGTTGAACAACAGTTAAAAACAAAAAAAACACGGTTACACTAATAAAATATACCAAATCTCTTGTGTCTATAACACCGCGTGCTATACTTTCAAAATGTGCTTTCATTCCTAAAGACGCTATTGTAACAGCTGTGCTACCGTCTGTAAACAATGTACTAATACCTTGAAAACCGTAAAAGCAGGCAAAACAAAGAATTAAAGCCAGTAAAAATGCAACAATTTGGTTTTGTGATAAGGTAGATGCAAAAATACCAATAGCAGTGTAGCTTGCCATTAAAAATAAGAGTCCAAAATAAGAGCCAAAAACTACGCCCATATCTATATTTCCTATAGTTTGCCCAAGCTGAGACAAGGAGTAAACATATAAAAAGGTAGGTATAATAGCTATAATTACAAGGGTAAGTGTACCTAAAAACTTACCAATAACGGTTTGCCATAAAGATATTGGTTTAATAAATAGTAGTTCTAAGGTTCCTGTTTTACGTTCCTCAGAAAAACTTTTCATAGTTATAGCTGGTATTAAAAATAAAAATATCCAAGGAACAAGAAAAAAGAAGTTACTTAGGTCTGCAAAACCATAATCAAAAATATTGTATTCTCCTTTAAAAACCCATAAAAATAGGCCGCAAAATATTAAAAATAAGCCAATGACCATATAGCCAATTGGCGACGTAAAAAACGATTGAATTTCTCGTTTGTAAATGGCGTACATCTAATTAATTTAAAGTTTCGTTTTTATTTACAGTCCAAGCTTCTGGTTTAGCTGCAAATAGTATTTTAGTTTTTGCCCAAACACCTGTAAATAAATCTGAGTGTCTGTAAGCTTCTAAAGCATCTTCATTATCCCAATAACTATAGGTAAAAAATATAGCAGGATTATTTTTGTCTTGGTATAGCTCTAAAAAGTTACAACCATCAAAATTTCTAATTAAATGTTTAGACTGGTTAAATATATCTTCAAAGCTAACAATATTTTCAGTTTTAAACGTCAATTTTACAATGCGTACTATCATTTATAAAAAATTAATGGTTATGGTATCTCTATAATCTAGTCCTAATAAGGTAGATGCACCACCAACAGTTGTTAAATTACTTTTGTAAATAGCTAATTCTAAAAACTGAGATGAGTTAAATAACGCCAATAAATCTCCAGGCCCATTTCGTTTATTTTTTTCTGCATCAAAATTAATAATATCACTATACTTGTTATGTATGGTTTTTAGTATTTTACCACGTACCCTAACTTCATAATCTCTTCCATTTTTATAAGCTTCAAACAAGTTTTTTTGAATATTACTAACAACATTACCGTAATTATCTATATAAACAATGTTGCCAATTATTGTTTTACCACCATCTATAAGTTGCGGCACAAAATCTTTAAAAGTTTTTAAATTGTTAAAGGGTCTGCCAACAACTTCCATTTTACCGCCACGAACCAAATGGCAAGCAGCTTTTATAAAAACATCATAAGTAGGGAAAGACCCATCTTTGGTATCTGGTATATTAATAGAAACTATTTTTTCTGGTTTAACTTCAGAAGTTATTAAACAAACAACGCCGTTGTTAGCACTTATAAAATAATGCCCATCAACATAAGTAATAATATGTTCATTTTCTTTGGTAAGCTCGGCATCTACACCTACAATATGCACTGTACCCTTAGGAAACGTTTTGTATGAGTTTTTAAGAATATAGGCACATTCCTGTATGTTAAACGGATTTATGCTGTGTGATATATCAACAATAGTTGCATTTTCAATTTCGCTGAAGATTGCTCCTTTTAGTGCGCCAACAAAATGGTCTTTGTATCCAAAATCAGTAGTTAGTGTTAGTATTGTCATTTATGACTGTTGATATGTTTTTTGCCGTGGTGAAGTGATTTTGATTAAATTTGTTATACAAAATTACATAAAAAAATAGCCAACTAAAATTTATATTTACGTCCTAACCTTTTAATACATTTTTTCATTTGAACGAAATCATAATTGAACTCACAGAAATAAGTCCTAGAGAATTTTTTGGGCATCAAAATGCGCATATAGATTTATTGAAAAAATACTTTCCAAAACTAAAAATTGTTGCTCGTGGCAGCAAAATTAAAGCTTACGGAGATGATGAGCATTTAGAAGAATTTGATAAGCGTTTAGATATGCTTATGACCCATTTTGCTAAGTACAATAAAATAGACGAAAATGTAATTGAAAGGGTTTTTACTAGTAATAGCCAAGAAGATTACGCTACAAAACAGAGTAGTGGAGACGTTTTAGTACACGGTGTTAGTGGTAGGCTTATTAAAGCACAAACAGCTAACCAACGTAAATTGGTAGAGGCGGCAACCAATAATGATATGGTTTTTGCTATTGGCCCTGCAGGTACAGGTAAAACATATACTGGTGTTGCTTTGGCTGTAAAAGCTTTAAAAGAAAAGCAGGTAAGACGTATTATTTTAACTAGACCAGCGGTAGAAGCAGGAGAAAATTTAGGTTTTTTACCAGGAGATTTAAAAGAAAAACTAGATCCTTATATGCAACCCTTATATGATGCTTTGCGTGATATGATTCCCGCTGAAAAATTAGCACATTACATAGAAAACGGAACCATACAAATTGCACCAATGGCATTTATGCGTGGTAGAACGTTAGATAATGCTTTTGTTATTTTAGATGAAGCACAAAATACAACACATGCCCAAATGAAAATGTTTTTAACACGTATGGGTAAAAACGCAAAATTTTTATTAACAGGAGATCCAGGACAAATAGATTTACCACGAAGGGTAATTTCTGGTTTAAAAGAAGCTCTTTTAGTGCTTGCTAATGTAGATGGTATAAAAATTATTTATCTAGATGATAAAGATGTTGTAAGACACAAATTAGTTAAAAAGGTAATAGAAGCATATAAAAATATAGAGCATCAAAATTAAAATGTACTAATGAATACAATTACAGATACCAATTTTAAATTTCCTAAACAAGTAGACGTTTACAAAGGTAAGGTTAGAGAAGTATATCGTTTAGAGGATGATATTATGGTAATGGTAGCAACAGACAGACTTTCTGCTTTTGACGTAGTTATGCCTAAAGGAATACCATACAAAGGGCAAATACTAAACCAGATAGCTACAAAAATGATGAATGATACTGCGGATATTGTTCCTAATTGGTTATTAAAAACACCAGATGCAAACGTAGCTATTGGTCACGCTTGTGAGCCTTTTAAGGTAGAAATGGTGATACGTGGGTATATGTCTGGACACGCAGCTAGAGAATACAAAGCAGGAAAAAGAATGCTTTGTGGTGTGCCTATGCCAGAAGGTTTAAAGGAGAATGATAAGTTTCCTACGCCTATTATAACACCAGCTACTAAAGCTGAAATGGGAGACCACGACGAGGATATTTCTAGAGAAGATATTATAAAACGAGGTATAGTTTCTGAAACCGATTATAAGCAGTTAGAAGATTACACTTTTGCTTTATTTAAAAGAGGAACAGAAATTGCAGCTAAACGTGGTTTAATTTTAGTAGATACTAAGTATGAATTTGGTAAAACTAAAGACGGTAAAATTGTATTAATTGATGAAATACACACACCAGATTCTTCACGTTACTTTTATGCAGATGGTTATGAAGAACGACAAGAAAAAGGAGAGCCACAAAAACAATTATCTAAAGAGTTTGTGCGCCAATGGCTAATAAGCAACAATTTTCAGGGGTTAGAAGGGCAAACACTACCAGAAATGACAGATGAGTATATTGCATCTGTATCTGAAAGATATATAGAGTTGTATGAAAATATTACAGGAGAAACTTTTGTAAAAGCAGATATAACCAATATACAAGCAAGAATAGAAAACAATGTTTTACATTGTTTACAAACACTTTAATTTAAGTAACAAGTTTAAAAAGACCGCTATTTTGCGGTCTTTTTTCTTTTTAAGCATTTAAATTTTCTATAATAGACTTTAATTGTCCGGGTTTTATTGGTTTAATTATATAACCATTAATTTCTGATACATTATTAGCACGCTCTATATCTACAGGGTCTACAGATGAAGATACCATATAAACCGTTATTTTTTTATCTAACTGAGGTTTAAACTTTGTATATTCTTCCATAAATTGAAAACCATCCATAATAGGCATATTGTTATCTAAGAAAATAACATCGGGTAGTTCATAATTATTTTTAATATTATCTAACATAAAATCCTTTGCTTCTTCACCATCAGAAAAAACCATAATTTTTTTTGCTAAGCCTAGGGCTTTTATTGTTTTTACTATTGTAAACTGATAGATATCATCATCATCAATAATACATACGTTAAAATGGTTTTTCATAATTTTTAGTTTAGGGTTACTATAAAGGTCGTTCCTTCATTTACTTGGCTTTTGGCACTAATTGTGCCTCCAAGAGATTCTATTTGTACTTTGGTCATAAATAAACCTATACCTTTTGCTTGTGGGTGTCTATGAAAAACTTTGTTTAAACCAAAAAGCTTATGTCCGTGTTTTTCCAAGTCTATCCCTAAGCCATTATCCTTTACGGTTAAGGTTATTCTGTTTTTTATTAATGTTGTTTTTAGCTCTATAACAGGGTCTCTGTCTGGAGATTTGTATTTAAGAGCATTACTCATTAAATTTAAAAAAATACTCTCTAAATATAATTTACTGTACAATACACTATCTACCAATGAAAAATCGCTAATTATTGTTGCATTTGTCGCTTCTATTTCACCAGTTAAAATTTCTTTAGTTTTATTTAAAATATCTTCAAAATTTAATTTTTTTAATTCTGTAGGAGCTCCATTAGAGGTTTTTAATGCCTCTACAAGTGTGTCTAAAGTTTCAGTTAAATGACCAATAACAATTTCAAACTTGCCAAATATTTCAGCTTTATCCTCCTCATCAGTAGCACTATTATAAAAACCTAAAAGTGAATTTAAATTGCTAACAGGAGCTCTTAAATTATGAGATGTAATATGTGCAAAATCTGCTAATTGTCTGTTTTTATTAAGTAAGTTATCTGTTAGGACTTCTAATCTCTCTTTTGCTTTTAATATTTTATATTCGGAGTGTTTTTGTTCTGTAATATCTCTTATAGCAACAGAAATAAGTAATCCTTCTTCTGTTTCTAGCGGAGACAAGCTTATTTGTATAGGTATTTTTTCGCCATTTTTGTGTAACGCATACAATTCTTTACTTTTTTCAGTTTCACTCGTTTTAATATTAGTAAAAAAATTATTGTTGTTACTTTTGTATGTATGCATAAACTTCTCTGGTATAAGAAGTTCTACAGGTTTATTTTTTAGATCTATAGAAGGATAACCAAATAACTTTTCTGCTTGTTTATTGCTAATTTGTATAGTACCTTCTTCATCTACAATTAACATTGCGTCTGGAGCAGACTCTAGTAAGCCTCTAAATTTTATTTCGGCCATACGTAACTGCGTTACATCTTGGCAGGTACCAATCATTTCTATAGGTTCTCCCAGCTCATTGGTAATAAGTTCTCCTAATAAGTGTACTGTTTTAGTGGTGCCATCTTCTAATACAATACGGTGTAAAACATCTGTAAACTTATCTTCTTTTACTGTTATCTCAATAAAATTAGATACTTCTTTACGGTCTTCAGGATGTATATGATTAAAATAAGTGTCAAAAGTTACCTTTTTTAATATTTTAGGGTCTCTACCAAAAATATTATACATATTTGCAGACCAAATAATTTCATTACTAATCATATTCCAGCTCCAATTACCCATCATAGTAATTTGTTCTGCGTAATTTAAAAGCTGATTTTTTTTAAGTAGTTCTGCTTCTGCTTTTTTGCGGTCTGTTATATCATAAAAAATGCCTAAAATGCCTAAGTATTCATCTAAATCATTTTTTAATGGGGTTAATGATAGTTCTACAGGAAAAAGAGTTCCATTTTTTTTCCGAAATGTCCACTCTCTAGTATCTTTAATATCTTGTAAACCCAATTCATAAAAAGGGTTAAAATTTTGTATATGTTCTTTGTTAAATTTAGATGCAAATTCTTTACTGAAACTTGCTAATTCATCTTTCAATAAAATAGATGTTGGGGGTAAATTACCAATAACTTCTTCTGCTGAGAACCCTAAAAGTTTTTCTGCTCCAGAATTAAACTGCATCACATCTCCTTGTTTATCTATAGAAACAATAGAAACTGCACTGGAGTTTATTATAGACTTTAACTCACTATTTACGGAGTGTAGTTGGGTTTCTGTTTTTTTTATTTCGGTAATTTCCTGAAAAATTCCGTAGACACGGGTAATAATTCCATTTTCTTTATCTGCAAGTCCAATTTTACGTGCCCATATTTTTTTTCCTGTTATGGTTTCTAAAGCAACTTCTTCATCAAAACTATCACCATTATTAATAAGGTTAGTCATACACTCTTTTATATTTTTTCTATGAACTTTGTCTTTAAAAAGAGTAATGGTTTCCTTTAAGTTTATTTTATTTCTATTTTTTAAATCTAAAATATCACTAGTAATTTTATCTAAAGTATAATCTTTTGTGGTTAAGTTTAGTTCCCAAATACCAATACGCGCCACATTATTAATACGTTCTAGCGTATTTTTAATTTTAGGGTTTTCTTCAATTGCCTTATGCATTTTAAATTAATTTATAAACTTTTTAAGCGTTATTGCTATTCCTTTGGGGAGATTCAATATTCTAAAAATAGCTATTTTAATGAAATTAACACTTATTGTATCTAATAAATGTTTTTCTTTTTATGTTTTTTCGATAAAACACATTGTAATTTATTAGTTTATTTTACATATTATACATCTATTTTTATGTTCCATTAAAACTATAATTGCACTATTTTCTATTATCATATTAATAAAAAAAGTATAATGATAATTAAAAATATAAAAACTATTTGTTATTTTAGGGCTTAATTATCAGCTATTTACTTTTAATACTCCAAAAATTATGCAATGCCCTTGTTCTCCTACGCAACTTTATGAGAATTGTTGTAAAAAAGCCCATTTAGATATAACAAAAGTAGAAACCGCAGAACAGTTAATGCGTTCTAGATATAGTGCATTTGTGTTAGCTAATATTGATTATTTAAATAGGAGTCATTACAGTAAAACAAGGCCTAAAAAAAGAGAACAAAATGAAATTAAAGAGTGGGCAAACTCTGTGCATTGGATAAAATTGTCTGTGTTAGATTTAGAGAAAGGTACTAAAACAGATGCTACAGGAATAGTAGAGTTTAAAGCATATTATATGGAGGATTCTAGCATTATTATTTTACACGAAAAGTCTAATTTTTGTAAAGAAAATGGGCATTGGGTGTACGTAGATGGTAGGTAGATTTATGCTATTTTTTTGTGTTTTACACTACGTAATATTTTCTGAATATCTAAATTATCTTTTTGAGGAATTAAGTAGTTTTCTAGTTGTTCATTACTTGTTATAATTTCAGTATTATTTATAAATCCATAGCCCATATAAGTGCCGTTTTTTAATAACACAAAAGCTTCTTCATCTTCTGTTCTTCCTTTTTCTTTATAGACTTCTATTTTTGCTATTTTATGTATATGTTGTATTGCATTATTAACTCTTATATTATATTCTTCAGGAGTTTCATTTTCTCTGCAAATACCGTTGCAAGCACTAATTTTATGGTGGTTACAGGCTTGTACGCCTTCTTGTAAATGGCAATATTTAGGACATAAATTGAATAAAAAACATAGTTCTTCTACATAAGCTCTGCATTGCCTTACGTTAGAAAAAACTTTTAAAGGGTTAGGGCTATTTTTTAGTGTATTATAAGCTAAATGTATTATACCTTTACGATCTGTATAGCAAAAAATAGCATAGTTTTTTAAATTTCTTTTGGCTAATTGGTTATACTCGGGATAATGTTGTTTTATAGCGGCATCCTCCATAAGTAATGCAATAAGTTCACTGCCAGATAGCTCAAAGTCTATATCTGCTGTTTCTCTACACATATCTAAAGCCTTTTGTGTTTTACTGTAAAAATGAGATAGGACCCTTTTTTTTAAATCAACAGCTTTACCTATGTATATAATTTTCCCTTTTTTATTTTTAAAATAGTAAATACCAGGAGTATTAGGTAACTTATTAAAAACCTCTGTTGGAAGGTGAGATGGAAGTGTCCCTTCTTTAGATGTCTTTTTTAAAAAACTATTAAAAACGGTTGTAGCATTTTCTTGTTGCAATAAAATTTTAAATAAAGTTACAGTAGCTTCAGCATCACCTCTAGCTCTGTGTCTGCCTTCTATGGTTATGTTTAAGTCTTTACATAATTTACCTAGGCTGTAGGATTTGTGACCGGCTAATAATTTCCTGGATAGCCTAACAGTACATAACTTCTTTCTTCTAAAATCCTTGTCTACAGCTTTAAACTCGTTACGAATAACATTATAATCAAAATTAACATTATGAGCCACAAATATGGTGTCTTCTGTAATATCTAATACTTGTTGGGCAATTTCTGCAAAGGTAGGAGCATTTGCAACCATTGCGTTGTCTATACCTGTTAGTGTAGTTATGTAATAAGGAATTACATCTTCTGGATTTACTAAAGACGTAAACTCATCTACAACCTTATCTCCATTAAACTTAAATATAGAAATTTCGGTAATTTTATTAGTTTGGCCGGTAGTTTCTACATCAATAATTGTGTACATCATTTTAAAGATTTTTCTAATGCTTTTAACTCTACACCAAGTGTATTAAACATTGTAATTATGCTACTTATTTTAAGCTCTTCTTCTGTATATTCTTGAGTGTTAATACTACAGGTAAATTCCCAAATCTCTAACACTTCATCAATAGCTACTTCATAAGGCTCATATGCGTTGTTGTCTGATACTAATTTTAGAGTATTGTTTTTTTCAATTTGATTATAGACTCTTTTGTAAACCATACCATCATTAAGTGTAACTAAAACATATGTTTTGCCACTGGTAATATCTCTTCTGTCTTCTATAAATTTGCCAATTACAAATGCGCCATTTTTCATAGGCAGCATAGAGTCGCCCTTAATAGGAAAAGCTCTGTGTTTACCTGTGGGTAAAAAAGGAAGCTTAATTTTAGATAATTGCTCTATATACTCGGGATCATCATAGCCAGCTAAATAACCAGCAGAAGCGGCAACAGGTACAATTTCTATTAAATTTTCATTGCTATCATCTACTTGTATAGGAAAAAGTACACGTTGGTTGCCAATTTCTATAAAAGATGCGTCTGTAGCTTTGCTTAGATCATTACGTACCAAGACATCTATAGGTAACTTAAAATAGTCAGACAATTGTATAAGAGTTTCAATAGTAGGAGCAGAACGACCTTCTTCATAAGAACTTACACGGGCCCTTGTTATACCTAAATCTTTAGCTAAACCCTCTTGTGTAGCACCTTTTAAGCTTCTTAAATGGCGAATATTTGTAGCAATAAAAATCATAATGCTACAAATGTAAACAATAAATGCAATTAATTGTAGCTAAATTATAAGTTAAAAAAGTTTATTTATAGTTAAATTATTTTAGTTGTTTGATTTTTAATGGCTTATATAATTTTGTTTTTTAATGTTCTCCGTAGCCAACATCATCCATTTTACCGTTAAAAACTTTGTATTGTATAACCATATAAATTGCAACTAGTACGGCAGCAATTGCAAACCAGTGAACACCTACAGAAAGTCCGTATTCATCTGCAGCAACATTATATAAAGTTAAATCTGGATTTATATTATTTGTAGATGGCAAAACCTTGGGAAATATTGAAGCTACAGTAGATGTTAATCCTCCAAATAAAAACAACGTAGAAAATACAAATCCCATTCCATGCTTTTTAAAATGTTTTACCTTAAATAAACCAAATAGGCCAATAAAAGCTATTAAAGGAAATATGCATAACAAAGGTTTGTCTATAAAATTATGAAAAGGATCTGGCTCTATAATGTGCCATATAGATATGGATATAATTACTAATGCAAGTAAAACTATATTTAAATTAAAAACTACTTTTTTTAGTTTTTCATTGATATCAGAATTAGTTTTAAATATAATCCAGTTTGCACCGTGTATTGTAAGCGCAACTACACCAATAATACCTAAAAGCAGGGTGAACCAATCTATAATACCTAGTTGTTCTGCGTGCGGACTAAAACTAGGGTTCCATAATGGTAAAAAGAAATAGTGTGCTTCATGTGTAGAAACACCATCTACAACATTGCCTAAATTTACGCCTCTAACAACATTACCCAATGCTACACCAAAAAAAAGTGCTAATAGTAAACTTGCAATTCCAAAAGCCTTATCCCATATAGTTTCCCATATTTTATTGTGTATTTGTCCCCGAAGTTCTAGTCCTATGGCTCTAAAAATAAGCAACCATAAAATTATAATTAATGGCAAATAAAACCCACTAAATGACGACGCATACAAAGTAGGGAAAGCAAAAAATAAAACACCACCAGAGGCAATTAGCCATACCTCATTAGCATCCCAAAAAGGACCTATTGCATTAGTTATTGCTTTTTTATCCTTTTCTTTTTTTGCAAAAAATAAATGTATAATTCCTGCCCCAAAATCATAACCATCTAAAATTACATAAATGGCAAGCATTGTCATTAGTATTATATACCAAAATAGTTCCATAATTAGTGGTTGTTTAGTTTTGGACCTTTATTTATAATTTTTCCTGCAAGCATTAAAAATAGCAAGCCAAGTAGTAAGTATAGGCCAATAAAGCCTAATAATGTAAAAAGTGTATTACCAGATGAAACTGTTGGCGAAGCCCCATCTGCGGTACGTAATAAATTGTATACAAGCCAAGGTTGCCTACCTAATTCAGCAGTGTACCAGCCTGTTGTATTGGCAATGTAAGGAAACGGCAACATAAACATTATAGACCATAATACCCATTTAGTTTTGTAAAGTTTTTTACGAAATAATTGTACAACAGCAACTAACATTAAACCAATAAAAATTGTGCCTAACCCTACCATAATATGGTAAGCATAATATAAGCTAGGTATGTTTGTAGGGTGCAAGTCTTTACTAAACTCATTTAATCCCTTAATTTCTGCATTCCAGTCTTGGTATGTTAAAAAGCTTAATATGTTGGGTACCGCAATTTTATTGTCTAATTTTTTTTCAAGCATATTGGGTTGTCCAATAAGAACAATTTCGGAGCCACCTTTTTCGGTTTCAAAAATACCTTCCATAGCGGCAAAAGTAACAGGCTGGTGTTTAGCCACATTTTTTGCAACTAAATCTCCTGTTGGGAAAGCTACCAATAGGCTAGATATTAAGCCAAAAATAACACCAGTTTTTAAAAATAACTTACCAAATTCATTGTGTTTATTATTTAATAGATAGAAAGCACCTATAACAGCAACTACAAAAGAAGATGTTACTAATGATGCCGCTTGGTTATGTAGGTATGAAGGTAACAACCACGGGTTAGAAAAAAGCGCGCCAAAATTATTTAAAACAAACTTACCATTTTCTAAAATTTCATACCCAACAGGATATTGCATCCAGGAGTGCGTTGCAATTATTAAATAACCACTTGCCCAAGAGCCTAAAAACACAAGAAAACCAGTAACAAAATGCAGTTTATGACCTAAAAGTTTTTCACCAAAAATAAATAGGCCTAAAAAAGAAGATTCTAAAAAAAATGAAAACATACCTTCCATAGCTAAGGTTTGCCCAATAATACCACCTGTAAGCTCAGAAAACTTAGCCCAATTGGTGCCAAACTGAAATTCCATAGGAATACCAGTTACAACACCCATAGCAAAGTTAAGTGCAAAAATTTTCATCCAAAATTTAGCAGCTTCATTATATTTTAAAGTATTTGTTCTAAGAAATTTCCATTTAAAATAGACAATTATTAAGGATAAGCCCATTGTTAATTGCGGAAATAAATAATGAAATGTGATAGTAAACGCAAATTGCATTCTATCATAAAATAGCATGTCCTCCATATGCTTGTAAGTTTATGCTATAAAAATACAACACAGATGCTAAAAACTATGTAACATTTATTACAAATAAGTGTAAGAATTAAAAGTATTTATTTTTCTTTTTTTGTAATGATAAAAAACAATTCTTTCCCTGCTCTAGGTTTTATAGAATTGTAGGCTTCTTCCATAGTTTTAATCTTAAAATATGGAGTAAAATAAGTAAGATACTCTTCTTTAGAGCCACCAAAAGGAGGTTCGTTATCATTTAAAGGTAGGTTAAAGAGTAACCCCGCAACTTTGCCATTTGTATTTAGTAAATTATAGGCTTTTAAAACGTATTTAGATCTTAAATTAGGGTTTATGGCGCAAAAAAAAGTTTGTTCAATAATTAAATCAAACTTTATGTCTAAATCAAAAAAATTAGAGTGGAGTAGGTGTTCTTTAGGAAAACTTGGTACTCTAGTGCTAAAATTATTTAATGCTGTTTTAGAAACATCTACAACATAAATATTTTTAAAATTGTTGTTATGTAAGTATTCTGCCTCATAACTATTTCCGCCACCAGGTATTAAAATACGTGTTTCTTTATTTTTTAATTGGTCAAAATAATTTTTTAAAGGTGTAGAAATTTCACCAATATCCCAACCAATATCGCTTTTTTTATACCTGTTGTCCCAATAATCTTCAGTAAGGTTCATTAGCTAGCTTGTGTAATAATAGATAGTAATTCGTTTTTTTGTAACACTCCAGACTGTCTCCAAACTTGCTTTCCGTTTTTAAAAAGCACTAAAGTAGGCACGCCCTTTACTTGATATTTAGAGGCTAATGTTTGGTTTTTGTCAACATCAATTTTAATAATTGAAACCTGATCCTTTAAACTTTCTTTTACATCCTTTAAAATTGGGCTCATTGCTTTACAAGGGCCACACCATTCTGCATAAAAGTCTACTAAAACAGGGATGTCTTTATTTATGATTTCAGAAAATTTCCTCATACACAAAAGTTATAATGTTATGTAAGAGATAAAGTTACAATATGTCTAAAAATTACGTTAGTAATGAAGCTTAAAATTTTTATAAAAAAAAAGCGATTTAGTGAAAACTAAATCGCTTTTTAGAGTTGTAGCGAGAACGAGAGTTGAACTCGTGACCTCCGGGTTATGAATTTTACCCTTTATTTTTGTTACTCTGTATTTCATTGATAGTTAGTGTGTTGTAATAATGTAAATTTGTTAAAAATTATAGTTTTGGGTGCTGTTTTGGGTGCTGATATTTATAAGTTATTTTTTTATTACATACTTATTTCCAGCATCAATTAATCTTTGGTTAAGTGAGAACACATCTATGTTTTGAACGCAAAAATCTTCATCATCAGTTATAAATTTAATGCTAGTATTATTAAAAATATTTTGATAATAAAAGTCATTGAAATCTAATTTTTCAGGAAAAGCTAAGAGATTGGATAAATTTACCTTATTAAAGGAATCTTCAGCTGAGTGTAATTTGTGTTCAAATGCACTAATATCATCAAGTAAATTTAAATAGGAATCTCTATATTCTTGGCTAGGACGATAGTTAAATTTCATATAATGTTTTTCTTCTTTTTTATTGCTGAACGATTTTTTTATGTCAGTTAAAAAATTCTGAAAATCAATATGTAAACATACGTTTAGTATTTCTGAAATTAACAGAGGAGTAATAAATATTTTTGAATTATGACATTCAACTATTTTATCAAATAAGTCAGAGTATGTTTTATCTTTTTTGTTAATATGACCTAACTTTGGTTTTAATTTTTTAATCCAAATATTAGCATCTAAAAAATAGTTATAATCACCAACATTGTGGTTTCTGAGGTTTCTTATGTTATAGGCCATTAATTTAAATTGCTAATAGAGCGTTCTCAATATTTTCATCATGAGAATGGTAGTTTTTAGCATTTCTTAAAACACTATTTATTTTAGATTCAATTCTAGGATTATTAGATTCAAAAATAAAAGAATTTATCATAGAAGGATTAAGAACAGCAAGTTTGCCTATAGAGGCATTCAAGAAACTAGTTGTAGTTCTTGTTATGTTGATAAATGATAATTTATAAGTACCAATAGGAAGGTCTTTTATTTCTTCGTAAAGAGTAGTTCCTTGAGAATGACTTATTGCATTATTATTATTTAAAAATAAAGAAATATCAATATTTTTCATATGAGGTATATGTAGGTAGTTGTGTGTTTTAGTTTAAATATAGTGCAAAATTATTTTAATAACAATTAAAAACCAAATTTATTGTAGTTCCTAATAAATTATTATTTAATGTTTTATATGTATTAAAATTCATTTCTTGATGTTTTGAAGTCCAATATACGTTACCTGTTACTATTTCTAGTTTTCCTTTGTTCTTTATCATAAATTGATGTAAGTCAAAAAGGCCTAGACCACCGGGAGTGTTTTTGTGAATTAAATCCTTAGTAGAATTTCCATTCATTATAGCCCAACGTATAGCTTCAATACTGGTCTTTATTTCCTTTTTTTTAATACTTATCGGTTCTAAAAAGCCAACACCAATATCGGCTAATGTAAATTTTAAAATTTTCTTTGTTGGGTAATATTGTCCGCAGACAAAAACTGGATACTCAGTTTTTGAATGTATTTCATAGTTTTCAAAAACTTCTAATAAATTGCCAAGTATATTTTCCTTTAAATCTTCATTTTCCTTTAAACTTCTATGGCTTAAAAGGTCATTATCTAAATAATCTAAAAAATTATGAGATTCATTTTTATAAAATTTTCTTAAAGTTACTGTT
The DNA here is from genome assembly GCF_027915275.1 of Cellulophaga omnivescoria. Lineage (NCBI taxonomy): Bacteria > Pseudomonadati > Bacteroidota > Flavobacteriia > Flavobacteriales > Flavobacteriaceae > Cellulophaga > Cellulophaga omnivescoria. The sequence continues at coordinate 3,592,574 of NZ_CP115819.1, read as the reverse complement.
GAGCTTCTAGCATCACTTGCATTTTCATCAAATAAATAAAAACCATTTCTAATTAAAATATCAAATTTTTGTTTTAAGAAAATTTCATCAGTAGAGAAGTTTAGTCCCCTTTCCTTATTGAGCTTAAATATTATACCTTGAAAAACGGCGCATAAATTAGCGTCAATCCATTTTAAATCATAAAAATCTATAGATATATGGGTATAACTGTATTTTTTTGCAGTATTGTAGAAATTAAGTAATTTATTTATTCCGTAGTTATTTGTGTTTATAGAGCCTGAAAGCTTAATTACGTACATTATCTAAATTAAGTTGTGAATTTAAAATCGATTTGTAAAGTTAATTACATTTTATTTTAAAAATTAAATCAAATATGTAATAAAATTATTTAAGTTCATTACTGGATTCCGTAAGTTTTTCTAATTATTGTAAAATTAATTCAGTTGTAGTTTTTATAGTATGTAATATTTGCAACTGTATATAGTTTAACAATATAAATTTGGGTACTCTTTTGGGTGCTGTTTTCCTTTTTTGATAGTTTATCCCGAAAGGTCATATAAAGCAAAACCCCCTGTATTTAGGGGGTTTTGTTTAGTAGCGAGAACGAGAGTTGAACTCGTGACCTCCGGGTTATGAATCCGACGCTCTAACCAACTGAGCTACCTCGCCAGGTGTTTTTTTTAACGGGTGCAAATATATGTATCTTTTTTCTGTTTATCAAAATAAATTTTGATAAAAATATTATAGCTGTTTTAGTTTTATTATCATAAAGAAATATATATATTGCCTTTTCTAAACATTACGAGAATGAGCGATAAAATTAACTATGAACTAGAGTTTGTGATACAGTCCTCACCACAAATGCTTTACCAATATATATCTACACCATCAGGCTTATCTGAATGGTTTGCAGACAACGTTAACTCAAGAGGAGAAAAATTTACATTTATTTGGGACGGATCTGAAGAAGTTGCTAATTTGTTAAAGAAAAAAAGCGACGAATTTATTCGTTTTGCTTGGGAGGATGATGATGACGATTGTTATTTTGAACTTCGTATTAAGGTAGATGATATTACATCAGACGTATCTTTATTTATTTCTGACTTTGCAGACGAAGATGAAGTAGAGGAAGGTAAATTATTATGGACAAATCAAATTTCTAGTTTAAAACAAGTCTTAGGATCTGCCTAGAAATTATGAAATAAACAATATCTTTGGCCTTGAATTTTTTTCAAGGCTTTTTTTTATGATAAATTTTAATGGAGAACTAGTAGAAAATAACACTTTATTTTTAAATGAAGAAAACAGAGGATTGCGTTATGGCGACTCATTGTTTGAAAGTATGCGTGTTGTAAATGGAAAAATTTATTTTTGGGAAGATCATTATTTACGCCTTATGGCTTCTATGCGTATTTTGCGTATGGAAATACCAATGAACTTTACAATGGAGTATTTAGAAGAGCAAATTTTAAATACTATTGAAGCTGGTAATTTGTTAAATGAAGCATTAAGAATAAGACTTACGGTTTTTAGAAACAATGGAGGTTTGTATTTGCCACAAACCAATAATGTTAGTTTTATTATAGAGACAAAAGTGTTAGAGAATGCATTTTATGTGCACTCTAATGAGCATTATGAGGTAGAACTTTTTAAAGATCATTATGTAAATACAGGTTTATTGTCTACATTAAAGTCTAACAACAAACTTATAAACGTTTTAGGAAGTATTTACGCTAAGGAAAATGGCTATAGCAACTGTTTGCTTTTAAATAACCAAAAACAAGTTGTAGAGGCTTTAAATGGTAATTTGTTTTTAGTTAAAGGAAATACAATAAAAACACCACCACTAAAGGATGGTTGTTTAAATGGTATTACACGTAAAAAATTAATTGCTAGTTTAGAGAAATTAGATAATTACACATTTAAAGAAGACTCTATTTCTCCTTTTGAATTGCAAAAGGCAGATGAGCTTTTTATAACTAATGCCATTACGGGTATACAGTCTATTACAAAATATAGAAAAAAGGAGTATTCTAATACAGTTGCAAAAGATTTACTAGGAAAGTTAAATGCAATAGCTAGATTATCTTAATTTAAGGCAGGGTTTTCTGGAGCATTAGACCATAAAAGATAATCACCACCTAATTGGTCCATTTTTTCTTTCCAAAGATTATTGGTGCATTTTTCTAAAATTTCGCTTTTTAATTCGTTTGTGGCTATAATCCAAGATTTAGAAGTTAGTTCATAATCTAATTGCATAGAATCCCAACCAGAATATCCTAAGAAAAAGCGAATGTCCTTTTGGGTTATGATATTATTGTTTATTAGCCCAATTATTTTTTGAAAATCGCCACCCCAAAAAATACCATTAGATATTTCTATACTACCTTCTATAAGTTCTGGTACTTTGTGTATAAAGTATAAATTGTCTTGTTCTACGGGACCTCCGTTGTATACTTTAAAAGAAGGTTTAATGTCATCTACAAGGTCGTTAATGGTGTATTCTAGTGGTTTGTTTAAAATAAAACCTACAGAGCCATCATTATTATGTTCTGCTAATAATACTATAGACCTATTAAAAGACACATCACCTGTTAGTGAAGGTTCTGCTATAAGGAGGTTTCCTTTTTGGGGTTGGTTAATTGGCATATAATGGTGTTTATTCAATTAAATTAAATAAATTTTATGAGATATAAAAGATTACCACAAAAAAAAGCGCTTCTAACAAGTAGAAGCGCTTTTATATTTTACTAAAGTAAAGCTTAGTTTACAGAGTTGCTTAACTCAGTACCTGCTTTAAATTTAACAACGTTTTTAGCTGCAATTTTAATAGTTTTTCCAGTCTGTGGATTTCTACCATCTCTTGCCTCTCTTCTAGTTACAGACCAAGATCCAAAACCTACTAAAGAAACTCTACCACCTTTTTTAAGTGATCCTTCTACGTTTCCTAAAAAAGACTCTAATGCTTTTTTTGCTGCTGCTTTAGTGATGCCAGCGTCAGCTGCCATAGCATCGATTAATTCTGTTTTGTTCATAATTAAATTAAATTAATTGTTGTTTTTAATAACTTATATTCTTCTAACAAATTTATATGGATTTAACGTTAACGCAAGTAAATTGCAGGGAAATACATCATTTTGTTAATAACTAAGACTGTTTGTTAATAAAGTAGGGCTTTTTCTACGTGTTTTTATGCTCAAAATTGGCTTAGCTAGTCTAAATATGCGGTTTCTTTTAATTGTAAACCGTTTAAAACATCGCTTGTTTTCATTCTTTTCTTGCCAGAAAGTTGTATTTCTAACAGTTTTATGTAGCCATTAGGCACAGCAACTTTAATTGTTTTTTTATCAAAAACTAGTTTTCCCGGTTGTAAACTGTGTGTTTCTTCTATTAATTCTGTAGCGTAAATTTTTAAAACTGTTTTGCTGTTATCGTTATATAAGGTTGTCCAAGCTGCCGGATATGGGCTTAGACCTCTTATTAGGTTATAGGTTTTGGTAGCGTTTGCTGTCCAATCTATTTTACAAGTGTCTTTATGTATTTTGTAAGCCAGTTTTAAGTTGCTACTATCTTCTTGTTTTTTTGTAGTTACATTTTCATTTTCAATTAAGGCAACTGTTTCTATAACTAAATCCGCACCCAAATGCATTAACCTGTCATGTAATACGCCGGCGTTTTCTGTGGTAGAGATGTTTGTTTTTTTGTAAAGAATAGTTTCTCCTGTGTCTATTTTATCATCAATAAAGAAAGTGGTAACGCCTGTTTCTGTTTCTCCGTTTATAATTGCCCAGTTAATTGGAGCAGCACCACGGTATTGTGGTAATAAAGATGCGTGTAAGTTAAAGGTGCCATATTTTGGCATTTGCCATACAACTTTAGGGAGCATCCTAAATGCTACTACAATTTGTAGGTTAGCTTCAAGAGCTTTTAACTGTTCTACAAATGCAGGATTTTTTAAGTTAGTAGGCTGTAATATGTTAAGGTTATTTTTTTCTGCATATTGTTTTACCGCAGATGTATGTATTTTTCTACCACGTCCAGCTGGTTTGTCTGGAGCAGTAATTACACCAACCACATTGTATTTGTGTTGTATTAAACTATCTAATATGGTAACGGCAAAATCTGGCGTGCCCATAAAAACAATACGTAAATTGCTCATATTATTGTAATGTATATTTATTTTCTGTGTTTATATCTATTTTATCATCCTCTAATAAAAGTTGTAACGCTTCTATAATGGTCTCCTGTTTGTAAGGTAATAACTGTATTAATTCTCGTGAACTTAAAGTGGAGCTCTGTAATTTTTTAACTATATCTGTAGCTATAAGTTCTAAAACAGAACTGCTAGTACTAGGACCTTTGCTTAGGCATACATCACACTTACCACATTTTTTCTTTTTTTCACCAAAATAGGCTAGTAGTTGTAAATTTCTACAGATTCTATCATTATTAATATAATGTAGTATTGCTTCTATATTATTTATTTTAACCTGCTGTAATTCTTTTACTTTTTTAGAGAATGAATTTATGGTTTGGTCATCCTCTCTTGGTACTAAAAATGTAAGTTCCAAATCGCTATTTTGAGCGGTGTAATTAATAATTTCATCTTTTTTAAGCTTATCTAATGTATCAAGAATTGTAGATTCATTAATACTAGTTTTTTTTGCTAATAAAGATGTGTTTATTTTTATTGGGTACTCAAAAATACCACCATAGGTTCTTAAAAGTACTTGTATAATAGGAACAAGTTTATGGTGTGTGCTTAAGTATTGGTTAAGTGTTGGTTTAGTGGCTATAAACTGTACTGTGGCTTGCTTATTATAGTTTTCTACTAAAGAAATTACAGAGTGCTGATCTAATATTTTTAGTGCGTTATAAGTTAGCATTCCTTTTAGCTGATATGTATTGCAAAAATTATTAAAGTTTAATTGAAAAGTTTCTTGCGTATCCTCACCATATGATATTTGAAAATAGTTGTTTAATTTATTATAAAGTAGTTTTAAAAAGGCTATACTAGGTAAAACACTTAAAAACTGTTGTTTTACTTGGTTTTGGTCTTCTTTATTTAATAATAAAATAGCGTTAGCTTCTTGTTGGTCTCTGCCAGCTCTACCAGCTTCTTGGTAGTAATTTTCTATACTATCTGGTATTTGATAGTGTACAACCAATCGTACATCTGGTTTATCTATACCCATACCAAAGGCATTTGTTGCAACAATAATTTTAGTTTTATTGCTAAGCCAGTTGTTTAAAACTGTTTTTTTATCCTTTTTAGGTACTCCTCCGTGAAAAAAAGTAGTAGTAAAACCGTTTGTGTTTAAGTAGTTAGATATTTGTTCTGCTAAACGTCTTGTTCCAACATAAACAATAGCACTATTGTTAATTTGTGTGCAAAGTTGTTTTAATTGGTATAACTTATCTTCTGTCCATATAACTTTATAGGTAATATTGTCTCTAGAAAAAGAGTCTTTTATAGTTAATGAGTTCCTAAACTGAAGACTTTCTGTAATATCTAAAGCAACTTTTTTAGTAGCGGTAGCGGTTAAAGCAATAACAGGTACAATAGGAAAAATGTCTCTTAATACACTACAATTTTGGTATGCAGGTCTAAAGTCGTTTCCCCATTGAGATATACAATGTGCTTCATCAATAGCAATTAGGTTAACGTTCATTTGCTGTAACCGTTCCTTAACCAAATCTTGCTGTAAGCGTTCTGGAGACAAATACAAAAATTTGTAATTGCCAAATACACAATTGTCTAACAGGTTGTTTACTTCTTCAAAAGAAATACCTCCGGTAAGTGCTAGTGCTTTTATGCCTTTTTCTTTAAGGCTATTTACTTGGTCTTCAATTAAAGCAATTAAAGGAGAAACTACAATGCAAATACCATCTTGTAAAAGAGCAGGTATTTGGTAGCAAACAGATTTTCCTCCGCCGGTAGGTAAAAGTGCTAAAACATCTTTTTGTTCTAGAACTGCTTTAATAATTTTTTCTTGCGAGCCCCTAAAGCTGGTATAACCCCAGTATTGTTGTAAAATATCTTGCGGACTCTTCTGCACTAGCTAATATTTAGAGTTTTTAATATAAAATTAGTTCGTTCTTCCACAGTACCAGTAGGTACAATAATAGGGGAATAACCAAAATCTCTGTATGTTTTGTCTAACAAATTATGCAATCTTTTTGCCTCTTCAAAATCTTCATACCTTTCATTGTCGTTAGAGTGAATTTCTTCCCAAGGCGGAAAAATAAATACTACATCGTACTTGGTGTTTGTACAAGCTTGGTTGTAATTATCACCGTAAACAATATCAGTTCCGTTTAGGTATGCAACAACGTCTGGCACGCCTCTATCTAAAAAAACAATATCCTTGTCTAGTGCACTGGCACTATGGTATTGTTTTATACGTCCTTCTAATAACTTATCACTAAATAATAACGGATTTGTTAAAAAAAGTTGTGTAATACCTTCTTCTCTGGCAGCCAGGGTTACATCTCTAGATATTTCGTGTAAACAAGTATACCCAAGAGCATCTATTTTATTAATAACTGTTGTTTTTCCCGTACTAGGACCGCCTGTAATAACTATTTTTTTTGGTTTCAATATGCTAAATTAATGTTACAAAGATAACTAAAATACGAACGACACAAAAAGTAGTATAAAATACAGTATTACATTATATTTGTAAAAAATAAAGTATGAACAAGGATAATCCAGAAGAATTTTATGCAAGGTTAAAAGAGCAGCTAGAGTTAAACAACAGTTGGCCATCTAATTACCTGTATAAATTTATTATTCCTACAGATGTAGAAAAGTTTAAACAAATAGAAGAAGTTTTTAATAATACAGGAGCAGTTATAGAGTCTAAAAAGTCTAAAAACGGCAAATATACTAGTGTTTCAATTACTGTTAATTTAAAAAATCCTGATGCTATAATAGCCAAATACAAAGAAGTTGGTAAAATAAAAGGGGTAATATCTTTATAAAACCACCTATAAATGGTGTTTGTTTTATTTATTTTAGTACTTTGCAGAACCTAAGCGTATAACTTCACGTTTAGAATATAAATTAGCATAAATCTTTTTTAGTTTGAATTTAGTAGAAAACTTACAGTATAATACTGAGCGAGACCAGCTCATTATTCCAGAATATGGTCGTCATTTTCAAAAAATGGTAGACTACGCAGTATCTATAGAAGATGCCGAAGAACGTAACAAAGTGGCTAAAGCTATAATTAGCGTTATGGGTAATTTGCAGCCTCACCTTAGGGATGTGCCAGATTTTCAGCACAAGCTTTGGGATCAGTTGTTTATAATGTCAGATTTTAAACTAGATGTAGAATCTCCTTTTCCTATTACAACTAAGGAAATGTTGCAAGAGCGTCCGGAGCCATTAGAGTATCCACAAAATTTTCCGAAGTACAGATTTTATGGTAACAATATTAAACGTATGATAGATGTTGCTGTAGAATGGGAGAAAGGTGATATGAGAGACGGATTGGAGTATGCTATTGCTAACCATATGAAAAAATGTTACCTTAATTGGAACAAAGACGTAGTGGATGATAGCGCTATTTTTAATCATTTATATGAGTTAAGTGATGGTAGAATTGATTTAGCAGCAAAAAATGAAACACTAACTGATAGTGGACAGTTTTTAAAGAATAAAGTTGCAAAGTCTAATACAAGGTACACAAACGGAAAAAATAATCAGAGAAATAACAACAACCGAGGTAAAAAACGGTACTAAATAATATAGTCTTTAATGGGGACATTTAAAATTGAAGGCGGACAACGTCTACAAGGAGATATTACTCCGCAAGGAGCAAAAAATGAAGCTTTACAAATATTATGTGCGGTTTTATTAACACCAGAAGAGGTGCAAATTAATAATATACCAGATATAGTTGATGTAAATAAACTTATAGCTTTATTGGAAGATTTGGGTGTAAAAATCCAAAAAAGAGGAAAAGGTTCTTATACATTTAAGGCTGATGATGTAAACTTAGATTACCTCCAATCTGACCAATTTAAAGAAGATGGACGTGGTTTACGTGGATCTATAATGCTTGTTGGCCCTTTATTAGCTCGTTTTGGTAAGGGATATATTCCTAAGCCAGGAGGTGATAAAATTGGCCGTCGTAGATTAGATACTCACTTTGAAGGGTTTATTAACCTAGGGGCAAAATTTAGGTATAATAAAGAAGAATATTTTTACGGTGTAGAAGCAGAGAAATTAAAGGGCACATATATGCTTTTAGATGAAGCTTCTGTAACCGGTACAGCTAATATTGTAATGGCAGCTGTTTTAGCAGAAGGTACTACAACAATATATAATGCAGCTTGTGAACCATATTTACAACAGTTGTGTAAAATGCTTAACCGCATGGGAGCAAAAATTACAGGTGTTGGTTCTAATCTTTTAGTTATTGAAGGTGTAGATGCATTAGGAGGTACAGAACACAGAATGTTACCAGATATGATTGAAATTGGTAGCTGGATTGGACTTGCTGCAATGACCAAAAGTGAGCTTACAATTAAAAATGTAAGTTGGGACGATTTAGGGCAAATACCTACTGTTTTTAGAAAATTAGGAATTACTTTAGAGCGCAGAGGTGATGATATTTTTATACCAGAACATAAAGATGGTTATGAGATACAAAATTACATAGATGGTTCTATTTTAACTATTGCAGATGCGCCTTGGCCTGGTTTAACTCCAGATTTGTTAAGTATAATACTAGTTGTAGCTACGCAAGCAAGAGGTGAGGTGTTAATACACCAGAAGATGTTTGAGAGCCGTTTGTTTTTTGTAGATAAATTATTAGATATGGGAGCCAAAGTTATTTTGTGTGATCCGCACAGAGCAACAGTTATTGGTCACGATTTTAAATCAACCTTAAAGGCAACTACAATGGTGTCTCCAGATATTAGAGCAGGTGTATCTTTATTAATTGCGGCATTATCAGCCAAAGGAACGTCTACAATACACAATATAGAGCAAATAGATAGAGGTTACGAAAATATAGATGAACGTTTAAGAGCTATTGGAGCAAAAATTACAAGGGTTTAATTAGTTGTTAACCAAAACCCTGTGCGCTGCACGGTTCTAAAAATTGTCCAACCTAATAAGAGTGTTAAAATAATTACTCTTATTAGGTTGTTGTTTTTTATAGCTTGTTTGGCTTTTTCTAAAGATCCAACACCTTTTATTATGGTTGCGTGTTTAGTCTCTATAATTACGTAATGTTGTACCCATAATGCGCAAATAACAATAGAACTTGTAATAGTGTAAAGGTCTTGTTTATGCACCAACTGTATAATTACCGAAGTAAGGTGTACTGGGCCTAAAAGTAAGGCAAATAAGTATATCTGATCTCTTTTATCTCTGTACCACTTTATGAGCTCTGCTTTAGAGTAATAATTAAAAGATGGGTAAATAATAACTTGGAGCAAGCTAAAAACAATTAGGGAGCCAAACTCAAACATAAGTCTTACAATATCAATCATTTGGTGTAATTTAGGTTTGTAATTAGCTTATGCTTAAAATACTAAAAAAAAAGTAAAATACCCTGTGTTTTTTTAAAGGTTTACTATTTTTTTACTGTAAAGTACCAAATAAAGACTCTAATTTATCTTTTCGGTACTTAAATATTTCTTCTAATTTAGGTTTTACTAAAAAAGGATGAACCATTTGGCCTAAAATTCCAAAAGGAACTTTGTAGTCTATAATATCTTCCATTTCTACACCACCTTCTATTTCTTTAATAAAATGCTTATGGTGCCATAAAGCATACGGGCCAAAACGTTGCTCATCTACAAAATACTTATTTTTTACCATATGCGTAATTTCTGTAACCCATTTGGTTTTTATACCTAAAACTGGAGTAACAATATATTGTATTATTTGTCCTTGATACATTGGCCTATCTGCACCAGATAAAATAATAAACCCCATATAGTCTGGCGTTATCGTTTTTAAGTTTTCTGGTTTTGATAAAAACTCCCAGGCTTGGTCTATGGTAATAGGTAGTTTTTGTTTTTTATGTAAAGTATATATTTTCATATTTAGTTATAAATTAAAATATATGCATTTAATGATGTAGCTATACACAACCAAATAATATATGGTAAAATTAATATTGATATATTTTTAACAATAGACTTGTACTTGTAAAACATATAAATTACTAGTAAAGTTAATGCTGTAATTAGTACTAAACCTATACTTATGTAATGTTGATTAAAAAATGCAAAATTCCATCCAACGTTTAAAAACCATTGTATGGCGAATAGTAAAATAAACTTAAAGTTTTTGCTGTGTTTGGCTAAAAAACCTAAGTAAACTGCAAAACAAAGCATAATAATGGTCCAAGCAGTACCAAAAACCCAACCTGGAGGTGTCCAAGGAGCTTTATTTAGTTGTACGTACCAATTAGATTGTGCTCCGTTATCCATTAATAATACACCTAATGCTAAAGCACTAAAATTTAGTATTAAAAATAAAACAATATGTTTAATTAGTTTCATGTTTATCTTTTAATAACAGTGCTATTTTATCTTGTATAGCTTCGGCTTCTGCAAATTTAGCATCACTAGCACTACGGTTACTTGCAGAAAGTACATGACATTCTTTCATAAGTTTTTTGTATTGCTCTTGTAATTTCTCTAATTGAGATTTCTTTTTAAATAGTCCAAACATAATTATTTAGTTAAATGTTTAGTTATTTTTTTACTCAAAGGATTTGTGGTAGAGTAGTAGTAGTCTACAAACATACCTTCTTCATCAATCAAATATTTTTGAAAATTCCATTTTACGGTGGTGCTGGTATTCCCGTTTATGTCTTTATTTGTAAGCCAAGCATAAAGTGGGTGTTGGTTAGCACCTTTTACATCTAATTTTTCTGTCATTACAAATGATACGCCATAATTTCTCTGGCAAAAAGTTTTAATTTCTTCCTCTGTACCAGATTCTTGGCTACCAAATTGATTGCAGGGCGCACCTATAATCATAAGGTTTTCTTTATAAGTGTCATAAAGCTCTTGTAATTCTTTATACTGACCGGTAAAACCGCATTTAGATGCTACATTTACAAATAGTATTTTTTTACCCTTATAGTCTCCTAAATTAATTGGTTTACCTTCTAGGCCAGTAACTTTAATGTCATAAATGCTGGAACTTGGCTTAACTTTTTGTTTAGATGAGCAAGAAGAAAATATAGTAAGTAATGTAATCATAACTAATAGTTTCATTTAAAGTTTAAAATTTACAATTCCACAGTCAACCTCCATAATTTGGCCTGAAATGCTCTGTGTTTTTTCACTAATTAAAAAACTGGCCATATGTGCAACGTCAGTTGGGTCTAAAAAACGTTTTAAAGGATGCCTTTCTTTAATATTTTCAATCATTTTTTCATTACGTAATAATTTTGCAGCTAAATCTGTGTCTGTTACAGTTGGCGCAATAGCATTGACACGTATTGTGGGTGCAAGTTCTGCTCCCAGAGATTTAACCAAGCCCTCTACACCGGCTTTAGCGGTAGCAATACTTGCATGATATGGCATACCTAACTTTGTAGCTACAGTACTAAAAAGTAATATGGTGGGTTGCTGCCCTTTTTTTAAAGCTGTTAAATAATGTTTAATAGTTTTTACTGCACCTATAACATTAATTTCAAAATCTTCTTTAAAATCTTCAATACTTAAACGTCCTATGGGCTTAAGATTAATACTTCCAGGGCAATATATTAGGTTGTCTATAGCCTCCAAATTAGGTAAATTATCTGTGAGAATATCACAGCTAAAATGTGTTAGGTTTTGATGCTCTAGCTCTGGTGCAGTTCTGCTAATAACAATAACTTTTTGTGTGTTAATAAGCTCTTTAGTAATGGCAAATCCTATTCCTTTGCTACCACCAACAATAACAGTAGTTTTCATTAATATTATTTTAAATTAGAGCAAAGGAATACCTGTTGGACAAGTATAATTTGCCAATTATTTTTAGATATTTTAAGGTGTTTTATGGTAGCAACACTATGGTAGAGGCTGCATATTTAGCCTTTTCTCTACTTTACGTTTTATTGCAGTAAGACGCTTCATTAAATCCATAATTTCTTCGTCCTTATTTTCTTTATAAATAGTATTTAGTTCAAGAATAAGGGATTTAGCTTCACGAGAAATTTCAACTCTTTCGCTGTTAGATAATGACTTCATCTTTCTCTTCTCAAACTCTAATGCTTTATCTATAATCTCCATATTGTTAATGTTTTAAATAGTTTTGTATTTCTGTTATTTTTGTGGCGCTGTTAAACTCACCACCGTAAAAAGCAGTTACTGTTGTAGATGTATCATCTTTTACACCTCTAGATGCTACGCACAAATGTTTTGCATCTATAATTACAGCAACGTCTTCTGTTTTTAATATTTTTTGGAGCTCCACGCCAATTTGGTTGGTTAAGCGCTCTTGTACTTGTGGTCTTTTAGCGTAGTATTGTACAATTCTGTTTAGTTTAGATAAACCTATTACTTTACCAGAAGATTTGTACGCTACGTGTGCTTTACCTATAATAGGAACAAAATGATGCTCGCAATTAGAGTAAAATGTAATGTTTTTTTCAACAAGTATTTGGTTATATTGGTATTTATTTTCAAATAAAGCAATTTTTGGCTTATTTTTTGGGTTTAAACCACAAAAAATTTCATCTATATACATTTTTGCAACACGTTTTGGTGTTCCTTGCAAAGAGTCATCTGTTAAATCTAACCCTATTACATCCATAATTTGTCCAAATAGTTTTTCTATTTTCTCTTTTTTCTCTTCATCAGAAAGGACAAAGGCGTCTGGTTTTAGAGGTGTTTCTAAACCTGTAAATAAATGATCATCTCCTATATCTTCTACAGATATGTTGTTGGCTATGTTTGCTAAATTTATGGTATTTATACTCATTATATTTTATAATAATTATGGCAATAAACTACTTATTATTTATATAAAACAGTTTATTCAATATCTTTTACTTATAGTGTTATTTGTAATTTGTTTTTGTCTACTACATTTAAAACGTCCGCTAACAAATGTTCTCAGTTTTGCGTGTTTTGTTTTACGTCCCTGCACCCTTTTTCGCCACATTTTAAAACTGCTTGGTTTCATTTCTGTCCGCATTAGAGTAATAACTTCTTTTTCAGTTAATCCAAATTGAAATTTAATTGCATCAAAAGTAGTTCTGTCTTCCCAAGCCATTTCAATTATTCGGTCTATTTGTTGTATGGTTAAACTCATTTTTATGCAACTAATTTGTTAATCATTCCATTAAAAATAAACATATGAAAAGGAAGTACACTATACCAATACAGCCTACCTGCCAAACCTCGTGGTCTAAAAGTAGCAGTTTGTTTTAATATGTTTTCTTCAATTTTAAACTCAAGCCAAGCTTCGCCGGGTAACTTCATTTCTGCATAAAGGAGTAATTTTTGTTGTTCTTTGTCTGCAAATATTACCCTCCAAAAGTCTAATGCATCGCCAGCGCTTAAATCTGTAGAGCTTGTTCTTCCTCTTCGTAAGCCTATGCCTCCAAAAAGTTTGTCTAAATACCCTCTAAATTTCCATAATATTGTACCGTAATACCAGCCCGTAGGACCGCCTATAGCCCAAATTTTATTAATAGTCTTAATTTTGTTTGTAACCTTACGCTCTTTATAATCGGTAAAGCAACCATATTTTGGTACGTTTACGTATTTATGTAAATTGGCTTTTAATCTACCACTGCTAACAATAGAATCTTTCCAGCTAGATACAATGCTATTTTGTTCTATCTTCTCAAAAGCTAATTCTACGGCCTCCTTATAACTAATAGGCTCTATGTTTAAAATAGAATTAATATTGCTTGGTTTACCTATAATTTCTACCCCCATACTTTTAACAAGTGTAGATGCTAGTTTATATGATGTAGATGTTACAAAGTACAACCAGTATGATGATAATTTGGGAGTCATTACAGGTACTGTAACTATTGTTCTTTTAAGGCCTCTAACCTTTGCAAACTGTAATAGCATTTGCTTGTAGGTAAGTACATTATGTCCAAAAATATCTATCCCTTTATTATAAACTTCCTTTTTTAATAGAGCTTTGGATAAAAATAAAAGAACATCCCTAACAGCTAAAGGTTGTGTTTTGGTATTTAGCCATTTAGGAGCAACCATTACCGGTAATTTTTCTACCAAATCTCTTATAATTTCAAAAGAAGAACTACCAGATCCCACAATAATACCAGCTCTAAATGTAGTAAGAGCATATTTGTTAGATGCAAGTGTTTCTTCTACTAACTTTCTAGAAGATAAATGCATAGATAGTTTAGGGTCATTAGTAATTCCGCTTAAATAAATTACTTGCTCTGTGTTGGTTTGTTCAATGTAATTTTTAAAATTAATGGCGCACTGTTCTTCTAACGATTTAAAATTGGTAGCTGAGTTAGACATAGAATGTATTAGGTAGTAAGCTACATCAATATCTTTAGGAATGGCTTGTAATGAACTCTTTTTTAAAAAATCTGCCTCTACAACAGTAATTAAAGGTTCGTTTTTATACCATTCTTCAGCTCTTAATTTGTCTCTAACAACACATACAACATTGTGGCCCTCTTCAATTAAAAGGGGCACTAGTCTTTTGCCTATGTAGCCTGTTGTACCTGTTACTAGTATTTTCATTTATTTTGGTCTTTGGTATTCAAATCTTATGTTTGTTTCTGGCACTGCATAAGCATCTAAACCATTAATGGCTGCCACTTTACCTTTAGATAAATCTATTAATCCATCTTGTTGTAAAAGATCTTCCTTTACATATAAATTGATAATTTCCCCTATAACCAAAATTGTATCGTTAGCAACAATATTCATTTCTTCTATAAATTTTAACTCTAATTGTACAGGAGCATTTTTTACAAAAGGAGCAGTGCAGTTACCTATATATTCTGGCTGTAAATTGGTTTTGTTAAATTCAGATATGTTCTCTGGGTATTTAGCAGATGTATGGTGTGCATCTTCTAAAATATCTTGGTGTATGTGGTTAATTGTATATGTTTTGGTTTCTATTATATTTTTGTAAGTATGCCTAGGTACTGTTGTTGGCCTACAAATAAAACCTAACAATGCGGGGTTAGAACCCAAATGTACAACAGAACTAAAAACAGCAACATTCTCTTGTCCGTTTACAGATTTAGTGCCAATTAAGTTGGCAGATTTGTAACCAGTTGCACTGTTTATTAAGTTAATTTTAAACAAATGTTCTAGTTCTTTTATGTTATTGGTGTTGTATTTTATCATTGTTTTAGAGCAATAAATAGTTGTTTATTTTAATGTCTTTAGATTTTAAATCAAACATTAAATTATAAAGTCCAAAAAATGTTCTGTTTATATAAATAAAGTGTTTAGAGCCTCTATTTCCGTTCATTTTACGCAGTTCTGTACTTTTGCTATACTTTTCTCCTAATTCTGCAATTTGATTAAAGAAAACAGGGTCCGAAAAATCAAACGTTTCATTATGGAATGGTTTTGTAAATAAACTTAACATTTCATAAAAAAGATCAGAGAAAAAAGCTATTTCTTCTTTAGTATCCTCTTCTTTTAATATTTCTAATTGATGCATTCTTTGTGAAAACAAAACAGGATTATTAATAATTTCTGGTTTTGCCAATTCAAAATAGGGTATGTAAAAGTCTGTTGGCACTTCTTTTATACATCCAAAATCTAAAGCAATTAATTCTCCTTTGTTAGATATTAAAAAATTGCCAGGATGTGGGTCTGCGTGTACTTTACGTAGAGCGTGCATTTGATACATATAAAAATCCCAAAGGGCTTGTCCAATTACATTGGCTTTCTTTTGATCGCTATTATGGGCAGTAAATTCACTTAGGTGTTCTCCTTTCATCCAGTCCATTGTAATTATGCGCTCCGATGAAAATTGCTCATAATACTCTGGGAATTTTAAATTTGGTATATGCTTACAGGCTTTGGCCATTTCTTTACTTTGCTTAATTTCTAGCAAGTAATTTGTTTCTTCTATAAGCTTATTTTCTACTTCCGAAAAATATTTATCGGAGTCCTTTCCTTTAATATTAAACATTTTTATGGCTATAGGCTTTACCATAGCTAAATCTGTAGATATACTATCTGCAACACCTGGATACTGAATTTTAACTGCTAGTTTTTTGCCATTGGCCTCTGCGTAATGCACCTGTCCAATACTAGCTGCGTTTACAGAGTTTACATTAAACGTATCAAAAATTTCGTTTGGAGTTTTTCCAAAATATTTTTTAAATGTTTTTTGCACCAGAGGAGCAGATAACGGAGGAACGGAAAATTGAGCAAGAGAAAATTTTTCTACATACGCCTGTGGCAGTATGCTTTTCTCCATACTTAACATTTGTGCCACTTTTAAAGCGCTGCCTTTAAGCTGCTTTAAACTGTCATAAATATCTTCTGCGTTATTTTTGTTCAATCGCTCCTTAGCTTCAGTTTCAGTCTTGGTTAATTTATCTCCATAATATTTTAAATAATTAACACCAACTTTAGCTCCTGTTGTAACTAGTTTACTAGCACGTTGTATTTTAGATGTAGGTATTGTATCTATAGTTTTCATAGGCTTACAAGTTCATATTAACTTTTTCTTTATAAATAAACTTTCCTAAGTCTATAATGCTTTGCAAAGGTTTAGTGTCTAGCAAATCAAACGTAGTATTAACGCTTTTTTCAATAAAAATATCGGTTTTTTCAAAAGATGAAGAAGTATCATCTAACCAAAATTTAATAGTAATTAATAACTGCAACCAAGCAGATTCAATAATTGTTTTTTGCTGAATTTTTTCTAACTTTTCTTGTTTAAGGTCAATAGTCTCAATTTCTAAGGATGTAATGTATGTAGCAAAACTCTTTTTAAGTGAAGATAACATACTTACATTTTTTAGTTTGTTTTTATGTTTACTAAGTGCATAAACAACATAACTTCTATTAGCTGTAAGCATCTCAAAAAAAGTATAGTAAAAGCTTAGTAACTTAGTACGGCTATTAAAATCTTCATAAGCTTTGTCTGCCTTTAAAGCTCTTATTGTGTGGTTGTAAAACGCATTAAATACTTCTTTTTCTAATGTCTCAAAAGAATTGAAGAAATTATAAAAAATAGCTTCATCAAAATTATTGGACTTAGAGAACTTGTATACAGAAGACGGTTGCTTTTCGTTTTCTAATACATAATCCATATAAAAACTGATAATATCCTCTGCTGTTATGTTCTTTTTTTTTGCCATAATTTTTGTATTTCTTAAACAAAGATACAAAAATGTCTAACTAATTATTAAAAAGATTAGACAAAAATTTACTTATCCTGGTTTTACTGACGTTTTGAGCATTAAAATGTTATGTTTTACTTAAAAGTATTTATGGTTTTATAACTTACACTTAGTTTTGTAGCTAATTGTAAACTAAGTATTTATTGATGAAGATTAAAATAGTATTCTTATATATTTCTGCTCTGTCCTTGGGTGTGCTTTTTGGACAATTAAGTAGCACTTTGGTAGGCGTTTTGCCCGATGCTGTTTCCGAGTCTTCAGGTTTACTTTATTATGATGATACGTTAATTACTCATAATGATTCTGGTAATGCACCAATTTTATATCAATTAAATAATAAAACACTTAAGATAGAAAAAGAAATAGAGGTTGTAAATGCTAAAAATATAGACTGGGAAGATTTAGCGCAGGACCTAAATTATATTTATGTAGGTGACTTTGGTAATTATTGGGGAGATAGAGAAGACTTAGTTGTTTATAAAATTTCTAAAGAGGCTATAAAAACATCTAAAAAAGTTTCTGCTGAAAAAATTTTCTATAGTTATCCAGATAAAAAAGACAATAAGCGTAAGGGTAGTAATGACTTTGATGCAGAAGCTATGTTTTATAAAAATAATGAACTTTATATTTTAACAAAGCAGTGGAGAGGTAAAAAAACAGCCGCTTATAAAATACCTGTAAAACCAGGAAAATATATAGCAACAAAAGTAGGGGAATACAATACTAAAGGCTTGGTAACAGGGGCAACATATAATACCAAAAGTAATAAAGTAGTTTTGGTTGGCTACAATATGTTTATGATGCCA
Source organism: Cellulophaga omnivescoria (assembly GCF_027915275.1). Taxonomy (NCBI): domain Bacteria; kingdom Pseudomonadati; phylum Bacteroidota; class Flavobacteriia; order Flavobacteriales; family Flavobacteriaceae; genus Cellulophaga; species Cellulophaga omnivescoria. The sequence goes on along the minus strand of NZ_CP115819.1, from coordinate 3,574,432 downwards.
TTTGTGGTAGAAGTAAACAATAGCACAAATACTAATTTGTTTGCCGGAGTTACAAAAAGAACACAATTAGATATTGGTTTTGTACAAATGGAAGGGATTGCTACCTTACCTAATGGTGGCTACTATATGTCTTCTGAGTCCTTTACAAAATTGGGAGCTAGTGCCAGTATTTACAAGTTAGATGGCAAATAGTTGTTATTTTAATAGCAGTTTTTACTTTATAAAATTTAAGGTTTTGTTAACATTTAAAGGCTTGGGTGTGCCTTAATTTTGAAGAAACTTAAAAAACTATAAATCAAATGAAAAAAATTGCATTACTATTGGTAGCTGTATTTGCCTTAACAGGAGTACAAGCACAAATTGAAACACCACAACCTAGTCCGTTTACTAAAATAGAACAAAAAGTAGGTTTAACAGATGTTACTTTAGAGTACTCTAGACCATCTATGAGAGGAAGAGAAGTTTTTGGTAACCTAGTACCTTATTCTAAATTATGGAGAACAGGAGCAAATAAAAATACAATAATTACATTTAGTAACAATGTAACTATTGGCGGTAAAGAAGTAAAGGCTGGTTCTTATGCAGTATTTACTAAACCAGGAGAAAATACTTGGGAAGTTATTTTTTATGCAGATACAAATAATTGGGGTACACCAAGAGCTTGGGATGAGTCTAAGGTTGCTGCAACAATAAACGCAGAAGTTGTAAAAATGCCTATGAAAATTGAAACATTTACTATGACTTTTGATGACTTAACATCTAACTCTGCTGTTTTAGGTATTTTATGGGAAGATGTTTATGTAGGAGCTAAGTTTGAAGTACCAACAGATAAAACAGTTACTGATGCAATTGCAAAAACAATGAATGGCCCAAGTGCACAAGACTACTATGCTGCTGCGGTTTATTATAAAGAAGCTGGTAAAGATATTAACCAAGCAAAAACTTGGATGGAAAAAGCTATAGGTATGATGGAGAAACCTGCTTTTTACCAGTTAAGACAGCTGTCTTTAATTTATGCTAAAGCTGGAGACAAGAAAAAAGCTATAGAAACTGCTAAAAAGTCTTTAGCTGGTTCTAAAGAAGCAGGTAATGCAGATTATATTAAAATGAATGAAGACTCTTTAAAAGAGTGGGGAGTTAAATAATTTTGATCCTTAGAATATATAACCCGTAAAGCTAAATGTTTTACGGGTTTTTTTAAATTAGAAACCTAAATAAGTATATTTTCTAAATATCTAAATCAGCATTAGTTTTCATCATTCTATCAAAACCTTCTAGCATTGTAGCAATAGAAATTACTAAAGCACAACCAAAAGCATTTAGCCATAAATAAGACATCCAGTCAAAAGCCCAGCCAAATATTACAATAACTTGTGTAATAATTGCAGCTACAAATACCGCATTTCCTTTAACATATTTAAAAAAGAATGCTAGTAAAAATATGCCTAATACGTTGCCGTAAAAAATAGAACCTATAATGTTTACCAATTGTATTAAATTATCAAACAAGCTAGCTACACAGGCAATTAATATGGCTAAAATACCCCAAATTAGTGTTAGTACTTTAGATGCTTTAACGTAGTGTTCTTCTGTCTCTCCTTGTTTAATGCTCCTTTTGTAGATATCTAAAGCGCTAATAGTACCCAAAGCATTAAGTTCTGATGCTGTAGAAGACATAGCGGCAGATAATATTACAGCCAGTAAAAGACCTATAATTCCTTGTGGTAAATAATTTAGTATAAAGTGAATAAATACATAATCTGTATCATTTGTTTCTACAGAATCATCTGCTTGTTTAATTAAATTTTTACCAGCGTCTCTCCCTAATTTTTCTTGTGCATTTAAAGCTATTATTTCTTGCTTAGCTTTTTTTTGAGCGCTACTGTTATTTTGGTCTATTGCTACAGATAATTTATTTTGGGCAACTATTTTTTGCTCTGTTATGTACTTGTGTTCTTCCTGTAAAAGTTTGTAGTCTTCAGCGTGAATAGAGTTTTCTACTTTAGCAGTAGCAGCAGGATTAAAGTTTAAGGGAGATACGTTGTATTGATAAAATACGAATACCATTACACCAACCAATAAAATAAAAAATTGCATTGGAATTTTTAAAATACCATTAAATATTAAGCCAAGCTGACTCTCTCTTACAGATTTACCAGATAAATACCTTTGTACTTGACTTTGATCTGTACCAAAATAAGACATAAACAGGAAAAATCCACCAGTTAATCCGCTCCAAACAGTGTACCTACTTTGTGTGTCTAAACTAAAGTCTAAAATATTTAATTTATCACTTGCACTTGCAACCTTTAAGGCTTTGCTAAATGTTATATCGTCTGGTAAATAATCTAAAATAAAATAAAAAGCTACAAACATACCCAGCATAATAATAAACATTTGCTGTTTTTGGGTAACGCTTACTGCCTTTGTGCCGCCAGATACGGTGTAAATTATAACCAGAATGCCAATTAAAATATTCAAAATTCTTAAATCCCAACCAAGTACTGCAGATAAAATAATAGAAGGAGCGTAAATGGTTATACCAGCAGCTAAGCCACGCTGAATTAGAAATAAAAACGCAGCAAGTGTTCTGGTTTTAACGTCAAACCTGTTTTCTAAAAACTCATAAGCGGTGTATACCTTTAGTTTGTGATATAATGGTACAAAAACCATACATATTACTACCATAGCTAATGGTAAACCAAAGTAAAATTGCACAAAGCCCATTCCTGAGTTATAGGCTTGTCCTGGTGTAGATAAAAATGTTATTGCACTAGCTTGTGTAGCCATTACAGACAACCCAATTGTCCACCATTTAGACTGGTTGCCGCCTAAAACATAATCGTTTACATTTTTACTTCCTTTTGTTTTGTATACGCCAAAACCTACAATAAATAACAGTGTTCCTATAAGTAAATACCAATCTATTTCTGCCATACTAATTGTAAATTTTCATTATTATAAAAAAAACAATGGCATACATTAAGTTTAAAAGTAACACCCAAGAATATTCTTTTTTCCAAATAAATTTATCTTTCATAGTGTTTTATTCTTTTTTAGGAAGTGATAATAAATTGGCAAATAATTTATATGCCCCTGGTACACCGGCAGGTAATTCTCTAAAAAAACTAATTCCCGTATATACGTAATTTCCTTTTCCATAAGCAGCAATTAAAATACTACCTTTTTTTGCCTCTTCTCCTTTATCTGCCATTGCTAAAATAGGAGTAAATTCTTTACCCCATTTGTTAGGAAAGTATAAACCACGTTCTTGTACCCAATTGTTAAAATCGTTTGCAGTAATTTTATTTGGAGTGTTTACCACAGGATGATCTTTTGCTAAAATGGTAACTTCTGCAAACTCATTAGTAACTCTGTCTCTAGATAGCTCTAATGGGTAAGGAGCAAGGTTATCTACTCCTAATTTGCTGCGGCCGGCTGTATTGTATTGAATAACTAAATTACCGCCGTTTTTAACATAGTCTAATAAAAAGTGTTGTTTAAATTTTAATTCATCTACCACGTTGTATGCTCTAATACCAACTACAATGGCATCAAAACCTTTTAATGAAGCAGTGTTGATGCTGTTAGGATCTATGGTAGAAACATTGTAGCCAATTTGCTCTAAACTCTCAGGAATTTTATCTCCTGCACCAGTAATGTATCCAATGTTTTTTCCTGTTTTTTTAATGTCTAAACGTACTACTTTGGCTTCAGACGGTAATAAAACAGATTGTGTAGGTATGTGATCATAAGATATCACTACAAGCTCTTTATTAAGTTCTTTACCATTAATTTTTACAACCGGTAAAATAGAACCTTCAGATTCGCTATTTGGAGGCGTAACAGTAAATGTAATTGTTTTTGAGTCTCCGCGTTTTTTAATATTAAAATTTTGCTTTGCATTAGCTACTTTCCATCCTTTAGAAAAAGTTAATTCTATTTCGCCAGAAATATCATTTGCTAAAGCCTTAACTGTTACTGGTATTTGTTTTGAAGATTCATCAGAAAAAATAATAACTCTATCTTTTATACCAACACTAGCTTCCGGTAAAACTTCAAAAGGTCTGTACAATTCTCCTTTGTCTGGTTTAGAGTAGTGATAAACAACAGGTTTAGTAATAGTTAAAGTGTAATTGTTAATACTAAGTTCAAAATCTGCATTAAAAGCTCTTGGTGTCTCTGGTTTGCCTATTAGTTTTTTATCTTTTACAGTGTACATACCTAGTGTACCTTTTTCCATTAACCAATAAGGGCTAGTGTATTTTGTATCTGCTGGTACAGCAACATCTAAAGTTAGGTTTTGCTTTGTGTTGTTTTCTAACAAAATATTAGGTGTTAGGGTAGTATCACCAACGTTTACAGATTTTAAAACAATGTTTGCAGTGCTTCTATTTAATGCTTCTATAGATACCTTAAAGTTGCCACCAGGTGTGCTATTAGTATTATTTGCATTAGCTTCTAAATACAAACCAGCTACGGCTGTAATTATATCTTCTAGCTCTTTTGTTTTAATATTTTTCCAATGTGTATCTTTAGATTTTTGTAAAAGGTTATAGGCTTCTATAAGTTGTGGTAAATGTGCAGAGGGATTTTTAAAGTTAAAGTTTTCTTCAACCTTTTTTAGTATTTTTCCAATAGCAACGCCGCCATCTATTCTAGACCAAGTTGTATTAACACCTTCAAAAATATCATCGCTTTTAGGCATATCGCCTTTTAAAAGTTCTATATACTCATCTTGGCTTCCTCTGGTAGACACTCTACCAAAACCTTGGCATAAATGTTGACTGCTAGCAAGTGCAGCAATTTCATTATTAGATACGCCCAGTATTGGGTAAAAGACACCAACATCTAATTTCATTAGTTTGCTTTTGTCAGCTTTGTTAAAAGCTTCTTCACTACCATAAAACCACCAAGATGTATTAAAAAACATACGTTTTGGTTGCCAAGTTTCTGTTAGTTTTAATTGTTCTGGGTAGGCTTTAGGGTCATTAACCAAATCAAAAGCTTCTACACTTAACATTGCAGATGTAGTGTGGTGACCGTGTGTGGTACCAGGAGTTCTGTGGTTAAATCTATTAATAATTACATCTGGTTTATATTGCCTAATAATTTGTACAACATCTCCTAAAACTTCTTCTTTATTCCAAATAGCTAATGTTTCTTCTGGGTGTTTAGAGTAACCAAAATCATTTGCTCTAGAGAAAAATTGTTCTCCGCCATCTTTACTACGTGCACCAAGTAATTCTTGCGTGCGTAATACACCTAATTGTTCTCTAATTTCTGGTCCAATTAGGTTTTGTCCGCCATCTCCGCGAGTTAAAGATAAATATGCTGTTTTGGCTTTTACGTTGTTAGATAGGTAAGATATTAACCTGGTATTTTCATCATCTGGATGAGCAGCAATGTACAACGCAGAACCTAAAAAGTTTAGCTTTTGTAAAGAGTGATAAATTTCTGTAGACGATTTTTTTTTAGGAGCTTGAGAAAATCCTAAGTTAATGCATAATGTAAAAATTACGCAAGATACCAGTATTTGGCGCATAAATGTTAATTTTGGTTGATGCTCAAATATAACAAGTTCTACGCTTAAGAAAGTTAATTTTAAAGGTTCTTTAACACCATATTTTAACTATTTTTTGTTAATTCTAGTGTCTGTTAATGATTTAAGAAAACCATTTTTTTCTTTTAATAAAAAAAATAGACACCAAAGACACCAAAACCATTACACCCAATAGAATAAAATAACCGTATTCTGTTTGTAATTCTGGCATATTTTTAAAGTTCATACCATAAATACCAGCTAAAAAGGTAAGCGGAATAAAAATTACAGAAAATATAGTTAAGGTTTTCATTACCTCATTAAGTCTATGGTTTTGTATGCTAAACATAAGGTTTAAAGAACTGTCTAATTGGTTTAAGTTAAAGTCAATTTCATCACTCATTAATCCAATTTGCTCTTTAATTTCAATAAAATATTTAATATCAAACTCAAAACAATCAATATTTTCTAGTTGATTTATAGCATCTTTAATACTAATAGTCATCCTTTTAATTTGGTTTAATTGTCTTTTGTTATTTTCAACTTTTAGTGCAAATTCTGGTGTAGGTTTGGTTTCATTTAAATTATCTAAACCAATATTAGCTTCGGTAAGTTTATCATAAGCAATATAATAATTATCTATTATAGCTTCCATTAATAGGTAAAAAAGGTAATCTGCACCTTTTTTTCTAATAATTCCTAAATTTTTTTCAATACGCTCTCTTAAATGCTGAAAATGATCTCCTTCTACCTCTTGTATGCTCCAAACGTAGGTTTCACCAACAACAAAAACCATTTGCTCAAACATTGTTTCATTACTTTCTACAGAATAATAAGGAGATTTTAATGTTAAAAAAAAGCAATCGTCTAATTCTATAACCTTATTCCTGTGGTTGTTATCTATGACAAGGTTTATTAAAAACTCGTCCATATTATTATCTGCAATTATTTTGCGTACAGCTTGTGAATGCTGAAAACCATAAATATTTAACCAAGAAATAACTGATGTATCTTTTGTGATAGATATTTCTTTTAAATCTTCTCCTTTTAATAAACTGTAGCTTTCTTTAGAATAATTAATTAAAGATGAGTTTGCTAAAAACGCTTCAATATTAAACGTTTTTTTATCAGAATAAGGATTTACTTTACGTCTGTTTTTTCTTTTCATACAGTTGCTTATTTAAATATAATCACCCTCTGTGGTATCATCATTATTATCATCTTTATTAATAATTACAACACCTTTTTGTAAAAGTAAATTATTAGGATAGGTAAGAAGTTCACCATTATCTTTTTTTAAATAAATATGATAAGCTTTAATATCTAAAATATCTACTTCCTCTGCAAAATCTCCATCTAGTATTTTTATACGGTCTCCTATTTTAAAAGGAAAAGAGAAAAACAATATTACACCAGCTGTAATATTGCTAAGTATAGACCAAGATGCAAATAATGCTACCCCTAAAACAGCAAATACAGAAGAAAATATTATACCAAGATCTTCAAAATTTACTTGCCAGATATACACAAGTGCTATAAAGCTTATGGCCATATAAAGTATGGTGATATACCTAATAATTAACTTTGTGCGTACTTTATTTATATCGCTTATTCTTCCTATTTTACGAATTGCTTTTGCTGTAACAAACCGTAAAAACAAAAAAGCTAAAACACAAATTAAGCTGTTTATTAATTGATTTTGATGTGCATCTATAAATTCATTCATAATCCTAAACTATCTCTAAAATGTAAGTCTTTATTTCTGTTTTGTTGCCAATAGGCCGTTTGTATTCTTTTGTTTAATGTTGCTTTTGTGGTTAGCATTTTTTTATTGGCACCAAAACCACTAGCGTGTGTTTCTGTAAAGCTTTCTATAGTATGCGGAAAAGCGGTGGTAAATGTAATGCTTAAATTGCGTTGTAACTCTGGATAATTTATACTGTACACTGTTAAATTATCATTATTAGTTACCTTGGCAGTAGCATTATAGGCTTTTAGTTGCTTGTGAGAAAACCTAATGTACTGAAAAGAAGGAATAATAGTTAGTTTGCCCTTTGGTAAGGCATTTGGGTTTATTCTAATTTTTGCCCAAAGATCGTTTTCTAATATATCTTTTTTTAGAGTCAATTTTTCATCTCCTTCACTTTCAAAATAAGAATAAGAAGAAACCTCAAAATTTTCTTTATTGTTTAACTGAGAAAATACTTGTCCGCACCATTCTTGTACAGTATTTGTAATTTTTAATGAAGCAGAATTATCACCAACCGGATAAAAAGTGCTAGACATTACAGAGTACGGGTAAATACCTGTATTAAATTTTTTAGTGCTGTTTAACTTTAAAACAGGAACGCTTGTTTTGTCCGGTTTATCTGCTTTTACTTGTTTTGTAGTATTAAAAGGTTCTGTAACAAAAACCATAACAGCAGAACCTTGTCTTAATTCGCCATATCTAGCTTGTTGTAAATTATATGATGTTATTTCTGCAGTACCATTGTACCAATACTTTTTAAATTGATCAGATAATGGTTTAGGCTCTTCTTTTTCAATAACCTTTTCAGGAGTAACAGCAGCAACATCTTGAGTTTGTATTTTTTCTTTACACGCATTAGATACTAATAGTGTAGCGACTATTATACCTAGTTCAACTAATTTTTTCATAACAAATACATTTTAAGTAAAATTACTTAAAATGTTATGCATTTGCTATAGTTAACAAAGTTTTATACACTAAATGCGTAGGTAAGCCAACAACGTTAGGGTAGGAGCCAATAATTTCTTCAATAGCAATTAAGCCAATCCACTCTTGTATACCGTAAGCACCAGCTTTATCTAATGGCTTGTAGTTTTCTACGTAATATGTAATTTCTTCTAAGCTAAGAGCTTTAAATTTTACTTTAGTAATATGACTTTCTGTAATTTGTTTGTTTTTAGATGTAAAACATACAGATGTTGCTACTTGGTGCCAAGAGTTAGATAGTTTTGTAAGCATTTTAATAGCATCTGCAGCATCTTTTGGTTTTCCTAATTGCTCATTATTATGCCAAACAATGGTGTCTGATGTTATTAAAATATCTTTTTCTTGCAGAGATGCCTTAAAAGGCTCAGCTTTTAGTGCAGCTAAATAATTTGTAATTTCTTCGGCTTTTAAATGATTAGGAAAAACCTCTTCAATAGGTCTAACATCAACCTTAAAGTTAATATCTAATTCTTTAAAAAACTGATGCCTTCTAGGAGAGCCAGAAGCCAATATAATGTTGTAATCTTTTAGTTTTTCAGAAAGCATTTAGTCGTTTTTAGCGCTATAATTATCATTCCACTTGCCTTGTACTTTTAAAACCTGCTCAATAACATCTCTGGCACAACCATTACCTCCGTTTTTTTGAGATATATACTTACTAACGACTTTAATTTCAGGTATAGCATCTTGCGGGCAAGTAGGCATACCAACAAGTTTCATAGGAGGAACATCTGGCATATCATCACCCATATACAAAACATTTGTAGGATCTATGTTATTAGTAGATAAGTACTCTTTTATAGGTTCTATTTTTAGGTGAGCGCCTAAGTAAATATCTTTAACGCCTAAACCTTTAAATCTAGTACGTACACCCTCGCTTGTTCCGCCAGAAATGATACAAACATTAAAGCCTTTTTGTATTGCAGTTTTAAGTGCGTAACCATCTTTAACATTCATTTTACGTAGTAATTCTCCGTTTTCTGTAATAAGTACAGATCCGTCTGTAAAAACGCCATCTACATCAAAAACAAAAGTGGTAATATTATGTAGGTATTCTTTATAACTTTTTTCCATAAGTATTGGTAATAGATTTGCTTATAACGCTGTATATTTCTTTATGCGTATTATTTGTTAGTTCAGTTATATGACGTTGCATAGTACCAATATCATTACGTTTTGCAGGTCCAGTTTGTGCATTGTAAGGAGATAAGGTATTTAGTTTTGCAACGGTTTCTTGTATTAAAGGTGATAAAATTGAGAAAGGTACCTTGTTTGCTTCACAAATTTCTTGCCCAATTTGATACATATGATTGCTAAAATTATTTACAAAAACTGCAGCCAAATGTATGGATTTTCGTTGTTCCGATGATATTTTATGTACACTGTTAGAAACACTTTCTGCCAGTTGAAGAAGTAAAGCTTCATCAGTCTTGTTTTCTGCTTCTATACAAATAGGTATACGCGCAAAATCTACTACTGCTTCTTTACTAAACGTTTGTAATGGGTAAAAAGATCCTTTTCTATTTTTATCATCTAAAACAGATATAGGTACGCTACCAGAAGTATGTACAACTAGTTTGTTTTGTAGTTTTAGCGCAGTAGATAGAGAAATAATATTATCATCAGAAATTGCAATTATGTACACATCTGCATCTGGTAAGTTATTTATGTTAGTAGTTGTATTTACACTATTTTTAAAAGGCAGTAATGCAGTTTCTGTACGGTTGTATAGCATTGCAATAGATACATTGTTTAACGCACTAAATGCATTGTATAAGTGTGTGCCAATATTTCCTAACCCTATAATAACTACCCTAATCATACTACAAAAGTACAGCTAATCTACTTAAAACTATTATTCTTTACAACCAATTGTTACTGCGTGTGTGTGCCCTGCATTGGTACTTGCAGCTATAGTAATTGCATTATTGGTTTTTAAAGTTGCAAAATCTTCTGCTGTTATAGTAAGCATATGTTCATGACCGGTTGCGCCAATTAATGTGTATACTTTTGTGGCACCGCTAATTATATCTGCCGTAGCAATTTCTAAAGTATGATTGTGATTACCTACGATGGTAATTTTAGTACCATTTTCTATGCAATTTCCTTTTGGTCCATCTTCCACATTATTGGTAGAATCATCATCACTAGAACAACTAATATTACAAGTTAATAACACCAAAAAAAGGGTGTGATAAATATACTTTTTAAGAGGTGTACTATTAAACATAATTCTACTTTTTTAACTGTTATTAAGGCTTTGTTGTTTAGTTTTGTAACTAATACAGGCTTAATTATTTGCTAATGTATTAAATAGTATTTGTAATATGAAAAAACTTGAGCTCACAACCAAAGAGAATGTATTTTTATTAGTTTCATCTTTTTATGATAAAATACGCAAAGATGAAACTTTAGGTCCTATTTTTAATGGTATAATTAAAGATTGGGACCACCATTTACTACACCTTACCAATTTTTGGAGTAATCAGTTATTTATAGAGCGTGGCACTTATAAAGGTAACCCTATAGCGGTACACAATAAAGTGGATAATTACACTAATAATAGTATTAATGAGATGCATTTTGGTATTTGGTTAAATTATTGGTTAGAAACGTTAGATGAACTTTTTGAAGGAGACAATCTTACTATAGCCAAAAATAGAGCTCGTAATATGGGGTCTAATATTCACATTCATATTTTTAACGCTAGACAAAACACTAGTTCATAAACAGATTAAACATTAGGTTTTCATTAACACATTTATTGTTGTTTTAGGTATAAAAAAACACAAAAAGGGCGTATTTTTGCAAACCAATTCATTTACTATTATCCAAGATGATAAATTTAATTAAGAAGTTCTTTTTTTCTACACGTTTAATGTCATTTTTATTCATAGCATTTGCAACCGCAATGGCTTTTGGGACATTTATTGAAAGCTGGTACAGCACTGATACAGCAAGAATATGGATTTACAACACTGTTTGGTTTGAGGCTATTATGGTCTTTTTTGTAATTAATTTTATAGGAAACATAGCTAGATACAATTTGTTGCGTAAAGAAAAATGGGCGGTTTTATTACTACACCTTTCTTGGATTTTTATTATTATAGGTGCTTTTGTAACTAGGTATATTAGTTATGAAGGAATGATGCCAATACGTGAAGGAGAAACAGCAAACGTATTCTTTTCAGATAAAACATATATCTCTACAATTGTATATGGTAAAAAAGATGGTGTAAAAATGCAGAAAAAGCAAGAGTATCCTATTCTAGTTACTGCAGAAGCATTAAAATCTAATTTGCCTATACATACAAATTTTGATAAGACTGAATACACTATAGCATATGCTGGTTTTATAGATGGTGCTAAAGAAGGTTTAATAATTGGAGATGAAGGAAAAAACTTTTTAAAAATAGTAGAATCTAGTAGTGGTGGTCGTCATGATCATTATTTAGAAGAAGGTGTAGTGCAAAGTATACACAATGTATTGTTTGCTTTAAATAAACCTACAGAAGGAGCTATAAATATCACCGCAACAGACTCTAGCTATACCATACAATCACCTTTTGAAGGAACATTTATGCGTATGGCAGATAGGTTACAAGGTGGTGTTAAAAAAGATACCGTACAAAAACTACAATTGCGTTCTTTATACCAAATGGCAAATATGCAGTTTGTTATGCCAGATTCTTTGGTAAAGGGTAAAAACGGAATTATACGTATTCCAGATGAGGAACGTACAGAAAATATGCCAGATGCCTTAATTTTAGATATTACAGTAAACGGCAAAACGGTACGTAAAAAACTTTTAGGTTCTAAAGGAATGATGCAGTATTCTGATCCGTTTAAAATTGGCGATTTAGAATTTAGAATGGCTTACGGATCTAAAATTCATGAGTTGCCTTTTGCTATTAAATTAAATGACTTTATAGCAGAAAAGTATCCTGGTACAGAAAAAGGTTATGCGTCTTTTATGAGTAAAGTTACTATTGAAGATGAAAAACCTTTTGATTATGATATTTTTATGAATCATATATTAGATCACAGAGGCTACCGTTTTTTTCAAGCCAGTTTTGATCCAGATGAGCTAGGTACAAGATTATCTGTTAATCACGATTTTTGGGGTACTTGGATTACCTATATTGGTTATTTTATGTTATATGCTGGTTTAATGGGGATTATGTTTTTTGGTAAAACTAGGTTTAAAGACTTGGCTGTTTCATTGGATAAAATAAAAGCGAAAAAGGCAAAGCTTACCACAATCATTCTTTTAGGGTGTTTATTAAATGTTACGGCACAGACAAAAACTACAGATAGTCATAATCACGCTCAAGAGCACAGTTCAGGAGATGGGCATAACCACGCAGAACTACCTAGTCAAGAGGTTATAGACTCTATTATTTTAGCTACAGCAGTATCTAAAGAGCACGCAGAGGAGTTTGGTAAATTAGTTATACAGGATGAAGGAGGACGTATGAAACCCATAAACACCTTTACATCTGAATTGCTGCGTAAATTAAGTTTAAAGGATAAATATTTAGGTTTAACATCGGACCAAGTGTTTATATCTATGATGTCTAACCAACAATTATGGGCTAATGCACACATTATTGCCATAGATAAAAAAGGATACAATGATAGTATACGTAAAGTTATAGGAGTACCATCTGGACAGCGTTATGCAACGTTAATGGACTTTTTTGATGAAAAACAAAGCTACAAGTTAGATCCGTTTTTGGTTGAAGCTACAGCCACTAACAATCCAAACAAATTTCAGCAAGATTATAAAGATGTTAACATTAGATTAGGGCTTTTAAATAGAGCATTGAGTGGAGAAATTTTAAAGATTTTTCCTTTACTAAATGTAGATAATAATAAGTGGATATCTGCTTTAGAATACAGAAGTAATAGCGGAGAGTTTCCACCGCAAGAAGAATTGTATGATAATTTTATAAAAAACTCTATACCTTATTATTTAATAGCACTACAAAAAGCAAGAGAATCTGGAGACTATACAGAAGCTAATAAAATGTTAACTGGTTTAAAAAAGAACCAGTTAAACCATGGAGAAGAAATTTTACCCTCAGAAACTAAAATAAATACAGAGGTTATATACAATAAGCTAAACATTTTTAATGTGCTGTATAAAGCTTATGCGGTTGTGGGCTTGTTTTTGTTCTTAATTCTTATTTTTCAAATATTTAAAGACCATAGTATTTGGCGCGTTGCAGTTTACTTTTTTAAAGGCACAATATATTTATTATTCTTATGGCATACAGCAGGTTTAATATTACGCTGGTACATATCTGGGCACGCACCTTGGAGTGATGCTTACGAGAGTATTATATATGTAGCTTGGGCTACTTTGGGTATGGGCTTACTGTTTGCTCGTAAAAGTAATTTAACCATAGCAGCAGCTACGTTTGTTACAGCTATGTTATTGTGGATAGCTCACCAGAATTGGGTAGACCCATCTATATCTAACCTGGTACCTGTTTTAGATAGTTATTGGTTAATGATACACGTTGCGGTAATTGTTGGTAGTTACGGACCTTTAACTGTGGGGATGATTCTTGGTGTTACATCATTAATTTTAATAATGCTAACAAATAAAAAGAACAAAGCTCGCATGGATCTTAACTTAAAAGAGTTAACTATAATTAACGAGCTTGTTTTAACAACTGGACTTGTAATGCTTACTATTGGAAACTTTTTAGGAGGTATGTGGGCTAATGAAAGTTGGGGTCGTTATTGGGGTTGGGACCCTAAGGAAACGTGGGCATTAATATCTATTATGATTTACGCTTTTGTTGTGCATATGAGAATTGTACCTGGTTTGCGTAGTAAGTGGTTATTTAATTTTGCAAGTATAGTAGCTTTTGCTAGTATAATGATGACATATTTTGGAGTAAACTTCTATTTAGCTGGTTTACATAGTTATGCAAGTGGTGCGCAAGTAATTACACCTATGTTTATATGGTATACAGCTGCAGGTGTAGTAATACTTGGAGCTATTAGCTATTGGAGGTTTAAAGTAAACTATTCTAAATAGTTTACTTTCCGCCATTAGCTTGTAAATCTGCAATACATTGCGCATCCAAAGTGGGTATTTTACCTCCGGTAATGGAGTTTAAAAGTCCTTCGCCAGTTTCTGCAGTCCAATACATTAAGCAGTTTTCTACGTTACAATGTTTACCGTGTGCAGTATCTTGGTGACTGGTTTGCATTGTAGATCCATTATTTACCAAACCAAGTAAATGTCCAAATTCATGATTTAGCACAGTAGAAGATAGTACTGTTCTGCTTGGTGCTAATGGTTTATTGCTAAATTCTTTTACAGTATTCTCAAAAATAGCAAAAGATGTGTTTTGGTAAGCAATACCTAAAACAGATCCTTCTTCTTTGTTATTAGCATATTCTGCATCTAAATAAATACCAAAAACTGCTATTTTATCATCTGTATTGTATTGGGTGCGCAGGTTGTTTTCCATTGCAATAATATCATCTACAGTGTAGGATGTTTTTGCAGGAACCGTTATTTCTTCTAACCTTAATTCCCAACCTTTAGACTTGTTTAGCCTTTCAGTAATAAAATTTTTAAAATTTTCTATAGTTTCATCAGTTGGCTTAAAATCTTTTACATAAAATATTTCAATAACTGTAGATTTATAAGTTGTATTAGATAATAGGTCATTAGCAGAAGAACCAACGTTTTTTCTGTTTCTTTCTTTAATTTCGTCTGTTATAATTTCATTATTATCATTTGTAAAAGAAGGAGTAGATTCGCTATCTGTAGAGCAGGTAATAAAAGAACTACATATTAAAATGCTGTATACTATAGTTTTAAATGTCATTTGTTGGTATTTATTCAATTTTTTATACTGTTGTTATATTTATATACGGTGTGTAATGGAAAATAGATTTGTTAGGTTGTTTAGGTTCTAAATTTGTAACTTTGATAGACCAACTAAAAAAGAACTAAAACAACTAAAATGAAGCAATCTAAGGCAGGTTTAAATACAATTTGTACTCACACAGGAGAAGTAGAAGATAAACAATTTAAAGGGGCTGTGTCTCCATTATATATGAGTTCTTCTTACGCTTTTGAAGGTGTAGATGTAAAAAGGTATCCAAGATATTTTAATACGCCAAACCAAGAGGCCTTGTGTAAAAAAGTTGCTGCATTAGAGCATACAGAGGCTGGCTTAATTTTTGGTAGTGGTATGGCGGCAGTAAGCACTGCCTTAATGGCGTTTTTACACGCGGGAGACCATGTTGTTTTACAAAAAACATTATACGGTGGCACTTATAATTTAATACAAGAAGAGTTTTCTAAATTTGGAATAGAATACTCTTTAACAGATGGATTAAAAGCAGAAGATTTTGAAGCCAAAATAAAAGAAAATACTAAGGTTATTTATATAGAAACACCATCTAACCCTTTACTAACCATAACCGATTTAAAAGCGGTTGCTACTTTGGCTAAAAAGCACAATTTGGTTTCTATGATAGATAATACTTTTGCTAGTCCTGTAAACCAGAATCCAATAGATTTTGGAATTGATATTGTAATACATAGTGCAACTAAATATATGGGTGGACATTCCGATATTTGTGCAGGTGCTGTAGCATCATCAGCTAAAAATATAGATAAGATTTTTCAGCTAGCTAAAAATTTTGGAGGTAGTTTAAGTGATTACACCGTTTGGTTGTTAGAGCGTAGTATGAAAACTATGGGTATAAGAGTAAAGGCTCAGAATGAAAATGCCCAAAAAATGGCAGAGTATTTACATCAAAATAAAGATGTAGAAGTTGTGTATTATCCTGGTTTAGAGTCGCATCCAGACCACGAACTAGCAAAGTCACAAATGAAAGGTTTTGGAGGTATGTTATCTTTTGAGCTTAAGGACGACATAAATGCTATGAACTTTCAAAATGCATTAGAACTTATAAAACCATCTATGAGTTTGGCAGGGGTAGAAAGTACTGTTTTGTCGCCAACGCAAACATCTCATTCTCTATTAAGTGCAGAAGAAAGAGAAAAACAAGGTATTAAGGATGGTTTAATTCGTTTTTCTGTTGGTATAGAAGAAGTAGAAGATTTAATAGCTGATATAGAACAAGCATTAGCTAAGGTAAAATAGATTAGAATAAAATGAAGTTAGATATATTAGTTTTTGGGGCGCACCCAGATGATGCAGAGCTGGGAGCAGGAGCTACAATAGCAAAAGAAATTGCAAATGGTAAAAAAGTTGGTATTGTAGATTTAACTAGAGGTGAATTGGGTACTAGAGGTACGGCCAAAACTAGAGATGCAGAGGCAACAGCTGCCGCTAAAATTTTAGGTGTTAGCATACGAGAAAATTTAGCTTTTGAAGATGGTTTTTTTGTTAATGATAAAGCGCATCAATTGCAAATAATTAAAATGATACGTAAATACCAACCAGAGATTGTGTTGTGTAATGCTATTGATGATAGGCATATAGACCACGGTAAAGGAAGTAAATTAGTTAGTGATGCTTGTTTTTTAAGTGGTTTGTTAAAAATAGAAACAGATTTTGAAGGTAAGCCGCAGGAAAAATGGAGGCCAAAACACGTTTATCATTACATACAATGGAAAAATATTAAACCAGATTTTGTTGTAGATGTTACTGGTTTTATACAAACCAAAGTAAAATCTGTTTTGGCATACAAAACACAATTTTATGATACAAATAGCACAGCTCCGCAAACACCAATTACAAGTCAGAATTTTTTAGAAAGTGTTACATATAGAGCGCAAGACTTAGGGCGTTTAATAGGAGTAGACCACGCAGAAGGTTTTACAGTAGAGCGTTATGTAGCAGTGAGTAGTCTAGATAAGTTAATTTAGTTAGCTACCAGTTTTAGGAAGTTCAAAATAAAATATACTACCTTCACCCAAGGTGCTTTCTACCCAAATAGTACCTTGGTTGTTTGTTATCATCTCTTTACACAATGGTAGGCCTAAACCGGTTCCTTTTTCGTTATTTGTACCATATGATACTGCAATTGCATTATCACTAGAAAATAACTCATCTATTAACTCTGGCTTTATACCTATACCAGAATCTTGTACACTAGTTATCCAGCTGTTTTCTGTTTCTGTAGCTGTAATTGTTATGTTTCCACCGGTTTTGGTAAATTTTATAGCATTGCTTAATAAATTACGCACAACTACACTCATTTGGTTTTTATCTGCCCAAACAATAGTGTTACTTGGTATAGAATTGGTAATTTTAATGTTTTTATTTTCTGCTAATTCAGATAGTAAATTAATGTTATTATGTGCTAAATTGTACATTTTAGCATTACTAGGAGTGGTAGAACCACCATTCATTTGTGTTCTACTCCAAGAAAGTAAGTTTGTTAAAGTAAAAAATAACGCATCTACATCACTTTTTAATTTAGGTATAAAACTTAAAAAATCTTCAGTTTCAACATCTTTTGAAACAAACATATCTAGTAAACTTTGTAGTGCGGCAATTGGGTTTCTTAAATCGTGACCAATTATAGAAAATAGCTTGTCTTTAGTCTTGTTAATATTTTCAAGCTCATTTTCTCTCTTTTTTAAAACTTCTGTTTGCTCTATAAGCTGGTTGTAAAGTTTCTTTCTTGTGTTGGCTTGTATTTTTATAAGTAGTAAAATAAAGCTAAGTACAATTAATGCGGCAATTGCAAGAAAAAGATAATTCTGGTGCTTATCTATTTCTTTTTTAGCTTCGGCTTCGGTATCTCTTTTTTGTCTTTCGTATTCTGTTCTAGTTTTAAAAGCACCTAAGCTGTTGCTATTTTCTCTTCTTAAGATTGAATCTGATGTTTTTTTAAATAACTCTAAACTTTTAAGAGCTAAATCTGAATCATTATTTTTTTTATGTATTAAATATAAAGTTTCATAAGCTTCTTCTAGCTCTTCTAATAAATTAAACCTAGAGCCAATTTCTATAGCTTTGTTTACAGAAGTTTCTGCTTTTTCGGTATTGTTTAAACCTAAATAGGCTTTAGCCTTTGCATTTTCTAATGATATTATAGTTCTATCATCTGTTAAATCTTTTAAAATATTTTCACTAATATCTAACCATTTAAGTGCAAATTCTGGTTGGTTTTGCTTTATTAAAATTCTGGCTTTGTTAATGTAGCAATAAGATAGCCACTCTTTATCATTTTCTTTCTCAAAAGTAGCAATGCTATTGTCAATATATTCGGTTGCTAAGTCCAATTGATTTGTTTTAATATATATGTCAGACATATTAGAGTATGTTTCTGCAATATATATAGGGTTGCCAATTTCTTTGTTAAGTTTATTAACCTCTTCGTAAAGAGCAATACTTTGTGCATAGTCTTTTTGAGTGGCGTATAAACTTGCCGTATTGTCTTTTATAAAGGAAAGTAGTACCTTATTGTTGTTGGCTTCAGCAATATCTGCACCTTCTAAGTAAGCTTTTAATGCCTCACTATTTTTACCAACATACGCATTTTCAGAACCTATTTGGTTTAAAATATTTATTTGGCCTCTAACGTAATTAGCTTCTTTGGCTAATTTTAAAGCTTCATTTAACTGTTCTATTGCTAAGTCTGAGTTTCCTTGGTAAGAGTTGTAATAAGCTAAATGAGCTATAGCATCTGCTTTACCTTTCTTGTAATTTAAATTATTACTTAATTTATAGACTTTATCTGATATTGATTTTAAACTGTCTATATTGTCGTAGGTATAGTGACTTGCTAAAGAAGTGAGCAAATCTATATACTGTTTTTTGTCTTCTTTAGTTTTTAAATTTTTGGATGCATTTTCAACTAAGGCGGTAATACTATCTATTTTTGTCTGAGAATTTACTGTAAAAGCTAAAATAAATACAATAGTAAACAGGAAGATATTTTTATGTAAATATTTATGTAAACCTATGTTCATGCTCTAGTAAAAAATGGGTAAAAATGACTAGCAATATATTGATTACTAATGAGTTTAGCAAGTGTTTTAATCTAAAAATATAATTAACATATTAATTGTTAGTGTACATTATGAATTTAAAAAAATAGAACAGTTTTATAATGTATATTGATAATTGTCTTCTCCTTTTGGAACAGTAAAATAAAATATGGTTCCTTTTCCTAACTTACTTTTTGCCCATAAATTTCCTCCATTGTTTTCTACCATTTCTTTACTTAATGATATGCCCAAACCGGTACCTTTTTCATTGTCTGTTCCAAATGTGGTATGGCTCTGGTTAGGTGCAAAAACTTTGCTTAAATCTTCTTCACTCATACCAATACCTGTATCTTTTATAGTTACTTCTATAAATTGATACTTTTCTTGAGCATCTATAGTTATTTTACCACCTTTTGGTGTAAATTTTAGAGCATTGCTAATAATATTTCTAATAACAATGTCTATTTGGTTAGGATCAGAAAAAATTATAGTATTATCTGGAATCTCGTTAATTAAGGTAATATTTTTCTTTTTTGCTGTTTCTGCCAGTAAATTAATGTTGTTTTCTGCTAACGTATTTAATTCTGCTAATGTGGTATTTGTTGTTGCACCGTTCATTTGTGTTTGTCCCCATGACAATAAGTTGTTTAGGGTAAATGAAATATGGTCTACATCTTTAATTAATTTAGGTACAAAATCTCTAAACTCTGTTATAGCTAAGTCTCCAGATTTCATCATTTTTAGTACATCTAATAAAGCACCAATTGGTCCTCTTAAATCGTGTGCAATTATAGAAAATAGTTTGTCTTTGGTTTCATTTATTTCTTGCAGTTCTTCTTCTCTGTTTTCTAAAACTACTTGTTTTAACTGCAGTTCTGTATTTAATTTTTTGTGTGCTTTTCTACTTCTAGACATCATAAAAGTAATAATAGCCCAAATTACTAATATAGATGTACCTATATAAATAGCACTCCTAAGTTTGGCGTTTTCTAGCTTGTCTTTAACCTCTTTAGTTTCCTTTTGCTTATCTCTTTCTATTTTAGTTTGTAACATTAATAAGCTACGCTTATTTTCATTTCTAGATAGCGAGTCTGTTACCTTCTCGTACAGCTCATGAAAGTAAAGTGATTTTTCAAAATCTTTTTTATGTTTATTTATTTTGTACAGTATATCTGCTGCACTTTCTATATTTTTAATAGAGTTAAGTTCTTTAGCATTTTCGTAGGCTGTTAATGCATAAAGTTCTGCGGTATCTGTATTTTTATTGCCAAAATGGGCATAAGCTAGACCGCTTAGCAGGTTTAACTTGTCTCTATTGTTTTTAATTTGGTCGTATAAGTGAAAACTTTGGTCATACCAGCGTATAGCCCACTCATATTTCTTTTGCTTTAAGTATATATCGCCTTTAACTCTATAAGATTTAGCAATCCACCTAATATTATTGTATTCCTCAAAAATGCTTATACTTTTATTAATGTTAAACATTGCATTATTAATGTTGCCTATTTCACTTTGTAAATAAGCGTAGTTACACAATGTTTTTGCAGAATTAAAATCGTTTTTAAGTGTTAAATTAAGTTTTAAAGATTTTTTTAAAAATAATAAAGCTTGGTCATAATCTTTTTGAGCAGAGTAGAGGTTAGCAATATTTTCATTCATAACAGAAAGCATTCTGTTATTGTTGTTTTTTTCTGCTAATTCTACACCTTCTAAGTAAATAGCCAACGAGCTAGCATAGTCCCCAAAGTAATAATGAGACTGTGCAAAGTTGTTCATTATAGAAAGTTGTAAATGGCTATCATTTATTTTTTTGCTCTCTAGCAGCGCTTTGTTGTATAATATATTTGCTTTTTTGCTATTACCGGCATCAGAATAATAATTAGCAGTATGTAATAAGGCATTGCTTATACCGTAAGTGTACTCTAGCTCTTCACTTAATTTTAATGCTTTATTTGCTAAAATTAATAGGCTATCAGAATTGTAAAAGCGTAACCTTTTGGCTTTACTATTTAATGTATTTATGTATATAGTATCCTTAGGTACTATATCATTACTAACTGTAAGAATCTTACTTTTACTGGCAATTATTGTATTGCTAAAAAATAGAATACAACTAAAAACTAGCGTAAAGTATAGCTTTTTGTTAATTAAAAAATACACTTTGTTTTTAAATTCTGAAGGCATTAATTTTTTAAATAATCTTAGTGTTATAACTTAAACGTGAATTTATATGTAAGCATATGCTTTGACTAATTTATGTTGTGAAATGTCATTTTTTGTGTGTTTGAACCGTTTTTTTTAACCTATTGTCGACTTGGTAAAAATAAAGAACAGGGGTAAAATTACGATAAATATTGATAATTAGCACGTTACAATCTAATTTTTAAAATAGTGAAAATATGATGCAAAATTGTTTGATAGATAAAATAAAAAAAATTATCTTTGCATCCGCTTACAAATGGTGGATGTAGCTCAGCTGGTTAGAGTATCGGTTTGTGGTACCGAGGGTCGCCGGTTCGAACCCGGTCTTCCACCCAAAAGCAAAGCCTTGTTAATACTAACAAGGCTTTTTTGTTTTTAATTGTTACAATAAATGATACAAAAAAACCTCTACTTAATTTAGTAGAGGTTTTTTTAATTTATTTTTTATTACTTATTCAGTAGCTTTGTCTACAACTAATTTATTTGCTCTGTTAGCAATTTCCCATGCTGTATAAAAAACTAATCTGGTTCTGTTTTCTAGCAAATCGTAATTAATTTTATCTGGTGTGTCTGATGGTTGGTGATAATCATCATGAGTACCATTAAAATAAAAGATGATTGGAATGTTATTTTTAGCAAAGTTGTAATGATCACTTCTATAGTAAAAACGGTTAGGGTCGTTTTCGTCATTATAAGTGTAATCTAAAACAACATTTGTATACTTTTTGTTTACTTCTTCAGATAAGTTATGTAATTCTGAGCTTAATTTATCAGAACCAATTAGGTAAATGTAGTTTCTATCTCCTTCACGTTTAGGGTCAATTCTACCTACCATATCAATGTTAAGATTGGCAACTGTATTTTCTAAAGGAAAAATTGGGTCTACATCTGTGTAGTGTTGTGATCCTAATAAGCCTTTTTCTTCACCGGTAACGTGTAAAAATACAACAGAACGTTTTGGTCCATTACCATCTAATTCTGCTTTTCTAAATGCTTCAGCAATTTCTAATAAAGCAACAGTACCAGAACCATCATCATCTGCACCATTATTTATTTGTCCGTCTGCAGATACACCAATATGGTCTAAGTGAGAAGATATTACAAGGTATTCATTTGGTTTTTCAGAACCTTTAATATAAGCTACAACATTTTCAGATTTTACATCTTTGTTTCCGCTTTTTAAATCTATGTTTAAAGCAGTGCTAACAACCTTTGGAGCGTTATCTGTAGCAATATCTTTCACAATTGCATTGGCCAATGTAGTATTTACTAATATAGTAGCAAATTTGTTTGGTGTAGCTGGTTTTGGAGAAATTCTTTCTCTACCACTTTTTAACATTTGTGCAAAATACTGTTGGTATCTTGGGTAATTATTTTCATCATAAAAAATAATACCTTTAGCTCCTTTTTTCTGAGCAGCTTCAACTCTTTTAGCTAAAGCTTCAGATGGGTTACCCCATGAAGATTTTTCAGTTGATCCAGACACAACATAAGTACCGTCTTCATTTTTTGGTTCGCCAACTTTGGCTACAACAATTTTATTAGTAACATCTAAGTTTTTGTAATCAGAGTAGTTTTCTTCATCAATACCAAAACCTATATAAACTACATCTGTAAAATCACCAGTTGCAGCAGTAGTGGCAACGTAATCCTCTCCAAGCTTATACTCCTTGCCATTTACACTAAGTGAACCTGTAGGAAGTTTAGAAATCTCTAAAGGAACATCCTGAAAATAGTTTCCGTCTGCTTTTGCTGGCTTAATACCTAAACCAACATATTCTTTTTTTATGTATTCAATAGCTTTTTTTTGTCCTGGCTTACCTGTTTCACGGCCTTCAAATTCGTCTGATGCGTAAGTGTATAAATGAGCTTTTAGCTCGGCTTCTGTAATGGTTTTACCGTAAGTTTCCGGATTTACTTCTGTTGCTTTTTCAGACTTTTTTTCTCCTGTAGTTTTCTGAGTAGAATTACAGCTTATAGCCAAAGCTAGGGCTATAAATGCTAGTTTTTTCATATTTGGATTTTTAATTGTTCTTGTAATCTGAAAAGTACTAAAAAAAGGGGATATAGCTATACTTGTTATGTTGTTTGTTAAAAAAGTAATTTTATTGGGTTTTAATTGTGTTTTAAATTTAATTTTTATCCTTTTATAAACGTATTTTTATTTTTATTATTAAAGTTATGTGAATTAAATAATGTATGTATGTTTGCGTAAACTGCTTTTTTTAATAGATTTTGGCATTAAATTTCCTTTTCACCTAAAAGCGAAACAATTTGTTAATCATTAGTGTTCCTTTTTAACTTTTACATTAACATTTAGTTAAGAAATTTACCTTTAGTGCAATAACTTTCTAATAAAACTGTTATTTTAACTTAAATAGTTATTTGATTTACAAATGCTTATAAAACTGTATTATAACTGGTAAGAACTGAAAAATACTTTTAAAAATAGTGTAAAATATTGTTTTTTAGAGTTTTATGTATTTTTAATTATAAAGGTAAACTTTAGGTTCTAAATAGGTATAGTAGAGGTTTTTTTGATGAGGAAGATTATGCGGTTTTTGCAGTAAAATGAATTAAAATTAATAGCTGAAACAAAAGTTAACCAAATTTTTAAAACGTATAACCAACCTTTATTTATGAAAAACTCTTTTTCTGAACGTTTAAATTACAAAGCAGAACGTTTTTTAAGCAAAGGAGGCTCATCAATCTTTAAGAGCCTTTTAATTATATTTATTATTGTATTTGTATTTCTTGTAGGTTTACGCTTATTACTAATAAATCTTTTTCCTAGTTTAGACTATACTGGTAATATTTTTAGAGATATTTGGGTTACTTTTTTAGAAATGACCGATCCTGGTAATATGAACCAAGATAATGATGCGCCTACTTTTTTAAAGGTCTTAACTGTATTATCTGGTTTAACTGGTGTTATATTGTTATCTATGCTAATTGGTTTTATTACAACAGCTTTAGATACTATGTTGTATGATTTTAGAAAGGGTAGAGGTAAAGTTATAGAAAATAACCATACCATTATTTTGGGTTGGAATGAGCGTGTTGTGGACGTAATTAGAGAATTAATTTTAGCAAATGAAAGCGAGTCTAAAGCGTCTGTAGTTATTTTATCTAATACAGATAAAGAAGAAATGGATAACTTAATTACAAAGCGTTTGCCAGATATGATGACAACGGAAGTAATTACTACGCAAGGAGATTATGCTAATATTAACGAACTTAAACGTATAAACTTAGAGTCTGCAAGATCTATTATTATACTTGCTAGTTGTTCAGAGAGTGCCACGTTAAGCAAAAAGAAAGCTAGTGATGTACAATCTGTTAAATCTATATTAGCTATAACGGCTTGCCAAAACGGAAAAAATGAACTGCCAATAATTGCCGAGATTTTTACAAAAGAAAAAAGAGATATTATAAGCTTTTTTGAAGACGATAATATTATTGCTATTGATAGCTGGAATATTATGGGGAAATTATTAATACAAACATCTTTAACAAGTGGTTTAGACTCTGTGTATAAAGAGATTTTATCTTTTGATGGTTGTGAAATTTATTTTTATGAAGATAATTGGAACAAAGTACCTTTTGGGGAGTTAAGTTACTATTTAAAAGATGGTATTCCGCTAGGAATTTACACTAAAGAACAAGGTTTGGTGTTAAGACCTCCGGTAGATACAGTGCTTAATAATGGAGATTCTGTAGTAATTTTAGCAGAAGATGACTCTACAATATCTTTTGAAGGTAAACAGCATTTTTTTCCTAAAAAAGATAAAAAAATAATAAATGTACGTTTAGAGCAAAAGAAAAAACGAATTTTAATATTAGGTTGGCATAAAGTAGCCGAGGTATTTATAGAAGAAGCTACAGATTATTTATTAGAAGGCTCTGATTTTGATATTTTATTTGATGAACCTACAGATGAATTAACGGCAGTAGTCACAGAAATTAGAGATTTATATCCAGACTTTAATATTAATTTACACAACTCTAATCCTTTAGATCTGCACAAGCTAGAGGAAATTAATCCTGCAAGTTATGATACCGTTGTAATTTTGTCTCAGAGTATGGAAGAGCAATCTGCAGATAAAATAGATTCTGATACTTTAATTATTTTGTTACTATTACGAAAACTTGTAGAAAGTGCAGATGGTTTACATATTATAACTCAAGTTTTAAACTCAGAAAATCAAGAAATTATTACACAAACTAATGTAGACGATTTTATAATTAGTAATAAGCTAATTACAATGATTTTAGCGCAGTTAAGCGAAGAGGCTTTAATGAAAACTTTTTATGATGATATTTTCTCTGAAGATGGTAGTGAGATTTATGTAAAACCTGCAACGCTTTATTTTGATACCTTTCCTCAAAAATTAAGTTTTGCAGATGCTATATTTTGCGCGCAGCAGAGAGATGAAATTTGTTTAGGTGTTAGAAAAGGTGATTTAAGCAAGCGTTTAAGTGATAATTTTGGTATTACACTAAACTTATCAAAAGACACAGAAATAGAACTGCAAGAAAACGACTTCTTAATTGTTTTGTCTGAAGACGAATTGTAAAAGAAGTAGTTTTAATATACAAAAGAGGAGTTTATTCTATAAAATAAACTCCTCTTTTTTGTTGTGCTTAGTCTTAAATAATACTTGTAAACCAGTGTGATATGTGAGACAAACCATTAGAAACTTCATTAATTAAAGGTATGTCATAACTCAAGCCTTTGCCTACAGAATATATTACAAATAACATATACAGTAGTAATAGTAACTTTGCGTGTATACCTTTTATCCCTTTTTTAGATAAAATGAAGATAAAAAACACAATAACTGTTAAAATAAGGAGTAAAACGCGTAGCTGACCAATATTTTCTATGGTTTCTGCACTCATTTCTATTGGTCCGTATATTAAGGTAAATAAGAATAGCGGAAATCCTAAAGCAAAGCAAACATCAAATATATTGCTACCCAAAGCGTTTGCAACAGCATCATCATAATTACCTTTCATAGCATCTTTGTATGAAATTATTGTATCAGGTACACTTGTAGCTGCAGATGCTAAAACAACAGAAACAAAGTAAATAGGCATACCTGTTGCTGCGCCAAACTCTTGGCAAGCTTCTACCAACCAAAAACAAGCTAAACCAATAAATAAAACAGATATTAATAATAATAAAATAGCTTTAAGTTGGTTAATTTTAGAATCTCCTAAAACTACAGTTGCTAAATCTCCTTTAAATAAAGCAACCGCTCTGTTACCGCCATCGGCTTCTTCTTCGTAATCGTTTTCTACTTCTCCAGGTCCTTGACTAAGTAGCATATAACCAACGTAAACAAAATAAAGTGCCATTAAAATTAAGCCGTGTATCCAATTTAAAGAGGTTCCGCTTATTACAAAAATTAAGGCAAGTTCTGCTAAAATTAAAGAAATACCATCTCTGTATATCACTTTTTTAGAAACCTCAATTTTAGAGGTTATTTTTTTGCCAATAACAACTAAAATTACAACTGCAGGTATAATCATAGCGTTAAACACTGCACTTCCAGCGGTTGTTCCTATTCCTCCAGAAAAACCGTCTTTATCTTTTAAAACAAATAAAAAAAATAGTGTGGTAAAAAGTTCTGGCAAACTACTTCCTATTGCGTTTATAGTAGCACCTTTAATGCCTTCTTTCATATTTCGTCCAAGGTAATTAGAAGCCATTTCAAAACCATCACAGGCTCTCCAAATTATAATACACGTAATTAAAATGAGTCCTAGTGAAGTTAAAATTGCCATAAATAGTTTGTTGGTTTTGGGTAAATTTAAATAAATTAAATAGAAAATGTTAAAAAATATTTTGGGTAACCGTTAACAGCCGGTTAATATGTAACTAATGTTGCAGAGTGTTTGTTAGAAAATATAGATATTTACGACTCTTATTTTTGTTATGAATAATTATTTAGAAGCTTTTACAAATGCATTTTCAGGATCATTAAGTTGGACTTGGAAGTCTATAATTTTTGATGTGCCTTGGTATACCAATTATTTTTGGGGCTTATTGTTAATTTCGTTGCTTGTTTGGAGCTTAGAAATTTTGTTTCCTTGGCGTAAAAACCAATCAATTTTTAGAAAAGATTTTTGGTTAGATTTTTTCTATATGTTTTTTAACTTCTTTGTTTTTTCAATTGTTATTAGCGGGTTTTATAAGGTTTTAGAGTTATTTTTTGATTCTTTTGGTGTTACAGTAAAAAGCTTGGCTCTTGTAGATATTTCTAAATGGAGTATGGGATTACAGTTGTTGGTGTTTTTTATTGTTTTGGATTTTGTGCAATGGTTTACACACCTTTTACTACATAAGTTTCCTGTATTTTGGAATTTTCATAAAGTACACCATAGTGTTAAAGAAATGGGTTTTGCTGCTCATTTGCGTTACCATTGGATGGAAAACGTATTATATAAACCATTAAAGACCTTTGGTGTTTTAATTTTAGGCGGTTTTGAACCGGAGCAGGCTTTTATAGTCCATTTTTTTGCTATAACAATTGGTCATTTTAACCATTCTAACATAAAAATCACGTGGGGACCATTAAAATATATATTTAATAATCCTGTAATGCACTTATACCACCACGCCTATACAATACCAGAAGGCTCTTATGGTGTTAATTTTGGAATTAGTTTAAGCCTATGGGATTATATTTTTAAAACAAACTACATACCAGAAGATAGTGGTACTATACGTTTGGGTTTTGAGGGTGATGAGCATTTTCCTAAAGGATTTGTAAAGCAAAATTTATACGGTTTTACAAAAGATAAAAATGTAGAGTAGTGTTTATTGATTTTTATAGTTTAATTAAATTGTAATTGTCTATAAAAAAACCTTTTTTACATAAATACTAATACGTAAAAAAGGTTTGCTTGTGATTTTTAAAATCTTACTTTACCCAAAGGCTGTCTGTAAAATAGTGTTTGCAATCTAAAAAGTTGGTTGCAACAGTGTAGTTTGTTTTTAGTGCTAACTCTTCAATCTCAGTAAGATCATATTTTTTAGATAACTCTGTCCAAATAAGTTCATTTTGGTTAAAGTCTATTACTTTATTAAGTTTTTTTAAGTAAACTTGCTGTTTTTTAAGGCTTACAATATAACTCTTAACCTCTCCGTTAGTTGGGTTGTAGTGACAATAAAAATCAAAATCATCAATTTTAAAATCGGCCTCTAGTTCTCTGTTAATTCGCAATAAAAGGTTAAGGTTAAACCGTTTGGTAATTCCGTCTTTATCAAAATACGCATTGTGTATGGTAATAGGGTTCTTTTTTAGATCTATACCAATTAATAACTTATCATTAGGCTTCATATTCTTATTAAAAAGCTGTAGTAGTTCTGTAGCTTCATCATAAGCATAGTTCCCTATATTACTTCCTAAAAATAGTAGTAAGCTAGGTGTGGTATCTTGTTTAAGCTCTTTAAGCATTTTAAAATAGTCGCCAATTTTTGGCTTAATAGATACATTTGGCAAACGCTCTTTTAGCTTTTTTGTAAGCATATCTATAGCTTCTTTGCTAATATCTATTGGTATGTAATGAAAAGCTATATTATTTTGCTCCAAGTACTCTAAGAGTTTAAATGTTTTAAAACCGTCACCAGCACCAAATTCTATAATGTTAAACGGTACATTAAACTCTAATGCATCTACAATTTGTTTTGCTTGAAGCGATAAGATTTCAAATTCACTATCTGTTAAGTAGTATGATTGCATGTGCATAATTTCCTGAAAAATTCTGCTTCCAGCATCATCATAAAAGTATTTAGAAGATAGGTGTTTCTTGGGCGCAGTTAGGCCATCTAGTATATCTTTATCAAAAGTATAGTCCATATTATTGTGCAAGTCTTATTCCAGAAAATAACCAGCGCATATCTGCCTGAAAAAAGTTTCTGTATGTTTTTCTACTGTGGTTTTCTGGTGTTGCTATAGAGGCTCCTCTAAGCACGTGTTGATTAATCATAAACTTACCATTGTATTCACCTAAAGCACCAGGGGCTTTAGAAAAATTTGGGTAAGGCAAGTAAGCACTATTGGTCCATTCCCAAAGTTCACCGTAATTTAGGTGTTCCGCGGCAACTTCCCACTCAAACTCTGTAGGTAAGCGCATTTGTTTCCATTCCGCATAGGCATAGGCTTCATACATACTAATGTGGGTAACCGGCTTGTTTGGTTCTACAGGCTTAAAACCATTTAATGTATAGTAGTGCCAAACGCCTTTAACTTTGTGCCAGTATAAAGGAGCAATAATGTTGTTTTTGGTAATAAAATCCCAGCCTTCTGCGTGCCAAAGGTTAAAATTGGTGTAGCCACCGGCTTCTATAAATGCAATATACTCTGCATTAGTAGTTAAATTGTTGCTAATTTTAAATTGATGAAGATATGTTTTGTGTACGCCCAATTCATTGTCAAAACTAAAACCAGAAGTGCTATGTCCAATTTGGTATACGCCCTCTTTAATAGTAGTAAACTCTTGCTTTTGTGTTATGTCGTTTAATGCTATACTATTTTTAAGGGTAGGGAAGGTAGGCTGATTACCAAAAATGTATTTAATGTCATAATAAAATAACTCTTGGTGTTGCTGCTCATGGTTTATGCCTAGTTCTATAATTTCTATGGCTTTTTTAGATGGGTTAGTATCTAAAAAGTCTATCATTTTACTGTCTACATAATTTCTATAAGCGTAAACTTCATCCACAGTTGGGCGTGTCATTAGGCCTCTGTTTGGGCGTAAAACGCGTTCGCCAGCATTGTTATAGTAGCTATTAAAAAGATAAGCAAAATCGTCATTATAAACGGTATATTCTGCACTAAACTCTTTTAAAATAAACTGCTCAAAAAACCAAGTGGTATGTGCCAAATGCCATTTAGGAGGCGACACAAACTCTGCCGGTTGAACAGAATAATCTTCGGTTTTAAGGTCTTTACAAATTTTAATAAAACGGTTACGGGTATTTAAATATGCGTCTTTTATATTAGTCATTTACTATTGTTGTATCTATAATAATATCACTTTGTAATGTTCTGTGAACAGGGCATTTAGATGCTATCTCTTTAAGTCTTAGTTTTTGTTTGTCATCTAGATTGCCCACAAACTTTAATTTCTTAGAAAGATGGTCGTATTTAGTTGGTTTGTCTACATCCAACATTAAATCTGCGCTGTGTTTTTTAGCATACGTAATATAAACAAAAACTTCTTGTAAATCCCATTTTTTGCGTTGCGCATACATTTTTAATGTCATTACAGTGCAAGCAGCTAAACCAGCACTTAAAAAATCGTAAGGAGACGGACCAAAATCATCTCCAATACCTTCTGGCTCATCTGCAATTAAGGTGTGATTTTTAGTCTGTATGGTTGTTGTAAAATTATCATCCAATAAGTTAAGGTGTCCAACCAATTGTTCGCCTTCTGTAGAGAGCATTTCATTTTCTTTTGGCTCAAAATAACGTTGTACCCAAGTACCAATAACATTACCAGCATAAATACTGTCGGTTGAGTTTGTTAGTAGGTGATCTGCTTGATCCAAACTAACAAAGCTTTTAGGGTGGTGTGCGTTTAAATAAAGCTCCTGAGCGTTATCTACACCAACAATGGTGTCTATAGGTGAATGTAGAATTAAAATGGGCTTACGGAGCTCTTTTGTTATTTTTGGTAAGTCTGTTTTGCTAAAGTCCTCTGCAAACTCCTTGTTTATTTTAAAAGGTCTGCCACCAATGTTAACTTCTACGTTTCCTTTTTCTGGAATACTGCTAATATCGTGGGTAAATAAATGTGTTACGTGACTAGCAGTAGAAGGTGCGCCAATAGTAGCAACAGCTTTAATATTTGCTAGTTTAGACGCTGCAACAATAACTGCTGCACCACCTAGAGAATGCCCTACTAATAGGGAGGGAGCACTATAGTTTTTAGTTAAGTAATTGTTTACCGCAATTAAGTCATCTACATTTGCTGAAAAATGACTGTCTGCAAACTCACCTTCACTGCGTCCAAGTCCTGTAAAATCGAACCTAAGAACCCCAAAACCGTGCGTTGTAAGAGACCTGCTAATGTTTTTTACAGCTGTTAATGTGCTGCTACAAGTAAAACAATGTGCAAAAATGGCAAAGTAGTTTGGTTTTTGGTTGGCAGGTAGCTCTAAGTAGGCTTGTAGCTGTAAACCATTTTTATTCTTTATATGTAATCTAGTGCTCTTCATTCATTAATTTTTTAGTGTTTATGTGCTTAGAAAAATTGTAATAAAAGCAATTGTAATTTTGATAGAATTTAGGTTTTGTAAAAAGGTTTTTCAATATTTAAGTTAAGGTAATTTTTATACTCTTTTTGTAATGGTATAAGTGCTAAAAACTGATAAGTAAGTATGAATTGTAATTTTTTATAATTTAAACTTGTATAGCTTTTTTAATGCTATCTACATTTTGTACTTTTATTCTGTTTAAAAACACGCTATATACTTATTGGTATTTTTTTTTAAAACGCATTATTTTGATAGTTTAAATATAAATTAAGTTCTTGTTATCCAGTTTTTTATTATTTTTTAATTAAACTTATAATTTAATTATTAAAATGTGAGTTTAATTTTCGAAATATTTGAATATAAAAACAAAACCTCTCGTTATATTTTGGATCTTAAATAACAATTTTAAAACAGCATTTGCATATTTATGGTAACCTGTGCTTGGGGTTATCTTATAAAATTAATCTTCTGCTATTTTTAGAGTAAAAATACTATTCTACTACTTCTACACCTTTCCAAAAAGCAACATAACCTTCTATTGGTTTTGCCATTTTAGAAACTTCTGGATAATGCCAAGCAGCATCTTTATTTTCTTTACCATCTACAGTAACGCTGTAGTAGTGGGCTTTGCCTTTCCAAGGGCAAGTTGTATGTGTAGTTGATGCCGCAAAAAACTCTTGTTTAATGCTCTCTTTTGGGAAATAATGATTGTTTTCTATGACTATAGTATCATTACTCTCTGCTATAACTGTGTTATTCCAAATTGCTTTCATAAATGTGGTTTTTAGTTAATTTGTTATTGATTATTTTGTCGGAAAAAGGTGCTTAAAATTACAGTGCAACCATAGTGCTGTTTTGCAGTTCGTTAGCTAGTTTTTTAACGATATTCAGGATTCTGAAAGTTCCATTTTTTACCATTGTCCCAACCATCTCTAGAGTTTCCGTAACTAGGATAGCCTCCTTGTTCTTTTAGCATTTTAGCTAAGTGCATAAGGTTGTAGGTCATAAAGGTCGTGTTTCTGTTTGTAAAGTCGGACTCTAAGCCAACAGGAGTGTCTAATTTTTCTCCTTTCCACTCGGTGTCACCATAGCTAGGGCCTGGACCAACTTCGCCAATCCAACCAGCATCAGCCTGTGGTGGTATAGAATAACCAATATGTTGCATAGCATATAAAATACCCATAGCACAGTGTTTTACACCGTCTTCATTGCCTGTAATAATAGTGCCACCTACTTTTCCGTAAAACAAATACTGTCCCTTTTCATTTGTCATACCACTCATAGCATATAGTCGTTCTATAAGCTTTTGTGCTTCAGAAGACTTTTCTCCTAACCAAATAGGCGTGCCAATAATAAGTATATCAGCATCTATAATTTTTTTAAACAGCTCTGGCCATTCATCTTTATCCCAGCCGTGCTCTGTCATATCTGGATAAACACCACTAGCAACATCGTGATCTACAAGTCGTAATTGTTCTACAGTAACATTCTCTTTACGCATTATTTGTTTAGAAACCTCCATAAGTTTAGAAGTATGACTTTCTGATGGTGATTTTTTAAGTGTACAGTTAATGTACATTGCTTTTAAATTACTAAAATCTGTTTTTTGCATAGTGTCTGTTTTATTAGTTATGACCAGATATTATGAGCTACAGGATAACATAGAACAACCAACCTTATGTTTTGCCCAATCTGGTCTTTTGGTAAACCATTTTTGATGTTCTGGTTGATCTTCATATGGATTTTTTAAAAGCTGATATAGTTCCTCTAGTACGCTGTAATTACCATTGTCTGCAGCATCAATTGCTAATTGCGCCATATAGTTGCGTAATACGTACTTAGGGTTAGTTAGGTTCATCTTTACTTTACGTTCATCATCTGTTGTTTTTTCTAACTTTAACCTGCTAGCATATGCAGTAAACCAATTGTTCCAATGTGTTTTTATATTATCTGTTAATGTGTTTGTATCATAAAAAGCCTCTTTAATGCTGTTTAGAGCTTCTTTAGGAGCGTTTTTATTAAAAGTGGATAAGTTCCTGTAAAAGATAGTCATATCGGTTTCTACGCGCTGTAAATTTTCTTCAAGCTGTTCTATAAGTTTATAATCTGTGTCAAATTCTGTAAACAAACCAATTTTAGAACGCATCATTTTTAAAGAAGCCTTATCATAACCAAGTTTGTAATTGTCTAAAATAGCTTCTAGGGGAGCGGCTTCATTTATCAAAGGAAACAAAGCATTTGCCAGTTGAAAAAGATTCCACAAACCAACATTAGGTTGGTTGTTGTAGCGGTAACGTCTGTTTTCTGCATCTGTAGTATTAGGTGTCCAGTCCGGATTATAATCGTCTAACCAGCCATAAGGACCATAGTCTATAGTTAAACCTAGAATAGACATATTATCGGTATTCATAACACCGTGCACAAAACCTACACGTTGCCAATGTACAATCATTTCTAGTGTACGTTCTGCAACTTCTTTAAAAAATGCAATGTATGTTTCTTTAGATGGATTGCCTAAATGAGAAAAATGATTTTTTATAGTGTAATTTACTAGCGTAGTTAAGGTAGTGGTATCTTCTCTTGCTGCCAACAATTGAATATTTCCAAAGCGTAAAAAACTTGGCGCAACTCTGGTAACAATAGCTCCTTTTTCATAAGCAGCATTACCATTGTACAACATATCTCTTAGTACATTATCTCCTGTAAGTGCTAAAGACAAGGCTCTTGTTGTGGGTACACCTAAGTGGTACATAGCTTCGCTACATAAATACTCTCTTACAGATGATCGCAATACTGCTAGACCATCTGCTGATCTAGAATACGGAGTTTCTCCTGCACCTTTAAGTTGTAGAGCCCATATTTTATTGTTGTGTTCTACCTCAGCTAAATTTATAGCTCTACCATCGCCTAATTGTCCGGCCCAATTACCAAATTGATGTCCGCCATAACACATAGCATACGGTTTGGTATCTGCCATAACGCTATTACCTGTAAATACGTTTAAAAACTCTTTAGTAGCACTATCTTTTTTAGTTAGTCCAAGTGTACGTAGCATTTCATCAGAAACGTGAATTATTTCTGGGTTTGCAGTTTTTTTAGGGGTAACATAAGAAAAACAAGCATTAGAAACCTGCCTTCTATAATTTTTTAAAATAGGATCTGCAGGTAATTGCGATATAAATCTATTTTTTAAGTTAAATTTCATTCGTTAGGCTTGTTCAATTATAGTACTCCACTTATCACTTCTTTTAGCAATAGCCTTAACGTATCCGCAAACAGCTACAGCTTTGTACCCTTGTGTGGTAAGCAGCTCAAAAGTTTGTTCCACTAAAACTTTGCCTATGCCTTTACCTCTTAAGCTGGTAGGTACTTCAGAATATACTAAGTACATTTTACCATCTTTAAGCTTGTAATCTACAAATGCAGTGGCACCTTCTACATCCATAGTAAATTTTTGATTTTCTTTATCGTGTATAACTTTCATTATTTCTAAAATTTAAAATACCTGTAAATCATTAAGAATTACAGGTATTATATGTTGTGTTAAGCTGTTATGCTTTTTAATTTATCTGCGTGCATTTGTCGTAGTTTAGCTAGTTTAGGGTCTATAACTACGGTACAATACCCCATTGTTTTATTATTTTTATAAAAACTTTGGTGTTCTTCTTCTGCGTCATAAAAAACACCAATGGGGCTAAGTTCTGTAACAATAGCATCTGCGTAATACGGAGCCATTTCTGCTAAAACAACCTCAGCAACCTCTTTTTGCATTTGATTATGGTAATAAATTACAGATCTGTACTGTGTACCAGCGTCTGCACCTTGTCTGTTTAGCGTAGTAGGGTTGTGGGTAGTCATAAATATAACCAGTAAATCTTGGTACGTTATTTCTGCGGCATTGTAAGTAACCTGCACCACCTCTGCATGACCCGTTAAACCCGAGCATATTTCTCTGTACGTTGGTCTACCAGGAGCAATACCACCTGTATAGCCAGAAACTACCTTTTCTACACCTTTAACCTCATTAAAAACTGCTTCTGTACACCAAAAGCATCCTCCACCAACAGTTAATGTTTCTAATTGTCTATTCTTCATTCTTGTATTTCCTTTCTATTTTGTAATTGTAAAGCCTCTGAGTTTATGCAGTAGCGTAAACCACTAGGTTCTGGTCCGTCTGGAAAAATATGACCTAAGTGAGCATTACATGTATTACACAAAACCTCTACTCGTATCATTCCAAAACTATTATCTTTTACATATTTAATAGCATTTTCTTTAATAGGCTGTGTAAAACTAGGCCAACCAGAGTTAGACTTAAACTTAATGTCTGAGTTAAACAATGGCGTGTTGCAGCAAACACAATTATACTCACCATCTGTAAAAGAACTACAAAAGGAACCACTATTAGCTGGCTCTGTACCTTTTCTACGTGTAATTCTGTATTGTTCTGGCGTTAGTATTTGTTTCCACTCTGCATCCGACTTTTCAACTTTAAAATCTGGCTTTAAATTACCTTTTACAGTAAAATGAATTATATTTTTCCAAGTTAGCATAAAATCAATTTATTTTCTGTATTGTAATTGTTATACTACTGTTATTTTATTTTTGATTTTAGTCGTTTTAAAATTGCTATCCTATCATTTTTATAGGGTAGTACTAATTACTACAATATTTATCTAAACACTGTTTTTTTAAAGATAAAAAGAACGCTTTAAAATTAGGGTGTTTTTAAGCTATCTTTAAGAGTTTTGTATTGTATATTAATTTTTTTAACACCATATTCAATAGCTTTTTTTACATCTGTGCCCATATAAATATCTATACGGTTATGCCATTTAGAGTGCATTTTGTCTTTTACTAAATATGTACCACTAAAGCCTTCTAGTTTTACTTCTGTATTTCTTACCAAACCTAGTTTTAAAAGATCTTTAGAAACAGCTATATACTTATCTCCAGGTTTTAGACTATCTCCCCAAGCAGCAATTGTTGGGGTAGAAGAGGTTTGGTATGCCAAAGAGTTGTATGCTGTGGCTTTAACACTTAAGGTTTTCCATACATACGGATCCTCTTTCTTTTCTATACTTTTGTTAGCACAAGAAAAGAGTGTTATACAGCATAAAATGAAGGCAAGGTTCTTAATCATTAAACTAAATATACTATAATTTTATAAAAGTTGAGTTTGTGTTTAGGGTTGATAAAAAATAAACCCACAACAAAAGCTGTGGGTTTACTAGGTGCAATAAAAATACCGTTTTTAAAAAGTTACGGAAACTTTAGCTTTTAAAAAGAACGGAGTACCTGGTGTAAAATGAATTTCATCTACAGGGTTATCTTCATTAAATAACCTTGTTTCTGTAGCAAACTGACTCTCGTTCCACTCTGTGTCAAACAAATTCTCTATAATAACTCCGTATGTCCAGTTTTTAGTATTGTAACTAAGATTAAAGTCAGATATCAAATATCCATCTGCAACAATAGAGTTATCTTCATTAGCAGGTCTGTCTTTTACGTATCTGTAATTTAATCCGCCAGAAAACTTACCAAGGTTGTTAAAAGTTAAACCACCTGCAGCAGTTAAAGAAGGAGCCAATGGAATGTAGTCTTCACCATCAGCTTCTTCTGTGCTTCTTGCGTAAGCATAGTTAGCATCACTATATAAATATAAGTTAGGTGTTATATTGTATCTAAAACCTAAGTCTACACCATAACGTTGTGTTTTTCCGCTAGGTTCTACCACACCAGCATCTCCAACATATACAAATTCTTGTTCTAAAAATAAGCTCCATAAAGCGGCGTTTATAACTAGTTTAGATGATGGTTTTAGAATAACACCCAAATCATTACCATAAGCAGCAGGTAATATTTCTTTACCATTGTTAGCAGTAACTACACGTGTGTCGTTAGAATGAAAACCAATACCAGATTTTAAAAATAACTGTATGCTAGGAGAAGCGGCATAAATAAAGTTTAACTTAGGGCTAACAAAAACTTTGTCTTCACTTAAGCTAGTATAAACAGTTTGTAGTTTGTCTATATAGTCGTTTTTAAAATAGTCTAAACGTAAACCAGGATTAATTGTCCATTTATTTTTCTTGTATGTAGCGTTTAAAAAGCTATACATATTTACTTCATCAATATCACCTAAAGCGTACGTTTCTAAAGTAGTTTGCCTGTTAGCTGTGTGAGATAACTCTACGTCATTTACATCATCATACCTAAAACCAACACCAGCTTCTAATTTTAATTGTGAGTTGTCTTTTTCAAAATGAAAATTATGCGCGTAAACAGATTCTGCTCCAAAAATACTACGAGACTCTTTTTGTTTTATTTGATCTCCATTTACAGGGTCTTCTAGAAAGAAGGTAAAGTTAGAGAACAACTCAAAGTCGTACTTAGATACAAATGCCTTAGAGGTAAGAGACTCGTGCTCGTTAAATTGTTTGGTATGATTAAACCATAGGTTAGATCTGCTAGTTTTACCACCTTCTGTATCGTCTATTGCGCCAAACCTACCAATTAATCCTTGGTCTACAGCACGCTGAGGTATTTGACCAGAAGCATCC
Organism: Cellulophaga omnivescoria; assembly: GCF_027915275.1. Classification (NCBI taxonomy): domain Bacteria; kingdom Pseudomonadati; phylum Bacteroidota; class Flavobacteriia; order Flavobacteriales; family Flavobacteriaceae; genus Cellulophaga; species Cellulophaga omnivescoria. Next base: position 3,536,173 of record NZ_CP115819.1, on the reverse strand, counting down.
CATTTACTTTGAAAATGACTAGCTGTAATAGTAAACTCTTGGTCGTTATAATTATTAAAGTTATAACGCCCCATTAAGTTAATTCTATTAAAATTCTGAGGAGAATCAAAAACACCATCTGTAAGTACAAGCTCAGATGCTAAGTACATATTATTTTGTTCTTCATCTAATAACTTAAGCATACTTACAGCACGCAAGCTGTTAAATTGTCCGGCTTCTACAGAAAGTAAGTTTTTGTCTAACTTCTTTTTGGTTTTTAGGTTTACATATCCAGCTGTGTTAAAATTACCTACGTTGGCATAATAAGGACCTTTGCCAAAGTCTATATTATCTACCGTTTCTGGTATAATAAAGTGCATATCTGCATAACCTTGTCCGTGTGCATGAGATACCATATTTACAGGTAAGCCATCTACGCTTATGGCAACGTCTGTACCGTGGTCAATATCAAAACCACGTAAAAATATTTGTTCTGCCTTACCGCCACCAGCATGCTGACCAATAATTAGTCCGGGAACCTTACGTAAAATCTCTTGTGAAGATTTTACCGGAGAGGTTTTAACATCTACGTTTAAAAAAGTACTAAGTGTGTTTACGTTAGAAACCAAAACTACTTGATCTAAAGACACTACACTTTCTGTTAAACTAACTTTAATGGTAGTATTAAGATGCTCTTCTGTAATTGTAATTTGTTTTGTAGCGTATCCTAGATTGTAAAAGTAAATAACATCGTTTAAAGAGACATTATTTAACTTAAAAAAGCCGGAAGTGTTAGAGTAGGTGTAGTCGCCATTTGTTTGGTTATATACACTAACACCTTCTATAGGTGTATTATTACTGTTTGATATAATAGTACCTTTTAGCTCGTGCGCTTGTATGTTACTAAAACCAATTAGTAACAGTATAATAGTTATTATATTTTTCATTTGTTGTTGTTTGTTGTAAATAGTATCCTTGTCAGGTTTAAAAACATTGCTTTAAATCTGAGATACAAATAGTATGTACGTAGCTAACCTATGGGCATAAAACAGCCTGTAGTAGCTAGTACTTTTATAAATTAATTTTTAATTTTTCTGCTAATTATAAGCAGTATTAAGCATGTGTGCTTTTGGGAGGTTTTTCTACAGCCGCTAAATAACCTTTTGTAGTTTTATTTGTGCTTGTATATATATAGTTAATGGTTAGTGTAGTGTTATTACTTATATTATAGGTAATTGGCTCTATAATGTGTTTGTCTATTTTAATTTCTTGTAAAATACCATCATTAGAGTCGTTCTCGTTCTCTGGAGCTCCAAATAAGTCGTTTATAAATGTAATTATTTGGTGGTCGTGGTTTTGTACATGTGTATGGCTGTGACTGTGTTTAGCTATGGAAGAATGGCTATGAGAATGTGCTGTAATACTATTTTGTGCTTCTATTGCGTGAGAAATAGCATGTAATCCATCTTTAATTTGGTTTTGCAACGGATGCAGCACGTACAGTAAGCTTATGCTTATTGCTATAATTTGTACTAGAAGTTGCTTAATGTTTGCCATCTTATGCTTTAAAAACACTATGTTATTATTGTATATTTAAGTGTTATTTTTGCAGCTACCAAAGCTATAAAAACTTATACACTCTTGCCATACTAACGAGATAATTTGAAGTAGGGTTTTAAAAAAAGTAAAAAAAAGATAAGTTTTTGTTTTAGGTTGATATAAAAGTGTTTAAAAAAGAGCTAGTTATGGGTAAAACAGGAAAAGAAAAAAATACATTAAATAAGGCTAAACACTCTAAGTTAATGGCCCGAAAAATTAATAAAAAGAAAAAAGAAGAAGCTTTACGTAAAGAACGCCTTAAAGCTATTGTAAAAAAAGCACAAGAGGTGCAAAAAACTAGTAACGAAAAAGCAGATAGCAACTAGTGTTGCTTTAGCTTAATACTAATTTTGCACCAACAAGCTTATAATTTATATACCTGCTACAGCAGCTTCGGCACATCTTTCGCCATCCATAGCTGCAGAAATTATACCTCCTGCGTAGCCACCGCCTTCTCCACAAGGAAATAAGCCTTTAATTTCTGGGTGTTCTAACTTTTCTGTTCTGGGGATATTTACAGGAGATGAGGTTCTAGATTCTACACCAATTATATTAGCTTCAGAGGTGTAGTACCCATTCATTTTATCTCCAAATGCTTTAAAACCGCCTCTTAAACGACTTCCAATTAGTTTTGGAAACAGAGAGTGCATAGGAGCAGATTTTAATCCTGGTTGGTAAGAGGTTTCATTTAGTGTTGTAGATAATTTTCCTTCTACAAAATCTGTTAGTCTTTGTGCAGGTGCAACTTGACTTCTTCCGCCTGCCGTAAAAGCTAGTTTCTCTAAATCCTTTTGATATTCTAATCCTTTTAAAACCCCAAACTTATTGTATTTAGGAATATCTTCATCAACATTAATTTCTACAACAATACCAGAGTTTGCATATAAATTATTACGTTTAGATGGCGACATACCATTTACCACAACCTCTCCTGGAGCTGTTGCCGCAGGTACTATAAATCCTCCTGGGCACATACAAAATGAGTATACACCTCTGCCTTTTACTTGTTCTACAAGGCTATATGCAGCAGCTGGTAATAACTCATCTCTTTGTCCGCTACAATGGTATTGTATACTGTCTATTATATGTTGTGGGTGCTCTACACGTACACCCATTGCAAAAGATTTTGCTTGTAATGCAATTTCTTTTTTATGCAGTAAATAATAAATGTCTCTGGCCGAGTGTCCTGTTGCTAGAATTACACTATTTACGGCCATTTCATTACCATTTTCTAAAATAATGGCTTTTAAGGTGTTGTTTTGTATTTCAAAATCTACCACTTTAGTATTAAAATGAACTTCACCACCGTACTTTATAATATTTTCTCTAATATTTTGTACAAGCTTAGGTAGTTTATTGGTGCCAATATGTGGGTGTGCATCTACTAAAATTTGGTCTGTTGCACCGTGGTATACTAGGTTTTCAAAAATTCTACGTACATCTCCACGTTTTAAACTGCGTGTATATAATTTACCGTCAGAATATGTGCCTGCACCACCTTCGCCAAAACAATAGTTAGAGTCTTGGTTTACAATATGTTCTTGGTTTATTGCTTTTAAATCTCTACGTCTGTTTTGTACATTTTTACCGCGTTCTAACACAACAGGTTTATAGCCAAGCTCTATACAACGTAGTGCGGCATACATACCGGCAGGGCCAAAACCAATAATATGAACTTCTTTGGCGTTAGAAACATCTTTATAATTAAACGTATAATTACTGCTTTCTGGTGCAGGTTCTTGTATGTATACGGTTACTTTGTAATTAAAATAAATGGTAGGCTTACGTGCATCTATAGACTTACGATCTACTTTTACAGCAGTAATTTCTTTTTCGGGAACACCTAAATATTTTGCAGCTTTTTTGGTTAGAATACCTTGTATTGGTTCTTCTATTAATGTAGTTCTAAGCTGAATGTTTCTTACCATACCGCAAAAGTACTATTTTAAAAGAATTTCTCTTTTTTGTTAGTTAATTATTTTAGGTTGATGCTTTAATTGTGTTTTGAATGTATAATAATTACTAGTTTTGTAAATATAATATTGTTAAAAAAACCTATTTTTAAATTGATACACTCTTTTATATGTTTAAATACATATATTTTAAATTATATGTTATATGGCATATAATTGTGATTATATGTTAAATAGCATATATTTGATGAAAAATTAAAAAATGATAGCAGTTATAACAGGAGACATTATTAATTCTAGAGCAGAAGATGTAGGTGTTTGGTTACCAGAGCTTAAGGCTGAGTTGAAAAATATAGGCTCAGATCCAAAAGATTGGGAAATATATAGAGGAGATAGTTTTCAATTAAAAACTACACCAGAGTTGGCGTTAAAAGTTGCTTTTAAGTTAAAAACAGTACTAAAACAATTTAAAACGTTAGATGTTAGAATGGCAATAGGAATAGGAGAGCAAAGTTACATTGCAGAGAAGGTTACAGAGGCAAATGGTAGCGCTTATATAAATTCTGGCGAGTGTTTTGAAGAGTTAAAAAAGCAAACTTTAGCAATTAAAACACCTTGGCAAGAGTTTAATACGGTTTTAAATTTACTGCTAGACGTGTTAGAGCTAACCATAAATAATTGGACACCTAATTATGCACTTTTAATAAAAGAAAGCTTAAAAGATACCAGTGTAACGCAAAAAGAGTTGGCAGATAGGTTAGACAAAAAGCAAAGCAATATTAGTACTAGTTTAAAAAAAGCTGGTTTTGATGAAATTTTAAAAATATTAGATTACTATAACACACAAATAAAAAAACTATGTTAGTACTTACATTAAAGTTGCTTTTAGCTCATATTTTGGGTGATTTTGTGTTGCAACCAAATAAATGGGTAAAAGACAAGCTAGAGAAAAAACAAAAGTCGGCTTACTTGTACTGGCATATAGTTATACACTTACTAGCCTTAATGGTAGTTTTAGAATTTAATACAAATTACTTTATTGGTATTGCTACTATTGTAATTACACATTATTTAATAGACTTAGCAAAGTTAATATTGCAAAATGATGACAATGCTAGAGTCTTATTTTTTCTAGATCAATTGCTACATTTATTAGTGTTAGTACTTGTGGCTGCTACTTATACAGACTATAGTTTAGACCTATCTTATTTTACCACGCCCAATATAATACTGTTTTTTATAGCTATTTTTTTGCTTACAAACGTGTCTGCCATATTAATGAAGGTTATAATATCTAAATGGAAATTAGAAGATGAGTCTAAAAAATCGCTTAAAAATGCAGGTGCATACATAGGGGTGTTAGAGCGCTTGTTTATTTTTATGTTTATTGTTTTAGGCCAATGGAGTGGAATTGGCTTTTTACTAACAGCTAAATCTGTTTTTAGATTTGGAGATTTATCTAAAGCAAACGATCGCAAATTAACAGAATATATTTTAATAGGAACATTAATAAGTTTTGGTTTAGCCATTTTAATAGCTTTAGGCTATAAATTTATGCTACAACAATTACCATAATAGCATTAGTTATGAATAAAGAAAAAAAGCAAAACTCTACTTCTAAAATGCAAAAAATGCTACATTTAGATTATAGAAGAGATGATGATATTTGGTTAACAAACACACAAACTTTACGAAGATTAATTGGAGTTTTAGGTATAGCCTTACCTATTTTATTATTTGCTTTTTTATGGATTACAGCAGAGCACGCAAGTGCATTAGAGTCTATTAGTCATTATTACTTTACGCGGGCAAACCCAATATTTATTATTGTTGTAAGTATTATGGCTATATTTTTAATGGTATACAAAGGTAGAGAACCTATAGATTTTTATATGTCTTTTATAGCGGGTGTTTTTGCAATTTTACTATTACTATTCCCTACAGATAATATAGCCATTACCTGTTGTGATGCAGACGCTGCGTATAGTGTAACTTATATACAAGATAATGTTTGGCGTGTACGTTTTCATTACATAGCAGCTGCAATATTTTTGTTAAGCTTAAATTATATGTCTCTTTTTGTATTTACCAAATCTAACAAACCTAAAACAGAGCTTACAAAGGAAAAAAAACAACGAAATGCAATTTATAAAATAACTGGCACTATTATGTTTTGTGCTTTGCTTGTAATAATGCTTGGTTTGTTAAAAGTAATACCAGAGGACTTTTATTATCAAAACCATATTACCTTTTGGATGGAGACGGTTGCTATAGAATGTTTTGGAATTGCTTGGCTGGTAAAAGGAGAAACAATTTTTACCGATTAAAAGTATAAAACCCCTGAAAAAATCAACAATTTCAAGGGTCTTATGGTAAAATATGGACAATCTACATAAATAGTATTCACTATTTAAATTTTAGTATAAGCAAAAGCATAAGTAGGTTTTGTTTGTTTTTGCTATACTGTTTTGCTTTAAGCACAATCTAACTGTCTAAGCTTGTCCAATGCTTCAGACTTAGAGTTTACATTAAGTTTTAAGTATATATTTTGGATATGAAAATTAACAGCACTTGCAGTAACAAATAGTTTTTCTGCAATTGTTTTGTAAGTTTCACCTTCAAATAAAAGATCTATAATTTCATTTTCTCTTTTAGAAAATTCATTAAAAGATTTACGCTGAAACATAGATATAACCTGCTTTGCAATGTCATTACTAATTGCAGCTCCATCAATCTTAATAGAATTTAATGCGTCATACAATCTCATTTCTGTGAGTGGTTTAGTTAAGTAACCATTTGCACCGTTTTTAAAAGCTTTTTTTATTAATGAAAAATCGTTTTGCTCACTAACAATAATAATTTTTGCGTTTACTGCTTTCTTTTTAAATTTAATTAATACATCTATACCACCAAATTCTTCTTCTGGAATATCTGTGATAATAATATCTGGAGCAACTGTGGTGGAAGATCTTAATGCTTCTTTGGCAGAGCTATAAATACCAATTAAATTGTAGTCTGAGTACAGATTAAAATAATGTTTGTACGTTTTTTTAAACAATGGATCGTTATCTATTACAATAACATTTAAATTTCTTGTTTGCATAAGTTGGGGGTTTTTGTATGCCATTATAGCATACAGGTTAAGTTTATAAATGAAATTTGGGGTTGTATTTAATTTTAAAATAGAAAATAGAAAACCTAGCCTTAATTATTTATTACAATAATTAAGTGTATTTATTAGATAGAAATTATAATTAAAATTAAAAGGGTAGGGGTACTCTTTTGTTTTAATTTTAGTTATAATACCTATTGTAAACAGTAAATTTCTAAGGCTACTATAAAATTAAATACAGAGATTATTATACCGTTTACAGCGTAGATTATCATTTTTGTGTAGGGGTAAAAATGATTGCTGATTGCAGTTTTTGTAGGTTTGTTTTTGGTTACTTTTTGTAATGTAAAAAAGTGTCATATAATTTGGGTTTTTGGGGGTGAAAGAAACTCTTTTACAAGTTTCTAAATCTATTTTTTAGAGTAAATAAATAGTATATTTTAAAGGTGTAAACCCTTTTCTTAACGTTCATTTTAATAGAAAAGCATTACTTATTTAAATAGGTTCTACACTACTTATTTTGTTTCTCTATACTAAAGATATGACTTTTGCGTTACTTGGCAAAATTTAAAAAGTAAGTAAAATCTCATTTAATATATGTTAATGTGCACTTCATCGTTACTTTAATGCTTTTAAGCGTATATTTTAAAAGGGCTAATCGATAAAGTGTTAAAATTTTAACTTATTATTTAGAATCATTCTAAAGTAATTTTTTAGATGAACTGCACTTTTTTGTAAAAAAAAATAGTCCAAAAGACAAGTATAAGAACGTTATATACTTTGTCTTTTAGGACTACCCGCAACCCCCGATGCGTAATTTTCACTTATAAAATAACCCAATTTATACTCTAGGGAGAGTCAACTTATATTGTATTAATCTTCATATATATTTGCAGCTGTTGCTGTAGATGCAGAGTAAGCAGGTTTGTCTACTTTTAAAATCCATTTTTCATCTTGGTATTTACCATTAAGGTTAGATGCGTAAGCGTCTTCCGCTTCTTCCATATAGTTGTAATCTGCTATGTATACATAGTAAAGATCATTTTCTTTATTGTAAAATTGTTTTGCATCAATGTTTTGCTTTTTAAGTTTTGTCATAAAAGCATCTAAGTACTTTTTTGTTTTGTAAACATTTGCAATTACGTAGTATCCAGACTTAACACCATCCATATCTGACTGGTTTACTACTTTTAAAGGAATTTCTTTAAATTTTTTGTTATCAGTTTTAGCAGCAACTGTTTTAGTTGTTTTATCTGCGTCTAACTTATAAGTAACCTTTTTAGTTGTTTTAGTAGCTACAGCATTGTTTGGTACAGTATTAACCTGTTGTGCTGTAGTTTGTATGTTTTGCTTAATATCGTTTCTTAAAATACGTACAATAGTTTCAAACTTTTTTTCTAATTCTGCGCTACGTGCGTTTTCAATAGAATCTTGTCTTAAAATTAGTTCATCTAATATTAATCTGTTTTGGTAAGCTAATGAGTTTTCATCTTCTTGTACTGTTGTTTCTGTAACAGCTTTAGATTTAGTAGCTTTTTTGTTTTTACGGTTGTTTTTTCTTTTTTTACTATTTAACGTAACGCTTTGTGACTCAAAGTTTCTAACTATTGTATTAAACTTATCTTGTACGGCATTTTTAGGACCAACTGTTTTTACAGCTCCTACGTATGTTTTTGGTGTGCTTTGTGTATTTGTTGTACTGTTAGCTGCTATTGTAGTTGTGTTTTTAGCTTCTGTTGTATTGTTTTGAGTTCTTTTTAAACTATTTTGTTTGGTAATTAGTGCTAAAATTTCATTTTCTCTTTTTTTGCTAGAGATTGCCATTTTGGTAGCGTCTTTACCACTTTCTAAAGCAACAATTCTTTCTTTATCTCTTTTTTGATCTTCCATAAGGGCTAATATTTGCTCCTCATAGTTTCTAATAATTTTATCTACTTTGCTGTCATGAGACTCTTGTGTGTCATTAGTTGCAAAAGCCGGACCATTGTTTTTAAAAGTATAAGCCAAAGATAACTCGTGGTTCCACCCTAAGTCTGTTTCATTATTCATTACATCTTTTTCTAATAAATAACCTAAAGACATTTTGTTGTTTAAGTTAAAACCTAATCCCATAGATATACCGTGTTCGTTATCTATTGTAGATTGTAACCAACCGTACTTTGGTAAATCTAATAACATAGAACCTACGTAAGATATACCACCATTTTCGTTTTTACCAACTTGTACAAGTGGCATAAATCTACCTTCTGCAAATAAACCTCTAGTTGCGCTAAATGGTTGTGTGTATTGTAAAGATGCTTTAACGCTTCTGTCATTAAAATTAGTAGAGAATGCATTGGTTGTTTGGTTGTACTTAACTAAATCTTTAGCGTAGATACCAACATCAAACCTACCCACAGATAGTGTAATTGCTGGTTGTATAGCTAATTTACTTTCTTTTTTAGCGTCTATTAACTGTAAGTCGTTATCATCTGCTATTACTCTGTTTTTATCTAAACCCTCGTTAAAATAAGTAACGTTAGCACCAAAAGTAAGCTTACTTTTTTCACTTAATTGTACTGCTGTTGCATAGTTTGCATTAAAACCAAACTCTTGTACAACACCCGCCCATTGGCTGTAAATACCAATTCCAAATGCAGCGTTATCGTTAATTTTACTACTAAAACCTACAAAATAGTTTTGCACATTATCATCAAAAGTAGCATACTGGTTTCTGTGTAAAATGTTTAAATAAGATTTGTTTTCTCTTACTAATGAAAAAGTAGGATTTATTAAAAATCTATTAAAAAACAATTGATTGTGGTATGAATTGTTTGAACTATTTTCTGAAACTGTAGCCTCTTGTGCTGTTACTGTTTGTAAGCTTAGTAAAATAGATACTAATACTAGTAAACATATTTTGTGAGTAAATGAAACTTGACTTTTCATAGTAGTAAAAATTACGGTTATTTTGTGGTGAAAAATGTAAGTACTTTTTTGCCAAAGTACAGTAAAGAAATATAAACTAAGGGGGTAGGTTGTTTATATAACTTGGGTCTTAATCTTCAAAAACAGATGTTGAATAGTTTATTGATGATTCATCATTAACAGCCTCTAGAGAGTTAAAATCTCTGTTTTTGTTAGTGTATGTAAAAGCAACTCTTTCTACATTTCCTTGTCCGCGGTTAGACATTACGTAGCCCATTCCGTTTTTAGATTGTAAATCCAAAGAAAAATCGTCTTTATCACTATTAATTCTGCTACCTAAATTTGCAGCAATACCAACTTTACGCTGACCAACTTCTACCATATAAATATCTAATCCTCCGTAGCCTTTATGACCGTTTGAAGCAAAAAATAATGAGTTTCCGTTTACAATTTTAGGATATAAATCGTTTTTTTCTGTGTTTACTTTTTGTCCTAAGTTTTTTGCAACTCCAAAGTCACCATTTGCTTTAATTGAAGCAACATAAATATCAAACTTACCAAAAGTACCAGGCATATTAGATGCAAAAAACAAACGTTTGCCATCTGCAGAAACAGTAGGGTGCATTGCAGAATAATTTTTAGGAGCTAATGCAACTTCTTTAACATTTTTCCATTCGCCGTTAACTTTTTGTGCTCTGTAAATTTTATGAACCAGTTCTTTTTTAGAAAAAATTCCAGTTGCTGGCTTTACATAAACACCTTTGCTAAAGTAAGCTGTTTTGCCATCTGCAGTAACTGCTACAGGTGTTTTATAAGCGTTGTGCTTGTCTGTAATTTCTTCTAAATAGTTGTTTTGTTGTGTAACTGTTTCTAAAGAAGAGTTTCCTCTTGGGTTAAAACTATACTCACCATACTTACCCGTATACGTAGTATTGTTTTTTTGCTTGGTAGTTTTGTAATCATTAGCTACAGCAGCCATCCAATCTTTATTAGAGTTGTGAGTATCTTTAGTTGTACTAACACCAACTTTTTTAAGTGCAAATTGGTAACGCTCTTGGTAACTTTTGTTTAGCATTTTGTCTTTACTAACATCTTTTAGTTTTTTGTACCAAAAAGCAGCAGTTTCATAATTTTTTACTAAAAAGTTTGCGTTACCTAGATCTTCGTAAATTTCTTTGTCTGTGTAACCTAAACTTTTAAGTTTTTTGTAGTTGTCTACTCTCTTTTTTACTTCAACAGTAGTTGTTTTAGAAGCGTTACTTGCAACTGTATTTTGTGCAGATAACGAATAGCAGAAGAATGTAGAAATACATACTATAGCTGCTTTGTGGGTTATAAAATTTTTCATAAGATAGGGGTTAAATTATCACTACATCAAAGATCTAGTTTTTACCCGTTACCTGTACTAGTAAATATTCATAGGTTTTTGCTAAAAAAGGTTATTTCATCGATTAAATAACTCTTTTTTGAGTTGAAATGCACTTTTCTATCGTTTTTCGGTCAATTTGCTGCATATTATTTCAAACTCAGCTTTTAACTGATTTTCATCAATTGGTTTACGAATAATGTGCATTGGATTGGTTTTCTCTGCTCGTTCTATAGTAGAGGTATCAGAATTACCTGTTATAAATACAAATGGTATTTGGTAGTCTTTATTTATAATTTCTGCAACCTCCACACCATCTTTATCTCCACTTAAGCCAATATCTAATAATATAATGTCCGGAGAAAAAAATCGTAAGGCAGAAATAGCCTCATTGCTATTACTAGCGGTTCTAACAATATTCTCGTCCATAGATTCAATTATGCTTTCTATAAACATTTGGATAATCATATTATCCTCTACTATGAGTACTTTTAATGCCATAATTTATGATGTTTGTTCTATTTCTTGAAATGTGATGATGTAATTTGTTCCTTTTTTAGAGTTATCTTTTTCAATATTACCTCTAAGTTGTAGGGCTAGTTTGTGTATTAATTTAAGTCCTAAAGATTTTGTATTTCTAAAATTGATACTTTTTGGAAATCCTTTTCCGTTATCTCCTATTAATAATAAAAAGTTAGGGTATACTAATTTTTTTACTTCAATGCTTAGTACTCCTTCTTGCATATCTTTAAAACCGTATTTTAAAGAGTTAGTAATTATTTCGTTAATCATTAATCCTAATGGCACAGATGTATCTAAATTTAAATACAAGTCTGTTGCTTTAATATCTAGTTTAATATTAGTTGCATTACCTTTCATAGAAATTAGCATAGTGTTTGCTAATTGTTCCATATAGCTTCCGTAATTAATTCTGCTTAAATCATTAGATCTGTAAAGCATTTCATGAATAATGGCCATAGAGTTAATTCTGTATTGGCTATATCTAAAAAGAGCTCTTGTTTCTTCATCCTTAATAAAGCTAGACTGTAAACTAAGTAAACTGGTAATTACTTGTAAATTGTTTTTTACTCTGTGATGAATTTCTTTTAATAATGTATCTCTTTCAGATAATCTGTTCTCTACAGTTTGGTTTAGGTTAGATATGTTTTCATTTTTAATATATAAAGAGTACACTATAATTAAAAATATAAGTAACCCTAGGTTAAGCAAACCTGCATTTTTATAAGTTTCAAATTTAAAAGTAGCAAGTCTATTTTCTGTATCTTCAATTTTTGTGCTCGTATATATTGTCCAAGGATGGTTGCCTTCTAAACTTATTGTTTTAGAAACATATAAGTTATTACCATTTTCATCCTTTTTGTTTAAATCTATCTTAGATAATTTGTAAAGTTCATCATCATTACCATAAAAAATTTCTCCTCTAGAGTTTAGTAATGTTAGGTTATAATTATCTAAATTTTTAAACCAATTTTTTGCGTTTAAATTTAGTCCAACTATTCCTTGCAATTCATTATTTACATATACAGGTGTAAAAAAACGAATTGTAGGTCTGTAGGGTATTTCTATTTTTTGTTTTTCTATATTAAGATCTAAATGAGAGATATATACTTCATTCTTTTTAGCTTTTATAGATTCTTTAAAGTAATACCTGCTAGATTTGTCTTGGTATTTTATTGATGAAGCCAAGGAGTCTATATCAACACGTATAACTTCTATGCCACTAGTATTAATTAATCTAGCTTGGAAGTAGTTAGGGTCTATATCTATAAAAGTTTTTAATTTCTTTTCAATTTCTAGAATAGATGTATTGTTCTCTAAATCTAACTCTATTAGTTTACTAATGTATAATACATTTTTTTTACTAATGTTATATAACTCGTTTAGCTTTGACTCTGTTTCTACAAGCTTATTGTTAGATTTTATGTTTTCTACTAATATTATGTTTTTTGTGAACGTTTGTACTTGATTTAATGAAACGTTCCAGATTACAATTGTTATTAGTAGGAATAATATTACGGAAACTATAATTAGTTTTTTTCCCATAAAGTAAGGTTAAAAAGGGGTTAGTATGTAACTAAGGTAAATGGTATTCATAAATTTACAAAAATACTTCTAATTATAACACTGTTTTTTTGGTATGTATTGGCTGTAGTTTTGCTATAATAGTATAGATAGCAGTATATTAATTGTAGATTGTAGTATTTACTGTATAGTTAGCACAAATATATTATTAAAAAAAATTGAAGTAAAAGTGTTAAAAATATGTGAATTAACAAATTAGATAACAGTTGTTAGTATAAAATATAATTTTTAAGCAATATTTTGGCTTTGCTTTTATTTAAGTTTATTCTTGTTAAATTATTAATATTTATTCCAAAATACCTTTTATATTGTCAGTATTTCTAAGTGATTATGCATAATTGTAAAAAAAAATTATTTATATGAATTTTTTTTAATTTTAAAGTAAGAAATTACTTACCTTTGATGTATCCCCAAAGAATTTTTTTATCAACTTAATTATTTACAAAATGAAAACAATTGTACTTAAGTTCTACTACATTGCTAAAAACGAGTTTTGGGCTTGTTATTCACTCCTTATTTATCATATAAAATCATCTCAACTTTTATTTAAAAGTACAAGTTAAAAAGTACTGTTTGCTAAAATGTGCTACTTGGTTCTAAAACAAAGCCAAGTACTATAATTGGACTAATTTATTTAGTTGCATATAGGCATACTTATGTTTTTACTCAACATTTTTTAATGATATAGAAAAACTAAATCTTGTGATTTTTTCCAATCCGTTATTTTATAAAAAATTGTGTTTTTTAGGTAATTCCTTATGCTAAGTTATAAGCTATATTTAGGATATAAGTACATTATTTTTAAACAATACAATATATAGATAACAAAGTCTTAAACTTTTTTTAAGGTCACAAGGTGTTTATTACTAATTGATTAACCCTTAATTTAAATTTTACTACTATGAAATTTTTTAAACCTCAATTACTTATGGCATTCATACTCTTTAGTATGTTTTTAAATGCTCAAACTCCAGACGGAGAATTAAAACGGTGGCATAAGCTTACTTTAACTTTTAATGGACCAAATACTTCAGAAACTGCTAATCCTAATCCCTTTTCAGATTACAGATTAGATGTAACTTTTACACACAAAAATAGCAACAGAAGTTTTACTGTACCTGGCTATTATGCAGCGTGTGGTAACGCAGAAAATACGGGTTGTACTTCTGGTAATAAATGGAGAGTACATTTTACACCAGATGATATAGGACTTTGGAACTGGGCAGTGGTTTTTAAAACGGGGACTAACGTTGCAATAAACAATGGCGGTACTAACGGAGGATTTATGAATGGTACTACTGGTAGTTTTACAATTAACGAATCTAACAAAACAGGAAGAGATTTAAGAAATAAGGATTTAGGAAGATTACAGTATGTAGGAGAGCACTATTTAAAGCATACTGGTACAAACCCTAATAATCCTAACGGACCTTGGTTTTTAAAAGTAGGTGCAGACTCTCCAGAAAACCGCTTTCATTATGTAGATTTTGATGGTACACCAGGAAATACAGCTGGAGGTAATAAAAGTAAAACTTGGCAAGCACATGTTACAGACTATAATGCTACAGATGCAAGTGCTTATACTTGGAACAGTGGTAAAGGTAAAGGCATATTGGGCTCTATAAACTATTTATACGGACAAGGTGCTAATGTTATCTCTTTTTTAACATGGGCAGCAGGTGGTGATGATGGTGCTGTTTTTCCGCACATATTAAAAGGGGCATCATCAGATTACTCTAGCGCAAGCAAATCTGAACAGTGGAATAAGTTACATAAAGATAGGTTTGATGTATCTAAACTTGCACAATGGGAGAAAGTAATGGAGTACGCAGATAAAAAGGGAATGTACTTGCATTTTAAAACAATGGAAACTGAAAATTGTGAAAAAATGGATGGTCATACTTTTGGTAGGGAACGAAAATTATACTACCGCGAGTTAATTGCCAGGTTTGCACACCATTTAGCATTAAACTGGAACTTGTCTGAAGAATCTACCATTAAGGACGAAGTGGTAAAAGCTACTATAAATTATATTAAAAATTTAGACCCGTATAATCATCATATCGTTTTGCATACTTATCCAGGGCAACAAGACCAAAGGTATAATCCGTTAATAGGTAACAAGTCTAACTTAACAGGCTTATCTGTACAAACAAGTCAAAACAACGTACATAAAGATATACGTAGATGGGTAATAAATTCAAGAAATACTGGTAAAAAATGGGTGGTAGCAAATGATGAGCAAGGTAGTGCATCACAAGGTATAATGGTATCTGACAAGCAGGTTAGAGAAAAAGTACTTTGGGCTACATTTTTAGCTGGTGGCGCTGGTGTAGAGTATTACAGTGGTTATACAAGTAATGATGGTGACCTTAACGGACAAGATCATAGAAAAAGAGGAGCTAAGTATAAGCAGGGTAGTTATGCACTTAAATTTTTTAACGAAAACTTGTTACCTAACTTAACAAAAATGGTTTCTGATGACGGTGTTACTGCAGATAGTAAAGATTATGTTTTTGCAGAAGAAGGAAAAACATACGCTATATACAGACCAAACGGAGGCAGTACATCTTTAAGCTTGCCAAGTGGTAATAATAAGTATAATGTACAATGGTTTAACCCAAGAGAAGGTGGCAATTTATCAGCAAAAACAACATTAGGTAATAATTTGGTAGCACCAGATACTAACGATTGGGTTGCGTTAGTTACAAGTAAAAATGAAGATGGTAATGCTGGTGGTTGTAATAGCAATATAACTGCTACCTTAACAAACGATGCCTATTTACAAGGAACAACTAGGTTTAACAACGCAGAATTAAGAGTAGAAAGTGGTAGAAGACTAGCTTACCTACAGTTTACAGTACCTACAACCTCTAAAACAGTTACAGGTGTAAAGTTACAACTTACAGTTTCTAGTGATTCTGGCAATGGTTTAATAGAGGTTTTTAAAGGAAGCTCTACTAACTGGACAGAGGCTAATTTGTCTAACACAAACAAACCTGCAGAAGGCACAAAATTAGGGCAATTAAACACTACTTATAGTGTAGGTAGTAATTATACTTGGAACTTAACTAATGTAACACCTGGCGAAACCATTACTTTAATACTAAAGCAAACTGCGGGTAATGATGTGTCTTTTTCTTCTAAAGAGGGTTCTTCTGCTCCTAAATTAATTTTAGAGGTTGAATGTGATGAAGCTAACGGAGTAGTAAATAACAATATTTCATTACCAGGAACATTAGAAGCTGAAAACTTTACAGATCAGTTGGGTATAGAAGTAGAAAACACATCTGATGTTGGTGGAGGAAAAAATATAGGTTATGTAGAAAATGGTGATTTTACCAAGTACAAAGTAAGTGTAGTAGAAGCAGGTGCTTACAAAGTACAAGCAAAAGTAGCTACTAATACTGTTGGTGGTACAATTAAGATTGATGCAAATGGAACCAATGTTGGAGAACTTACAGTTGCAAACACAGGAGGTTGGCAAACCTGGAAAACGGTAAGTACAACTGTTAATTTAGAAGTAGGTGAGCAAACACTTCAATTAAACTTTACAGGTGGTTCTGGTTATTTATTTAATGTAAATAAGCTAATTTTTGAAGAAGATGTTATTACTGAAGAACCTGGTAATGATTGTATTGCTGTAGAAAAAAATGGAGTAGTAGCTGTAGAAGCAGAACATTTTTTTAGTCAATCTAAAGATGGCGATAGAAAATGGTATTCTTTTAATGGAACCACAACAGGTACTCCAACTCCAGATCCAGATACAAACCACTATAACCAAGCTAGTGGCAACGGGTATTTAGAAATTTTACCAGATACAAGAGTAACTCATAGTGATCCTCTTAATGCTCAAAATTTTTCTAATCAGCCAGGAAAAATAGCTATTGTAGACTATAAAGTTAAGTTTTCTAGTCCGGGTAAATATTTTGTTTGGGTAAGAGCATATTCTACCGGATCAGAAGATAACGGTGTACACGTTGGTATTAATGGTACTTGGCCAGCTTCTGGACAAAAAATGCAATGGTGTACTGGTAAACAACAATGGACATGGGAGAGCAAACAACGCACAAATGCAAACCATTGTGGCGAACCACAAAAAATATTTATAAATGTACCAAGTGCAGGAGTGCATACAATTTCTTTTTCAATGAGAGAGGACGGATTTGAGATGGATAAGTTTGTACTTTCTAAGACTTATACTAAACCTGTTGGAGCTGGACCAGAAGAAGTATTGGAGGGCTGCTCTAGTTCTAAAACCGCTAATGTTGCTTTAAAGGTTATGGCTAGCGATGTTAAAGTTTTTCCTAATCCGGCACAAGATTATATAACCATTACTGGAGTAACCAATGGAGAACAACTTATTATATATGATTTTACGGGAAATGTAGCACTTAAAAAAGTAGCTAGTACTACTGCAGAAACCATTGATGTTTCAGCCTTAAAATCGGGTAAATATATCATTTCTATTAAAGGAAAAGACGGAATTCATTTTATAAAAAAATAATAACCATAAGGCTACTTAGAGATTAATTTTCTAAGTAGCTTTTTTAGTTAAATGATATGAAACTTTATCTATATAAACAAAAAAAAGCATTTGTTTACTGTTTAGTCTGCCTATTATGTTTTGGGTTTAAGGTAACAGCACAATTAAAAGTAGGTGATCCAGGTGTACGTTTTAATAATAGTAAGTATGACAGTAGATATCCGCAAATGAAAGAATGGCAAAAAGCCGGTGTTAGAGGTGGTATTCCGTTTTTAAAAGATGTAAAAGTTGTAAAAACACTTACAAATGGTGCAAATAGTGACGCTATTAATAGTACTATAAATGATGCATCTAAACAAAGTGGGTTAGTAGCAGTGTTACTAAAAAATGGCACTTATACTATTAATAAGCGTATTGTAATGAAATCTAATGTCTCTTTAATAGGAGAAAGCAGAGGTAATGTAAAGTGTATTATAAAAATGAATAATGGTGATGCATTTAGTTTTTACAAAGTACGTAAAAGTGGTATTTACACTTTAACTATAGAAGGTAGTTGGGGAAAACCTAAGTACAACTGGAATTATAGTTTAGATGCTAATGATGAGCTAAAAAATAATGATAATATTTCTGTAAAGTTTAACAGATCTGAAGATTGTTGGTTAGATAAAGTAACCATACTAAACTCGGCTAGAGATCCTGTAAGAGTACCATCTAACCATATTACTTTAAGAGATTTAAAGGTAGATGGAGCACATAAGAAAGCTGGTGGTGCACAAGGTTATTTTTTTATACAAGGAGCGTATAATTTAATAACAGGTTGTGAGGTTACACATTTAAGGCATATTTCTTTACAAGGCGGTAATGTAGAGTACAATGTGGTTTATGATAATGATTTTAGACAAGAGGTGAGTTTCCATAGTGGAGATAAAGGGAATAATTTAATAGAAAACAACAGAATTACATTGCCTTTTGATATGCCTAACTCAAAGGCAGATACTCCTAATGCAGCTTATAATAACAGCAAAGAGCCTAATTATTATGCAATTATGGGACCTTGGTCTAGTCAGCATACAAACTCAGAAAAACCAAATTTTATTTTTAAGAACAATTGTTTAGAACAAAACCACAATAATGCTAGGCCTTGGTCTAATCCTAATTTACTTTATAAAGGGCCTAAGGAAGTAAAACCAGCAAACCCTGCTACTAATTTCCCTGCATTATCTGCGAGTTTAACACCTAAAGGAGGCACATTGTATCCTATAATTTTGAGTGAAAATTCAGGAGGTTCTAATGCTTGCAATAGAGAGGTAACAGTTTCTGTTTTAGAAGATGCATATTTACAACAAGCATCTAAATATAATACAAGTGAGCTAAGAGTAGAGGGCACTAAGCGGGTTAGTTACTTGCAGTTTAAAATACCTGCTAATGCGGCGGCTATTACTAGTGCAAAGTTACAACTAACGGTATCTACTGATAATGGTAACGGACGTATAGATGTTTTAAAAGGGAAATCTAATAGTTGGACAGAAGATAATTTATCTGCTACAAACAAACCTTTACCAGGTTCTACATTAGGTACATTAACAACTACTTATAAAAAAGGAGAAACTTACAATTGGGACTTAACAGGTGTACAACCAGGAGAAACAATTACACTGGTAGTAAAACAAGCAAGTGGTAACGATGTATCATTTTGGTCTAAAGAAGGAATAAAACCACCAAAATTAGAGTTAAAAATTAATTGTAACAATGCAGCAACTAACAGTATTTTAAGTTCAAAAACAGTAGAAGCCACAACTACAGTAATAGTATATCCTAATCCTGCACAAGAGTATATTACAGTATCTGGACTTACCGTTGGTAAGCATATTGTTTTATATGATTTTTTAGGAAATGTGTTGCTTAAAAAAGTAGCCAAATATACTTCAGAAACCTTAATTACTTCGGGCTTAAAAGCCGGTAAATATATTATTGGTATAGAAGGAGAAAAAGGTGTTCAGTTTATAAAAAAATAATAACTAAAAGCCGCTTAGCTATTAGAGTTAAGCTGCTTTATAAATACAATTACTATGATAATAAATAAACATAAAATAAAAGCATATTTGTTCTGTGCTTTTCTATTCTTAAGTGCAGTATCTGTAGTTGCACAAAAAAACTATTACGTTAGCACCTCTGGTAACGATGCTAACAACGGAACATCTGCGGCTACTCCGTGGAAAACAATAAATAAGGTTAATAGCCAAAAAAACAACATTAAAGCAGGTGATGTTATTAACTTTAATAGAGGAGACGTCTTTTATGGCTCATTAGATTTAAAAGGCAAAAAAGGGTCATCTAGTAAAGCTATTGTCTTACAAGCGTATGGTTCTGGGAACAAGCCAGTACTTAGAGCGGCTAAAAAAATGAATAACTGGACACGCCATAGTGGTAATATTTGGAAAACAAACTTGGGTAAGGTAAATAACGGTAGAATTCCGTCTTTGTTTTTAAACAATCAAGCACAGCAAATAGGTAGGGAGCCAAATGTTAGTGCTGCAAATGGCGGTTACAGAACAATAAAATCTCACGCAGGAAATAATAAATCTATTTCAGAAGAGTCTAGTTTACCATATGCATCAAACAGGTTTAAGGGTGGTGAAATTGCTATTAGAACTACAGATGATAATGTAAAGGTAGAAACAGTTACATCTCACGGAGGTACAACGGTAAATTTTAGTTTAGCTGACCCTAGTGCAGGTTTTGAAAACAATTTGGAAAACAATTTTGGATATTTTTTTCAGAATCACGTTAACACATTAGACAAAAACGGAGAATGGGCACACGATACCAATGCAGGTGTATTGTATTTGTATAGCAATACTAATCCAAATAATATAAATGTAGAAATACCATCAGGAGAAGAGGCTCTGGCTTTAAATAATACCAATTATATTAAAATTCAGAATTTAAGAGTAGAAGGAGGTTTAAGTCAGACTTTGTCTATTAGCGGTGCATCTAACTTAACTATTGCAAACTGTAATTTTTACAATGGTAATAACTACTTGTCTTTAGGTTTTACCTTAAGCAATATTAAAGTAACAAATACTGTTTTTGAAGAAAGTAATAACGTAGCAATACGTTGGGAGGGTATAAATGGATTAACCTTTAGCAATAATACAGTTAAAAATATTGGTATGCGTACTGGTATGGGTGCACCAGGTTTTATTGGTTATACAGGAGTAAGGTTTATTAGTAAGTCTGGATCATCTACTAACATTATAGAAAAAAACACAATTAAAGACATAGGATATCATGCATTAAATTTTGGTGGTGGTAATTTAAAAATTAGGTATAACAACATTAGTAATTATTGTTATACTAAAGATGATGGTGGTGGTATATATTCTGTTGGTAATAAAAACGGAAATAACAGCATTTATAACAATATTGTACACGATTCTCCTGGCGCAATTAGAGGTGTGCCAAGTGGTAGAGGCTTTAAAACAGCTGGTATTTATATAGATAACGACTCCCAAAACCAATTAATTTATGAGAATACCGTATACAATATAGTAGGTTGGGGTTTAATGGCAAACTTGTCTAGTAAAAATAAAATTAAAGATAATACGGTTTATAATTGTGACAATGGGTTAGTACTATCTACTTATAGCAATAGTTTTGGCGCTGGTGGTAGTGTAGCAAAATCCACCAATAACACTATAACTAATAATATTTTGTTTTGTAAAAAACCAAACCAGTTTTCTGCAAGGTATACCAACCAAATTACAGATGCTGGTTTTAATACCTTTTTAGGAGATGTAAATAGTAATTATTACTGTATGCCATACAAGGGACAAGAAGAACTGAGCATTACGCTAGCTAGGCAGACAAATGAGTATACGTTAAATGAGTTTAAAACAAAATATCCTAATTACGAGAAAAAAGGAAAGAGTGCTCCTGTACAATTTGCAACAACAGTAAATCCAGGTACATTTATAAAATTTGTAGTAAATACAACAGGTGTAGCAAAATCTGTAAGTTTAGGATCTACAGATTATGTAGATGCTAAGCATAAAAATTACACAGGAAATGTAACAGTAGCGCCTTATTCTGCAATTGTATTGCTTAAAGGAAAAGCAGATGCAGGTTCGCCAGTAACCTCTCAGTTAATAGATAATGGAATGTATACTATAGAGTCTGTAACTTCTAACCAAAGATTATTGTCTAGAGCCTTAGAGACATTTAATGCAAAAATGGTAAATCCTGGTAATTTTGATGATCAAAAATGGATTTTTACGCATTTAGGTGATAACGTATACACTATAAAAAATAAAGCAAACAATAGATTTTTAGAAGTACCATACGCCAAATGTGAGAATAAAGTACAAGTAGCAACATATACTAGTGCAGCTGGAAAACACCAACAATGGAAAGTTGTAGAAAACGGTGCAAATGTATACGGCTTATTACCTAACCATTGCCAAACACAAGGTTTAGACCGTAACAATGGGACATTAAATACAAATGCTATAACTTATTTTTATGGTAAGGACAATGGCAACCAAAAATGGAAAATAGTACCAACAACAGCTAGTTTAAGAAGCAGTGAAGCTGTTTTAACAGTATATCCTAACCCAGCAAGTGAATTAATAAAGGTAGCAGGAGTAAAAGTAGGAGATAAGCTAGTTGTTAGAAATATGAGTGGTGTTGTTGTTAAAGAAATGAATGCAACAGCAGCAGAAGCAGTTATTTCTTTAGACAATTTAAAATCTGGAATGTATATTATTTCTATACCAGGAACAGAAAGCAAACAATTTTATAAACAGTAATACTTAAAAATTAGTAAAAAGCCACCTAAATGTACCGTTTGGGTGGTTTTTTAATTTTTTGTTACTCTGATTACTCTTTACGGCAGGAGCAGGATGATTTCGCTAGCGGGGGAGGACTCGAAAGCGAGACAGGTTTATTCTCAAGATAAAGAAATAACTCTTGCATCTACCAAATTAAATTCTTTTAAAAACAAAAGAGCATTATCTGATATTATCAATTTATTTGGAGTTTCTATTCCAAAATCATCTTTTTTCGCCTCTCCAGTTATTCTAATTAAGTAATAATCAGGTGTTTTTTTTCAGAGTATAAATTTTTAAAAGTCTCAGAAACTTCAACATTTACTTTTTCTCCAAATTCAAATCCAGTAAAATTTGTCTTTAAAAGAGCATCATAAACTCTTTTAGTTATAAAATAACAAGGTGAATTTCTTAAAATATCGTCATTTGACCATAAATCTAAAACAATATGTAACTTTAATACTTTCCAAGGTGTAAACGACTTGTCGTACTCTGTTTCTCTACCAAGCTGAGAAGGAGCTTGTGGTTTTAATTGAATAAACATAATTAATAATCTAAAGGTCTAATTGGTGGAGACCCCCCCCCGCTAGCGCAAGCATCTTGCTTGTGCCGTTAAACAAACTAAAAATTTTACTTGTTTTTACTAAAGTCTCTTATAATTTTATAGATGTAATAAGCACTTAAAATAAGTAAAGTTCCTTTACCTAAAAATACACCAAATTTGTTGTTGTGTAGGTATTTTAATATTGCTTCTAACAAACCAGCTCGCCAACTAGAAGGAAATTCTTCCAAAGGAGTCCAATAATCGTATATATAGTAAAGAAATACAGTAGTAGCAAGTGCGAGCAAATTAACAAGCAGTTCTTCTGTTTTATCTGAGAGTTTCATTATAACCTATTTCTTAATCTGCTTATGGTATAAATCAGCTAAATAATACTCTAAAAAGTTTACAATGTCTACTTCGGTTTTACCATTGGTGTACATTAAATAAACCTTGTTTATATGCTTGTCTTTAAAGGCTGTTAAACGTGTACTATTAATTTCATCCATAATGTCCCAAGTACGCATACCTTCTAACATATTTCTATGGTTGTCAAAACGCTCATTAACAACCTTTAGTTTTTCTTTACTTGCTGCTGTCTTTTTAACTTTAGGGTCGTTATTCTCAGCATTTAAGCGTATAAACTCTTTTTCTAGTTTATAGTCTATATCTTCTGCATCTTTAACTAGTTTATTATATGCACGTAGTACAAAGTCGTTGTATTTTTCCTGAAAACCTTTAAAATCTTCTAAAGACTTTAAATAGATAATAGCTTGCTCTTTGTAAACAGCATCTTTTTTACCAATAGCTTTTATCATATTATCTGCCAAGCCTCTTAACTCAAGATTTTTATCGTCTGGTATTTTTCCAAAGTTAGGATCTTTGGTTAGTTGTAAAATAGTGTCTGTAATATTATTGGCATAATCTACATACTTGTATTTTTTGTAATTTATAGTAATAATACTATCTCTAGTTTTACGTTTTTTGTCTTTTTTACCCCATTTAATTTTAGGTTTTTTAACGTCAAAAGAATAGTTGTATGAGAAAGTTGCCGTAAACTCTTTTAAGCCAGAAACCGTTGGTGTGGTTCTAAAAAGCTGAATTGCATTTAAACTTAGGTTGTGTTTCTCTAGCAACACGTAAGACACACCACCTCTAAGGTTGGTAATGTTTGTGGTACCACCTGTATTTTGGGTTTTGTTGTAAGATGATGCTAAAACCGATTTTAATTTGTTGTCAAAAAAGCCTTTTTTAACGCTTAAGGTAGGACCCCAAGTTGTAGCATCTTCACGACCAATAGTATTGTATGTACCATTTAATGATGGTGTTATATTTAGGTTTAATTCTGTAAAACCAATAGTGTAGGAGGTAGCTATGTTATGAAAAGTAGACGCATCACCAATTCTAACAATTCCCCCTTGTTCATTGGCAATATCACTAACATTGTAATTTAAATTTACATTCTCTTTTTTGGTTTTAGAGCTCGATAAAATATAGTTGATATTTAAATTTGCATTTTGCGATATCTGCTTGTAATTTAAAGAGTCTGTAGCGTTGTCTAGTAAATTATCATCATTAATATCATCAAACTGATTGGTTCTAACGTTGGTGTAAGTACTAAAGTTAGAGTAGGAGCCAGTAAATGTTAAACGCTCTGATGCAGTATACGTTGCATTTGCAGCACCAACAAATCTGCTTGTAGGGTTTGCTTTTTGGTCGTCTAGATCATCTCTCTGAAAACCAACATTAAAGCTTAAATTTACTTTATTGTTAAATAGTGGTCTAGATAAGTTTAGAGTAATATTCTCAAAATCGTTGTTAAAAAAATAAGCACCTAAAGTCTCATAACCAGGATCTACACGCTCATAATTAACACCAAGATTTGCTTGGTAAAATGAGTAGTTTACACCTAATTTATACGCATTGTAATATTCTGTAGAAGCTCGGTTTTTAAAAAAGCTTCCTAACAGTCCTTTTTTACCACTAGAGGTCTCTTGCGCTCTAGTGTCTTGCGTTATGGCAGTTGTAGCATATTCTGCACGCAACTCTAAGTTTTTAGATAGGTTTACACTACCTTCAAAACCAAGAACAAGGTTTTCTTTAGGTAACACACCTTCTACATCTGGGTTAATATCAATAGAATTCTCCCTGTCCGATGCATAAAACGTAGACACACCCACACTGTATTTATCTTGCTCAAACACCGTTTTAAAACCATAACCCATTCTTTGGTAGGCAACTACGGCACGCTCATCTTCTACAGGTTCTGTAGCCTTTAAAAGTCTACCATACATAGCACTAAATGTAAAACCTTTACTAGGTGTTAGTTCTACACCACCACCAGTAAATTGGTGTCCGCTTAAGGTGTAAGGAGAAAATGTCATATTTACATCTCCAATATGCGCAGTAATCCACTTGTATTTAGGGTGTAAGCTTAACCTGTTAAAATTAAAAGGCAATTGATAGCCTAGCTGTTCCCCTTGGTTAGAGTAGTTGTAGCTAACAGGAATAGAAAAATTATAATAACTAAAATTTAAATTACCTTGTGCGTAATACGTAAAAGGTTCTCTGTTGTTTCTTTGGTTGCTACTGTAAAATACAGAACTAGCGGAAATACCTCCGCCTACTTTAAAAGGCGAAGATTTTCCAAAAGTTTCTAAATCTACACTTTGCGATATGGCAAGTGTAGGTAGTAGTATAAAAAGTGAAAGTAATAGGTTTTTCAAGAAAAAAGTTGGTTGGTGTTTATAGTAGTAGTAAAAACAAGAATTATAGTTTTTCTCTTAAAATATGGTTTATAGCCATAGCTTTTAAAACTTCTTCTTTGGTTTTTAACTTGTCTAGTTTGTCGCTTTCTTCTTTTCTAAAAGGAACGTATGTTTTGTAATTATAGGTTACGTATGATGCCAAAGGCACTCTTTTAGAATTTAATAAGTACGTTTTTTTATACGTAGTATTATTTGCAAAAGTTTTAAACTCATACACACCGTAACCAATTAATAATGGCTCACTATCTGGGTTTTCTTCTGTAGCAGTATTTTGGTAAATTTCTAACTCAGTAGCAGTAACCATCATAGTACTTTTAATACTAGTTGTTTGTTTAGGAGCATAGGTTTTTATAAAAATATCACGATTTTCAAAGTCTCTTTCTACTTTATAGCCAATGTGTTTTTTAAGTTCTTTTTCGTTGTTTTGTAGTTCTACCAATTTTGTTGGAATTTTGATAGATTTAGCTATTAAATAGGGAATATTAGCTTCATTATAGCCGTTACTATTTAAAAAACCAACTTCTACCAAGTACTTTACAATTCTTTTTTGCGTAATGTAAAAGCCTTTTTCTACTATAGCAAGTGTGTCTTGTATTTTGTCTCCTGTAACCACGTGGTAGTCTATAGTTTCATCATCATGAAATAAGATAGACTTGTAAACAAAAGTTTTTACTTTAAAAAGCGGATTACCATCTACGTCTGATATTTGGTAGTATTTAGGCTTTTCTGTTTTTACCTTTTCTATGTTTGCAATTTTTACTTTATCTAAAAATATCTCCCCTTTTTTTTCTTTTATTTTTTGTGCCATAGCACCAAGAGATACTAAAAATAATGAGGCAATAAGCAATTGTTTTTTCATAGTTGTATGTAATTTATTTGGGTTATTTTTTTGTTTTTAAATTGATGTTTCTTCTAATACATTAAAATAAGTTTGTCTAGTAAATACATCTATCCAATAAACAGTAGCAAAGCTTACAAAGTAAGCTGCTGTTGGATTATTAAATTTGTATTTTCTGCTCATTTTACTTTTATATTGTTTTTTGCTTTGCTTACTCCTTACGGCACGAGCGTGACGCTAGCGCTAGCGGGGGTTAAGAGTAAGAAAAATATATATTTTATGAATTTAAGAAATTTCATTTTTCAAAGTTTCTTTATTTATAATCTTTGTGCCATCAACAAGAAGCAAAGCATCTAAATAATTTGCCATCTCTAATAACAATTCTAAATGATGCTTCTTAATTTTTTTTTGAAAAGTAGTTCTAATCACTCCAAGTTCTTCATTGAATTGAACAACAACTTCATAATACCCCTTTTTTAAATTAAATTCAGCATTAGCTTTTTGTTTACTATGACTCTTCAATATACCATCTCTAAAGGCCTTTGGTATTTCATCTAAATTCTTTAAAGTATTTTTACCTTGTTCAGTTTCTTCTTCCCAAGTAAAATAGTCTTGATGAGTATCTATAAATTCGATATAAGCATCGTAAGATATTTTCTCTTTTATTTTGGAAATATTCTTAAATTTCTCTTTGGATATCCAAGGGTCTGATATTTTCATTATGGGATAAATTCTTCTAAAGTATTAATCTTAAAATCTATTGTTGGTCTCTCCACCTTTAAAGTGTTTAACCATTCATTTTTAATGGCATCTTTAAATTTTTCTTTTGGCATATAAATATGAACTTCTACTTTATTATAAATAATTGTTTTACCATTCCAAGTAATACCATTATTAGCCCCTTTACCTGCAATAAGATTATCTAAGTTATTCTTTATTGCATTAGATTCTAACCATTTATTTACATCTGTAACTGTTGTAGTTTTCATAGAAACTACGGTCTCTGTAAAAATATTATTACCAGAAGAAGTTCCATTTTTATAAAAATCAATGGCTTTAAAATTACTTGCAATTTCATCTGTATGTCCCCATCCAGAAGTTTTCAAATACCTGTAATTGCCCATCATATCTTCAAACAACTTTCGCTCAAAGAAAATTTGAGGATAATATGCTTTCCAAGCATCTTCTATGTAACTTAATTTTTGTGCCTTAGATAATCTAGCAAAATCATCTATGTTGTTAACCACAGTATTTGCCGCACTTCCAGCCCTTCTAAACTGTATGGTTACATTATTATCAGTATTTATTAGTATTTCAGGTTCCGCATCAAAATTATTTCTTTTAATAGTTTTTCCAGAAGGAGTTAAAAAAGCAGCTTCTTTTGGAGAAACAGGTGGAATTGCGTCTGTTCCATTTATAAGTTTTTTAAACTCAGTGAGGTTAGCTGGTTCACCACCAATATAGCGGCTAGATGCTATGTACTCTTCTTTTATAATTTTTGTTTCTGGATGGTTGGCTAAACCTTTTGCATAAATTTCAGATGCTACTCCTTGTTTTTGTAAAAATGGAGGAACATTTAAGTCAAACTCAATTGTTTTTGTTGCTTGGGTATAACTAGAGCTTGCAACACCTAAATCTACATCATCTAAAAACTTAACCTTATAATATTTGCCCGTAAAATCTATATTTGTCCAAAGTCTATTGTTAACACCGGCAGAGCTTGTTTTCCAAGTTTTATAACTCCCACCAATTAATTCAGAAACTTCATCTAGGTTTTCTAAGTCTATTTTTATAACATCATCAACTCCTATATCGTCTAAAACAGCCCAAGCTTCAACTGATTTTGGTTTTTTGTTTAGGGCATTAAGTAAGTCTGGTAATTCTGAAAATTGATCGGCAAATTTTGTTAATTTTCCTTGGTCATTTAAGTTTTCTAAAGTTGTTTTTAAGCTGGAAAAACCATCATCTTCTAATTTTTTTATAAAATTGGAAACAGTTAGGTCATCAGCTGTAGCAGCTCTAATGTAATACTTACCATCCTCAATGTTTTCTACTATTTGCCACTTTGCGGTAGCTGCATCTACAGATTTGTCTATAGCATTAAACTCTTCTAAAACAATAATATTTTTAGAGTTAGTTAAACTATTTGGGAGCTTAAGTGTATTATATATAGTAAGAGCATCATCACCCCCTTCAAAATTATACTTAAATAGTGAGTATTCTAATTCTGCTGTAACATTATATACTTTTTTATAATAATCAAATTTACCTTTAGCAGTTATAAATGCGTTTTTAGCTTCTGAAGCTACTACAAGAGTTAACTCGGCAAAGCCTTCTAAAATTTGATCGTAGCTAGCTGTATTAGGAAAAAACTCTCTGTACTTAACTAATTCTTTATATGTATTATTTAATTTTGTTAATAGAATAGCTCTATTTCCAGAAGACATTCCTTTTAATTGAGCAGGTAATGTTTTTATAGCCTGTTTTGTTACTAACCCAAATTTTAAAACATTTTTACCCCCTACAGCAACAGTCTGATATAGTCCCTTTATTGCAGATGGTAATTGTGCTACTTGATATATAGTATACATATTATCCCATAAAGGGTATATGTCTTCTCCAAGGTAATCAGCTACTTCTTCTCTTTGCAGCATCATATATATATCTATACCAGCTGCTGATTGCTCTAATGCAATTAAGAAAGTACTACTTGCTCCAAATGTTGCAGGAGCAGCTGCAATGGCTAAGATATCTGCTGCTATTCTAACTGTTGATTTAATTTGATCATCTACTATAGAATCTTGTAACCAATGTAGAAATATAGCAGGTACCATAAAAGCAGACCCCTTATCAAATTTTTGAGTGTCTAAATAAATATTTCCCTTGAAATCTAGATACACTAAATCCATTGGGTTAAAAGTCCTATTTATAATTTCTTTATCACTCTTACCAAAATGTTTTATGCTGAATTTTACCTCAATATTTCCACTTTCATTTATTTTAGTAGAAAAATTAGCTCCCTCAAATAAAAAGTGTCTTAAAAAAATGGCGTCAGTTGCAACTTCATATACTTTATCACCCAATGATATTTGATGAAAAGGTATGTAATTAGTGTCCTCAGGTATTTTTTTAAGCTTATCATACTCCGTATTGAGATAATCAATTGTAGCATAATCGCCGTAAACCGAACTAGGAAATGCTCCCTCAAAGCTTTTGATATAAGCTTTAGAAATATTTTGAATAAAACTGTTTAATTCGGTATTGTCAGATATATTATCTAAAGTTTCAAATATTTTTTTTACTAAAATTGGATTTTCTTTTAGCTTTAATCCTAAAGCTAAACTATTAGCATCAGTAAGATTAGCAGAAGTACCTGCAATTATTTTTTCTGATTTACTACCCCAATCATCTTTGTTATCAAGGGTTTTAAGAATTTTTATGCGGTCATCTACATCTCCATAATCATTACTTAGGAGAGTAAATTGATTCATAAATTCGGTTATTGCAACATCATTTGCATCTTCTAAAAATTGCCAAACGTATTTATTTTCTTCTTTTGTTATAAACTCATATAATTCTTTTTTATCATCATATTCGTTATTCTTTTCTTTTGAGAATTTTATTAATCTTGCAATACCATTATGCCAGTGAAGATTATTAAGATTAGAAGAGCTTAAGGTTGAACTAAATCCTTCAATAAATAAATCAAGTGCTTTTTTTCTTGTAGTTATAGGGATATATTCAATAATGTCTTCTGTTGAAATTCTAACCCATTTGTCGTAAACTTCTTCATAATCAAAACTACTAGCAGAATCATAGTTAAAATTATCTACTAATGAGATAAACTCAGATGTATTATCTTTTGAGTTTTTAGTAAAATAGTTAATTAAGTCAATGTAGGCATTTTTAATTTTAGCTTCAGAATTCAGATGATTTAGAAATAGTTCATCATAATCATTAATTCCAAATTTTTCAGAAATGAAATCCTTAAATAACAAAGGTTGCGTATTGTTTAATAATGCCAGCTTTGCACATATCATATAATCCCCAGTAATGTTCCTGAGAATGTCAGTCATTCTACTAGCATTTACTTCATATTGACCAGGGAAAGGAACGTTTTGGTAATCATAATCTTTGTATAATTCAGTCTTTCCTTGATATATAGATTTTAATTTTTGATAATCATCTATTAAATTAAATGTCACTTTGTTGTTTGCTAAAGGAGCAAAACTAACGCTGCTTGGAACGCTACATTTTTGAAGTCTATAACTTATTACCTCATAAGTAGAACCTTTTTCAAAATAAGGAAACAAAGCAATTAACTCTTGCCTTTCTTGATTGTATTGCGTAGATTCATAATATTGTTTTGTTTTCTTTGATATAAATCCTTTATAAGTAAATGTTAAATCTTCTTTAGTGATTACGTTAGTAAAATTAGTACTTCTATCTACATCTACCTCAAACTCTTCATCTCCTATTGTGAAACCTAAAATAGCCCCAACTGGATAATCAATATATTTTTCAATTTCGTTTAAGCCTGTAGAAAATACTATATCTTTTATGTCAGAGGGTAATGTAATATAACTTCCATTTAAAGTCATAAAGGTAAATGTGCCATTACCATTAGAAAACTCTGCAGGTATTTTAGAGAACTTAGTACTCTCCCCATCCTCTTCATCTTGAAAAATATAGAACTTTAAATTTGGGTTGTGTATTTGTGCCCAGTCCATATGACTTAAAAGGTCACCGTTAGCATAGTCCATAAGCCAAGGAGTTTTTCCTTTTATATCATCGCCATAAGTTGTAAAAGGATGTTGTAAGGCAAAAATACCGTGAGCAACTTCATGCGCTGTTACTTTTGCTAAATCTCCTTTACCTTCTTCATCTGAGCTTAACCCACCATTAAATACAAAACCAAACTGGCGTTTTAGTGGCATAAAACCAGCTATAGACTTAGTTGTATTAAAACTAGAATTAAATGTAAAGACGTAGTATTTATCTTTTTGGTAGTCTATTTTTTGTTTTAAATCTGCTATAATGGCTTTCTGCTCTTGGTTATAGGTGTTTAACCAAGGTTTGTCTCCAATTTCTAATTTATTATCGGCTCCTAATAGGCCATTAGTTAAAGAAACACTTTTAGTCTCTATATTAAGCGTAGTTGAAGCTTGGTTAAAAATTGTATTTAAGTCTATTGCTGTAGGTAGTTGTGCACCGTTTACAGAAACGAGTACAACGTCTACAGTTTTTCTAGATAAATGCCATAAATTAAACGCACCAGCCGTTTGTTGTTTGGTAGTGTCTTGTTTAGATTTTACAACAGCATAAATAGGTTCGTTCTCAAAAGTATACCTTCCTTGTACACTTAAGTTAATAGTGTTGTTGGTAGCTTTTGTATGCGTTAATAACTCTCCTTGTTTGGTCTTAAAAATAAGATCATCAATGGTGTAGTCTGAGTTAGAAATACTAACTGTTGCTGTAATTAAAGAAGAGTTGTTTTTTTCTGCTACGTGATTTACAATCTCATAGTTAGCACCTTGTGCATCTTTTATAGTTTTATATTCTTCATTTAATTTGGTGTTATTTATTCCTGTTGGTAATTTGTCATAACCGTAAGTGCCTCTAGTATTAAAAGTTACAGTAATACCTTTGGCAGTTAAAGACTCTATGTCTCCGTTTTTGGTTACACCTTCTACATTATCTGGATTTACAGGTCCGCCTTTGTCTATTTTACCACCTTTGGTTACATTACCTTCTGCATCTACGTGGTAGGTGTTGCCAGCACTATCTACAATAACTTTATCATCTCCTAAAGGAGAAGTTCTTACCTGTGCATCATTAGGATTTCTAATAACAATTTGTCCGTCTTCAACAGTAATGTAATCTTCAAAATAATCTGGAGGTATAACAAAGTTTACATTTAATTCATCAATATCATTATCACCTTCAATAAGTTCTGTTAATTCAGATACATCAGACATACCAGCACCACCGGTAGTAGCAAACTTTTCATCATACTCCGTTTCTACAATACCATTGGTTAATTGCTTGTCTGTATTTATTTGTATGTTGTTAAAAGTAACCCTTATTTGTGTGTCTCCTAAATATGGTACTACTATAAAACCCCAACCTGTGTAATTGCCATTGCCGCCATTTACTTCTTTTACGGTTACAGGAAAATCACCTGCTGTAAAAACATCATTAACGCCTAGTAATTGTAGCGGGTCTTGGTTGGTAATTACAATTTCTGGAGGTATGCCACAATTGTACTCACTAGCATCTTCTTTGCCAGGCGTAGTAAAGGTGTTTATTGCGGAGTAGCTGTAGCCACCATTTTGTACACATTGGCCACCAACTCTATACTCATAGGTAGTTTCTGCTTCTAAAAAGAATAATTTCTTTTTAGTTTCAACAGTTTCAGATTCAAACCACACATTATTACTGCCACCTTCTTTTCTAAATTGTATTTGGTAGTTAATATGGTCTGGGTTTTGCTGCCAGGTAATTTCTTCTGTGGTTGTACCTTCAGACTTTGCTAAAATATACTGTGGAGCATCGCACTTGCCAGTATAGGTAAAGTAAAAAATTTCACTATAACCACCATTTTTAAATACAGCAGTTTCACTAATACCATCGCTAACAATAGCACGCACACGCCACCCGTATGTTTTGCCTTCTAAAAGGCTAGTTTCTCCAGGGCCGTAGAGTAGGGTATTTGCAAAACCTTTAGTTTGGTATAAGTTTGGCGAAGCTAAAAAAGCTGCTTGTGGATCTACATTTGTGTCCCAAAGTTCACGCAGTTCAAACTCATACTCAACACCAGTTGCATTTACGTGTCTTGGTGTCCATTGAAAAATAATATTTTGAGGATCTTGGGCAGGTACTTGCTCTCCGTTTTGTGGCAAATTTAAAAAAGGAGGATCGTTAAGTACTAAGTAAACAGGATAGCATTTTTTTTCTGATAAAGGTCTACCTGTAGTCCAATCAAAAACCTCAAAACAAAACTGATACAGGCCATCTGGTAGCGGTTTGCTGTATTCGCTAGGAGTAATGCCATCTAAGTTTTGTAAGTCAAAATACGGTTGCAAATCTAGGTTAGATAAGCGCAACGGAATACCACCTGTTAATTGTATTGGCGCAGCATTTTGTACAAAATCTTTAGATTGTATGTTAACACTGTTACCAGAGATAGAAAATCGTAAACGCACTTGTAAGTCGGACTCATTAACATCTGTTAAAAGCAAGTTTACCAATAATTTTTCTGTGGTAGAAGTGCTATAGTCAGACAGTTTTAAACTGTAAGGAGGTGTTAACTGTGGCGATACTTGTACGGGGAATAATTGTGCTGATGCTACAGAGCTAGTAAGTAGTACTAGCAATATTAATGCAAAACCTAAAAGCTTGTTTATAGGTGCACTTAATATGCTTGTTTTAAAAGGTATTAAATTACGTATTTTCATCTTACTGTTTCTGTATTTTAATATCGGTTAGTATGTAAGAGTTTTGTCCGTCTTTTACATATTCTTTTATTTTTATAGCACCATTTCTACCGTCTGCAGTAGTAAACAAAACAATTCTGGGCACTGTAGTATCTGTAAAATGTTGAGAACCACCATTGGTTTCTGTAACGGTTAAACTGCTTAAAATACTATCATCTGTCATAGCATCAAACTCTGCTAAAGTTAATAATGTAGAGCAACCACATTGTTCTTGAGAATTAATAATACGTGTGTTTTGTGCATTTATTAATGCAGGAAACGT
The DNA here is from genome assembly GCF_027915275.1 of Cellulophaga omnivescoria. Taxonomy (NCBI): domain Bacteria; kingdom Pseudomonadati; phylum Bacteroidota; class Flavobacteriia; order Flavobacteriales; family Flavobacteriaceae; genus Cellulophaga; species Cellulophaga omnivescoria. Next base: position 3,501,977 of record NZ_CP115819.1, on the reverse strand, counting down.
AGTAGTGCTTAAATCGTCTGGAGATACAAACTTATTAAAGGTAAAGTCTTCACCCAAGCCAAAAAATACAATATCTATTAAGCTACCATCTATGGCATCTAGTTCTTCTTTAGTATATATTTCTCTGGTTGTGGCGGAATAAAAAGCACCTACAGTATTGTTGTTATGTGCAGTGTTAATTCCGAATTTTATATCCGTTAAACTTCTAATATTGGTATTTGCTAATAACTCTATAGTTTTAGAGATCGATTTTGATTCTTTACCATTAGAAACCGTTAACGTTAGTGTTTGAGTGCCTTCTGAAGTAAAAGTAACAGTTGGGTTTTCCTCTGTACTAGTTGATGGTGTAGCATTAGAAAAAGTCCAGTTGTACGTTAAAACACCTGTACTATTATTTTGCATTGTAAGGGATACCGGAATTTGAAGATCATCATCCTGAAAAGCGACTTCCCAATCAAAATCTGCTACCAAACCATCTGCAACTGTAATTGTTTTCTCTAATTCGTGAGTTTCTTTTCCGTTACCAACCACTAATGTTATTAGATGATCGCCAGGTTCATTAAAAACTACTGTTCCTGGTTGTTCTTCTGTAGATGTTTCTGGAGTACCACCTGCAAACGTCCAATTATAAGTTGTGGCTCCTTTAGTGTTATTAGTTATTAAAACTGATGCAGGCGCAAAATTATTAGTTTGTATTTCGGCATCAAAAGCAACTTCTACAGCAGCATCTAGGCTAAAAGTAATTTCTTTACTATCTGCAGAGCCATCTTTGTTTGATGCATCTAAACGTATGGTATATTCGCCTTTATTGTTGTAGACTAAAGCACCAGGGTTTCTATCTGTGCTAGATTCCCTATCTGCACCTACAAAAGACCAAGAATAGGCGTCTGCACCAACAGTTTTGTTTAACACTTTAACCGTTACAGGTATAGAATAATCATCATTAATAATAGCAATTTCAAAATCTATAACAACAGGTACAGCTTGCTCTTGCGTACAACCAGTATACAAAAGTAAAATTGCAATTAAATTACAATAGTAAAGCACTATTTTTTTAGACTTAAGCATACTAGTTAATAATAATTTTTCTGATTTCACTCCCTTTAGCAGTTTCTAACAAAAGAACATAAGTTCCAGAGGCTAATGTTGTACCATATTCTAAATTAAAATTAACTGCTGCTTTTTCTTTACGTTCGTTTACCAAACCTTGAGATGCCATACTAAATATTTTAAGCGATATAGGACTAGCCTCAGAAAGTAAAATATCTACATAAAATTGACCATTAGAAGGGTTAGGATATATTTTAAAATCTTGAATGAACGGCGTTTCAGCATCGCCAATGTCTGGAATGTTTTCTGCTTTGCCAATAATAATAGTTTTCATATAGTCTAAGAAACAAGTTCCTTGGTTAGAGCGTAGCAATATATCATAAGAACCAGGTTCATCAAACAAAAGAATAACATTTTCATCTGTTTTAGCAATTACTACAGCTTCATCAGGTAAAAACCATTCTACTTTATCGCCTATAGGTTCACTAATATTAACTAAAGCTAATTCTTCACCAGCAAAAGCCTGCGTACTTACAATAAAGTGTGCATCTATTGGCGTATCTGATGTAGTAATAACAATACTATCACCACCATTACAACCCAATAATGTTGTAACTTGTACAGTATAGGTACCAGCTTCGGCAACTTCTATACTTGGTTCTGTACTTGTAAATCCGTTATCCGATGTCCATAAATATGTGGTGCCACTACCTTGGTATGTTGCATCTAAAACAACACTTTGTCCGCCACAAAGTAATCTGTCTTCTCCTAAGCTAATTAAATCTGGACTAGGATTTTCTAACGTAATTTCTACTGTTTCTGAACATAAATTAGCATCCATAACTGTGATAGTATACGTCCCTGCGGTTAAGTTGTTGGCGTAAAAACCAGTCTGACTAGGTATAACATTACCATCTTTAAGCCAATTATATGTGTAATCTTCTAATCCGCCACTAATACCTAAAGATATTACACCGTCTGAACCATTATTACAAACAGGATCGTTTTCTTCTAAAATAGCAACTTGAAGTGGGTTAGGAGCATCAATTATAACTTGACTTGTAGCCTGACACCCCTTTTCGTCTGTAACAAAAAGAAGGTAAGTTCCTTTTTCAAGATTTTCAATTCTAGGTTCTGTAGAGCCATTAGACCAGTTTAATGTATACGAACCAGTTCCACCAGTAATTGTAGCTTCTGCCCAACCTTCAGTGCCATCAGAACATAATAAATCTCCTTTGGTGAAAGTAATTACAAAAGGTTCAGGATCTAGTAAGTCGTGAATAACATCCGTCTCATTAACCAAACTATTGTTTACATAATTGCCAATAACAATGCCGTTTGCATCTCTAATATTTACTGAGTAACGAGCAGCAGTTAAATTGCTGATAATACTATCTTTTTCTTCTGTAAGTACTTGAAAAACTCCGTTTTCATCTTCTTTTTTCCAAGTATAATAATATGGTAATCCGCTATTTGCTAAAGCATCTAATTTAATACCACCTGTAGCGTGAGCAACTAATTGTCCGTCTCCAACAGGATTGTTAAACTCATTTAAACTGTTACATGAAACAGGGTTCGCTTCTTCAATAGTAAGTAGTAATTCATCAGGATCTTCTATAGAAAAATCTCCTTCAGCAAAACAAGTAGTTTTTTGTGTTGCTTGTGTATGGTTAGCATCTGTTACAGTTAAAGTATACGTGCCTTCTCCAATATTATTTAAAGTAAAAGTTTGACTTTCTTCATCTGCATCATATGCAGAGCTAGAAACAGTTGTAACTTCAACTCCGGTATTTTTATTCGTCCATACTACATTATAAGGTGCTGTACCACCAGTAACTACTGCAATAATACGGCCATCTGTGAACCCATTAGCGGTAGCATCATTACTTTCGTTTAATCTATCTACTGTTACTTGTAAAAATTCTAAAGCTAATATGTTGTTAGGTTCTTCAATTAATTGTTCTAAAATTAAATCGTTATCATGATCGGGAGTATCATTACCATCATCATCAGGAACTAATTCTTTTGCAACGCACTCATTACCATCTCTAACCTTAATTTTGTTAAGTCCTGCAGACAAGTTATTTATTCTATGTGTATGTGTATCTTCAAAATTAACCCAATCCTCAATAGTACCATCTGGTCTTGTTAGTTGGTATTGATAATTACCCTCTGTACCACCTTCAGCTGTAACTAAAACGGTACCATCTTGTCCATCTTTACAGTTTACTTTAGTAGAATCTGAAAGTTCAAAGCTAACATAATGTGGTTCATAAACTTCAAAATCAATTTTATGATTATCACCATCAGCGAAAAGGGTAGTACCACCAACAAACTCTATACGAAAACCATCATCAGTACTTCCTGGTAATCCAGTTATGGTTAATCTGTCATTAATGATGTCATCAGCAGTAATATTGTTAATATTTTTTATTGGAGTAGAATTTGATAAATCTTCTATTACTATACCAAAACTTTCTCCAGGCTCTAAATTTTCATCAAAAACAAGGGTTATTTCTGCGTCATCTGTACCATTACAGCGTAAGCCAGTATTATTTTCAATACCTGTAATTTGTGGTGCAGATGGGAGTATTTTAAATACATTATTGGTTGGAGACTCTAAATCTCCACACATATTAACTCTAATTGCTAAAAATTTACCAATAGTACTTTCATCTAAAAAACTTGAAGGAGTTAAAGAAAATGAAGTTTCACCTTGAGTTGCAGTTGAAAAGGGCATATTTAACCAATTGTTATTAGATATATCACTTTCGTTGCTAACAACTTGATATTGCCAATTGTAGACAGATGAGTTAAAGCCTATTGAATTAGCTGTGACATTAACATCAAATTCATCTTCATAACCAATAAGGTCACTAGGTGGTGTTTCTAGTTCTATCAAAGGTTTTATATCATACCTAAAACTAATTGATGAACGTGAGGAACCTCCTGTTTCTTGATCTTGTATTAATCCATTATAAGCACAACCGCTAGTGGAAATTGTATTTTCTACATCAATGCTAGATGTATTTCCAGAACAAGTTATACCGGACCTACGTCGGAAAAAAGAAGTAAATTCAACTTTAGTTACTCGTTTTTGTCTTACAATTGTTCTTAAGTTAGCAACAGATAAAGATCCATTAGCATTACCAGAGTATATTTCTTCTCTATCTCCATCAAAGTATACTATTGTTAAGTGAGTGCCTCTATCAGAACACACATTATTTCCACTGGAAGTCATCCAATAGTTATAATCATAAATTTTAATTTCATATGATTGACTTAATAGAGAGTTGGAAACACCTAAAAAAATTATGATTAAAAGAAATATTTTTTTCATAGCTTAATAATTTACTTCTATAGTCTCCAAAGTTCCAAAACTACCATTTGCAAATACAGGGCGTATTTGGTAGATATAGATATTATTGGGAGATATATTGTTGTCTATAATTTTTGTGAGTGTTGCAGGCAATTGCTTCCAAGTAGAAGGTTTTCCTTCTTTTTTAGATTTAAAAATGACCAATTCTTTAATTTCAGATGGTAATTTTCGCCAGTATAGTGTAATGTTGTTTTGCTCTCTGTCTACTGTTGCGTTTAATCCCTTTAAAACTTTATCTTCTGTATTAGAAGCTGTTTCTATGGTCAGGGTAGGTGAGTCCGCAGATATCAGTCCGCTATCGTCTATAGCCTGAATTTTATAGGTGTATTTTGTAGCAGCTACTACTTTGTTATCATTAAAATTTGTGATAGTGTCATTGGTTTCAAAAATCAACTCCCAATCGCTCACAGTGCTTTTATTTTTACGAAAAAGTTGGTGCTTGTCTACATCTGTACTAACACTTTTTATCCACGAAAGCGAAACACCATCTTTATGAACTTTATATTCTTTAAAAATAGGAGAGGAAGGAGGTACAACATCTGGCTTTTTAATCTCTAATACATCAGAGTAATCGGAGTTGTTATATCTGTTATCTACAGCTACTACAGTATAGTATACTCTATCATTTAAAGATTTAACTTGTACGGTATCTGTAAACTTATTTGTAGTAACCGGATCTACAGTAATTTGTGCATATTCTTCGTTTTTTATATTCCCTCTAAAAACACGATAACCCAACATATCTTTTTCTGTGTTTAGTTCCCAAGTAATGGTAGTTATACCTAAGCTATCCATAACACCAATAAGACCAACTGGTTTTGAAGGCGGAATAGAATCTACAAACTGCACCAAAGCAGAAAACGATGCTGTTTCTGTACTATCTTTTCCAATAGCAATAACTTTTATATAATTGGTAGCGTATGGTGTGGTTACATTTGTAGATCTTGTTTGAGGAGTAATTCCTTTTCTAATGGTTTCATAATCACCATTATCTTTAGTAGCAGCTCTTATTTGAAATTCAGCTACCTCTAGTTCTTTTTCTTTTGGAAACTCCCAAAAGATATCGGCATTACTATCACCTATTAACTTATGGTTGGTAATAAAAGGAGTAGCTGTTAAAGCTTTTTGACCTTGACCAACAATAGATTTTGAGGGCTCACCTTGCTCTCCAAAAGGTGAAACACCTAATACTCTATAGTAGTATTTTTTGTTGTTTTGGGCTAATGTATCTACATAATACATACGTTTTGTAGGTGAATCTTCTGTGTTATTTAGGTTTACTAATGGTAGGTCGTCTAAACGTTTATAATTGGTGCCATCTTCAGAACGTTCTACATAATACGTTGCGTAAATACTTTTAAATAGCTCATATTCCCACGTAAGTAATACCTCTTTATCTTTAAAAACACCTACTAAATCTATAGGAGCAGGTAGTGCTTCTGTATTAGAAGCTTCTATATAAATTAAACCTTCTTTTACATTAGTTGCTAACTCGGCAGGAATTGCAGATTTTACACGGTATAAATAGCCTTCGTTACTTTTAATATCGGTATCTTCAAAACCCAAACCAGCTAATTTTGCAGCTTCAAAATTCATATCGGCAGCAAATAAGGCAAAAGAGTACCGTTGTTCTAATTGTTGTACTTTATTTACAATAGCCATTAACTCACCTTCATCTGTGCCAACTTCAAAATCTTCACCGTGAATTGCTTGTGCTAGTATAGCAGCATTATCATTAGCCATAGAAATTTCTTCCCAAGATGCTACAGGAGCAGGTTTTAAAGTTCCAGCAACAATAGTTTTTTGTTCTGGTGATTCTAATCTTTTACCATCTCTGTATACCGTAAAGCGTTCTAGTGTATAACCATAAGTATTTGCTCTTTGCCATACAATAGCATCTGTTGGTGCCCAACGCACCAATATTTTGCCTTGTTGTGCTCTTGCAATAGCTTGTATAGTGGGCGTTGCAATACTGTCTTGCGTCTGTGAATAAGTAGAGAAAGTAACAAGTAAAGAAATTAAGAAAAATAGTTTTTTTATCATTAGTCTAAATCTAATAGATTTTTAAAGTTTACAGTTTCAGATGTACCTAGCTTATTTCCAGGTAAAACATATTGTACTTTTATGGTATAAGTACCTTTTGGAATAAAAATGTACTCTGTATCTAGTATTGCTGAATTTGGATTAGTTAACGTAATTATACCGTCTACATAATCATTTAAAACATTAGTTTTAGTGTTAGTGTAATCTAACTTGTAAATCTCTGGTAAATTGTATTTAAACGGAAAATGTGTTCTTGTCCACCCTTTATTAATACCATATGCAATATTTGTAACATAGTTAGTAAACAAAGGCAATGCTCTTTTTGGTGGTAAACCATATGGATCTTCTGGACGTTCAATTTTATATGCACCTGAACTGTATTTTTGATATAAAATTGGATTTATATCTTGCTTAAAATAGTTGTCAGTTAAGTCAGATTCTGCAACTATCATTGGTTTATTATCTGTATAGGCAGTACCAACTAGTTCTGCAGTTTCAAAAGCCTCGTGGTTATCTATTGAGTTGTATAAATAGACCACATCATTTGTAATTTTACCCCAACCATAGTTGTTAACTTTTATTGCTTTTATTTTTTTAGCAAAAGTGTTGTAAGCGCTACTGGTAAAATTATAACCTATACGTTCTATACTACCATCTTTAGAAACAGATTGGGCATTATTATCTGTAACAGTCACTGTATTATCATCACCAAAATCTGTATTGTTTTCTGTTCTAGTAGATGCGGATTCTGAACTTGCATTTTTCGGTTTACTAAAAATAGATAATGAATACGTTGTAGATTTATTTAATGTTGGTAAGGAATAATTAATAGTATTACTGGAATTATTATATGAAAATGCAGGTTTTTCTTCTTCACCAGTTTCACTAATTAATGCCAATTCACTTTTCCATTGTGCATCATCAAACAAGTAATCTTGACCTTGTTTTAGTTGTATATATCCTTTATTATATTCTTTAGGATAGTAATACTCTTGATCTATAACAGGGTAGGAGTATACTATGTTTTTTAACGGAATATATTCTGGAGCTCCACCAGTTGTAAAAGAACGTTCTTCTGTTTCTTTTGCAGGGGCACCATCTACCATTACTATTTGGTAAACGCCGTTTACTCTCTCTTTAAAACCAACGGTTACACTAACTGTTAATGGTGTTGAAGGAGGCAAAATATCTTCAGGAACAAATGTTACATTGTTACTATTTTCTCCCCATTCTAAAGAACCAGTGATTTCAGTATTACTTTCATCTGTAATTTTAAATTCGTCTAAGGTAATTTTATAAATATGGTCGCCATCGGCTTCAGGAATTGTCAATGCTTTTTCTACAGCCATATTAAATGCTGCTTGTGGCGTTGCAAAAACATCAGCTTCTGTTTCACCATCTCTTGGTGTTAGGTCACTTATTATTTTTAATCCTCCAAGTGGTGATGCATTGTCAAACTCACACTCTTCACCAATAGTTACTTTAAAGTTAAATTTACCTTTAACTAAACCACCTAGTAAGTCATAATGTCCGCCTACATAACCACGCATCCAAACAGGGTTAGGTGCTTTGGCTTGTAATAATACAGCCGCACCAGCTTTTATTATAGGAATACGTTTTTTAACAAAGAATAATTTTAGGTTGATACCTAGTTCACCTTGTAAATAAGCATATGCTTGTCCGTTAGCATACCAACCATTAATACCAACTTGGTCTCCTGTATTTACACATTGTGCTTGTCCGTAATCCTTAAGCATAATATCAAACCCTAAACCAGCCTGAAAACGAGCATAGAACATTAAAAAGTTCATATCTCCAGTGTCTATAGAAAAGTCTGTTCCAAATGCAAACCCGCGTCCATCACCTAGTGCATTTTCATCTCTCATATAATTTAAAGACTCAGCATCTACACCCAAAATTTCTGCTACAATAGCAGGAGGCGGCGGACTACCAGGTATGTTATCACCCAACATAAAATATCCGCCTGCTTGTGCAGATATTGCACCAACTCCTAGTTTTAAACCAAGTCTGTCTGTTGGAGTCCCCATATGTACGTACCATTCATCTTCTGAAGAATGAAAAACACCCCAACCAGCTCTACCACCAGAAGCTCTTCCTTGTAACACGCCACCTACTACATTAACGTAAAGATCCATATTTGCATGGAATGATTTATTTACAAAATCGAATTCCATTCCTATTTTAGCTGTTATACCAGCTTCACCAACAACTTCACTTTCATATTCATCATCTGCTTTGTCTAAAAAAGTTTTTCCAACTTTACTATCCATTACTCCATTTAAGGCCTCAGTATCTACCATTTTGCCTAGCTTATCTGTAAGTTTAGCAACAGGGTTTGGAATATCAAAAGCTTTCATCATTTGTGCTTCACCAAAGAAACCTAGTCTATTAACACCTCCGTTATTATTAAATTCAATTTCAAAACCAGCACCAATACTTATTGCACTTTCATCAGGAATACCTCCAAAAATCATTGCTTTTACACCTAAACCAGTATCATCATTAGGAATGTATGAAAGTCCTGAAGGAGAAAAATCAGGGCCAGCATTAGGTTGTCTGGTCATTTTATAAAATGCGCCACCAGCAAAACCAGAGAGTTGTATAGGGCCAGCATTTATTTTAAGTCCGTGAACAGCAGCATCTACATACCAGTACCTAAATTCTCTTTTTCCAAAAATTGCTTTACATGTAATAGGCCCAAATTCACTAAAAGTACCTTCTATATTACCAGAGAAGCCATTACCATAAATAGGATCATCATTCATTAATAGTAAACCTCCTTTTATTTTAACCGCGCCCATATTGGCTTCAATATTTATTTCGGAAAGGTCTAAACGATCATATTTCCATTTTTGAACAAAGTTTTCTTCTTGAAATTTACCTATAATACCTAGTCTTGCATCTGCTGCAAAACCTTTATCTGATTTTCCCATCAGATTTATTTTCAAGTCAAATGAAATACCAGCTTCTTGGTCATTAGAGTTAAAAGCAATATCTGCTATTGATACAGGGAAGTTGGCAAGTTTAACTTCATCTTTATATCCAAAATAATCTACTTGTAAAATAGGGGCTTCAGTCTGTAATACTAAATTCTGAAACTCTATACCTTTAAAATTAACCATGCTGCTATCTGCATCTTTGGTACCTTCATTTTCTAAAGATTCTTTTTGACTAGCGGATATTGCCATACGACCATTTAATACCGCTTTAGGCTTAAAGTTATTATCTGCTACTTTTAACTCAATAAATGAATTAGGTAGTAATTGTGCTTTAGCTTGCCATACGTTAAAGTTTAATGTATCTGCAGTAGCAACGCGTACAAGATATTCTTCTTCACTTATTAACCCTTTGTATGATAAACCAAGTTTTTTATTATCTTCATTGGTAGAAGAAGTTGTTTCTTTTTTAGCAGAAATAGGCAAAACTATTTGTCCATCAAACGCAGCACTAGTTATCCGGTTTGTGGTAAGTTCAACATCAATATAATCAACAGAGAAAGCCCAAGCTTTTTTGTCATTAGTTCTTCCTTTATCTAGTGGAATAATATTTTCTACTGAAAATAAGCCAGATACGCCATTGTTATCAATAATCATATTGGTGGCAGCAAACTTTACACGCTCTTGTTTAGCTATACTTTCTGATGTTTTAAAAGTCTTTGGTAAAGAAACCTCTAAAGATTGAACGTACACACCACGCCACAATTCGGCATTTGGTAATAGTAAACCTTTCTCATGGTAATGCTGAGGAAAAGGAATATCAGGAGTTCTAGTATCACTAAAATCTAGTGTAGCTTCGTTTAAGTTAAAAACAAATTTATCTGGATGTTTCGATAGCGTAAATGGCTGAAGGTCTATTGTTGCTACAATATCATTCCATCCGCTAGCAACCATATTAAATTTTCCTGTTACTCTATTTGGTACCTGAGCTGTTGTACCATCTATTCTTTGTACGCTTTTAAATTCTTTTTCTGGTTCACCAAGATCAGTCACCGGAATAATTAAATTTCTAGAAAATTGAACTTCTGCAGCTAAGCCCATTTCTTTTACACCATTACAGTCTATAGTAACATAAGTAAGGTTATCTGTATTACCTGTTTTATAGTCAAACCCACCTTTAAGTTCTAATAGCCAGTTACCAGCATTAAAAGGTATTTGTACATCTCCTAAAAGAACAAGGTTTGCATCGCCAAAAATTCCACCATCGTGAGAGAGTTTTACATTATTTGCGCCAAAAAATATTTCTAAAGGATCTCCGCTTTCATCTGTTTGGGGTAGTCTAACTCTAGCAAAAACAGTTAATTCTGTATAATCTTTGTGTATTGTTGCTTTTGCTATTCCAATAGAGTATTCTACTTCACTAACAGTGGTTTTAATACCTACTGGTAAGGTTACAATATCGTTATTTGATAAAGTATTAACCCAAGTATCTTTTAGGTCTATTTCTTCTAAAACTGCAGCAGCTTCATTTCTGTCATTGATTATTGCTTTAGGTGTAGGAAACTCTTCTTTAATGTTTTTGAAATTAAAAGAATTATTTACATCGTGTAAATTTAAAATACCAGCATTCGCATTTGTACTCTTTAAAATACTATCCAATAATCTGTTTGTAGGGGTAGGGTTAAGGTTTCCTAAACACAATACAGGAACAAGAAGTAGTAAAAACAACAAAAAATTAGATAGTAATCTATTTTTGTAATTCATAAGTAGGTTTTTTAAAATTGGTTTCCGTTGGCAATATAAGAATTTACTTTCACACGTTTTTAACAATTTATATTATTGCTTGTTCAGAATGTATATTCGTTATAGGTTTGTATATATACGTTATTTTGTGACTATTGGATCTTGTTTTTTAACATTTTTTTAATAAAAGCTTTTTTAGTCTCAATATTGTGTTTTTTGGATAAAAGGTGTTTTTTTTACGACTAATTACTTTTATAATGTTTGAATTTACTTACATTTTATGTTTGTAACCTAGATTGTTTATTTTAAAATAAATTTCTATATTTGACTAACCAGAACAGAACAGAACGGTTTATGAAATTTGAAATTAATTCTAATAGTGATATACCAAAATACTTACAATTGGTTAACGCTATTAATGATGCTTTAGCTACAAACGTATTAACTAATGGAGATGCGTTACCCTCTGTAAATAAGGTATGTAAAGACTTTAATTTGTCTAGAGATACTGTATTTAAAGCGTATTCACTTTTAAAAGAATATGGTGTAATAGTATCAGTGCCTAACAAAGGGTATTATATAGCTAATGATACTAAAAAAGTGCTTTTGGTTTTAGATACTTTTAAAGCCTATAAAGAAGTTTTATATCATTCTTTTGTAAATAACCTCCCAAAAAATGTAATTGTAGATGTACAGTTTCATCATTATAAAATAAACAATTTTAAAACCATACTTAACAATAGTAAAGGTAAATATTATAAGTATGTGGTAATGAACTTTAATAATAAAGAAGTAGCAGAAATTTTATCTGATTTTGATACTAGTAATTTACTTTTAATAGATTGGAACATACACGCAAAAGAAAATAATAACTACGTTTTTCAAGATTTTGGTGCTTCGTTTTCTAGTGCTTTAAATGAAGCTATCTCTAGTTTTAAAAAATACAAACGCTTGGTCTTTGTGTATCCTACATTCACATTTCATCCTTTTGAAACTGTTACATATTTTAAGAAATTCTGTAAGGAAAACAATTTAGATTTTGATGTTGTATTAGATGTAAATGACTTTAAGGTTATAAATAATGAAGCTTACATAAGTGTAAGTGATAGAGTTTTAGGTAATTTTTTAGAACAATGTAAAGAGCATAACCTAGAGCCAGGTACAGATGTAGGTTTTTTATCTTACAATGAAACTCCAATGAAAAAATTTATTTATAAAGGTATTAGTGTAGTGTCTACAGATTTTAAAGCTCTAGGTTCTACAGCTGCTTCTTTTGTAACCAATGATAAGCCTTTGCAAAGCTATATTCCAACAAAATTAATATTAAGAGAATCTTTATAAGTATGTATTATATAGGGTATGATATTGGTAGTTCATCAGTTAAAGCAGCATTGGTAGATACAGATACAGGTAAACAAATAATTGTTGTTAATGAACCAGAAACCGAAATGGAAATTATTGCTCATCAACCAAATTGGGCAGAACAAGATCCTAATGAATGGTGGAAACACGTATGCAATGCTACAAAACGGGCAATTAAAGAATCTGGTATTAACGCATCTAAAATATCTGCAATAGGTATTTCTTACCAAATGCACGGTTTAGTAGTTGTAGATAAAGACTTAAACCCTTTACGTAATGCTATTATTTGGTGCGATAGTAGGGCTGTAGAAATTGGAGAAAAGGCATTTATAGAAATTGGTAAACATAAATGTGCAACAAGGCTTTTAAATTCACCTGCAAATTTTACGGCATCTAAATTAAAATGGGTTAGGGATAATGAACCAGATGTTTACAATAAAATTTATAAATATATACTTCCGGGAGATTTTATTGCAATGCAGTTTACGGGAGAAGTTAACACAACAAAAAACGGATTGTCTGAAGGAATTTTGTGGGATTTTAAAAATGATGAGTTGGCTTCATTTTTATTAGAGCATTATAATATAAATGAAGACTTAACACCAACAATTGTATCAAATTTTACAAGCCAGGGTCTCGTAACTAAAAGAGCATCAATTGCATCAGGGTTACCTGTTGGTATACCTATTAATTATAGAGCAGGTGACCAGCCTAATAATGCATTATCACTTAATGTATTAAAACACGGAGAAGTTGCTGCAACTGGTGGTACATCTGGAGTTGTATATGCGGTAACAAATAAGCTGCAGTCTAAAGAAACATCTAGAATTAACCATTTTGCTCACGTTAATTATACACAAAAAAAGCCTGTGTTAGGTAAACTCTTAAATATAAACGGAGCCGGAATTCAATACCGTTGGCTAAAAGATAATTTAGGGGTTAATAGTTATGATGAAATGAATAAAATGGCCTCTAAAATTTCTGTGGGGTCTAATGGGTTAAGCTTAATACCTTTTGGTAATGGTGCAGAACGTATGTTTAATAACAAAACTATAGGGACTCATTTTTGTAATCTAAACCTAAACAAACATACAAACGCCCATTTATATAGAGCGGCATTAGAAGGTATTGCTTTTTCTTTTGCTTACGGAATGCAAATTTTAAAAGATGATAATACTGCTATTAATGTTATTAGAGCAGGTAATGACAACTTATTTAGATCCGAAATTTTCTCTACTACAGTGGCTACATTAATTGGCTTTGAAATAGAAATATACAATACAACGGGAGCAGTTGGTGCAGCAAGGGCAGCAGGCGTAATTGATGGCGATTTTACAGATTTTAAAAATAATAGTACTGCTAACGACCTTGTAAAAACATACAAACCATTAGAGGATAAATTGTCTTATGTTAAGGCATATGAAAAATGGAAATACGAATTAGAAACAATTTTAAAACATAAATAATATGGCATTAATTGGCAATAAAGAATACTTTAAAGGCATAGGAGATATAAAGTTTGAAGGTAAAGACTCAGCAAACCCATTAGCATTTAAATACTATAATCCAGACCAAGTTGTGGCTGGTAAAACAATGAAAGAGCATTTTAAATTTGCCATTGCGTATTGGCATACTTTCTGCGGTCAAGGTTCTGATCCTTTTGGACCTGGAACTCAAAATTTTCCTTGGGACTCTTCATCAGACCCATTACAAGCAGCAAAAGATAAAGCAGATGCAGCTTTTGAATTTATAACAAAAATGGGATTTGATTATTATTGTTTTCACGATTTTGATTTGATTAATGAAGGTTCAACTTTAGTAGAGTCTGAAAAAAGAATTCATAGTATTACAGATTATCTAAAGGATAAAATGGAAGCTTCAAAAGTGAAGTTACTTTGGGGAACATCAAACTGTTTTTCTAACCCAAGGTATATGAATGGTGCTGCTACTAATCCAGATTTTAATGTGGTTGCCAGAGCAGGAGCACAAGTAAAGTTAGCATTAGACACTACCATTGCTTTAAACGGAGAAAACTATGTGTTTTGGGGTGGTAGAGAAGGTTATATGTCTTTGTTAAATACAGATATGGGCAGAGAATTAGACCATATGGCGCAGTTTTTAACTACAGCTAAAGATTATGCAAGATCTCAAGGGTTTAAAGGAACGTTTTTTATTGAGCCAAAACCTATGGAACCAATGAAACATCAATACGATTTTGATTCGGCTACGGCAATTGGTTTTTTACGTAAGTATGGCTTAGATAAAGATTTTAAAATTAATATAGAGGTAAACCACGCTACTTTGGCACAACACACTTTTCAGCATGAGTTGCAAGTTGCAGCCAACGAAGGTATGCTTGGTAGTATTGATGCTAACCGTGGTGATTATCAAAACGGTTGGGATACAGACCAATTTCCTAATAATATACAAGAAACTACAGAGGCAATGCTGGTATTTTTAAAGTCTGGAGGCTTGCAAGGTGGTGGTGTTAATTTTGATGCTAAAATTAGAAGAAATTCTACAGATTTAGAAGACGTATTTTTAGCTCATATTGGAGGAGCAGATACCTTTGCAAGAGCATTACTAACAGCAGATAAAATTATAACTTCTTCTACTTATGATGAGCTTAGAAAAAAACGTTATGCCTCTTTTGATTCAGGAAAAGGTAAGGAGTTTGAAGATGGAAAATTAAACCTTCAAGATTTACATAAAATAGCACTAGAAAATGGCGAATTAGATTTAATTAGTGGAAAACAAGAATTGTTTGAAAACATCGTAAATCAATATATATAATAAGTAAAAAGGTGTAAACTTAAATAAAATGGTTTACGCCTTTTTTATAGTCATATACATAACCAACTAACCTTTTTAAACCTATGAAGACCTCTACTAATACCTTTTTTTTATGGAAGTTAACCTTGGTAGCTACTTTAGGCGGACTCCTATTTGGATATGATACAGCAGTAATATCTGGAACTGTAAGTTCTTTAGAACAGTTTTTTGTGCTACCATTTGGCTTGTCTGAAACTGCCTCTAATGCAAGACTAGGTTTTTTAGTGTCTAGCGCATTAATAGGGTGTATAATTGGTGGTGTTTTTGGTGGTCTAATAAGTAAAATACTTGGAAGAAAAAAAGGGTTAATCTTAGCAGCTACTTTGTTTTTAATATCAGCCTTAGGTTCTGCTATGCCAGAGCTGTTTGTAAAACCAATAGGAGAGGCAGACCATACTTTTATGTATATTTTTATCTTATACCGCATTATTGGAGGTATAGGTGTTGGGTTAGCGTCTATGTTATCACCTTTGTACATTGCAGAAATTGCTCCAGCTAATAAAAGAGGAAAGTTAGTTTCAATGAATCAGTTTGCTATAATATTTGGTATGTTGGTTGTATATTTTGTCAATTATTATATATCTAGTCAAGGAGATAATATTTGGTTAAATACCCTTGGTTGGCGTTGGATGTTTGCATCAGAAATAATACCTGCAAGTTTGTTTCTATTTTTTTTACTTTTTGTGCCAGACACCCCAAGATCTTTGGTTTTAAAATCTAACCCTAAAAAAGCATTAGATGTATTAATTAAAGTTAACGGTGTAGATAATGCTCCAGTAATCTTAAATCAAATAAAAAGTACAGTTACTAACCACTCTGCAAAGTTATTTTCATATGGCGTACCTATTATTATAATAGGTGTTTTACTATCCGTTTTTCAGCAATTTGTTGGTATTAATGTAGTGTTATATTATGCGCCAGAAATTTTTAAAAGTATGGGTTCTGGTACAGATGTAGCATTGTTGCAAACTATAATTGTGGGTGCTATTAATTTACTTTTTACAGTGTTAGCCATACAAACGGTAGATAAATTTGGCAGAAAACCGTTAATGATTATTGGTGCTGTAAGTATGGCTATTGCTATGTTAGCCCTAGGAACAGCATTTTATACTACATCTTTGGGAGTGTTTGCATTGGTTTGTATGTTGGTATATGTAGCTGGTTTTGCAATGAGTTGGGGACCTGTGGCTTGGGTTCTTTTATCAGAAATTTTTCCTAATAGCATTAGAGGTAAAGCCTTAGCTGTAGCAGTAGCGGCACAATGGATAGCAAATTATTTTGTTTCGTGGACGTTTCCTATGATGGATAAAAACAGTTATTTAGTAGAGAAATTTAATCACGGTTTTGCATATTGGGTGTATGGAGTTATGGCCATTTTAGCGGCGTTTTTTGTGTATAAGTTTATTCCAGAAACCAAAGGAAAAACTTTAGAGGAAATGAATGATATTTGGAAAGTATAAAGCATTATATTTTTTGATTATAAGCAAGAAATATTTTAGATGTAGAGTTATTAAAATACGATAAAATTCATCTGTGTTTTTTTTGCCTTATTTTCTTTGTAGTGCTTAAAAATAGTGCATTCACCGATGTTTTTTACATATTTTAAAAAATCAATTTAGCTTTTCATTTTTCTTGATGTTCACAATTGTTATTGTGGCAACAACCTAATGCTGTTTTACAACAAAATATTGCATTTATGCCTACTTAATGTTCTTTTTGATAGTATTAATTATAGTGTTGTTACAACAAAATACCATCTGATGAACAAAAAAATACTTATTTTATTTCTATTGCTAATAGGCTTTAGTTTCTCCATTCAAGCTCAGTTAAGTGATTTACATTATTTACCGCCACTAAAGCAAGGGCAAAACAACCAAGCTGTGCAGCAACAAGCTGTTTATTTATCTACGCCAGAGCCAACTACCTTTACGGTTAATGCTTATAGGGGTACAAATACAACGCCAATTGCAACTTTTAATATCTCTAATGTTAGTCCTGCTGTTTACACACTTGCTAACGGAGATAATAATATTACCTTGGTTACCAATGAAAACACGGGTGTTGTTTTAAACAACAGTGGTTTACGATTTGAGTCGCCCAGCGGAAATAAATTTTATGTTAACTATAGAGGATATTCTGCTGCACAGGCTGCATCCTTAACATCTAAGGGTAGGGTTGCTATGGGTACTAGTTTTAAATGGGGAGGTATACCTAACTTAGGTCAGCACTCATCTAAATCTAATACACTTGGTATTATGGCAACAGAAGACAATACCGTAGTAGATGTATATGGGTATGATCCAGACTGTGTTTTTAGAAATGGTAATGATGTAGACGGACATACAGATAACACGTACCAAATAACATTAAATGCAAATGAATCTTTTGTTTTTGAAGCTTACGTTGGTAACTCTCCTACACAAGCACAAAGAGATGGTTGGATAGGAGCCACTATTAAATCAACAAAAAATATTGTAATTAGTAACGGTGGTATGAACTTTGGTCGTCAGGTAGGTTCATCAAACCGAGATGCAGGTATAGATCAACCTGTACCGGAAAATAAATTAGGAAAAGATTACGTATTTGTAAGAGGTAATGGTAGTACAAATGGTACTACAGAATTTCCATTAATTATAGGTACAGCAGACAATACTAATATATATGTTAATGGTAGTACAACACCAATAGCAACAATTAATGACGGAGACTATTTTGAAATACCAAGTAGTTATTACTCTAGCAATAGTGTTGGTGCAAATATGTTTGTACAAACATCTAAAGATGCCTACGCTTACCAATGTATGGCCGGTGCAGCGGAAGTGTATACACAAGGTTTAAACTTTGTAGCGCCTGTAAATTGTTTGTTGC
The DNA here is from genome assembly GCF_027915275.1 of Cellulophaga omnivescoria. NCBI lineage: Bacteria > Pseudomonadati > Bacteroidota > Flavobacteriia > Flavobacteriales > Flavobacteriaceae > Cellulophaga > Cellulophaga omnivescoria. Next base: position 3,483,743 of record NZ_CP115819.1, on the reverse strand, counting down.
CAGATAATATGGATAATATTCCTGATATTAGAAATATGGCAGGTACTACGGTAACAGGTGGTGTAACTATAATTGCAGCCACTAACACTCCAGATGCCAATATTAAAGTTTTTGAAAACGGAACAGAAATAACATCTATGCCAGCCTCAGTACCTGTTGCAGGTACACCAGATTGGAAAACATTTTTTATACCAGATTTAAATGGTAATATAAGTGTACAATCTACTGGTCCTGTAGCTATTGGTTTTTTTGGTTATAACGGAGCTAGAGGTGTTGCTGGATATTTTTCTGGTTTTGATACGGTACCAGAAGTTACTTTAGAAATTAGAGGAGGTAGCGGTTGTTTTGTAGGATCTGAAATATATGAAGCTACAGGTAATTTTGATGCTTACCAGTGGTATGAGGATGGTGTACTTATACCAGGAGCAAACAGCCCTACGTATGCACCATCTGGCGCTGGAGAATTTTTTGTAAGAGGTACCAAAGGTCCTTGTACATATGATTCTCAGCCTATAGATGCATTGTATTGTGATCCGGATGTTGTTTTAGATAAAACAGTAGATAAACCTGAGATTGTAGAGGGTGAAACAGCAACCTTTACTATTAAAGTACGTAACTTAGGACTTGGCCCACTTACAAATCTTCAAATAACAGATAATATACCTACTGGCTTAACCTTAGTGTCTAGCTTTACAATTACTGGTAGTTTTAGTGGTAATGTATGGAATATAGGTACATTAGATGGTGGAGATACTGCTACATTAGAACTGGTAGTTAGAGGAGATGAAATAGATATTCTTCCTTTGGTGAGTTTGGTAAATACGGTAACAAATACACAAGACCAAACAGATACTAATATTACTACAGATAGTCCTACAGCAAGAATTATTGTACATAATGACTATGATAACGATGGAGTTATAGACTCTGTTGACTTAGATGATGATAATGACGGAATTTATGATTCTGTAGAACAACTTTGTACTATTTCTAGTGATGTAACATTTACCTCTCCTTCAACAACAGTACAAGGAGGAACATCTGTAACAGAAATCTTTACCAATTTTAATGATTTTTGGAGAAGTTCTTCAGCAAGTCCAAATACTGTTAGACCAAATTTATCTCATGAGTTATTGGCATTTACATCTGGCGGAACTACTTTTTCTACAGGTGTTATAGATGATGATCTTTTTGATGCTAATAGTAATGGGTTAATGGACGGTATTGATACTAATAATGATGGTTCTTCAGATTTAAGCATTTCAGAATCTAATTGGTTAGGTTTAACACCTTCTAACAATATTTATGGCGAAATGACTATAGAGGCTAGTCTAAATGATGGAGATGTTAATAATGCTTTAGGGTTAACTGTAGTAGGAGACCCAACTACAGACCCATTAAATCCATTATTAACAAACGGTCAAAATAGTTTAGATTTAGGTACTGGTATAGCTAATATAGGAAACAGTTGGACCTATGAGATAGACCCAATTGTAGCAACTACTGTTGGTGATGGTATACCAGATATTTTATTAACCCAAATTGCACAACCAGGAGGAGCAGGGCACGTTATTAGCTTGTATGATGCTAACGGAGCTCCTTTAGGTAACGCAGTACAAGTACAAGCATCGGGTAGTGGTGCGTTATCTTCTGTAGTAGGTTCTTATGATTTAGATGTTTACTACCCTAACGGTAGTGTTTTCTTTGCCAATACAACTAGAGAATACCGTTTAGCAACTATAGAGTTGTCAGAATTTGGTATACCTGCAGCAAATATTGGAGATGTTGCATTTTTACGTTTAGAATTATCTAATGATGCAGATATTGCCTTTTTAGCATACAATACAGATTCATTTTCTGGTTTTTGTGCTAATTTAGATACAGATGGAGACGGTATACCAGATCATTTAGATTTAGATAGTGATGGTGATGGCTGTAGTGATGCTAATGAATATTACAAAGATGATAATGCAGATGGTGGAGATGATGGAGTTTATGGAGCAGGCACACCAGCTGTAGATCCTACAGATGGTACTGTAATAGCAGCGTCATATGTAGAGGTTTTAGCTCCAGAAATTTTATTAGGTAATACTGTTGAAGATTTATCTGGTAACGATATTAATGGTGATGATGTAACTTTAGGACAAACAATGCAATATGTACTGCGTTTTCAAAACACAGGAGATGATGATGCTACAAACTATACCATAAGAAATATACTGCCAGAAAATGTTATTTTAGATGGCGTAGATGTTTCTGGTGCTCCTGGAGTTACTTATACACATGATATTGCTAACAATACATTAAACTTTACTGTACCAGATAATCTGGTAGAAGTAGGGGATACAGAATATGTAATAAGAATAAAAGTATCTATTACAGCTAATTGTTCAGAGTTTGTAGCAGCTTGTTCTTCAACTTTAGAAAACATAGCGTATTCTACCTACCAAGGAACAATAAACACAAATACTTTTACAGATGAAGGAGGAGCAACTTCTATTGGAGCTTGTACAAGAGATCCAGAAGTAGCAAGTAATTCAATTTTAAGTGACTTGTCATCTTGTAACCAAGCTAGAACAGTTCAACTATGTGGAGACTTTGTAGTTTTAACAGCTGGTGAAGGGTTTACATCTTACAACTGGGTATTAGATAATAATAATAATGGTGTGGTAGATGCTGGTGATACGGTTTTAAATGATGGTGATCCAGATTCAGATCCAAGAACATATCGTACAACTGATATTGGTAATTTTATTGTAGAAAAAACAGGAGATGGTACTTGCCCTAATTTAGTAGAGCGTATTACTGTAGAACGTTTTGGTACAACGCAAACAAACCCAGTATTAGACTATTTTAACTATGTAAATAGTGATACTAACCCAGATAATGATTTACAGGGAGAAATAGCAACGTGCCCTATAGACGGTAGTTTATTACCAAAAATATACCTGTGTGGTGCTACAGATGAGGCAACAATACAACTGGGTATTACAGACGCAGAAAGTATTACTTGGGAAAAATTGGATGATGCTAGCTGTTCTGATGCTGGTGACGATTGTGCAAATAAAAATTTAACTTGTACTTGGAACGCAGTTTCTAATGTAGATAATTTTACTGCAACAGAAAGCGGTGAATATAGAGTTGTTGTAAGTTATACTGGTGGATGTTTTAGTCGTTTTTATTTTACAGTTTATAAAAATGAATTAGATATAGAGTTTACCTCAAAAAATATATTATGTGATACAGATGGTAATATTAGAATTACCAATGTAGGTTCAGGATATGGTTTTCAGTTAATAGATGCCGTTAGTGGAGCTGTAGTAGTTCCTTTTTCTGCAAACAACGGACCAAATTTTGATATTGCAACTGTAGGTACATACAAAGTACAGGTAACGCAATTAAATCCTGCAGATAACTCACCTATAGATGGAGCTTGTATTTTTGAAACTGAAGATATTGGTGTTAGGGAAGATATTTTTACTGTTAACATTACTACAACTCCAGAAGATTGTAATAATGGAGGTACAATAACTGTACAGGCATCTAATGCACTACCTAATTATGGTTATGAACTACGTTTAGATGATGGTTCTAATGGAGGTGATGGTTCTCCATTACGTAATCATCCAACTGTGAATGATAATACATATGAGTTTACAGGTGTTACAGCTGGTAATTATATAGTAATTACTACTACACAAGATGGTTGTTTTAATTCTCAAGATATAACTGTAGGCGAAATAGAAGAACTTAAGTTAGGGGCTGTTACTACGGCAAATATTACTTGTACTGCGGGTACAGTAAACTTAACTCCTACTGGCGGTTTACCTAGTCCAGTTTATGAAATGGCAATTTGGAGTAAAGACGGTGTTGCATTATATGCTGATGAGGCTTCTATACCAGATTCTGCCTTTACAGAAAGTACTAGTTTCTTATTTGGGTATAGAGGTTCGCCTTTAACTTATTATCCTAATGAAGAAGGTGAGTACGTTTTTATAGTAAGAGATAATAATGGTTGTTATGCTACATCTGTTCCGGTTAGAGTTGAAGATTTAGGAACACCAGAAATTACAGCTTCACATAGCACAATTACTTGTGCAGATTCTGCAACATCTACATTAACAGTAAATGTTACTGGTGGTACAGCTCCTTACAGGTATAGTTTAGATGGTGGTACAAATTACCAAACTGTAAATGAGTTTAGCAACTTAGCTGCAGGTATTTATACTATAACAGTTATGGATGCAAGTGGTGATACAATAGATACAGGTTGTATAGTAAGTGAAGATTATGAAATAGATCAGCCGTTTAGATTAACAGCTTCTGCAGCTATTATTGAAGATGCTTCTTGTAACCCTGCAGGTGCTTTGGTAAAAATACTAAACCCTAATGGCGGAAATGGTACTTATGAGTTTAGCTTTAACGGCGGAGGTACTTTTAGTGCTACAGATACAGCAAATTTAGCTCCAGGAGATTATGAATTAGTTTTAAGAGATAGTTTAGGGTGTACTTATGAGATGGAAATTACGGTTCCAGATCCAATTACTGCACCAACTTTTAATACTGATATTGCGTATGATTGTATTGGAGATGGTACAATAACTGTAACACCTTCTAATACAGCAGACTTTAGATATGTTTATAAACTAAATACAGTAGATAATACACCAGCAGATAATAATATTTTTACAGGTGTAACTAATGGTTCTCATACTATTACTGTAGATTATGCAAGTGCATTAACAGCTAGCCAGTCTACATTGTTTTATGAGAGTTTTGGAGCAGGTGCTACTACACAAATAGCAGAAATAGGATCTGATTATTGTTATGAGCCGCAAAGTGGTGCAGAAACAGCTTGTAATCGTGGTCCGGCTGGTATTTTAGTAAACGGAGAATATACAGTTACAAATTTTGTAACCAATCCGGTTCCTAGCTTTAGAAGCCCTAATGATCATACAGGTTTAGCAGATGGTCGTTTCTTAGCTATTGATGTTAGTACATTTTCAGACGTATATGCAGCGCCAGTTTTAAACGGTGTGCTATGGTCTAGAACAGGTATAGAGGTGTTACCAAACCAAGACATTACTTTTTCTTTGTGGGCATATAATTTAATGCAAGTAGGTAGTAGCGGCAATAATCCAGAAATGACAATAGAACTGGTAGACGGTTCTGGTACTGTAATTTCTAGTGTTGCAACTGCAGAAATTCCTAAAAATACAAATGTAGATGATTGGCATAACCGTACGGTTACTTTTAATCCTGGTGCAAATACCACTGTGGGTATTGTTATACGTAACAATGTAAATAGTAATGATGGTAACGATTTAATTATAGATGACCTTAGAGCAACACAAGCCCCAGAAGCTTGTGCACAATCTGCAGATATTACTGTAATTGTAGAAGATAATAAAGAATTTAGTGCCGCATTATTAGGAACAAAAGATCCTAATTGTAATGGTGGTTCAGATGGTACTATTCGTTTTGAAGTTTCTAATTTTGATACTGTAACAGGCTTTGAATATTCTGTAGATGGCGGTACAACTTGGATAACATCTTTAACATCACCAGTTACAACAGCGGCAAGTTTAGCAGATGGTACATATAATGTGCAAGTACGTAAGGTTAGTGATAATGCTTGTATTACAAACTTTAATGCAACATTAACAGAGCCAGCAGCAATACTACCAAGTTTAAGTGAGACTTCTGCATATACGTGTTTTAACACAGGTGCAACATTAACAGCTTCTGCTACGGGTGGTTCTCCAGGTTATGAATATCAGTTAGAAAGAGCTGCTGATAATTCTATAGTAAGAGCATACCAAACAGATACTAATTTTATAAACGTAACTGAGGGTGATTATGTAGTTCGTGTTAAAGATAATAAAGGTTGCGAAGTTGTAACAACAACAGCTGTAACCGTAGATAAATTTGATGATATTGATTTTGATTTATCGGCTACATCATGTTATGATGGCAGTAATAATGCAACTATAACAGTTACCGTTACTAGTGGTAATGGCGACTACAATTTTAGAATAAATGGAAATGCCTGGGTAAGTCCAATTCCTGCAAATTCTAACGAACATATTTTTACTGGTTTGTCTAACGGTAGTTATGATATTGAAGTAACAGATGCTTTTGGATGTGTATCAATACTAAAAACTATAGTAATACAACCTAATTTAAGGGCTATAGTAGAGGTTGAAGATGTTAGTTCTTGCGCAGATGGTAGTATAACTGTAGATGCACAAGGAGGAGATGGTAATTTAGCTTATGCTTTTGTACCAACTACAACTCCTGTTACTGCAGCAGATTTTTCAGGAACAGACACATTTACTGTAGCTGCAGCAGATGCAGGTACTTATGATGTTTATGTATGGGACAACGGCGCAGCAGACCCACATTGTGAGTTTATGGAGACCGTAACAGTAAACCCAGCAACACCTTTAACATTTACAGCAGATCCAACAGATCCTGATTGTTATAACGGTTTAGGAACTATAGCAGTAGAAATTACTTCTGGTATAGCACCTTACACTTATCAAATTGTAGATATAGATAATGCTGGTGCCTCTAACGAGACAGTTACTAATGTAATTAACAACACCAAAACTTTTTATAATTTAAACCCAGGAAACTATACAATTAATATTACAGATGCCAGTGGTTGTACAGTAACCACAACTCCTAATGTAATTATTAACAATCCTGACGAGTTAACGGCAGATATTATAGGGGTTACACCTGTTACTTGTACTGGTACTGCTAGTGATTTTGGTTTTAGATTTGATGCTTACCCATCTACATTAGGAACAATAGAGTTTAGTGCAGATGGTGGTGCTACTTGGACAGCAGATAACTCGGTTCCTGGAACATCAGATAGGTTAACAGGTTATTTATCAGGAGAAAGTGTTTACCCTTCTATGAGAACGGTAGATGGCTCTGGAAATACTGTTTGTCAAACAGATTTTCCAAGATATACAATCCCTTATCCTTTAGATAACTTAGATATTACCATAGACGCTGTTGTTGTAAATTGTAATGAGTTACAAGTTAAAGTACAAGGCTCCCAAGGTACTCCTGGTTATGAGTATGCATTTTCTGAAGATCCTGCAAACTTTAACCCTGCTGCTGCTACTTGGATAGCTGGTGGTTCGGTAAATGATTCTTCAGGATCGGCTGTAACAGTTCCGGCAGGGCACGGTAATTACTTGTGGACAGGCTTAACTCCTGGTAGAACTTATGTGTTTTATGTACGTGATTTTAATGGTTGTGTACGCCAGAGTGATGTAAATGTGAACGATATTGTAAATCCACTTCCTTTAGATGTTGATTTTACATCGACTCCTTCTTGTGATGGGGCAGATAATGCAACAATAGATTTTACAATTACAGATAATGCCGCTCCTTTTGGATCACAATACAGATGGGAATTGTACAATATAGCAGGTAACATTATCAGATCTAGTGGTAATGGTACTACTCCTGGTATGGCAGGTACAATTGTTACTTTTAACAGTAACTTACAAATAACCAATTTGGTGCCAGATGAGTACTACATTGTGGTAACAGAAATTGATGGTGCTACAGATACCTGTATATCAGCTTCAGAAAATGTATTGTTAGAAGAGTTAGATCCAATATCTGCAACCTTAAGAAAATTGGAAGATATTACATGTTCTAGTCCAGGACTTATTGCCGTAGAAAACATCACTGGTGGTGGTGGCACATACACATTTACACTTACAGACCCTTCAGCTACAGTTATTGCTACGGGTACGCCAGATAATCCTTTAGAGATTCCTGAAGGTTCTGTTGCAGGTAATTATACAGTAAGTATTAGTGACCAATATGGCTGTGAGTATCCTCTAGGCACTATTAATATGTCACTAGCAGCTAACCCAACAATTAATGATGTTGAGGTTAATAACTGTGGTACTACTGCAACCTTAAATGTTATTACAACACTTGGAGATTCAGCTACACTTGTATATTCTATAGATGGTGGTGCAAATTACGTTTCAAACGGAGGAGTGTTTAATAATGTAGCAGTGGGTACATATACTGTTTTTGTAAAAGATGGTAACGGATGTACAGATTCATTCCCAACAGAAGTTTACCCAACTTTACAAGCTACTGCAACTTTAGAACAAAGTTTAGGTTGTACTAATGACGCAGAAATATTAATTACAGCTTCACAAGGCTCTGGAAATTATGAATATAGAATAGAAGATTCATCTGCTACAGAAATTGTTGCTAGAACAGCATTTACAACATCTGTAAGCGCAGCGGTAACAGTTGCAGATACGTACACGGTTATGGTTTATGATGCAAGCACATCTACACCAGTTTGTGTAAGAACGTTTACAGTAAATGTTCCTGCTGCAATACAGCCAAACTTTACTGCTACAGCTACAGACTTAACATGCAACAGCTCTGCAGACGGTATAATTAAAATTACTGAAGTTAATAATGGAAATAATCCATTATCATACTCTATTTCACCTAATGTAGCAACTTACAATCCTACTACAAATTCGTTCTCAGGCTTAGCGGCAGGTACTTATGATGTGTCTGGAGTTGGTCCTAACGGTTGTGTAACTACTAGAACATCTATAGTGGTAGGTGAGCCAAATGTAGTAGCGTTTGCTACACCAGTTGTTAACCAATTTGGTTGTACAACAGATAATACTACAAACAATGCAACTATTGTTTTAGATGAAACTAGTATAACTGGTGGTAGTAACACTTATTCTCGTTATGAGTTTGAAGATGTAACTACTGGAGATATATTACAAACAGGTACAAATGCCACATATATTTATACAGATTTTGCTGGTGGTGATGTTATAGTACGTGTTATTGATGATAAAGGTTGTAGTGCAGAGCAAACAGTTACAGTGTTAGCATACAATCAATTGCTAACGGCCAATGCTGTTGTAACAGACGCAATAGCTTGTTCTAATGCTGGCGAAGATATTAGGGTAGATGTTACAGGTAGCATTACAAGTTATACTACTGGTGCTAACCCTGGCGATTATCAATTTACATTATTGCCAAGTGGTACACCTCAAGCATCTAATTTGTTTGCAGATTTACAACCAGGTACGCATACTATATTAGTAGAAAATACAACTACTGGTTGTCAAATAACTACAGAGCACATTGTATCAGAGCCTAATACTTTTGATGTTCATGTAGAGATAGTATCTGATGTTATTTGTTTTGGTACTGAAGGACTAGTTAGGTTAACTATAAGTGATGCCACTTATACAGGAGGATTTACATACAGAATTTATGAAACTAATAATACACCAGCAGATCCTTTAGATGATGGTCTGGCTATTAGAAGTGGTAGTTCTGCAGATTTTGGACCTACTGCACCTATTAACGTGCCAGCTGGTAATTACAGAGTAGAGGTAATACAAGATGGTTTCCCAGATTGTACTCAAAATAGATTGTTTAATGTAAAGTCTCCAAGTGCTGCTTTAGCATTAGATCCTATAGCTACAGAAGATGTTGGCTGTACAAATGATATGGGTACGGCAAATATTAAACCAACAGGAGGTTTAGCTCCATATACAATTTCTATTGTAAATAATGTTACTCTGGCTACAGAAACAGTAAGTGGTGTTAACTCATACTTATTCCAAAACTTAGCTGCAGGCCAATACACTGTTACTGTAGATGATGCTCTGGGATGTTCTAGCACTTTCTCTAATGCGTTTAATTTGGTAGTTCCAGATCCTATATCAGGAACAATTACAAACACAGATTTAGTTTGTTATGGAGATTCTGATGCAACAGTAACTTTTACTGTAAACCCAAGAAATGTTACTACTACCTACAAATATGTATTAAATAAATACACAGATGCTAGCGGTAGTACATTAGAAACAAGTAGTGTTAGTCAGTCTGCAGATACATTTGGTAATTTAAGTGCTGGTTTCTATAGCATAAGTGTTGTAGATGCTATGAACTGTGCTTTTGAGTCTTCAATTATAGAAATTGTAGATCCTTTAGAACCAAATGCAACATTAATAACTACAGCAGAATTAGGTTGTACTACTGGTGCTGAGTTAGAGTTGTCTGCAACAGGTGGTACTGCTCCTTATACTTGGAGTACAGACGGTGTAACATTTACACCAATGAACAATGCAAATGGTCCTGGAACGCACGTATTTACTGGTCTTGCAGATGGTACACATCAATATTATGTTAGAGATAACTTTAATTGTATTTCTGCAGTATCTAATGTAATAGTTATAGATCCTATAGCGCCACTTACATTGGTTGTAGATGAAAGTGCAGCGGTTATTAACTGTAACGGAGAAAGTACTGCCGTAATTACTGCAAAAGCAGATGGTGGTTTAGGTAACTATCAATACGGATTGTTTACTGATGCTACACTAACAAACCAAGTTAGAGCCTACCAAACATCAGAAACATTTGCAGATTTACCAATGGGTACATATTATGTTAATGTACAGAGTGAAGATTGTGAAACATTGTCTAGTGCAATTAATATTACAGAACCAACAGCATTAAGTGTAACACCTGTTATTACTAATGTAAGTTGTAATGGTGATGATGATGGTAGTATTGTTTTAAATGTAACAGGCGGTACGGGTAACTACCAGTACGCAATATCTCCGGATCTTAATAGATTTGATGATGAAAATATGTTTGATGAGCTTGTTGCTGGTGATTACAGTGTAATTGTACAAGATGCTAACGGTTGTTTTGAACTTATAGAGTTTACAATTACAGAACCTGCAGAGTTACAAATGAGTTTAGTGTCTACACCAGAAATTTGCGCAGGTGATGAAGATGGTACAATTACAGTAACTGCAACTGGTGGTACAGCGCCATATAGTACAAGTATAAATAGTAATGATGATGCAGATTTTGTAGAAGGCAGAATGTCGTTTACAGACTTGGCAGCAGGTACATACGTTATTTTTGTAAAAGATGCTATGGGTTGTATTACTAATGAAGTTGTAGAGATTGAAGGTGGTGCAAACCTTACGGCAAGTACAGAGGTTATTTATGAGTGTACAGGTGATACTCCAAACAACAGTGTTGCAGTAATTTTTGAAGACCCTACTGTTGCAGCAGATGTATTATATGGTTTAGATACTACAGACCCAGCGTTAATGGTATTAGATCCAGACTTTACAAACTTAGCTCCTGGTATGCACTATATAACTATTGCACACGCTAACGGATGTATAAATACAGTAGATTTTGAAATAGAGGACTTTACTCCATTGCAACTAATTGCAGAGCAGCAAAGTATTAATGAAATTACTGCATTAGCAACAGGTGGTAAACCAGGTTATACATATTACTTTAATGATGTAGATAACGGAGAAGATAATACGTTCTATATTACTAAAACAGATACGTATACAGTACGTGTTGTAGATGAAAACGGATGTGAGTCTATACAAACCATATTTATGGAGTTTATAGATATAGAAATTCCTAATTTCTTTACACCAGATGGTGATGGCCAAAACGATTTTTGGATTCCGAAACACATAGATCAGTTCCCTGATATTTATATTACTATTTTTGACCGTTACGGTAGAGAAGTGTATAAATTAGAAGATAATGAACAAGGGTGGGACGGTTTATACCAAAACACAAATTTACCAACAGGTGACTACTGGTACGTTATTAAACTTAATGGCGAAAGTGATGACAGAGAATTTATGGGTCACTTTACATTATACAGATAACAACTTTTGTTATAATTTTACTAAACCCTTCTAAATTTTTAGAAGGGTTTTTTATTTACACTTATAATTAAAATTGTATTTATTACATTTGAAAAATCTTATACAAACAAACTTTTAAGGTTGGGAACTACCAAATTTGTACTATTTACCGCAGACAATAAATACGTAGTAGAGTATTTGTTGCAACAACTTATACTTAGCGATAGTATTACAGAGGCCCTAATTTTTGAAGAGTACGACCTAGCAGTGGGTTTTAGAAAAATGCTTGCTAAAAATTGCAAGTTAGACTGCTCTATAAATACATATATCGAATAATTTTTTGCTGCATTAAAAAACAATCTCTAAATTACTCTCTGTAAGAACTATCTTTTCTTGTTAAGAGTGTTCACCTCTATATAGCTGGTTTTTTCAGAAAGAATAAATTTAAATTTAATATTGAAAATGGAATTATTCAATTTCTTCAAAAAAAAGAACACCAACACAAGTAAAAGTGAATCATCTTTGGATGAGAAACAATGTAATTTTATAAATGATATGACCAAATCTGCTGAATTTTTTGTTAACAGCAGTTCAGAAAATTTTAAAGGATTAGACTATTCCGTTAAAAGTTTAGAAGTTGTTGAGAATATGTTAGATGAAGCGTCTGATTTTTATAAGCAAATGGATAAGGAACAACAGCAAAATTTAATTACAACAGTTGGCTCATATATTTTTGAAGTAGCAAGACAAAATTTTGGAGGAAAATATTTTTGGTATGATAAATTAAACCAACCCATACTCGTTAATGGTCAACCTAATTTTGAAGCTTCAATTATAGCAAATGATAAGGTTGAAAAAAGATTAGTTAATGGGGTGGAAGATAATATTCCTTTTTATTTTGAGGGCTATGTGCAACTTATTAATGCTAAAAAATCAGGAATGATTGTTTAATATCAATCTTATAAATTAAAATATACATATGATATGTACCGTATACACACATAATATTGGTGTAGATAAAATTGTAGAAGTGTTAAAAAAAAGCATTTCTGAGGTAAGTGTAAATACCAGAGGAAACTCTAGTGAAATAGTAGCAGAAACCAAAGGTGGGTTATTTAGTAGAGCCAGTAAATTACTTATTAATTATAGAGAACGGTTACAGCCAGATTATCAAATTCATACAACAGAAGATTGCCCTTTAAACGAGAACTTAAAAGGTTTGTATGGCTATATAAATTCTTTACCTACTAATAACGATAAAGTAAAAGGCTTGTTTTTAGCCAAAGTACAAACCTTAAATGCAGAGTTTTCTATTCAGCAAGAGGGTAACATTAAAAATTTAAAAGAAGTAATTTTAGAGTTAGCACAAGAGTTAGACGCTGTGCTTTTTGTACAGCCAGATGCACCAATATCTAAATCTAATGGTCAGCATTTTTTAGATAAAAATTTAGATTTAATTATAGATGGTAAAGGTAATTGTGAAATAGAAGATCTGGTAGTGAATATAGACACTAAGTATTATGACAAACCAATGCATAATATTACAGAAGATCAAAAATTAAGAAAAGAGCAAAATGATACTTTTATAGCATCAAAAAATATAAAAGTAAATAAAAACTTGCCATTTGTAGAGAGTGAAGAAAGTGTAAAAATTCGTTCAGCAAAAGAAATAGCAGAGCGTGTAACTATACTAGCTGTTACTAATTTTGTTGCATTTAATTCTATGTCGGGTTCAGATGCATTAGAGTATATAAGTAAATATAATTTAACTGATTTAGTAACACCAAAAGAATTAGATTTTTTACAAAACCCTACCGAAGACAAAAAAAGTCAAGAAACTTGGAAATGCGAGTGTATTTGGGTGCTTTTTTGGGCATTAGACAAGACAACAGAAATAGGTTTTCCTAACGCATTGGCTGACTTAAATAATATACCAACAGAGCAATATCCCGTAGGTAAAGATAAAGATCCTTGGAATTTTATAAACGCACAAACTAGTGTAAAAAGTACAGCAGAAATATTAAATGCAAACGACTTATATTACCGTTTAGATTGGGCTTGTGTAGACGCAAGAATTAATGGTTTACAAATAGAAGAAGTTCACCCAGGCGTAGTTTACGAGCGTCATTACGCACTAAACTGGCTTATAAATTACAACAATGCCCAGTGGGATAATGTTACCTGTGATACCTAAAATGGTATAATATACTTCAAATACAAAACTAGACACTACGTATATAAAAGCATTTTTTAATTCATCAATATTTACCATATTTTCAATATATAGTTCAATAATAAAATATAGAATAGATATGAACGAAAATGCAAGTGGAAGTGAAAAATCACAAGAAGAAATAGAAAAATTAGCGCAACAGGCAGAAAGTGGAGCTCATAAAATTTACCCAATACTTAAACCAGGAGATTGGGTAGGTATTAAAGCAGGCGCTGTAAAGTCTAATTTTATAGGTACAGATGATGATTTAAAAGTGGTTATTGGTTTTGGTTATGATACTCCAAATGATTTTATATTTTTAACTCACAAACATTTAGAAAAACTAGATCCTGATGCTGTATTAAAAGAAGCATTTAAAAATTTAGAAGAATTTGAAACTGAATTTACAGCGTTAGAAAAATTAGATAATAAAGTTTTAACTTCTAGCGGTTTAGACTTTTGTAGTGAGCGTATACTATCATCTAAACATATGCGCAAAGCACATGAAATGCTAGATGCTGAAGAAATTTTAGTAAGTATTCCTAGGCGTACCTGTATGATGGCTGTATCTAGACACGCAGATGCTACGCTATTAGGCACTTTTGTAAATCTACACGTAGCTACTTGGGAAGATGATAGTTATGGAAATGCACCAATATCAAATTTACTTTTTGTGCTTAAAGAAGGGCAAATTGTTGGTACAATTCCTATAGATAAGTAATTATTTACGTTCTTTATTTTGTAAAATAAAGTATAAAGTTATGATACATTTAATTGTTGGTAATACTGGATCTGGTAAAACTACTTATGCAACTAAATTAAAAAAAGAAACAAACGGGGTTGTATTTTCTATAGATAAATGGAACAACACATTGTTTCTTGCAGATAAAAAGACAGAAGATGGTTTAGAGTGGTTTTTAGAACGCATAAATAGGGCAGAGGATATTATTTTAAATGTAGTGCAGCAACTGCAGGAGTCTAATGTTGCTGCAATTTTAGATTTAGGACTCTCTAAATATAGTCATAGGGAGAAATTTAGAAAATTTGCAGAAGAAAATGGATTTAAAGTAAAAACTCATTTTTTAGATATTTCTAAAGAAACTAGGTTTAAAAGAGTAATGCAAAGAAACACACAAAAAGGAGATACGTATGAGTTTGAAGTGAGTAAAGAAAACTTTGACTTTATGGAAACTTGGTTTGAGAACCCAAGCAATGATGAAATGAAAAACGGAATTGTTATTAAAGAATAACGGTTAAACTATAAAAACAAAAAATGAGTACATTACAGTTAAAAGAAAATATAAATTCAAAAGTACAAAACCTAATGATTGATACTTTTGAGATTGTTGGGGCAAACAAAGGAAACTTATCTATTACAGACTTATTAAAAGGAGAACCAACATTAGAAAATGTTTTTTTTATGGTAAAAGATACCGGTTTTTATGAGGAAACTGATACTATGAGCCTTTTAAAGGCTTTAAATATAGAGTTTTCAGAAAACAACGGAACTAAAGAAGATGAATTGCATAAAGCTTGGTCTACAATGGTTGCAACTATGAACAAAGCAACATCTCAAGAAGACTTTAATGCAAAATTTGCCCTATTTGTTCCATTAGTATTAAAAAAAATGAACGAGTTTAAGGCACAAGCAAACTAGTTTATTTAGTAAATATAAGGTATGAACAACTTGCTTTATGAGGTTAAATATGCTGTAGAAACATATTTTAAATTTTTGCAAGACAATTACAATTTTACTTCTTTTGAGCAAGTTCCCTTGGCGTATGAATATCATTTTAAAGCCAAGGATAATGCTAATAATTTTATAAATATTCATATAGAGTTAATAGCCTCTACACCAATTTGGGTAAACTTTAATGGTGTTTATATTGAAGATATAATATCTAGTGATATAGTAAATGCATACAACCAAGAGCTACACAATTTGTATGATAAAAACTTTAAAAAGTATTTAAAAACTAAAGATGTTGCTTATATAAGTGCCAATGTAGATAATTACAATTTATATGGTAAAAGTATAAATGAAAAACGACTACAGTGTATAGCAAAAATTATTAATAAAGATTTTTATGCCCTAGTTGAGGCTAGTAATAAAGTAAAGCAACTTAAAAAACGTAAAGATAAAGAGGCCAATAAGCATATACATTCTAATACGCTTAACGAGTTTGTTTTACTATCCAAATCACAAAAATTTAAACAAAATTTTAAGTATAATAAAACACTATCTATAGATACTGAAAAGTGCCAAATAGAAGTGGTAAGTTATACTGAATTAGAAGGTGTAATAAAAAAAATATTAAAAAGTAGGATAAACTTACAAATACGATGGTTTTTTGTTAATTAACTGTGTAAAATTCATTTAAATGGCTTTTTTGATAAATATTTAATATGAAAACACTTTTTTTTATGATATATTTTACATATATTAAGTAACAAATTTATTATCTACTATAACTTTTTGAGCTTAATATGGCTATAATTGCAAGTACAATTTTTTTGGTAATTGGGTTGCTGTTAATTTTAGGTTTTCTGTACATCTTATTTAGGAACGGAAGAATTAAAAGAAACGGAATATTAACTAATGCTAAAGTTATATCTATATCTTTTGAGAAGGGTTCAGAGAATGAAGAAGGATTCTCTGGCATAATAAAGGTTCCTGTTTATAGTTTTGAGTATTTTAAAAACGAAAAAATAAAAAGTTGTAGAATTAAAGGAAGAAGCAATTCTAAAGTAAAAATAGGAGATACTACACCTGTTTATTATCACCCTAAAAACCCATCTAAAGATTACTTTTTACCCAAAAAAGATTTTTTTGTTAAGTATGTGTATTTACTTATTGGATTTATATTTTTTAGTATAGGAATTTCTAAAGGGTATGATTTTTATAGTAATTATTTTAATGTATTAAAAATACCAGATGTTACTAAAGAATACTTTTTAAAAGTTATTCTATTGGTATTTATAGGCTTTGTTTTATGGTCTTTGCTTATTAATATTGTCAATACATTTATCTACAATAAAAAAAATAAAGGCATTAAAATTAATTCGCAAAAATTTTATAAAAAAGCAGTTTAGCTCCAATCAGTTTTTTGGTATTCATCTATCCATTCTTTTGGGTAAGTAGCATATAAATCTTTTAAAAGTTTTTTGTTAGCATCTGTTTTTTTAAAGTCCATATAAAAGCTACCTAAAAACCAAACATCTGTATTTTTTAAATTTGTTTTATGCAAGTTGTATAATACTTCCTTAGCACTATCACTAGTATCTAATAGCAGTAAAACTAAAGATCCAGCTGTTAAAAAACTACTCTTAAAATAATAATGAAGTCCTTTTTTTATACGGTTAACCAATGCTTTGTTATTTAAAAAAGGGGCAAACTTAGCGTGTTTTTTTCTAAGATTAGGAAATGTGGTATAGCTATTACAGAGTTTTGTAAATTGTAAAAAATTTGCATAGTCATTATATAAAATATCGTAAACAGAGTCAGAGTTTTCATTGTTTTTTATACCAAATAATAAATACAGTATATCTGCGTCTAAAAACGTATTATCTAAATCATTGTCATCTATATTGTGTGCTAAAGCTTTTAAAAATAAAGGGTAATGTTTCTCTAAAGGCTTGTATATGTTGCCTAGTTTAAGTTGGTAATAAAATGCCAAATAAATATCTTCATCATCAATTTTAGACATTTTAGTACTCATTACTCTGCTTATTTCATAATGGTATGAAGGGTAAAATTGTCCTTGAAAATTATTTTCATACGCCTCTTTTTCACTCGCAATAAAATGTTTTATAATTCCAACATTGTCTTTTTTAATTGCTGCTGCAAAATTTAAATTACCGTATAATTCATTTTGCTTTTGTAATAAACTATTGCTCATTTATTCTATTTTAATAACTAGTTACACATATTGTTTAATTGTATTTTTAAACATAATCTACAAGTGTACCCTTAGCTGCTTTGTTTGCTAATCTTTTTGCTTTAGTTTCTTGTGTGTCAAAAGGTGCAATATTAGAAAGTGAAACTCCAAGATCTTTTTCTATATTTTCTTTAGAAACTTCTAACGCTTTTTTTACAAATAATGGATACATGTCTTTATAAAACCAATCTTGTAAGTTGTCATAAAATTTATTGTCAAAATCATAAAAAGTATTTTTAGTGCTTATTTCATACTTTTTATCATTTAAAATAAAAAAATAGTTTAAGTTAATTATAATGCTAGTGTTAGCACCTTCTTTATCGTCTGGCCAATCATAAATTAAAAACATAGCATCATCTATACTAATTTTTGGTGCAATTTTTTTAGTAATCTCTTTTTTGTGTGTTATTTCAAAACCACCACCTTTTGTTATGTTATCAACAGTTTCTGTATAGTCCATATTCACTTTTTTATAAAGCCAAAATAACATTCATTTTTATAAAGTTATAGATGCTTTTTATAACCGACGCTAACGGTTTTATATTTGCCATTTAGTTGTTAAAAAAATTTCTGTTTCACCTTAAAAATGTTAGTTTCGTTTGTTAAAGAATAGTACTTGCTTACATGAAATATTGCTTTTTTGTTAATAGATTGGTTTATAGTGTTTTATTGCTTATTTTATTTAGTTGTACCAACACAAAAAACAACCAAATAGATTTTGATGAAACTCTTAAAATTACAGACAGTCTCTCACAGTTTAATTATGAAAAATCTATTAATATTTTAGATAGCTTACAAAGCAACCTAAAAGGACTTACACCACAGCAAAACGCTTTAATTTTATTTAAAAAAGGAGAAATTTATTATGTAAACGATTTGTTTTTAGAGGCTATTAATACACATAAAAAAGCAAAAGATTTATTTATAAATTTAAATGATAACTACAATACAACCAGAAGTTTAATAACGTTAAGTGCCGCAAATTTACGTTTTAATAATTTAGAAAAAGCACAAGAATTTGCTTTAGAAGCATTAAAAAATGCTAGTGTATTAAAAGACAAAAGGCTACTTGCTAAGGCAAATAATTTGCTGTTTCAGTTACACTTTACATTAAAAGATTACCCTAAGGCTTTAGAGTATATAAAAAAGGCCGATAATATTTTTACAAACCAAAACGATACCACATCTGTAATTGCTATAAAGTCTAATATTGCTGGTATTTATTTAAAACAAAAAGAGTATAACAAAGCTTTACTAGCTTACCAGGAGGCTTTAGAACTTGGTAAAAATATAAAATCTCCGCAAACTATTGTAAAAATTTTAAATAACATAGGCTATACGTATATAGAAACAGAACAATATGCTTCTGCAGCAAAATTTTTACAAGCGGCTATACAAGTAAATAAAAATATTAGCGTAATTAATGGAGCTCCGTATAAAGGACTTGGTTTTACCTATTTTTTAAATAACGATTTTGTTACAGCTAAAGCATATTATAAAAAGGCAATAGAAATTTTTGAACAGAATAAAGATACGCCTCAACAAATACAAATTTTAGATAAACTTATAACTATTGCAATACGTACTAATAAGCCAGAGGAAGCTTTGGCGTATCAAGAAAAAAGAGATGCTTTACAAATAAAACAGCATACTAAAGAAACAGAACGTTTATTACATTTTTCTACAGTAAAATATAAGGCTAAAGAAAAAGAAGCAGAGCTTTTATTTTTAAAACAAATTACCGCAAAAAACAGGATGCTTTATGGGAGTTTAGTTGCTGCTTTGTTATTACTTTTGGTGCTACTGGGTGCTTATTTATACATTACCAAGCTTAAAGCGGCCAATAAGGCATCAGAACTAGAGCAAAGCTTGTTAAGAATGCAAATGAATCCACATTTTATTTTTAATACACTAGCTGCAATACAAAATATTACTTTAGAAAAAGATCCAATAAAATCATCAAACTATATAGCAAAGTTTGCCAAACTTATACGCCAGAATTTTGATTATGTGCGTAAGGAAGAAATTAGTTTGGAACGAGAAATTAATATGATATCTAACTATATTGAAACACAACAATTACGTTTTGATTATGCTTTTACGTACGTTTTAAATGTAGCTAAAGATTGTGATGTTAAAAGCCTAAAAGTACCACCAATGTTATTACAACCCTTTTTAGAGAATGCAATTGAGTACGGATTAAAAGAGAAGAAAAAAGGTGGTGTTTTAGAGTTACACATAGCAAAAGAGCAGAATAAACTTTGTTTTGTGATAAAAGACAATGGCGTGGGAAGATCACATCAATCTAAAACAAAAAAAAGTAAAGAAGTACACGCTACAGATGTTTTTAAAGAACGATTAAAATTGCGCAAAAAATCTGAAGAAAAAAGTTTTACTATTGAAGATTTATATGGTGAAGATAACCAAGCAGTAGGAACTAAAATTACATTTAAAATTAATATTGCATGATACAAGTTGTTATAATAGAGGACGAGTTTAATGCCCAAAACACCTTGTCTAAATTACTAAAGTACACACAAAAAGATATAGAAATTATTGCAAAAATAGATTCTGTTGAGACAGCTATACAATTTTTAAAAACGCATACACCAGATTTAGTTTTTATGGACATAGAACTAATTGGTGGCAACGCATTTTCTATACTAGATGCTTTAAAAAGTATTTCTTTTAAAATAATTTTTACAACTGCTTATGATGATTTTGCCATACAAGCAATACGTGTAGATGCTGTAGATTATTTGTTAAAACCTATAGATTCTGACGAGCTTACAGCTTGTATAGATAGGTTTAGAGTTACTCATAAACGGAATAAGAGACTTAAAACCTTAGAGAAAAAAGTTGAAGATTTTGAGGCCAAAGAAGAGCAAAAAAACTTACTTATTAAAACAACTCAAGAGCAGCATATTTTGCCTTTAAATGATATAATTAGGTGTCAGTCAGACGGTAGTTACACCATTTTTTATACCGCAGATAAAAAAATAATGAGTGCACGTAATTTAAAATATTATGAGAACATTTTAAGCGATCAAATTTTTGTTAGAGTACACCAATCTCATCTTGTAAATATAAATTATATAGAGTCTATTATATTAAATAATATTTTACTTAAAGACGGAGAAAAAATACCCTTAGCATCTCGTAAAAAAAGTTACTTAAAACAGTTTTTAGCTAATTTATAAACGGATTTAAAACAAAAAACAACGTTTGTAAAACCGTTTACAACATAGGTGTGTTTTAGTGCTATTTTAGAATCTTATATTATTAAAATAAACATTAAAAACATACTATTATGGGACTTAAAGAAAAGAAAATTACAAAAGCATTTCAAGACGAAAAATTTCCTGCGTTAAAAGAACAAATTGTTGCTGCAGCTGGCTTTGATGTACCTTTAGAAATAGAATGGGAAACATTGTTTGAAGACCGTTTTACGCACTTGTATATGGATACATATTCTCAAATTTATTTTGAGCCATTAGTGCAAGCTTTTACCGCAATTACTGCAGATGATATGGGTAAAGAAGCGTTACAAGAAGGACTTAAAAAAGTTGTAATTGTAAACAGAGATAATCACCACAATCCAGAAAGAGCCTATACTTTTACAGATGGTACTTTAGAAGTAAACCATTGCCCAGTAAGTAATGCTCCAGATGTTAATAGCAGAGTAAAAGTGCTTACAAACTTATTAGAGAATAATTTGTAAAACACAAGTTATATGCAAACTATACTAAGAGATTTAACAGAAGAGGAATTAAGTACTTTAGAGTTAGACTTAGATCTAGCATATTCTATTTGTAAAAAATAAGAACAATTATTTTAAATGATTGAAGAAGGTGAAAGCGCAGACCAATTATCAGAAATAAAGAAAGAAACTTATACTGGTTTGCTATTATTTTATAGAGATTGTGACTTGCGTAATGAGTTGCTTTTAAATTATAAAAAAAATCAAATATTAAAAGAAAACGGATTTACAGATGTATCTGTTTTTTCCGAAGGCTTATCTAAAAACGTACGTTTTACCATAGCAACAAACAAGGCTATTAATATGGCTAAAATAAACCCAGATGTTGCAAAGTTTGGCTTTTTTGTTTTAAGAGCTCCTGCGTATTATAAAGTGTTAGACATTTATAAAGAAGAGAATAAAACACATATTATTTTACTACATTTAAATATGGAGTATATACCTTTTTATAAATACAATACCACAGCTATAGATGAACAAATTATTAAGTTAGCAAAAGACAGGTTTAGTCGTAATGTAGTTAGTGAGTGTAATAAGTTTTTATATGAAGACGAGTGGTTGGAAAGAACAAAGGATCCAATAGGTATGACCAATGACGGAGAACTATTTTTACCTTTAATCCCAGAAAACAACAATAAAAAATAATACTATTAAATAAAAATAATGGAAAACGATAACACTTTAGATACTAGTAAATTTGTAAATGTAGAAAAGCTAAAACCGCAATCTTTTAATGATTTGGTAGATGCTAATGCTGGCCTATCTTTTGAAAAACAATTTGTTTTTGCAGATGTAATAGGAGACAATGGTTGGCAATTAGATATGGGTACCGCTACTATTGTTTTTGGAGATTTATCTTTTCCTATACAGGTTATAGGTTCATTATCGTTTAATGATAACTCCTGGATGTGGGGTTGGGCAAATAAACAAAGTGGAATTCCAGAGAGTTTGCTACTTCAATCTAATAAGTTAAAACAGTTTGGAGAAACCCATAGTATTAAAGAGTTAATAGAGCCTCATTTTAATGTAGAGGAAAATTTTGAACACAAAATGGGAATGGTAGCCTGTGGCTTGTTTAACTCTAAAAGCTATTATTGCGCTAATTACGGCCAAGGTACACTGGTAGTAACTATAGATGATACTAAAATACCAGCTATAGATAAAAATAAATTAGAGAAAGTGTTAACTATTTTTCCGCAGTTAATTAGTGCTATTGCTTTAGACCACAAACAAGCATTAAAAAACTACTTAATAGATCGTGATTTTAAACTTCAAATTTTAGACAATAAAATAGAAGGACTAAAAGATGGTAAAGTAATAACTGCTAAGTTTGATGATTTAGATAGGTTAGAATCTTTAAAGGGAAAGCTCTAAAATTTAGAATCCAACTAAACCAAATAAGTTAAAACCTGTAGCAGTAATGTTGCAGGTTTTTTAATTTAAACCTATTTAAATTCAGAAATTAGTTATTGTTAGTGTCTTTTAACAACTAACTATGTCTTTAAAAATGTAAAATTGTATTTTAGCTACACACTTTACCAATTAACTATAAATTATAAAATACCCTATGCGCTTCTTTTTATTTCTGTTTCTACTTTTAATTACAAATTTAATTTTTAGTCAGGTTACTCCTGCAGAAAAAGCAGCATTGTTGGCTTTTTACAATGCAACCGATGGACCAAATTGGTTTAGTGAAACCGATGCTGATCCTACAAACGATTGGGACTTTAGTGGTAATGTTACTAATGATTGGTTTGGACTTACAGTTTCAGGAGGAAATGTTGTTTCTATAAATATGAATCCTACAATAAACACTAATAATCCTAACAACTTAACTGGCATTATACCTCCAGAAATAGGTGATTTATCATCTTTAAGAACTTTAAGTTTATTTGCAGAAAATTTAACGGGTACAATTCCTTTAACTTTATATAATATTACATCGTTAATTACTCTAGACTTAGCAGGAAACAATCTATCAGGAACAATAGCTCCAGAAATACAACAACTCACTAATTTAGTCTCGCTCTATTTGCAAAGCAACAATTTTAGTGGAGAAATTCCGGTAGAACTTACTACTTTAAATCTATTACAGGTATTGGAAATTTACTCTAATAATTTTAGTGGAGAAGTACCTATTGAGATAACAAATATGATAAATTTAAGAGTTTTAACGTTATCCTACAATCAATTTACAGGTTATCTATATCCTGAATATGGTAATTTAATAAATTTAAACAAGTTTCATTTTGTAGGCAACTCAATATCTGGTATTATACCATCAGAATTTGGAAATTTAGTTAATTTAAGGTCGCTTTGGCTTGGTAATAATGATTTAAATGGAGAACTACCTACAAGTTTAGGAAATTTAGCTAATTTACAAGCACTAAATATATTTGGAACAGACATTTCTGGCCCTATACCAACAGAATTTGGAAATTTAATCAATCTTAATTCTTTAATGTTAACTAATAATAACCTATCAGGAGTAATACCAACTTCATTAGGGAATTTAGTTCAGATGAACAATTTTAATATTAGCGGTAATCAAATTTCAGGAGAATTACCTGCTAGTCTTGGAGCATGGAGTAATGTCCAAATTTTTCAGGCAGGATCTAACCAGCTTACAGGAAATATACCAGAAAGCTACCAGAATTTTACAAACCTAGCTACTTTACGTCTTGGAGGAAACCAATTGTCAGGAGAACTATCTCCGTTATTTTCTAGCTGGACATTAATTGAAATATTAGATATACAAAAAAATAATTTTTCGGGTGAAATTCCAGATAGTTACGGAAGTTTTATCAATTTATTTATAATAAACCTGGGAGATAACAATTTTAGTGGAGAATTACCTTCAACGTTAGTAAATTGGTCTAATATAAATTCTATTGATATTCGGAATAATGAATTTGAGGGAGATATTCCAGATTTTACATCTATTCTTACGGCAGTACCATCAGGTTCTAACGGAGAGTCTTTAGAAATTAACGGTAATAAGTTTCAATTTGGAGATTTTGAAGATGAGTTTACGCATTATGACCAGCAAATTGCTGGATTTTTCTATATACCACAAGCAAAAATTAACGATGCACAATCCTTAACAAGTTGTTCTGGCTCTACAATTACACTTTCTACGGTAGTTAGTGGCATGGCTAATGTTTATCAATGGTTTAAAAATGGCGTTGCTATTTCTGGTGCAACAGCTGCTAATTTGGTTTTAAATCCGTTAACAACAACAGATTCTGGTACATACACTTGTTTAATAACAAGTACAATTGTAACAGGTTTAACTTTAGAGCGTAATCCTATATCTTTAACAGTAAACCAAACAGGTCCCACAGCAAATAGCTTAAATGATATATTTTCTTGTGACTTAGATGCAGATGGTTTTACCAATTTTAGTTTAGATTTAGCAAGTATAGAATCTCAAGTTATTGGCTCACAAAGTGGTGTTACAGTCTCTTATTTAGATGTAAATGAAGCACCATTAACTTTAACTGATAATTATACAAATATAGTACCTAATAACCAGACTATAACCGTTAGGGTAACAGATATGGGTGGTTGTTATACAGATACCACTTTTAATCTCACAACTACACAGCCAATGGTTGCAGATAATACTAATGATGTTTTAGCATGTGGTAGTTATACTTTACCACAATTAAGTGTTGGTAATAATTACTATACAGCAACAAACGCTAGCGGTACGCAATTGCAAGCGGGCGATATACTTACAACTACACAAACTATTTATATCTATGCAGGTACAGGACCTTGCGCAGATGAAACCAATTTTGAAATTACAATAGAACCTGAGTTGTTAGTAGACGAGCTAGAGAACGTTACAGAATGTGGTGTTTATATATTACCAAGTATTAGTAATGGCAATTATTTTACAGAAACTAATGGTCAAGGTTTACGGTTAAGCGCAGGAGATAGCATCATAGAGACACAAACAGTTTATATTTTTAATGAGCGTGGTTCTTGCTCAAAAGAAACAAGCTTTGAGGTGAGTATAGATTTGTTGGCTTGCGAGGATTCTGAAGAAGCTATAAAATCTAAATTTCCTAATTTTTTTACACCAAATTTTGATGGTATAAATGATTTCTGGAAAGTAGATCAACAATTTTTTACATTAGAAGGAACTGTTACAATTTATAACCGTTATGGTAAACTTATAAAACAATTAGATGCAGAAACTGGTAGCTGGGATGGAACTTTTAATGGTAAAAAATTACCATCTGCAGACTATTGGTATAAATTTATGAGCTTAGATGGTAGCATAATTTTTACGGGCCATTTTACCTTAAAAAGATAATTTACACGTTTTTAAAATAATGAACCAACAACTAAGCATTATAAAAACTAAAATTTACGATAAATGTAAACTATGCATTAGCAATTTTATACTAGAAGATGAAAGTGAGGATTATGATGCTTGTAGGTTTTTGTTAAACGAATGCGTTATAATTAGCAGAAATTCTAAAATAACCCCAAAAAAGGTAGGTCAGTTTGTTACTTTTTGGAAACGAAGTAGTACAGGACCAATAGAGCCGTTTAATTATACAGATAACATAGATTTTTTTATTGTAAACGTAACTTATAAAGATAAGTTTGGGCAATTTGTTTTCCCCAAGTCTATTTTACTAAAAAAAGGGATACTATCTACAGATAAAAAAGAAGGGAAAAGAGCTTTTAGGGTTTACCCAAGTTGGGATATGCCAAGCAGTAAGCAGGCACTTAAAACCCAACAATGGCAGTTAAAATATTTTTATATTATTAATGATAAAACCAATTTAGAGGAGGTTAATGCTCTTTATAGTTAGTTCCTATAAGTTAAATTAACACCCTGTAAAATGGGTGTTGTTTTCACTAGAAATAGGCTTATAATATTGCTATAATAGTTACATCTTTGGTGTGTATAATTACCGTTTGCTACAGAAGTGAAACAAAATTTTAAAAAGATAGTATGAGACTAAAACACACCTTACCCTTTATGGCTATAATTGGTTTAATTTTTGCTGCTTGCAATAACAAGCAATATGCTTCTAATTTACAAAGTGGTACTGCTAACAATGTAAGTAATGAGATTGGAACAAATACCAGAATAACTTTGTTAGAGGATACTATAATAAGCTTAAAAAAAGAAGTAGACTCTTTAACCACTTATAAAAAAGAAACGCTAAGTGGAAAATTAGTTTTTGGGGTAGAAGTTGCAACTTTTGAACCCTTTAATAGTGGTAATACTTATTGGATTAACGACAAAACAAAATCTGGCAGGTTAGAGAAGCTATACTATGCATTGGTAAATGGTAAAGAACCTAATACACCAGTAAATGCTACTATAGAGGTAGTAAAAAAAGGTAAAGAAAAATATGGATTTGCAGCTGATTATGACGGTACATTTGAGGTTTTAAATGTGCTAGAAATTAATCAAAAAGTTAGTAATGTTTGTTATTAACCCTAACCTATGAAAAAACTTACTTTATTAGTATTCTTTGTATCTTACTTAAGTTTTTCGCAAACAAGTAATCATAAAATCAATTTAGTTAACGCTGCAATAGAGTTAACTAAAGATAAGGTTACTTATGATTCTAGTTACTTTTCTATAGATTATCCAAATGGCGATGTGCCTAGTGATAAAGGTGTCTGTACAGATGTGGTTATACGTGCTTACCGTAAAATAGGCGTAGATCTTCAAAAAAATGTGCATTTAGATATGAAGTCTAATTTTAATATCTACCCTAAATTATGGGGATTAAAAACTACAGATAAAAATATAGACCATCGCAGGGTGCCAAATTTAATGACGTATTTTAAAAGAAAAGGAGAAGAAAAAGTAATATCAGATAAAGCTAAAGATTATGCCCCAGGTGATATAGTTTGTTGGAATTTAGGAGGTGCAATTACACATATTGGGATTGTGGTAGATAAAAAATCTAAAGATGGCAAAAGAAATTTAATTGTGCACAATATTGGAGGCGGACAAGTTTTGCAAGATTGCCTATTTTCTTTTAAAATTATTGGTCATTATAGGTATAAAATATAAATTTCACTACCCTGTAAACAGTTACTTTATTTTCACCGGTAACAGTTTCCTTATTGTAATCAAATATGTGCAGTTTTGTTACGTTTTTATTAACAAGTACAAGTTTAAAATTAATTTAAGCTGTTAATAATTGTAATCTAAAAATTTTAAAGCACAATGTTAAACTTAAAAATGAATATCCTAAAAATATGTGTTATTAGTCTTGTTGTAAGTATAACACTTGGTCTTTTGGTAGGAACGTCTTATAGTCATGGTTTTGATATTCCATGGTGGATTTTTAGTATATTATTTTTTGTAATGATAGCAGTTCCGTGTCTTATTATACTTGGATTGGTACATTATAGGCTAAACAAAAAATTAATAAATAAATAAATAAAATTAAATAGTTATGAAAGACAATTTAATACATAACAATATGGATGAAGAAGAATTAGATGATGATATGCAAGTAAGAACTCCAACTGCAGTAGCAGAACGTATTTTAGCATTACTTGCAGTTATTGGTAAAATTCATCAGGGCGAAGACCCAAATTTTAAGTCTTGGCTAGTAAGTAATAATATTAATAATTATTTGTCTGATAAGGAAACGGAGTTTTTAAATACAGAAGAGCCAGAACAAAACGACGTTATAAATTTTAGTTGGCGAGCAGAAGCTTTAACATCGTTATTTTGGGCAGCAAATTTTATTGAAGAAATGCCAGCACTGAATGCACAGTTTGATGTGTACAGTATTAAAGAATTGGCGGAAATTATAGGCAACCCTAAAGCATTTATAAAATCTATTACATTAAGATCTGATGAGGATTTAACTGCTATGGAAACAGAGTTGTACAATCAGCATTGGCGAGTAAGAGACGCACAATTATTTGGTAAAGAAATGCCAGAAGAATTAAACCCTAGTGTTGTGTATGAAAGAAGATATGCACTTAGTTGGATAATTGGCTATGGTGATGATTGGGACTATGTACCAACAGATACTTAAAATAAGGTTTTATACCATTTACAATACAAATACAAGGCGTTAAATCTATGGTAAAATAGAACAATACGCCTTGTATAAGTTCCTAAAAAAATCTAATTAACGTATCTTGCAGGCTTCATTTAAAGATGAATTTTATGCAAGACAATAAAACACTTAATTATATAAAAGATGTAGTAACAAATATGCCAAAAGATTGGTTAAATTTAACTACACATCGTCTAGATATTTACAATGAAGAATTGGCTAAAGTTCAGTTTTTAAACGAGCTAGAAGCTTTATATGTAGCAAATAACAGCACAACAGCTGCTTTAAGTGAGTTACACACTGCTTATGACTATATTAGGCTAGGTCATCCTTTATCTTGTGTGTTGGAGTGGGGAATAGCAAAATTACAAGGTTTAGATACACAAAATGTTATAAGTTTTGACTCTAATACTGTTCCTATTTTATCAATATTACGTAAAAATTTATTTGATAAAAAAGACACTAATATCTACTACAAAGGCAGTTTGCCTAGTAATTTTAATGAAGAAGTTATAAAAACTGTTTACGGATACAACTTCAATCTTAAAAAAATAAGTAGTACAGATGAAATTGAAGCTACTAATGGTAGTACTGTTTTTATTGAAGAGCAGAAAACCATTGGTGCAGTTACATTAAATTCTAACATAGATTTTTATATAAACCTACACGGTAAATTGGGTAGTATTTTAGTTGTAAACACTACAGATAATGCTACAGCCTATGTAAAAGACATACAGCACGTACGCAGAAGAGAAACCATTGCAATGACACCTGCAAACTCGCTTTTAACATTAAATTCCCTTACTACAGAAGCAGAGTATACATATAATGAGGAAGATGTAAAGGCAGATAAAGCAAGTGTTTTAGCTTCTATAAAAGATATTACACGTGCAAGTACAAAACCATTGGTTGCCTCTAGCGGATTGTCTATTCAATACGCAATTTTAATGGGCTTAATTAATGATGCACTAGAAAATTATAAAGGAAAAGCTATAAAAATTGTTGTGCCACCAAATTGTTACGGCGGTACCAATGACCAGGCTAGGAGAGTAGCAGCTTGTTTGCCAAATGTAGCTATTGTAGACTTGCCTGTAGATGGTGATAATGATATGGTACAAAGCATACATACTGTTTTAGATGCTATTGCTACAGAGGATGCAGTGCCTTTAATTATTGCAGAAATACCAACAAACCCACGTGTAGAAGTGCCAAATTTACTTGCACTAAAAGAGGCATTAAGTAAGGAGCGTAAAACACCGTCTGGAGAAGTTGCAATAGCTCCTGTGTTTATATTAGACCAAACCTTTTGTCCTAACGTACACTTTTTAGGGGAGGAAGATGTTTTAGCTTCAGTAAAAACAATATCTTTTGCAAGTGGTTCTAAATTTCCAAGTGGAGGAAAATGTACAGCTGGTTACTGTGTTGTCAATAGTAAAGCGGCAGATTTAATGGCTAATATTGAAACACACTTAACACTTTGTGATAACGAAGCAACAGCCTTACAGTACAGCATATTGGCAGAACAATTACCAAGTATGAATAAGAGAATTGCAGATGCGTACACTAATACGCGCAATTTTGTAAACTTTATACACCAAAATTTACCAGGAGCAAAAATTAACTTTGTATCTCAAGAGTTAGCAGCAGAAGGCTTTACACCGTCTGTTTTTTCTCTAGATCTACCAACAAAAGGAGACACGGAAGAAGAAAGAGAAACATACAAACGTGCATTAAATTTAAAATTGATTAATTTAATGATTACCAAAATACCAAACGAGAGTAAGTTTTGTGTAAGCTACGGACAATTAAAAGGGTGTTACTGGACCATACCAGCAACCTCTACACAAGGAACAACCAAGGAAGGCGATAAGGATTATATTGTACGCGCCTCTTTATCTCCTAATTTAGATTTAGACCTACACAAAAAAGTATTTTTAGAGTTTGTAGCATCAATATAAAAACCGATTAAAAACGCATTCATACATCGTAAATTGAGATTTGTCTTAGGACTTTCTCAGTTTACGATTTTTGTTTTTTACTAATATTACTCTTCTTGTTTTTTAATTAGTAACATTTTCCTTCATAATAAGCTTTGTTCATTTTTTTCATTGATAAAAAAACGAACCAAAAAAAATCTAGGCTTACGAACACATTGCTAAACTATACGTTTCAATTTCTAAATAATCGCTAACTTCTTCAAACGTTGTTTGAAT
Source organism: Cellulophaga omnivescoria (assembly GCF_027915275.1). Lineage (NCBI taxonomy): Bacteria > Pseudomonadati > Bacteroidota > Flavobacteriia > Flavobacteriales > Flavobacteriaceae > Cellulophaga > Cellulophaga omnivescoria. Next base: position 3,452,836 of record NZ_CP115819.1, on the reverse strand, counting down.
TCATAACAAACGGATTATTTGCACAAAATCTCAACTTTAGTTTTACGCAATACTTTCGTAGGCCGGACTAAAATTAAGCTTCTCGTTTTTAATTAGAAGCATTGTGTAATTTATCTTCAATTAATCGTTACAATTTCTTTAAGTCCCTATACTTCGGGATTCATTGATAAAAAAAGAAATCGCAGATTGTTCTTCAAACGCTGTTTGAATTCATAACAAACGGATTATTTGCTCGAAATCTCAACTTTAGTTTTACGCAATACTTTCGAAAGGGACTTTTAAAAAAAATAAAAATGAACAATACTTATCTAATAACACTCGCTAAATAACTAGCATCTTTTTGCACACCACCTAAAGTAGCAGAACCACGCGTATACATCCACGGTAAGCCAATAAAGTACAAGCCTTTAATATTACTAACACCACGTTTGTTTTTAGGGTAATTATCAGCATCTAGCTCCAAACCTTCAATCCATTTAAAATTAGGACGGTAACCTGTTGCCCAAATAATATTTTTAATGGTAGAAACCTTCTTTTTCTCAAAAAATAGCTTCTCATTTAAAGCATCATTAGTTCTACCAACAGCAATAACATTTTTTCGAGCTAAAATTTCTTTTACATTAGTTCCAATTACAGGTTGTTTGGCTGCATTAATACGCTTACCAAGCCAACTATATTTGGTAAAGCTTAAAAAACCAGTAACTGTAAACCACCACCAAATGGTTTTACCTAAAAATTGTTGCGGAATAGATTTTACAGTGGTATCCCCAGAAAAATAAACAGTTCTAGATTCATCTTTAGAGAGTTCATTTAAAATTTGATAACCAGAGTCTCCTGCACCAACAACCAAAGCATCTCCTTTTTGTAACTGTTCTGGTGTTTTGTAATAGTTACTATGCATTTGTAAAATGGAATCTGCAAGTTTAGTATGGCAAGGCGGAGTATATGGTATATGAAAAGGACCAGTAGCAACAATAACATTTTTAGCCCTAATTTCTCCGTTTTTGTGCGTAATAAAAAAACCTTTATTGGTTTTGCGTATAGCAGTAACCAGGGTGTTTAATTGTACAGGAATATCAAATTTTTGTACGTAGGTTTTAAAGTAGTTTGCAACTTCAAATTTAGAGGGGTAGTGGTTTTTAGGAGCATCAAATTTTAAACCAGGCAAGTTGTTATAAGTGGTAGAGGTAAATAGTTTTAAAGAGTCCCATCTGTTTAGCCAAGAGGCACCAATTTGGTCTTCACCATCTACAACTAAGAAATTCTTTTTCATTTTTTTTAAATGATACGCCATAGATAAACCAGCCTGTGCACCACCAATAACCACATAATCTAACATTAAATTCAGTTGTTTAATTTCTACAAATGTAGAAACATTGTGTGCACCAGCAATAAAGTATGTGTTAAAGCTTAAAATTAATACGAATATATCTTTTACGCTTACACTTATTTATTGTTTATTTTAAAATTAGCTTCTAAAAAGTACATTTATAAAAAATAAAAATTATGTTAGAAAGATTATTATTAAAGCATTTAACTAAAAAAGGAAAAATAGGCTATTTTGTTGGAGTAGTGGTATTATTTGCCTTGTTGGCAGTTTACCTTTTTGGAATAGCAGATTACAGTATGGATCGTGGGCGCAACCCATTTTTTATAGGTATGATTATTATAAACCTATCTTGGGCGGGTATATCATACGCATTGTGGAAAAAGCCTAAAGAAGAAGAAATAGAAAATACGCCTCATAAAAAAGAACTTTAAAAATAAATAATGCTAGTTTTGTAGTAGTAATGGGCACACATACTCTATATCCAAAACTAAAGATTACCCACCAAGACTACTTGGACTATAATACCTATTTTGTAAAGGATACTAGTAACAGGGTTTCTAAAAACGACATTGAGTCTAGATTGCGTTTTATAGCAGATAGTTACAACAAAAAACACGCTTTGCTAAGTAATGAAGCTATTTTGGCCATTAATAGTAGAGTAAAGAAAAAGCTAAAATCAGAAAAACGCCTTTTTTTATCCTTTGCCTTTGCCGCTATGGTATTGTTATATTTTGGAATTAAATATTTAAAACCAGTAATAGGTATTAGTTATTATTATAATGTTCCAGTAATTGGTAATAATCCTTGGGAAATTATACTGGTTGTACTTATATTTTTAGGAGCTTGGTGGTATGAGAAAAAAAACTACAAAACTAAGCTTATAACTGGTGTAAAAAACAATATTATTGCCAGTATAGAGGCGCATATTGCTTCACCAGAATACCGTAAGCAAAAACACTTGGCAACTAAAAGCAAAAAAGCAACTAAAAATCGTAGGTGGTAGTTTTTGCCAATACAATATAATAAAGACCTTGCAGCTCTAGCTTTCAAGGTTTTTTTTGGCATTTAACTCATTAAGTAAGAAAATCAGTGTTAAATTACAGGTTTTTTTTAATAGAATTGTAAAGGAGTTAATTATCACCCATTTCTGCCTGTGTAATATTGGTAAACGTAGGTAAGCCCTCCGTAATACTACCAGCGCCTTTTTTATTTATTTTAAAAGTAACGTCTTTGGTAGTGGTAAAAAGTAATACCGAAAAAAATGAAGTTTTTAAGTGCTTTTGTATTATTGGGAAAGCTTCTTCTAGTGTTAGTTTTTGCTCAATATCTTCTGTATCTCTAGACCTGTAACGTAATTTAAGCAAAACCATAAAGCCGTTATCTGAATATACCGGACGCACAAAAATGTTTTTTAAATTGGGTTTGCCAATAGTTTTTGCCATTGTAAGCTTTGCAAAACGTTCTTCTTCAACACTTTGTTTTACCTGTTCCCAAAATTCAATAAAAACATCTGTATACTGCATAAATACAACTAAAATTACATCTAAATTTATAAGGCGTAAAAGTACTACATATATTTTATCTGTAGCATACAAACAATAATTTATGGGGTATTGTGGCAGCACATTTGCTTAAAACATATACAAATGTTTTTAAATTAGGTATGATTTTTATCATACACCAAACAAATACCAATAATTACTTTTACTACAAATATTACGTAGTATGAGCAATTTTAGAAACAGACCTGCAGACAATTATATTAATGAAGCCAATTGGCAACAATTGTACCTGTTAACAAAACATTGGAAATCTGATTTGTTGTTTTATAAAGACGATTTACGCTTTTTACACCAACTCATAAAAAAATACCTATTGTGGATATCTAAAAAGGAAAACGTAGACTTGGTAAAAGAAATAGAAATAAGCCTACTGGTGGTAGACAAACAATGTACCAATTTGTTAGAAAAAACTACAAGCCATTTGCATCATTTAACAGAGCTTATAGAAAACCCTTTTGCGTACGATTCTCATAAATTTAGAGCAGAACACGCAGCTTTAGAAGACAGTTTAGCACAATTTGTAAAGGACTTTAGAAAAAACCGAAAAGAAGTTTTTAGCATTACAGAATACATTATAGATGGTGAGCAGCTGGTAAAACAATACACCAACTTAGCCCATTAGCACTATAACCCACAAACATTTACGTAAAACAAAGCCCTTTTTGGGCTTTTTGTGTTTTGTAACGTCTTTTTTCTAAGGTTTTATGTGTTTAGTTGCACTCAATACACTAAGTTTTTAATTTAATAATTATAATATAATAGGTCTCAGAGATTTTCTTATTTACTCAGTCTTAACTATAAAAATTGACTTGTACATAATCTGTAGCAGTACCTCTATTATTTTGGTTATTAAATACAGTAAAAGTTTAATATTTTTGCGATATGGATGATAATTTTGTGAATGAATACTTTGGTATAGGCATACAAAACGGTAAAACGCCAGAGAATTTGGGTGTTTTATGGCGTACAGCACAAAACTTAGGGGCTAGTTTTATTTTTACCATAGGCAACAGGTATGCAAAACAAGCGTGCGATACACACAATGCTGTAAAATCTATACCATATTACCACTACAATACATTTAATGATTTTAAAAATAACATTCCTGTAGGCACCAGAATAGTAGGAGTGGAGCTAGATGATACTGCGGTAGATTTAGAAACCTTTGAGCATCCTAGACGCTGTGTGTATTTACTAGGAGCAGAAGATCACGGTTTAAGCAAAGAAGCCATAGAGGAGTCGCACTTTTTAGTAAAATTTAAGTCTACCTTAAGTTTAAATGTAGCAGTAGCAGGCAGTATTGTTTTATATGATAGGCAACTGAACAAACCAAGAAGTTAATTTGTGATTTTTTTTAAGGTCTAAATTTTTAAGAAACAAAGAGTTATAGTTTAGAGTAATAAAAAATACAGAAAAAAGCATAAAATAGTTTTATAGAATAAAAAAAGGTTCTTATATTTGCACCCGCATTAAGGGAATACCTTATGAGACACTTGGAGAAATGGCAGAGTGGTCGAATGCGGCAGTCTTGAAAACTGTTGAGGGTCACACCTCCGGGGGTTCGAATCCCTCTTTCTCCGCAAAAGGAACCCGTAACGAAAGTTACGGGTTTTTGTTTTTTACAACTACGCTGAAAATTTATTTTCATAAGTAGTTTAAAAAACAAAAATCTACAAACGTAGTTTGTTAAGGTTTTATGCTTGCTCGGGATACTTATCTGGGATGCACGCAGTGAATCCTTGTTAATTAAGATTTTAAGATTTATGCATTTACAAAATGTTTTAAGATTTAGGCATTTGCAAAATGCCGTAAGAGGGATAACGTAGTAATTAAAAGGTCACGTTGAACATCAATAGCAACATTTTATTATTCGATTGAGATTTGTTAGTTGATGTTTCTTTTTGTTAACCAAGTAAATTAGGATGCTTCTAACACAGTCATTAATCTGTGATTGAGATATAGTTTTTCTTTACCAACTTTTTCGGAAATTAGAAACCCAGTTTTTTCTAATTCCATTAAATAATTACCAACTGTTTTTGGTGTACCTAATTTGGCATCAATTAAAAACTGTCGTTTCGTATAAGGTAATCTAAATAGTATTTCAACCAATTCTTTAGTATATACTTTAGGTAAAGTCTCTCTAATTTCATCGGTCATTTGTTCCATTAAATCGGTAACATCTTTTAAACGTTGCAATCCTTTGTTTGCAGTATATTCTACCATTTCAAGCATATAGAGTATCCAGCCTTCCCAATCATTATTTTCGGTTACTTCACGTAATTTAGTATAGTAATCAGCCTTATTTTTAATGATATATTCACTTAAATAGATAGCTGGAGTATCTAATAATTTTTCAAGTTTTAAATAAAGTAATAACAAAATACGTCCTGTTCTACCATTACCATCACTAAAAGGATGTATCGCTTCAAATTGATAGTGCATTAATGCCATTTTAATTAATGGGTCTACAGCATCTTCACCATTTATAAAGGTTTCAAGGTTAGCCATCTTTTCTCTTATCACAGCTTCACCTGTTGGTGGTGTGTAAATAGTTTCGCCATTTGCATTTTTTAAAGCAGTCCCTGGTGTTGTTCTAATACCTGCGGTATTCTTTTTGATGCTTTGTACAATTTGCACACATAAATTAGTAGATATAAATGGACGTTTATCTATCTCTTGTAAACCATTCCAAAGAGCTTCTTTGTAACTAATAACTTCTTTAGTAGCTGGATTATCAAATTTTTTATCTGCTACTAAAGATTTATACAAATCATCATTAGTAGTTATTATGTTTTCTATTTCAGAACTTGCTTTGGCCTCTTGTAAATGAATAGTATTTAAAAACAATGTTGGGTTTGGTAAATTGGTAAGCATACCATTAAGTTGTGCTAATGCTCTACTGGCATCAATGGTCTTGCGTAACACTTTAGTAGTTTCTAAAGTTGTTTTAGGTGGTAATAGCGGTAGACTGTTATAAGGTATATTTTTTTTAAATTTCGCCATTTTAAACAAGGGTAAATATTACTTGCGTTGTCTTAACGAGGGTAAATATACCAAAAAATTACCTTTGTTTAAATAATAAAGGTAATTATAACTCTCATTAAATAGATGAGAATAAAATAAAAAAGCAAATATAAGTAGCCACATAATGCCAACGCTAAATGCTATAAAGATTAAGCCCTAAAGGGTTTTAAATAAAACTTTTTTCATAATAGTTCTTTTATTTCATTAAACATAATTAATACAAAAAAAATTATTCAAAAACGTTCTGTACTCAATCACATTTTGTGCAGTATCATAATCAACTTTTAAGAAAACAGAAGTAAAATTAATATGAGTTGTACCATTTGAATAAGTAACATTGTTTTATTTACTACCTACTTATGAAAACAAAAAAAGAGATAATGACAATTACCTCTTTTTTAGAATTATAAATTATGTTTTGTGATTTTATGTATGGCATTGCTCACACTTACCTTGTAAAAGTACTTGTGAAACATCTACAATTCTGTTAGGAATTTTAGGTATTACAACATCTGCAGGAAGGCAATCTACCTTGCCACAGTTAGAACATTGAAAATGCGGGTGCGCATCTGTATGATTGCTAGAAGAACAGCCGTTGCATTTTGCATACCATTTATGGCCGTTTTTACCTAAAAAAGAATGCAAGTATCCATCGTCTTCAAGCTTGTCTAAAACACGATAAATAGTGGTTTTGTTCATTTTAGAGCTAAAACGTTCTATTAAAGCAGTTACAGAAATTGCCTCTGAACTTTTATCAAATTCATCATGTAAAATTTTAACCGATTTTGTTTGTCTTATCACTCCCATATTACAAAAATAATGCAACACGAATGCAAAAAAAAGAAAACCGCTTATATTTAACTAAATTAACAGCTTATAGTATACTAATTTGCTGTATGCATTAATCTACTATTTTTATGTCTATAGATGTTCTAGACTGCCATCCTGTTTTGTCTGTTACAGAGTAAGCACAATGGTAATCACCAGTATCAATATCATTAGGAATTGTTAAACTTACGTTTATTTCATAATTGGTAACACCTTCTGGAACACTAAAATTCTCCATATAAATAAAAGGGTTTGCAGCTTGTTTAACAGGGAATAAATCACACTCTCCTTCTTGGTCATCATGGGTGTGATGATCAAAATTATGGTGTAAATCTAAACTATAAGAAGCCAATGCTTTGTTATCTGTAAGCTGTGCTCTAAAACTATAGGTTTCTCCTTTTACTAACTGCACACACGGTTGCGGAAAACCTTGAGTGTAATTAATACTAATTGTTGGTTTTTCTTCATCTTTATCATTGCTGTCATCACTAGAGCATGAAGAAATAATAGCTAATAATGGTAAAAAGAAGAAATATTTTAATTTAATTTTCATTTCTAAGTATTTTATTACCGCATAGTGCAGTATACACTATGCGGTATTTTTTGTTATTCTGTAATATCTATATGTGTTTCATATTCTTTGGTAATACCTTCTTCATCTTCAATTATAAAAGTAATGTGGTATTCGCCAGCTGGTGCAGTTGCAGGCACATCAATATGTTCATGAAATTCAACTTCAGTTTTTTCATGGTATTTTTCTAAATATTCTTTTTCAAAATCCCATTCTTCTTCTCCATCCTTTAGCGTAAGTCCGTGTGCGTGCACGTCTACAGATACTGAATGTATGCCGTTAACAGCATTAATCATAAACTCGGTATGAAAATCATTTCCTCTAGCAACGCTTGCATCAATAGACATTTCACCTAAAGTAATAGGGTCTTTAACATCTATATGGCCTTCAATTTCTGTGCTGTTTCCTTCTTCATCGGTAACTACCAGTTCTATATGGTATTCACCTGCAGGTATGTTTGTAGGTACATCTACATGTTCATGAAAAGTTGGGTTTATTGCTAGGTATTTTTCATCTGTATATACTTTTTCAAAATCCCAGTCAACTTCATCTTCACCTATTTCTAAGTCATGCGCATGTATACTAAGCGAAATGCTTTTAACAATTGCTTCTGCATCTATTTTTGCTTCTAAATGAATGTCAGATCCTTTATACACATACTGTTCTGTAGAATGGTCACTGCCTTCACCATATTCAAAATCAGTAATAATTGGCGCGTTTAAAGAGTTACTGTCATCATCACTACTACATGATTGTAAAAAGAGTCCTAGAAAAGCAACAATTGCTAAAAATTTAAAGTTAGACATTTTAATGTTTGTTCTCATTGTTTTTAATTTTAATAGTTATTATTTATATATTTAAAAGGGTATTGTTACCGATACCGAAATGTTTCTACCAGCTTCAGGAACGTCTATTAGCCTATAAAAACTAGTGTGGTTGTAATATGTAGTATTTAGTACATTGTTTAGTTTTAGTCTAAAATCTACTGGAGCACTATTTTTAAAGATGTTTAATTTTGATGTAAAGGACATGTGTAACACATTGTAACCGTCTGTTGTTTGTTCTGGTGGTACAATATCTTCTTGTGCTGCGGTAATTCTATAGTCCACGTTAATTGCAGGTGATTTAAAAATTGAAAAATCTTTAATTTTATAGCTCGCAGAAAAGAGTCCAGATAATGGAGGAGAAAACGGGAGTGTAAAATCCTTTTTTAATCCGCTTGTTTGTCTAGAGTACACATATTCTGCAGACGCAGACAGCTCTAGGTTTTTAATAACAGTAGTACTAGCACTAAGTTCGCCACCAACTCTAAAAACTTTACTTTGTGTGTATTCATAAATTTGTAAGGTCTCAAAATAATTAGAGGTAGGATTTAGGTATATGTAGTTCTCAAATAAATTAAGAAAAGGGCTAACGCTTAAACTAAACTGTTTTTTAGTGTGATTTATTTCTAGATCTAGTTGATAAGCAACCTCTGGTTTTAGGTCAAGATTACCTTTCTCAAACCTATACATATGGTAATTTACTCCGTCTGAAGCCAACTCGTTAGCAAGTGGCATTCTAAAACTTTTACCTAAATTTACTTTGTATGTTGTGTTGTTTTTAGTGTGACTAACACCAAATGAGGCACTTATATTTTTAAAATCTAGTGTTTTGTTTTTAGCTCTTTGCAAGTATATTTGAGAAGTGGTATCGTCATCATTTTTTACAGTAGACCTAAACCAATCGTTGTAAGCACTAGTCTTTAGTAAACCATAATCATACCTAGCACCAGCTAAAATGTGCCAGTTTTCATTTATTTTATATTGATTGTATCCAAAAGCACCAGCAGTAAAGCGGCTATATTCCGGAATTAAAAATCCCCAACCACCAATAGTATTTTTTTGATGCTCTAAATTTACACCCACAACAACATTATGCTTGTTGTTAATGTTAAATGCATCTCTGGCATTTAAAGAGTAGGTATTTTTAGTAAAAACGCGTTCTTTAGTATTTGGTGGCTTGGGCATATACCCATGTGGTATAGGCTCTGAGTGTTCTTCTCTTTTATTATTTTGAAAACCAAAATCAAAATGAAATATGTGATTACCGGTGTTTACAGTAGTATTATTGCTAATTTTAAAATGATTTACATTATGGTACGGAAGATCTATATCTCTGTTATAGGCATCATAATCTATTTGAGACGTTCTAACTTCTAAGCCATGTGCATTTGCAAAAAATCCGTTTTTAGCATTTACATTACTAAATAGTGTTTCCGTTTTTATGTTATTGTTTACGTAAACAATACTAACACTAGCATTAGCTTCTCTGCCGGCAGTGTTTCTTAAATTATTATTGTGAAGCTCAAAAACGTAATTTTCATAGTTAATTTTAGTTGTAGGTACTTTATAATCTGCATAATCTCTATAAGTTAATCTAGTACGGTAAAACCATTTTTCTTTTCTAGACGTTAAGCCAACAGAAATTCCTAACAAATCGTTATTACTTTCTCCAAGAATATTTACTTCGCCATTAAAAGAATTTTGTAACGGCACTTTATTTGGTTGAATATGAACCACACCAGCAATAGCATCTGACCCAAAAAGTAATGAAGCAGGACCTTTTATAATTTGTATATTTTCAATTCCTTGTTGGTCTATCTCTAGTCCGTGATCATTGCCCCATTGTTGTGCTTCATGTTTTATTCCGTTTTGTACAACCGCAACTCTATTAAAACCAAGACCTCTTATAACAGGTTTGCTTTGCCCAGAGCCAATATTAATGGTGCTTATGCCAGGTATTTTGCTTAATGTTTGCATTAAGCTGTTTTCTCTGTTATTGTTAAGAAACTTTTTAGTAACCGTTTTAGTAACCATAGGTGTTTCTTTGTCTTTATTATGGTAAGTACCAACAACTTTAACTTCGTTTAAAACAGTAGAAGTTTCTTTTAAGTAAATTTTAATGCGTTCGGGTGTATTTTTAGGGGTAACAATAAACTCATTTGTGGTGTAACCCACGTGAGATACTGTAAAAGAACTAGTTTGTTTTTTATTATCTTCTATGGTAAATTCACCTTTAGAAGAAGAAACTGCAAATAGGTGATCTCCAATAATATTAGCACCCTCTATAGGTTGTAAAGTGTTGGCATCTAGTACAATTCCTTTAATTTTATAAGAATTTTGTGCGTAGGCAGTAGAGTATGCGCAAAAAAATAAGCATATACTCAGCATTTTATAAAGCATAATTAGCTGTTATATAATTTTAATAATGTGAAGTGTATAAATGTTTTAGGCAATAACGGTATACACTTGTTTTGTAGCGGTTTAGTAGTAAGGCAAATAATGTAGAATCAATTCTGTATATAATTTGATTTATATTATACCTAAATGTTAAACAATTAAGGTTTATGCCAAGATAAAAAGAGGTGGAGGCCTGGAGAATAGTTGTGTGTTACTTTCTGTTTTAAAATACGTATTGTTATAGCTTATTTGTATCTTTTTTACAGTATTGTAAGTTGTAATACAGGTTTTAATATATGCTTCTTGTGTAGGTACAACCGGTATAGTGTTGTGGGTATTTATATAATCACAAATAGTACATTCATGATGGTCACCATCTACAGTATGCTCATTAATATGAGATAAAGAATGTAGTCCTGCAATTTTTATAACAATAAAAAATGCAAGCAATAAATGAGTAATACTATTTTTAAACTGATATATTTTCATTAATAGCCGTTACAGTTGTTAGGTTACTGCAACTTAGTTCTGTTAATTAAGGTGCAAATATATTATTATTTTATGTTAATGCAACAAAAGTGCAATAATATATCTGTAAATAATTAATGATATATGAGTAGGTAGCAAAGTGCCAAATTACAAGCATTATTTTTTATAAATGATTACATTTTAATTTGTAAAGATGAAATACAAACACTAATTCATTAAAAAATATTTAAAAAGAGCATAAAACCGTATTTTTGCACGCTATGGATCAATGGTATCATTACCTGTTATTAATAGCAGTAGGCTTTATAGTAGGTTTTATAAATACAGTAGCAGGCGGTGGTTCACTGCTGTCATTAGCGCTTTTAATCTTTTTTGGTATTCCGCCAACTGTGGCCAATGGTACCAACAGAGTGGCTATAGCAATACAATCTATGTTAGGTGTAGCAGGATTTAAAAGTAAAGGTGTTAGCACATTTCCGTTTAATATTTATTTGGGAATTTCTGCTTTATTAGGCTCTTTAGTAGGGGCAAATATAGCTGTAGAAGTAAGTGGAGCAACGTTTAATAAAATACTAGCTGTGGTAATGATAGCTGTATTGTTAATTATAATATTTAAACCAAAATTAAAAGCAGAAGACATACAAGAGCGTATAACTGGTAAGTATTTATGGATTGGGATAATAGCTTTTTTCTTTTTTGGTGTTTATGGTGGTTTTATAAACGCTGGTTTAGGCTTTATCATTATTTTATTTTTACACTATGCCAACCATATGTCCTTAGTTCGGGCAAATGCAACAAAAGTGGCTGTTGTATTAATTTATACGTTAGCAGCTTTAACCGTTTTTATTTATCATGATAAAATTATTTGGGAAATAGGTCTGGTTTTAGCAATTGGTAACGGCTCTGGTGCTTGGGTTGCTAGTAGAGTTTCTGTAGCTAGAGGAGATGGATTTATAAAAAAGTTTTTAATGCTAATGATTATTGTTATGGCTGTTAAGCTTTGGTTTTTTTAATGCAATAGATGAAAAATGGAGATTATAAAAAAGTTAGAATGGCGCTATGCTGTTAAAAAGTTTAATGAAAATATTATACTACCAGATGCTAAAATAGAAGCAATTAAAGAGGCTTTTAATTTAACAGCAACATCTTACGGTTTACAGCCTATTAAAATGGTAGTAATTAAAAATAAAGTATTGCAGCAACAGCTTGCCGCTAGTTCATACAATCAGCAACAAGTTGCACAGGCCTCTCATGTGCTTGTATTGTGTAGAGAAAATACTATAGATGCAGACTACATAGCAAATTATTTTAACCGTGTACAGCAGGTTAGGGGTACTAGTAATGATATTTTAGACCCGTTTAAGCAACAATTAACTAGTAGTTTTAGTAAAAAAACAGATGAAGAAGTTGCGCAATGGGCAACCAACCAGGCATATCTTATTTTAGGTAATTTATTAACCGTTTGTGCAGCTACAGAAATAGATGCTTGCCCAATGGAAGGTTTTATTCCTGCCGAGTATGATAAACTTTTAGGATTACAAAAATTAAACTTAGCATCTGTATTAACTATGCCAATAGGTATAAGAGCAGATGACGATGTGTTTGCAACCTTTAAAAAAGTACGTAAAGAGACCGTAGATTGTGTAATAGAAATTGCCTAAAATTACTAACTTTACAAATCAATTAAAGCTATTGTTTTAATAGCATTAGTAAAAATAAAAAACAAGAAAAATATACAATATGCCAGGATTTGAATTTTTTGGAGATAAGGAAAGAGCAGAAGTACAAAAGGTACTAGACTCAGGTGTTTTAATGCGTTATGGTTTTGACGGTATGCGTGGTGATCAGTGGAAGGCATTAGAACTAGAAGAAGCCTTAACAAAAAGAATGGAAGTAGGTTACGCACAATTAGTTAGTAGTGGTACAGCAGCTTTAACTGTTGCGTTGGCTAGTGCAGGTATAGGTGCTGGTGATGAAGTTATTATGCCAACCTTTACATTTGTTGCTAGTTTTGAGTCTATTTTAGCTTTAGGTGCTGTTCCTATTTTGGTTGATGTAGATGATACGTTAACACTAGATCCAGAAGCAGTTGAAGAAGCAATTACACCAAAAACAAAGGTAGTTATGCCTGTGCATATGTGTGGGTCTATGGCAAATTTAAAGGCTTTAAAAGCTATTTGCGATAAACATAACTTATTACTTTTAGAAGATGCTTGCCAAGCAATTGGTGGTACGTATGAAGGTAAACCTTTAGGTAGTTATGGAGATTTAGGTTGTTTTTCTTTTGATTACGTTAAAACCATAACTTGCGGAGAAGGTGGTGCCGTAATTACTAACAATGAAAAATATTATAAAAACGCAGATCATTATTCAGATCATGGTCATGACCATATTGGAAAAGATAGGGGAGCAGAAGATCATCCGTTTTTAGGATACAACTACAGAATATCAGAATTACACGCTGCTGTTGGTGTAGCTCAGGTGCAAAGATTAGATGAGTTTATTGCAATACAGAAAAAAACGTATACTATTTTACGCAATGCACTGTCTACAATACCCGAAGTAACTTTTAGAGCAGTACCAGAAGGTGGTGAAGAAAATTATTCATTTTTATCTATATTTTTACCAACTGAAGAACTGACAAGAAAAGCACACAAAGCTTTAGGTGAACATAGTGTTGATGCTTGTTTTTACTGGTACGCTAATAATTGGCATTATTACAAAAAATGGTCTCACTTAACTAATTTAAATTCGTTAGGTAAATTACCAAATGAGGTTAAAGAGCAATTGCCAGACTATAGCAAGTCAGACTTTTCTAAATCTGACCATTGGATAAGTAGAACAATTTCTTGTTTGGTTAAATTAGGATGGACCGAAGAAGAGGTGGAGCAAAGAGCTGCTAATATGGTTAAAGCTATAAAATCTGTATTATAATTTATTACAGATTATTAGAAATAGAAAAATCCCTTAAAACTGAGTTTTAAGGGATTTTTTATTTGTAGTGGTTTAGCTAATTAGTAGGTAACGTAATCTATAATTTCTAGTCCGTAACCAACAATACCTACACGTCTACTTTGCGTTGTATTTGTAAGTAGTTTTACTTTGCTAATATTTAAATCGTGTAAAATTTGTGCACCTACACCAAAATCTCTACTGTCCATTTCTACTTTAGGAGCTTTAACTAAGCCATTTCCTTGTAGCTTTTTTAGTTGAGATAGTCTATTTAGTAAGTTTAAAGATTGAGATTCTTGATTTATAAAAACCATAGCTCCCTTACCTTCTTTATTAATGGCAGCAAACATATCCTCTAACTTTTGGTCAGGATTATTAGTAAGCGTACCTAAAATATCATTATTTACTAAGGTAGAATTTATACGCGTAAGTATTTGTTCATCCTTATTCCAGCTGCCTTTGGTAAGCGCTATATGTATTTGGTCATTAGTTGTTTGTTGGTAAGCATGTAGTCTAAATTCACCAAAACGAGTTTCAATTGTAAATTGTTCTTTCTTTTCAATAAGGCTATCGTGTTCCATTCTATATGCAACAAGAGCTTCAATAGAAACAACCTTTAAATTAAATTTTTTAGCAACATCTATTAATTGTGGTAAACGAGCCATAGAGCCGTCTTCGTTCATTATTTCTACAATAACACCAGCTGGTTTAAACCCTGCTAAACGTGCAAAATCAATTGCAGCTTCTGTGTGCCCTGTTCTACGTAAAACTCCACCTTCTTTAGCAATTAAAGGAAAAATATGTCCTGGTCTAGCTAAATCTTGAGCTTTAGTTTCGTTATCTGTAAAAGCCTTAACCGTTGCAGCTCTGTCTCCGGCAGAAATACCTGTAGTAACACCTTTCCCTTTTAAATCTACAGAAACTGTAAAAGCAGTTTCCATAGGGTCAGTATTATTAGTAACCATTGCGTGTAAACCTAATTCTTTACAACGACCTTCTGTTAAAGGAGCACAAATTAAACCACGACCGTGAGTAGCCATAAAGTTTATCATCTCTGGTGTTACAGCTTCTGCAGCAGCTACAAAATCACCTTCATTTTCTCGGTCTTCATCATCAACAACAATAATAACTTTTCCTTTACGGATGTCTTCTATTGCTTCTTCAATTGTATTTAACTGTATTTTATTTTCCATTAGTTTTAGTCTTGGAATTTTTAGTAAACTGTTTTTTTATTAGGTAAATGATATCGCCAAAAGTAATTAAGCCTTTATCATTTGTTGCTCTTATAGTTAAAAATACACCTAGTGGTAGCATAACTAGTGTAGGTATCCAAGCAGCTAGTGCCGGCGGTATTTTACCAACTTTAGCAGAGTTGCCCACAAATACTCCTAAAAAGTAATAGGCTAAGAAAAGTACAATGGCAATTACCATTGGTAACCCCATACCGCCTTTTCTAATAATTGCACCCAAAGGCGCACCAACAAAAAATAAAATAATACAAGAAAAAGCCAAAGCATATTTACTATGTAGGGCTAAAATATGTATGTTGTAACGCTGGTATTTTATGTCTAACTCTTTTTTTCTGGCGCTTACAGAACTTAAAACATTGGTTGTAGCACTATGCGCAGAGCTATATAGTTGTAATTGCATTGGTTCTTCATACAAGCTGGCTATATCTCCTGTATATAGTAAACTGTCTTTTTTAATTTCTTTTGTGGTTGTTTTGACGTCTTCTTTTTGTGAAGCTTCATCTAACATTGGTTTAGGTTTTTTATAACCGTAGTCAGATTTAAATGCGCCAGCTCTAATAGAAATATTCTTAGAAAATGCTTTTATCGTTTTTATATTATCATTTCTTATCGAATCTATATCAACTATAAGTCTAGATACTTTTTTCATTTTTTCAGTATCTACCTTACGGTCTTCTTCTAAGTCCTGATCGCCCATATCTGTTAGCTGAATGTTAATGATATACTCATTAAATTTAGCCTTTGCAAATGGTACTTTTAGTTTTGTTTTACTGTTTTTAGACTGTACATCTTCATAATAATTACCATCTTTAAGTATAAGTTGTACAATATCAGAGTCTTCACTACTAACTAATTCTCCTTTTTTAGCTTTAATAACAACGTTACTAATAATGTTATTAGATTTTTTATGGATGATTATATTTTCTAAAAAACGGTCATTTTCACCAGATTTTTTATCAACCTTAATATTCATACCTTCAAAATCACTAAAAATGCCTTCAGCAATAATAGCGGCAGGTTTTACATTACCAATATTACGCTTTAGATTATATATTTTATGCGCAGCAGCAGGTGCAACATTGTTTGCGAAAAAGAAAGCAACAACGCCTAAGAATAAAACAAAAACAATAATGGTACGCATTGCTCGTTGTAAAGAAATACCAGAAGCTTTCATAGCAGCAAATTCATAATTTTCTGCTAGTGTGCCAAAGGTTAAAATAGAAGAAAGTACCACCGTTAACGGCAATACTTTGTCTATTAAACTAGGCATAAAGTAAAATATAAACTTACCTATAATTTCTAAGTCTAATCCTTTACCAGCTAAGTCTCCTATATACAACCAGATCGTTTGAAATATGAAGATTAACATCAATATTGCAAACGAACTGAAAAAGTTAAAAAGAAACTTTGTTAGAATGTAACGATCTAATAATTTCAATGGCTTAATTTCTTATGATATAGTACCCGTTATCTTCGTACTTTTTTAGGTCAAAAGTAAATAAGCTTTTTGATAAAGTTTGATTTGTTTTAAAAGAATTAACAGTAATTGTGGTTTTTGTACCATTATCACCAGTTTCTATAAGGTTGTAAATATGTTTTGTTTCTACATCTATACCTAATAATCTAGATTTAATTTCGGAATTAGAATCTATTGGAATTAATTTTATGTACTGTATTTTTCTTCCGTTAATAGTCTGCAAATTATCCCAAGCATAATTGTGGCCTGTTTTATAAAAAGTTAACATTTTAGAAGGTGTAATTGCGTTATCATCGTTAGATTTATCTTCAATAGTAACTTCTTCGTTATCTGGTACAACTGTATATACTTTTTTACCATCAAACAACTGCATAGAGCCTAAATAGTTAAATAAGTATTTTTCACCTTGCAAAGTAACGTCACCTCTTGTTTCTCTATTTATATTAGCTTCACTATTATGAAGCGAGTGTTTAAAGTCTACAAAAATGTTATCATAACTGGTAACTTTATTATAAACTTGGTCTAATAAAGCTTTTGCCTTAGCGGAATTTTGAGCAAATGATACATTTGCAATTAATATGAATACTAAAACTCCTAATTTTCTCATTGTATTATGATTTGTTAATTGTTATTTTTTTTCGTTTTCTAGTAATTGGTCTAAAGCCAACATATCTGGAACTAAAACTTGCCTTGCTTTACTACCTTCAAAATGACCAACAATACCGGCAGCTTCTAACTGATCTATAATTCTACCTGCTCTGTTGTAACCTAATTTTAATTTTCGTTGTATTAAAGAAGCAGAACCTTGTTGTGCAATTACTATAACTTCTGCAGCTTCTCTAAATAACTTATCACGATCTGCTATGTTATTATCAATACTTGTGCCAGAGTCGTCTGGACCTACATATTCTGGCAGTAAAAGTGCTTCTGCATACGCTCTTTGTGAGCCTATATAACCTGTAATTTTTTCAACTTCTGGAGTATCTACAAAGGCACATTGTACACGTATTACATCATTACCTTGTGTGTAAAGCATATCTCCACGACCTATCAATTGGTCTGCACCTTGTGCGTCTAGTATGGTTCTAGAATCTATTTTAGAGGTTACCCTAAAGGCAATACGTGCTGGGAAATTGGCTTTTATAATACCTGTAATAACATTTACAGATGGTCTTTGTGTAGCTATAATTAGGTGAATACCAATGGCTCTGGCCAATTGCGCTAAACGAGCAATAGGTGTTTCTACCTCTTTACCAGCAGTCATAATTAAATCTGCAAACTCATCTATTACCAATACTATGTATGGTAAAAACATATGTCCGTCATTAGGATTTAATTTACGAGCTTTAAACTTAGCATTGTATTCTTTTAAGTTACGTACCATTGCAGTTTTTAGCAACTCGTACCTATTATCCATCTCAATACAAAGAGAGTTTAATGTATTTATAACTTTTGCATTGTCTGTAATAATGGCATCTTCAGAGTCTGGCAGTTTGGCTAAAAAGTGGCGCTCTATTTTATTAAATAGCGTTAGTTCTACTTTTTTGGGATCTACCAATACAAATTTAACTTCTGCTGGGTGTTTTTTATATAAGAGTGATGTTAATACAGCGTTTAAACCAACAGATTTACCTTGCCCCGTAGCACCTGCCATAAGCAAGTGTGGCATTTTAGCTAAATCTACCACAAGAGTTTCATTACTAATGGTTTTACCAAAGGCAATTGGCAGTTCCATTTCTGCTTTCTGAAATTTTGTGCTAGCAATAACAGAACGCATAGATACAATAGAAGGGTTTTTGTTAGGAACTTCTATACCAATAGTTCCTTTACCAGGTATAGGTGCAATAATACGTATGCCTAATGCAGCTAAAGATAAAGCAATATCATCTTCTAAATTTTTAATTTTAGAAATACGCACACCGGCATCTGGTACAATTTCATACAATGTAACTGTTGGTCCAATAGTGGCTTTAATTTGTGCAATTCCTATTTTGTAGTTTTTAAGAGTTTCTACAATTTTGTTTTTGTTTTCCTCTAATTCCTCTTGGTTAATTGTTATTCCGCCACCTGCTCCGTGTTGATCTAACAAATCTATATGTGGAAATTTGTAGTTTGCTAGCTCTAAAGTAGGATCAAACTCACCAAAATCATCAACTAACTTGTCTGCTAGGTTATCTATTTCTTCTTTTTCTTCGGTAATTTTTTCTACCTCAATATTTAGACTTTCTTCTACGTTTTCTTCATCCTCAGCAACAGTAACCTCAAAATCATCATCATTTGCAGGTACTTCTTCTTTTTCTATTGGAGGTATTTCTTCTTTATGAGTATAAGTATCTACAACAACAGGAGTTTCTTCTACAGTAGCCTCTTCAACTGTTTCTGCCGTTTGCTTTCTTGTAGCATTTGCAGAAGAATTTTCATCATAGTCAGAATTTTTTAACTCATCTGTTAATGCAGCTTTTTTCTGTTTAAAGTATTGTAAGGTGCTTTCTGGAGTAAATTTAAATAGTCTTACTAAAATAAATATCAACCCAAAAATTAAAAGAAGTAGTACACCAATTTTACCAGTATAGTCTTGCAGAAAATCATTCATTTCAAAACCAACTAAACCTCCTAAAAGTGGCCATTTTTCAGCAAAAAAACCAAAAGCTACAGAAAACCATAAAATAAATATTAAGCCCCATATCCATTTTTTAATTAGTCCATTTTTAGGTAGGCTAAAAAATAATGTTAAACCAGATAAAAATAATAAAACAGGAAAAACAAAAGAAGCAACACCAAAGCCTTTGTATAAAAACAAATGTCCAATACTAGCCCCAAATTTATTTAGTAAGTTTTTAGCTTGTTCATTTCTGTTTGCAAATTCAGACAATAAACTTTGGTCATCTTGCCACGTAAAATAAAAAGATGAAAAAGAAAAAAACAGAGCTATAGCAAAAAGCATTATAACACTACCTAACAATATTTTATTTTGTTTAGATAAGCCAAAACTGCGTTTTTGTTTAGGTGTAGTTGCTTTCTTTTTAGTAGTCTTTTTTGCCATTAAATGTGTGTACCTTAATATGTGTAACCTACAAATTGGTTACAAGTTAAAAATTTTTGGGATGTAAATAATGCATCCTATTATAGATGCTGCTATAGAAACAATCATAACAGCACCTGCAGCAACGTCTTTTATAAAGCCTATTTTGGCATCAAACTCTGGTTGTATATAATCTGCTATTTTTTCTATAGCAGTATTTAAGCCTTCTATACCCATAACCAAACCAATAGCAAATATTTGAAGTATCCACTCTGTATTAGATATGTTAAAATAAAAGCCAAAAATGGTAATAATTATACAAATAACAAATTGTACTTTAATACTAGCTTCGGTTTTTAATAATAAAAAAGCACCTTTTAAAGCGTAACCAACGCTACGTATTCTGTTTAATGCAAAATTTTCTTTAGGCATGTTACAATGCTTCTAAAGCCAATTTGTAATTAGGCTCTTCAGTTGTTTCTGCAACTTGTTCTGCGTGTATTACCTTGCCTTCTTCATTTAAAACAACAACAGATCTAGATAATAATGCCTCTAACGGTCCATCTGTAAAAGCAACATTATAGTTTTTTCCAAAGTTACCATCTTTAAAGTCTGATAACATTTCTACATTATTTAACCCTTCTGCACCACAAAAACGTGCTTGAGCAAAAGGTAAATCTTTAGACACACACAAAACAACAGTGTTTTCTAATGTAGAAGCTTCTTTATTAAATTCTCTTACAGATTGTGCGCACGTGCCAGTGTCTACACTAGGAAATATATTTAAAACTACTTTTTTACCTTTGTAGTTGTCTAAGGTAGCGGTAGATAAATCGTTTTTTGTTAACGTAAAATTAGGTGCTGTAGCGCCTACTTGTGGTAAATTACCTATTGTATTTATTTTATTTCCTTTTAAAGTTACTATAGCCATAATGTATGTGTTTTAATTTTGGTGTGAAATTAAAAAATATATAAGTGATATGTAACTATTTTGATAAAAAAGTAATTTCACAAAATATAGGTTGTTTTAATAGGTGTTAATTATGTAATTTTTATTTAGTATAAGATTAATTTATTCTTTGATAAAAACTATCAATTTCTTAACTTATGTTCCATTAGATATTTAACTAATTTTATCTCATTAAAAATTTAGACTGTTATGGAAAATAAAAAACTTACCACATCTGCAGGAGCCCCAGTATCTAATAACCAACGTTCACAAACGGCTGGTGATAGAGGTCCTGTTTTAATGCAAGATTATAAATTATTAGAAAAACTAGCACACCAAAACAGAGAGCGCATACCAGAACGTGTTGTACATGCAAAAGGTTGGGGTGCTATGGGTACTTTTACAGTAACCCATGATATAAGTAAATACACAAGAGCTAAACTGTTTTCGTCTGTAGGTAAAAAAACACCAGTTTTAACGCGTTTTTCTACTGTTGCTGGTGAAATGGGAGCTGCTGATACAGAAAGAGATGTAAGAGGTTTTTCTGTTAAGTTTTATACTGAAGAAGGTAATTGGGATTTAGTAGGTAACAATACTCCAGTTTTCTTTTTAAGAGATGGATACAAATTTCCAGATTTTATACACACTCAAAAAAGACACCCTAAAACAAATTTGCGCTCACCAGAAGCAATGTGGGATTATTGGTCTTTATCACCAGAAAGTTTACACCAAGTAACTATTTTAATGTCTGATAGAGGTATACCAACAACCCCTATGCATATGAACGGTTATGGCTCGCATACATTTAGTTTTTGGAACAATGATGGAGAACGTTTTTGGGTGAAATTTCACTTTAAAACACAACAAGGACATAAGCATTACACAAATGAAGAGTCGGCTAAAATTATTGGTGAAACTAGAGAAAAGTACCAAGAAGAGCTTTTTGGAGCCATAGAAAGAGGAGATTATCCTAAATGGACACTAAAAGTACAGGTAATGCCAGAGGCAGATGCAGAAAAAACACCGTACAATCCGTTTGATTTAACTAAGGTTTGGCCACATGCAGATTATCCGTTAATAGAAGTAGGGGAGTTGGAGTTAAATAAAAACCCAGAAAATTACTGGCAATATATTGAAAATGCAGCTTACTCACCATCTAACATAGTACCAGGAATTGGTTTTTCTCCAGATAAGGTTTTGCAAGCCCGTATTTTTTCATACGCAGATGCACATAGGTATAGACTAGGTACGCACTACGAGGCATTACCAGCAAATGCTCCTAAATCTGAAGTAAACCATTACCATAAAGATGGTTCTATGCGTTTCTTTACAAATGATTTTGGAAATCCAGATGCTTATTATGAGCCAAACAGTAAAGGAGGAGCTGTAGAAGACCCAACTGTAGAAGAACCACCAATGAAAATTAGTGGTGACGCTAAACGTTATGAAGAAAATGACACTTATGGCGAGTACAAACAGCCAGGTGATTTATTTAGGATGTTTAATGATGACCAAAAAAATAGATTATTTAATAATATAGCTGCAGCAATGCAAGGTGTTTCTATGGAAATAATAGAGCGCCAGTTGGTTCATTTTGATAAAGCAGATCCTGAGTATGGTAATGGAGTACGTAAAGCTTTGGGTATTTCTGAACTAGAAAATTACTAAAAAATAAAATTGTTTAATTGGGGATAAGCAGTGGTGCTTATCCCTTTTTTTATAGCTATAAAATGACAGAAACAACAACAGCATTTTTTAATGCAATACGAGAAGAGAATACAGAAGAAGTAATAAAAATGTTAAAAGAGAACCCAGAATTAGTATCTGTAAAAGATGCACGTGGTTCTACACCTTTAATTTTAGCAACTTATTATAACTATTTAGATATAGCTAAGGTTTTACTAGATAACCACGCACCAATAGATGATAAGGATGCCTCTGGCAATACGGCTTTAATGGGCGTCTGTTTTAAAGGTTTTGATGCAATTGCAGCATATTTAATTGAAAAAGGAGCAGATGTAAACGCTGTAAATTTATCTGGAGCTACACCTTTAATTTACGCAGCTACATTTAACAGACAATCTATTATTAAAATGTTATTAGATAAAAATGCAGATAAAACTGTAGCAGACCAAAGAGGAAACACAGCTTTAGATCATGCAAAAATGCAAGGATTAAGCGATTTAGAATCGCTTTTAGTGTAAAAGTTAAAGCAATAAATATAAAACCTCTAAAGTTTTACTTTGGAGGTTTTTTTGTGCATTTAAGCAGGTCTATGAAAAAGAAAAAGCCACAATTCTAATTAAAGAATAGTGGCTTTTATTATGGAACAGTATGTACTGTTTTATTTATCTATAGAACCTAATACACGTTTCATAAACCCGTTTAATGCTTCTTTTTCTGGTACACCTTCTTTAATAGATTTTTGTACCTCAATAGCACCATACATGTTAGAAATTAGTTCTCCAATAACATCTAGTTCTTCATCTTTAAGAGAAGAAACTTCTGTTAGCGCCTCTAAGGTTTCAATTGTTTCAAGAACGTAATCTTCATCGTTCTCTTTTATAAAACCTGTAAGGTGTTTAATTACTGGCAATTTCATGTACTAATTCTTTTAAAACATCATATTTATTAGTCTGCGTCTGGTTTTTAATACTTCCGTTTTCAAAAGTTGCAAACGTAGGTAAATTGTCTACATTGGCTAATTTTCTAGATTCCGGAAATTTTTCAGCATCAGCTAAAATAAATGTAATGTCTTCGTTAGCGGCAGCCTCTTTTTTAAATTTAGGCTTCATTATTCTACAGTTTCCACACCATGTAGCAGAGTATTGCACAACCACTTTTTTGTGCTCAGCAATTAATTCTGCTAAATTGTCGTTTTCTAGTTCTAGTAACATACTAAAATTAGTTTACGTTAGATGCTAAATACTCTGCAGTACCTTTAGCGTTAGCTTGCATAGCTTCTTTACCTTCTTCCCAGTTTGCAGGACAAACTTCACCTTTTTCTTGTACGTGTGTGTAAGCGTCTACTAAACGTAAAAACTCATTTACATTTCTTCCTAAAGGCATATGGTTTATTCCTTCGTGAAAAACAGTACCTTCTTCGTCAATTAAGTAAGTAGCTCTGTACGTAACATTATCACCATCTACAGTAACAACACCAGTTTCATCATTATAAGTTTCGTTAGAAATATCTAAGATACCTAATGTAGATGCTAAATTTCTGTTGCTATCTGCTAAAATTGGGTAAGTAACACCTTCTATACCACCATTATCTTTTGGAGTATTTAACCAAGCAAAGTGTACTTCTGGAGTATCACAAGAAGCTCCAATTACTATTGTGTTTCTTTTTTCAAATTCTGCTAATGCAGACTGAAAAGCGTGTAATTCCGTTGGACATACAAAAGTAAAATCTTTAGGGTACCAGAATAATAATACTTTTTTATTATTGTTCTTAGCTTCTTCCAAAATATTTAATTTGAAAGTATCACCCATTTCATTCATTGCGTTAACAGTTAAATCTGGGAATTTTTTTCCTACAAAAGCCATCTATTTTTTATTTAAGGTTATACATTTTGTTACTGCAAATATAACCTACAAATATGCTTTTTTAGATTAATAAAATTTTAATTCTTTATAGGAGAATAAAGATTCTTTATGTTAAAATTTATTTAGCACGTAACTGTCTAATTTTTACATTTAATGCAGCAAATAATAATGTAGTAAACGGACTTAACCAGTTAAACATAGCGTAAATAAAATACTCACCAACACCAACGCCCAAAACACTAGATTGGTAAGCTCCGCAGGTGTTCCACGGGATTAATACAGAGGTTACTGTACCAGAATCTTCTAAGGTTCTACTTAAGTTTTCAGGAGCAAGACCTTTGTCTTCGTAAGCTTTTTTAAACATTTTACCAGGAATAACAATAGCTAAATATTGGTCACTAGCTATTGCATTTAATCCTAAGCAACTAGCAACAGTACTAGCAAATAGTCCAAATGTAGATTTTGCTACAGATAAAAGTGCTTTAGTAATTCTTGACAAGGCTCCAATGCCATCCATAATACCACCAAAAACCATTGCGCAACATATTAGCAAAATAGTCCAAAGCATACCATTAATTCCTTCAGCGCTAAATAGTTTGCGTAGTCTTTTTTTGGTAATTAATTTGTCTAGGTTATCTGCTATGTTTGCTAAACTTGCTTTGTCTGCTGTGCTATTGGTAAAAACAGCAGCTAAATCTTTTTTAGTGTAAATGCCTTCTACATCATCTTCAGTAAAAACATTAGACAAATCATTATGTTCCTTAATAATAGCTAATTCTTTTGCAGATAATTTAGCAAGCTCTTCACTGTCATCAATACTCACGTTGGTATCTGTTAAAACAGCTGTAACAATAGCATTTGTTTTAGAATCTGCTAACCCATCTAATAATTTTGGCTGAAAAATAAAAGCAAAAACAATGGCTAAACCAACACCAGAAAGTAATGCAACCAAAGGTTTAGTTTTTAATAAAATAAGAGTAACAACCGCCACTGGTACTATAAATAATAGAGGTGTAATAGTAAAATTAGCATCTATAGTATCCAAAATAAAGGCAATATCTGTAGTGCCATTTGTATCTATATTTGCACTTAAAATACTAAAAAATATAAGTGTAACTATAAGCGTTGGCACTGTTGTAATAGTCATATATTTAATATGTGTAAACAAATCTGTGCCAGCCATAGCAGGAGCAAGGTTTGTTGTATCACTCAAAGGAGACATTTTATCTCCAAAATACGCTCCAGATATTACAGCGCCGGCAATCATTCCTGGGTTAATACCTAAGGCAGAACCAATACCAACTAAAGCAATACCAACCGTAGCAGAGGTAGTCCAGCTACTACCAGTAGCAATTGAAATTATAGCTGCAATAATAACAGAAGCAGGTAAAAATATACTAGGGTTTAAAACTTGTAATCCATAATAAACCATAGCAGGTATTATACCGCTAACAAGCCAAGTACCTGCTAGCGCCCCAACCATTACTAATATTAATATAGGTATAAAAACACTTTTTAAGTTTTCCCAAACTTCTTTACCCATTGTAGTAAAAGATGTCTTATTGTAAAGACCTACAAATGCAGCAACAGCACCACCAATTAAAAGTATAATTTGATTGGTGTAAGCACCAAACCATTCTTGACCGTCAACAAAAAAAATGTTATAAGCCAAAAGCGACATTAATATGATAACCGGAATTAAAGCTTCAAAGAAATTTAATTCGTTATTTTCTACAACATGCTCATTTTTAGGATCTGAGGTGCTTAAGTTTTGGTTTTGCATTAAGTTTAGTTAGTTAATTACCTTGTAATATTACAATTTTGGAGCGTTTCTTGCAAGTTTTATAGCTTTATACTGTTGGTTGTTTTAAGATAAAATACCTAAGTCTATCATACACTTTTTTATCATATTATAGGTTCTTTCTATGTCATTATCTAACCCTATTGATAATCTAATTAATCCGTTAGAAAGTCCCATTTGTTCTTGCTCTTCCATTGGTATTTCTGAAGAGGTGGATGTGCCTGGAGCACTAAAAAGTGTTTTGTAAAAGCCTAAACTAACTGCTAAATATCCTAAGTTACGTTCTTGCATAAGCTCCATTAATGCATTTGCTTTGTCTAAAGAGCCCACGTCTAATGTCATAATACCACCAAAACCATATTCTGCAACCATTTGTTGTTTCATTTTAGAATGACTAGGGTGTGATGCTAACCCAGGGTAAACAACACGTAAACCATCTTTTTCAAAGTTCTGAGATAAGTATAATGCATTTTCACTATGCTTTTTTATTCTGATGTGTAGCGTTCTCATATTTTTTAAAATAGATGCAGCTCTGTAACTATCTAAAGTGCTACCTAAAAGCATTGCAGCACCATTATTTACATCTTTTAAACTGGCACAAAAATCTGTAGTGCCACAAACAACACCTGCAACAGTATCACTAGTACCGTTAATAAACTTGGTTAAACTATGTATTACAATATTAGCGCCTAACTTGGCCGGAAGAATAGATAATGGAGAAAACGTATTATCTACAACAAGCGGTATATTATGTTTTTTTGCTAATGCCGCCAATGCCTTAATATCAGCTATTTCTAACAACGGATTACTAACAGCCTCACAGTAAATCATTTTTGTTTTAGGTGTAATTGCGTTTTCAACAGCTTCTATAGCAGTAACGTCTACAAAAGATGTGTCTACATTAAACTTTTTTACAAAGTTTTTTAAAAAAGCATAGGTTCCACCATAAATGGTTCTACTACTCACTAAATGGTCGCCCGCATTGCAAAGTTGTAATATAACAGATGTTATAGCGCCCATTCCGCTAGCATAAACATTAGCATTTTCTGTACCTTCTAAAGCAGCTAAAGCTTCAGCTAAATAAAGGTTAGAGGGTGAGGAGTGTCTGCTGTACAGGTAACAGCCTTCTGTGTTTCCTTCAAAAGTATCAGACATTGTTTTGGCAGATATAAATGTGTAGGTAGATGAGTCTGATATGGAAGGGTTAACACCTCCAAATTCTCCAAAATATTGTAAATCTAATATGTTGTCTGATGATTTATAATCCATTATACTAAAATTTAGGTTGTTAATAATGCATTAAATGTATTTTTTAGTAGTTAGATTGTCAATATATTTTAAAATTTGATTAAAATAAAACTATTAATTTTAAAATTTTTAGATTTTTATTCTATTTTTAGGGATAATTACTTCAATTCTATGAAAAAATGGCAAATTTTGATGAAACAGATGTTAAGTTACTAGCGCTTTTACAAAACGATTGTAAAAAAACAACCAAAGAATATGCATTGCACTTAAACTTGTCTGTTACTGCTGTTTATGAGCGTATTAAGCGTTTAGAGCGCACAGGTATTATTACAAAATATGTAGCTTTAATTGATAAAAAAACAGTAAAACGTTCTTTTGTTGTTCTGTGTCATATAAAGCTAATACAACATTCAAAAGAGTTTTTAATGCAATTTGAAAAAGAGGTACAAAAGTTAAAAGAAGTAGGTGAGTGTTACCATGTTAGTGGAGATTACGATTATATTTTAAAAGTGTACGTAGAGAATATGGAGGCTTTTAGAGACTTTATGGTAACCAAGCTCACGGTATTAAACCATATTGGTAGTACGCAAAGTTCTTTTGTAATAAATGAAGTAAAACATACTACGGCCATAGAAGTTGGCGTTTAACATATGTGTTTTTACACACTAAAACGCTAAAAAATTGTTATAATAAAAATAGGAAGGTCTTATAATTTCCTAACCACAAAAAATAGTGCTAATTTTACAACTTTAATCAAAGAAAAATATATGAATTCATATGATGTTGCCGTAATTGGCTCAGGTCCTGGAGGGTATGTTGCAGCTATACGTTGCGCACAATTAGGAATGAAAACAGCAATAATAGAGAAATACTCAACTTTAGGTGGTACATGTTTAAATGTAGGCTGTATTCCTTCTAAGGCGTTGTTAGACTCTTCTCATCATTATGAAGATGCCGTAAAGCATTTTGAAGAGCACGGAATTGATATTCCTGGCGAAATTAAAATCAATTTAGAGAAAATGATTTCTCGTAAACAAGCAGTTGTAGACCAAACAACTGGTGGTATTGATTTTTTAATGAAAAAAAATAAAATAGATGTTTACGTAGGTACTGGTTCTTTTAAAGATGCTACGCATATTTCTATTGTAGGTGAGGAAACTACAGAAATTGAAGCTAAACATACAATTATAGCAACTGGTAGTAAACCATCTACTTTGCCATTTATAAAATTAGATAAAGAACGTATTATAACTTCTACAGAAGCTTTAAAATTAAAAGAAGTACCTAAGCACCTTATTGTTATTGGTGGCGGTGTAATTGGTTTGGAGTTAGGGCAAGTATACAAAAGATTAGGAGCAGAAGTATCTGTTGTTGAGTATATGGACCGCATTGTACCAACTATGGATAAAGGCGTGTCTAAAGAATTAAACAAAGTTTTAAAGAAACAGAAGTTTAAAATGAACTTGTCTCACAAGGTAAAATCTGTAGAGCGCAATGGTGATGAAGTTATTGTAAAGGCTGATAATAAAAAAGGCGAAGAAGTTACATTTACAGGAGATTACTGTTTGGTAGCAGTTGGTAGACATGCATATACAGATGGTTTAAATGCAGAAGCTGCTGGTGTTAAATTAACAGACAGAGGTTTGGTAGATGTTAATGAGCATTTACAAACAAGCGCTTCTAATATTTACGCTATTGGTGATGTAATTAAAGGAGCTATGTTAGCACACAAGGCAGAAGAAGAAGGTACTTTTGTTGCAGAAACTATAGCAGGACAAAAACCACATATAGATTACAATTTAATTCCTGGCGTTGTGTACACTTGGCCAGAAGTTGCTGCTGTTGGTAAAACTGAAGAGCAATTAAAAGAAGCTGGTGTTGATTATAAGGTTGGTCAGTTTCCTATGCGTGCTTTAGGTAGATCTAGAGCTAGTATGGATTTAGACGGATTTGTAAAAGTACTTGCTGATAAAAATACAGACGAAATTTTAGGTGTACATATGGTTGGTGCACGTGCAGCAGATATGATTGCTGAAGCTGTTGTTGCTATGGAATATAGAGCTAGTGCAGAAGATGTGTCTAGAATGTCTCATGCTCACCCAACGTTTACAGAAGCTATTAAGGAAGCGGCTTTAGCTGCTACAGGAGATAGAGCTTTACATATTTAAGCTCTTATAATAAAATAATATAAAAAAGGCTGCTCTTATGAGCAGCTTTTTTTGTTTTTTAATATAGTTTGTAAAAATGGTCTACAGGACCATTTCCTTTACCTAATTCTTTGCCTTTACCTGCAACAATAGCTTGGTGTGTGTAAGTAATTCCTTTTTGTACCGCATCTTTTAAAGTATTACCCAACGCTAAATGTGTAGCAATAGCAGAAGATAAAGTGCAGCCTGTACCGTGTGTATTTTTGGTATCTATTTGTGTTTTAGAAAAATTATGTAAGCTATCTGTATCATACACATATAAAACATCCATTAGAGAAGTACAATTTTCTAAATGTCCGCCTTTAAGTAAAACAGATGTTTTATAGGTTTTTCCTATTTTTTTTGCCATTTTGGGCATATTGTCAGGAGAAATAGTATCAATATCTAATAAAATTAATGCTTCTGGTATATTTGGTGTAAGTAAAGTTGCCATTGGCAAAAGCAATTTTAAAGCATCTAAGGCAGAATTATCTAATAAATTATGACCAGATGAAGCCACCATAACTGGATCTATAACAATAGGTATATCTTTGTATTCTTGTAGAGTTTCTGTTACAGTTTTTATAATTTGTGAAGATTGCAACATTCCTATTTTTATAGCTCCAACATTAATATCACTAAGTACAGTAACTATTTGGTTTTTAATTTCATTAGTTGGTATTGGGTAAATGGCATTTACACCAAGTGTATTTTGTGCTGTAATAGCTGTAATTGCAGTAGTTGCAAAACCCCCGTTTGCGCTTATACTTTTTATATCTGCCTGTATACCAGCGCAACCGCCAGAGTCGCTCCCAGCAATTGTTAGTACAGTGTTGTAAATGGTAGTAGTGTTTTTCATTTGTAATGTTAATAATAAGTTTGCAAAGCTATGTAATTTGTAGACTTTGCGCTAGACTGTTCTGTATTAACATACGCACAAAACAACAAAAAAGCCCTTAAGAGTTTTACATAAGGACTTTTTTCTTTGTGTTAAGTGTTGGCTATTTATGAGATCCGTCGCAAAAAGGAGGGTTACTCGTTAGCTTACATGTACACATATTGTATGTTTTTGTTTCCTCTACAGAAAAACGCATAGACGGTGTTGCATTATGCGCTCTATGCGATCCATCACAAAAAGGTTGGTTACTACTGTGTGCACAAGTACACCAACCGTAATTTTTATCTTTTTCTAATTCTACTTTAATAGGAGAGTATTTTTTTTCGTTGCTCATTTTTATAGTTATTTGGCTGTAAACATAGCGTAAAACTAAGCATCAAAAAATAGTAAAACTTAATTTTTAGCTAGTCTAAATAGTTTTAACACTCCTAACTTTATCTTCTGCAGTGTAGCTTTTATTTTAACTTCATAAGTATCATACAATAAAGCTAAATATGTACAACTAATCATAAATAAAATAGCTCCAATTATGGCTGTTGCTGGGTGTAAAGAATATTTTAAGTAGTGGTAAATTCCAAGTCCAGTAAAGCTACCGTATAATATAATAAAATGTATAACGTAAATGGCTAAGGTGTTTTGCCCTATCCTTAAAACTACTTTATTGGTTAAAAAAGAGCGCAGCATCATAAATAAAGAAAAAATAATAAGTACGTCTCCAAGTCTAATAAACAAGTAGTTATTGGTATACACAGCATATAAAAAGTTACTGCCTGTAACATCACAAATAAATGCAAACATTGGTGATGATCCAAAAATTAAAAACAACCCTAAAGTTGTACAAATAAGTATAGCAGTTAGGTATAAATGCTTGTAGTTTTTGAATTTGGTAAATAACATAGCCATAAACGCACCAAAAGTAGCATATCCAAACCAAGGAATAATGGTAAATACAGAACCGTATAGTTTGGTAATATAATTTGCTATGGCTTTAGGTAAATAGGTGTGTGGTAGTTTATCATAACTAGGTTCATATAAAAATAAAACTAATGTTATGCAAAGCAAAATAGTAGCAAATACAATTGGTTTAGTTTTACTGGTAAGCAAATACAATGCAATAATACCTAAAATAGAAAATCCTATACAATGTAATACATCTACATAATAAAAAGAGTCGTACAGTTTTGCAAAAAGCACGCTAAACAGGTTCATTCTAAGTAAATAGCCTATTAAAATTAATTGCAGTCCACGTTTAATTCCTTTTTTAACTCGCGGATTTTTTAAACCAATTTTATTGCCTTTAACCAGCAAATATGTAAATATAAAGCCCGATACGGTAAAAAAAACAGGAGCAGTCATTCCTCTAAAGTAACTCCAAATTGCATAAGGCAAAATGGTTTTGTCACGGTATTCAAAATCTAATAATCCGTCTATAAAATGACCTTGTAACATCATTAAAATAGCCCAAGCACGCATTGCGTCTATAAAGTATAATCTATTGGTTTTCTTCTCCATTGGTGGTTATAAAAAAGCTATGTGCTTGTTTTACAGTTGGTTTTATTATTTTCGTCTGCAAAATTAGCTAAAATGCTCGCAAATGATTGTTATTTACGGTATTTTCGTTAAAAACTATTTAAAAATGAGTAATATTTTAGCTTTTGCCGGAAGTAATAGTAGTACTTCTATAAATTACAAATTGGCTACATATACCGCTAGTCTTTTGGGTGATAATTCTATTACTTTATTAGATATGTCTAAGGTTAATATTCCTATGTATAGTGAAGATGCAGAAAAAAATGATGGTTTTTCTGCAGAACTAAAAAAGGTAAATAGCGCAATTGCAAGTGCAGATGCTTTAGTAATAGCGGTAAATGAGCACAATAGTGGGTTATCTTCTTTTTTTAAAAATTTAATAGACTGGCTTTCTAGGCTAGATCGTAATTTTTTAGAAGATAAAAAAGTACTTTTACTATCAACTTCTCCTGGTAAAAGAGGCGCAATTAGTGCAATGGAACAAGCAAAAGGTGTATTGCCACGCTTTGGAGCAGAAATAGTTGGTAGCTTTTCGTTGCCTTCTTTTTATGATAATTTTAAAGAAGATGTTTTTGTAGCATCTAATTTAAAGACCGAATACCAGACAGTTATAAATCAATTTTTAGCTAAATTATAAACCATGCCATTGCGCAAATCTTTTTCTTTTACGGTTGATGATGTACAGGAATTTAAATCAAAATTACTCATCTGGAGCCAGCAATTTTACGAGCTTGTTTGGTTAGATAGTAATTTGCATAAAGACAAATACAGTTCTGTAGACGGATTATTGGCTGTAGATGCCTTAACCGCATTGTCTACAGATAGTTTTAATGCTTTTGAGGATTTAAAAACCTACCAGTCTGAAACAAAAGATTGGATTTTTGGTTATTTAACGTACGATTTAAAAAATACTACAGAACGTTTAAAATCTGAAAATTTTGATGGTTTACAGTTTCCAGAATTATACTTTTTTCAACCCAAAAAAATTATAAAAATACAGGGGAATACTGTGCTTTTTATGTATTTAAATATGGTTGATGATGAAATTGAGCCAGATTTTAATGAAATTGCTAACATAAAACTTAAGAAAGAAAAGAAGTTAAAAGAAAAAAACATACATATTAAAATGAGAATCTTTAAAGATGATTATTTTAGTAGGGTAGGTAAAATGCTTCAAAAAATACAAAGAGGAGATATTTATGAGGCTAATTTTTGCCAAGAGTTTTATGCAGAAAATACAATCATTAATCCTTTAGAAACTTTTAATCAATTAAATAAAATATCAAAAGCTCCTTTTTCTGTTTTCTTAAAATTAAACGATAAATATTTGGCCTCTGCATCACCAGAGCGGTATATAAAAAAAGTAGGAACAAAGGTAATTTCTCAACCAATAAAAGGTACAGCAAAAAGATCTTTAAACAAATTTGAAGATGAAGATTTACGAGCAAACTTAAGTGCAGATGAAAAGGAAAGAGCAGAGAATATAATGATTGTAGATTTGGTACGTAATGATTTGTCTAAAAGTGCATTAAAAGGTAGTGTTACTGTAGAGGAATTATGTAAAGTGTATACCTATAATCAAGTACATCAAATGATTTCAACAATTACTTCAAGTGTTGAAAAAGATAAGAATGTAGTAGATATTATAAAAGAAACGTTCCCAATGGGAAGTATGACAGGCGCTCCAAAGGTCTCTGCAATGCAAATAATAGAAGAATTAGAAGCTACAAAAAGAGGATTGTATAGTGGTACCGTTGGGTATTTTACGCCAGAACAAGATTTTGATTTTAATGTGGTTATACGTAGTATTTTGTATAATGCCACAGAAAAATACGTGTCGTTTTCTGTTGGTGGTGCTATAACAGCAAAAGCCAGTCCAGAAAAGGAGTATGAAGAGTGCTTACTTAAAGCAAAAGCAATGAGACAAGTTTTAGAGGGTAAAGTATCTTAAACTTTAGTTACATTTGTAGTGTGCTAAAAGAATTTAAAAATCATATTAAAGCTAATTTTCCATTACTGTTACAACGTCCATTTTTGGTTGCTTGTAGTGGTGGTGTAGATAGCGTTGTTTTGGCACATTTATGTGCACAATTAAACCTAGAGTTTTCTATTGCGCATTGTAATTTTAAGTTACGTGACAAATCTAGTGACGATGACGAAGAATTTGTTAGAAGTTTAGCACACCAATTACATAAAAAAATTTTTGTAACTA
The DNA here is from genome assembly GCF_027915275.1 of Cellulophaga omnivescoria. Lineage (NCBI taxonomy): Bacteria > Pseudomonadati > Bacteroidota > Flavobacteriia > Flavobacteriales > Flavobacteriaceae > Cellulophaga > Cellulophaga omnivescoria. The sequence continues at coordinate 3,418,737 of NZ_CP115819.1, read as the reverse complement.
ATTTTAATACAGTTGGTTATGTTAATAAGAATAAAGTTTCTGTTCAAATGGCGGCAAGAGACTTAAGGTACGCTTGGTTTGCTAAATTAGTTAAAGAAAACAACCTAGAAACCGTGTTAACAGGTCATCAAGCAGATGATAATTTAGAAACTTTTTTAATTAATTTATCTCGTGGTACCGGGGTAGATGGTCTGTTGGGTATACCATCAAAAACTAGTGCATTGGCTAGGCCATTATTACCTTTTACTCGTAATCAGATAGAAAATTTTGCTAAGCAAAACAATATTATATGGCGAGAAGATAAAAGCAATAAAGAAACCAAATATTTAAGAAACAGAATAAGACATAAAATTGTACCAGAATTAAAAGAATTGCATCCTACGTTTTTACAAAATTTTAATAATACACAAGTTTACTTACAAGAGACTTCTGTTTTGGCGGAAGATTATACCACACTTCTTAAAAAAGAATTATTTGTACATAAAAATGGATTTATAGAAGTGTCTGTAGCCAAATTAATTACTTATAACCCTTTAAAAACCTATTTGTATGCATTGTTTAGTGATTATGGTTTTACAGAATGGCAAGATGTAGCCAATTTACTAACTGCAATGAGCGGTAAACAGGTTTTGTCTAGAACGCACAGGTTGGTAAAAAATAGAGAAAACTTGTTGTTACAAGAGCTTAAAGAAGCTAATTCTGACGTGTATTTGGTGAACAAAGATCAAGAAACTGTAAGTTATCCTATAAAATTGCATTTTAAAAATGTATCTGAAATAGGAATTACTAATAATACCACCATTTATGTAGATAAGTCTAAATTAAAGTTTCCGCTGGTTTTACGTAAAAGGGAAGAGGGAGATGTTTTTTATCCGTTTGGACAAAAAGGTAAAAAAAAGCTTAGTAAATATTATAAAGATATAAAACTTAGTGTTGTAGAAAAGGATGAACAGTGGTTATTATGCTCCGGGTCTAACATAGTTTGGGTAGTAGGTAAGCGTGCAGATAATAGATTTAAAGTAGCTGCTGGGTGCGATAACGTTTTAAAAATCAGTCTAGTAAAATAATACCTGCCTTTTTTTTAATTATAGCAGCTAAATAGGTTTCCATTTTTAAAATTTAATTTTACCTTTAGGCAAACAACCTACCCCATGCGCCGACTAAAAAAGATTCTAAAAATAGCCATTCCTGTTTTGGGGCTGTTATTTTTAGCCTTTTGTATATTTATATATTCCTTAACTCCTGAATATGAAGGAGAAAAAGACTTAAAAAATTTATCTAACCAAGTAGATGTTTATTATGACAACTACGGAATTCCGCACATTTATGGTGCCACAGAAAAAGACGCAATACGTGCTTTAGGCTATGTTCATGCGCAAGATAGGTTGTGGCAAATGGAATTGTTAAGGAGAATTGGTCCAGGAGAATTATCAGAAATTTTTGGAGAAGAATTAATAGAGACCGATAAATTATTTTTGTCGTTGGGTATTGATGATTACTCTAAGCAAACAGTTGCAAACTTAGATCCAAATAGTGATTATGTGCAATTGGCAGAGGCTTATTTAGATGGTATTAACCAGTTTCAGGAAGAGGGGCCAACTCCTGTAGAATTTTACCTTACAGGTGTTAACAAACGTCCGTTTACACTTAAAGATATTCATAATACCATTGGGTATATGGCTTTTAGCTTTGCAATGGCTCATAAAACAGATCCATTGCTTAGTACTATAAAAAACAAGCTAGGAGCTGCTTATTTGCAAGATTTATCTGTTAACACAGAACCAAACTCTACACTTATAAAAAATTACGACCCATTAAAAGATACCTTACAGCTTAATTTAGCTAGTAAATTGGCATCTTCATTTAAAAATTTACCAGTTCCTTTGTTTGAGGGGAGTAATAGTTGGGTTTTATCGCCTGAAAAAACAAAAAATAGAGCTGTAATTTTAGCAAACGATCCGCATATAGGTTTTTCTCAGCCAACCGTTTGGTATGAAGCCCATTTAAGTACTCCAACTTATAAAAAATATGGGTACCATTTAGCGGGAGTTCCTTTTCCTTTATTGGCACACAATAGGCAATTGGCTTATGGTTTAACAATGTTTGAGAATGATGATGTAGATTTTTATTACGAAGAAACCAACCCAAAAGATACTACACAGTATAAAACAGAAAATGGCTGGAGAAAATACCATTATAAGCACAAAACAATAAAGGTAAAAGGTGAGGATGATGTAAAATTTACTGTAAAAACTACCAGACACGGAGCCGTATTAAATGGAGTTGCTGCCAGTGTATCAGGAGAAAAACCAGTAACTATATCTTGGATATATACGCAGGTAGAAAACAAATTACTTGGTGCGCTTTATGGTATGTCGCATTCAGAGTCTATGAGCACTTTTAAGCGTCATTTAAGAGATTTACATGCTCCAGGGCTAAATATAATGTACGGAGACGCAGAAGGTAATGTAGCTTGGTGGGCAACGGCAAAACTTTATGAAATGCCCGATAGTACCAATACCAAATTAATTTTAAACGGTTCTAATGGAACACAAGAACGTGGTACGTTTTTAGATTTTTCAGATAATCCCCATGCAGAAAACCCGCCTTGGGAGTTTGTGTATTCTGCAAACAACCAGCCAGACACTATAAACGGAAGATTTTTTCCTGGATACTATTTGCCAGAAAACAGAGCCAAACGTATAGAGCAGTTGTTAAAGCCCAAAAATGATTGGAATTTGGAATCGGTTTCTAAAATGATAACAGACGTAACATCTGCTGTAGACCCAACTACTGTTACCAATATGGCAAAGAATATAGACATTAGTAAGCTAAATATTAACGACATTAAATTGTTAGATAAACTTACCAATTGGGATGGTAGTGCTACGGTAAACAGTGTAGAATCTAGCGTTTACCAACGTTGGGTGTTTTATATGTTAAAGCATACTTTTAAAGATGAGTTGGGAGAGGAGCTATTTAACCAATTACTCACAACACATTTTCATAAAAGGTTAATAGCACCTTTGGTTACTAATAAATCATCAATATGGTGGGATAATGTAAATACCAATAAAGTAGAAACTTCAGATGATATTTTTCAATCTTCATTTACAGCAGCATTGTCATCGTTAAAAAAACAGTTTGGAGAAGATACGGAAACTTGGACTTGGGGAAAAATACACACACTAGAACACGAGCATCCTATTGGCAAAGTAAAAGCGTTACGTAAGTACTTTAATGTAGGGCCTTTTCCTGTAAATGGCGCTAAAGAGGTTATAAATAATATGGGGTTTACGTATAGTGAAGATAGTATTTACAAAGTAACATCTGGCCCATCTACACGTAGGGTTATAGATTTTTCTGATATAGAAAATAGTGTAAGTATACTTCCTACAGGACAATCTGGCAGTCCGTTTAGCTCTCATTATAACGACCAAGCTAAAATGTATTTAAATGGTGAGTTTCGTAAAATGATGATGAATAAAGATGAAATTATTGCTACAAAAAAATCGTTGTTAGTTTTTAAGCCAGATGTTGAAAATGACTAGTGGTTTTTATTTGCAGTTTTAAATTCACCGTTAAATAAACAATTGTTCATTTTAGAATATTTTTCTTACTTTTAAGAAAAAAATAATTAATGCTTACAAAGGTTTTTGGTAGTGCTGTATTTGGGGTAGAGGCTACAACTATTACAGTAGAAGTTAATATTAATAAAGGTATTGGCTACCATTTAGTAGGTTTGCCAGATAATGCTATAAAAGAAAGTAACTATAGAATTGCTGCTGCTTTGCAGAACAATGGTTACAAAATTCCAGGTAAAAAAATAACTATAAATATGGCTCCGGCAGACCTACGTAAAGAAGGTTCTGCCTATGATTTAACCTTGGCAATTGGAATTTTAAGTGCATCCGGACAAATAAAATCAGATAATATTGAAAAGTATTTAATAATGGGAGAAATTTCCTTAGATGGAAGTTTGCAACCCATTACAGGTGCTTTGCCCATTGCTATTAAAGCACAAGAGGAAGGGTTTGAAGGTTTTATTTTACCAAAACAAAATGTAAAAGAAGCAGCAATTGTCTCTGGCTTAAAAGTATTTGGTGTAGAAAAAATTACAGAGGTTATAGATTTTTTTGATAAAGATGTTCCTTTAGAGCAAACCATTGTAGATACAAGAACCGAGTTTTATAAAAGTTTAGAGTTTCCAGAGTTCGATTTTTCTGATGTTAAAGGCCAAGAAAGTATTAAGCGTAGTATGGAAATTGCAGCAGCAGGCGGACACAACATTATACTAATTGGTCCTCCTGGAGCAGGAAAAACAATGTTAGCCAAGCGTTTACCTTCTATTTTGCCTCCAATGACCCTGCATGAAGCTTTAGAAACCACAAAAATACACAGTGTGGTAGGTAAAATTAAAAATGCTGGACTAATGAGTCAACGTCCGTTTAGAAATCCACACCACACCATTAGCTCTGCTGCTTTAGTAGGCGGCGGAAGTTACCCACAGCCAGGAGAAATATCATTATCGCATAACGGAGTTTTATTTTTAGATGAGCTGCCCGAGTTTGAGCGTAAAGTACTAGAAGTAATGCGCCAACCAATAGAAGATAGAGAGGTAACCATTGCTAGAGCGCGTTTTACGGTAACCTATCCTAGTAGTTTTATGTTAGTTGCAAGTATGAATCCTAGTCCGGGAGGCTACTTTAACGATCCAGATGCTCCTGTAACATCTTCACCTGCAGAAATGCAACGGTACTTAAGTAAAATATCAGGACCGTTATTGGACCGTATAGACATACATATAGAAGTTACTCCTGTTCCTTTTGAAAAGCTATCAGAAGAACGTAAAGGAGAAAGTAGTGTAGAGATTAGAAAACGTGTTACTGCGGCAAGAGAAGTACAAACAAAACGTTTTGAAGCCTTAGAAAACATACATTATAATGCACAGATGAATACCAAGCAAATACGAGAGTATTGTGTTTTAGATACGCCGTCTAAAGAGTTGTTAAAAAACGCTATGGAGCGTTTAAATTTATCTGCCAGAGCGTACGACCGAATTTTAAAAGTGGCTAGAACTATTGCAGATTTGGCTAATTCTGATGCTATTTTAGGAGATCACATTTCTGAAGCTATACAATACCGTAGTTTAGACAGAGAAGGGTGGTTAGGGTAAGTTTTAACATCTTATTACGAAAGAAAAATACTATATTGGTTTTTTTGAATTTAAAAACAATAAATGCAGTATGAAAGAAAGAGTACTTAGCCTAATTTTTATTACAATTAGCTCATTTTATTTATTTGCGCAAAAAGATTCTGTAAACATTTATAAAGTAGCGTATGAAAGAACTTTAATAACAGAAGAAGGTAGGAGACCTTTTGTAGCTGTTTATGAGCTAAGTAAATTTGTAGAGCTAAATAAGTCTATTTACACAAAAAAAAGCAAATCAAAAACTACAGAAGTTGTAACTACAGACGAAGATGACGATTCTAGATTAATTTTTACGCCAACTGGTAAAAATATAACTACCTTATTTAAGGACTACAACAATGGTACTTTTTATTCTAAGCATGAAGTTGCTTACAAGTATTTTGTTGTTAAGGATAATCTAAATATTTTTAATTGGAGTATACAAAATAATACTAAAGAAATTTTAGGTTTTAAATGCCAATTGGCAACAATGGACTTTAGAGGTAGAAAATATGAGGCTTGGTTTACGACAGATCTTCCTGTTGGTGGCCCTTATAAATATGATGGCTTACCAGGTATGATTTTAGAACTTAAATCTATAGATAACTTTATATCTTTTAAACCTATAGGTATTAAAAATACCAAGGTAAAGCTAGCTGTTTTAGAAAATCCTTTTGATACAAAAGACGCACTAACTTGGCAGGATTATAAAGACTTGTACAAGAAAAAAGCAATAGAGCTTTTAAGTTATAGGGCTAGTGAAAACAGTAGAGGTGTAGTATCTTCTAGAGGTGGTATTGAATTATATATAGATGAAGACGACAAAGAGTATAATGATGCATTAGATAAATACCATAAGAAATTTTCTAAAAAATAATACCGCACACAACTTTTGAAAAATTTCCTTTGTTCTAAAATTTTACTAGTATCATTTCTTTTACTAGGTAGTATAGCATTAAGCTATTCACAGGTAATACAAGGTACTGTTACTACTAGTGATAATATACCTATAAACGCACAAATACTACTAAAAGAACCTAATACTAATGTAATTAAAGAGTTTATACTTGTTAATAAAGGGGCGTTTATTTATAAACTTAAAAAAAGTTACTCCACCAACAGTTTCTTTTTAACCATTAAAGCCACAGGGTATACGGATTATACAGAGGAGATAAAAAGATTAAAACCATTAGATACATTAAATTTTAAGTTTGTATTGTTTAAAGAAAAAATTGAATATTTAGATGAAGTTGTAGTTGAAAAAAAGAAAGCATTTACAATAAAAGAAGATACAGTTACCTATAATGTAGATTCTTATGCAGATGGTACAGAAAGAAAAGTAGAAGATTTACTAAAGAAACTTTCGGGTATAGAGGTTGATAGTGGTACGGGTAATATTAGTTACAGGGGTAAATCTATAGAAACTGTCACAATTGAAGGAGATAATTTGTTTGATTACAATTATACTATTGGTACTAAAAATATAAATATAGATTTAATTGAAGAAATTGAAGCTATAGAAAACTACTCTGAAAACAAACTTTTAAAAGGAATTGAAAATAGTCAAAAAGTTGCTTTAAATTTAAAGTTAAAGAAGAATAAAAGTGATATTTCTGGTACTCTAGATATTGGGTTGGGTGGTTTTACTACTTCTAAAAGGAGTCCATTAGAAATAGCTACAAATTTATTGGCTATAAATAAAATACATAAATCTTTTGCTGTAGGTACTTACAATTCTATTGGTGAGAATTCGTCTCCTTTTAATTATTCTGGTAATCAAATTACACAAGAGCAGTTAAAGGATGAAAATTACTATACTCAAAATATAATTCCAGAATATAATATTAATCAGGTTACTAATAACAATTTATCAAATCAAAATAGTCAGTTGTTTACTAATTTTAATAGTATTTATAAATTAAATGACAAATTAAAGGCCAAAGTAAATTTATATTATTTGTCAGATAAAATTAACAGTAACCAATTCTCGGAAAGTACTATAATTACTGGTGATGAGCAGTTTGCAATTTTTGATGATGATTATATAAACAAAAAACCTTTAAAGTACAGAGGAGATTTAGAATTAAAGTACAACACTTCTAAAACTTCTTTGTTAGAGTATAATGTTAGTTTTAGGGATGGAACAATAGATACAGAATATAGAACTATATCTAACCAAGAGAATGATTTTAATTCACTACTTAATACCCAAAATAAATTGTTTAAACAGAATTTGGAGTATACCAACAAGGTGTCTAAAAACAATGTTTTACAGGTTAACTTAGCAAACTCTTTTAATAATTTAGATCAAAATTTTACCATTGATCCTTCTGTTTTTAATACTGAAAATTTTAATAGTGATATACAAAGTAATTCTTCTAAAAAATACTACACGGATTTTAAAACAGTTTTGCTAGGTAAAAGCAAAAACAACAATAAATACAGTGTTTTAGTAGGGTTTAATTTAGATAAAGAAACTTTTTATTCTAATTTAATTAGCAAAAATAACACTCAACAGTTAGCAGTTGATGGTAGTTTAAATGATATCAATTTTATTAAAAATAGCATATACACTCAAGGGTCGTATAATTGGAAAATAGGAAAATTTTCTATTTCACCTAAACTCTCTTTTCAACAACTTTATCAGGAGTTAAAAGGTGCTACAAATCCCTTAGATGAAAGTATTTTTATTTTTGAGCCTTCATTATCAGTGATGTATAAGTTTAATGGAAGTTCGTATTTAAATTTGAATACAGGTTTTAATCAAAACACACAGAAAATTCAGAATGTATTTGAGAACCAAGTTTTAATTAGTAATCGTATGGTAAAAAATAATATTCCTGATATTACAACACGAAAAAATCAAAAATATAGTCTTATGTACTCTAAAAATGATCTTTTTAATCAGTTAACATTATCTTTTGGAGTGGATTACTTAAAGCAAAAAGGCAACTATTTTTCAGATACAGATATAAATGAAAACGCTATAAAAACAACAAGTTTTTTTCTGAATGAATACACAGATAATACTAGTTTTTTCTTTAATTTTTCAAAATTAATCCCATCAATAAAAACCAATTTTAAAATTTCATCAAACTATTCAATTTATAATTATAAAAACATCATTAATAATTCAGGTTTGAGAGACAATAAAGCTCTTTATTTGTTTAATAGTCTTTTCTTAAAAACCGCTTTTAATTCATCAATTAATTTTGAGAATACAACGAAGTTTACTTATTATGAAACCGTAAGCCAGAGTTCATTTGTAAATAGGTCTTTAGAAAATAATTTTAAACTACTATTTAAACCATCAAGGTCTATATTTAGTAGTGTTTCTTATGATTATTTTATTCCAAATTTTAGAGACAAGGGCACAAACAATTCATTCTTAAATTTTGATATAATGTATATACCTCAAAATAAAAATTGGCAATTGGGACTAAAAGGGGTTAATTTATTAGATAACACTTCATTTATAGAGAGAAATGTAAATGAGTTTTCTATTAACTCTAAAAAAACGAATTTACTAGGTAGATATTACTTGCTTAATTTTATGTATTCATTTTAATATTATACCTATTTAAACTTTATATGCGTATAAGTTTTTTTATCTTTCAACTTACATTAAATAACCAACCTACAGAATGATAAAAAAATGGTTTAAAAACATTGGACCAGGTCCGCTAATAGCTGCTGCTTTTATTGGTCCAGGAACTATTACAGTATGTACACTAGCGGGAGTTTATTTTGGGTTTGCATTGCTTTGGGCAATGGTACTTTCTATTGTGGCAACAATTGTATTGCAAGAGATGTCTGCCAGAGTAGGTATTGTATCTCAAAAAGGACTAAGCAAAATTATACGTACAGAAATTAAAAATCCAATTGTAAAATGGTTAACCATAGTTCTTATACTTTCTGCAATTGTTATAGGTAATGCTGTTTATGAGGCAGGTAATATTAGTGGTGGTATACTTGGATTAGAAACGATATTAGGAGATTCTTATATAAATATAGGTAGTTTTTCTTTGAACTACTTAAGTATATTAATTGGTATTATAGCTTTTGTATTACTATTTATTGGTAATTATAAGGTTTTAGAGAAAGCGTTAATTTCTTTAGTAATAGCAATGAGTTTGGCTTTTTTAATTACTGCAATTATTACCAAACCAGATCTATTAGCAATTTTTAGCAGCATTTTTAAGCCAAGTCTACCTAAAGACGGTTTATTAACCGTTATTGCCTTAATAGGAACAACCGTTGTGCCTTATAATTTGTTTTTACACGCATCTTTGGTGAGTGAAAAATGGAAATCTGTTACAGATTTGCAATATGCTCGTAAAGATACTATTGTAGCAGTTATTTTAGGTGGTATAGTATCTATGTGCGTTATAATTTCTGCTGCGGCAATACAAGGTAGTGAGGTTAGTTCTGCCGCAGATTTAGCTAAAGGTTTAGCTCCTTTGTTTGGTAGCTTTGCTAAGTACTTTTTAGCTATTGGTTTATTTGCAGCTGGTATTACTAGCGCAATTACGGCTCCATTAGCTGCAGCCTATGTTACTTGTGGTTGTTTGGGGTGGTCTACAAACTTAAAATCATCAAAATTTAGAGCTGTTTGGATGTTTATTTTGTTTTTAGGTGTTGTATTTTCTTCATTAGGAATTAAACCTATTGACATTATAAAATTTGCTCAGATAGCAAACGGAATTTTACTACCAATTATAGCTGCTTTTTTATTATGGATAATGAATAAAAAGTCGGTTTTAGGTGTATACAAAAACAATATAAAACAAAATATACTAGGCTTTATAATTCTTGCAATTAGTCTTTTATTATCTGTTGCAACCTTAAATAAAGTATTTTCTTTAAACTTATTTTAATGACAGAAAAAACTATAGATATTAATGTAGATGTTGGTGAGGGTGTTGGTAATGAGTCGCAATTAATGCCTTATATTTCCTCCTGTAATATAGCTTGTGGCGGACACGCTGGTACTATAGATTTAATGAAACACATTGTAGGTTTAGCAAAAAAACATAACGTAAAAATAGGTGCGCATCCTTCTTTTCCAGATAAAGAAAACTTTGGAAGGGTTGTAATGAAAATGAGTAACCAGGAGTTATTAAATTCTATTCAAAAACAACTACTAAACTTACTTACTGTAATTGAAGAAGAACAAACTACTTTGCATCATATAAAGCCACACGGCGCATTGTACAATTTGGCTGCTGTAGATGAGAATGTAGCAAAAGTGGTTGTAAAAGCTGTAAAAAGCATCAATTTACCTGTAAAATTATATGTTCCTTACAATTCAGTAATTGAAAAAATAGCAATAAAGGAAAATTTAGAAATTAAGTACGAGGCTTTTGCAGATCGTAATTATAATGATGATTTAACACTAGTTTCTAGATTACAAAAAAATGCAGTTATACAAGATTTTGATATGCTGTTTAATCATGTGTACGGTATGTTTTACAGTAAAAAGGTGGTTACTGTGCAAGGAACAATAAAAACAATTAAAGCAGATACGTTTTGTGTGCACGGAGACAACCCAAATGCGGTAAAAATTATAAAACAGTTAAAAGATAAATTAAAGAGTTTAAATATTGATGTTGCTTAACATATGACAACTAATGTAAACTATAAAATATTTGGAGACACTTCTATTTTGGTAGAATGGCAGCCTGTTATTACAAAAGATATTTTAAGTGATGTATTAGCGTTTAAATCTAAAATTGAAGCTTTTTATACATCAGGAATTGAAATAACAACTGCTTATAATTCTCTTTTAATAGTTTTTGATGATTTTAGAATTAATTTGACGAATGAAATTGAAAATTTAAAGCAAATATACTCTCAGAAAAGTAAAAGGAAACAAAGTAATAGTACACTGTGGAAAATTCCTGTTTGTTATGAAGATGAATTTGGAATAGATATTAAAGAAATAGCTGCAGAGAAAAATATTAGTGTAGACCAAATTATAGCACTGCATACTAAAACCGTATATACCGTATTTTTTATTGGTTTTTTACCAGGGTTCTTGTATTTAGGTGGATTGCCAGAAGAGTTAGCAATGCCCAGAAAAGCAGCACCGCGTTTAAAAATTAAAAAAGGTGCGGTGGCAATAGGAGGTGACCAAACGGGAGTTTACCCTGTAGAAAGCCCAGGAGGTTGGAATATTATTGGCAACTCGCCACTTCCTTTTTTTGATATAACCAAAGATGTTCCTTGTTTTGCTAAACCAGGAGATGCTATTCAGTTTTATTCGGTTACTAAAAAGAAGTATGATGATATAAAAACTTTAGTAAATGCTAATGTTTTTCAGATAGAAAGTGAGGATTACAATGGTTAAGGTTATACAAACTGGTTTTTATACTTCTGTACAAGATTTGGGTAGGTTTGGTTACCAGCAATACGGAGTACCTTACGCAGGTGTAATGGATGAAAGAGCTGCTTTAATAGCTAATTTGTTATTAGGAAATGCTAAAAATAATGCCGTTTTAGAGTTTACAATGACAGGTCCAAAACTTCAGTTTTTATGTAAAAGTAGAATTTGTATTACAGGAGGGGATTTTCAGCCAAAATTAAATAGCATACCAATAAAAAATAATAGTGTAATAGTTGTAAAAAAGAACGATATTCTCTCTTTTGGAGCAAAAAAGAGAGGTTTTAGAGGTTATATTGCTGTTTTAGGCGGATTTTTAACTGATGTTGTTATGAAAAGTAGAAGTATGTTTAAAAACGTTACTCAGCATCAAACCATACAAAAAAATCTTTTTTTACCTATTAAAAATGCTGTAACTATAGAAAAGCAATCAAACGCTAGTTTAGTTGTAAATAATTTTTATTTAGAAGAAAAAGTCATTACCGCGCATAAAGGGCCAGAGTTTCATAAGTTAACTATTCAACAACAGAAAAAACTATTAAATACAGTGTTTACGGTTTCAAAAAATAATAGTAGAATGGCGTACCAACTAACAGAGCTTTTTCCTAATACTTTAGAGCCTATAATAACATCAGTAGTATTACCAGGAACAGTACAGTTAACTCCGTCTGGGCAACTTATAGTTTTAATGAGAGATTGCCAAACCACAGGTGGTTACCCAAGAGTGTTGCAATTATCAAACACCGCAATAAATATATTAGCTCAGAAATTTACTGGAGATAAACTTGCTTTTAGTTTGATATAAATAATAGAGAAGAACTAAAAATCTAATCTAAAACCCTTCAAAAACTCCAAGACCAAACAAAGCAAAGTCGTACTTAGATGGGTCTTTAGGGTCTAGTTTACGCAAGCTTTTATCCAATTCAGCTAAAGCTTTAGCATCATTCTGTTTGCGTTTTAAAAGTCCAAGTTTACGCGCAACGTTGCCAGAATGCACATCTAATGGGCAAGAGAGTAGTGCAGGGTCTATAGTTTTCCAAATGCCAAAATCTACTTTGCTACTAGCATCACGTACCATCCAACGTAAAAACATATTAATACGTTTTGCAGCAGAACCTCTTAAAGGGTCTGATATGTGTTTTGTAGTACGTTTAGGATGTTCAATTTCAAAAAAAGTAGCTTTAAATTTAGAGATTGCAGTTTGCAAATCATTATTTTTAATATGTTTAGCAAAAACAGCCTCTAAACCACCGTGATTTGTATAAATGTTCTGTAAACTCTGTACAAAAAAAGTAAAATCGGTTTCATTAAATGTGCGGTGTACAAAACCTTTAAAGTTACCTAAATCATCATCAGAATGGTTTAGAACAAAATCGTGAGGAGAGTTGTGCATAAGAGTCATCATTTTATCCGCATTTTTAATAATACTCTTTCGGTTTCCCCAAGCTATAGTTGCCGTTAAAAAACCAGCAATTTCTATATCTTCTTTTTTAGTAAAGCGATGTGGAATTTGTAAAGGATCAGAATCTATAAAATCTGGGTTGTTGTATTGTACAACCTTAACATCTAAAAACTCTTTTAATTCTGCTTTAGTCATTATTCTATAGGAAGTTCTAAAAGTTTAAAAAGAGCCAATGGCAAAAACAGAATAAAGTTATGGCAGGCGTGTAGTGCAATAGACCAAATTAGACCAAATTTCACACGTATGTAACCAGCAAAAGTACCTAAAACCAATTGTGGAGCTACTAAAAACGGTGACAATAGAAGTGCCATTGGTGTAATTTCAAAATTAGTAATATGTACAGCTCCAAATAATAAAATAGATACATAAAGGACTATTTTAAACGTTTTAGTTTCTTTAAAAAAAGCAAGCGGACCTCTAAAAAATAATTCTTCAAACAAGGGAGCGACTATAACAATTAATAAAAAAAGCATTGGCGTGGTATAATCGTCCATAGCGGAACTTAAAGCGTGTTCATTAGGGCCTAGAATACCAGTTACCTCCCAAATAGAGTTAAAAACAACAATACCAATACCAATAAGCAATCCCCAAAAAAGTAATTTAATAAAAGATATAAATCTATATCTAAAATCTGTATTCTCATCAGGATTATTTTCTGGGTTTTTTAAGAACTGAAAAACTAACTTTAGCATATTATTGTTGTATTTGTCCGTCTACCATTACTAATTTCCTATCTGCCATATCTGCTAACTCTTGGTTATGTGTAACAATTACAAATGTTTGTCCAAACTCATCTCTAAGCTTAAAAAATAATTTGTGTAGGTTATCTGCACTTTCAGAATCTAAATTACCACTAGGTTCATCGGCAAAAATTATAGCAGGGTTATTTATTAAAGCTCTAGCTACAGCAACACGTTGTTGTTCTCCGCCAGACAACTCACTAGGTTTATGGTGGTATCTATGAGACAGTCCAAGAAAATCTAAAAGCTCTTTTCCTCTTTTTTCTGCCGCAGTTTTAGTTGTTTTTTTTATAAAAGCAGGTATGCATACATTTTCTAAAGCAGTAAACTCTGGTAATAATTGGTGAAACTGAAAAATAAAACCAATATTTTCATTTCTAAACTTAGCTAACTCCTTATCTTTTAATTTGGTAATATCTGTATCTTTAATTAGCAAACTGCTAGAAGATGTTTTAGAAATGGCATCCAAAGTTCCTAATATTTGTAATAAAGTGGTTTTTCCAGCACCAGAAGAGCCAACAATAGAGACAATTTCTTTTTCTTTAATATGAAGATTTACCCCTTTTAAAACCTGTAGTTTACCGTAAAACTTTTGAATATTTTCTGCTTTTATCATTCCCTGTCTTTTTCGCTGATGAAAGTACTCATTAGCGTTGATATGGCAAAAATAAATAAAAGAAAGCGGTATTCAATTTTAATACCTATTTTTGAAATAGAAGAGTCCGTTTTAGTAAAGCAAGGGCTATATCAACCAAAAAAACAAGCATAAAACAATATATAGATGTCTTTTTATAAAAATTTTGAAGAATATAATTTAGAAGCAACAGAATCTGTAAAAGAAAAATACGCTAAAATAATTGAAGGAGTAGGAGAAGATGTTAGTAGAGAAGGTTTGGTAAAAACACCAGAAAGAGCTGCAAAAGCTATGATGTTTTTAACCCAAGGTTATGAGCAAGACCCCGTAAAGATATTAAAAGCTGCAATGTTTAAGGAAGATTATGACGATATGGTTATTATTAAAGATATAGAACTATACTCTTTATGTGAACACCATATGCTGCCTTTTTTTGGTAAAGCACATGTAGCGTACATACCTAACGGACATATAGTTGGGTTAAGTAAAATACCTAGAATTGTAGATGTTTTTGCCAGAAGGCTACAAGTACAAGAGCGGTTAACTCATGATATTTTAGAATGTTTAAATAATACCTTAAAACCACAAGGAGTTGCTGTTGTTATAGAAGCATCGCATATGTGTATGATGATGCGTGGCGTGCAAAAACAAAATTCTGTAACCACAACATCTGGTTTTAGAGGTCAGTTTGAGAAGCAAGAAACGCGTAATGAGTTTTTAAAGTTAATTAGCTCAGACTTATCCTAATAAACACTGGCATTACTTTTGTATATTAGTAGGTAACATTAACTATTTTAATATGACAAACAAAAAAAATACAAAATACAGAGACTTATTTTTAGGGCTTCTTTTTGACGCCGTAGGAATGCTATCCTTTTCGGTATTAGGGATAGGAGAATTTTCCGATGTTATTTGGGCACCACTTTCTTTTTGGTTAATGACCAGAATGTATAAGGGCGCGGCAGGTAAAGCGGCAGGTATGGCATCCTTTGTAGAAGAATTAATTCCGGGAACAGATTTTATACCATCATTTACCATTATGTGGTTTTATACCTACGTTATAAGTGGCTCTAAACTTGGAGAGGTACTAGAAAAAAAATAGTATGAGTAAAAAAATTATACCATTTATAGTAATTTTCTTTTGTTTATTGCTAATTTTAATGCACCTACTTACTGCAGATTATACTAACTTAAGTATTGGTTTTTATGTGGGAATTGTATCCGCGGTAATAATAACCATTGCTATGATTTTTAATATAAGAGCAAGAAATAGGGGAGAAATTGAGTAATAATTTTTTGATCTTATACCAAAATTGAAAAGAAGAAACTTTGTTAAAAAGGCATCCTTAACTACTATGGCTGGTATTATTGGAGCTGATATTGTTTTTGGTTATAAAATGCCCGTAAATTACCAACCTTTAGCTTTACAAGAAACAGATCCATTTACCTTGTTTAATTTAGATAAGGAAATGGTTGTTTTAAATGATAAGCCTTGGAATATTGAAGCTAAAGCACATTTGCTAGATGAAAAAGTAACATCTAACAAAAATATGTTTATTAGAAATAATGGTATTCCGCCAGAAAATATAGACATCTCTAAATGGACACTTACCATAGATGGCGAATCTGTTCAGCAGAAAAAATCATACACTTTATCAGAATTAAAATCTAAATTTAAACAGTATACTTACCAATTAACTATAGAGTGTGGCGGTAATGGTAGATCTGAGTTTAATCCGCCTGCTAAAGGAAACCAATGGACTGTTGGTGCTGTATCTTGCGCAAGTTGGACAGGAGTTAGACTTAAAGATATACTTGATGATGTAGGTATTAAAGATTCTGCTATTTATATTGGATACCACGCAGCAGACTCACATATTAGTAGAGATCCTAACAAAGAGCCTATCTCTAGAGGCGTGCCAATGAGTAAAGCTTTACAAGATGAAACTTTGATTGCTTTTAAAATGAACGGTAAAGATGTACCAGCGGCTCACGGTTATCCTTTGCGTTTGGTATGTGGTGGTTGGCCAGCATCTACATCTGGGAAATGGCTAAATGGTATTAGTGTACGAAACAAAGAACATGATGGTGCTAAAATGAAAGCTCCGGCTTACAGAGTGCCAAAGAATCCGGTTGCCCCAGGAGAAAAGGTTAAAGACGAGGATATGAAAATTATAGAGTCTATGCCTGTAAAATCTTTAATTACTTATCCTAAATCTGGAGCAATGATAGATTTGGGTAAAAAACTAAACATTCGCGGTCACGCATGGGCAGGAGAATTAGAGGTGGTTAAAATGGAGTATTCAATTGATTTTGGCGCTACCTGGCAAACGTGTTCCGTACAAAAACCTGTAAACAGGTTAGCGTGGCAGCATTTTAATGCAGCAATTACATTTCCAGAAAAAGGGTATTATGAGGTTTGGGCTAGGGCAACAGATGTAAATAATGTAGCACAGCCAATGCTTGTACCTGGCTGGAACCCTAAAGGATATTTAAACAATGCTTGTCATAGAATAGCTGTAAAAGTGAAATAATGAGCAAAGAAAACAAGTTTAAAAATCAGGCTAAGCAGGTATACAGAATGCTTATTATGGTGTGGTGTGTAGTGCTTTTGGGAGTAGTATTTGCTATTTATGCGCTTGTAGATCCAAATTTTTCTGCTTTTAATACAGATGAAGAATTGCAAACTGTTGTAATAGAAAACACTATTGAAGAAGGTGATTGGGACAAAATTGAAAATGGGATACACATAAGAACAGGTTTTGTAGAGGATGATGGGTTAATGACTGTGGTGAATAATTGTACTAGCTGCCACTCTGCCAAAATGGTTACTCAAAACAGAATGACTAAAGAACGTTGGATATCTACAATTAGATGGATGCAAGAAACCCAAAACCTTTGGGATTTAGGAAATAATGAAGAGATTATAGTAAACTACTTAGCTAAAAATTACGCACCCAAAAGTATGGGTAGACGTGCTAATTTAGAAAATATTGAGTGGTACCAGTTAAATTAAATTACTTCTTGTTATTAATAGATTTAAAACTTATTAAACAACCTTATTTAAAGCTTTTATTTAAATCTAAGCCCTTAAGAAAATACTCTAAGGGCTGTAGACAACTATTAACGAAAAAACTAAAAATTAATTATAGTCAGCGTAACGTACGGCAAATACTGTTCTGTTTTCTTCACCATACTTAGAGGTTTCATACTCTGTTAAATTCCATAATAATCCTGTGCTTTTTTCAAGGTAAAAATCCTCAGCTCCATGTGGCCATCTATATCTTGTTCCAGATGCTTCACCGTCTGTGTAACGCACTAATCTTGCTGTAGAACCTTTATAACTACTTTTACCTGTAACAGCAAAAACACTTGTGCTATCTTTTCTATAAACACCTTGTATGTTGTAAAGTGGTCCGTTATTGCCAGATGCATTATCTTTAGGAACACTTATTTCTGCCGTTATGTAAGTATCAATATCTCCGTTGCTTGATAGGTTAAAACCGTAAACAGAAGGTATAATACTGCTGCTACTTGTTTTATATTGTGATGTGTAAAGCATATTATTACCAGTAGTGTTTTCTCCTAATGATACACAAGAAAAAGGATCTCCATCTAAAATATCATAATATCCAGATTGCGGTAAAATATACCCATAATTAAAAGCCTTTAAATCTCCGTTTGCATCTTGGCCAATTTTGTTTTTGGTATTGTCTGAACTAACAGCTATAATATTATTTAAATCAAAAACACGTAATCCTAAACTAGTAGAAGCTACATATATTTTCTGATTTGCATAAGCTACACCACCAGCGTGTACGGTAACCGGTGCAAACAAATTTAACTGATCATAACTATTTGTAGCCTTAAATAACTTTGGGTTACTAATATTATTTTTGTCTTGTACTAATAGTATATGGCGGTAAGTTATGTTGTTTGGGTTTGTGATATCTACCAAAGAAATTCTAACTCCTTTATGTTGGTTTTCAACTCCGTTTATATTAGATGGGCCAATACCATACCAAGTTGCTAGTAAAAACCGTTTCTGATTCCACGTAAAACCAGTTATTCCCTGTGGTCTCCAATCTGTAGTGTTTTGGTCACCAGTATTCCATTTAAAACCTAAAACTTGGTTATCTTCCGGAATATTAAAACCATAAACCTGGTTGTAACCAGCAGTTGTAGCATTCCTGTTTAGGCTAATATCTGTTGGGTTAAGGAAAGTTTCTGTACTTAAAGAGTTTATAAAAGCACTTTCATCTACGTAGTTAATACCTGTATTAGAAGGTGTAGCTACAACGTCCTCTGTTGTGTCTATTGCCTCTGTTTGGCAACTTATTGCAGCAAAAGCAGCGCATAATACACTTGTAATTATATGTTTTTTCATAATGTTTTTGTAATGTTATACTGTTTGTGAGTATGTATTTCCAAACCTATCTGTAACCTCAACAGTAATAGTTTTTGCTTTTTCATTTGGCGTAAAAAAGAACATATGATCATTTAATTGTGGCTCTACCCATGATCTTCTTTCAGGTAATTTTGGTCCGGTATGTAGTTTAATGCTAAGTGGATCTAAAGCCATAATTTTAGATACGTCAGTTTTTTTAATTCCGTCTTCATACCAACAAATTTGCCATTCCGGATCCCAGTTCCACACATTTAAACACCATTTATCCTTATGGTCTGGATGTTCTCCTTTTTTATAGACTGTGAACTGGTAATTTTTATCGTGTCCAATAGATTTATAATACCATTTAAAATCAGAACCTTTTGCAGAGTATACGCCATAGCCACTAGGAGTTCCGTCCCAACAAATAGGGCCACTCCACCAAGCACCACAAACGGTTCCATGACAATGCTCAAACCTGTTTTTAGCAACCATATTATCATTAAAATGAGTATGACCAGACATTATATGAGTATTATAAGGTTCTAGTATTTTGTATAAATATGCTCTGTTACTAACAACACCTCCCATTACATCTCTTTCTGGATAACGGCGTACTGCACCGGTGTAAGTTGGTATATGTAATGATACCACAACTGTTGTTCCTGGTTCTACAAAACTTAAGTCTTGTTCTAACCAAGCAAGTTGTTCTTCATTTATATAACCAATATATTTTTTATCCTGACCAATAAAAAATACATCGTCTAAAACAACATAGTGTATTTCTCCACGATTAAAAGAGTAATATGTTGGACCAAAAAGAGACTCAAAGGTAGTTGTTGTCATTTTATCACTACGCACATTTAAATCCATATCATGATTACCAATAACTTGGTAAAAAGGTACATTTGTATTTTTTATTGATTGGTTATAGTCTTTAAATAATTCTAGTTTATCAAAAACTAAGTCGCCACACCCAATACCAAATGTATTAGGATGATTTATATCTTTTACAGTATTAATAAAATCTGGTGTAGCCACGTTTAACAATTGCTGGGCCTCATATTTACTTTGTATTTGAGGGTCTGCAAGTAATAAAAAATGATGTTCATTATCTGAAACTACACTAGGTGTTAGTTCAAACAAGAACTCATTATTTTTTTTAGTAGCATCTATATGTTTAAAAAAGTCTGCAGAACCATTTTCTAGTTGGTTTATTTTAAACCCTGCAGGTTGTGTAATGTATACAAACTTTCTGTTACTATTGCTTAAAAAATTAAAATTACCATTTTGGTCTGTAAGCACAATTTGTTGTCCGTCTGTAACTTGAACTTTAGCAATACCTTTACCATTTGTAGTAACGCGCCCATTAATTTTAATGTGCTTATTGGTTACTAATTGCTCTTTGGTATTTGCAAAAATGGGAGATAAGCCACCAATTGTAGATATACCACCAGCAGTAATTCCTAATTTTTTTAAAAATTTTCTTCTATTTTCCATTGTGTGCTTTTTAGTTGTTATCCCACCAAACTTTTACATTAATTTCATTACCTCCAATACGGTTTACAGCTTCTTGGTAATTGTCACTATTTAAAGTACTAGCAGCAATTGGATAGAAAAAGCGACTTGGCATTTTTTTGTCATTAAACATAGCATCAGTAGTAGGTAAAACAGGAAACCCAGTTCTTCTGTGCTCAAACCAAGATTGATAATCTGTTAAATATAAAGCGTAGTATTTTTGTAACATTATGCGTTCTAGCGTATTGTTGTAAGCTGCATCAGTATTGTCAAAATAATCAGTAGGAACTTCTGCATCCCATAACTCTATAGCAGCAGTAACACCGTTGTTATAAGCAATTTCTGCATTAGTTAAATAACCTTTTTGAGCTAGTTCAGCCTTAATAAATTCTAGTTCTGAATAGGTCATAAGAGGAATAATCATTGGAGCTATTATTTGCTCTTGATTTATACCAGAAGCACTAGCAATATTGTCTGGTAACGGATTATTACTAAAATCTATAGGTTGACCAATGTATCCTAAGTCTTCATCATTTATACCTCTTGCTGGTGTAGCGTATATGCTTCTACGCGGGTCGTTAAATTTGTTTAAGTTATCTATGAAAAAATCGCCATAATACCTAAATAAACCAAAATCTGAAGCTCTGTCCCAAGGAGATAGGTTTGGGGCTTCACCTGTTACGTTTAAAACAGCTGCATCTTCATTAGAAGTGAAAACAGGATATTTGCTAGGGTTATTTAGTATTGAAACCATTTCTTGGTAAGTGTCTTTTTTACCAGAAATACGTAGTAGTAAGCGTAAGCGTAATGAGTTTGTAAACTTTTGCCATTTAGTTACATCATTATCAAAAAGAATATCATTTTCATAAACCATACCCACAGATACATCATACAAATTATTAGCCTGTTCTAAATTTGCTAATAACTGTGTGTATATTTCTTCTTGTGTGCTAAATTTAGGGAAAAGAATACCGGCCTCAGCTTGTAAAGCCTCAGTCATAGGAATATCACCAAAAGTATCTGTTAGTATAGAGAAAGCATAGGTTTTTAAGGTTAAAGCAACCGCTTGGTAGTTTACTTTTTCTTCTAATATAGCAGCTTTTTCCATTTCTACAATATTGGTAAGCGCTTTGTAATAATCTCTCCATAAAGAGGCTCCTATATCTGTTCTTAAGTCATATAAAAATGGTTGTCCAGATAAATCATCTATTCTATAAAAAACCTGCATTAGGCCAAAATTGTTATTACGAGCTTCATTAGCATTGCGAACTGCTAAGGAATAAATAATTGGATTAATAGCGCTGCCAGCTGTAATGCTTTCTAGTTTGTTTGGATCTGTATTTGTTTCTTCAAAATCTGATGTACAAGAAATTAGTTGCACTAAGATTAAACTTGAAAAAAGTAAAAATTTTATAGTTTTCATAGTATATATTGTTATGTGTTATAGTCCTAATTTTACATTAAAACCAAATTCTGTTGCAACAGGTAATTGTCCTACTTCTACACCTGTAAAAATATTTGTGCCACCTGCCTGTGCAGCAACTTCTGGATCATAAATAGGAAAGTCTGTCCATACGCCCAAGTTTCTTCCGTAAACAGAACAACTAGCGCTAGATATAAATAGCGATTTTAAAAATTTAGCAGGAACTTTATATTCTAAACTGACCTCTCTTAACTTTACAAAAGAAGCATCAAAACTATTGGCTTCTGTATTTACACGTTCATAATGCTTATCATAATACACCGCAATTGGTAAAGGAGTAGTGTTTGGTCTGTAAGTACCATCTCCGTTATCTACAACACCCTTGCCTATAAGTTCACCTTCTTCACGACCACGTAAAGTGTGTTTTAGTTTTCCTTGCTGAGTTAATTTATGGTGTGTGTGAGAGTAAATTACACCTCCATATTGGCCATCTATGACCATATTAAGTCTAAGGTTTTTGTATTTAAAAGAATTAATGAAGCCCGCACGCCAATCTGGAGTAGTTTCTCCTATATAAATGTCATCATCAGTTTTTATAGGGTAACCATTGTCTGTATATAAAATATCTCCGTTTTCATTTCTTTCAAAACCTCTACCGTATAAAGCTGTTGCAGATTCACCTTCTTTAGCAACAAGCCTAGCATTAGAAGAGCTCATCATTTGTAATTTGCCTTCTAGTCTGTCATCTAAACTCATTACTTTACTTTTATTAGTAGACCACGTCATTGTAGTATTCCAGTTAAAGTTTTTAGTTTTTACAGGGGTTGCTTTTAAAGACAATTCTACACCTCTGTTGCGTACTTCGCCAGAATTAATCCAAGCGTAACTATAACCGCTACTTTGCGCTAATGGAACTTTTAAAATTTGATTATCTGTAAACGTTTCATAAACAGCAGCATCTAAACTTAATCTGTTTTTTAATAAGCGAAGATCTAAACCAGCCTCATAACTTGTAGTTTGCTCTGGCTTTAATTCTGTATTATATAAAGTAGTAGGTGCCACTGCAGAACTCGAAAATTCATAACCGCTTCTGCCAAAGTAT
This sequence comes from Cellulophaga omnivescoria, assembly GCF_027915275.1. Lineage (NCBI taxonomy): Bacteria > Pseudomonadati > Bacteroidota > Flavobacteriia > Flavobacteriales > Flavobacteriaceae > Cellulophaga > Cellulophaga omnivescoria. Next base: position 3,395,898 of record NZ_CP115819.1, on the reverse strand, counting down.
TTTTTAGTGCTATAACGTGGTGCATCATTACCAACTTTAGCGTAAGAAAAACGAAGTTTAGCAAAATCTATAGCAACTGGTAGTGTAAATATTTCATTTAAAAGTATGCTGGCATTTGCAGATGGGTAAAAGAACGACCAGTTTTCTTTTGGTAATGTACTAGACCAGTCATTACGTCCAGTAATATCTAAAAATAACTTATTATTAAAGCCTAATGATAACATTCCGTAAAGGCTATTTACTTTTTCATTTCCTTCATACTCATTTGTAAAAAGGTTTGTACCATTAACAAGGTTGTAAATGCCAGGTGTTTCTAAACCAACAGTCCAAGAATCTAATCTGTTGTACTTGTAAACCATTGCATTTGCACCTACAGAAGCATTTAAATCTATGTTTTTAATAGTGTTATTATAGGTAAGTAAAAAATCAGAATTAACTTCTCTTTTAAAAATACTAGTTGTTTTATAATAACCAGTTTTATACCTGTTTATATCATACGGTCTACGTTGTTCTGCATTTTTGTTGTAAGAGTTTAAAGAGGTTCTTAGCATTAAATCTAACTTAGGAGTAAGATTAATATCTGCACGTATGTTACCAGTAACAGCATCATGTTCTAATGTGTTTTCTACCTCATATGCAATACCGTAAGGGTTGTCTATATAACTACTATAAGGTCTTATCATACTTAAACCCTCTTTATCTTTTTTCCAAATAGGTCTGTACCAATCTAAGTTTACATTAGGATTCTGAAAAATCATAAAATAAGCTATAGAGTGGTTGTTGTAACCAGTTCCAGGAAGGTTATCACTATTTCTGTCTCTATAATTAACAACAGAACTAATTTTTACATTATCTGTTATTTGGTATTTACTATTTACGGATATTGAAAGCTGATCAAAACCAGTGTTTGGCATAATCCATTCATTTTTAGAATGTGTAAGAGAAGCACGCATACTTCCTTTATCATTACCACCCTGAATTGCTAAATTTTGAGTTAGTGTGCTACCTACACGCCAAAAATCACTTCTATTATTTTTGTATGGTTGCCATAATTGACGCTCTAATGATTGTCCCTCAACAGTGGGGTCGTACTGAAAATAATATTGCCCTTCAAACTTAGGGCCAAAAGCACTACTACTACCAGCAGTACTTTTTCCGTCTTCAGAAGCTCCGTAAGTGTAATAAGTGCTTCCATCAGGTTTTAGATAACTTCCTTTACCACTACCTTGTCCATATTCATATTGGTAATCAGGGTATCTAGTGACTACATCAAACTTGGTATTAGAACTAAAAGTAATTCCTAAACCTTGTTGTTTTTTTCCAGATTTTGTTGTGATGATAACTACACCGTTTGCTGCTCTAGAACCGTATAAAGCAGCTGCGCCAGCTCCTTTTAATACAGATACGCTTTCTATATCCTCAGGGTTAAGGTCAGATATTCCATTACCTAAATCTACAGGTGTATCATTAGATGCATCACCTCCCATATAGGAATTACTTGCACCTGTAGATGCTAAACCACTAGTAACAGGAACACCATCTACAACAACCAGAGCTGCATTGTTACCAGGGTTTAAAGAGCTGTCTCCTCTTAATTTTATTTCTTGTGAATTTAATGGTCCGCCTAACGATTGAATATTTAAACCAGGAACCTTTCCGCGTAAAGCATCAGACCAGTTATTAGGGCGTGCGTCTGTTAATTGTTCTCCTTTAACGGTTTGTTGTGCATAACCTAATTTTTTTTCTTCTCTTTTAATACCTAAAGCTGTTACAACTACTTCGTTTAAGGCATTAACGTTTTCCTCTAAAGTTATTTGGTAAAAAGAGCGGTTATCTGTTGTAATTTCCTTAGACTCAAACCCCATATAATTAACAATTAGGGTGGTAGCTTGCACATTAATGTCTAAAGAAAATTTACCATCAAAATCTGTTGTTGTGCCAGTTTTAGTTCCTTTAATTAGTACACTTGCTCCAGCTAATGGTATGTTATCTTTATCAATAACAATTCCTTTAATTGTCTTTAACTGTTTGGTTTTTTTAGCAACAGTTATTGTTTTATTAATAACTTTAAATGCAATTTTTTCTTCTTCACTAAGTTTTGCTAATATTTCTTTAAGTGTAGTATTAGTGTAATTGTAGTTTTTTTTGGTAGTATTTTTAACAATACTATTATCATAAACAAAGGTGTATTCTGTTTTGTTTTCTATTGCTTTAAAAACCTTGTCTAAACTAACTTTATTTAAAATTACTGATATTTTTTCTGGTTGATTAAAACCCAACATTATGTTGGATGTTAATACAAGACTAATGACAAAATATAGTTTTATATATGATTTGAGTTTTTTCATTAGCTTTTTTTGTAAATTTGATTTCATTTTGGCTTTTTAGTGTTAACTGATAAGTCTTTATTAAAGTTTTTTTCAAGTTTTAGGCTTGAAGATTCATTATAGCCCATTACTGTTCCCGCAGAAATGGGTTTTTTTATTTGTTTTACATAGGCATTTCTTCATTTTTAGTTTTTAGTATTGTTATTTGGTTGTTTGTAATAGTATATTCAATGTTTTTTAGGAATTTAATACTTTCCAATACCTCAATTAATTTAGGATTTTTATAAGTACCCGTAAGTTTTAATGATTCTAAATCTTGGTCTTTAATTGTAATTTTTACATTAAACCAATTCTCTAATTTTTCTGAAACTTCTTTTAGGTTATTGTCTTTAAACCACAAAGTATTTTTGGTCCAAGCATTGTAATTGTTAGCATTACTTGTGCTTTTTTCTAAATTAGAAGAACCATAAACATAAGTAGCGCTTTGATTTTTTGTTAAAAACAGTTGCTTACTTAAATCTGTAATCATTTGTACCTTTACCTTTCCTGTGTTTACAGTTACTTTAGCATTGTTTTTAGGGTAGGAGCTTATATTAAAAGATGTACCTAATACTGTAGTTTTTATGGTATTAGTTTCTACGCTAAAAGGGTTTAGGCTGTCTTTGGTAACCTTAAAAAATGCTTCACCATTTAGTGTTACATTTCTGTTATTTGTAAATTCCTTAGCGTAAGAAATACTACTTTTTGAATTTAGAAAAATAGAACTTCCATCTGGTAGCGTTATATTTTTTCGTTCACCTTTTACTGTAGCATAGGTTACTATGGTTTCTTTAGTAATAGTATGTATAAAAAATGTACCTAAGCTTATAAATAGTATTATTGCAGCAGCAATTTTCACAAAAGTTGTTTTTTTAGACTGCTTAACGGTTTTTGCCTTAATAGCGTTAAACATTTTTTGCTTTCGTGCTTCATTAGTAATGTCTGTGTTTACTTCTTTATCTTGCAATGAATCAAAAAAGGTAGAAACAATATTCTCTTCCTTTTCTGATGCTGTACCTTTAGAAAACTTTTCTGTAATTTTTATAAATTCTTCTTTCTTCAATGTTATTGCTTTTACTAGGTAGTCACAAAAACAAAGGAGTACACGTAAGCAATTTTTTAAAAAACGAGCCTTTTAACAATTGGTTAATCTGCGGGTTGTTTTAGTGATATTAAGTTAACATTAGTATAATGCTAGCGTAAAGAGAGGTGGTGCTTAAATTATTTTTTAAGTGTTTAATAGCATTACTAATATGTGTCTCTACAGTGCGTATAGATAAGTTTAGTTCTGCAGCTATTTCTGCATTTGTAAGATCATCAAACCTACTCATAATAAATACTTTTTTACATTTATCTGGTAGTGTAGCAATCACAGAGTTTATTTCTTGCTGAAGTTCTTTATATTCTACAGTGTTTTCTTGAGAACTGTCTGTTGGAAGATCTAAAAGCTTAGATAAGTGTATGTTTGTAAATTTTAAATCTCTAATAGCGTTTGCCATTTTGTATTTAACAGATTTAAAAAGGTAGTTTTCTAGTTTAATTACATTTAAACTTTCTCTGCGTTCCCAAAAGTTTATAAAAACTTCTTGTACTATATCTTCACATAAAGACTCATCTTCGTAAACTTTAAAAGCGTATAAATAAAGTCTTTTCCAATATGTGTTAAATATAGTTTCGTAGGCATTTATATTGCCTTTATATACTTCTTTTAAAAGCAGTTGTTCGTTAAATTGTTTTTGGTTTACTAGCATTTAGGGGGTACTATCTAATACTTTACAAAAGAAAGTGTATCTATATCGCAAACAAAAACCTTAAGATTAAGACTTGGTTAATAAATTGTTATTAGGAGATTTTTTCTAAATTTTTATTTAAAAAAACGACCAAAACCAAGTCTAGAGAGCATCTTTTTTTCAAAAGCCCAAAAGAATTTAAACTGACCAAATAGCCAACCAAAAGCAACTAGTAATATTTGATATATTGGAAATATAATTAGTATACGTACTGTCCAATATAAAATTAAAAAATACCAATCTGAAGGGAAAATTTCTCTTGTAAAGCCTATAAAGTCCAGAAAAGGTCTTGCAATTTTTAAAGAAGAAGAACCTGTTAGGGCAAATACAATAAGTATCATAACAATGGCGAAATTAGAATCTATTCCCCAGCGTTGTTTTAATTTTTCCATAATAGCATTTAATCGACCGCAAATATAACAGCTTATATGCGAGGAACAAAATGGCCAAGACGCTGATTGTATTTTCTTTGAAAATAAATAAAGTAATTGTAGAGTTTATAATTTACTTCATAACCATAATCTATGTTTGCAGAATAGTTAATTTGCATTTCGTATAAATTTGGATTAAACCTAAAAGGTTGTGTAACTCTCTGGTTCCATTCTGTAACATATAAACGGTTTCTTGTTTCTAGGTAACTTTGTGAATAGTATTGCTCTGGCCTAGCAAAACTTACCAGCCAAGCATTAAAACCTGGGTCTATAATTGTTATTTCATACTCAGATTCATCATCAGCTATAACAACAGGATCTCCATTTTTTTGTTCAAATACATCTTTTTCTGCGTTAGATATTAATACAGTTTCTTTGGTACTAGTACAATTTATAAATAGGGTAGCGGAAATTAATAAACTAACTAAATAAAATTTCTTTTTCATAGCATCTGTATTTATTCTAATATACAAAAAAAAAGCCACTCGATTTTGTCAAGTGGCTTATATAAGTTTGTTAAAACGTGTTTATTTTCCAAAAAGTCCGCCTAATAGTCCTCCAATTCCAGAACCACCGCTTTTGTTACTTCCTCCAAGAACCATACCGGCAACATCATCTAAAATACTACCATCACCGTCAGAATCTAAAAAAGATTCTATTAAAGATTGTTCTTTATTGCTGTTTTCATCACCTCCTAGTAAACCTCCTAAAAGATTTCCTATTCCGTTAGACTCAACAACGTTTTCATTTCTTGCTTGTTTTCCTAAAACACCCATTAATATAGGAGCAGCAACTTTTAATATAGTAGCAACAGTATCTGAACTTACACCAGCTTTTTGACTTAGTGCATTTTCTACCTGTGGTTGTTTTGCTCCTAATACGTGGTTAAGTATTCCTTGACCATCGTTCATAACGTTGTCATCTACACCGCCGCCAAATAAACCACCCAGGTTGTCTAAAATACTACCATCATGTTTATTTGTTAATGCGCTCATAAGTCCTTGCGCACCTTCTGGAGTTGCTGTGTTTTTTTTCATTGCACCCATTAATAAAGGTAGGGCCATACTAAGTACACCTGCTGTTTTTTGTTCTGATTCTCCAGCCTGTCCTGCAACACCTTTAATAATTTGTGAGCCTATTGGGCTATTTAATAAGTCTAATAATCCTGACATTTGATTTGTTTAGTTAATGTTTAATAATGCTTCAATTTACAAAAAAAATAAATGCTATTGTAGAATAACCGATAATCTGCACTTATTTTAGTAAACTTACAATTTGAGTAGCTAATTCTTCTCCAATTCTATTTTGTGCTTCATTGGTAGCAGCACCAATATGTGGAGTTAAGGAAATTTTTGGATGCATTAAGATTCTTATTTCTGGATTTGGTTCAGATTCAAATACATCTAAACCAGCAAAAGAAACTTTATTTTCCTCTAAAGCATCTACAAGTGCAACTTCATCTAAAGCGCCACCACGAGCAGCATTTATAATACCAACACCGTCTTTCATTTTATCAAAATCACTATCAGCAATAGTGTAATTTGCTTGTGCAGGAACGTGCACTGTAATAAAGTCAGATTCTTGTAAAAGAGTATCTTTTGGTGTATTTTTTAAATTAAAGGAAACTGTTTGTCCATCAAAAAAAGGCACTGTAACAGTAGCTTCTTCTACCTGCGTATCATGGTAAATTACTTTCATACCAACACCAAGTGCTATTTGGGCTGTAGCTTTACCAATTTTACCAAAACCAATAATACCTATTGTTTTACCTCTTAGTTCTACACCTTTAGCGTAGGCCTTTTTAAGTTGTTTAAACTTGCTGTCACCCTCTAAAGGCATAATTCGGTTTGCATCATATAAATAACGTACACCATTGTATAAATGTGCAAATACAAGTTCTGCTACAGAAGCAGAAGAAGCAGAAGGTGTATTAATAACGTGTAAGCCTTTTTCTTTTGCGTAATCTACATCAATATTATCCATACCAACGCCACCACGACCAATTAATTCTAGAGTAGGGCAGTTGTCTATAATATCTTTTTGTACCTGGGTGGCACTACGTACTATTAACCCAGCAATTTTATGTTCATTAATATAATTAGCAAGCTGTTCTTGTGCTACAGTAGTGGTAATTACTTTAAAACCAGCTTTTTCTAATGCGTCTATACCGTTTTGTGATATACCGTCGTTTGCTAATATTTTTTTCATACGTAATCTTAAATTATTTATAACAATTTATGCTTTTCTTTCTAAGTCGCTCATAACATCTACTAAAGTACCTACGCTATCTAAAGACAATGCATTGTACATAGAGGCTCTGTAACCACCCACAGATCTATGGCCATTAATACCATTAATACCAGCCTCTTTACACATAGTATCAAAAGTTTCTTTTAATTTTTCATCTGTTAAATTAAAAGTGGCATTCATATTAGAACGGTCTGCTTTTTCTGCAAAACCTTTAAATAATGGGTTTAAATCTATTTCTGAATATAACAATTGTGCTTTTTTATCGTTTATTTCTTCAATAGCATCTATACCACCAAGGTCTTTTAGCCATTGCATGGTTAACATAGATGTGTAAACAGCAAAAACAGGTGGTGTATTAAACATACTGTCTTTACTAATATGTACTTGGTAGTTTAACATAGAAGGTATTTGTCTTGTTACTTTGCCCAGAACATCTTCTTTTATAATCACTAAAGTAGTACCAGCAGGGCCCATATTTTTTTGCGCCCCAGCATAGATTAAATCAAACTGAGAGAAATCTAATTTACGAGAAAAGATATCTGAACTCATATCACAAACTACAGGGACTTTAGTTTTAGGAAACTCCTTAATTTGTGTTCCAAATATGGTATTGTTAGATGTTAAATGAAAATAATCTAAATCTGCAGGAACCATATAATTTTTAGGTATGTAGTTGTAGTTTTTATCTTTAGAAGATCTTACTTCTACAATTTCACCAAACATTTTAGCTTCTTTAATAGCTTTATCACTCCAAGTGCCAGTGTTTAAGTAGCCTGCCTTTGTTTCTAATAAGTTATAGGCAGTCATTAAAAACTGCAAACTAGCACCACCTTGTAAAAATAATGCTTTGTATCCTTTGTCTGTTAACCCTAAGTGCTCTAATGCTAAAGATTGTGCAGTTTCCATAACAGTTACAAAATCTTTACTACGGTGAGATATTTCTATCAAAGATAAACCAGAACCATTAAAATCTACAACAGCTTCTGATGCTTTTAATAATACTTCTTGTGGTAAAATACAAGGTCCTGCGCTAAAATTATGCTTTTTCATTTGTACGTGTTTTGTTTGTAATTGGTTTGCTAGCCAATTTATGTTTGTAGCTACAAGTAATTAATTGTTTTTTAATTGTTTATAGCTTTATTAAATTTATTTAAATATAAGGTAAAGGTCTAAATTTTATAACAATACACCTTTTATAATTTGAATTAATTCTAGGATGTTTTCAACAAGAATTCAACAGTATCTATATTATCTGCATAATCTGTTAAACTAGGTTTTTGTGTTTCACCAAAATTAATTTCATTTTTAAGCAAACCATTAGCAACAACACATTGTATTTTGTCTTTATCATGGGTAAGTTTTTGCTTTAAAGCGTCTAACGACTCGTAATACTCATAAAAAACAGAGGAAATAGGAGAAGCGTAACTTTCATCTTCCTTAATCATTAAAAATCCATTTTCTAAAATATTAAATTCACTCATTAAATATACAGCCTTATTATAATCATAATTATTTGCATATTTCATATGGTTTATAATGTCTTGTTTGGGATACATTGCTTTAAAAAAGGCATCAAAATTATATCCTTTAGGAACAAATAGTTTAGAAACACTTCTACAACCCAAGCCATAGTATGTAAATATGTCTTCGGCAAGATTTTCTAATTGCTCATTGGTTTCGTTGCCAGTTAAAACTGCAACAGAATTTCTGTTTTTTCTTATAATATTTGGTTTTTTTCCAAAATAATGCTCAAAATACCTAGCAGTATTATCGCTTCCGGTAGCTATTACAGCATCAAAACCCTCTAATCTACCATCTACATAAATTATAGAATTTGCTAAACTTGGAAGCTTACTAATTAAAAACGATGTTACAAAAGGAAGTAGTATTTTATCGTTAGATGATAACTTAATTAAAGCGGTATTACCTGTTAATACAGTTGCTAAAAAATCGTGAAAACCAACAAGCGGGATGTTACCGGCCATTATTATGGCTACTTTTTTGATATTATGCGAACTTAAGTTGTATGATTTAAACCAATTATTTAAGTTTTTTTGAGTTAGTAAATTGCTCCAATTTTTTAAGCAAAAAAGAATATTTTCTTCAGTAAACCAACCGTTGTGTAAGCTAGCTGTATGTACTGCATCTTGTAATTTTAAGACCCATTCATTTGTATTTTCTTCTTGTTTTTCTGAGTTTGCAAATTCGTAATAATCTGCAAACAAAGTTCCTAATTCAGAAAAAGCAACTATTCTATCTTCAAGTTTAGCCATTTTATTTGTATAGTGATTTAATAGGGTTTACCTTTGTGCAAAAGTAGATATACTGATTAAATATCAGTCTAAAAATTGATATAAATTATGGCAATAATAATTACAGACGAATGTATTAATTGTGGAGCTTGCGAGCCAGAATGTCCTAATACAGCAATATATGAAGGTGCAGATGATTGGAGATATGCAGATGGAACATCTTTAGAAGGAACAATTGTTTTACCAAATGGTAAAGAGGTTGATGCTGAAGAGTCTCAAGAGCCTATTAGTGATGAAATTTACTATATATCTCCAGACAAGTGTACGGAGTGTAAAGGCTTTCATGAAGAGCCACAGTGTGCTGCGGTTTGTCCTGTAGACTGTTGTGTGCCGGATGATGACATTGTAGAAACAGAAGAAGAACTGCTTGCAAAGCAACGTTTTATGCACCCAGAGGGGTAGTAGTAAAAGAGTTTTACGTATTATTTATGATAAAAAAAGCGAGGATATTATATCCTCGCTTTTTTGTGTTTTTAAATTATCTACTCTTAGAAGTTGAAGTTTATTCTACTAAAAATATAGGTTCCGTCTGAGCCCATTTGTACAGAATCTGCTAAACCACCTTGATCTGTCCATCCATCAAATTGTGGAGTAGGATACTCATTAAATAAGTTATTAGCGCCAACTGTAAGTTTTAAATTTTTACAAAATTGATAACCAATACTTAAATCAACAACTAGTGCTGCTTCATAAATATCTGTAGCTACTGGGTAGAGTAAATCCGCTTCAGCTTGTGTAGTTGCAGGTGTATCTACCCACTGAAAATCTTGTAATTCTACTTCACTAAATTGTGTTAATGTTGCTTGTGCATTAAATTTAGGAGTAGAATAACCAAGATTAAGTCCAAATTTGTAATCTGGTGCAGCAGCTTCTAAATAAGCTTGAGAAAATGGTCCAAAGAAAGTAAACTCATTTAAATTACCATTGTGTATTTCTTTTACTTCTAAGTCATTAAAGTTACCAATTAAACCAATACTAGCTTTTCCGTTTGCACCAATAGTAGTGGTGTAGTTAAGTACAATGTCTAAACCAGTAGTTCTGGTATCTACGCCATTTGCAAAAAATTGTGCTGCATCTACACCTAAAGGTCCAAGTACAGCTTGGTCTGTAAAGTTATCTGTTAAAATGATACGGTCATCTACAGCAATGGAATAAGCATCTATAGTTGCAGAAAAACCACCATTTGTATAAGTAAATCCTAAACTGGCGTTTAAGGCTTTCTCTTCATTAAGTTGTCCTATTCCAAAAGCTTTGGTTACAGTGCTATTGTTTGCAGATAATAATGATGGTACAGACCTACCAGCAACAATATTTGTAAATATTAAGTTGTAATATAATTGCGCTAATGATGGAGCTCTAAAGCCAGAAGAAACAGATCCTCTAAATGCCAAGTTTTCATTAATTTTATATCTACTTGCTAGTTTAAAGTTAAAAGTGTTGCCAAAGTCGCTATAGTTTTCATAACGTAATGCACCTCCAACCATAAATTCATCAGTTACATTTAATTCAGAATCTACATAAATACCGTAATTGGTTCTACTACGGTCTACTTCGTTAGCAGGACTATATCCTGGGAAACCTTGTGAGCTTCCAGGTAAATCATCTCCGTTACTGTCTTGAGCAGCAGTTTGTGTAGCTGGGTTTGTAAGTACTACGCCATTTTCATCATACAATGAGTATGATGCTTCTTCGCCAGAAAATATACCAAAGTTTTCTGTGCGGTATTCAAATCCGTAAGCTACATTTAAACCAGCGGCAACATCATCAAAATACTTGTTAAGTTCTAATCCTGTTGTATTCATAGAAAGGTAATGTCCACCAGCATCAAAATCAGTAGGAGAAGCATCTTGCATAGAAGCGTTATTTGTATTTTTTACAAAATAATGAAAGTTATTTTTCCCGTAAGTGTTGTTAAAATCTACGTTCCATCCATTTTTAGTTTTGCTCCTAACACCAGCAGAAACAGAAACATCTGTAATTAATGAAGTAATTTGAGGTGTAAATCCGTCTGGGTACAAACTTGGTACAGATCTATTGTCGCCATCTGCAAAACCATCTCTGGAAAAAGCGTTTGCATTGGTATCTCTGTAATTTCTGCCACCAAAGGCGTAAACCTCTGTGTTTTCATCAATAGGAACAGCAGAATTAATCATAAAATTAAAACCATCTATTGCAGCTCCTCCGTATCCTTTTCTCCAGCTAAATCCTGGTCTAAGTGTTTTTTCTTTAGATAAAAATTCGGTTGTAACATTAAAAAAACCACCATTTTCTCCAAGAGCCATACCGTAGTTAAGATCTATTTTAGTAGTTTCTCCATCAAAATTTTTGTCTTTTCCGTCCAGTCTGTTTTTGCCTTCAACATTATAAAGCGTTTCTCCTGTTTCTTCTGCCCATCCATCTCCAATAGCAGTGCTGTAGGCTCCGTAGGTAATTCCGCCAGAAAATCCGTTGGTATTGTTTTTTAATACAATGTTAATAACACCGGCAATGGCATCCGATCCGTATTGTGCAGATGCGCCATCTCGTAAAACTTCAATTCGTTTTATGGCAGAAGCAGGAATAGCATTTAAATCTGTACCAGAGTTACCACGACCTCTAGTTCCAAAAATGTTTACCAAAGAAGATTGATGTCTTCTTTTTCCGTTTACTAGTACCAGTGTTTGGTCTGGTCCCAAACCTCTTAAACTAGCAGGTACAATATGGTCTGCACCATCGGAACCCGACTGTTTTGTGGCATTAAATGAAGGAGCGGCATATTGTAATATGTCATTAACTTCTACCTTACCTGTGTTAGAGGCAATTTCTGCAACATCTAAAACATCAATAGGTACAGCAGTGTCCGTAGCTGTTCTTTTTGGGCTTCTAGATCCTACAAGTTGTATTTCATCTAGTAGCATACCTTCAGACAAGGTTACATTTATAGTTGTTTTGCCAGACGTACTAATTTCTTGTGTGTTAAAGCCAATATAGCTAAACACAAGTGTGGCATTTGTTTGCGTGTCAATACTGTATTTCCCATCAAAATCTGTAGATGTTCCGTTTGTTGTGCCTTTTTCTAGAATGTTTACGCCGGCTAGCGGTGCTCCTTCATCATCTACTACAGTACCTGTAATTGTAGATTGACTAAACGCGAACGAGAAGCATAATAGGCTAAAAATAAGAATACATTTTTTTTTCATATAGATTGATATTTAGGTTTTTATAAATCTAAAGGTAATCAAAAACGTTTTATTTGTTCTCGAAAATTTTTAAATGGTATATTTGCGGCACTAAAAATAGAATTTGAAATGAAAGCAGGTATTGTTGGATTGCCAAACGTAGGGAAATCTACCCTTTTTAATTGTTTGTCTAATGCAAAAGCGCAAAGCGCAAATTTTCCGTTTTGTACTATAGAGCCTAATATAGGTGTTGTAAATGTACCAGATGCAAGGTTGCAAAAATTAGAAGAATTGGTAAACCCAGAGCGTGTTTTACCTGCAACTGTAGAGATTGTAGATATTGCAGGTCTTGTAAAAGGTGCAAGTAAAGGAGAAGGTTTAGGGAATCAGTTTTTAGGAAACATTAGAGAAACTGATGCTATTTTACACGTATTACGCTGCTTTAATAATGATAATATTGTACACGTAGATGGTTCTGTAGATCCTATTAGAGATAAGGAAACCATAGATATGGAGTTGCAGTTAAAGGATTTAGAAACTGTAGATAAAAAACTAGAAAAAGTAAAACGTACAGCTAAAACAGGAAATAAAGAGGCGCAGAAGGAAGAAGCCGTTCTTTTAAAGTTAAAGGAAGGTTTAGAAGCTGGTATTTCTGTTAGAGCTATAGAGGTTGAAGAAAAAGACCATTTAGAATATGTTAAACCGCTACAGTTTATTACAGATAAGCCAGTAATGTATGTATGTAATGTAGATGAAGATGCAGCTGTAAATGGTAATGAATATGTAGAAAAAGTTAAAGAAGCTGTAGCTAAAGAAAATGCAGAAGTTATTTTCTTAGCAGTAGGTACAGAAGCAGATATTACAGAGTTAGATAGTTATGAGGAGCGCCAAATGTTTTTAGAAGATTTAGGTTTAGAAGAGCCTGGTTCTGCTAAGTTAATTAGAGGTGCTTACAAGCTACTAAATTTAGAGACCTATTTTACTGCAGGTGTTAAAGAGGTGAGAGCCTGGACTATACCAGTGGGGGCAACCGCGCCACAAGCAGCAGGTGTTATACATACAGATTTTGAAAAAGGTTTTATACGTGCAGAAGTTATTGCTTACAATGACTATGTTACTTACGGTAGCGAAGCTAAAGTTAAAGAAGCAGGAAAAATGCGTGTAGAAGGTAAAGAGTATATTGTAAAAGATGGAGATGTTATGCACTTTAGATTTAATGTATAATAGTTTTTAACTTAATTATAAATTAAAATGCTGTAACCTTGTTGCAGCATTTTTTTGTGCTATAAAGTTAAAATGATGAATTTTTTATCTTATTTCTTAATTGTAACTACTTAATTTCTATATATCAACAAAATTAAATGTACTATTGTTAATTACTTTAAGCTGTAGGTGTTTCATTTTTTTCTAACACTTACTATATTAGCGTGCAAACTGCAATTATCCTAAATCAATGTCAGACAATACTAAATATACTGAAGACAATATACGTTCCTTAGACTGGAAAGAGCATATTCGTATGCGTCCTGGTATGTATATTGGTAAATTAGGCGATGGTTCATCTGCAGATGACGGTATCTACATTCTTTTAAAAGAAGTTTTAGATAACTGTATAGATGAGTTTGTAATGGGTGCAGGCAAGACCATAGAAATTAGCATAAAAGATAATTTAGTTAAGGTTCGCGATTATGGTCGTGGTATTCCGCTGGGTAAAGTTGTAGATGTAGTATCTAAAATGAATACTGGTGGTAAGTACGACTCTAAAGCCTTTAAAAAATCTGTTGGATTAAATGGTGTAGGTACCAAAGCTGTAAACGCTTTGTCTAACTTTTTTAAAGTAGAGTCTTCAAGAGAAGGGCAATCTAAATGGGCAGAGTTTAGTCAAGGTAATTTAGTTGCAGAAGAAGGTCCTGTAGATAGCTCTAAAAGAAAAGGTACAAAAGTTTCGTTTACACCAGATGAAACTATATTTAAAAACTACAAATACAGAAATGAGTATGTAGTACGTATGCTTAAAAACTACGTGTACCTAAATCCTGGATTGACTATAGTTTTTAATGGAGAAAAATATTTTTCAGAAAATGGACTTAAAGATCTTTTAGAAGATAATAATAATGTTGAAGATTTACTGTATCCTATTATTCATTTAAAAGGAGATGATATAGAAATAGCTATAACACACAGTAAAACACAGTATAGTGAAGAGTATCAATCCTTTGTTAATGGTCAGCATACCACACAAGGTGGTACGCATCAATCTGCTTTTAGAGAGGCTATTGTAAAAACAATTAGGGATTTTTACGGGAAAAGTTATGAGGCTTCGGATATTCGAAAGTCAATTATCTCTGCAGTATCAATAAAAGTAATGGAGCCTGTTTTTGAAAGTCAAACAAAAACAAAACTTGGTTCTACAGATATGGGAGGTAACTACCCAACTGTACGTACTTATATAAACGATTTTGTTGGTAAGTATTTAGATAATTACCTTCATAAAAACCCTGAAACAGCAGAAGCGTTGCAGCGTAAAATAATACAAGCAGAACGCGAGCGTAAAGACTTGTCTGGTATTCGTAAGCTTGCAAGAGATAGAGCTAAAAAAGCCAGTCTGCATAATAAAAAACTAAGAGATTGCCGTGTTCACTTGGGAGACCTTAAAAAGGACAGAAGATTAGAGTCTACTTTATTTATTACCGAGGGAGATTCTGCATCTGGATCTATAACTAAATCTAGAGATGTTAATACCCAAGCAGTTTTTAGTTTGCGTGGTAAGCCTTTAAACTCTTACGGAATGTCTAAAAAGATTGTGTATGAGAACGAAGAGTTTAATTTATTACAGGCAGCTTTAAATATAGAAGAGTCTATGGAAGATTTGCGTTACAATAATATTGTAATTGCAACAGATGCCGATGTAGATGGTATGCATATTAGATTGTTATTAATTACTTTTTTTCTGCAGTTTTTCCCAGAATTAATAAAGGAAAATCATTTGTATATATTACAAACGCCTCTTTTTAGAGTTCGTAATAAAAAACAAACATACTATTGTTATAGTCCAGAGGAAAAGGCTGAAGCAATAGAAAAGTTAACTGGTAAACCAGAAATTACCCGATTTAAAGGTTTGGGTGAAATTTCTCCAGATGAGTTTAAACATTTCATTGGTGATGATATTCGTTTAGAACCTGTAATGCTAGACAAGGCAATGTCAATTGAGCAATTGTTAAGTTTTTATATGGGGAAAAATACACCAGATCGTCAAAAATTTATTATAGAAAATCTTAAAGTAGAACTTGATTTAATCGAGGACAACTAATTATAAACCAGATAAACACGAGTCTTTCTTTATGGAAGAGAACGAAGAAGTTAACGAAAATCTAGATAATAACGCAAACAATCCACAAGATGAGCTTACAAAGGTCACTGGGATGTATAAAGATTGGTTTTTAGATTACGCCTCTTATGTAATTTTAGAACGTGCTGTACCTGCTATAGAAGACGGTTTTAAGCCTGTGCAACGTAGAATTATGCACTCGCTTAAAGAGTTAGATGATGGAAGGTATAATAAAGTTGCAAATGTAGTAGGGCATACAATGCAGTATCATCCGCATGGAGATGCGAGTATTGCAGATGCTATGGTGCAAATAGGGCAAAAAGATCTTTTAATTGATACGCAAGGTAACTGGGGTAATATATTAACTGGTGACAGGGCGGCGGCGTCTAGGTATATAGAAGCTAGGTTGTCTAAATTTGCTTTAGATGTTGTGTTTAGTCCTAAAATTACTGAATGGCAACAATCTTATGATGGCCGTAAAAAAGAACCTGTAAACCTACCAGTTAAGTTTCCATTATTACTTGCGCAAGGTGCAGAGGGTATTGCAGTGGGTTTATCAACTAAAATTCTTCCGCACAACTTTATAGAATTAATAGATTCTTCTATTAAGCATTTAAAAGGGCAAAAATTTAAATTGTTCCCAGATTTTCCTACTTCAGGAATTATAGATGTTACTGGTTATAATGACGGACTTAGAGGTGGTAAAATAAGGGTTAGAGCTAAAATATCTCAACTAGATAAAAACACTCTGGTTATTAATGAGATACCATACGGGACTAACACCTCTTCTTTAATAGATTCAATTTTAAAAGCCAATGATAAGGGTAAAATAAAAATTAAAAAAATTGAAGATAATACAGCTGCAGATGTAGAGATTTTGGTTCATTTGCCAGCTGGTATTTCACCAGATAAAACTATAGATGCACTCTACGCGTTTACAGCTTGCGAATCTTCTATTTCGCCTTTAGGTTGTATTATAGAAGATAATAAGCCGTTATTTATTGGGGTAACAGAAATGTTGCAGCGCTCTACAGATTATACTGTACAACTCCTTAAGGAAGAATTAGAAATTCAATTAGGTGAGTTAGAGGAGCAGTGGCATTTTTCTTCTTTAGAACGTATTTTTATTGAAAACCGAATTTATAGAGATATTGAAGAAGAAGAAACCTGGGAAGGTGTTATAGCTGCTATAGACAAGGGTTTAAAACCGCATACCAAACATTTAAAAAGAGCTGTTACAGAGGAGGATATAACTCGTTTAACAGAGATTAGAATAAAGCGTATTTCTAAATTTGATTTAGATAAAGCTCAGCAATTACTTGATAGTTTAGAGGAGCGCATAGCAGAGGTAAAACATAATTTAGAGCATTTAATAGAATTTGCTATAGATTATTTCAAAAATCTAAAGGAGAAATACGGTAAAGATCGTGAGCGTAAATCTGAAATTAGGGTTTTTGATGATATTGAAGCAACAAAAGTTGTTATTAGAAATACTAAACTCTATGTAAATAGAGAAGAAGGTTTTGTGGGTACATCTTTAAAGAAAGACGAATATGTTACAGATTGTAGCGATATAGATGATATTATTGTTTTTACTAAAGATGGCCATATGATGGTTTCTAAGGTAGATTCAAAAATATTTGTAGGTAAAAATATTATACACGTAGCTGTATTTAAGAAAAAAGACAAACGTACCACTTATAATATGATTTATAAAGATGGTAAAGGCGGAGCTAGCTACATAAAGCGTTTTAATGTTACCTCTGTTACCAGAGATAAATTATATCCCTTAACTACCGGGAAGCCAAATTCTGATGTTCTTTATTTTTCTGCAAATCCTAATGGTGAAGCAGAAGTGGTGACAATTCACTTAAGACAGGTAGGGAGTATTAAGAAGTTAAAATGGGATATGAATTTCTCTGATATTTTAATTAAAGGTAGATCTTCAAAAGGTAATATTGTTAGTAAATATGCAGTTAAGCGTATAGACTTAAAAGAAAAAGGTGTTTCTACATTAAAACCACGGAAAATTTGGTTTGATGATGTGGTGGGTAAGTTAAATTTAGATGGTAGAGGAGAGTTGCTTGGCGAGTTTAAAGGGGAAGATTTAATTCTTATTATAACTCAAAAGGGAATTGCAAAAACTGTTAAACCAGAAATTACAACTCATTTTGAAGAGGATATGATAGTTTTGGAAAAATGGAACCCTAAAAAGCCTATTTCTGCTATTTATTTTGATGGTGCAAAAGAGCGATATTACGTGAAGCGCTTTCTTATAGAGAATGAAAATAAGGAGGAGTTGTTTATTTCTGAGCATCCAAAGTCTGTTCTAGAGTTGGTATCTACAGATTGGAGACCGGTTGTGGAATTAGAATTTGTAAAGCCTAGAGGTAAAGAGCAAAAGCCAAATCAAGAGGTTGATATAGAGGATTTTATAGCTGTTAAGGGAATTAAAGCTTTAGGTAATCAGTTAACCGCAGACAAGATTAAAAATACCAATGTGCTAGAGTCTTTACCTTATGAAGAGGTAGAAGAGGAAGAGGAGGTTTTAAAAGAAACGAAAGTGACAGAGAAGGAGGAGGTTATGGATTCTAAAGCGGATGATAAAGATGATTCTACTGATGATGATACTGAACAAACAACTTTATTTTAGAAATAATAACCTTTAATATAGTTATCTTAGCAAAAAAAATATTTTTATATGGATTTAACAAACCCGCTAGTATATGGCGGTCCAGCGTTTATAATTTTTATTTTATTAGAATTAGCATATAGTAAAAGTCATGAAGAACATCATGATCTTTACGACTGGAAAGATCTTTTTGCAAGTGGTTTTATGGGTGTGGGATCTGCAATACTTGCTGCAGCATTAAAAGTAATATCCGCCATTGTAATTTTTGAGTTTGTTTTTGAGCTTTGCAATCCAGAAGTAAATGGTGTAAATACTAATCTTTTAGGTTATGAATCTTTTGGTTATGCTTGGTATGTTTGGTTGCTTTGTCAGCTTGCAGATGATTTTACATACTATTGGTTTCATAGGGCAAATCATGAAATAAGAATTTTATGGGCGGCACACATTGTACATCACTCATCAGACAACTTTAATTTGGGAACAGCTGTTAGAAATGGCTGGTTTACATTACTTTACAAGCCGCTATTTTATATGTGGATGCCAGCTATAGGTTTTGAGCCAGAGATGGTTGTGTTCTGTTTAGGTATAGAGGCCTTGTGGCAGTTTCAGTTGCACACGGTGTTATTACCAAAGTTAGGTATTTTTGAGAAGTTTATGAATACGCATACAATGCACCAGGTACACCACGCGCAAAACGTAGAGTATTTAGATAAAAACCATGGAGGCTTTTTAAATATTTTTGACAGAATGTTTGGTACTTGGTTGCCTTTAGATGATAGTATTGATGTTAAGTATGGTGTAATACATGCACCAAACTCTAACAATCCAATTGTTATTTTAACGCACGAGTTTAAAGATATTTGGATGGATATGAAGAAGTCAAAAAAGCTATCTCATAAGTTAATGTATATTTTTGGTCCTCCTGGATGGAGTCATGATGGCAGTACAATGACTGTTAAGCAACAGCAAAGGCAGTTTAAGCAATATGCAAAAAATAATCCTAAAAAGTCTTTTGAAAGGCCTAACTAAATTGGTTGTCTCTTTAAATAAAACAATAAAGCCTCGCTTATAGCGAGGCTTTATTGTTTTTAATAGCTTTTAAGCGCTTAAGAGTGTATTGCACTTTATTTATGTGTTTGTAATGTAAATGTGTGCTTAAGATGGCTATTCTTAGTCGGTACTCTATTGTTTTACTTTAATAGCTTCACCTCTCATAACTACTAATTCTTTTTTAGGGTCTCTGGCAGCATTGCTGTATTCAAACGTGTAGCTGTTTTCAGTGGTTTCTAGTATTTTAAAGTGGATAGAAGATTGATCTTTTAAAGACTTTAAAACAAATTCACAATCATTTATCCATCGTACGGATGAGCTGTCTATCTTATTTTCGTAATACTCAACACTATAATTCTCGTCCCTTGTAAAACGTCCTGTTTTTTTCTCGCCGCTTATTTCGTAATCAAAAGTAAATTCCCCGGTTTTAAAGTCTTTGCAATCTCTTTTAGGTGTGTAACAAGCTGTTACTAAACAAGCAGAAGCTATCAGGTAAAAATATTTTATTTTCATATCACAAAAATATGCAATTAGCTTAAAATTAGCCATTGATATATTGTTAAATTAAGGCTTTAATTTACTATTTGTTATAGGTTTCAAAAGTTCCATCGGTGTAAAAAATAATTACTTTACTAACTTCTTTTTTAAAGTTGTCTGTGTTTTTTTGAGCTGCTTTCTCGGCAGGGTGTGAGTGTGTTTTGTTTGCTTCAGGAAAGCTCCCTTTGCCGTTTAAAAGCCAATATAAATTCACCTCAGGGAAGTGTGTTATTACTTTTAAAACAAACTCTAAGCTGGGTTTGTTTCTTCCAGATAAAATATGTGATATACTAGAGCGTTGCACTTCTACTTTTTCGGCAAAAGCAGCAGCAGTTAAATCGTAATAGTTAATTATTTTCTCTAGTCTTTTTATGAATGCCTCTGAATTTACCATTGTAACATTTTATATCCTTTTTTAACACTTTTTTTACTTGTATTAGTTTGTAAAATAGTAAAATTATTTATATTTTTACTTTAAATAAAGAAATCTATTTATTTGATATAATGATTTTTATATTTTATTCATAAGTAAAATCAATACATCTAAACTTATTGATTTACAAATGTAACTAATTATTAATTGCATATAAAATTTACGTTTACAAAAGTGAATTAAGTAGTTACATTTGTAATTGCATATGTTACATATGTAACTGAATATAGCACTATATTTACCACTTCATAATTAGGTTAAAATGATAGATTTTAAACAGATATTTTTAAGTTGTAAAGTTGGTAGTGTAGTAGGTAGATATGTGACTAATGAGCATGTTTTTCCTTTTTTAGAAGCTAGCATTTTTAAGAATGAAAATAAGCAAGTAGGAAAATCTGTTTTGGGAGAACCAATAAAATTAACTACAATTGGTACTGGTAAAATTAAGATTCTAATGTGGTCTCAAATGCACGGTAATGAGTCTACAACCACAAAGGCTGTTTTAGACTTTATTAGTTTTTTAGAGAAACCATCAAATTTGCAGTCTTCTATTTTAGAAAAATGTACCATACAAATTATACCAATACTAAATCCAGATGGAGCAAAAGCATATACTAGAATTAATGCAAACAAAATTGACTTGAATAGAGATGCGCAAGAAAGAACTCAGCCAGAAAGTAAAATTTTGAGAAAAGTATATGATGAGTTTAAACCTGATTTTTGTTTTAACTTACATGACCAGAGAACAATTTTTAATGTAGGTAAAACTAATAAACCTGCTACGGTATCTTTTTTAGCTCCTGCATTTAATGAAGAAAGAGATATATCTGTTTCTAGGAAAAAAAGTATGCAGCTTATTGCAGCTATGAATGGAGTTTTGCAAAACTTTATACCAGGTCAAGTTGGTAGGTATGATGATGGTTTTAATGCTAATTGTGTTGGTGATGCTTTTCAGATGTTAAATACGCCAACCATTTTATTTGAATCTGGACACTTTCCTGATGATTATGAAAGAGAGAAAACCAGGGAATTTATTTTTTATTCTCTTTTAAAAGGAGTAGAAACTATAGCTAATAACTCTCTAAATAATTTTAGTATTGATGCTTATTTTGAAATTCCAGAAAATGGCAAGCAGTTTTTAGACCTTATTATTTATAATACTAAAAATATAACAACTACATATCCTAATGCTGATTCTTTAGGTATTCTTTATAAAGAAGTGTTAAAAGGTAAGAAAGTTGTTTTTGAGCCTGTTGTAACTGAGGTAAAAAAAATAGACAATTTTTACGCTCATAAAACTCTTAATTTACTGAATAATAATGATTTAGAGTTTGTTAAAAATAACTATCTTTTATCCACTGCTTTACTTGGTAATTAACAATTTAATTAGTATATGTAAAATAATTGCATTATTGATAAAAAAAAGTCATATTTAGTGCGTATATCTTCTTATTTTACTATTTTTGTTCCAAATTTAATTATATAATGACTAAAGTTAAGCTAGACGAAATTGATCACCAGATTCTGGATATGTTAATAGATAACACCAGAACTCCGTTTACAGATATCGCAAAAAAATTATTAATATCTGCGGGTACTGTACATGTAAGGGTAAAGAAAATGGAAGAAGCCGGTATTATACAAGGTTCATCTTTAACATTGGACTATGTTAAGTTAGGTTATTCTTTTATTGCTTATGTAGGAATATTTTTAGAAAAAACACATCAAACAAAGTTTGTTTTAGAGCGTTTAATTGGTATACCATATGTAACCGTGGCGCACATTACAACAGGTAAGTTTAATATTTTTTGTAAAATTAGAGCAAGAGATACTCAGCATGCTAAAAATATTATCTTTAAAATAGATGATATTGATGGTATTAGTAGAACAGAAACAATGATTTCTTTGGAAGAAAGTATTAACGATAAAAAACGTTTAATGCATACAATTTTTAATGAATTGTAATTTCTTAATATTGAAAGTAAATTAATAACACCAACCCAATGTTTTACGCATTGGGTTTTTTATTTTTTAGAAATGAAAGCAACAGAATTAACATCACAAGATTATAATGCTTATTATAAAGGGTATATAGATTTGTTAGGAGATATAAGCTTACTTCCCGCTTTGGAAAACGGTAAAAAAAAGTTTAAGGATTTAATAGCGGTTATACCAGATAGCAAGCTAAATTATGCCTATGCTACAGAAAAATGGACTGTAGCAGAAGTTTTAGTGCATATTATTGATACCGAGCGTATATTTCAGTATAGAGCATTGCGTTTTTCTAGATTAGATGCCACTCCTTTACCAGGTTTTGAGCAAGATGATTATGTGCCAACATCTAATGCAAATTCAAGAAACAGAAAAAGTTTATTAAAAGAATTTTTAGATGTTAGAGCGGCAACCATTTCTTTGTTTGCAAATTTAACCAATGAGCAATTAAAGTTTGTGGGTACGGCAAGCAACTCTCCAATGAGTACTGCAGCTGCAGGTTTTGTTGCTTGCGGCCATTTAGAGCATCATACTAAAATTGTTTTAGATAGATATTTATAATAGATGGTGTAAAAACACTATTCCGTTTCCTCTGCGTCTTCAAAATTAGCAGACGCAGAAGTTTCTGTACCTGTTGTTTCTAATTCTTTTTCTATAGCATCGTCAAAATTAGCTATAAAATTAGATAAGCTTTTACTTATTCTAACTAAGTAAATGGTGTCTTCTGTTCTGACTTCTACAGCCTCTACAAATTCCCCTTTTGCATTTTTAAAAACAATAATGTCATTATCGCCATATCCGTGCGGGTAAGACTCTATTAATTTAGCGGCTACAGTGTGGTCAAGTTTTTTGTAATCTACTAGTTTGCGTAACATAATTCATAGGTTTTAGTTTTATAAGAACTAAACTAAAACTTTTTTTACAGCAAAATTGTAATTAGTTGTGTAGCAGGGTTTTTATGTAGGTGTGTAGCTTAAACTTTGTAGTATGCAAAAGATTGGTGTAATAAATCTTCATCAACAGTAACATCAATTTTACATTCTCCAATACACTCTAATAAAACAAAATTGATATTGCCATGAGAATTCTTTTTATCAAACTTTAAATAGGTTAAAATTTGTTTTATATCATCTTCAGTAAATTCAACTTTTCCGTAGTGTTTTGTAAAGGTATTTTTAATAGCCTCTAAATCTTTATTTTCTAAACCAGTTAATTTATTGCTTAAAAAAGCCTCAAGTACCATGCCTACAGCTATAGCTTCTCCATGTAATAGTGTTTTTTTGTCTTCATTTTCTAAAAAATAAGACTCTATAGCGTGTCCTAAGGTGTGGCCATAATTCAAAATTTTACGCAGGTTTTGTTCTGTAGGGTCTATAGTTACAACATCATTTTTAATAACTACAGAGTCGTAAATAAATTCATCAAGATTATTAAAGTCGGCTACTAAATTTAATTCGTTCCAGTATTTTTTATCTTTAATTAAGCCGTGTTTAAGCATTTCTGCAAAACCACTGTTTAGTTGTCTTTTTTCTAATGTTTGCAAAAATGAAGAAATAACTAACACCATTTGTGGTTGGTTAATAACGCCAACTTGGTTTTTTAAAGAGCCTAAATCTACACCGGTTTTACCGCCAACTGAAGCATCTACCATAGATAATAGTGTAGTTGGTACATTTATAAAATCTATTCCTCTTTTAAAAGTAGAGGCAACAAAACCTCCTAAATCTGTAATTACACCACCTCCAAGGTTAATCATAACACTTTTACGATCTGCATCTAACTCAGATAAAACGTGCCAAACCTGTACGCAAGTTTCTATAGTTTTGTTTATTTCACCTTCTTCAATTTCAATTATTTCAAAATTATAGTCACCATTAATTTGTGCCATAAAATTTGGCAAACAATGTTGGTGGGTATTTTCATCAACCAAAATAAACACTTTAGAGTAGTTAGCTTTTGCTAAATGTGTGTTTAGTTCTGTGTAGGCTTTTTGGTTAAAATGAACTGAATATGTTTGAGCTGAAATTGACTGCATAATTTTTATTTTACTAGACGCAAAATAAAGACATATTTTAGTTATTAGAATACAAAATCTGTATTTATATTTGCCGCATTACGAAATTCATAAAAATGGAACAAATTTTTGAAAATACAGCAACTGCTTTTGCTCTAAAATCGGATTCTGAATTAGAAAGAGCCTATTTTTTATTTAAGCTAATTGCTAATGAACCGTTAGTACGTATTGGTACAGCAGTTACAAATTTTGCTATAAAAGCACATTTGCCAGTAGAGGGCTTAATTAGGGCTACTGTTTTTGACCATTTTTGTGGTGGTGTTAGTGAGAAAGATTGTTTGCCTGTTATAGATAAAATGTACAACAAAAAAGTTAGTACAATTTTAGACTACTCTGTTGAGGGTAAAGAAGAGGAAAATCATTTTGATTTAGCTTACGAAAAAATATTACATGTACTGGATTTTGTAAAGGAAAAGGAGTCTATACCGTTAGCTGTTTTTAAGCCTACCGGTTTTGGACGTTTTATTCTTTTTGAAAAAGTTGGTGCAGGTATTCCTTTAACAGAAATGGAACAATTAGAGTGGGATAGAATTGTTGCTAGATTTGATAAGGTTTGTAAAAAGGCTTATGACTTAGATGTTGCTCTTTTAGTGGATGGTGAAGAAAGTTGGATGCAAGATGCGGCAGATGACTTATGTGCTTTAATGATGCGTAAATACAATAAAGAAAAAGTTGTAGTGTATAATACATTACAAATGTACCGTTGGGACAGGTTAGATTACCTTAAAAAATTGCACGAAGAAGCTAAATTAGAAGGCTTTAAAATAGGAATGAAAGTGGTGCGTGGTGCTTATATGGAGAAAGAGAATGAGAGGGCTGAAGAAAAAGGATATCCCACACCAATATGTGCTTCTAAAAAAGACACTGATGATAATTTTGATGCTGCGGTTGTGTATATGATAAATAATTTAGATACAATGTCTATTTTTATGGGTACACATAATGAAAACAGTTGTTATAGCTTAATGCAGTTAATGAAAGATAAAAACATTGCCCATTCGGATCCTCGTATTTGGTTTGGACAGTTGTATGGGATGAGTGATCATATATCGTTTAACTTAGCAGATAAAGGTTATAACGTTGCCAAATATTTACCTTTTGGACCAGTAAGAGATGTAATGCCATACTTAATACGTAGGGCAGAGGAGAATACTTCTGTAGCGGGGCAAACCACAAGGGAGTTGTCTTTATTAAAAGAAGAACGTAAAAGAAGAAAAATACAATAAATACTATAAAAAAAGGGGGCATATTAAATGCTCCCTTTTTTTATACATAAAGTAATGTAGATTAATTGTTTATGCTAATTTTATCTACAACTACTTTGTCTGTGCAATTTATTACCGTTAAAATTGCTTGTTTTTCTTTAACTAAACCTTCAATTTTATAGGTTTTACACGGTGTAGATTTAGTATCGCTATTGCCAAAATCTATATCGCCATTATTAAAAAAATATGCTACTGTAGTAGAATCTATAGTTTTGTTGTTAAGTAAAACTTGTATATCGTTAGAGTAAGATAAAGGTTTAGAGCGTAGGTCTTTAAGAACTCTGCAGTTAGGAAAATAACAGAACTCTGTTCCTGTTTCGTCTGATTTCTTTTTTAAGAAAACAGTTAAAAATACAATACCGATTGATAGCCCAACTAAGTACCATCCTAATCGTTTGATGAATGCCATATTAAAAAATTAAAAAATTGATATCACTATACTGTAAGTCGTACCATTCTCCTACAGATTTGTTTGTTAAAATTCCGTGGTACATATATAGTCCGTTGCGTAGTCCTTTGTCAAAACGTAATGCATTTTCCATTCCACCATCTTCACCAATTTTTAAAAGGTAAGGTGTAAAAATGTTACTTATAGATATTGATGACGTTTTAGGGTATCTAGATGGTATATTGGGTACGCAATAGTGTACTACACCGTGTTTTTTAATGGTTGGTTTATTGTGTGTAGTTAATTCTGAGGTTTCAAAACAGCCACCCATATCTATACTAACATCAATAATCACAGCATCCTTTTTCATATTTTCTACCATAGTTTCTGTAACTACAATAGGGGAGCGGTCTTTACCTCTTATTGCGCCAATGGCAACATCACATCTCTTTAGAGATTTTAAAAGGTTTTTTGGTTGTAATGTAGATGTGTAAACGGTTTGTTTTAAGTTGGTTTGTATTTGTCTTAGTTTGGTTATAGAATTATCAAATATTTTAACGTTAGCGCCTAGGCCAATAGCAGATCTTGCAGCAAACTCGCCAACTGTTCCGGCACCAATTATTACAACTTCTACAGGTGGTACACCGCTAATGTTTCCAAACATTAATCCGTTGCCATTATTTGTTGTTGCCATTAATTCTGAAGCAATTAAGACAGATGAAATACCGGCTATTTCACTTAGAGAGCGTACAGCAGGATATTTACCATCTTCATCTTGTATGTATTCAAAAGCAATTGCGGTAATTCGTTTTTTTGCTAATTCTTCAAAATACTTTTTAGATTGTGTTTTAATCTGAAGCGCAGATATAATAGTAGTCTGCGGATTTAACATTTGTATTTCTGAAAGAGTAGGTGGTTCTACTTTTAAAATAAGCGGACAAGAAAATACTTTTTTAGTGTCTTTTGTAACTTCGGCGCCTGCATTGGTATAATCTAAATCAGAAAAATTTGCACCTTCACCAGCCCCAGATTCTATTAAAACCCTATGTCCGTTACAAGTAAGAGCATTGACGGCATCTGGAGTTAAGCATATTCTTTTTTCTTGGTACTGATTTTCTTTCAGCATACCAATAAATAATTCACCTTTTTTTCTAAGGATTTCTAGCTTTTCTTCTTGTGGTAGTAATTGATATTTGCTAAATGGCGAAGAAGGCTGATTCATATCCGTTTATATTAATTAAATCTGACCATCAAAATTACAATTTTATTTTTAAAACCATTGGTTAATTTGGTTTTTCTAAACCTTCATTAAAAACTGATTTTACGGTCTGTAGGGTTAATTACCTCTAGCTTAATATTGGTAGCATTTTCTGGTAAAAATGACTCTATTTTTTCAGGCCATTCTATAAATACCCATTTGTTAGCGTAAAAATAATCTTCTATACCAATATCTAAGGCTTCCATTTCGTCTTCAAGTCTATAAAAATCAAAATGATAAGCTAAGGTTTCGTTTTTGTTATTATGATACTCATTTACAATGCCAAAGGTAGGGCTAGAGGTGTCCCCTGCAACACCTAGTTCTTTCATTATGGCTTTAATTAAAGTGGTTTTGCCTGCACCCATTTCTCCATAAAAACATAAGGTTTTAGTAGGAGTGTTTTTAATTATATCCTTAGCAATATCCTGAATTTCTGGTGTAGAAAAAGTTTTATTCATTTTATAAAAAATTACAAGCGTACAAAAGTATTTAGTAGTAAGTTTTAAAACAATTATCTAGGCTCTAAAACAACAAACGGAATAATCATTTCTTCTAATGACACACCGCCATGTTGGTAAGTGTTTCTATAGTAGCTTACATAATGGTTGTAGTTGTTTGGGTAGGCAAAAAATAAATCATTTTTAGCAAAGATAAAAGAGCTGCTCATGTTAATTGTTGGGAGTTGTAAATCTTTTGGATTTTTTGCAGCAAGAACATCTTTATCGTCATAAGACAAGCTTCTTCCTGTCTTGTATCTTAGGTTTAGGCTAGTGTCTTTATCTCCTACAACCTTAGAGGGTTGCTTTACATTTATTGTGCCGTGATCTGTGGTAATTATAAGCTTTTGTCCCATTGCTTGGGCTTGCTGTATTATTTCTAATAAAGGTGAATTTTTAAACCAACTTACAGTTAAAGATCTGTAAGCTTTGTCATTGCTTGCAAGCTCTTTTATTACTTCCATTTCTGTTTTTGCATGTGATAACATATCAACAAAATTGTATACAATTACAGTAAGATTATTGTCTTTTTGAGTTTTGTAGTTTTGAGACAATTGTTTGCCCTGCTTTAAACTACTAATTTTGTGGTATTCCCATTTTAAATCTAGTCCAAGCCTTTTTAATTGTGCGCTAAGAAAATCTTCTTCGTGTAAATTTTTACCACCCTCGTCAGTATCATTTTTCCACCAGTTTGGATGTTGTTTTTCCATTTCTAAAGGTGTTAATCCAGAAAATATGGCATTACGTGCATATTGTGTAGCGGTTGGTAAAATACTAAAATAAGGTTCTTCTTTTGTTTTTTTATAAAACATATTTACGGTACTTTCAAAAGCTAACCATTGGTCATACCTTAAATTATCTACAACCACAAGCAGGGTGGACTTATCTTTTAGCTCTGGTTTAATTAAGTTTTTAAATAGCGTATGTGATAAAACAGGAGTATTGTCAACTGAAAACCAATTAGGGTAGTTTTTATCTATAAACTTACCAAACTGATTATTTGCCTCAATTTTTTGAGATTCAAGAATTTCAAACATTCCAGTATCTTCAATTTCTTCTAGTTGTAATTCCCAATGTATAAGTTTTTTGTACAACTCTACCCATTCTTCATAGGTATTTACCATAGATAAATCCATTGCAATTTTACGAAATTCTTGTTGGTAGTTAGATGTTGTTTTTTCTGATATTAATCTAGAGTGGTCTAAACTCTTTTTTAAGCTTAACAATATTTGGTTTGGGTTAACTGGTTTTATAAGGTAATCTGCTATTTTAGAGCCAATTGCTTCTTCCATAATAAGCTCTTCTTCACTTTTTGTAATCATTACAACAGGTAAAGAAGTGTTTGTTTTTTTAATTTCGGAAAGTGTTTCTAAACCGCTAATTCCAGGCATATTTTCATCCAAAAAAACAATGTCCACTTTAGTTTCTTCTAGCTCTTCCAAAGCTTCTCTGCCACTTTGGCAAGTTATCACTTGGTAATTTTTCTTTTCTAGAAATATTATGTGTGGTTTAAGTAAATCTATTTCATCATCTACCCAAAGTATTGTTATCTTGTTCATTTAGTGTCTATATTTGTAATTGTAAAGAAAGAAGATTTTGATTATATCTAACAAACTTAAAATATTCAATGATCCAATTTACGGATTTATTGGCATACCAAGCACGCTAATTTTTAATATTATTGCGCACCCTTATTTTCAAAGGCTTCGCAGAATATCACAAACTGGCTTAACATATTTAGTATATCCTGGAGCACAGCACACTAGGTTTCAGCACGCATTGGGTTGTATGCATTTAATGGAGCAAGCTGTACAAATTCTCCGTTTTAAAGGTGTAAAAATATCTAAAAAAGAAGAAGAAGGACTATTATGTGCCATTCTTTTACATGATATTGGTCATGGTCCTTTTTCTCATGCAATGGAGCATACTATTGTAGAGGGTGTGGATCATGAAGCTATATCCTTGGTGTTTATGCAACAGCTTAATAAAGAATTTTATGGTAAGCTAGATACAGCAATAGCTATTTTTAAAAAAGAACACCCTAAAAAGTTTTTAAATGATTTAGTATCTAGTCAATTAGATATGGATAGGCTGGATTATTTAAAAAGAGATAGCTTTTATACAGGTGTAGCGGAAGGTAATATTAATGCAGAACGCCTAATTACAATGCTTAATGTGGTAGATGGTGATTTAGTTGTAGAAGAAAAAGGTATATACTCTGTAGAGAAATTTTTAATGGCTCGTAGGTTTATGTATTGGCAAGTATATTTACATAAAACTGGCTTGGTAGCAGAGCAATTATTAATAAAAACGTTAAAAAGGGCAAAGGAATTAATACATAGCGGTAATAATTTACCATGTAGTTCTATTTTATCATTTTTTATAAAAAACAAAATAACCTTAAAAGATTTTAATGCTGATGTAATTGAAAAATTTTCGGAGTTAGATGATATAGATATTATGGCAGCTATTAAAGAGTGGCAGCATAATAGCGATTTTGTTTTAGCTACATTAAGTAGAATGATATTGCATAGAGATTTACTTCATATAAAAATGAAGAAAAAGCCAATATCTGCAATAAAAGTAAAAAAAGAGTTTAATTTATTTAAAGAGAAACACAATTTAACGGATGAAGAAACAGCATACTTTGTGTTTAGTGGAGAAATAAAAAATACGGCTTATATACAGCATATACAACCTATAAAAGTGCTAAAAGAAAATGGAAAAATAACAGATGTTTCAAAAGCATCAGACCAGCTAAATAGCAAAACATTATCTAAAACAGTAACCAAATACTACGCTTGTTATCCTAAAACAGAATAGGTTAATGTAAAAAAAATGTAAAGAAAATTTATAAATATTATAATGGGTTAAAGTTTATAAGCCAGCGTTTTACTTGGTATTATAAAAACACAGCTCAAGTAAAATGTAAACATTTCACTATTTTTCTTACTTTTGTCACCGTTAATTATGGTTTTTGTAAAACCTTAATTTTTAATAATACATAATAAGGATAAAAAAACACCTTACTAAATTAATTAACAACACGTGAAGTTTACAGCTAGTCAAATTGCAAGTATTTTAGAAGGTGAAGTTCAGGGAGATCCTGAAATTACTGTACATACACTTGCTAAAATAGAAGAAGGAAAAGCGGGTTCGCTTACCTTTTTAGCTAATCCTAAATATACACCACATTTATATACAACAAAGGCGTCTATAACTATTGTTAATAAAGATTTTTTACCAGAGAAAGACTTTACAACAACGTTAATAAAAGTAGATGATGCTTATCAATCTTTTACAAAATTGTTAACCTATTATGATCAGGTTAAAAATGATAAGAGTGGTATAGAACAGCCAGTTTATGTAGACGAATCTGCTAGTTATGGAGAAAATGTTTACTTAGGTGCATTTACCTACATTGGTAAAAATGTAACTATAGGTGAAAATGCTAAAATATATCCAAACGTATACATATCAGATAATGTAACCATAGGAGATAATGTATCTTTATTTTCTGGAGCAAAAATATGCTCAGACTCTATAATTGGCAACAACTGCGTAATACATACAGGAGTTATAATTGGTTCTGATGGTTTTGGTTTTTCTCCAAATACCGATGGTACTTTTACAAAAATACCACAAATAGGTAATGTAATTTTAGAAGATAATGTAGATGTTGGAGCTGGTACTACTATAGACCGGGCAACAATGGGGTCTACAATTATACGAAAAGGGGTTAAATTAGATAACCAAATACAAATTGCACATAACGTAGAAATTGGTGAAAATACTGTAATTGCTGCTCAAACAGGAATTGCAGGGTCTACTAAAATTGGAAAAAATTGTATGATAGGTGGCCAAGTAGGTATTGTAGGTCATATTTCTATAGGAGATAATGTACGCATACAAGCACAGTCTGGCATAGGTAAAAACATTAAGGATAACGAGGTTTTACAAGGCTCACCTGCTATGAATTATGGAGATTTTAATAAGTCTTACGTTCATTTTAAAAACTTACCAAAAATAGTGAAAGGAATAAATAACATTGAAAAAAAGTTTGATGGCAAATAAACCCAATGCAAAACAGAGAACTATAGCTAAAGAAGCTACGCTTACAGGTGTAGGTTTACACACAGGTGAAAAAGTTACAATGAAGTTTTTACCTGCTCCAGAAAACCACGGTTATGCTTTTAAACGTATAGATTTAGAAGGGGAACCTATAATAGAGGCCGATGCTAATTTTGTAGAAAACACACAGCGTGGTACTAATTTAGAAAAGAAAGGTGTTAAAATACAAACACCAGAACATGTATTAGCTGCACTAGTAGGTTTAGAGATAGACAATGTTTTAATAGAGTTAAACTCTCCAGAGTTACCAATAATGGATGGCTCATCAAAGTTTTTTGTTGAGGCTTTAGAAAATGCAGGTGTAGTAGAGCAAGAAAAAGAAAGAGAAGAATACATTGTAAAGGATGTTATCTCTTATAAAGACGAAGCTACTGGTAGTGAAATTACTATTATACCATCTGATGATTACCAAATAACAACTATGGTAGACTTTGGTACCAAGGTTTTGGGTACACAAAATGCTACTTTGTTAAAATTATCAGATTTTAAAGAAGAAATTTCTAATGCAAGAACGTTTAGCTTTTTGCATGAGTTAGAAATGTTATTAGAACACGGACTTATTAAAGGAGGTGATTTAAATAATGCCATAGTTTATGTAGATAAAGAAATATCTGATGAAACAATGAAAAAGCTTGAAAAAGCTTTTGGGAAAGAGAAATTATCTGTTAAGCCTAATGGAATATTAGATAATTTAACATTGCACCAGCCTAATGAGGCTGCACGTCATAAACTATTAGATGTTATTGGAGATTTAGCTTTAACAGGTATTAGAATACGTGGTAAGGTTATAGCTAACAAGCCAGGGCATTTTGTAAATACACAATTTGCAAAAAAATTAGCTAAAATAATTAAGTTAGAAAAAAGAAACAGTGTACCTAAGTATGATTTGAGTTTACCTCCTTTAATGGATATTCATCAAATTATGGATATGTTACCACACAGACCTCCATTTTTGTTGATAGACAGAGTGTTAGAACTTTCTGATAATCATGTAGTGGGGATGAAAAATGTTACAATGAATGAGCCATTCTTTGTAGGTCATTTTCCAGGAGCACCTGTTATGCCAGGAGTTTTACAAGTAGAGGCAATGGCACAAACAGGAGGTATTTTAGTTTTAAGTACTGTTCCAGATCCAGAAAATTACTTAACTTTTTTTATGAAGATTGACAAAGTTAAGTTTAAACAAAAGGTTTTACCAGGAGATACATTAATATTTCACTGTAGCCTTATAACACCAATACGCAGAGGAATATGTCATATGCAAGCGTATGCTTATGCAAATGATAAATTAGTTTGTGAAGCCGAAATGATGGCACAAATAGCAAAAAAACAATAGAATGAATCAACCTTTAGCGTATATACACCCAGGTGCTAAAATCGCAAAAAATGTTGTTGTAGAACCTTTTACAACAATACATAATAATGTAGTAATAGGCGAGGGAACCTGGATAGGTTCTAACGTAACTATTATGGAAGGCGCAAGAATAGGTAAAAATTGCAACATTTTTCCTGGAGCCATAATATCTGCAACTCCACAAGATTTAAAATATGCAGGTGAAGAAACTATTGTAGAGATAGGAGATAACACCACTATAAGAGAATGTGCTACTATAAACAGAGGTACATCGGACAGGCAAAAAACCAAAATTGGAAAAAATTGTTTAATAATGGCGTATTGTCATGTTGCTCATGATTGTTTTGTGGGAGATAATTGTATTTTTTCTAACAATTCTACCTTAGCAGGTCACGTAACTGTAGGAGATAATGTAGTTTTGGCAGGCTTAGTAGCTGTTCACCAGTTTGTATCTATAGGTAACCACGCTTTTGTTACAGGAGGTTCTTTAGTGCGTAAAGATGTGCCACCTTATGTAAAAGCTGCCAGAGAACCATTATCTTATGTAGGTATAAACTCTGTAGGTTTGCGTAGAAGAGGTATTTCTTCAGAAAAAATTAGAGAAGTACAGAATATTTACCGAATATTATATCAGAAAAATTATAACAATAGTCAGGCTGTAGAAATTATTGAAGCAGAAATGGAAGCAACTCCAGAGCGCGACGAAATTCTTCAGTTTATTAGAGATTCTCAAAGAGGAATTATGAAAGGCTATTTTAGTTCAAATTAAATAAAAGTATGGCATCAACATCAGACATTAGAAAAGGATTGTGTATAAGATACAATCATGATATTTTTAAAATTGTAGAATTTTTACACGTAAAACCTGGTAAAGGACCAGCTTTTGTAAGAACAAAATTAAAAAGTGTAACCACAGGTAAGGTTATTGATAATACGTTTTCTGCAGGCCATAAGATTGATGATGTGCGTGTAGAAACACGTTCTTATCAGTTTTTGTATGCAGAAGGTACTACGTATCATTTTATGAATACAGATGATTATAATCAAATTACATTAGAAGAAAATAGTTTAGATGCTCCAGGTTTGTTAAAAGAAGGAGAAGTCGTTACTATTTTATTTAATACAGAAGATAGTTTACCTTTATCTGTTGATATGCCTGCTAGTGTTATTTTAGAAGTTACATATACAGAACCAGGAGTAAAAGGTAATACAGCAACAAACGCTACTAAGCCGGCAAAAGTAGAAACAGGAGCAGAAGTTAACGTTCCTCTTTTTATAAATGAAGGAGATAAAATAAAAGTAGATACAGAAAAAGGCTCTTATATGGAGCGTGTAAAAGAGTAAGTCTTTAATTTTTCTGTAAAATATAAACATTAGGTATAATAAACATTTGAAATTTCCTATTCCACATACTTTAAAGCAAATTGCAGCTATTATAAACTGTAAATATGTTGGTGATGATAGTTTTTCTGTTTTAGGAATGAACGAGATTCACGTTGTTACTAGCGGAGATATTGTTTTTGTAGATCACCCAAAGTACTATGATAAGGCTATACAATCCAACGCAACTATTATTTTAATAAATAAGGAGGTAGCTTGTCCTGAGGGTAAGGCTTTGTTAATTTCTGACGATCCTTTTAGAGATTTTAATAAGTTAACAGCTTATTTTAATCCTTTTGCAAAATCTGTTTCAACCATATCAGAAACAGCAAAAATAGGAGAGAATACGGTAATACAGCCCAATGCCTTTATAGGTAATAATGTTGTTATTGGTAAAAATTGTGTAATTCATTCTAATGTTTCAATTTATGATAACTGTGTTTTAGGTGATAATGTAACTATACATGCAGGATCTGTTTTAGGTGCAGATGCATTTTATTATAAAAACAGACCAGAAGGTTTTGATAAATTACTATCTGGCGGAAGAGTTGTAATAGAGGATAATGTAGATATAGGAGCACTTTGTACAATAGATAAGGGTGTCACAGGAGACACAACTATTGGCCAAGGTACTAAATTAGACAACCAAGTACATGTTGGTCATGATACTGTAATTGGTAAAAAATGTTTAATTGCATCGCAAACAGGTATTGCCGGTTGTGTTATTATAGAAGATGAAGTTACACTTTGGGGTCAAGTTGGTACAACAAGTGGTATTACAATTGGTAAAAAAGCAGTTGTAATGGGGCAAACAGGTGTTACAAAGTCTATTGTAGGTGGCAAAAGTTATTTTGGTACTCCAATTGAAGAATCCAGAGAAAAACTGAGACAATTGGCTAACGTTAAAAAAATACCATCTATTTTACAAAATATTAAAAATAAATAAACAAAGAATACTTTAATAATCGCCAACAAAGCTATATTTTTGTGAAGCGAAAAAAATAACAAACGATATAATGAGTGTTTTAGTAAATAAAGATTCCAAAATAATTGTACAAGGGTTTACAGGTAGTGAAGGTACTTTTCACGCTGAACAAATGATTGAATACGGAACCAACGTTGTTGGTGGTGTAACACCAGGTAAAGGTGGTCAAGAGCATTTAGGAAGACCAGTTTTTAACACAGTTTTAGAAGCTGTTGAAAAAGTAGGTGCAGATACAACTATTATTTTTGTACCGCCAGCATTTGCTGCCGATGCAATTATGGAAGCTGCTAACGCTGGTATCAAAGTAATTATTACTATTACAGAGGGTATCCCTGTTGCTGACATGGTTAAAGCTTCAGATTATATTAAAGATAAAGATTGTCGTTTAATAGGTCCTAACTGTCCAGGTGTTATTACTCCAGGAGAAGCTAAAGTAGGTATTATGCCTGGTTTTGTATTTAAAAGTGGTACTGTAGGTATTGTTTCTAAGTCTGGTACATTAACGTATGAGGCTGCAGACCAAGTTGTACGTCAAGGTTTAGGTATTACTACAGCAATTGGTATTGGTGGTGATCCAATTATTGGAACAACGACTAAAGAAGCTGTAGAACTTTTAATTAACGATCCTGCTACGGAATGTGTAGTTATGATTGGTGAAATAGGAGGACAATTAGAGGCTGATGCTGCTAAGTGGTATAAAGAAAGTGGTAGTAAAAAACCAATTGTTGGTTTTATAGCTGGTGAAACTGCTCCTGCTGGTAGAACAATGGGTCATGCAGGTGCTATAGTTGGTGGTAGTGATGATACTGCACAAGCTAAGAAAGCAATTATGAAAGATTGTGGTATTCACGTTGTAGATTCTCCTGCTGAAATAGGTAAAAAAGTAAAAGAAGTTATGGGTTAATCATTTAATCTTTATTACATATATAAAAGCGTTTACAAAATTAGTAAACGCTTTTTTTGTGCTTTAAATTAATGTACATTAGTTGTATTATCCACAACCAATTTTGTTATGAAAAATTTGTTTTTACAAGAAGATTTAAACTTTACAAAAAAAAGATTAGCTAAATTAAATCCGCAAACAAAGGCCCTATGGGGGAAAATGGAAATTTCTCAAATGTTAGCTCATTGTAATGTAGCCTACGAAATGACGTTTGAAGATAAACACCCAAAACCAAATTCTTTTAAAAAGTTTTTATTAAAAACATTTGTAAAAAATGCAGTTGTAGGTCCTAAACCGTATAAGAAAAATAGTAGAACTGCACCAGAATTTATAATTACAGAGAGTAAAAATTTTGAAGAAGAAAAAAATAGATTATTATCATATTTAGATAAAACTCAAAAACTAGGAGAAACATATTTTAATAATAAAGAGTCACATTCATTTGGAAAACTATCTAGTAAGGAATGGAATATGATGTTTTCTAAACATTTAGATCATCACTTAACGCAGTTTGGAGTATAAAATAGTGTGTTTTTTACATTCATAAATAATAGTTGTAAAGATTTATAATATCAATATTAAAAAAAAGAAGTATACCTTTTAAAGGTCTAAAACATACGCTATATTTGACTTGCAACAACGCAAAATTTTATTAGATGAAATTGTTAGAAGGAAAAAACGTAATTATTACTGGTGCTAGTAGAGGTATTGGTATGGGAATAGCAAAGGTGTTTGCAGATAATGGCGCAAATGTAGCCTTTACATACAGCTCTAGTGAAGCTCCTGCCTTAGAATTAGAAAAAGATTTAACGGCTAAAGGCGTAAAAGCTAAAGCATATAAAAGTAACGCGGCAAGTTTTTCGCAAGCAGAAGAATTGGTAGCAAACGTATTAGAAGATTTTGGTGGTATAGATGTGTTAATTAACAACGCAGGTATTACTAAAGATAATTTGTTAATGCGTATGGGAGAAGATGATTTTGATGCTGTAATTGAAATTAACTTAAAATCTGTTTTTAACATGACAAAAGCAGTACAACGTACTTTTTTAAAGCAACGTAAGGGTTCTATTGTAAATATGAGTAGTGTTGTTGGTGTTAAAGGTAATGCAGGACAAACTAATTATGCAGCATCTAAAGCCGGAATGATTGGTTTTACAAAGTCTGTTGCATTAGAGTTAGGTTCTAGAAACATTAGATGTAATGCAATTGCACCTGGTTTTATAGAAACTGAAATGACAGATAAGTTAGATGAAAAAGTTGTTCAAGGATGGAGAGACGGAATTCCTTTAAAAAGAGGAGGATCTCCTGATGATGTAGCAAACGCATGTTTGTTTTTTGCATCAGATATGTCTGCTTACGTTACTGGCCAAGTACTTAATGTAGATGGCGGAATGTTAACTTAATAGAATACTAAATTTTATATTGAAAAACAGAGACATTTAATACATGCAAATTACAACTGTACTGTGGGTAATTTTAGCAGCAATATTTTCGCTGCTTGTAGTCCTGTTTCATAACTATTACAGAACTAAAAGGAGAGGCAAACTTATTGTTTTACTCTCCTTTTTACGTTTTTTTGGTGTTTTTGGAGTGTTATTAATGCTTATTAATCCAAAAATTACCAAAACTACCTATACTGTAGAGAAAACTAGACTTGTTATTTTAACAGATAATTCTGCGTCTATAAAAAATAGTAAATCAACGCAAAAAGTAACAGATTTTCTTAAAAACCTTACTAATGATAGTGAAGTAAATGATAAATTTACAATAGACTCATACACCTTTGGATACAATTTAAATACAATAAAAGATTCTGTGACATTTACAGAGCAAAACACAAATATTGGTGAGGCTTTGCAAGCAACTTCAGAAATTTACCGCAATATCAATACTGCTATTGTATTATTAACTGATGGTAATCAAACGCTAGGAGAAGATTATGAGTTTTTATCATTAAACAATAAAACACCAATTTACCCGGTAGTTGTAGGTGATACAACAACATATACAGACATTAAAATAGACCAGGTAAATAAAAATAACTTTGCTTTTTTAAATAACAAATACCCTGTAGAAGTGAATGCTTCCTATACAGGAAAAACACCCGTAACTAAACTAATAACTATTAAAGAAAATGGTAAAACTGTATTTACAAAAAATGTGACTTTTAGCGCATTAGAAAACAGTAAAACCATAACAGCTAATATAGATGCTAAGACTATTGGTGTAAAAAAGCTTAAGGTAGGTATAGGAGAATTAACCAATGAGAAAAATACAAAAAACAATACAAAGACAGTTGCATTAGAGGTAATAGATGAAAAAACAAATATAGCTATAGTATCTGCTATAGAACATCCAGATTTAGGAACTCTTAAAAAAGCAATAGAAAGTAATGAACAACGTAATGTAACAATTTTAGCGCCCAAAATCGATAAGAATTTGTGGCAAAACACTGATGTTTTTATTTTTTATCAGCCCAATAGTTCTTTTAAAAATGCAATAGATTATGCTACTAACTCTAACAAAAATTCGTTTTACATAACAGGTTTGCAAACAGATTGGGATTTTTTAAATACTGTGCAAAACACTTACATTTTTGAAGATGGTTTTCCTGCGCAAGAAGTATTTCCCACGCTAAATTCGTCTTTTTCTAAGTTTGATGTTTCTGAGTTTTTAACTACCAATTTTCCTCCTTTACAGAGTAATGTTAGTCCTGTTTTTCCGCAAGACGAAAGCTTAACAATATTAAAAACAACAATAAGAGGCGTTACAATAGAATCTCCTTTATTGGCTGTTTCGGAGTTTGATAAAACAAAACAGGCTTTTTTATTTGGAGAAGATATATGGAAATGGAGAATGCAAACCTTTAGAAATGAAAAAGATTTTAAGTCTTTTGATGAATTTATAGGTAAAATAATATTGTATTTAGCTTCTAGCAATTCTAAAAATAGCTTTACGTTAGATTATAAGCAAGTGTATTTAGGTAGTAGAGAGGCAGTTATTAATGCATCAGTTTTTGATGATGCTTTTGAGTTTAATGCAAATGCTACAGTAGTTTTAAAAATAAAGAATAAAGAAAAATCTATTTACAAAGAAATTCCAATGCTTTTAAATGGATTTACTTATAAAGCTGACTTAAGTAGTTTGCCTGCCGGTGATTATACATTTACAGCTACGGTATTACATACTAAAAACACAAAATCTGGTATGTTTACCATCTTAAATTACAATGCAGAGCAACAATTTACATCTAGCAATTATAAAAAGTTGCAAAGGGTTGCTAACAGCACAAACACAAACCTATTTTACGTTAATAATGTAAATGGTTTAAAACAAGATCTGCTAAGTAAACAAACCCTAAAACCTACACAAAGGAGCAAGGAAAATATTGTATCTTTGGTAGAATTTAAATTTCTACTAGGCTTTATTTTATTGGTGTTTATAATAGAATGGTTTCTTAGAAAATACAACGGATTAACTTAAAAACTACTATGGAAAGATTACCAAAAATTGCATTACCAGTATTATTTGTTATTATATTAATTATAGTTATTATATCTAAATCTGCTGTTACAATAGACTCTGGTCACGCGGGTGTTTTATATGAGACATTAGGAGAGGGCGTAGTTACAAATGAACCACCAATGGGAGAAGGATTTCATGTTGTTGCACCTTGGAATAAAGTTTATATTTATGAAATACGCCAACAAGAGGTTTTAGAAAAAATGAATGTACTTTCTAGTAATGGTTTAGATATAAAACTAGAAGCTTCAGCTTGGTTTCAGCCAAAACGTAATGAATTAGGAAAGTTACACCAAGAAAAAGGTGAGGATTATATACAAAGAGTTTTACTACCTAC
This sequence comes from Cellulophaga omnivescoria, assembly GCF_027915275.1. Lineage (NCBI taxonomy): Bacteria > Pseudomonadati > Bacteroidota > Flavobacteriia > Flavobacteriales > Flavobacteriaceae > Cellulophaga > Cellulophaga omnivescoria. Next base: position 3,355,485 of record NZ_CP115819.1, on the reverse strand, counting down.
TATTAGATCTGCAGCTCGTTCTGTTGTTGGTCGCTATACTCCAGAGCAGTTATATTCTAGTAAAAGAGATGCCATACAACAAGAAATTTTTGATGAAACAAAGAAAATTGTTGATGGAGAATACATACAACTAAATGAAATTTTAGTGCGTGATGTAACATTGCCGCCAACAATTAAAGATGCCATAGAGCGTAAATTAAAACAAGAACAAGAATCTTTAGAATATGAATTTAGATTAGTTACAGCTAAAAAAGAGGCAGAAAAAGTAACTATTGAAGCACAAGGTAAAGCAAATGCAAACAAAATATTAAGTGCATCGTTAACAGATAAAATTTTGCAAGACAAAGGTATAGATGCTACTATAAAATTGTCTGAATCTCCAAACGCTAAAGTAATTGTAATTGGTAGTGGAGACTCTGGTTTACCATTAATTTTAGGAAACCAATAAATTTACAATCATTTGTTAAGAAATTATCAAGAGTCAACTAAAATTTAAAAATCTCTTTTTTATAAAAGAAATAAGTTTTACTTTTACAGCATAATGAGAAATAAAAACACACATCATCATCACTTTACACCTTGCTATCAAGCGAGCTAGAAGTGTTTTGCCGTGTTTAAACATATATCTAACCCGTTTGAGAAATCAAGCGGGTTTTTTGTTTTTATCCATTTTGATTTCTTAAACACATACTAAAAAAAGAATGACTAAAATTAGAATTGCAATTCAGAAAAGCGGACGTTTAAATGAAGATTCCATAGCTATTTTAAAAGATTGTGGAATATCAATAGACAATGGTAAAGATCAGCTAAAAGCATCTTCAAGAAATTTCCCTATGGAAGTTTTTTACCTTAGAAATGGTGATATTCCTCAGTACTTGAGAGACGGAGTAGTAGATATTGCTATAATAGGAGAAAATGTGTTAATAGAAAAAGGAGAAGACATTACATTTTCAGAAAGATTAGGATTTTCTAAATGTAAAGTATCGTTAGCAGTACCTAAATCTTTTAAATATACATCTGTACAAGATTTTCAGGGTAAACGTATTGCAACATCATACCCAAATACAGTAAAAAACTATTTAGCATCTAAAGGTGTTACGGCAGATTTACACATTATTAATGGTTCCGTAGAAATTGCACCAAATATTGGTTTGGCAGACGGTATTTGTGATATTGTATCTAGTGGTAGTACATTATTTAAAAATAACCTTAAAGAGGTAGAAGTAATGTTAACCAGTGAAGCTGTTTTAGCTGTTTCACCAAAAATTACAGAAGAACGTAAAGAAATATTAGCTCAATTAGAATTTAGAATAGAATCTGTTTTAAGAGCTAGACAATCTAAATATGTGCTGTTAAATGCACCAAATGAAAAATTAGATACAATTATATCATTATTACCAGGAATGCGTAGCCCTACTGTGTTGCCATTAGCGGAAGAAGGGTGGAGTTCTGTACATACAGTTATAAATAAAGATAAGTTCTGGGAAGTAATTCAGGAATTGAAAAATGAAGGTGCAGAAGGCATTTTGGTTTGTCCAATTGAAAAAATGGTATTGTAATGAATAAGATTAATAATCCAGCTGTTACAGATTGGAAACAAGTTTTAGAGAGGCCAACACAGACTGTATCAGATATTGAAGACACTGTGGTTTCTGTTTTTAATGAGGTTAGAACTGATGGTGATACAGCTGTAAATAAGTATACTTCTAAGTTTGATGGTGTTTCTTTACAATCTACAATTGTTAGTAACGAAGAATTGGTTGAAGCAGAAGAATTAGTATCAGAAGAACTAAAAAAAGCAATACAATTAGCAAAAAGCAATATTGAAGCTTTTCATACAGCACAAAAAACTGAAAAAGTTACAGTACAAACAGCAAACGGAGTAAATTGTTGGCAAGAAAAAAGACCTATTCAAAAAGTAGGTTTATATATTCCAGGTGGTACAGCACCGCTATTTTCTACAATACTAATGTTAGCAACTCCAGCAAACATAGCTGGTTGTAAAGAAATTGTATTGTGCTCTCCGCCTAATAAAGAAGGCAAAATTAATCCTGCTATTTTGTATGCTGCAAATTTATGTGGTGTTACTAAAATATACAAAGTTGGTGGTATACAAGCAATTGCAGCTATGACGTTTGGTACACAAACAATACCACAAGTCTATAAAATTTTTGGTCCAGGAAACCAATATGTAACTGTGGCAAAGCAAATTGCAACAAAATATGGTGTGGCAATAGATATGCCAGCAGGTCCTAGTGAATTGTTAGTTTTAGCAGATGATACAGCTAACGCTGCATTTGTAGCATCAGACTTATTAAGTCAGGCAGAACACGGTACAGATAGTCAAGTAATATTGGTATCTACATCAAAAAAGATGATTACCGATGTAGAAACTGAGTTAGAACAGCAATTAGCAGTTTTACCACGTGTAGAAATAGCAACTAAGGCCATAGCAAATAGCAAGCTGATATATATAGAAACATTAGAAACAGCAATGCAATTAATTAATGAGTATGCTCCAGAGCACTTTATTGTTTGTGTACAAAATGAGGACTATGTATTAAACACAATTGAAAATGCTGGGTCTGTATTTATTGGTAATTATACGCCAGAGAGTGCAGGTGATTATGCCTCGGGAACTAATCACACTTTACCAACAAACGGTTATGCAAAACAATACAGTGGTGTAAATTTAGATAGTTTTACTAAGAGTATTACGTTTCAAAAAATATCTGAACAAGGTATACAAGAAATAGGTGAAGCTATAGAGTTAATGGCAGATGCAGAAGGCTTACAAGCTCACAAAAATGCAGTTACATTACGTTTAAAGAGTTTAAAATAATGAAAGATTTTAACTTAGATAAATTAACTAGAGAGAATGTAAAAGGACTTAGTCCGTATTCTTCAGCTAGAGATGAATATGTTTCTGATGGTACTGAAATGATTTTTTTAGATGCAAATGAAAATCCATACCAAAACGGTGTAAATAGATATCCAGATCCACAACAACGTAGTTTAAAATCTATTTTAGCAGAACAAAAAGGTATAAAGTCAGAAAACTTGCTTTTAGGTAATGGTAGTGATGAAGTTTTAGACTTAATATATAGAGCATTTTGTGAGCCAAAAGAAGATAATATTATAACCTTACCACCAACTTACGGTATGTACAAGGTATTATCTGCTATTAACAACATAGAGAATAGAGAGGTGTTACTTACAACCAATTTTGAGCCTAATGTTGATGAAATTTTAAGTACAGCAGATAAAAACAGTAAAATTTTATTTTTATGTTCACCAAACAATCCAACTGGTAATAGTTTCGCTACAGAAAAAATGCATCAGTTATTAGAAAATTTTAAAGGTTTGGTAGTTGTAGATGAAGCTTATATCGATTTTTCATCACAAGAAAGTTGGGTTTCTCAGTTAAATAATTACCCTAATTTAATAGTAACACAAACACTGTCTAAAGCGTATGGGTTAGCAGGTGTAAGATTGGGAATTTGTATTGCATCAAAGGAAATTATAACAGTTTTAAATAAAATAAAACCACCTTATAACGTAAACGAATTAACACAACAACGAGCAAAAGAGCGTGTTTTAGATGTAGATACTGTAAAGCAGGAAGTTTCTGAAATAATGACAGAAAAAGACATTTTATCTAAAGTATTACTTGAAGTAAATTTTGTAGAAAAAGTTTATGCGTCTGATGCTAATTTTATTTTAGTAAAAGTAGATGATGCTACAAAAAGGTACAATCAATTACTAGATAAAGGTATTGTAATACGCAACAGAACCACGCAGCCATTATGTAAAAATACATTACGTTTTACTGTAGGTACTAGAGAAGAAAACAACACATTAATAAGCGCACTAAACCAAATTAATAACTAACCGTAATTCTTTTTTAAAAATTGAATTATAACGAACTATTGAAGATGAAAAAAGTATTATTTATAGATAGAGACGGAACCATAATTAAAGAAACCGTAGATGAGCAAATAGATGCATTTGAAAAAATGGTTTTTTACCCTAAAGCATTTACTTTTTTGGGTAAAATTGCAAAAGAACTAGATTATGAGTTGGTAATGATTACCAATCAAGATGGCTTAGGTACAGATGTTTTTCCTGAAGATACATTTTGGCCAGTACACAACTTTATTTTAAAGTCTTTTGAGAACGAAGGTGTAGTTTTTGATAAGGTGTTTTTAGATAGAACTTTTCCTCACGAAAATGCCAATACTCGTAAACCTGGAACAGGCTTATTAACCGAATATTTTTCTGCAGAATATGATTTAGCAAATTCTTTTGTTATTGGCGACAGATTAACAGATATAGAACTTGCTAAAAACCTAGGTTCTAAAGGTATTTTTATTAATGATGAAACCAATCTTGGTACTGGAGAAATTACAGTGAAAAGGGAAGAATTAGACGATGTTATTGCCTTAGAAAGCAACGACTGGGAGAAAATATACGAGTTCTTAAAACTAAAAGATAGAGTTTCTGAAGTTACACGTAAAACAAATGAAACCGATATTTACATTAATGTAAATTTAGATGGTACGGGTAAAAGCGATATAAAAACAGGATTGTCTTTCTTTGATCATATGTTAGACCAATTGGCTCGTCACGGTCAAATGGATTTAGAAATTAAGGTAAACGGTGATTTAGAGGTTGATGAGCATCACACTATAGAAGATACAGCTATTGCATTAGGAGAAGTGTTTGCTAAGGCTTTAGGAACAAAACTTGGCATAGAACGTTATGGTTTTTGTTTGCCAATGGATGATTGTTTAGCACAAGTAGCAATTGATTTTGGAGGTAGAAACTGGTTGGTATGGGAAGCCGATTTTAAACGAGAAATGGTGGGCGATATGCCTACAGAAATGTTTTTACACTTTTTTAAATCATTTTCAGATGGAGCAAAAGCTAACTTAAATGTTAAAGCAGAAGGTGTAAATGAACATCATAAAATTGAAGCTATTTTTAAAGCATTTGCAAAGGCTATAAAAATGGCGGTAAAAAGAGATGTAGAAAAAATGGTTTTACCTAGTACAAAGGGAATGCTGTAAATAGTGATAATACTTAAAGTTTAAAATGAAAATAGTAATTATAAATTACGGAGCAGGAAATATACAGAGCATTAAGTTTGCTATAAAACGACTTGGTTTTGAGGCTGTCTTAACAGATGACGTAAATGAAATTTTAGCTGCGGATAAAGTTATTTTTCCTGGTGTAGGTGAGGCTAGTAGTGCAATGAGTAAGTTACGTGCTAGTGGTTTAGATACTTTAATCCCTACATTAAAACAACCTGTTTTGGGTATTTGTTTGGGTATGCAGTTAATGTGCAACGCATCTGAAGAAGGAGAAACAAAAGGCTTGGGGATTTTTAATGTTGATGTTGTAAAGTTTTCAAACAAGGTAAAAGTGCCACAAATTGGATGGAATGAGATATCAAACTTAACAACAAATCTTTTTAATAAAGTAAAAGAAAAATCTCATATTTATATGGTTCATAGTTTTTATGCTCCAGTTACTAACGAAACCATTGCAAAATCTAATTATGATGTAGATTACAGTGCAGCATTACAAAAAAATAATTTTTACGGAACTCAATTTCACCCAGAAAAGAGCAGTGAAGTAGGAGAGCAGATTTTAAGAAATTTTCTTGAAATGTAGAAGTTTAATTAAGTCTTAAGTAAGTGTTTCTATTCCTTTAAATATAAAGGCTTACTATTATAAATTAGTATTAAAAACTTAAGACTTTGTTCTTAAAATTTAATACTTTCTTTTAAAAAAACAAAAATGAGAATAATACCAGCAATAGATATTATAGATGGCAAATGTGTACGCTTGTCTAAAGGAGATTACAACACAAAAAAAATATATAACGAAAATCCTTTAGAAGTTGCTAAAGAGTTTGAGGCTCACGGTATAGAGTATTTACATTTAGTAGATTTAGACGGTGCAAAGTCTAAACACATTGTAAATCACAAAGTTTTAGAGGAAATAGCGTCTAAAACAAGCCTAAAAATAGATTTTGGTGGCGGATTAAAGTCGGACGATGATTTACGAATAGCTTTTGAAAGTGGTGCTAACCAAATAACTGGTGGTAGTATTGCTGTTAAAGATAGAGAAGTGTTTTCTTCTTGGCTTGAAAAATTTGGTGCAGATAAAATTATTTTAGGAGCAGATGCCAAGGATGAAAAAGTAGCTGTTTCTGGTTGGTTAGAAGAGTCTAAAGAAGAATTAGTGCCATTTATACAAGCATATCAAAAACAAGGGGTATGCTATGTTATTTGCACAGATATTAGTAAAGATGGTATGTTAGAAGGACCTTCTTTTAATTTGTATTCTAAAATTTTGCAATCATCAGAAAAAGGTTTAAAACTTATAGCAAGTGGAGGAATTTCTACTTTTGATGAGCTACCCAAACTAGCCGAAATTGGTTGTGAAGGAACTATAATAGGTAAAGCTATTTATGAAAATAGAATTTCTATGAAGCAATTAGAAGATTTTATATTAAATAAATAAAAATTTAGATTAGAGAGTACAGGAAAATAGAAGTCTATTTCTTTTCTCTTTATATGATCCATAAATAATATGTTAACAAAAAGAATAATTCCTTGCTTAGATATTAAAAACGGACGCACCGTAAAGGGAGTCAATTTTGTAGATTTGCGAGATGCTGGCGACCCAGTAGAATTGGCAGAAATTTATGCACAAACAGGAGCAGACGAACTTGTTTTTTTAGATATATCTGCAACAGAAGAACGTAGAAAAACATTAGCAGACTTAGTATTACGAGTTGCAGAAAAAGTTAATATTCCTTTTACTGTTGGTGGTGGTATTTCATCTATAGAAGACGTAGATATATTACTTCAAAATGGTGCAGATAAAGTATCTATAAATTCATCTGCAGTTAAAAACCCACAATTAATAAACGACTTAGCAGCCAAATTTGGATCGCAGTGTGTGGTTGTTGCCATAGATGCTAAAAATATAGATGGCAACTGGGTTGTTCATTTGGTTGGTGGTAAAGTACCTACGGAATTAAACTTGTTTGATTGGGCAAAAGAAGTTGAAAAAAGAGGAGCAGGAGAAATTTTGTTTACGTCTATGGACAATGACGGTACCAAAGATGGTTTTGCTAATGAAGCTTTAGCTAAATTATCAACCGAGCTAAATATTCCAATTATAGCTTCAGGTGGCGCAGGTTCTATTCAGCATTTTACAGATACTTTTAAAGATGGTAAAGCAGATGCAGCATTGGCAGCAAGCGTTTTTCATTTTAAAGAAATAGAAATTAGAGATTTGAAAGAAGAATTAAAAACTAACGGTATACCGGTTAGATTATAATATTATATAAAATGACAATAGATTTTACAAAAAGTACAGATGGTTTAGTACCTGCAATAGTACAAGACGCTGCTACTAAAACAGTTTTAATGCTTGGTTATATGAACCAAGAAGCGGTAGATAAAACTAACCAAACAAAAAAGGTAACGTTTTATAGTAGAAGTAAAAACCGTTTATGGACAAAAGGTGAAGAAAGTGGTAACTTTTTGAATTTAGTAGCTATGAAGGTTGATTGTGATAATGACTCATTACTTATTACTGTAAACCCAGTAGGGCCAACTTGCCACACTGGTACAGATACGTGTTGGAAAGAAGAAAACAATAATAGCTATGGTTTTTTAACGGAACTAGAAGCAATTATAACAGACCGCAAAGATAACCCAGACAATAAGGACAGCTATGTTGCATCTCTTTATAGAAAAGGAATTAACAAAGTTGCCCAAAAAGTTGGTGAAGAAGCTGTTGAAGTAGTAATAGAAGCAAAAGATAATGACGACCACTTGTTTAAAGAAGAAAGTGCAGATCTATTGTTTCATTATTTAATTTTGTTACAAGCAAAAGGCTTTAAATTAAACGATATTGTTACCGTACTTAAAAACAGACATTAGTGCACAGGTAATGTAAAACTAAAGGTGCTGCCTTCTTTAGGTTTGCTAAGTACAGTTATAGTGGTGTCATGCATTTCCATTATTTTCTTTACTATGGCTAAACCTAAGCCAGCACCTCTTTTCTTTTCAGACTTGTCTAACTGCTTGTATCTGTCAAAAATATAAGGTTGCTCATTAATTGGTATTCCGGCACCAGTATCTGTAATATTAATTTCTACTTTTTTAGCTTGTTTTTTAATAGCTAGTGTTACTTTTCCGTTTGGTTCTGTATATTTAATAGCGTTTTCTAAAAGATTTTGTAAAGCACGTTCTACCATACTAACATCTGCATACACAAAGTTGTTTTCATTAGAAGCATCCATATGTAAGGTAATTTGCTTTTGTTCTGCTATTACTTTAAATTTTTCTATTAAGTCATAGGATAGCTCCGTTATAGAAAATGGTTCTTTTACTGGGGTAACTTGTTCAGACTCTAATTTAGAATACTCAAACAATTGATTTATTAAGTTTGATAAACGGTCTATATTATTATGGGTAATTTGTAAATATTCATCTTTTTGCTCTTCTGTAAGTGTATCTTTTTTAATTTGAAGCGTTTCTACATAGCCCTTTAATATGGCTAGTGGTGTTCTTAAATCATGAGATACATTTGCTATTAACTCTCTACGTAATGTATCTACAGATTGTATTTTATCAATATTACTAACAATAGTATCTGCCATATCATTAAAAGAGTTAGCAAAGACTTCAATATCAGACTTTTCTGGGTTTTTTATACGCGCAGTACGGTCTCCTTCCTGAAATTTATTTACAGTACTAATCATTACTCGTAAGTTTTTAGTTAAAAACCAAATACTTAACAATCCTAATAATGCTGCAAATAACATAGTTAGCAGGGTAGCGCCAATACCCAACTTCATAAAATATTGAGATAGGAGGCTATTACTTATCGCTTCAAATTCTTGTCCAGCTAAAATTATATAAATGTATCCTTCTTTATCTCCGCTCTTGTAAGGAGCAGCAGAAAATATTTTTTTCTCTTCAGTATTTCTAGGATCGTCACCTAAAATATACTTTTGTCCGTCTGTTTTAATAAACTCTTTTATTGGGGCAAGAGAAACGTGTTTTATAGGTTCGTTAGCATCATGTTTTAAAACAACAGAATAAAGTACAGAACCTGCATTGTCTAGTAAATACACTTCTATACTACGGTTAACCGCCATCATGTCATGCATTAAATCTCCAAACAAGGGCTTATTTACGCTCCCATCTTCTAAAAAAGGAGATGCATTCTGAAATTTTTCCTCTATTAAGTGGTTTGCAACCTTTGCATTAACTTTTTGTGTTGTGGCTTCATTGTATTTATTAGCAAAATACCCGGTTATTAGTATATAACAAGCACCCATTAATAATATAATAAAAATAAAGGCTAGCCATAATTTTTTTATAAGCTTGGTTCCTAATACTTTTTTTGATGCTCCCATAATTAAATTTCTTCGTTAAATTTATAACCAACTCCCCAACTAGTAAGTATATACTTTGGTTGTGCCATATTAGATTCTATTTTTGCGCGTAGTCTGTTAATATGTGAATTTACAGTGTGTTCATATCCCTCAAAATTATAACCCCAAATTATATTAAGTAATTCTGTCCTAGAATAGTTTCTACCAGGGTTAGAGGCCATTAATACTAAGAGCTCAAACTCTTTTGGAGATAAGTCTATTTTTTGTTTATTAAGCAATACCTTACGTTTATCTATATCAATATATAAACCATCAAAAGATAAGGTACTAGAGTTGTTTTCTTCAATTTTAGGAGTATCAGATCTACGTAAAACAGCTTTTATACGAGCTAAAAGTTCTCTGATACTAAAAGGTTTGGTTAAATAGTCATCTGCGCCAATTTCTAAACCCAACACACGATCTATTTCTTCAGATTTGGCAGTGAGCATTATAACTGGTGTATTTTTTTTGGCTCTTAATTTTTTACAAACCTCAATTCCGTCCATTATTGGTAGGGTTAGGTCTAATAAAATAAGGTCATAGTCGTTTTCTAAAGCTAAACTTAAACCAGTTTCACCGTCCATAGCTTTAGTTGTGGTATACACCATATCTGTTAAATGTATTTCCAGTAATTGTATAATTTCTGGATCGTCTTCTATAATAAGTATCTGTTTCATAATATGGATGCAAAAAAGTTAATATATATCACAAAGCTATCACAAAGTCAAAAAGTTTAATTTGTTAATGAAATTAAGGCTTTTGAAGCATTTATAGTAATAAAAGGTAGAAGTTATCACAAATACCTTACAAAATTGGATGTAAAGTTTACTTTTTTGTGATTTCATCGTTAAAAACAACCCGTTAATTTGTGTCATAATCTTAAAAACTCTAAAAATGAAAAAATTACTTTTATTATTTATGGCAACAGCTCTTGTAGTAAGTTGTGATAAGGATGATGACACAAACGAGCCGCAAACTAAAAATTTAACTATGGGTATTGAAGGTTTAGAAGACCTAGGTGCCGATTATGTTTATGAAGGATGGATAATTGTAAATGGAGCTCCGGTATCTACAGGTGTATTTACTGTAGATAGTAACGGAAACCCTTCTAAAACCTCTTTTAGTGTAGATGCTGAAACATTAGATCAAGCAACAGCTTATGTATTGTCTATAGAACCAGCAGTTGATAACGACCCAGCACCTGCAACAACAAAGTTGCTTTCTGGAGCTTTTGCAGCTGAAACTGCAACTGTAAGTATAACAGATTTAGTTGGTGATTTTACTGGTGCTAGCGGAGAATTCTTTTTAAGAACACCGACAGACGAAGATGATGGTATGAATAATGGGAACGACCAATATGGTATTTGGTTTGGTATACCAGGAGCGCCACCAGCTACAGGTTTAGAATTACCTGTTTTACCAGAAGGTTGGGTTTATGAAGGTTGGGTAGTAGGTGAAGACGGACCAATTACAACTGGTACATTTATGGATCCTACTGTACAAGCAGAAGATTCTGGTAATCCTTTTAGTGGAGCTAATCCAGGACCTCCAATTCCTGGTGAAGATTTTTTTAATAATGCACCAACAGGATTTACTTTTCCTTTAGATGTTAGAGGTAAAACAGTTGTTATTTCTGTAGAGCCTTCTCCAGATAATAGTCCTGCTCCATTTTTACTTAAACCATTAGTAGGTGTATCTGGACAAGAAACTGCACCAACAACACATAATTTAAGTTTAAACAGTGATTCTTTTCCAACAGGTTGGGTTAAAAGATAATTTGTTTTAGTCAATAAAAATAGCCTCTAGGTAACTAGAGGCTATTTTGTTTCTGTTTGTTTTTTTTTGGTTTTAATATGGTTTTTAAGGCCATGTATCTAAGTCTTCCTCCTCGTAACAATCTGTAATATAGCTTCCTATTTTATTTTTACGAATAGAGAATATTTTTAGTGTAATTAAACACAAACCTAAATAAGCAAGTACAATTGCAATTCCTATAGGTAAAAAATGATCTGGTAAAATAAGATCGTTATATGTGCTGTATCCAAAAACTATGCTAGCAATATCTACCATTTTGTATACATAATAAGCAAATATGAGGTAAAAACCATATTCTAAGTTTCTCATTTCCTTGTCTGGATATTCATTTTCTGTAAGTTTAAACCAAAAAGCATACAAGTATATTATATGTACTGTAGCTAACAATATAAAAAAGTAACTACCTGCTTTGTTAAAGTGAAACTTGTCTGTTAATAGACCGTAAAAATTAGAAAAGGAAACAATTATTAGTAATAGTACAGAAATAAGGACAGATAACTTCCATGAAATTTTTATAGATGGTATTTTCATATAATAATTAGAGTATAAAAAGCTGGGGGGCTCTATGTTTAATCTAACACAAAATTATATCATATGTTAAATTAAGTTAAATATAATCGGTTAAACACTAAAATATAAGGGTAAGTGTATAGGCATAGATAAAAGGTAATCTTGTATAGATTATATGTATAAATGCAAAAAACAAATCCCTTTGTAAAAAACTAAGATAGCCAGCCTCTTTTACTAGCGTAATTAGAAAATAAAAAAAGTAAAACTGAAATTATTATAATTACTATAGGGAAATATATAGATGAAGTGCCCAATACTTTAAGCGTGTTGCTCATAAAAAAAGTATACACATTTTGAGCAACAACTCCTGCTAAAGAAATTAAAAATACAGTTTTAGCTGCTTTTTTTCGTATTAGAAGTAGCATACTAGCCAAAACGCCGCCAAAAACAGCTATGGCGTATGCGCCTGTGACCCATGATGGTCTTTTTTTATAAAGTTCTTGCACTTCTTTTGTGAATGATGAGAAAATTTCATCAGACATATAAGCTTCGGTTATATACGCCATAACTCCCATACAATTCCAAATTAAAGCTATAACAGCAATAATCCAGAACCAGTTAGGTACTTTATTAACGGTTTGTTTGTTTGTCATTTTGGTTGGTTTTGTTTGTTAATTAATTGTAAAATACAAAAAATAAGTTGTTTTTTAATGTTTTCATTTATGCATACTTTTACTGCCGTGAAAAAAAATAAGCAATATTATTTAATTAGATTACAGTTTTTAGGCTATAGATTTAGTGGATGGCAAAAGCAGCCCGGATATAAAACCATAGAAGGTATGCTTACTAAAACGCTAAAATTTATACTTCCAGATCGAAAGTATAAAATTTTAGGAGCTGGCCGTACAGATGCTAAAGTATCTGCTTTAGATGCTGCTTTTGAGCTTTTTTTAGATGGTGAACCGTTACATGATTTAGATTTTTTTTTAAAAGATTTTAATAAAAATTTGCCTTCAGATATTAAAATAGTAGCTGTAAAGCACGTAAAGGAAAAGTTTAATATAATTCAGCATAGCAAAGAAAAAGAGTATGTGTATTTGTTTTCTTTTGGCGATAAAAATCATCCGTATGCAGCGCCATTTATGGCAAACATACAAGATAGTTTAGACTTAGATTTAATGAAAAAAGCGACAAGTTTGTTTGTTGGTACCCACAATTTTAAAAGTTTTACAGCTAAACCTAAAGAAAACGGAAAGTTTATACGAAGTGTAAACTCTGCCGAAATTAGAGAAAATACCATTTTAAAAGCTAATTTTTTCCCTGAAAAATCTTACGCCTTTCATATAAAAGGAGAAGGATTTATGCGTTACCAAGTACGTATGCTTATGGGAGCATTAATACAACTAGGAAAAGGAGAAGTAAGTATTTCTGATATTGAAGAAGCTCTTAAGCCAAATAGTACGGTTAAATTTACATTTGTAGCTCCGGGTTCTGGTTTAATGCTACATAGTTTAGATTTTAAAGATGATGCTTAGTACACAGTAAGCATCATCTTAATTTTTATCCAAATAAACCAGATGATAGGTACCTGTCACCTCTATCACAAACTATAGATACTATTGTGCCGCTATCTAATGTACTGGCTAGTTTTATAGCCGCAAAAGCAGCGCCACCACTACTAACACCTGCAAAAATGCCCTCTTTTTTAGCTAATAAAAGTGTAGTTTGTTCTGCCTCTTCTTGGCTCACATCAATAATTTTATCAACCTTAGAAGCATCAAATATTTTAGGTAAATATTCTTGTGGCCATTTACGAATTCCTGGAATTTTTGCTCCTTCTTTTGGTTGCACACCAACAATTTGTATGCTATTATTTTGTTCTTTTAAATAGGTAGATGTACCCATAATTGTACCTGTTGTACCCATAGAAGACACAAAATGTGTAATTTCATTATTTGTATCTTTCCAAATTTCTGGTCCTGTACTTTTATAATGAGCTTTCCAATTGTCATTATTCCCAAACTGATTTAACATAACAGCACCTTTTTTTACTTGCTCATCTGCATAGTCCCTGGCCCCCAAAATACCTTTGTTTTCAGGCGTTAAAGTTACTTTAGCACCATACGCACGCATAGTTTGTATACGCTCTTTAGTAGATCCTTCAGATAAAACAATTTCTATGTCTAAATTAAAAATACCAGCAATCATTGCTAATGCTATACCAGTATTACCGCTTGTTGCCTCTACAAGTTTGGTATTTTTATTTATATCACCTCTGTCCAGTGCGCTTTTAATCATATTATATGCAGCCCTGTCTTTTACACTACCACCAGGGTTATTTCCTTCTAACTTAAATAAAAGTCTAACGTTAGGGTTTGTATTTAAAACTTTAGACTCTACCATAGGTGTATTACCTATTAAATCTAGTATACTATTGGACATTTTGTGTGGTTTTTATTTTAATTTCTGTTTTATGAAACACTTTTGAGTTGGCAGGTATAGAGCTTGTAACCCAAGCATTACCGCCAATTATAGTATTTTCTCCTATTACAGTATCGCCGCCTAAAATAGTAGCATTTGCATATATGGTAACATTATTTTTTATAGTAGGGTGCCTTTTTGTTTGCTTTAGGTTTTTAGCAACAAATAGTGCTCCTAAAGTTACACCTTGGTATATTTTTACATCATCTTCTATAATGGCAGTTTCTCCTATAACTACACCAGTGGCGTGGTCTATAAAAAACGAATTTCCTATTTTAGCACCAGGATTTATATCTACACCGGTTAGCCTGTGCGCATACTCGGTCATTAAACGTGGTACTAACGGAAACCCAATGGCGTGTAATTCATGTGCCAATCTGTATATGGCAATAGCATAAAATCCGGGGTATGCCATATAGACTTCTTCTATAGACAAAGACGCAGGGTCGCAGTTTACAATAGCTTCTGCATCTAAATTCAGTTTTTCTAATATAGTAGGTAAGGTAACAACGTATTTCTCCCAAATTTTTTTACAAGGTTTTTCTAGTTTCCAGCAAGCAAGATTCACAAGTTCATCAAACTGAAGCTCTAACTCTTCTAAATTTTTAGCAACTGGTGTTTGGGTATCAAACAAGGTATAAAAAAGCTTTTGGGTAAAAACTTCTGTTTTTTCTTTTAAACTAAAGTTTAAATTAGGCTGCTTTTTATGCAACTCTATTTCTTTAATTACAGATTCTAGTGTCATATGTAACGTATTCAACTATCAAAATTAACCAATATTTAGGTAAAAAAACTTTTAAAAACAGTTAACTTTAGCATAAATAATAGATTAGTAAGATTTTTATGAAAAATGATGTAATCTCTAAAAATACCTTTGGTTTTTTAAATAAGCTAAAAGAAAACAATACAAGAGAATGGTTTTTAGAGCATAAAAAAGAATTTAAAGTTGAAGAAAATGCGTTTAAAGAGTTTATTACCTTACTTGGAGAAAAGCTAAATGAACATGATGATATTGAAAAATCTAAAGTTTTTAGAATTTACAGAGATGTACGTTTTTCTAAAAATAAAACACCTTACAAAGTACATTTAGCAGGTTCTTTTACTAGGGCAGGAGCACGTTTGCGTGGTGGGTATTATGTGCATATAGAACCAGGTAATAGTTTTGTTGCTACTGGTTTTTGGGCTCCTAATAAAGAAGATTTATTTAGAATTAGAAAAGAAATTGAGTTAGACGCGCAAGAATTTAGAGATATTATTAATAATAAGACCTTTAAAGATGCTTGGGGAGAACTTAAAGGAGAAGAGTTAAAAAGAGCCCCAAAGGGTTTTGATATTGCTCATAATGATATAGACTTGTTACGCAAAAAACAATACATCTTTACCAGAGAATTTACAGATAAAGAAGTATTGTCTGCTAACTTTTTAGATACCATAAACGAGCTATTTGCCGCTATTAGACCTTTTTTTGATTTAATGAGCGATGTATTAACTACTAATTTAAATGGTGAGTCAATTTTAGACTAAAACGGGCTCATTAAAATACTGTAATTGGTCTTTTAGCCTAGTAATAGCCATAGACATCATACGTTTATTAAGTGCAGATGAGTTTAGTGTATAAGCTTCATACTCTTCTACAGTAAATTGCCCTATAATAATGCCTTTTAGTGCATTTCTAAATTTAATGTCTCTTTGTATGGCGTTTTCAATATACTCAAGTCTCTTTTCTAGAGTTAAGTTGTAAAATTTGTTTTTGTGTTTTTTAATGTAGTTTTTAAAAACAACTAAAATTAAATCGTTTTGTAATTTAAGAATAGGTCTAATTGTTTTGTTCTGAAAAAGTTCGTCATTACTAATTCCGTCTACTATTTTAGTAGCTTTTATCTCTGGCCTAATGCGCAAGAGATCTGTAGATCTTTGGTTCATAACTAGCGTTTTACTAAAGGTACAATAACTAACTATTATTTTGACATATACTTAAGTATAGTTTTTAACGGGGTTATAAACATTTAACATTTAAATAAATAGGTTGTAATAATTAAAAATAAAAAAGATCTAGTATAATTAGTATCAACATTATTATCTGCTTGTTTTATTAACAGTTTAACCAAAAAAGTTGACTCTAATTTAAAAATTCCTAAAACTTTGTTAGATAATAGCCTGTACTTATTTTAATACCTAATTTTGTAATCTAAATTGGTACATTATGAGATTTCACAGTAGAAAATGGGTAAAACCAGGAGATTTAAATGCAAACAAAACACTTTTTGGAGGTAAAGTTTTAGCGTGGGTAGATGAAGAAGCTGCTTTATATACAATTATACAGCTAGAGAATAAAAAGGTGGTTACCAAATATATGTCTGAGATTAATTTTATGAGCTCTGCAAAGGAAGGTGATATTGTAGAAATTGGTATAGAGGTTATAAAATTTGGAGTATCATCTTTAACATTAAATTGCGAAGTACGTAATAAAATGACTAGAGAAACAATATTAACTGTAGATAATATTATTATGGTTAATTTAGATGAAGATGGAAAACCTAAACCACACGGAAAAACCAAAATTGAATATGTAAGAGACAGGTTAGCCAAATAATACCTAAAAACATAAATTTTAAAAAGTCTTAGTTAATAGCTAAGACTTTTTTTTTGTATTCACTTAAAAATTAAATATTTATAAAAAAACTATTTTTTAGTTTTAATTTGATTTTGGGTTTTAGTATTGAAATAGGGTTAAAAGGTCAATAAAAACGGCTAATTGTAACATTCTGTTACTAATAAACTTACAAATAAAGAGGTTTCACAACATAATAAGGCACCTATATAACATTTAATTGGTAGGACTCTGTTAAATATTGAGATTTACAATGTAATAAATTGATTACGTGTCTAATTTAATACTTAACAACATAAATTTCGCCCAAATTGAAATTGAAAGACCTACATACTTCATTATCCAATTTGCAGGAAAAACTTGATAGTTTTTCTTTTAACGAATTGTCTGTAAAACAAGCAGATGCACTTAGGGGTGTTTTAAATAACTTTAAAAAACTTTTAGTTCACAAAAGTAATGTTAAAGCAACTTTTTCATCAGAAAACAACTCGTTTAAAGATAAATTAATTACGCGTGCAAACAGTGAAATTAAGAAACCATTACACGGTATTTTAAACAACACTGAAAAACTATTAAAAAGTAATTTAACTATGGAACAGGAGAAAATTGTAAAAGACATACAGGCAACATCTAGCACTATGTTAAACGTTTCTGAAGATTTAATAGGGTACACTACTAGCAATGATATAAATGAAAATTTAAGCATACCTATTAAATTTAAAAATGTAGTTAATGATGTATTGTTTTTATGCAATACATTAATTACTACAGACAACCTTGTTTTAAATAAAAAAATAGATTCTGATATACCAAAACAATTAATAGGAGACCCATCTAAATTATCACAAATACTCTTAAACATTGTGGGTAATAGTATACAGTCTACAGCTAAGGGAGAAATTTTAGTTACAGCATCAGTAAAAGAAAACTATACAGACAATGTAATTTTAGAATTTAATGTTAACGATACCAATGGCACTATAACTGATAAAAAAGCATTAGAAATTTTTGATATTTATAGACAAGATAATTCTAAATTAGGATTAGGCTTAAATGTAGCTAAAGAGTTAATAGAATCTCTTAATGGTACAATTTACGTTTCTAACAGAGAATCTGTGGGTACCACTTTTACATTTACAATTCCATTTAAAAAGCCTTTAAAACCGCTTACAGCAACTAATATTGCTAGTGTTAGCGGTATTAATGTATTGGTTTTTGAAGATAATAAACTAAACCAAAAATTACTAGAATTTAAGTTAGACAAATGGCAGTGCACCTCTTTTGTAACAGATAACTGTAGTACCGGATTAGAAATTTTAGAAAACAACATTATAGACATCATTTTAATGGATATGAGAATGCCAGAAAAAAATGGTGATGAAATAGCAGAAATAATAAAATCTCATACAAACGCAAGAATTAGTAATACCCCAATAATTGCTGTTACTGCCGATGATGATATACAAAATAGCAAAGAATTTAATACCTCAAATTTTACCAATTTTTTATTAAAACCCTACACCTCTGAGGAGTTACTAAACACTTTATTGGAGCAATTACAAAAAAATGCAAATATGGAAACATTAACAAGTAATCATATTAATGATCATGGAGATACCCGTAAATTAAACCTAACACCTGTTTTAAATGAGTGTATGGGAGATTTAGGAATGCTTCAGGAATTAGTTAAATTATTTAAAAATAATGCTTTAGAATTTATAGGAAAGTCAATTGTACATATTAAAAATGAAGATTTTGAGGCCTTAAAATTTGCTACACACAAAATTAAAGCAGGTTTAAAAATGATGAAAACTGATGCTTTATTTGAAAGCGTTTTACAAATGGAAAATGCAATTAAAGATGATGTAGATGTAAAACACTTAAATTTTCTTTACAATTGTTTTATAGATGAATACCCGGTTATAGAACAACAATTAGATGACGAATTATTGAGATTGGCAGAAGAAGCATAAAATTATATTATGGAGAAAAGATTACTGTTGGCGGAGGATGATGAATTACTTTCTTCACTATTAAAATATAGGTTAACTAAAAGCGGTTACATTGTAGACGTTGTAATTAATGGTAAGCAAGTAAAAGAATATTTAGTAGAAAACACGCCAGATTTAATTATAAGTGATATTATGATGCCATATATGTCTGGTATAGAACTAATAGACTATGTTAGAAATACTTTAAATTCATCATTACCAATAATTATAATATCCTCAGCAGGCAATGAAGAAAACGTTTTAAATGCTTTTGAAATGGGCGCAAACGACTTTTTGTCAAAACCTGTTAGTCCGCCAGAGTTGTTAATACGTGTAGCAAGGGTATTAAAAAACGTTCCTGTATAAAAAAATGATAATACTAAACCACATATTTACAAGTATAGCACCAAAAATTGGCGTTAACTTTTTGTGGGTATTAGCTATTGTATTTGCAATTGTTGCATTGCTATACATAGGAATTACTTTTTATGCAAAAAGCAATATTACATTAGGTGTTAAACGTAATAAAATTAAGAAAAGAGAACTAGGTCCAATAGTGAGTGAATTTCTATTTTTTGATGAAAAAACGGCTTCACTTGAAGATAAAAATAATTATGTATGCCTAAAGATTAAAATAAGGCAAATGCTTAAAAATAAGCGAAACAGAAAAATTTTGGCAGAAGTATTGGTAGAACTTAGTCAAGATTTATCTGGAGAAACCTTAAAATCTCTTCACAAATTAT
Organism: Cellulophaga omnivescoria; assembly: GCF_027915275.1. NCBI lineage: Bacteria > Pseudomonadati > Bacteroidota > Flavobacteriia > Flavobacteriales > Flavobacteriaceae > Cellulophaga > Cellulophaga omnivescoria. The sequence goes on along the minus strand of NZ_CP115819.1, from coordinate 3,335,868 downwards.
ACAAAGATCTTGGTTTAGATAATGATGCGTTAGAAAAGCTTAAAAGTTGGCGTTGGCACACTATATCACAAGGTATTGTAGAGTTAACGCAAATGAAGGTTACAGACTCTTATAACAAAATAACAAAATTTGTAAATGGGAGTAGAGGTGTAATTCGTAAACAATCTGTTATTGCTATTGTGTCATTAAAAGATGAGGGTATTAACTATTTTTTAGACACAACTCAGCATAAAATATCAGAATGGCAACAGCTTAAATTGTTAGAAATACTTCAAAATAAAAAAAACTACAATCCGCCTAGTTTTAAAAATTGGCTATTTTCTAAAAATGTAGATACTGTTCTTTTTGCTTTGCGCTTAGTTAAGCATTATGATCAAAGTGACGCTAATTCTTCTATTGTTCAATTAATTAGACATAAAAACAGCCAAATTAGGCAAGTAGCTATACAGTGTGTTAGTGAGTTTAATGTGGTAGAGGCTAGAGAATCTTTAAAAAAGATTTTTAATACAAGTACAAACGATACTAAATTACTTATTATTGAAGCTTTAGAAAGCTTAGGATTTGCAGAGGATGTACAATTTTTAAATACTATAGAAAATCGTAAAGAAATTTTTGCTGTTAAAAACAAAGCATTAGTTGCTATTAACAGTTTATTACCAGAAAATCATTTAGAAATAGAAGGGTTAGAAGATATTAGTGCCGTTTTAATCCAAAAAGAAGATAAAAAGCCATTAAATCCGCTTGAAGTTACAGTAACACCAAGAACCGAGATTGAAAAAGATTTAACTTCTGCAATAGATCAGTTAACAGATGACACAGATAATGTACCAATTGTTAATGATATAGTGGAGACAGATCTTTTAACGTTTACTATAGATGATACTATAGATGTGGTTACAGAGGTAGCACCTATAGATGATGATAAGCATTTAGAGTTTATAAAATTTTTAGAAACTAAAAAAGAAACACCAAAAGAAGCACCAAATACCGTTTATTTTAATGTTTCTGAGTCTAGCAGCACAAGTAAAAAAGAACCTGAAAATTTAATTAATAATTCCAAAGAGGCTCTGCCAGACTCTGTTTTTAAAAGCTTGTATGATGGATGCGATACCGAAGCAAAGCTTATTCTACTTGATGAAATAGGAGCATTAGGCGATGAAAAGGAGCTACAATTTGTATTAAGTTTATTAAATGCGCCAGAAATAGAAATTAGCAAGAAAGCTGCAAGTGTAAAAATTATTATAGAAAATAGATTGTCTGTAATAGCAGAGCAAGATGCTTTAGAAGAAAATGCTACATCAAAACTAATAAACAAGAATCTAAATTTACAAGAAGAGCTAAACGCCCGTTACACGAATACTACAAAAACTATTACACCAATTAAACCAACTTTAGTTAAAGAGTTAAAACCTTTAGAGTTGTGCTTTTTAGAGGAAGAAGAAGAAAAAACAGAAGAAGATGTTTTTGGCTTTTTTGATATCAATTTTATTTTATCTGAAGAGTTTTATAAAGATAACTGCAACTAAACCTAAGCCAAAACTTGGCCACATATGTTTCAGAGCGATTTTTTTACCATTATAGTAGATTATATAAACATTATATTTTTAATGTTTACCATAGTCTTATTTTCTGGTTACACGGTAATGGGGTACTTGGCAACTAAACATACCTTACACTACAGAAGAAAAAATAGTTTTGGAGACCTATCTAAGGTAATGGCATCTCCGCTAGCGCCCAGTATTACTATAATAGCACCAGCTTACAATGAGGGTATGAATATTGTAGAAAATGTGAGGTCTCTTTTATCATTAAACTATGTAGATTATGAGGTTATGGTGGTTAATGATGGAAGTAAAGATGATACACTAGAGAAAATGATTGCCGCTTATGACCTTGTGAAAATAGAGCAAAAAATAGATCCTAATTGGCAGTCTAAACCCATAAGAGGCATATACAAGTCTAAACAAAAGGCATTTCATAAACTTACGGTAATAGATAAAGAAAACGGAGGTAAATCTGACGCGTTAAATACTGGTATGCAACTATCTAATAACAGGTATGTTGGCTGTATAGATGTAGACTGTTTATTGCTGCCTGATGCTCTTTTACATGTAGTAAAATCTTTTTTTCAAAGATCAGGAAAAAGAGTTATTGCAGTTGGTGGTGTTATACGTGTAGCTAATTCCTGTATTATAGATGGTGGTGAGCTAGAAGAAGTACGTTTACCAAAAAATTGGTTGGCCAAGTTTCAATTGTTAGAATATACTAGATCTTTTATTTTAGGGCGTATGGCTTGGGGTAGTATAGATAGTTTGCTAATTATTTCTGGCGCATTTGGTTTTTTTGATCGTGAAATTGCATTAGCTGCTGGCGGCTATGACACTAATACGGTAGGAGAAGATATGGAAATTGTTTTTAGAATGCGTAGGTATATGCATGAAAGGGACTTACCATATACAGTAGAATATATTCCTGATCCTTTATGTTGGACAGAGGTTCCTGAGGAGGTTAAAATATTTATAAACCAAAGAGATAGGTGGTCTAGAGGTAATTTAGAAACCTTAACAAAACATAAGGATATGTTTTTTAACCCTAAATATGGTAGGTTAGGTATGTTAAGTTACCCATATTGGTTTTTTTATGAGTGGTTAGCACCGTTGTTAGAGTTTTTCGGATTTTTATCAATAATTCTATTCTATTATTTAGGCATATTAAACTTTCAATTTTTTATAGCTATAACGGCAGCAGTTTTCTCGTTTTCAGTTATGTTCTCATTTTTTGCAATATTTTGGGAAGTATATGCATACAATCAATACAAAACAAAAGACATTTTAGTTTTAATGTTGTTTGCAATTTTAGAGCCTTTTGTATTTCATCCGTTGGTAACATTTTCTGCTGTAAGAGGCAACTATAAAAAACTATTTAAAATAAAATCTGGTTGGGGAACTATAACTCGTAAAGGATTTAGTAAAGCAACATAAATGAGTGTTACGGTACCACATACAAGCACAGATTTAACCTTAAAACATTATACAAGGTTGTTAATATCATTTGCTTTAGTATTGGTAATTTTATCGTTATACCAATACATTGTTTTGTTTAACAAAGGCATTATAAATACCATATTTAGTGTTAGCTATTTGTTAAATATTACTCACCACATAGGTTTTGCAGCATTTGTTGGTTTTTTGCTAGTAATACCTTATTATTTTTTAGAAAAATCTAAATACGGAAGAGGTTATAAATTCACTTTTTTCGTGCTTTTTGTTTTACTAGCAACAGAGTGTTTTTTAATCTTATATTTTACAAGAGCATATGTGCCCTTAGGAGCAAACATTTTAGATTATAATTATGTAGATTTTAAATCTGCTATTACAACAAACATAGTGGTTCCTTTTCTTTTTATTTTACTTGTAACCATTTTAATATTTTTGTTTTATGGCACATATTTAATTACCTCTAAGTACTATCATTATGTAAATAAAATGTTTCCTTTTACCTTTTTTTTACTCACCATTTTTGTGGCTTCATTATTTGTTTCTGGTCAGCCAATAAACCAAAATAAAACACAATTTTTAATAGTTAATTTATATCAAAATTTTTTAGAAGACGATACTTATTTAGATAATCCAAACAACCCACCTTATCCATTGTTAAATGACTATAAAATTAATAACACTTTTAATAATCACTTTAATTTATTAGCAAGTAAACCAAACATAGTATTTGTAATGGTAAATGGGCTAGGAGCAGATTTTATAGACAAAAATTCCAAGTATGGTAATTTTATGCCTTTTTTAGATTCTTTAGCACAAAAATCTCTTTATTGGCAAAATTGTTTTGCTACAACCGGAAAACAATTTGGAGCATTACCCGCGGTAGTAGGTTCTTTACCACACGGTAAAAAAGGTTTTATGGAGGTAACCCAACAAGTTAACAGAGCAACCTTGTTTAGTATATTAAAAAATAACGGTTATAGTACAGCATATTTACAAGGGTCAAATAGTTCTTTTAATAATGTAGATAATTTTGTTTATCATGAAAAAGTAGATTTACTTATAGACCGCAGCTATTTTGGCTTAAACTACAAGCTTACACCAGTAAATAGTTCTGGGCAGTCATTAGGTTACCCAGACAAAGAACTGTTTAAAAAAAGTTTAAATACACCAAGGAATGCTCACAAACCTAAATTTGATGTGTACACAACAGCATCTTTACAAGAACCTTTTATAATACCAAATAATACGGTTTACTTAAAAAATGTAAAAAGTATAATAAAAAGTTCTAAAGCATCTAAAACAATTAAAAATCAATTAAACAAATCAAAAGAAATTTTGGCTTGTATGTTATACACAGATACTTCTTTAAAGTACTTTTTTCAGTCTTATAAAAACAAAAAAGAATACCAAAATACTATTTTTGTAATTACGGGAACTCACAGATTGGTGAATTTACCTGCTACTAACGCATTAAAAAAATATAATGTTCCACTACTAGTGTTTAGCCCAATGCTAAAAGCTCCAAAAACATTAAAAGCTGTAACTTCTCATTTAGATATTGTACCGTCATTTATTAATTTATTGGCAGACGGCTATAATATTAGTGTGCCAAAAAAAGTGGCATGGTTGGGTAATAATTTACCTTTTAGTTCTAATTTTTTGGCAAACAGAAATATTGCTATAATGCGCGATAAAAATCAAATTGAAGATTTTTTACATAATAATCACTTTTATTCTTCGGGTACCATTTATAAGGTTGATGACAAACTTAATTTAACACAAAGTACAAACGATAGTGTTTATAATTTATTAGTTAATTATAGGTCTATAAATTCCTATGTAACTAGATATAACAAATTAATTCCAGCACATACTGCAATTTTTAAAATAGAAAACACACAATTTTCTGAGGAAGATAAAATTTGGATTAATAGTGTTTTAAACGGACAAAGTTTTGACAGTGCTTATAAAACTGCTCAAAAAATGGCATTTAATGGAGATACAGAAAATGCTCTGCGTTTATGCAACTATATTCTGTATGAAATTCCTAGTCACATAGATGCTAAAATTTTAAAAGGGAGAATTAATTCATGGAACAAAAATTATGATGTTGCAGAACAAATTCTTTTAAAGTGTATTTCTTCAAATCCTACATATGATGACTCCTATAGTGCATTACTAGATGTTTATTTTTGGTCTAACCAAAATATTAAGAGTATAGATTTAGAGTCTATTATGCTTAAAAATGGAGTAAATACACCAAACTTATCTATAAAATTAAAAAGGGCACATACAGAACTAAAAAAATAACCGTTATACCTATACCTACAGTATTTTGTAATGAAATTTTCTATATACATATTATTAGTATTTACATTTTTGGTTATTACCACGGGTAATAGTCAAAACACTACATATATGGGAAATCCAGATGCTTCTTTTTTAGTTGCACGAGATTTGGCTTTTGCTAATAAAAGAAAACAAGCCAGAGATACGTTAAAACATATTTTATCTAAATACCCTAACTACACAGATGTAGAAAATTTATTAGCAAAAACATTGACTTGGGATGCTCAGTATAGCAAAGCCAGGTTACACTATAATAATATAATAACTAGAGATAAAAGTAATTTAGAAGTTTGGATAGCAGCTATAAAGAATGAGTTGTATGCCAAAAACTATAATACAGCACTTGGTTTAGCAAATAAAGGATTAGTAACATTAAAAAATAATACTGAGTTATTAGAATTAAAAAATAATGCAATTTTAGAATTAAAGAAGGCAGAATCTAAAGTTAGCCAATCTACTATGGTTATAGATACCACTGTGGTGGTAAATTCAGATTTAAAAAATGCAATTTTACTTACAACAGAAGCTCAATCATTTAATAAAGTCTATAACACAATGTCTGCTGTTAGTATTGCTTATAAGCGTACAACAAAATTTGGCGATATTATTCCAACAATTAATTATAGTAATAGGTTTAATACAAATGGTATACAGTATCAGTTAGATGCCTACCCTAAACTTGGTACTAAAATGTATGCATATGCCAGTTATGCATATTCAGACTCAGAAATTTTTCCGAGCCACAGAATAGGAGGTGAGCTATACAGATCGTTACCAAAATCCTTAGAAATATCAGTAGGAGCTAGGTATCTATCATATAACAGTAAAAATGCAACCGTATTTACAGGTTCTTTAAGTTGGTACCCTGGTAACTACTATTTGTCATGGAGACCTTATATTAATCCTGCAAATAATAGTACAATTAGTTTTTCTAACAGTTTTACTGCACGTAGGTATCTAAAAGATAAATATAACTATTTGGACTTTCAGTTTGGCTTTGGTTTTTCACCAGAAACTACACAATTAACAGAGAATAATGTTTTACTATCAGAGTCTATATTTTATTTGGAGTCACAAGAAGCTGCGTTTACATATAACTTTACTGTAAAAAATACTAAAAATATACTTGCAGCAACATTAGGTGTTACAAGACAAGAGTTAATTTTTACACCTAATGAGTTTTATTTAGCAGTAACCGGAAGGGTAAAATATCAATTTAATTGGTAACAATATTAAAGATAGCTTTTCACAACAAAAAATAATAAGTTCACCACATTTTATTGTAACAACAAAAGTGTTTCTGTAGTTTTAGACCAGATTAGAAACCCAAATAACCTACTTATTATGTTATACGATACTTACGGAGAAGAATACCTTAACTTCTTACATGATTTAAACGAAATTTTAAGTCTAAATGAATTAGTAGAATTAGATTACATATAAATGTAGTTGTTATTTTAATATTTAATAAACCCCAAAATCTTTTGTTATGGCACACCAAAACAACTCGGCTTACTTATCATTTGTAGAGAGCCTAAATGAAATTCTATCTGAAGTAAATATTACCAAGCTAAATTATTCTTAGTAACATAATTACTTTATTAAAAAGCATAAAAAAAAGAGCAACTATAATTAGTTGCTCTTTTTTTATTTAAAGTAAAAATTAACCTAAATATGTTTTTAATATTTTGCTTCTAGAGTTGTGTTTTAGCTTACGTATGGCCTTTTCTCTAATTTGCCTAACGCGCTCACGTGTTAGGTCAAAAATCTGACCAATTTCTTCTAAAGTCATAGAGTGCTTATCACCAATACCGTAATATAGTTTTACAACATCTGCTTCTCTAGGTGATAATGTTTCTAATGCTCTATTTATTTCTGTATTTAAAGATTGATGCATTAATTTTTCATCTGGGTTTGGAGATTCCCCGTATTTAATAACATCATATAAGTTAGAATCTTCACCTTCTTTAAAAGGTGCATCCATAGATACATGTCTTCCAGAGTTTTTCATAGACTGTTTTACCTCACTAACAGATAATTCTAACTCTTTTGCAATTTCTTCTGCAGAAGGTGGTCTTTCATGTGTTTGCTCTAAATAAGAAAAAGCTTTCTTAATTTTATTAATAGAACCAATTTTGTTTAATGGTAAACGTACAATTCTAGACTGTTCTGCTAAGGCTTGTAAAATAGACTGTCTAATCCACCAAACAGCATAAGAAATAAACTTAAAACCTCTAGTTTCATCAAATCTTTTAGCGGCTTTAACTAAACCTACATTGCCTTCGTTAATTAAATCTGGTAATTTTAAACCTTGATTTTGATATTGTTTAGCAACAGAAACAACAAATCTTAAATTTGCGTTTGTTAATTTTTCTAATGCAGCTTCGTCTCCTGCACGTATTTTTTGAGCTAACTCTACTTCTTCATTGGCAGTAATTAGATCTATTTTGCTGATATCTTGCAGGTATTTATCTAGTGATTTTGATTCTCTGTTGGTTACCTGTTTGATGATCTTTAGTTGCCTCATATATCTGTTCTGTTAATTTAAAGTTTAAAAGTACAGTATACATTTTAAAATGTTATTTTCCAAACATTTAACACAATGTTTATACATTACTTATTAATGAAAAACTTACTTTTTGTAAATTAGGACCATATAAATAAATTACTTCAGGTTTATTTTATTTGGTAACTTTCGGGCTTATAGATTTTTGTATGAGTAAACGAGCTTTAAAAAAATATTTATCAGAATTAAAAAAAAACGAACTAGAAGAGCAGCTATTAGGGCTTTATGAAAAATTTCCTGCAGTAAAAGCTTATTATAGTTTTGTTTTTAATCCTAAGGAAGAAAAATTAGTACAAGAAGCTAAGTTAAAAATAGCAAATGAGTATTTTCCGGTAAAAAGAAAAAGACCAAGAGCGCGCAGATCTGTTGCTCAAAAATATATTAAAAACTTTTTACTGCTAGGTGTAGACGCTCCGTTAGTTGCAGATGTAATGTTGTATAATTTAGAGATTGCACAGGAGTTTTCTGTTAACAAAAATGTACCAGAGGCTTTTTATAAAAGTATGCTTAACTCTTTTGAGCAAGCCATACAATACATTGCAGTTAATGCAATACTACCAGAATTTAAAGAACGTATTTTAGTTATTTACAATCATACACAAGATAATAATTGGTTATTTAAAGACGGTTTTTCTAAGGCGTTAGATGCAATAGATTAAACAGTAACCAGCGTATTTATCTACATTTTTTATCAGTTTTATGCTCTAATGTTTTCTAAAAGCACAAAAATCGCCTAATTTAGCAAGGTTTATTTTTAAACTTTAATACATCGTTTTTCTACGATTAATTACAAAATAGGTTATCCAATTTGGAAGAACAGAAAACAACTACAGAAAAAACATTATACGACTACCAACTAGAGGATTTAAACAAAATATTCACCTATTTTGATGAAAATCCTGCTGGAACAAATTTGTTGTATCAATTGCCAACAGGTGGTGGAAAAACAGTAGTTTTTTCTGAAATTGCCCGTAGATACATAGCTCAAAAAAATAAAAAAGTTGTAGTGCTAACTCACAGAATAGAGCTAAGTGCACAAACGTCTAAAATGCTTAATAGTTTTGGCGTACATAACAAAGTTATAAATAGTAGTGTTAAAGATTTAAATGACCAAAATAGCTATATGTGCTTTGTAGCTATGGTAGAAACCTTAAATAACAGACTACAAGAAGAAAATGTAGAGCTAAAAGACATAGGGCTTGTAATTATAGATGAAGCACATTACAACTCTTTTCGTAAGTTATTTAAATACTTTAAAGATTCATCTATACTTGGTGTAACGGCAACACCGCTTAGTTCTAATATTAAGCTACCAATGAAAGACAATTATAAAAAGTTAATCATTGGCGAGTCTATACAATCTTTAATTAAACGTAACTTTTTATCTAGAGCTAACCAATATAGTTATGATGTTGGTTTAAAAACACTAAAATTAGGTATTAATGGCGATTATACAGTAAAATCTTCAGATGAGTTGTATAGTAACCAAACTATGCAAAGCAAGTTGCTATCTTCTTACGAGGAGTTGGCTAAAGGTACAAAAACGTTAATATTTAATAACGGTATTAGCACATCATACTACGTATATGAAACCTTTAAAAAAGCAGGTTACAACATACGTCATTTAGATAATAAAAATTCTGCTGCAGAACGTAAAGAAATTTTAGAGTGGTTTTCTATAACACCAGACGCTATTTTAACATCTGTAAGTATACTAACTACTGGTTTTGATGAGCCTACAGTAGAAACTATTATTTTAAATAGAGCAACAAGGTCTTTAACGTTATATTTTCAAATGATAGGGCGTGGTTCTCGTGTGACTGATACTAAAGATGAGTTTACCGTTATAGATTTAGGTAACAATACCAAAAGATTTGGGTTGTGGAGTGAACCTATAGATTGGCAAGAAATCTTTCATTTTCCTGACTTTTTCTTAGAAAACATTAAGAATGATGAAGAAATAGAACGCGATTTTGTTTATGAAATGCCTCAAGCTTTACGAGATGAGTTTTCTAAATCAGAAAATATATTTTTTGATATTAAAGCCGAATATAAGGCTGCTTTTGCTAAAGGGTTAAAGTCTAAATCGGTGTTGGAAAAAAGTATAGAGCAACACGCAAAAATATGTGTAGAAAATAGTGAAGATGTTTTTGATGCACGTATTTTGGCTAAGAAGCTTAAAGAAGAAATACAGTACCGTGTTAGGCAATATTCTTACTGTATAATGAATAATACTAAAAATTATAAAGAGTGGTTAGAGGAGGATTATGAGCGTAAATTACGATTAAGTATTTCTCAAAAATTTTCATCTAAAATGTAAATCTTTTAGCGTGAAAAATGTTTTATTTATTGGTTTTGTGTGGCCAGAGCCCACCACCACTGCGGCAGGTGGCAGAATTTTACAGCTAATAAACTTTTTTAAAAAGCAAAACTATACCGTAACATTTGCTAGTACAGCGGCAAAATCTTTGTACTCTGTAGATTTTTCATCTTTAGGAGTGCTAGAACAGGAAATAAAATTAAATAGTGATAGCTTTAATAGTTTTATAGCAAAACTAAATCCAGATATTGTTGTTTTTGATCGATTTTTAACTGAAGAACAATTTGGATGGCGCGTAGCACAAGTTGTACCAAATGCATTGCGAATTTTAGATACAGAAGATCTTCATTTTTTACGTAAAGCTAGAGAAGAAGCGTTTAAAAAAGGAAAATTACAACCTAATGAAGAAGCTTTAAAAGAATTAGAGATTACAAAGAGAGAAATTGCAAGTATTTACAGATGCGACTTTTCATTAATAATTTCTATGTTTGAAGAGCAGTTACTAATAAATACTTTTAAAATTGATAGTTCTTTACTTTTACATATTCCGTTTATGTTAAACACAAGTACAAGTACTAATTTTCCGCTGTTTAAAAACAGAAAAGATTTTGTTTGCATTGGTAATGGTAAACACAAGCCTAATGTAGATGCTGCGTTGTGGTTACATAAAGAAATTTGGCCGCTAATACGTAAAGAGTTACCAGAAGTAAACCTACACATATATGGCGCTTATTTACCGCAGCAAATTACAGAAAAACATAACCCTAAAACCGGGTTTTTAGTTCACGGTTGGGGAAAAGATGTAGACCAAATTATGCAACAAACTAAAGTAAATTTAGCTCCCTTGCGTTTTGGAGCAGGTATAAAAGGTAAATTAATAGATGCTATGCGTAACGGAACACCTAGTGTAACCACACAAATAGGAGCAGAGGGTATGCAAGGTATTTTACCTTGGGGTGGAGATATATCAACAACAGTTAACAGTTTTGTTGCATCTGCTATAAGCTTGTATACCAATGAAACTAAATGGTTGCAAGCTCAAAAAAACGGAAAACAAATTCTAAATACGTATTATGCTAAATCTAAATTAGAGGATAAATTATCTAATAAAATTAGTACTTTGCAAAAAGATATAAAAAAGCATAGAAACGCCAATTTTATTGGTAGTTTACTACAGCACCATAGTATGATGAGTACAAAATACTTATCTAAATGGATAGCAGAAAAAGAAAAGAAAAACGAAGCCTAAAATTTATACAAATGAAAAATATTGAGTGGAAAGTTGCTCAGGAGTTTGAAGATATTACGTATAAAAAGTGCAATGGTGTAGCGCGTATAGCGTTTAACAGACCAGATGTACGTAATGCGTTTAGACCAAAAACTACAAGTGAGCTGTACAAAGCATTTTATGATGCGCAAGAAGACACATCTATAGGTGTTGTTTTGTTATCTGCAGAAGGGCCTTCTAGTAAAGATGGTGTATACTCTTTTTGTAGTGGTGGAGACCAAAAAGCCAGAGGTCACCAAGGGTATGTTGGTGAAGATGGTATGCATAGGTTAAATATTTTAGAAGTTCAGCGTTTAATACGTTTTATGACCAAAGTGGTAATTGCCGTTGTTCCTGGTTGGGCTGTTGGTGGTGGCCATAGTTTGCATGTAGTGTGCGATTTAACTTTGGCAAGTAAAGAACACGCAATATTTAAGCAAACAGATGCAGATGTTACTAGTTTTGATGGAGGTTATGGTTCTGCGTATTTAGCTAAAATGGTTGGACAGAAAAAAGCTAGAGAAATTTTCTTTTTAGGTCGTAATTACTCTGCTCAAGATGCTTATGAAATGGGAATGGTTAATGCTGTTATACCACACGATGAGTTAGAAGATACTGCATATGAGTGGGCACAAGAAATACTAGAAAAATCGCCAACATCTATAAAAATGCTAAAGTTTGCAATGAACTTAACAGATGATGGTATGGTAGGGCAGCAAGTTTTTGCAGGTGAAGCAACTAGATTGGCGTATATGACAGAAGAAGCTAAAGAAGGTCGTAATGCCTTTTTAGAAAAACGTAAGCCAAACTTTGGTGAAAATAAGTGGATTCCTTAATTAAGGTATAAGTGTTTTAAATGAAAAAGAGTCTTGTTGGCAAAAACAAGACTCTTTTTACGAGAACACTATATGAAAATGAAAAATTATATACTCTTTAATTACACTGCTAAAGTATACAAGGTTTGTAATAAAATAAAATGTATGTTGTTAACCTAATAGTTATTGTTGTGTACCTTTGCAATTATGGTGTGTGGTATAAAATAGCAGCTAATAAGTAGTTATAAGAATGAAAAAACACAATTACGAGATAACAGTAGCGTGGACGGGTAATGAGGGTAATGGTACCCAAAACTATACATCTTATAATAGAAACCATACAATAACAGCAAATCACAAATACGGTGAAATTAAAGGGTCATCAGATCCCTCATTTTTAGGTGATAAAACAAAATATAATCCTGAAGACCTTTTTTTATCTTCCTTATCCTCTTGTCATATGCTATGGTATTTACATTTATGCTCTGTACATAAAATTGTGGTAAATTCTTATGTAGATAATGCTATTGGCACTATGGAAGAAACTGAAGATGGAAGCGGAAAATTTACCGGGGTAACTTTACAACCAAAAGTTATAATTACAGATCCTAAAATGTTAGAAAAAGCAAATGAATTACATAAACAAGCTAATAAAATGTGTTTTATAGCAAATTCATGTAATTTTAAAATAGACCACAAACCAAATATAACTGTTTCATAAATTGGTTACTTAGTAAATACTATACAACTACAAAAAAATATAAGATGTCGTTTAAAAAAATACATCCAGAATTAAAAGAAGCTCTAGAACGTTTAAAAATAACTGAACCAACACCGTTTCAGTCTAAAGTACTCTCAAAAATTAAGGGTGGTGCAAGTATATTTGGTTTAGCTCCTAAAGGATCTGGTAAAACAACAGCTTTGGTTATTAGCACATTGCAAAAATTAAAATGTGAAGAGTTTGAAGACGCGCCAAGAGCATTAATTTTTGTTAAGGATAAACAGGCTGCATTAGAACTTAAGCAAGAGTTTGATAAGTTTACATTTAGGATGTCTATACGTACGTACTGTGCTTATGAGGAGCAAAATATAGACGACCAAAGGGATGATATTTATGATGGTGTAGACATTGTAATTGCCACTCCTAAAAGGTTAAATAAAATATTTTATACTAACGGTATAAACTTAAACGTGCTACAATTGTTTATTGTAGACGATGCTGAGTTTTTAATTAAACCACAACTGTTTTCTGAGGTAATTAGAACACCAGAAAGCATAAACAAGTGTCAGTATTTGGTTTTTGGAACTAAGTTTGATGACCGTATGCAACGTATGCAAGACTCATTTATGGCTTCTGCACAGATTGTGAAGTTGTAATTTTCTATTTGCAACTGTTACTTTTAAAAATAAAAATGTATCACTTTTCTAATTAAAAACGAGAAGTTTAATTTTAGTCCGACCTACGAAAGTATTTTAGAACTATAATGAAGCTATTACATACTATAAAAGTATAACCAAAAAGCAATTGCTTTTTAGTTATACTTTAAATCTTTCTCATTAATTTTTTTAGTCCATAACTCTTCACCATCTTTATTAAAAATAGAAATAGTAAGCTCACGTTCTTTACGTGGACCTTTTACATTTAAAATTCCAAAGTTATGTTGGCCAACAATGGTATCATCAATTTTGTAAGCATTTAAAGGCTCTTTGTTAGTATTAGCGCCAGCTGTTAATGAAGAACAAGTTAGGTCATATAATGGATATACGTTATCATTTTCTTGCATACGACTTAATACAGTATGGTGCCTGTCTCCATCTAAAAAAACAACACCTTCAATTTTTGCTTCACGTATTTTTTCAATTAAGTAATTACGTTCTTTAGGGAAAGTAGCGTGGTTTTCATACATCGCTTCAGAACTTACTACTTGTCCGCCAATAACAAGAAACTTAAAAGGAGCATCACTAGTAGTTAAGGCGTTTATAAGCCAGTCTATTTGTGTTTTACCAAGTATTTGTCTTTCTGTAGTGTAATTATTATTAGCAGTTCTGTAGTAGCGATTATCTAATAAAAAGAACTCTAAATCTGCCCATGTAAAAGAACCTGTAATACCACCTTTATCAATAACATCATAATTAGGATTACCCCAAAATAGTTTAAAAATTTCTGATGAAGTTTCTTTTAAAGGAAAACTACTGTTTGAGTTATCTGGACCATAATCATGATCGTCCCAAATAGCATAATTGTGTGTAGAAGCTAACAACGGCTGAAGTTCTGGTAAAGACCTTGTGTGTGTGTATCTATGAAATATACCTGTTCTAGAGTCCCAATCTGGCTCTCTTAAGTATGTATTATCTCCCAACCAAAGCATAAAGTTTGGATTTTTTTTATGAATAGCTGTAAAAATATCAAAATCGCTACCATATGGTTTTCCTGGTCTATCAAACTCCACTTCATTTACATAATTACAGCTACCAATAGCAAAGTTAACTTCTGGCGGGTCTGTTCTCCATTGCCATAGTTGTTGAGACTCAAACTCCATAGCGTAATCTTTTTGTATCTTTTTACCATTTACAAACAGCTCATACACGTATTTTTTACCAGGTAAAACCTTATCTGCTATTAGTTTAGCTACAAAACCAGTATTGACTTCTGTAGTATACTTTTGTGTTGTAAATCTTTGTTTAGCATTTTCTTTCTCGTAATAAACAAAATGTACCTCTGCTGCTTTAGTGGTTTGTACCCAAAGTAATACTTCTTTCATTGTAGAATAGCCAACCATAGGGCCAGATTGCAACAAATCTTGCGAAACAACAGAATATAAATTAGTTATACACAGTAAAAATAAAAGCAGATACTTTCTCATTTAAAAAAAAATTAATAGTAAATGTAGATTAAAAAAAGATTACCATTATTAATTAAACTTTAAATGTCCATAAACTAGAACATTAAATATAAACAGATACCGTAAGCACTATCATTAAAAAGACAGTTAAAATAGCAACTAATGGCCATACAAACTTTAACCATTTATTGTAACCAACCTTTACAATTGCTAAAGAAGCAAGTATTAATCCAGTAGGATTTATAAATTTAAATAATCCCATACCATATAAGTAAGCATTTACAATTATTTCTCTGCCAATGCCAGCTGTATCTGCTAATGGAGACATAATAGGCATACTTAAAACAGCCATACCAGATGTAGAAGGTATAAAAAATGAAAGTCCGCTATAGACTAACATTACCGAGTTAATAAAAATTCCTTTTTCCATACCACTAGTAACACTAGATGCATAGTACAATAATGTATCTCCAATAGCACCATCTTGCATTAAAACCGTTACACCTTTAGCAATACCTATAATAAAAGCTACACCTAATAATTCTCCGGCCCCTTTTACAAAAGTATCTATAAACTGTGCCTCCTTAATTTTTGCAATAACACCTATTATTATAGAACCTACTAAAAATACCGTTGTCATTTCTACAAACCACCAATCTAAACTAGATACTCCATAGACCATTACAACAAAACAAGCGGTAAATACAAGTAATATTAAACGCAGTCTTGCTGTTAACTTTAAGTTAGTTTTACTAGTGTCTGATCCAAATAATTGTTCAATTTCTGCTTTTTGGTCGTAAATAATAGATTTGGTAGGGTCTTTTTTTATACGTTGCGCATATCTAATTATATATGCAATACAAATTATTAAACCTAAGACCAATGTAATAATTCTACCATCTATACCAGAGGTCCAGTTTATGCCAGCAGCATTAGATGCTATAATAACACTAAACGGATTTATAGTAGAAGCCAAAGTCCCTATACAAGACCCAATATATATAGATGCCAATGCAACCAATGCATCATATTTAGCCGCTAAAAATATAGGAATTAAAATAGGGTAGAAGGCTATTGTTTCTTCTTCTAAACCAAAAGTTGTTCCGCCTAAAGCAATTAAGCAGGTTACTAAAATTATTAAAATGTATTCTTTTCCTTGTAATTTTTTTGCCAACCAAGCAATTCCAGCATCAAAAGCACCAGTTAAATTCATAATAGCAATTAAACCACCAATAATTAATACTAAAAAAATAATATCTGCCGCATCAATAATTCCTTTAATGGGTGATTTTAAAAATGAAGCTACACCTTGTGGCTGTGCATCAATTTCTTTATATGTATCCGGTATACCAATAGGCTTTCTAATATCTCCGTTTTTAAATTTTTGTAACGGAATGTTTATTTGGAATGTAGTTAACGTTTCTTGCGTTGCGGATACTGTAGAAGATTCATTTCCACTATTTATGGTAAAAGTATTGTCTGCTTCATTATAGGTTAATGTATTATACTTACCAGCAGGGACCAAGTAAGTTAAAACAGCTACAAGCGCTGCTATTACTAATAAAATTGCTTGTGCAGAAGGGAATTTTAATTTTTTCAATGCGTATATTTTTTCAAGGGTTTAAAGATAATATTATTTTAGTGGATTAATTAGTTTTGATAAAGAATGAAAGCAAGTATACCAGAAAGTTGGAGTCATATTATTTTACCAGAGTTTGAAAAAGAATATTTTAAAGAATTAAGTTCTTTTGTAACTAAAGAATATAAAACAACTATATGTTACCCTGCTACAAAAGAAATTTTTGCAGCTTTTAACCATTGTTCTTTGTCTAACACTAAAGTGGTAATTATTGGCCAGGATCCTTATCACGGGCCACACCAAGCAAACGGATTGTGTTTTTCTGTGAAAGACGGTATTAAACATCCGCCGTCACTAATAAATATTTTTAAAGAGTTAGAGACCGATTTAAACATTACATATCCTATAAGTGGTAATTTAGAACGATGGGCCAAACAGGGAGTTTTGTTATTAAACGCAACATTAACTGTTAGAGCACACGAAGCAGGTAGTCATCAAAAAAAAGGATGGGAAACGTTTACAGATACTATTATAAAAAGAATATCTGAAGAAAAAAAAGGTGTTATTTTTATGCTTTGGGGCGGATATGCCAAAAAGAAATCGAAATTAATTGATACAAATAAACATTATATTTTAACAAGCGGACATCCATCACCATTAAGTGCAAACAGAGGATATTGGTTTGGTAACAAACACTTTAGTGCTGCAAATACCATTCTAAAAGATAGTGGAAAGGCACAGATAGAATGGTAATTGAGCTAATTATTATAGTAAAATAGAACTACTGTCTAGTTTCTTATCTATTAAATCTAAAGAAAGCAACGTGTCTTGTACTTTTTCTAAGGTTTTTGTGTTTAGTTGTGACTGGCTCCAACGTGTTTTAGACAACCATTCTTGTATGTCTCCCAATTGTTGCTCGTACCTATTTGCAAGTGTACGGTCTATACTTGGTATGGTTTTAAATTCTTCAGTATACATATTAATAACTTCTAAAATATGTTGTAGTGTTCCAGAATTGTTTGCAATAAAACTATCTGTTGCAGCAATTACAAAACAAGGCCAAGGAGTAGGGCAGTCTGCCACTCTCCTAAAAGTTCCATTATCTACCAAAGGTTTTGTGGTAAAATGTTCCCACATAAAATAATCTGCAGTACCATTTGTTAATCCTTCTACAGCACCATCTAAGTTATTAATAATCTCAAACTGTAATTTGCTGGTGTCCCAACCTTCATTTTGCGCATTTACATACGCCATTAAATGACTACCACTACCAAACCTACTAATTGCTGCTTTGGTATTTATAAGATCATCTATAGTCTGGTATTTACTATTTGCGCCAACATGAATTCCCCATAATAAAGGTGTTGCAATGTATTCTTGTACTATTTTAGCTTTTGTACCTGCAGTAATACTCTTTACTAAACCTTCTGTAAGTATAATAGCTATATCTGTTTCATTATCAGCAAGCATTTGGCACATTCTTCCTGTACCTTCAGGAATGTCTGTCCATTCTAAATTAATACCTCGGTCTTTAAATGCATTTTCTTCTATGGCTAAATGCCAAGGTAAATTAAAATGCTCCGGAACTCCAATTATTTTAACTGTTTTCAAAAAAAGTTATGTTAGCTTGTTAAGTGTATATTTTATTAATTCTTCTACGGTTTCTGTAGGTGTTACAGAAAACTCTCCGTTAGCTCTATTAGCCAAAATAGCATTTAATGATAATGCATTATGACCAAGTAATTTTGCTAAACCATAAATACCAGCTGTCTCCATTTCTAAATTGGTAACTTTTAAACTATTATGTTTAAACGATGCTATTTTGTTGTTTAACTGATTATCCTGAGTATTTAAGCGTAAAATTCTCCCTTGAGGACCATAAAAACCAACATTTGTAGCAGTAAAACCTTTTACAAGTTTATCTGAGTATATTATATCTGCCAATTCTGCGCTACAAGTAACCACATAAGGCGTAGATTTATCTTTTGCCCAATTTGTATGTGCAACAAAAGCATCTTGAATTTCTGAATGCTGTACGTGTTTACTATCATAAAATTGTAACAAGCTATCTAAACCAATAGCATATTCACTTAGTAAAAAAGAATTTATAGGAATATCTGCTTGTATTGCACCAGATGTACCAATTCTAATAATATCTAAAGTTGTTTTCTTTTCTTTAATAGTTCTTGTAGCAAAATCTATGTTTACTAAAGCGTCTAATTCGTTTAAAACAATATCTATATTATCTGTACCAATACCTGTTGATATAACAGAAATACGTTTTCCTTTTAATGTACCGGTGTGCGTTATAAACTCTCTTTTTCCTTTTTTTAGTTCAATAGTATCAAAATATTTAGACACTTCACCAACTCTGTCAGGGTCACCAACTGTAATTATGGTAGTAGCTATATCTTCTGGTAATATATTAAGGTGATAAATGCTATTGTCAGCATTTAGTATTAACTCCGATGGACTTAATTGCATATTATAATTTAAGAATTCTGTCTGTATTGGTATTGTACAAAAAGTTGTATTTTAATGCACCTCCCAAATAAATGTCATTATCTTGTATACAAGAGTAATAACTTGTTTGTTGTTCTAGTATTTCTTTTCCTTTTTTTGTTAATTTAACAGGATTAAAAGAACCAAATAAAGGTTTTAAAGAAGTAATTATTTTTTGATATTGTATATCACCAAACCCATAACTATTATCTGCTAAAAGTAAATTTTTAACAAAATCATTTTTAGTTTTTGGCTTTTGGTCTGATGCCAATTTTAGCAGATTATTTTCTACAGCATTTAAACCATTTTTAATTGATGGAAAACGTTGTAAATGTAATTCTATAGCTTTTTCTAGATACGGAAATCTATATTTATCAAAATCAGTTAAGTTTTCTAATCGTATAGGGTTATCACTACAATATAACTGCCAAATATAATCTGCATACTCTATATCATCCTGTCGTAAAAAAGTACGTTCTTCATAATGGTTTAGCAGTTGATCATCAGTTAACTCAGATAAGCTAAAAAGTTTTGTTTCTCCTTCAATTTTACCACTACAAACAATAGATATTTCTGCATATCTACGGTGCATTTTTAGCCAACTTACTACAGCAAGCATATTAATTTGGCAAAACAAGTCATACTCAAACCATAAAATAATTTTATCTTCTTTTTTATGGTTGCATAAAGACCTGTATTCCTTTAGGGTAAGATCTATAAACTTTGCTTTTGTAACTTTATAGTTTTTGCTTAAAAAATCAAACCTAGTTTTCCAGAAGTTCTCACTACCCACATTGTTTAATGTTTTGCCTTCGCATAACATCTCATTCCAAGTAATAATGTCTCCTTTTATAGGTAAGTTTTTCAATCTATCTGTAAAGTTTCCTCCGTTGGTTATGTGTAAGGTAGAACTCATAGTAGTATTCTAGATTTGAACTCTTAAAATTACATTTTTATCTAAATAATCAAAAAAAAATTAACAATTTTAACCGCCAACGCGTTTTACGTTAAAACCTTTCTCTTTTAATATGCTCATTATCTGATCTCTATAGTCACCCTGAATAATAATACTATCATTTTTAAAACTACCACCAACACTAAGTTTTTGCTTTAATTCTTTAGCTAATAATTTAAAATCTGCATCGGCACCGGTATATCCTTCTAGTATAGTTATTGGCTTACCTTTTCTTTTCTCGTACTTACAAATTATAGGGTCTTCTTGCATCCAAATATCACTTTTTGGTGCTTTTTTTTCTACATCTTCAGTTGGTTTATGATCTGGAAAAAGGTTTTTTAACTGGTCTTGTAAATCCATTGTATTAAATATTGGTTTAATGCTTTATTTAGGTGTTTTATCAATATAAAAAAGAAAAAACAACCAAATACTGGAATTTTAAATGCCAATATTTAGTTGTTTTTATTTACGTCTTATAAAAATTATTACTCCTTAATAAGTCCTAATTCTATTAATCTTTCGTGAAGAAATTCACCAGCAGTAATATCTTCAAACTGCTTTGGGTTGTTTTCATCTACACAGTTATCTAAGCAATTTAGTGGCATTTCACTAACTGGGTGCATAAAAAACGGAATAGAATAACGAGAAGTTCCCCAAAGCTCGCGTGGTGGGTTAACAACTTGGTGTATGGTAGATTTTAGTTTGTTATTTGTTAATCTAGACAACATATCACCAACATTTATCATAAGTTGGTCTGGGCGTGCAATTGCATCTACCCATTCTCCATTGTGGTTTTTAACCTGTAACCCTTTACCATGTGCACCCATTAACAATGTAATAAGGTTTATATCTCCGTGGGCTGCTGCACGTACAGCATTTTTAGGTTCATCTTTAATAGGCGGGTAGTGTATAGGTCTTAAAATAGAATTACCGTTTTTAATGTAATCATCAAAATACGTTTCTTCTAAATTTAAGTGTAAAGCAAGTGCTCTAAGCACATATTTAGCTGTTTTCTCTAACATTTTAAATGTTTCTTTACCAACAGCATTAAATTTTGGTTGTTCTTTTACAATTACATTGTCTGGGTATTCTGCTTCTAACTTAGGATCATTTTCTACATATTGTCCAAAATGCCAAAACTCTTTTAAATCTCCTTCTTTTTTACCTTTGGCGTGTTCTTTACCAAAAGAGGTATAACCACGCTGACCGCCAATACCTTCAATTTCATAACTATCTTTTAATTCTTGAGGTTGATTAAAAAAGACTTTAATTTCTTCATATAAATCTGCCACTAACTCATCAGATAAAAAGTGACCACTTAAGGCTACAAAGCCAATATTCTCAAAAGCACTACCAATTTCCTTGATAAACTTTTCTTTTTGTGTATTATCGTCAGATAAAAATTCCTGTAAATTGACACTTGGAATAGAACTCATCGTTTACTATGTTTTTATATTCAAATTTAATAATAATCTAACATTTTCTGATAAATTATTGATTTTTGTAACAACATCTCTTCTTATTTGTTACTTTTAATTTTCAATTTATAAAATTTTCCGCTAAATGGAATTCAATAACGAAACAATTTCTTTAGAAGAGCAGTTATTACTGTACAAACGTATGATAAAGCCGCGTTTAATTGAAGAAAAAATGCTTATTTTATTACGACAAGGCAAAATTTCTAAGTGGTTTAGTGGTATTGGTCAGGAGGCCATTGCTGTTGGTGTCACAAGTGCCTTACAAAAAAATGAATATATTCTTCCAATGCATCGTAATTTGGGTGTTTTTACTACCAGAGATATTCCGTTATACAGACTTTTTTCTCAGTGGCAAGGTAAAGCAAACGGCTTTACCAAAGGTAGAGACCGTAGTTTTCACTTTGGCACACAAGAATATAATATTGTTGGGATGATATCTCACCTTGGACCCCAATTAGGAGTTGCAGACGGTATTGCTTTAGCAAACAAGTTAAAGGATAATGGTAAGGTTACAGCTGTATTTACAGGAGAAGGTGCAACAAGTGAAGGTGATTTTCACGAAGCTTTAAACGTTGCTGCTGTATGGCAATTACCTGTTTTATTTTGTATAGAAAATAATGGCTACGGCTTATCTACACCAACTAAAGAACAATATTACTGTGAACATCTTGTAGATAAAGGTATTGGTTACGGTATAGAGTCTCACCAAATAGATGGTAACAATATATTAGAGGTTTACGGCAAAGTAACTAAATTGTGTGAGAGTATTAGAAAAAACCCTAGACCTGTTTTAATAGAGTTTTTAACTTTTAGAATGCGTGGTCATGAAGAGGCTAGTGGTACTGCTTATGTGCCAGATAATTTGTTAGAAGAGTGGGCTAAAAAAGACCCTATCACAAATTATGAAGATTTTTTAAAGAAAAACGAGGTACTAACAGATAATTTAATAGCCAGTATAAAAGCTGATTTTAAAGCGGAAATTAATGACAATTTACAAGTTGCGTTTGAGGAGCCCGCAATAACGGCTACCATAGAAAACGAATTAAATGATGTGTATAAACCATTTGAATTTAAAGCCATTACGCCTGCAGCTAATATAAAAAATATTAGATTGGTTGATGCTATATCTGAAGGCTTAAAACAAGCTATGGATAAGTTTGAAAATCTTGTAATAATGGGACAAGATGTTGCAGAATATGGTGGTGTTTTTAAAATTACAGAGGGTTTTGTAGCCGAGTTTGGTACAGAACGGGTACGTAACACACCAATTTGTGAATCTGCTATTGTTTCTACAGCAATGGGTTTATCTATTAACGGGCACAAAGCTGTTGTAGAAATGCAATTTGCAGATTTTGTTAGTAGTGGTTTTAATCCAATTGTAAATTTATTGGCCAAGTCTCATTACCGTTGGGCAGAAAACGCAGATGTGGTAGTACGTATGCCCTGTGGTGGTGGTGTAGGTGCAGGGCCATTTCATTCACAAACAAATGAAGCCTGGTTTACAAAAACACCGGGTTTAAAAGTGGTTTACCCAGCTTTTCCTTATGATGCTAAAGGTTTGTTAGCAACAGCAATTGAAGATCCAAACCCTGTTTTATTTTTTGAACACAAAGCACTGTACAGGAGCGTTTACCAAGATGTTCCAGAAGATTATTATACTTTACCAATTGGAAAAGCAAGCCTAATTAAAGAAGGTACATCTGTAACCATTGTTAGTTATGGGGCAGGTGTGCATTGGGCTTTAGAGTCTTTAGAAAACACTCCAGAAATTAGCGCAGATCTTATAGATTTACGCTCATTAGCTCCTTTGGATAAGGACACTATATATGCATCTGTAAAAAAAACAGGTCGACTTATAATTTTACAAGAAGATAGTTTATTTGGAGGTATTGCAAGTGATATTTCTGCAATGGTAATGGAAGATTGTTTTGAGTGTTTAGATGCACCAGTAAAGCGTGTAGCAAGTTTAGAAACACCAATTCCTTTTGCTAAAGATTTAGAGTATAATTACCAACCTAAAAACAGGTTTAATGAAGAATTAAAAAAACTGTTAGCGTACTAATACACTAACAGTTTTTAAACAATTTTAAACTTGTAAAAAGTTAAAATGGAAACACACAATTAATGCGTTTTCATTTTAGCTTTTCTTTTTTCTAATTGTCTGCTTAAATCGTCTACACTAGCTGTAATAGCTGCTTCATAAGAGGCTTCACTAGATTCTGAAAATAATCTAGGGCCAGGTGCGCTTAACCTAACACCAATTACTTTACCTTTTTCAGGAGAAGTTGTATTTTCTTTTTTAAAGAAAATGTCTGCACTCACAATAAAGTCATACTTATTTAAAAGTTTATCAATTTTTTTTGCGGCAAATATTTCTAAACGGTTACTTGCTGTAACCCCATCGTAGTGAAAGTTTATGTTCATAGGTCTAGTATTTTATTTGAAGATACATATAGTACACTAAAAAATCAAATGTTTAAACCTAATATTATATTAAAGTTAAAAATTAGTATTTAAAGTTTAATTTAAGGTATTAAAAATTAATAGTTTGCATTATTACTAATAATAAAAAAAGCATAGCTAAAATAGCTACGCTTTTAATAAATTAACAGGTTTAAGCAATTATTCTTGTAATTCTAAGTCTGTAATAATATTTGTTGTTATTTCTTCTTCAGTTTCATCGTCTACAACTGTTTCAGACTCATAGGTAATTATAAATGTCTTGCCTTTAAAAGACTCATCAGTTAAGTCGTACTTACCTAATGCTTCAGAACTCAATCCTTGAAATTCTAAAGTAGCTCCATCTTCGTCAGAAAATTGATAAGTTTCATTTTCAAAACCGTCATACGTAGCCGTTACGCTTTCTGTTGATACTAAAGTTGTTACAGCCGTAGCTAAAGCAAATAATACAATTGATAAAGTTTTCATAGTGTTCAAATTTATTTAGGGTTAATAACTGTTATATCTACGCTCCATAAATGGGTTTAGATGTTATAAAAAATATTTTAATTACATTTTTAGCTATTAATTGTTACATATTTAACATATTTAATATTATTAATCGACTATAAATCAGAATATTAGAAATATCTCAAGAAAATATGTTAAAACTTGTATTATTTACAATTAATAGTAAAAAGCGTTACACATTAGTAACGCTTTTTGTTGGTTATGTTACTCTTCTAATAATTTTAAGTCAGTTAAAATGTTTTTAATTTCTTCTTCTTCAGTTTCATCATCAGTATAAGTAACAGTTTGGTAGGTTACTTTAAAAGTTTTACCTTGAAAAGACTCATCAGATAAGTCGTATTTCTCTAAAGTTTCAGGACTAACTTCATCAAACTCCATAGTTTGTCCTTCATCAGTAGTAAACACATACATTTCATCTTCAAAACCATCATAGGTTCCCGTAAATGATGCTGTTGTAAACGATGTTGTAACAGCTGTAGCTAAAGCAAATAAAATAATACTTAGTGTTCTCATTGTGTTTTGTTTAAGGTTAAACCCTATTTACGTTTTAGTTATAATCCTTGGATCTTGTTTTGGAATGTAAAATGAAAATATTTTCACTTTTTTTATCTTGTTTTTTTCTTTAGAAAGTGAGGTATTTTTAACCTTCATATTTTACTGGTGTTTTAAGAGTTTTTAATTTTATAATAAATGATTATGCTACTAAAATTTGCTCTATATATTTTCACTTTTCTATAAAACTTTTTTTTATAACTTGCTTCATATAAATTAAAGCCGCCATTTTGAAATACGTATTACTATTTTGTATTACCCTTTTAATTTTTAGCTCATGCAATGAGCGCACAAGCAACAAAAGGTTTACCTCTTTAGATGCAGCACTAACTAAAGTAGATTTTAACAACACAATTACTGGTAACGATAGTTTAAATATTGTTACTTTTCAGTACATATATAATGGAGGAGGAGTTGGTATTGGTGATTTTAATAATGATGGTTTACAAGATATTGTTTTTACCGCCAACCAAGTATCTTCTAAAATATATTTAAATAAAGGGAACCTTAGTTTTTTAGATATTTCTGAAGTTGCAAATTTTAAGACCAATGTTTGGGTTACCGGAGTAACAATTGTAGATATAAATGCAGATGGTTGGGATGATATTTATTTAAGTGTAGGAGGACCAAATTGTAACAATAATTGCGATAATTTACTCTTTATTAATAAAGGTTTAAACGTAAACGGCCTACCAACTTTTATAGAAGAAGCAGAGGCTTACCAGTTAAACGACCCTAATAACAGTCAGCAAGCCGTGTTTTTAGATTATGATGTAGATGGTGATTTAGATGTATTTATAATTCACAATGGAAGTTCTCGTTTTTCTCAAAATTCACCCGTTCCTAAGCACTATTACTCTAAGAATTTATCAGACTACTTGCTACGTAATGATTCCGTTGCTGGTTTAAATCATCCAATATTTACAAATGTATCAGACAGTTTAGGAATAAAGCACCAAGGGTTTTCTTTAGGTGTTGCCGTGCAAGACTTTAATAACGATAATTTACCAGATATTTATGTGTCTAATGATTTTTTAACTGAAGATTTGTTGTATTTAAACAGTGGTATAGATACTGTTACAAGAAAACACAAAGGTTTTATAGAAGCAAACAAACAATTATTGGCTGTACAAAGTTTTAATGGTATGGGAGTAGATGTTGCCGATATTAACAATTCTGGCAATCCAGATATTATGGTTGTAGATATGCTACCGGAAAGTTATAATAGACAAAAAAGTATGTTAGGTGCTCATAATTATGATAAGTTTTTAACCGCAAAGCGCAATAATTACAGTTCACAATTTATGCGCAATACTTTACAAGTACATAATGGTAAATTAAACAATACTATACTGCAGGCTAGCGAAATAGCAAACTATGCTGGTATAGCTGCAACAGATTGGAGTTGGTCTCCTTTACTAGTAGATTTTGATAATGATGGCGATAAAGATATTTATATTACTAATGGTTATGTAAAAGATATTACAGATTTAGATTTTATAAACTACTCTAAACAAAGCACAATTTTTGGGTCGGAACAAGCTAAAAACAAGGAATTGTCTGCCTTAATTTCTAAAGCACCAGGAGTTTTTATTTCTAATTATTTTTATGAAAACACTAATAAATTAAAATTTAAAAATGTTAGTGATGAATGGGGTAGTACACAAAAATCTTTTAGCAATGGTGCTGCTTTTGCAGATTTAGATAATGACGGAGATATAGACGTTGTTGTAAACAATATAAACCAAAAGGCTTTTATTTTGCAAAATAACACAATGCAATTAAATTCTAAGTCCACGTTTTTAAGAGTAAAATTAAAAGGCAGCAAACAAAATACCAAAGCCATTGGAGCTAAGGTAAAATTATGGTCTAATGGCACTATGCAAACGCAATACCAGTCTGTTACACGCGGGTATTTGTCTTCTGTAGAACCTATTCTTCATTTTGGAATAAAAGATACTATAATAGACTCTTTACATATAGTATGGCCAAGTAAGCAACTAACTAAAATATACCAACCAAAAGTAAATACTGTTTTAGAATTAAATAGTACAGATGCCAAAACAGACCATATTGCACCAGTTTTAAAATCTACATTACTAAAAAATAACTCATCAATTTTACCATACAAACACCAAGAAAATAGTACTAATGACTTTGTTTCTCAGCACTTATTAATGCGTCAGTACTCTAAATTTGGGCCTTGTATAGCTGCCGCAGATATAAACCTAAAAACAGGAGACGAACTTTTTATTGGAGGTAGTAAAGACCAACCATCTACTATATGGACTCAAAATAAAGATGGTGTTTATCAAATTACACAAAAGCTAGATAGTATATATGAAGATGCAGCCGCTGTATTTATAGATATTGATAATGATAAGGACTTAGACCTGTATGTAGCAAGTGGTGGAGTAGAGTTTGATAGCAACTCTAATTTATTACAAGACAGGATTTATGTTAATGATGGAAAAGGAACTTTTTCTTTAACAAAAAATAGTTTACCAAACGTAACAAATATTGGATCTTGTATAGCTGCTGCAGATTATGATAAAGATGGGGATATAGATATTTTTGTTGGTAGTAGATTGGTTGCAGGCAGTTATCCTAAAACGCCAAAAAGTAGCTTATTACAAAACAACTCGGGCAAGTTTACACCTATAAAAAACAAAGCTTTAACTAGTATTGGTATGGTTACAGATGCAACCTGGCAAGATGTAAATAATGATGGCTGGCAAGATTTAATTGTGGTAGGAGAGTGGATGCCTATTACTGTTTTTATTAATAAAAATGGGGTTTTAGAAAAATCTTTAACTAATTGGCTAACCAATAGCAATACTCCAACAGAAGTATATGGTTGGTGGAATACTATAAAAGCCGGTGATTTTGATAATGATGGCGATATAGATTTTATTGCTGGCAACCAAGGAGAAAATAGTTTTGTTTCTCCCAAAAAAAATAAACCTGTATATGTTTACAAGCAAGATTTTGATAAAAATGGTAGTATAGATCCTGTAGTTGCACAATATTTTACAGATCCAGATAAAAACAATGTATTGTTACCTGTACAAACTAGAGATGATATTGTAAAACAACTGGTTGCTTTAAAACAAAAGTACAGCACATATGCAGAATTTTCTAATCCGTCTTTTACAGAATTATTAGAAATAAAAAACCTAGAAGAAGAAACCTTAAAAGCAACTACATTTGCAAGTGTTTATTTAGAAAACGTGGGCAATAACACCTTTAAAATTAATAAACTACCAAATATTTGTCAGCTTGCTCCAATAAATGATATTCTTAGTAAAGACTTAGATAATGATGGATATTTAGATGTACTTTTGGTTGGCAATAATACCACCTCAGAAACTGTATACGGTTTTACAGGAGCCATAAAAGGTATCTATTTAAAAGGTAGTAAAACAGGATTTATAGTTGTACCTAATAGTACATCTGGTTTTTATGTGCCAGAACAATCCAATCATATAATTGAAGCTAAAACAGCAACAAATAATAGTTTAATTATAGCTACACAAAACAATACTGTAGCTAAAAGTTTTTATATTAATAAATAAAATGTACCAGTTTAAAAATAGTTTGTATTCTAAATTTGCTATTATAGCTTTGTTTAGCTTAGTTTTATTAGTGTCTTGCACAAAACAAAACAAGCCTTTACAAGTACCTGTAGATACATATTTTAACGCTGTAGATAAAATTACAGAAACAATGATTCATGATATATTTTCGCCACCAGTGGCAAGCAGAATATATATGTATCCAAATGTTGCAGCTTATGAAATACTTGCACAAAACAACAGCAAATACAACTCACTTTCTGGTAAAATACAATCCTTACAACCATTGCCAAAAGCACCAAAAAATGTAAACCTAAAAGTTGCTGCGCTTGTAGCTTATATAGATGTTAGCAAAGAGCTAATTTTTAAAGATGAGATAGTTACAACTTTTGCAGATAGTTTATACACAAGTTGGCAAAACACTAACAAAAAGGAGTTTACAGCTTCTAAAACATACGCTATAAAAGTGGCTAACCGAATAAAAGATTGGATGCATAAAGACAATTATAAAGAAACTAGGTCTTTTAAAGGGTATACGGTAACTACAGATAATCCTGGTAGATGGCAACCAACACCACCAGCTTATATGGACGGTATAGAACCACATTGGAACAAAATTAGACCTATGGTTTTAGATTCTGCTGCACAATTTAAGCCTAAAAAACATCCAGAGTTTTCAATGGAACCAACAAGTAATTTTTATAAAGAATTGCAAGAAGTGTATACCGTTACTAACGAGATTCGTAAAAATGGTGATACGTCTGAAGAAGTAGAAATTGCAAAGTTTTGGGATTGTAATCCTTATGTATCTACTAGCAAAGGCCATTTAATGATTGCCACAAAAAAAATTACGCCAGGTGCACATTGGATAGGAATAACAAAAATAGCGTGCAAACAGCAAAAGCTAGACTTTATGGCTGCTGTACACGCAAATACCATAACATCTATTGGTATTTTTGATGCTTTTATTAGTTGCTGGGATGAAAAATACCGTAGCAACCTAATTAGACCAGAAACTTTAATAAACAATACCATAGATAAAGAATGGACACCATTATTACAAACGCCGCCGTTTCCGGAATATACTAGCGGACATTCTGTAGTTTCTGGAGCATCTGCAACCATATTAACACATTTATTTGGAGATAATTTTAGCTTTACAGATGATACCGAATTGCCATTTGGTTTACCAAGCAGAAAGTTTACATCTTTTAATGCGGCTGCAAATGAAGCTGCCATAAGCCGTTTATATGGAGGTATACATTACAGGGCAGCAATAGATAACGGTGTTGTACAAGGCAAAAATGTTGGCACACATATTATTAACAAGCTAACATTAGTAAATTAAAATGTATATGAAAACAGTAAATAGAGTATGGTTTATATAATCCTATTTTACATAATATAAATTATAGTGCAATTTATAACAATCAGCGAAATAGTGCATTTCAGCAATATTTTACATAATTAATGATATATATATAAAGCTAAATGTGGCTTGGTTAACATAATTTAAATGTGTAGCTATAATTAGTGGTTATCTAAAACTAAAATACTTTTTCACAAAAAGTTATAAAATTTCAAGTAAACCAATATTTACAACAAAACAAACACTGCTCATAATTTGCGTATTCTGTAATTAGGTACAGAAATTTTTAAATACGCGATTCTCGTGGATTTGTTTTTTAGTTAAATATGGTTTGAAACGATATTTTAGTAAAGTACTATATACAAATACAATCATCCAGTGGATGATTGTATTTGTATAGCCTAAAATATGGACGCTATTTTCACCTATAGTTTTAGCTAAAATTTTATGAGACCGAGTTAAACTCGAGATTCTTTTTTTTAGAATTCATTTTGTTAAAATCTATACACATTATCAACTAAATTCTCATCAGACCTTGTTCCATAAGGATCAATAGCTATGTAATTGGGGGGGTCACTTACAATAAACTTTACTTCAGTGATGTCATCGCTAATTAAATTTGACTCATAATACAATACAGAACTATCCTCTTTTACTAATGATGGATGCGTTGTAAAGACTCCAACTTTAATAGGTTCGTTCATTCCTATTGGTACTATTTCACCATTGTTTATAGTTTCAAAACGTTTCGCTTTTATAATCGCTTTAACCTCATAAGTCCCATTTTCTAATTCTACATAAGAACTTTCCTTTATACTTAAGTCGTAAGTAACTACTTTTTTAAACCAATCGTTAATTAAGTGATGTTGCTTTTTTGGTGTAACGTTATAAACCAAATCCAAAAATTCGATTGTATTGGCTTCTAAAGTGTTACTATTACGATATGTATCGGTTAACGTTTTTAGAACATAATTAACTTTTTCTTCGCCAATAAGGTCTCGCAACGCCAACATAACGTGTAATGCTTTTCCATAAGAAATATAGCCTTGACCAAGAACTTTATAAACTGGGGGTTCTAGGTCGCTTGCAAAAGATCTACCTGAAAAATAACGCCTTCTAGCATTTTCACTCAATTCATAGACAGCACGTTTGCCATACATCTTTTCCATGATAACGGCTTCGGTATACTTTGCAAAACCTTCTACAAAAATAGATCCACCTGCAACTGGTTTTGCAGACAACGTATGTCCCCAATATTGATGAGCCACTTCATGAATGGTTCTTTTAGCAACTAGATTGAAAGTCTCGTTGTTTCTAACATCTACTAAATACAGGCGATCTTCAACCATACTTATTACACCAGGATACGCAAAGCCACCAAATGACCAATGTGAAGGAATTTCTGCTATTCTAATATGGTTAAATGCATAATCTCCAAAGTTTTCCTCACAATAATCTAGGGTTTGTTTGGTGCTGTTTTCAATGTCTTCAATATTAAATGAATGCGCTGAATCATAATACTGCTCAATACTAATGCCTTTATAATCTACCTTTTTAGTTTTATAGCTTGCAGATAAATAAGCAATCATAGGTATTACTTTGTTTTCGGATTTATAATGATAATAGTTTCTATTATTTTCTGACCATTTTTTAACAAGGCTACCAGAACTCAATGCCGTTTGGTTGCTACTTGTAGATATAATGGTTTCAAAGTTTGTTTTTTCATTGTTAAAATCTTGAAGAGCAATATGTTCATCAGAAATAATATCTTTCTCTCGCTTTGGTAAATTCCGTTTTTTTCGTTCTACTTTGTTAGTAATTTCTATTCCAGAACTATATCCCAATATAGGCTCAAAATTTCTGTGAGTTATATAAGTACCATTATTTACAATGGTTTTGTCTGTTTCATAACCATTAAGTTCGTGTTTCAATTCAAAAGTATAGCGTACAGTATCGTTGGGCTGTAACGGTTTTTCAAAGTGAAATATATAAATACCATAAACACAATCATGTGTTACTAAATTTGCATTTTTAATAGTTATAGACTCTAACGGAAGACGTTCTGTGACAAAAACTTTTGATAAGGGTTGGTCACTTCCGTTTTTCAATATATAATCCGCTTTTAGGGTATAACGACTTTCTTTTGGAAAAATAGCAACTTCAGTTTTTCTGGATATGGAATATGGTCGCTCTAAATCTTCATACTGTTTGAACTTTTTCTCATACTGTTCTCTAAAATCTAAATTATCGGCTCTGGTTTCATACTCTGAAACAATACTCATATTGTAAAAAATCAAACTTCCGAAACCAATAAATACTACAATTAAAAGATAAGACAATACTTTTTGAATAGATGTAAAGCCATATTTAAATTGCTTTAGTTTAGTTGAAAAATTAGCCACTACTCCTCTATTCCATATTTTAAAAGATATGAATACCAGCAGCAATCCAAAGGATAACCAATACATAGCTAAATGATTGAATAGGCTTAAACTGCCATAATAACCATTCATATTTGTAAAGGAAATTCTTGGCATAAAACCAAGACTTGTTAATGGATGTTCTAGTCCTAATGCATCAGATTTAAAACTTAACAATACAATAAAACCGAAGATACCCATACCCAAATACTTACTTTTTACTAAACTGTTTATAAATAAGGCAATCATACTAAATACAGCAAGTTGTAATCCTAAATGATAGTATAACGATGTGTATAAGCCAAATTCAAAATTGTTATAGTTTAAAGATATCTGAAACAAGATGCACATAATAATTCCAGTAGTTATTATAATGACAGGTAATAACAAGATTGCAAACAACTTTGCAAGAAAAAACACGCTATTTTTTGTTGGTACAGCATCAATAATTAAATTAAAGTTTAAGCTGCGTTCTTTCCAAACAATTTCAGCACTATAAAAAATTATTAAAATAAGACTAAAAAGCGTTAACGGATTTACTATTAAACTTATAAGTTGGTTTGTAAATGGGTATTGACTCACACCATATTCGCCACCACTAATAACGGTACTATACAATTCTGAAAAAACTATAGCTAACCACATAATTAATACGGCAATAAATGGCAAACTCTTAAACACACTTTTCAACTCGATCTTTAACAAAGAGATAAATGCTAAATACTGTGCTTTAAAGTTATGTATTGTAAATAATGGTTTATAAGCCACTAATTGGGTGTTTTTGCTTATTGATTTATTGGCTTTTTTAACTTTTTTAGTGATTTTTCTAAACGAAAATATCATATAGGTTGCAAGTAATATTCCCAAACCAACGACGATCCAAATCAATCTATTCCATAAAAAAAATCCGGAAAACGATAGTAATTGTGAGTTTTTTTGAAAAGGTGTCCAATATTGTGTTTGCTCAAAAAAAGCAGCCACACCAAAGGGGTCTATAATTGCTGCAAAAGCCATAGCTTCTGGTGAAGCAGGTACAGATTGCGCTAGTATAGGCGAATTTAAAAATAGAGAACAAACAAAATATAGCATGTAAACAAATACGGCACTTACATAAGTTGCTATACTATTTTTTGTTAAGGTACACACAGAAAATATGATTGCTGAACATATAAACAAATTAGGCACAACAATATATAACCATGGTTGAACATAAGTTAGTAATTGGAAATCACCTATACGTTCTGCATCCAAATCAGAAAAATAGTTTCCAAAGATATAGCCTAATATAAATGGTGTAAAAGCTAAAACACTAAATATAAACGTACCTAAAAAACGGCTCCAGAAATAATGAACCTTTTGTATGGAAGAACAGTAAATAAGCGACTCCATATTGTGCTGCTTATCACGAAGTATGGCACTAATGGCAAAGAACATTATAATAAAAACACTTCCTAATGTAAATAAACTGGTATGGAAATACACTTGATAAACTGAATTATAATCAACTCCAGTTGGCGCAAACCCTTGTCTACCAACAAAAACTCCAAAGGCTAAAAACAAAATAAAGAATATGGGAAATGCACGTTGTTTTAACTGATAAAAAATTTCAAATCTTAATAATTGCTTAAACATAACCTATGCCTTTTTTGTTTGGTTATTAAAAAGTGAAGCGAAATAGAAATCTTCTAAATTGGGTGCTATCAATTGGAAATCTTTTTCTGGCTTTTTATTAGACAAAATTCTAATTTGCGTATCACCAGCTACTAATTTTGTTGAAATCACATCAAAGGTGTTTTTATACACTTCAATATCATTTTTAGGAATTATTTTTGTCCATATTTTTCCTTCAATACTTGCTACTAAATCTTTCGGATTTCCTTCTGAAATAATTTCACCATTAGATAAAATGGCCATTTTAGGACATAGATTTCTAACATCTTCAACAATATGTGTGGACAAAATAACAATAACATTCTCCCCTATTTCACTCAATAAGTTTAAAAATCTATTGCTTTCTTCTGGGTCTAGACCAGCTGTTGGCTCATCTACAATAATAATTTGCGGATTTCCTAATAAGGCTTGTGCAATACCAAAACGCTGACGCATACCTCCAGAAAAAGTATAAACCGCTTTTTTTCTGTGTTGATAGAGATTAACTTGCTGCAACAGCGCTGTTACTTGCTTTTTACGCAGGTTTTTATCTAAAATTCCTTTTAAAACTGCTAAATGGTTTAGTAGTTTTTCAGCAGAAATTTTTGGATACACACCAAACTCTTGTGGCAAATAGCCTAAACATTGTCTAATGTGTTCTGGTTTTTTAATAATATCAGATTCATTAAAAGTAATGCTACCAGAAGTAGGTTCTTGTAAGGACGCAATAGTACGCATTAAGGATGATTTTCCTGCGCCGTTTGCGCCTAATAGTCCAAACATACCATTGGTAATTTCTAAATTAATGTTGTTTAGCGCTCTTACACCATTAGGATAAGTCTTACTTAAATTATTAATTTGTAATGTATTCATAACTGTTGATTTTTAATTGATGTACTGTTTTCTATTGTTAGAATACAAACATATACTGAAGAGAACCTCCTTTATAATTAATATGACGTATGGTATTTATATAAAGTCATACACAGTAAAGTGCAATATCAATCCCATTCATGTAAAAAATTATAGCGTTGAACTAAATTTTATTAGTGTCTATCAACTTTCTTGTTAATACAGGAGGACATACTTACTTTTGCTATATGGTTGATTACATCAAAAAATATAGAGCCTTTTTAATGGCACTAATTATTATCCCCATATTTTATATGTTGGATTATTTTGGTGTTATAAAAATTCCTAATGATGATCCGCTTGAAGTTATATTAATTACCCTGTTTTGGTGGTTGGCCATAGCATTAACTATTCATAATTACAACTATATTAAGCGTCAAGGTGTTACTATACTTAAAGTTATGGTGCTTATTGCTGTTTTTATTGTAGCATTAGGTGTAGATACTTTAATGGACATACCAGATAATCCTGTGACTTTTATAATATTAATGGGTTTTTGGATAGGTGTTGTGTATTTACTGGTTCCTGCATTTATAAAAAAGTACTGGAAACTTATTGCACTTATTTACGTACCATTATTTATATATTTCCTTTATTTGAGACTGTTTTATGGTGATTTAGAAACCTATCTAGACATTAAGAAAGATTATCCATTCTACGTGTTCTTTTTACCCATACCAATTTTGTTTTTCCTTTGGGTTTATGAACAATGGAAATGGTTTCAAAATTTGAAAAGCGAAAAGTCTAAAGCCGAATTAGCCATGCTTCAGGCGCAAATGAATCCGCATTTCTTTTTTAATACCCTAAACAACTTATATGCCCTAACTATTAAGAATTCTGATAAAGCACCTGAAGTCATTTTAAAATTGTCTGATATGATGCGCTATACCATTTATGAAGGTAAAAAGGACTTTGTTACTATAGGTGAAGAAATCGCGTATTTAAATAATTATATCGAATTGCATAAAATCCGTTATAAAAAAGACGTGGATATTCAGTGTTATTATAATGTGGATACCCATTTAAAAATAAAACCTTTACTATTTATTATCTTGTTAGAAAATGCTTTTAAACATGGCGTTGAATCCTGGTCTAAAAATAACGCGTACATTCATATGAATCTGACGTATACCGATAATTTTGTGCAATTTGAAATTGAAAATAATTTCGATGGGACTCATACTAACAAAGGTGGCATAGGTCTTGAGAATCTAAAAAGACGCTTAGAATTATTGTTTGGTAAAAACTATACGTTACTATTTAATAAAACAGATAATACCTATAAAGTAACATTAAAAATACCACCGCATGCTTAAGTTTATAATTGTTGACGACGAACCTTTAGCTCATGAAGTCATAACGGAATTATGTCATATAATTCCGCATATAGAATTGGTTCATAATTGTTATAGCGCTATGGAAGCTATGCAGTTTCTTAATGAACACAAGGTAGATTTTATGTTTATGGATATTAACATGCCCAAATTAAAAGGTCTCGACTTCCTAAAAGCCTTAAGTCAGCCACCTAAAACAATTATAACTACCGCGTATAAAGAATATGCTTTAGAAGGTTATGAATTAAACGTAGTCGATTACCTTTTAAAACCATTTAGTTTTGACAGACTGGTAAAAGCCGTCAATAAGGTTTCAAAGTTACAGACATCTAAACCGATAATACAAGAAGTTTCAAACAGCGATACCAACCCTACTAGCCTATTTGTAAAATGCGATAAAAAGTATCTCCAAATAGATTTGAATGATTTGTTATACATTGAAGCCTATGGTAATTACACCAAACTATTTTTAAAGAATGAAATGTTTATTAGCCACGAAAAAATATCACATTACGAAACTATTTTAAATGAAGATAGTTTTTTAAGGGTTCATAAATCGTTTATTGTTGCGATTAATAAAATCAAATTTATAGAAGGTAATCGTATTTTAATAAACGAGCATAAAATTCCGATTGGGCAAACATATAAGAGTAATGTAAACAGGCTATATCATAATTAATTGGCATTCCACACACATTACACTTCCCTCCTAAGTCGTTTCATTAAAAACCCAAAAAGAAAAGCAGAATCAAACTTAAGTTTAATTCTGCCTTATATTATTAAATTTAAGCTATTGAATAAGCAATTGTTTAGTTTCATTTTTGTTGTTACCCGTAATTGTAACTGTATATAAACCTGCTGGCAATGCAGAAATATCTATTACAGTAGTACTATTTTTAGCTTTTACAGTGCGTACAACTGTGCCTACAGAAGTAATTATTCTAATAAAATCTCCTTTACTAGCAGCAACATTAACTATTGTATTAGCAGGATTTGGATATACAGTTCCTGAGTCAGTATTAATACTACTACTATTAGTACCACAATCAGAAATTTTAGTCCATTGATTTGTAGAACAACTAGAAACACCACCAGGTCTACAACTACCATTACCAGCTTTTAGTTCATAAATTGCATTATTAAGCTTTACTCTGTCTCCTTTTGTAAAATTTCCTGATTTTTTCCAAGTTGGAGCTGTTGAACAGTTACCAACAGGATTATTAGTTCCTCCAGAACCATCTTTTTTCCAAACTCTTATATAGTCTACGTGCATAGATACTGGCATTTCATCTATATTCTTTTTTGCTCTAGCATTAACCTCTGGGTTTACAGGCTCAAATACATTTCCTTTAAACTCTACAAATGGAACTCTTAAGCCTAATGATGCTATAACATACATTGGATTATCACTCCAATAGGTATTATCTAAAGACTTCCCTACTCTTACACCATCTACATAAAAATATAATTTAGAAGGTGTAATTTCACAACCGTAGGTATGCCACCCTTTGGTTGGGTCAAATTTGCCTGGTAACTCGTACTTATTTAATTGAGCATCTCTTGCTTTTGGTTGTTTTGGTCTATACCAATCTCTACCAAAACTTGCCTTTTTTACTAAGTGAAGATTAGATTCTGCATCTGTTATTAAATCTTGTTGGTGCCCAGCCGGACCATTAGGATCAAAATCAAATTGTTGTAGTTCTACTACATCAATTTCTGTATATACAGCTTCTCCAATTGGCTTACTATCAAAAAACTTACTGTACAACCAAAAAGAAGGACACACGCCTCTGTACTTGTCTAGTCCAGTAGCTTTTGGAGAATTAATTTCTGCACCATAAATTCTAGCCTCTACATAACCTACAAAGTTTTTAGGCAACTGTTTTATAGATTGTAAACAACCACTTTTAAAATAGGTTATACCATCTATAACATTATTTGCATTCTGACGCATAGTTAACTCAACAGCACTTTCTCCTTTAAAGTTTACAGATTTTGCATTTGCATTGTTGTTCCATTTCCAGGCTTTAGTACTTGGTAAATTAGCTGTTTTACTCCATTTGCTCCAATTAATATTTTCTGAATTAAATTCATCAGAAAAATCGTTTAATAATTTAAAATTATCGTTAGGATTAGAAGTTTGTCCGTTAGGTTGCTGACTGTAGCCTAGCAAGCAAACACATACCAAAATAAAACTTAATTGTAGTTTTTTTGTTTTCATAATTTTTGATTTTTAGAACTAAATATTTTTTTAGTGATGATTGTATAATCATTTAAAAAATCAAATGTAGTAAGAATTACACTACAAAATAACTCAATTAATATCTAGGATAAAATAGTATTAGCATTGGATAATTTACTACTTATGAAGAGAACACACATCAACACTATTATTTTTCACTAAAAAATAGTAATGAAATAAAGTAGAAATTCTTATAAACTTGATAAGGTTAATAATATGACTTATTGAGGTAAAGCTTTGGTCATAATACTTATAATTTAGCATAAAATACATATAAAAACAAATAAACATAACTGCTTAATAATTAAAACAACTACATATGTCTATACTAACAATTATACTAAATATAATACTACCACCATTAGCTGTATTTATGAAACACGGAATAGGAAAAACATTTTTAATTAGTCTTATACTAACTATTATTGGGTGGTTACCAGGAGTTATTCACGCATTTATTGTTAATGATTAAATGTGTTAGCAGATTAATTTTAATAAAAATGCATACTCTAATAAATCGTGTATCTTTATATTAAATTAGTACAGAAATTTTAAATCCATTACTGTTTATCGTTATTTTAAAAATAATTTTTCATTAAATGATTTATATAATATATATCCTATAATAATACTAAAACATTTGGGTATTACAGAAGTCCAACTATACCTAACAAATTCATAATTGTTTCTAGCCTTTTCTGTGAATTGAAATTCTCTAACAATTACTTCTATCACTTCAATTATTCCAAAAACGATTAAATAAATTGCTAAACAATATTTAAAGCTTAGTATTAACTTTAAAGCCCATTTTTCATCATTAGACTCAATGTTATCAGGAATATATATATTTGTAAATAATGATGGTTTAATTATCAGAAATAATCCAAAAATTAATTTCAAGAAGACACCTATAAATGAAAGAATAAAATCTAGTAGTTTAGGTTGTTTTGAATATGTGTAACCATCCATTTTTTTCATTTCCAAGTAGTTGACATATTCAGATATTAAGCTGTCTAAATTTTCAATAAAATTTATTACGAGTAGAATTCCAATAATCGTAATTCCAATTTTAATAATGTTTTTCATAATTTTAATTAATTATACACCACGGTTTTGCTTATTAAACCTTTAGTGTTTACGCTCCTAATTTAGTAAATAAAAATAGTCTTGTACAAGTGTTAGTTAACTCTTCTTCTGCTTAGTTCACTTTAATTCCGTCTGCAATTTGTTTTTCAAAAGTTTCACTGTCCTTAAAGGCACATAAATTTCCGTCTGGGTCAAAAAATTTCGCAATTGTTCCCCAAGTGTGTTCTTGGTAGTCTACTTCAATATTTTTTTCAATCAGTTTGTCTGCAAGGATTTTAACGTTAGAAACATTCATTCGTAAACAAGTCTTAATTCGTTCAGATTCAGTTTGTGTTCCGTTATATTCATCGTCAAACTCTACCATCAAATAAGAGTTGCCAAAATCAAAACACGTCAGATTTTCAGTTTCAAACATTTTGTTTAATTCAAGTATGTTTTCATAAAAGTCTACGCATTTTTTATATTCAATAGTATACAATATTATTCCTGTTCGTTTAAAGTCCATAGTGTTTTATTAGGTTACACACAGCGGTTTTGTATAAGATTAGCTGCGTGGTTTAAGCAACTAATTTAATAAATAAAAACAGAATAGAAAGCCCGCTAGTCTGGAGTCTTAGTGATTTATAAGTAGGCTAGAACTAGTAATTAATTGTAGGTTTTGTTCTGCTTAGTTTTGTTCTTTTTTTTATTTTACTTTAAATTAAGCACAACGGTCTCGGCTATGGGTAGTTGCGTGGTTTAGCACTTAACTTTGCAAGTACGCACCAAGCTGAAAATCCGCGAGGATTTTCAGAAGTAGGTGAGAACAAGCAATTACTTATAGGTATTGTTGGCAATAGTTATTTCCACGTAATTATTTCATTTTAAGTTTTATAAGTTTTGGGTCTTTGATTGAATAACTTAATTCGATTTGTTGACCAATAATAAGATTTTTATAATCTTCTTCTGTAATTTGTTCTTCTGAAATTATTGTTTTTCCATTTTCGGTTACAAATTTAACTTTGGCATAAAAAACCTTTCCAGAACCTGTCTTTCTTCTAATATTTGTAACGTTAGCTGAAATTATAGTGCCTTCAGTTTTCATTCCGTATTCTTCAATTTCATTCGATTTATCAAAAGCAAAGTTCATCGAAAAGGTCATATATAGTATGAAAGCCAAAGGAATAGAAGAGACAGCTAAAATTTTAAATTTAGTATCGTTTCCGTGCTCAACTTTATCGTGATAATCTTGAATGTTTCTGAAGTCATAAAAAAATTGAATTAAAAACAGCATTGATATAGCGGCTCCAAGTATTGAAAATATTAAAGGAGATAAATTATATACACTATTGGGTATTAAATAGAGAAAAGCGACTATAGAAAGAACTAGACTAATTAACCAAACCCATCGCATTTTTTTATTATCTGTTCGATGTATAATATTAGTTTGTTTATCAAATACTACAAATCCATTCTTATTGGCCATAGATATTATGAATGGTAGAACTTCATCGACTTTGTTATCAACTAAACCAAGAGTTGTAATATCATGACCTGCGTTATTTATCAGAGGTCCATCACTCCAGACACCATTATCTATGTCATCATCTGATAATTTAGAAATACATTGGTACTTCGATATTAGTTTTTCAATTAGATCTAAAAAATCTTGTTTAGGTTTTTTTTTCTTTTCCCTAAGAATTAATTTATCCAATAAAACCCATGCAAGTTTATCGATTTTTGGAATGTCCTTTCGAGTTATTGAAATTATGTAGCTCAATATTTTATATTTATAATTATTGCTAACGTTGCGTATAAGAATAGTGCGGTTCTGTATGCGAGGGTTTTTCGCAGGAAAATCAGATGTAACAAAAGTGCACGAACTCTAGATTAAACACTAAACTACGCATTATTTTTATACGATGTTACCACACGTTTTTATTTTTATGTTTTCAAATAACCCTATTGTTTTTCTTTCGCGCAATTGGTCATCTGTAAAGAATCTTGACTTATTTGGTTTAAAATTAAAGTATGCTGTTTGGATAGTTCCAATTCCTTTTCTTTTATGGGGATTTGTGATTGTTGGGAATCTCCTTCTTTGGTTAGGCGTTCTATAAAATCATATCCACTATATATTCCGCCAAAAACAGCTAACACAATAGCTAACCAAAATGTTTTATATCTGTATTTAGAAAACAAAAAATCATAATTCTCTTTTTTGTATTCATTTATATCTTTCTTTTCTAAGTAGTCTAAATATCTACTCCATCCTCCTAATCTTATTACCTTTTTACCTTTAGGAGTTATAGTAAATTGCATGTCTCCTATATGTTCAATTAAATCCCGTTTTACTAAAATATTCCACCCTTTTTTGTCTGAGTCGGTATAATTAGTCATTATAAGCGTCTCGTTTTTCTTAAACTTTAGTAAAAACTTGTATGCGTGACTTTCATTGAATTCCATTTATATAATTTATTTTTTTATTTCTCCTATCATCCATAACAGTGGTAATGTGTGGTAACTACATATAAACTCAATTAACTGCGTTTATTACGCCAATACGGGTGTATAA
Organism: Cellulophaga omnivescoria; assembly: GCF_027915275.1. NCBI lineage: Bacteria > Pseudomonadati > Bacteroidota > Flavobacteriia > Flavobacteriales > Flavobacteriaceae > Cellulophaga > Cellulophaga omnivescoria. The sequence continues at coordinate 3,293,534 of NZ_CP115819.1, read as the reverse complement.
ACACTCTTAATGTAGTTTTGTTAGTTTTGGCTGTTAAATTTTCCTATAATTTAAAACTATTTTTTTTACTACAATTACGGATATGTGTAATTGGATACTATTTATTTATAAATGGTATAAAATTAGTTATTGGTAACACTTTCTACAGTTGGGGAGAAAATGCTACTTCCCTCCTGTTTATTACAAAAAACACAAAAAACTTATGTATTTAACTACACCTTAATAACATCTGCTACAATACCTTGTACTTTAAAATCTGTAGTTAAAATAATTGGTTGGTGTTTTGGGTTTGTCGAGTGTGGTTTTAAAACAAGGTTACTACCGTTGTTTTTAAATTCTTTAACCGTAGCTTCATCATCTAACAAGGCCAATACTAAATCTCCGGTTTCAGCAGTATGCTGGCGTTTAATTAGTAGTAAATCACCACTGTCTATTCCTTTTTTGTTCATAGAGTCTCCTGTGGCTCTTAGCAAAAAATAATCTGAAGGTGTTTTTACCAACTTTGTAGATATGGCAATTTGTGCCTCTATATGCTCTTCTGCAAATATTGGTAAACCGCAAGCTACAGAGCCTACTAAAGGTATGTTTACCGTATCGGTTTCTGTTGTAGTTGTATTAAATACGGCTTGGTTACCATCTAATAAGTCTCTGGCTTCTACTTGTAAAATTTGTGCAATTTCATACAGTAACTCTAAACTTGGTTGTCTCCTATTCTGTACATAAGAATTTACCATATTGTAGCTTTTGCCTAGTTTTTCTGCCAACCAGGTTTGCTTAATTCCTTTGTCTTCTAATACGTACTTAATACGGTTCATAACTGTATTGTTTTCAGTGTCAAATATAGTAAATTACACTTTTATATATCATAAAATGAGATATAAATTAATTACAAAATGTGCTTTTTATTAGTTTACATTGTATCTTTACAGTCTAAACTATAATTTTTAGGTATGTCTTTTCAACGTGTACAAGAAAAACTTAACATCCTTGCAGATGCTGCAAAGTACGATGTGTCTTGCTCCTCTAGCGGCAGCAACAGAACCAATACCAATAAAGGATTGGGTAATGCGTCTGCTTCTGGTATTTGCCATACCTACACAGAGGATGGCCGTTGTGTATCTCTCCTAAAAATACTATTAACAAACCATTGTATTTTTGACTGTGCTTACTGTGTTACACGTAAAAGCAATGATATTAAACGTGCTGCTTTTAAAGTGCAAGAGGTGGTAGATTTAACTATAAATTTTTACAGACGTAACTATATTGAAGGTCTTTTTTTAAGCTCTGGTATTTTTAAAAGTGCAGACTATACTATGGAGCGTTTGGTTGCTGTGGCTAAAAAATTGCGTTTAGAGGAGAATTTTAATGGGTACATACATTTAAAATCTATCCCGGGTGCTAGTGATGAGCTAATGCGTGAGGCTGGTTTGTACGCAGATAGACTTAGTGTTAATATTGAAATTCCGACTAAAAAAGGCTTAAAACTTTTAGCTCCAGATAAAAATAGAGAGGATTTTATTAAACCTATGATTAAGGTTAAAAATGAAATTATACAATACAAAAACGAGAAAAAGCTTATAAAAAGTACGCCAAAATATGCTCCTGGTGGGCAAAGTACACAAATGATTGTTGGTGCCAGTGGTGAAAATGATATGCAGATTATGTACACCTCTAACTATTTTTATAAGAATTTTAATTTAAAACGTGTATACTACTCTGGCTATGTGCCAATTAGTTATGATACACGTTTACCACAAATTGGTACTCCTGTTCCTATGCTACGCGAAAATAGATTATACCAAACAGACTGGTTACTAAGATTTTACGGGTTTAACATTGAAGAGATTTTAAACGAGCAACACCAACATTTAGATTTAGATATTGATCCTAAATTGGGTTGGGCACTACGTAATTTACACGAGTTTCCTATAGATGTAAATAAAGCAGACAAGCATATGCTGGCAAGAATTCCTGGTTTAGGAATGAAATCTGTATATAAAATACTAAAAGCAAGGCGCTACAGACAACTTAATTGGGAGCATTTAAAGGCAATTGGTGTATCATTAAATCGTGCGCAGTACTTTTTAATTTGCGCTTCTAATAAATTTGAAACTAGAGATTTAACTGCCGAAAAAATTAAAGGTTTAATATTGCAAAATTCTAAAAGTAAATACACAGATTTGCTTAGTAACCAATTAAATCTTTTTGGATAGACTTGTGTTATGGAGACCACACTAATTTATGACGGTACATTTGATGGGTTTTTAACAGCAGTATTTACCGCCTTTGAGCTAAAATTAAAAACAGTTAAAATTGTTACTCAGCAACGGTTTCAGCAACCTTTATTTGGCACTTATGACACCGTTTACACTAACCAAGAAAAAGCCAACCGCGTTTGGGCGGGCTTAAAAAAGAAAATGTCTACAGATGAAGCTAGGCGGTTTTATTATGCATTTTTAAGTGAAAAACCCATTGTAGAAGATACTTTATATAATGCAATAGTATATGTATTTGCTTCTCATAAAAATGTTGGGTCTGACTTTACTAACAAACATATTTTAGAGATAGCCAAGCTCACTAAAAACGTTGGACGAGAAAAGCATAGAATGGAGGCTTTTGTACGTTTTAAACTTACTAAAGATGGTGTTTATTTTGCTAACATAGAGCCAGATTTTAATGTGTTACCACTTATAAAAAGGCATTTTGAGAAGCGTTATGCAGACCAAAAATGGCTTATTTACGACTTAAAGCGTAAATATGGTTTGTATTATAATTTAGAAAAGGTAGATATAATTAAGCTAGACTTTGATGCTAGTTTTGACCCCACTAAAACGTCTGCAGATATATTTGCAGCGGTAGAATTAGAGTTTCAGCAATTATGGAACGATTATTTTAAGAGCACAAATATTGAATCTAGAAAAAATATGAAACTACACATACAACACGTGCCTAAGCGATATTGGAAATACTTAAGCGAGAAACATATTTAGTAATTTATTTTAGCACAAAAAATGTAGTTTTTACAGCTAAGTTAGTAGTATAACCTAAAATCTAATAGTTTACACATTTTATAATGTCTTTGGTGCAGTTCTTCTACAACATCAAACATATTGTCATCTTCTTTAAACAAATTAAAAAAAACTTTGTCTAATTCTGCACTAGATATACCGTTACAAGGATTGCCATAACCAGATACGCCTTTTGCCCCAGTAATAGCTATAAAATATTGTGCTTCTTCTTCATCTAAATCTAAAACTTTAGCATTTGAAAAGTGTAGAATTTTGTTTTGCAATCTGCCTTCAAAAATTTCTGCTATTTCCTGTAAACTATAGTAATAATCATTTAAACAAATGCTATTTGCCTCCCCAGCAATTACAAGATAAATAATTTCATAATTTTTAAAATTATGATCATCTAAAAGTAACGTATTTAAGCTAGCTTCTAAATCCTCTATGGTGTCGCACGTTTTATAAATACTAGCAACACCGTACTGTGAGGTTAATTCTGCTAATTTATTTTGTGTTGTAGTAATTGTATTTACCTCTACATCTTCTACCCCTTCTAAGCAGTAAATAAAATAGTCTGTATTAGCTTCTTGTTGTTCTGGTAATTGTCGCCTTTTTTCTAACAAATTGTAATTTTTATATAGCTTATTAATTACAAAAGTAACGCATATTTTAGTCTTGTTGTTTTTGTACACCTGTTAAAATTTCTTTTGCAAGACCTATATCTTTACTTTTATGTAGTACAGATATATCTCCAGTACTTTCTAGTACAACAGCTAAAATTTCGCTTTTATCTTTTACATTAGCCTCTCTAAGTTTAGCATAAATATCTTTTGGATCTACATTGGTTTTCCTAAGGTTTTGAAGTATAAATTCTCCGTTTTCCATTAATAACATTGGTTTGTTGGTAAATAAGTTATTAAACCACTCATAATTGCGTTTACAATACGAAAAAACAGATTGAAATAAGATAATACCACCTAAAGCTATTGCTCCTTTAGTAATAGATTGGTTAGAATTTAAAACTATAGACGCTAATATAGAACCTATTGCAATTGTAGAAGCAAAGTCAAAACTAGACATTTTGGCAAAAGTACGTAAGCCAGATATTCTTGTAATTATTATTATAATGGTAAATATTGCTACAATACTTAGTACAACTTTGCCTAAAATTTCGACCGATGCAAATAACCAATTTTCCATATTTATTTTTTATAGCAAAAATATGGCTGTTAGCTAGCTACTATTATCTTAATTAGGTTTAGTGTTAACGCTAAACGTTTTTATAAAAAAAGCACTAACCAAACCAGTTATAATCTAGTTTAATTAGTGCTTTAAAACTAAGTAGTTAATAATTAGTACTCTGTTTTATCTTCTTTTTTAGTCCATTCTTGAAAAGGTTTTATTGCTATTTCTGGCGATAACTGCTCAAAAGGTATACTTCTTTCATTGTACGGTAATGGAATTTCTTTGTAAATAAATTCATCATCAAAACCAATATTAGCAGCATCTGCTTGGCTGCTACCATAGTATACTTTTTCTGGTCTTGCCCAGTAAATTGCACCTAAACACATAGGGCAAGGCTCACAAGATGTGTAAATTATACACCCATCTAACTGAAAAGAGTCTAGATTTTTACACGCATCTCTTATAGCAGTAACTTCTGCATGTGCAGTTGGGTCGTTGGTAGAAGTTACTTTATTATTTCCTTTACCAACAATTTTACCGTCTTTAACTATAACACAACCAAATGGTCCGCCTTCATTGTTTTGCATTCCTTTTAAAGCTGCATTTACAGCTTCTTGCATAAACTTTTCGTCACTCATTTTATTTCTATTTTTTGGCAAAATACAAATCATTTTAAAAAATCAATTTAAAATAAACTCATATTTCTTGCAATTACTCATTTTTAGGTATAAAAAAAGTCCATCAAATTAATGATGGACTTTTGTAAAAACTTGAAATATATATTTAGATAACTTTTACGTTTACTGCATTTAATCCTTTGTTTCCTTCTTGTAAGTCAAATTCAACTTGGTCACCTTCACGGATTTCATCTGTTAATCCTGAAATGTGTACAAAATGATCTTTCTCTACTCCTTCTTCAGTTATAAATCCGAATCCTTTTGTGTCGTTGAAAAACTTTACTGTTCCTTTACTCATAATAATATTGTAATAATTTGATATTAACTTCTGCAAATGTAAGCCTAATAAAGTTAGTAACACCTTAATTTGTAACTTATTATTAATTAATATTTTATAAATACTAATTAAAGTACTAATTAAAATGATTATTAATTGAATTACACCTGCAATACTACAAATAAAATTAAGTTAAGTTTTAGCCTATAAACGTATAGCCTACACGTTTATACAAGACTAGTTTGAATACGTTATATATGAATTAATTTGATGCTAAAAAACCAGTAATACGTATCTTTACCAACTTAAAACACTAGTTAACAAGGTTTGGAGCAGATAAAAACATATTTAGATCAGATTGCAACAATTTCTAATGAAGATTGGGCATTTTTTACCTCTAAATTACAACGAAGAGAAATTGCTAAAAAGGATATTTTTTTAAAAATAAACGAAATAGAAAAACATATTTCTTTTATAGAAACTGGTGTAGTGCGTTTGTTTATACCAAAAGATAACCCAGACAAAGAAATTACGTTTGGTTTTAGTTTTAACAACCAGTTTATTAGTGCATATGATTCATTTTTAACGCAGCAACCCTCTGCATACCAGTTGCAGGCACTTACCAAAACCACATTATTAAGTATAACTTATGAAGATTTGCAAGAGGTATATGCAAAAACACAAATTGGCAATTTTATAGGAAGATTAACTGCAGAACGTTTATTTTTAATAAAGTCTAAAAGAGAACAAAATTTACTTAACCTAACTGCAGAAGAACGCTACCTTAAATTATTTAAGGAACGCCCAGAACTTTTAAAGGTAATTCCGCTTAAGTACATAAGTTCTTACATTGGTATTACAGCACAGGCTCTAAGCCGTATAAGAAAGCGCCTATAAGCTGGTATTTACTGGCTTTTTATTGATTTGGGTTCATTGTTTTAAGAAAAAGTCCAAATTACCTTTGCAAAAAAAAGTTATATGGCAATAGTCATTTTTGTTTTGGTGTTGTGGTACGGAGGTTTATTTTTTCAATCGTTCTTTTTACACCGTTATGCAGCACACCAAGTTTTTACAATGTCTAAAACTACAGAGCGTATTACCTTTGTATTAACCTGGATTTTTCAAGGATCTAGTTATTTAAGTGCTTATGGTTATGGTGTTATGCACCGTATGCACCACGCGTACACAGACACAGAAAAAGATCCGCACTCCCCTGCTTATGATGATAATTTGTTTTCTATGATGTGGCGTACAAAAACCGTATACCAAGACATTAATAAAGAACGAATTGCAGTAGACAAACGTTTTACTAAAAATGTACCACAGTGGAAATCTTTTGATGCTTTTGCAAGCTCTAGATTCTCTAGGTTACTTTGGATTACATTATACATTTTATTTTTTGTGTACTTTACTACAGCCGCTTGGCAGTGGGCTTTATTACCAGTTACGTTTTTAATGGCGCCAATACACGGTGTTATTATAAACTGGTTTGGTCATATTTACGGTTACGTAAATTTTAAAATGAAAAACACCAGTAAAAACCTTTTTAGGTTTGATTTTTTAATGATGGGTGAAGGCTACCATAATAACCACCATAAATATGCTAGTAGAGCTAATTTTGGTGTAAAATGGTATGAGGTTGATGTTACTTATGTTATTATAAAAATTCTTAACGCTTTGGGCATTATTAAGCTTAGAACTATAAAAGTATCCCAGAAATAAGTTTATAAATAAAATATAGTATATAAAAAGAGGATAATTAGCATGTAACTATCCTTTTTTTTCTTAAAAAAAACTAAACTAACTCAACTTAATCCATATCTATAATACCTACAACTTCATAAGCTCTGGTACCATTTACTTGTACTTTTTCATACAATACATTTGCAAATTCATAATAAGTTTGTCCGTCTATAATTACCTTTTCATAATTACTAGGTAGCTCATATACAATAGTACCTACTTCTGGATCTACAACCTCATATTGGTTATTTATTTGCACATAAAATATCCCTTGCACATTATAATAATTACGGTTGTTAAAACGTACCCTTTTATAATTTGTTGGTAAAACATTAATTCTAAATCCTACCTTGGGTGCAATTGCTATATACCTACCTCTAGATTGTGTGTAAAACTTGTTGTTAGCGTAATAATAGTTAACACCTTTGTGCTTAACCACAGTTTTATTAGGCACCGTTCTTACAGAAACAATTTTCTTTTTAGGCGTTTTATAAGTTACTTTAGTGCTAGGCACTCTTTTACTTACTGTTGTTCTTGTGGTTGTTGTTTTTACTACTGTTTTTTCATTTGCAGTACGCTTTCTTTGTGCAGAAACCTGAGTTGTTAATGCTACTAAAAGTGTTACTGGTATGATGTATTTTTTAACTAATGTTTTCATAACTAATACATTTTTAATATTATACTTTGCTTGTTAATAAGACCATTTTTCTTATTAATAGTTTAAAAGTATAACCAAAAAATACGTTTAAAAAGGCAAATAGATAACTGCCTTAATTGTATCTACCAATAGGTAAATTACATAGAAGAACTTAAAGTTAAAATGATAATAATTAAAGTGAGTTGTTAGTTATAAATTCCAAAAAACGTGGTTTATATTGCTCAGACACTGTTATACGTTGGTCGTTAATAATAATTTGACTACGTTCTATAACATCTATGTTCTTTAAAGAAACAATAAAAGAACGGTGTACACGCATAAAATTAGTTTCTGGCAACTCCTCTTCTAACGATTTTAAACTCATAAGAGTTAAAATGGGTTTAGGATTATTTTTTAACCAAATTTTTATATAATCTTTTAATCCTTCAAAATACAACACATCTGCTAGTTTTATGCGCAATTGTTTGTATTCGGACTTTACAAAAAGAAACTCTTTTTGATTAGATACATTAGATTGTTTTTTTTCTTTTATTAATGAAAACCAAGTACTTGCCTTATTAGCTGCAACTAAAAACTCTGCATAATCAAAAGGTTTCAATAAATAATCTAAAGCTTCTACTTTAAAACCTTCTAGCGCATATTGGTCAAAAGCGGTAGTAAAAATTACACGTGTATTTTTAGGTAACATTTTAGAAAATTCTATCCCAGATAAATCTGGCATTTGTATGTCTAAAAACAATAAATCTACTGGCTGTTCTTTAATAAACTCCATAGCCTCTATAGCGCTATTACATTTTGCTTTTAAACTTAAAAAAGGTGTTTTATTTACATAGCTCTCTACTAAATTTAGAGCCATAGGTTCATCATCTACAATAACACACGTAATTTTTATATTGCTCATTTTTTAGAAGTATCAATTTTTAAAGAAACTATAAAGCTTTCTCCTTGTAAAGAACTATTAAAGTTAAACTTATTAGGGTATAAAAGAGTTAGTCTTTTCTCTAAATTTTTTAAACCAATTCCAGAACCACTTTTGTCATCTGTTTTTTTAGGAAAGTTATTGTTTTTTACAGTAAATACTACAATACCATTAGTACAACTCATACCTATATCTATACTACTTTCTTTAGTTGCAGAAACACCATGTTTAAATGCATTTTCTATTAAAGAAATAAACAACAATGGGGCTATTTGTATACCAGTTTCATTTTCAGGAAAGTTATATGTAACAATTGTTTTATCGGACACCCTTAGCTTCATTAAATCTATATATTTTTTAAGAAATTCTATTTCTTTGCTTAAAGGAACTAACTCTAAATTAGTTTCATAAAGCATATACCGCATTAACTTACTTAGGCTATGTATTGACTTTTTTGCTTGATTAGGAGATATATCAACTAAAGAATAAATATTATTTAAAGAATTGAAAAAGAAATGAGGTTGCAATTGATAGTGCAAATGTTGTAATTCTGTTTTTAGTTTAAAATTTGTTGCTTCTTTTCTTTCTGCTTCTGTTTTTGCCCATTGTTTAGTAGACTTTAATGCTACAGCAAAAAATAAAGGAGCTAAGTATGATAAAAATTGTATGTAAATAACCATTTTAAAAGGAGGTCCTTCCCTATTTGTATTAACTGCTCTGTTTTTTACAAAATCCTGAAAAAAATTATCTTCTATGTTTTCCTTTAAAAAAAGAAAAAAGAAAATTAGAAAAGCATTTAAAATGATGAAGAAAAATGTTTTTTTAGGAAACAAAAAACGGTCTACTATTACAAAAAAATTTAAGTAAAAAATAATAGCAGAAAAGAGTAATGGAATCCAAAAATGTGCAATTACTCTATTAATTTCTAGCTCTTGTCCATACGATAGCAAATATGGCAAACAAAATAATGTTAGCCATACTAGCACGTGTGATACTATTGTTATTGTTTTATTTTTATACATAATCTTATTACTCGTAACGTAAAGCGGTTATTGGATCTAATGCAGAAGCCTTTCTTGCTGGATACCATCCAAAAAATATACCTGTTATAGCACAAACTGCAAATGAAATTATTATAGAATATAAGGCCACACTAGTAGGCCAATTTAAGAAATTTTCTATAAAAAACGTTGCTCCAAGTCCTAAGAATACTCCTAAAATACCACCAGTTATACTTATTAAAATAGCTTCAATTAAAAATTGCATTAAAATATCTGAACCTTTACCACCAACAGCCATACGCAAGCCTATTTCTTTAGTACGTTCTTTTACAGAAACATACATAATATTCATAATGCCAATTCCGCCTATTAATAGAGATATACTAGCCACTGCAACAAGTAATATTGTAAGCATTTCACTAGTAGAACTAAAAGTAGAAATTAATTCTTCCATAGAACGAACTGTAAAATCATCTTCTTCATTATCTAATAATTTATGTTCTTCTCTCAGTATTTTTGATACTTGTTCTACGGCTGTAGACGCATCATCTTCACTAACAGCAGAAGCCATTATCTGATTTAGATAATCTATTGCTAAAATTCTTTTTTGTACCGTTGTAAATGGTGCAATTACCACATCATCCTGATCTTGACCAAAAGTATTCTCTCCTTTTTCTTCTAATACGCCAATTACTTTAAAAGGAATATTATTAAACCTTATCATTTGTCCTACCGGATCTTGACCATCTGGAAAAACATTATCTACAACAGTTTGACCAATTACAGCTACTTTAGCAGCAGAATTAACCTCGGCCTCTGTAAACATACTACCACTTTGCAACCCAACAACTTTAATATCTAAATATTCTGGTTTAACGCCATAAATACTAGAAGGCCAGTTATTAGAGCCGTTTATTACTTGTCCGCCTCCATTAACTACAGGAGTTATATAACTCAACAAATTAGATTGCTCTTTTATGGTTTCATAATTTTTAAGTGTTAAAGTTTGTACATCACCTCCACTTCCCCTGGCAGGTCCTCTATCATCTGCTCCAGGCCTAATTGTTATCATATTAGAACCCATAGATGAAATAGTTGTACGTATACTTTCTTTAGAACCTTCACCTATTGCCAACATTGCAATTACAGATGCTACCCCTATTATAATACCCAACATAGTAAGCAATGTTCTTGTTTTGTTAAGTACAATTGCTTTAGTTGCAATTTTAAATAAATTTAATAGTCTCATAATTAATTATTTTCTTTAGGTAAGTTAGCTAGTTGCTCTGCTGCAGATTCTACCTTATAATTTGTATAATCTTGCATAATTTCTCCATCTTTTAGCACAATTGTTCTGTTGCTAAATGTTGCTATGTCTGGTTCATGAGTAACAAATGTTATTGTAATACCTTTGTCATTTAATTCCTGAAATAAAGACATAATTTCATAAGAAGTTCTTGTATCTAAATTACCAGTAGCCTCATCTGCAAGTATCATTACAGGGTTATTTACTAAAGACCTTGCTATAGCTACACGTTGTTGCTGCCCTCCTGATAGTTGTGAAGGAGTATGATGCAACCTTTCTCCTAAACCAACCATTTCTAATGCTTTTACAGCTCTTTCTCTACGTTCTTCAGATGAAACTTTACTATTGTAAAGCAATGGTAATTCTACATTTTCTATAGCAGATGTTCTTGCTAATAAGTTGTAAGACTGAAAAATAAAACCAATTTTCTCGTTTCTAATAGTAGCTAATTGGTTTCTGTTTAAGTCCTTTACACTAACACCATCTATTTGGTATATGCCAGATGTTGGTTGGTCTAAACAACCTAAAATATTTAACATTGTACTTTTACCAGAACCACTAGACCCCATAATAGTTACAAACTCGCCCTCATGAATAGTAAATGAAATCCCTTTTAATGCATGCACCGTTTCTGATCCCATTGTAAACTGTCGCTTTAAATTCTCTATTTTTATAATTTCTTTACGCATAGTTTCTATTTTTTATTATTAGATCCTGGTCTTTTTGGCATAAAAGGACTTTCACTTTTAGGTTGATTAGAGCTATCTGTATTACTAAAACCTTTTAAACCATACACTAATTTATCTCCTACATTAACTCCGCTTAATAACTGTACATTAACTCCGTCACTAGCTCCTAATACAACTGTTTTAGGAGTTATAACACCGTTAGACTCTAACACCCATAGGGTAGATTTATCTGTAGTATTACTTGTAGTATTTTCTGGTAATTGATGTTGTTTGTTATAAGCTTTTAAATCTTCTAAAGTAGGTTTAAAGTTTATTGCTTTAGCTTCTGCGGTTAACACATTATTTAACTCTAATGTATAAATTGATATGGTTGCAGTTAAACCTGGTTTTAATTTTAAATCTTGATTATCTGCCTTAATAACAACTGTATATGTAACCACATTTGAAGTAACAGTTGGGTCTAAACGCACCTGAGTAACTTCTCCACTAAATGTTTCTCCCAAATATGCATCTACGGTAAAAGTTACACGTTGGCCTTCTTTAACTTGCCCTATATCTGCTTCATCTACATCTGCTTCTACTTGCATTTCTTTTAAATCTTGTGCAATTGTAAATAAAGTAGGAGTACTTAAACTTGCGGCAACAGTTTGTCCTTCATCTATATCTTTAGACAATACAACACCGTTTATTGGAGAATAAATATTTGCATATCCTAAATTGGTGCGTGCAGATTGTAAATCAGAAAAACGTTGTGTAACTGTACCTTTGGCTGTTTCATAATTGTACGAAGCTTCATCAAAATCTGATTTACTAATGACTTTATTTTCAAACAATGTTTTTTGCCTGTCATAAATAGTTTTAGTATAATTTTTTTGACTTACGGCATTATCATAAGCAGCCTGAGCCTGAATTTTTGCAGCATTTAAATTAGTTTTGTCTAATTCTGCTATTAATTGCCCTTCGGTAACAACACTGTTATAGTCTACATATATTTTTTCTACAACACCGGATACTTGCGTACCTACTTCTACTTGTGTAATTGGTTCTATAGTTCCGGTTGCTGTAACAATTGTTGCTACATTAGCTTTTTTTGCTGTAACTGTTTGTGCTTGTATTATTGTATTATCTTCATTAGTAATAAATGAATATCCTACCAAAGCAATTACTAGTACTGTAATGCTTGCTATTACTATTTTGTTTTTTGTTTTCATTGTATTTTAATTAAAGTTTTATATCGTTTCCTTGGTAAAATTGTAGTAATTGATGGTATAAAATATTTAAGTATTTTGCTTGCAAGTAATTTTGTTGCGCATTGGTGTATGTGTTTTGACTTATTACCAAATCTGTAGTGCTTAAATCTCCTAACTCATACTTTTTTTGAGCAAGTTTAAAAGACTCTTCTGCAGCTATTTTAGATGTCTCTGAAGCTATTACTTGCTCTTGGGCAGACAAGGCGTTTTGGTATGCTGTTTCTACTTTTTTATACAGTTCTTTTTCTGCGTTTTGCTTTTGTATTTCTGCTTTTTCTATATTTAAAGTGGCTGTTTGTACAGCTGCTTTAGTTTGGTTTCTGTTAAATATTGGAATACTTAGTGTTAACCCTAGTTTTTGATTAAAATTTACATCAAACTGATCTGAAAAAGTATTGCTGTTTATACTAGTATAACCACTGCCAACACTACCGGTTAATGCCAAGGTTGGCAAATAACCACCTTTAGCAATGTCTAATTCTTTTTTATTTGCTGCTATATTTAAATTGCTAGCTTCTATTTCTGGTAAAATATCTAGTGCTTTTGTATAAACAGCTTCTTTATTTAATTCTAGATTAATAAAATCTAAATTATTGGTTACATCTTCAATTTCAATATTTTGTAATGGAGGCAACTCTAACAACTGCTTTAGTGCTATTATATACTGTTGGTAATCATTTTTAGCAGTAATTAAATTGTATTTGTTAGTAGCAGCTTGGCTTTGAGCTTCTGTATAATCTGTTAAGGCAATAGAACCTGCATCTAAACGTGCTTTTGCTCTTTTAACCTCTTTCTCTGAAACCTCTAAATTACTTTCTGCAATAGCAATATTTTCTTTGCTAAAAAGTGTTTGTAAGTAGGTTTCTAAAATATTTAAAACAATGTTATTTTTTTCTACTTCCTCTTCAAAAATACTTTGCTCTAACAATAATTTATTTTGTTTTATTTCATTAGTAATTTGATTTCCCTGAAATAAAGTAACTGATGTATTAATACCCACATTTGTACTGTGTATTTGGTCTGTAACATAATTACTTGTTATGGGATCTATGGTATTACCATTAGAAAAACTTTGAGATGCATTACCAAACAAATTAGGTAATCTACTAGACTTAGATTTGCTGTAATTTACTTCTGCCAAACTTTTATTTAGCGATGCATCTTTTACAGTTATATTATTCTCTAGGGCGTACGCAATACAATCTTGTAAAGACCATACATTTTTTGTTGCTGTAGTTTTACTTACATTTTCCTGTGCAAAGGAGAGCTGTACAATAAGTAAACTTGCTATTATAAGATAACGTTTCATTATTAGGTGTTTTTAATTTACACTGTAAAGGTGAAATTATCTTATATCCTATTAAACAATAATAGATGTTTAAGGGTATTGCATATACTAAAAGCTATATTTTATCTACCACTTTTTTTACTTTTAAACTAAAAATATAAACGGGTTGCGCTAGGTTACAACAAAACACAAAAAAACCGATTACCACAACGTAATCGGTTTAGTGAAAAGAAACTAAAAAATTATATTGGTTAGTGCTTCTTCCTTTATTTATTCTTTTTTGGATATAATTTAAACCAAAAATCTATTTTCTCTACTTGTGAATTTGTGTCTGCTTGCGGTGGTCTTCCTCCGCTAATTCCTCTTCCTGCACCACCAGATCTGCCACCACCAGGAGGTCCGCCTTGGCCACCGCCACCTTGCCTACCTCCCATACTAATATTAGGTTTTTGTTGGTTGTTTTTTTGTTCTTGTTTGGTAGATACAATTCCTATAGACAGTTTAGAGAGATTGCCAGTTTCTGAGGATATTTTAGATGCTGGTATTTTTAAATGATACTCCAAAACAGCCCCTTTTTCTTTAGTATTATAATAGTTGTAATTCATTACAATACCCAAATTATTCATATCCAAATTAAAATCTTCAGAAGAATCAAAATAGGAATAATTTGCTTTTTTAGGCAAGTTTTCTATCATTTTTGCAATATCTGGGCCTTTTTGATCGCTATTCTCTCTGTTTTCTTTACGCTCATCTCTTTCTGGCCTAGCTCCTTTTTCTGGAAGTTCGGTTTTTAACGGATATTGTATGCTTACATTCTTCTTTTTCTTTCCTTTGGTATCAAAATAAATTGTGTACCCGCGGTGCAACATAGATAGCATAGTTTCCTTAAACTCTGTACGTAAAGTGAGATACACATCTTTACCATCAAAAATTGCTTTATATTCTACATTATCTTCACTACCTGTAAACGTTTCTTTATCCTGAGCCAAAAGAAGGCCGCAGATTAAAAAAAGTATAGTTGTTAGTTTTAGTCTCATATTTTTATAAATTAATGTATTATGACTTTTGCTCAAATCTATGCATACTAACTATGTAAAAAAGTAACTATCTGTAAACACCATTAGGTTTTCTGTAAAACACCTTATTTTATAAGTTTCTTAGCTATTTTTATTTAGTGGTTGTGTAAAATATTTTTGAAATGCGAATAGCGATATTCTAAGGCATATAATTTTTGTTATAAAATAAACATATATAACATTTAACATATATTTAATTAACACCGTAAAGTCCTTTTTTTACTAATGTTTCGCTAATTTTACTACATTAATTTAATGACCCACAATAGCTTTAGTTTCTTTTTTAATAGTAATACTATTATATTTGCATTTAATAGTTTTAGTTATGAAAAAATTACTATCAAATATTAAAATAGAAATACCAGAAGGAATTTATTTAAAAGACCCAGAGTCATCTACATTAGGTAAAAAAATTATTGAACACAGTATTATACTTTTAGAAGAAATTGGTTTTGAAGATTTTACATTTAAAAAACTAGGAAATAGTATTGGTTCTAATGAAAGTTCTATTTATAGATATTTTGAGAGCAAACACAAACTATTAATGTACCTAACCGCTTGGTATTGGGGATGGATAGAATACCAGTTGGTAATTGAAACCTACAGTATTACAAATGCCAAAGAAAAATTAAAAAAAGCTGTGGAGGTTGTTACTAAAACTACAGAACAAGACAATAATTACAGCCATATTAATGAAGAGTTGTTATATACAATTATTATTAATGAAAACTCTAAATCTTACTACACAAAAGGTGTAGACCAAGATAATAAAGAAGGTTTTTTTACGCCTTACAAGCGCACAGTGCAGCGTATTGCAGAAATGATTACAGATTATAACCCTAAATATAAATACGCCTTAAGTTTTGCCAGTAATTTATTAGAGGGTGCTTTACATCAGCATTTTTTAAAACTACATTTTAAGTCTATTACAAGCTGTAATAGCAAAACAACACCTACAGATTTTTATACAGATTTAACTTTTAAAACATTAGTAAATGCCAAATAAAACTTTAACACCTTGGAAACGATTTTTAGGGCTATTGCAGTTAGAGCGTAAAGATATATTACAAATTGGCTACTATGCTGTTTTTGAAGGAATTGTAGCGCTAAGTTTACCTATTGGTATACAAACTATTATAAACCTGTTGCAAGGAGCACAAGTATCTGCTTCTTGGATAGTATTAATTATATTAGTTACCATTGGTGTTGCTTTTTCTGGAGTATTAAAACTTATGCAAATAAGAATTATTGAAACCATACAACAGCGTATTTTTACACGTGCTTCTTTTGAGCTTAGTTATCGTTTTCCAAAAATAAAAATGGTAGAATTAAGAAATTTACACTTTCCAGAATTAGCAAATAGGTTTTTTGATACCTTAACTATACAAAAGGGTTTATCAAAAATTTTAATAGATGTACCTTCTGCCCTATTACAAATAGTTTTTGCCTTACTCTTGCTATCTTTTTATCACCCATTTTTTATTTTGTTTGGAATATTGTTGGTTCTGTTGGCGTATGTTGTTTTTAAATACACTTCTCAAAAAGGATTAGATACCAGTTTAAACGAATCTAAAAATAAATATAGAGTTGCTCACTGGCTACAAGAAATATCCAGATCTGTAATTAGCTTTAAACTATCTGGAAAAACGTCTTTAGCTTTAGAAAAAACAGATTATTTGGTAGATAAATACTTAAAATCTAGAGAAAGTCACTTCTCTATTTTAAAAGTTCAATTTTTACAAATGGTGGGATTTAAGGTTATTGTAACTGCTGGTTTACTTTCTATAGGCGGATTTTTAGTACTAGACCAGCGTATGAATATTGGTCAGTTTGTGGCTGCTGAAATTATTATTCTACTAGTAATTAACTCTGTAGAAAAACTAATATTAGGGTTAGAGTCTTTTTATGATGTACTAACTTCTATAGAGAAATTAGGGCAAATTGTAGATAAGCCTATAGAGCCACAAACCGGAGAATCAATTAATGAAAAAGACGATTTAACTTTAGAACTTAATAATATATCTTACACCATACCAGATAAAAATAAAACAATATTAAAAGACATTTCTTTTACTGTAAATCCTAAAGATAGGGTTTTAGTTACCGGAGAAAGTGGTTCTGGTAAGTCTACATTATTACAACTAATGGCTGGTGTTGTATTACCTACAAGCGGTTATTTACACGTAAATGACCTTGCAATAAGTGGGTTATTTATTAATAACTACAGAGCAAATTTAGGAATGTCTTTGTTTGAGGAAACTACTTTTGAAGGAAGCATAAGAGAAAATGTAACCTTTGGGAATGAAGAAATAAGTGACGAGGCAATATACACCACCTTTCAGCATTTAGGCCTAATAGACTTTTTAAAGCAACAAACCTTAGGTTTAAACACTATTTTAATACCAGAAGGTAAACAAATAGCCTACACCACTACTAAAAAGCTAGTTTTAGCTAGGGCAATTGTAAAACAGCCTAAAGTACTAATTTTAGAAAATCCTTTAGATTTATTTGAAGAACAAGAAGCAAATTTAATCATAGACTATTTATCACTAAAAACTCACCCTTGGAGTTTAATTATTGTTAGTAATAATAAAAGTTGGGAACAAAAATGTAATAAGAAAATAACACTAAAAAATGGTGTTATAATCTCTTCTAAATCATAAGCTATGCTAAATATATCTAAAAACAAGGTATCTCAATATGTAGACTTATCTAATTACAGATCTGGTAAAGAAATATTTAACAAGGAGTACCACAAAGGCTTTAAAACATTTTTAAAAATATTTAGTATATTTTTAGTTTTAGTATTGTTTTTACCGTGGACGCAAAATATTACAAGTCAAGGTAATGTTACTACGCTTAAACCAAACCAACGGCCACAAACATTACAATCACAAATACCTGGCCGTGTAGAACAGTGGTATGTACAAGAAGGTAATTTTGTTAAAAAAGGAGACACTATTTTACGTATTTCTGAGGTGAAAAGCGATTATTTTGATGAGAACCTTGCTAAAAGAACTAATGACCAATTAAACGCAAAGTCATCTTCTGTAATAGCCTATAAAAACAAAACCGATGCCTTAAAAAACCAAATAGCTGCTTTGCAGCAAGAACGTGTCTTAAAATTAGAGCAAGCAAAAAACAAAGTTGCCCAAACCGCACTAAAAGTTACCAGTGACAGCATAGATTTAGAAGCTTTAAAAATTAATGCCAATATTGCAAAAACGCAGTATGAACGTGCTATTGCATTGCAGGCAGAAGGAATTAAAGCAGTTAAAGATGTAGAAGAAAAACAATCTAAACTGCAAGAAATTAACGCAAAACTTACCTCGCAGCAAAATAAATTATTAAGTACCAGACAAGATTTAATTAATAGTAAACTTGCTATTTCAACGTTAGCTGCCACCTATGCAGACAAAATTGCCAAGGCACAAAGCAGTTTGTATACAGCAGAATCTAGTGGTTTAGATACTGAAGCTCAGGTATCTAAATTAGAAACAAGCTTAGCCAATTATAAAAAAAGAACTAGTTTACTATTTATAACCGCACCACAAGCTGGTTACATTAACAAAACCATTAAAGCAGGTATAGGAGAAACATTTAAAGAAGGTGAACCACTGGTACATATTATGCCTGCTAATTATGATTTGGCCGTAGAAATGTTTGTAAACCCAATAGATTTACCACTAATACATATTGGTGAAGACGTACGGGTACAGTTTGATGGGTGGCCTGCAATAATATTTAGCGGTTGGCCTAACGTATCTTATGGTACATATGGCGCAAAAATAGTAGCTATAGAAAATTTTATTAGCACCAATGGTAAATACAGAGTTTTACTTAAGCCTAATGAAAATGAAATTCCTTGGCCAGAGGCTATACGCGTTGGCTCTGGAGCCAAAACAATTGCCTTACTAGAAAATGTGCCTATTTGGTTTGAAATATGGAGACAAATAAATAGTTTTCCGCCCAATTATTACACTCCAAAAACAGCAACTTCTGATAAAAAATAAGCAATGAGAAATTATATAATTCTATTCTGTTCCTTGCTTTGCCTTACCCTACAGGCACAAGAAACAGATAGTATATTAAGTTTAGAAGAATACTTAGGTTACGTAAAAAAGTACCATCCAATAGTTAAACAAGCTCGCTTAATTACTACAGAGAGTGAAGCTAAGTTGCTAAAATCTAGAGGTGCTTTTGATCCTAAGATAGAATTAGATTATGCCAATAAAGAATTTAAAGGCACTAACTATTATGATAAATTGAATGCTGCTTTTAAAATTCCTACCTGGTATGGTGTAGAACTTAAAGCTAATTATGAGAATAATGAAGGGGTTTACTTAAACCCAGAATACAATACACCAGAAGATGGTTTATACAGCGCTGGTGTTTCTGTGTCTTTAGCTAAGGGCCTACTTACCAATAAAAGAATGGCAACCTTAAAGCAAGCTAAACTATACACCCAACAAGCTGCTGCTAAACAAAAATTAGTAGTAAACGACTTTTTATTTGATGCTACAGAGGCATATTTTAATTGGTTAAAAAATTACAAGGCTAAACTTGTTTACACTGCTTATTTAAAAAATGCAGAAATTAGATTACTTAATGTAAAAAAGAGCTTTTTTGCTGGAGATAAACCTGCAGTAGACACTTTAGAAGCTAGCATTAACTATAAAAACAGATTATTAGATATTGAAAAAGCAAGAATTGGGTACATAAAGTCTAAACTAGAAGTGTCTAACTTTCTATGGCTACAAAACAATGTCCCACTAGAGATAACAAATGCTATAACGCCAGATACTACAACAATTAACAGCATAAACACCGTTTTAAACAGCTCATTACTTAATACCACTGAAGAGTTAGTAGAAAATCATCCTAAATTAAGAGAATTACAAATTAAGAAAAATATACTAACTATAGATAAAAGGTATAAAACCAATAATTTGCTACCAAAAATTGATTTGCAGTATAATTTTTTAAGCTCAGATTATCAAAATCTAGATAGTTTTAATTCCGCTAACTATAAAACAGGTTTAGTTATTAGTTTTCCTTTATTTTTAAGAAAAGAAAGAGCAGATTTAAAATTAACTAAAGTAAAATTACAAGATATAGATTTTGATATTATGGCCACCAAGGTTAGCTTAAGCAACAAAATTGAAAGTGGTTTGCAAGAAATTGATTCTTATACCAACCAACATACTATAGTTATGGATTTGGTTAAAGATTATAAAAAACTAGTTTACACTGAGGAAAGAAAATTTAACCTGGGAGAAGGTTCGCTTTTTCTTGTAAATTATAGAGAAGTAAAACTAATAGAAACACAGCTTAAAGAAATAGATACAGAATACAATTTGTTTTTAAGCAAATCTAAATTGCTAAGTGTTATTACAATGCTTTAATAACACTTAGCACTATTAAACGTTAAAACTTAATATTTAGAGCATCAAATAAATGACTCATTGTCCAAGCCGGACCAATCATTAAAAACTGTAAATCTTTTAAAAAGGATGGCTTTTTACCCTCGTGGTTATGCCCTATAAATTGCCCCACCCAAGCAAGCACAAAAATTATTAACATACTTAACCACAACGGTATTCCTATAAAAAGTGACACATAATTTATTGCTAAAAGTACTATAACAGAAAAAAATAACATTCCTGCAAATAGAGTTTTAGATAATTTTAGATAATAAAACAATCCAAAAATTAGAACAATAGTTCCTAAATGAGCATAAGGCATTAAAAAAACTGGTAATGTATTTGTAATAACGTTTGGGATAGGTATACTGGCTAATAAACCAATTAAACTAAAAAAAATAAGCGGCACGCAAATGTAGTGTATAGCTATATTTAGTTTTGTTTGATGGCTTACTGCGTACTCTGCTAAAAGGGTATCAATTTTTCTCATAGTTGTATATTTAGTTGGTTGGTAATTTTACAAATTTTCTAAGCTGCTGGTATTCTTCTAAGCCTTTTGCTGTTAGGTATGGCAATAAAATACTCCACAGCATTTCTATAGCCCCGCATTTATTAGTTGTGTAACTAGCTGTGTGTATTGCTAATTTTTGAGATTGCCAAAATGTGCTAGTCATCCAAATGGTGTAAATAGTTTTGTTATAGTCTACAAAATCATTCTCAGGCACTAATCGTTCAGTTTCTATATAATAATTTATTAATTTTCTGGCGTCTTTAAATCTAACTAGGTTAGAGGCTTCATACTCTTTGGCAATTGCTGGATAGGTTTTAATAATATGTACTAAATCATTAAAAAAGAAACAGTAACGTTTTTGTAAATCATCAAACTTAAGCATCATTTCTTCAAAATGAAATAACGTAATGTAGGTGTTTTCAGGAAGAATATAATCTAAAGTTTCTTCGTACATATCTGCATAAATAACAGCTAATAATGCAGCTTTATTTTTATAATGGTAACCTAAATTACCCGCACTCATTTTTAAACTATCTGCAACTTGCTTCATAGATACGTTTGCAATACCATGGGCATTAAATAAAGTAATTGCTTTACTCTTAATTTTATTTTTCATAAGCAAATAGGTAAATTACAATTAGTAAACATATACTAATTTATAAATAAAAATAGTAAATATGTACTAATTATAAAAAAACGAAAAAAAAAAGAGACTCTGTATCTACACAAAGCCTCTTTTTAATAATTAGTTAATAGGTGTACTATTAGTAAGGGTTTATAAACTTTTTAATATCTTCAAGATCAATTTTAGGATTTGCTCCTTCACTACCCGCAACCAACGCTCCAACCGCACAAGCACAATCTATTGCATTTTGTGGGTTACGTTCTTTTAATAATTTATTAATTAGCGTAGCTAAAAAAGAATCTCCTGCACCTACAGTATCTACAACCTCTATTTGGTAACCACTATTGTAATAAAATATATTATTGTAATATAAAATAGCTCCGTGACGACCTTTTGTTACACATATAGATTTTGTTTGGGTTAGCTCCGCAATAAACTTTATATTTTGTTCTAGTGAATTTGTTTTGGAGTTTAATGCTTTTCCTATTTCAAAAATTTCATCGTCATTAAATTTAATAAAATTAGCCTCTTTCATTAAATAATTTAAAACTTCAATTGTATAATAAGGACTTCTTAAGTTTACATCAAAAATTTTAAACTTGGCCAACTTTAATAAGCTATACAATGTATCTCTAGAAGTTGTATCTCTAGCAACTAAGCTCCCATATATAAAAGCATCAGAACTTTTAACAATTTCCTTTGTATTGGTTGTTACTGTTATACTATCCCAAGCTCTAGGAAACTGTATGTCATATGTAGCGGAACCTTTAGAGTTAAGCATAACCTTTACTTCTCCTGTCTGCAAAACATCATCTACCTGAAGGTTTTTGGTATTTACACCTTGTTCATCAATATATTTTTTGATTAATTCACCGTTTTCATCATCACCAATTTTACTAATAATTGCAACAGTATTATTTAACGATTTTAATCTTAATGCTACATTTAAAGGCGCGCCACCAATTTTTTTATGAGTAGGAAAAATATCCCAAAGGACTTCTCCAAAACATACAATTTTTTTCATTTATATATGACTTAAACTATTACTATTTATTTCTTCCAAACATTTTTCTACTCCATTATTAGTAATGTTATTGTATGCTTTAAGGTATGCCTCTTTAAATATGTCAGAATTTTTTAGGTTTCCAAAAACAGTATCTAATTCTAAAAATGCTGCTGGTTTTTTAGAAGCTATATTTGCTTTAACATCTAATAATAATTTATTAGCATCTTTTATAATTAAAGTTTCTCCTTTTTCATTTTTTCCTAGACTGTAAATTGCCCAAGCAGCAATAACAAACGCAGCTAAATTTACAGAGCCATTGCTTTTTAAATTTGTTTTTACTGTTGGCAAAATAAATATTGGAATTTTTGAAGAACTCTCCGAGCAAATACGCTCTATTTGATCTTTAATATTAGGATTTCCAAACCTTTCTAGCAGTGTTTTTTTATATAAATCTAAATCTAAGCCTTCTAAATTTCCTAATGTAGGTGTTACCTCTACATTCATATATAAATGTAAAAAAGTACTTATGTTTTTATTGTTCACAGCCTGGTCTATGGTTTTATAACCAATTAAAGCTCCTAATATCCCTAATACAGAATGACCAGCGTTTAGTAAACTTAATTTCATTTTTTCATAAGGAACAACATCTGTAACAAATTGAGCACCTACATTTTCCCAAGCAGGTCTTCCTTGTATAAAATTGTCTTCTATAACCCATTGTTTAAAAGGTTCACAAACTACAGGCCAAGCATCATTTATACCTGATGACTTTTTTAAATTATCTATATCATCCTGAGTTGTTGAAGGTGTAATGCGGTCTACCATTGCATTTGGAAAGGATACATTTTTTTTAATCCAATTTACTAAGTTGGGTTGCGCTTGTTTTACATAACTTAACAGCATATTTTTAATCATATGTCCGTTTTCTTGTATGTTATCGCAAGATTGTATAGTACATCCTTTTAAACCTCTTTCTTTTCTTAATTTTAAAGCTTGTGTTAAGTAGCCATAAATTGTTTTTGGAGATTGTGGGTTATTTAAATCGTGTTCTATAAGCGGATTTTCAAAATTAAAATCCTTTGTCACTTCGTTATAATTATAACCACCTTCCGTAATGGTAAGTGTTATAATTTTTACATCAGAATGCGCCATTTTTTCAATCACTTTTGTAGGATCTTCTGGTGCAAATAAATAGTCTACAATAGAGCCAATAACTTGTTTTGTATGTGTCCCATCTAACTCTTTAACAATTAGTGTATACAAACCATCTTGTTCTTTTAATGTATTGTAAATTTTAGTATCAAAATCTAACAATGCAACACCACAAATTCCCCAATCTTTATTGTTGTTATTTTGTAGTAACAAATCTGTATACAAAGCTTGGTGAGCTCTATGAAAACCTCCAATACCTACGTGTACAATTCCTGTTTTTATGTCATTTCTATCATAATTAGGAACCAAAACTCTTTCTGATATTTTAGAAAGATTACTGTTGTTTAATTTTATATTTTCCATAATGATTTTTTTATTTTCGCTCAAACCTCTGTAACAATACTGCAAATATGATTATGCCTCCTTTAACTACTTGTTGTGGGTAAGATGGTACATTAAGTAAGTTTAAAATATTACTTATAAGTCCCAAAATTAATACACCCATTAATGTATTAATAGCTGTTCCTTTACCTCCATTTAAACTAGCACCACCAATAACCACAGCAGCTATAGCATCTAACTCCCAAGACATTCCCATATTTGGGGAACCTAAATTTGTTCTAGAAGCCACTATAATTGCTGCTGTTGCAGCCAATGCTCCTGAAATTGCGTATACCAAAAATTTATATTTATTTACTTTAATACCAGACAGTCTTGATGCCTCTTCATTGCTACCAATAGCAATAATTAATCTTCCAAAAACATTATACCTAAGCATAACCATTGCAATAGCAACTATAATAAAAAAGACGATTGCAATATTAGGTATGCCCAAAGTAGAATTGTTTGCAAAATTAGACATATACAAACCGCCGTAAGTTTTAAAGGTTACCGGAGAACCTTTAGAGTATATAAAGCCTAACCCACGAGCAATGGTCATTAAAGCTAAGGTAGCTACAAAGGGTGCCATTTTTTGATAAGCAACTAAATAGCCAGATATGCTACCTAATCCAAAACCTATAGCAAGTGTCATTAAAATTGCTAATGGAAGAGCAAATATGTTTACCAATATGGCAAAAGTAACTGCCAATAGGGCAACCATAGAGCCTACAGAAAGGTCTATACCACCTGTTAAAATTACTATAAGCATACCAATACTTATAATTCCTATACCAGATACTTGTTTTAATAAGTTAGATAAGTTTACTGATGTAAAAAATACATCTGAAATTAGTGCAGAAAATAACACCAATAATAAAAAAATGAATACTGTATTATATTTTACTAAAAACTTAAGAACACCACTTGGGCTGCTTAATTGTTCTTTTAATGTGATAGCCATAATGTTGGTTTTATATTATTAATTAGTTTGTTTTAATGGTTCTCCTATAGCGTAGCGCAATATGTTTTCTTCAGAAAATTGATGCTTTTGTAGTTCGCCATAAATAGTACCCTGGTGCATTACCAAAATACGGTCTGATATTCCCATAATCTCAGGCATATCTGAAGATATAACAACTACACCTACTCCCTTTTTAGCTACTTCATTTATTAGCTTATAAATTTCAATTTTAGCACCAACATCTACACCTCTTGTTGGTTCATCTATAAAAATTACTTTACTATCTATACTTAACCATTTTGCTAGTGCTACTTTTTGCTGATTGCCCCCACTTAGGTTTTTTACATTAACCTCGGAGTTTGGTGTTTTTATATTTAATTTATCAATTAAACCCAATACCTTTTTATATTCACTATCTATATTTATAAAACCTAATTTACTAGAGATAGATTTAAAACTGGTCACACTTATATTTCGCCTTATTGATAGCGGTAAAAAGACACCTTCTTCTTTTCTATCTTCAGATACAAAGCCTATTTGGTGCGCAGCAGCATCTACAGGAGAATTTGTTTCAATTTTTTTTCCGTTTAAGATTAAAGTACCAGATTTTTTTTTGTCTGCACCAAAAATTAGTTTGGCTGTTTCTGTTCTTCCACTACCTCCCAAACCTGCAATACCTAGTATTTCTCCTGGTTTAACACTAAAAGATACGTTGTTAACCATAGTATCTTTTGCGGTTAAGTTTTTTACTTCAAAAACAGGTTCTTCACCTATTTTACTATCCTTTTTAGGATATAAATCTTTTAGCTCTCGCCCTATCATTAAATGTATTACACTGTCTTTGTCTGTATCTGCTGCAACCAAAGTACCCGTATCTACACCGTCTCTTAGTACGGTAATTGTGTCTGCTATTTTAAATATTTCATCTAAATGGTGAGAAATGTATATTAGAGAAATTCCTTTTTCTTTTAGTTTAAATAAATTATTAAATAACTTTTTTATATCTGTAGGATCAAAAACAGTTGTTGGCTCATCTAATACTAAAACTTTAGTATCTTCAGATATTGCTTTGGCTATTTCTACTACTTGTTTTTGCACTATACTTAAGTCTCTTACTCTTGCCGAAGCATCAATTTCAAAACCCAAAGAGTCTATAAGTTCTTGAGCGTTATTGGTTAACTCTTTCCAGTTCATCCAAAATTTGGTGGCACCCAGTTTATGTAAGTAAATGTTTTCTGCAACAGATAAATCCTGTACCAAAGAAAGTTCTTGGTATACTACGTTTATTCCTAAAACCTGACCGCCATGTGTGTTTTTTGGTGCAATTTCATTACCATCTAAAACTACTTTTCCTGTATCTTTTTGGTGTACACCACTTAGTATTTTTATTAAGGTAGATTTTCCTGCTCCGTTTTCTCCTAATAACGCATGAATTTCTCCGTGTTTTACTTTTAGGTTTACATCTTTTAATACAGAAACATTACCAAAACTTTTAGAGATTCCGGACATTACTAAGCGGTACTCATTGTCAGACTTTTTCATACTAAAATAATGCTTTAGGATTGTAGTATTTAGAGGCATTTTCTTTGGTAATAAGTAATGGAGCTGTAAAAGATGTTTTATCAAAATCTCTTTTTCCATTTAAATACTCTATAGCATATTTTACAGAGTTAATACCAATTTGCACAGGACTATTCATAGCTGTACAGCCATAAAAATCTGTATCCATAATATATTTAATAGCTTCTTTTTGCCCATCTGCACCGGCAACTATTAAAATATCATCCGTTTTACCCGCTTGTGCAATAGCTTTTATGGCTCCAAGTACACAAACATCAGACTCTGTAATAACTACATTAATATCTGGGTGAGCCACTAGAATATCTTCCATAGCTTTTAAACCTCCTGCATAAGACCAATCTGTATAAGCTTGAGTTTTTACATTTAAATCTATTTTTCCTTGGGTTCTTAGTTGCTCTTCTGTTATACCCTGTAATAAACCTTGTTTACGTTTTTTACCAACAGGATTACCAGCATTACCGCTTAGTAGGGCAATATTCATTTTAGTTTTTCCCATTTTTTTAACCAACCATTCTCCGGCCAATTCGCCATTAGCTAAGTTGTTAGACTGTATAGTTGTAACGTATTCTGCAGCCGGACTTATAGAACTATCTATAATAAACACAGGTATACCTGCTTTTTTTGCCATTTTAGTAACACCAACTAAAGCATCTGGATCTTTAGGGTTTAAAAGTAAAACATCTACACCCTTAGTAATTAAGTCTTCTACAGCAGCTACTTGCTTATTTATATCATCTTGCCCATCTGCAGAAATAAACTCCATTCCGTTTTTTTCTACGGTAGATTTTATGCTTTGTAATAAAGCTTGGTAATATGGTGCGTTTAAAGATGGTGTACAATACCCCACTTTTTTGCCGGTTAAATTAATATCACTTTTAAATATTTCTCCGGTTTCTTCTTCACTTCCATTAGATGATTTGGTTGTTTTAATTTCCTCTGCACAACCAACCATATTTAAAAGTAAAGTAAATACCAAAAGTGGTATCCTAAATCTTTTTAATACTACTTTTAATTTCTTAGTTTTCATAGTTTAAGTTTTTAGTTGTTATTAAAATAAGGTAATATCTAACTGTAAAACAGCCTTTTCTGCTTCAGGATTCCACATTAAAGTTACATCTACAGGTAATTTATATCCACTTATATCTATATTTTTATTGTATGCAGCACCAACATTAATAATGTTACCGTTACTTTCTGTATAAAAAGTTTTATCAGTTATAAAAGACCAAGCTCCTCCTGCAAATACTGATAAACTAGAGTTTTTATCTTGCCAAATTTTACTGTTAATTTCAAAATAATGTGTCCATGACTCTTGTAAACTTCCATCATTTAAAACTTCATAATCTCCAGAACCTCCATTTATAATTGTTGCTAAGTATAGTAATGTGTTTGGTGTAACATTATAACCAAAGTTAAGGTCCACAAAATTATATCCTTGAGTTTTATCATAACTCCAATAGCTTAATTTGTCTCCTCTTTCTTCTACTCCTGTGTAGTTATTGTGTGTTACGGCTTCAATAAAAAATTTGTCCGAAAAACGATACTTAGTATAAATAGACAACTCCTTGTAATAGGCACTTACATTATCACCAGTAATTTTATTTGTAACATCTGTAGTAGCAAAACTACCTCCACCCCAAAACCCAAAAGTAAATTTTTGATTTTTTGAATTAAATTCTAAACTTGTAGCCAATACAGCTCCAGAATGAACTACAAAACCGTGCCATATGTGCATATTTTTAACATGTGCACTTACATTAAATGGTTTGTAGTTAACTAAAGTATCATTTTGTGCCTGTCCTGTATGTAGTACAAATACAAAAATTATAATAAAACAGAAAATACTGTTTTTTAAGGAGAATTGCGTATTATTTTTCATAATTGATAATATATAAACTACAATAAATTATAAACGTCATTTTTACGTTTATTTTTCAAATGTAAATAATAAATAACTTAAAAACCTAATTATTAGTATTTAAAATATAATAATTTAACACTTATATGTAATATTTTACCCTATTTTTATCATATCATCAAATTTTAAGGAAAATTACAATAACGTAATTATTACGTTTAATTATAAAAAATACTTATATTAGCCTAACTATTATCTATATTCTTTAGATTGATTTATACTATGGGACAGAAAAAAATATTAAATATATCTGTAGATTGTGTTGTTTTTGGTTTTGATACCGTTACCAAATCTTTAAATGTTTTGCTTATTAAAAGGTATTTAGAAAAAAACAATAAAGTACTTGTAAATGATTATGTCTTAACAGGATATCATAAATACGAAGAAGAAACATTAGACCAAACAGCCACTAGAGTTTTAGAAGAATTAACAGGTTTAAAAAACCAATACAAAAAACAATTTAAGGCTTTTGGTGATCCAGATAGATTGATGAATGAAAAAGACCTAATATGGATAAAAAATGAAGAGTTTAATTTACGGACGGTTACTATTGCTTATTACTTTTTGTTAAAAACAGATGATATAGATCTTAATAAAATTGATGCTAAATGGTTTCCAGTAAATAAATTACCAGATGTAGGCTTTGACCATAAAAAAATTATTTTAGAAGCTTATGAAGATTTAAAAGAAAAGTGTTTATCCGAACCTATAATTTTTAAACTATTACCAGATAAGTTTACTATAAATGAGGTACAAGACCTTTACCAGTCTATTTTGTGTATAGAAATTGACAACAGAAACTTTAGGAGAAAGCTAATTAATAAAAAATATATAATTGCTTTAGATGAAAAGCAGGTTGGGGTTTCTAAAAAACCTGCACAATTGTATATGTTTAGTAAGGATATTTATGATAAAATGTTTCAGAAGAACTATTTAATTAGCATATAACAAGCTATTAAATATGAAGACATAAAAAAACCGGCTATTTAAAAATAACCGGTTTTTTAAAACTAACTCAACTACTAACCAATTTAACTACCAACTACAAGTAGTTAAATCTCAATCAATCTAAAAAAACTACTATTATCAAAAATCTTATTTACACTACAAAGATGCGGCATTTAGTAATGCTAATGTTGTACTATCTGTGTAATGGGGCTGCTTTTCTGTAAATACCCTGTTTAATTCTGTAACCATTTTTTTTAGCGTGTCTAATACTGCTAGGCTATCTTACGCCTATAAATTAATGTAATACGATTAAAACTAAAAAAGGGATATTACTTAATTGTAATATCCCTTTTTTATAAATATTTATAAATTACTTGGTTGCCCTTTCATAATCTGTATATCCTTTTTCTCCTGGAACATAAAAAGTACTTTCATCCCACTCTGCAAGTGCCACATTGTCTCTAAAACGCTCTACCAAATCTGGGTTAGATATATATGGTTTACCATAGGCCACTAAATCTGCATAACCCTCTTCTATAACTTTATTGCCAGATTCTTTATCAAAACCAGAATTAATCATTAACGTTCCTTTATACAATGGTCTAAAATGTTTTGCTATTTCTGTAACCGCAAATGGTATATTAGACACATCTGTAAAAGGTTCTGATAGATGAATATACGCTAAATTATAATCATTTAATTTTTTTATAATATATTCAAACGTAGGTATGGTTTCTTCATCCATAGTAATACCAAATAGGCCATTTAAAGAAGGATTAAAACGTACACCTATTTTTTCTTGAGGAATTACTTGTTTCATTTCATCTAACACTTCAAAGAAAAAACGAGCTCTATTTTCTATACTACCGCCGTACTCATCAGTTCTGGTATTAGATGTTGCTGTAAAAAATTGATGAAACAAATAACCGTTAGATGAATGTATCTCTACACCATCAAAACCAGCTTGTACTGCATTTAAAGCAGCATTTTTAAAATCTTGTACAGTTTGTTTAATATCTGATAATGTCATTGCTTTAGGCGTAACAGTATCTTTAAAACCCTCTTCGGTATATGATTTTTCATTAGGATTAATAGCAGATGGTGCTAATGGTAATTCTCCGTTATGAAAATCTGGATGAGACATACGGCCAACGTGCCAAAGCTGAATAAATATTTTCCCTCCTTTATTATGCACTCTCTTGGTTACTTTTTTCCAGCCTTCTACTTGCTCGGCAGAGTATATACCTGGCGTATTAATATAACCTACTGCTTTTTTTGATACCTGAGAACCTTCTGTAATTAGTAAACCTGCAGATGCTCTTTGCTCATAATAAAGGCCTTGCAGCTCATCTGTAGCAGCCTTTTCTTTATTTGTAGCACGACTACGAGTCATTGGTGCCATTACTACTCTGTTCTTAAGCTCTATATTTTTTGTATATGGTTTTAGTAAATTTTGATTACTCATATAATTTAATTTTATAATTAAGGTGAACTACAAATTTACAAGAGTGTGCTATCAATTTCATTGACCTACATCAATTAAGATATATTTAACGCAAAATTTAGCACTAGAAATTCAGTTGAAATTTACACTAAACACCTATTAGCAACTAAGAAAACTGTATAAATCACAAAAAATTGAGGTTAAAAAATATGAATACAGATAAAAAAATGTTAAAATAATGCTATTTAACAATAAAATATATCTACATATGTAGGAATATACTTTTTAATATTACACCATATTAATTTAAAATTTTTACTATGATGAAACTAAAAATTAAACATGTGTATGTAGCAACAATGGTAGTAATGCTTATTAGTTGCTCTAAAGAAATTGAAGAAGTAGAAAATACCCAACAAGCAGAAGTACTTACAGAAGTAAGCGCACAAGCATCTAACTTTTACAAACCACCTACTGCAGCGGTATTACGTAATAAAGTAAATTTAGTAACTGCCTATAATGTTAATAATAAAGATGCTAATGATGACACAGAAAAACTAAACAAAGCTATAAAAGACATTTCTGGGTCTGGTGGTGTAATCATTCTTCCAAAAGGTAAATATTATTTAAATAAGGTTAAAATGCGCTCTAACGTACATCTACAAATTGAAAAAGGATCAACAATTTACCCTACAAAAGGTTTAACTCCTGCTAAAAACCATAGAATTTTTGACTTTGCTAGTAAAACAGAAGACAAAATAAAAAATGTTAGTATTACTGGTAAAGGAGGTAAATTTAATGTTGATGTAAGAGGTAACTCTTCTAAAAATATTATTGTAGCAGACGTTGGTAATGTAGATAATTTTAAAATAGCTAACTTTTCTATTAAAGATGAAAAAACGGTATTTGCATCTATACTTATAAGCTTTACAAATAAAGCTGGCAATGCCTGGCCACATAATGGTATAATAGAAAATATAAACCAAACCAATGCACATACTGGTTACGGTTTAATACAAGCTTATGCAGCAGATAACATATTATTTAACAACTTAAGTTGTACAGGTGGTGTAACCTTAAGATTAGAAACTGATAACCTTGCAATGAAAACAGCTAAAAAAGGAGGCGTAAGAAAAATATTTGCTACCAATATTGAAAATAAAAATGGGCTAACTCCTGTTATGTTCTCCCCTCACTTTATGGAAAATGGTAAAGTAACTATAGATGGTGTTACTGCTATTGGTTGTGCCTATGCGGTACGTATAGAACACGGTTTTAT
The DNA here is from genome assembly GCF_027915275.1 of Cellulophaga omnivescoria. NCBI lineage: Bacteria > Pseudomonadati > Bacteroidota > Flavobacteriia > Flavobacteriales > Flavobacteriaceae > Cellulophaga > Cellulophaga omnivescoria. The sequence goes on along the minus strand of NZ_CP115819.1, from coordinate 3,261,228 downwards.
AGAACTTTTTGACAAACAAAATAGAGCTAGTGGTGAAGCATTTAAAAATTATATTGAAGGTATATTAGGTAATGGATCTGTAGAAGTTGTATACAAACGTAATAACGGAAGAACTTGGGCAGCTAGAATTGCTAATGATTTTAATGAAAAAGCGTACAACCACTCTAACCCTGCAGTTAACGGTATAAAACCTGGAAAATTTGCTAACTCTACTGTAAAAAATGTAAAAGTGGTTTATAAAAATACAGGCGCTAAGTTAAAACAGGCATTTTTACCATACTTGCCTTGCCCAGAATGGTCTAAATTGTGTAAGCCAGGACCATCTGGGTTTGAGTTTAATGGTCCGTCTTTAGGCGTTACTATAGACAATACAAAAAGAGATAACAGTCTTGGGAATTACAATGTAAATGTGAGCACATCTAACGTACAAGGTTTTCCTAGCAGCCACATACTACATGTTAAATACAATACAGCTAAAAAATGTAACAAAGGAGTTGGTACTATTAAATCTTGTAATTAAGCCAAGAAAATATATAACAGCCATTACATACATAATGGCTGTTATATATATACTATGATATATTATTTTTATTTAATTGTATTTGAAAAGATTCTTTTGCCCAGACTGTAAATTCTTTTTTGTCCTCTAAAATATGCGATGGTACTGTGTAGTATGATGGTATTGATGTTTTACTTTTAAACACCTTAATAGGTTTTTCTCCTATATCTTCATATTTTTTAATGTTTGTGTCATCTACTTTTAATGCTACTACATCTTCATACAGCAAACAAAACATTAATTCATTGTAGTAAAGACCAACACCTCCAAACATTTTTTTTGAGACAATATTATCCCATATTAATTGATCTAATACATAGGTTAAAAAACTTTCTGTAACAGCCATAACTATACATTTTTTACAATTTCATTTTTATTTAATGATTTTCTTATTTTTTCTGCATCCCAATGATTATCAAACTCTACAATACCTCTTTTAAAGTCTTGCTCTAGCAATTTTTCTTGCTGTTCTAATTCTTTCCTGGCCTTAAAAATATAACTATCGTCGCCTATTTTCTTTTCTTTAGCCAATCGTCTTAAACTATCTTCATCGTACTTTATAAAATTTTGTATTTGTCTTTGCAATGTATACCTCCTAAATCCCATTTGACTAAGAACTTCACTTGCCAATTTTAATGATGTTTCTAAAGATTCTCTGTAAATATGATCTATTTCCATATTTAAAAACTCATACGCTGCATATCTATTTTTAGCGCGGACCATAAGCTTTACCTGTGGATAATTTTCTTTTACCGTTTTTGCTAATTTTTTAATAACATCTGGGTTATCCATAGCACATATTAAAATATTTGCTTCTGCAATTCCGGCAGATTCTAACAAGTCTGTACGTGTAGCGTCTCCATAGTAAACTTCAAAACCCATTTTACGTAAAAAATCTACACGGTTAGAGTCATGGTCTAATATGGTTGCCTCTACACCGTGCGTTCGCAAAAAGCGACCTATTGTACTACCAAAATGCCCAAAACCAACCAATATTATTTTTTGAGATTTAGCAATATGGTCCATTGGTCTTTTTATAGACTCTTTAGTTCCTAAACGTGGCAACAAAAGGCGTTCATTAAGCATTCCAATAATTGGTGTAACTGTCATTGTTAATGCAGTAACCACCAACATAATATCTAATTGGTTTTGTTCTAAAATATGTAATGAAAATGCAAAAGATAACAGTACAAAAGCAAATTCTCCAATTTGTGACAACGTAAAGGTTAATTGCAATTTCTGATTTAACTTTAGTTTAAAAACTGTTGCTGTAATATATAAAACCACTGCTTTTAATACAATAACCGCTAATAAAATACCTCCTACCGTAAACGGACTTTTTGCTATAACTAAAAAATTTATTGAGGCGCCTACGGCCATAAAAAACAATCCCAATAGTAAATTTTTAAAAGGTTCTAAAGTGCTTTCTAACTCGTGTTTAAACTCACTGTTAGATAATACTACTCCTCCTAAAAAAGCTCCCAAAGCTGGACTAAGACCTACTAATTCCATTAAAAATGATATTCCAAATACAATTAGTAAGGCCGCTGCTATTAATAATTCTCTAACTCCTGTTTTGGCTACTTTACGCAACATAGGAACTATTAAATATTTCCCTGCAATAATTATAACAACTACAGAACCCAGTATTGCTAGCGTTTGTAGCCCTAAAGGTAAATTTTGCAACAAATTTGTGTGGTCTGAGGTTTGTTCTACTGCCGTGTTAGATGTATTGGCAAGTAAGGGCAATGCACCCAACATAAAAATTACTATAATATCCTGAAACAACAATATGGAAAAAGATGAAGCGCCAAACGTAGTGTTTAATAGTCCTTTTTCTTTAATAGTTTGCAATGCTATAGCAGTAGAAGATAGTGCCACCGCCATTGAAAATGTTAGTGCTACTTTCCATTCAAAACCCAATAGAGAAAATAAAAAATAAGAAATGAGCATTGTACAGGCAACTTGTAAGCCGCCCATACCTACTATAGTTTTTCTCATTTTCCAGAAGTTTTTAGGCTCAATTTCTAAACCAATTAAAAACAACATCATTACAACTCCAAACTCTGCAAAATGTAATATGTCTTCTCCTTCTTGCCCTATAAAACCCAAAACATAAGGACCTATTAATACCCCAGCAAATAAATAACCTAACACAGAGCTTAGTCCTAAACGCTTAGCTATAGAAACGCATATAATTGCTCCTAGTAAAAAAACAATAGCCTCAAAAAGAATACTACCCGTCATAACTTATGTATTTAATTGTGGAATATCATTTATAAATGAAAACTTAGTAATTTCTTCTAATGCCAAGTCTTGCTTAAGTAAATCTAGTAAATTATTGTATTTATGAGCGTGGTTATGTAATGACTCTTCATCAATTTTGTGCGTTCCCATAACCGTAAATGGCGGATAATAGTACATACCACATAAATTTGCAGTTTGCTCAAAAGGTCTTAAAAATTCATTTACAGAAAAGCTATTGGTGCCTTCTTTACAATAAACAGCTCTTGTGCCACCAGTAGTAATAACATTTAGACACTTTTTGCCATATAAGGCATTGCCATTTGGACCATAAGCCCATCCAAATTCTAAAACCATATCCATCCATTGTTTCATTAAAGGCGGACAACTATACCAATACAAAGGATGATGCCAAATAATAACATCATGACTATTTAATAGTTCTTTTTCTGCCGCTACATCTACATTAAAATCCGGATAGCATTCGTACAAATCATGAAAAGTTACTCCTTCTTTATCCTTAATTTTATCTATTAAAATAGAATTTGCTCTAGACTTTTCAAAGTTTGGGTGAGAAAACAAAACTAATATTTTTTTCATCTTGCGAATTTAGTTGAAAATAAGATACAAAAAAATGAATTTCAAGTTGCTTTAATCAACCAAAAACTCATTTTAAAAACAACATTAATAAACTATTTTACAATAAATTAGACATTGTAACTTCAATTAATTTTTCAATTTTATTTTTGTCATAAGCATCTGCGTGTGCTGTGGCATATGAACCTTTATCATTATCAAAATATTCACCTGATTTTGCTAAATCTGTCATACTTAAATTGTACAGAATGTCAACGCCTTTTTCTGCAGGAGACCAATGCTGCCCATAAGCTTCTTTAGCCATTTTGGTATTTAATAAGGAACCCGGGTTTACTGCCACTACCGCAATTGATGGTTCTTGTTCCGCTAAATAAAAACTCCACATTGTTAATGCCAGTTTACTTTGTGCGTAAGCTTCGTTTGCCCCCAAGCCTGTTTTGCCTTCTAACGCTTGTATATTTATAGTAGATTGCGCGGCAGAGCTTAAATTCACAATTCTTGGTGCGTCCGATACTTTTAAATTTGCTACTATGCCATTGGTTAATACATATGGTGCAAAGTAATTTACCACAAACCGAATATCTGTAGTTCCACTACTACCATTTGTCATTAAAACGCCTGCATTATTGACCAAAATATCAATTATTGGCATTTTTTCAGCAACTTCTTCAGCCATATTTTTAACCGCAATTAAGTCTGAAAAGTCCGCTAAAAAGCCAATAACATTTTCATTATTAGATTGCTGTTTAATTTCTTTTAAAGTAGCGCTTAATTTTGCATCGCTCCTACCGTGAATGGCTACAAAGTGCCCTTTTTTAGCCAAACGCAAGGCTAGTAATTTTCCTATGCCGTCTGTACTTCCTGTTATTAATATATGTTTCATTTTATTCTTTTATGCTGATGAAAACTGGCAATACAACTATTGCCAGTTTTATAATTTTATTTTTGTCTAATATAATAAACTACGCTTGCTGTAATTAGAATGGTGCTACAGTATCCTTAGGACCATCAGGTAAACTCCAACGTTGGCGAGCGGTTACGCTTTCTAATGCAACGTCTTTGATTGTACCATTACTACCAATGTTTCCGTAACTGCTAGTACTACCACGTGGTATTTGCATACGATCTCCGTATAGCCACACAACTAAATTACTACGTTGTCCACTTGTAATTGGATGTGTTGCGTGTGGCACATTACCTCTATGGATGATGGCTTTTCCTGGCTCAAACTTAGTTTGTACCGTTTTACCAGAAACTTTATCATAGAAATCGACTATAGAACCTGTAAATTCTTCATCAGTTAAGTTAGTATTTATATTTAATGTTGCTGACGAAGCATCGGTATGCGCGTGTAAATCTTTGTCCTTATCTGGATTGTATTGTATTGAAAATCCAAAAGTTTGATTGTCGTAACCGTAAGTCCCCAATAATAATCGAGAAATCGGGCGCATATAACGGTCCATTATATCATTATAAAATACCTGAAAGCTCGGTGTTGCTAAATATCCTTCAGATCTTGGATCTAACATCATTCCGTAACGGTTTAATTGAATACCGTAAGGCGCACGTTTAGGGATTTCTGATTTTACTACGTCTTCTAAATACTGACGAAAATCCGCTAAACGATCTAAATCAAAAAATTGTGTTTCATAAACGCCTGGAATTATTTCTTTCCATAAATCGGCAACAGCAGATTCTTTTTCTGGATTTTCCCAAGCATCTTTAATTGCCTTACGTAATTTTGGATCTAGTAAAGATTCGTCTGGCAATAATAAATTGTCTTTGTTTTCTAGTTCCCATTCTGCCCAAGCAGCTTCTAACAATTTACGATTTTCATTCCAAAATTGAGAAACAGATGGATCGCGTCTTAAAGATAATTCTCTTGATGGTACTTCTAGCGCGCGAGCTTCTGCAAGTGCATTTGTATGTTCTATTGTTTTCATAATTATATGTTTTAAGTATAGCTACTGCTATGGTATTTTTTATTTATAACAAAATTACACACAAGCGGCTGTTCTGCTTTGGTAGTAAAAATGGTGGTTTTAGTAAAAAACAAGGTTTTACTATTTTTTTAAATGAAAAATGCCTCTTTTTAGAGGCATTTAACACTATTAATCAACCATAAGGATACATTACAAATCCTTATTTGTTTTTAGTTCTCAACTACTATTTTACCAATAGCTTTTCCGCTTTGTAAATGTGCGTAAGCATCACCAACTTCTTCTAACGAAAACTTGTTTTCATCTACTATTGGCGTTAAATGTCCTTCATTGGAAATTTCAGCCAAACGCTCTAAAATAGTACCGTGTTCCTCTCTTTTAAAATTGTACAACATTGGTATTAGCATAAATACCACGTGTAATGATGCTCCTTTAAAATGCAATGGCGTTAAGTCTAACTCACACAACGAAACCGTAGTAGAAATATGTCCGTTTAAGGCAACCGCTTCAATAGAATTGGTCAGGTTTGCACCACCAACAGTGTCAAAAACCACATTAAAACCACCATCGGTATATTTTGCTGTGTAATCTGCTACTTTTTCAGTTTTAAAATCGATAAAAGTTGCGCCAAATTTTTCAACAATAGCTTTTTGATTATCACCAGTACCAGTAGCAAAAACTTCTGCTCCAAAATACTTTGCCAACTGCACCGCTAAATGACCAACACCACCAGAACCACCGTGTACCAATACTTTCTGACCTGCTTTTACGCCTGCTCTTGTTAAACCTTCATAAGCTGTAATAGCTACCAAAGGTAAAGCTGCAGTTTCGCGCATTGTTAAGCCTTTTGGTTTGTGAGCTACAAGGTTGCTATCCGCTACAATATATTCAGTTAGGGTTCCTGGTAAATCGGCTAATCCGCCAGCACAACCGTAAACTTCATCGCCTACTTCAAAACCTTCTACACCATCGCCAACAGCTTCTACTGTTCCAGAGAAATCCATACCTAATAAGGCTGGTGTAGCTGGTGATAATGGTAAATCGGTTCCCATATTTTTGATCATAGTGTCAATAGTATTTACACTAGATGCCGCTATTTTTACCAATACGTGATCTGCTTTTACTGCTGGTTTTTCAATTTCTGATACTTCGAAATTTACGTTTTCTCCGTAGTTGTTTATAAGCATTGCTTTCATAATCTTTCTTCTTTTTATTGTTATAATCTATTTATCTGTGGAAATATCTCTAGCCTTAGGACAGAGACTTTATTTTATTCGCTATTCGCTATTCGCTATTCGCTGTGCGCAACACGCTCTACGCAAACTGCGGTATGCGATTGGCGTAAAGCGTATAGCGCAAGGTACTCGGCGCCCTTAATTTACTTCTTGAATATCCATCACCATTTGTTCCCAATTCTTTTGGTTGTTATGGTCAAACTGAGCGCCATTTTCATCGGCGTAGGTGAATCTTTTTATGGCTGGTGTTCTGCTCGTAGCCTGAAATAACTGGTAAGCTTCTTCTTTTAAAGCTTCCTTTATTGGTAAGTCTATAGACGCATATACCGCACGTTTGCTAGCTGCTATAGAATCTGCCGGAAATTTAGAAATCCGCTCTGCCAAAGCATCTACATAAGGTCCTATTTCATCTGCATCTAATGCTTTGTTAATAGTTCCGAACTTTTCAGCTTCGTCTGCATCCCAATCTCTGGCTCCCAAAATAATTTCAAGTGCTTTTCCAAGTCCTGTTTGTCTTGCCATACGTGAAGCGCCACCACCACAAGGTAAAATGCCCATACCTACTTCCATTTGCATAAATTTGGCTTTACCTCTTGCTGCGAAACGCATATCTAGTGCCAACGCCATTTCGTGTCCGCCACCACGCGCAAAACCTTCAATTTTAGCAATAGTTGCTTGTGGTACGTTGCTCAATCTTTCTAAAATTGCTTGTAAGTCCAATAACTGTACTTCGTTTCTAGGTACCGCTTCCATAGACATATCCCTAAGTAAGTTGGTATCATAATGACATACCCAATAATCTGGATTTGAAGATTCAAAAACCACTACTTTTACGCTTCTGTCGCGCTCCAATCGTAAACAAAGACTGCTTAAATCTGCAAGCATTTCTTGCCCTTGTACGTTTACTGGTCCAAAGTTGATAGTCACTGTTAAAATTCCTCCTTTTTGTTCTGCCGTAAATGTTTGAAAATTCTTGTATTCCATAGTATTGAGTTTTTGGTTAATTATTGTTCTGTTAGTATTACAGTACAAAGTTACCTAGGCACTCAAGCTTTGGATAAGTAAAAAACACAGGGCTTTTAGTAAAAAAAGAGGTAAATGGTAATTTATTGGGAAATACTTGCCTTATAAGCACCAATAGTCATCCCCTTATAACTTTGGAAGGTTTTGTTAAGGTGACTAGAATCTGTAAAGCCTAATTCCATTGCAATCTCTGAGAACTGCAGATCTGTATATTTTAATCGGGTTTCTACCAGTTTTAATTTGTAGTTAAGAATGTACTTTTTTAGTGATACATCAGTATGTTTTTTAAAATATTCACTAATGTAATTGTCCGCCATATGAAACTCTTCTGCCAAGTTTTTGGTGGTCAGCAATTCTGGATTGTAAATATTGGCGTGAATAAAGTTGATGATTTGCTGAATTTTAGAAGACTCTACTATTTTGGCACTCATATCAGCATTTAAAAACTGAATGTTACGGGCAATAAGGTGAAGAATTACGGAAAGTGAATTTTGAATGATAAACAGGTCGTATGATTTCTTTTTATCGTTTTCTGCCGCCACCATTTTTATCAATGATATTAGGTGTATTTTGTCCGATTCGGTTTCAAAACGCATTTCACGCAATTGATGACTTTCACTGTTTAGAATCCCTTCAATTTTACGAAACCAATCGTTCACCGGAAGATTTGCATTTTGCGGCGCATCTCCCTTAAAAAAGCTTTTCAAGAATTTAATGGCAATGGTAGTAGTTGCCGATTCCGGATTTACGATATAAATATCATCTGGCACAAAAACAAAAATGCTGTTAGCCGAATAATTTACTGTTTTCCCATTAATCTTTATGGTGCCACTACCCTTTTCAAAATACACAATCTCAAAAAACCTGATGGTAGTATACTTACAAAACTCAAAAAAGGTTTGGTCTTTGTATTCTTGAATTACGATATTTTCGATTATGGTACGTGGCATATTGTTGGTTTTATTTTTAATAGAAAAGTCGCCCTAAAGCGACTTTTCATTGGGGAACAGTCTTTTAAGTAATATACTAAAAAAACAGCCTCTAAATTCTTAATTCGTATTAAATACAATTACTTCACTTCAAACTCACCATTACTTCTTACGTAAAGAATTGTTTCTTTAGCGGTAGAAATGATTGAAGTTGTATTTTTTTTAGCTCCAAAATAAGAACCAGGTTGTAACTTATTTTTAGTATCTTTTTTAGAAAACTGATGTTTAACTTCACCAGAAATGACCACTGCTCTAAAATTAGGACTTAAGTTTTTAATCTTTCCATTAAAACCAGCTGGCAATTTTAAAAGTGCGGCACGTAGCTGATTTTTTTCGTGACTTCCCCATAAAAAAGCAGTTTGCACATTGCTCTTTTGAGCAACCCATTGGATGTCATTAGCATTTAACCAGACCAAGTTTGTTTTATCAACATTTACAGGTCTTTCGCCATTATCAAAGGCTTCTGATGTAGGTTTCACCAAATACGGACCTTCTTGAATGTCTAAAAACGCCATATTTTCTTCACCGTCAGCAGCGGTAATATGCGCTTCTCCTGCTGGTTGTTGCCAATAAGAACCTGCTGGTAGCCATTGTTTCTCGGCATTTTCATCATCATTATGTAACAATCCTTTAATTACTACACCTCTATAAGTTATATTGTGAATATGTGGTGGTGACGAAAATCCTTTTTTGAATTTCACTAAAAATCCCGCTGGTTCGTTTTTGGTTCTGTCTCCCCAAAGTTTTCCTGCTGCCGGACTTTTATCGCCTCGCAAAGGGTTTAACCAACCCCATTCTACGTTGTCTGCGGTTACTACTTCATTTACAGACTTAATGTCGTCTGTTGTTGGTGTTTGTGCAGTTATCTTGTTACTTGCAAATACAGCCGCTACAGTTAAAATTATTAATATATTTTTCATTTTATATTCAGTTTCTATTAATTACACTTGAAATCCTTCTAAAACAATTTTGCCTTTTGCTTTTCCGGTCTCTAAAAAAGCGTGTGCTTTTCTAAGATTTTTAGCATTTATAGTTCCAAAGTTTTCTCCCAAAGTGGTTCTTACTATTCCGTTGTCTATAAGTTCAGAAACTTCGTTTAAAATGTTATGCTGTTCTATCATATCATCGGTCTGGAACATAGAGCGCGTAAACATTAACTCAATGTGTGTAGATACCGCTTTGCCTTTAAAAGGCATCACGTTTAACGATGTTGGGTCATCTATAAATCCGAATTTCCCTTGTGGTTTAATCAGTTTAGCAATTTCATCTACGTGATGTTCCGTAGCATTTAAACTCACCACATACTCTGGTGCTGGCAAGTTATATTTATCAAATTCCTCGCTAAGCTTATTTCTGTGATTAATTACCGTATCTGCACCCAATTCTTTTAACCACGAAGTTGTTTCTTCTCTAGAAGCGGTACCAATAATATTCAATTTTGTAAGCTTTTTAGTCAGTTGCACCAAAATAGAACCCACGCCACCAGCAGCACCAATAACCAAAATAGATTTGTTGGTATCATCTTTAGAAACCTCTAGTCTATGAAACAGCATTTCGTAAGCCGTTAGCGTAGTTAATGGTAAGGCAGCGGCTTCTGCAAATGATAAACTTGCAGGTTTTTTACCTACAATACGTTCATCAACCAACTGATATTGGGCATTACTACCTTGTCGGTTTAAATCACCGGCATACCAAACTTCATCACCTACTTTAAAAAGAGATACATCTTCTCCCACTTCCTTAACAATACCTGTGGCATCCCAACCAATAATACTCCATTCTCCATCTGGAGCTGGTCTATTGGCTCTAATTTTATAATCTACAGGGTTTACCGAAATGGCTTTTACTTCAACTAAAATATCTTTACCAGTTGCTTTAGGCGTTTCTACCTCTATGTCTTGAAGCGAATTAACATCTGTTGACGGAAGATTTTCTTTGTATCCTATTGCTTTCATCTGATAAAAGTTTTGAAATTATATTAAAGTGAAAATTTCGCTTTCTGCTAATCTAGATTTAGGTGTTTTTTCTGTTGAATTGAAATCAGACTCAGCGTGATATCCTAAAGATACAGCAACTAAAGACGTGTATCCTTTTTCTCTTAATCCGAATTCTTCATCTAAAGCTTTTACTTCGATTCCTTCCATTGGAGTAGCATCAATTCCTAAGCTTGCAACACCTAATAAAAAGCTACCAATGTTAAGGTATACTTGCTTTTCCATCCAGTGTTGTAAATCTTTTAAATCGTATTTATGAATTCCTGCAAATGTTTTTACAGCACCTAAAAATCCGTTTTTAACATCGTCATTTGGGAATCTTCCGTCTTTGTCTTCCGTATCTGCAATGTGTTGGTAATATGCATCATCTGCATCTGTTTTTACACAGAATAAAACTACAGCTGAAGCATTAGTTACTTTAGGTTCGTTAAAACTAAAAAAGCCTTGTGTTCCTTTTGCAACACGTGCTTTACCTTCTGTAGTTTCAGCAACTATAAAGTGCCAAGGTTGTAAATTTACACTTGACGGACTCATTCTCAACAAGTTTTTAATTTCAGCCATATCTGCATCAGATATTTTTTTGGTTGCATCATATTCCTTAGTTGTGTATCTCCAGTTTAAAATTTCTTTTAAATTCATTTGTATGTGTTTTATATCTGTTGTTTAATTTTAATACAAAGATATATGTGCAACCAAGCATTTTATTGGTACAAAAAAAGGTGATGTATGTACAAATAAAGGTTTATATACCTCTATTTGTACTGTTTAAGTATATTTTAACTAATTTTGAACTAAAATAAACACTGTTATGCAAGTATTAGAAGCACACAAACCTTTTGAAATACAAGAATTAGAATTAACAGAATGGAAACAAAGACCTGTTAAAAATAATTTTTTTGAGTTAGTTTTAATCAAAAACGGCGAGGGTACGCAATGCATAAATTATAATGAGCATAATTACCAAAAAGGTAGTATTTTTTTATTACCACCTTTAAAATGTCATTCATTTACAATAACTAAACCTACAAAATTTGTGTTTTTAAAATTTACTGATTCTTTTTTTAAAAATGCTAACAAACTGACTATTGATAGAAATGAGTGGTTTAAAGAAGCATCATACATACTTTCTAACTACAACCAATTGCCAGGAGAAATTATAAAAAATGATATAGATCGTAATCATTTAGAAAGCTTAATAGGTATGATTACGCAAGAATCTATGAATTACGGGAACGAATCTATAAACTTGGTTACAAGTTTAATGACGAGTGTTTTAGAAGTATTAATACGTAATATTAAAAAGAGTACTTATTTTGAAGTTCCCAAAAATAACTCTGATGACAGAATAACAAAGATGTTGACTTACATAAATGAAAATATAGATAAAACAGAACTTTTAAAAGTTGAAAATTTGGCAGATGTTTTTATAATGTCACCTACTTATGTTAGTGAATATTTTAAAAAACAAGTAAATATGTCACTTAGGGAGTATATTATAAAGGCGAAACTAAAATTGGTAGAAATACGCTTGTTAAATTCTGACTTTACGCTTACCCAAATTGCGGATGAATTAGGTTTTACGGATGTTAGCCACCTATCTAAAACCTTTAAACGTTATGCAGGTACATCTATTAAAGAATTTAAAAATAACGGAGAATATATGTTATTAAAAAGAGGGCTTTGCACTACAGCAAGAGCTTAATAATAATGAATAAAAAATTAAGATTATTTTAAAATGTCAGTTGATAAAATTGGCATTTTTTTTGTTGTTAATTACATACCTATAAAATATTTGATTTTTTGTTTAATTTAAAATTTTTGTAATTATGAGCAATTTAATTAATGTTCCTAAAAACGGAGGTTTAACAAGCACAAATTCACCTATTAATTTTCCTAGTTGGTCTAGAGTAATAGACGATATGTTTAATGTAGATTTACCTACTGTATTTACATCAAACTTTAATACTGGTATTACTTTACCCAAAGTAAATATTAAGGAAACAGCAGATTCTTTTTTAGTTTCTATGGCTGCTCCTGGTCTAAAAAAATCTAACTTTCAGGTAGAAATAGACAACCATTCTTTAACTATTTCTGCACAGATAAAAGAAGAAGAGGAAACCAATAACGAACAATATACCCGTAGGGAGTTTGGATACTCATCTTTTAAAAGAACTTTTACGCTGCCAGAAACTGTTAATGATAATAATATAGATGCAAAATATACTGATGGTATTCTGCATATTACACTACCCAAAAAAGAAGAGGCTAAACAAAAGCCTGCAAGAACAATAACTATATCTTAAAACTAAAAACAGGGAGCTAAAATTAGCTTCCTGTTGTCTTTAATGTCTAATAAATTTTTAAAAGTGATGAAAAAATGTATTGCATTGGCTTTATTAGTGTCTTTAAATATTAGTTGCAATGGGCAGAATAATAAAAATGAAACAAAGCCAAAAAACGAAGAAAAAAAGCCTTTAGGAGATTGGACGGTTAATAAACAATATGATGACAAGGGAAATTTAATACAGTATGACAGTATTTACTCTTGGTCATCTAGCAGTGGTTACAATAACTTATCTGATCTAGAAAAAGACAGCTTGTTACACAGTTACAAGTCAAAGTTTTTCTCTAGTTTACACTCTTTTCCAACACCACAACATATAGACTCTATATTTATGGATAGTTTTTTTACTGATGATTTTTTCTCTAGTGATTTTGGAGAAGATTTTATGCAGCTAGATAAAATTAGAAATAGAATGCTACAACAACAGCAGCAATTTTTTAAAAAATATTCTTCTAAAGTTGAACCTAAAGAAAGTGAAAAAACTAAATTATAAATAAAACCCAAAACATAAATTATGTTTTGGGTTTTTAGTTAATAAAGAAAATTGTTATTTAGATATTACAATTTTTTGCTTTGTAGACTCACCATTTGCTTTGGCCAATTCTAGTACATAAATACCATTTTCTAAAGAAGAAACATTTAGTGTACCATCTGCAACATCTTTTCTTAAAACAATTAGTCCTTGTAAATTATAAACCTTAGCCTGTACATAGTCTTTTCTACTAATATTTAGAACGTCTTTAGCAGGAATAGGAAATACTGCTAGCTCTTGCTTTTCTTCTTCATTAGAAGTTAAAGCTCTAGCAGAATTATTAGAAATCTCTGTACTTGTAAGTTCTGTATTCACAAAGTTACGAGCATTTACTGGCTTATATACTCTAATCCAATTTACAAGTAAATTATTGTTTTCAAAATTTTCTAGCTCTGCGTCTGTAGATGACCTAAAAGCCTCTGCTTGCCAACTTTGATCTTCTACATTAATAATAATATCCATTTCTTTTGTAAATCTTCTCTGGTTATTTAAATAATTAAATGGATCTATAACACTAATATTAGACTTGTTTTTTGCATCATTTAAACTAGTAGCAATATTCATTTTCTGGTATCCATTTTCTCTAACCAACTGTCCGTTAACACCAGTACTAGTTACACCAGCTGGGTATGTATATTGCCAAGTACCATCTGCTAATCTGGTTTGTACTGCAGTATCATCTAAAACACGAACCATTTGTCCGTCTACATAATACTCTAATCTTGTAGCAGAAACCCAATTAACACCAATTCTTACTACTCTACCACCCCATTGTGATACTCCATCTTTTTTCCACCAACTGTTAAGATCTGCTGGTTGGTAATCTTTAAAATTTGGAGGTCTAATAAATACGTGATGACTAAGGTGTATTTTATTTGCAAAAAAGCCATTTCTATTGTCGTCTCCTGGCCCTCCATAACATTCTATAATGTCTATTTCCTGTGTATCATCTGGGCTTAACAACCAAATATCCGAAGCTAATGAAGAGTTCATTACTTTTATACTAGCTTCTACAAATACAGGGAACTTTACACGCGTTTTGTTAGTTATACAACCAGCTCTTGTTTCTGGTCTAGAAATTAAATTTCCGCTAGAGCCAACAAAAGACTTAGTTGCTCCAGGGATTCTAGATGCCCAAATATTTAAATGACCTCCAGAAACAGCAACGTGGTTTTGCATCCATACGGTTGGTCCAGGTCCAGGCCAATTATTTGGTGTTCCATTAGGTTGGTTGTGAAATTTATTATACCATTTGGCATTGTTAGCTGGTCCAAAATCTGTTACGTTGTTAGTTGGTGAAAATTGATAGTTAAAATCATCACTGGCTTGTACTTGTAATTGCCACGTTTTTCCTGCTCCGGCATTTGCGGGTATAGGTATGTTATCCCAATCGTACTGAGCATTAACAAATAGCAATTGTAGAAACATAATAACTGATAGTAGGTTAATCTTTTTCATAAAAAATGTAGTTTAAATATTAATTAAATTATTTTCTTCTAAAAAATTCATATCCTGGGGAAACAGACTAAAATTATTTATAACGAAACTACTATTTAACAAGAAAATTATGATAAATATATACTAGACAAATACTCAACAAATAATTTTTACCTTCTATAAATATTTCTTTTTGCTTTGTATGAACTGTAAATACTAGATAAATATTAAAAATAAGTTTATAACAATAAATAATTTTGTAAGAATTTACAACTAATTTTTTAGAGATGTCTATATCTCAAAAAACTATAAAATAAAAAAAGGCTGCCTATAAATATATAGAACAACCTTTATTAAAGCTGGGAACGCTTTATTTATGTATTAATTATCAACAGTAATGTTATTATTTTCATCTCCTTTAAATTCTAATTCATAAAAATTAGTTACAATATTACGCCCTTCAATAGTTTCATTATTAGGTTCTGTAAAATGTATTTCAAAATCTGATGAAATTTTATTTGTTTTGGTATCTGCCTTAATTTTATATTTTCTGACTTGGTAATTGTCTATTTCCATTTCTTTTTTAATAATAACTACCCCTTTATTTATATTAGCAAACATTGTATCAATATCAATATCACTAATTTTAATTTTTCCTTGAGAATTTTTAACGAAAAAGCTTTTCTGAAAAGCATCACTTAAAAGCTTTTCATCATCTAAAGAAGCTTTATTATTAGTGGTTGTAGTGTTATAGACTCTTTGGTATAGCTTACCATCTTTTAAATATTTAATAGTAATTCTTCCTAAATCTGAGTCTAAATCTCCTTTTGAGTATAATTCAAAATCATATACTTCAAAATCGGCTCCAAAATTAGTTATTGCTAATTGTTTGGCTGCTTGTAGGCCTTCTAGCGTAGAAATTTTAATTGTATCTTTATCACTGCTACATGAGGTTATTAGTAGCGTAATAAGAATAAAGGAAATTTTTAAAGCATTTTTCATTTTTGTGTAGTTAATGTTATACTGGCAAAACTATGGTAATTGCCTAGTAATTTTACTTCACAATACAGAAATACAGCTACTAAATATTTATTTAAGTAGGTTCAGTAAATTTTCGTTAAAAAATAATTTTAAGAAATAAGCAAAAGGGTAACCCCAAACAAGGAACCTATAATTAGGCCGGTTATAACCTCTTTAGGCGTATGTCTTTTTAACACCAACCTAGACCATAAAACTAATAACGTAAACAGAATAAGAACAACACCTAAACGCTGGTTTACATATAAAATAGCCAGAGCTAAATAAATATTTATAGCTACGTGCATAGATATTTTTATAAGGAAATTAATTCCAAAAGAAGCTAAAAGCATTAGTGTAGCTATAGAAAAACTAGTGCAAATATATACTGGTTGATTTGTGTAAAACAAAAAGAAAAGTACCAAAACCATTAATGGCAAAGCAAATATATAAAGAGATTTACGTTCTTTTTTATTAGAAACATCTAAATCTGTATATTTTCCTAATCTTTTGCCAATATAAACCCAAGCAATTAAAACTAGAAAAAAAATACCATAAATAAGAGATAAGGTATGGGAAAAGACTGTTTCCTTATCATTAAGATTAAAAATTAAAATTAAAAAAGGAAATAGCAACAACGGGTGTCCTAATACAGATATAAATTGAGCTATTTTAATTTTCATTTAAACCAATTATTATCACAAATATAGTTTTATTTGTAGAAAAAGATAATTTATTGACACAAGTGTTTACTCTCTTTTAAATAATGGCACAAGACAAAGATATAGCGCAACAATTTATTGGTTATATAAATACCCCAATACTATGGGTAAACAATAGCGTGTATCATTTAAAACAGTTTGAACTAGAAATAAATGATACTCCCAAATTTACTGACAAGATACCAACCAATTTAAGGTTAGGAAAACGTGTAGAACGCTACGTTAGTACTGAGTTTAAATTTAGTAAGAATATTACCATTTTAGCAGAGAACATACAAATACAAAATGATAAGCTTACAATAGGCGAAATAGATTGTATTTTAACAAAAAACAATACCCCTTATCACGTAGAAATAATTTATAAATTTTATTTGTTTGATGACTCTGTTGGAAACACAGAAATAGAACACTGGATTGGGCCAAACAGAAACGATACATTACTTAAAAAGCTAACCAAATTAAAACAGAAACAACTACCCCTACTCTATAGCAAGCATACAGCCTCTACAATAAATAACCTTAATTTAAATATTAAAGAAATTGAGCAACGTGTATTTTTTAAAGCACAACTATTTACACCTTATAAAAGAAGTGTAAAATTTAAGGACTTAAATAAAGAGTGCATTAAAGGATTTTATGTTAAGCATACAGATTTATTACAGTTTAAAGATTGTAAATTTTATATTGCGTCTAAAACTAATTGGCTACAAGATGTACAAACCCAAGTAAACTGGCTTAAATATAATGAGTTTATTTTTGAAATTAATACCTTGATAACAGCTAAAAAGTCTCCATTATGCTGGATAAAATTCCCTAACGGAGAGTTACAAAAGTTTTTTGTGGTTTGGTGGTAAAAAATAACAGAAAATTATGATTTTTTCTCGTTGTTATGCTTTAGTTTTGCGCACTTAATTATCAAGAATCTCAAATAAGAGATAGCAACCTGCATTAACAAGCAAGGTGCTAAAAAAGGATAAGCCAATACTTTGGAAAAAATGTTAATTCAGCTCCACTTATTTGTCCTTTTCTTTTTGGTTCTATAAAACTAAAAAAATGACATCCATTAAAAACAACGAGCCTAGGTTTATTGCTTTACTTCCTTTATTTGTATTTGTATTTACATTTTTAGGTGTAGGTATTTATCAAAATGATTTTTATGCTTTACCTGCTCCTATAGCAGTTATAGCTGGTATTATTGTAGCTTTTTTAATTTTTAAACAAGACATAAACTCTAAAATAGAAACGCTTTTAGCTGGTTGCGGAGATAGTAAAATACTAACAATGTGCTTAATATATTTATTAGCTGGTGCTTTTGCTACAATTACAAAAGAAACCGGTAGTGTAGATGCTATTGTAAATCTTGGATTAGATTTTATAGCCATACAATATATCTACTTTGGAGTATTTATAATTGCTGCATTTTTATCTATATCTACAGGTACATCTGTTGGTGCAATAGTAGCACTAACTCCTATTGTTATTGGCTTTGCAGATAAAGGAGGTGTATCATTAGCTATACTTTGCGGCGCTCTCTTAGGTGGTTCTATGTTTGGAGATAACCTTTCGGTAATATCAGATACTACAATTGCAGCAACACAATCCTTGGGCGTAAAAATGAGTGATAAATTTAAGCAAAACACAAAAATTGCTTTGCCAGCAGCACTCTTTACAATTGTTATTTTAATAGTTAAAGGCGCTGCTTTAGAGTCTAACAATTTAGAAGATGTTACATACAATTATTCATTACTAAAAATAGTTCCTTACATATTAGTAATTGCACTCTCTGTAATTGGTGTAAACGTATTTGTTACACTTTTGTTAGGTGTATTAATAGCTGTCGCAATTGGTATTTTTTATGGTGATTTTACCGTTATTGAGTCTACCAAAATTGCTTACAATGGATTTACCAGTATGACAGAGATTTTTCTACTATCATTACTCTCTGGTGGTTTGGCAGCATTGGTAGCAAAAAATGGCGGTATAGATTACATTTTAAATAAGATTAAAACCCTTATAAAGAGTAAAAAATCTGCTCAATTTGGTATTGCAACCTTAGTTAGTACAGTAAATATGGCAATAGCAAACAATACAGTTTCTATTATTATTTCTGGTTCTATTGCAAAAACTATTAATGATGAGTATAAATTAGAGAATAAAAAAACAGCTTCAATTTTAGATATTTTTGCCTGCATTACACAAGGTTTGCTACCATATGGAGCACAAGTATTAATGATTTTGAGTTTTTCTGATGGAAACCTAACTTATACAGAACTTATTGGTAATACTTGGTATTTACTTTTGTTATTTATCTACACCATAATATACATTAGTTTAAATCCGTTTAAAATGAAGAAAACTAGTATAAATTAAGGTGTAGTTCTATAATAATTTATCTAAAAAGTTATCTTCGCGGCCATGTGGATGTATTTAGGCCTTTTATCGGCTTTATTTTTAGGATTGCACAATTTGTGCAAAAAACATGCTGTACAAGGTAATGAGGTTTTTCCTGTACTTTTAGGTACTATAACTGCTGGTTTTTTACTATTACTACCTTTTTATTTAGGATCTAAATTTTATCCTGAGTTTACTAAAGAAATTGGTTTTTACATTACCGATATTCCTTGGCAAAACCACGCATTAATTGTTGTAAAATCTATGCTAATGGCTGGCTCTTGGGTATTGGCTTACCAAGCCTTAAAACATTTGCCTATTACTATTGTAACACCCATACGCTCTGCAGGGCCTTTTTTTACTTTTATTGGTGCAATTTTTATATATCATGAACGACCAAATTACTGGCAATGGATTGGCTTTTTCTTAATTATATTTTCAGTATTCCTGTATTCTAGAATTGGAAAGAAAGAAGGTATCAATTTTAAAAAAAACAAATGGATATTTGCTATAATAGGTGCTACTTTTTTAGGATCTTCTAGTGGTTTGTATGATAAGTTTTTAATACAACACATAAACTTAAATCCGCAAACATTACAGTTTTGGTTTTGCTGGTATACAATTTTAATTTTATTGGTAATACTTGCTATAACTTGGTTTCCTAAAGCAGAAAAAAGAAAAGCCTTTAAATGGCGTTGGTCTATACCTGCCGTTGGTATTTTATTACAAACTGCAGATTATTTTTACTTTAAAGCATTACAAGATCCAGATGCCTTAATTATGCTTTTATCTGCTATAAAAAGGAGTCAAATTTTAATAGCCGTATTAGTAGGCGGAATTTTATTTAAAGAAAAAAATAAACGAAAAAAACTCATTCCGCTTGCAGGTATACTTTTAGGTGTTGCTTTAATATTATATTCTAACTAAATAGTAAACAAACAATTAAGACTCTTCTTTTAAAGTTTTAATATCAGTAATAAGTTGTTGTATAGCAGTTTTATTTAATCCGTTATAAATACCTCTAATGTGCTGGTTTTTATCAATTAAAACAAAATTTTCTGTGTGTAAAAAATCATCATTTGTTTTTAATTCTCCTAAGTCTTCCTCTATAAAATAGGCATTTCTACCTAAGTTGTAAATTTCACTTCTACTACCAGTAACTAAATGCCATTTGTTAGCCGTAACACCTTTAGTTTTTGCATATTCGTTTAAAACTTCTACTGTATCTGTCTCCGGAGTTACTGTATGTGATAACAACAAAACATCATTATCTGTTTTAAAAGCTTCTTGTAATACAGACATATTACTTGTCATTTTAGGACAAATACCAGAACAACTAGTAAAGAAAAAATCTGCTACATAAATTTTATTTTTAAAAGTATTACTTGTTATTACTTCTCCATTTTGGTTTATTAAACTAAAGTTGGGTATACTGTGCATTTCTTTAGCTTCTTTACTATTTGGAGCCAACCATTTTGGAGTAAAACTAGATTCGCCATAATAAGGTAAAGCGCTCGCTTTTTTACTGTTAGATTTATTATTGCATCCCAACAATGTGAAAACAATTAAAAACACTGTAAACAAGCTATTTAAACTGTACAATTTCATCTTCCAATTGAAAACAAAGATTTGCTCTTTTAAGTCCAAAAATTCTACCGTTTTTTGCTTCATAATTATTATATATTTTTCCGTTTTTACGCCATGCTCTTTGCAAGCCTTCTTCCTTTCCGTTTACAATATTCATCTCCTTAAATTTTGCTCCAGTTTTATACCACTGCTTTTGTATACCGTTTACAATTCCGTTTGCAAAAACAGACCTAGACCTTAGTTTACCATTGCTCCACCAAGACTTAGCCACGCCCTCTTTTTTTCCGTTTTTGTAATATACTTGGTAACTAAGATCTCCCGTATAAAACAATTTTTGGTAATTGCCATGTTTTTTACCATTTTTATAGCTAATACTTTCAGACTTGCCACCATTTTTATAAAAATTAATAGCTAAGCCCGTAAAAGGCTTGTTATTATAATACACAAGCCCTTGATTATTTTTTACATTTAAATCTTTTTTTAAGACAACTGTTACATTTGTACAGCTGCTTACACATAGTAATACTACAATTAAAAGCAGTTTATAAAATAGTAGCTGGCGTACCTTGGTAATCTCCTGGGAATAAAATGTAAAATTGGTTAAGATATAATTCATTTTGTATATGGTAATGATATTCTTCTTTACTTGTGTGTTGTGTTGTACTTGTATGTCCGCCAGAAGCATCTAAGTCTGTAGGATATGTGCCTGTAGCATTACATTTTCTGCCATACAGAAAAAAACCATCTGCCATAATACCAATTAAATTTTCATCATCATTAGACCAAGCTTTGGTTTCTAAATGGTAATGGTAACTCTGCGGACCTGTATGTGCTGCTGTATAATCTAAAGAGCCAACTGCACTATCTAAAGGTACATTTGGTCCTTCTTCATCATTATAAATCATTGCGCCACTTACAGCTATACCAATAGCTCCTAAACCAGTAGAAGTACTTGTAGATGCCTTAGTTGGTGTTTGGGGAACAGTTAAAGAATATGATCCGTTAAAATCATCAATATTACTTGGAGCCATTTTTTCAAAGCTAGTTACCGTAGGCTCTACAAATAAAGGATGATTACTATCTGCTGCTTCTGTAGTTAACGTATTCCCCATTGGGTCTACAGCAGAACGTTCTGTAGTATTAGACCAATACGGAGACGTATGGTTTGGCATTCCGTTAGTTTCTATTTCTACTTCTGTACCATTTAATAAAATTGTTACATTCTCAGTATCAAACTCTGCAAAAGCTGCGTGTAATTCTGCACTTGTACTATCATTATTTGTATCATCATCATCAGCATTACTATCATTGCTACAAGCAATAAATGCTACAGTAACAATAGTTGCTAAACTAAATAATGGTATATATTTTAATTTAGAAATTTTCATAAGTTTTATTTAGATGGTTTCTCTTTCTTTTCTGGCTTAGGCATTTTTTCTATTTCTTCTTTAGTTAAAAACCCATCCTCATTGGCATCAATTTTCTTAAAATCTTTTTTTAAAGGTCCTTTTACCTCTTCTTTAGTAAGTTTGCCATCTTCATTAGCGTCCATCTGTTTAAAAATTTCTTCTAACGTAGGTCTTTTACGTTGTTCTCCTTTTGGTGGTTGTGCTCTTAATCCCATTGCACCAAATGCTACTAACGCTACTCCTAAAATTCCTTTTTTTACTGTTGTATTTTTCATCTTTTTATTTTTAAAATTCTACTATTTAGATTTCAAAGATGAACATAAGATTAATACAGATGTTTGGTTTTAAGTGAATGCAGCTAAGCTTTCTGTAAAACTGTTTTTATATTCCGCAAAATCTATTTTACAGGTGTTAAATAGGCTATTTATTAGCTATACATTGATTTTTATTTTCATTTATTTGCAGTATGAATACAACAATTAGATTTATTTCTCAGATAATTTTATGGTTTGCTTTGTGGTTTGTTTTATGGTCGCAACAAGCTTGGACTACAAATTTTATAGTCCAAAATACATTCCTTTTTTTGGGACAAATTGTATTAATTGCTTTACTAATATTTTACACTGCTCCTAAGTTTTTATTTCCAAAAAAACATTTGCAGTTTTTAATAATTTCTGCAATTGCCTTAGGAGTGTTTATAGGATTAATGTCTGTATTATTACCAGAACGTCCCATACCTTTTTTTAGAGTACCGCAAGTACCAGATTTACCAAATTTTAACCGAGAAAACTTACCAAGGCCACCGTCTAGGCAATTCACACAAATATTACTATTATTTATAGCTTATATATTAGCAACAGTAATAGAGTTTATTGTGTACACTAAAAAAAAGGAAGAAGAGATAATTATTAGTAAAAATGAAAATTTAGAAACGGAATTAAAGCTTTTAAAATCTCAAATAAATCCGCATTTTTTGTTTAATGCTTTAAATAACATTTATGCACTATCTGCTATAGATACAGCTAAAACACAAGAAAGTATAAACTATTTATCTATAATGTTAAGGTATGTTTTGTATGAATGTGAAAGGCCATTTGTACTATTAACAAAAGAAATAGAATATATAGAAAATTACATAAAACTTTTTACACTAAAAAGCAGTAAAAAATATCCTATAGAAACCAAGTTTAATATAACAGATAGTAGTTTGCAAATTGCACCAATGCTACTAATACCATTTGTAGAAAATGCCTTTAAACATAGTAATATAGACCAATTTAATGGTACATTTATTACTATTAAATTAACAGCAAACAAAACAAATATTAATTTTAAGGTAGAAAATAGCATAGCTACTACTGATATTTTAAAGGATGATGTAGGTGGTATTGGTTTAGAAAATGTAAAAAGAAGATTAAATATATTGTATCCAAACAAACATACGTTGTATGTATCTAAAAGTGATGGTATTTTTAAAGTTGAACTAAATTTACAACAAAATGTATAAGTGTATTATTATTGATGACGAGGAACTAGCTAGAGGCTTACTTACTAGTTACATTAGTAAATTAAATTATTTAGAACTTGTTGCCGATTATGAAAGCCCTATTGATGCTATACCAACACTTAAAGCAAATACAATAGACCTTATTTTTTTAGACATACAAATGCCTAATTTAAAAGGAACAGATTTTGCTAAAATGATACCCGATACTACTAAAATAATTTTTACAACAGCCTATTCTGAATATGCTTTGCAGGGTTATGAGCTAAATGCTTTAGATTACTTATTAAAACCCATAACTTTTGACCGTTTTTTGCAAGCTGTAAATAAGCTTGAAGCTGTTAAAAGCATAACAAAAGATGTTGCTAATGATAGTATAACTATTAAATCTGGTTATGACTTGCATAAAATACAATTACAGCACATTACGCATATAGAAAGTGATAGTGAATACGTTAAATTTTATTTAGAAGATGGTAAAAAGATAATGAGCCACCAAACATTAAAATCTTTAGAGAAAACCTTAAATCCAAATTTATTTATGCGTGTTCACAGGTCTTTTATTGTTAATAAAACAAAAGTTACAAGTTTAAAAGGTAGAGACTTACTACTAACAAACATAAGTATACCTGTTAGCGATAGCTATTATGATAAAGTAAAACAAGATTTGTTTTAACAAAAAGTAAAAGCCTAGTTATACAAACATTAACTAGGCTTTAATTTACAAATCTAACAGATTAATTAAAACTCTCGTTTACCAAATTCACTATCAATAAATTTAGATTTATTTTTGTTTGCGTTAAATGTATAAGACAAGTTTAAAGAAACCATATCTACCTCATATCTATAATTTGTTGTAGTATAAAATTGCCCAGGTCTTGATATAGTAATACGTTGCTCATTTGTATTTAAAAGTCCCATATCTATATTTTGCCATTGCAATGTTGCTGTTAATTTATTATCTAAAAACGATTTTCTAAGCGTAAGATTCGGAGAATAAAATCTGGAGTCCTCTCCCATTGCCGTGTTTCTGTCTGATAAATAATTAAACGAAAACTGTGCGCTAGCATTTTGCCAAAAATTATACGTAGAGTTTAAGTTTATAGAGTAAATAGTTGCATTACTATTTATACCGTAAGTACGTGCAATACCATCTCTGTGGTTAAAGTTTAAAGCACCTTTAATATCATAACTATATACATTTGCACCAATAAAGTTAGACCAATTTTTAGTGGGTTTAATGGTTGCTCCAACCTCTAAACCAAAGGCGTTGCTTCTACCTACATTAGAATACACACGGTTTATAATAGTATCTATTACAGCTCCATTTTCCTGGTATGCAAGTACGTTAACACGGTTAATTACATTTTCTACACTTCTATAGTAGGCCGTAGCAAAAAAAGAATTTCCTTGCTTCAACTTTTTTGTTATTCCTACTTCTACCAAATCTATAAACTCTGGCTCTAATTTATTGTCTCCTTGCTCAAAAACTTCAGAGTGTTCTCTTTCTGCAAAACTATTCATTTTAAAAGTTGTTGTACGCTCTACCCTTTTGCTATAAGCCATTTTTAGTTTTGTTTTATCATTAATTTTATATTGTAAAGATGCAGACGGAAAAAGCTTTACAAAATCATATTTATAGCTATTGGGAGAAATTTCACTTTTTAAAGATTCTCTATATTCCCTATCCATAGACTCCAACCGCACACCAGCAGCATAATCCCACTTGTTTTTTGCTCCAGTAAGCTGTGTGTATCCAGAGTGTATGGTTCTATCTAAAGACACATCACTAGAAAACTCTGGTACCAAAACACCATCTCTTTGGTATACAAATTCTCCTGTATGGTCTAAATTACGAAACTGATAACCAGCTTCTAAAGTTCCAAAAGAAAAAGGTTTAAACTTATAATCTAAATTAAACCGTGTACCATATAATGGGTTATCATTAGTATTGTATTCTTGCTGGTAAACAATAGTATTATCTGGATAACCAAGGTTGTCATTCTCCGTTGGTCCGCCTAAAAAAGTATATTCATATAAAAATGATGCCGCTAATTTAGACTCATCATCAAACTTATGTTCATAATCAAAACTACCCAAAGCAAAATCTCCTTTTCTAATTCTTAGGTTGTGGTTGTAATATGTAAATGTATACAACCTATTATCACTATTTGATGGTGACACTGCGTGATTGTCATAATAAACAATATCTGCTAACCTATCTTTAGTGTGTTTCCCTACAAAAAAACCAACAGAATAACTATCTCTTTTATTAGGAGTAAAGTCTATATTAAACCTACCATTATAACTAATTTCGTCAAAACTACGTTCGCCATCAGAGGGTAAAAAAGTAGTTTTATTTTCGGCTTCGTTTACAATGTACATATCCCCTTCTCTTCTACCTGTTTTATCATTACGTTGGTAACTAGCTCCTAAAGAAAAGTTCCATTTATCCGTGCGCTTATTTAGCGTTGCATCTATACCGTAACGCTGTGCAGCTTCTTTTGTATCATATTCTTCTATAGACGGAAAACCGCCACGTACATTTACCTGTGCGAACGTACCGTTTGTAGCTCCTTTTTTAGTTATAATATTCAAAATTCCGCCTTTGCCCTCAGGGTCGTATTTAGAAGACGGAGCAGTAATAAGCTCTACAGACTCTAACGCATTTGCAGGTAATTGGGCTAAAATTGCACTGGCGTCTCCTTGTGTTGGCTTACCGTTAACCAATACAGAAAAGCCCTGGCAACCTCTAACACTAATTTCTCCTTGACCATCTACAGTAACAGATGGTAAATTTTTAACTACATCTACAGCAGAACCACCTTCAATATTTTGGTATTTTTTAGTATCAAAAACCTGACGGTCTATTTTATGTACAACCGATAAACGCTCTGCTTGTACTACAACTTCGTTTAATTGGTTACCTAAAGACAATTGTATAGTTCCCAAACTCAGTTTTTCTCCTTTTTTAGATAGTAATACAGGACTAATAGTTTTAGTTGTATACCCTAAAAAAGACGCTTCTAAATAATATCTGCCAGCTTTTATGTTTGGTATTTTAAAAGAACCATCTAACTCTGTTATAACACCAGTAACCAAAACAGAATCTTGTTTTTTGTATAATGCAACTGTAGCATATTCTAGGGCTTGGTTGGTGCTTGCATCTATTACTTTACCTGTTATTTGAGCCATAAGGTTTTGCCAAATAAAACAGAAAAACATCAGTAAAAAAAGCGTTTTCATTTTCATAATACTATTATTTTTATTGAAAACTAAAGTAATAGTTGTTTTAGCGTAAGAATGGTGTTATTAACAAAATAATGGTCTAATTTATGTATTAGCAGCTTTTTTAAATTGTAAAGGTGTTTGCAACACATAACGTTTAAAATATTTTGTAAAGTGTGATGTATCTTTAAACTCTAAATCATAAGCTATATCACTTACAGATTTGTTTGTAAATAGCAGCTGTCTTTTTATTTCTTTTATTATATGCTCTGCTATAACATCTGATGTTGTTTTACCAAAAACCTTATTACACATTGCATTTAAGTTCTGAGAAGTAGTATGCAATTGGGTGGCGTAAAAAGCTACATTATTTTTTAATTGAGTAGATAGTAAATCTAAAAAACCAGAACTCAAACTCGTGTAATCTGTAACAAATTTTGTGGTTGTATAGCCAACCAACTTAGCTAAAATTGACTTTAAACCACCTTCTATAACTTCTTGGTTAGCAGATTCTTGTTTAATTTCTAAACTCATAGCTTTAAACAAGTATTCTAAAGAACTGTCAACTTCTTTAATTATAACCTTAGAACTATTTTTTAACTTATACAGTTGGGTATTTATAAATTTATCTAGCGTTTTTTCTAAAAATAATTCTTTAATAATTATTACATAACCCTTTGGTTCAGTATTTATTTCCCAATTATGAACCTGATCCTTTTTTATTAAAAAAAATACGGGAGGTTCTATTTTATAACTTTTAAAATCTATGTGATGATAGCCAGATCCTTTGGTAAAGTAGACAATCTCTAAATACTTGTTGTGCTTGTGTGGTTTTGTATACCTTTTTGTACTGTCAAAAGGTTCTATTTTTAAATCTAAACTAGAAGAAATTTTATTATATGTTTTAATAGAACTTTGCAAGCTGGTTAAATTTGGTTAAAGTAAATGTAAAAAATATAAGCACTTACAATTCAAAATATATTCTATAAATTATGTTAAAACTACGAAAAGGATTTCGCAAGTAGTAGTTTTACAATAGATCTATTACTAATAAAAAATAAAACTAAAGAACCACTGCTAAAAACAAAAAAAGAGCCTTTAAAAGGCTCCTTTTTTATATCGTATTGTACTTATTTATTGTAAACCACGAGCTTTAAGCATTGGCTCTATTTTAGGATCACTACCTCTCCAGTTCTTATACATAGCCTCTAAATCTACAGTATTACCTCTAGACAGTACCATATCTCTAAAACGCTGCCCGTTTTCACGGGTTAAACCACCATTGTTTTCAAACCAATTGTATGCATCGTGGTGTAACATCTCTGTCCATAAGTAAGAGTAGTATCCGGCAGCATAACCACTTCCAAAAATATGAGCAAAATAAGTAGACCTGTAACGTGGTGGCACAGCACTTACTACATCTAGTTTTGTATTGTGTAACGCATCTTTTTCAAAAGCACTGGCACTAGATATTGTAAAATCTGGACTAATAGTATGCCATTTCATATCTAAATTAGAAGCTGCTAAGTTTTCTGTTAAACTATAACCTTGATTAAATGTACCTGCTTTTTTAATCTTATCAATTAACTCTTGAGGTATTTTTTCTCCTGTTTTGTAATGTAGTGCGTAGTTTTTTAAAACCTCAGGATATAAAGCCCAGTTTTCATTAAACTGAGAAGGAAACTCTACAAAGTCTCTTGCTACAGCAGTACCAGATAAAGAAGGGTACTCTTGGTTTGCAAAAAAACCGTGTAACGCGTGTCCAAATTCATGAAACATAGTACTAACTTCATCATAGGTTAGTAAGGCTTCATCACCTTCTGCTGGTTTTGGGTAATTACACACATTATATATAACAGGTTTTTTGTTATACAAGTGAGACTGGGTTACAAAATTACTCATCCAAGCACCACCTCTTTTACTTGGTCTAGCAAAATAATCTGCGTAAAATAAGCCCAATTGGTCACCATTTTCTTCAAATAGCTCATACACCATAACATCTTTATGGTAGGTAGGTATATCTTTGCGTTCTTTAAATGTTATACCATATAATTTTTCTGCTGCATAAAAAACACCTTTTTCTAAAACTGTTTTTATCTCAAAATATGGTTTAATAGCACTCTCATCTAAATCGTACTTTTCCTTTTTTACCATTTCTGCATAACGGTTCCAGTCCCAAGCTTCCAAAGTAAAATCTTTACCATTTTTGGCAATCATTTTTTGTATTTCTTCTGCTTCATTTTTTGCTTTAGTAGTAGCTGCAGGTATTAAACCATTAAACATAGTAAATACATTTTCTGGTTTTTCTGCCATAGTACCTTGTAAACTCCACTCAGCATAATTTTTAAAGCCTAATAAAGCTCCTTTTTTAGCTCTTAGTTCTGCTATCTTAGTAATAATATCTTTGGTATCATTTTTAGTACCATCTGCTCTGTTAAAAGCAGCTTTAAAAATTTTTTCTCTAGTAGCTCTGTTTTCTAAACTTTGCAATAACGGTTGTTGCGTAGTATTTTGTAGCGGAATTTTATAGCCTTCACCGTCTTTGTTTTCTAACGACTTTAACTGAGCTTCTGTTAAACCAGCTAAATCTTCCTTGTTTGTAAAAACTAATGCTCCATTATTATTAGCTTCCAACAAAGTTTTATTAAAACTGTTTATTAGTGTTGCTAACTTTGTGTTGTATTTTTTTAACGTTTCTTTATCTTCAGAACTAAGGTTTGCACCTGCTTTTTCAAAGGCTTCAAAATAAGTTTCTAATAACTTATATGATTCCGGATCTAATACTAAGCTACCTCTTTTTACATATAATTCTTTTACACGCTTAAACAAATTGTCATTTAAATAAATACCATCTTGTAACTCAGAGAATTTAGGAGCCATTTCTTCTTGTACAGCTTGCAGCTCATCATTGGTGTGTGCTCCTGTTAGTCCAGAAAAAACATTTTGTACGTTTTGTAACAGTGTTCCACTTTTTTCTAATTCTAAAATAGTATTATCAAAAGTAGCTGGCTCTGTATTATTAGCAATTTTACTTACAGCTTCTTTTTGCGCTCTAATACCCTGTTCTAATGCAGGTTTAAAGTGTTCATTTTTAATTAGTGAAAAGTTGGGCGCGCCATAAGGTAATGTACTTTCTACTAATAACGGGTTTTCTTTAGTATTCATAGTGTTAGTGGTAGTTGTCCCCGTTTTTGTTTTTGCATCTTTACAAGAAGCAAACAAAACAGTAACAAGTGCTACGGTATATATTTTTTTCATTAATAATAGATTTTTTATCGGATATAAAGATACTTTTGTTCCTTTGTCTTCACTCTTAAAATTGTCTTAATATTTATAGAGTTTAAATCTGTATAGCAGTTCTGTTTTTCTTTCTATTTTTGCTATAATAACAAATTACTTTTATGCCCAAAAGCCAACATATTCACTACAAAATGTATAAACCATATGGTGTTCTTAGTCAGTTGGCTAGTAATGACAACAATCAGCTTAATAAAAAATTTTTAGCTGAATTTTATAATTTTCCTAAAGGAATTATGCCTGTTGGCCGTTTGGATGAAAAATCTGAAGGATTATTACTTTTAACTACAGATGGTAAATTGAGTGATACAATTAACAGATTGGGCATAGAAAAAGAATATTACGCACAGTTAGATGGCATAATAACTGATGAGGCTATAACCAAGCTAGAAAAAGGTGTAGTAATAGGATTAAATGGTACTACTTACACAACAAAAACTTGTATTGTAAAACACATAGAAACTCCAAAAAATTTACCAGAACCAAGCACTAAAATTAGATTAGGAAGGCACCGCCCTAACAGCTGGATTAGCATTTGTATTACCGAAGGCAAATTTAGACAAATACGTAAAATGACTGCTGCTGTTGGTTTCCCTACCCTACGTTTGGTACGTGTGCGTATAAACAATATTACTTTAGACAACCTTACACTAGGCAGTGTAACACCCATTAACATTTAAGGCTCTTAATTAACATTTTTGTTAAGATGATATTAAATAGCGTTAAAAAAAAGAATGAACATTCATTTTTATATATCTTTGCAGTAGAACTAAAAAAGTTATGGCAAAATTACAGAAAAGCATAGATAAGCGTAATGCCCTTGTTAAAGCAACTATAGAGTTGGTAAATAACAATGGTTTTCATGCAACACCTATGTCTAAAATTGCTAAAATGGCCAATGTATCTCCTGCTACTATTTACTTGTACTTTGAAAACAAGCAAGATTTAGTAAATAAAACTTATATAGAAGTTAAAGAGAAATTTACAGACTATGCCTTTAAAACATATAAAGAAGAAATGTCTGTTGAAGAAGGGTTTAAAATTATTTGGAATAGAATTGCAGATTTTAAATTTAAAAATTGTGAAGAAGCTATGTTTTTAGCTCAGTGTGACAATACTCCTATGATAGATGAACCTAGCAGAGAAGAAGGCATTAAACATTTTCAGACCTTATTGGATCTTTGGGAACGTGGCAGAAAAGAAGGAGTTCTAAACCAGTTATCAGACTATTTAATGTACGCATACACAATTATTCCTTTATCATTTCTGATAATATCGCAAAAAAGAGGTGCAATAACTCTGAATCAAAAACATATACAAGAAGCTTACTTAGCTGCTTGGAATAGTATAAAAGCTTAAAAAAATTAACTAAACATAAACTATAATGGAGTTATTAGATAAATTAAATTGGAGATATGCCGCTAAAGCAATGAATGGCGAAAAAGTAGCAGAAGATAAAATTGAAAGGATTATTGAAGCTGCACGTTTAGCTCCTACTTCTAGTGGATTACAGCCTTTTGAAATTTTAGTAGTGAAAAACCAAGAAATTAAGGAGAAAATTAAACCAATAGCTTGGAACCAATCTGTAATAACAGACTGCTCTCACCTACTAGTTTTTGCTGCTTGGGATACCTATACTCCAGAACGTATTAACTATATGTTTGATTTGACAAATGAAATTCGTGGTTTTAAAAACGAGGGTTGGGAAAACTACAGAAAAATGTTGTTAGATAT
Source organism: Cellulophaga omnivescoria (assembly GCF_027915275.1). Taxonomy (NCBI): domain Bacteria; kingdom Pseudomonadati; phylum Bacteroidota; class Flavobacteriia; order Flavobacteriales; family Flavobacteriaceae; genus Cellulophaga; species Cellulophaga omnivescoria. The sequence continues at coordinate 3,229,445 of NZ_CP115819.1, read as the reverse complement.
GTACCCACAAAGAGATGCTGAAGAAAACTTTAATCACGCCGCTAAACAGGCATACATTGCTTTTGCACATGCAATTATGGCTGCCGCTTTTGAAAAGGTAGATGCAACACCGTTAGAGGGTTTTGATCCTGCTGCTGTTGATGAAATTTTAGGCTTAAGAGAAAAAGGATTGCGCAGTGCTGTTTTACTTCCGTTAGGGTACAGAAAAACAGAAGAAGATTGGTTAGTTAACTTGGTTAAAGTACGTAAAAGTACAAAGGATTTAGTAACAGTAATTGAATAAAACAAAACTTATGATTCAGACAATTTTATTAAAAAACAGACCTGTTGGAAGGCCAGCAGTTTCAGATTTTGAATTTGTAACCAATGAATCTGATATTACCATTACTAATGGTGAAATACTATTAGAAACCGCTTATGTTTCTGTAGATCCTTATTTAAGAGGAAGAATGAGCGATGCCAAATCTTACGTTCCTCCGTTTGAGTTAAATAAACCAGTACACTCTGGTGTTATTGCTAAAGTAGTTGCTTCTAAAAATGAAAATTTTGCAGAAGGAGATTTTGTTTCTGGTATGCTAGATTGGAAAACACAACAAGTATCTACTGGAGAAGGTCTTTTAAAAGTAGACAAATCTAAAGCGCCATTAAGTGCTTATTTAGGTATATTAGGTATGACGGGCTTAACAGCTTATTTAGGATTAACAGAAATAGGAAAACCTAAAGCGGGTGAAACACTTGTTGTATCTGGTGCAGCCGGAGCCGTTGGTAGCGTTGTTGGTCAAATTGGTAAACTTTTAGGACTACGCGTAGTTGGTATTGCTGGTACAGATGAAAAAGTAGAAATGCTTAAGTCTAAATTTGGGTTTGATGCTGGTATTAACTACAACACTACAAAAAATATGACTGCTGCTATTGCAGAGGCTGCTCCAAATGGCGTAGATGTTTATTTTGACAATGTAGGCGGACCTATATCTGATGCTGTGCTTTTTAACATTAACAAATTAGCTAGAATGATTATTTGTGGCGCAATATCTGTCTATAATAACACAGAGTTACCAAAAAGTGTAAGCGTACAGCCATTTTTAGTGAAAAACAGTGCATTAATGCAAGGTTTTATTGTTTCTAACTATGCCGATAAATTCCCAGAAGCAATGAAAGAATTATCAACTTGGTTGGCACAAGACAAGTTAACCTATACAGAAACTATAGTAGAAGGATTTGAAAATATCCCTGCTGCTTTTATAGATCTGTTTGATGGTAAAAACAAAGGGAAAATGATTGTAAAAATCTAAAAGTTAGATTTTTTTTATCAACTTAAAAACTAAAGAAAATGAACAATTTTGAATACAAAAATCCAACTAAAATAATTTTTGGAAAAAACACAATTGATAAATTAACCCAAGAAATACCTTCAGACGCTAAAGTTTTAATGCTTTACGGCGGTGGTAGTATCAAAAAAAACGGAATTTATGACCAAGTAAAAACTGCTTTAGCTAAAGTAGATATAGTAGAGTTTGGTGGTATTCCTGCAAATCCTGAGTACAACATACTTATGGATGCGCTAAAAGTTATTAAAGATGAAAACATAACATATTTATTAGCTGTTGGTGGTGGCTCTGTAATAGATGGCACCAAATTTTTATCTGCTGCGGCTTTGTATGAAGGTGAAGAGCCTTGGGAAATGCTAAAAAACAAAGAGCGTCCTAGCAAAGGATTACCATTTGGAACAGTATTAACTCTACCAGCAACTGGTTCTGAAATGAATTCTGGTTTGGTAGTATCTAGAGAAGAAACCAAAGAAAAACTATCTATGGGCGGACCAGCATTGTTCCCTACTTTTTCTATCCTAGATCCGCAAGTAATTACATCTATTCCTAAACGCCAGTTAGCAAACGGTATTACAGATGCTTTTACACACGTTTTAGAACAGTATATGACCTACCCTGCTGGGGGGTTATTGCAAGATCGTTTTGCAGAAAGCATTTTGCAAACTCTAATAGAAGTTGCTCCTACTGTTGTAGAAGACCCAACAAATTATGAAGCAGCATCTAACTTTATGTGGAGTTGTACAATGGCTTTAAATGGTTTAATACAACAAGGAGTTCCAGGAGACTGGGCTATACATATGATGGGACACGAGTTAACAGCTTTATTTGGTATAGACCACGCAAGAACATTAGCTGTAGTTACACCTAGTCATTATAAATACAATTTTGAAGCTAAAAAGGAAAAATTAGCACAATATGCAGAACGTGTTTGGAATGTAACAAAAGGTAGTATAGATGATAAAGCCTATGCTGCTATAGAAAAAACTGAGGCTTTCTTTCACCAATTAGGTATAGATACTAAATTATCTGACTATACAAAAGATTATGAAGGTACTGCAGAAGAAATAGCCAAACGTTTTACAGAGCGTGGTTGGAAATTAGGTGAGCGCCAAGCATTATTGCCAGAAGATGCAGAAAAAATTGTAAAAATGGCATACTAAATTCCTAAAATGAATTTAATTAAAACAACAGTTATTGCACTTGTTATATTAACAGTTACAGCTTGCTATAACAAAAAAGAAAAGCAATCTTCTGAAAAAGTTTTAGAAGATAAAAAAGAACTTAAAAAAGATAAAAAAATGAAAGTATTATTTGTATTAACATCACACGATAAATTAGGAGACACTGGTAAAAAAACAGGATTTTGGGTAGAGGAATTTGCTAATCCGTATTACAATTTATTAGACAAAGGGGCAGAAATTACAATTGCCACACCAAAAGGTGGTGCTGCTCCAATAGATCCAAGTAGTGATGCTCCTGATGCAGCTACAGAAGACACAGAACGTTTTAATAACGATGCAGATGCAAAAGCTAAAATTGAAAACACTAAGGTTTTAGCAGATATGAATGCAGATGATTTTGATGCTGTATTTTATCCTGGTGGTCACGGTCCTTTATGGGATTTAGCCAACGATGAGAAATCTATTGCTTTAATTGAAAAATTTAATGCACAGAAAAAACCAGTGGCATTTGTTTGTCATGCTCCTGCTGCTTTAAAAGGTGTTAAAGATGTAGATGGTAACCCATTAGTAAAAGGTAAAAAAGTAACAGGATTTACAAATTCTGAAGAAGAAGCTGTACAACTTACAGATGTTGTACCTTTTTTAGTTGAAGATATGCTAAAAGAAAATGGTGGTATTTATTCTAAAAAAGAGGATTGGGCTGCATATGCAATACAAGATGGTAATTTAATTACAGGTCAAAACCCAGCATCGTCTGAGTTAGTAGCAGAAAAACTAGTTGCAGAATTAAACAAATAATTAAGTATTTAATTAGTAAATAAAAAGCCCGTAAACAAATTTGTTTACGGGCTTTTACATATAACAAACACAATAAAAAAATATCTAATCAAGACCTGTTAAATTATTTAAAAACAATAAATTACAGAGTTTTAATTAAATAAAAAATTACTAAGCTTCTTGTGTTGTTTTTTTGGACTTACGGTACATATAAGACTCAAAAATATTACGTTTTGCAAAACGGTAAATCTTATCTGAGTTAATCATTTTTATGTATATTTTTTTAGGAACACCAAAATATTCATAGGTAGTACCATCTAAAAAAGTAATTTCTAAAAGCTGGCCATTATGCTGAAAGTCTAAAATACCAGAAGCTGTTGTTAACGCTTTATATTCTTCTGCGTTAGCCTCTTTAGTTTCTGGAGCAATACTTACCAAAAAATGGTAGCCATCTATAATTTCTCTACTTTTAATTTCAGCCTCTTCACGTTTTGCGTCTCCTTCCTGAAACTTATCTGGGTGCCACTCTTTAACCAACTTTCTGTAGCTAGTTTTTAATGACTTAAGATCTATAGAATTCTCTACAGAAAACATCTTTTTATATTGATTTATACGTTTCATTCGGGTGTTTTTTTTAAAACCAGCCGCGAAATTACATCTTTTTAATTGATTATCAATCTATAAACTACAATAGAATGTTATTTTCTTTTAGTAAATGGCCTAATAATTAATCCTAATGGCCTATCGAAGGTAAAATAATTAGTCATCCATCCCATAAAAGCAGATATTTTATTTTTAAAACCTACCAAAGACATTATATGTATAAACATCCAAACAATCCAAGCAAATGTTCCTTGAAACTTAAATTTAGGTAAATCTACCACTGCTTTTTTACGGCCTATGGTAGCCATTACTCCTTTGTTTACATAAACAAAAGGTTCGGTTTTTTCATTATTTACCAATTTCATTATATTTTTTGCCAAATGCGCACCTTGTTGCTGTGCTACTGGAGCCAACATTGGTAAACCATTAGGATTATTTTCTGTAATATGCGCAGCAACATCACCAATTGCAAAAACATCGTTAGCTTGTATTACCTGGTTGTATTGATCTACAGCAATACGGTTACCACCAACTATGGCCTGTTTTGGCAAACCACTTATAGGTGCAGCTTTAACACCAGCTGTCCAAATTACAGTATCTGTATAAAAACTACTATCACCTATTTGTAACTTATTGTTTTTGTATGAGCTAACTCTAGAGTTTAAATGTATATTAACCCCTAAATTATTTAAATACAGTAAACTTTTTTCTGAAGCTTCTTTAGACATTGCATTTAATAAGTTAGGAGAAGCCTCGTATAAATTTATACTCATTTTAGAAATGTCTAAATCCGGAAAATCTTTAGGTAAAACGTGCTTTTTCATTTCTGCCAGCGCACCAGCCAACTCTAAACCTGCTGGTCCACCACCAACAATTGCAATATTTAATATTTCATCTAAAGGCTCTTTATCCTTTTTTGCTAGTGCTTTTTCTAAATTTTGAAAAATGTAACTTCTTAAGTTTAATGCGTCTGGTATAGATTTAAGTGTAAGCAATTCATCCTTTATAGGTTCAAAATTAAAGAAGTTGTTTTGACTTCCTGTTGCAATAACCAAATAGTCATATTTAATTGTACCAATTGTAGTATCTAGCTCTTTAGCTTCCGAATTAACAGAAAAAACATTGGCCATTCTAAACGTAACATTATTGTATCCTCTAAAAATACGCCTAACAGGATAAGCTATGCTATCTGGTTCTAGACCACCAGTTGCAATTTGATACATTAAAGGCTGAAAGTTATGGTAATTGTTTTGATCTATTAGACGTACGTCTACATTTTTGTTTTTAAAAGCTTTTGCTATAGTTATACCACCAAAACCAGCACCTATAACTACTACTTTTTTTTTATCTCCCATAAGTATATATTGTACAATAAAGATACAAAATAAGCTTATTTTTTAGGTTGATATACCTCTAGTTTTTACGTTAAAAATTAGCAAAAAAAAAAGAGTCTATTCTGCCGAATAGACTCTTTAGCTTAAAGCTTTTACTAGTATATGTTATAAAACTCTTACGTTTGCTGCGTTTAAACCTTTTTTACCTTCTGTAACCTCATATTCAACTTCATCGCCTTCACGAATTTCGTCTACTAAACCAGAGATGTGTACAAAGATGTCTTTACCTGAACCTTCTTCTGTGATAAAACCAAATCCTTTTTCATCGTTGAAGAATTTTACTGTTCCTTTACTCATTGTATTGTATTTATAATAAATTAATTTACAACAAAAGTAATACTAAACTTGCGTACCACCAAAATTTATTTAAATACTTTATAATCAGTTAACTTAAAGTTAATATTGCAACAAAAATTTATATTGTTTTACAACAAGCTGTATACTACCATTTTATACTTTTTTTAATTAAACCATAAAAAAGTTACAGCTGTTATTTTTGTAAAATTATGCTTCTCCCCTTGCTGGGTAATCTGCTTTTAAAATATAATCTATACCTCCTAAAACATCATTAAATTCTGGTCTTCCAAAGGGCATAGATTGTATAGACTCCCAGTACACTGTTGTATCTGGTGATAATAAAAATAAGCCTGGCTCTGTAAAATAATCTGGTTCTTGCTTTATACCTTTAGATATAAACAGTCCCCATTTTCGTGCCTCTTCTATAGAGAAACCATAACCAAGCGGAATATCATTAATATTCCATTCCTTATATGTGTTCTTTGCCACATCTTCTGTATCAGAACTTATGGCAATTACATTTACACCGCGTTCTGTAAACTTAGGTAATATACTTTGCAGTTCTTCTAATTGTTTTTTACATACAGGACAATGTTTACCTCTATAAAAAAGAATTAAAGTAAAATTTTTAGGAGATTGCTCACTTAATTTCCAAGTGCTGTCATTTACCAATTTAATACTTAATTCTGGTGTTTTTTCTCTAGGTTTTATCATTCTATAAAATTTTCAAAATTTGTTATACATATAATTCTACTGATGAAAACATCAATATGGTATAATTTACAAAAAGAGAAAACTAATAAAGAGCATTTAACAAACCCTAACAGAAGTTTAACGTCTATTTAAAATTACCAATCTATAGGTCGGTAATCTTTTAAAAATTTACCACTCCAATGTTTACCTGTATTAATACCATCTATTAAGGGGTCCATTACACGTGCTGCACCATCTACAATATCTAAAGGAGGCTGAAAATCATGTAATTCCACTTTTCTTTTAGATAATTCTGCAGGATCTTCATCTGTAACCCATCCAGTATCTACAGCATTAATATAAATACCATCTTTAGCCAAACTGCCTGCTGCGGTATGGGTAAGCATATTTAAAGCTGCCTTAGCCATATTTGTATGCGGATGCCTGTCTTCTTTAAAAAACCTATGAAATTTACCTTCCATAGCTGAAACATTTATAATATGTTTTTTACCCGTGTTTTCTTTTTTCATAACTTCAGACAGACGATTACACAGTACAAATGGGGCTACTGAGTTAACCAACTGTACTTCTATCATTTCTGTAGTTTCAATTTCACCAAGTTTTAAACGCCAACTGTTTGTTTTACGTAAATCTACTTGCTGTAAATCCGCATCTAACTCTCCTTCTGGAAACACTTCTGATGTTTGTAAAGAATTATCAAAACTATACGGAATTTGCGATAATTTAGCTGAAGCTCTTATTCCTATTCCTGGTTCTGGACCGTGCCAGGTTACTGGCATATTTTTATTGGGTGATGCGCCAGAAGTTAGTGCCTTAAGTTCTTGCATACAACCAACATGATCTTGTAACAAATCTGCGGCATATTTAGGCAAATCAGAAATTGGAGTTTCTTCATTAGCCATTAAATGCGTGTAAAAACCAGCTGGCCTGCGCACTGTTTGGGCTGCATTATTAATTAAAATGTCTAAATTCTCATATTTTTGCTCGATAAAATTACAGAAGATTTCTACACTTGGTATGTGTCTTAAATCTAAACCGTGAATTTTTAAACGATGGCCCCATTGCGTAAAATCTTCTTCTTTAGAGAAACGCAAAGCAGAATCTACAGGAAACCTTGTAGTTGCAACAACTGTAGCACCAGCGCGTAACAACATTAATGTTATGTGATACCCTATTTTTAACCTAGAACCAGTAATTACCGCAACCTGACCTTTTAAATCTGTTGTTTGAAAACGTTTGGCATAATTAAAGTCTCCGCAGCTAGTACACATAGTGTCATAAAAATGATGCAGCTTGGTAAACAAGTCTTTACATACATAACAGTTTCTTGGCGACTGTAGTTCTAGTTCTTTTTGGTTAGTTAAATCTGCCTGAGGTAACAATTTAGGAGCAACAAAAACTACTGCTTCACGAGCACTACGTATACCAGTTTCTTTACGTGCATTGCGGTCTTTGGCATCTTGCTTGCGTTTTTGAGCTTTTTTTGCATCTTTTTTTCTTCTAGAAAACTCGTCTCTATTTGGTCTAGATAATTGACCAGCTGCTTTAATTAAAGCGGTTCTTCTCTCCTTAGAAATTTCAAAAATTTCATCGGTATTATTAATTAAGTGTTCTAAAACAGAAATACACTTATCTATTTCTTCTTGTTGTAATGCATTATTTGCACCAGCGGTTTCTTTACTCATCCTTAAATAATGCTTATTCTAACTTTTTTCTTTTTTAATCTTGTATTGCTTAATTTATTTACAAGTTTAGAAGCAATTGTAGTAGGTACAGCAACAAAAGTGCAATCTTGCTTAAGTTCTATAACCCCTAACTCATCTTTATTAATATTGCCTTGTTTAAAAAATAAACCAGCAATATCTCCCTTAGATATTTTATCTTTTCTACCACCAGAAATAAATAATGTGGTCCAGTACGGTGGTTTTCTGGTTCCTGTTTTATTAATTTTTGCTACGGGTACATTTTTGATAAAATCTGGTAAATTTTCTTCTTCCCATTTTAATACATAAGCTGTTCCTTTAGCATTTACACGTGCAGTTCTTCCATTTCTGTGTATAAACTCTTCATTTTTATAAGGAAGCTCATAATGTATAATATATTTCATCTCTGGAATATCTATACCACGTGCTGCCAAATCTGTAGCAACAATAACATCATAAGTACCGTTTCTAAATTTAAGTAAAGAACGCTCTCTATCTTTCTGCTCCATATCTCCGTGAAAACAGCCGTGAGTAATATTATTTTTATCTAAAAATTTACTAACTCCCTTTATACTTTCTCTAAGGTTACAAAAAATAATTCCAGGGTTATTACCTTCATTATTTAATAAATTAAGTAGGGTACGCAGTTTGTCTCTGTTTGGAGAAACCACTGTTTTTATTGCTAATTTTTTGGTAGTTTCTTGTAAGTAATTAATAGTTACTGCCTTGTCTAACCTAACAAATTTAGGTATTTGAACTCCTTGTGTTGCAGAAGTTAAAATACGCTTATTTAAACTAGGAAGTAACCCTATAATGTATTTCATTTCCTCCTCAAAGCCAGTCTCTAAAGATTTATCAAACTCATCTAAAACCAAAGTTTTTATATAATTTGTAGAAAAGCGTTCATTATCAAAATGATCTGCAATTCTGCCAGGAGTACCTATTAAAATAGCTGGCGTATGTTTAAGCTCTATTTTATCTTTAGACATTGCTCTACCACCATATACAGCATTTACTTTATAACCAGATCCCATAGAACGTATAACTTGCTCTATTTGTATGGCTAATTCTCTAGAAGGCACTAAAATTAAAGCTTGTATTTCTTCTAACTCTGGATTTAACCTATTTATTAAAGGCAATAAAAAAGCAAGTGTTTTACCTGTTCCTGTTGGCGATAATAATACAGTGTTTGTGGTATTTTCTATTACAGCAAGAGCCTCTTGTTGCATTGGATTTAATTGATGAATATTTAATTTCTGTAAAATATCCTCCTGATTTTTAATTGTATTTGCCATACTATTTATGCTATTAAAGCGTAAAGCTGTTGTCTTCTGATGGAGCAGAACCAAGTTTTTTGGTTTGTCCTAAATGATTTGCTAAAATTTTATCTACCAATTCTTCTTTAGTTAAATGATGAAAAATGGTATGTACTTTTTCCTTAAAATCTGGAGAAATGTTATGATTTGGCTTGGTTTTAAAAATTTTTCTAGCCCATAAAAGCGTATTATTTTCTTCAATACTAGCAGCATCTGCTTTTTTAAACTTTTTAAACGTTATGCCTAATTCATTTTCAAACTCTGCTATGTCTTGCTCCTCTTCTTTCTGTAGTATTGTTAACGAAAAACCATCAGCTCCTGCTCTTGCTGTACGTCCGCTTCTATGCACATAAGTTTCATAAACATCGGGTAAGTGGTAATTTACAACATAGGTAATTTCTTTTACATCTAAACCACGAGCGGCCAAATCTGTAGCCACCAATATTTTTATGTGCCCTTCTCTAAACTGCCCCATTATACGATCTCTTATTGGTTGTGTTAAACTACCGTGTAATGCTCCAGAAGAAAATTTATTTATGGCCAAGTTTTTTGCAAGTTTGTTAACAGCGGCTTTAGTTTTACAAAATATTATTCCTCTTTGCCCTTCTTTAGTGTTTAAAAAGTGCATTAAAACCTCTAGTTTTTCAATTGGTTCTACAACAACATATTGGTGATCTATGCTAGTGTTACCAACCGTCTCCATGTTTGCACTTACTTGCGTAACATGTTTAGATAAATAGTTTTGTACCATTTGCTTAATGGCACCTGGCATTGTTGCTGTAAACAGTATAGTTCTCTTATCTTTAGGTAAAGCGGCCACAATGGTATCTAAACCATCTTTTAAAGACGTTACCATTTCATCTGCCTCATCTAAAACAAGGTATTTAGCATTTTTAATACTAATTGCTTTACGTTTAAGTAAATCTATTAATCTACCTGGTGTAGCAATAACTATGTGTGTATTTTCTTTTAAATGTTCTATTTGTGGTTTTATAGGAGTACCACCACATACTGATGCTATTGAAACAGCAGGCATATGTGAAGCAAAAGAAAATAAATTACTATAAATTTGTTGACCAAGCTCTCTTGTTGGTACAACTATTACAGCCTGTATGTTGTCATTTTCTATATCTATTAATTGTATAAGTGGCAAACCAAAAGCTGCTGTTTTTCCTGTTCCTGTTTTTGCTAAACCAACAAAATCTTTGTTAGCTTCTAATAAAACTGGTATAGATTTAACTTGTATTTCTGTAGGAGTAGTAATTTCCAATTCGGCTAAACTTTTTAGAAGCGGAGCAGATACTCCAAGTTTAGAAAACTTTTTTGACATAATTTAATTTTGCGCAAATATAGGTACTCTTTTTACTAGAATGCATAAAAAAATTAGCTAACTCATTAGATATCATCTTACATTTGTAAAAAACAGTTACTGTGCATCCAAAAAACCTACATAATACACCATATCAATTTAAAAAGTTACTAGAAAAACATACTGCTTTAGCTCCTTTTATAATTACTAATGAGTTTGGAAACAACACTATAGACTTTGCAAATCCTATTGCTGTTTTAGAATTAAACAAGGCCCTATTAAAGGTTCATTATAACGTAAAACATTGGGATATACCTAAAAATTACCTTTGTGCTCCCATTCCTGGGCGTGCAGATTACGTACACCACCTTGCAGATATACTTAACAATGAAAATGTAATAAACAATATTAAGGGTTTAGACATAGGAGTAGGTGCAAATTGCATTTATCCAATTTTAGGTAAAACAATTTACAATTGGCAAATGGTTGGTGCAGATATTAATGAAACCGCAGTTACTAATGCCAAACAAATTGTAGCAGCCAACACTAACTTAATAGATAGCATAGAAATAAGGAAACAAAATAGTAATGCAAACATTTTTACTGGTATAATTAAACCAAATGAAAAGTTTGATTTTACAATGTGTAATCCTCCTTTTCATTCATCTGAAAAAGAAGCTACTAAAGGAACGCAACGCAAGCTTAAAAATTTAGGCAAACAAACTAGTGAATTGGAACTTAATTTTGGCGGTATGGCTAATGAGCTTTGGTGTAATGGTGGTGAAGCATTATTTTTAAAAAGATTAATAAAAGAAAGCGTTTTGTTTAAAAATCAAGTTACCATATTTACAAGCTTGGTTTCTAAAAGCGATAATTTACCAAAATTACAAAAACAGCTTACAAAGCTTAAGGCTATACATTTTATAATACCAATGCAGCAAGGAAACAAAAAAAGTAGAATTTTAGCTTGGAAGTTTAATGCTTAAAATAAACACTACAAATTCACAGTTTCATCACTTATCTTTACCTTTGCAAGGCTTAAAATTATACAATGCATAAAATACACCCTAAAACTCTTCAAGACCTAGAATTTAATACCGTATTAGAACATATAAATTTACGTTGTAGTACAGAGTTAGGTAAAGAATTGGCTCTAGAAATAGCTCCTTTTCATTCCAAAGAAGAAATTTTAGAGCAATTGGGTAAAACCAATGAGTATGTAGCATCTTATGATAATGAAAACCGAATACCCAATCACGGTTTTGATACCATAACTAAGGAATTACATTTACTTAAAATAGAAAATGCAACACTAGAAATTGGTGGATTTAAAAAAATTAGTAATATATGCAATACTATAGTTGTGCATACTAAGTTTTTTAAGAAATTTAAAGAATACTATCCTTTACTACACAATTATTCTAACACCTTAAACGTGTTACCAGAAATACCAAATGCAATAGATGCCGTAATAGACAAATTTGGTGATGTAAAAGACAAAGCTTCCAATAAATTATACGATTTACGTAGAGAAATTAATGCTGTAAAAGGCCGAATTAATTCTAGTTTTCTGTCGGCTTTAAACTCTTACAATTCTGCAGATTATTTAGATGAAATTAGAGAATCTGTTGTAGATAATAGGCGTGTATTGGCTGTTAAAGCAATGTACCGTAAAAAAGTAAAAGGAGCTGTTATGGGTGCTTCTAAAACAGGAAGTATTGTATATATAGAACCTGAGGCTACTTTACGTTACAGCAGAGAATTAAATAATTTAGAGTATGATGAAAAGGAGGAAGTAAATCGTATTTTAAAAGAATTAACAGCTGCTATTAAACCTTTTGATTACGTATTGGCCAATTACCAAGAATACCTTGCACAGACCGATGTTACTGCTGCAAAAGCCAAATATGCACAAGATACAAAGTCTCTTTTACCAAAAATTAGTGAAGAAAGAGAAATGTATTTGCGAGATGCTTACCACCCACTCTTGTATTTAACAAATACAAGAAAAAATGAAAAAACGTGGCCACAAACTATAGAGCTTAAACAAGATAATAGAATAATTGTAATTTCTGGTCCAAATGCTGGTGGTAAAAGTATAACCCTAAAAACTATAGGTTTATTACAAGTGATGCTACAAAGCGGAATGCTAATTCCGGTACATGAACGTAGTACTGTTTGTTTGTTTGAAAAAATATTGACTGACATTGGAGATAATCAATCTATAGAAAACCACTTAAGTACCTATAGCTATAGACTAAAAAATATGAACAGCTTTTTAAAAAAGTGTAATGATAAAACACTTTTTTTAATTGATGAGTTTGGTACAGGTAGTGACCCAGAACTTGGTGGCGCCTTGGCAGAAACATTTTTAGAAGTTTTTTATGATCGTGGTGCTTATGGTGTTATAACAACACACTACGCTAACTTAAAAATGCTTGCCAATGAATTACCACACGCAACCAATGCAAATATGTTGTTTGATGCAAAAAGTTTAGAACCAACTTTTAAACTTGTGTTAGGACAAGCAGGTAGTTCGTTTACTTTTGAAGTTGCACAAAAAAACGGTATACCTTATAGCTTAATTAATAAAGCTAAAAAGAAAATTGAGCGAGGTAAAGTACGTTTTGATGCTACTATTGCTAAAATGCAAAAAGAGCGAAGCAAAATGGAAAAAACAGGTTCTAGGTTACAAGAAGAAGAAAGTAAAGCTAGACAAGAATCTAGACGACTTGAAGAACTAAACTCTAAAATAAAATCTAAACTAGAAAATTATCAAGAGCTTTATGACCATAACCAAAGAATGATTTATTTGGGTAATAAGGTTAATGATGCCGCAGAAAAATATTTTCAGGATAAGAAAAAAAAGGTAGTAATAGCTGAGCTATTGCGTATTGTGGAAACTGAAAATAGTAAACGCAAAAAGAAAACAGCAAAAGAAGTAAAAGCACAAAAAGCTAAAAAGAAGTTAGTAGAACAAGAAGTAGCCAAAAAGGTAGAGGTAATACGCGAAAAGAAAAAAGTAGAAAAGAAAAAGGCTATTGTAAAAGAAAAACTAAAACCTAAATATATTTTTAAAGTTGGTGACAGGGTACGTTTACTAGATGGTAAAGCTGTAGGTAGTATAGACACCTTAGAGAAAAATAAAGCTGTTGTTAATTACGGATTATTTACCACAAGTGTTAGTGTAGATAAATTAGAGTTGGTACAAGCTAAAAAATAACAGCCAGCATTAAGTATTATGAAGTTTACAAAACTACTTAAGAGGCCGACTGTTCCCCAACTTTTAAAACTAAATATTTTTGGGTGAAATTATTTAGTTAATATTTTTTCTTACACTGCAAAAGTAACTTTTAACAATGCATTTTTAAAGAAAATACTATGGACAAACTATGGACAAGCATATATTTTCTTGGTTTTTGGTGTAAAATCTTTACATTTTATAAAGATTTTATCTAACAACAGTGTATATACGCACAACTGGTCAAAAAAGATGTCAATAAATTTAATTTTTATTCAAATAGCTGATATTTAATAAATTAAAATGTATTTTTTTTTAATTTAAAACTTTAAATAGCATATAAAACTTATATTCTATGAGTGCTTACTATACACCGTTTTTTTATTTTTATTCTAAAGTAGACATAAAAAATAAACTTACACTTATAGAGTTCATTTGTGTGAATAAATTACACATACAATAAACAACTTACTTACTAATATATATTCAGAAAATTCTGCTTAGCTTAAAAAAACAATAAAATTTACACTATTTTTTAAGACAGTAGTTATTAGAAAAAAAACTGAGCAATAATTAAATTGCTCAGTTACACTAACTCAATCCTGTGTATTATTAACAGTTATTAAGACCAGTACATAATTAAATGTAATCATAAGTAGGAAAGTAAAATTTGAAAATAATTTTAGGATGAGTTATTTGCAAGTATTTATGACATACTTACAGGGTAAAAATTGGAGAATAGTTACCTATATCATCACCAGAAACAGCGTATTTTGTACCAGTTATATCAAAAACTACACTCCTTAATTTATCACCTACATAAAAATTAAATGATGCACCTACAGTCTCTAAGGGTATGTTTTTAATTAAAATGTTATTAGAATTTTTAATGGTATATAAATTTAATGGCATTACAATATCTGTGTTACCATCTCCTGTTATAAAGTACATAATTCTTTTACCAGATTTATCAAAGGCAATTGTTAAACTTTCGTATAAATCTTCCTCTTCATTTGACAAAATATAATCGTTATATAACAAAGCACCTATGCCTTCTGTACCAAAACCTTCACTACTTCCAGCTCTTCCTAAATTCTCTATAGAAAGGTCTTCTAAAGTGGTGAAATTTTCCCAGGAATTTGAACTAACATATTTAAACTGTAACCCACTTTTTGATATTGCTAAAAATTGTCTTTCTTTATTAATAGTGCCGTATTCTTTAGTTTTCCTAAGGTTTACAATAGCCCCAATACCATCAAATTTCCCACTATCTTTATCTCCTATAAAAAAAGGGTACTCACCACTAAACAAATCAGATACAGAAAAAGGACCTTCTAAAGCACCGTTAAAACTACGCATATACTTATCTCCAGAAGTATTTATAAGTATAAACTCTCCTTTATTACGCTCAAAAGCGGCACCAACACCTCCCATTTTATCTAAAATGTTACCTCTCCAATGCTTTGTTTGTATTGGTTCTCCATTATCAAAAAGAGGTTCACAATTAGTTTCATTATAATTTGTAGCGAGTTGTACACCAACTATTTGGTTTGTATTTACACTACGTACCACATAACTTATAGGCAATCCAGAACCAATGTTGGCACTCTTAGATAGTAGGCTAACTAAAGAGCTTAAATTTGTTTCACCTATAGTAGATATGGTAGATTCTGTATCACCACCAAAAGCAATAACTTTTATATTAACATTTTTTAGTTCTTTTAAATGATTAACCTCTAATTCTGCTTTTACTTTTGTACTAAAAACTCCAAAGCTAGCATTAGCAGCAACATTAAGCTCTTGGTAAGATGAGCTTGTCTCTATTAACATATAATAAACTCTACCATATGTAACGTCACTTATATATGTGGCAGGATTATCTTCTTGCACATATTTTGCTAAATCTTCTGGAGTTACTGTATCTGTAAATAAATCATCCATACTAGTTGGTAAATTCATAGACATTGTGTAAAACGTTTGTTTTAACTTTACCAAAATTCTATTTTTATTATCTCCGTTTTTAAAGTCAAAACTAGCACCTGCTTTTACAAAGGCAGATTTTATATCTAACCCCATACTAATAGCTAAAGCTTCTCTACTTTGTACTTGCTCATACTCAAAAGTAAAATTTGCTGGTGTTACATCTGGTGATGCAGCTATAATCTGGTTCATAGCATCTTGTATGCTACTTTTAGACACCACATCTACAGTAACATTACTAGATATATTACCATTAACCAAATCATAAGACACTGTTCCTCCTGCCCTATCTACAGCTATAACGTCTGGAGTTGTATTTTTTAATGTTTTACCTTGTAATAAACTACCTGGATAAATTATTTTAGCATTGGGGCTAAACAAAGGAAAACCATCTTCTCCGCCAGATTCTCTTTTTAAATCATAGGTTGTGGTTGTACATTTCCAATTTTCTACAATTGGGTTCCCTTCATCATCGTTAGATGTTATTGCTTGTTCGCTTTGTGTAGAAGAAACCTCTATCTGTTGTTGCACAGGCTCTTCTAAATCTTTACCAATAGCAAGAACGCTATTAAAATCACTTTCTTTTAACTCATTATCAGTTTGTTGTGCATCATCTTCCTTATTGCAAGACAATACTGACGCAAATAGTATTAAAAACATTAGTAGGTTTGTTTTTAATCTATATGAATGCATATGCTTCATAATGTATATTTTAAGATTTGAGAGCACAAAATTAAATTTTAAGCAGGATCAAATCACTAAATATATAATAGACAAAGTATGGACAAGTTAACTTTATTACTAATAAAACTAAGGACAAGAAAAACTGAATAATAATTACACAAAACACTTGTGTAAACACTGTATTACATATAGTTACAAGTAAATTTACTTTATAAAAATTAAGTTATAAAAGTCTGTATTTATATAGACAAACTAAGAATTATGAAGAATGCTATATTCAAAAAAATAAAAAAAATCAATACCTTAGAACCAAAGAAAAAAGGTAAAGTCCCCAATTATTTTATTCTTTATGTAATTAACTTTATCAGAATTAACTTATGAAATCCTTATTAATTACCTTAATGGTAATAAGTATTACAAAATTTTCTTTCAGTCAAACTAACAAAAGAATAGACAGCCTACAAAATGCATTAAAAACGGAAAAATCATCAACTCAAAAATTAATTTTATTAGATAGTTTACATTCAATTCTTCAATACAAAAATCCTAAGTTATCTTTAAAGTATTCTTTACAGGCGTATCACATTTCAAAATTTATAGATAACAAACAAAAAACCATATACAATGCCTATAATAGTGCATTAAACTACAAAGCATTACATAAATTAGACTCTTCTATCTACTATCATAAAATAGCTATGTCTTTGGCCAAGGAACTTAGCGATGATGTTTCTTATGCTAAGGGACTTAATGAATTGGCAGATTTTGAACGGTTAAACTCTAATTTAGACAAGTCTTTAAAAATGTTTAATGAAGCCAAAGATGTATTTAAAAAGAACAACAAAACAGCATTATATGGCCACACTATAGGTAATATAGCTAGTGTTTACTTAAGTAAAGGACAGTATAGGTTGTCTCAAAAAATGTATATGCAATCTTTAAACATATTAGATTCTATAAACGGCAGTGCTATACGTATAGCAGATGTTACTGCCAGAATTGGAGAAATACAAAACCACATTGGAAATTATAATGAAGCTATAACATACTACAACAAAGCTCTAGAAGTATATAAAATTAATGATGATAGTATTTGGATGTGTAATATGTACTTACAAATAGGTTCTGCTTTTTGTAATTTAAAAGATTTTGATAAAGCTATTTTACATTTTAAAGAAGGTTTAAAAATTGCTCATAACCAAGGCTTAAAATCTAATGAAGCAATGTTATACACCAACATTGGCTCTTTATACAGACAATCTAAAGAATTTGAAAAATCTAAAATATATTTAGAAGAAAGTTTAAGTTTTCATGAAAGAGAAGGATTTTTATACAACTATATAGATGTTTTAAAAGAGTTGGGAACACTTTATTTAGACTTAAATAAGCCAAAAATAGCTATAACGTATTTAGATAAGGCCATAGAAAAATCTACTCCTTCTAAAAGAATAGATTATTTAATGGAGAATTATAAACTACGCTCCCTAGCGTATGAGCAATTAGGCAAAAATACTTTGGCTTTAAAGGATTTAAAAAATCATCAAAATTATAAAGACAGTATTTATAACTTAAAAAATGCTCAACAAATAGAAGAGCTTAAAACTATTTATGAAACTGAAAAAAAACAAACACTATTAGCGCTAAATGAAGAAGAAATAAAAAACCTGCAACAAAAAGACAAATTAAACGCATTAACTACTAGCCTTTATGCAGCTGGTATGGTTTCTGTACTTTCAATCTCAATTATGCTATTCTTTATATACAAGCATAAGATGAAAAAAAATATTGTAAATCATAAAAAACAAGATGAACTTTACCGTAAAGAAATAGAACACAAGCAAAAAGAATTAGCAAGTTTAACGGTACACCTAGTACAAAAAAACACCTTTACACAAGAGCTTATAGAAAACCTAAAAGAACTTAAAAATAATCCTGATAAATTTAAATTAGAATTTAGACGTATTTTAATGCTACTAAAAAAACAAACTGCAGATGATAAAGACTGGGATCTTTTTAAATCTTATTTTGCAGATGTCCATAATGATTTTGATAACAAATTAAAAGCCATATATACAGACATTTCTGAAAAAGAAATTAGACTTGCTGCATTTTTAAGAATGAACTTGTCTACAAAGGAAATTGCTGCTATTTTTAATGTATTGCCAGATAGTATTCTAAAATCTAAATACCGGCTAAAAAAGAAACTGGGTTTAGGAAAAGAAATAGATTTAAGTGATTTCTTAAATTCATTATAAAAAACCGTTTATTTACTGCTGGTATTTTATCTTTGCAAAGTGAAAACAGATAAAAAAATAATTCTTTTTGATGGCGTATGCAATTTGTGTAATAGCGCCATACAGTTTATTATTAAAAATGATAAAAAAGATGAATTTAGGTTTGCTACACTTCAAGGAAAAATTGCTAATGACTTTTTTTCTAAGCGAAATATAGACATTCAAAAAACAGATTCTATAGTACTAATAGAACCCAACGTTGCTTATTATGTAAAATCTACAGCAGCACTTAAAATTGGTCGTAATTTTGGAGGTATTTGGTCTTTATTATGGGTATTAGAGCAAATTCCTGTTGGCTTTAGAGATTGGGTGTATTCTATTATTGCTAAAAACAGATATAACTGGTTTGGCAAAAAAAATAATTGTATGATTCCTACCCCAGAGCTAAAATCAAAATTTTTAGACTAATAAGTTCTAGCAACTACATTAACTTGGTTGTTTAATATTTAAAATACAAAACATTTTATGTACAGTTTAAATCAAGTATCTTCTTTGCTTTACAATTATTTAGTAGAAATTGGTTTAGATGATGTTTACGCAAAATACCTTAACACCCTAACTTTACTACTACTTTTAATACTGGTACTTTATATTTTTGATTACATTTTAAGAAAAATATTTATTTCAGTTTTTGCCAAATTTACAAGCTTATCTAAAACAAATTTTGATGACTTTTTGGTTAAAAATAAAGTACCCAGAAATATAGCGCACATTGTACCTATTATTATTGCTTACAATACAATACCTTATGTTTTTAACGATTTTCCTAATGCACAAATAGTAATTTTAAAAGGCCTAGAAGTATTTGGCATTATACTTACACTTTGGGTAATTAGAAGCCTGCTTAACACCTTAAAAGATTTTTTTAAGACCATACCAAACCTTAAAGATAAGCCCATAGACAGTTACATACAGGTGTTTATGATATTTTTATGGTCTATTGGTATACTATTAGCAATATCTATACTTACAGACATAGAACTTTGGAAGTTTTTAACCGGTTTAGGAACTGCATCTGCTGTTATATTATTAATTTTTAAAGATACTATACTAGGGTTTGTAGCAAGCATACAAGTATCTATTAATGATATGGTACGTATTGGAGATTGGATTTCTTTTGACAATTATGGTGCAGATGGCGATGTTGTAGAAATTAACCTTGCCACAGTTAAAGTCCGTAATTTTGATAATACCATTACAACAATACCTACATACGCTTTAATATCAGACTCTTTTAAAAATTGGAGGGGAATGACAAATTCTCCTGGACGTAGAATTAAACGTGCTTTAATTATTAAACAAGAAAGTATAAAGTTTTTAGCTCCAAAAGAAATTCAAAAATTTAAAAAAATAAGTTTAATTACAGATTATATAATTGGCAGACAAGAAAATATTACGGATTATAATAAAAGTAATAACATAGATAAATCTATTTTAATTAACGGCAGAAACCTAACTAACATAGGACTTTTTAGAAAATATGCAGATACGTATTTAAAAAATCATTCTGCAATTAATAAGAATATGATTATTATGGTTAGGCAACTGGCTCCTACTCCACAAGGTATTCCTTTAGAGGTTTATGCTTTTAGTAGCGATAAAAGGTGGGAAAACTACGAGTATATTATGTCTGATATATTTGACCATTTACTTGCAGCTATTCCGTTTTTTGATTTAGAGTTGTTTGAGCTTCCTAGTAGCACTTCATTTAAAACCACCACAAAAAGCTAAACTAGCCCAAAAGATCACTTTACTCACTCTAAAGATTACTTTACACAATTGTAGTTTTACACCCTACTGGTAATAATTAGGTTTACATAACCTTAAAAATTATTACTTATGAAAAAACTACTTTGCTTATTTTTACTGGTGCCAATAACATTTTTTGGCGCCGATAATAAAACACCGTCTACCATAAAAGAAGTTACTGTTTACTTAAATGGAGCACAAATTACACGTACAAGTAATTTTATGCTTAACCAAGGTACAACCGAGCTAAAATTTACTGGTTTATCTTCTAAAATTGATGAAAATAGTATTCAAATATCCGGGCTGCAGTCTGTTTCTATTTTATCTATAGATTACGGCATTAATTATTTAGACAAGTTTATGGTAACTCCAGAAGCCGCAGAGCTACAAGATAAAGTTAAACAGTTATCTGAAAAAATACAGCGTTTAAAAAATAGAATTTCTGGCTTGCAAGAAGAAGAATTGTTAATTACTAAAAACAGACAAGTTAGTGCAACTACAGAAAATTTAGACCTAGAGAAACTGAAACAAATAAGTACTTACTACAGAGAGCGCATTACACAAATTAGAAATGAAATTTTTACTATTAACAAAAAAATTAATAGCACCAATACTACAATTAGAGATTTAAATTTACAAGTAAAAGAACTTACAAAAGGGCCTAAAATTGCACAAGGAGAATTGGTAGTTAAGTTTGATGCTCCTATAGATATAAATTTAAATTTAGTGTTAACTTATGTAGTTTCTGATGCTGGCTGGGTGCCAATTTATGATATAAAATCTAAAAATACAGCAAGTAATCTTCAACTAAAATACAAAGCTAATGTGTACCAAAACACAGGTAACGAATGGAAGAATGTAAAAATTAACTTATCAACCGGAAACCCTATAAAACAAACCACAAAACCAGTTATAAACACAAAATATTTAAACTTTACAAATGGTTACACTTACCAACCTAAAACAATAAAGAAGAACAAATATTACTATAATCCATCCGTAAAAAAGGTTACAGGCTTAGTTACAGATGCTACAGGATTACCTTTACCTGGCTGTAATGTACTAATTAAAGGCACCAACATAGGCACACAAACAGATTTTGATGGTAATTATACAATAGAAACACTTAGGGGCCAAAAATTACAGTTTTCTTATATAGGTATGGAAACGGTAGAAACCCCCATTTATGCCTCTATTATAAACACAACCTTAGAAGAAAGTAGTGAAGCATTAGAAGAAGTTGTAGTAACAAGTTACTCTAGTTCTTTACAAGGAAAAGTGGCAGGAGTTACAATTAGAGGTGCATCATCAATACCAAACCATAAGCCAGAATTACCTTTATATATTGTAGATGGTGTGCCAATTGAAGATTTTATTGAAGGTGATATTGATGCTAATGACATACAGTCTTTAGAAAAATTAAACGGAAGTTCTGCAACTGCAGTGTATGGTTCTAGAGCAAGTAACGGCGTTATTGTAATTACCACTAAAAAAAGTACTTTACAAGATGAAATTACAAATACTACTTTTGCCATTAAAAAACCATACTCTATTAAGTCTGATGGAGATATAATTGCTATAGAAATTAATACTTTTAATTTAGAGGCTACATACGAGTACTTGGCAATACCTGTACTAAATGAAAATGTATTTTTAACAGCATCTTTTAAAAACTGGGAGCAATACAACTTATTACCTGGTGAGGCTAACATTTACTTTAAAGGAGGTTTTGCTGGCAAAACAGTAATAGATCCTTACAAAACAACAAAGGAAATGGTTGTTTCTTTAGGTGTAGATGCTGGTATTACAGTTATAAGAAAACAAGATCGTAATTTTAAAAGCAAAACTTTACTTGGTAATAATCGTATAGTAAACAGAGCCTACGATTTAGAAATTAAGAATAATAAAAATACAAAGGTTTCTATAAAATTAATAGACAGGATTCCGCTATCAGAAAATAAAGAAATTAAAGTAAGCGAAATAGAAACATACAATGCAACGTATAATGACAAAAAAGGCTTACTTACTTGGAAAATAGATTTAAATAGCAAGGAAACACAAAAAGAACGTTTCTCTTATCAAGTTAAATATCCTAAACACAAGTATATATCTTTATAATTAAAAACAGCATCAAACAATTAAGTTTGATGCTGTTTAAATATCAGTTAAAAAGCTTTTTTTCACTTTACTTCATCATAATTATCATCCCAATTTTTAGGTTTAGGATTGTCATGCAATTTTCCTGCAGATTTAGCAACTATCATAGACACTGTAGCATCTCCCGTTACATTTACAACGGTTCTACACATATCTAATGGTCTGTCTACTGCAAAAATTAATGCAAGAGCCACCGGATATAAATCTGCCGGAAACCCAATTGCCTCTAAAACTATAACCAACATAACCATACCAGCGCCAGGTACTGCTGCAGAACCTATAGATGCTAGTAGTGCTGTAAGCACAATAGATAATTGGTTACCAAAAGTTAATCCCTCTGGCCATAACACCTGCATTATAAAAACAGCAGCAACGGCTTGGTATAAACTTGTACCGTCCATATTAATTGTAGCTCCAACAGGCAATACAAAACTAGACACCTCTTTATCTACACCAATGTGCTCCTCTACTCGCTCCATAGTTACAGGTAACGTTGCTGCACTAGAACTAGTAGAAAATGCTAATAATTGAGCCGGACTCATTTGTTTTAAAAACCAAATAGGATTCTTTTTTGTATAAAAATATACTAAAGAGCAGTAAAAAGCTATCATTAATAACAAACCTAATACTACAACTCCCGAGTACGATAATAATTTTTGTAAAATTTCTGGATCATCTGCTGTAACAACAACTTGACTTAATAATGCAAATACAGCATAAGGAGCTGCAAGCATAATTAAATCTACCATTTTTAAAATTACATCATTTAAAGAGTCAAAAAAATCTTTTAATGGTTTAGACCTTTTTTCTCCTACTAAGAGCATAGAAATACCCATAAAAATAGTAAAGAATATAACCTGCAACATAAGTTTATTGTTGCTCATTGCAGCCAACGCATTGCTAGGCACCATATCTACCAAAAACTGTAGTGGTCCGCGTTCTTTCTGGTTTGTAGCCTCTGCTATTTTACCTTGTATGTCACCATCATTAGCGTAGGTATTAGATAGTTTTGTAATGGTTTCTTCAGATATACCCTCTCCTGGTTGTATTACATTTACTAAAACAAGACCAATTGTAATGGCTATAACAGTAGTAAACATATAAATACCAATGGTTCTAAAACCTATATTTCTGAATTTAGAAATATCTTTTAAATCCGAAATTCCCTTAATTAATGAAGCTAAAATTAAAGGTACTGCAATTAATTTTAAGAGGTTTACAAAAATTTGTCCAAATGGTCCTATCCAGTCCATTATAAAATCTTTTCCCCAAGTTAGTTGTGCCATTCCAAAACCAAAGAGGATACCAAAAACCATCCCAATCATAATCCGCCAGTGCAGCTCCAATTTCTTCATACTTCTTTTTTATAAATTTTTGTGAGTAATATACCATTTTGGAGTGTTACGCTCCAAATAAAATTGAATCAATAATTATAATAGTTAATTATTAAAAATAATTCAATCTTAAACAGCTAACAAATTACTTTGCACTGTTATGAATTAATGTGTAATCTGCCAAAACTAAAGCAGCCATAGCCTCTACAATTGGTACTGCTCTTGGTACAACACAAGGATCATGACGACCTTTACCTTGGGTTTTAACTATTGCTCCATTTTTGTCTATAGTCTCGTAAGGTTGTATAATTGTTGCAACTGGTTTAAATGCAACATTAAAATAAATATCCATACCATTGCTAATACCGCCTTGTATACCTCCACTAAAATTAGTTTTTGTAGTACCATCTGTATTAAATTGGTCGTTATGCGCACTACCTTTCATAGCTACACCATTAAAACCGCTACCATATTCAAAACCCTTTACAGCATTTATGCTTAACATAGCTTTACCTAATTCTGCATGTAACTTATCAAAAGCAGGCTCTCCTAAGCCAATAGGTACATTTTGTATTACGCATGTAATTACGCCACCAATAGTATCACCTTCTTTTTTTATCTCTTTTATATAAGATTCCATTTTAGCTGCCATTTCTTGATCTGGACAACGAACTGGGTTTAATTCTGTATCTGCTAAATTTAACTCTGTATAGTTTTTATTTAATTTTAATTCTCCTACTTGAGATACAAAAGCATTTATTTTTATGTTAGATAAAAACTGTTTTGCAATAGCACCTGCCACAACTCTGCTTGCTGTTTCACGAGCAGAACTACGTCCGCCGCCACGGTAATCTCTAAAACCGTATTTTTTATCGTAAACATAATCTGCATGAGATGGCCTGTAAGAGTCTTTTATATGCGAATAGTCATGAGATTTTTGATTGGTATTACGAATAGCAAACCCAATTGGTGTGCCTGTAGTTTTACCTTCAAAAATACCCGAGAAAAACTCTACCGTATCTGGTTCCTTACGTTGAGTAACAATTTTAGATTGCCCAGGTTTTCTTCTGTTTAATTCTGTTTGTATTGCATCTAGGTCTAATTCTATTCCAGACGGACAACCATCTATAACTCCGCCTATTGCTATTCCATGAGATTCTCCAAAGGTAGCCACCTTAAAAAGGTTACCAAAAGTGTTTCCTGCCATCTAATTTTTTGTATTGGTATGTATAAGTCCCAAAGGTAATTTATAAGCATCAGAATATAAAATTTACACAAGCCTTAATGTGTACTTAACACAATCATCACAAAATTTTCATTAGTTGTTCATATTCAGTTCATATTGAAAGGGTTAGTTTGTATAAACTAGTAAAGATGAAGAAAAGAAAAATTGATGTTGCTGTAATTTCTGATGTTCACTTAGGCACTTATGGTTGCCATGCAGATGAAATACTTATTTATTTAAATAGTATTGACCCCAAAATTTTAATTTTAAATGGTGATATTGTAGACGTTTGGCAGTTTAGCAAACGCTACTTTCCGTCTTCACACATGAAGGTTTTAAAAAAGATTATTGGTATGGCATCTAAAGGTGTACAGGTTTACTACATTACTGGCAATCATGATGAAATGCTACGTAAATTTAGCGGTACCATTATGGGTAATGTACAAATTTTAGATAAGCTAGTTTTAGATTTAGATGGTAAAAGAGCTTGGTTTTTTCATGGCGATGTTTTTGATGCATCTATTACTAATGCTAAATGGTTAGCAAAGCTGGGTGGTAAAGGGTACGATTTGCTAATACTTATAAATAGAGCTCTAAATTGGGGTTTAACAAAAATGGGAAGAGAGAAATACTCTTTATCTAAACGGATAAAAAATAGTGTAAAAGGTGCTGTAAAGTATATTAGTAATTTTGAAGAAACTGCTATAAATTTAGCAATAGAAAAAGGGTACGACTATGTAGCCTGCGGACATATACACCAACCTAAAAAAGAACTTAAAGAAAACAAATACGGAAGGTGTGTGTATCTAAATTCTGGTGATTGGGTAGAAAATTTAACTGCCTTAGAATACTCTTTTAAAAGATGGAAACTTTACCAATATAACCATGATAAATTATCCCCTTTTTTTGCTGATGAAGAAATAAAAAATATGGATATGCAACAGCTTATTAATTCTATAACCAGCACTACTACTCCTGAAAAAAACAAAACTGAAGGTAACGCTACCGAATAAAAAAACTAGAAGCACTTACATATTAAACAAGTGCTTCTTTTATAATTGTAATTGGATGTAAAGCTTTGCGTTTTGTACCATCATATATTTGGTGTCTACAACTTGTACCATTTGCAGAAATAATTACATCTTTATCACTATTGTTTACCGCCGGAAACAATTTTAAATTACCAACAGCCATACTAGTTTTATAGTGCTCTTTTTCATATCCAAAAGAGCCCGCCATACCACAACAGCCAGAACTTATTATAGATACTTTATAATTTTCTACAATATTTAACACATCAAAAGTAACTTTTTGGTTGCTTAATGATTTTTGATGACAATGGCTGTGTATTTTTACCGTTTTGGTTTCTTTAGTAAACTGATTTTTAGAAATGTTTCCTTTTTCTATTTCTGATGCCAAAAACTCTTCAATTATAAACGAATTTTTAGCTATTGTATTCACTAAATCTTTGTCACTAACCAATTTTTTATACTCATCTCTAAACGTTAAAATTGCAGATGGTTCTAAACCTACAATAACTAAACCTTTATCTGTATATTCTTTTAAACGCACTACATTTTTTAATGCTAATTCTTTAGCTTCTTTTAAAAAACCTTTAGATATAAATGTACGACCGCTCTCTGCATAAAACAATTCTACACTGTATCCTAGTTTAGTAAGTACTTGTATAGCATCTATACCTAAGTTAACATCTAAATATTTGGTAAACTCATCTATATACAAAACAACACGGCCTATATTCTTTTTAACGGATGTATTTACTTGTCCCAAATATTTATCAAAATTAAATTTATATACATTTGGTAAACTACGTTCTGGAGCAACACCACTAATATTTTTAATTACTCCACCAAACAGGGAAGAATTAAACATAAAATTGGTAATTTTTGGTATTTTACTACCCAGCGCATTGTATTTTGTATTGTAAGCAAACAGTTTGTTTCTAAAAGAATATCCGTTTTCTTCTTGATATTGGTAACTAAGTTCTGCTTTTAAAGTAGCAACATCTACATTACTAGGACACTCACTAGAACAAGCTTTACAACTTAAACAAAGGTCAAAAACTTGTTTAAGCTCTTTTTGGTTAAACTTATTGGTTTGTTCTGTATTGGTAAGCATTTCTCTTAATGCATTTGCTCTACCTCTAGTAGTATCCTTTTCATTTCTAGTAACGTGGTAACTTGGGCACATTGCACCTGAAGCTTTTTCGGTTTTTCTACAATCACCACTACCATTACATTTTTCTGCTGCTTTAAGTATGCCTTCGCTTTCAGAAAAATCTAGCAACGTTTCTATTTCTGGTTCTTCACGATTTACTTCATATCTAAAAGATTCATCCATTGGGTATGAATCTACTATTTTACCAGGATTAAAAATTCCCTTAGGATCAAAATAAGATTTTATTCTGCGTAGCAGTTGGTAGTTTTTTTCACCTATCATTAAAGGTATAAACTCTGCACGCACAATGCCATCTCCGTGTTCACCACTAAAAGAGCCATTATATTTTTTAGTTAATTTAGCTACATCTGTAGTAATATCTCTAAACAATTTTACATCTTCACCTTTTTTTAGATTTAAAATAGGGCGTAAATGCAACTCGCCCGCACCGGCATGAGCATAATATACAGCACTTTGGTTGTACCCTTTCATTATAACAGAAAACTCTGCAATAAATTCTTTTAAATCTTCTATGGCAACAGCGGTATCTTCTATACAGGCTACAGCCTTTTTATCTCCAACCATATTACCTAAAAGTCCTAATCCTGCTTTACGCAGTTCTATTGCTTTTCTTATATCATCACCAAATAAAATAGGACTAGCATAACTTAATCCAGATTTTTTAATTGTTTTTAATAAACTATCTATTAAGTAATTTAAATCTGCTTTGGTTTCTGCCTTTAGTTCTAACATTAAAAGTGCGGCAGGATCTTCTTCTACAAAAAACCTATTAGCCAATTGTGCACGGTTATTTTTGGTACAATCCAAAATAACCTTATCCATCATTTCACACAAATGTAACTGGTGCTCCATAACCGGTACAACATCTGCTAAACAATCCTCTAAAGAATTGTAGTGTGTAACAACCATAGCAGAATATTTTGGTGGTATAGGATCTAAACTAAGTGTAATTTCCGTGGTAAACGCAAGTGTACCCTCACTACCGCTTAACAATTTACACATATTAAAAACACCATTTTTACCAAACACATTATTTTGCAACAACTCATCTACAGCATAACCAGTATTTCTTCTATGAATAGACGGTTTAGGGAATTCTTTTATAATTTCTTCCTGTGTTTCTTTAACGCTTAGTTCCTTAAAAATGGCATTGTATATTTTTCCTTCAAAAGTATTTTCTGCTCTTTTATTATGAAATTCTTCTTTACTTATATTTCCAAAATTTGCTTCGGAGCCATCTGCCAAAATTGCTTTTAAGGATACCGTTTTCTCTCTGGTAATGCCATATTGTATAGATGTTGTTCCCGAAGAATTATTACCAACCATACCACCAATCATACATCTATTAGATGTAGATGTATTTGGGCCAAAAAATAAACCATAAGGTTCTAAAAAAAGGTTTAACTCATCTCTAATAACACCCGGCTGTACAGTAACTTGTCTTTTATCTTTATCTACGCTAATTATTTTAGTAAAATGTTTAGATACATCTACAACAATACCATCTCCCACACATTGCCCTGCTAAAGATGTACCTGCTGTTCTTGGTATTAATCCAATATTATTTTCTGATGCAAAACGAATTAATTTTTTAAGATCATCTGTTGTTTTGGGTAAAGCTACAGCCAAAGGCATTTTTCGGTATACAGATGCATCGGTTGCATATAAAGTAGTAGAAAGTTTATCTACAAATAAATCTCCTTCTAAATTCTGTTCTAGTGAGTTAAGCAATTCGGTAGTCAATTTGGTATAATTTTTGGGAACTAAAATAAGTTTTTATTCACTTAAATGTAATTTAAACATCATATTTTTACATCAAAATTATATAGTATTATGAAAATCTTAAAAGTAATTCCATTTTTTGTTTTTTTGATAACTGCCACTCTAAGTGCACAAGACATTGCAGAGCATACCGCTGGCTTAAGACTAGGAGATAGTAAAGGATTTGGCGCAGAATTATCATACCAAAAAAGTTTAACAAGATATACACGATTAGAAGCTAATTTAGGCTGGAGAGATAGTAAAAACTATGACGCCTTTAAAGTTTCTGGTATTCACCAATGGGTACTACCCATAGACGCTGGTTTTAACTGGTATTATGGTGCAGGTGCAGGTTTTGGAAGTGTAGATTTTGAACCTATTGCAAACCCAAATAATCCTTCGGATATTAGAGAGCCAGATGGTGGCTTGTTTATTTTTGCCGCTGGTGACCTTGGTATTGAATACAATTTTGATTTTCCATTGCTAGTATCTTTAGATATTAGACCAGAAATTGGTTTAACTGGCTATAAACATTTTAGTGATAATTTTGATTTTGACATAGCACTAGGTTTACGATACAAGTTTTAAACACTAAACAAAAGAGTAACAAGTCCTTACCATGCAAAATGTTAAGGGCTTTTTTTATCACTTTTAGTTTACCTACATTTGTAACATATAATAATAAAAACTTATAATGAAAAAATTACTAGTTACACTTACTATTGCTGTTTTAGCAGTGTCTTGTGGAGAAAAAACAGATTCTTTTGTACTAAACGGAAACCTTAGAGGAGATGTTGCAGATGGTACACAAGTGTTTTTAAAAACAGCAGGAGAAAATAATTCTGTTAAAGAAATAGATACCGTTACAGTAAAAGATGGCAAATTTGTATTTAACACGCCATTACCGGCTACTTTAGATCCGTACTATGTTTTTATAGATAAAATAAGAGGTAATATGATGTTTTTTCCCGAGCAAGGAACAATAGAAATGTCTGCTCATAAAGATAGTCTTAGAAACGTTACTATATCGGGTACACCACAAAATGATATGTTTACAGATTTTATAAAAGGCTCTAAGTTAATTGGCGAAAAAGTACAATCTATACAAGCAGATTACCAAAAAGCTGCTATGGCTAGGGATACAGCAACTGTAAAAGCTTTGCAAGATGAAATTAAAGAAATACAGGAAGAAGGTAAAGAGTTTGAAGTTAACTTTGTAAAAGAAAACCCTAATGCTGTAATTTCTGGAATGATCACTAACAGATTGTTTCAAAACAATTTAATAAATGAAGAAGAAATAAACGAGCTTGTTAATATTTTATCTGACGAGGTTAAAAAAACTGCTTCAGTTAAGTCTATTATAGAAATATTAAATAAAAACAAAGCTATTTCAATTGGCGCAAAAGCTCCAGAGTTTACAGCTCCAAATTTAAACGGAGAGCCTTTGGCTTTAAAAGATGTTTTAGGAAAAGTAACTGTAGTAGATTTTTGGGCTGCTTGGTGTAAACCTTGTAGAAATGAAAACCCTAATATGGTAAAAGTTTACGATAAATACTATGATAAAGGTTTAAGTATTATTGGTGTTTCTTTAGACAGAAATGCAAATGAATGGAAAGAAGCAATTGAAGAAGATGGTTTAGGATGGTACCACGTTTACAATGAAAAAGATGTGCAACAAGTTGCTAAACTATATAATGTTACCACAATACCGTCTACATTTATTTTAGATGAAAATGGAGTTATAATTGCTAAAAATTTAAGAGGAGAAAATCTAGAGAATAAAATAGCAGAGTTACTTAATTAAGTTACTGTTTTAAACAATAAAAAAGTCCGAAACCATTATTAGTTTCGGACTTTTTTTAGCATATTATTGTTTAATTGACTAAAAAGCTTACTAAAATTTGTTTCTAACATCCCTATACTCACCAATAACTTTTGCTGTTGGAGCTATAGTAACAGATCCAAAAACATTTACAACAGAATCCTCTCCTAAAAATTCTAGGGTAGCTCCTTCTTCTAAAATCACATCTCCATATACGTATAGGTTACCTTCTACCCTAAAAGTAGCATCTTTTTTTATGGTTAATGAAGACCTTCTGTTATTTGTAGCCATATAATAAGAACCTCTCATTTCAAACAATGCACCTTCTTCTAAAGTGGTACTATACCTAGTAGACCATGATCCGCATAACAATAGCTCACCACTTGTAGTTACAGAATTAAACCTAGTATAACCAGTATACTGTGCAACATCACCTGCATTAACTACTAAGTTAGACGAACCTCTGTACCATGATAAACCAGTACATTTGGTCTCTAAAGATTCAGATGGTCTATTTAACTTAATTATTTGTAAACCCTCTGTTCCTGTAGCCGCAAAAACATAATCGTTTTTAGTAGTTACATAATTTACAGAACCTTCAATATCTATAACACCAAAAACACTTAGTTCTCCTTCTTTTTCTTCGGCTAAAGCTAAACCAGCAGCACCATTAGCAATCATAACTACATTTTCATTTTTGGAAATGGCATTAGTTACATTGTCTCCATTTGCATCTGCATCCGGATGAGCAGAAATAGCTATATATTTTATACGATTTCCTGAAGCAAAGTTATAAACTCCTACTCCTTTATTAGCTTCGGGAACAAGAATTTTAGTGTCTGTAAAATCCATATTCTTTTTAGTACCAATACCTAAATCTGTATCTATAGCAATGGTACTTACCTTTTCTAAATTTGAATTGTACACAGTAACTCCAAAATCGCCATCTAAAACTGCTAATTTATTGTCATGCTTGGCTACTGATAATAAATCATTTGCTTCAAACTGACTTTCTACCATCATGTCTGCGGCATTGTAAACTGTTAATGTACCTTCTTTACCGCTGGTAGCATATATTTTATTGTTAAATGATAATACATCTGTACCAGCTTTTCCTTTTTGAAAACCGTAAGTAATATCATTTAAATTAAATGAACCGTTTGCTACGCTAATTTTAGCTACAAAAGAGTTTTCTGTTGCGGTTACAGATAATTCTGCGTCTACGCTACCGGCAGCATAAACGTAACCATTAGATACTGTAACTGAGTTTATATCTGCATTGGTATAATTTAACCTAGCAGTAACTTGTGGATTATGTGGGTCGCTTATACGAACAATATCAATGGCACCCGCATAAGTATCAAACTGCGTATTGTACGACACATAAGCGTAATCTCCCTCTACAGCAATATGTGTTGCTGCCAAATTTGTGTTTCCGTTATAAGTTGGCGGCTGTACTTGTGCTACTAAAGTTAGTGGGTAATCTCCCGCTAAACCATCTTCTTCTTTTGAAAACTTTCCTGTGGTTTTATCTTCTTCAAAAACACCAAGCACTCCAGCTTTATCAAAACTTATACTATTGGTAAGTGTTTCTTGGTTAACTTCTAACTCAGCTAATTTTTCTGCTTCATTAAACACGGTAGTTTCATCACTACACGCAACAAATCCTAGGGCTACAGCCGTAGAAAATACTAAGGATCTAAACTTCATAATAAGTAGGTTATTAATTATTTGGGATAATTATAACGCAAAAATACACCAAATAGTATATAATTTATATTATGAGTAATATTTTAGTCATAGTTAGTGTTTCTAACGATAAAATTCTATATTTTACCTAATTTATCTAAGATAAAAAGTACAATAATAGGCACTGCCATAAGCACTACAACAAGAGTATCTGTAAAAATAAGAGTTGGTATAAAAAATAATGTAGTTACATAACCACCAATAGCGCCACCAAAATGTGCAGTGTGTCCTATGTTTCCAATTCGCTTTTTCATACCATAAATAGAATACAATAAGTACCCTATGCCAAAAACATATGCTGGCATTGGTATTGGTATAAACATAATACCTAAACGCATATTGGGCTCTAATAAAATTGCTGCATATAAAATACCTGTTACAGCACCACTTGCACCTACGGCACTATAATAAGGTTCGTCCTTATGAAAAAATAAGGCTAGTAAGCTACCCGCTAATAAACTTATTACATAAATTAAAACAAAGTTAAATGCTCCCATATGCGTAATAATCACATTAGCAAAAAAATAAAGGGTAAACATATTAAAAAAAATGTGTGATATATCTACATGTAAAAAGCCAGAGGTTAGCATACGCTCTTTTTGCCCTGATCTTATTCCACCTATACTAAATTTATAACGTTCAAAAAAAGAAGCATCATTTAAGCCCTTTAAGGTTACTATTACATTTAAAGCAATAATGACTATTGTAACAATGTGTAAATTCATTTTTAACTACTGTAGTTTAGCTTCAAATATAGTTATATTTGCATAATTTTATTCTTAATGCAGTTACTAGTTTTTATTTTAGTTTATCCTATACTTTGGGTTGTTTCTATATTACCACATACTTTATTTTATGGGGTTTCTAATGTTATGTACTTTTTGGTATTTCGTGTATTTGGTTACCGTAAAAAAGTAGTATTAGACAATTTAAAACTTACATTCCCTAACAAATCAGATAAGGAATTAAAAACCATTAGAATAAAGTTTTATAAACATATGTGCGATATGTTTATGGAAATGGTAAAAACAATGAGCTTGTCTAAAGTTGCTGTTAAAAAAAGGTTTAATGTTGTAGATATGGACAAACTAAAAGCTATTGAAAAAAACAAAAGTATTTTGTTAGTTTGTGCCCATTACGCCAATTGGGAATGGATGGTGAGTATTAACAACCTTATAGATACAGAGGGTTATGCTGTTTATCAAAAAATTGCTAATAAGTATTTTGATAAATGGATAAGAAACTTACGTGCCCGATGGAACACTACTCCAATTACACAAAAAGACACTGTAAAAACGGTAATAAAAAACGAGAAAAATGGCGTTAGAGCTATTTATGGTATGGTAAGTGACCAATCACCACAATACTCCCGTGCTATGCACTGGAGTAATTTTATGGGGCTGCATGTACCAATACATAATGGCGCAGAGGTTTTAGCCAGAAAATTAGATTTGGCTGTAGTGTATGCAAAAGTGTCTAAAGTAAAAAGAGGATATTATAAAGTAGAATTTATTCCCATTACACTAGCTGGTAAAGAGACTGAAAAAAATTATATAACAGATGAGTTTTTAAGGCTTACCGAAGAACAAATAAGAGAAAAGCCAGAATATTATTTATGGACACACAGGCGTTGGAAACACGCCGGCAAAAAGCCCAAGTTTAATAAATAAAAAAAACTCATTGCCTATTTAAGCAATGAGTTTTTTATTATCCAGTGGTTTGTAATTTATAAACCAGCTACTTCTTTAATTTCTCCTATTACACGGTCTGCAAGTGTATCAGCTTCTGCCTGACTCTTTGCCTCTGTGTAAATTCTAATAATTGGTTCTGTGTTAGATTTACGTAAGTGTACCCAATTTTCAGCAAAATCTATTTTTACACCATCTATAGTAGATATTTCTTCATCTTTATACTTATCTGCCATAGCAACTAAAATACCATCTACATCTAAACCTGGTGTTAATTGTATTTTCTTTTTACTCATAAAATAACTTGGATAACTAGCTCTTAACTCTGCAACAGTACCTCCTTTTTCTGCCATTAGCATTAAAAACAGAGCTGTACCAACTAAAGAATCTCTACCATAGTGACTTTCTGGGTAAATTATACCTCCGTTACCTTCACCTCCAATTACTGCATTATTGGCTTTCATTTTTGTAACAACGTTTACTTCACCTACAGCAGCAGCCTCATATGTACCTCCGTGTTTTTCTGTAATATCTCTTAGTGCTCTAGAAGAAGATAAGTTAGACACTGTATTTCCTTTTGTTTTGCTTAAAACATAATCTGCACAAGCCACTAAAGTATACTCTTCTCCAAACATTTCACCATCATTACTAATAAAAGCTAAACGGTCTACATCTGGGTCTACAACAATACCAAAATCTGCCTTTTCTTTAACTACCAATTCACAAATATCTGCTAAATGCTCTTTTAATGGCTCTGGATTATGTGGAAAATGACCTGTAGGATCACAATATAACTTTACAACCTCTACTCCTAATTCTTCTAATAATTTTGGTATGGCTATGCCGCCTGTAGAGTTTACACCATCTACAACTACTTTAAATTTAGCTGCCTTAATTACCTCTTTATCTACTAATGATAAGTTTAAAACTTCATCAATATGTATATCTATATAAGAATCATTTTTTAAAATAGTACCTAAATTATCTACATCTGCAAACGTAAAATCTTCTTTTTCTGCTATTGCTAAAATTTTAGCTCCTTGTTCTGCATTTAAAAATTCTCCTTTTTCATTTAAAAGCTTTAATGCATTCCATTGTTTAGGGTTATGACTGGCAGTTAAAATAATACCACCATCTGCTTCTTCTAATGGCACAGCTATTTCTACAGTTGGAGTTGTAGATAAATCTAAATCTATTACATCTATTCCTAAACCTACTAATGTAGATACCACCAAGTTTTGTATCATTTCTCCAGATAACCTGGCATCACGACCAATAACTACTTTAAGCGTATCTTTTTTAGCATACTCTTTTAACCATATACCATAAGCAGCAGCAAATTTTACAGCGTCTAATGGTGTTAAATTTTCTGAAGGCTTACCTCCTATTGTTCCTCGTATTCCCGAAATAGATTTGATTAGTGTCATATATTTTATAAAAGTTTTTACAAATATACATGTACAGACGCAATTCTTATGTTTTGAATTTGTAAATTCGATTTTAAGAATACTAATATCGACTTATGAATTTTCTTGCACACATTTACCTTTCCTTTGAAGATGATGAAATTACTATAGGAAATTTTATAGCTGATAGTATTAGAGGTAACAAATACAAACACCTACCAAAAAAAATACAAAAAGGAATTACCTTACATAGGCATATAGATACTTTTACAGACGCACACAAAACGGTACGTAAAAGCACTAAAAAATTACATGAAAATTACGGGCATTACAGTGGTGTAATTGTAGATATTTTTTACGATCATTTTTTGGCTAAAAACTGGAATAATTACTCTGATACTCCTTTAGATGAATTTGTAGAAAAATTTTATGATCTTTTAGAAGACAATTACCTTATACTACCAGAAAACACAAAGCGTATGATGCCTTATATGATTGCTGATAATTGGATACTTAGCTATGCAAGTTTAACAGGTATATCTAAGGTTTTAGACGGAATGAATAGACGTACTAAAAACAAGTCTAAAATGAATTTTGCCATTGTAGATTTAAAAGAACATTACCAAGAGTTTGAGAAAGAATTTACATCTTTTTTTGAAGATTTAACAACTTTTGCTAAACAAAAATATGTGTCTTTGTTAGAGGAAGAATAACCAATTACTACTTCTTCTTGTTACGCTTATTATAGTTTTTGTCTCCTCTAGTTTTTGGTTTCTTATATTTTCTGGCAATTTCAAACTTATAAGAGCCTCCTTTATTTACTTTTTTATTTTTCTCTTTCTTTTCATGAAAGCTTGCACCTCTTTCTTCCTCATTAATTTTAATAGGATTGTGGTGTTCTAATATTTTTGGTCTTTCTTCTGGTATTAGTTCTTTCGATATTTCAACCGTTTCAGGAATTTCTAAAGAAGGAATAGTGTAATCCATCAGTTCCTCAATAGCATCTTTATACTGTTCTTCCTTTTCTGTATAAAATAAAATAGAATTTCCTTGTTCTTCTGCTCTACCTGTTCTACCTATACGGTGCATATAGTTTTCAGGAAAAGTAGGTGTATCAAAATTAATTACATGAGATATTTTATCTAAATCTAAACCACGTGCCATAACATCTGTGGTTACCAATATTCTATTAATACCTTCATCAAACTGATTTATTGAACGTATTCTGTAATTTTGAGTTTTATTAGAATGAATAACACATAATTCATTAGAAAAAATTTCATCTAAAGATTTAAACAAACGGTCTGCAAAACGCTTATTTGCAACAAACACCAATACTTTTTTATAGGTTTCTTTATCCTTTAGCAGATGTACCAATAAGTTGGCCTTGGTGTAAAAATTTGGTACCGCATAGCACGTCTGTGAAATGTTATCTAATGGAGTACCACTAACAGCAATAGATACTTTTTCTGGATTAATAAAAAAGTCGTTTATTAAAATTTCTACATCTTCTGTCATAGTCGCAGAAAACATAATATTTTGTCTGCGTGTTGGCAATAACTCAAAAATGTTAGTTATTTGAAAACGAAACCCCAAATCTAACATTACATCTACTTCATCTATCACTAATTTTTTAATAGATTTTAATTGCAATGCTCTTGCCAAAACCAAGTCGTACAAACGACCAGGTGTTGCCACAATAATATCTGATCCCTGAGATACCATTTGTGCTTGTGTATTCATATTTGTACCACCATAAACCCCCATTACCCGTACATTAATATACTTTGCAAAGCTGTTTATTTGTTCTACTACTTGTAACACAAGCTCTCTAGTTGGTACTAATATTAATACTCTGGGATTTTTTTGCTTAGAAAAAGCTAAATCTTGTAAAATTGGGAGCATATAAGCAAAGGTTTTCCCTGTACCAGTTTGTGCTATACCTATCATATCTTTACCAGACATAACTACAGAAAAGGCTTCTTGTTGTATAGGTGTTGGGGTTGTAAACCCTAAATCATCAATTGCGTAATGCAATTGTTTTTTAAGATTAAAGTCAGAGAAAGATTCCATTTTTACTATTTTAAGCAAAGTTACAAGTTATTTTCTAGTCGTGTAGTAATGACTAAAAAATTAGATTTAAAAAAAACGGTCATAGTAAATATGACCGTTTTGCATACAATATATTGGTATTGTATTATATTCTTTTTACACGAACGGCATTCATACCTTTCATACCTTTTTCTAGTTCGTAGCTTACTTTATCATTTTCAGATATTTCATCAATTAAACCACTAACGTGCACAAAATACTTTTCGTTATTTTCGGCATCAATAATAAAACCAAAACCTTTAGAAGTATCAAAGAAAGAAACTTTACCATTTCTTACCGGATCTTCCTCTTCCATTTCTTCTTTCTTAGGAATTCCTATTATAATGCTTTCGGCGTCAACTTTAACTTTTTTAGCAGGATCTGGAGGAGTATCGGTAAGGTGTCCATTTTCATCAACATAAGCAATCATATCTTCAAACTCACCACCTTTTGAGTTTGCTCTTCTTTCTATTTTACGCTTTGCTTTTTCTTCACGTTTCTTTAAACGTTTTTTTTCTTTTTCTTTTTTACCGAATGTCTGTTGCGATCTCGCCATTAAAATTTACTATTTTTTAGAATTGTACTTAGCCTATGTGGCCACTTAAAAAGGAATGAAGTAAATACGTAGATGTGCGACTTTTAATTAAGAACCTGTCTAGAAAGAACTAGCTTCAGGATTTATAGGAACCACGTGTTTGTGTATTTAAACTTTCTTTTAGGCTACAAATATACAAAATTTAAAATATAAATTGCCGTTAAGCTGTTTTTTCAGAGTTAATTTTTTGATAATTAATGGTTTTAAAACCTTTAACTATTATTTTAATATCTGTTTTACTTGTAACTTAAGTTCTGGCAATACATCTGTTACAAACCATTTATTTTTTGCTTGCCATATATTATTTCTGGGAGAAGGATGTGGTAACACCATATAATTGGGCAAATAGTTATGGTAATTTTTAACTGTTTGTGTAAGTGTTTTTTCAGCCTTATGTCCTAAATAGTAATTATGTGCGTAAGCACCAATTAAAAGGGTTAATTGCACATTTTTTATGTCATCTAAAATTGGCTTGTGCCATAAAGGAGCACACTCTTTTGTTGGTGGTAAATCTCCAGATTTACCCTTACCAGGGTAACAAAACCCCATAGGAATAATGGCTACTTTATCTGTATTATAAAAGTCTTCTTTGGTGATTCCCATCCAGTCTCTTAAATTTTCTCCGCTTTTATCGTTCCAAGGAATACCAGTTTTATGAACTAAACTACCAGGAGCCTGACCAACAATAACAATTTTACTTTTTGAAGACGCACTAACTATTGGTCTTGGACCTAATGCTAATTTTCCACTACAAACAGTACACCTTTTTATTTTTGATAATAACTCTTGCATATTACACGTACAATTTAAAAATTTAAACTATGCTTACTATAAGTTTAGACGTAAAAGTTTAAATAATTATATTTTTTTTAAGTTATTATATTAGAGGTTGCAGGTATTAATATTTAATTTTGTTTAAAATGGATAATTTACACCCTTAAAAATATACAAAATGAGTTTACTTTCTGATAATGTAATACCAGGTAACCACGGTAAAATTTTTACTACCAATGCTAAAGAACAAGTAGAAGTTGCTAAAGTTGTAGAAGCTATACTAACCGTTAGTGGTATTAAAGATGTATTAGTAAATACAGATGTTTTCCCTGCAGAACTTACAGTGCATACTACAGAAATAGTTGAAATTGATAAAGTTGAGAACGCAGTTAAACCAACAGGTTTTCATGCAATTCCTAAAGGTGGCTTGTTTCAACTATAGCTAACAAGGTTAACCACTAACAAGGTAACAACATTTATAAAATACAAAAGCAGCCAATATTGGCTGCTTTTTTTATATTACAAATTAGTCTGTAACATCTTCTAATTCTTTTAATAATGTTTCTGCAGAACTTGTTATTTTCTTATAACAATTGTATCCCCATTTAGATATTAAAATCATTACTATAATTAGTACTGGTAACAACCAATACCATATAACGTTTGTTGTTGTAAAAATATCTTTATTTTTAAATAGCTTAGAAAAAACTGGTATTACTAAAAGTAAGGCTACAAAATTTAAGTAAATCCCTAACTGCTGCACTAGCAATAGGTTATTTTTAGCCTTTACATATTTTTTTAAGGTTATTGCATAACTGTCTACATCAATTTTTATTGCTTTAATAGCATACAAAGATTTTAATACAAATGAAGGTAAGGTAATAAAATAAGCTATTAACAAAACGCCACATAAAATAAGATACCAAGTATCTAACTTACTAAAATTTAACAAGATAATAATTGCTGTAATAAAACATATACACGCTCCAAGTGTTTCATAGGTAGCTAATTTGGTAAATTTATGGGTATAACGTTCTTGTGTCATTTTTAAAATTAAAGTATTTGTTAATTTTTTTTGATGTTCTAAATCTTTTCCCATTTTTTCCCAAACGTTTTGCATATCTTCAATATTCATAGTTATTGTTTTAAAATGTTATTTTTCAACTTTTGTTTAATTCTAGAAATTTTAGTTCCCACGTTACTTGCTGTAATTCCAATAATTTCTGCTATTTCTTCGTACTTTTTTCCTTCTAACAGCAATAACATTAATGCTTTTTCTAAAACATTTAATTGCTGTATTTGTGCATATACCAATTTTAATTGATCTTCATAAATAGGATTGTAATTTTCTGTTTGTTGTAACACCACTTTTTCTATAGGTATACTTTTTGGTCCTTTAGTGCTCTTTTTTAGTTTAGTTAATGCAGTATTTAAAGCTACTCTATACATCCAGGTACTAACTTTAGATTGGTTTTTAAAACTATCATAAGATTTCCAAAGTTGATACACAATGTCCTGGTACAAATCTTGCTGATCTAACTTATTATTGGTGTAAACCGTTGTAACCTTAAAAATTAATCCTTGGTGATCTTGTATTAACTGTACAAATTTTTCTTCCTTGCTCATAAGCAACTTTCATTTATAACATTAGTATAAGGTACTTTAAAAAAATCACACTTTATTGCATAAAAAAACCCCTAAATTATTTAGAGGTTATGTTTTTACTGGTAATTACAAACAGTTTTAATGTGCAATACTGTTGTAATCTTGTTGTGTATCTACGTCTATTTCTTTACCATTAGGTTCTACCATTACAATTTCACTTGCATGTTTTATAAGAATCTCCTTAGCTCCAAAATCTTCATTTAATTGTCTTAACTCTGCAAAATATTCAGAATCAAAAATAGCAGGCACTCCTACTCTGTCTCCATAATTTGTAGCAACTATAGTGCTAACAGATGTAGAAAATAAACTAACCATTTTTGTAAGGTAAGCACTGTCTATTAAAGGCTGGTCTGCCAATGATATTAACACAGCATTATACTCTTCATCTAGTTTTTGTAATTCTACAATTCCGTGAGCAATAGAACTCCCAAGTCCTTTTTTCCAATTTAGATTGTTAAAAACTTGTTTTTCTTTAACATTAATTTCTTTTTTAATTTCGGCTGCGTTTGCCCCTAAAACCACATAAACATCTAACAGAGCTGTGCTCTCTGCTTGTTGTACTGCATTGCCCAAAAGTGTTGTATCTTTATAAGGCAATACTTGTTTAGTTTGTTGCATTCTAGTTGATGATCCCGCAGCTAAAATAAGATTAGCTATTTTCATTGTTATAGTTTAGTTGTGTATTTT
Organism: Cellulophaga omnivescoria; assembly: GCF_027915275.1. NCBI lineage: Bacteria > Pseudomonadati > Bacteroidota > Flavobacteriia > Flavobacteriales > Flavobacteriaceae > Cellulophaga > Cellulophaga omnivescoria. The sequence goes on along the minus strand of NZ_CP115819.1, from coordinate 3,187,722 downwards.
TCCAATTTTGTCTTTTAGTTGTATAGGCTTTGTTTTTCTTATTACGGTTAATATTTCAGCTACTATTGCTATAGAAATTTCTTGAGGTGTTTCTGCTCCAATATGCAACCCTGCTGGACCGTGAATTACATCTAAAAAAGCATCATTAACCTCTGGGTATTGTTCTATAAATTCATTTAATAATTTTTCTCTTCTGGTTGTTGGTCCTAATAAACCTATATATATTGGCTGTGCATTTTTTAATGCCAATAAATATTGTAAATCTTTTACATAGCTATGGGTCATTAAAACCACAGCTGTTTGGTTATCTATTTTAGAAACATCTAATTCTTCTGGCATTGTAACTTGTAAACTCTCTGCTCCCGGAAAGTCTAACAATTGTTTTTCTTCTTTTGGAATAACACAAACAGTAACTTCCCAACCTGTTAATGCCGCATAAGATGTTAATTGTACTGCATCATGTTCTGCTCCAATTATCATTAATTTAAAACAAGGCTCTAAATTCTGAATAAATGCAGGCAACTCTTCATTTAGTTGAAACTTATTATAAACTGCATATTTTTCATTAAAAAAACTAAAAACAGATCCAAAACTGCTATTTTCCGTGTCTTTTTGCTCAAAATACGATGTTATACTAAATTCTAATCTATCTTTAACTACTTTCCAAAATGTATTACAAAAATCTTCATTTGGTGTAAAAGGCTCTAATAAAACATATAAAATACCTTCGCAACCTAACCTATATCTTCCATCATACGTCATTACTTTGGCTACACCAGTGGTAAAAACAGTTGCCGCTTGGCGTATAACTTCCTTTTCTACGCAGCCTCCACTTACAGCGCCAATGGTTTCATCGTTGTCTAAAATTAGCATACGTACACCAGGTCTTCTGTACGATGATCCTTTTAAGGCTACCACAGTTGCTAAAACTGCTTTTATGTTATGCTTTTTAGCTTTAGTGTAAGCTGTTATAATTTTTTTTAGCTCGTGCGTCATTTTTACAATAATCTCCTTGTTTGTATAAAAGGAACTAAAGTCCCTAGGCTATAACTGTTATTGTTTGGTGCAATACAAATAAAACCATCGCAATTTGCCAAACTCGTTAAATCTCCAGAACCATTTTCTACAATTCTGTTTGCAAGTAGTTTACCGTTAGTAAAAGTAACTTTCACACGTAAAAATAAGGTTAAACTACCTTTATTATCAAGTTCTTCGTTTAAAATAACATAATTGTTAGAAACCGTTAAACCTAAACTTTTTTGTAGCCAAGGTTTAAAATAAATGTGATAATTGGCAAAGGTAGATGCTGGGTTACCAGGAAACGAAAAAATTACCGTATTGGTGGCTTGGTGTACACCAAACCAAAATGGTTTACCTGGTCTTTGTAATACTTTATGAAACACTTTTTTTACACCCAACTCTTGCAAGACAGCCGGCAAATAATCAAACTTACCCTTGCTAACTCCACCACTTAACAATAAAACGTCATTAGTTTGCAAAGCAATTTCTAATGCCTTTTTAATAGCCTCCTTATTGTCTTTTAAATGTAGAGAATCTGCCACAATATGCTCTTGTAGCAAAGCAGCGTGTAAAGAATTAATGTTAGACTTACGTATTTGGTGTGCTAAAGGAACCTCATCTACTTCTACCAACTCATTACCTGTTGCTATAGTTGTTATTTTAGGTAACTTTTTTACCAAAACATTAGCTAAACCAACAGCAGACAATACGCCAACTTCTGCAGCAGTAATAAGCGTGTGTTCACCCAAAACAGTTGCACCTTTAGGTTCATCACTACCTTTTAAGTGTATATTTTGACGTAATACTGGTGTTTTATGAAGTTTAGCAATGTCATTCTCTATGCTTATATCCTCATACATTACAACAACATTTGTGCTGTTTGGTACAACCGCACCTGTCATAATCTCTACACAAGATGTACTATCTTTTAGCTCTATTGTAGGATTACCCGCCGGAATTACAGCTTCAATTTTAAAAGAATTTTGACCATTTTTTATTGCCGAATATGACAATGCTATGCCATCTTTTGTAGCTCTATTAAAAGGTGGAAAATCTCTATCGGCTTTAACGTCACAAGCTAAAACTCTGCCTACGGCATCTTTTAATTGTACTTTTTCTGTACCATAATTTACATTATACTGTAAAACCTTATTGTAAGCTTCTTTAAATGTTATCATTTACACTGTTTCTAAACTTCTGTAGGCGTTAATACCACCCTCTACATCTATAACATTAATACTATTTTTAAGTAATTGGTTTTGTGCCATTTTACTACGCATACCAGACTGACAAATTACATATACCGTTGTATCTTTTTTTACTTTGGAATGATGAATACCTAGTTCTGCTAACGGAATATGTGTAGAACTGGGAATATGAAAAACATTGTACTCTTCAATAGTACGCACATCTATTAATTGAAAACTAGTGTTTGTATTAACCAACTGTTTAAAATCTTTTATATTTATAGATAAACCTACAGAACAACCATTATCTCCGTAGGAATCTTCTAATTCTGTTCGTTTTAAATTTTCTTTTACAGTAGTAAACTTTATTTTGTTATATGTTTGTTGCAAACCATTAAATAATAGTAATTGACCAGATAAGACCTCTCCTACACCAGTTATTAGTTTAACGGTTTCTAAAGCCTGTAAATTACCAATAATACCAGGTACAACACCTAAAACACCATTGTCATTACAATTAGGAATTTCGTTAGCAGCTGGCATATTAGGAAACAAGCAGCGGTATGTTGGTCCGCCTTGGTAGTTAAAAACACTTAACTGACCTTCAAAACCTTGAATTGCACCCGATACAAACGGTTTATTTAAAATAACACAAGCATCGTTAACCAAATACCTAGTTGCAAAATTATCTGATGCGTCTACAATAACATCAAAACCAGATACAATATCTAATACATTTTCTTTTGTTAAAAAAGTATTGTATTGTTTAAAAATAGTAGTACTATTCTGTGCTTTTAGTTTGTTTATAGCAGTTGCTAACTTAGATGCTCCAACCTCTGCTTCTGTATACAACACCTGACGTTGCAAATTGGTAATATCTATAGTGTCTGCCTCTACCAAACCTAAAGTACCAACACCCATAGCATTTAGGTATTGTAATACAGGAATACCCAAACCACCTACGCCAACAACTATAACTTTGGCATTAGTTAATTTCTCCTGTGCAACCTCACCAAACTCTTTTAATACGGTTTGTCTAATATACCTCATCTTTATATGATAAAACTACTTAATAACTTGTTCTTCTATTTTCTGTAATGCAGCTTTATACTCTTCTTTAGAGTTTGCATTTAGTAGTACTGTATCTTGTTCTGGATATACCAATTTAATATCAGAATTAATTAAAAATTTACGCGGACAGCTACCATTACCTGCATTTAAATATGCTTTAGATATTTTTAAAGCCTCTGGCTCCCAAATGGCACATAAAGGCTCTGGTAGTTTACTTTCTTTGGTGGCAAAAGCAGTTGCTAGTTTAGTATAATCTCTTTCTTTTATTAGTTGCTGTAGAGCAGTTAAGTCTATCAATGGTAAATCACAAGCTAAAATTAACCAAGCAACATTAGAATTGGTATTATATGCACTTAACAAACCATTGTACGGTCCTTTAAATTTATTTTCATCTACAATAACCCTTTCTTGGTTAGCAAATTCTTGCTTTTGGTCTTCTCTAATGCTATAAAAAGTACTATCACAAACAGTGCTTAATAAATTATACAAGTACTCTCTTTGCGGAATATTATGGTAGGTAATTGCACCTTTATCAGTTCCCATTCTAGTGCTTTTACCACCAGCCAATACTAGTCCGTATAGTTGTGTTTTATTCAAAATAAAAATTGTTTATGATTTTTTTGTTGGTCATTAACCACCAATAGATGTCATTGAGTTGCTAAAAATGCCTTCGTATTTTTGTTGAGCTTCAAATCCTGTTTTAGCCCTACTGCCAATGGCTTTTATAATTTGTTGTTTAACAGCTTCATTAGAATTACCTTCTCTTAAAAGGGCTCGTACATTAGCACTTGGTTTAGCATACAAACATGTAATTATATCTCCGGTGGCAGAAATACGTAATCTATTACAAGAACCACAAAATGTTCTACTAAAAGAGGGTATTAACCCAAACGTACTTTTATGACCTTTAATTTTATAGTTAATAGATGTTGATGTTGCGGGCGACTCTAATTTTTCAATATCTGAAAAAGTTGTTTTAATATGGTTAAATATACTTTTATAATCCCACTTTATGGTTGAAAACTCTTTAGAACCTCCATTAAATGGCATTTCTTCTAAAAACCTAATAGAAACGTTATAATGCTTCATTAGTTCTAAAATAGAAATTATATCCTCTGTATTTTGTCCGTCTAAAACAATAAAGTTTATACGCACATTAAAACCCTCTGAAATTAGTTTAATTAAATTACCATAAACAGTATCATACGTATCTCTACGTGTAATTTTATTAAATGTTTGCTTGTTAATTGCATCTAAACTCACATTTATATTGGTAATACCTAATTCTTTTAATTCTTTTATATACGGACCAATTAATGTTGCATTTGTAGTAATAGATATATCATCTAAACCATTTAAAACGGATAGTCTACGTAATAAAACCATAAGGTCTTTACGTACAAAAGGCTCGCCTCCAGTAATTCTAATTTTATTAATACCCTCAGAAACCACTATCTCACTAAGCTTTACCAATTCATCAATAGTAAAAAGCTTATTATTTTTTGCAAAGTTAATTCCCTCAGACGGCATACAGTAGTTGCAACGCAAATTGCATCTATCTGTAACGGCTAAGCGTAAGTAATTTATTTTTCTATTATGATTATCTATCAACATTATTCTCCTTTCGTTTGGCTATAATTTATCCACCACTTACTGGTGGTATTAAAGCAATTTCATCTGTCTCTTTTAAAGTAGTACTTTCTTCTGCATAACTATTATTAACAGCTATGGCTAAAGACGACAGCTTTTTTAAATCTGGATATGTTTTTTGCAAGTAAGAATGTAAATCTCTTACTGTTTTTTGTGTATTGGTAAAGTTTGTAATGTCTAACACACTAGAACCAATAATATCTTTGGTTATTCCAAATAGTAAAATTTTCATAGTTAACCAATAATCTCTTTTTTCTGCATTTTTAAATGCTCTGGGTTTTTAGTAAAAGGCTGTTGTGTAAACCTATGTCCTGTTACCGCTTTTAATGCATTTGCAACAGCTGCACCTGCTGGTGGTAAAGTTGGCTCTCCTAAACCTGTTGGTGCTAAAGTATTTTGCACAAAATGAGTTTCTACCACAGGAGCTTCTTTCATTCTTATTAACCTATACGTATCAAAGTTTTTAGAAGATGGCACACCTTTGTTAAAAGCAAAATCTCCATACATTGCATGGCCAATACCATCTACAACACCACCTTGAGCTTGGTTTTCTGCTCCTATTGGGTTTACTACAATACCACAATCTATAACACAAGTAACTTTTTTAACTACAGGTTGGCCATTAACCACCTCAACATCTGCTACTTCTGCAACGTGAGAGTTATGACAATAATACGCTGAAAAACCTTGGTAGATGTTTGCTGTTGTTTTTCCCCAGTTAGATTTTTCTACCGCCAATTTTATAACATTCTCTAAGCGCTCTGGAGAATACTCTATTTTTTCATCTGTAGTACCTTTTACTTTTTGTAAAAGGTCTAGTCTCATTTGTACACGGTCTACATTTAACTCATCTGCAAGTTCATCAAAAAAACTTTGCTCTGCAAAAGCTAAAAAATTGGTATAAGGAGCACGCCAAGCACCTGTTGTAACTTTACTTTGGTAATTTGCAGCATCAACCTTATAATTCTCTATAGCTCCTGCAGGAAAAAAGTTAGGAATTAACCCATACATATTTCCATTTACAGCAGCCTCCCTTAAGTGGTAACCAGTTATTTTACCATTTTTTATAGCTGCCTTTATCTTATATTTAGATGCTGGCCTGTATATACCTGCCGTCATATCATCTTCTCTAGAGTACACAACCTTAATTGGCTTTTTTGCTAAGTTGGATATAGTTGCTGCCTCTATGGCAAAATCTCCATACAGACGTCTACCAAAACCACCTCCCATACGAGTCATTTCTAAATGCACCTCATCAGGCTTTCTTCCTAAGTTACTTGCTATAGTTGCAGCCGTACGCTGTGGTGTTTGTATAGGACCAACCAAATGAATTTTATCTGCAGTTACATTTGCATAAAAATTCATAGGCTCCATACAATTATGAGGTAAAAAAGGAGCTTCGTAAATACGCTCTAATATTTTATCTGCTTCTGCAAATGCTTTATTTACATTTCCATCTTCTCGTAATACTTTAACTTCTTTACCTTGTAATAATTTTTTAAGTATTTTATCGTGGTCTTCTGTACTCTCTAATGGTGTATCTATACTCCATTCTGCCTTTATAGTTTTTTTAGCTTTAAAAGCAGACCAAGTGTCTTTTGCTAGTACGGCAATTTTATTATCAAACTCAATAATATCTATAACGTTACCAGATGCTTTAGCCTCTGAAGCATCAAAAGAAACAAGTTTTTTACCAAAAGCTGGCGAACGTACTACAGCAGCATACAACATACCATCTGCCTTATAGTCTATACCATATAAAGGTTTACCAGTAATAATTTTATCTATATCAACATTTACAGCATCTGTACCAATTATGGTAAAATCTTTAGGGTGTTTTAAACTAACATTTTCTGGAACATCCAGTGCTGCCGCTTCAGTAACAACTTCGCCGTAACCTAAAGTATCACCATTGGCATTGGTAATTACACCGTTTTTTGTAGTACAGCTACTAGGGTCTACTCCCCAACGGGCTGCTGCTGCATTTACTAACATTTGCCTAGCTGTAGCACCTGTTTGGCGTAGCGGCTCCCAACCTAAGCGAATAGACTGGCTACCACCTGCCACTTGCCTTTGATAGTTTACAGTATCTAAATCTCCCTGTACTACATTTACATTACTCCAAGCTACATCTAACTCCTCTGCAATTAACATAGGCATTGCTGTTTTTACACCCTGACCTATTTCTGGATTGGGAGAAAATAAAGTTACTGCCCCGTTCTCTGCTATTTTTATATAGGCGTTAAAGTCTTTATAATCTAAATCTGCTAAATCTACAGGCGCTTTTGCATTAGGCTTACAAGAGTTAAAAAGATTAAAACCAATTAATAATCCGCCACTTGCTAAAGAAGACGTTCTTATAAAATTTCTTCTACTAAAAGTTATTTTTTTGTCTGACATAGTTGTTGCTTTTAAATTAAGAGATTATACTAATTTAGTTGCAGCAACTTCTACTGCTTTATGAATTCGGTTATAGGCAGCACACCTACATATATTACCGTGCATTGCGTTTTTAATTTCTTCTGAAGACGGACTACTATTTTTTGCTAAAAAAGCAGAAGCCGTCATAATTTGTCCGGCTTGGCAGTAACCACATTGTGGCACATCTACTTCTTTCCAAGCCTCTTGTACAGGATGTAAACCATCTGTAGACAAGCCTTCAATAGTGGTAACTTCTTTATCTGCAATAACACTTATTGGCGTAGAGCAACTACGCATTGCCGTACCATTAATGTGAACCGTACAAGCACCACACTGGCCTATGCCACAACCAAACTTAGTACCTACTAAATTTAATTGGTCTCTTAACACCCACAATAAAGGTGTATCTTCACTAACATTAACTGTTTGTTGTTTTCCGTTAATCTTTATTGAGTATGTTGGCATATTTGCAAGTTTATTGGTGAAACAATTAAGAGTATATTTTTTGCAAACACAATTTACCAAAAAAATTAGGATTAATTGGTACAATTTTAACTAATGCTAGCTGTGTAACTATTTAATAACAAACCTTAACATTTTTTAACAGGCTTTACTGTAGTAAACCATAATTTTGTACGTTTACAGGCGTTAACACTAATGAACATAAATTATTATATATGAAATTGAATTGGAAAATTTTTTCTGTTTTTTGTTTAACGTTACTAGCAATTGCTTGTGGTAACGCAGATGATGATGTAAAATTTGACTTTAATGACAAAGGAGAACTAGGAAAAGGAACAACAGTAGACGATTGCCTTGGTTTTGGCGAGAATAATCTAATATTATCAATACAAGAACAATACACAGCTAAACCTTCTAAGGTATCCGTTTTTTTTAAAGTATCTGATGCTAACGGTAACCCTGTAGTAGGTTTAGTAGAAGATGACTTTACAATATATGAACAAGGTAGAAATGATGATTGCTTTAATAAAATATCTACTACCGAGTCTTCAAAAAATATATCTCCTAACGGACAAATATTTAATAACAGCACATTACTTGTATTAGATTTAAGTAAAAGTGTATTAGATAGTAGTTTAGAAGAATTAAAAGCTGCGTCTATTAGTTTTATAAATAATGTAATGCCAGAGGAAGACAAAAAAAGTGATTCTTTTACAATGAGTATTCATTGGTTTGATGGCGAAGATAAATTACATGAATTAAACCCTTTAACTTCATCTAGAAACGAATTAATAGCTGCTATAGAAAGTATAACAGGCAATATTAGTTCTGATGCCTCAACAGATTTATATGGAGCAGCAATAAGATCTACAGATTTAGCTAGTAAATATTTAAAAGATAATACAGCAAAAGATGTTATTGGAGCTGCGTCTGTAGTTTTATTTACAGATGGTACAGACCAAGCATCTAGATATACTAAAGCTGCTGCATTAAAAAAGGTAACGGATGCAGACCCCAACCTATCCTTTTTTACTATTGGTTTAGGTAGTGAAATTGATACTGATATATTAAAAGAGCTGGGTAAAACATTTAGTGTATTTGCAAGTAATAAAGAAGAATTAGAAACTACTTTTAATGAAATTTCTGCTAAAATATCTGAAAGAGCAAATAGTTTTTACTTATTTGAGTACTGTACTCCTAAAAGAGACGGTAGTGGCACAAGTAATTTGGTTATACAAGTTAAAAAAGATGGCAGAGAAGGCGCTGTACAAACCAAATTTAGTGCAGACGGGTTTACTGGTGGTTGCAGCTTATAATATAAAATTTATAAACTATAATTATAAGAGCTTCTATAAAAAGAAGCTCTTTTTTTATGCATTAAAAGTAGGGTTTTCCTAGCTATAGTTGTTTTAATAATATACCAAGCAATTTGTATGTATTTAAAATACAATTACAAACCAATTACTAACACTATAACATATATTAAAATGGGAATACTAAAAGAAATTATCCACGAAAGTGCCATAGGCAACAAACCAGCAATTTACAAAGCATTTGTAATAAGTGTATTTGTTAGTATTGTAATAATTAGTTTTACAATGCTAACGGCAATCCTAAAAAACCCACAACAGGTAATTACAGGTTTTGGATACTAATTGTTTTTTTAACTATTAATAATAACCTATAACACTTTAGCAGACTTACAATATTTATTTTGCCAAACTCTCATATTTTTAGATATACTTTAACCTTTGTTATTGTATATCTAAAAATGTTGTATAACCTCAATAAGTATTTTTAATTGATACTATAAACTACATCTAATTATCATATTACAATCTTTTTACTAAAATTAAATCTGTTTTGTAAAAACTACTATTTTTGGTACTAGCTTAATATGTTATTTATGAAAAATTTAAAAAGAGTTTTACTTGTTTTGTTAGTTGTTTTAATTGTAGCTGTGGTTTACAATTACCCTAAATTAAACATGATTTCTGGTTATGCAGCTAAAAATATGGCTTCTAATGTATATGTTGCTAATAGAAAAGCCCAAGACGTAAATAAAGTAGATAACAATGTGCCTTTAATAAAGTTAGCAAACTCTAAAATTGATAAAAGCACTAAAAGTGCTACGTCTTCTGTATATGGTTTAATGCCTCGTAAAGCGGTATACAGAGACGGCTTGGGAGCTGTTTTAATTAATGATGATTATGACCCAACTAAGTTTATACTACAACCCAAAAGAGACTTTACTAAAACAGGTTTACCTTTTCCTTATGGCAATAAAGACCAGAAAGATACTGTTTTTAACAATGTAGATTATACCAAGTTATCAAAAGCAATAGATTTAGGATTCTCTAATCCTGATATACAAAAAACTAGAAGTACCATTGTTATATATAAAGACCAAATTATTGCAGAACAGTATGCTGGTGGCTTTACTAAAGACACTAAAATTTTAGGTTGGTCTATGACAAAAAGTATAGTTTCTACCCTATATGGTATTTTACAATGTAACGGTAAGTTAAATGTAAACCAATTGGCACCCATTAAAGAATGGCAAAATGATGATAGAAAAAATATTACTTATAATCATTTATTACGCATGCAAAGTGGTTTAGAATGGGATGAAAATTACACTGAAATATCTGACGCTACTAAAATGTTGTTTTTAGAGGCTGATATGACCTTGGTACAACAAAAAAAAGAAGCAATAGCGAAACCAACAGAAATTTGGAACTACTCTTCAGGCACCTCTAACCTGTTGTCTGGGTTACTCAAAAAGAATTTTAAATCTCATCAGGAATATTTAGATTTTCCGTACGCTAGCTTAATAGATAAAATAGGAATGCATTCTATGCTAATTGAAGCAGATATGGAGGGCAATTACGTAGGTTCTTCTTATGGTTGGGCAACTACAAGAGATTGGGCTAAATTTGGTTTATTATACCTACATAAAGGCAATTGGAACGGAGAAAGAATTTTTGATGCCAATTGGGTAGATTATGTTTCTAAACCAACAATCCACTCTAACGGCACCTATGGTGCACATTTTTGGCTAAATGCAGAAGGTAGGTTCCCAGATGTTCCTAAAGATATGTACTACGCTAGTGGCTACCAAGGACAATATGTTTTTGTTATACCATCTAAAAATTTAGTTGTAGTTAGAACCGGTTTAGCTACCTACCCTATTTTTGATTTAAATGGTTTTTTAGGCGGAATTACAAGTGCAATAAAAAATTAGAAAAGTACTACAACATACTTACTTGTTATAACCACAAATATGAAGCTGTTTACAACAATAAATTTTTAAAACTTTACATAGATTATATATTTACAGTGTAGTTTAGTTAGAATAAAATTTTTCATTTTCATATAGTGTTCTCATAAAAGAGTCTTGTTTTTGCCGACAAGACTCTTTTTTTTTATTTAAAACACTAGCTTAGAGTTAATTATTCTTTTTTTAAAAGCATTTATAGAGCGCTGTAAAATTTGTAACATCAAAAAAGACTATGCTTACCACAAAAAAGAGTGCTTTTACAACAATAAATTCAATAAAGAATAAAGTAGTTATATATTAGAAGTGTAATTAAAATAGAATAAAATTTTCATTTTCATATAGTGTTCTCGTAAAAAGAGTCTTGTTTTTGCCGACAAGACTCTTTTTCAATTTAACCCCTTTTTAGCTTTTAAATACCCTGCATAAAAAAAAGTGCTCAGTTTTACACTAAACACTTTTTTATATTACTTTATTTTAAAAAATTAATCCTCTGGGGGATACCCGTGAATTAATTCAAAATCTCTATCAAAATTTTCTCTTAAATAAGCCGTTAATCTCTTCTTATAATCGTCCTTTAACCAGCTTAAAAAATTATAGGTACTTCTACTTATACACTTTGCATACATTTGTATACGGTAATCTATATCTACGTCTAATAATTTAGCTAAAGCTAAGGCATCATAAACATCTTCGCTATTTTCTATACAAATTTTTGCATGCTGCTCTATAGAACGCTCCAATACAACTTTAGAAGATTCACCCGCAGAAACTGCATTTACATAAGTTTCTTTGATATCAAAATAAACCTCTTCAGACTTTGCAAATTGCTCCCTAATTTCTTCAGGCATTTCATGCTTAAAAGTGCTTTCTATTTCTTCATCGTTCTTTAAACGATCCATATAGAAATTAGGATTATGAAAAATTGTTTGCCAATCTAAATCTGCTCCCCAAGGTCCAAATCTATGGTAATTATTACCTAAATCTATTACTGTAAATTTAGATTTGTTATTAAGTATACGAGAACCACGACCAATCATTTGGTAATACAAAGTTAACGACTTAGTAGCCCTGTTAAGGATAATGGTATCTATAGTAGGTTCATCAAAACCAGTAGTTAATATACTAACAGATGTTAGTATAGCATCTGGAGTTTCTTTAAACCATTTTAGTATTTGTTTACGCTGTTTTTTTGTAGCTGTATTATCTAGGTGCATTACAGGAAAACCAGCATCTTTAAACGTATAATACACCTGTATAGATGTATTAATACCGTTATTAAATATTAATGTTTTTTTACCTTTAGAGTGTTCTTTATAAGCTTCTACAAGCTTATCTAACATTGCAGTACTAGAGTATAAATCTTCAGAAGATTTTACAGTATAATCTCCGTTAGAACCAATTTCTAATGAGGTTAACCCCATATTATATTGGTGAACTTCTGCACGTGCCAGAAATTCGTTTTCTATAAGAGAACAAATGCTTTCTCCTGTAATTAACTCATCATAATTATCTTTCATAGGCAAGTTCTTGTTAGAACTTAAAGGCGTAGCGGTTACACCTAGTATAAAAGATTTATCAAAAAACTTAAACAGTTTTGTAAATGAATTGTAGTGCGCCTCATCAATAATAACCAATCCAATATCAGAAATATCTAACATATCATCATTTAAACGATTGTTAAGTGTTTCTACCATTGCAACAAAACAACTATACCTTTCTTGGTCATCTAAATTTGCTGTACTGTTTACTACCTTACTAATTACACCAAAACTATCTAACATTTTAGACGTTTGGTTACACAGTTCTACACGGTGCGTCATAATCAACACCTTTTTTTGGTGATGCTTAAGGTATTGCCTAACTATTTCAGAAAAAATAACCGTTTTACCACCACCTGTAGGTAATTGGTACAATAAATGGTGGTCATCTGGAGCTGTTTCAAATCGCTCAAAAATCTCATTTAGAGCTCCTTTTTGGTAGTCGTACAGCTCTTTATCTGTCTTCTTTTCTTGTAGTTCGAAAGCAGTCTTCGTCATAGTATCCATTTCTAATTGGGCTGCAAAAATACGCCCTTTACTGCGTTTTTAACGAATAATTAGCTAAAAAACTATTCACAATTTTTCAAAAAAATATGGATATCGTAAAATTTAAGACTTTTTTCCTATTCGGTTAGAGAATCTAGAGAATATCATAATTTTTTTCTTGGTATTAATAAAATAAACTCCTGTTAAAAGTACAACCGCAGCTACAATAGATTGGGTTGTAATGTTTTCATCTAAAAAATACCATCCTAAAAGCAATGCTATTATTGGGTTAACATACGTAGATGTAGCTACTTTTTCTGGGGAAACAAACTTTAATAAATAATTAAAAGAGGTAAATGCTACTATGCTTCCAAAAACAATTAATAACAACATTGCCATTTGCGTTTTACTTTGCCACTGTGTTGGGAGCGACCAGGTTTCTCCAAAACAAAAACTTGCAATTAATAAAAACAGACCGCCAGATAACATTTGGTAACCAGTGTTTACAAAATAATTTTTTGGCAAATCGGATTTTGCAACAAACAAACTACTACTAGACCAACTAACCATACAAACAAAAATCATTATCATTCCTAATAAAGACCCTTCTTTATTTACCACTTGTTTTTGGCTTACTAATAGATAAATACCAATAATGCCCAAAACTACGCCTACAATAGACATTGGTTGTATTTTTTTCCTTGTACAATCCTCATTAACAACAAAACCACTAAAGGTTGTGCAGATATTTCTAAAGCTGCAAAACCACTATCTACATATTTTAATGCCCAAACCACTACTCCATTGCCTAAGGCTAAAAATAAAAAACCCGCAATTACAGTATTTACTAATTGCCTAGCCGTAATTTTTAATTTAAATTTTAAAAATTTGCTAATTATAAATACAAGTGTACCTGCCGTTATAAAACGTATTGCCGCTAACATAAAAGGAGGTAATTCTGTTACTGCAATTTTATTTAGCAAATAGGTAGATCCCCATATAACATATATAGAGAAAAAAGCCAATATTATTAATGTTGTGTTAGATGATTTACTCATAATAATTGGGGATTAAAAATAAGCTACAAAAGTAAGTATTACTTTTAAGTTAATTAGAGTAATATAAAGCCATAATTTAGTTCTTATCATACATCAATGTAAATTAAAAAATAGCTATTTAAATTTGTATTAATCTATTACATAGTTATGAAAACAGTATTACACAAAGCAACAACAAGAGGACACGCTAATCACGGTTGGTTAAAAAGCTACCATACTTTTAGCTTTGCAAATTACCAAGATTTAGAACGAATGAATTTTGGTGCACTGCGGGTACTAAACGATGATAAAGTAAGTGAAGGTAGAGGTTTTGGTACACATCCTCATAAAAATATGGAAATAATATCTATACCATTAAAAGGCGACTTGCAGCACCAAGACAATATGGGAAATGCTACCATTATTAAAGAAGGAGATATACAAGTAATGAGCGCTGGCACAGGTATAATGCATAGTGAGTACAATAAAAACAAAGACAAGCCAGTAGAGTTTTTGCAAATTTGGATTATTCCTAATAAAACTAATGTTAAACCCAGATATGATCAAATATCTTTAAAAGAGCTAGAAAAACCGAACTCGTTCTATCAAATATTATCTCCTGATACTAATGATGATGGTGTGTGGATTTACCAAGATGCCTGGTTTAATTTAGGTACTTTTACAGAAGATACTACTACAAACTATGCTTTAAACAAAAAAAACAATGGTGTTTATGCTTTTGTTTTAGAAGGTAATGTTGGTATTGAAGGTGAGCAATTGAGTAAACGTGATGGTGTTGGTTTATGGGAAACAGACAATATAACTATAAATGCTAGTAAAAATAGTAAAGTATTGTTAATGGAGGTTCCTATGGTTATTTAACCATATATTTAATACTTGGTAAAGTTTTACTTTGCCAAGTCTTTACGTATTCGGCTTAAACTCTCTGGTGTAATACCTAAATATGATGCTATCATCCATTGTGGCACACGCAACAAAACATCTGGATATAATTTTACAAACTCTACATACCTAGTTTTAGCAGAAGCTCCTAACAGTAAATGTATTCTTCGGTTTAAATGACGAATATGATTGTGTAATAGTTTTTCATTTTTTTTTCTAAAAGAAGGATTAAGTTTTGCTACTAGTTCTATAAAATCTTCATCTAATAGCACAACAGTTGTGTCTTCTAAAGCATCTATAAAATAGTTTGATGGTTCTTTAAAATACACACTATCTCTATCCGTTACAAACCAATTTTCTGTGCCAAATTGCAGAATATTTTCTTTACCATTTTCATCTAAACCATACAAGCGTAACAGTCCTTTTTCTACGTAAAATGTATGCTTACAAATATCTCCTGCTATTAAAAGTTGTTCTCCTTTTAGTACTTTTTTAATTTTTATTTGGGACTCTAATTCTTTATAAGCTGTAGCTTTTACCCCCATTTTACTGATAAGATAGATTTTAAAATTTTGCAGCATAATTAAATTATTGATGATAAAAATACTCTTATTATCTTACTCTAGTTTTCTTTGTAATACAAGCATTTCTTTATTCTTTTCCTTACGCTCTATCACAGGATACATAACAACTGCATAGCCGTTATCACTTGTTTTATTAATGTTAGATATAATTAAATTAGAGTAGCTAAACTCTATAACCTCTCCATTAATTAAATTTTTAAATCCACGGGTATCTTTACTGTAAAAGAGCTCTAAAATTTTATCCTTTTTTATAACTAACCAACCGTTGCCAAATTCTGTATTAAAACGTACAATACAGGTATTAACATTAATTTTTTCTGGTTGCCAGGTGTTAAACAATTCATCTTTTATATCTACTAATAATTTAGACGTACAAGTAGCATTAACCGATATTGTTTCAATACTTAGCTTCCCATTTTCTTCGGTTAATACAAAAGAGTTAGAATCAAAAGATAAACTAATAATTTCTCTAAAAAAGTTAGTAGAAGCTATAAATTCCCTACGTTTTATTTCTTTTCCCTTTTCATCTATTTGCCTGTGTAGCCAAGTAGTTCCTGTATTAGACAGTAAATGAATTTCGTTATTTTGTATAAATATTTTATTGTTTCTAGGTAATGGTACTTTTATATTATGTTTTTTTTTGAGGATATTATCTTTAAACTCTATTGCTAATAGTTTGTCAGGCTTTTTATCGTTCCAAATATCAACATCATAAAAAATTGAAAACTGATTAGAAACCCCTATAAATTTACCTGTGAAAGGTCTATTCCCTTTTGGTAATTTAGTTTCTTCTCTATTAAAAAGCGGAATACTAATTTCTAATTGTTTGCTTGGGTGGTAAGGAACAACAGACACGTAATTTTCTAAAGACGGACTAAAAAATAAGGTAGGCAAAACCCCATCTTCTTCTTTAAAGTTTTCTGCTTTCCCCTTGTTATCTATAATTGTATATACCAGATTATAACCACCGTCTTCATTATAAGCATAACTTGCCACTAAAGTTTGATCTTTATAAGAAATACTATTTTTTACAGATATTCCGTTTGGAATTTCTAATGTTGTAACTACACCAAAACTTGACTCCTGATTAGTAAATATAAAAGGTGATATTTTCTCTATATTTTTCATATACTAACTTGTAGTTTTTACCATTTTTTTGTTTGCAACCTAACAGCATTTAATATTGCCAACAAAGCAACACCAACATCTGCAAAAACCGCTTCCCACATTGTTGCCAATCCGGCAGCGCCTAAAAGTAGCACAATTAGTTTTACTCCAAAAGCTAATGCTATATTTTGCCAAACAATTGCTCTTGTAGATTTACCAATTTTTATTGCCTTTACAATTTTAATTGGCTCGTCTGTTTGTATAATAACATCTGCTGTTTCAATAGCTACATCACTACCTAAACCACCCATTACTATACCAACATCACTAACTGCTAGTACAGGAGCATCATTAATACCGTCTCCAACAAAAGCCACAATTGCATTGGGATTCTTCATTAGCTCTTCTACCTCCTTTAGTTTTTGTTCTGGTAATAAATCCCCTTTAGAACGTAAAACATTAATTTGTTTGGCTACATTTTTAGTGATGGACTCTCTGTCTCCAGAAAACATATAAAAATCCTTTACGCCAATTTTGTAAGCTTCAGAAACAGTTTCTTTGGCATCCTCCTTAATTTCGTCTGCTATAATTACATAACCAACAAATTCACCGTTTATGGCAACCAAAACACTAGACTCTACAATATCTTCTATTTCTGTTAATACATCAATTTTATAATCTAATAAAAGGGCTGCATTACCAACTAATACTTTTTTATTGTTAACAATACCCCTAATGCCCTTGCCTGCAATTTCTTTTACATCTGTTGCGGTAAACGGTTCTCTTAATGGATAGTCTAACAAAGCTTTTGCAATTGGGTGTGTAGAAGTTGCTTCTAATGCAAGAGTATATTTCATTAGTTCAGACTCACTAATGGTAAAAGCCTTAATCTCTTGTATGGTAAAAATACCTTTAGTTATAGTGCCCGTTTTATCCATAGCTAAAGTATTCACTTTTGCAATTGTATCTAAAAAAGAGGCTCCTTTAAATAAAATTCCATTGTTAGACGCCGCACCTAAGCCCCCAAAATAACCTAATGGTATAGAAATAACCAGTGCACAAGGGCAAGAAATTACCAAAAAAATTAACGCTCTATATAGCCAATCTGCAAACACATAATTGGGAACAAAAAAGTACGGTAAAAAGGTTAATCCAATAGCTAAAAATACAACTGCAGGGGTATATATTTTTGCAAATTTTCTAATAAACAACTCGGTTTTAGATTTACGGGCGGTTGCATTTTGTACCAAATCTAAAATGCGTGCAATAGAACTATTCTTAAATTCTTTGGTTGCCTTTACTTCTATTACATTTTGCAAGTTTATACTACCGGCATAAACTATTGTATTTTTTATTATTCTCTGTGGTTTACTTTCTCCTGTTACAGCTGCTGTATTTAAATATGCATTTGTAGAAAGCAAAACTCCGTCTATCGGAATTTTTTCTCCCGTTCTTACCTGCACAGTCTCTCCTATTTTTATAGAACTTGGCAAAACTGAAACGTAAGAATTAGACCTTAAAACTAAGGCCTTATTAGGTCTAACATCTAACAATGCTTTTATGTTACGTTTTGCTTTGGTTACCGCTGCACTTTGAAAAAATTCTCCAATTGTATAAAAAAGCATTACAGTAACGCCCTCTGGATATTCTCCTATAACAAAAGCACCTAATGTGGCAATAGACATTAGTAAAAACTCTGTAAAATAGCTACCTCTTTTTATACTTTCTATTCCTTTTTTTAAAACAGGTAACCCAACTGGCAAATATGCTGTACTATACCAAAGAACTCTAAACCAACTTTTAAAAAAAGGACTAAAATTATAGTAGTCTGCAGCAATACCTATTAATAACATTAAAGAACTTAGTATTGCTGGTATATATTTTTTTAGATTAGAATTTGTATTAAAATTACTGTAACCATAGTTACGTGTTAATTTGTTTATTTTTTTCTTCTCATTATGCTCTCTCATACCCAAATTTCTATAAAATATACGTGTAACAATAGTATATTGGACTTAAATAAACTTGTTACAAATTTTACTTCTTAAGATATGGTAATAAAAAATTAAGAGCATCACAAATAAATATTGTATTTACTTTGTGCACATACCCCATATTTATGAGAATAGAAAAATAATAAAGCGTAAAAACGTTTTATATGAATAAAATAATATTACGACTAATAAACCGTTATTAAACCGATCTACACTTAAAATTAATATTTTTTTATGTTTATAATATGTTAATATTAAAAGTGGAATGTTAGATTTGCAAAATTAAAACCTAACCAAGAGTGATTATAGAATATATTATAGCAATGTTATGGAGCTTATCTCCGTTTGGAGAGGCTAAAGTTGGCATACCTTATGGTATGTATAACGGTTTAAACATATACGTTGTTTTTATTTTATGTTTTGCATCTAACGTACTTGTTTTTCCTATGATGCTATTTTTTTTAAATAAAATAAACCATTACCTATTAAAATGGCGTGTATATAAAAAAGGAGCCATTTTTGTGGCTAGAAAAGCAAAAACTGGCTCAGGAGATAAAATAAAAAAGTATGGTTTTTGGGGTTTAATATTTTTTGTTATGTTACCTGTACCTGGTACTGGTGTATACGCAGGTACAATAGCTACTTATTTATTTAAAATTGAGAGAAAGAAAGCATTTTTAGCGAACACCATTGGTATATTCTTTTCTTCTGTAATTGTATGGGTGCTTACCTATTTAGCAATGCAAGGTATGGCCTAAACCATTTTATTTAATTCTTTTCTTTAGTTCTTCCATAGATTGTTGCAATTCCTTTAATAAACCTTTTTCTGTAGTAGTATCTAGCCCAAAAGAAATTTTACTGTTTACCTGCCAAAGTTCTTGTATTTGATCTGCAGCTACTTGATATGGCGGATAGGTTTCATTTAAAGAAATTAATGATACAAAGTTGCTATTAGGTACTTTTTCTATTTTTTTAACCAATACAGCATCATACAACACAACTACATACATTTTATTTGCACTAATATCATCTAAACTCTCTGTTGCTTTAGCCAAAACCCATTCTCCTGGATATAAATTAGGTAACATACTATCACCTTCAACCTGAAACCCCCTGTAAGTTGCGTTTCTAAATTCCGGTATAGGTAAATCAAAAGCTGGTAATTGTTTATACCAGTTTGCATCCTGAATGTTTTGTGGATAACCCGCAGCTGCTTTTGCATTAACAAGAACCATATTCTCATTCTCTTCCGCATCTACAGTTACAAATTTTGGAATTACACTGTTGGCCTTAGCAGACAAATATTTCTGATTACCATCTCCAAAAAGCCAAAGCGGATTAATTTTAAATTGTTTTAAAAGTTCTGTTACTACTTTGCCAGATAATTTTGTGCGTCCCCGTTCTATATCTGCAGTTGTAGTAGACACACCTAAAAGTTTTGCAAACTCTGCTTGCGTAAAACCAAGATCTCTACGCACCTCTATAAAACGTTTTACTTCTATACTATAATCATTTCCCATACGCTAATATAGTTATTTTGGAATAAATCCATCGTAAAAATGGATTAAATCCATCTTTAAGATAGCTAATTAATGTAAACGCCTACAAAAACAATACTAAAACATCTCTTATGGCGTTAAATTAACTTATAACCTTAATCAATCTTATAATGAAAAAAATTAACATTATGCTTGTGTGCTTTTTAGCACTAAACTTTTTCTCTTGTTCGTCTGATGATGACTCATCTGTAAAAAATAACGATGCAGAAATTAATGCTCAAGAAGATGAACCTTTAGAAATAAACAGCGTAAGTTCTGCACTTATTATAGAAGGAGCTACTAAAAAAACAGGCACTCTTACTCCTACAGGTGGTTTAGAGTTTTCTATGGACTACAGCAAACAGTCTGCTTTTCAAAAAAACGGATTTGAAATTGAATTTAATTCTGCAGCAGATTATACAGGTGTTTACATACAGTTAAAAGATGAAAACGGAATGGCAGATTCTTATTTTGATGTTCCTAGATCTGAGATTTATGTTTCTGGAAAAGGGGAACAAACTAAAAAGAATAGAGGCTTTTTAAAAGGTAAGTCTGCTGGTAAAGAAAATGATGCTGCTATTGAAGTAAACCTTGACGAAAGTGTTACTGCTGGTACTTTTTGCTATGTTATTTGTTTATATGATGCACAAGGCAACATTAGCGAACCTACAGAGGTTTGTGTAACTGTTGAAGCTTGGGGTGGTAATAGTGATTTAGTTGGGACTTGGAACTTTACAAAAGAAATTTCTGATGGTGATGAAGTAAAAGTTAATGAACAGGATTGTTTTACTTTTGACTACACTTTATGTAATGAAGAAGTAATTGTTGAAGAATGTTCTACCGTTAATTTTTTAAAAATAAAATTTAATAATGATGGAACATTTACATATAATAATTCATTTTCTGACAAAAATATAAATTGGATTGATAGTGACGAAGCTTGTGAAGTTATTTATAACAATGATGAATCTTCTTCAGATACCTCTGGAAAATGGGCGTACAATGAGGAAAAGAACCAGCTTACCTTAGTTGCTTTTTCTGAAACAGAAACTTATAATGGCGAAGAAGAATCTTATGTTTACGAGAATGGTTCATTAGATATTGAAGGAGAAGCTACAGTTTCTGGATCTACATTAATTATAAAAGAATTATTTGAAAATGTTGGTTTAGAAGAGGATATATATGAGTATTATTTTAAAAAAGAATAACTAATTTAAAATCAGAAAATTAATAAAATAAAAGCCCAAACTATCTTTTAGTTTGGGCTTTTTTAATATTTTCTCTATTTACTACGTTCTCCTACAAATTGATCTTCTTTACTTTTAAATAACACATTAAAAGACGTTAAGCTACCATAAATACGCGTAATATATTGTTGTAAATCTACTTTTTCTTGATCTACAAGATTTTTACTTGAATTAATTTTTTGCTCCATTACTCTAATTCTGTCGCGCACCATAACTATTTTATGAAAAAAAGTGTCAATAGGCATTTCTTTATTTGCAGATTTACCGTCTCCAGGTTCTAATACCAAGGTTCCTTTTTTCCATTTATCAGCAATTGGTGTTATACTAGTAGCATCACTCCATTTTCTTAAAATTGCAATTAAAGAATTTTCCACATCAGAAAAACTTACACTATCTACTTCATCTTCAACAGCTTCAATAACCTCAAAATCAGAATCTATATCTATAGTTTCTAAACCATTCTCTATAAAAGTAACCCAATAATGTTTACTTGTAACATTGGTTACCACGCCTTTTCCTAATTCATTATGTTGTATTCTAGAGCCTATTCCTAATAATTGCATTGTTGTATTTTTTTAGTTAATGCTGCTAAAATATAATTACAGCACTAATTAACAAAAACTAAATAGACGCAATTATTAAATTAAAATCCAAAATCGTAACTTAGCAACTTTGCCAAATTAGTAAATGATTACATACGAAGAAAACATAGAGGTAAAAGGTGCACGTGTGCACAACCTTAAAAATATAGACGTTACAATACCTAGAGAAAAGCTCGTTGTTATTACAGGCCTGTCTGGTAGTGGTAAGTCTTCATTAGCTTTTGACACTATTTATGCTGAAGGCCAGCGTAGGTATATAGAAACTTTTTCTGCCTATGCTCGTCAGTTTCTAGGAGGTTTAGAGCGTCCTGATGTGGATAAAATAGATGGATTATCGCCAGTAATTGCTATAGAACAAAAAACAACGTCAAAGTCTCCTAGATCTACTGTTGGCACAATTACCGAAATATATGACTTTTTAAGACTCCTTTTTGCTCGTGCTGCAGATGCACATAGTTACAACACAGGAGAAAAAATGGTTAGTTATAGTGATGCTCAAATAAAGGAGCTTATAATTAACGATTTTAAGGACAAAAAAATAAACGTTCTTGCTCCTGTTATTAAATCTAGAAAAGGGCATTACCGTGAGTTGTTTGAACAAATTGCTAAACAAGGTTTTGTTAAAGTAAGAGTAGATGGTGAAATTGTAGATATTGTTAAAGGTTTAAAATTAGACCGCTACAAAGTACATGATATAGAGATAGTTATAGACAGGTTAAAAATATCAGATAGCGCGGACCTAGATAAACGTATTACAGAAACCATAAATACAGCAATGTATAGTGGAGACAATGTATTAATGATTTTGGAAGAAGGTAAAAAAGAACCTCGCTATTTTAGTAGAGATTTAATGTGCCCTACTACAGGTATATCTTATCCAAAACCAGAACCAAATACATTTTCCTTTAACTCTCCAAAGGGTATGTGTCCAAGTTGTAATGGCTTGGGGCATAAATATGAGGTTAATAGAACTAAAATTTTTCCAGATACTAAATTATCTATAAAAGATGGTGGTATTGCTCCTTTAGGAAAATATAAAAATTCTTGGGCTTTTAAACAGTTAGATGTTATTGCACAACGCTATAATTTTAAGTTAACAGATGCTATTGAAAAAATACCTGAGGAAGCAATAGAGGTAATTTTAAATGGTGGGAACGAGAGTTTTGAGGTGGACTCCAAAACATTGGGTATAAAAAGAAACTATAAAATAGAATACGAGGGTATTTCTAATTTTATTGAAAGCCAATATAACGAGGCTAACTCTGCTCCTATTAAACGTTGGGCTAAAGAGTTTATGGATAAAGTTGTTTGCCCTACCTGTGAAGGCTCTAGACTGCAAAAAGCATCTTTATATTTTAAATTTGATGATAAAAATATTGCAGATTTAGCAACAATGGATATTGTTGACTTGGCAGATTTTTTTAGTAAGGTTGATAAAAAGCTCACTAAAAATCAACTTAAAATTGCCGAAGAAATTATTAAAGAAATAAAAACTAGGCTACAATTTTTATTAAATGTTGGTTTAGATTATTTATCATTAAACAGAAGCTCTAAATCTTTATCTGGTGGTGAGGCACAACGTATACGTTTGGCCACACAAATAGGCTCTCAACTAGTAGGTGTTTTATATATTTTAGATGAACCAAGTATTGGTTTACACCAAAGAGATAATGAACGTTTAATAGCATCTTTAGAAGATTTAAGAGACATAGGAAACTCCGTTATTGTTGTAGAGCATGACAAAGATATGATAGAGCGTGCAGATCACGTAATAGATATTGGACCAAAAGCGGGCAAGCACGGCGGACAAATAATTTCTGAAGGTAAACCTGAAGATTTAAAAAATTACAATACACTTACTGCTGATTATATTACAGGTAAGAGAGAAATTTCCGTTCCTAAAAAACGAAGAAAAGGAAATGGTAAAAAAATAAAACTTACGGGTTGTACTGGTAACAATTTAAAAAATGTTTCGGTAGAATTTCCTTTAGGTCAAATGATTGGAGTAACAGGAGTTTCAGGCAGTGGAAAATCTACCTTAATTAATGAAACCCTCTACCCTATTTTAAATGCTTACTATTTTAACGGTGTTAAAAAACCAATGCCGTATAAAAAAATTACAGGCTTAGAGCATATAGATAAAGTAATAGATATTAACCAGTCTCCAATTGGCAGAACTCCACGTTCTAACCCAGCAACATATACAGGTGTTTTTGGAGAAATACGAGCCTTATTTGCTAAAACACAAGAAGCAGCAATTAGAGGCTACAAACCAGGTCGTTTTAGTTTTAATGTTACTGGTGGTAGGTGTGAGACTTGCCAAGGTGGAGGATTACGTGTAATAGAAATGAACTTTTTGCCAGATGTATATGTAGATTGTGAAACTTGTAATGGCAAGCGTTTTAACAGAGAAACCTTAGAAATTAGATATAAAGGAAAATCTATTGCAGATGTGTTAGAAATGACTATTAATGAAGCCGTTACTTTTTTTGAAAATATCCCAAAAATTAATCGCAAATTAAAAACTATACAAGATGTTGGTTTAGGGTATATTTCATTAGGGCAACAGTCTACAACTTTATCTGGTGGAGAAGCACAACGTATTAAGTTGGCCACAGAGTTATCTAAAAGAGATACTGGTAACACATTTTATATTTTAGATGAACCTACAACAGGATTGCATTTTGAAGATATACGTGTATTAATGGAAGTTTTAAACAAATTAGTAGACAAAGGTAATACGGTTTTAGTTATAGAACATAACATGGATGTAATTAAAATGGTAGATTATATTATTGATATAGGTTATGAAGGTGGCCGTGGAGGTGGCAAATTAGTTGCTAAAGGCACCCCTGAAGAAATTATCAAAGACAAAAAAAGCTACACAGCTAAATTTCTTAAAAAAGAATTATAAAATTAAAAATATTGCAGACAGAATAACGTTTTGCAGGTAATAAATTAGAATAAAATGAGAAGAGAAAAACACCCAAAAGGCTGGAATGAAATAAAAACAAACGATTCTTGGGCACTTTTTAAAATAATGGGAGAATTTGTAAACGGATTTGAAAAAATGAGTGCCATTGGTCCTTGTGTATCTGTTTTTGGTTCTGCACGTACAAAAGAAGGTAGTAAATACTATGAGCTTGCTGTAGATGTAGCTAAAAGTATTGCAGAAGCCGGTTATGGTGTTATTACTGGTGGTGGCCCAGGTATTATGGAGGCCGGTAATAAAGGAGCGCATTTGGCAGGCGGTACATCGGTTGGTTTAAATATAGAATTACCTTTTGAACAACATGACAATCCGTATATAGATCACGACAAGAGTATTAATTTTGATTACTTTTTTGTTAGAAAAGTAATGTTTGTTAAATATTCACAAGGTTTTGTAGTTATGCCTGGTGGGTTTGGAACTTTAGATGAGCTTTTTGAAGCTATTACACTTATACAAACTAATAAAATTGGTAAATTTCCTATTATACTTGTTGGTACAAGTTTTTGGACCGGATTAATGGACTGGGTTAAGGAAACTATGCTTGGTGAGGGTAATATTAGCGCTTCAGATTTAGATCTTATTAAAATAGTAGATACCGCAGATGATGTTGTAGAAATAATTGATGCCTTCTACAAAGGACATGACTTAAGTCCTAACTTCTAATAAAGTATGACAGCATTTAAAATAAAAAGCAATGTAATATACACAGCTATAGGAGCACTTTTCCTATACTGTGTACAATTGCATGGGCAACACAAAACTATTATAAATGCTTCATTAGATACATCTTGCCATGAAATTACTATTCAGCAAGAGTTTAGTTATAAGAACACCTCTAAAGATACACTAGAAGTATTGTACTTTAATGATTGGGCAAACGCTTACTCTAGCAAAAAAACTGCCTTAGCTAAACGTTTTACAGAAGAATTTAAAAAAAGTTTACACTTAGCAAAACCAAAAGAAAGAGGATTTACAAATATTATAAAGGCCAAAGATAGTAAAGGTAACACACTTGCTAATAAACATACAAAAAGTAAAGACATAGTAATGTTTATACTTAATAAACCACTAGCTCCAGATACTACCTTAACACTAAAAATAAACTACAAAGTACAATTACCACCAAACAAATATACTAATTTTGGTTATAGTAATGATAGCACTTACTACCTAAAAGACTGGTATTTAACACCTGCAACCTACAATGGCAAATGGAACCTTTACTCCAATAAAAACCTAGAGGACTTACAAACAGATGCTACTACAACCAAACTCTACTTAACTATTAATAAAGACTATTACGTTACTACAAACCTTAACAAAACTAATGAATACAGTTTAAACGGGAATAAAACAATAGTTATTGATGGAGAAAATAGAAAAAGTGCCGAAGTAATTTTAAGTAATCAAAAAGAGTTTATTACCCATATTACTCCAGACCTTACAATAGAAACCGATTTTAAAGCTTCAAAATACCCCGAAATTTTACAAGGAATTTCTATTAATAAAGTTACCAAATATATAAAAGATAATTTAGGAGAATATCCACATAAAAAAGTATTAGTAAGTGAATTGGATTATAAAAAAAATCCTTTATATGGTATAAATCAATTACCGTCATTTATAGTACCGTATTCTGAGGCATTTAATTACGAATTAAAACTGTTAAAAACTTCATTGTATAAAATTTTAAATGAAAGCCTATACTTAAACCCTAGAAAAGAAAAATGGGTTACAGATGCTATTGTTAATTATTTAATGATTACCTATGTAGACGAATACTATAACGGTCAAAAATTATTAGGTAAATTTTCAAAAATTTGGGGCGTTAGAAGTTTTGAAATAGCAAAGTACGATTTTAATGACCAGTATGCTTTAATGTCTATGTTAACTAGCCGAAAAAACTTAGATCAACCCTTAACTGCTTCAAATGACTCTTTAATTAAGTTTAATCAACAAATAGCAAATAGTTATAAATCTGGTTTAGGTTTAACTTATTTATCAGAATATATTGGTTATAACAATGTAAAAGGGAGCATTAAAGAATTTTACAAAAATTATAAACAACAAAATGTTACTACTAACGATTTTGAAAATATATTAAAAAAATCTACCAATAAAGATATAGATTGGTTTTTTAATGAATTTATATCTACTAATGACAGAATAGATTTTAAAATAAAAAACATAGAAAAAACAGAAGACTCACTAACTGTCACTATAAAAAATAAAACATCTACAAATCTTCCAATATCCTTATTTGGTTTACAAAAAGACTCTGTAATATCTAAATATTGGGTCTCCAATGTAATAAACCAGAAAAAAATTACAATACCCAGAAACGGTGAAGATAAACTGGTACTAAATTATGATAAAAAAATACCAGAATTTAACCAAAGAGACAACTGGAAATCTTTAAAAGGTTTTTTGGCTAGCAACAAAAAATTAAGATTACAATTCTTTAAGGATGCAGAAAATCCTTATTACAATCAAATATTTTACAATCCAGAAATGAGGTTTAATGCCTATGATGGTTTTACTCCAATTCTAAAACTACACAATAAAACTTTACTAGATAGGCCTTTTGTATTTGCACTAAACCCTGGCTACGCAACAAAAGAAAATGCTTTTGTAGGTTCTGGTAATTTTACGATTAGAGATCAACATAAAAATAAAAACTTATTTCTGAGTACGTATTCATTAAGCTTTTCTACGTTTCATTTTCAAAAAAATTCTAGGTACTCTACCGTTACTCCTTCGTTTGGGTTAAGATGGAGACCAAAAGACCTAAGATCTAACAGAAGTCAAAGTCTTTTTGTGCGCTATGTAAATGTATTTCGTGATTTTGACCCAGCTTTTGTTGAAGCCAATGAACTAGAGCCAGATTATAGTGTTTTAAATGCAAGATTTAGAGATACAAATAACGACTTAATAAATTATTTATCTTGGTTTGTAGATGCACAATATGCAGGTAAATTTTCTAAACTTTCTTTTGACTTAGAATATCGCAAACTTTTTCAAAATAACAGACAATTTAATTTAAGGTTTTTTGCTGGTAAGTTTATAAACAATAAAACTGATGATGACTATTTTAGTTATGCATTAGACAGACCTACAGATTATTTATTTGATTACTCTTATTTAGGTAGATCGGCATCTTCTGGTATTTATAGCCAACAAATAATTATTGCAGAGGGCGGATTTAAGTCTAAATTAGATAACCCCTTTGCTAATGATTGGATAGCTACAACAAACGCAAGTACCAATATTTATAGGTGGATAGAAGCTTACGGAGATATTGGCTACTTAAAAAACAAAGGCTCTAATGCACGCTTTGTATATGATGCTGGTATACGTTTAAACTTAGTAACTGATTATTTTGAATTATTTTTCCCTATGTATTCTAACAACGGATGGGAAGTGTCTCAACCAAATTACGGAGAAAAAATACGATTTATTGTAACCTTAAGTCCAAAGTCCTTAACTGGGTTATTTACAAGAAAATGGTTTTAATTAAATAACAAATTATCATTTTAAACAAAATATTTTACATATTTCATAATTTAAAACCCACTACTACATCTTATTTTATTAAATATTCAATAACATATCATTAATAGCTATTGCAAAAACCAATCAAATTTGGTACTTTTGCAGAAATATAACTTCGTAAGCTATGAGCGTAAAACCACAAACAAAAGACGATATTTCTTTCGACGATTTTAAATCGCAAATCATTAAAGATTATGAAATAGCCGTACTAAGCAGGGAGTGCAGCTTATTAGGAAGACGAGAAGTCTTAACTGGTAAAGCTAAATTTGGCATTTTTGGTGACGGTAAAGAACTTCCACAATTAGCAATGGCGCGTTCTTTTAAAAATGGTGATTTTAGAAGTGGTTACTATAGAGACCAAACTTTTATGATGGCTTTAGGACTGTTAAACGCTAAACAGTTTTTTCACGGTTTATACGCCACCACAGATATTACCAAAGATCCAATGAGTGCTGGAAGACAAATGGGTGGGCATTTTGGCACACATAGCTTAAACGAAGATGGAAGCTGGAAAAACTTAACTGAACAAAAAAATAGTAGTCCAGATATTTCTCCAACTGCTGGGCAAATGCCTAGATTATTAGGTTTAGCACAAGCATCTAAAATATACAGAAATGTTTCTGGTATTGATGCCACCAAATTTTCAAATAACGGTAATGAGGTTGCTTGGGGTACAATTGGTAACGCAAGTACAAGCGAAGGCCATTTTTTTGAAACTATAAATGCCGCAGGTGTTTTACAAGTACCTATGGTAATTAGTGTTTGGGATGATGCTTACGGTATATCTGTACACGCAAGACACCAAACTACAAAAGAAAATATTTCTGAAATTCTTAAAGGTTTTCAAAGAGATGAAGACAATAAAGGATATGAAATTATAAAAGTTAATGGCTGGGATTATACCGCTTTAATTCATGCTTACGAGAATGCATCTGAAATTGCAAGAACAGAGCACGTTCCTGTACTTATTCATGTAAAAGAATTAACGCAACCACAAGGCCACTCTACTTCTGGGTCTCACGAGAGATACAAATCTCCTGAAAGATTAGAATGGGAAAAAGAAAACGATTGTAACAAGCGTTTTAAAGAGTGGATTATAGAAAACAATATAGCTACAGAAGAAGAACTAACAGCTATAGATAAAGAAACAAAAAAAGAAGTACGTACTGCCAAAAAAGAAGCTTGGGCAGAATTTATTAACCCTAATAAAGAAGCTAAAAAAACGTTAGTTGTTCTTTTAGAAAATGCTGCTAGTAAAAGCCCAAACAAAAACTTTATTGCAAAAATTAAAAACGATTTAATTGCAATTGAAGAACCTATAAAAAGAGACTTAGCATCTAGTGCAAGGAAAGCTTTGCGTTATTTAATAGGTGAAAACTCACCTGAAAAACAAGCTTTAACCAACTGGATTACAGATTACTTAAATGAAATGCAACCTAAGTATAGCTCTCATTTATATAGTAATTTACCTAACAAAGCTACAAATATAGAAGAGGTTAAACCAGTTTATGATGAAAACCCAGAATCTGTAGACGGTAGAGTAATACTAAGAGATAATTTTGATCACATTTTTGGAAGCAACCCTAACACTTTAATTTTTGGTGAAGATGCAGGAGCTATTGGAGATGTAAATCAAGGACTAGAGGGCTTACAAGCTAAATACGGAGAACATAGAGTTGCAGATACTGGCATTAGAGAAGCTACTATTATTGGCCAAGGAATTGGTATGGCTCTTAGGGGTTTAAGACCAATAGCCGAAATACAATATTTAGATTATTTAATGTATGCCTTACAAACATTAAGTGATGATTTAGCTACATTGTTATACCGTACAGTTGGCAAACAAAAAGCGCCGTTAATTATTAGAACAAGAGGACACAGATTAGAAGGTATCTGGCATTCTGGTTCACAAATGGGAGGTTTTATACACTTATTAAGAGGCATGCATATTCTTGTGCCACGTAATATGGTTAAAGCAGCTGGTTTTTACAATACGCTATTAAAGTCTGATGAGCCTGCTTTAGTAATAGAATGTTTAAATGGCTACAGATTAAAAGAAGATAAGCCAGCAAACTTAGGCGAACATTGTACACCTATAGGTGTTGTTGAAACAGTAAAAGAAGGTACAGACTTAACTGTATTATCTTATGGTTCTACATTACGTATTGTGCAACAAGTTGCAAAAGAATTACTAGAAGTTGGTATTGATATAGAAGTAATAGATGCACAAAGTATACTACCTTTTGATATAAATCATGATGTATTAAAAAGTGTGCAAAAAACCAACAGACTACTAGTTGTAGATGAAGATGTACCTGGTGGATGTTCTGCTTATTTAATACAAGAAATAACAGAAAAGCAAGGAGCTTATAAGTATTTAGACAGTATGCCACAAGCAATAACTGCTAATGCCCATAGACCTGCATATGCAACAGATGGCGATTATTTTTCTAAGCCAAATGCTGAAGATATTTTTGAAAAAATATACGCAATAATGCACGAAACTAATCCTAGTAATTTTCCAAAATTGAGGTAATTGTTGTAAATAACACTTTTTGTCTAAATTTTACTCTATTATTAGCTGTTATTTTTCGTGTATTAGAAAAATATTTCTAAATTTGGAATACATAGATTTTTTTATCCCCGGAGCCTAAGATAATGAGAGATAATATTAAGACAAACATAGGATTGGCACTTTTACGTATTGTGCCGTCTGCAATGATGCTTACACACGGAATACCTAAATTACAAAACTTTTTTAGTGGTGATGAAATAAAATTTCCAGACCCTATAGGTATTGGAGCTAGCCCATCATTATTTTTAGCAGTTATTGGCGAGGTTTTATGTCCAATTTTTATAATATTAGGATACAAAACAAGATGGTTTGCCGTACCAACTGCTGTAACAATGCTAATTGCGGCATTTGTTCAACACGGTGCAGATCCGTTTAGTGTAAAAGAAATGGCGGTACTTTATCTTTTATTTTTTGTAATTATATTTCTATTAGGTCCTGGTAGATTAAGTGTAGATGGTAAATAATTAAAAAACTTTTACCAAAAGCTCTTTTAACAAGTCAGCCTGAGACATATTATACGCACCAACACCTTTGCCTTTAAGATCTAAATCTCGTAATGCAGATATAATTCCGCTTACCTTTTTCATTGGAAAATTTCTGGCAGCTGTTTGGTACTCATTAACAAAATAAGGGTTTACTCCTAAAACTTTAGCCACATTGCTCTTAGAGTGGTCTTTTAATCCGTGGTATTGTAGTATTTGTGTAAAATAAGTATGTAAAACAGTTACCGTAACCACAAAAGGATTGTCTTTTGGATTTTGAGCAAAATAATTTATAATTCTAGCAGCTTTTAAGGTATTACGCTCACCTATTGCTTTTTTAAGCTCAAAATTATTAAAATCTTTGCTAATTCCTATATGCTCTTCAATAGTGGCTGGTGTAATTTGTGTGTCTTTAGTAATTACAATTTTTAGTTTTTCTAACTCATTATTAATTTTACTTAAGCTAGTTCCTAAATACTCTACAAGTAATTGTGCGGCAACCGGCGTTATAGTATAACCACCACCTTTAAGAACTTTCATTATCCAGTCTGCAACTTTATTTTCGTATAAACTTTTACTCTCAAATAATACACCACTTTTTTGTACTGCTTTGTACAACTTTTTACGCTTATCTAGCTTAGCATATTTGTAACAAATGACCAACACTGTTGTTAACTGCGGGTTATTAGCATAACTAGCCAAATTATCTATAGTTCTAGACAAATGCTGGGCTTCTTTTACAACTACAACTTGCTTTTCTGCCATCATTGGGTAGCGCTTAGCATTAGACACTATATCATCAATAGTAACATCTTTACCATAAAGCACCATTTGGTTAAAACCGCGCTCCTCTTCTGTTAATACAGATTTTTCAATATATTCAGATATCTTATCAATGTAATAAGACTCCTCTCCCATTAAAAAATAAA
Organism: Cellulophaga omnivescoria; assembly: GCF_027915275.1. Classification (NCBI taxonomy): domain Bacteria; kingdom Pseudomonadati; phylum Bacteroidota; class Flavobacteriia; order Flavobacteriales; family Flavobacteriaceae; genus Cellulophaga; species Cellulophaga omnivescoria. The sequence goes on along the minus strand of NZ_CP115819.1, from coordinate 3,155,065 downwards.
TAGGTTTTACGTTTCCGTTTTTTATATCGGAGATTAGTTTTTTTACTTCGTCCATTTAAAAAAAATCATCAAATTTGCAGTATGCAGAAGCTAAATTTTTCTACGTACAACTTCCGTTTCAAAAATAGCGAAAATAAAGTCTATATATTTGATGTAATACGAAAAAAGTTTGTGGTTTTACAACCTGAAGAATGGGTTAGGCAACACGTGGTACACCATCTTATTTATCAAAAAAAATACCCAATTAGCCTTATTAATGTAGAAAAACAACTGGTTATTAATAACTTAAAAAAAAGGTATGATGTTGTTGTTTTTAAACCTAATGGAAACATTAACATTTTGGTAGAATGTAAAGCTCCTGAAATTACAATTACACAAGCTACTTTTGACCAAATTGCACGTTACAATATGCAATTAGATGCAAATTATTTAATGGTAACTAACGGATTAAATCATTTTTATTGTAAAACAAATAGTACAGAAGATAATTATACGTTTTTACGTGATATTCCTGATTTTAACCGTTAAATTTGTAACAGAACATAGATAAAGTAACATATAAATTATGCCTAAAATTGCTGTTGTTATTTTAAACTGGAATGGCGTACAACTATTAGAACGTTTTTTGCCTTCGGTTATAAAATATGCTAACAACCAAAAAATTTATGTTGCAGATAATGCATCTACAGACTCGTCTGTACAATTTATTAAAGATAATTTCCCTAGCGTAGAGATAATATTAAACGCTAGTAATGGCGGTTACGCCAAAGGCTATAATGATGCATTGCAGCACGTAAAAGAAGATATTTTTTGTTTGCTTAATTCTGATGTAGAAGTTACACCTAATTGGTTAACTCCTATTTTAAATTATTTTAATGAAGATTTAAACACAGCTATTGTACAACCAAAAATTTTGGATTTAAAAAAGAAAACTCATTTTGAGTATGCCGGTGCAGCTGGTGGTTTTTTAGATAGTTTTGGATACCCTTTTTGTAGAGGAAGAATTTTTGACACATTAGAGGAAGACAAAGGGCAATACAATGACAATTTGCCCATATTTTGGGCAAGTGGCGCTTGCTTATTTATACGTAAAACTACATTTTTTGATTTAGGTGGTTTTGATGAAGATTACTTTGCTCACCAAGAAGAAATAGATTTATGTTGGCGTGCGCAAAATAGAGGTTTAAAAATTATGTACGTAGGTGCATCTACAGTATACCATTTAGGCGGATCTACACTTAGTGAAATGAATCCGAAAAAAACATTTTTAAACTTTAGAAATTCTTTATTTAGTATTGTAAAAAATACATCACTTTATAAGGCATTTTTTATAGTTATGGCAAGGTTATTGTTGGATGGTATAGCAGGTTTACGATTTTTGACACAAATGAGATTTAAGCATTGTTTGGCTATTGTAAAAGCACACTTTAGTTTTTACTGGAATATCCCTAAAACACTAAAAAAGAGAAGATTAAACAATAATACAAAAAAATATTATTTAATTAAATCCGTTGTGTGGTCTTATTTCGTAAATGGTAATAAGGAATTTAACAATTTAGTAAAAGATTAACTAAATTATAATACCGATAGATAGAACATTTTATATAATTTTGAAACAAATAACAATTAATAGTAATATGAATATGAAAAAGATTTTTTTAGGCGCTTTAGGAGCTACAATATTATTATCTTCTTGCGTATCGCAAAAGAAATATGCGGAGTTAGAGGCAAAAAATAAAGAAACTGAAGATTTATTAAACTCAGCAACAGTTAAGCTAAATAGCTGCATAGAAGAAAAAGCTACAGCAGATGCAAGGTTAAGAACTTTAGAAGACCAAAACGATTTTCTTAAAGCAAACAACCAAGTGTTAGTAGATAATATGGGTAACCTAACAGATTTATCTGCTAAGGGTGCAGAAAATTTAGAGAAATCTTTAGAAAGTTTAAAAGAAAAAGATTTAACAATACGTAAATTAAATGACGCTATTACACGTAGAGACTCTGTAAACTTATCTTTAGTACAAAGTTTAAAAGGTGTTCTTGGAAACTTAGATGATGAGGATATTGAAATTAGCGTAGAAAAAGGTGTAGTTTTTGTTTCTATATCTGATAAATTATTATTTAGCAGCGGTAGCTACAACGTAGCAACAAGAGCTAAAGAAGTATTAGGTAAAGTTGCACAAGTTGTAAATAACAAGCCAGATTTTGAATTTATGGTAGAAGGACACACAGATGCTGTACCTTACAGAAAAGGTGTTTTATTAGACAACTGGGATTTAAGTGTTAAGCGTGCAACTGCTGTAGTTCGTATATTACAAAATGAGTACGGAGTAGATCCTAAGCGTATGACAGCTGCAGGTAGATCTCAATACATACCAGTATCTTCTACAGATAAAGCTAAAAACAGAAGAACAAGAATTGTAGTACTTCCTAAAATTGATCAGTTTTATAGTATGATTGAAGAAGGAATGAAAGATCCTGCAATAAACAAATAGTATTAATTATTATTTATAATAAGAAAGCCTCGCATTATGCGAGGCTTTTTTTATTCCTTAACTTATATTTTTATTTACAATTAAAATATATCTATACTTCCTTTACCTTCCCTTATTATCTCCGGTTCGCCATCAGATAAATCTACAACAGTAGATGCCGTATTGTCTCCGTAACCACCATCTATAACAATGTCTACTAAATTATCCCATTTTTCATAAATTAATTCTGGGTCTGTAGTATATTCTAACAACTCATCTTCATCTCTAATAGATGTAGACACTATGGGGTTACCTAGTGCTTGTACCAAGGCATTGGCTATTGAGTTGTCTGGCACACGTATACCTACAGTCTTTTTCTTTTTAAAATCTTTAGGTAAATTATTATTACCAGGCAATATAAAAGTATAAGGCCCTGGTAATGCTCTTTTTAAAATTTTAAATGTAGCTGTATCAATTTGTTTTACATACTCAGACAAATTGCTAAGGTCTGCACAAATAAATGAAAAATTAGCTTTGGCAAGCTTAACTCCTTTAATACGTGCTATTTTCTCTAAAGCCTTAGTATTGGTTATATCACAACCTAGACCGTAAACAGTATCTGTAGGGTATATAACCAAACCTCCTTTTTTTAACACATCTACAACTTTTTTAATTGCATTTGCATTAGGATTCTCTGGGTATATTTTAATAAACTGAGCCATAATTTTATGTATTTAATAGCAGATAAAAATAAGTCTTAGTATTATAAAAAAACTTACAATACCCTTAGTTTCTTTTTACCTCATAAATAATATTGTCTTTAAAAAGTCCCTGTAATTCTTCAGTTGTATATCCAAATTCCTCATCTTCATAATTCTTGGGGATATCAATTTCAGAAATTCCAGATTTTTTATTGGTTTCGTATTCATTAAACCTAAAGTAAATACTATCAGAAATTGTAGATATTTTCATTGTAGAATAATAATTAGCTTCGGTTTTAAACTCATACAAATCATTAACCATAGGGTTAGCAATATATTTTTCAGAATTTTTGTTGTCTAAAAATGAAGAAAAAGCTAGACCTCCTATTATTAAAACAATTAAAAACAATGCAGAAAAATGCTTAATAGGTGTTTTAGCCTCTTCTTTAACATTTTGGTATTCTATTTTTAAGTTATGATCCATTTGCTTTGGCTCAAAAACAGTATTACAATTGGAACAAACAGCACCGCCTGTTTTACCTATTGGAAAAATTGGTATCCAATACAAATGTGCGTACTTACCATAAACTTCTACATTAAATTTTGCACTCTCATTACAGTTAGCACAAGGTATTTGTCTTGTTAATTTTGTTTTTAAATGTGATGAATTAGATCCGTAAAAAATCATACTAAAAGGCTTTGTGGTTGTTATTTGTAATAAATATAATGCAAATAAAACTATTTAGTAAGAAAAATACATCACGGCTTACAGTACTTCTAACTTAGCAAAACGTAGCAGTAATTTTTTTATATCACCCTTATCAAACTTAATTTCTGCTTTTTTATCGTTCCCAACACCATCAATTTTAAGTATAACTCCCCTACCAAACCTAGTATGGTTAACTGCTGCACCTTCTACCAAATTAGGATCTAGGTTGGTATTATTAGCTATTGGTTGTGCAAGTTCTGGTTTTAACTTACGTAACTTACGCAGCTGGTTTTCATTTGGTTTAGGGGCACTTGGTGGTATGCCAGACACAGGTTTAACTTGTCTAAGTTTACTTTTATCTACTTCACCAAAAATGTTTTTATCTATTAAAGATTTGTACTTATAATTACTTACCGGAGTTAGGTTTTCTATATACTTTTCATCTATTTCCTCTATAAACCTACTTGGCTCTGCATCTACTAATTTACCCCAACGATATCTACTTTCTGTATACGTTAAATACGCTTGTTTTTCTGCTCTGGTTAGAGCTACATAAAATAATCTTCGTTCTTCCTCAAGCTCAGTACGCGTGTTCATACTCATTGCTGATGGAAACAAGTCTTCTTCCATACCAACAATAAATACGTGCGGAAACTCTAGTCCTTTTGCCATATGTATAGTCATAAGAGCAACACGGTCATCATCACCTTTATCATTATCTAAGTCTGTAGCAAGTGCAACATCTTCTAAAAATTCTGCTATATTACCTGTTGCATCAGCAAGTTCCATTTGCCCTTCAACAAAATCCTTTATACCATTTAAAAGCTCTTCTATGTTTTCCATTTTGGCAATACCTTCTGGTGTACCATCTTTTTTAAACTCTAAAAGAATACCTGTTTTTTTAGCTACGTGTTCAGACAAAGAAAAAGCATCTGCTCCTTTATTCATTATCTGAAAACCTTTAATCATATTAACAAATTCTGTTAATCTACGTTTGGTACCAGCGTTTATTTTTAATTCTATTTTATCTATGTTTTCCATAACTTCAAACATAGAACGGCCATAATGGTTAGCTGTCACCAATAATTTATCAATTGTGGCTTGTCCAATTCCTCTGCCCGGAAAATTAATAACACGCTTTAATGCCTCTTCATCTTTAGGGTTAATTACTAACCTTAAATATGCCAAAACATCTTTAATTTCTTTACGTTGGTAAAAAGATAATCCACCATAAATTCTATAAGGTATATCTCTTTTTCGCAAAGCATCTTCAATTGCTCTAGATTGTGAGTTTGTACGGTACAATACTGCAAATTCTCCATTATGCAATTGCTCGTTCATTCTAGTTTCAAAAATAGTTCCTGCAACAAACCTACCTTCTTCTGCATCTGTAATACTACGATGAACTTTAATTAGTGGCCCATCATCATTAGAGGTCCATACAACTTTTTCAAGCTGATTTTTATTTTTTTCTATGATAGAGTTTGCGGCATTTACAATGTTACCAGTAGATCTGTAGTTTTGCTCTAACCTATACATTGCAACATTATCATAATCTTTTTGAAAGTTTAGAATATTACTAATATTTGCTCCTCTAAAAGAATAAATACTTTGTGCATCATCCCCTACCACACAAATATTTTGAAATTTATCTGATAAAGCTTTTACTATTAAGTATTGTGAGTGGTTTGTATCTTGGTACTCATCTACCATTATGTACTGAAACCTATTTTGGTATTTTTGCAACACCTCTGGAAAAACGTTTAAAAGCTCATTGGTTTTTAATAATAAATCATCAAAATCCATTGCTCCTGCCTTAAAACATCTATCCACATAATTTTTATAAATTTCACCAGTACGCGGGCGTTTTGCCATTGCATCTGCCTCTATTAAATCTGGATTATTAAAATATGCCTTAACAGTAATTAAGCTGTTTTTGTAAGATGATATTCTATTTTGTATTTGCTTGTACTTATATATATCCTTATCTAACTGCATTTCTTTAATTATAGATGCAATTAAACGCTGTGAGTCTTGCGTATCATAAATAGTAAAATTGTTAGGGTACCCTAACTTATCTGCTTCATAACGCAATAATTTTGCAAAAATGGAGTGAAAAGTCCCCATCCATAAACTTTTGGTCTCTGCACTACCAGCAATATCTGCAATACGCACTTTCATTTCTCTTGCAGCCTTGTTAGTAAACGTAAGCGATAAAATGTTATAAGGGTCTACACCCTGCTGTATTAAATATGCAATACGGTATGTTAACACCCTAGTTTTACCAGAACCAGCTCCGGCAATTACCATTAATGGTCCTTTTGTGTGTAAAACAGGTGCTTTTTGAGCCTCGTTTAGTTGGGCAATAAATTCTTCCAATTGTTTTTTCTTATATAATTTAGAGAAGTGTAAATTTAACCATAATTAAGTCCAGATAAAACAAGTAGTTTTAATAATTATAAACAATAAAATTTAATAGCAGTTTAATTTTAAATATCTTTAGAGAATACTACAATTTAAACCATAAGAATATTGAAAAAAATTGAAATTAGAGCAGCAGAATTAAAAGATTTAGAAACTTTAAAATCTTTTGAACAAGGCATTATTTATGCAGAGCGCCCTTTTGATGAAACTCTTAAACCAGATCCAATTTCTTATTACAGTATTGAAGATTTATTAAAAGACCCTAAAACACTTGTGGCTGTTGCTACATTAAACAATACGCTTATTGGTTCTGCTTACGCCACTGTTAAAGAAGCTAAAAAACATTTAAAACACAACACCTACGCGTATTTGGGTTTTATGTATGTAGATCCCCAATACCGCGGCAAAGGAATAAATAAAAAAATTATAGATTTTTTATTTATTTGGATAAAAAAGCAGCACATTACCGAAGTTAGACTAGATGTGTATAGCAAAAATACCGCTGCATTACAAGCATACGAAAAAGCTGGTTTTAAAAAGCACTTGGTAAATATGAGAATGAAAATTTAATTACTGACAAAAAACTAACTAACTAACTAACTAACTAACTAACTAACTAACTAGAATTATATGAAAACTAAAAACAAATTTATTTTAACGCTCTTACTTTGCGGTGCTGCCCTACAAGCACAAAATTATAAGTTAGAGAACGATTACAAAAACATAGAGAAAAAGGTTATAGAATGGAGGCATCATTTTCATCAAAACCCAGAACTATCTAACAGAGAATTTAAAACTGCAGAAAAAATCGCTGCTCATTTAAAATCTTTGGGTATTGAGGTACAAACTAAGGTTGCTGTAACAGGTGTTGTAGGTATATTAAAAGGTAAAAAACCAGGCAGAGTAATTGCTTTAAGGGCAGATATAGATGCTTTACCTGTTACTGAACGCAATAATTTACCATTTAAATCTAACGTTACAGATACTTTTTTGGGTGTAGAAACTGGTGTTATGCACGCTTGTGGCCATGATACGCATACAGCAATTTTAATGGGTGTTGCAGAGATTTTAGCTAAAAATAAAGACAAAATAAATGGTACTGTTAAGTTTATTTTTCAACCTGCCGAAGAAGGTGCACCTCCAGGAGAAGAAGGTGGTGCAGCTTTAATGATAAAAGAAGGTGTTATGGAAAACCCTAAAGTAGATGCTATTTTTGGATTACACATTAATTCTGGTACACCAGTAGGTGTTATTAAATACAAAACCGAGGGTATAATGGCCGCAGTAGAGCGTTTTGTTATTAACGTAAAAGGTAAACAAACACACGGTTCACAACCTTGGTCTGGTGTAGATCCTATAGTAATTTCTGCAAAAATTATAGATGGTTTACAAACAATTATTAGTAGAGAATCTAATTTAACTGAAGAAGCAGCTGTTATTACTGTTGGTAAAATTACAAGTGGTGTACGTTTTAACATTATTCCAGAAAGTGCGGAACTTATTGGCACTGTAAGAACTTTAAACCCAGATATGCGTGAGCTTATTTTACGTAGAATGAAAGAAATGACAGAAACTATTGCTAAAGCATATGGTGGTAGTGCAACATTTAGTGTAGAAAGTCAGACCTCTATTACTTATAATGATATTGCCTTAGTAAACCAAATGTTACCAACAATGCAACGAGTTGCAGGTAATAAAAATGTGCAATTAACTAAAGCTACAACTGGCGGAGAAGATTTCTCTTATTTCCAGGAGGTTGTACCTGGTTTCTATTTCTTTTTAGGCGGAATGACTCCTGGAAACAAAGAAGCGTATCCACACCATACTCCAGACTTTAAAATTGATGATGCTGGTATGATTTTAGGTGTAAAAACACTAACAGAAATGAGTTTAGATTATTTAAATAAATAACCTAAAACCAAACAATAAATGACTTTATATTTGGTTATTTTTGTAATATAATTAATAAACCATATTTAAATTATTTATGGTTTTACTTAACAAATACAATTTCAATGGATTCTTTTTTAAGTTTTATAGCTAACATATCATGGTGGATATGGGTATTATTAGCATTGGCTTTAGTTGCTATACGAGACATTTTTTTTCAGAAAAAGCACACTATTTCTCACAACTTTCCTATTGTAGGGCATATACGTTATATGCTAGAAAGCATAGGTCCAGAAATGAGACAGTATTTTGTGGCTAACAACAGAGAAGAATTACCTTTTAACCGTATAGAACGCGGATGGATTTACGCATCTGCCAAAAAAGAAAATAATTACGAAGGCTTTGGTACAGACAGAGATGTGTATGCACACCAGCATATTTTTGTTAAAAACCAAATGATGGCTTATAAAATTAACGATAACCATCCTAACGCAAAAGACAAAACATTTTTACCTTGTGCTAAAGTAATAGGTGCATACAATAAACGTAAAAAACCATTTAGACCTGCATCTGCAATAAATGTATCTGCAATGAGTTTTGGTTCTTTATCTGCAGCAGCAGTAGAAGCCATGAATATTGGTGTTTTAAAAAGTGGCGCATACCATAATACAGGTGAAGGCGGATTGTCTCCGTATCATAAACAGGGTGGCGACGTAGTTTTTCATTTTGGAACAGGTTATTTTGGAGTTAGATCTGAGGATGGTAATTTATCTTTAGAAAAACTAGTTACTTTAGTAGAAAATAACCCTTGCATAAAAGCTATAGAAATAAAGCTATCTCAAGGCGCAAAACCTGGTAAAGGAGGTGTTTTACCCGGTGCTAAAATAACTGCTGAGTTAGCAGAAATACGTGGCGTAGAAATTGGTAAAGATGTTTTGTCACCGGCTACACATAAAGCTTTTAGTACTGTACCAGAATTGGTAGATTTAATTGAAGAAATAGCAGAAAAAACAGGATTGCCGGTAGGTATTAAAGGAGCTATAGGAAAATTAGATCAGTGGGAAGAGCTAGCAGATATTATGTTAAAAACAGGTAAAGGTCCAGATTTTATTACTGTAGATGGTGGTGAAGGTGGTACTGGTGCTGCTCCACCAAGTTTTGCAGATCACGTTTCTTTACCATGGGTTTATGGTTTCTCTAGCTTATACAAACTATTTTTAGAAAAAAAATTAACAGACAGAATTGTGTTTATTGGTAGTGGTAAACTTGGTTTCCCTGCTAAAGCTGCAATGGCGTTTGCAATGGGAGTAGATTGTATAAATGTTGCACGTGAAGCTATGATGAGTATAGGCTGTATACAAGCACAATCTTGCCATACAAACACGTGTCCGGCTGGTATAGCAACGCAAAACCAATGGTTACAAAGAGGCATAAATGTTCCTCTTAAGTCAGATCGTTTAGCTCAGTACTTTAAAAGTTTTAGAAAAGAATTAATAGAGATTACCCATGCATCTGGTTATGAGCATCCCTGCCAATACACTATGGATGACATACAGGTTAACTTAGATGATAACGAGTTAAATAGAAGTTTAGCTTTTACCTATGGTTACAACAAAGCAAAAGTTCCTTTTAATGGTATGCAAGAACTTTATGATTGTGTACACTTAGGCGGAAAAGAATATATGAAAAACGAGCCTAAAAAATAGGCTCGTTTCTTTTTAAATTATAATAGCAAAAGCACTTATTTATTGTACAAATAAAGCCGTGCTTTTTTTGTTGTATCTATTACCTGTAATTTACTTATGTACTTTTTAGGTAAAAGGTAAAACTCTCTTTTATCCGATAAAATATAAAGTTTATCATAAGCCTCTAAAATAGAGTCTATTTTAGCAGGTTTATCTCTGGTGTCTGTAACATTACCCTTATTGTAAAACTGACTAGAATAGGTTTTAGAATCAAGGTACAAAATAGGCGGATTCTTATCAATTTTTAATTCTTCTGATTTAGCTACTAGTAATTTATCAGAGTTCATATATACTTTCCATTGGTCCGTAACCAAAAGTCCTGCACCTGCTATAAAAACTAAAATAGGAAATATAGAACAGGCAATTAGTGCCTTCTTTTTATGCTTGTATTCTGGCCACCAATGTGCAATTAAAAGTGCCATTGGTACTGTAGAAGGCAAAATGTAGGTATGTAAAATATTTTTAGATATGGTAAAGAAAATTGGTGTCCAAAACAACCAAAACAATAAAAACGCTACATACTTATCATCTAAAATGCGCTTTTTAAACTTTACTATTTTTGCCAATACTATATAAAACCAAGGCAAACAAAAAGACAACATAAATACCCAAATTAAACCTAATGGTTGTGTTTTTGGCTGACCATATAAATCTCCGCTCCATCCTGGTTTTAAAAACCTATTAAAATGCTCACCAACTATAAAATAATCTATAAAACCTGGTGATCTTTGTTCTGTTAACAAATACCAAGGCAATGCAATGGCTATAGTAATTAATAAACCAACAATCCAAGGTAATTTACCTAAGTTAGAGAAAAATGTTTTGCGGTTTAACAATAACCAGAAAAACACAGGAGCACCAGTTAACACCAGTACTAATGGTCCTTTGGCTAAAAAACCTAGGCCTAAACCAACAAAAAAGAGATAATTCCAAATTGTTTTTTTGTCTGATGAGATACTTTTCCAGAATGATAGCATAATTAACATTACACTAAAACACAAAGCAGAATCTGTAGAAACCACGCCCATATGAATTAAAAACTCTGGTGTAGTAACTAAAACTAAAGCTGGCACTAACGGAGATACTTTTGTTTTTTTAACAAAATACCCCAGTATAAAAAGCATTGCTACACCTAATAAAAATGATGGTAACCTTGCTGTTAATTCATTTACTCCAAATAGCTCAAAACTAACGGCAGACATCCAAGTAGATAATGGCGGTTTTGCCCAAAAAGGCTCATTATAATCTATTTGCAAAACAACCCATTCCCCTGTTTCTTGCATTAACCTAGATATTTCTGCATACCTAGCTTCTGTTTTATCTAATAAAGGTATAGCCCCTGTAATTATAAACCTAAATACTACGATAGACAATACAGCTATCAGCATATAATTTATGGTAGTTTTCTTATTAGTCATATTTATATTATTATTGTGTTTTATCACCTTCCTTACATATTTTATTAATCTTATAAAGATCTAGCCAGAGCTGAAAAAAATAAGAGGTTTTAACTTTAGAATCTCCTTGATCTACCCATCGTTTTAAAGGAACTTCTAACATTTTTGTTAATGCTTTTTCTTTACCGTAAAATACTACAATTCTATTAAATATTTCTACATCAAAAAGCCAACGAGAAACAAAAGGTTTATTAAAAACTTCTAAAGCCAACTCTTTTTTAAATATTTTACAACCACATTGCGTATCATAAACTTTTAAATCTAAAATCATAGAAATTACTGTAGCTATAAACCTCCCAATAAAAAAACGAGATGCTTTGCGCTCTATTGTAGAGCCAAGCTTCATAATTCTAGATCCAAAAACAAAAGAAACATTTTGGTTTATATGGCTTGTTAATGCATAAAACTCTTCTAAAGATGTAGCCAAATCTGCATCTAAATAACCCACAAGTTTTATTTCATAATTTTCACAAGCAAAATTTACTCCGTTTCTAACTGATTCTGCTTTACCAACATTATTGGGGTTTTTATAAACTACAACCTTGGTTGGGTACTGTTTTTCTAAACTTTTTAGTTCTCTGTATGTACCGTCTGTAGAGCCATCATCTACAAAACAAATAAGCGTATCTGTATCTTTATTTAGAAAGCCATTATAAACTTTATTTTTAAGTTCTTTAACTTCATTATAACAAGGTATTACTACACAGGTAGTATATGACATATGCAACACTAATTAATTTTGGGGTGCAAGATATTAAAAAACAATATGCCAGTCATTATTACCACACATCTTTACGTTATTATTAAGTTACATATGTATTCATCTCTATTAAATGTAACTTATAAAATATAATTTGTAAGCTAAATTAAATGTTTAAATTTGTCTCTTAAATCTTATACTTTTTATGAAAAAAAATACCCTATCTACCCTACTACTTTTATGTTTTACAATTGTATCTGTTTCACAAAAAAAGAGCGATTTAATTGCACAAATAGATGCACTAAAAGATAGTATTGCGCAAACAAATATAGCCTTAGCAGAAGCAAACAAAGTTGCTAAAGTAAGTGTGGCTGAAGCAGATTTGTATAAAAACCAAGCTACAGAATTACAAAACGCAAATAAATCATTATTAACCAACCTTAAAAACTTTACGCAAGTATCTAGTCAAAATTCTAAAAATATGGCAAGAACTTTAGAAGCTTTAAAGGCTAAGGAATCTCAACTTTCCATTATTGAAGACTCTTTTAGTAAAAACGATTCTACTGCTATTGTTATATTAACAAACGCTAAACAGTCTTTAGGCGAAAATGCTAAAATTGCAGTAACCAATGGTGAAGTTGTTATTACAGAGACAGAGCAAAATATATTAGATGCTACTAAAACAAAAGTAAGCGCTACAGGAGAAGCTTTTCTTGAAAAAATATCTAAAATACTAGAGTTAAATATAGACTCTAAATTAACTATAACTAGTACAAGCCCTAGCTTATCTGCATTACAAAATAACCTAGTTAGTAAGTTTAATGTTATTACAGAGCGTATTAGCTTAGAAAGTACTACACAGAATAACAATACTGTTTTGTTTAAAATACATACAGACTATGCTAACTTTTATTTGCGAGTTAGAGAGCATATGAAAAGTATTAACTAATGTGATGTTTGTTGATATTTAATATTCATATAATTTTTATGCAAATTGTGCGTTTTACAACCGTAATCAAACTTTAAATATAACGCGCAATGACAACAGAAATAATATTACAAATGTTTGCCTATTTATTACCAAGTGTAGTAACTGGTATGGTAGCTTTTTATTTTTTTAAAATGCATACTAAAAATGAGGAAGGCAGAAGACGTTTTTTATTACATAAAGATTCTCAAAAAAATACCATACCTACCAGATTACAAGCTTATGAGCGTATGGCTTTATTTTTAGAGCGTATATCTATACCTAGTTTAGTAGTACGTGTTGCTCCTGTTGGTAATGATAAAAATGCATATGAAACTTTATTAATAAAGAATATTGAAAAAGAGTTTGACCACAACTTGTCTCAACAAATATATTTGTCTGATGAAAGCTGGAATATTATTAAAACGGCTAAAAGCGCTACAATACAAACCATACGCAAAGCCGCTATGAGTGAAGCAGATTCTGCAGATAAATTACGTGAAGATATTTTAAATGATACAATGGATAAGGCATCTCCATCTGCTACAGCATTAAGCTACATTAAAAAGGAAATTAGTGAACTTTGGTAAACTTATATCCGTTTTAACTTATACTAAAGACTGCTTTTAAAAGCAGTCTTTTTTTTATAATAACAATTGTTTATTATTTAGAGTTAGGAATGCTAACTTTTAATTTTGCTGCTTTTTTTTCTGCATAACTAAACCCTTGCTCCCACCATTGCGCCATTAGTTTTTTGTTAAAAACCAAAGAGTTTTCTGTTAGTTTTGTTGGAGTATAATACAAGTTTAATTTAACGCCTTTGTGTTTGGCATAAATAACCCCTTCAGAGATATCATGATATTCTATTTGATCTAAAACAAACCCATAAATACTAAGCATTAAAGAAAACGGATTTTTCCCCAATACTTTGTTATGTTCCATTTTTTCTGATTCTAAAATAATGGCATCTACCTCTGTAGCTCCACGTTCTATTGCTTCTCTAATAGGTAAAACACAACCCAAGCCACCATCACCGTACTCATAACCATCTTTTTTTACTAAAGACATAAAAGGTATATAGTTACAGGAAATCCACACCCAATCGCAAAATTCTTCATAAGTAAAATCTCTAATAGACTTATACTCTACTCTATTTTTTGATAAATTAGAGACAGTTACCACAACATCTTTAGACGTGTTTTCTATTATTTGTCTAAAGTCTGATATTGTAAAGTTCTTTTTTATAGTAGAACGCAAAGATCTACTTTCTCCAAATGTTCTTTTGCGCTTTATAAACTGTAATAAAACATTAAAATAATTAATAGAAACAAACTCCCTATCTCCTTTTCGTTTAACCACAAAAGGATTTAAACTAAAAATTTTACGTTGGTTTACATTTGTATACAAATCATACAATAAGCCAACATTGTTTAATGCTAAATGAGAAATTAACAAACTACCTGTAGATGTTCCCACAAGAATATCATAATCTCTATTTTCAATTTCCATTAAATACTGAGCAACTCCACCAGCAAATGCACCTTTACTACCGCCGCCACTAATTACTAATGCTCTCATTCTATATCTATATGGTTGGTTTCTGTATTCTTGTTTTTTGCAAAATTATAACCACTACTCCACCAAGTGGTCATTTTTTTCTCTTCAAAAATAAGAGAATTTGTAGTTAAAACTGTAGGAGTATAATAAAAGTTAATAATTGCATTGTTATGGTTGGCTACAAACTTACCTATACGTATGTTTTGTTGCTCTATTCTATCTGCCATAAAAGCAAACATATTAGTTAATAATGAAAAAGCATTTTTAGATGGCATTCTATTAAATAAATTGGTTTCTGTTTGTAAAATAATAGCATCTACAACTGTTGCGCCTCTTTTTATAGCCTCTTCAATTGGTACCATACTACCTAGTCCTCCATCTGCATATTCGCATCCATTTTTTTTAACTAAGCTCATAAAAGGCGTATAGTTACAAGATATCCAAACCCATTCACAAAACTCATTATAAGTACAGTTTTTAATAGATTTATACTCTACTTTATTTAAAGACAAATTGGCTACAGTAACTACAATCTCTGTATTATTTTTTTTAAGTTGAAGAAACTCTTGCTCCGTAATAGAGTTTTTTATCAGATTTAAAAGGTGATAACTCTCTCCAAAAGTTTTACTACCTCGTAATAAGTTTTTTAACACTTTAAAATGATTAATTGCAATAGTCTCTATACCTTGTTTTTTAGTTATAGTATAAGGGCAAGAGCTAAAAATATCATCTTGATTTACGGATGTATAAATTTTCTTAATTTTTTCAATTTTTTGCAAAGCTAAATGAGAAATAAGCAAGCTACCTGTAGAGGTGCCAATAAACATATGGTATTTGTGCTTAGCATCTTGCAATAAATACTGTGCAACACCTCCTGCAAAAGCGCCTTTACTACCTCCTCCAGAAATTACCATTGCGCGCATAATTACAATCTACTTTTAATGTATTTAAAATCTTCTTTAGATACTTGTGGCTCTAGTTTTAAAAGCATTTTTTTATACTCTTTCTTTTCTAAAATATCATTAACCAAGTTCCTTGCATAACTTTTAAATTGCCAAACAGGGTGGTTGGTTGCGTGTATTAAATCTACTAAATTAGTTTCATCTAAATAAAATAAATCGTTTAAATAAGAAAAAGCCAACTGCCTAGTTTCAAAATACTCTTTTTCACTTGTATAACTTCTTAATTCTTTTAAATAATCATTTTTTAAAGCTACATTATACTCTTTGGTCATAATAGCGAGAGAAAGCCAAAGCAATCTCACATTTTTATTAGAAAAGCCCAATATATCTTTGGTTTCTTCTAAATAAACTGCACGCTTGTCTGGATTGTAAATCCAAAGCTTATAGAGTGCATTTTCTACAGTAGTATAACTTTTATCCGTTAAAAAAGATTCAAAATAGGCAATATCTTCTAAAGTAAATTTTTGCGTATTTAAGAGTAATTTTTGCCTTAATTTAACATCATTAGACTTTAAAATACCGTTTTTAACAGCATTTGATAGGGATTTAGAATAAAATTCTACAATGTATTTTTTTAATTGATTTGATGTTGCCTTGTTCCAATACCTATCTATAATTACACTATTTAGCTCTTTACTAACGGTAAGCTCTTTCTGTAATTTATAAAAAGTAGTTATAGATGATGATGATTTTTTTAAAATTTCCTTTGCCTTATTTGTTGGAAAGTTTTTTGCTGTTAACCAAGTAGAATTATAGTCTTGTAAATTAATACCACTTGCCTGTTCTATACTAAATAAAAAATCTGCTACAGTAACATTTTTGTATTTATGCTTTTCTAAATAGTTTTTTACTCCTTCTTTAAAAGCATTTTTACCAACTAAATCTACTAATGCGTGTAAAGCCCAAGCACCTTTTTCATAAAAGGTTAAACTACTGGCCTTAGGATTTGTTAAGGCTTCTCCTTTATTTTTTTGATTAACCTTATCTAGTTGTAAAGCTGTAGCAAACAGTTTCCAATTAAAGTGCTCTTCTCCCAATACTTCTTTTTCTGCTAAATAGGCATAGTAAGTTGCAAAACCTTCATGTAACCAATGATGATTACTACTAACCTCAGTAACTAAATCTCCAAACCATTGATGGGCTAATTCATGGGCATTTACATTTACATAGTTGGTATCATTATACGCCAGAGAATCTACCACATAAGCATCAGAAAAAATAGTAGTTGTTGTGTTTTCCATACCAGCATATAAAAAATCGCGCACAGGTATTTGTTTGTACACTTGCCAAGGATAAGCAACACCAATTTCTGCCTCTAAAAAATTAAAAATAGCTTTACTGTATTTATAAGTGGTTTCTACTTTTGCTGAATCTTTTGGGTAGTAATACAACTCTAAAGGCACACCAGAAGCAGAGACTTCTTTATGTACGCTGTAATTACCAATTGCAAAGGCTAACAAATAACTAGACATTGGATTTTTCATCCTAAATTCCCATTCCTTTAAGTTATCCTTTACACTAGTTGTTTTTAACTTACCGTTAGCTATAACTTGGTAATTTTTATTAAAAGTAATAGTTAAGTTAAAAATAACTTTCTCATTCATATCATCAAAACTTGGTAGCCAATGGCTTGTATATTTCCCTTGACCTTGTGTCCAAATTTGATTGTTTTTATCATCTTTTTTATTCCAACCTACAAAATACAGTGTCTGTTTTGGTTGTGCTTGATAAGTAAGTTTTAAATTATATTTTTTACCCTTTTTTAGCTTTTTATAAATGGTAATTCTATTTTCATCTACCTTATATTTTACACGCTTATTGTTAAGTAACACTGTTGTAAAGTCCATTTTTTTGGCATCTAAAAAAACAGAATCTATAGTAGCTAACACATTAAAAGTATATGTTACAGTACCGCTAATTTTTTTAGATTGCTCATTTGGTTGTACATCTATATTTGCAGTTAAAAAATCTACATTTTGTTGTTCTTGTGCCTGTAAAACAAAGCATTGCATACAAATTAAAAACAGTATAAAGTATCTAAAAAAAATCATCTTTTTAATTTTCAACCAAAATAAGCATTTTCATCTTTTGTGGTTGTTCAGATTCGGTTTATTTTAGTCCTATGAATCCTAATTATTTACAAACTCCTATTGCATACCTAAAAGGTGTTGGGCCAAGTAGAGCCCAAACCCTACAGAGTGAGTTGGGTGTATATACCTATCAGGATTTACTTAATCTTTTTCCTAACAGGTATCTGGATAAAACCCAATACTATAAAATTAGTCAGTTACAGCGCAACAGTGCAGAGGTACAAGTAATTGGTAAAATTATACATTTAAAAGCTGTAGAACAAAAAAGAGGAAAAAGGCTAGTTGCCACTTTTGTAGATGATACAGGTAAAATGGAACTAGTTTGGTTTAGAGGCCAAAAATGGATTAAAGAAAATATTAAACTAAATGTGCCTTATGTAATTTATGGCAAAACAAATTGGTTTAATGGTACATTTTCTATGCCTCACCCAGAAATGGAATTATTAGAAGACCACAAAAAGGGGCTTAAAGTTAGCATGCAGCCTATATACCCTTCATCAGAAAAACTAACTAACAAAGGCATTACAAATAAAGTAACAAGCAAACTTTTACAGCAGTTATTTATAGATACAAAAGTACAGTTTGTAGAAACTTTACCTGCTAGTGTATTAAAAGATTTAAAATTAATAAGTAAAAGTGATGCGTTACTGAATATACACTTCCCTAAAAGTCAGCAAGATTTAGCAAAAGCACAATTTAGGCTAAAGTTTGAAGAGTTGTTTTATATACAATTACAACTTATTGCTAAAAAAATGGTGCGTAAAAATAAAATTAAAGGCTTTCCTTTTAACGCTGTTGGCACCTATTTTAGTGACTTTTATAATAATTATTTACCTTTTGAGCTTACCAATGCTCAAAAACGTGTTGTAAAAGAAATTAGGGCAGATTTGGGTAGTAACGCACAAATGAATAGACTTTTACAAGGAGACGTTGGCTCTGGTAAAACCATTGTGGCATTAATGACAATGTTATTGGCTTTAGACAATGGTTTTCAGGCGTGTTTAATGGCACCTACAGAAATTTTAGCCACGCAACATTACAACGGAATAACGGAGTTGTTACAAGGTTTAAATATTAAAGTATCTTTACTAACAGGTTCTGTAAAAAAATCGGCCCGAAGAATTATACATGAAGAACTAGAGAGTGGCGACTTACACATTTTAATTGGCACTCACGCACTTTTAGAAGACAAAGTACAGTATAAAAATTTAGGACTAGCAATTATAGATGAGCAACATAGATTTGGAGTAGCGCAACGCGCAAAATTATGGCGTAAAAACACAATGCCTCCTCATATTTTGGTAATGACGGCCACACCAATCCCTAGAACATTAGCTATGAGTTTGTATGGTGATTTAGACATTTCTGTAATAGATGAACTACCACCAGGACGTAAACCAATAAAAACTGTGCATAGGTTTGATGCAAACCGTTTAAAAGTTTTTAGATTTTTAAAAGATGAAATAAATATAGGAAGACAAGTGTATGTAGTATATCCATTAATAAAAGAATCTGAAGCTTTAGATTATAAAGATTTAATGGATGGTTATGAGAGTATTGCTAGAGATTTTCCGGCTCCAAAATACCAAATATCTATTGTACACGGGCAAATGAAACCAGATGATAAAGAGTTTGAAATGCAACGCTTTATTAAAGGAGAAACTCAAATTATGGTTGCCACAACTGTTATAGAGGTTGGTGTAAACGTACCCAATGCATCTGTAATGATTATAGAAAGTGCAGAACGTTTTGGCCTATCTCAATTACACCAATTGCGTGGCAGAGTTGGTAGAGGTGCAGACCAAAGTTATTGCATTTTAATGACTGGTCATAAACTATCTGAAGACGCAAAAACAAGACTAGAAACTATGGTACGCACCAATGATGGTTTTGAAATTGCAGAGGTAGATTTAAAACTACGCGGTCCAGGAGACATTATGGGTACACAACAAAGTGGAGTTTTAAATCTTAAAATAGCAGATATTGTAAAAGATAATGACATTTTACAAACAGCTAGGCATTATGCTATTAAAATTTTAAAAGAAGACCCTAGCCTTAGCCACCCCAATAATAACGTGGTTTCACAAGCTTACGCGCAACTTGTAAAGCATAAAAACATATGGACCTACATAAGTTGAACATCGTAATTTAAAATCATCTTTTAACAATTAATTTATGGTATTCTTTATTTTTGAGAGTTAGAGGTTTTACACGGTTTGTAAAACAAGATTAGAGTAAAACTACCCTATTCTTTTGCTAAACTAAGATGAAAATAAATAATACATGAAAACACTGTTTGACAAGGTGTGGGATTCCCACGTAGTAAGAAAAATAGAAAACGGACCAGATGTTCTTTTTATAGATCGCCATATGATACATGAAGTTACTAGTCCGGTTGCTTTTTTAGGATTAAAAAGTAGAAATATTGGCGTAAAACACCCAGAAAAAACATTTGCTACTGCGGATCATAACACACCAACTATTAATCAGCACTTACCCGTTAAAGATCCTTTATCTGCTAACCAATTAAAAGCATTAGAAGAAAACTCTAAAGCTCACGGTATTAGTTATTGGGGATTAGGTCATGAAAAAAACGGTATTGTACACGTTGTTGGTCCAGAATATGGTATTACACAACCAGGAGCCACTATTGTTTGTGGAGACTCACACACGTCTACACACGGTGCCTTTGGCGCTATTGCATTTGGTATTGGAACATCTGAGGTAGAAATGGTTTTAGCTACACAATGTATTATGCAACCTAAACCAAAAAGTATGCGTATTAACGTTGTGGGTAACCTAAATAAAGGGGTAACACCTAAAGACGTTGCTTTATACATTATATCTCAACTTACCACATCTGGTGCTACAGGCTACTTTGTAGAATACGCAGGTGATGTATTTAAAAATATGACTATGGAAGGCCGTATGACGGTTTGTAACCTTAGTATAGAAATGGGTGCCCGTGGAGGTATGATTGCTCCTGACGAAAAAACATTAGAATACGTTAAAGGAAGAGAGTTTACACCAACTGGTGCTGCTTGGGATAAAGCAAAAGCATACTGGGATACTTTATACACAGAAGAAGACGCTACATTTGATAAAGAACTTACTTTTAAAGGAGCAGATATAGAACCTATGATTACCTATGGTACTAATCCTGGTATGGGAATGGGTATTGGCAAAGATATACCAACTGCAGAGAGTTTAGAGGGTGGTGTATCTACCTATAAAAAGTCTTTACAATATATGGCTTTTAATGAAGGAGATTCTATGATTGGTAAGCCAATTGACTTTGTGTTTTTAGGAAGCTGTACTAACGGAAGAATTGAAGATTTTAGAGCTTTTACAGAAATTGTAAAAGGCAAGCAAAAAGCGCCAAATGTAACTGCGTGGTTGGTGCCGGGCTCGCATAAAGTAGAAGCAGCTATTAAAGAAGAAGGTTTATTAGATATTTTAACAGCTGCTGGTTTTGAGTTAAGAGAACCTGGTTGTTCTGCGTGTTTAGCTATGAATGATGATAAAGTACCAGCTGGTAAATATGCCGTAAGTACATCTAACAGAAATTTTGAAGGTAGGCAAGGTCCTGGATCTAGAACATTGTTAGCTTCCCCTTTAGTAGCTGCCGCTGCTGCAGTAACAGGTAAGGTTACAGACCCTAGAGAATTGCTATAAACCGTATGAGATTATATAGTTTAACTCTCAATTTAAAGCTTAAAAACAATATTTAAAATATTACAATGGCCAATAGCTATTGATAAAAACTAAATTTAAAATGGCATACGATAAATTTAATATCCTAAAAAGTAGTGTTGTTCCGCTACCAATAGAAAACGTTGATACCGACCAAATTATACCAGCAAGATTTTTAAAAGCTACAGAACGTAAAGGTTTTGGAGATAATTTATTTAGAGATTGGCGCTACAATGCGGACAATTCTCCTAAAAAAGATTTTGTTTTAAACCAAGATAAATACTCTGGTAAAATACTAGTTGGTGGTAAAAACTTTGGTTCTGGTTCTTCTCGTGAGCACGCAGCTTGGGCTGTATATGACTATGGTTTTAGATGTGTAGTATCTAGTTTTTTTGCAGATATTTTTAGAAACAACTGTTTAAACGTTGGTGTATTACCTGTACAGGTTTCTCCTGAATTTTTAGAAAAAATATTTGCAGAGACAGAAAAAGACGCTGACTCACAAGTAGAGGTAAATTTACAAGAACAAACAATTACTATTGTTAATACTGGCGACAAAGAATCTTTTGACATTAATGCGTATAAAAAAGAAAATATGCTTAATGGTTTTGATGATATTGACTACCTGTTAAATATGAAAGAAGAAATTACAGCTTTTGCTGAAAATACTCCTTTGTAATTTAATACGTACCAGAATAACCCGCCAATACTATAATGAAAAGAAAGATTGAAATAATGGATACCACACTCCGTGATGGTGAACAAACCTCTGGAGTGTCCTTTTCTGTTTCTGAAAAATTAACTCTTGCTAAATTATTATTAGAAGAGTTAAAGGTTGATAGGATTGAAGTTGCATCTGCACGTGTGTCTGATGGTGAACTGCAAGCTGTACAACAAATTACAAGTTGGGCAACTGTACACAACTACATTAACAATGTAGAGGTTTTAACTTTTGTAGATAAAGGTGTATCTATTAAATGGATGCAAGATGCTGGTGCTAAAGTGCAAAACTTATTAACCAAAGGATCTTTAAATCATTTAACTCATCAGTTAAAAAAAACACCAGAACAGCACTTTAAAGAAATTAAAGAAACTATTCTTCTTGCTCAAAATCATCAAATAGAAACAAATGTATATTTAGAAGATTGGAGCAACGGTATGCGAAATTCTAAAGCATATGTGTATCAGTTTTTAGATTTTTTATCTCATCAACCTATAAAAAGAGTTTTATTACCAGACACATTAGGTGTACTAACACACACTGAAACATTTACGTACATCTCAGAACTGGTAAAAAAATACCCAAACCTTCATTTTGATTTTCACGGTCATAACGATTATGATTTAAGTGTTGCTAACGTAATGGAGGCTATTAAAGCTGGTTGTCACGGTTTACACCTAACCATTAACGGTATGGGAGAACGTGCCGGTAACGCACCAATGGCAAGTGTTGTTGCGGTAATTAATGATTTTTTACCTGATGTAGAAATTGATTTAAAAGAAACATCTTTATACAAGGTAAGCAGACTAGTATCTACATTTACTGGTTTTGGTATTCCTGCAAACAAACCTATTGTTGGCGAAAATGTGTTTACACAAACCGCAGGTATTCATGCAGATGGCGATAGCAAAAAGAATCTTTATTTTAATGATTTGCTTCCTGAGCGTTTTGGTAGAAAAAGACAATATGCCTTAGGAAAAACATCTGGCAAGGCTAATATTTTAAAAAACTTACAAGAGCTAGGTCTTACACTAAATGATGATGATTTAGGAAAAGTTACACAACGAATTATTGAGTTGGGTGATAAAAAGGAAAAAGTAACTAAAGAGGATTTACCTTATATAATTTCTGATGTTCTTGATAGTGATAGTTACCAAGATAAAGTTATTGTAAAAAGCTATGTGCTTACCCATTCTAAGGGCTTAAAACCAAGCACAACGGTTGCCGTAGAAATAGAAAATGAATTGTTTGAAGAAAATGCGCAGGGAGACGGACAATTTGATGCTTTTATGAATGCAGTTACCAAAATTTTTAAAACTAAAAAAATTCAGCTTCCTAAATTAATAGATTATGCTGTGCGTATACCACCTGGCAGTAATTCTGACGCACTTTGTGAAACCATTATTACATGGCAAAATGGAGAAAATGAATTTAAAACACGAGGTTTAGATTCAGACCAAACTGTATCGGCAATAAAAGCAACAGAAAAAATGTTGAACATTATTTAGCAGAATTAAAATAATAAATTAAAGAGAAAAATATACTTATGAAATTAAATATAGCACTATTAGCAGGAGACGGTATTGGTCCAGAAGTAATAGACCAAGCAGTAAAAGTATCTAATGCTATTGCAAAGAAGTTTAATCATGAAATTAATTGGACACCAGCATTAACGGGTGCTGCAGCCATTGACGCAGTTGGAGAACCTTACCCAGATGAAACACATGCTATTTGCGAAGCTGCAGATGCTGTCTTGTTTGGTGCTATTGGTCATCCTAGGTTTGACAATGACCCATCTGCCAAAGTAAGACCAGAACAAGGTTTGCTTAAAATGAGACAAAAATTAGGTTTGTTTGCTAATGTTAGACCAACATTTACATTTCCTTCTTTAATAGATAAATCTCCCTTAAAAAGAGAGCGTATAGAAGGTACAGATCTTATTATTTTAAGAGAACTTACGGGCGGAATTTATTTTGGAGAACGCGGACGTAAAGACAATGGCGATACTGCTTTTGATACTTGTACATACACAAGAGCAGAAGTACAACGTTTGGCTAAAAAAGGATTTGAATTGGCTATGACGCGTTCTAAAAAGCTTTGTTGCGTAGATAAAGCAAATGTTTTAGAATCTTCTAGATTATGGAGAGAAACTGTACAAGCAATGGAAAAAGAATACCCAGAGGTAGAAGTTTCTTATGAGTTTGTAGATGCTGTGGCAATGCGTTTGGTACAATGGCCAAACTCTTATGATGTTATGATTACTGAAAATCTTTTTGGTGATATTTTAACTGATGAAGCTTCTGTTATATCTGGCTCTATGGGATTAATGCCATCTGCATCTGTAGGTGAAAAAGCAAAGTTATATGAACCTATACACGGATCATATCCGCAAGCAGCTGGTAAAGATATTGCAAACCCTTTAGCAACAGTTTTATCTGCCGCAATGTTATTTGAAGATTTTAAATTGGTTGAAGAAGCACAAGCTATAAGAGATGTTGTAAACAAATCTTTAGCCGAAGGTATTGTTACTGAAGATTTATCTGAAGGAGCAAAAGCATACAAAACCAGTGAAGTTGGAGATTGGTTAGCTAAAAACGTATAATCTTAGTACAATTATATAGTAGTTTAAAAGCCTCTAAATGTATTATTAGAGGCTTTTATTTTATTTATTACCAGCTAACTCCGCTACCACCACCACCAGATCTACCACCGCCAAAGCTTGAAGATGATGAAGAGGAAGAAGATGATGAAGAATAACTACTACTTGAGGAACTAGAACTGCTTGATGAACTAGAGCTTTCTCTTACCAATTTAGCTAAAATAGCTATGTTAGATGTTTTATCATTACAATTTTTACATTCGTAATAGTCTACACGCTCTCCTTCTCTATCATAAGTTGGCCTTTTAGTAACTACAGACCTTGTTTTTCCTTTAGTCTTATAATTACATTGGTAACATTTTGAGTATTTTCTACTAGAATTACCATCATATTTCAATATTAAAATATCACTTTTATCTTCTGTTACCCAAACATCATAATCTACAGAATTTATATTTTCTTCTACTATTTCACCTTCTTTTAAAAAATCTCTTTCTTTCTTAGAATCTAATAAAATTAAAGGTTTACCATTTACCTTACTAAATCTTGGGTCGTACCTATACTGCTTTAACCTTGTCTTTATAGTTTCGTTTATTCCCCATAACGGAAAAGGAAATAAGAACGCAAAACATCCTATTTCAACTTTTTTAAGACTATTATATTTATCATAATAATCTTCTTTAGATGCATCTATAAATTTAATTTTAAGAGAATAATAAATGGTAAGAAAAATTAAGAAAAATACATATAGTACTGAAAAAAGAACCCATTTGTTTATTGCTAGTATGTCGTCTATAAATAATAAAAATGCAGAATCGCCATTATCTACTTCATAGGTAATATCATTAGAATATATGTAATCTATAGCATCTGGATTTTCTAAAAATTCTTTAACCCTGTCTACCGCCTTTAAAAGTCCCTCTCCATAATTACCTTCTTTAAAAAACGGAACAATTTCATCTGTACCAATTCTGTAACAAATATTATCTGTTAATACAGCCTCTAAGCCATAACCCGTCTCAAACTCGGTTCTACGCTGGTCTATTACCGTTAAAATTAGCAAGCCGTTGTCTTTATCAGCTTTGCCAATTCCCCATTTATTAAAAAGTTTTGTCGCAAATTTTTTAGGTATTTCATCACCTATACTTTTAACAACAACAATGGCAACTTCTGCAGATGTATTCCTTTCTAACTCAAATAATACTTTATTAATTTCTTCTTCGTAAATAGCAGAAATATAACCATCAGGATCAGATACGTAGCCTAAAACACCCTCTCCTCTAGGTTTAGGAATTTCTAATATAGAGTAATAATCTATTTCCCTATTTGAATATGTTGGCGCCGTAAAAACAGGATATTTGTAAGGCCCGTTAGTTTGTTTAGTTAGTGTTGCTTCATCAGAAGCTACATTCTCAACTATTTCTTCAGGTATTTCTACATTTGTTATATAATCTTCATTTTCAGCAACTTCAACTTTCCCTTCTTCCTTTTCTTCAATTGTGTTTAACTCTATAACTATTTCATCAATTGAATCATCATAAATTACTGCTTCTTCAATTGCAGAATAATCTATTTCCTCTTTGTTTTGGTCTTTACAAGATGTAACTAATAAAAGAAACAAAAAGAAATAGCAATAGTGTTTGAATATCATAAGTTAGTATTATATCAAACTAAACTAGAAATAAAAAGTAAGGCAAGCAAACTAAAATTATTTAGGTGTTGATCATTACTGATCTATGATTTTCTTTTTTGTCTTCTACTAATTACAATTCCTACAGCCATTAATACTCCTGTACTAGCTAACACAGCCCCTACATAACTAGAAGATACCACACTATATCCCATTGCAATAGGTAAGCCTGCTAAAAACGCACCAGAAGCGTTACCCATATTAAATGCACTTTGGTTCATAGACGAACCTAACATTTCTGATCCTTTAGAGGCATTAATAATTGCCATTTGTAAAGGTGTTACCACACTAAAAGAAATTGCGCCAATAATAAATGTAAGTATTAAAACTAAAACCGGACTAGCAGCCACTAATGCATTAATTATTAAAACAGTTGCCATTAAGCCTAAGCTTGTAATTACAGCTCGCATTGGGGATAGCTTTTCTGTTAGTTTTGCTCCCAAAAAATTACCAGCTACCATACCTAAACCAGCTAAAATCATAGCATAGCCAATCATATACTCTGGGTATTTAGTAACATCAGTTATTAACGGTGCTATATAACTGTACCAAGCAAAAAAGCCACCTGTACCTATGGTCGTAAGTAGTATTAAAACCCAAAGTTCTACTCTTTTAAAAATCTTAAAATCTTCTTTAATGCTTACCTTAGAAGCAGGTTGTAGCGTGGGCATCCAAAAATAAACGGTTACCATTGCCAATATACCTACAACACCTACCATCATAAAAGCTACATTCCAACTAAAATGATGTCCAAAATATGTACCTATTGGTACACCAATAACATTAGCTATAGTTAGCCCCGCAAACATAATTGCCATTGCTTGAGGTTCTTTACCAGGGGCAGCCAATTTACCTGCTACAACAGCCCCTATGCCAAAAAAAGCACCGTGTGGTAAGCCAGATAAAAACCTAAAAATTAGTAACGACGTATAATTATCTGCAAAAGCAGACAGTGTATTAAAAACTGTAAACCACAGCATTAAACCTAATAACATTTTATGAGACGGCCACTTACTGCCAAGACTAGAGAGTATTGGTGCGCCAACAACAACACCTAATGCATAAATAGCAATAAAATGACCAGCCTCTGGTATTGTTATGTGTAGTGCATTTGCTACATCTGGCAAAATTCCCATAATAACAAACTCCGTCATTCCTATGCCAAAACCGCCTATTGCTAAAGCTATTAACGCCTTTTTGTTCATTTTTTTCGTGCTCATTTTTTTCTAGGTCTTTCTATAGTAGCTAGATAGCTCTTTTTAGATGAAATAAGCAAACAAAGGTAACTAGAATACTACCCAATCTTGTATGCAGTATTAACACATTTATGTTAATTAATATATAAAAAACAACTGGTCTGTAAAATTCTACAATTGGGTATTTCTTTTTGTCAGAATAACTCTCACTAATAGACATTTGCTTCATCAATCAACAAAAAACATTTAAACTTTTTTTAAAATGAAACAACTATTTTTTTTACTCTTTGTGCTTACAACTTGTTCTTTATTTGCACAAACAACCATAAGTGGTATTGTAACAGATAAAAAAGGAGCGCCTATTAGTGGTGCCAATGTGTATTTAGATGGTACTTATGATGGTACTGCAACTATAGACAATGGAACATTTACATTTACCACTGAAGAAACAGGAGAACAAACTTTAATAGTATCCTTTATTTCTTTTGAAACTTATAGTACAACTAACTTGGTTAAAAATTTACAAAATTTAACAATAAAACTTAAAGAAGATGTAAATACTTTAGATGCTGTAATTGTTAACGCAGGCGCTTTTAAAGCAGGTGAAAATGCAAAAGTTACAGCATTAAAACCGTTAGATGTTGTTACTACAGCTGGCGCTATGGGTGATTTTGTTGGAGCTTTACAAACCTTACCAGGCACCTCTAACGTTGCAGAAGATGGACGCTTGTTTGTACGCGGTGGTGATGCCGAAGAGACACAAATTTTTGTAGATGGCATGCGCGTATTTAGTCCATACTCACCTACAGCAAATAGTATACCTACAAGAGGTAGACTATCTCCTTTTTTATTTAAAGGTATTACTTTTTCTACTGGTGGTTATTCGGCAGAATACGGACAAGCATTATCTAGTGTTTTACTTTTAAATAGTATTGATGAGCCAGAGGAAGAACGTACAGACATATCTTTAATGACTGTTGGTTTAGGTATAGGAAATACACAAAAGTGGAAAAAAAATTCACTTAGTATAAATGCATCATACATAAACTTACAACCGTACCAAGAGCTTTACCCAGACAATAATGAATGGCATAAACCGGTACAGTCTTTTGGTGGTGAAGCTGTATACAGACATAAAATTAATACTAATGGTTTACTTAAGCTATATGGAGCATTTAGCACTGTAAATTTTGATGTAACACAACAAGATATAAACATACAAGAAGGTATACGTTTTGGTATGAAAAATAGAAATTTATATTTTAATGCATCCTATAAAGACTTTTTAAAAAATGATTGGAGCATACAAACTGGCTTGTCTTATGCCAATGATTATTCTGATTTAGATATTATAGACGATAGTGTACAAGACACAGAAAACGCTGCTCATTTAAAATTAAAGTTAAGTAAATTTTACAACAGCAGATTTCGTTTAAATTTTGGAGCAGAATATTTTATTACAAGTTTTAATGAAGACTATACTGCATTAAATGAGGATACTTATAATTATACGTTTAATAACAATATAACTGCATCTTTTGCAGAAGCAAATATTTTCTTCTCTAAAAAACTGGCAGCGAACATAGGTTTACGCGGCGAGTATTCTAGTTTATTAAATGAATTTACCGCCTCACCTAGAGCTTCTGTAGCATATAAATCTGGTGCTAATTCTCAGGTATCATTAGCATATGGGCAATTTTACCAAAACCCTAAAAATGAATATTTAAAATTTAACACCAATTTTTCTGCAGAAAATACATCACATTTAATTGCCAATTATCAATATGTAAAAAACAAGCAAATATTTAGGGCTGAAGCTTATTACAAAGATTATAACAAGCTTGTTAAATACAACACAGAGCAACCACTACCAACAGCAAACTATAGCAATAATGGTGGTGGTTTTGCTAAGGGTTTAGATATATTTTGGAGAGATAATAAAACTATTAAAAATACAGAATACTGGGTGTCTTATTCGTATTTAGATACGGAACGAGACTATAAAAATTATCCGACCAGAGCTACACCTAGTTTTGCATCGCAACACAACGCTTCAGTAGTTCTAAAACATTTTATTAGCGATTTAAAAAGTCAGGTTGGATTAAGCTATAATTTTGCTTCTGGGCGTAACTATACAGACCCAAATAAAAGTGGTTTTTTAAATAGTAAAGCAAAAAATTACAATGCTGTAAATGCCAATTGGGCATACTTAATTAGTCCACAAAAAATACTTTATTTTTCTGTTAGCAATGTATTTGGTACTCAAAATGTAAACGGCTATCAATTTAAAAACCAAGCAAATACCAACGGCATTTTTGAAAGCAGAACTATTAAACCAGCTGCTGACCGTTTCTTTTTTGTTGGTTTCTTTTGGACCATTAGTGATAATAAAAAAGATAACCAGTTAGACAATTTATAAATATACATTTCAGCTACTTAAAACTACAGCTGAGTAACATAAAAATGCATAACTAGCCAAAGGTTATGATATTTGAACAAAGAAATAAATAACAATATAAAACCTTAAAAAAATGAAAAAGATTGCCATATTATTAGCCTTTATATGTGTAACAAGTTTAAGTGCACAAACACAGTATGAAAAAGGAATGACCAAAGCTTTTGAGCTATGGAAAAATAACGAGAGTGCAAAAGCAGTGCAAATGTTTGAGCGTATTTCTAGTGTAGAAAAAGACAATTGGTTACCGCCATATTATGCAGCTACCGTAGAAATTATAAGTGCTTTTGACATAAAAGATGAAGCAGAACTAACTGCTAAACTAAACAAAGCAAAAACGTTATTAGATGCTGCTGACAAATTATCTGAAAATAACCCAGAAATATTAATGTCATATGCGTTACTAAACACAGCATATATTGCTTTTGACGGACAAAAATACGGAATGACATTATCTGGTAAAAACGTAGCTATTTATAACAAAGCATTAGCAATTGCACCAAATAACCCAAGAGTAGTTTTAGGTAAAGCAGAATGGGATATGGGAGCAGCAAAGTTCTTTGGACAACCACTAGAACCGTTTTGTAAAGATGTAAAAAAAGCTATAGAATTATTTAAAAAAGAAGAACAAACCATTAAATTTTACCCGTATAGTGGTTTAGAAAGAGCTAAAGAAATATTAGAAAACTGTGAAAAAAAATCCTCTCAAAATTAATTGAGAGGATTTTTATATAACTTAAAACTATAGGTCTTATAAAATATAATCTGTGCTAATAAAGTTAGACAATCTAGTCTCTAACAATTGTTCTATAATTTCATTATTAATATCATTGTCTTTAGACGCTACAAACGTACGTACAGAGAAAGAACGTAAAGCATCATGTACACTTAAAGTTGCTTGTGCAGAGTCTTTACGGCCGGTAAAAGGGTAAACATCTGGACCTCTTTGGCAAGAGCTATTTAAGTTAACCCTACATACCAAGTTTACCAAAGTATCTATTAACGGAGCTAATGTGTATACATCTTTACCAAATAAACTTACTTGCTGTCCGTAATTAGACGCAGCCATATCATCTAAAGGTTCTTCGATATTACTAAAAGAAACAACAGGCACTACTGGTCCAAATTGCTCCTCTTGGTACACACGCATGTCTTTAGAAACAGGGTATAAAACTGCTGGCCATATGTAATTATCTGTAGTTTCGCCTCCTTTTTTATTTAAAATTGATGCCCCTTTTGCTTTAGCATCATCTATAAGTTCTTGTATATATGCAGGTTTATTAGGCTCTGGTAATGGTGTAAGTTTTGCTCCGTTATCCCAAGGGTTACCAAATTTAAGTTCGTCTACACGTTTAGCAAAACGTTTGTTAAACTCATCTGCAATACTTTCATGTACATATACAACTTTAAGAGCTGTACAACGCTGACCGTTAAAAGATAATGTACCAGCAATACATTCATCTATAGTTAAATCTAAATCTGCATCTGGTAAAATAATTGCAGGGTTTTTAGCTTCTAAACCTAAAACCAAACGCAATCTGTTACTTTTTGGGTGCTGGTCTTGTAAAGCATTTGCAGATTTACTATTACCAATTAAAGCAAGTACATCTACTTTACCTGTTTTCATAATAGGACTAGCTACAGCTCTACCTCTACCAAAAATAATATTTACAACACCATTTGGGAAAGATGATTGAAAAGCCTCTAACAAAGGAGTAATTAATAAAACACCGTGTTTAGCAGGTTTAAATATTGTAGTATTCCCCATTATTATTGCAGGAATAAGTAATGCAAAAGTTTCGTTTAACGGGTAATTGTAAGGCCCTAAACAAAGTACAACACCTAAAGGACCTCTACGTATATGGGCATAAACACCATCGTGTTTTTGAAACTTAGCCGCATCCCTATCTAACTGTTTATAGTCTTCAATAGTGTCTTTAATATATATTACTGTACGGTCAAATTCCTTTTCAGAATCTGGTAAAGACTTACCAATTTCCCACATTAAAAGTTTTACAACTTCATCACGCTTAGTAATCATTTTTTCTACAAACTTCTCCATACAATCTATACGCTCTTTAACACGCATAGTTGGCCAAGCACCTTGACCTTGATCATACGCCTTTAAAGCAGCATTTAATGCATCTAAAGCTTCTTCTTCTCCCATATCTGGAATACTACCTAATAATGTAGGTTTGTATTCTTCTGTAGATGATATTGTAGAAAATACTTCTGTAGTTGGTCCGCTCCATTTTTTAAGATCACCACCAACCAAGTATTCTTTTTGTTCTATTAACTCGGTTATTTTATATTCTTCAGGAATAACTGTTGTACTCATTTTTTATCAATTTAAAGACTATTACTAGTATCTTGAATAGTGAATTTACTAAATCTTACGCTTAAAACAGAGGTTATAAACCATTATATTTATTGCTTTTAATACGAAAACGTTTTCAATTTCATTTTTTAATAAAAATTTAGTAAAATGTGTCTTTTTATACTAAATATTGAAACAGGTCTGGTTTATTATTTAAGTAGTCGCCAAAGAAATTATTTTCTTTCATTCTAGCAATTAATGGCTTTAAATCCTCAGGTTTTTTTAACTCTATACCAACTACAGCAGGAGCATTTTCTTTACTAGATTTTTTAGAATATTCAAAATGAGTAATATCATCTGTTGGTCCTAAAATTTCTGCAACAAACTCTTTTAAAGCACCAGGACGTTGCGGAAAACGCACTATAAAGTAATGCTTTAAATTGGCAAATAACAAAGCACGTTCTTTAATTTCTGCAGTTCTTGTAATATCATTATTACTACCGCTTACAACACAAACCACATTTTTGCCTTCTATTTGTTTTGCATATTGGTCTAATGCTGCAATAGTTAAAGCTCCCGCAGGTTCTACAACAATAGCATCTCTGTTGTACAAGTCTAAAATAGTTTGACATACTTTACCTTCGGGCACAGTAATAACATCGTCTAAATACTGCTTGCAAATATTAAAAGTTAAATCGCCCACGCGCTGTACTGCAGCACCATCAACAAATTTATCTATATCTTTTAGTTCGGTATTTACTCCGTTTTTTATACTAGTTTTCATAGATGGTGCACCAGCAGGCTCTACTCCTATAATTTTAGTAGTAGGAGATAACGCTTTAAAAACACCACATAAACCAGCAGCTAAACCACCACCGCCAATAGCCACAAAAATATAATCTATTGGTTTTTTAGATTGATGAATGGCTTCTAAACCAACAGTAGCTTGCCCCTCTATAGTTTTTGGATCGTTAAAAGGGTGTACAAAAACTTTTTGGTGTTCTTCACAAAATTGAAGAGCAGCTTTAGAAGAATCGTCAAAAGTATCACCTTCTAAAACAATAGTAACCCAATCTCCTCCAAACATTTCTGTTTGCTCTACCTTTTGTTTTGGCGTAACCGATGGCATATAAATTGTGCCTTTAATTCCTAAATGGTTACACGCAAATGCTACACCTTGAGCGTGATTGCCTGCACTAGCACAAACAACACCTTTTTGTCTTTCTTTATTACTTAAAGAGCTAATTTTATTAAATGCTCCCCTAATTTTATAAGATCTAACACGATGTAAATCTTCTCTTTTTAAAAGGATATTTGTATTAAATAATTTAGAGTAACGGATACTCTCTAACAAAGGGGTTACATCTGCCACTGCACTTATGGTTTGTGCAGCATTTTTTATATCTTCTATATTTGGGAAATAATTCATTTTAGTTAAAATAAAAAAACCTGCCCAGTTTCTAAAAAACCAGACAGGCTATAGAATAGTTTAGTTGGGTTTACACTATAGGTTTCATTGCAGTCATAGATGCTCTTAATCTTGCACCAACAATTTCTACCGGATGCTCTCTTAATGCTTTATTTACAGCAATTAATTTAGCATTATCTACACCATTACCTGCGTTTGCAGCATAAGGTTTGCCAATAATAGAGGTATCTACTTTAGCCATAAAATCTTTTAATAAAGGCTTACAAGCATGATCAAATAAATAACAACCATATTCTGCAGTATCCGAAATTACTCTGTTCATTTCAAATAACTTTTTACGGGCAATTGTATTGGCAATAAGTGGTGTTTCATGTAACGACTCGTAATATGCAGATTCTGCAATAATACCAGATTCTGTCATTGCTTCAAAAGCAAGCTCTACACCTGCTCTAACCATAGCAACCATTAATACACCATTATCATAAAATTCTTGCTCAGAAATTTCTACATCACCAGCAGGAGTTTTTTCAAAATTAGTTTCTCCTGTAGCAGCGCGCCAATCTAGCAAGTTTTTATCTCCGTTAGCCCAGTCTTCCATCATAGTTTTAGAGAACTCACCTTCCATAATATCATCCATATGTTTCTGGAATAACGGACGCATAATATCTTTTAGCTCTTCAGCCAATTCAAAAGCCTTTATTTTAGCTGGGTTAGACAAACGATCCATCATATTAGTAATTCCACCATATTTAAGACCTTCTGTAACAGTTTCCCATCCGTATTGTATTAATTTAGATGCGTAGCCAGCATCAATACCTTCTTCAACCATTTTATCAAAACAAAGAATAGATCCTGTTTGCAATAAACCACATAAAATAGTTTGTTCTCCCATAAGGTCTGACTTTACTTCTGCTACAAAAGAAGATTCTAAAACACCCGCCTTATGACCTCCAGTTGCAGCAGCATATGCTTTTGCTTGTGCTAAACCTTTACCTTCTGGGTCATTTTCTGGGTGCACAGCAATAAGTGTTGGCACACCAAAACCTCTTTTATACTCCTCACGAACCTCAGATCCTGGAGACTTAGGAGCTACCATTATTACGGTTAAATCTTTACGCACTTGGGTGCCTTCTTCAACAATATTAAAACCGTGAGAATATGAAAGTGTAGCACCATTTTTCATTAACGGCATTACCGTATTTACAACATTTGTATGCTGTTTGTCTGGTGTAAGATTGATTACTAAATCTGCCGTTGGTATTAATTCTTCATAATTACCAACAGTAAAACCATTTTCTGTTGCGTTTTTGTACGATGCTCTTTTTTCATTTATAGCAGCATCACGCAAAGCATAAGAAATGTCTAATCCAGAGTCTCTCATATTTAAACCCTGATTTAAACCTTGTGCTCCACAGCCAACAATTACTATTTTTTTGCCTTTTAATGCTGTTACCCCATCAGAGAATTCTGTAGTATCCATAAATCTACATTTACCCAATTGGGTTAATTTGTCTCTTAATGATAAGGTGTTAAAATAATTTGACATTTTCTGTACTCTTTTTTCTCTCAATATCTAAACTGAGAATGATTAATTAATTATGTTGAAATTCTTCTAATAAGCTACTAATACGCATTTCTGCTTTACTCACTGCAATTCTACCAGAACGTACAAATTGCATAATACCGTAAGGTTCTAGCTGGTCATGCATTTTATTTATTTCTTCTCTTTTTCCTGATTTAGAAATCACAAAAAAACCTCTGGCCACCGTTACAATTTGCGAGTTGTTTTCTTTAATTATGTTTTGAATATTACGTTCATCAAATAATAAATCTGACTTAATTTTAAATAAAGCAGATTCTTGATAAATAATTTCTTCATCGTTATGATAAAAAGCCTTAATTACTTCTACTTGTTTTTCAATTTGACCAACAATGTTCTGCACCCATTTTTCTGTTGTGTTTACAACAATAGTGAATTTAGAAACACTGTTAATTTCTGATTTAGAAACATTTAAAGCCTCAATATTAATATGTCGTTTTAAAAATATGCCCGATATTCTGTTTAACAACCCTACGTTGTTTTCTGAATAAACCGATATGGTATACCAATTATTTTCCATTTTTTTATTGCCCCAATATTACTTTACACAAAAGCTATTTTGGAATTTTTTAATTAAACTTATTTTAACCTAACTTCTGATACTGAAGCACCCGAAGGAATCATAGGAAAAACGTTATCTTCTTTTTCTACTTTAACCTCTAAAAAATAAGGATCTTTAGAAGCTAACATTTCTTCTATAGTAGATTTTAACTCACTACGCTCACTTACTCGTTTAGATTTTATATGGTACCCTTCTGCTATTTTTACAAAATCTGGGTTTACCATTACTGTAGACGCATATCTTTTATCAAAAAATAACTCTTGCCACTGGCGTACCATACCTAAATGATCATTATTTAAAACAATAATTTTTACAGGTACGTTATGCTGAAAAATTACGCCCAACTCTTGTATTGTCATTTGGTAACCTCCATCTCCTATTATTGCAACAACTTCTCTATTCATTGCTCCCATTTTTGCACCTATAGCCGCAGGTAAAGCAAAGCCCATAGTACCCAAACCACCAGATGTAATATTACTTTTTGTCTGGTTAAATTTAGCATATCTACAAGCTATCATTTGGTGCTGACCAACATCACTAACAATAACGGCACTGTTATTAGAGGCAACATTTATTTGCTCTATAACCTCACCCATTGTTAATTTTTCTTTAGTAGGATGAATATCTTTTTCTATAACTGTGCTATACTCTAATTGATATTTTTCTTTGAAGACATTGTGCCAATCTGTATGCTTATTATTATTTAATAGCGGAATTAGAGTCTCTAAACTTTCTTTAGCATTACCCAGTACAGCAACATCGGTAGGAACATTTTTGTTTATTTCTGCCGGATCTATATCAAAATGTATAATTTTAGCCTGTTTAGCATAGCTATCTAAATTACCTGTTACTCGATCATCAAAACGCATACCAATAGCAATTAGAACATCGCACTCATTAGTTAAAACATTAGGCGCATAATTACCGTGCATACCAACCATACCAACATTTAAAGGGTGTTCACTATCTAAAGCTGCAACACCTAAAATTGTCCAAGCAGCCGGAATACCGGTTTTTTCTATAACCTTCTTTAATTGCTCTTCTGCTTCTCCTAAAATTACACCTTGACCAAATACTATAAATGGTTTTTTTGCTGAATTTATTAAATCTGCAGCAGCTTTAAGTTGGTTAACATCTACTTTAGGATACGGATTATAACTTCGTACACCTGTACAAGCTTCATAAGTAAAATCTAACTCATCAAACTGTGCATTTTTGGTAATATCTACAAGTACTGGTCCTGGTCTACCCGACCTGGCAATGTAAAAGGCTTTTGCTAATATCTCTGGGATTTCTTCTGCTCTGGTAACTTGGTAATTCCATTTAGTTACAGGAGTAGAAATTCCTATAATATCAGTCTCCTGAAAAGCATCTGTACCTAATAAATGTCTTGGAACTTGGCCTGTAATACATACCATAGGAGTAGAATCTATTTGGGCATCTGCCAATCCTGTAACCAAATTTGTTGCTCCCGGACCAGAAGTTGCCATAGCAACACCTACTTTACCAGAAACTCTTGCGTAACCTTGTGCAGCGTGTGTTGCTCCTTGCTCATGACGAGTAAGAATGTGTGTTAGTTTATCTTGAAACTTGTATAATTCGTCATAAACAGGCATAATTGCTCCACCCGGATAACCATAAATTAAATCTACACCCTCTGCTAATAAACAATGTATAATAGCTTCTGCTCCACTAATTTTTATGGTTTTATTATTTTTTGATGTTGTCTTTTGTTCTTTTACTGTTTCCATTTTCAAAGAGTTAAAGTAAAAAGTGTTATTGTCCTGTTTTAGAGCTTAAACAATAGTACTTTTTCAATTTTTTATTTTTTATTAAAACTCATCTGTAACACAACCTTGGGCTGCAGATGATACTGAACGAGCGTACTTGTACAATACACCTTTTTTAAATTTTAATTCTGGAGCCACCCAATTAGCTTTACGTTTAGCCAATTCTTCTGGTGTAACATCTACATTAATAGCATTAGTTTCTGCATCTATTGTAATAATATCACCGTCTTTTACAAGAGCAATAGTACCACCGTCTTGGGCTTCTGGCGCAATATGACCTACAACAAAACCGTGCGTACCTCCAGAGAAACGACCGTCTGTAATTAAGGCTACATCTTTACCCAAACCAGCACCCATAATTGCAGCTGTTGGCTTAAGCATTTCTGGCATTCCTGGTCCGCCTTTTGGTCCCTCGTACCTAATGACGACTACATCTCCCTTTTTAACTTTACCATCTCTAATACCATCATTAGCATCATACTCACTATTAAAAACTTTAGCTGTACCTTTAAATAATAATCCTTCTTTACCTGTAATTTTTGCTACAGAACCATTTTCTGCCAAATTACCGTACAGCATACGTAAGTGGCCTGTTGCTTTTATTGGATTTTCTAGAGGACGAATAACATCTTGTCCCTCTATTAAATCTGGCACATTTTCTAAATTCTCTGCCAATGTTTTACCAGTAACAGTTAAACAGTCACCGTGTAATAATCCGTTTTTTAATAAATATTTTAACACAGCCGGAATACCACCAATACGGTGTACATCTTCCATTAAATATTTACCACTAGGTTTTAGGTCTGCAATAAAAGGTGTGGTATCACTAATTTTTTGAAAATCCTGAAGCGTAAAATCTATATCTGCTGCTCTTGCGATAGCTAAAAAGTGTAATACTGCATTAGTAGAACCACCCATAATTGTAACTAGGCGAATAGCATTTTCTAATGATTTTCTGGTAACAATGTCTAAAGGTTTAATATCATTTTTAAGTAGATGATACATTTGCTTACCAGCCTCTACACACTCTTGTTTTTTTTCTTTACCAATTGCAGGATTAGAAGAATTGTATGGTAAAGACATACCCAACGCCTCTATAGCAGAAGCCATTGTATTTGCTGTGTACATACCACCACAAGCACCTGCACCAGGTATTGCTTTTTTAATGATACAACCAAACTCCTCTTGCTGCATTGTGCCAGCTACCTTTTCTCCCCAAGCTTCAAACGCAGAAACAATATCTAGTTTTCTATCATTATGGCAACCGGAAGCAATTGTACCCCCATAAACTAAAATAGATGGTCTATTTAAACGAATCATTGCCATTAGAGCACCTGGCATATTTTTATCACAACCTACAACGGTTACCAAACCATCATAAGACATACCTTGTACCACAGTTTCCATAGAATCTGCAATAATGTCTCTTGAAGGTAATGAAAAGCGCATTCCTGGTGTACCCATAGAAATACCATCACTTACGCCAATAGTATTAAATATTAAACCAACAGACTCGTTTGTATTTACACCTTCTTTAACTTCTTTAGCCAAGTCATTTAAATGCATATTACACGGATTACCCTCGTAACCAGTACTTGCAATACCCACAATAGGTTTATTAAAATCTTCATCTTTAAAACCTATACCGTACAACATTGCTTGTGCTGCAGGTTGTGTTGGATCTTGTGTTACATTTTTACTGTACTTATTTAACTCCATTTGGCTATATCTTGTAATTCTTATTGTTTATTGAATATAATTTACTATTCAAATATAATTCTTTCACTTTCTTCATTTTTTTAACAATGTTTTTTAGTATAAATTCAACTCACTATATATTTATTTAAAAATCTGATATTCAGTGTTTTAAAACCTTAAAATGTATCACATTCAGCTATTTTATTTACTTTAATAGTTTAAATGTATTATGGTTTTAGTTACGTTAAAAACAAAAAAAAGCCTGTGTCAATTTTAGTATGACACAGGCTTTTCTTAAAATCAATATAAGACCGCATCATCCCCCGAGAGAGATAATAATGACTAATACGATAATAATTATATTGTTTGCTTTCATTGTTATAGCAATATTAAAAAAATTTTATTTATTGACAATAATTTTTTTGAGAAATTAATTTACCGTAAAATATTTTTCAAAAAAAACGTCTTCGCCCTCATTGGTAAATCCTCTTAGAGTTGCTTTAAATTCTCCTGTAATATCTGATGTGTAAAACTCTATCTTCTTAATGTTTTTAGTATCAAAACTAATATATGGTTGCCAAAGTAATTGATATCTTAAATCTGGAATATTTTTTTTATTTTCTAAATTATCATAATCAGGTTTATAATAGATTAAATGTTTTGTTGGAGGAGATAAGCTATAATTTAAAATACCTAAACTAGAGTAAGGCAATTTAAAATCTCCTTTTTTTGTATTAATTTCTATTATTCCTTCATAAATTTCCTCACCATATACATACTTATTCCTTACTATACTAATAGTATCTATATTTCTAGCATCATAATTCATTAGTATTGTATGATCCTGAACCATAATACCATCAACAATTACAAGTGCTTTAATATTAGAATAATCAAAATAATCATTATTACTATTTACCATTCTAACTTGGAAAATATATTTATCATCGCCAATTTTTTTAGACCAGACATTATTTACTATTTCTACCAATGTTTCTTTTACTGTTTTAAAACGAGTATAATCATCTAACTGGTAAGTAAGTTTATTTTCTGTAGTAAATTGCAAAATTTTATCTTTTACCAAAATAGAATCCGGTTTAAGCTCAAAATATGCATTCTCTATTTGATTGTGAATACTTCTTTTTTTAATTTCTTTATTTGCGGAAAAAGGAATTGACGGATTTTTATAGGTTAGAGATGATAAATTTACAGGTTTAGGATTGTTAATATTTATGGTGTAATTTTCTTTATTTTTATTAAATACTTGTATAATTGCTTTTGAGGTGTCGTATTCTTTATCTATAATAAATTTAAATTCACCCAAATTATTAGTTTTAGAATTTTTAAAAAAATATCCTTTTTTGCTTGGTATAGAGATACAAACCGAAATATTATTAATTGGTATAGAATCACTAATTGATTGTATATTGCCCTCTATAATTTCTCCACGTAATTCTGGTAAAGTAATATCTTTTTCTTCTTTTAGCAGTACGTATGGATTAATCTCATCCTTAAAGGAATTGTAATTATTAGAATATTCCTGAGAATTTAAAACAATTGCATTAGTTTTATGAACAGATAAAGAATAAGTACCGTTTATATGTTTTTGTTCTGGAAATAGTTGCAGTGTTACTTTTGCCCTTTTGTTGTATGCATTTTTAGAAAACTCTATATTTAAATCTCCTTTATTTAAATTTTCACCAATAAACTTTACTGTATTAGAAGGCATATTTGTTTTTGAAACAAAGTTTATATTTTGGTTTTCCTGATAAGGATTAATAATAATTATGTCTCCTGAAAAAAATGCTGACACTTTGTTATTTTTCATCCAACTTGTGTAACCAATAATTTTATAGTTTCCACTAGCAACAGAAGTTGGTATAAAAAAATCTCCTCTACCAATACCATTTTTTAAAAAAACTTTTTGAGTAACAACAACTTTATTACCTTCCCCTATTAAATCAACATAACCAATTTTGCTGATTTCACTAGGTTTTTGATTTTTTAAATATGTACAATACATTGTATAATGTGCATACTCACCAACAAACAGTAAATTAGAATTGTAATGAATATAGACTTGTTCTTTTAAAGCATTTGAAACACTTTTGGTTTTGTAATTTTGTTGACCAAGTAGATTATTAGATAAATGAACTAAAAGGCAAAAAATAAAAACTTTGTATAATTTTTTCATTATTCTTTTTTTTTAATCTTCCCAAAAATCTGGGACAATACTACTACTAAAAACGGTACAATCTCCACAAGCAATTGAAACATATACATTAGGTCCGGATTCAATATTACCGTAAGGACAAAATTCTATTGAACAAAGTTCTGGTTCATCAGTTACCCATGTGTGTGACTTATTTTTAATAATATTAATTACCCTGTTAATTTCTTCAGGTGCAATAAAAGAACAACTAAAAGGATATTTAGCCCTTGAAACCTCATCTGTAAAAATATCATTATACTCAAAAAATATCCTTTTGGAGGATACAGATGAAACCTCAAAAAATCCTATTACCTTTTCACTTTCATCATTAATATTCTCTATATTTCCTTTTAAAAATCCGGGTTGTATTTGAGAAAATAAACTCTCTGAACTAGATAAGTCATTTAAAGTTTTATAGAAAGTATGAGCTTCTCTAGATATAACATATTGTTTTGCCAAGATTGAATAACGGTTGGAAATCTTATAATCATCTCTTTCTAGAAATCTTATTGGAAAATCCACTAATTGACCATTATTTAAACCTTCTGTTGAAGCTATAATCATAGATGAGGATATGGCTGTACTATAGCAAATTTTTCCAATTTGATCAGATTTGTATTCTATTTCTATTTGAGGCGGATTTTCAGAAACTATCACAGCCCTTCTATTTCTATACCACGGGGCAATTATTTTATGTGTCTCTTCGTACTCGTATCTATAGTATTTTGCATCACCAGAAGCTTCCTGAACATTAACAACAAAAGAAACACCCTCTACTTTGTCTGAGTTTGTAGTTATTTTGCCAAATAAGTTAGTAATACCACTCCCCTCACTTAATGTATTTGGCGATGATACATATTCTTTACCATTTGCTGTCTTAATAAACAATTGATATTCTTCTTTTTCTGCTTTAAAAGCTACATCAGACACATACTCACCTGGCTCTAATTCACTAAAATTATACTTATTATTTAAGTTATCTAAAATAAAAATTTCAGCACCTTCTTCTTTTTTAGCTCCTTCCTCTTCAAACTTAAAGGTTCTACTTAATTTTACCTTTTGATACTTATATTCATCTGTCAATACTGCTTCAACTACCAAAAGACTCTCGTA
The DNA here is from genome assembly GCF_027915275.1 of Cellulophaga omnivescoria. Taxonomy (NCBI): domain Bacteria; kingdom Pseudomonadati; phylum Bacteroidota; class Flavobacteriia; order Flavobacteriales; family Flavobacteriaceae; genus Cellulophaga; species Cellulophaga omnivescoria. Next base: position 3,112,314 of record NZ_CP115819.1, on the reverse strand, counting down.
GTCCTTTGTTTCTGGTGTAAACTCTTCTATACAACCAATTAATAAAATACATAAAACTAAAAGTGTGTGTACAACTCTGTATTGTTTTATTATATAATTTTTCATAAAGTTTAAAATTTTATATTATACGTTATTGTTGGTATTGGAATAGAAAAAATTGAACTTTTATAAGCTTTTACCTCTCCATTATCTGTAACAAAATAAACAGAATATGGGTTATTTCTTCCTAAAACATTATAGATTGAAATATTCCAAAAACTATGACCTATTTTTTTAAGTTTGTGATTTCCCTCTACATTAAAACTTAAATCTAGTCTGTAATAATCTGGTATTCTAAATTTATTACGTTCACTATAGGTTGTATAGTTAGATCCTTGATATGTAAAATTACCTGTTGGATATGTTACAGGTCTACCAGTTTGATAAGTAAAATTTCCAGAAAAGCTAAATCGCCTTGTTACTTTGTAATTGGAAACTAAATTAAAATTGTTAGGTTTATCATAATTAGCAGGAAAATAATCTCCGCCATTTACTTGTTCTTCGGGATATTTACTGTTTAACTGTATTAAAGATTTAGAATACGTATAACTTAACCAGCCATTAACATCTCCTGAATTCTTACGCACTAAAAATTCTACACCATAGGCCTTTCCTTTTCCTTGTAAAATTTCAGTTTCAATATTTTCATTTAAATTTAGTTGGGCTCCTGTTTTAAAATCGGGTACATTTTTAGATAATTTATAATAACCCTCTAAACTAATTTCGTAATCATTTCCATCTATATTTTTATATAGGCCCAAAGTAAATTGTTCTGCTTTTTGTGGTTTTATATTATAGTCAGATAATTTCCAGGTATCAATTGGAGATCCTGTTGTATTATTTGATAAAGTATGTATGTATTGATACATTTTATTATAACTACCTTTAATAGATAAATTATTTTTTAGCAAATACCTAGCTGCAATTCTAGTTTCAATACCTCCATAAGTTTTAACTTTTTCATTATTGCCAAAGTTTATTTCCTCCTCAACTGTTTCATCACTTTTAGGTTCTCCTTCTCTGTAAACTCTTGTAGTGTTTCTCCCTAAGGCTGTAAAAGTTGAATATCTAACCCCCAAATTAAACATTAATTTATTGTTAACCTCAAAATCATCTGCTAAAAAAATGGCTGATTCTACCCCTTTTTCTTTATCCAAACTAACTGTTTCTACATCAGAATCTTCACCAATTGGTTGTTTATTACCAGGAGTTACATTGTATAATTTGCTTGTTATACCGTAGTTAAATTTGTGCTTGTTATTGTACAAATAAATTATTTTATATTTAAATCCTGTTTCTCTAATTCCATAATCAAAAGTAAAATCGTTATTTGTTTCTCCTTCATAATCTATATTAAAGCCATAGTTAGTGTTGAATAATGATAAACTTCCTAAATTTTTACTATTTATCTTATTATCCCAACTTAAAGAAAACAAAGTATTATTATAACTATATAAAGAATCTGAAGTGATACTGAAAACATCTTTACTGTAATATGCAGTGGCTTTAAGATCATTATTATCATTAATTTTATAATTATATTTTCCAATTAAATCATAAAAATTTGCTTTACTTTTACTTAAATTATCATCATTTAATGATTTTAAAACCCAATCTGAATAAGTAGATCTGCCACCTAACATTAATGATGATTTATCTTTTATAACCGGAATCTCTACTGCAATATTATTAGTGATAGGACCTATAGATGCCTCTCCTTTAAAATCATTTACATTACTTTCTTTGGATTTGATATCAAAAACAGAAGACAATCGTCCTCCAAATTCTGAAGGGATACTCCCTTTATAAACTTTTAGACTTTTTGTAGTAAATGGATTTAAAGCCTGAAAAATACCAAAAAAATGAGATGGATTGTAGATAACAGCGTTATCTAAAAGTATTAAATTTTGATCTGTTTTTCCTCCTCTAACATTAAAGCCAGTAGCTCCTTCTCCTGCTGTTGTTATACCTGGTAATGTTGTTGCAACTTTTAGGATATTTCTTTCCCCTAATACTAAAGGTATATTTTTAGACTCTTCGGAATCTACCTCAGATGTACCCATTAAAGTCTCTTCTAGATTTTGATCTTGCTCACCATCTAAAACAATTTCATCTAACTCTTCAACATCTTCAAGTAAATTAAAATTTAAATTCCCATCATTAAACAGTAAAACTCTTTTTACTTGTTTTTTAACTCCTATAGAGCTAACTTCTATTAGGTTTATTCCTTTAGGTAATTCTAATTTATAATACCCCTTACTATTTGTTGAAACTCCAATATTTTTATTTTTAACATAAATAGTTACATCGGCTAAGGGTAATTTACTTGAATGTTGTTTAACATAACCCGTTAAAATAAATTTATCCCTTAAATCATTTAAGTTGGACTTTCCAATCCTAATCGTTTCTACAAAATCATTTTCAATATCTTTATTTTTTTTACTTATAAAAACAGGATTTTGCAAATTAACTTTTGGTTTTAATTTGCTAATACTATCATAAATTGGCTCATCAAAGCTACTAGGTAGTTTATTATAAATTACTCTGTTTTGTAAAACGTAAACATTTTTATTAATTATAAAATAGTTTAAATCTGTATTTTCAAAAATTTTATCTAAAACTGTGGTTAAGTTGGCATCACTAAACTTACCTGATATTTTTAAATTGAGAAACCATTTATTAGAAAAATAGAAATTATACTCAGAAACACTCTCTATTTTATTTAAAACCTCTTCTATTGAAGAACTATTAAAATCTAAAGAAATTAAGTTTTCTTTTTCTTGAGAAGATGCTTTATTGCAAAAAATTAGTATTAAAACTATTATAGTAAATTTTTTCATCTATAAAGAATTAGCTTTTTTACTCATTAACATGTTTAACCTTTTCAAAAGAACAATAGTATTTTTGTCATTGTTCATTTTTCCGTTTGAGTATTCCTTAATTACCTTTTTATATTCAGGAAAAATTTTAAATAATTGCCGGCTTTTATTTATTCTTATAAACTCATTTTTGTAGTATAAAAAATCTTGAGACTTATAAGAAAATTTATATTGTAGCTTACCTGTAGACCAAACTTCATTTTTTTGTTTAAAATGCTTTCTGTAAAAATTAAAATTTGCTGTATTTAGTAATAATTCTGCATAACCTTTTAATACCTCACCATTGTTTTCCAAAAAATCAATATTTACAAAATATTTATCATCAATAGAAAAGCTTTTTACCTTATTATTTAATGGCCTTATAGTTCTTAAATTATTATCACTGTTTTTTAAAGTAAGTAGTAAACTTTCTTCAAATAAATCGTATTTAATATTAATGTTATTAAAGAACTGATTATCATAAATTAATGATCCTTCATAAAAATCAAACTGATTATAGTACCTATGACTATCCTTGTAAGCATTTTCTTTTTCAAAATAAGCATCTCCATCATCTAAATATCCATTATATAATAATGTATTTTCTAACCCAATTTGTTTATCAAACCATCGATAAATAGCCTCATCGTGCTTTGTAAGTTTACTACTTGATGACTGACTGCATAAGTGAAGTGGAACAGTAAACATAGTAATAAACACTATGTATAGTGTGGTTTTATAATTCATTTGTATACTAATAACTTTGGTTGGCTATTCAAATATAAATTTTCAACAATAATTTAGCTTATTTTTAACAAATATTCATAATAATTTAACAAACATCACTATTTTATATTTCATTAGAATCAGGCATAAACCACATGTTAATGTCTAAAAAGTGTGCATTTCATCTAAAAATCAAAAACTTGTGTGTATTTCATCGAAACGTAAATAATAAACCTAAAAAAGCACGGTTATAATAATCCCAAACCTTATTAAACCTACTATTAATGACATGTTTAGAATGTAAGAAAGAGCTAAGCTATATTGACCATAAAAATGCTATTGATGCATTTGGAGTTGAGTTATGTGCAAAGCATCAAGTGAGATTAAACAGGCTTATTATAAAAAACAATACGCCTAAAGAAGCTATACAGTTATATTATGGTCTTAAAGAAAGAGGCTTAACACCAATGCTAGAATGGTGGGACGGTAAAAAATCTATAGATATAGCTATTTCTAGAGTTAAACTAAATATAGAAATTGATACCGAGTACCACATGTTAACACATGAACAAGCAATAAACGATTTAGAAGAAGCAATGCATTCTTTCAAAAATGGCTTTACAACTATTCGTATCCCCAATGATTTAATAAAGCATCATTTTACAGAAACAATTAATAATATTCTTGGTATTGTAGAAGGCTTAAACGCAAACATTAAAAAAATATAAAACAGCATAAATTTAATTATATATTAAGGATTACCTACCCCTAATATTTAATTTTGTTAATTATATTTTTATTTTTAGTACCTTGGTGTTTTCATCAAGCAAAAAAGAAATGAAAATAGTACATACTGTTTATATTTTAATTTTATGTTTTTTTATGTCGTGTAATTCTAAAGCTCAAGATTGGGCTAATTTAAATAAATATAAACAGGCAAATAAAGAACTTAAAGCTCCAACAGAAAGTGATAACAGAGTTGTTTTTATGGGCAATTCTATAACCGAAGGTTGGAGTAATGCGATGCCTAGCTTTTTTGAAAATAAAAATTTTATTAATAGAGGAATAAGCGGACAAACTACACCTCAAATGCTTATACGTTTTAGGCAAGATGTTATAAACCTAAAACCCAAAGTTGTTGTAATATTAGCTGGCACAAATGATATTGCTGGAAATACTGGTCCTACTACTCTAGAGGAAATTACAAATAATATAAAAAGTATGGCAGAACTTGCCACTACAAATAATATAAAAGTAATTATTTGTTCTACGCTACCCGCTTTTGATTATCCTTGGTCTCCTAACAAAGAACCTAATATAAAAATACCAGCCTTAAATAAAAAACTAAAAGCTTATGCTGCAGATAATAATTTAATTTATTTAGATTATTTTTCTGCTATGGCTACCAAAGACTATGGGCTAAAAAAAGAACACTCTGGTGATGGCGTACATCCAAATAAAAAAGGATATCAAGTTATGGCTCCTTTAGCAGAAGAAGCTATAGCCAAAGCACTAAAACAATAGTGCTATGCATAACGCTCTAGTAAGTATTTTAATTCCTTTTAAAAATGTTGAGAAATTTTTAGATGAGTGTATTTCTTCAATCATTTCTCAAACATACACTAACTGGGAAATTATTGCAATTAATGATCACTCTACAGATAAAAGTGCTATTATATTAGAAAAATACGCTGTAAAAGACAAAAGAATAAAATCTGCATTAAATACAGGCAAGGGTATTATTAGTGCCTTACAATATGCCTATAAGTTAAGTAGCGGCACGTATATTACTAGAATGGATTCTGATGATATAATGCTACCTAATAAGATTGAAGTTATGCTCTCTACACTATTAACAAATGGCCCAAAACATATAGCTATTGGTAAAGTAAAATATTTTGCTAAAAATGGGGTAAATGATGGTTATAAAAAGTACGAGGAATGGTTAAACAAGCTAACCGAAACAGGTAATAACTATTCTGAAATATATAAAGAATGCGTAATACCTTCTCCGTGTTGGATGGTACATAAAACTGACTTTGATTTGGTGGATGCTTTTAACCCTACTACTTATCCTGAAGATTATGATTTAGCATTTAGATTTTACAAACACAATATTAAATGTATACCTTGTAATATTATTTTACATAAATGGAGAGATTACAGTAAAAGAACCTCTAGAACTAGTGATCATTACGCTCAAAATTACTTTTTAGACATAAAACTTGATTATTTTTTAGAGCTAGAGTACAAAGCAACTAAAAATCTAATTGTTTGGGGTGCTGGTAAAAAAGGGAAAGAAATTGCTAAAAAACTACAAACTAAAAATATAAACTTTACCTGGGTTTGTAACAACCAACAAAAAATAGGTAAAAACATTTATAATATAAAACTACAACACTTTACAACAGTTAAAGAAGTAAAAGATTTGCAAATTATTATTACTGTTGCTAACCATAAAGAACAAACAAGCATAAGGGCTTACCTTAATACCCTTAAATTAAACACAGTAAAAGATTATTTTTTCTTTTGCTAAAGTATTATTTGCTTTGCATCAATTTCATTATATTTGACAAATCAAATTAAGGAATGCAGTTTAAATATCCGGATCTTCTTTGGGCTTTATTTTTACTATTAGTTCCTATATTTATTCATCTTTTTCAACTCCGAAGATTTAAAAAAACTCCTTTTACCAATGTTGCACTCTTGCAAAAGGTAAAAACACAGTCTAAAAAAGCTAAAAACTTAAAAAAGTTGTTACTTTTATGTACCAGACTTTTATTATTTACTTCTTTAATAATTGCTTTTGCCCAGCCGTATTTCGCCAAAAAAGATGTATTTAAAAAAAGAGAAACTATTATTTATATAGACAATTCTTTTAGTATGCAAGCACCAAATAATGGTACAAGTATTTTACAAAATACCATACAAGAGCTCATAAAAAATACTCCTAAAGAAAAAGAATTTAGTCTTTTTACCAATACTGATACTTATAAAAATGTTGTTTTAAAGGAAATACAAAACAATTTGTTGTCGTTAGAGTTTAGTAGCAACCAACTACAATTAAAAGATATTATATTAAAAGCAAATACACTTTTTAGCAGTAATGGCAGTAGTATTAAAGACTTTATAATTATATCAGATTTTCAGAAAAAAAATAATTCTGCCGTAATAGACAGTATAGCAAATATAAACGTTTATACAGTTAAACAACAACCTAACACTTTTACAAATATTAGTATAGATAGTGTATACGTTTCTAATACAGATGCAACAAACATAGAACTTAGCGCTAATTTAACTGCTAATAAAAACGCCAATAATACTGCTGTGGCATTATATAATAATGATACTTTAACAGCAAAAACATCTGCTGCATTTAATAAAACAAAAAAAGCAAAAGTAAAATTTACGTTACCAAAAAATGTAAAAATAAATGGCAGAATAGAGCTTACTGATGCCGGCTTATTATACGACAACAACTTTTATTTTACCATTAATAAAAAAGAAAAAATAAAAGCATTAATAATTTCAAACACAGAAACTAATTTTTTAAATAAAATATTGTCTAATGATGAGTTTACGACTTCTGTAACAACACTAAATCAATTAAACTACAGTAAAATTACTAGTCAAAACTTAATTGTTTTAAATGAGATTAACTCCATACCAGAATCATTAAAAAATGCTTTAATTGCATTTACCAAAAATGGAGGTAGTTTATTAGTAATACCTTCTTTACAGGTAGAACCTAAAAACTACAATGCATTACTATTTAATTATTTTAACACAAATATTAAAGGAATTACCAAAATAGAGCGTAAAATTACTGGTATTAATTTTTCTCATAATTTATATAAAAATGTGTTTCAAAAAAGAGTTACAAACTTTCAGTATCCAACTGTTAATAGCTCATTTATTGTATCAACTACTTCCCCATCAATTTTAAATTATCAAGACGGATCACCTTTTTTATTAGGCGCAAATGGCTTTTATTTTTTTACTAGTAGTTTATCTACAGAAAACTCTAACTTTAAAGGGTCTCCACTAATAGTACCAACAATATACAACATTGGCTACAATAGTTTTAATATTCCTAAGCTGTATTCCACAATTAATAAACCTACTAATTTAGATATAGAAACAACATTAGATAAAGATGTAGTTTTAAAAATTGTAAAAGATAAGTCTGAAATTATTCCACAACAACAAGCGTTTACCAACAAAACTACATTAACGTTTACAAACGCCCCAAAAAATGCGGGTATATACACTATTAAAAAAGGAAATATAGATTTAGGTACTATAAGTTTTAATTACAACAGGGAAGAAAGTAAACTACAATATATAAACACTAACACTATAATTAATAGTACAGAAAGCAATAGTATTAGTCAATTATTAACCAATTTAGAAAATAACCAAAAGGTACATGAGCTTTGGAAATGGTTTGTTATTTTTGCTTTGTTTTTTGTAATACTAGAAGTTCTTATTCAAAAATATTTTAAATGAATATATTAATAAAATCTGCCAAAATTTTTGATAACTCAAACAAGGATATTCACCTAAAAACTAAAGATATTTTAGTTAAAAATGGTGTTATAAGTAAAATTGCAGATGCAATAACTCCAGAGCAAGAAACAAAGGTTATATCTAAAAAAAACTTATGTATATCTATTGGTTGGCTAGACACTAGTGTGTGTTTTGGAGAACCAGGTTTTGAAGAAAGAGAAACAATAGCAAACGGATTAAAAACTGCTGCTAAAGGTGGCTTTACAGATATTATTTTAAACACAAATACCAATCCAATTCCGTACACTAGCTCTACGCTTGCTTATATTAAAGATAAAGCCAAAGAAGAAGTAACAAATTTACATCCGCTAGGTGCATTAACTGTAAATAGTGAAACTGTAGATTTAGCGGAATTGTATGATATGAAAAACGCTGGCGCTGTTGGGTTTTCTGATTATAAAAAAGCTACAACCAACTCTAACCTTTTAAAAATAGCACTACAATATGCACAAAATTTTAACGGGTTAATTTATTCTTTTCCGTTAGACACAAAAATTGCAGGAAAAGGAATTGTGAACGAAGGTGAAGTATCTACAAGTTTAGGGTTAAAAGGTATTCCGGCATTAGCAGAAGAGTTACAAGTAGCCAGAGATTTATTTATTTTAGAATATACCGGTGGTAAATTACACATACCTACAATTTCTACTGCAGGATCTGTTAAACTAATAGCCGAAGCTAAGAAAAAAGGATTAGATATAAGCTGTAGCGTAGCATTACACAATTTACTTTTTACCGATGAAAAATTAACTGAATTTGATACCACTTATAAAGTACTACCTCCTTTAAGAACTAATAAAGATATTGAAGCCCTTATTAGTGGTGTAACAGATGGTACAATAGATTTTGTAACCACAGACCACACACCGTTAGATATAGAACAGAAAAAAGTTGAATTTGATAATGCAGCTTATGGTACCATTGGTCTAGAATCATCATTTGGTATGTTAAATACTATTTTTAACACAGAAACTACTGTACAAATTTTAACAAAAGGAAGAGAACGTTACGGCTTACAAAAGCCAGAAATAAAGGAAGGAGCTAAGGCTTGTTTTACTTTGTTTGATGAAGATACATTGCATTTTTTTGATAAAAACACATCTATTAGCACTGCTAAAAACTGTATGTTTTTTAAAGAAAAATTAAAAGGTCAAGTTTTTGGAATTTTAAATTGTGATAGCCTGGCAATACTTTAAGGTATTTAGTTGCGTTATTAAATAGACTAAAAGATAGTCAACTTTTTTTAACCAACTAATTAATAAATTATGATTTTTGGAATTACCTTAATACTACTAGGTATTTTAGCCGCACCATCTTTACTATTATCTAAAAAGCCAAATGCCCAAGAACTATTAGACAAAATTACACCTTACCAAGGTTGGATAGGTTTGGCATTTTGTATTTGGGGAGTCTGGGGGATTATTTCTTGTATATTAAGATTAGGTATATTAACTACCAGTCCAATATACTGGATAACTTGGCTAGCTGTAAACGTACTTTTGGCTGCTTTAGGATTTATTTTAGGTTATGGAATGATAAACAAACATTTATTAGCTAAAAATGAAGAAGCAAAAGCAAAAGGAGAAGTTTTATTAGCTAAACTAAGACCTTTACAAGGGAAATTAGGTATGGCAGCTATTGCATTAGGTATTTGGCAAATAGTTACAAGCATATTGTTTTTTTAAAAAGTTACAATACAAATAATAAAAAATAAAAAGAGGTCTTAATTAGACCTCTTTTTTTTTACAAAATTTTTACCTTGCACAAAAAAATATAATGAGTACAAATCCTAAAGGAAAAACTACAGCAATAGTAGCTTACCTAACTGGTGTAGGCACCTTAATTGCAATTACTATGAATATGGATGATAAGCACGATTTTGCTCGTTTTCATATTAGACAAAACTTTGGTTTAAATTTATTTTTTTTAGGTTTTGCGCTATTTATAAGCCAATGGTTAAACTTATATGCTTCGGCTGGTTTGTACATCTCTTACATAGTATTATGGACCTATGGTTTTATTGGTATGTTAAATAACAAAAAACAAGCAATTCCGCTTATAGGAAAAGCTTCTCAAAAATGGTTCACTTTTATAAATTAGTATGACTACAGCACCTTTATCTTTAGAACACATTATACAACCAGCAACTGTAGAACAAGAAAAAACACCCGTTTTATTTATGCTACACGGGTACGGCAGTAATGAAGAAGATCTTTTTTCTTTTGCTACAGAATTACAAAAAGAGCTTTGCATTATATCTGTACGTGCTCCCTACCCTATGCAACCATATGGTAATGCTTGGTATGCCATAAATTTTGATGCGGAAAAAGGAAAATGGAGTGATGACGAGCAAGCCGCAGAATCTATAGAAAAAATACTTGTTTTTATAGATGAGGCCTGTAAAGCCTATAATTTAGATGAAAGTAATGTTACACTTTTAGGTTTTAGTCAAGGTGCAATTTTAAGCTACGCTACAGCAATTTGTTATCCTGAAAAAGTAAAAAATGTAATTGCACTTAGTGGATATATTAATGAGAATTTAATAGCCAAATTAAGGACAGATAAAGACCCTAGCAAACTAAATATCTATGCTTCTCACGGTACTGTAGACCAAGTAATACCAATTAGCTGGGCACAAAAAACACCTAATTATTTAAAAGGTTTAGGTATAGCGTGTACTTATGAAGAATACCCTGTTGGTCATGGTGTTTCTCCACAAGGTTTTTATTCTTTTAAAGAATGGTTATCTGATAAAATTTAAAAATAATATTACAAAAAAATAACCCCCTGAATATTTTATTCAGGGGGTTATTTTTTTTTGTAAAAAAGACTAATCTCTTCTGTATAATAAATGATCCATCATTGTAAAATCCACTCCTAAATCATCTTTAAGATTATACTTAATTAACAATTCACCCCAATATTTACCATCAGAAAAATCCGCAATAATCCATTTGTGGTTTAAAACTTTTATCTTGTTAATTTTAAAATTACCTTCCATACCAGCGTAAGGCACTAACGGATTATCTCCTTTAGACTCATTGGTTTCTATTAGTTTATCTTCAATATATCTTGCAGGGTTTTCTAACCTTAAATGATCAAAACTTGTTAACGCATCATCATTATTTTCTAATAAAAAGTATTTAAGATCTAACATATTAATAGTAGACTGCTGTATGGAATCTTCAAGTCTAGTATTTTTAGTTTCAAGACTCTCAATTTTATCTTGTAACTGAGCAAACTTCGTATTAGTAGCATCAATCATTTTATTAGCACTTACAAACTGATATAATGCAATTAAAGCTGCAAAAATAAATAGGTATAAATATAAATACTTTTTCATTTGGTATTATTCTAAATGTTTATGGTTAAATTATCATAGGCCAAATGTACATTATTTGGCAAAGATTTTTCTACTTCTGCATGAAAACCTAATAAATGACTTATATGTGTTAAGTAAGCTGTTTTAGGTTTTACTATATTTATAAACTCTAATGCTTCTTCTAAATTAAAATGAGAATGATGCGCCTCTATACGTAATGCATTTACCACCAATACTTTTACATCTTTTAATTTTGCAATCTCTTTTTTAGAAATACTTTTTACATCTGTTAAATAAACAAAATCATCTATTCTAAAACCAAATACTTCTAACCTATTGTGTAGTGCCTTTATAGGTATAGCTACTTTATTTCCTAACTTAAAAGGAGTATTTTCTTTAATTTCATGTATAGCAACAGCAGGAGCCCCAGGATACCTGTCAATATCTGCAAAAATATAAGCAAAACGCTTTTTAAGAGCTTCAATTACTTGGCTATCTGCATATATAGGTATATCCCCTTGTCTAAAGAAAAATGGTCTTATATCATCTATACCTGCAGTATGGTCTGAGTGCTCATGAGTAAACAAAATACCATCTAAACTAGGTATAGGGTTTTGCAACATTTGCTGTCTAAAATCTGGACCACAATCTATTACATAATTGTACTCTTCCCATGAAATTAAAACAGATACTCTTAATCTTTTATCCTTTGGATTTTTACTTAAACATACAGGATGTTTACTACCAATAACTGGTATTCCTTGAGATGTTCCTGTACCCAAAAATGTGATTTTTAACAATTCGGCCTTTTTTATCAAATTTATAACATATTTATTTAATAGATAAATCTATCTTGTTAACTTTGTATACCGTAAAAAACAACAAAGAATGTCATCAGTCTTAAAAAAAGATTTTGCTTTTGAGAATATTCCTTCTACTAAAGCCAAAACCCTAAGAATAAATTTAAATCCTGATATCTACGGTACTTTTGCAGAAATTGGTGCCGGACAAGAGACTGCCAGACACTTTTTTAGATCTGGTGGCGCATCTGGAACCATTGCCAAAGCAATGAGTGCGTATGATAAAGATTTTAGTGACGCTATTTATGGCGTAGAAAACGATGGTAGATATGTTACCCAAGCACGTTTAAAAACAATGCTTTCTCATGAAATGGGATTAATGGAAGAACGTATTAGTAGAGAAAAGCACCCAGAACGTTTATTTTTCTCTTACGCAAACACTGTTGCTACTATAGATTTTGCCAAAAAATACAAAGGTCACGGTTGGGTTGGTATCCGTTTTCAGTTAGATCCAGACCAGAAAGAGTTTGACGAGATTATTATGCACGTTCGTTTTAAGCAAAACGAAGCTAGGTTGCAACAAGAAACTTTAGGAATTTTAGGTGTTAACCTTATTTATGGAGCCTTTTACAAATATCACAAACCACGTAAACTACTTAAATACCTTTATGACCATATAGATAAGGATACTGTAGAAATTGATATGATTAATTTCTCTGGTCCTAATTTTGAAAAAGTAGACAATAGACTAATTAGCTTACAGCTAATTAAGAATGATATGACGGATGCCGTTATGTTTGGCCCTGATGGTAATAACCTTTTACCAGCTGCTGTACTTTACAAAAAAAATATACTAGCGCTACGTGGTAGTTACAGACCCGTAACCAAAGTAAATATGGATATGTTTGAAAAATCTCATAATATTTTTATGAGTGAACAAACAGTAAACCCTGACAAAACTATTGTAATTTTTGAAATTACACTTGCCAATTTAAAAGCTAGTGGAGAAATAGATGAGCAAGATTTTATGGATAGAGCAGAACTTTTATGTTCTCTTGGCCATACAGTAATGATATCTAAATTTCAGGAATATTTTAGACTTGTAGAATACTTTAATAATTATACAAAAGCTAAAATTGGTTTAACTATGGGTGTTAATAACCTTGTAGAGGTTTTTGATGAAAAGTATTACAGACATTTAAGTGGCGGTATACTTGAAGCATTTGGCAAATTATTCTTTAAAGATTTAAAGGTATACTTATACCCAATGAAAAACGAAGAAACTGGTCAGATTATGACAAGTAACAACGTTAAAGTACACCCAAGAATGAAAGAGCTTTACAAATTCTTTAAGTATAACGGCAAGGTAATGGATATCTTTGATTATGACCCAGAGATATTACATATCTTCTCTAGAGATGTATTAAAGAAAATTACCAACGGAGATAAAGACTGGGAAAAAATGTTACCAGAAGGTATTGCCGAAATTATAAAACGAAAAGAGTTATTTGTACGTAAGGCAGATAAAAAATAATTGAAAAAGCCACATTTTAAATGTGGCTTTTTTTAATGTTTTTATTCTAATATTTGTGCTGCATGGTCTTTGGTTTTAACCTTGTCTATAACTTTAGTTACTACACCATCTTCATCAATAATAAATGTTTTTCTATGAATACCATCGTAAACCTTACCCATAAACTTTTTTGTACCCCAAACACCAAAAATATTTAACACCGTATGGTCTTCATCTGCCAATAGCGGAAAAGGAAACTCATACTTTGTTTTAAAATTAGATTGTCTTTTAGCAGAATCTGCACTAACACCTAAAAGCTCATACCCTTGCGCTTGCAATTCTTTATAATTATCTCTTAAATTACAAGCTTCTGCAGTACAACCAGGAGTACTTGCTTTTGGATAAAAAAATACAATTAATTTCTTTCCTTTATAATCAGATAAGCTTACAGCATTACCATCTTGATCTTTAGATGTAAAATCTGCTACTTTATCACCTACTTTTAAAGTATTCATAAGTAAATTATTTAAATTCGTTTTTTCTAATTTTTAGTAAAGCTAATCAAAAATGACCAAGGCAGAAAAAGTTACTTTTACAATAAACAAACTTAAAGAACTATACCCTACAATACCAGTTCCTTTAGACCATAAAGATCCATATACTTTATTAATTGCAGTTTTAATGTCTGCACAAAGCACAGATGTACGTGTAAATAAAATTACGCCATTACTATTTGCAAAGGCAGACAACCCTTATGATATGGTTAAATTAACTGTAGATGAAATTAGAGACATAATTAAACCTGTTGGTTTATCTCCTATGAAAGCCAAAGGAATACACGGTTTATCACAAATGTTAATAAAAAAACACAATGGCATTGTTCCTAAAGATATGGATGAGTTAGAGAAATTTCCAGCTGTTGGACATAAAACAGCAGGAGTGGTAGTATCACAAGCCTTTGGAATACCTGCATTTCCTGTAGACACCCACATACACAGACTAATGTACAGATGGGGATTTACAAATGGAAAAAATGTTGTACAAACAGAAAAAGATGCAAAAAGATTGTTTCCTAAAGAATTATGGAACGATCTGCATTTGCAAATTATTTGGTACGGTAGAGACTATTCTCCAGCCAGAGGTTGGGATTTAGATAAAGATATAATTACAAAAACAATAGGGAGAAAAACAGTGATTGAAGAATATTATAAAACCAAAAAGAGCCGTTAAGGCTCTTTTTTTAGTTCAAAATGTTTTCAAATTGCATCTCATTGTATGTAATTACATTCATCGATTTAGAATAATTCAGTAAAAACTGAACTGTACTTTTAGATGTTGCCATTATTGCACAAGAGTTGTTTTGTTGTTTAGAGTAAATTTTTTCCATATAAAATAGTATTGTTATAGTAAGATAACGCTACTATTTTAGAAATATTATACTCTTAGGTTAAAAACCTATTAATTCGTTAAAACGATGTTGTGCTTTTCTATTATTTTTCTCATGTTAATTAAAGCATATCTCATTCTTCCTAATGCAGTGTTAATGCTAACTCCTGTATTTTCAGAGATTTCTTTAAAACTCATATCCTTGTAGATACGCATTAATAAAACTTCTTTTTGATCTTCTGGTAATTCTTCAATAAGAACTTTTAAATCAGAATCAATTTGGTTTTTTATTAATTGTTTTTCTGCATTTAACTTATCATCACTTATTACAGAAAAAATATTAAAATCATCGCTACCTTCAAACATAGGCATACGCTTATTTTTTCTAAAGTGATCTATAATTAAATTGTGTGCAATTCTCATTACCCACGGTAAAAATTTACCTTCTTCACTATAAGAACCCTTTTTTAAAGTTTTTATCACTTTAATGAAAGTATCTTGAAATATATCCTCAGTAATGTCTCTATCTAATACTTTAGAGTAAATAAAACTACTAATTCTTTGGTTGTGTCTATTAATTAATATTTCTAGAGATTTTTCATCTCCTGTAATATACTTTTTTACTAATACTGAGTCTTCAATTTGTAGATCCATTTCGAGTTACTTTTTTTGGTTATTTAATGCGTACCGCCTCCCTATATGGGAATAAGTTCATTTAATAGTGTTTAATAATTTTAAAAAAGTAATGTTCGCTATATAGGCCTATAAGTTTAATTACACTTCAAATATATATAAAATAAGAGGTTCGCAAAAAATCTATGTTGTGATTACCCCTATTTTTGATGTAAAAGCGTCTTTTATGGTTATTAAAAGGTACAAATTGTATCTTTACAGTATTAATTACGGATATGAATACACTTTTAGACGTCGACCCAAAACATAATATTATTATTAAAGGTGCTAAACTGCACAACCTCAAAAATATAGATGTTGTAATTCCTAGAAATAAACTTGTTGTTATTACTGGTTTATCTGGTTCTGGTAAATCTAGCCTTGCTTTTGATACACTTTATGCAGAGGGCCAACGTAGGTATGTAGAAAGTTTATCTTCATATGCACGCCAATTTTTAGGTAAATTGGACAAACCTAAAGTAGACTATATAAAAGGTATAGCTCCTGCAATTGCTATAGAGCAAAAAGTAAACTCTACAAACCCACGTTCTACTGTAGGTACTACAACAGAAATTTATGATTACTTAAAACTATTGTATGCTAGGGTTGGTAAAACAATATCTCCCGTTTCTGGTAAGCAAGTAAAAAAACACACTGTTACAGATGTTGTTAACTTTATTAAAGAGTATAGTGCAAATACAAAACTATTACTTCTTGCTCCTATTAAGGTTAAAGAAGATAGAGAGCCTTTAAAAGCTTTAGAAATGTTTTCTAAACAAGGGTATGCCAGAATAAAACACAAAGGTAAAGTTTTACGTATAGACGATTCTATTACACAAATGGATAGAGAGTTTTATTTGGTGGTAGATAGAATTATAACTAAAGATGATGAAGATTTTTATAATAGATTAGCAAATGCTGTTGATACTGCTTTTTTTGAAGGTGAAGGCAATTGTATTATTGAAGAATTAGAAACAGGTAAACAAACTACTTTTAGCAATAAGTTTGAGTTAGATGGCATTAAATTTATAGAGCCAAACGTACACTTATTTAGTTTTAACAATCCTTTTGGTGCTTGCCCAACTTGTGAAGGCTATGGTGATGTTATTGGTATAGACCAAGATTTAGTTGTTCCAAATACTGCGTTGTCTGTTTATGAGGGTGCAATTTTTCCTTGGAAAGGAGAAAGTATGGGCAAATATAAGGATGAATTTATAGCTGCTGCATATAAGTTTGATTTTCCTATACACAAACCTTGGTTTGAACTTACAGAAGAGCAAAAACAATTAGTTTGGGACGGTAATAAATATTTTACAGGCCTAAATAACTTTTTTGCAATGTTAGAAGAAAAGAGTTACAAAATACAAAACCGTGTTATGCTCTCTAGGTACAGAGGCAAAACTAAGTGTGCTACATGTAAAGGAAAACGTTTACGTCCAGAGACAGACTATGTTAAGATTAATGATAAATGCATATCAGAACTAGTAGAACTACCTATAGATACGCTAACAGATTTTTTTGACTCGGTTAAGCTAAATAAACATGATGCACAAATTGCAAAACGCTTGTTGGTGGAAATAACTACAAGACTTAGTTTTTTAAATAAAGTAGGATTAACATATTTAACACTAAACCGAAAATCTAATACATTATCTGGTGGTGAAAGTCAACGTATAAACTTAGCTACATCATTAGGCAGTAGCTTGGTTGGGTCTATGTATATATTAGATGAGCCAAGTATTGGTTTACACCCAAAGGACACAGAAAATTTAATAGATGTTTTAAAATCTTTACGAGACCTAGGTAACACTGTTATTGTTGTAGAACATGATGAGGATATAATGAATGCCGCAGACCAGGTTATAGATATAGGTCCTGAGGCGGGTACACATGGTGGAGAGGTTGTAGCAAATGGTACTATGGAAGATATTTTAAAATCTACCTCTTTAACTGCTAGTTACCTAAATGGCACTAAAAAAATTGAAGTACCTAAAAAAAGAAAAAACTTTACCAATTTTATTAGAATAAATGGCGCAAGAGAAAATAACCTTAAAAATATAGATGTTACTTTTCCTTTAGGCATACTAACTGTGGTAACAGGGGTATCTGGTAGCGGAAAAAGTACATTGGTTAAAAAATTACTTTACCCTATAGTATTAAAAGAAATTGGAGGCTACGGAGAAAAAGCCGGACAATTTACTTCTGTAGAAGGAGAATATAAGGATATAAAAAATGTAGAGTTTGTAGACCAAAACCCTATTGGTAGGTCTTCTAGATCTAATCCTGTAACTTATATTAAGGCTTATGATGATATTAGAGCGTTATTTGCTTCACAAAAATTAAGCAAACTTAGAGCATACCAAGCAAAGCACTTTTCTTTTAATGTAGATGGCGGCCGTTGTGAAAAATGTAAAGGAGAAGGTGAAATAACTGTAGAAATGCAGTTTATGGCAGATGTACATTTACTTTGTGATGCTTGTAATGGTAAACGTTTTAAGAAAGAAGTACTTGAGGTAAAATTTCAGGACGCAAATATAGATGATGTTTTAACTATGACTATTGATGATGCCATTGCCTTTTTTGAAGAGCATCAACAATTAAAAATAATGAACAAACTAAAACCTTTACAAGATGTTGGTTTAGGTTACGTTACACTTGGGCAGTCTTCTTCTACCCTATCTGGTGGTGAGGCTCAACGTATTAAATTAGCTTCATTTTTAGTAAAAGGTAAAACAACCAACAAATCTTTATTTATTTTTGATGAACCAACAACTGGTTTACATTTTCATGATATAAAAAAATTACTAAAATCTTTTAATGCTCTTTTAGATAAAGGACACTCTGTTGTTGTAATAGAACACAATATAGATTTAATTAAATGTGCAGATTTTATAATTGACTTAGGGCAAGAAGGTGGTACAAAAGGAGGACAATTAATAGCTACTGGTACTCCAGAGCAAATTGCAAAAAGTAAAAAATCGTTTACAGCTAAATATCTTAAGGAAAAATTAAACTAAATTAATTTACTAATAATCAAATAGTTAAATACAAAAACTGTTTTTTGGCACGCTGTTTGTAATATAAATATCAGAATGTAAATAGTTGCATTCTGAATTTATAAAACCTTATAGTATGAAAAAATCAGTATTACTTTTTACAGCACTTTTAGTTGGTACATTTAGTACAATGGCTGTAACTACAGAAAACACAGAGAATAAGGTTGCAAGCAGCAATACTTTATTACAAAACAACTCTTTTACTTTTGTAGAGAACGGCGTAACATTTTCAGTTTTCCCAGATGGTGAGTTTGATTTCTTTATTGATAATAGAGTAAATGTAAATGCTAATATAAATTTAGGCAGAAACGCAAATATCACCTTTAATACAGGTTACAATTATAATGCATATGTACAGTATGATGATTACGGAGCTGTAATACAAGTAGAAAATGTTCCTATTTATTATGACTATTACGGAAGAGTAGAACAAATTGGTGATGTAAACATTAATTACAGAAACAATAGAGTTCACAGGCTTGGAGGTATGTATGTTTACTATAATAGTAGAGGATTTTATGATTATCACAGAGGATATATTAACAGGTATAACAGAAATTTTACATTTAACAGATACAATAGTTATTTTCATAGACCAGCAGTTAACTTTTGTTTAGTACAACCAAGACCATACAGAAGGTATTATGCTCCTGTTAGATATACGTATTATAGACCTTATACAAACAATTATAGAAAATCTTATGTAAGAGTTGGTAAATCATATAAATACAACAATAGAGACAATTACAGATCTTCTAAAGTGTACAGAAATGATAACAGAGTAACTACAAGAAGTAACAGAACAGTTGGCATTGCTAGAACAAACTCTAGAGCTGTTGTACAAAACTCAAGAAAAAGTAATAAAACTGTTATAGATAGAAATAACAGAGCTAATACTAGATCTACTACTGTAACTAGAACAACTAGTAGAAACCCTAACACATCTAGATCTGTTACGAGATCTACAACATATAAAACTCCTGCAAAAAGCAGAACAAATAGCAGAGTTGGTAATACAAGAAGTACTGCTAAAACACCAGCTAGAATCACTACTAAAAGAACTACAACGGTTAATAGAAAACCACAAAGTACTAATAGTAGAGCTACAAGAAGCACTACCAGAACAACTACAAGAGTAACAAAAACTCCTAGTAGAAGTAGTTCATCTAAAAGTAGAGCTGCATCAACAAGAAGCAGTTCTAGAACATCAAGTAGCACAAAAGCTCCATCTAGATCTAGTAGAACTAGTTCTAGTACAAGAAGCAGAAGATAATAAAGACAGTTTTTTAGGTTGTTAGTTGTTAAAGCCCTAGGAGAATTTATTCTTCTGGGGCTTTACTTTTGCTTTCTTTTTTTCTTTAAATAAGGTGATACTATACCGTAAACATCTTTGGAAACTCCAAGCTTATAAAGCACAAAAATATAAACAACACTAATTATAATACTTTTTAAAGCAATATTTATTACCGGATAAAATTTAAAATTTACAAAGAAAAACAAACCACCTAACACACATAAAACCAATAAAACTTTTAATGTATCTAAACTAAAAGGATGCATTTTAAACTTGGCATATACGTAGCCTATTTTTACAGCATTAAAGCCTGCTATAGCAATAAATGATGCCCAAGCTGCTCCTTCTAAACCGTAAGCAGGAATTAATACATAGTTTAAAGCAACTACCAAAATAGCAAGCAAAACTCCCATAACTAATATTGCTCTATAATAATCAGAATTAAAAAGAATGGAGTTACTATTACCCAAAAGAGCATCTAACACTTTTGTTAAACCAATTAAAAAAACAACAAGCATTCCTCCTCTATATGCAACGGGCATTAATTTATACAGTTCATTCAAGTTAAGTACAATTAATAGAAAAATAATTCCTGATATTATAAATAAGGTTAATGATGATTTTTTATATAGCTTAAGTAATTCTGGCTTGTCTTTGCTATTTAATAACTTAGCAGTTAAAGGATGAGTTATTTGGTGCATAGCTCTAGAGGGTACCGTTATTACTGTTGCTATAAAAACAGAAACGCCGTAAAATGCTACATTTTCTATAGCTACATATTGGTTAAGCATAAACTTATCTATCTCTAGTAAAATTACGGCTGCAGAACCGCCCAAAATAATAAGTGCACTATACTTTATAATTGAAATATAATTATTTGGAAGTTTAAAATTAAAACCAGGCATTTCTAAGCTAAAAGCATACCATTTCATCACTAACAAGCGCAAAACATAAACTCCTACTAAAGCTTTTAAAAAAAAGTCTACAGAGATAAGCTTGTAATAAACCAATACCAGTAAAATAGCAATACATAGTCTACCAAAAACTTCTTTCATAAAGTTTCCAAAAACAGATTTCATATGCACCTTTACCCAAGAGTAAAATATTTCAAAATAAGACATTGCTAGCCCTACAAAAAAAATATACCATACATATCCTTTAACTTCTTGGTTTTTTTCTGCTAAAAAATCACCTATAAAATCAGTAGCAAAAAAAGTAATAAGTGTAAATGGTATAATTATAAGCATTGGTAAGTACAGCATAAGGCTTAAAAAAGACTTTGCTTCATTACCATCTTTATAACTACTATAAAACTTTACTAATGTATTCTGTACTCCAAAAGTTAGCAAAGGCATTAATAATGCTGCTGTAGCAAGTATTACTGTAACTAAACCATAATTTTCTTTAGATAAAAAATTAGTGTACAAAAAAAGTGTATTAATAGCACCAATACCAAAGCCTAAAAAAGTTACAATGGTATTACTAAAAGTTTGTTTAAATACAATACCCATATAAATGATTAGCTAGTTTAGCTGTAAGCTCTTTTCTACTATATGTGTTAATGTTAGTAGAATTTACATTTAATTTTTCTGTTTGGTATGTACCAAACCAATCTAAAAGTAAACTTTTTAATTTATATGTATCGCTATAATTAAAAGCCACGCCTGTATTTGTCTCTTTTATTATACTACTTACCTCCCATCCTTTTGGTCCAATAGCTAAAATTGGTCTCTTAGCTCGCATATACTCAAACAGCTTACCTGCAATAATACCTATTGTATCTGGAGAATCTATTTCTGAGAGTAATAATACCTGAGATTTTTCTTGATACACTAATGCCTCTTTATGTGAGACATATCCTAATAAATTTACGCAAGATTTTAAGTTGTATTTATAAATTGTTTCTAAAACATCTTCACTTACAACACCAATAAACTGAAGGCATAAACTTCTTTTAAAGTCTTTATTTTCCTCACACAACTCAGACAATGCTTTCCATAAATTTTCTGGATTTCTACCTGTAAGTAAAGATCCTATGTGCGATATTGTAAACTTTTTATCTAAAGTTTTTTTACTGGCGATATCACCATCAAAACCATTTGTTATCACCTCAATAGGTTTGCTAGTAATATTTAAAAATTCTTTTTTAGTGGTTTTACTAGTTACTAAAATACTATCTGCAGAATTTAAAACCAAATGTTCTAAATTTTTGTGTTTTTTAGCTGATGACTTACTTAATCTTAACTTTTTATGGTACCCAATAGAAGTCCAAGGATCTCTAAAATCTGCCACCCAATTAACACCTAACTTTTCCTTAAGCTTAAGGCCTATTAAATGCATACTGTGTGGGGGGCCAGTTGTTATTATTGTATTTATATTTTCCTCTTCTACAACCTTAGTTAAATAATTAACAGAAGGTTTCACCCAATTTTTACGAGCATCAGGTATAAAAAAATTACCACGTACCCACAGCAAAAATTTTTCTATTATAGATTGATTTTTACTTTGTATTAAACCAGAACTAATTTTTTTTGTTTTGTTTTTTGATAAAAAATTAGCCCAACCATAAGGTTCATTAATTTTCTGTTTGTAAATTTTTACACCTTTGGGAATTTCATTTACAAAGGATGCATCTTCTATAGGATAATTAGGATTTTCTGGCACATATACTACAGGCTCAATATTATAATCTTTTAAATATTTCACAAATTTAAGCCACCTCTGTACTCCAGGGCCACCAGCTGGTGGCCAATAATAGGCAATAATTAGCACCTTTTGCATTATGCATCTTCCCGTTTAGTTGTTTTTTTAAAACTAAAAATAATACCTCCAATAACAATTATAGCTAAAAGTATGTTACTTGCTAAAGCTATTTTACTGCCTTTTACAACTACTTCTGGCTCAAATTTAAATTCTATCTTATGTTTACCAGCAGGCACTTCTAAAGCTCTAAGCGTATAATTTACTTTAAAGTATGGCGAACTTTTTCCATCAATATAAGCATTCCATCCATTTTTATAATACATTTCAGAGAATACCGCTAAGGCATCTGTTGTAGTAATAGATGTATATGTTAAGTGGTTTGGCTCATACTTATCTAAAATAATTGTGGCTGTAGAGTCTTTTGCAAAACTAAATTTAGATAATTTTGGAAACTCGGTTATATTAACTACAGCTTCTGTTTTAATATTTAAACTATCCAATGCCATAATCTCTTCATTGGCAGAAGATACTTTTTTTAGGTTTTGTACAAACCAGGCATTACCCATTGCATTAGGGTTTACTGCTGGATAAGTACGTCCTTCTTCATCTTCCTGAATTACATATTTTACGTTAAGCATACTTAAAACCCTTACATTGTTTTTGTAAATATGAAAATCAAACAAGTCCTGCATTGCAGCTGGTTTTGCTCCGTGGTAACCACCAATAGAATTATGATAATAAGATGTACTTGCTCCGTTTAACCCTTCTCTTGGGTTATAAACACGGAATACAGAAGTATCTTGGTTTATTTGTTTATCTGTATTTGTTATAGGAAAAGGTTGCTCCATTTGTCTTGCATGTACAAAGTCATTTTCTGTAACATACCTTTTAGCAACAGGTACTAAATCTGCTAAAATTAATACACCCATTACCGCTACAAAAACGTTGTTTTTTAACCTTTTATGTATAAATAATGACAATGTAGCTGCTGATAGTAATACATATATTAAAGAACGTAAAACATCATTAGTATACACCTCTTGTCGGTCTAGTTTTATCATAGCTAATACTTCATCTCCAAAATATTTTCTATAATTATCATCACTTAACCCATCAAAAGTAAAAGTTCCTTTAGCTAAAAATAATAGTATTAATGTTCCTAAAACTAACCCTGCACTTATTAGTAATGATTTATTGTATTTAGCTCTATTTTCTTTCTCTTTAAATAAGGTCATTAAAGCTAAAATACCAAGCAAAGGAATACACAACTCCAATACTACTTGGATAGATGAAACTGCTCTAAACTTATCATATAAAGGAAAATTATCTATCATAAAATTGGTTAAACCACTAAAGTTTTTTCCCCATGAAAGCACTAATGACATAATAGTACCACCTAAAAGCCACCATTTTAATTTACCTTTTACAATTAACAAACCTAAAACAAATAGAAAAAATAATACTGCACCTACATAAGCTGCTCCAGAAACACCCGGTTGGTCTCCCCAATATAACGGCAAACCTTCTGCAAAATCTAATGCTTGTTTTCTAGATAAACCTTTACGCACTAAAAACTCATAAGTTTTGGATTCTTCTCCTAAATTTTCAGAGTTAGACCCTCCAAATAGTCTTGGCACAAATATGTTTAAAGACTCCGTTATTCCATAACTGTATTGTGTAATATATTCTTTATCTAGTCCTCCAGTATTCTCTCTATCAGATCCATCATTATTTATGGTTAATTTAGATGTACCTCTGGTACTCCAATCAGAATATTCTTTTGTTGCCATTAAATTAGTTGCGTTTGTTGCAATACCAATTAACACAGCAGCAAAAAGTAATCCTACAGAAATAAAATAATGCTTTAGTTGCTTTTCTTTAAATGCGTATACTAAATAAATTACACCCAATATTAAAATTAGCAACATAAAATAATAGGTCATTTGGTAATGGTTGGCATTAACCTCTAAAGCCATTGCAAATGCTGTGAGTATAAATCCTAAAATGTATTTTTTTCTAAACATTAAAACTATACCTCCTAATAACATTGGTATATAACCTAGAGCGTGCGCTTTTGCATTGTGGCCAACACCTAAAATTATTATTAAATATGTACTAAAGCCAAAAGCTAAAGCACCAACAACAGCTAACCTATAATCTACCTTTAAACAGCATAATAAAATATAAAATCCTAAAAAGTATAAAAATAAGTAATCAGCTGGTCTAGGTAAAAACCGTATTAATTTGTCTAATTTTTTTATGTAATTATGAGGGTAATTAGCTCCTAACTGATATGTTGGCATACCTCCAAAAGCACTATTTGTCCAATAAGGCTCTGTATTTGTTTTTTCTCTAAAATTATTTTGCTCCTTTGCCATTCCTGTATATTGGGCAATATCTGACTGAAATATTTTTTTACCCTGCAAAACAGGAGTAAAGTAAGCCAAAGAAGCCACTACAAATAAAACAAGAACAAAAAAGTTTGTTAAAACAGATTTAAAATTAATTTTCATTATGTTGTTGGTGTTGTATTAATATCACACATAAGTTTAGCAAAATAAGCATTTTTTAGTTGCTTAAAGTCTAAACCTAGTAAAGGTTGGTTGTTATTTACAATTAGTTATTCAACTTCTTCAAAATCTATATACTCACCAACTTTTTTAGAAGGGTTAGATTTAAATTTAGTTTTATTAACCTTGGTAGAAGAATTTTCGGTTGTATTTGTATATCCCTGATTAGGGTTTTGACTAAACTCTTCAAATTTTTTCTTTAAATGTTCTTCCGTTTTTTTAGCTGCATAATTCATCATTTTTGGCGCATATAAGCGTATCAAAAACTTAAGCAGGTAATAAACCGCAATAATTACAAGAATAGCTATTAAAAAATCCATATTTGTTCTAGAAATTTATATCAAAAATACAATTCTACCGTTGTATATAAAGATTATATCTCTTAAAATAATAATAAAAGTATATTTAGGTAAGCTTACAGGTATGAAAAAATTAAAAAATATATTCTCTTTATTTCTTTTTGCACTTCCATTTTTAGGACTCTCACAATACACAGACGTAATAAACTCTAACAGACCAGGACAATCTGTAAGTGCATATGCAATTGGCACAGGAGTTTTACAGGCCGAAGCCGGAATGTCTTACGAAAAACAAAGTCATAACACACTAAAAACGGATTCTAAATTATTGGGAGTAGATTTAGCTTTAAGGTATGGTTTGTTTTTTGAAGAGTTAGAAATTATATATGAAGGAACATATACTAATGAAAACAGAACATATTCTACCATTGGTTTTCCTGATCAAAAGTATACAGATTTTAAAAGAAATAGAATTGGATTAAAATATTTAATTTTTGACCCTTACAAGAGTGAAGAAGCAAACAAGCCAAATTTATATAGCTGGAAAGCTAATAACACATTTCAGCTAAAAAATTTAATACCTGCAATATCTGTTTATGCAGGTGCCAACTTTGTTTTGGGAGACAATCCATACTACCCTGGTGAAGCAACAATTTCGCCTAGAGGTATGATTGCTACACAAAGTAGGCTTTCTCCTAAATTTGTACTTATAACCAATGTAGCGTATGACCGCATAGGAACAGATTTTCCTGAATGGAGCTACATTGTATCTTTATCTCACGCATTTAGAAACCCAAAATGGAGTGTTTTTGCAGAAAACCAAGGCATTAAAAGCGACAGATATTCTGATGTAATTTTTAGAGGTGGTACTGCTTATTTAATTGATGAAAATATGCAAGTAGATTTACATTTGGGTGCCAATATAAAAGATACTCCTACCCGCCTATTTTTTGCTGCCGGTTTTTCATATAGGTTAGACATGCATAAAGATAAAGTAATTGCTATTGAAGATCAGAATGCAACAACCAAAGACGGAAAAATCAGAAAAAAGGACTTAAAAAAGAAAAGAAAACAAGCTAAAAGAGATGCCAAAAATAAAAATAGTAAGAAAAAGAAATCTAAAGATGATGAACCAATAGATTTTTAAAAACATCTTTTAATTTTAATAAGCCTAAAACTTTCTCTTATTAATTAATATTCCTAATATTGATATAGATAAAGATATTAGAATATGATTACCATTGTAGAGGCTAAAACTAAGGCTGAACTTAAACAGTTTGTAAAATTTCCGTTTAGTATATATAAAAATTCACCATATTGGGTACCTCCAATAATTAACGATGAATTAGATACTTTTAATAAAGAAAAAAACCCCGTTTTTAAAGATGCAGAGGCCTGGTTTCTTTTAGCTTACAACGGACCTAAAATTGTAGGTAGAGTTGCTGCAATAATTAACTGGATTGAAATTAACAACCAAAAAGTAAAAAAAATGCGCTTTGGTTGGTTTGATTTTATTGATGATATAAACGTATCTGAAGCATTACTACAAAAGGTTGAAGAAATAGGAAAAAAACATAATTTGGAATATATGGAAGGTCCTGTAGGATTTTCTAATTTAGATAAAGTGGGTGTTGTTACAGAAGGTTATGACCATATTGGTAGTATGATAACTTGGTACAACCACCCATACTACGTTAACCATTACGAGCGTTTAGGTTTTGTAAAGGAAAAAGAATACTTGGAAAACAAGTTTCCTTTTGCCAATGCCAAGCCAGAGTTTTTTGAAAGAATACAGGGTTTAATAAAAAAGAGATATAATTTAAGAGAAATAAATTTTACAAAAACTAAAGACGTAATGCCTTTAGCAGACAAAATGTTTGATTTGTTTAATGAGTCTTACGCATCTTTATCTTCCTTTGTCCCAATAAACGACATACAAAAAGAACATTTTAAGAAAAAATATATAAGTTTTATTAATCCAGAGTACATAAAATTTATTGTAGATAAGGATGATAATCTTGTTGCTTTCTCTATAGTAATGCCTTCTTTTTCTAAAGCTTTACAAAAATCTAAAGGGAAGCTATTTCCTTTTGGCGCTTACCATTTACTTAAAGCTAAAAAGCAGAGTAAAGATGTTATTTTTTACTTAATTGGCGTACATCCAGAATACCAAAACAAAGGCGTAACAGCAATTATTTTTAATGAATATTACAAAACATTTAAAGATAAGGGTATAGAAAACTGTATACGAACACCAGAATTAGAAGAAAATACGGCTATAAGACAGATTTGGAAAAATTTTGACCCTAAAATATTTAGAAGAAGAAGAACTTACAGAAAAAATTTATAAACTAAAAAACCCAAGCATAATATACTTGGGTTTTTTAATATAAAATAAAAAGATTTTTTACTCTCCCATTGCAGCTGCAACAGCGGCAGATAATCTTTTATATGTACCATTTGTTAAACGCTCACGTATTGCATCAAAAGCATTAAGTGTTTCGTTTACATCTTCTAAAGTATGAGACGTTGTAGGAATCATTCTTAATAAAATAAGTCCTTTAGGAATTACAGGATAAACAACTATAGAACAAAAAATACCATAGTTCTCTCTTAAATCTCTAACCAATGCCATAGCTTCTGGTATACTACCATTTAAAAACACAGGTGTAACACAACTAGTAGTTGTTCCTATATCAAAACCACGCT
The DNA here is from genome assembly GCF_027915275.1 of Cellulophaga omnivescoria. Taxonomy (NCBI): domain Bacteria; kingdom Pseudomonadati; phylum Bacteroidota; class Flavobacteriia; order Flavobacteriales; family Flavobacteriaceae; genus Cellulophaga; species Cellulophaga omnivescoria. Next base: position 3,083,798 of record NZ_CP115819.1, on the reverse strand, counting down.
CTTTTAATCCGCTTTGTAATGCATTTACATTCTCCCAAAGTTTATTTTTTAACTCTGGCATTGTTCTAAGCATATCTAAACGCTTTAACGCTCCTACTACTAATTGCATTTGCAATGACTTTGCAAACATTTGCGAACGCAAGTTGTATTTTAAGTAATCTATAATTTCTTGATCTGCTGCAATAAATGCACCAGTACTAGCTAAAGATTTTGCAAAAGTAGCAAAGTACACGTCTATTTCATCTTGCACTCCTTGCTCCTCACCTGCTCCAGCACCAGTTTTTCCTAATGTACCAAAACCGTGAGCATCATCTACTAAAAATCTAAAGTTAAATTTCTTTTTTAAAGCAACAATCTCTTTTAATTTACCTTGCTCACCACGCATACCAAAAACACCTTCAGAGATAACTAATATACCTCCACCAGTTTGTTCTGCCATTTTAGTAGCACGTTCTAAGTTTTTTTCTAAACTCTCAACGTCATTATGCTTATAAGTAAAACGTTTACCCATATGCAAACGTACACCATCAATAATACATGCGTGTGAGTCTACATCGTAAACAATAATATCATCTTTAGAAACCAAAGCATCTATAGTAGATACCATACCTTGGTAACCAAAGTTTAATAAATAAGCTGCATCCTTTTTAACAAATTCAGCCAACTCATTTTGTAATTGTTCGTGTAAGTCTGTGTGTCCAGACATCATACGTGCTCCCATTGGGTAAGCAGAACCATAATCTGCTGCTGCTTGTGCATCTACTTTACGCACTTCTGGGTGGTTTGCTAAACCTAAATAATCGTTAACACTCCAAGTAATTACTTCTTTCCCTTGGAATTTCATTCTATTAGAAATAGTTCCTTCTAATTTAGGGAAAACAAAATATCCCTCTGCTTGCGATGCCCATTTTCCTAATGGTCCTTTGTTCGCTAGTATTCTATCAAATAAATCTCTCATCTAAGCTATTTTGGCTGTCTGCAAAAGTACAGAATTTCAGCAAGGTTTCATAACAATTTTATGAACAAAAAAAAACAATGAAGTAAAATTCATTGTCTTTTTATTTTTTAATTTCTAAGTTTATTACTTAACAAATTGAATTTCTGGCTTTTCCTGTTCTACTTCTGTATGTAAAAAACCTTGAGCCTCCATCCATTCATCACTATATATTTTACTCATATATCTAGAACCGTGGTCTGGAAATATAACAACTACTTTACTATTAGCATCAAATTCATCATCTGCGTGTAATTGTTTTACAGCCTGCATTGCAGCACCACTAGTATAACCCACAAACAAACCTTCTGTACCAGAAATTTGTCTTGCAGTATGTGCGCTTTCTTCATCTGTAACTTTTACAAACTTGTCTATAACGTCAAAATCTGTTGCTCCTGGTATTAAATTTTTGCCTAAACCTTCTATACGGTATGGGTAAATTTCATTAGCATCAAACTCACGTGTTTCATGATATTTTTTTAATACAGAACCAAAAGCATCTACTCCAATAACTTTTACATTTGGGTTTTGCTCTTTTAAATACTTTGCTGTACCGGAAATAGTACCACCTGTACCACTACAGGCAACTAAATGGGTAATATTACCATTTGTTTGTTTCCAAATTTCTGGACCTGTAGAAGCGTAATGCGCAGCTCTATTAAGTTCATTAAAATATTGATTAATGTATATAGAACCTTCTGTTTCTCTGTGTAACCTTTTAGCTACCTCATAATATGAGCGAGGATCATCTGCACTTACATGTGCAGGACAAACATATACTTGTGCTCCCATAGAGCGCAACATATCTATTTTATCTGGAGATGATTTAGAACTTACTGCTAATATACATTTGTATCCTTTAACAATACTTGCCATTGCAATACTAAAACCTGTATTACCAGATGTTGTTTCAATAATTGTACTGTCTTCGTGTAATAATCCTTTACGTTCTGCTTCTTCAATTATATGAATTGCTATTCTGTCTTTTGCAGAATGTCCTGGATTAAAAGCCTCTACTTTAGCGTAATATTCTCCTTTAAAGGAATTAGTAACATTATTAATTTTAATTAACGGAGTGTTACCTATTAACTCTAAAACATTGTTATAGGCATTAATTTTATTTTCCATGCGTATTTGGTTATAAAATGATAAGACTTTGTTGGTTAGCTTATCAATTACGTGACAAATTTAGGTTTTTTTTTTTACTTATCGATTTTTCCCTCTAAATCTATTAAAAACGCGTAGTCTTTTGCTACTTCCTTTAAAGCTTCAAACCTACCTGATGCACCGCCATGACCTGCATCCATATTTGTATCTAAAAATAGTAAGTTACTATCTGTTTTAAGTTCTCTTAACTTTGCTACCCATTTAGCAGGTTCCCAATATTGTACCTGAGAATCATGTAAACCAGTGGTTACCAAAATTGTTGGGTATTGTTGTGCTGTTACATTGTCATAAGGAGAGTAAGACTTCATATAATCATAATACTCTTTATCATTAGGGTTGCCCCACTCATCATACTCGCCAGTGGTTAGCGGTATAGAATCGTCTAACATTGTTGTTACAACATCCACAAATGGCACACTTGCAATTACGCCATTATATAATTCTGGTGCCATATTAAGTATACCTCCCATAAGTAAACCTCCGGCAGAACCACCAGATGCATATAAATGTTTACTGCTAGTATATTTATTATCTATTAAATATTTAGAGCAATCTATAAAATCTGTAAAGGTGTTTCTCTTTTTTAAAAGTTTACCATCTTCATACCATTTTCTACCTAAATATTCACCTCCTCTAACGTGCGCAATTACATAAATAAAACCTCTATCTAACAAACTTAAACGTACTGTTGAAAAATAAGGGTCAATTGTATATCCATAAGATCCGTAGGCGTATTGCAATAAAGGGCTTGTACCATCTAACTTAGTGTTTTTATGGTATACTACGGACATAGGTATTTTTACACCATCTCTGGCTGTTGCCCAAACTCGTTCAGACTTATAATTCTCTTTATTAAATTTATCCCCCAGTACCTCCTGTTCTTTTTTAACTTCTTTGGTATGGGTATCCATATTAAAATCTATTACAGAACTAGGCGTTGTTAATGAGTTGTAACCATACCTTAGGATGGATGTATTAAAATCTGGGTTAATGCCAACATATGCCGTATAGGTTTCGCTCTCAAAAGGCAAATAATATCCTTTGTTGGTATCCCAACGAACAATTTTCAATTTATTTAAACCATTTTCCCTTTCAGATAATACATAGTAATCTTTAAAAATATCTAAATCCTCTAGCAATACATTTTCTCTATGAGGTATAAATTCTTTCCAATTTGTAGCTGGCGTTGCAGACTCACTACAAGTCATTAATTTAAAGTTATAAGCACCATCTTTATTAGTTAAAATATAAAACTTATCTCCGTAATGTGCTATAGAATACTCTAGTCCCCTTTCTCTTGGAGAAAATATTTCAAAATCTGAATCGGGTTCTTCTGTTTTAATAAATCTATACTCAGATGTTAACGTACTAGAAGACCCTATTACTATGTATTTTTTTGACTTGGTTTTATATATGTAAGTATTAAAAGTTTCGTCTTGTTCATGATACACTAAAACATCTTCAGAAGTTGGCGTACCCAGTTTATGTTTGTAAATTTTGTCTGATCTTAGCGTTACAGGGTCCTTTTTAGTGTAAAACAAAGTTTGGTTATCTGCAGCCCATACGCTACTACCTGTGGTTTTCTCTATAACATCTTTATAAACTTCCCCTGTTTCTAAGTTTTTAATTCTAATTGTATATTCTCTTCTAGAAACAATATCTACACCAAAAGCTGCTAACTTGTTATTAGGACTAATTGCAATACCACTTAAATTAAAATAATCATGACCTATAGCTAAATCATTACAATTAAAAATAATTTCTTCTGCTGCCGTTTCTTCCCCTTTCTTTCTAGAGTAAATAGGATATTCTTTTCCTAACTCATACCTAGTTTCATACCAATAACCATTTAACTTATAAGGAACAGAAGAGTCGTCTTCCTTAATACGCTCCTTCATCTCATTAAAAAGTGTTTTCTGAAAATCTTTAGTATGGGCAGTTAAGGTATTGTAATACGTATTTTCCTGTTCTAAATATGCAATTACTTCTTTATCCTCCCTATTATTTAACCAATAATAATCATCTATTCTAACATCATTATGTTTAATTAATTCTTTTGGTACTTTTTTAGCAACAGGAGTTTTAATAGTAGCCATAGGCTTATTTATATTTTTACATGAAGCAACAAAAATAATACTAACTAACAGAACAATACATTTTTTTATGACTTTCATTTCTTTTTAAGGTTGATTGACCAACAATTTAGTAATTTTGAAACATATTAACTATAACTAAAAAATTATGTTTGGAGATATGATGGGTATGATGGGAAAACTTAAAGAAACCCAACAAAAAGTTGAAGAAACAAAACAACGATTACATACTGTTTTAATTGATGAAAAATCTACTGATAACGCAATTAAGGTTACTATAACTGCTAATAGAACTATTAAAAGTATTGATATTGACGAAAGTCTTTTACAAGATAAAGAACAGCTTGAAGATTATTTAATAGTAACTTTAAATAAGGCTATTGAAAGAGCAACACAGGTAAATGAAACTGAATTAGCCGCAGCTGCAAAAGATGGTTTACCCAATATTCCTGGAATGGATTCGTTATTTAAATAAAAACTGGCAAGTTTTTTGTATCAATAATAAAAAATATAAAGATGAAACACTTATTAATTGCCTTAATTTTTCCTTTATTATTTGGTTTTACACCAACTAATAAAGTTATTGGAGATGTAGAATGGAACACAGATTATGAGACTGTATTGAAAAAAGCCAAAAAAGAAGACAAAAATATTTTAGTCTATTTTACTGGTAGTGATTGGTGCGGACCTTGCAAAATGTTAAAAAAAGATTTGTTTGATACCGACGAATTTAGAGAAATTTCTAAAAATTATGAGTTATTGTATATTGATATTCCAAGAAACAATGATTTATTAACCGAAAAGCAGTTAAAGCACAATATGGACTTAATGGCTAAGTACAACAAGAAAGGTGTGTTTCCTAACTTAAAAATACTAGACAATAAAGGAAGAGAAAAAGGTGCATTACACGGTTATAGTATGAACGGCGAAGTACAACACCATATAAAATTTTTAAAAAAATATATAGATTAAAAAATCTTAAATAGAATAAAATTTATTTAAAGCCTTCAATTAATTTTGAAGGCTTATTTTTTTTATAAAACAAATAGCTCTGTTACGTTTATTACTAACCCAAGACTTAGAAACTCTTACACTATATTTTAGTTTTAAAATGTAAACTGGCTAACCATTAAAATTGGTTTATATATTACCCTGGTTACAATAACAAAAAAGTAAAAGGGCTTTCAAAATTAATTGAAAGCCCTTTTTATTGGTTAGTGATTAACTATAATAGATTTTACTACTAGTTGTTAATTAATCTAAATTCAGTTCTTCTGTTAGCAGCGTGCTCTCTTTCTGTACAAGAAACACCATCTTTACATCTGTTTTTCAATTTGTTTTCACCGTAACCATTAGCTACTAATAAGCTAGAGTTAACACCTTTAGAGATTAAGTAATCTGCTACAGATTTAGCTCTTCTTTCAGATAAGCTTTGGTTAGATACACTGTTACCTCTAGAATCTGTATGAGAAGCAATTTCTAATTTAACTCCTGGGTTTTGATTTAAAACTGGCATTAATCTAGAATCAATAATTCTTTTTGCTTCAGCAGTTAAAGTAGAGCTACCAGTATTCCAGTTTATTGGTAAAGCTTGGTATTGTACTAATGAGCACTCAACTTCACTCCAAGTAGTAAGACCACCTTTTTGCTTTAATACCTCTTTAGTAATTGTTTTAGTTACAGCAGGTACAGAAACACTTGTAGTATAAGCATCCTTATCTAATAGAGTTTTTGTAATTTCTTTGTATTCAGCAGGAATTATAGTTTCTACTACAGAAGGACCAGAAACTAAAACAGTCTTTTTATATGTAGCATTTCTAGAACCAATTGGGGTTTTAGATACAGTAGCATCTGAAGCTAACTCTTGTGTTTGTATTGTAGTAAACTCTGCTGGGTAACCTTTATAACACCAGTATCTACAATCATCTGGGTTGCTAGAAGCACAATCAGGAGCTGGCGCACCTAATTCCCATACTGCGTAAGCAGGCTTAACTTCTATAGTTTGTGAGCTAGGTGTAAAACTAGCAGGAGTAATACTTAATGTGTTACCACCTTCTTTTGCTACATAAGTAACAGTCTCTGTTCCCCATTTAGCTGGTACTATTTTTAAACTTTTGCTCTCGTCTTTTACTAAAACACGCTCAGTAACTGTTTTAAAAGTTGCAGGTACTGTTTTTAATACAGAATATGCAGGCTTAGTTGTAATTGTAATAGATTCATTTACATATACGTCAGGAGTTGTACAACGTACATAACATTTACCTGGTTCTGGATTTGTAGGCAAATCTTGAGCCATAGTAACAGATGCAGTCATAACTGCAAATAAGAATAATAATTTTTTCATTTTTGGTTAATGTGTTTAATTAATGTTAAAATATGTTAAATAATTATAGTGCAAATATAATTTTTATGTTCAACTAATCATAGAAAAACTGTATTATTTTATAAAAAAACCCTATTTTACTAGTGTTTTAGAGCTTAACAAGCGTTAATTTTAAAATAAACTACTACTCTTAACAAAGTCTTAAATTTAAATTAACTGTAACTTTAAAAAAAATGTTATCTTTAAGAAAAATGTGTAGTTATGATAGATATTGTAAAAAAAGAGGATAATACGTTCACTTTTAGTTTAAAAACTAAAAACAATGTTGTGTTATTGCATGGCAATAGTTTTAATACAAAAGAAGAACTAAATAGTGCTATAAAAGAAATAATGCCATCTATAAACAGTTTAAACGTTTTTGAACGTAAAACTGCCTACAATGGCAAATTTTTATTTAATTTAAAAACCTTAAACGGCAAAGTTATAGGTAAAAGCCAGTTTTACTCATCTGAAGCAGGTATGGAGAATGGTATTAAAAATTTAAAAAATAGTTTTTTATCTATTAACAATTTACAAACTCTTTAATATAGTTAAAAAATTACTGTGCATAGCATTAGTATAATCTAAATGGGTAACAATGCGCAATTTTCCTTGTCCCATACCAATTATTTCTATTCCGTTTTTTAATAGTTTGTCTAAAAAATCTTTTTGTGTCAATCTATCTTCATCAATAGAGAAAATAACAATATTTGTTTCTATAGGCTCTACACTCTTTATGTAGCTTAGTTTTTGTAACACATCACCTATTTCTTTAGCTTTAGTATGGTCTTCTTTTAATCTATTTATATTATTATCTAGTGCATAAATAGCTGCACCGGCCAAGTAACCTGCTTGCCTCATACCACCCCCAAATATTTTACGTATTCTTATGGCTTTTTGTATGTCTTTTTTAGAGCCAACTAAAACAGAACCCACTGGGCAGCCCAAACCTTTACTCAAACAAACACTTATAGTATCAAACAAATCTCCATATTGTTTTGGAGTTTCATTTTTAGCTACCAATGCATTCCATAAACGAGCCCCATCTAAATGGTATTTTAAGTTGTGTTTTTCACAAACCATCTTAATTTTTTTTAGCTCTTCAAAATCCCAGCAAGCGCCACCACCTTTATTAGTTGTGTTTTCTATACAAACCAAGGTAGTAAGTGGGCTATGATAAAAATCTGGAGGGTTTATAGCCTCTTCTACCTGTTTTGCTGTCATCATACCTCTGTGGCCATCAACCAACCTGCATGACACACCACTGTTAAAACTTACTCCACCACCTTCATAATTAAAAATATGAGCATATTTGTCGCAAATTAATTGATCACCAGGCTGTGTATGCAACTTTATTGCCGTTTGGTTTGCCATTGTACCGCTAGGAAAAAATAATGCTGCTTCTTTACCAAACATTGCCGCCACTTTTTCTTCTAAAGCATTAATTGTAGGATCGTGCTTAAAAACATCATCTCCTACATCAGATGCAAACATTGCACTAAGCATTTCTGATGTTGGCTTTGTTACGGTGTCACTTATAAGATTTATTTTCATTTTAAATATTGTGTTTTTAGTTAGTCATACATTCCATTCCTATTGGTGAACCATCTGGTATTTTAGGAGAAACTATTGGCTTAAAAAGTTCTGGGTGTTTTTGAAAATGTTCTATTCTATTTACAACCTCTAATGCATAAGGTTTGTTTCTATCTAAAAATCTATCTTTTAATTCTTGTAATTTAAAATTAGCTATTGCATTTACTTTTGGGTGCACACTTTTGCTTGCTGCTAAATTTTTAATATAATACAAGACTCTAAAATTAATATTCTGTTGCGCTTCATCTAAATAAGTATCTTTATAACTCTTTTTAAATGTGTTATTTATTAACTGATCTAGCACATCATGCAAACCAATTTGTTTTGAATCTAAGCTTTTTTGTTGTACTAATCTAGATGCTCTTTGCGGATGCAATAAAAAGGAAAGAGTCATATCTGCTGCAGTTTCTGCAGCAGAAAGCGCATCAAAAGAAATTCCTGTTTTTCCGTTAAAAGATTCTCTTGTACTACCATAACCTAAAGCTCTAGGTGGAAAAAGTGATAATTTATTTTTAGGAATTGCAATTTGCTCTGCGTTTACTGTTTGTAATAAACTTTGTAGTGCTTCTTGTTGTTCTTTTTTTGAGACAGCTTTAACCGTAAGTTGCTGGTCTCCTTTAACAGTATAATTATAATCTAAACCACCTATTAATTTTGTTACAGCTTCAGTTTGGTATCTATGAAAAAAATAAAGCGGCGCAAAAACATCCTCTAACACAGAATTTGGTTGTCCTTCCTTAATATTATCAATAGAAAAATTAGAAATACCTACTGCTCTAATTTTTAACACCTTATTTAATTCTTCTGTTGCATTACCTCCATTGTCCCAAAGGTGTGCATATGCATGTGCACCTCCACTGGCTCTGGCATCTCTGTCTGATATAAACCTATAGCCTTCCTTTTGTGCTTTTTGTATTATTTTTTTTAACTCCTCATCTTCATTTTTGTCTTCTTTAAAATCTGAATAAGAATAAGCTACTGTATATTTATCCCACTCACCTATACCCTCTGCATATGCACCAGAAAAATCTATATTTTTTCCTTTCAACTTAAATTGTGGATGCGGGTAATCCATAACAGATGCTCTGTTGTTGGTACTAGCTGCAAAATTATGAGCAAAACCTAAAGTATGTCCAATTTCGTGTGCAGACAACTGTCTTATACGTGCTAATGCAAGTTCAAGCATTTTGTTATTGTTATCATCACTCTTAGCAAAAGGTTTATTTGTTAAGGCTTGTGCAATTAAAAAATCTTGTCTAATGCGCAAACTACCTAAACTTACGTGTCCTTTTATAATTTCTCCGGTTCTTGGGTCTGTAACACTTGCTCCATAACTCCACCCCCGTGTAGATCTGTGGACCCATTGTATAACGTTATATCTAACATCCATTGGGTCTGCGTCTGCTGGTAATATTTTTAACTGAAAAGCATTTTTATAACCAATGGCTTCAAAAGCTTGATTCCACCACCTACCACCTTCTAACAATGCAGTACGCACAGGTTCTGGTGTGCCATTATCTAAGTAATAAACAATAGGTTCTACGGCTTCACTAATTGCGGCATTAGGGTTTTTCTTTTGTAATCTATGCCTAGTTATAAAACGTTTATGAATGTCTTGCTCTATAGGCGTGGCATAATCATAATAAGAGAACATAAAAGAACCACTACGCGGATGGTAACTCCTTTTTTTAAATTTATTATCTGGCAACTCTACAAAGGAATGATGTTGAGCTACTGTTACCAAGCCAGAAGTTGGGGCTACAGAACTAATATACCTTCCCTTTGCAGTTCCTTTAAAGGTTAAAAAAACATCAAACTCTATATTTTTAGGAAAAGCTTTAGTACGCTCTAAGTTAAAAGCACTTTTGCTTGCATCTAAACTATAATTACCTTGAGCAGTGTTTTTAAGTTTATTAGCAACACCGTGGGTATCTTGCATAAATAAAGACGTAATATCTATTAAATATTTTCCATTGGCCTCTTCTTCAATTTTAAAACCACCTAAAATAGACTTTGCAAATGCTTGCTCTACAGATTGTTTTTCTAAAGCATTATTAGTTAAAGCTCTATATTTTAAATTTGGTTGTATTAACAGTAACTTATTACCGGCTTTTTTAAAATAAACAACCCTAGTTTTACCCAACTGGCCTCTGTCTAAACCAATGTCATTACTACCTACACCACTGCTTAAAGAGCTTACATATAAAAACTCTTTTTCTAAATCTGTAACTTCTAAATAAATTTTATCTGTACTATCATCATAAAAAAAAGAAAATAATCCATCAAACTTTTTAAAAGTACTGTATTTGTTACTAAACTGTGCATTGCAAATAGCACAATAAACAAGAATAAACAACAAAATAGAAATACGTTTCATAGATAAATTTTTTTTGATTTTCTAAATTTATATAAAATAGATTGTACAACCATAGTTTAGTGCTATTTTTGCTTTTAAATTATTTTAAAAAATGATAACAACAGATCAATACAAAGATCTTTTAGATCGCCTTGGTGCGTTAAGGAGGTATCTTTGACATAGATGCCAAGCTAATAGAAATAGAAAACGAAGAAGAAAAAACACTAGCTCCTAACTTTTGGGATAATGCTCAGGAAGCACAAGCCCAAATGAAAGTTTTACAAGCCAAAAAAAAATGGGTTAAAGACTTTGATGATGCAAAACTACTTGTCACCGATTTAGAGGTTTTATTAGAGTTTTTAAAAGAAGGTGATGTAACTGCGGAAGAATTAGAAAACCATTACAACAAAGCCAAAATACATATTGAAGACCTAGAGTTTAAAAATATGCTTTCTGATGAAGGTGATGAACTTACAGCAATTTTGCAAATTACAGCTGGTGCTGGTGGCACAGAAAGTTGTGATTGGGCAGCAATGCTTATGCGTATGTACTTAATGTGGGCAGAAAAAAATGGCTATAAAATTAAAGAACTTAATTACCAAGAAGGTGATGTTGCTGGCATAAAAACTGTTACTTTAGAAATTGAAGGAGATTATGCATTTGGCTGGCTTAAAGGTGAAAACGGAGTACACAGATTAGTACGCATTTCTCCTTTTGATAGTAATGCTAAAAGACATACTTCTTTTGCTTCTGTATATGTATACCCACTTGCAGATGACAGTATAGAAATAGAAATTAACCCTGCTGATATAGAAATTACAACAGCACGCTCTAGTGGCGCTGGCGGACAAAATGTTAATAAGGTAGAAACTAAAGTACAGTTAACTCATAAACCAACCGGAATACAAATTTCTTGCTCAGATTCTAGATCTCAGCATGACAACAGAGCTACTGCTATGAAAATGCTTAAATCTCAATTATATGAAATTGAATTGCGTAAAAAACAAGAAGCACGTAGCGAAATTGAAGCTGGTAAAATGAAAATTGAGTGGGGTTCACAAATACGTAACTATGTTATGCACCCATATAAACTAGTAAAAGATGTGCGTACTGCCGAAGAGACAGGCAATGTAGATGCTGTAATGGACGGACAAATAGACCCATTTTTAAAAGCTTATTTAATGATGATGGGACAAAAAAATGAAGATTAATTTTTAATAATTTAATAATGATAAAAATTTACCATAACAACAGATGTAGTAAATCTAGAGCAGGAGTAGCTTTTTTAGAAGAAACTGGTAAACCTTTTGAAATTGTAAAATATTTAGAAAATGTACCTACAAAACAAGAGCTACAAAACATTATTAGCCTTTTAGCTATAGATCCTATAGCTTTAGTACGTAAAAATGAGGCTATTTGGAAAGAGAACTACAAAGGCAAGCAACTATCTAATAATGAAATTATTGATGCTATGATTGCCAATCCTAAACTAATAGAAAGACCAATTGTTATTAACGGAAATAAAGCCGTTATTGGAAGACCTACTGAAGCAATAAAAACTGTAATTTAGGAACAGTTTAATTTTTGGCATTTTTATTGCTAAATTCTTTTAACAAATCTTTAACCAAACTAAATTAAACCTTCTTTAATTTTTAAACTCTTACTAATTCAGAAAGTTATGAAAACTAATAAAATATTTTTTTATGCAGCAGTAGTATTTGTATTCTCATTATCAACTGTAGAGGCACAGTATGGTTATGGTAACGGTTATAATAATGGCTACGGAAACGGCCGCGTTAGAAACCAAATGCCACAAACACAATCTAATGAAAAACCAGAACCGCTAACAGCAGAGGAAATTGTAGAGCTACAAATGCCTAAAATTTTAGAAGTTATAGATCTTAATAGTTTTGAAGAAGCAGTATTAAGCACAACATTAACCAAATACATTAAAAAGTATATGGAACTGCAAATTTTAAAGCTAGATGGTGAAAAAATGAAAGAAAGCATAGAAAAATTAAAAGAACAACAGACTGAAGAATTAAAAGCTGCTCTGCCAAAAGAAAAATATGAGGCTTATGTTGCTTTAGAAAAAGAAGGCTTTAAAAAAGCTAAAAAAAAGAAAAAGAAAAAAACTAAACAAAAAGAATGAAACAACTACTTTCCTTAGTACTGGTATTTGCAACTGTAATTACGTACGCTCAAGGTCCCAATGCTAAATCTACTAATCCTAAAAAAATTAAAATCACAGGTACTGTGGTTGATGATGAAACAGGAGATCCTTTAGAATATGCTACACTAGTATTACAAAGTGTTAAAGACCCATCTGTAGTTACAGGAGGAATAACAAACCAACAAGGGAAATTTGATGTTACTGCAGATGCAGGATTATACAATATTAAAGTAGAGTTCTTATCATATAAAACATATACTGTTAACAACCAAAACCTAAATAAATCTACAGATTTAGGTGTTATTAAATTAGCTTTAGACGTAGAACAGCTAGACGATGTTGTTTTAGTTGCAGAGAAAACCACCGTAGAACTTAGGTTAGATAAAAAAGTTTATAACGTAGGTAAAGATTTAACCGTAAAAGGAGGTTCTGTTACAGATGTTTTAAACAATGTGCCGTCTGTAGATGTAGACGTAGAGGGAGCTATTAGTTTACGAGGTAATGAAAGCGTTAAAATTTTAATTAACGGTAAGCCTTCTGCACTTTCTGGTTTAGACAATGCCGCTTTAAAATCTTTACCTGCAGATGCTATAGAAAAAGTAGAGGTTGTTACAAACCCATCTGCAAGGTATGATGCAGAAGGTACTGCTGGTATTTTAAATATCATTTTAAAGCAAAGTAAAACTGCTGGCCTAAACGGATCTGTATCTGCAACAGTTGGTGATCCAGAACAATACGCTGGTTCTGCTAATATCAACTTAAGAAGAGATAAATTTAACCTGTACACAAACTTAAGCTACAGAGACAGAACAGGACCTGGAAACGCCACTTTTGAAAATGAATACTTTAATGAAGATGGCACAACTGCAAGTTTTGAAAACGAATACAGAAATTATGACCGTAGCAGTAAAAACTACAATGCAAATGTTGGTTTTGAATATTTTATAGATGAAACTAGTAGTATAACAAACTCTGTATTATACAGAAACTCTAACGGTTTAGACAAAGCAGATGTTAACTTTTTTAATTTTGATGGTAATATGAACCCTACCATTGAAAGACAAAGAAATACAATAGAAGATGATGATGAAGAAACAGTACAATACTCTTTAAACTATGTTAAAAGGTTTAATGATGACGGTAATAAATTAACTATAGATTACCAATACTCTAGATCTAACGAATTAGAAAATGCTAGTATAGAAGAACTTGTAAGTGGTAATGCAAATAGTAGTCCTTTAGAGCGTACAATTTCTGATAACAAACAAATAGACCAATTAGTACAGGTAGACTATGTATTACCTTTTGGCAAAGATTTAGCCTCTCAGTTTGAAGCAGGTTATAGAGGTAACTTTAATTATTATAATACAGATTATGATTTTGGAGAAGAAGTTAATGGTAACTTTACTAGTAATCCAAATTTTAGTAACGAGCTTTTTTACAGAGAAAATATAAATGCTGCTTATGTACAATTAGGTACTAAATTTGATAAGTTTAGTTTACTTGGTGGCTTACGTATGGAATCTACAGATATAGAAATTGAACTAGCAGAAACAAATGAAATTAACACCAAAAATTACACCAACTGGTTCCCTTCTGTATTTTTAGGATATGAGTTATCAGAAATGGAACAATTTACACTTAGTTACAGTAAAAGACTTAGAAGACCACGTTCTAGGTTTATAAACCCTTTTCCTTCTAGGTCTAGTAACACAAACTTATTTTTTGGTAATCCAGATTTAGATCCAACTTTTACAGATGCGTATGATTTAGGTTATTTAAAAAGATGGGACAAAGTTTTGTTTAACATCTCTGGTTACTACAACCACTCAACAGGAGTTTTTCAGTTTGTTTCACAAGAAACAGGTGACTTTGTTAGTATAGAAGATCCTGCAAACCCAGGGAGTTCTGTAGAAATACCTGTACAAGCTAGAACACCAATTAACTTAGCTACCGAGACTAGATATGGTTTAGATATTACATCTACCTATACACCAATACGCAACTGGAGGTTTAGCTTAAACCTTAACTTATTTCAACAAAGCTTAGAAGGTGAACATACCTATACTAATTTCTTAAACGAAGAAATTACTCAAAATTTTGATGCTGATAACTTTAGCTGGTTTTCTAAATTTAGTGCAAAAATACCATTACCTGCAGAAATAGATTTTCAGACAAACTTAACCTATAGAGGTCCATCCAAAAATGCACAAACTGATACCAAAGGAATGTTTGGATCTGACTTAGCATTAAGTAAAGATATCTTAAAAGAAAAAGGAACCTTATCATTAAGTGTTAGCGATATTTTTAATTCCAGAAAAAGAAGATCTGAAAGTAGAACTGAAAATATTTTCTCAAACAGTGAGTTTCAGTGGAGAGAAAGAAGTGTAGCTTTAACTTTTACTTACAGATTTAATCAACAAAAAAACCAACGCAATAAAGGTGAAATGAGAGATGGCGGAGGTGATGAAATGGATATGCAAGGATAATAATACGGAATAAAATTATAAAAAAAGGGTGTTGTTTAAGTGAACAACACCCTTTTTAATTATTATAATAATTATTAACTACAAAGTTTTAGTATGTATATAATACAATTAAACATTTTAGTTAATAGTGAAGCACAAAAAAAGAGACTTAAATAAGTCTCTTTTTTGTTTTTTATTCTAAACGCTTTGCTTTTCTAGCTTCTCGTTTTTCTTTCAGAAATTCTATAAGTGATCCGCCCAACCAATAAGGTATCACAAATGTTAATAAAAATATCATTAGCCAAAATCCTATAGTAAGGATAGTTAAAAAAGCTAAAAAACCTAAATACTGGTCAAATTCAAACATAAGTAATTTATTTTAACGGTTACAAAGATACTTGTTAAGATGAATAGTACAAATCTAAATCAAAAAAAAATAATAATTATTTTAATATTTTTTTATATTTGTAGTATAAGACGTACTAATATTACCATAAAATACCTGTAAGTAGCTTAAGTATTATTAACCGTTTTTAAACTAACAACTCAACTTAATAACCTACTTTATAATATGCTTAATAACACTTACCACACATTAGTCCTATTTGTTATAAATACAAAAGACTAATAAACAATGAAAAAAATATTCTTTCTATTCTTTGCCTTATCTACAGTTATTAATGCCCAGCAAAACCAAATAAATAATAGTAATAATACTGTAAAATTATCTGGTACAATTGTAGACTCTGAAACAAAAACTCCATTAGAATTTGCTACACTAATAATTGAAGATAAAAATAACTCTAATTATATTTCTGGTGGTATAAGTAATAAAAATGGTAAGTTTAGTATTGATGGTATACCATATGGAAATTACAATATAAAAATTGAGCATATTTCTTACAAAACTTACTATTTAAAGAATATAACATTAACAAAATCTAAGAATTTAGGACAAATAATGTTAAGCTTAGATGTAGAGGAACTAAACGAAGTTGAAATTATTGCTGAAAAAACAACCGTAGAATTAAGGTTAGATAAAAAAATATACAATGTTGGTAAAGATTTAACTTTAAATGGTGGTTCCGCTTCGGATGTTTTAAATAATATTCCTGCAGTAGCTGTAGACGCAGAAGGTACAATTAGCTTAAGAGGAAATAATAATGTAAAAATTTTAATTAATGGTAAACCCTCTACCCTATCTGGCATTAGTCCCGAAGCTTTAAAACAAATGCCTGTAAGCACCATACAAAAGGTAGAAGTTATAACAAACCCTTCATCAAAATACAGTTCTTCTGGTACAGCTGGCATATTAAACATAATACTACGAAAATCTAAAAAATCTGGATTAAACGGTTCTATAACTGCAACAGTTAAAGACCCGGAATATTATAAATTGGGAGTATCATTAGGTGTTAAAAAGAAATTATTTAATATTTTTTCTAATATAACTTATACAGACAGAGAAAGACCTGGCTATTCTTTATTTTACAATGATTTTTTTGACAATAACAACAACACTACTGGTTTTGAAAATGAATACAGATCTTTAGACCGCAATTACAAAAATTTATCTGTAAATGCCGGTATAGAACTATTGTTAAATAAAAATTCTAGTGTAACTAACTCGGTAGCATATAGCAAAGGATCTGGTTTAAACTACACAGCTATAGACTTAACTAACTTTAATACTACAAACAATACAACAATTAACAGAAATAGAGATACAGAAGAAGATAGCGACGAAGAAAGTATACGATACTCTTTAAATTACAAAAGAAAATTTAACTCTAAAGGTCATATTTTAACCGCAGACTATCAGTACTCTAGAAGTTTTGAGTTAGAAGACAGGGCTATTAATGAATTTATACTAGAAAATAACAGCACCAATCTATTTGATGAGGCCATAACAGACGACACACAAATAAGCCAACTTGCACAAATAGACTATACACTTCCATTTGGTAAAAATTACAATTCTAAAATAGAAGTTGGTTATAGAGGTGTTTATGACAATTATAATATAGACTATACAGAAGGATCTATAATTAATAATCTATTTATAAAAAACAACAATTACAGTAACAACCTAGTTTACAGTCAAGATGTTAATGCTGGTTATTTACAATTTTCACAAGGTTTTAATAAGTTTAATGCCTCATTAGGTATCCGAGTAGAACATACAAATTTGTCTATTTTACTTACTAATACAAATACTACAGACAATAAGTTGTACACCAATTGGTTTCCTTCAATGTTTTTAAGTTACGAGTTTAGTAATAAAGAAAAAATAAGTCTAAACTACAGTAAAAGAATTGATAGGCCTACGGCTGGGAATTTAAATCCTTTTCCTAATAGGGTTAGCAAAACCAATTTGTTTTATGGCAACCCAGATCTAGACCCAATGTTTACTAATTCTTTTGAGTTTAATTATATAAATAAGTGGAATAAAATAACTTTTAATTCTGCATTATTTTACTCTAAAACAGAAGATGTTATACACAATGTAGTTATAGAAACCGGAAATACTGAAACTGTGACTAGTACTAACGGTACAATATCTGCGCCAATAATAGCAAAAACAAAAAGAAACATTGCAGAAGAAGATAGATATGGCATAGACGCAACAGTAACGTATGTACCCTTAAAAAAATGGCGTTTATCTTTAAATATGTTTATGTATAACCAAAAATTAAATGGCAACTATAACTATACTAACAACAACAACCAAATAGTTAATGTAGACTTTAGTGCTAACCAGTTTAGGTGGACAGGGAGTGCTAGTGCTAAACTACCTCTTATTTACGATGTAAATTTTCAAACAAATTACTATTACATAGGGGCAAATACTAATTCCCAAACAAAAACAAAAGCATTAGATAGGTTAGATATTGCATTTAGTAAAAATTTATTAAAAAATAAAGTGGCAGTATCTATTGGTGTTACTGATATTTTTAATGCATACAAAAGATATTCTACTACTACCTTAAACAATTCTATCTCATACAACGAACTTCAATCAGACCAAAGAAACCTAAGAGCTACATTAACATATAAATTTAATTAACATTATTTTTAATTAAAGTTCATATTTGCTCCAAAATAAACTAAAATCATCAAATAAATAAGCATTAAAAATTTTCCAAATTCTTACCTTTGTGGCTATAAAAAATTAGTACAATGAGCTTTAGAATAGAAAAAGATACAATGGGCAAGGTAGAGGTACCTGCTGATAAATATTGGGGAGCACAAACAGAGCGCTCTAGAAACAATTTTAAAATTGGTCCTGCTGCATCTATGCCATTAGATATTGTTTATGGTTTTGCATATTTAAAAAAAGCAGCAGCTTACACCAATTGTGAGCTAGGTGTTTTATCTACAGAAAAAAGAGATTTAATTGCACAGGTTTGTGATGAAATTTTAGAAGGTAAACATAATGACCAGTTTCCGTTGGTTATATGGCAAACCGGCTCTGGCACACAGAGTAATATGAATGTAAATGAGGTTATTGCAAACAGAGCACATGAAATAGCCGGTAATGTTATTGGTGAAGGAGAAAAAACGATACAGCCTAATGATGATGTAAACAAATCACAATCATCTAACGATACCTTTCCTACAGGAATGCACATTGCCGCTTATAAAAAAATTACAGAAGTTACTATACCTGGAGTTAAACAACTAAGAGATACTTTAGAACAAAAATCTAAAGAATTTGCAAATGTTGTAAAAATTGGACGTACTCACCTTATGGATGCTACGCCTTTAACTTTAGGACAAGAGTTCTCTGGCTATGTTTCTCAATTAAATCACGGTTTAAAAGCATTAGAAAACACATTGCCACACTTAGCAGAGCTTGCTCTTGGTGGTACTGCTGTAGGTACAGGTTTAAACACACCTGCTGGTTATGATGTTCTAGTTGCTAAATACATAGCAGAATTTACAGGATTACCATTTATTACCGCTAAAAATAAATTTGAAGCATTGGCCGCACATGATGCTATAGTAGAAAGTCATGGTGCATTAAAACAACTAGCTGTTTCACTTAATAAAATTGCTAATGATATTAGAATGATGGCTTCTGGCCCACGTTCTGGTATTGGCGAAATTATTATTCCTGCAAACGAGCCTGGTAGTTCTATAATGCCAGGAAAAGTTAACCCTACACAAGCAGAAGCTATAACTATGGTTTGTGCACAAGTTATGGGTAATGATGTTGCTATAACTGTAGGTGGCACACAAGGTCATTATGAGCTTAATGTTTTTAAACCTATGATGGCTGCAAACATATTACAATCTGCGCAGTTAATTGGTGATGCCTGTGTTAGTTTTGATGTTAATTGTGCTGCTGGCATACAGCCAAACCACGATGTTATTAAAGAACTACTAAACAACTCTTTAATGCTAGTTACAGCTTTAAATACTAAAATAGGATACTATAAAGCTGCAGAGATTGCAAACACTGCTCATAAAAATGGCACTACATTAAAGGAAGAAGCTATTAACTTAGGCTATGTTACCGCAGAACAATATGATGAATGGGTTAAACCAGAAGAAATGGTAGGTTCCCTAAAATAAAAAACCGAACCATATAAATACAAAAAAGGTGCAATTTTTAATTGCACCTTTTTTTATAACTAAAAATAAAAGTTTATTTAAGTGTAAACTCACTTTTACCTAATATTTTTAATTTAGAATCATAAACAATAGCCATATAGTTTCCTTTTTGGAAATCACCAGTTGGCTTATTTACATAATCACAAATATCTAAAGTTCTGTTTTCATAGTAAAAAGCAGTTGCTTTACTATAAGTTAAAGATGCACCGCCTTCGTTAGATTTAGTAGTTCCTTCACCTAAAACATTACCTTGAGGATCTAAAACTTCTAAATAAAACTCTCTATCACCAGCTTGCGCAATTGCATTGTCTGCAACAGTAAAACATATTTTAAGTTTGTCTGCTCTTCCCGCTCTAGTTGTAGAAACCAATTTACCACTACTACGCTCTTTTACTGCATCTACAGAGAACTTAGATAAATTTAAAGCAGAACCTTTTTCTACCGCATCTGCTAATTGAGTATTTTGTACAACTAAAGAATCATTAAAAACTGTTTGTCTAGATAATTCTTGATAAGTACTATCTCTTTCCATAGCTAACATAGTGTTAGATGTAGTTAAAGAGTCTACCTTTTTAAGTAAAAAAGCTCTTTCTTTCTTTAACAAATCAACCTGTCTTCTATACCTAGATAACGAAGAAATATCTGTTTTCATAGTTTTTACAGAGTCAATATATTTAGCAATTCTGTCTCTAGCTTCAACTAATTCTTCATTTGTAGCATTACTTTCCATAATAGCCTTGTCATACTCAGACTGTAAGCTAGTTAAATCATTAACTACATATTCTTTCTCTTGTGTTAAAACAGTTTTGGTTTTCTCTCTGTCTTTATACAAAGAAACTGTGTAGGCAATAGAAGCTAATAATCCTACTCCTAATAAAACAGCAAGTACCTTTAATCCTGTATTACTCTTTTTCTCACTCATAACAATACTATTAATTCAGTTTAATTTATTAACTTGACTAAGTTAATCTTTTGGTTCAAATTTATATACGTTTTGGTTTAACATTTAGATTATATGCACTTAAAAATTGGTTTAAGTCCAATATTAATCGTCTAACGGAAATAATTATCTAAAATTATAATTTATAATGAATAATTTAACATTTATTCCCTTTCTGCCAAAATACGCTAAAACCTTTAAAAATCTAAATTTAGAGTGGATAAAAAAGTATTTTGAAGTTGAAAAAAAAGATATAGAACTTTTAAACAACTGTGAAGAGAATATAATTAACAAAGGTGGATATATCTTTTTTGCTAAAATTGAGGATACCATTGTTGGCTGTGTAGCTTATATTAAAATTAAAGAAAACGTTTATGAATTAGGAAAAATGGCAGTAAGCGAAAACTACCAAGGTAAAAGAATTGGTCAAGAATTACTAAACTACGCCATTAACTTTGCCAAAGAAAAACAATGGGAGCAAGTTATTTTGTATTCTAGTGTTAAACTTACCAACGCTTTGCACATATATAAAAAGATAGGTTTTAAAGAAATACCATTAGAACCCAATGTTGTTTACAAAAGAAGTAGTATTAAAATGAGGCTAAATTTAAAATAAAAACCAATGAAAAAACTAATAACTATTGCTGTTTTCTGTTTATTTATAACTAGTTGTAAAAACAATAAAGAAACTAAGAATACCACAGAAGAAGAAACAAGTGAAATTGATAATCACTTTAATGTAACACCTATAGAGCACGCTACAGCTGTTTTTAAATGGGGAAACACTACTATTTATATAGATCCTGTAGGAGGTGCAAATATGTTTGATGGACAAGATGAACCAGATTTAATTTTGGTTACAGATATTCACGGAGATCATTTAAATGTTGAAACTTTAGAAGCTATTAACACTAATAAAACTACTATTGTAGCTCCACAAGCCGTTGCAGACAAACTTTCTGATAATTTAAAAACAAAGCTTACAGTACTAAACAATGACGAATCTGTAGATTTTTTAGATATTAAAATTACAGCAATACCAATGTATAATTTAAGGGAAGAAGCTGTTAAATTTCATAGCAAAGGACGTGGAAATGGCTACCTAATAGAAAAAGCTGGTGAGCGCGTTTACTTTTCTGGAGATACAGAAGATATACCAGAAATGCGTGCTTTACAAGATATTGACAAAGCATTTATTTGTATGAATTTGCCATATACAATGACAGTTAATAGTGCTGCCAGTGCAGTATTAGAGTTTAAACCAAAACAAGTATACCCATACCACTATCGTGGCAAACCCGATGTTAGTGATATTGCTAAATTTAAACAATTGGTAAACGAAGGTAATAAAGACATTAAAGTTGTACAATTAGATTGGTACCCTAACGAGTCATACTAAAGAAAATAAAAAACTCCTTAAATAACTTTAAGGAGTTTTTTATTTTCAATTAATTAAATACAATTACCTAATTAATTTTTTATACTTAATACGTTTTGGCATTAAATCTCCGCCCAAACGTTTCTTCTTATTTTCTTCATAATCAGAGAAAGATCCTTCAAAGAAATAAACTTGCGAGTCTCCTTCAAAAGCTAATATATGTGTACAAATACGATCTAAAAACCATCTATCGTGAGAAATAACAACAGCACATCCTGCAAAGTTATCTAAACCTTCTTCTAAGGCACGTAAAGTATTTACATCCAAATCGTTTGTAGGCTCATCTAAAAGTAAAACGTTACCTTCTTCTTTTAACGTCATTGCTAAATGCAAACGGTTACGCTCACCACCAGATAACATACTTACTTTTTTATTTTGCTCACTTCCAGAAAAATTAAATCTACTTAAATAAGCTCTAGAATTTACTTGCTTACCACCCATCATTACCAATTCTTGCTCATCACTAAAGTTTTGCCAAATTGTTTTTTCTGGGTCAATGTTAGAGTGACTTTGGTCTACATAGGCAATTTTAGCAGTTTCACCAACACTAAATTCTCCTTTATCTGGAGTTTCTTCACCCATTATCATTCTAAAAATTGTGGTTTTACCAGCACCATTAGGGCCAATAATACCCACTATACCTGCTTGTGGTAATTTAAAGTTTAAATCTTCATAAAGTAATTTATCATCAAAAGCTTTACTAACTCCTTTAGCCTCTATAACATTTGTTCCTAAACGCGGACCATTAGGTATGTAAATTTCTAATTTTTCGTCAAGTTGCTTTTGATCTTGACTCATTAATTTATCATAGTTTTTTAAACGAGCTTTTTGTTTTGTTTGTCTTCCCTTAGGACCCTGGCGCACCCATTCTAACTCTCGTTCTAATGTTTTTTGACGCTTAGACGCTGTTTTACTTTCGTCTGCCATACGTTTAGATTTTTGGTCTAACCAGCTAGAGTAGTTTCCTTTCCAAGGAATACCTTCACCTCTATCTAGCTCTAAAATCCAACCCGCTACATTATCTAAAAAGTATCTATCATGCGTTACAGCAATAACAGTACCTTTATATTGTGCTAAATGGTGCTCTAACCAGTGCACAGATTCTGCATCTAAGTGGTTAGTAGGTTCATCTAAAAGCAAAATTTCTGGTTCTTGTAATAACAGTCTACATAAAGCAACTCTTCTGCGCTCACCTCCAGACAATACACTAATCTTTTTGTCACCATCTGGAGTACGCAATGCATCCATAGCAATTTCTAATTTAGTGTCTAACTCCCAAGCATTACTGGCATCAATTTGGTCTTGTAATACTGCTTGTCTAGCCATTAACTTATCCATTTTATCTGCATCAGAATACACTTCTTCTAAGCCAAACATATCGTTTATCTTGTTGTACTCATCTAAAATGGCTACAGTTTCTGCAACGCCTTCTTTAACTATTTCTAAAACTGTTTTATCATCATCTAACTTAGGTTCTTGTTCCAAGTAACCAACTTTATAACCTGGAGAAAAAACAACATCTCCTTGGTAATTTTTATCTAAACCTGCTATAATTTTTAATAAGGTAGATTTACCAGATCCGTTAAGACCTAGAATACCAATTTTTGCACCGTAAAAGAAACTTAGGTATATATTTTTTAATACTGGAGTGTTAGCCGTTTTAAAGGTTTTAGAAACTCCAGACATTGAAAAAATGACTTTTTTATCGTCTGACATATCTTGTATTATTAGTTGTTATTAATTGAATTAAAAAAAGGCAAAACAGTACATAACTATACCATTTTGCCCACATATATTTTATTTTTACACTCTACCTTTAAGTGCATTAAAAACCCACGCAATAGCAAAAAAGCCAATTCCTACGGCTGCAAATCCCCATCCGGCAACATCATCATATCTAAATGCACCAAGTGCAATTAGTGATAAGCCCACAAGTATCATAATAAATGTAGCCCAAGCTAAAACTGTATTTTTATTCATCTTTAATTATTGTTGGTTTATTAGATGCCAAATATCGTAATTTTAAAGGTAAAATACCTAATAAATTAAGCTTCAAAAGGAAAAACTATACCTGTTTGATCTCTAATTTGATCTAATAATTGTATTAAATCTAAACTATTTTTATGAGACCATAGGTTACTTTGTATTTGGTTGTTAGCAATGCATTTGTGCACTTCTTCTATTTCATACGTATAACCAATACCTAGTTTAGGAGTTTTGTAATACTTCTTTTCCCGGTTTTTTTCAATGTAATACCCATCTGCTTCATGCCATCTGGTTTCTAACTTTAATAACCCTTGTTCTCCTACTATTTCAGAGCTGGTTTCTGTATTGGCCATTAAACCACTGTACAAATGTGCCTGTGCATTATTATATTTAAAAATAATAGAAATCTGCTTTTCTATTCCGGTTTTATAAAAATTAGCAGTTGCTAATATTTCATTTGGCTTTCCTAACAAAAGGTAAGATAAAAATACAGGATAAATTCCTATATCTAACAAAGAGCCACCTGCTAAGTTTGGGTTTAAAAGTCTGCTCTCTTCTGCCCTATTTAAACCATAAAAAGCAAAATCGGACTTAATATAACTTATAGTTCCCAACTCATTAGCATTTACAATTTGATTTACTTTTTGTATTGATGGTAAAAACCTACTCCACAAAGCTTCCATTAAAAAAACATTGTTTTTAATAGATGCAGCAATCATACTTTGCACTTGCTCTTTGTTAACTCCCATAGGTTTTTCACACAAAACGTGCTTGCCACTGTCCATAGCTTGTAAACTTAAATTTTTGTGCAACGTATGTGGAGTAGCTATGTAAACAACATCTACATCTATACAATTAAATAAATCTTGGGCATTGGTATATCTATTTTTTACATTATGTTTGTCTGCAAACGTATTTGCTTTTTCCTCACTTCTAGAAGATACCGAGACTAAATTTGCATTTGTAACTAAAGCCAAATCTGTAGCAAACTTATCTGCAATATTTCCTAAACCAACTATACCCCAACCTATTTTTTTGCTCATCAATCAACTATTTTTTTAAACTTTTATCAAAGTTAATCAATATCATATATATTATTCCGCTTATCTTTATGGTCTAAAGCAATTTTTACATAATGGATATAAATTTCAATAAGAACGAAGATCACAACAAGCTCCTTTTATCAGATTTAAAACATAAACTGACCAAAGTAAAGTTGGGTGGTGGCAAAAGTAAAATTGAAAAACAACATGCTAAAGGTAAAATGACAGC
Source organism: Cellulophaga omnivescoria (assembly GCF_027915275.1). Taxonomy (NCBI): domain Bacteria; kingdom Pseudomonadati; phylum Bacteroidota; class Flavobacteriia; order Flavobacteriales; family Flavobacteriaceae; genus Cellulophaga; species Cellulophaga omnivescoria. The sequence goes on along the minus strand of NZ_CP115819.1, from coordinate 3,058,339 downwards.
CAGAGAGCGTATAGATTATCTTTTAGATAGCAACACAGACGCTATAGAAATAGCTGCTTTTGCAGGTGAGGGTATGTACAAAGAACACGGCGGATGCCCATCTGGTGGTGTTGTTGTAAAAATAGGGTACGTACAAGGTAAACAATGTATTGTTGTTGCTAATGATGCTACTGTTAAAGCTGGTGCTTGGTTTCCTATAACTGGCAAGAAAAACTTAAGAGCGCAAGAAATTGCCATAGAAAATAAATTACCAATAATTTATTTGGTAGACAGTGCTGGTGTTTATTTACCAATGCAAGATGAAATTTTTCCTGACAAAGAGCATTTTGGACGTATTTTTAGAAATAATGCGGTAATGAGTAGTATGGGAATTACCCAAATATCTGCAATTATGGGAAGTTGTGTTGCAGGTGGTGCTTATTTACCAATTATGAGTGATGAAGCTTTAATTGTAGATAAAACAGCTAGTATATTTTTAGCGGGAAGTTACCTTGTTAAAGCTGCTATTGGAGAAAGCATTGATAATGAAACATTAGGTGGCGCTACTACACACTGCGAAATATCTGGTGTTACTGATTACAAAGCCAAAGATGACGCAGATGCTTTGGATAAAATAAAAAAAATAGTAGCTAAAATTGGTGATTTTGACAAGGCTGGCTTTAACAGAATTGAACCTAAAAAACCAAAATTAGACCCTAAAGATATTTACGGTATTCTACCAAAATCTAGAAGCGACCAGTATGATATGCTTGAGATTATTAAGCGTTTGGTTGATGATTCTGAGTTTGAAGAATACAAAGAAGGTTACGGCAAGACTATAATTACAGGTTATGCTCGTATAAATGGTTGGGCTGTTGGTATAGTTGCCAACCAACGAAAGTTGGTGAAAACCAAAAAAGGAGAAATGCAATTTGGAGGTGTTATTTACAATGACAGTGCAGATAAGTCTACCCGTTTTATAGCAAATTGCAACCAAAAGAAAATACCGCTTGTATTTTTACAAGATGTTACTGGCTTTATGGTAGGTAGTAAAAGTGAACATAGTGGTATTATTAAAGATGGTGCTAAAATGGTAAACGCCGTTAGTAACTCTGTTGTCCCTAAATTTACAATTGTTATTGGCAACAGTTATGGTGCTGGTAATTATGCTATGTGTGGTAAAGCATACGATCCTAGATTAATTGCTGCTTGGCCAAGTGCAGAACTTGCGGTAATGAGTGGTAATTCTGCTGCAAAGGTTTTAATGCAGATTGAGAAAGCTTCATTACTTAAAAAAGGAGAAGAAATAGACGAGAAAAAAGAAAAAGAATTGTTTAATAAGGTAAAAGCAAGGTATGATGAGCAAATTTCTCCTTATTATGCAGCTTCTCGCATTTGGACAGATGGTGTTATAGACCCACTAGATACAAGAAAATGGATATCTATGGGGATAGAAGCTGCCAATCACGCGCCTATTGAAAAGCCTTTTAACTTAGGAGTAATACAGGTTTAATTTTATACTTAAATTTATCGATACCAAAAAAAAATACAACTGGCTATATCTGCTTCTTCTAATTTTATCTGGAGAAGCAGTTTTTATATTACCATTTGTTTTAGCTAGAGTATTTAGACCTACAGTTTTAGAGGTATTTAACCTAACAAACTTAGAACTAGGAACTTGTTTTTCCGTTTATGGTTTTGTTGCAATGGCTTCTTATTTACTAGGCGGACCTATTGCAGATAAATTTCCGCCAAGAAAACTAATTGCAATAGCATTGTTTGCTACAGCCTTAGGCGGGTTAGTACTTGCAAGTAACCCAACTTACTTAGTACTTAAAATACTTTATGGTTACTGGGGGTTTACAACCATTTTTTTGTTTTGGGCTCCTATGATAAAAGCTACGCGTGTGTGGGGCGGAAACCAATCTCAAGGTAAAGCATTTGGGTTTTTAGATGGTGGCAGAGGTTTAGTAGGTGCTGGTTTTGGAGCTTTAGGTGTTTTTATATTTTCATTATTTATAATTGGTTCTGTAGAAACTTCAGGTTTAGCAAATAGAGCAGAGGCTTTTAATTATATTATTTGGGTAACATCTTTTATAATTATTGTAATTGGAATTATTGTTTGGTTCTTTTTAAAATCTAAAGAAATTAAAGAAGAAGAAATACAGCTACAATCTATTTCTACACACCAAATAAAAACAGTTTTAAAAATACCATCTGTTTGGTTATTAATGGTAATTATTTTGTGTGCTTATGTTGGCTATAAAATTACAGATGTTTTCTCGCTCTACGCTAAAGAAGTTATGTTGTATAATGAAGTAAAGTCGGCTAAAATTGGTACACTTTTACTATTTATTAGGCCAGTTATTGGTATAATAATAGGTTTTATAGCAGATAAAAGTAAAACTACACTTTGGCTCATTAATAGTTTTATACTTAGTATTTTTGGCGCTTTGTTATTTGCATCGGGGATAATTACCCCTAACAGCACTACACTATTTATTGTATCTGTTTTGGTAACAGTAACGGGAGTTTATGCTGTACGCTCTCTGTATTTTGCTACAATGCAAGATGGGCAAATACCTTTAGTCTTAACTGGCACAGCAGTAGGTTTAATTTCTATTATTGGTTACACACCAGACATTTTTGCAGGGCCATTAATGGGTATATTATTAGATAATTCTCCTGGAGAATTAGGGCACCAACACGTGTTTATTATGCTCACTGTTTTCTCTATAATAGGTTTATTAGCTTCTGTTTGGTTTTACAAATTACAATATAAAAAAAGTGCTAACCATAATTAGTCAGCCTTTTTAAAAACACAACCACTTTTAATTACAATTCCTTATCAGATGCTTTTACCAAACGTATAAATTCGGCTCTGTATCCTTGTTTATCTTCACCTCTACCCTGTTCTGCTAGCTTAATTACAGTTGTTAAATTAGCATTATTTGTAAACTGAGATTTACGTAATTTAAGTCCAAACAACGCTACTGCAGAAGCAAATTTAAAATCTGCAGACATTTCTAATTCTTCATTTTTTTGAATGTGAACCATTTCTACACTTGTTTCTGAATCTGGTTTTTTATATCTAAACTTAACCGTAAACAACTCATCAGAAAAACTATCTAGTTCTTCACTACTTGTATATTTTAAATCTGGTACACCTTTTACATAATCACTTTTAATACCAACAGGAACTATTTCGTAGAGTGCAGTAACTTTATGTCCGTTTCCTAATTCACCTGCGTCCTTGGTATCATCTATAAAATCTTCATCTGCCAAAAGTCTATTTTCATAACCTATTAAACGATATGCTTGTACTTTAGCAGGGTTAAATTCAACTTGAATTTTTACATCTTTAGCAATAGTATATAATGTACCTCCAAACTCCTTACCAAATACTTTTTGTGCCTCTTGCATAGTATCTATATAAGCGTGGTTGCCATTACCTTTATCTGCAAGAGTTTCTAACTTAGAGTCTTTGTAATTACCCATACCAAAACCAAGTACAGATAAAAACACACCAGATGTTCTTTTTTCCTCTATTAGTTTTTCCATATCACTATTACTAGATGCGCCAACATTAAAATCACCATCTGTAGCAAGTATAACTCTGTTGTTTCCGTTCTTTTTAAAATTCTTTTCTGCTAATTTGTATGCTAATTTAATACCTTGTCCGCCTGCGGTAGAGCCACCAGCTTCTAATTTTTGCAATGCATTTATTATTTTTTCTTTTTGATCTCCATTAGTTGGAGGCAAAACTACACCAGCAGCTCCAGCATAAACCACAATGGAAACTTTATCTTTTTCTCTAAGTTGATGCACCAACAATTTAAAAGCAGATATCAAAAGCGGTAACTTATTATGATCTTCCATAGAGCCAGAAACATCTATTAAAAAAGTTAAATTAGAAGCTGGCAACTCCTCATTTAAATACTCTTTTCCTTGTAAACCTATACGAACCAATTGTGTTTGTGTATTCCAAGGCGTTTTAGCTACATCTGTAGCTATAGAAAATGGATGTTCGTCTGTTGGTTGCGGGTAATCATAATCAAAATAATTTACCATTTCTTCAATCTTAACAGCATCATAAGGTATATTGTCTCCGTTATTTATCATTCTTCTTACGTTACTATAACCTGCCTTATCAACATCTATAGAAAAAGTAGAAAGCGGATTTAGCGTAGCCTTTTTAAACTGATTTTCTGATAATTTAGCATATTCTTCATCATAATTAATTGTATTTGTATATCCTTTAGTGGTAATTACAATACATCCGTTTTTGGCTGAGTCTCCAAACAATACTCTTGCTTTAGGAGATTTAAAAACTTTCATAGATGTAATTTTTGATGGCTTAATTTTATAAATAGCTCTATTACCCTCTTTTGCTGGAACCCCATTAACAATATACAACGGCTCATTATTTGTATTGATTGAAGATACACCTCTAATCAGTATTGGTTTACCTCTCTTTTTGGTCCCTTTTGTAACCTGTACACCCGCAACATTACCTGCTAATTGGCTAGAAATATTGTTTTGTATTTTTTCTCTCTTTGTTACCTTTCTAACATTATGCGCTCTACTTGAATATGCCAACTCTGAAGAGCCTACATAGCCCATAATAACTACTTCTTCTAAAGCTACACTATCCTCTTCTAAAACAACATCAATTTTAAGACTATCTTTTACTACAACCTCTTTGTATTTATAGCCTATGTAGGTATATGCTAACGTATCTCCTTTTCTTGCTTTTATAGTGTATAAACCATCAAAATCTGTGGTTGTTCCGTATTTAGTCCCAGAACTAATGATATTTACTCCTGGCAAAGGACCAGTAACATCTGTAACTGTACCCGTAATTGTTAGTTCTTGTGCGTTTGCTTGTATGCTACATACAATTACGCAAAGTATAAATAATAGATTTTTCATAAGGTTTAGTTTCTTTTGGTTAGTAAATAGTTAGATGCTGCAACAGAATTAGCAACGTACACCTTTTCAATATCTGAAGGGTTTATGGTTTGTAAGATTGAAGTATCTGAATAGCGAATACCGTCTATAATAACAATGGTATTACTATCGCCACGCATTGTAATTTTTGGTGTATTATTAGTTTGAGTGTTTGTTATTTGTACACCCGGAACTTTTGTCCTAATTGTATTGTACAAATCTTGTGGTGTGTTTATATTTTCTGCATTAAACTCGTAAATATTAAATGGTAAAAAATACGATAGTCTAGCAAAGCAAATTGTAAAATCTTCTTGTAAGTTAACTGTTGACTTTATTTTTTTCTGTTTAATTTCTTTAGGTTTATAACCTAAACAGGTAAAGACAAGTTTATCATTCTTCTTAGACTTTATTGAAAAATGACCATTAAAATCTGTTAATACGCCTTTGTTTGTTCCTTTAACAACAACATTTACTCCGGGCAAAGGGTTGTTATCACACATTACAATTCCTGTAACTGTTTTTGTCTGGGCACTTAATTGTGTGCTACAAAAAATAATACACAAGGCAAATAAAAAGTTTTTCATAATGATTGGTTTATAAGTTTAAAACAAACCTACAATAGAGTCATTAGTAGAAAAACACAGAATTAGGGAAGTGTACTTTTGAGTGAGTTAAGTTACTTTTTAAGTAATTCTAAAGTTTTAGCACGTTGAATTTTACCTGATTCTGTACGTACAAAATTAGAAATATAATATACTTCTTTAGGAATTTCATAAGAAGTAAATACCTTAGATTTTTTTAGGTAAGCAATAATATCTTCATTTTTTTGCTCCTCTTCTATTAGCAAAACAAGTTTGTTTTCTAAAACAGGATCTGGTACACTAGATACAAAAAAATCGGTTTTAATATAGTCAGATAATTTAGCTTCAATCTGTTCTGGATTCAGTTTTATTCCACCAGAGTTTATAATATTATCAAACCTGCCTAACCATATAAATTCAGATTCTGATACTAATTCTACTACATCATTAGTTGTTATAATAACATCTGAGACTTTGGGCGCATTAATAACTAAGCAATTACGATTATCTAAAGAGACTGTAACGTTTGGTAAGGTTTTAAAAGAATCAGATTTAATTTCTTTTACTGCAATATGGGTAATGGTTTCCGTCATCCCATAAGTTTCAAACAAATGTGTAGACACGCTTTTTAACTTCTCCTTTAAATCTAAAGAAACTGCGGCACCACCAATTATAAGTGTATCTATAAAGTGTAAATTATGCAAGCAATTATAAACTTGCATAGGAACCATTGCAGAGAATTTATATTTTTTATTTATTTCTTTTAAAGGATTAGAACTAGGTTCTACAAAATCTATTTCTAAACCTAAAACCAATGCTCTTACCAGCATCATTTTACCAGCAATATAACTTGCGGGCAAACATAATAAAGCTGTGTCACTTTCTTTTAAGTTAAAGAAAGAACCTGTTGCTAAAGCAGAATTTACCATCTGCTGTTTTTGTAGTATTATTGGCTTAGGTGTGCCAGTAGAGCCAGAAGTATGAACAATTAATGTAGGCGAATTAGAAAGCCAATCTTGCAAAAACGAGCCTATCTCTTTTTTAAAATTGTCTTTTTCTGCCAATTCTACTGCTAAAGAACACAATTGATCCTTAGTATATGAAATGCCATTTAATTTAAACTTAGGATTAATGCTACTAAAATGCTTCATCTGTAAGCTGTTCTGCAGTCAATTCTTCTTCTTTAAAAACTTTACCAGTTAACTTTTCTTTCCAGTTAGTCCATTTGTATTTTTTAGCAAAAAGTAATATTAAAATAGGATATATAACTAAAACAGGAACAAAAATGTCCCAACCTAACTCCGGTTTGCTAACATCTAAATAAATAGAATCTGTTTGAAAAACAGTCCAATCTGCAGTAACCAACAAAGCTCCAATTAAATTATTAGCCGCGTGAAAACCAAGAGCGAGTTCTAGGCCGTCATCCATTAGCGTTATAATCCCTAAAAAGAAACCTGTACCAATGTAGTATACCATAATACCATAGCCAAGAGTTTCTACCTCTGGATTGGCCATATGCATTACACCAAACAATACAGATGTTATAATTAGAGGCACTAGTTTATTACCAGCCATAAGTCCAATTCCTTGCATCATATGACCTCTAAAGAGGTATTCTTCAAAACTAGTTTGTAATGGTATTAATAACAAGCTAATAATTGCTAAGGCAATAAAAGGCCCAAGTTTAAAATTAAAAACAAAATCGTTTGGAGAAAGTACAAAACCAATAGCAAATAAAAATATGGTTAATAATCCCCAAAAAGCAAAAGAAAATCCAATACGTTTAAAATCTATCTTTTTTCTTGCGGTAGTTAAAGATGTTACAGATTGCCCATGCACAAGCTTTGTCCAACCTAAAACCACCAACAAACCAAATGCTAAAGGCACTAAGTTAATAGCAAACACTGGATTTCTACCAAATTGTTCTATTAACTTATTCATTAGCTCATCTACAGGAATTGGAGAGGTTTTAACAGAGATATAATTAAATATCATTAAAATTATAAACCCAGTTGGAAGTACAAAATACTTCCACATACCTCTTGTTTTTGCTTTTAGTCCTTGTTCTATATACATAAATCTTCTATTAAATTTTGTTGCCAATCTAAGTTATTACGGTAACTAATAGCACCGTTACTAACCTCTAAAGGACTATTAAAATTGTTGGTATACAAACTACCAGTGCCTAAACCTTGCGGCATTTTGCTTTGCAAACCATAGGTCCATTGTGCAATTGCATTTAACCCTATATTACTTTCTAATGCACTTGTAACCCACCAACCAATATTATATTTTTCTGCTATGGAAATCCACTCTTGTGCCCCTTTAAAACCCCCAACTAAACTGGGTTTTAAAATTATATATTGCGGTTGTATTGTTTGTAGCAGTTTTTTCTTTTTTGTTACACCAAACACACCAATTAATTCTTCATCTAAAGCAACAGGTAATGGTGTAACTGCACACAAATTTTTCATTTTTGCGTAATTACCTTGTTTAATTGGCTGTTCTATAGAGTGTAAGTCCAATTCTGCTAAAATTTTAAGCTTATCTAAAGCATCTTCTTTAAAAGCACCGTTAGCATCTACACGTAGCTCTATTTCTTCTTTTTTGTATGTTTTCCTAATCGATTTTAAAAGCGAAACCTCTGTATCAAAATCTATTGCTCCAATTTTCATTTTAATACAGTTAAACCCGTCTTTCAGTTTTTGCTGTATTTGTTGGTGCATAAAAGATTCCTCTCCCATCCAAATTAATCCGTTTATTGGAATAGGAGCTTCTTTGATTGAAAAATTATTTTCAAATAAAATAAAAGGATTATCTGCTGTTAATGATAAAAATGCTTGCTCTAAACCAAATTGTATGCTAGGAAACTCTGTTAAATCATTTAAAAGAACCTCTAAGCCTAAATGAATGTTGTTACACACCCAATTTAACTTTTCTTCATAGTTTGGAACATCGTCTATACTTAAACCTCTTAAAATTCCGCATTCACCAATTCCTGTTTTATTATCATTTTTTAAAATAATAAACCAAGTTTCTTTTTGGGTAAGTACACCACGGGAAGTACCACTAGGCCTTTTAAAATCTAGCGTGTATTTTTTATAAATTGCTTTCATAACAGTAAAAATTATACTGTAAGGGAATTGCCTATTGGCAGTAAATGCAATAGTTTACCTGACGCTTTAAACTTTTCTATAGCTTTAGCTTCATCAATTTCTATAAAACCAAAAGTATCAAAATGATAGCCTAAAATAGTATTACATTCTATAAAGTCTGATGCAATAATAGCATCATCTACACCCATTGTAAAGTTGTCTCCTATTGGTAAAACAGCTAAGTCTAACTTGGTAAACATTGGTATAAGTTTCATATCCATAGTTAAGGCTGTATCACCAGCTATGTAAATACTTTTATTTGATGAAGTGATAACAAATCCGCCTGGGAGACCACCTTCAGATCCATTTGCAAAAGAAGATGTATGTATGGCGTTTACGTATTTTACGGTTCCAAAATCAAAAGTCCATTTACCACCGTGGTTCATAGGGTGTACTTTTAGCCCTTTATTTTCATAATATGTAGCAATTTCAAAATTACTAACAATTACAGCATTTGTTCTTTTAGCTATGTCTTCTACATCTAAAACGTGATCTTGATGTGCGTGGGTAACTAAAATGTAATCTGGGTTTAAAGTGTCTTTATCTACTTGATTATTATTCTTTGGATTACCAGAAATAAACGGATCTACCAAAACAGTTTTGCCTCCAACTTCTAGTAACAAAGTTGCGTGACCAAGGAATGTAATTTTCATAGTTTGTTATTTTAGTTCAAATTTATTTAAAATTGAACCAAAAACGAACTCCTTCTACAGATTTATCTATATTAAGTGTAGACTGTAACTGATTTACCAAACGGTTCATTAAACGAATACCCATTGAAGATTTAGTTCTTTCATCTGTATCCTCTGGTAAACCTACACCGTTATCTGTATATTCAAAATAACCACCTGTTTCTGTATTTCTTAAATGAATGTAGATTTTTCCATTTTCATCATTATCTGGAAAAGCATATTTAAAAGAATTAGAAACAAGCTCATTTAGTATTAATCCAAAAGGAATTGCTCTATCAATATCTAACTCTACACCTTCTGCATCTATGGTAATGTTTATATTATGACCTCCTTTTTTAAATACCGACTGTACACTGTTTACCAAACTCTCTACATAACCTTGCATTTCTATTACAGATAAATCATCATTCTGATATAGTTTTTGATGAATTAACGCCATTGCTTTTACTCTACTTTTACCCTCTTCTAAAGCCATAATTGCAGCTTTACTTTTAGTATTTTTAGTTTGTAAACTTAACAAACTAGATACCATTTGAAGGTTGTTTTTTACTCTGTGGTGAATTTCTTTTAAAAGCGAATCTTTTTCTGTTAACTGGCTTTCAATAATATTATTTTGCTTAGCAATAACACGTTGGTTTTTTATACTTTTAATGTAAGCAAATACCAAACCACCTAATCCTAAAAGTGTAAATATTAACGATATTAAAATTAAACTCATACGCTCATCACTGGCTTGTGCTTCAATTTTTGCGTTCTCTAGTTCAATTTTCTTTTCGTCTAATCTATCTTCAGAATTTTCTAATTCTTTTTCAAAAACAGTTGCAATTTGTTGGTGCTTTTTTAAGGTTTCATTTACCCTTATAGAATCGTTAATTTTTATATTGTTGTTTAGGTAAAAATTAGCCTTTTTATAATCGTTCATTTTTTGATAATAAACAGCTAATAATTGATTTTTACGTAGTACATTGGATACTTTTATAGCACGTAAATCATCATTAATAAGTTCTAAAACCTTATCTAATTTATTAGTTTGTAAATAGCAGTTGGCTAAATCCAAAGTGTTTTCTACGGCATCTTGAGAATAAACCTCTACATTAAACTCTCTAATTTTCAACAAACTAGAATCTAATAATGGAATAGCTTCTTCATACCTTTTTAAAAGCATATAACATTTTCCTATATTACCTTCTATAACACCTTTTAAAAGAGCACCTTTTACCAACTCATCTTCAGTTTTTGGTCTGGCAATAGTATCTAAATAGGTGTTTATATATTTACGTGCTTCTTGGTATTTTTCTAAGGCTACTTGTGACGATTTATCTAACCTAAGGAAATCTCCTATTTTATTATTGTAAACAGCTTGTCCATAATAATCATCGCTACTAACAACATTACTTTTTTCTCTAATGTATTCGCCTCTAGCTTTTTGGTACAGGCCTTGATCTGCATAAATATCATAAAAAGAGATGTTATCTGCTAAACCTAACTCTTTCTTTTCTTTACGAATTGCAATTTGCTTTTCGTATAGTTTTAGCTGAGAGTAATTCTCATCCATAATATCTAGCAATGCACTTTTAAGTGTATCACTAAGCTTTGTTTTATCTATATACAGTTCATTGGTTATAGCTATACTTTTGTCATACTGAACTAAATCTTGATGAATGTGTGCTTGTAAAATTCTATAGTATTCTACAGAACCATCATCCTGAGCATTTCTGGCTTTGGTTAACATAGAATCTATACGCTCTAACCACTCGTAACTAGAATTTTCTTTATATCTATTTGGTGTTTTATAGAAATAGGCAAACTTGTCTTTTGCAGACGGTATTTTTACAAAACTGTCTAAAACCGTTTGTTGTAACTGTATTTCTTGTGCTGTAGAAGCATTAAAAATTGCAAACGAAAAAAATAAAACTGCAACATATGTTTTAGAAGTAGATATGTTGTTATTAGGTTTTAAAATGTACTGTATATTTTTATTGTTGCTTAAAATTTTAGCAATTTTTGTAATCATATTACGGGTCTGTTATAAAAAAAATTTTGACTTACTTGGGTATAAGTAAAAGAGTGTAGTGCCCTAAAACACTCCTTTTTCTTAAGTTTTTGTTAAACTATAGGGCAAGTTATGATTTTCTTAATAATTATAAGCTCAAAATAGTAAAAATAATAAGGTAAAACCCCTTAAAAAGTAGAAAAGAACTCCAGTAATGGCATAATAGCTATTTTGTAATTATGTTTTGCTTGTTTTATGTTAGGTTTTATGACTAAACTCCTAAAGTAAACATTAACAGAATTGCTTTTTCTAAATTATAAAAACACTATTCGTGTTTATAAAAAAAGCCTTGCTTAAATTAGCAAGGCTTTTTTTATTGTTAAGAGTTCATTGAAGAAATAATAAACTCTTTAAATTCTTTTGAAATAGGAATTAATTTATCATTAATCATAACATCCTTGGAATTTACAGCTCCTATATGGTCCACATTTACAATGTAAGATTTGTGAGCTCTGTAAAATTTGTCCTTTGGTAGTTTCTCTAAATAATCTTTTAAAGGAGATCTTACTAAGAATTTTTTATCTACAGTATTTACCTCTAGGTAAACATTATCTGCCTTTATAAACTGAATATCAGTAAAATTAATTCTGTAATATAAATGTTGTTTTTTTACAAAGATAGAATCTTTTAAAACCGAATTAGACATTGGCTTTTCTACATCATCTTCCGTTAAGCCTTGCTTATCTAAATAATTAAAGTTAGATAATGCAATTTCTATTGAAGTGTATAAATCTTGTTGTTCAAAAGGTTTTACTAAATAACCATTTGGTTTTACAATTTTTGCCTTTTCTACTGTAGCTCTGTCAGAGTTAGATGTTACAAAAATAAAAGGTATGTTATAGTTATCCCTAATATGCTTACCTAAATCTATACCAGTTTTATCTGACGCTAATATAATATCTATAAGTACTAAATCTACCTCGGTAGTTCTTAGCACTTCTTCTGCTTGCTCATATACAATAACATTACCAACTATTTCATAGCCAATTTCTTCTAGCATAGATTGCATATCATCTGCTATAATAACGTTATCTTCTACAATTAAAATTTTTATGGGTTTTTCCAATTCAGTTGGTTTTATGATGGACTTAATCTATGCTAATTTACAAAAAATTATTAAAACTAAAATAAAACAAAATAGCGAATAAAAAACTGCTTAAGGCTACTATTTTGAGTTCTGGATCCATCGTTAAAGAATCCTTCATTTTTAATACTTTTATAAAGTGTTTAGCCAAAGGAATATAAGCAAACAGCCATATAAAATTAAAAACATTTGTATAGTTATAAACTGTAAATATTAATACACTTATAAAACTAATTATAAGTAATGAATAATGGTACTTTTTTCCGTTTAAAAAACCCATTTTAACAACAATTGTATTTTTCCCAGAGGTTTTATCGGATACAATATCTCTTAAATTATTTAGATTTAACACGGCCACACTTAGTAAACCAATAGTAATTGCTGGTAAAAAAGCCATAAAACAGAGTGTTTTTGTAAGTAAAAACATAAAGCCAAGAACGCTAACTAGTCCAAAAAAGATAAAAACAAACACATCTCCCAATCCTCTGTAACCATAAGCAGATTTACCTACGGTGTATTTGATAGCTGCCCAAACTGCAAAAACACCAAGTACAAAAAAGAGTATTATGTAAATTATACTATCTGCACTAAACGCCGTAAATATTAAACCTGCAATTAAAACTAGGCATAAAATAATAGCTATAAAAATTCCTTTTTTTAATTCTTTAGGAGTAAGTATTCCACTTTGTAACGCACGTTTAGGACCAATTCTATCTTCATTATCTGTGCCCTTAACACCATCTCCGTAATCATTTGCAAAGTTAGATGTTACTTGCAATGCTATGGTTGTTAAAAGTGCTAATATAAAAACAGTTATGTTATTATAACCATACAAGCAAGCCAAAGCATAACCAACTATTATTCCGGATATAGACAAAGGTAAGGTTCTTAACCTAGCGGCATTTACCCAAGCTTTTAATTTCATTTTTAGTTAGGATTCTCTATTTTTAATCTTTTGCCATCTTTATAAGAAGCAACAAAAGCATCTTCAAAACCCATCTTTACAAGCTGCAACCTAAAAGTTCTTGCTTCTTCAATAGTTTCAAAATTACCAATAGAATATGTATAAAAAGGGTTATTTTTTACAAATAACGTGTTTGCTAGTGAGTTAGATACTAAGGTTACATTATTATCTACAAAAGTTTTAACCTGTACAGAGTATATTACTTTTTTCTCCAAAATGTTACGAGCCAAATAAAAGTCGTTTACAAAATTTAACTCTTCATTTTGTTCTTTTAAATTATTTATTCTTGCTTTTATTACATCTAAACTATCTATAGATACAAGGATATTATTATTCTCGGCAGAATTAAAAGCTCTAGCTCTTGTAGATAAACCTGCAGAAAAAGAAGTAAAAACTAAAGTACCTAAGAAAAATACAGCTGCAATTATACCTAATACGTTACGCTGTCTTTTTTTTCTTTTTAGCTCTTTATTCTTAAATTTTATTTGGTCTAATAAACGCTCGTTCATTAATTGAGCCTTATCTATATCCTTGTGTAGTTCTAATAAATCAACTTCTTCTATAAATGGCATATTTTTAATTTACAGGTTGGTTAATGTTTGCTTATAGTTATATGGTCTATGCAATTTAACGTTTTTTACTCTAAAATAAAATTATGAATAACTTAATTTATATAACAAAATTAGTACTGTAAGTTTTATTTTACAAACTAACGTTAATTATTTAACTCAAGTATATGCCATCTGGCTTAATTTCTATTTTTCGTTCTCTGTATAAAGTTCCAATACCTTTTTTAAAAGCTTTTTTACTTAGCTCTAACTCTCTTTTAATATCTTCTGGGTCAGATTTATCATGTAAGCCTAGAAAGCCTCCATTTTCTTTTAATTTCTGGTAAATAGCGTTTGCTACTGGTTCTAAAATTAAATGACCTAGTGGTTGTAAGGATACATCAATTTTATTATCTGGTCTTATATTTTTTATATAACCAATTTGCTTATCTCCAATGGCAATATCTTTAAAAACTTCATTAGCGTAAACTAATCCTTTATGTAAGTTGTTTATTATTACTTCCCACCCAAGATCCGTTTTTCTAGTAAACAAAATATTAACCTCATCATTATTATCTACAGTTAACTCTTCATTAGATAAAAACTTATCTAATTTGTTAGATGCCACTAATCTGTCTGTTTGCTCATCTAAATAACAATAAACAATATACCATTGGCCGTCTACCATTTTAGTACGTTGCTCTCTAAATGGCACCAACAAATGCTTCTCCAAACCCCATTCCATAAAAGCTCCAAAATTGTTTACCTCTGCAACACGCAACAAATGAAAATCGTTACGAATAATATAGGGTTTTAAAGTAGTAGCAATAGGCCTTTCATCATAATCTAAATAGCAAAATACAGTAAGCATATCACCTATTTCAAAATTCTCTGGTACATACTTATTTGGTAATAAAACATCATTACCATCTGTATCTCCTAAAAACAAACCAACACTGGTATCTCTTAATATTTCTAAAGTGTTATATTTTCCTAATTCCATTTTAACTATTGTATGCTTGCAAAAGTACAGTAAAAAAAAGAGGCTACCTTGTTTAAGGTAGCCTCTTTTACATAATTCTTTAAAATTCTATTTATCGTAAACAGACTCTTTTTTAAAGTGCTGAGCTAATTTGTAATAAACTACAGCTCTATGCTTATTTTTGTTAGATGATCCGTATTTGTCCATAACAGCTTTAATACCTTCCATTAATTTTGGGTCATCACTCATCCCCAATTTTTTCATTAAGAAATTTTTCTTTACTGTTTCTAGTTCTTTTTCATCAGAACCAGATACTTTAGAAGAATCTTTATTATAAATAGAAGGACCTAGACCTATAGTAACCTTTGTTAATAAATCCATATCTGCAGTTTCTCCAAATTTATCTTTTAAATCGGCAGCGTACTTTGCAATTAAATCATCTCTTTGGCTCATAATTTTAATATTCTTTTGTATAGTTAATGTTAATAATGCTTCTAAGATATAAAATCAAAATAACTAAGCAAAATTTTATTGTTTATTATTCTAGGTGTTTTCACCTCTAATAAAATAGCCTTATCTGATTCTTTATAAAAATCTTCTAAATGTTGACTTAAAGCATTTTCATCTTCAGCAAACTTATAATCAACATTATACATACTACACAAGTTTTCTATTTCTAAATTATGAGCCGTTTCAAAATAAGTTTTATAATTATCTGTTTCTTCTTGGCCTGGTAAAATTCTAAAAATACCTCCTCCACTATTATTTATTACAATTATTCTAAAATTAGGTTTTACATAGTTGTTCCAAAGTGCATTACTGTCATACAAAAAGCTTAAATCTCCTGTAACTAGTAAGGTTGGTTTTTTATTATATACTGATGCTCCTATTGCTGTAGACGTACTACCATCTATACCACTAGTACCACGGTTACAATACACCTTTAATGTATTTTTTAAAGGAAACAACTGTGCATATCTTACCGTAGAACTGTTAGACAAGTGTACTTGGTAACCATCTGGTATACTTGGTAATATTTGTGAAAAAGCTAACATATCAGAAAATGGAATAGTGTTTAAATATGCTTCTCTTTTTTCTTCGTAGTTTGCTTTTACTTTAGACCATTTTGCAAAATAACTACTATCTACAAATTTTGTTTTATCTAAAAATGCATTAAAAAAAGTGTTTGTATCTACTTTAAAATGGTGAGACAAACTAAAAAAAGTGTCGTATGCTTTTTTACCATCAATATGCCAATGGTGTTTTGGTTTATACGTACGTAAAAATTGTTTAATTTTTTTAGATACAATTAAGCCTCCAAAAGTCAGCAAAATATCAGGTTTTAGCGCTGTAAACAGCTCCTCTTTATCATTGGACTTTTCTATAGGAGCTAAAATACTGTCTATACTGTTAAAAAAAGTAGAATGATGAATATTAGATGTTGTTTCTGTAAACACAATTACAGACTCGTCCTCCGCAACCTCATCTAAAAATTGTTGTTCTATAACATTTGGTTTATTTACACCTACTAAAATCATTTTTCTGGTAGATGTATTCCATATGGAGGCAAAATCATCTAGTGTAGAGCAACTAGGGAGCACTGTATCCTCTTCTTCTTTTACAGATGGGACAACACAACTATGCTCTTCTGTATTATACAAAGGTTCTTCTAAAGGTACATTAATATGCACTGGTGCTAATTCATCAATAGCAAAATCTATAGCATTTTGTAATTCTGCGCTATTAAATGTATTAATATCTTTTTGCTGTTCTTCTACCGTTTTTTTTACAGATAAAAGTTCTGCTCCAAATTTTTTTATTGTGGCCGTTGCGTGGGAAACATCTTGTTTTAAATTTGCCTGATAGCCAATATGGTTTTTAAAAACGTTTTCTTGCCTAATAGTTTGCCCGTCACCTATATCTATCCTATAACTTGGTCTATCTGCAGAAATAACTAACATAGGAATATCACTATAAAAAGCTTCTGCTACTGCAGGATAATAGTTTAACATAGCACTACCAGAAGTACATACCACAGCAACTATTCTGCCTGTATTTTGTGCAATACCTAAAGCAAAAAATGCAGCACAGCGCTCATCTACTATGCTATAACATTTAAAATAAGGGTCTTCTGTGAAACCTATAGTTAACGGTGCATTTCTAGAGCCGGGTGATATTATTATGTCTTTAACCCCTTTAGCCTTACAATGTAAAATTACAGATTGGGCAGTAGGTATGCTAGAGTATCTCAAATTACAAGAATATTTATTAGTAAAAACTGATGCAAAAGTACAGCGTAAACCATTGTTTACCCAATTATTTTAAAATAATACGCAACATTGTACCACTTTTAGCTACAGTTTCTTCCCATTCCTTTTCTGGTATAGACCCATTAGTTATACCTCCACCAACGTATACTTTTACTGTTTTGTTAGTAAGTTCTGCGCAACGCAGATTAACATATAAGTTACTAACCTTTGTGAGAGATGTATACGCCCTGTTTTCAATATTTTTTTTAGTCTTAGACCTAAACTGTTCTTTAGTAAAGTTAAGCTCTCCTAAAAAGCCTGTATAAAAGCTTCTATTATAATTTTCGTTTTTAAGTATAAACTCTTTAGCTTCTTGTTTTGGCAATCCGCAAGTAGCTGGTGTTGGGTGCAGTGCAACTAAAATATCTTGCAAGTTGTTTTGCATTAAACCAGTTATTTTAGTGCGTAAATGCCATAATTTACCTGCTCTTACAGATGTTACTTCTGTAGCTTTTAAATTAGTTACTTTTTCTGCTAATTCTTTTTTTATAAACTGCGTAACTACATCTTGTTCATTATATTCTTTTTCTCCCCAAACCGGCTCCTTTCCTTCTTCATAAACTTGTGTACCTGCTAATGAAGAAGTCTCTATACGCTTATTGGTTACTTTTAACAAAACCTCGGGTGTAGCTCCTAGCCACATTCCTACTTTAGGATGATACCACAAATAGCAAAATGCTGTTTTGTAAACCGAAAGTAGTTCTTTAAATAGTGCTATAGGTTTTGTAGCGGTATGCGTAGTTATACAGCGAGAGAGCACCACCTTTTCTAAATAGCCATTACCAATTGCGGTTATACCTTTTTTAACAAGTGCAATATGGTCTTGTTTTTCTATTGGGGTTGATGAAATACTAACATCATTGTCTATAGTAGAACTCAAAAGTTTATCTGTACTATAGTTTGTTGTTATTATAGTTTTATTTGGAATTAATATTGATGCAGAATTACTATCAAAAGGAGCAAATACAAAGCCTGATTCTTGGTAATTTTTTACGTAGTGTAAAACAGCATCTTCTTGCAACACAGCACTAACTACATCTTCATTAGGTTTTCTGTACACTACAAAAGGTTTTTGTGCATTAAGCTGCTCTTGTAGTCGATCAAAAAAGTGATTCATTTAGTTACTTTTTTCTTGGTAAAGAAATAGTGGTTAACTTACATAAAGAAACCAACTCACCTGCGTTATTGGTAATTCTAATTTCCCACAATTGCGTGGTTCTTCCTTTATGCATAATACTGGCTTTAGCATACACATTACCATCTTTAACACTCTTAACGTGGTTTGCGGTAATTTCTAATCCGCGTACAAAATACTCCTGTCCATCTAAAAAAATATAAGACGCTGCACTACCAACACTCTCTGCCAATGCTGCGGTTGCTCCTCCATGTAAAATTCCGTCTGGTTGATATACCTTTGGTGTTACTGGCATTTTGGCAACTAAAAAATTCTCTCCTACTTCTACATACTCTATATCTAATGTTTCCATTAGCGTATTTTTAGAGTTTTCATTACAAATACGTAGTATTTTTTCTTGAAATTCGTTCATCTCATATTTTTTTGTAAAAATAATCAATCCAAATACAACAAAAGCTATAACTTTAAATTTTGATTTTTTTACACATTTGAAACTACTGTTTTATGCAGCCAACAGAAAAAGAAGTAAGCTATACAACTACCAACTCCTACGCAACCCTTAACAACCTAACTACGGAAACTAAAAATGTATGGTTTGTTTGTCATGGTATGGGTTATTTAAGCAAGTATTTTTTACGCTATTTTAAAGAACTAAACAGTAAAGAAAATTATATAATTGCACCACAAGCACCATCTAAATATTATCTAAACAACAAGTTTACTCATATTGGCGCAAGCTGGCTTACTAGAGAAAATACAATTGCAGAAACAAAGAATGTTATTACCTATTTAAGCAAAGTATACCTTGCAGAAAATATTCCAGAACACTGTAACTTTATTGTTTTAGGGTATTCCCAAGGGGTATCTGTGGTAACAAGATGGTTAGCTAAAGAAAAAATTGAATGCAACCACATTGTTTTATATGCAGGCACTGTGCCCAAAGAACTATCTAATACAGATTTTATATACTTAAACAACAATAAAACCAAAACAACTTATATAGTTGGTAACGAAGATGCTTATTTTAATGATGAGCGTAAAAATTTAGAAAAAACAAGAATTAAAAACATCATAGACCCAAACACCAATTTTATAACTTTTAAAGGTGCGCACGAGGTAAAAAAAGAAATAATAAATTCGTTAGTAGAATGATACATACTATAAACAACCTGGAAGATAATACGGTACAACTATTACCTTTAGAGCAAAAACATATAAACTTGCTTTGGCCTACCGCACAACAAGTAGATTTATATAAATATGGTTCTAATGACGTATCAACATTAGAAAAATTAACCAATTATATAAAAACAGCTATACAAGATAAAAATGCAATTGCCTTTGCTGTGTTTGATAAAAGAACCTCTGCATTTATAGGTTCTACACGGTTTGGCAATATTGACAAAACAAATAAAGTATTGCACATTGGATGGACATGGATATCACCAATAGCCCAAGGAACAGGATTAAACCATAAAATGAAATACCTGATGCTTTCCTATGCTTTTGAAGAATTAAACTTTGAAAAAGTAGAGTTTAGAATAGACGAAAGAAATATAAAATCTAGAAAAGCTGTTGAAAAACTTGGAGCTACACTTGAAGGCATTTTAAGAAAAAATGTAATTACTAAGGGTAATTTTAGACGCAGCTCTTGCTGCTATGGAATTTTAAAAGAAGAATGGCCAAAAATTAAGCAAAAGTACTTTAACAAATAAACTATTGTTTAATTTCATCAGTAACTACTTTCACTTCTTCTGGGTAATATTCTATTTTACGTGTTGTATACGTATTGTCTGGTGATACAACTTGCTTAATCCAATTGCCTTTATCACCATCAAACTGGTGCATATAGGTAATATCATAAGTAGTTTTTGCTTTTTTAACGGTTATTTTGTCTACAACCTTTACATCTTTCTTGTAAGTGTATAATTCCTTTTTATCTAAAGTAAATTTATTTCCAGTAGCATCTGCAACAAAATAATCTTTGTATACTATTTCTCCATTTTCTTTGGTAACAACCTCTTCTGCTTTTAAAGGTTTACCATCTAAAAATTGTTTTGTTAAAGTTATTTTTAGTTTTTCTTTTTTTGCATTTGTTTTGTAAGACTCGCGTATGGACTTTAGTATTTTTCCGTTTAAGTAAAATGTTTGTTCTTTTTCTGTATCTGTAGTTGTATAAGTTATAGTTGTTTCATCTACCTCTTCATCATTAATACGTTTAATAATTTTTAATTTATCCTGCGCATCAAACTCATACTCGTATTGATCTAAAAATTTTTTACTATAGGTTAATATTTTTTCTGTTATATATTTGTTACCTACAGTGTCTATACTAAAAATATGTGCTATTGATGTACTTTTATCAAAAGCGCCATCTCTATAGTTTTCTAAGCGTTTTTCTAAAATTTGATTGTTTTTGTATTTGTAATACGTAATACTATAATCTTGGTCTGAGTATCGTGTTATAGATTTTGTTAGCTTTCCTTCTTTATTAAAATAAAATTCTTCTTTACCATAATTTGTAATTACAGTACTCTTTTTAACATTACCAGTTAAGTTAAAATCTGCTTTGGTAAAAATACGTAGTTCTTGAGCCTCAATTACAAAAGGCAACATAAAAACAATTAACAAGTATAGGTTTCGTATGGTTAAAGTCATACTCCAAAATTAGACTATTTATTATTTATAAAAAACAAAAAACAAGGTAAAAATTGTAGTAATACGTACTAAAAAACCCACTAAAAATTAATTTAGTGGGTTTTAATATGTTTATAAAAAATGTTATTTTACTTCTTCAAAGTCAACATCTTCTACATCATCTCCTTCTTTTGCTTCTGCACCTGCAGCTGCATCTGGTCCTGGAGCTGCACCACCCTGAGCTTCTGCTTGAGCTTTGTACATTTCTTCAGAAGCACCTTTCCAAGCTTCATTAATTTTATCTAAAGCAGGAGTAATAACAGCTAAGTCTTTAGTTTCATAAGCTTTCTTTAATTCTTCTAAAGCTTCTTCTACTGGCTTTTTATTGTTATCAGAAATCTTATCTCCAAACTCTTTTAATTGCTTTTCTGTTTGGAAAATCATTCCGTCTGCTTCATTTAACTTATCTGCAGTTTCTTTAGCCTTTTTATCTGCTTCTGCATTAGCTTCAGCTTCAGCCTTCATTTTCTTAATTTCTTCTTCAGTTAAACCAGAAGAAGCTTCAATTCTAATGTCCTGAGATTTACCTGTAGCTTTATCTGTTGCAGATACTTTTATAATACCGTTTGCATCAATATCAAAAGTTACTTCAATTTGTGGAACTCCTCTTTGTGCTGGTGGAATACCGTCTAAATGAAAACGACCAATTGTTTTGTTATCATTAGCCATTGGGCGCTCTCCTTGTAAAACGTGTATTTCTACAGATGGCTGATTATCTGCTGCTGTAGAGAATACCTGCGATTTTTTAGTTGGTATTGTAGTGTTAGCCTCAATTAACTTAGTCATTACACTACCCATAGTTTCAATACCTAAAGATAATGGTGTAACATCTAATAATAATACATCTTTAACATCACCAGTTAAAACACCACCTTGTATAGCTGCACCTACTGCAACAACCTCATCTGGGTTAACCCCTTTTGATGGTTTTTTACCAAAGAATTTCTCTACTGCTTCTTGTACAGCTGGGATACGTGTAGAACCACCAACTAAAATAATCTCATCAATATCACTCTTAGACAAACCTGCAGATTTTAATGCAGACTCACAAGGAGCTATTGTTCTTTTAACTAAATCATCAATTAACTGATTAAATTTAGCTAACGTTAGCGTACGTACCAAGTGCTTAGGACCAGAAGCCGTAGCTGTTACGTATGGTAAGTTAATTTCTGTTTGTGCAGAAGAAGATAATTCAATTTTAGCCTTTTCAGCAGCTTCACGTAAACGTTGTAATGCCATAGCATCTTTACGTAAATCTATGCTTTCTTCACTATTAAATTCATCAGCTAACCAATCAATAATTTTTTGGTCTACATCATCACCACCTAAGTGTGTATCTCCGTCTGTAGATAATACTTCAAAAACACCATCTCCTAATTCTAATATAGATACATCATGTGTACCACCACCAAAATCAAAAACTACTATTTTTTGGTCAGTATCTTTTTTGTCCATACCGTATGCTAAAGAAGCAGCAGTTGGCTCGTTAATAATACGCTCTACTGTTAAACCAGCAATTTCACCAGCTTCTTTAGTAGCTTGTCTTTGCGCATCGTTAAAATATGCAGGAACTGTAATTACAGCTCTAGAAACATCTTGTCCTAAATAATCTTCTGCCGTTTTCTTCATTTTTTGAAGAATCATTGCAGATAACTCTTGCGGAGAGTACAAACGTCCGTCTATATCAACTCTTGGCGTATCGTTATCTCCTTTAACTACTTTATAAGGTACTCTATCTGCTTCTTTGCTAGACTCAGAGTATTTGTTACCCATAAAACGTTTAATAGAATATATGGTTTTATTAGGATTTGTAACCGCTTGTCTTTTAGCAGGGTCACCAACCTTAATTTCTCCACCTTCTACAAATGCAATTACAGATGGTGTTGTTCTTTTCCCTTCTGCATTTGGAATAACAACCGCTTCATTCCCTTCCATCACAGAAACACAAGAATTGGTTGTACCTAAATCTATACCAATAATTTTACTCATATTATATTACTTAAATAAATTAGCGTTTATATTTTTATTTTTGATTTAAGATAGACAAACAATATGCCAAGCAAACAAAATATGACAAGGTGGCAGTACCCGTTCATAATTAATGATGATTAACAATATGCCATAATGGA
Source organism: Cellulophaga omnivescoria (assembly GCF_027915275.1). NCBI lineage: Bacteria > Pseudomonadati > Bacteroidota > Flavobacteriia > Flavobacteriales > Flavobacteriaceae > Cellulophaga > Cellulophaga omnivescoria. The sequence continues at coordinate 3,035,081 of NZ_CP115819.1, read as the reverse complement.
ATTCCAAATAAACAAATAGCACAAAAAGGTTTAATATATAATTCCAAAATGTATATTTGTCCGTACTAATAAAACGTTTTCGTAAATGGAATGTATAAGTGTTTTTGATATGCTTAAAATTGGTGTGGGACCATCTAGCTCACACACTTTAGGACCTTGGAGAGCTGCAGAAAGATTTCTGCAAGAATTACAAGAAGAACACCCTATAAACAGTGTTAAAACAATACACACAGAATTGTACGGATCTTTATCTTTAACCGGTAAAGGACACGCAACAGACCTAGCTGTAATGTTAGGATTATCTGGTGAAGACCCAGTAACTATGCAAGTACAAAATATTGGTTCTATAATAGAAACGATAAAAAAAAATAACCAATTATTATTACTTGGTAAGTATGCCATTACATATAATACTACAGAGCATATTGTGTTTTTAAAAACTTCTTTGCCATTTCATGCAAACGGTATTAAGTTTTCTGCCACTCTAGACAACGGTACCATTTACGAGGATACTTTTTATTCTATTGGTGGTGGTTTTGTTGTTAAAGAAGAAAGAGTACACGCCAAAGAAAATATACAGGTATTTAAAACTTTTCCGCATCCTATAAATTCTGGAGTTGCTCTTTTAGAACACTGTAATGAGGGTAATAAATCTATCTCTGACATAGTTTTAGAGAACGAACTATCTTTACGTACACCAGAACAAGTAGATACCGACTTAAAAGCTGTTTGGGATACTATGCTAGAATGCATGCATATTGGCTGCCACACACAAGGTACTTTACCTGGTGGTTTAAATGTACGTAGACGTGCTTTTGATATGCACGAGAAACTAAAAGGAGAACTACCTTACAGCTCTCCTGAAGAATGGTTACAAACTATACGTAAAACTGAAGTTAAGTTTAGACAAATACTTAAATGGGTAAGTTGTTTTGCCCTAAGTGTTAATGAAGTTAACGCATCTCTTGGTAGGGTTGTTACCGCACCTACTAATGGTAGTGCTGGTGTAATACCGGCAGTACTTATGTACTATATGGTTATAGAAAACCACCAAGCAGATTTTAACCATATTAAAAAGTTTTTACTAGTTGCTGGAGAAATTGGTAGTTTATTTAAAAAAGGAGCTACAATATCTGCCGCTATGGGTGGTTGCCAAGCAGAAATTGGAGTATCATCTGCAATGGCAGCTGGTGCTTTAACAGAATTACTAGGCGGTACACCAGAACAGGTTTTAATGGCTGCCGAAATTGCTATGGAACATCATTTAGGATTAACGTGTGACCCTATTGGTGGTTTAGTGCAAGTACCTTGCATAGAGCGTAACTCTATGGGAGCTATAAAGGCAATTAACGCTGCAGAACTTGCTTTAGATACAGACCCTGCAAATGCTAAAGTTCCTATAGATAAAGTAATTAATACTATGTGGGAAACCGCAAAAGATATGAACTCTAAATACAAAGAAACATCTACTGGAGGTTTAGCAGTTGGTGTATTTTTAAGCGATTGTTAAGATTTATATTTTATAACTTTACACTATGAAAAAGACATTTAAAATTATTGTAAGCTATTTACTTTTATCTCTAACTTCAATAGGTATAGCTCAAACTGAAAAAACATTACCTGTTTTTAAAGATGGTGAAGCACAAATTGTAGAGGGTTTTAGTGACTCTAACAATTGGATACGTCACGATTTATTTGTTGAAACAACTTTTGATACTGATGGCGATGGAAAACTAGATCGCATGCACGTAAGTGTTACTAGACCAAAACAAACAGAAACCGAAGATTTAAAACTACCTGTTATACTGTGTTCTAGTCCTTATTATGCTGGTACTGCAACAGGTGCAGAAGAAGGTTTATTTTGGAATGTAAAACATGAACTTGGCGAGAAAGCTCCAGAACGCTCACACCCAGAGGTAAAACGTAGAGGACAGCGCCCTATAATATCTAACTCTCATATAAAAAAATGGGTACCTAGAGGGTATATTGTTGTACATACATCTGCACCTGGAACAGGGTTTTCTCAAGGAGCACCAACTGTTGGCGGACCCAATGAAGCATTAGCTCCAAAAGCTGTTATAGATTGGCTATGCGGACGCGCAAAAGGTTTTACTTCTCCGGATAATAAAGAGGAGGTTAAAGCTTTTTGGTCTACAGGAAAGGTAGGTATGACGGGAACATCATATAACGGAACAATTCCGCTTGCTGCAGCAACTACTGGTGTAGAAGGTTTAGAAGCTATAATACCTATTGCCCCAAACACATCATCGTACCATTATTACCGATCTAATGGTTTGGTAAGAAGTCCTGGAGGTTATTTAGGTGAAGATATTGATGTTTTATATGATTTTATTCATAGTGGAGACCCTAGTAAGCGTGCTTACAATAACAAAACTATAAGGGATACAGAGCTTAAAAATGGTTTAGACAGAGAGACAGGAGATTATAATGATTTTTGGGCAGGGCGTGATTACCTTAACAAAATGGAACCAATGAAAGTCGCATTATTAATGTCTCACGGTTTTAACGACTGGAATGTTATGCCAGAACACAGCTACCGCATTTATAAAGCTGCTAAGGAAAAGGGATTGCCTACACAAATATACTACCACCAAAACGGACATGGAGGTCCACCGCCAATAAAAATAATGAACCGTTGGTTTACGCGTTACTTACACGGTATTAAAAATGGTGTTGAAGATGATAAAAAAGCTTGGATTGTTCGTGAATATGATACTCAAGACAACCCTACGCCATATGACGCTTACCCAAATCCTAATGCAACGGATGTTACCTTATATTTAAAAAACGGAGCTCCTACACAAGGAGAATTGCTTTTAAATCCTTTAAGAAAGCAAAAACCAGAAACACTAGTAGATGACCACAACATTTCTATGGAAGATTTAGCACAAGCTACATCTTCAAAAAACAGGTTAGTATTCACTACACCTACACTAACAAGTGATGTTCATATATCTGGATTAGCATCTATTACCATAAAACTTGCAAGTAGCAAGCCTGCAGCAAATTTATCTGTTGCATTGGTTTCTTTACCTTGGAACACAAATGAAGGTGCTGTTATTACAGACAATATTATTACTCGTGGTTGGGCAGATCCACAAAATCACAAATCTATTTCTGAGAGCAAGCCTTTAAAACCTGGTAAATTTTATACTATGACGTTTAATTTACAACCAGATGATCAAATAATAAAAGCTGGTCAGCAAATTGGCTTAGTTATTTTTTCTAGTGATAACCAATTTACCATTTTACCTAAGCCGGGCACAGAATTAACAGTAGATACTAATGCTACACAAATTACACTACCAATAGTAGGCGGGCAACAAGCTTATGAGAATGCAGTAAAATAATTATGGACAACAGAAACTCACTTACATTTAAAGGATTTTTAAAGGTAATGTCTGTAATGCACATTGCCTTTTCTGTTGGCTTAATATTTTTTACAGCTGTAATGTATTATCAGCAACAAAAATGGGAATTTAGTTTGCCAACAAATAGCATTTATATTGTATTAGTACCATTAATAGCCATAACTGGTATAATCTTAGGTAACTATGTTTTTAAAAAGAAAATAGAGCCTGTTTTAAATAAAAAATCGTTAAAACAAAAACTAGAAGTTTACCAATCTGCTTTATTATATAAGTATGCTTTTATAGAAGGAGCTGCGTTTATCTGTTTACTTTTTGCAATGTTTAAAGGCAACTTACTTTACTTAGCCATTACCGTAGCTATTATTGTTTACTTTTTATTTTTAAGGCCAACAGAAAATAAAATAGAACAACAGTTACAACTTAAGGGAGAACAAAAAGAACAGTTTAAAAGAGAAAATGATGTAATAACTTAACATTAATTACACCCTTTTTTACGTCTTGTATCTATTAAATAAATAATTTTCCACTTACCATTATCCTTAAATAACTGAAAAGAATTTACACCACAGTGACTAAATTTCCCATTTAGCCAAAACTCATACTCTGTCCAGGCATTTGCCATATCACCATCTATCTTAATGGTATATGAAGTTAATTTTTCTTTAAAATTTACTTCTTTAGGTATACTTATAATGTTTTGTATAAAATCTGAATAACTCTCTGTTTTTACAACTGCATTACCATCTTTATCTGCTCCTATAGTTTGTAATATAACAGTGTTAGTAGCTACCGCTTTTAATTGCACAGAATCTTGCTTATGAAAAGCTTCAAAAAACAAGTTTATTGTATTTTTAACATCAACTTCGTTAGCTTGTGCAGATACAAAAACACTAAATAAGATTGCAAATGTGAGTAAAATATTTTTCATCATATTAATTTTTATCAATTTATAAAAAATATATCACATTCTTAAGTTTGATAAACACAGTAATTCTTAATCTTTTTTCATAATTTTAACCCATCTAAACTAAATAAAACTTACAATGTCAGTTGCCAAAAAAGAATACAAAAGAGTTACTGTTAAGTCACTCGTAGATATGAAAAAGAATGGAGAACGTATCTCTATGCTTACGGCCTATGATTACTCTATGGCTAAAATTATAGATGATGCCAATGTAGATGTAATTTTAGTTGGCGATTCTGCTAGTAATGTTATGGCTGGTCATGAAACTACGTTACCAATTACATTAGACCAAATGATATATCATGCTTCTTCTGTAATACGAGCTATTAATAGGTGTTTAGTTGTTGTAGACATTCCTTTTGGTAGCTACCAGAGTGACCCAAAAGAAGCTTTACGCTCTGCAATACGTATTATGAAAGAAAGTGGCGCACACGCTATAAAGGTAGAAGGTGGTATAGAAATTAAAGATTCTGTTAAGCGTATACTTAATGCTGGCATACCCGTAATGGGACATTTAGGTTTAACACCACAATCTATTTACAAATTTGGTACCTATACTGTAAGAGCCAAAGAAGAAGCAGAAGCTAAAAAGCTTAAAGAAGATGCTTTATTACTTCAAAAATTAGGGTGTTTTGCTATTGTTTTAGAAAAAATACCAGCTACACTTGCTAAAGAAGTTGCAGAAAGTTTAACAATACCTGTTATTGGTATTGGTGCTGGTGGTGATGTAGACGGACAAGTTTTAGTTATACATGACCTTTTAGGAATGACTAAAGAATTTAATCCTCGTTTTTTAAGACGATATATGAATTTGTATGAAGAAATGGGCTCTGCAATTTCACAATACGTAGACGATGTAAAAACTAGAGACTTTCCTAACGAAGAGGAACAATACTAAATTTACATTTAGTGCATTAGCACTTAATTATAATTATTTATTTTGCATAAAAAAGAAGTTTCTACACCACAAAATCTTCAGGTATTGTATGAAGACAACCATCTTATTGCTATTAATAAACGTGTTGGAGATATTGTACAAGGAGATAAAACGGGTGATGCCCCACTAAGTGATATTGTAAAAGCTTACATAAAAGAAAAATACAATAAACCGGGTAATGTATACCTTGGTGTTGCACATAGGTTAGATAGGCCAACTACTGGTATTGTTGTTTTTGCAAAAACATCTAAAGCATTACCGCGTTTAAATAAGCTATTTGCCGAAAAAGATGCTAAAAAAACATATTGGGCTGTTGTAAAACAGCAGCCTAAAAAACAAAAAGATACACTTGTAAATTGGTTAAAAAGAAACACAAAACAAAACAAGTCTTATGCAAACATTAAAGAAGTTCCAGATAGCAAAAAAGCTATTTTAGATTACACAGTTATAAAAAAACTAGAGAATTATTACTTATTAGAAATTAACCTACAAACTGGCAGACACCACCAAATTAGATCACAATTAAGCGGTATTGGTTGCCCAATTAAAGGCGATTTAAAATACGGTTTTAATCGTAGTAACCAAGATGGTGGTATACATTTACACGCTCGTAAATTGTCTTTTATTCACCCTGTAAAAAAGGAGCCATTAGAAATTACAGCTCCTTTACCAAAAGACCCTATTTGGGATGCTTGCTCTTAACTTAACGTGTTAATTTTTTAGCTTTTTCACGTACAATTTCTCCAACTGGCTTGTTGTGTAAGTGACTCTCTAACCAAGAAATAATATCTAAATACAAAAAGGCTCTTTTTTCATATGGGTGATTCTCATACTTTTTTAGCTCCGTATGTAATTTTTTAAATTCGCTACGTAAATCTGTTGGGTAAATATCTCGTAAGTTTCTTAAAAACTTTATCATTTCCTTTTGTACAGCGTGCATATCATTCATCTTAATTAAGAACTTATATGTACTTTTTAATTGCACCTCTAAATGGTAATCCATACCAGCCTCATAATGCGCAACTAAACTTAAAACACGAGAAAAACACATAAGATCTTCTCTCATTTTTAAGTTTTTGTTGTTTATAATCTTCTTCAAATATTGTATACACATTTTATTATCGCCAACTCCAAAATACAAACAAGCACACTTGTAATACAATAGCATAATGTGGTGTTCATCTATACGGTCTTTATGCTTATTAATGCCATATTCTACAATACGTACCAAATACAAACCTTTTTCAAAAGTACCTTCTAAAAAATGTTGATTAAGTTTATTTGAGTTTAAATACAAAAATGCAAGTGAAGAGATATTATCATTCTTAGGAAAGCTTTTACTCTCTATCATAGCTTCCATTTTTGTTAATGTAGCTTTAAATTGTGAACTATACTTTACATAAAATAAAGATTCTAGCAAGTAATGATTTCCTTTTAAAAAGAAAACAGGATTTAAATAAATCATTTCTTTATTTTCATAAAAAAGATCTACCCATTTATTTGCATATTTATAACAAGATAAAAAATCTTGCGTTAAAAAACTGTACCACAAATAAGCCTTATAAAGCCATAGCTTTTCTCTAAAGCCTAAATCTTCAATATTGTAAATAGGTAAATGATCATTAAAATATGTTTTTACCTTTTTTAAATCCTCATCACTGCGTACGTAACCCACTTTTAACATCATACCGTACAACTGCAAGGATAAATTGCTAAGCTTGCTTGTCATTACATTATGCGCAGACAATTCTTTAGCCTGTATAGCCAATTCATTTGCTCTGTCTGGTATACTACGGGTTATGTATTGAGTTTCTATAATTTTTTCTAGCTCAACTATTTCATAAGCTATATTTTTTTCTTCGTTTTCTATAGCAATACCTTTTACTTTATCTAAAAGTTTTAAACTTTGCTTATACAAACCTTTTTGATACAAAATTGTAGCAAAATCTAATTGCTCTCTTATTTGCACACGTATATTTTGGTTTACAGGATTTAACCTTAAACTCACCAAAATTTGCTTATAAAGATGTGCTTTTAGGTTAGATAATTGCGCTTTTTTTACAATTCCGCTATCTAAAATTACTTTTTCGTTATATGATTTTGCTTTATCTAAAAGATTAAAAAGAGACAAAAATTTTGCATCTGTATTAACTCCTAAGCGACCCACATACAACTTAAATTGTCGCTTTTCTGACTTAGAAAGCGACTTTACCAATACAAACAAGGCATCTTTATGAGGAGTTGTCATCGTAAAAAATTGAATTTAAATAACTGATTATCAATTAATTAGTATTTTAAAAAACAGCTTAAACGTTGTAAATGTTTTTTTGCTGAATCAATATTAATAATAAAGGACTATATATTCGTATAGCAGCCCAAAATTAAATAAATAAAATGAGTAAAGATAAAGTTCAAATATTTGACACCACATTAAGAGACGGAGAGCAAGTCCCAGGATGCAAGCTAGACGCTAAGCAAAAGCTAATAATAGCAGAGCGTTTAGACCTTTTGGGAGTAGATGTAATTGAAGCTGGTTTCCCTATATCTAGCCCAGGAGATTTTAATTCTGTAATGGAAATATCTAAATTAGTTAAAAATGCAACAGTTTGTGGATTAACTAGGGCCGTTAAAAAAGATATAGAAGTTGCTGCTGAGGCTGTAAAATATGCTAAAAGACCTAGAATACATACAGGGATTGGCACATCTGAATCTCATATTAAACACAAATTTAACTCTAATAAAGAGCAAATTATAGAAAGAGCTGTAGCTGCCGTAAAATATGCAAAAACATTTGTTGAAGATGTAGAGTTTTATGCTGAAGATGCTGGTAGAACAGACAATGAGTTTTTAGCAAAAGTATGCTCTGCTGTTGTAAAAGCTGGAGCTACTGTTCTAAACATACCTGATACTACAGGTTATTGTTTACCTGAAGAATATGGAGCTAAAATGAAATATTTATATGAAAATGTAGAAGGTATACATAAGGCTATTTTATCTTGTCACTGTCATAACGATTTAGGTTTAGCAACTGCAAACTCTATTGCTGGTGTTATGAATGGCGCAAGGCAAATAGAGTGTACAATAAATGGTATTGGAGAACGTGCCGGTAACACTTCTTTAGAAGAAGTTGTTATGATTTTAAGACAACACCCTAACCTTAATTTAGATACAGATATTAATAGCAAACTACTTTATGACACTAGTTTAATGGTGTCCAATAAAATGGGAATGCCTGTACAACCTAACAAAGCTATTGTTGGTGCAAATGCTTTTGCACACAGTTCTGGCATACACCAAGATGGCGTAATTAAAAATAGAGAAACTTACGAAATTATAGACCCTGCAGATGTTGGTGTTAACGAATCTTCTATAGTACTTACTGCACGTAGCGGTAGAGCTGCATTAGCATATAGAGCTAAAAATATTGGTTATGAACTTACTAAAACACAATTAGATGTGGTTTACACAGAGTTTTTAAACTATGCTGATAGAAAAAAAGAAGTAGTTGATGAAGACATACACGAAATAATAAGTGTTTGTAAAATAGAAATAGAAACAACGGTATAATTATGAACTTAAAAATAGCTCTTCTTAGCGGTGATGGTATAGGACCAGAGGTTCTTGCACAAGCAGTTAAATGTCTACAATCTGTAGAGACTACTTTTAATCACCATTTCACCTTTTCCACTGCTTTAGTTGGTGCTACCGCCATAGACCAAACTGGCAACCCTTTACCAGATGAAACTTTAGAACTTTGTAAAAATTCTGATGCGGTATTATTTGGTGCAATTGGCGCTCCTAAATATGATAATGACCCTAATGCAAAAGTACGTCCAGAACAGGGCTTACTTAAACTTAGAAAAGAGTTAGGTTTATTTAGCAATATTAGGCCTGTACGTGTTTACCAAAGTTTAATAGACAGGTCTCCACTTAAAAAAGAAATAGTTTCTGGTGTAGATTTCACTATTTACAGAGAGTTAACCGGAGGTATTTACTTTGGAGAAAAAAAATTAAATGAAAAAGGAACGGTAGCATCTGACCTTTGTGAGTATTCTGAAAAAGAAATTAGCAGAATTGCACATTTAGCATTTAAAGCTGCAAAAAGTAGAAGAAAAAAAGTAACACTTGTAGATAAAGCAAATGTATTAGAATCATCTAGACTTTGGCGTAAAGTAGTTACAAGGATAGGTACAAGCTATCCTGAAATTGAATTAGACTTTTTATTTGTTGATAATGCTGCAATGCAAATGATTTTAAATCCATCACAATTTGATGTCATTTTAACCAATAATATGTTTGGTGATATAATTTCTGATGAGGCTAGTGTTATTACAGGTTCTATTGGATTACTAGCTTCTGCATCTGTTGGTACTGATAATGCTATGTTTGAACCTATTCACGGTTCTTTTCCGCAGGCAGCTGGTTTAGATATTGCTAACCCAATAGCTGCAATATTATCTGCTGCAATGCTATTAGAACATCACGGCTTAACAGAAGAAGCACAAGCTATACATATGGCTGTAGAAAATGCCATATTAAACAATGTTGTTACTCCAGATTTAAATGCTGATAGTACTTTAGGTACAGATTACGTTGGCGATTATATAGCCAATAGCATAGTAGATACAGATGAGTATTTACATTTAAACGATGAAAATATAGGCTTAGGAAAATCTACTATTATTTAGTAGATTTTTCTTTTAATAAACTATTTACTGTATTTGTAAAATCGGCTTTAAACTCTGTGTACTTTTCTCCCGTTGCCGGACCATTAAAACCTGTATGTATTTTACGTACATCTCCACTTTTATCAATTAATATTGTTGTAGGGTAAGATAAAATATGGTTTAACATAGGTAATTTTTGTTGCGCTTGCTCCTTGCTAGAGTTGCCATATTGTGCTAATAAAATAGGATACTTTACTCCTACTTTTTCTTTTAAACGTTTTATTTTATTAAAAGCACTTTCCTTTGTTTTAGCATATTCAAAAGCCAAAGAAACTATTTCTAAATCTTCATTTTTATATTCTTTTAAAAACTGAGTTAAAAACTTTGTTTCATCCAAACAATTAGGACACCATGTACCCATAATTTGTACTATTACTACTTTGTTTAGATAAGCCTCATCACTTAAAGAAACAGTCTTATTATTTACATCAGGAAAAGAAAAATTTAATTTTTTATACCCTTTATTTAAATAGGTAAGTGTAGTATCTGCAGGCAACTCATAAGCTTCATTTCTTTTTGCAAAAAAAGGTTCTTTAAAATGATTACCAGAATAAAAAGTACCTGCTAAAACAGAATCTGTAACCTTAGCAGTAAATAAAAATGCGTGTGCTCCATCAAAAGTAGAAAGCCTTAAAGAGTCGCCTTCCATTACACCTTCTAAATACCTGTAATCTCCTGTGGTAGTTCTAAAAGTACCTGTAACTTTAGCATCAACCTGCTTAAAAATACCTTTAGCAATATAACTATTAGTTGTATTAGGACTAAAAACAGTTTCCCAAATACCAGTTACATTTTTACTTGGAGTTTTGCCTATTTTAAATCGGCTTGCATCATTATTAAAAACTGCTTTAAAAGGCACTACCCTATCTAAACTTTCTTTAATAAAACTTCCTGTAATTTCAGTAGCAGTAAATTTCCCTTTTAAATACCCTTCAAAAACAGGCATTTTTATAGTTATAGAGTCGTTTTTTAAATTAATTTCATCTACTTCTATTACTTCATCAGCATTAAAAACTTGTATTGAAATTACGTTTGCATCCTTATAATTTACTGCAAAAGTAAAAGGTAGCACCTCATTATCTTGCACTTGTAGTTGCGCTAACCATTTACCTTCTTCTAATTTTTCTTTTTTTGGCGTTGAACAAGAAAAAACAAAAAGTAAAGCAATAGGCAAAAATCTTAAAATCTTCATAATAAAGTGGTTTTTGTAAAAATCGTAATATAATTTGAAAGCTTACAATAAAAAATGGTAATTGATTAAAATATGTGTTGAATGTCTATACGCATTGTTCTATCTTTGGGGCTTTAAATTTTTAGAATGAAAATATCTTACAACTGGTTAAAACAGTTTTTACATATTGATTGGGAAGCTGATAAAACGGCAGAATTATTAACAGATTTAGGTTTAGAAGTAGAAGGCATTTCTGAATTTGAAAGCGTTAAAGGCGGACTAAAAGGTATTGTGGTAGGACACGTATTAACTTGTGTTAAACACCCTAATGCAGATAAACTAAAATTAACAACTGTAGATATTGGAGCAGATGCTCCTGTACAAATAGTTTGCGGAGCTCCAAACGTAGACAAAGGACAAAAAGTACCTGTTGCTACAATTGGAACTACTTTATATACAGCTGAGGGTGAAGCCTGGAAAATTAAAAAAGGTAAAATACGTGGCGAAGAAAGCCACGGAATGATATGCGCAGAAGATGAACTTGGTTTAGGACAAAGCCATGATGGCATTATGGTATTAGCAGATGATTTAAAACCTGGTACGCCTTGTGTAGATATTTTTGATGTAGAAGTTGATACTGTTTTTGAAATAGGCTTAACTCCTAACCGTGCAGATGCAATGAGTCATTTTGGTGTTGCCAGAGATTTAAGAGCAGGTTTAATACAACAAGAAATTAAAAAAGAATTAATTACGCCACCAGTAACAAACTTTAATGTAGAAAACAGATCATTAAAAGTTACTGTAGATGTACAAAACAACGAGTTAGCTCCAAGGTATTGTGGTGTTTCTATTAGTAATTTAGAGATTAAAGACTCTCCGGCTTGGTTAAAAAACAGGTTGCGCGCTATTGGTTTAACACCTAAAAATAATGTTGTAGATGCTACTAATTATGTACTACATGAATTAGGACAGCCATTGCATGCTTTTGATGCTAATAAAATTAAAGGTCACAAAATAGAAGTTAAAACAGTTGCTGCTGGTACTAAGTTTACAACTTTAGATGATGTAGAAAGAGAACTGCACGAAGAAGACTTAATGATTTGCGACGAAGAAAAACCACTATGTATAGCTGGTATATTAGGTGGTAAAGACTCAGGTGTAACAGAAAACACAACTGCAATATTTTTAGAAAGTGCTTATTTTAATCCGGTATCTGTACGTAAAACTGCTAAAAGACACGGTTTAAATACTGATGCATCGTTTAGATTTGAAAGAGGTATAGACATCCAAAATGTAGAATATGCGTTACGGAGAGCTGCCTCGCTTATTAAAGAAATTGCCGGCGGAGACATTACATCTGATATTATAGAACTATACCCTAAAAGAGTTGAAGATCATGAAGTGTTTTTAACTTATGAAAAAATAAATAAGTTAATAGGTCAGAACATACCAGGAGAAACTATAAAATCTATTTTAACATCTTTAGATATTAAAGTAAAAAATGTATCTGAATCTGGAATGGGTCTTGCAATTCCTTTTTACCGCGTAGATGTACAAAGACAAGTAGATGTTATTGAAGAGATACTAAGAGTTTATGGTTACAACAACATAAACTTTACTACAAAACTTAATGCATCTATAGCTACAACATCTAGGTTTGAAGATTACAAATTGCAAAATATTATAGGGAACCAATTAGCTAGCCAAGGTTTTTATGAGATTATGGCTAATAGTTTAACCACTATAGATTACAATAAACACTCAGAAAACTTAAAAGATAGTAATTCTGTAGCAATGCTTAATCCACTTAGCTCAGACTTATCTGTGTTAAGACAGTCTATGTTATTTAGTGGTTTAGAAGCAATATCACACAACATTAATAGAAAAAATTTAAATCTTAAGTTTTTTGAGTTTGGTAAAACGTATCATAATTACTTAGATAAAAGAATAGAAAACAAACATTTATCTTTGTTTTTAACTGGTAAACAAGAAGATGAAAACTGGTATGCTTCCCAGAATAAATCAGATTTCTTTTACCTAAAATCTTGTATAAGCACAGTATTAAGTAAGCTTGGTATAAATAAAACAACATCTTCTCCTATAGAGAATGATGTTTTTCAGGAAGGATTATCATTAAAGGCTAACAAATTAGCAATAGTAGAATTTGGTGTTATTAAACAAAGCATAACTTCTGATTTTGATATTAAACAAGAAGTTTTGTTTGCTGATTTTAACTGGGATAATATTATAAAATTAGCAGCAAATAATACAATTGTTTTTAAAGAGATTAGCAAATACCCAAGTGTTAAAAGAGATTTTGCACTTTTGCTAGATACAACAGTAAACTTTAAAGACCTTTATGATATTGCCTTTGAAACTGAAAAAAAGTACTTAAAAGAAGTTAATTTATTTGATGTTTATACTGGTGATAAATTACCAAAAGGCAAAAAGTCTTACGCAGTAAGTTTTACTTTATCTGATGATAAAGACACCTTAAAAGATAAACAAATAGACAAAATTATGTCTAAGCTAAGAAATAACTACGAGAAAAAATTAGGAGCAGAATTACGTTAATGTATTAACGTAATTAAATCTGCTTTGGTAAAATTACGCTGTCTATCAGATGCATAACACCATTACATTGTTCTGCATCTGCAGCTGTAATTTTAGCTGATTGACCTAGAGCATCTGTAAGTATTATATCTGTCCCCTTCATTGTTGCTACAATTTTTTTACCTTGTATAGTGGTATAAGTTGCAACACCGTTTCCTTGGCACATTGCTTTTAAAATTTTAGAAGCAGATATTTTACCCGCAATTATATGGTAAGTAAGCAAAGAGGTTAAGTCCTTTTTATTTTCACTTTTTAAAAGCTCTGTAATTTTCTCTGCAGACATTTTACTAAATGCTTTATCACTTGGGGCAAAAACAGTAAAAGGACCATCATTACGCAACAAATCTTCTAAATCTGTGCCTTGCATAGCAGCTAATAATGTTTTGTGTGTTTGTGATTGTTGCGTGTTTTCTACAATAGAAAAATTAGGGTTCATCCCTTGATTATTAGTTGTTGTAGAAGTGTTTTGAGCAGATAAATAGCCTGCAGACAGCAGTGCTATTACTAGATGAATTAGGGGGAATTTCATGCGAATGTAAAAGTAAATATCATTATAATTGTCGGTGAACGGCTTAAGTTCACCGACAATATACAACTTTTACATTACTATACAACTATAAAATGCGCATTTTATCGGTAAAGTAACAATTTGTTAAGATTGATATAACTTTTCTCTTTGCTCTTTTATAGACTTATCAGACATATATTCATCAAAAGTTAAGTACCTATCTATAGCTCCATTTGGTGTTAACTCTATAATTCTGTTAGCAACAGTATTTGCAAACTCATGATCATGTGTTGTAAATAAAACAGTCCCTTTAAAGTTTTTTAAAGAATTATTAAAAGCAGTAATACTCTCCAAATCTAAGTGGTTTGTAGGCTCATCTAACATTACTACATTAGCTCTTAGCATCATCATTCTACTTAACATACAACGTACTTTTTCTCCTCCAGATAATACAGTACATTTTTTAAGTCCTTCTTCTCCACTAAAAAGCATTTTACCCAAAAAGCCTCTAATATGTACTTCTTCTCTTTCCTCTTCCGTTTTTGCCCATTGGCGTAACCAGTCTACCAAATTAATAGGCTTGCTAAAAAAATCAGAGTTATCTGCAGGCAAGTAAGATTGTGACGTTGTAACACCCCATTTAAATTCTCCTGAAGCTGCTTGCTTGTTACTGTTTATAATTTCATAAAAAGCGGTACTAGCTCTAGAATCTTTGGAAATTATTGCAACTTTATCTCCCTTCGCTAAATTTATATTAACATCTTTAAAAAGTAAATCTCCGTCTTCAGAAACAGCAGAAAGGTTTTCTACATTTAATATTTGGTCACCGGCTTCTCTTTCCCTCTCAAAAATAATTGCAGGGTATCTTCTACTTGATGGTTTAATATCATCAATCTTTAATTTAGAAAGCATTTTTTTTCTAGAAGTAGCTTGTTTACTTTTTGCCACGTTTGCACTAAAACGCATAATAAACTCCTGTAATTCTTTAGCTTTTTCTTCGGCCTTTTTATTTTGCTGAGCTCTTTGTCTTGCGGCAAGCTGACTACTCTCATACCAAAAAGTATAGTTACCAGAGTATAAATTTATTTTTCCAAAATCTATATCACCTATAGATGTACAAACAGCATCTAAAAAGTGCCTATCGTGTGACACCACAATAACTGTATTATCATAACCTGCTAAAAAGCGCTCTAGCCAGTTAATAGTTTCATAATCCAAGTCGTTAGTAGGCTCATCCATAATTAAAACATCCGGACTACCAAATAATGCCTGAGCCAATAAAACACGTACTTTAAGTTTAGAATCTAAATCTGCCATAGAAGAGAAATGAAATTCTTCAGAAATACCTAAGTTAGATAGCATTGTAGCAGCAGCACTATCTGCGTTCCAACCATCCATTTCTTCAAAAAGCACCTGTAACTCCCCTATTCTATCTGCATTTTCATCATTATAGTCTGCATAAAGGGCATCTATTTCCTTTTTAATTTTATACAAAGGCTTATTACCCATAACCACAGTTTCCTGTACGGTATACTCATCATAGGCATTATGGTTTTGCTCTAAAATAGACATTCTTTTACCTGCCTCTAAATGCACGTGTCCAGATGTAGGATCTATTTGTCCTGATAATACTTTTAAAAAGGTAGATTTACCAGCACCATTGGCACCAATTATACCATAACAATTTCCTTGGGTAAAAGTTACGTTAACATCATCAAAAAGGACTCTTTTTCCAAATTGAACAGATAAATTAGATACTGATAGCATATTTTTATTTTAAAATTTGTGCAAAAATAGTGAATTAAAACCCCTAATGCCAATACATTTTAACCAATAAACAGTGTATTTTATCTTTCTAATATTATTTTTAACGACACATTAACAATAGTACACCTTAAGGTTCATTAAATTTGTGTGTAACGTTAGCTATTACTATATGAATAAATTTTTACTTTTTCTTTCCATTTCTTTTTTAATAAGTTGCGGCGAGAAACAAAAAAACTCCCCCTACATATACTTTGCTGGTGAAATTGTAAACCCTAAAAACGATAGTGTTGTTCTGTATAAAGATGATCGTAAGGTTTGCGCTAGTAAATTAGACAGTAATAACAGGTTTGCTTTTGAATTAGATTCTTCGGCCGAAGAGGGTTTATACCATTTTGGTCATAAAGAAGTACAATACATTTATCTAGAAAAAGGAGATAGTTTATTAATTAGGGTAAATACCGTAGATTTTGACGAGTCGTTGGTTTTTGATGGTATTGGACAAGAAATAAATAATTTTTTACTAGAAATGTTTCTAACCCACGAGAATGAGGAACTAAACATTGTAGATAAAATGTATGTATTAGAGCCTAGTGACTTTAGCAAAAAAGTAGACTCCTTACATGACATAAAAATAAGTGCTTTAAACAATTTAAAGGTTGATGCAAACTTATCTGATAATGCTGTAACAATTGCTAAAACAGGTATAGATTATACAACTTACTTGTACAAAGAAAAATACCCCTTTAAACACAGAAGAGCACTAAAAGAAAAAGCTTTAAAACAACCACCAGAAGATTTTTATGCTTACCGTAAAGATTTAACATACAACAATCCTAATTACACATACATTACTCCATATTACAATTTTATGAAACAGCACTTTGGTGGTATGTCTTATATAAATTGTAAAGAGGGTTGTGAAATAAATGGTAGTTATTACGTAAATCAGTTGCATTTTAGTGAACACCAATTAAAACTGATTGATAGTATGGTTGGAGAAAAAAACCTAAAAGATAACTTAATGAGAAATGTAGCTTTAAATTACCTTTTACGTTCCGATGATACCTTTGACAATAACAAATTATTTATGCAAGGTTTGCATACCATTGCCGGTAAAAATAAGCACATTGCAGAAATAGATTCTTTGTTTGTTAATATAGAGCGTTTACAACCTAACAATAGCTTGCCAACTATTTATGTACAAGGGTTTAATGGCGATGAGAAAACATTAAAAACTATTAGTGAAAATGATAAAAATGTAGTTTTTTACTTTTGGATGGGTGAAAACAACAAGCACTTTAAACACATTATTAACCGTGTTAACAAATTAAAAAGTGATCCTAATAATAAAAACACATTTATTGGTATTAGTTTAAGAACAGATAAACAAAGTTGGGAAAACATTATAAAATCTAACAATTTAGACCAAGAGACACAGTATAGAGCAAAAAGCCTAAAAACTATAAATAACGCTTTAATAATTAATGGAAAATTAAACAGAGCCATAATTACTGAAAACGGTAAAATTGAAAATGCATTTGCCAATATGTATGGCGAGTTTTAACAGATTAAAAACAGCTTTATTTAGAACACAAAAAAATCCCCTAAAATAATTTTAGGGGATTTTTATATTTTGAAAAAAGGTAATTACTTAGTTCCCTTTTTTATAGTCTTCTAAAAATTTAGCCAATCCACTATCAGTTAAAGGGTGTTTTAATAAACCTTCAATAGAAGATAAAGGACCTGTCATTACATCTGCTCCAATTTTAGCACAATCTATAACGTGCATAGTATGCCTAACAGATGCAGCTAGTATTTCTGTAGAAAAAGCATAGTTATCATATATATGTCTAATCTCGGCAATTAAGTTTAAACCGTCTGTAGAAATATCATCTAACCTACCAATAAATGGAGACACATAAGTAGCACCTGCCTTAGCAGCTAATAAAGCTTGTCCTGCAGAAAAAACTAAAGTAACATTAGTTCTTATTCCTTTGTCAGAAAAATACTTACAAGCTTTAACGCCATCTTTAATCATTGGTAATTTCACAACAATTTGCTCATGTAACTCTGCTAACTCAGTACCTTCTTTTATCATTGCTTCATATTCTGTAGCAATAACTTCTGCAGAAACATCGCCATCTACAATATTGCAGATATCAACATAATGTTTTAAAATATTGTCTTTACCAGTAATGCCTTCTTTGGCCATTAAAGAAGGGTTAGTTGTTACACCGTCCAAAACACCTAGTTCTTGTGCTTCTTTTATTTGTGCCAAATTTGCTGTGTCAATAAAAAATTTCATCTTTTGTTTTTTAAAAATTATGTTTTAAGTAAATATGGTTAACAGTTAATCTGCTTATTTTACAATTGTTACAAAACTACAATTTGTAATGATTCAATAATAATTTTTCATACGTTTTATCTGGTAAAATTTTCTTTAAAAACAATGAAAATTTTTGCATAAAAGCCCCTACTCTATAATGTACTTTAGGCTTTTTAGTATTCATTATTTTAAAAACCATTTCTGCAACCTGTATAGGGTCACTACCTGAGTCTACGTGCTCGTTCATTACATTTAATGTATTACCGTATGGTTTTTTATAAGGAGAGGAATCTAAAAGAGGGGCATGATACCTACCGGAAGCAATGTTTGTAGCAAAATCTCCTGGCGCAATAGTTGTTATATGCACACCAAAATCTTTAACTTCCATACGCATTGCCTCTACAACAAGCTCCAGAGCTCCTTTACTTGCAGAATAAATACCTCTATAAGGCAAGCCCATATAACCAGCAATAGATGTAATATTAATTATTAACCCATTTTGTTGTTTTCTCATCTGCGGCAAAACAGCTTTCATTAAATGTATAGGTCCATTTAAATTAACATCAAAAGCATTAACAATTTCTTTATTAGGTGTTTCTTCTATTGGACCTGTAATACCAACACCAGCATTATTAACCAAAACATCTAAACAACCTTCTTGCTCTATAACATAAGATACAGCTTCATTTATAGTTTCTGTATTTCTTACGTCTAAATTAACTAAGTTAAAATGATTAAAATTTGGATATTTAGTTTTATCACGTGTTGTGCCATACACCGTATAGCCTTTTGCAGTTAAATATATACCTATAGATTTACCTATACCTGAAGAACCGCCTGTTATTAAGACTATTTTATTACTCATATTATGTAAAATAATTATGAGTGCAAATTAACAAATAAATAAAAGATGGTGGAAATTATGCTTTGCCAAATTTAGCGCATAAAAAAAGGCAAGCTACCTACATCGCACCGCTCAACCGCGTACCCTTGCTGCGTTCCCACCCTGGGGGATTAAGCAGGAGCTGGTCGTGTAGGACTTGCCGAGTGCAAATATACAATCTTTTAAATTTTTCGCAATCATTTTTCATTCTAATTTTAATTAAATACCTTGCTATTATTAACAGCATTATTATGAAAACACTTAAGCTTTTAACTTACAGCGCACTAACAGTATTATTAATTTCCTGTGGCGGAGCAAATACACCCGCTTCTAAACTATTTGAAATAGAAGTTAAAGGTGAAAAAGCTAAATTTCATCAAAATGAAACAGTAGATATCACCGTTAAGAATAAAAAAAATAAAACTATTAACGCTATTACCTATAGCATTGATGGAAAAAAAATTAACTTACAAGACAATAAATTAGTTTTAAACACAGAAAAAGTAGGTAACAAAACTGTTACCGCAGAAATAAGTTATGATGATACTGTTGTAGAAGTTTCAAAAAAAATAACCGTGTTTGCAGGTACCTCTCCTAGTATATACACTTATGAAATTTTAAATGAATATCCGCATAATCCAAACTACTTTACACAAGGCCTAGAGTTTTATAGAGACACATTGTATGAAAGCACTGGAAAAAGGGGAAAATCTGTTCTAGTAAAGTTAGATTATAAAACTGGTACTATTTTTAAAGAGCACAAACTAAAGGGTACACAGTTTGGAGAAGGTATTACTATTTTAAACAATAAAATATACCATTTAACATGGCAAAGTAATATTGGTTTTGTTTATAACACTGATACTTTTAAAGAAATAGATCAATTTACATACGGAAAAAGTAAAGAAGGCTGGGGATTTTGCAACGATGGAGAAAAACTATACAAGAGTGATGGTTCTGAAAAAATATGGACGTTAAATCCTAATACTTTAATTGAAGAAGATGCTATTGAAGTATATACAAATAGTAAAAAACTAATAAAAATTAATGAATTAGAATACGTAAACGGTAAAATTTACGCTAACACTTGGCAATCTGGACAAGATGTAGCTGTGATTATAGATCCAAGTAGCGGTGTTGTAGAAGGAATTATTAATTTTAATGGGTTAAAAGATAAAGTTACAAAAACTGATAATGTAGACGTTTTAAATGGTATAGCTTATAACCCAAAGACCAAAACATTTTTTGTTACTGGTAAAAACTGGGATAAAATGTTTGAAGTTAATATAATAAAAAAGTAAGCTTTTGAAAGTCTACCACAAAACCATAAAAGTTACTACAGATGATTTAGATGATCTAAATCACGTAAACAATGTTAGATACTTACAATGGGTACAAGACATTTCTAAAGAACATTGGCAAACATCTGCAAGCAAAGAAGTTCAAAATAACCATATGTGGGTGGTTAGCACACATTATATTGAATATAAGTCTGCCGCTGTTTTAAACGATGTAATTAAGGTTAAAACATATATTAAAAAATCAGAAGGTGCAATATCTGTTCGTATAGTAGAAATGAGAAATGCTGCTACTAATAAATTTATACTAAAAGCAAAGACAGAGTGGTGTTTGTTAAACTCTAAAAGTTTTAGACCCATACGAGTATCTGAAGAAATAAAGAATATTTTTATTGAGTAATACAGATAAATACAAAATTTATATACCTTATTATATATAATACATTTCTTAAAACGGTAAAAGAGTATATTTTACATATTACTTTATTTAAAAAATAGAATTAAACGGGTACTCCTCTGTATTTTAAATAATTTTTTTCAATTATAATAATATGGATAAAATATTATTTCCTTTAGTTTTTATTAAAAAACACACTTAAAAACGTCTTAAATTCGGCTATTTGTATAGTTCTTATTGATTTTATAAACAACCCCTTATAAATTAAAATAAAACAACTATTTATTTCATTTTCTTTTATTTTTGTAAGTTTATACACCAAAAATACAATAATACCAACATTTTAACACTTAAAACCACAAAAAATTAGAGGTTTACCTATAATCAATTTTGTGTATGTATACGTAATTTTATGCTAGAGAACTTTAGCTATGAATTATTCATATACAATAATAGGAAACTCTGCTGCTTCTAACTTACAACTTCAGTATTATTTAGAAGAGTATAAGGACTTTATGTGCGCTGATATTTCGGATAATGCTAACAACGCACTAAACAGTATACTTAAATACAGTCCGGATATCATTTTTATAGACCTTCAGAAAAATGCTTTAGAATATTTTCAGATGGTTTCAAACCTTCATCAATATATTAATGAAATTCCACTAATTATTGGTATAAGTAAAAATAAAGAATATGCTTACGAAGCCATTAAAAATGGTTTTTTTGATTACTGGTTACTTCCATATAATGAGTTTGATGTTAGAAAAGCTGTTTTTAAAATAAGAAAACAATCTCCAAAAAAAGAAACAACACAAACACTTTGTCTTCAATCCTATAAAGATTTTCAGTACATAGAAACTACAGATATACTTTATTTAAAGGCAGATAATAATGCAACAGATATATATTTAAATAGTGGTAAAATAGTTAGCGCTTTTAAAACCCTTAAAACTTTTGAAAATAAACTACCTGAAAACTTTATTAGAATACACCAAAGTTACATTATAAATAGTTCATACGTATCTGGCATTAATTATGGTAAAAATATTTGTGTCATAAAAAAGAGCGATGTTAAACTACCATTCTCAAAAACATACAAACAAAAAATAGATATAATTAAAAATAAAATTAGCAAAAACGCTATTTCAACACAGAATTAATTAAAAACTAACAAAACCAACCCAAACACTAACAAATATATAACTTACACTAACAGATATAATTTCTTACTAATTTTATACGTAGATGATTATACTTTAGCAAAGCAATAAAAATATATTTAACCAAAAAAAACAATTATGAAAAATTTAATTAACCTGCTTGTATTATTTATTTTTAGCCTATTATTATTTTCTTGCGATGTAGACAGCAATTCTAACGACGCACTTTACGACAACATTAGTGTTACAGACGATGATGAAGTAGAAGCCCCTAAAGGTAGTGGCGGTGAAGTTAGCACTGATGATGACGAAGTAGAAGCCCCTAAAGGTAGCGGTGGTGAAGTTAGCACTGATGATGACGAAGTAGAAGCCCCTAAAGGTAGCGGTGGTGAAGTTAGCACTGATGATGATGAAGTAGAAGCTCCTAAAGGTAGTGGCGGTGAAGTTAGCACTGATGATGATGAAGTAGAAGCCCCTAAAGGTAGCGGTGGTGAAGTTAGTACTGATGATGACGAAGTAGAAGCTCCTAAAGGTAGTGGTGGAAAAGTTGACTAAATATCCAAAAAAAACATAAATATTTAAAGCCTTAAATTTAACATTTAAGGCTTTTTTTATACCTTGGGGTATTTAAAAACCCAATCTACGTGCAAAAACTATATACAGTACTTATTATTACGCTATTACTATTTTCATGTAATCAAAAAAAAGAGAACCTACAACAAAAAGAAGTTGTAAAACATCAAAAAAAAACAACAGATACTACAAATATTTTAAAATATAAAAAAGATTCTATTCATAGAAGACAACTACATTCACTAGCATACACATACTTAACACAAGGAGACTCTTTAAAATTTAGAGAAACAAATAAAAAAGTAATTAAGTTATCTCTAAAACAAAATGACTCCACAATATTAGGAAATGCTTATTGGGATTTAGGTTATTTTTTTAACAAAAAAATAAGAATAGACAGTAGCTACTATTATTACTTGAAAGCTCAAAAAATTTTTAATCTTCAAAATAGCGAGGTAAAAGAAGGAAGAGTCTTGAGATCTATATCTCTTCTACAATCACAAGTAAAAGATTATCGAGGCAGTGAAATTTCCACTATAAAAGCTATAGAGTTATTTGATAAAATTGATGATACCGATATAGATTTATACCATTCCTATAATAATTTAGGTTCAGTTACCAATGCCCTTAAAGAACATGACAGAGCCTTAAAATATTATAACAAAGCACAAGAATATTATAAAAAAATAAGACCAAAAAGCAAAATAAACACTGCTTTAATAAACAATATTGCTAATGTATATCGAGATAAAGAAGATTACAATAGTGCAATTAAAAATTATGAAAAAGTACTAGCCGTAGATAGCTTATTTGAAAAAAAAGCATTGTTCTATGCTAAAGTACTAGACAATTATGCATATACAAAGTTAAAAGCAAAGGATACTACAAATGTTGAAAAGCAACTAATACGTGCATTAAAAATTAGAGATAGCTTAAATGACAGTTCTGGGCTAGCAATTAGTCATTTTAATTTAGCAGAGTTCTACATTTTAAAAAAAGACACCTCTAAAGCTTTAGAAAACGCTAAAAAATCCGAAGAATATTCTTTAGCAAGTAAAAACAATAAAAGGCTACTGCAAGCATATGACATTTTAACCTCTATAGATCCAATAAACGCAAGTAATTATGCACATAAATACATTGTATTAAATGACAGTTTAATTGCCGAAGAACGACTAATACAAGACAAATTTACCCGTATAAAATATGAAACAGACGAGGTTATTGAAGAAAAAGAAGAGTTAGAGGAACAAAAACAGATACTTATTTCTTTTGTAATAGGAGCATTATTATTGGCTTTTGCTATTTTCATTATCGGTAGTCAATACGTTAAAAATCAGAAATTAAGATTTGAACAAGAGCAGCAAGAAACCAATTTAGAAACATTTAATTTAATGTTAGACCAAAAAGGCAAACTTGCGCAAGCAAAACAAGAAGAACAATTACGCATATCACAAGAACTGCATGATGGCGTACTTGGGAGTTTAACTGGTATAGGTTTAATTTTAAAAGCAACCAATAAAAGAGCAGATGAAGAAGCAATTGCAGAACGTTTAGATCTTATTAAGCAATTACAAGAAACTGCTGAAGAAATTAGAACAATATCACATACATTAAGTGCTGCATCATCTAAAAAAATGCAAAACTTTACAAATTCAATAATAGAGTTATTACATAATACTGGCAAAGCATCAAATATAAAAACTAGCTTCACGTTTGATAAAAAAATAGATTGGGACAGTTTAAGCGCAGAAATAAAAATTAACCTGTATAGAATGATACAAGAAGGTGTACAAAACTGTGTAAAATATTCTAAGGCAGAAAACATTTTATTAGATTTAAGTATGAAGAATTCAAATTTATCAGTAATTTTATCTGATGATGGTGTAGGTTTTAACCTCCAAAAGAAAAAAAGAGGTATTGGACTAAAAAATATTTATTCTAGGGCAAATAAAATTAATGCTAACGTAAATATTGAGAGTGAAATTGGAGATGGAACAAAAATTTTAATTACAATACCATTAGAAAATAAAAAAGAATCTAATTCATAAACCAGATCAAAGTTTAACAAAATATGCGAACCCTAAAAATATTAGCTGTTGATGATCATCAACTTATACTAAAAGGATACCAGTATACATTTGCAGATATAAACCCAGCTAAATATAATATTAACTTAACCACAGCAAACAGCTACCAAAAGGCAAAACAATTAATAGAAACTAATATTTTTGATGTTGCTTTTTTAGATATACAAATAGAAAAACCAGACAAAGATAATATTGATGGTAATAAAACGGGAGAGCATTTAGGAATGCTTTTAAGAGAAATTTCTCCTAAAACAAAAATAATTTTTCAATCTTCATTTAGTGACAGTTTGCGAATTAGTAACATATTTTCTTCTGTAAACCCAGATGGCTACATTGTTAAAACAGAAGTTAATGAAGAAGTGATTGAAAAAGCGTTAGATAATGTTTTAAATGATAGTACATACTATTCTAAATCTGCCATTGATGTTTTTAGAAAAACAATGACTAACAATATAATGATTAATGAAGATGATAAAGAAATACTATATCGTTTATCATTAGGAATTAAAACAAAAGACTTAGTAGATTACGTTAATTTATCTGTAACAGGTATAGAAACCAGAAAGCGTAAACTTAAATTTATTTTTGATATTGAAAACGAAAATGACCTTGCATTAATTAACGAGGCAAAAAGGAGGGGCTTTATTTAAAAGAATGTAAGTAGCAACTTACGCTGTTAAAAATTTTAACATTTTTTTGCCTATTTAAGATAATAACCTCAAAAAATCTAAGGTTTACGTATAATCCAAACTCAAAAAATCATCATAGCTTTGTAGTAAGTATAACCACCTACAATTGATACTATGATGTCTAACCCATCGAAATACAACGATATACGTTATTCTAATAATGTCCCAGAGTGTATATTAG
Source organism: Cellulophaga omnivescoria (assembly GCF_027915275.1). Taxonomy (NCBI): domain Bacteria; kingdom Pseudomonadati; phylum Bacteroidota; class Flavobacteriia; order Flavobacteriales; family Flavobacteriaceae; genus Cellulophaga; species Cellulophaga omnivescoria. Next base: position 3,009,402 of record NZ_CP115819.1, on the reverse strand, counting down.
AACAACTAGAAATTTTTAGAAATGAACTAGAGAAAGCTTATTTTTCTAAAGTGCTTATTAGAATCTTAAACAATAAACCTAGCGCTTATGAAGTAGGTATAGAGTTTCAGTCTAACTTTTGGTTATCTGAAAGTATATGTTTCTATAACAACTCTAATTGGTTAAAAGACAAATTAGATGTACACTCTTCTAGATTAGAGCAATTTTATAAAAGTTTAGAAAAGCTAAGGTGTAACACAGAACAATTTGTAGACATAGCAGAATGTGCTATTTACTTAGCAGATACATCTGTAATTATAAGTAAAGTATGTACCAATAGTATAGTTAATAGTTTAGATGCTATACTAGATACATTAGTTACTAATGTAGAGTGTTTAATGACTGAAAATTTAGAATTACCTACAGAAATACACTTACCAATTTTATCAGAAGATAATATAAGCTTAACCAATATAACTGAAAAATCTTACTTTGGATTCTGGGGACTTTATTATGAGTCTGAAGAAGATGCCGTTATTTATGATGTGCGCAACAACAGCACTAATAGAGGTGATTTGTTTATGATAGATCACATATAAAAAATGGAAAACCTACAAAGGTTTTCCATTTTTTTAACGGTAATAGATATTTTTAATTAAACAATGCTCTTCCTTCCATTAGAGCATTTACTTTTTCTCTTACATTTAAAATAACATCCTCATCTTCAGGATTATTAATTACTGCATCTACAAAATCTACTATAGTCTGCATATCATCTTCCTTTAAACCACGCGTAGTTATTGCTGCTGTTCCAAAACGGATACCAGAAGTAACAAAAGGAGATTTATCATCAAAAGGAACCATATTTTTATTAGCGGTAATATCTGCTTTTACCAAAGCATTTTCTGCATCTTTACCGGTTATGTTTTTATTTCTTAAGTCTATAAGCATCATATGATTATCTGTACCTCCAGAAATAATTTTGTAATCTTTTTTTACAAAAGCTGCTGCCATAGCTGCTGCATTTTTCTTAACCTGAATCATATAATGCAAATACTCATCTGTTAAAGCTTCTCCAAAAGCTACAGCTTTGGCTGCTATAATATGCTCTAATGGTCCGCCTTGGTTACCAGGAAAAACAGCTAAATCTAATAAAGCAGACATCTTACGTAAATTTCCATTTTTAAGTTTAATCCCAAAAGGATTTTCAAAATCTTTCCCCATCATGATCATTCCTCCTCTAGGCCCACGTAATGTTTTATGCGTAGTAGTAGTAACAATATGGCAATGTGGCATAGGATCATTTAAAATACCTTTTGCAATTAAACCTGCCGGATGCGAAATATCTGCTAGCAACAAAGCACCAACACTATCTGCAATAACTCTAAAACGCTCAAAATCTATATCTCTAGAGTAAGCAGAAGCACCTGCAATTATCATTTTAGGCTTTTCTTTAGTTGCTATTTCTTGTATTTTATCATAGTTTAAAACTCCAGTTTCTTCTTCTACTCCATAAAAAACCGGATTATACAAACGTCCAGAAAAGTTTACAGGAGATCCGTGTGTTAAATGCCCTCCGTGAGATAAATCAAAACCTAAGATAGTATCACCCGGCTTTAAACAAGCATGGTATACAGATGCATTGGCCTGTGATCCAGAATGTGGTTGTACATTAACATATTCTGCTCCAAAAAGCTCTTTTGCTCTATCTATTGCTAATTGCTCAATTTCATCAACAACCTCACAGCCACCATAATAACGCTTTCCAGGGTAACCTTCTGCATATTTATTGGTAAGTACAGAGCCTGCAGCTTCCATTACTTGTGGACTTGTAAAATTCTCTGAAGCTATTAATTCTATTCCTTCTAATTGACGTTGTTTTTCGTCATTAATTAAATCAAAAATTTGGTTATCGCGTTGCATAGATATTTTATTGCGTTAATAAAGTGTAAAAATACAAATTGCGATTCTTTAATCAGAAGAAAATAATATATTTGAAAAGAAATTTATCAAAAAAAAATTAACACGTACAATATGCCTATAAAAACTAACGATCCTTCAAAAAAATCTTGGATTTCTGTAGATTCTACTTCAGACTTTCCAATTCAGAATATTCCTTTTGGTGTATTTTTAACCAGGGACGATATTATTACCATAGGTACTCGTATAGGAGACTATGCAATAGATTTAGGTGCTCTGCACCAATTAGGGTATTTTGATGGTATACCGTTAACAGATGATATTTTTTTACAAGATTCTTTAAATGATTTTATATCAGACGGAAAAAAAACATGGCGCTTAGTTCGTAACAGAATTAGCGAAATTTTTGATATAAACAACCCCGCTTTACAAAATAATGAGGAGCACAAAAAAATTGTACTTTTTACTATGAACGAAGTAGAAATGCAATTACCGGTGCAAATTGGTGATTATACAGATTTTTATTCTAGTAAAGAGCATGCTACTAATGTAGGTACAATGTTTAGAGACCCTAACAATGCCTTATTACCAAACTGGTTACATATACCTGTTGGTTACCACGGCAGAAGTTCTACAATTATACCAAGCGGAACTCCTGTTCACAGACCAAATGGACAAACTTTACCTAAAGGTGAAGAAACTCCTGTATTTGGGCCTTCTAAACTTGTAGATTTTGAACTAGAGACTGCTTTTATTACTACAGACGCTAACTTACTTGGTGAGCCTATACCTGTAGACGAAGCAGAAGAATATATTTTTGGTATGGTTGTGTTTAACGACTGGAGTGCTAGAGATATCCAGAAATGGGAATATGTTCCTCTTGGTCCGTTTTTAGCTAAAAACTTTGCTTCATCTATATCTCCTTGGATAGTAACTTTAGATGCTTTAGAACCTTTTAGAACAGCTAGCCCTGTACAAGAGCCTAAACCACTACCCTATTTACAACAAACAGGAGACAAATCTTTTGATATTAATTTAGAAGTAGATATTACTCCAGAAAATGGAGAACCAACTACAGTATCTAAATCTAACTTTAAATACATGTACTGGACAATGGCTCAACAACTTGCTCACCACACCATAAATGGTTGTAAAGTTAATAGTGGTGATATGATGGGAAGCGGAACTATATCTGGACCAACTCCAGACTCTTATGGCTCTATGCTAGAATTGTCTTGGCAAGGTACTAAACCAGTAAAATTATCTAACGGAGAAACCAGAAAATTTATACAAGATAATGACACTGTTACCTTAAGAGGTTATTGTAAAAAAGATGGTGTGCGTATTGGTTTTGGAGAAGTTTCTACTAAATTACTACCTGCAATATCTATAAAATAATTAAAATAATATTTTAAAAAAATTCCCTTTAAAAGGGAATTTTTTTTGCCTAATAATTAAAATATTAGACCATAATTATATTCTGTTATAAAAAATTATATACTATTACACCCAATAAAATATACTATTTACCTATAGCAACCGTTTTCTCTTTTGTATGTTGGCACGACTATTGAAAACATACCTACAATATAAAATTAGACCGTATGAAAAAAATTCTACTATTAACCGCAGTATCAATTTTTTTAGCCTCCTGCAGCGGAGTTAAAAAGACTCAAGAAGCAATTAATACAGGTAACTACTTATCTGTAATACAAACTTCTATTAAAAATTTAGCTTCTAATAAAACTAAAAAAAGCAACCAACCATATATCTCATTATTAGAAGATGCATTTAAAAAAAATACAGAAAGAGAATTAAGTAATATTGCCTTTTTAAAGAAAGACGGCAACGCTGCTAACTACGAAAATATTTTTAATGCCTACACACGACTTAAAAATATACAAGAACAAATTAAACCATTACTACCATTAAAGATAGTAGATGAAAACAGAAATGCAGATTTTACTATTGTTAATTATAATGATAAAATATTGTCTTCAAAAAAACAGTTAGCAGACTATTTATATAGTAACGCTAGTAATTTACTTGCTAACGCAGTCAGTAAAGATGATTACAGAAGAGCATATGATGATTTTAATTATCTAAACGAGTTGAGTCCTAATTATGAAGATAGTAGATTAAAAATTGAAGAAGCACACAACAAAGGAATAGATTATGTTAGAGTAAAGCTTATAAATAGTACAGATAAAATTATTCCGGTACGTTTAGAAGATGATTTACTAAATTTTAACACCTATGGTTTAAATGATTTATGGACAGAGTACCACGCTCAACCAATGAGTACTGTTAAGTATGATTATGAAATGGAAGTAGACTTTAGAGAAATAAATATTTCACCAGAACAGATTAGAGAAAAAGAACTTGTAAAAGAGTCTCAAATTAAAGATGGTTACAAATATGTACTAGATGAAGATGGTGAGGTTGTTGTAGATGAAGATGGCAACAAAGTAAAAACAGATAAGTTTAAAACGGTAAGGTGTAATTTTTACCAATTTACACAATCTAAGTCTGCGCAGGTTACAGGTGTTGTTAGCTTTATAGATTTAAATACAAAACAACAAGTAAACACATACCCTCTAACTAGTCAGTTTATTTTTGAACACAACTACGCAAATTATAGAGGTGATAAAAGAGCTTTAACAAGTGATTTAATTTCTATGTTAAGTTTAAAATCTGTGGAGTTCCCTACCAACGAGCAAATGGTTTATGATGCTGGTGAAAGTTTAAAGGCCAATTTAAAAAACATTATTATAAGACATAAGTTCTAAATAATAAGTAATTATAAAAACGCCCTTGCAAATGCAAGGGCGTTTTTATTTATGAATATTTTTCTAAATCTAATTCTGTTATTGCTCCATGAGATGCGTTTGCTACTGTAACCCCATTTTTTATAACCAACAACTGCGGTGATTCGTGTATTACCTGAAACTTATAACCTACTTCATTAGAAACCTCTCTGTATTGTAACAAATCTAAATAGTATAAATCTGCTTCTTCAGCCGCAAAATTATAAGTGTTTTTAAACATTTTTATAACCATACGGCTAATACCACAACTAGTAGAATGTTTAAAGATAATCTGAGTTTTTGTTTTAGATTTTTCTTCAATTTCTGGTAATTGAGTAACAGCAGTTAAAGGTATCCAAGGCAATTCTTTTTCCTCTTTTTTATTTTCTTCCTTACCACCAAATAAACCTGTAAATATTCCCATTATAAATATTAATTTTATAGTTAAGTCGATCTAAAAACACAACCTTACAACTGACTAAATGTCTTGTAAAACCCCGTAAAAACAGTCATTTTGTCTGCATTACTGTTTTGGTAAGGTAATTGTCTTTAACTCCGTAAAAATACTAATACTATAAAATATACAACATATATGAACATTAATAATTTCACAATAAAGTCTCAAGAGTCCTTACAGCAAGCACAATTGCTAGCTCAGGAACTTGGCAATCAACAAATAGAAAACGAACATTTATTTAAAGCATTAATTAAGGTAGATGAAAATGTAATGCCTTTTATATTAAAAAAGCTAAATGTAAATGTTGCGTTATTAAAACAAATTGTAGACAAAGAATTGCAAAGTTTACCAAAAGTAACTGGCGCAGATATAATGATGTCTCGTGAAGCAGGTAAAACAGTTAACGAAGCTATAATAGTAGCTAAAAAAATGAATGATGAATACGTGTCTACAGAACATTTGTTATTGGCTATTTTTAAATCTAAAAGTAAAATTTCTCAGATCTTAAAAGATCAAGGGGTAACAGAAAAAGATTTAAACGCAGCTATAGCAGAGTTAAGAAACGGTAACAATGTTACATCACAAAGTGCAGAAGAAAATTACAATTCACTTGAAAAATATGCTAAAAATTTAAACAGATTAGCAGATGAAGGTAAACTAGACCCTGTAATTGGGAGAGATGAAGAAATACGAAGAGTTTTGCAAATTTTATCTCGTAGAACAAAAAACAATCCAATGTTAGTTGGTGAGCCTGGAGTAGGTAAAACAGCAATTGCAGAAGGTATTGCTCACCGTATTATTCAAGGAGATATTCCTGAAAACTTAAAAGGTAAAATTATATACTCATTAGATATGGGTGCCTTAATTGCTGGTGCAAAATATAAAGGTGAATTTGAAGAACGTTTAAAGTCGGTTATTAAAGAAGTAACCTCTGCAGATGGCGAAATTGTATTGTTTATTGATGAAATACATACACTAGTTGGTGCTGGTGGCGGAGATGGTGCTATGGATGCAGCAAACATACTTAAACCTGCATTAGCGCGTGGAGAATTGCGTGCTATAGGTGCTACAACTTTAGACGAGTATCAAAAATATTTTGAAAAAGACAAAGCTCTAGAGCGTAGGTTTCAAAAAGTAATTGTAGATGAGCCTAGTACAGAAAGTTCTATATCAATTTTAAGAGGAATTAAAGAAAAATACGAAGCTCACCATAAAGTGCGCATAAAGGATGAAGCTGTTATTGGTGCCGTAGAATTATCGCAACGCTATATAACAAACAGGTTTTTACCAGACAAAGCCATTGATTTAATGGATGAAGCTGCTGCTAAATTACGAATGGAAATTAACTCTAAACCAGAAGAATTAGATGTTCTTGACCGTAAAATAATGCAGTTAGAAATTGAAATTGAAGCTATAAAAAGAGAAAATGACAAGGATAAGCTAAAAATTTTAAATGTAGATCTTGCTAATATAAAGGAAGAACGCAATGAAATTTTTGCAAAATGGGATAGCGAAAAAACTGTTGTAGATAATATACAACAAGCAAAACAAGATATAGAAAATTATAAGTTAGAAGCAGAACGTGCAGAACGTAATGGTGATTATGGTAAAGTTGCAGAAATTAGATACGGTAAAATTAAAGAAGCCCAAGAAGCATTAGAAAAACTACAAAATACACTTGCAGAGCAACAAAGTAATGGTACGTTAATACAAGAAGAAGTTACTTATGAAGATATTGCAGATGTTGTTGCTAAATGGACAGGTATACCTGTAACAAAAATGTTGCAAAGTGAAAGAGAAAAACTATTAGACCTAGAGTCTGTGTTACACAAGCGTGTAGTAGGGCAAGAAGAAGCTATAGAGGCTGTTGCTAATGCAATTAGGAGAAGTAGATCTGGTTTACAAGATGCTAAACGCCCTATAGGCTCATTTTTATTTTTAGGTACAACAGGTGTAGGTAAAACCGAGCTTGCTAAAACTCTTGCATCTTATTTATTTGATGATGAAAATGCACTAACCAGAATAGATATGAGTGAGTACCAAGAAAGACACTCTGTAAGCAGATTAGTTGGTGCGCCTCCGGGATATGTTGGTTATGATGAGGGCGGACAATTAACAGAAGCTGTAAGACGTAGACCTTATTCGGTTATTTTATTAGATGAAATTGAAAAAGCACATCCAGATACTTTTAATATTCTATTACAGGTGTTAGATGAAGGTAGATTAACAGATAATAAAGGACGTGTGGCAGATTTTAAAAATACCATTATTATAATGACCAGTAATATGGGTAGCGCTATAATACAAGAAAGTTTTAACACGCATAAAGACACTACAATAGCTACTGAAGCAGCTAAAACAGATGTATTAGGCTTACTAAAAGCAAGTATTAGACCAGAGTTTTTAAACAGAATAGATGATATTGTAATGTTTACACCATTATCTAAGGAAGACATCACTAAAATTGTACGTTTGCAATTAAACGCGCTAAAAAAGCTAGTAGCAGAGCAAAACATAACTATAGACGCTACTGATGAAGCAGTAAGCTTTTTAGCACTAAAAGGATATGACCCACAATACGGGGCAAGACCAGTAAAACGTATCATACAAAAAGAGGTGCTAAATAATTTATCTAAAGAAATATTATCAGGTAATATTACAACAGATAGTATTGTTTTAATAGATAGTTTTGATGATAAATTGGTATTTAGGAACAATAATTAATATAATTTAATAATAAAAGCAAAAAAGCTTCCTTTATGGAAGCTTTTTTTATGGTTCTATTTTATAGATTTTATATATTCGTAGAAACAACAATTAGCATATGTCCACCAAGGCAGAAAAAACCAAAGAATTTATCATTAAAACTTCTGCTCCAATATTTAGCAAACAAGGCTATATTGGCACCAGTATGAGTGATATTACTAATGCAACAGGCCTAACAAAAGGTGCTTTATACGGTAATTTTAAAAATAAAGAAGAAATTGCTTTAGCGGCCTTTAATTACAACACCACAAAACTCTTAAATAAAATAGATGAACGCCTAAATATAGAAGGAACATCTTTAGACAAAATATACAACCTTACTAGTTTTTATAGACAATATGCTGTTTTTACATTAGATATGGGAGGTTGCCCAATAATAAATGTTGGTGTAGACGCAGAATACAACAACAAAACACTTTCTAGTGCCGCTAAAGAAATTGTACGCACTATAGAAGGTAAAATTGCTGCCGTTTTAGAAACGGGTGTTAATAATAACGAATTAAAGTTACCTGTAACTCCATTACAATTTGCTAAGCAACTGTATACAATGCTACAAGGTTCTGTTGCAATGGCAACAATAACACAAGACCGCAAATACCTATTAAACACTGTAAATTACATTAACCATTTAATAGAAAAAGAGGTTAAGTTATAATTACGTTTAACTACGCATTTAAGTAAAAAAATAAAGGTATTGCTAATACATTAATGTATACTTTTTTTGCTAAAAATAAGTTATACTATATACAACCACATTAAAATAAAATAGTACACAAATGAAATTTTTAAAACCTACTCTTTTAGTGTTACTTTTTACCGTAACATTTGCGTGTAAAAATGATAAAAATAATGCAACAGATGAAGACTTAAACAATACAGTGTCTACATTTTATTTTATTAGGCACGCAGAAAAAGACAGATCTAACTCAGAGAATCAAGATCCAGAACTATCTCAGGAAGGTTTAGGAAGGTCTATTTTTTGGGCAAAGGTTTTTGAGCCTGTTGCATTAGATGCTATTTATTCTACAGAGTACAAAAGAACACAAATGACAGCTGCACCAACATCTGTGCAACAAAATATTTCTGTAACTAATTATGATCCAACAACAATAGAGCCTCAGCAATTTGTAACCGATAATTATGGCAAAAAAGTTTTAATTGTAGGCCATAGTAATACAGTTCCTAAATTTGTAAATGCCATTATTGGCGAAGAAAAATTTAATCAAATAGATGATTATGACAACAGCGGCTTGTTTATAGTAACCATAATAGGCACACAAGCCACTGCTGTAAAACTTAACCTAGATATTAGTAGACAATAATACTTTCTAATTCAATTTTAGATAATAGTTCTAACTCATTATTTTGGAACATTTTATCTATCTCTAAAATATTCATAGATTCAGATTTAGGTTTGTAGTTTTCATAATCTACAAACCTAATTCCGTTTACATAACGTTCATTATAAGCTACTCTAAAACGCATACCGCCATCATTAACAAAAAACTTATACGCTAAATAATCTGGTTTTGCTGTTTCTTTATTAAACCAATACAAGTAAGTATCCTCAAAATCTTCACCACCATTTTCCTCACTAAAAGTAACTTTAATTTTATAGTACTGCTTATTATTAATTGTAACTTCTCCTAAATATTCTTTATTAACAGCAGCGTCATTTAAACCATATGGCAAAAGGGCAAAATAAAAAACTGAATTAATAGCATTGTCATATTTACGAGCAGTAGAATCTGCAACAGTAACAATACTATCATTAACCAATCGTGTAAACTTATCAGCTTTTATATCTGTAACAATTGTAGAATCTTGCTTAAAAATACGCTTCATAATACGCTTGCCATTCTTTTGTAATAAAACATATTTTTTTTCTCTAAAATCAAAAGATAAATTTTTAGTTTTATACAAACTATCACCAGAAATTAATATTGCATTATCTACAATACTTTGTGCTGTAACTATTTTCTTTTTTTCATTCTTACAGGCTGCAAACGCAATTAGTAATAAGAAGAACATACTTTTTTTAATCATAAAATAAAATCTTTAGTGTATTAGTTGTAATGCTTATAAATTATTTACAAAGTTGGTTTAAAATATTCTATTTTTGCAGTCTATGATGCAGAAAAAAATCAATATTAAAAATAAAAGAGCTAGGTTTGAGTATGAGCTATTAGACACTTATACAGCTGGCTTAGTTTTGTCTGGTACAGAAATAAAATCTATTAGAGAAGGTAAAGCTGCTATTACAGAAAGTTTTTGTGAATTTAATGACAGAGGCGAACTTTTTATAATTAATATGCAGGTTGATGAGTACTCACACGGTTCTCACTATAACCACCAACCAAAAGCATCTCGTAAATTATTGCTTAACAGAGGAGAACTTAAAAAGCTAGAAAAAGAAGTTAAAAATACAGGTTTAACTATTGTGCCATTAAATTTATTTTTAAATGATAGAGGTTTGGCTAAAATTAATATTGCATTAGCCAAAGGTAAAAAACTGCACGATAAAAGAGACTCTATTAAAGACAGAGATAACAAAAGAGACTTAGACAGAATTAAAAAGAGTTTTAATAACTAGTTTTTATTTTCTAAAAGCGGTACAAATTTAAAAGATCCAAATTCTTGTTTCTCAAACTCTAGCTCAGATTTACGTACAAACAAGGTCATTATTTGGTCTTCTACCCCAACAGGTATCACTAACCTACCTCCTATTTTAAGTTGTGCTAATAATGGCTTAGGAACTATTGGTGCACCGGCCGTTACTATAATACCGTCAAAAGGAGCTTCTTCTGGATATCCTTTGTACCCATCTCCTAATATTGCCTTTTTAGGCCTAATACCCATTTTAGGAAAAAACAACTTATTTTTTTTAAATAACTGAGATTGTCTTTCAATTGTATAAACTCTAGCTCCTAATTGCAATAAAACTGCAGTTTGGTATCCGCTCCCAGTACCTATCTCTAAAATAACATCGTTAGGCTTTACCTCTAATAATTGCGATTGAAAAGCAACTGTGTAGGGCTGAGAAATAGTTTGTTCTGCACCTATAGGAAAAGCTTTATCTTGGTATGCATGGTCTTCAAAACTACTATCCAAAAACAAGTGTCTTGGAACCTTTTTAATAGCTTCAATAACTTTGGTATCTTCAATACCTTTTTCTATTAAAATGTTAGCCAAAAGATTACGCTTACCACGATGTTTTAAGGTGTCTTTCAAAAGTAAATATGGGTTTGGTTTAGATTACAAATTTAAGAATAAAAACAAGATTTTAAGGCAAAAATAAGCCGTAGATATAAAATAAAAATAAGTCTAAATTAAACTTATAAACTTAGTAAGCTTAGAACAAACATTATATGTATTTTTGGCAATAATTAATAATAAAATACCTTATGAGCATTGAAAGAGAATTAAACAAAAGAAGCCAAAATAAATGTGAACTTTGCTCCAACCCTGAAAATTTAAACCCTTACCAAGTTTTACCTTCAAAAAATAACGATTTACAAGACACTATATTTGCTTGTAGCACCTGTATTACTCAGATAGAAGACCCAGAACAAACTGATCCAAATCACTGGAGGTGTTTAAATGACAGTATGTGGAGCGAACAAATACCTGTACAAATTATTGCATGGCGTATGCTAAGTAGACTCCGTAATGAAGGATGGCCACAAGACCTACTAGATATGATGTACTTAGATGATGATAATTTAGAATGGGCTAAAGCTACCGGAGAAGGTGAAGACCCAGAAGATAAAATTGTACACAGAGATAGTAATGGTGTTATTATTAATGCTGGTGATAGTGTAGTACTTATTAAAGATTTACCGGTAAAAGGGTCCAGTATGGTGGCAAAAAGAGGAACGGCTGTACGTAGAGTATCTTTAGATCATGAAAATGCAGAATATATAGAGGGCAAAGTAGACGGCCAACAAATTGTAATTATTACCAAATACGTTAAAAAAATATAATTTTAGCAATACAAAAAAGTAAAATTACTATGTTTCATTTTTTTAGTAAAAAATATTTTTTAGTTGATTATCTAGAAGGGTATACAGATATACACAATCATATATTACCTGGCATTGATGATGGTGCAAAAACACCAGAAGAATCATTAGAAATTTTAAGTGGTTTTAAAGATTTTGGTGTAACTAAGTTTATATGCACTCCGCATATTATGAGTGGTTATTATCCTAACACCAATAAAAGTATAACAACCTCTTTAGCTTCATTACATAAAGAACTAAAAACTAAAAACATAAACGACTTTACAATAGATATTGCTGCGGAGCATATGGTAGATCCTTATTTTGAAGAGCTAATAGACACAAAAGAATATATGCCCTTAAATAATGATTACATATTAATTGAAATGTCTTTTTTACAAGAGTCAATTAATTTAAAACAAGCTGTTCAGAAGTTAAATAAACTCCCACTATCCCCTATTTTAGCCCACCCAGAACGCTATGCATTTGTACACAATAACTTTAAAAAATATACCTACTACAAAGAACTAGGTACATTTTTTCAGCTTAATTTATTGTCATTGTGTAATTATTACGGTCCTGATGTTCATAAAGCTGCTTTAAAATTGTTAGAGAAAAAAATGTATCATTTTATAGGTTCAGATGTTCATAACACCAGACAGTTAAAGGTGCTAAAAGAAATAAAGTTACAACGTAAAACAATAGAATTACTTAAACCTGTAATAGAAAACACCCACTATAATTTTGAATAAAAAAAGTCCCAGTGAAAAACTGGGACTTTTTATTTTAATATTCTTGCTAGCATTATTTTTTAAACAAATGCCACCAACGTTTTTTATTTACTCCATAACCATAACCATACTTACCTCCATAGCCTAAATCTGCTTCTGGAACATCATTAACTATAAAGCTTAGATTATTAATTTTACCTTCTTCTTTTAAGTGAATAGGGTGCTGAATAACCTTATTTTCTGTAGAACCAGCTCTGGTAACGTACAATAACTGATCTGAATACTTACTTATTAATAATGTATCTGTAACAACTACCATAGGAGCAGTATCCACAATTACGTAATCATACGTTTCGGAAACTTCTTCTAATAGTATTCTCATTTTATCACTCATTAGTAATTCTGCAGGGTTAGGCGGAATTTTACCTGAGTAAATAATATCTAATCCTGTTTCACCATACACCGTTGGCTTTACAATATCCTTTATTTTAATATCTGAAGTTAAATACTCAGTTAAACCAGTATTTTTAGTACGCTTATTCCCTTTTTCTTCTGAAGCATCAAAAAATGTATACAATTTAGGGTTTCTAATATCTGCACCAACTAATAATACCTTTTTTTCTGTATTAGCAAATATAAGTGCCAAGTTAGATGCTAAAAATGTTTTTCCCTCTCCAGATACACTAGAGGTGACATAAATAATGTTGTTCTTTCTTCCATTATTTTTAGATTGAATAAGATAATCTATATTCGTTCGCAAAATCCTAAAGGATTCTGCCAAAACAGATCTATCATTTTTATTAACTAACGAAGCATTTTTACCCATACTTGGTATTTCTGCCAAAACAGGGGTAGAACCTACTAACTTTTCTAAATCTAATTTGTTATGAATTTTGTTATCCAATAAATCATTTGCATAAATTATAGAAAATGGAATGAGCATACCCATAATTAAAAATGCCAATAATATTACTGGTTTTTTAGGTGAAACCGGAAATTTTGTAGGGTTGTATGCGGCATCAATAATTTCACATTTAGGACTGGTAGAAGCTGCTTTTATTTGAGCTTCTTCTCTTTTACGAATCAAATATTGATACAACGCAGCCATATTGTCTTGATCCCTTGAAATTTCATTTAGAGCTCTAGAGTTTCCTGCTGTAGAATACAGTCGAGAATTGGATTTAGCTAGTTGCTTGCTTAAATTATTAGCTCTTACACTGTAATTACTTACTACACTTTTTAAATTAGAGACTATATTACTCTTCATGCTATTCATTTGCTGTGTAAGCTGAATAACATCTGGATGGGATTCCCCAGTACTTTCCAACAGCCTTTTACGTTGCATAGCTAATTGATTATAACTACCAACAGTACCTTGCACGGCATTATTATCTAAATTTGAAACAATTAAACCATAACCTGATTCATTAGAAATAGAATTTACCATCGATTCAGCAATATTTAACTGAACCGTTGTTGCTTGGAGTTCTTGCTCACTTTGCGCACTAATATTCATATTTAAATTTGACTGTGAAGCAATATCCGTTATTCCTCTACCCTCCATAAAGTTTTCGGCAGTGGAATCAATCTCTGTTAAACTAGAATATATTTTAGAAATTCTATTATTGATAAATTCTGAAGTTTTATCGGCTAAGTACTTTTGATTAGCAATTGCATTATCATTATACGTCATTATTAACGTATTCAAAATATCTCTACCTTTTTTAGGATTAGTACTATTAATACTTAAATTAAGTATACTAGATTTCTTTCCTATCTGATTTATGTTAACTTTCTTTTTATAGATTCCTGCAACATCTTCTATTGGTAATACCGTAACTCTATATCTTGAACCAATATAATTATTAACAATATCTTTTTTTGAAGAAATAACTACATCACCAATCTCTGTATTTATTGTAGAGTTAAACTCATATGTTTTTGATGGTTCATCTTCAGATTCAGTAAATCCAATTTTAGTTTCAGAAACAATTTTTATTAGAAAACTACCTTTTTGCTTATAAAGAACCGAGTCTAAACTTTTAAATTCTAATGAAAAAGGATAAGGTGATTGATATACTTCTGTATCTATTACGTTGCCTATGGTCTCTATTTTAATATTTAATCCTAACCTTTTTACAACTTGCATAAAGTTTGATCTAGAAACAATAGACTCAATTTCGTCTTCTACATTATTTTTACCTCCAGACAAAATATCTAAATCCTGAAAGGCACTCAATTCAGATGATTGCGTATTATCCTCTACTATTTTAATTTTTGCTGTAGCATTGTATTCTGGTATAGAGTATCTAATTTTAAAAAAAGCTAAAACTGCAGCTATTATAATAGCTAAAGCAAACCATTTCCAGTGTTTAAGATACGAATTAATAACTAACTTAAGATCTAATTTATTATCCGTATTCATTTTTAAGTTATTCTGCATTAAACTGTAATAATTTTAATTACGAGTTATTAATAAAACCGTTGATGTTATTAGGACTGACGCTATTGAAACAATAATTCCTGCTCTACTATCTTGATTAGATGAATTAATGGCTGACTTATTAGGTTCTACATAAACAACATCATTTTGGGTTAAATAGTAAGCAGGAGAATTAACTGCATTTTTTGAAGTTAAATCTATTCTAATATAATTACGAACTCCATTAAAATCGCGCATAACTAAAACATTATCTCTTCTACCTTTTATTTTTAAATCTCCTGCCAAACCAAGAGCTTCCATAATATTAATACGTTCACCATTAACTTTATATGTGCCAGGCCTGCTAACCTCTCCGTTAATTGTTACTTCAAAGTTTTTTAGTCTAATATTAATAATTGGATCTTTAATGTATACTTCTAATTTTTCTCTTAAATCATTACGTAATTCATTAGGAGACAAACCTGCAACTTTTATTCTTCCAAGAATCGGAAAATCAATCATCCCCTCTAAATCAACTAGATAATCTACCTGCTCTGCCGTTATTCCCCCTTCTTGAGCACCACGATATAAATTAAAAGGTCTTCCAGCCTCTGGCGTTTTTCCTGAAACAAAAATACTTATTAAATCATCTACCTTAAATTTAGTTACAAATACGTCCTCATTTACTATTGTTTCGTAATTTAAAGCATCCTGAAAATAAACGATATCTTTTTTTGATGCACAAGACATTGTTAAAATAACAATAGATAGTGCCACAATTTTCATAGAAATAAACCTAGAGATTTTCATAATTGATTTTAGTTAATGTTAGTTAGTATATTTTTTTCTTCTTTTTTTTGTTTCTCAATGTCTACCTTACAGAGATCAGAATTACTTGAAATAAATTCAGGAACAATATCTTTCATTAAACTTATGGTGTTAGATTTAAAAAACATATTATTTACACATAACTCATCAATTAATGAACGAGTTTTTACATAATCTAACTCTCTCACCTTACTAATCATAATTTTTTTATGGTATGTAGGCATTGTATTTTCTCCGTTGGCTAAAAGTTCCTCGTATAATTTTTCACCTGGTCTTAAACCTGTAATTTTAATATCCATTTCTTCTGGATATTTTAATCCACAAAGTTTAATCATATTTTTTGCCAAATCAAATATTTTAACAGATTTCCCCATATCAAATATAAAAATCTCACCTCCTTCTCCCATTGCTCCTGCCTCTAAAACCAACTGAGAAGCTTCTGGTATTGTCATAAAAAAACGGGTAACATCCTTATGAGTTACCGTTAAAGGTCCTCCCTTATCTATTTGTTTTTTAAATAATGGAATTACAGAACCATTAGACCCCAAAACATTACCAAACCTTGTAGTTATAAATTTAGTTTTATTTTCTTGCTGCATACAACTAATATACATTTCTGCAATACGTTTTGTACCTCCCATAACATTTGTAGGGTTTACAGCCTTATCTGTAGAAACAAAAACAAATTTATCTACATTATGTTGCACAGATAAATCTGCTAAAACTTTAGTTCCAGCAACATTAATTTTTATTGCTTCGTAGGAATTGTATTCCATTAGAGGAACATGTTTATAAGCTGCTGCATGAAAAACAATATTTGGTTTATATTCGTTAAAAAGATAATTTAATCTGTTTTTATCTCTGATGTCACCAACAATTGGAAAAAAATTATGATACCCATTTTGTTTCAATTCTTGCTGCAAATCATATAAAGCAGACTCAGCCTGATCTATAACAATTAAAGATTTATAATTGTACTTGCATATTTGTCTAACTAATTCACTACCTATAGAGCCTGCTCCACCAGTTACAATTACTACTTTATCTTTTAACTCACCAGATATTTTAGAGTTTTCAATATTTATCGGAGCTCTATCTAATAAATCTTCAATTTGAACCTGTTTTATTTGTGAAAACTTTAGCTCTCCATTTATCCAATCTTCTACAGGTGGTACAATTTTAACTTTTACAGGAAAGTCAACCATACTTTCTACAAGCTCTCTAAGTGCGGTTGGATTAATATTCTGAATTGAAAAAATAACTTCAGAAATACCATTATTTACTAAAAATTCTTCGTTTAAATCATCTTTAGCATAAACATTAACTCCGTTAATACTTTTACCAACCTTTTTACTGTTATTATCTACATAACCAACAACTTTAACATTAGATTTTGAGTGGTTGGTAATAGCGCTGTGCGTAATAATACCTGATTCGCCAGCTCCATATATCAAAACTCTTTTTGTGTTATGCAAACTTTTGTTAACAATACTATTATACAATGACTTAAATAAGTACCTAGATGCAGACAATGCTAAAAAAGCAATTAAACTATGCACTATAATAATTTGTAAAGGTATAGTAGTCCAACTAAATAAATCTAACTTTTTGTTAGCTAAAACCAGTAAAATCATTAAAATACTGGATAAACAAATTGCATTAAAAATATTATATACATCTTTAACACCGGTATGCCTAACCACTCCCTTATAAGAACCTGTTATTAAAAAGGCTAATGCCGCAACAACAGCAACAATGGGAATTTGAAAAGGTAACTGAGCTACATCAAACTCTAAAGTTAAATTGTATCGTATTAAATATGATAGTATAAATGCAACTACCATAATTACAATATCAATTGCTAGCACAAGCCACTTAGAGGCATATCTAGTAACATTGTTATTTAAGTAATTCTTAATCATAAAAACTGAGACTTAATTTTATTTACTACTCTTATTAAATCTTTTTGTTCTAAGTTAGAACCGCTAGGTAGGCATAAACCTCTTTCAAAAAGATTTTCAGAAGTTCCGTCCATATAACTTTTGCAATCCTTAAAAACTGGCTGTAAATGCATAGGTTTCCACAACGGACGAGACTCTATATTTTCTTCCAATAAAGCTAATCTAATTTTTTCTCTAATTTCAAAAGATGGAGTTAGAATACAACTTAACCATCTGTTAGAGTAATAACCTTCAGGTTCATTTAAAAATTCTATTTCCTTTATTGAATGTAAATTATCATAATAAAACTGATAATTGGATCTTCTAGCGGATACTCTATCGTCTAGAACCAACATTTGTCCACGACCAATACCTGCCAACACATTACTCATCCTGTAATTATATCCAACTACATTATGTTGGTAATGTGGTGCTTCTTCCCTGGCTTGTGTAGCCAAAAAAACTGCCTTATTTTTTATTTCCTCATCGTGGGCAATTAATGCTCCTCCTCCAGAGGTTGTTATAATTTTATTTCCGTTGAAAGAAAAAATTCCAATTGTACCAAAACTTCCACATTTTAAATTATTAACAGAACTTCCCAATGCTTCTGCACTATCTTCAATTACAGGAACGTTATACTTATCTGCTACCTCTTTTATTTTATTCACTTTATATGGCATTCCATATAAATGTACAGCTATTATTGCTTTTGGTTTTTTTCCATTTTCAATTCCATCTTTAATGGCTTTTTCTAAAAGCTCAGGTGAAATATTCCAAGTTTCTTTTTCACTGTCCACAAATACAGGATTAGCCCCCAAATACTTAATTGGGTTAGCAGATCCAGAAAATGTAAACGTTTGACATATTACATCATCACCATTAGAAACCCCAAGGATTTCTAATGCTAAATGTATAGCTCCCGTTCCCGAACTAAGTGCTGCCACATATACATTATCATTTACATAATCAGAAATGGCTTTTTCAAAAAAAGTAACATTAGGCCCAAGAGGAGCTATCCAATTGGTATCAAAAGCTTCTTTTACAAATTTTTGTTCATCACCTCCCATATGGGGAGAAGACAACCATATTTTACTTAGTTCTGGCATAGTGTTTATTTACTAGTAATTGTGTAATTTAAAAACAAAACATTTTAATCAAATTTATTGCAATTTCACTCAACATCATACAACTATACCATTAATTCGGTAAACATGTATTTAAATCGATTAAATACTATCTATTGCATTTATAAAAAGGTATAGTTAAACACTAATATTTACCAAAATATGTAGTTTAAAATTAAAGAGCTTATCATTTTTTTAAATATTTGTAAAAGTACCTAAGACAACAGTATTAATTAACTATTCATCGGAAAATATAATTTTTTACATAAAAAAATAGTTTCTTCGTAAACTCTAATAATTAATTTTCTCACTAAAAAACAAATGAATATAAAATCATTAAATTTAGATTCTAACTTACATATTTTAGTCACTGGAGGCGCTGGTTTTATTGGCTCAAATTTATGTGAATCATTATTAATAAATGGAAATAAAGTAACTTGCTTAGATAATTTTGCTACTGGAAAGAAAGAAAATATTTCACCTTTGTTAGACCATGTTAATTTTAAATTAATTACAGGTGATATCCGTAATATAGATGACTGTAAACTTGCATGTAAAAATGTAGATTACATACTACACCAGGCCGCCCTTGGATCCGTACCAAGGTCTATTAACGACCCAATCACCAGTAACTCTGTTAACGTATCAGGATTTTTAAATATGTTAGTTGCTGCTCGTGATGCAAAAGTAAAAAGGTTTGTTTTTGCTGCCAGTTCTTCAACCTATGGAGACTCTATTGAACTTCCAAAAATTGAAGAAAATATAGGTAAACCTCTTTCCCCTTATGCTATTACTAAATACGTAAATGAGTTGTATGCAGATGTATTTTCTAAAACGTACGGCTTAGAAACCATAGGTTTAAGGTATTTTAATGTTTTTGGAAGAAAGCAAGACCCAAAAGGGGCTTACGCCGCTGTAATTCCAAAGTTTGTAATGCAATTTATGGCCCATGAATCACCAACAATTAATGGTGATGGATCTTTTTCCAGAGATTTTACGTATATAGATAACGTAATAGAAATGAACATAAGAGCACTAACAATAAATAACAAAGAAGCCCTTAATACAATTTATAATGTGGCTTATGGTGAACGAACGAATTTAAATGAGTTAGTAAATATATTAAGAGATTATTTAAGTGAATTTGACCCTAAAATAAAAAATATAGAAGTTAATTATGGCTCCACTAGACAAGGTGATGTTCCACATTCCTTAGCTTCAATAAAAAAAGCAGAAAAATATTTAAGTTACAATCCGCAATTTGACATAAAAAAAGGGCTAAAAGAAGCTGTAACTTGGTACTGGAAAAATTTAAAATAGAAAAATGAATTTAACAATTATAGGAACTGGATACGTTGGATTAGTTAGTGGAACTTGTTTTGCTGAAATGGGCAATAACGTAACCTGCATAGATATAGACTCAAAAAAAATTGAGGGTTTAAAAAATGGTATAATACCAATATATGAACCTGGCTTAGAGTCAATAGTTAAACAAAATATTAAAAATAAAACTTTACACTTTAGCACAGATTTAAAAGAAAGTTTACAAAAATGCGACATTGCTTTTATAGCCGTAGGTACACCAATGGGGCAAGATGGTTCTGCAGATTTAAAATACGTATTACAAGTAGCTAAGGAAATTGGTGAACATATGACAAATTCTTTAATTGTTGTTGACAAATCTACTGTTCCTGTCGGTACAGCAGACAAAGTAAAAGCTACAATACAAAAAGAACTAGACAATAGAAATGTAAAAATAGATTTTGATGTAGTTTCTAACCCCGAATTTTTAAAAGAAGGAGATGCCATAAGTGATTTTATGAAGCCAGACAGAGTTGTTATTGGCTCTAATTCAGAAGAAGCAACAGAAAAAATGCGTCAGTTATACAAGCCATTCTTTAGAGTTACCACAGATAGGCTTATAGCTATGGACGTAAGATCTGCAGAAATGACTAAATATGTTGCTAACGCAATGCTTGCAACTAAAATTTCTTTTATGAACGAAGTTGCAAATATATGTGAGATTATAGGTGCTGATGTTAATAAAGTTAGAATAGGAATAGGTTCTGACAGCAGAATTGGCTACAGCTTTATTTATCCAGGAAGTGGTTATGGAGGCTCATGCTTTCCAAAAGATGTAAAGGCTTTGCAAAAAACTGCCATAGAACATGGCTATAACCCTAAGTTAATTGAAGCCGTAGAATATGTTAATGACAAACAAAAATTAGTTATTGCCGATAAAATCATAAATAAATACGGCTCTAATTTAAAAGGCAAAATATTTGCTGTATGGGGTTTATCTTTTAAACCTGGTACAGATGATATGCGTGAAGCTCCTTCAATATACATTATAAAAAAACTTACAGAAATGGGTGCTAAAGTTCATGCATACGATCCAAAAGCAATGGATGAAGCAAAACATTTTTATTTAAAGGATGTAGAAAATATAGAATACTTTAGTTCTAAATATGAGACTTTAAAAAATTCTGACGCTATGATTCTATTAACTGAATGGAAAGAATTTAGATCTCCAGATTTTGAAGAGTTAAAATTACAATTAAAGGAACCTGTAATTTTTGATGGTAGAAATCAATACAATGATGAGTTAATGAAAAATAGAGGGTTTGAATATTACCAAATAGGAAAAAAAACAATTTAATTACTAAATATATTTATGCCAAAAATTGCAATTATAGGTCTAGGCTATGTTGGGTTACCTTTAGCTCGTTTATTTGCTGTTAAGTACCCCGTTATTGGTTTTGATATCAATAAGGAAAGAGTTTTAGAATTACAAACTGGTATAGACAGTACTTTAGAAGTTGACAACAACGCTCTGAAAAAAGTTATATCTAACACTCCTAATTTATCTAATACTGGTTTATTTTGTAGTAATAATCCAGAACATATAAAGGATTGTACTCATTATATTGTAACAGTACCTACACCTGTAGACAAAAATAATAGACCAATTTTAACACCTTTATACAAATCTAGTGAAACAGTAGGAAAAGTATTAAAGAAAGGTGATATTGTAATTTACGAATCTACTGTTTACCCTGGAGTAACAGAAGAAGAGTGTGTTCCTATTTTGGAAAAATACAGTGGTTTAAAATTTAATATTGATTTTTTTGTAGGATATTCTCCTGAACGTATTAATCCTGGAGATAAAGAACACACCGTAGATAAAATATTAAAAGTTACCTCTGGAAGTACTCCAGAAATAGGCATAGAAGTTGACAAACTGTATAAATCTGTTATTACTGCCGGTACTCATTTAGCCCCAACAATAAAAGTGGCTGAGGCTGCAAAAGTTATTGAAAACTCACAAAGAGATATTAACATAGCATTTGTGAATGAGTTAGCTAAGATTTTTAACCTCATGGGTATAGATACACATAATGTATTAGAAGCTGCTGGCACAAAATGGAATTTTTTACCTTTTAAACCTGGTTTGGTTGGTGGGCATTGCATTGGCGTAGATCCCTATTATTTAGCTCAAAAAGCACAAGAATTTGGATATCATCCAGAAATTATATTATCTGGGAGGCGTTTAAATGATGGTATGGGAAATTATATTGCTTCTGAGATTGTTAAATTAATGATCCAGAACGATATTAAAATAAAAGGCGCCAACATTTTAATACTTGGTATAACTTTTAAAGAAAATTGTCCGGATGTACGTAATACTAAAGTTGTAGATGTTATAAGAAACTTAAAAACTTATAGTGCAAACTTAGATATTTATGACCCTTGGGCTTCTCCCGAAGAAGTTTATAAAGAATATAATTTAGAAACAAGTAAAAAATTACCTAATAAAACTTATGATGCAATAGTACTCACCGTTGCACATAAAGACTTTTTAACTATTGATTTAGATAAACTAAAAAATAAAAATGGTATTATTTACGACGTAAAAGGAGTACTAAAATCTAAAGCAAATAAAAGACTATGAGTAATTAACTCATAGTCTTTTCTATTATAGTTTTATAAGCATTATCCGGTAATAAATTTTGCTTCATATAATCATATCCATTTTCTCCCATTTCTTTTCTTAAATCAGAATTCTTATATAGTAATAAAAGCTTATCTTTTAACTCATCCGTCTTTCCAGCTTCTGCCCAAACTCCAGAGTTAATTTCTTCTAAAATGGTACCAAAATCTGTTTGCAAATCTACAGAGGCTAAAACTGGAATTTTATTTCCATAATAAGATAATACTTTTGATGGAAAATTTGGAATTGTAAAATCTTCGCTCAAAGATATTAATCCAACATCAGCAATACGTAACAAATTATTATAATCTGCCTTAGGTAATTTATTTTCTAAAATTACATTTGGTAATTTTAAATCCTTAGCCATATTAAATATTTTTTCCTTTTCAGTGCCTGTACCAATGATAAAAAATACAATATCAGGATAATCAAGACAGTTTTTAGCTAAATTTATAATGTTTTCTAACTTTTGTGGCTTACCTATATTTCCACCAAAAATTAAAATAAACTTATCTTTTAAACCATATTTACTAACTAAAGAATCTAACTTAATTTCTTCCTTATAAACTGGAAGATTTTCCCAGTTTGGCAGTAAATGTAGTTTTGAGAAATCCATAGTAGGATTATGTTCCTTAACATAGTTTACATTAGCTGGTGACATACACCCAATACTGTCTGACACAACATAAAGCGCCTCTTCTTTTTTTCTAAAATAATTATGAAATAGACCTTTGTCTTTCATCATATTTAAATCAACAGCATTCTGAGGAAAAATATCTCTTAAAATTAAGTATAATTTACCTCCTGTTTTTTTCTTTAACCATGACGCTACAGGGGTTAACGTAATTGGCGGAGTTGGCATTAAAATTAGATCAAAATCTAACTTGATATTATTATTTATTAGAGCCTTTTTATACTGTCTTGCTAACAATAAATTTGCAATACCTTTTTTAATAGCTCCTACATTAAAAAGGGGTAACGTTTTCACTCTTAAAACCTTAACACCAGCTTCTTGCCTAAAACCTACATCGTCTTTACTGGCTGCTGGGGCTAAAACCAAAACATCATGACCTTTTGTACAAAATTCACTAATAAGGTCTGTATAGATATTGGTAGATTTAGATGCGTTGGGAAAACCAAGCGCAAGAAAGATAATCTTTTTCATTTCTACTTATTTAGACCAAACTACTCTGTTAATATAATCTACGTAAGAAATAATTATGCGAACAACCTTGTCACTAACGTTAGGCATAGAATAGTCTGCCACTTGCCTAAAGTTACGTTCAGGATTTCTTTTTTGCACTTCTAAAGCTTCTAAACCTTGTAAAATACGCTCTGGGTTTAAACCTACCATCATTACAGAAGCTTCTTCCATTGCCTCTGGTCTTTCATGAGCTTCTCTAATATTTAATGCATTAAAGTTTAAGATAGATGACTCTTCAGATATAGTTCCACTATCAGACAATACAGCAAAAGAATTGTATTGTAAAGCGTTATAATCTGAAAAACCTAAAGGTTTTAAAAATTGAATATTTTTATGCGTTTCCATTTTTTTAGCATCTAACATATTCCTTGTTCTAGGATGTGTAGATACAATAATTGGATAATTGTATTTTTCTGCTATCTGATTTAAAGAAGTAATTAAACCCTCAAAATTTATAGGGTTACTTATATTTTCTTCTCTATGAGATGAAACTACAAAATACTTCTGCTTTTCTAGGTTTAATTTTTCTAAAACGTTAGAGGCTTCAATTTTAGATCTAAACTGATCTAAAACTTCAAACATTGGGCTACCTGTCTTAATTATTCGGTCTGCTGGTAAACCTTCTCTTAGCAAGTATTCTCTAGCAATATCACTATATGTTAAGTTTACGTCTGCTACGTGGTCCACAATTTTACGGTTTGTTTCTTCTGGTACACGTTGGTCAAAACACCTGTTACCTGCCTCCATATGAAAAACAGGTATTTTACGTTTTTTAGCAGGTATAGCACATAAACAAGAGTTGGTATCCCCTAAAACTAAAAATGCATCTGGCTTAACTTCTTCTAAAACTGGATCTATTTTAATTAAAATATTTCCAACTGTTTCGGTAGCGTTTTTACCTGCGGCATTTAAAAAATGATCTGGTTTTCTTATTCCCAAATCATCAAAAAATATTTCATTTAATTCATAATCATAATTTTGTCCTGTATGTACAAGAGTATGATCTATAGCTTGGTTAGCATCTAATGCATTTAAAACACATGCTAATCTTATTATTTCTGGTCTTGTTCCTACTACTGTAAGTACTTTTAGCTTTTTCAAAATTTATAAATTTAAATTAGATACTATTAAACGTTTACAAAATATGTGTCTGCATCGTCAGGATTATAAGGTTCATTTATCCAAAATAATGTAATTAACTCTTCTTCTCCTATATTTTTTATATTGTGTGTATACCAAATTGGCATATCTACATAAGCTGGTTCGTTACCATCTAGGTAATAATCTATAACTTCATCAGTACCAATTTTACGTAATTGTATTAATGCCTTACCACTAATTACTGCAAAACGCTCTGCTTTTCTGGTATGAAAGTGATTTCCTCTGGTAATACCCGGAACCGTTGTAGAAAATGAAAATTGCCCACTAGTTTGTGTTCTAGCAATTTCTACAAAACTACCTCTAGGGTCTGTATGTTTTGTATACTTAACAGGGTAATGGTCTATAGGAACGTAACACCTAAATGTATTAAACAATGCTTTTTCAAATGTTTCTTCAAGACTAGGGAAAACACCATTTTCAATATAATCTCTTTTATATTGTTTTAGTAAATTTAGTATTTCCGAAACTTTTTTAGTGTGTGGAGCAGCAATAGCTACTTCTGAAACATTTTTACCAATATTAATGGTGTTTTCTGCCTTACTAGATATTGCATCTGTAATAACGTCAACAAGCTCATTAATATATATTAAGTTTACGTCACTATCATTAATAATTGTAGGTTCCTCACCTCTAGCAATTTTATGGCAAAAAGTAGCCACAAAAGAATTGTAGTTTGGTTTGCCAAAGGGTCCAAAAACGTTTGGTATTGTTAATGATGTAAATTTACCTCCAGTACTTTTTGCCCATTGTATAAACTTTTCCTTTCCTTCTTTTTTAGATTTTCCGTAAAGATTATCCTTTGTTTCTTGTGATGATGACGAAAAAAGAATGTGTGGCGTTACATTTTTAACTTTACAAGCTTGTAAAAGGGTATCTACTAAAGCTGTGTTTGTGTTATAAATTACATTTGCATCATCATGTCTGTTCATAGCTGCTAAATGTACTATCACGTCACAAGATGCTACAAAGTTTTCTAATTTTTTTTGATCGGAGAAAAAAGCCCTTTCAAAAGGTACTAATGTTACACTTTCATCTAAAGATAAAGTGTTGTATAAGTGATTTCCAACAAAACCGGCTTGACCCGTAATTCCAATTTTTTTCATGGTAGTGTTTCTTATAATTATTGGTTAATAGGCCATTCTTCTAGTTTAAATCTAAAATCATCTGCAACGGATTCTTCTACAGAAAAGTTAGAGAAAACTAATAATGTAGCATTTTCTTCTTTCGCCTTAAAAGCTGTTGCATAACCACCTGTTATATGTAATATTGAAGGTGAATTAGCTGACAAATTGACTTCTGAAATATGATCTTCACTTTTATTTTCTGCATTAACTGTATTAAAATAAGTCAACGGAACCAAATAAACCGTGAAAGAGCCTGCTGAACAATAAAACCATTTATGTTCTTTAGCATGCCCTTGCCACCCTCTAATGTTTGTTGTAGAAGAAGGAGATATTTCATACATCCTTACAATTTCTTTTAAATTAAACTGATTAAAGAAGTTTAATTTACCTCGTTCATCTATATGAGAATTACCAGCTATAATATTATGTGAAATCATTTATAGATTTTCCTTAATATAATCTAAATTTAACAAGGTATTTTTAAGCTCTTCATTGGTTAGTCTTGTTGTATTATGCGAATGATAATCCTCTATAGTACTAATATCTGTTTCTCCTTCCGAGAAATAACGACTATAGTTTAAGTCTCTATTATCTGCCGGAATTCTATAAAACTCACCCATATCCTCTGCCTTTTGCATTTCTTCACGCGTACAAAGAGTCTCGTATAACTTTTCACCGTGTCTGGTACCAATTACCTTAACCTCATTATCTACATTGTAAATATCCTTCATTGCATTGGCCAAGTCACCTATAGTACTTGCTGGTGCTTTGTTCACAAATAAATCTCCTTGATTACCATTGGTAAAAGCAAAAATCACAAGATCTACAGCATCTTCTAAAGACATTAAAAAACGTGTCATATTAGGATCTGTTACCGTAAGTGGCTGTTTTTCTTTTATTTGATTAACAAATAAAGGTATAACAGAACCTCTAGACGCCATAACGTTACCATACCTAGTTAAACAAACAATAGTATTGTTATCTGGAATGTTTCTAGACGCTGCAACAGCAACTTTTTCCATTAACGCTTTGCTAATACCCATAGCGTTAATTGGATAAGCGGCTTTGTCTGTACTTAAACAAATAATACGTTTTACATTATTAGCAACAGCAGCATCTATAGCATTTTGCGTACCAAAAACATTAGTTTTAGTTGCCTCTAAAGGAAAAAACTCACATGATGGTACTTGTTTTAAAGCTGCTGCATGAAACACATAGTCTACACCTTTCATAGCTCTGTTAATACTATCAAAATCTCTTACATCTCCAATGTAAAATTTAACTTTTTCGTTTTTTAGTGTATTACGCATATCATCCTGCTTTTTTTCATCTCTAGAAAAAATGCGAATTTCTTTAATATCTGTTTCTAAAAAACGGTTTAATACCGCGTTTCCAAAAGATCCTGTACCTCCTGTAATTAATAATGTTTTACCTTTAAACATGTTAGTGTTATTATTTATTATTTTAAGCTTCAAACAACAATTTGTCCAACTTCTTTATATTATTATGCTTATCTTCTATTTTACTTAACGTTAAATTATTAAAAAAAACGTTCATTTCATCTTCGGAAATACCAATAGACCACCCCATATTATGCTCTAAAACTCTATCTGAAAGATAAGTATTATCAGAGCATATAATTGGTATATTAAAAAAACCAGACTCATAATATTTATTAGGCATAGCAACCTTTTCATTATCTAAGGTATTGTCATAAGCGACAAAATTGACATTGCTATTCTCATATATTTCCTCTAAATCATCTGGATTTTTAAATGGACCGTGAAAAAAAATATTGTTAGTTGAATTTTGTGCTTTTTTCATCATTTCAATTATCTCTTTATTATGGCAATCACCATAAAAATCTAAACGAAACATTTCATTATTACTCAAAGTAGAGATCAGATTTTTTATTATCCCCGAGTATCTGAAAGCACCAATATAAGCCACTCTAATTTTATCCCTTTTAATTTCTTGAATCGGTTTTACTTTTCCATATGATTTAAATTTATTCTCCTTAATACTAATTTTATTTTCACTTATATAAGGTTTGTAATAATTTTTATAAAATCCGTAGGAGGTAAATGCAACTTGATTACTAAACTTGGTTAAAAAATAATCCGTATTCCTTAAAATTATTTTTTTTACTCCTTTTGAATATAGCCATACAATATCACTAATCTCATATGTTATAGATTTATTCAATATTAGACCTGTTAACATTCTTAAATCAAGCCCAAAAACATATATATTTTTTTTCTTTAACCCAAAGTTTTTATAAATTTTAAAAACTAAAGAAAAATAGCTTTTTAACCTATTTAAGTATTGTGAATTAGACAAATTACCCACAATATTTATTTCTACATTTGAAAAATTTTCTAGAGCTGAGAAATTATTTACTTTATGAATATTTCTATTAAAACCAAATACAATAACCTTTTTATACAAGTTAGATAATTCAGTTATTCTTTTCACAACTCTAGGCTGTTCCAAAGATTGAGCTAAAACTATTATTTCGTTTTTCTTCTCAGACATGCCATTACTTATTTACTCCAGCAAAATCAAGGATAACTTTTTCTCCATCATTAGGTAATGTTGAAAATTCTTTATGATTTACTAAATAAACCACAATGTCTGCTTTATCAAAAGCTTGTGCATAATCAGTTAATTTAAAAACATTATGCTCTTTTATATTTGGCTCTACTATGTAATATTCTTCATTGTTTGCATTTTGCAACACACGCTGTGCTATATATTTTGCAGGAGACTCTCTTAAATCATCAATATTTGGTTTGAAAGCAAGTCCCATCAATGCTATTTTCGGTTTTCTACCAAAATCCAACTCAAACTTAAGCTTAGTATTTTGAACCTTTTCTGCACACCAAAATGATTTGTAGTTATTTACCTCTCTAGCCGTTCCTATAATTTTAGATTCCATTGGGTAATCTGAGACTATAAAATAAGGATCTACAGCAATACAATGCCCCCCTACACCACATCCTGGCTGCAAGATATTTACTCTTGGGTGTTTGTTTGCTAAATTAATTAATTCCCATACGTTTATATCTGCTTTGTCACAAATTAATGACAATTCATTAGCGAAAGCAATTTGTACATCTCTTGATGAATTTTCAACCAACTTGCACATCTCTGCTGTACGAGCATTTGTTTTGTGCAACTCTCCTTTAACATATTTAGAATAAAAATCTAGTGCCATTTGTGTAGATTTTTCATCTATACCACCAATTACTCTGTCATTATATACTAGTTCATGCATAACATTACCAGGTAAAACCCTTTCTGGGCAATAAGCAATATTTAACTTATCTTTTAATTCTGGTCTATTTTCATATATAAAGTTCATCATTTTTTCTGTTGTACCTACAGGAGATGTTGACTCTATAATATATAAATCGTCTTCTTTTAGCAAATTTAAAATAGCAGATGTAGCTGCTTGTACAAATGAAATGTCGGGTTCATTTTTATCTTTAAAAGGTGTAGGTACTACTATAATATATGTATTTGCTTTAACTGGTTTTGTATCTGCCTTTAAGAAACCTTTAGTTACAGCTTGCTTTACTGCTTCTCCTAAGTCAGGTTCAACTATATGAATTTCACCTCTATTAATAGTATCAACCACAGATTGATTAATGTCCACTCCGTGAACATGTGCACCACCTTGTGCTATTAAGGCTGCTGTTGGAAGACCTATGTATCCAAGGCCAATCATTACTACTTCTGGATTCTGCATTACTTTAAATTTCCTATAAATTCTACAATTCTTTTACAAGCTTCACCATCGCCATACGGATTGTGAAGTTTACTCATTTCTTTATACTTGGAGTTATCTTCTAATAAATTTTGAGCTTCTAGTACAATCTTTTCTTTATTTGTTCCTACTAAAATTACAGTTCCCGCATCTACTGCTTCGGGTCTTTCTGTAGTGTCTCTCATTACTAATACTGGTTTCCCTAAACTTGGAGCCTCTTCTTGTACTCCTCCACTATCTGTAATTATTAATTTAGATTTATTCATTAACCATACAAATGCTGGATATGCAAGCGGGTTAATTAAATGTACGTTGTTTAAACCACTTAATATTCTTTTAACTGGTTCCTGTACTTTAGGATTTAGATGAACTGGATAAATTATTTGTACATCATCATTTTTTGAGGCTATCTCTTTTAATGCTTCACAAATATTAATAAAGCCTTGTCCATGATTTTCTCTTCTATGCCCAGTAACTAAAATTATTTCTTTGGTAAAATCTATAGATTCTTTTAAGTTTTCAATCTCATCATCTACAATAGTATCTACTTTAGATACGCTTTCTAAAAGAGCATCAATTACTGTATTCCCAGTAACTAAAATATCATCTTTATTTGTATTTTCTCTAACTAAATTATTAAAAGATGTTTGTGTAGGTGCAAAGTGGTAATCTGCAATTCGGCCAGTTACCGTCCTATTAATTTCTTCAGGAAATGGAGCGTATTTGTTAAAAGTGCGTAAACCTGCTTCTATATGACATACTTTTGCTCCAGAATAAAAAGCTGCAATACTAGAACCCATTGTGGTTGTAGTATCTCCATGAACATAAACAAAATCTGGTTTGTAAGATTCTAAAACTGGTTGTAAACCTGTAATAATTGCTGCAGTTAAACCATATAAATTTTGCCCAGGTTTCATTAAATTTAAATCATAGTCTGGAGTAATCTCAAAAAAGTCTAACACTTGGTCTAACATTTCTCTGTGTTGGGCAGTAACACAAACTTTAGTTTCAAATAATTCTGATTTTTGAAACTCTTTAACCAATGGAGCCATTTTTATTGCCTCTGGTCTAGTGCCAAAAATTATAAGGTTTTTTTTCTTCATTTATATAATGGTCTATATGTTTAACAATATCATTAATTGATTTAAAGTAACTATTTTCTTAATATTTTATTTTTGTAAATACTTGGAAAAAAAACTTTAAAGTATCCCATTAAATATACCAATGGCAACCTATATAAAAAGTGATTTTTCATATATACTAAATGTGATTCAAAATCAAAACCTATAGGATTATGCAACATTTTTAATCTCTCTTTAAAAGATAGGTTTACGAACTTAGCATACTTATCAATATGGTCATTAGTACAAGTTCCTAAGTAATTATCTGCTAACAATACAGGAACATTATTTTTTTTTGCCTTTAATGTATAGTCAAAATCTGCCAGACCATGAACATAACCTTTAGATAATTGTCCTATTTTATCTACTGCATTTTTACTGGCAAGCATAATATTAGCATTCCCAAGCTCACACTCTTGTGGATATTCTCCGTTTGGTATTAATTTTGTGTACCTTCCTTTAAATTTGTTGGTAAAAACACTACCTCCATATGTCATTACATTGGTTTCTTCATCTAATGTAGCACCTACATATACTCCTCCTTTTCCATACTTTGTTAAACAATAATTGTGAGTTTTAAATAGCTCCTCTAAAAAATTCACGTAAGGTTTAGTGTCATCGTTTAATAATAAATATGCATCATAATCATTTTTTAATGCTTCTGCCCAAGAATTTCTCATACCTCCTGCCCAAAACAACTCACCGTTACCTTTTAATAGATTTACTTTTGGATAATATTTTTGTATTGCTTCTGATGTTCCATCGGTAGAGCCATCATCTGTTAAATAAACAGACATATCTATGTCTAAACTGAGTTCTTGTTTGGCTTTAAAAAGAGATTCTAAAGCTGCTAAAGATTTTTCTTTTCTATTAAAGCATGTTAATAATACAGCAAATTTTTGCATAACAGTTTTTAAATAATATTATATTTAAAATTTAATAAGATAAAACTACAATATTACTTTATGTAAAAGCACAATATTGGATAAGGTTACGCAATTATGCGTTTATCTGTACTTACAGATTTTACTTACCTAAAATTCTTCTTAAAAGTACCCTAAACTTTCTAAAAGTTTCTAGTTTAATATAATGAACAGCATCATTATAATTAAGACGTTTAATATTGTACAAAAATTCTTTTTTAAAATTTAAAACTTTATCATTTTTTTGAGATACACTTAGGTTGTAAAGAAAAAAATCATCCCCATTTATGTCATTTATGATATTCGAATCCAAAGGCTTTAAGAATTTTCCAAATGATTTTTCAATCTTGTAATTAATTATCTTGTTTGTTAATAAATAATTTGAAGAATAAACATTTTTGTAACCATATAAATCTATCGTTGTATCTGTATCATAGTCATAAAAATATTTTTTTAAATAATTATTTTCAAAAAAAGCATCATAAACAGACTTTGAATCCTTTAACTCTGAAAAAAAATATTTCTTTTTTAAACCAAGTTGTAAAGAAACTTGATATAAGTTACTACCAATTCCAACGTGTGTACCAGCGTCACTAAAATTAGTTGAAAGAGAAACTTTAGGATATAAAAAAAATAAATTTTTCTCTACAAGATAAGCTATATTATACTTTAACCATGATTTCTCTGACCATGATCTAACATATTTTGGGACTTTTGTATTGTTAGCAATATCTTGGCCTTTATTATACCAATTTTTAAAATCTCTCCAGTGGTCAGCACTCCAAGCTTGCCCCCAAGATGATGCAAACTGAAAATACCAATTATCATAACCATCATCTATAGCATTAAAGTGCTCTCCTTTATGCACATTAAATTGATGGTTATACAATGAAATCCCTGCTACATATTGTTTATCTTTACTAAAATCTAAAGCACTTACTGTATAATTATAAAAATTAGGAGAAATAAGCAAATCATCTTCCAAAACTATTACAGATCCATAAACTGTACTAAGATCTCCACATTGAATTATATGCTTCCGTAATCCGAGATTTACTTGTTGATACTCTACTTTTTTGTTACCAAAATCCCAATTAAAATTATTTGCTACGTTTAAAACACTATCATTATCACTACCGTTATCAATACTTATTATTAAGTCTATATCAGTATTTGGGTAATCTGCTTTACTTAATGAGGTTAACAACCTTTGCAACGATTTTGGCCTATTATAAGCTACTACAACAATTGGTGTATTTTTACTTCTCATTTTTAATGTTTTTTATAAAACCGCTTATATCAGTAAAAAAAGTTGCATTATTTACAATCCAATCTTTGGGTTTATTCCACCATTTAAATTCTTGTAAAAAATCAATTTCTTCCTCTAAAAATCTTTTCTTGATAATTTTGGATGGAACTCCACCAACAATGGTATAAGGCGGTACATTTTTACTTACTAAAGCATTTGCCGCAATTATAGCTCCGTCACCAATTTCTACTCCATCTAAAATTGAAACGTTTGCCCCTATCCAAACATCATTTCCTATTTTGATAGTATATTTTTC
Source organism: Cellulophaga omnivescoria (assembly GCF_027915275.1). Taxonomy (NCBI): domain Bacteria; kingdom Pseudomonadati; phylum Bacteroidota; class Flavobacteriia; order Flavobacteriales; family Flavobacteriaceae; genus Cellulophaga; species Cellulophaga omnivescoria. The sequence goes on along the minus strand of NZ_CP115819.1, from coordinate 2,975,569 downwards.
GTTTTCACTAATTGGATCAGGAAACTCTTTAAACAATTGTTCTTTTGCATAAGTAAATGAAACTGGAGTACGTAAAGCAAAAAAAGAAGGATGTGTAGACACAAAAGTACCTACCGGATGCCTACCAAAAATGCACTGAACATTAGGCCCAATAGAGCAATATCGACCTATTTTAGTTTTAGAAATTTTAGTATGCTGAGCTATATAGGAGCCATAACCAATATATGAAGAGGTAATTGAGCTATAAGCTCCAAAGCCATTTGATCCTTCACAAATAGTAGAAAAACCAATAAATGATTTTTTCCCATACCTAATACCCAAGGCTTTTTTAAGACGCATACGCCTAAAATACATAATGCAACTTGTTAAAAAAGCACTATTTAATATTAGTCTTTTTATCCTTTGTTTCATTCTTTACTTATTAGGGAACGATTTCCCACTTAAAACTGATTTTTCCCAAATATACGGTGATAGTTCTGACCAACATTTTTGAGCATCAGAAAACTCATTATTTTCTCCCTTAACAATTTTTGTGATTTTGGTTTGTAAATCTTTTGGATTACTCACTAAATTAGATTGTAAAAAGTCAGTGTCATTTATTGTACTTAAAAACCAATCACTCAAATCGTTTTGCATCCAATTTACAATTGGAGAACTAAAACCAATTTTCGATTTTCTCCACGTAACTTCCTTAGGCATATAAGGGTCTAAAGCATCACGTACTATTCTTTTAGTATAACCACCTCCTATTTTGCTTGAATAAGGTAATGAGTTTACAAAATTTACAATTCTATGGTCCATAAATGGCATACGTATTTCTACGCTATTAATCATAGCGTACCTATCATAATTACGCAATAAAGTAGGCAATATATTTTCATGAAACATTGCATACAAATATTGTGCATGATTGTCTAGTTTTTTATAATTGGGGTGCGCACTATCTACAGACGGCATAGTTTTGCCTAAAATTTTCTTCACAATTTTTTTAGACATAAAGTCAGTATACAACTTACTACTGTTAGTTCTCTTGTACTGCTCTTTGTCTTCATTAATAGAATCTTGGTAAATATTTAAAATATCTTTTGTTTTAGACGGACTTAACTTAGCATCCCATAAAGCCTCTAAATTACCTTGTTGGTAACCACTTAATAGTTCATCTGCCCCATGTCCATCTAACGTAACTGTTACACCATTTTTTTTAACAGACTCATACAGCATTATCATTGGTATAGGAGATGTAATATATAAATCTTCAAACTTATAAAAATATTCTTCCAATTTATCCCAATGTTGTAGAGGGTTTATATCTACAAAAGTTGCACCTATACCTAAATTCTCTGTTACTTTTTTAGCGTAGTACGATTCATCTAATGGAGTTCCTGGAAACGAAGCAACAAAAGCATGCTGCCAATCTTTAGAATAACTTCCACTATTTTTAGCCAAATTAGCCATTGCAGATATTGTTGCGCTACTATCTAAACCACCACTTAATGCAGTACCTATAGTTACATCAGATCGCATACGCAGTTTACAAGCATCCATAAACAATTCTCTAAACTGCTCTACTTGCTCATCATAAGATTTTGGTACTTGCACTAAATGATCTAACGTATTATGATATCTATATGTGTTTAGCTTCCCCGCTTTATATACTGCACTATAACCAGCAGGAAAACGTTGTATGCCTTTAATTAAACACTTATCTGTAGACTCATAAAAGAAAATATTCTTTTTCATCCAATGAAAATCATCAGAAATCTCTAATTGTTTAAAGAAAGGAAAAATGGCTTTCATTTCTGAAGCAAAAATAAATTGACCGTTTACATTTGCGTAAAACAATGGTTTTTTACCATATCTATCTCTAGACATAAACAACTCCTTTGTTTCTTTATCCCATATTGCAAATGCCCACATACCATTAAATTTATGTACACACTCTTCTCCCCACTCTATATATGCTTTTAATAAAACTTCGGTATCTGAGGTAGATTTAAAAGAATGTCCCTTTAATACTAACTCCCTCTTAATTTCAATAAAATTATAAATTTCACCGTTAAAAGTAATTAAATACCTTTGGTTCTCACTTTTCATAGGTTGGTGTCCTGTTTCAGAAACATCTAATATAGACAACCTTCTATGACCTAATGTTACATCTTGGTCCACAGATTCTATTCCAAAACTATCTGGACCTCTATGGTATAATGTATCTAATGCAGGTTTAAATTTATCGTATGATGTATAAGGCACAGTGCCTAAAATTCCGCACATATATATATGGTGTTAGTGAATATTATATTATAGTTATTGGTTTTAACTTATATACGTATTAATTATTGTTTATAATAGACGTGTTACTCGTTGTTACAGATAAATAATGTTGTCTAACAAGTCCTACAAATAAACAAAACAAGATAAACAACGTAAATGTACCATCTATACCAGGCTCTACCATAAATAGTGAAAAAAAGCCTAAAGTATAGGTTAAACATAAAATCTGAAATGACATATCTATTTTTTTGCTAAAAAAAATATTATAAATCAAATTAATAAAGCGTAAAGAGTACAGTATTAGAATTACAAAAGGAATGAAACCTCCCACTCTCAAAGCATCTAACCATAAATTATGAGAGTAACCAAATTCTTCCAAATCCCACCCAAAGGGTTTTTCAAACATATTATCTATAGATTTCATCCAAAGTTTTGTACGGCCACCACCACTTGCTATATCTGCAGCTCCGTCATCTTCCATTCTACTTGCAAAAGTTGCTAAAATATCTGAGTCTAAATCTAGAGAAACCTGTGTTGCAACTATACCTAATAAAATGGCAAATACCGTAAATGTAACCGAGTTCTCTTTAAACGACCGTTTAGGAATTGCAACAACCAAACTAATAATTAAAGAAAGCATAAAAATTGCCAATTGCGTTCTACTGCCCAGACGTAATACACACAGCAAGCTCACAACAAAAACAACACTTAATACAATTAGTAAATACTTAGGTATAGCCTTATATGCTGAAAATAATAATGCGGGGATGCACATATTAAAAATAAACAGAGCCGCCATTTGGGTTGCATTTACAGGTTCCCCCCCCCAAAACATTGGTAAATTTCTATCGAGCTGACCAAATCCTCCCTCAAGTATATTTAAAACTACAGATACCATTGCGGGCAATGAGTACAAAAAAGTTACTGCAATTAAAACATAAAATAAGGTTAATTTATTTTTTGCAATTGTAGCCATGTATTTCCCCCATAAATAAAAAACTGGTGGTGTACAAGCATAGATTACCACAAACTGCAACCCTTTCCAAGGGTTTAATGCATAAAATAAGCTATAAGTAACAGAAAAAAATGTTAACAACAAAAAGTTACGATCAATAGCTTGCCTTAAGAATTGATTTTTAAAAAAAATTAGCCCAACACAACCATATGCAAATAAGTACCCTAAATTTAATACATTGAGTAGCGCGCCCAACAAAAAAAGCATATTAAAAAAACCTAATGTGTTACAATAAGCATAAATTTTTTTCATAACTAACTACGCTTAATACTTTTTTTTATTAAAGGTATAAAAAACAACGCCTTAACCATCATATAAAAAGTTACTCGTGTTTTTTTAAACAATACTGGTGCTACCAGCGATGCTATTGCTTGTGCTAATAATGTTGCATAAGCAGCTCCTAAAACACCATATTTGGGTATAAACACTATATTTAAAAGTACATTTGTTAACATACCCAGTGCCAAGCATAAAATATTATATTTCTGTAAATTTTCACTAATAAACCATTTTTGGTTGGCAACACCCAAAAACACAAAAACACCCGCCCAAATGTGTATTTTTAAAACAGCCGCGGACAATTCATAAGCTTTACCGTACAACAGTGCTATCCCCCAATCACTAAGTAATAATACAGGTACAACAACCACTAACCCCAATACAACCATTAAATTAAATAAATTTTGTAATCTAGATAAATACAATTGCTCATTTACTTTTTTGGCATTAAGTATAGCCGGGAATAAAGAACTACAAATAATCATAGGAATAAAATACCACGCCTCACTTAAACGAACTGCCGCGGAATATTGCCCTACAGCTTCTGCATTTAAAAACTCCTTAATCATTACTTGATCTATTTTCATATAAATAGAGATAACTATAGCACTAAGTATTAACGGCCAAGCATCTAACAGTAAATTTTTGGCTTTGTCCCATGAGAAAGACCATGTAACTATTGTATTACCCTGTTGATAATACAAATACACTTGTCCCATCATCAAAAAAAACACATCAAAAACTAGGACGTATACAAAATAAATTAAGCTATAGTTATTGAGTATAAAAAATATTTTAAAAGCAGCAGAGAGCAATAAGCCTATAAAACTAGGTATTACTATATTTTTACTAGTAACATTGCTATAAAAGTAAGAGCTAATTACACCAAAACTATTTATAAATGTAACTCCCCCTAAAATTAAAATGATTTTATTTGTTAATTCGTCATTTTTATTAATAAATACTGCAATTAACAAGCACAACATAATAAAGCAAGACCCCATTATTTGCAACCAAAATGATGTTCCTAAAATACTATTTTTGTCTTGTTTGTTTTTTATTAATTCTCTAATAATTATATCATTAAGCCCTAGTGTAGAAAATGCGGTAAAAAGCCCTACAAAACTTTGGGCATAACTTAGAATACCAAACTGATTTGGACCTAAATAGCGTGCTACCCAAACCCCTACAGTTAACGCCACAAGCATACGAGCAACTTTTTCTCCCATTAGCCATGACGTATTTTTTAAGTACCTTAAAAAACCACCTTGTAGTACTACACTTTTAATCTTTTGAATCATACAATTAGTATAACTTATTTGTTTTTAAAAAAACTCAATTACAATAAACTAATCTGTATTTGTTGCTGTATACCAATTATAAATCATTCCAATACCCTCCTCTAAATTAACCTTATGTTTCCAACCTAAATTATTAAGTTTGGTAACATCTGTTAGTTTTTTCATTGTTCCATCGGGTTTACTTGTATTAAAAACAAACTCTCCCTTATAACCCACTGTTTTTGCAATTAATTGGGCTAACTGAGCTATGCTAACGTCTTCACCAGTTCCTATATTTATGTGAGTGTTTCTTACCTCTTTAATGTCCTTTACTACATCTCCAAAATCCCTTTCCTCCATAATATACACACAGGCATCTGCCATATCTTCTGACCATAAAAATTCTCGTTTAGGCTTGCCGGTTCCCCAAATCTCTACACTAGCTTTAGATTGGTTCAATACAACTCCAAAGTCTGATAAAACTTGTTCTATTTCTTCCTTAGAGGCAGATCCGTTTATACCTTTTATTGGTAACTTGTTTAGGTCTGAACTGATATAATCCCAGTTTTTCTCTTCTAATGCTTTACCTAAGGCTACTTTTCTAATTAATGCTGGTAAAACGTGTGACTTTTCTAAATCAAAATTATCATTAGGACCATATAAATTTGTTGGCATTACAGAAATAAAGTTAGTACCGTACTGTAGGTTATAACTTTCACACATTTTTATACCTGCTATCTTGGCTATTGCATATGGCTCATTTGTGTATTCTAATGTGTCTGTTAATAGGTAGTCCTCTTTCATAGGTTGCGCACAGTTTTTTGGATAAATACATGTGCTACCCAAAAACAACAACTTCTCTACCTTATGTTTGTAGGACTCATGAATTACATTGTTTTGAATCATTAGATTTTCATAAATAAAATCTGCTCTGTACGTATTATTAGCCACTATACCTCCTACTTTAGCTGCTGCTAAAAATACGTACTTAGGTTGCTCTACCTTAAAAAAATGAGATACTGCTTCTGTATTAGTTAAATCTAACTCTTTATGAGTTTTAACTACTAAATTATGATATCCCTTACTCTTTAAATTTTTAACTATGGCACTACCTACAAGACCTCTATGACCCGCTATATATATTTTTGAACTCTTATCCATACTATTCAAAGTAGTTTAAAATGCGGTAACCACCGTCTTTTAAATACTGCTCTTTTTGCATTAACTTTAAATCACTCTGCACCATATCTTTTACTAAATCTGGAAGATCATACTCTACGGTCCATCCTAATTTTGTTTTTGCCTTGGTTGGGTCACCTATTAATAAGTCTACCTCTGTTGGTCTAAAATATTTTGGATCTACTGCTAATACCTCTTTACCTATCTCTAATTGGTATTTTGGATTATTACATTTTACAACATAAGCTTTTTCGTCTACACCAGTCCCTTTAAACTCTAACTCTATGCCAGCTTCCGCAAAACTCATTTTTACAAACTCTCTAACTTTTGTAGTTTTACCAGTTGCTATAACCCAGTCTTCTGCTTCGTCTGCCTGTAATATCATCCACATCATTCGAACATAGTCTTTAGCATGGCCCCAATCTCGCTCGGCATCTAAATTTCCTAAATAAAATTTATCTTGTAGTCCTAACGCTATTTTTGCCGTTGCTCTGGTTATTTTACGTGTTACAAATGTTTCTCCTCGGATAGGAGATTCATGATTAAATAAAATACCATTACATGCATACATATTGTATGCCTCTCTGTAGTTTACTGTTATCCAATATGCATACATTTTGGCAACTGCATAAGGGCTTCTTGGATAAAAAGGAGTAGTCTCTGATTGTGGAACTTCTTGAACTTTACCATACAACTCTGAAGTTGAGGCTTGATAAATTCTTGTTTTATTTGATAAACCCAACATACGAACTGCGTCTAATATACGTAAGGTTCCTATACCATCTGCGTTAGCTGTATACTCTGGTACTTCAAAAGATACGTGTACGTGACTCATTGCTGCCAAGTTGTATATCTCATCTGGTTGTATCTCTTGTATTAACCTTATTAGGTTTGTACTGTCCGTCATGTCTCCATAATGCAGAATAAAATTCCTATCTTCTATATGAGGATCTTGGTATAAATGGTCTATCCTATCTGTGTTAAATAAAGAAGATCTTCTTTTTAAACCGTGTACTTCATATCCCTTTTTTAATAAAAATTCACTTAAATATGCGCCATCTTGGCCTGTCACTCCTGTTATTAAAGCTACTTTCTTTTCTGACATAGTTATGGTGTATTCGTTTATAGTTGTGTTTAATTATATGTTTTGCAAATTATTATTACTGTAATATACACGCAAAGATAACATTTGTACGCGTAAACTTACACACATACAAATGTCAGGTATTTTATTGTATTTACTTGTATTAATCTACAAAAGGTATCATTAATTAGATAAGTTAACTCAAAATAAAGAATAAATAAAAAGAGGTTTAAGTACAATACTTAAACCTCTTTTTAAGGAATTAATTTTAATAACTTTTAAAACACTGTAATCGGCAATCCAGAACCGTCTTTACTATTGTTTATTTTAACTGTTTTATTAGAGCCAGTTACCTTTATTGCGCCTGTTGCCAGCGCTCCATTTATGGTACAATTTGTAATGGTATTGGTATTTCCAAAATTAGAACTATTTTTTGATCCTATATACCCAAATGTTTGTCCAACACCAGATAAACCTTTATAATTCACGGTAACATTATCTATTGTTAAATTTTCTACGCTAGACACAATACTTACCACAACACCACTAAATAAATTAAAAATATTACTTGCACTATAGTTTATCGTACTATTTTGTAGCGTTACGGATCCTGTAACTGTAGCATTAGAGCTAGATGAATAACGCAAAGCACCTACATAATTACCAGGATTATTACCACCCCACTTGTAATTAAATATACAATCTTCAATAACCACTGGCCCCTCTTTAGGATCAAAAATACGAGCTATTTCAACACCACAATTGGTAAACACATTCTCTTTAATTGTGTTATTGATTAATACACCATAGTAACCAGTAGTACCAGAACCTAAAGTTAAACCAGGATAATTAGACACATCACTAAAGGTAATTCTATTCCCAATAATTTTTGCGTCTTCCAATTCGGTAACAGCAATAGCTCCCATAGTAGGAATGTTATTTGATATTAAATCTGAATTTATTAACTCAAAATTTTTGTTGGTTTGTCCTTTTTTGGTACTAAAAACGCCTATTATAACTGCTGCTTGCCCGTTAAAATCTTGTTCTACACCAGGAGCCTCAAAATAAGAATCTCTAATATGCACATTACTAACCGTTATTTTAACTTGTCTCCGTTTTGCATATTTATATGTCTCATTAGTTAAATAAAAATTTACATTATTATCCATAGTAGCAGAACCATGAGGAGCTATGTACAAGCACTCTGCATCATCACCAATAATATTTGTAATTGTGTTACCCTCTAAAAACACGTCAGCATCTCCATCTTCATACAAGCCAAGTAAAATACCTTTACTTAATCCATTAACATTATTAGCAATACCGTCAGAAGCTGAACTTATATTATTTATGGTATTACGGTAAAACTCACCTTTATAAAATCCTTTAGATTGTGGGAGCATATTAACTCTAAATGCTATACCTCTGGCGTTAGATGTAGAATGGTAATTATGTACGTTTAAATCTGCAAAATAAAAACTTTGTTGTCCTCTTAACCAAATTAACCTCCCGTAAGTATCTGTACCATCAAACTCACCATTATAAAATCTTGGATTTAAATTGTAAAATGTAAAAATATAATCTACATCAAACGTATTTATTCTAAAATTAGAATTGCTAGTAGTTTCTATTTTTGCTCCGTTTAAATTCCAGTCAAAATTACCTTCTCTTTTGTATGTAGATGGTTTATTTTTAATATAAGAACCTTTTGGACTTGCATTTGCTATTTCTATATTATTAATAGTAGCATCAATAGCATCAGAATCGTCTATTCCGTCTCCAGAAATAGCCCCAAAAACCTCTATACTTAATCTAGATTTATCATATACTTGAGTAAAACTGGTAGAGGCTGAAAAGGCTTGTTTATAGGTATTTTCTACGTACGCATTGTTTAGGTTAATATTTTGACCTGTAATTACACCACCAGCAGGCTCTATAGTTTGGTTAGCAGCAAACGTACAATTGTTACACGTAAAAGAATTTGTAATAATTGCTTTTTTATTGGCATTATCGGCATTTGTAATATCTGCTTGCGAAGTTGGATAATAAGTACCCACTATTTTATTAGGGTTACTAAAATCCTTATCCTTATATGGATCTTCATCAGAACCCGTTACAGGATCACTTGGTTCTATAATTTCTTCTTTTTCTTCTAATACTAGGTCTGTTAACAAGTCTGAATCTTGAGAACAAGATATAAAGCACATAAATAGTAAAAAAAGCATAAACTTGCTTGTAAATTTAATTAACTGCATAATAGTAAGTTTTTGGGAAAACGTTTGTATTATTTTTTAGGGCGTAAAAGTAGGTTATCAATTTTAAAAAAACAGATGAAAAGCATAAATAATCGGTAAAATACATTTAAAATAACTTTTTTATAACATTACACTTTTATAATCTATTTAAACTACTAACGTTTAAAAACTTAATTATTGTAATTAATTAACAAATATTCGATTAAAGTACGTAGTTAAACCAACATTTGGATTATTTCATCTATACTTTTTTTATTTTTTACAATATTTACAATTATTTTCTTACAAAATTTTACTAATGACCAAAAAATCATTTAAAAAGAAAAGCAATTTTATTAACAAAAAAATGTTTTACTTGCAATCACATTTAATTGTGTAACTATAATTAGCCTAAAAAAGCTATTCTATTATTTAAAAAATAACTCTTTAGTTTTTATTATGAATTTATTAGAACAGATAAGAAATTATGCCTTTTGGACATTAGATTTTTTTAAAGGTAGTCCTATAAAGAAAGACTTAAAAGAGATTGAAGATTACCACAAAATTGAAAGCTATTCTACCCTAATTAACAAGCAAAAACCACAGTTAAATAAACTTTTAAATTTAACCGTTAATAATACCAACTATTACAAAAAATATAAAAATTATAACTCATTATTAGATTTTCCTGTAGTTACTAAAAAAGATATTAAAGACAACTTTTTAGACATAAACATTTGCAACAGAGAAGATGCAAATGTTAACAAGGTTAAAACAAGCGGATCTACTGGCTCCCCTTTTGAAATATACCAGACTAAGAGAAAAAAAATAAGAAATACGGCAGATACACTTTTTTACGCTAAACTATCGGGCTTTACATTGGGCCAAAAATTACTTTACTTGCGTTTATGGGCTGCTTACTATAAAAAACCAAAACTTACTGCATGGCTTCAGAACTCTACACAGCTAGACGTAAGCGACCTTAATGATGAATATTTACGTAAATTGATTATAAGCTTAGAAAATGATAAAAGTAACAAAGGCTGGTTAGGCTATGCATCTGGATTTGAAACGATATGTAAATACTTAGATAAAAATAATTATGCTCCACTAAATTGCAACATTACCTCTATAATAGCAATATCAGAAAGACTTGGTAATGACGTTAAAGAAAAAATGGAGTATTATTTTAAATCCCATACAGTGTCTAGATACTCTAATGTTGAAAATGGTATTATTGCGCAACAAACTAAAGACGATTCCTTTTTTACTATTAATTGGGCAAGTTATATTGTAGAGGTTTTAGATTTGGAGAAAGATGAACCAGCTAAAACTAACAAGGTAGGTAGAATTGTTATAACAGACCTATATAATTTAGCGACTCCTATGATAAGGTACGACACAGGAGACTTAGGAATACTCTCCGTAAATGATAATGATGAAATACCAAAACTAAAAAGTATTCAAGGAAGAAGGATGGATGCCTTATATAAAACAAATGGAGAAATTTTAAATCCATTTACAATGCATGCATATGTATATGACTTTCCAGAAATAGAGCAACTACAATTTATACAATTAGATAAATATCAGTTTAAAATAAAAATTAACACAAATGTTAAGTTTACAAAAGAAAAACTACTAATAAGTAAATTTAAAAATGATATTGGATTGGATGCAGAGATAACTGTAGCGTATGTTAAAGAAATACCGTCTTTAAAATCTGGCAAAAGAAAAATATCTGTTAATTTATACAAACCCTAATTAAACATATAGCTGAGCTTATTTATATGGAAAAAATTAATATTTTATTTACGTGTGCCGGAAGAAGAAACTACCTAATTAATTATTTTAAAGAAGCCTTACATAAAAAAGGAGTTATTATAGCTACAGACATGCAGAGTAACGCACCTGCATTAGTAGATGCAGATATTGCTGTTACTGTACCCAGTATATATGACAGCGCCTATATAAACACCTTATTAACCATATGTAAAAAATATAAGGTTGATGCAATAATATCTTTAAATGACCTAGAGCTTCCTATATTATCAAAAAGTTTAGACATTTTTAAAGAACAGGGCACTAGGGTTATTCTATCATCACAAAAAGTAATTAATATAGCTTTTGACAAATGGGAATCTTATAATTTTTTTAAAGCATCAAACTTACATACACCTAAGACTTATATAGATTATAAATTAGCATATGAAGATTTAAAAACTGGAAAACTAAGCTTTCCTTTAATTTTAAAACCAAGGTGGGGAAGCGCCTCTATAGGCATTGAAACGGTTTATAATTTTGATGAGTTGGAATTGGTATATAAACTTCAAAAAATAAAATTAAAAAATACAATTCTAAATACCGTAAGCAAAAACAATATTGAAGAAGCTATTTTAATACAAGAAAGAATAGATGGCATTGAGTACGGGCTAGATGTATTAAATGATTTTAATGGAAACTATTATGGGACCTTTGCTAGAGAAAAAATTGCTATGCGATCTGGAGAAACCGATAAGGCAAAATCTGTAATTAACCACGAAATAAATAAAGTAGGAGAAACAATATCGAACAACTTAGGTCATATTGGCAATTTAGACTGCGACATTTTTATTAAAGATAATATCATATATGTTTTAGAACTAAATCCAAGGTTTGGAGGCGGATACCCTTTTTCTCATGAAGCAGGTATTAACACAGCTGCTATTTATATAGAGTGGATTAAAAATAACACCAACGTTAATAAATTTAATAACTATAAAGAAAACATAACTTTTGCAAAGTGTGATAAGCTCTTAAAGGTATAAGAAGTTCGTTAATCTATATAAAAGTACCATACATCTATATGCTTAAAGCATATTAAAATCAGGAATTTTTTTTAACTATTTTTGATTTCTAAAACTAGGGTGTTTAATGAATAATAAAGCTGGTATTGGTTCTTTTTTTCATCAGGTAAACGCTGATGATCTTGTAGATTTTAATTTAAATGAATTTATTCCAAAATTTAAACTGTTTTATACTGGAAGGCACGCTATAAAATTTATTATTGACGAAATAAAATTAACTAAGGATATTTCTAAAATTTGGTTGCCTAATTACTATTGTCAACATGTTACTAGCTGGCTAAAAAAATGTTACTCTAATATCTACTTTTACGAAATAGATCCTTTTTCTAATGCTGAGAATTTAGATTTAAACACTTTTTCTAACCCAAGAGATATTGTAATATTAAACAATTTTTGGGGTATTTATAATTATAATATACCAACATCTAAAGCTAAAGCAATTTTTATAGAAGATCACTCCCATGGGTGGCAAAGTACCAATTGCTTAAACAGTAATGCAGACTATTGTGTAGCATCTTTACGTAAAACACTACCTATACCATTAGGAGGAATTTTATGGCAACCAAATAGCAACAAAAATTATAAGAATAATTTAATTGAAGATTTCGACTTTTATGAAAATTGGAGAAAAATTAAGTTAGCAATGCATTTAAAAAGTGATTTTATTAGAAATAAAAATGACGATAAAAGTAAATTTCTAGACCTAATAAACCAATCTGAGCAATATTTGCACAAACAATATTCCCCAATAAAATTATCTAAAGAAAATGAGGAATTAATATTGCGTTTTTTAAATAAAGATTACCAAATTTACAAAAAAGACAACCTAAAGTTTCTTTTAAAAAATTTAAAATTAAACAAAAAATTTAAAGTTTTAAACTCTAAAATTGATTGTACATTTGGCTTACAATTGGTGTTTAAGAACAGAGAAGATTTTAACGAAGTAAAAAAAACTCTTATCACAAAGGACATTTATCCTTCAGAACTTTGGCCAAATAATAAAGAAAGAGATGATTTGTCTTACCTCCTAAATATACATATAGACTTTAGATATAATCTAAAGCATATGCAACATATAACTACAACAATTAACACTATACCCTAAAAGATTATGTATAATTTTATAACAAGAATTTTTGATGTTATTTTTGCTATAACAGGTTTATTTATTTTATCACCTTTCTTCATATTTGTATACCTGTATCTGTTTATAACCAATAATGGAAATGTTTTCTTTTATCATGCCAGACCAGGTAAAAATGAAAAGATATTTAAGGTGATTAAATTTAAATCTATGAATGATAAAAAAGACGAAAACGGTGAATTTTTACCTTTTGACCAAAGAGTAACTAAATTTGGTAGTACTATTAGAAAACTTTCTTTAGACGAAATACCACAATTACTTAATGTAATTAAAGGAGATATGAGCTTAGTTGGACCTAGACCATTACTTGTACAATACTTGCCACTTTACAACGATTTTCAAAAACAAAGACATAATGTTAAGCCTGGAATTACAGGATGGGCTCAGGTTAATGGAAGAAATGCGATATCTTGGGAAAAGAAATTTGAATTAGATGTTTGGTTTGTAGAAAATAAATCTATCCTATTGTATATTAAAATTTTATTTTTAACAGTTAAAAAAGTCCTTTTTAAAGAAGGTGTTAACAGTAGTGAAAATTTAAATATGACAACTTTTACTGGCACTAAATAATAACAAGCTCAAAAAAAACTTCCCCTAATGCAAAATAAAAATACTGTAATACTTGGTGCTGGATCTTATGGCGAGGTATTTTTAAATTATTTAAAAGAACAAGGCTTTAATATTGTTGGGTTTTATGATGACAATAAAAAAAACAAAGGAAAGCTAGTTCATAACACTCCTATATTAGGAACTTTTAAAGACTTATTAAATAAGGATGTAAAAAATAAAATAGACTGTGTTTTTTGTCCTATTGGAGATAATAAAATAAGGGCAAAATATTTAAAAAAATTGTATGACTTTGGATATGAAATTCCTAACTTTATACATAACTCAGTTATTTATGATAAAGATAGCATTCAAGGCAAAGGCATATATTTATTACCTGGAGTAATTATTATGCCACATGCAAAAATTAAAGATTTTGTAATAATAAGTATGGGCAGTAAAATTGCCCATCATACATCACTAGAAAAAGGCGTTTTTATTTCTACAGGAGTAAATGTAGGTGCAAATATAACTATTAATGAAAAAGCCTTTTTAGGTATAAGTTCCACTATTATGACCGGTGTTACAGACATTGGCAAAAACACAATAGTAGGTTGTGGCGCAGTTGTTATAAAAAATGTTCCCCCAAATCATATTGTTGCTGGTTTACCAGCTAAAACATTAAGAGTAATGGACACAAAAGAACAAAGCACTAACAAAGTTATTGAAGATAAACCTTTTAAAATAAGTGTTTGCAATTTCAACAATTTAAAAGATATAAAAAATTATAAAAAATTACTAAAAAACCACTTTCAGGATAATATATATTACTCTTATGAATATCTTATTTATTTTGAAACGAAAACAGATAAATTGAGATACTTTGTTTTTGAAGAAAATGAAGAACCTATTGTTATTATGCCTTTTTATATAAGATCTATAAAAAACAGTTCTTATTTTGATGTAATTACTCCATATGGGTACGGAGGTCCTCTATTTAAAAATGATTTAGATATTGATAAGTTATCTAAATTCTGGAACTTAGTAGATCAATGGTATTTAGATAATAGTATTGTATCTGAATTTGTTAGATTTAGCTTAACAGATAACCACATTAATTACTCTGGTACACTTGTAAAGAGCTTATTAAATGTAAAAGGAGAAGTAAAACATAGTGAAGAAGAACATTGGACTGCTTTCTCTAAAAAAGTTAGAAATAATTATAGAAGAGCGTTAAAAAGTAATATTAAATTTAATATATACAGAGGAGAAGAAATTACTGATAGTATAATTTCTGATTTTCATAATATATATATTGAAACAATGGAAAGAAATAATGCTAAAGATATTTATTATTTTCCTAAGCAATTTTTTGAAAGTATTATATACTCTAACCCTAATAGCTTTGCTATAGCATTAGATTATATAGATGACACAGCGGTTTCTGCTGAGTTAATAATAATTAATAATAAAACTTTGTATGCCTTTTTAGGAGGTACAAGAGCTAAATATTTTTCAGACAGACCAAATGATTTTTTAAGAGTAGAAATTCTGAAATGGGCTATAAAAAACAACAAAAAGTTTTACGTTTTAGGAGGAGGACAACATGATGATGATTCTTTATACAAAAGTAAAAAGATGTTTTTTCCAAAAGATGAAGACACCCAATTTTATACAGGCAGAAAAATTATAAATGAAAATGTTTATAAAGATTTGTGCTCAAAAAATAACTCGAACATATTAGAAGTACATTCTCGTGAAAAATTAACTGAATTTTTCCCTGCTTACAGACAATAAAAAAAGCCCATTACAGGCTTTTTTTTATTTGTAAATTTTCTTTTCTTAAATACCTAACAATTTCGTCAGCAATAATATCTCTTCCTAAATTATTCCAGTGCTGATCATAAATTAACGTTTTTGGTCTAGAATCGTTTTGAAAAAGAGCGCTAAAGTCAATACTTTCAAAATCGTTCCTTTTTAAATATTCCAAAAACTCTTTAGAACAAAGACTATAATCTAAGAGTAAAACATTCTTTTCTTTATCATAGTTATAAGTTTTAACCAATTTTTTAAAATTAGCTAAGTAAATAGAATCCTTATTCACCTCTACGTTATCATTGGGCTTAGCTCTTTTTATAAGGTTTATTGTTGATGCTATTTTATTTTTAATAGGATCAAACAATCCTATATCCTTAGCATAAACAATTAATTTACTTTGTTTTAGCAATCGATTAACAGGTGTATTTAATGACAACCTGCTTGAGACTTTATACTCTCCTACCGTTAAATCATCAGTATACCTCATATAAACAATAACCTTATCAATATCTTTAAATAAATGATTGTACGACTGGATTAAATTAAATTCTTCCGATAAATTATAACCCGCATAACCAAATTCTAACACTTTAATTTCTGGTATTTCTCTCTCTATTTTTCTACTAATAGAATTTGTATAGTTTTGATGGAAGCCTTCTATAAATGAATCTCCAACAATTGCTACCTCTATACTATCCTTAGATACCGTATAATCATCGTATACAGAATTAAACCCAAAATTATTAATTCTATATTCACCTACATTTTGTCTTCTATTTCCTGTAATGGAATATCCTTTTTGATTAGGAATCCATTTTTCTACTCCATATTCATCTAAATACCTTTCTGGTCGCTCATTATGTAAATGAAAAATTCTTACCAATATTTCTAAAGAAACCAATAAAATAATAGTATATAATACTACTTTCAATATTACCTTTTTCATACTCTTAAAATTGAAAATAAATAAATGACCTATCTACTCCATCATCATAAAACAACAGCATTAAAAATACTAGTAAAATATATACAGACAATCTCACATATTTATTTTTAAAACCAATAGGATTACGTTCTTTACCCCTTATAATGTATTCATAAACAATAAAAAATAGTAATAACAGCCCGTAATCTATTAATCTATACCCATTTGGATGACTGTATTCTCCTATTGAAAGCCCAGTCACAATACGTTTTAAGTAATTAAACGCATCAGAAATAGTTTCTGCTCTAAAAAATACCCAACCAATGGTTACAAGTATAAATGTAACTATTGTTTTATAGGTGTTTTTGGCAAGTATAACAATATTAAAACCAGACTTGTTAACTCCTACATACCTTCTATTAGTACCCATCAAAAAGCTTGGTAAAAACAACAACGCATGAAAAAGTCCCCAGACTATAAATGTCCAATTAGCACCGTGCCAAAAACCGCTTACTATAAAAATAGCAAATACATTACGAATACCTTTTAATTTAGAGCCTCTTGAACCTCCCAAAGGAATATACAAGTAATCTCTAAACCAAGTAGATAATGATATATGCCAACGCCTCCAAAACTCCCCTATATTCTTCGATAAATAAGGAAATTTAAAATTAGACATTAATTCAATCCCAAATAGCTTTGATGTTCCAATAGCTATATCAGAATATCCACTAAAATCACCATAAATTTGAAAAGCAAAAAAAATAGCTCCCATTAATAACACTGGTGAAGACAATGTACTATAGTTAGCAAAAATATCATTTACAATTGGGGATAAAGAATCTGCTATTACTACTTTTTTAAATAATCCCCATAACATTAATCGTAAACCATCCTTAGTCTGGCAATAGTTAAATTTTCGTTTATTAAGTATTTGAGGTAATAAATTTGTTGCTCTTTCTATAGGACCAGCAACTAGCTGCGGAAAAAAACTAACAAAAGCAGCAAAGGCTATAAACTTTTTAGTAGGCTCTAAATTACGTTTATAAACATCTATAGTATAACTCAACGTCTGAAACGTATAAAAGCTAATACCTACAGGCAAAATAATATTTAAAGTACCAACTTGTATTTCTTGCCCAAAAAATGTAAATGCATCTACAAAGCTCTCTACAAAGAAATTGTAATACTTAAAAAAACCAAGGAAACCTAAATTAATTATAATACTTGTCCATAAGTATAACTTACGTTTACCCTCTTTTTCTTCTTTACCTAATAACACACCCAAAGTGTAATCAACTAATGTACTAAAAGCTATTAAAGATAGAAAACGCCAATCCCACCAACCATAAAATACATAACTAGCTACTAAAAGCAAGAAGTTTTGTAATCTCAAATTTTTATTCACTACAAACCAATACAATAAAAATACTATAGGCAAAAAAATAGCAAAATCTATGGAATTAAAAAGCATTAAAATTTGGTTTAGGTTATTATAATTTTTCTACTAAAATCTCTATTCTTCGGTTAATTTTGTGCTCTTGCTCTGTACAATATACTCCATCTAAACAATCATTTAATAGTACTTCTTCTCCGTAAGCATTAGCATTAACATTAGATGCTATTACTCCCTTAGATAATAAATAATCTAAAGATCTTTGCATTCTGCGCTGTGACAACCACAAATTATACTTATTTGTACCTCTTGAGTCTGTATACGCACCAAGTTTAACAACTACGGTAGGATTTTCTTTTAATAGTTCTGCTATAGCTACTAAGGTTTTCTTAGAATTTTTATCTAAATAAGAGCTATTTAAAGCAAAGTTGATACTCCCTAAACTATTTATTTTATTCTGTAAATCTTCTTTTCTTTGAATTAAGGCCTCAAGTTTCTCTTTTTCAATTTGAGCTAATCGGTTAGCTTCTTCTTCTTTTTTAAGACGCTCTGCTAACTGCCTCGCTTCTTCCTCTTGTTGTTTAGCCAATGCAGTAGAATCGGCTACACGTTGCCTCTCTTTTAAAATCTCTTCTATCTGAGCTTGTTTCTCTAATCCCTTTTTAGAAAGTTCTTTTTCTGCTTTAAATTGATATACAACACCAACTGCATGTTGCAAATGGTTTGTTACTCCGTCGCCTTTATCCATTGCCCATTTACCAGAAGAATTAAAGTCCAAACCGATACGGTCTGTAATCCAAGTTCTAAAACCTACAACTCCATTATACGTTCCTCGGCTATTATTATTAGCATCTGTATATCCTAATCCTACACCAATATATGGATCAAACCAAGCAGTTTGTCCTATAATTTTGTTTAAATCGTAACTTACTCTTGCATCAATAGCATAGTAGTCTGTTTCATTTAAGTTTACAGCCCCATCAACAATTTTACCTATTTTATACTTATTATAACTACCAATAGCCTCTAGACCTATACCACTTTCAAAATATTTTCCAATACTAACTCTAGATGGAAAAGCTACTGAATTCCATTGTTTATCTACATCAAATAATTCATCAAAAACATCTCCAGAGTCATCAACAAAATTATATCCAAGACCAAACATCCAAGAACTTTTAACAATGCTATCTTTAGCTGTAAGTTGTAAATCTTGAGCCCATAAAGAACCCATAGTGTGAAGTAAAATAACTAAAACACCAACCTTAATATTTTTCATAATCTAATTTTCCCAAATAAGATTACGAAGTTATTCTGTTAGCAAACTACGTCCAACAAAATCGTGTAAACAGTAGCTTTCATCGATATAAAACAGCTTTTAACAAAACTTATTGATGTGTATTTTTATAGTATTTGTTAAAGGCTTCTTCATAAACTTTTTCATACATTGGAAGAATATTTACGATGTCAAATTTATGTGCCTCTTTTTCCGCATTATCTTTAAAAGTATTTAATGTTGCATCATCCTTTAAAATCTTTAATGCATTTAATGCCATACTATCTACATCACCAACATTACTCATATAACCAGTTACGCCATCTACATTAACTTCTGGTATACCTCCAGTGTTACTAGATATTACAGGTACTCTATGCATCATTGCCTCTAAAGCTGCCAATCCAAAACTTTCTGTTTCTGAAGGTAATAAAAACAAATCTGTAAAACATAAAATACGATCTACCTCGTTGCTATTTCCTAAGAAAACAACTTTGTCTTTTATTCCTAAATCTTCTGCTAATTGTTCTGCTTTTTCTTTTTCAGGACCCTCACCCACCATAATTAATTTGGCTGCTGTTACATCAACAATTTTCTTAAATATTTGCACAACATCTGGTATTCTTTTTACCTTTCTAAAGTTACTAATGTGTGTTATAATTCGCTCATCATCATTTGCCATTAAAGAACGTTGACAATCTGTATAATCTGCATTGTAATTACTTTTATCTATGAAGTTTGGAATTACATTTATCTTTTTTTTAATATGAAAAAGATCTAAGGTACTCTGCTTTAAGTTTTCTGATACCGAGGTAACTACTTCAGACTTATTTATACTAAATGTAACTGCTGGTTTGTAAAAAGGATGCTTACCTACTAAAGTTATGTCTGTACCATGAAGAGTAGTTACCATAGGAATATAAATGCCTTCTTCTTCTAACATTTTTTTAGCCATATAACCTGCATAAGCATGTGGAATTGCATAGTGAACATGAAGTAATTCTATTCCAAAAAACTTAACAGTGTCTACCAATTTACTAGATAATGCTAGTTCATAAGGTTGGTATTTAAAAAGTGGATATTCGGGAACATTTACCTCATGAAAATGTATACGTTCGTTTAACAACTCTAATCTTACAGGCTGCCTATATGTAACAAAATGTATTTCATGACCTCTATTAGCAAGTGCAATTCCTAACTCTGTGGCTACAACACCACTTCCCCCAAACGTTGGGTAACAAACAATAGCTATTTTCATTCTAGCAAAATTAATATTTTAATTTAGTATAGCGTCGTAAATTACTTGCTGAATTCTGGTTCTTAACCCAGATTTAACTAAAAGGTTGTTGTTTTGAGTAGGATATGTTCTGTTAGACAAAAATACATATACAATTTCTTCATCAGGATCTGCCCAAGTATAAGTGCCTGTAAAACCACTATGTCCAAAACTTTTTCTAGAGACGCAACCGCATGTAGATCCTGAGCCTTTTAACTGTGGCTTATCAAAACCTACTCCCCTACGCACATCTTCGTCACAAAAATAACAGGTATTAAATTTTTTTATAGTCCGTTCGTTAAAGTAGCGTTTGCCCCCGTAATAGCCTCCTTGCAAATACATTTGCATAATTTTAGCAACATCATTAGCATTACTAAATAAACCTGCATGACCTCCTACACCGCCTTGCATTGCCGCTCCCATATCATGAACATAACCCTGCACGGTTGCATAACGGTAATAATTATCTTTTTCTGATGGCACTATCATATCTTTAGAATACTTCTCTAAAGGATTGTATGCTGTACGGTTTGCTCCTATTGGTTGGTACAAAAAATCATCTACCAATTTATCTAAATCATTCTTATAAGTATCTTCTATATATTTTTTAAAAACATAGTAGCCTACATCACTATACCTATACCTATTAGATTTTAAATCTTGCCTTCCTATTCTATTATAAATTGAGTCTTTGTAGGCTCTTGTTAGATATAAATGATCAAAAACTTTATACGGATAATCCGCAGACTTTTTACTACTATAAAATTCTCTAGAGGGTTTTCTGTTATTATCTAACGTACTCACATAAAAAGCTATCCAAGCTGGTAGCCTACCGTAATGAGACAGCGCTTTTAACACAGTAACATCTTTTAACTCTGTATCTGCATATTCCGGAATTAGATCTTTAAACGTATTATTTAACGCTATTTTATTCTCTTCTTCCATTTTCATAATCATTGGCAGTGTCCCTAAAATTTTGGTTACAGAGGCAAGGTCATAGATATAATTATTGGTAATTTTTTCATTAGACTCGTAAGTAGGCTTACCAAAGCTTTTGTGGTATACCACTTTTCCCTTACGTGCAACTAATACCTGTGCCCCAGGAAACATTAATGAGTCTATACCTGCGGTAACTAGTGTATCTATTTTGCGTAGTCCGTAAGTGCTTAAACCTACACGCTCAGGATAATCATACCCTAATCTTTTTAACGATTCAAATTTTATTCCTGTACCTACTGGGTATTTAGTACTTATAGAGACAGGTAAATTACCTTTTGCTCCTATAGCTCCAAATAATAATTGAGCAGTTTTCTGTTGTGCCAAAGTGCTATTTTGATATCCTATAACTACACCATCCAATGTACTTAAGTCCGTATTTAAAAGCGTATACGGCTTAGCAAAATTCACTAAAACAGAATTTGATGTTCTTAACGAGGATACTGCTTTTACAATTTCTGCATCTTTAGTTGAAAATTGATAAGATTTCCAAGGGCTAGCATTACTTTTGTGATGTCCTATTATAACAATATTAAATTGTTGTAATTTTTGTAGTAAAATTTGAAGGTTGTCTTCTTTCACTTCAGTAACTGTTGTGTATTTTTTAAGCTCTTGTATAAAATCTTCTCCAGAAGCGTCACCCAAACTTAGATAAGCTATTTTTTTGTTTTCTAACTTTGCAATAGGCAAAAGGTCTAATTTATTTTTAACAACGGTGATAGCTTCTTCAATTGCCTCTTCATACACCAAATCGTTACTTAAAGTATTTAAATCATTATACAAATTTTTAAGACTTACCAGCTTGTTATTATGCAAATTTGCCTTGTATTTTGCTTTTAATATTTTTTTTACAGAACGTGCTAATCTCTCCTCTGTTACAACCCCATAATTATAGGCTTCAATTATTTTTTGCTTCCCTTTTCTTACATCTAAAGGCATTAACAAAATATCATTACCTGCCAAAAAAGCTGTTAAATCTGTATCCCCTGGATCTGAGTGGTTTGCTACACCTTTCATATTTAGCGCATCAGTAAAAATTAAACCTTTATATTGCAATTTATTCTGTAATAAATTAGTCACAATATTTTCTGATAATGATGAAGGATAATTTGATCTTGACTCTAAACTGGGTATATTTAAATGTGCAATCATTACACTACTTAATTTTCCGTGATTTATGAGTTTTTTAAACGGATAAAGTTCAATACTATCTAGCCTTTCTTTTGAAAAGTTAATTACAGGTAATGTTTTGTGAGAATCTGTTGACGTATCTCCGTGCCCTGGAAAATGTTTTCCGCTAGACAATATACCGGCTTTTTCAAATCCGTTTACAAAAGCTATCCCCATTTTAGCTACGTTGTCTTTATCTTCTCCAAACGATCTATTACCTATAATAGGGTTTAATGAATTGGTATTTATATCTATATCTGGCGCAAAGTTAATTTGTACTCCTAAACGTTTAGCGTGCTCACCTATTTGCTGAGCTACTTTTTCTACAACGGCATTATTTTTTATGGCACCTAAAGTCATATTCCAAGGAAAAGCATAGGTAGAATCTAAACGCATTGCCAAACCCCACTCTGCATCCATACCTATTAATAGAGGTATTTTTGCTGCTTTTTGGTATGTGTTAGTTAACTTTGCTTGCCGTACAGGTCCTCCTTTAGAAAAAATGACACCGCCAATATTTTCCTTTAATATCAGCTCTTTTATTTTATCTGTACTTTGTTTATTTTGGTTTGATGCAACACTAACCATAAACAGCTGCCCTACTTTTTCATCTAAAGTCATAGCGCTGTACTGTGCATCTACCCATTTTTTTTGTAAAATAGAATCCTTTGTTACTAAAGGGTCTACTGTAGTAACTAAAGAATCTAATTCTTGAGCATTAACTACTAAAAAACTAAAAAAAAATAAAGAAAATGAAACTAATAACCGCATAAACGAATGTAAAACAGGTTTGTTTTTAAGTAAATCTGTAGGTTAAGAACTTTACTTAGTAAGTATAAAAGATTTGGGGAGAACTTTATATTACATAAACCTACTGTGCCAACTTTCTTCTGCAGGAACTTCCCAGTAGTTTAAATACTCGTGCTTATTAGCTACAAGATTGTTAAATACAATAGTTTTTTTAGAGACCGATTTATTTTTAGCCATCTTTTTAAAATCTACCAAAGTTTTGTAAGCTACAAATTCTCCTTGTTTGTAAGATACATTCATCTTATCTAACAAATCTATATTATATTTTTGCTCTAAACTTTGAATAAAACGTACTGAGGCATCTATAGAACAACCTGTTGCAGAAGCATTGGTTTGGTCTAAACCTAACACTATAAAACGTTTGTATTTTATTTCATAACCTGCTGTTAGGTTACTCCCGTGAGCAATCCAATCTACAATAAAAGCATCTAGACCCTCTTTTATCTCTGCTAACTCTTCTGGAGTTAAAGACCTATTGGCCTGGTATATCCAAATACGAGATGTATCTGGCAAATCTTTAAAATCTACTAGCATAATTATTTTATTAAAAGTAAATAGACGTTTATTTTTTATAAAACTTCCTCTCTACCATAAAGATTTTCTTATAAATCTTCTGCATTAGCAATAAGTTCTGCAATATCCAAAACTTCTACTTCTCCTTCTTTTTCTTTACTCTTAACGCCGTCTGTCATCATTGTATTACAAAAAGGACAACCTGCAGCAATAATTTCTGGTTTAGTACCTAAGGCTTGCTCTGTACGTTCTACATTAACATCCTTGTTACCATTTTCTGGCTCCTTAAACATTTGTGCACCACCAGCACCACAACATAATCCCTTTTTCTTGCAGTTTTTCATTTCTACAAGCTCTGCATCTAACTTACGTATTAAATCTCTTGGAGCTTCATACACACCATTTGCTCTTCCTAAATAACAAGGATCATGAAAAGTAATACGTTTACCTTTATATTGGCCACCTTCCATAGTAATTCTTCCTTCAGCTAATAAATCTTTTAAAAACTGCGTATGATGAACTACGTCATAGTTACCACCCAACCCTGGGTATTCATTTTTTATAGTATTAAAACAGTGCGGACAAGCTGTAACTACTTTTTTAACTTCATAAGCATTCATTACCTCTATATTGGTAACTGCTTGCATTTGAAATAAAAATTCGTTTCCTGCTCTTTTTGCTGGATCTCCTGTACAGCTTTCTTCTGTTCCTAAAACAGCAAAACTAACGTTTGCTTTATTTAAAATTTTTACAAATGCTTTGGTAATTTTTTTTGCTCTATCGTCAAAACTTCCTGCACACCCAACCCAAAATAAAACTTCTGGTTGTTTACCCTCGGCAAATAACTCTGCCATTGTTGGCACTTTTAATTCGTTACTCATAAATATTTTGGATTTCTATTTAAGATTCGTTTTTCCAGTTTAACCTATCCATTTGATTAAATGGCCAAGGCGCTCCGTTGTTTTCTATATTTCCCATCATATTATTTAAATCTGATGGTGCTGCAGACTGCTCCATTACCAAGTAACGACGCATATCCATAATTATAGATAATGGGTCTATACTAACAGGACAAGCCTCTGTACAGGCATTACATGATGTACACGCCCATAGCTCTTCTTCTGTAATGTAATCTCCTAATAATTGTTTGCCGTCTGCTACAAACTCGCCTTTATTTTTGTCTATATTATTACCTACTTCATGAAGCCTATCTCTGGTATCCATCATTATCTTTCTTGGCGATAATAATTTACCTGTTTGATTGGCAGGACACTCACTAGTACACCTACCACACTCCGTACAGGTATATGAATTTAACAACTGCACCCAGTTTAAATCTGTAACGTCTGATGCTCCAAACTTGTCTGGCTCTGCAGTCTCATCTGCTCCCTCTGCTGGTGCTGCAAATGGATCTGCATCTGGGTCCATCATCATTTTAACCTCTGCTGTTACAGCCTCAAGGTTATCTAATTGTCCTTTTGGTTTTACTTTTCCATAGTACGTATTAGGGAAAGCTAATAAAATATGTAAGTGCTTAGAATAGTATAGGTAATTTAAGAAAAGTAAAATACCTATTATGTGTAACCACCATGCAGAACGCTCTACAACTATTAGACTAGCCTCTGACATACCACTAAACAATGGCGCTATAAACTGACTAATAGGAAACGAACCGGCTTTAACATAATGCAAGGCATCTATAGTTTGTAATTGAAAATCTGCTGCATTCATTGTTAAAAAAAGCGTCATTAACACGAACTCAATATACAAAATAAGGTTTCCATCTTTTTTAGGCCAACCTTTCATTTCTGGCTTTAAAAAACGTTGAATTTTTATAACATTTCTTCTTACCCAAAAGATAACAACCGAAACAATTACTAAAAACGCTAAAATTTCAAAAGAACCAATTAACACATCATAAACAACACCTAATGGCGCAAAAATACGGTGTGTACCAAGTAATCCGTCTAAAATAATTTCTAGTACTTCAATGTTTATAATAATAAAACCAACATAAACAATTATGTGCAAAATACCTGCAACAGGACGCACAACCATTTTGGTTTGTCCTAATGCAATACGAGCCATATTTTTCCAGCGCTGTGGTTTATTATCACTTACATCTACATCTTTCCCTAATTTAATATTACGAGAAAGTGCTTTTACGTTTTTAGCAAAAAATCCTATACCAGCAACTAATACTAGTAAGAAAATAATGTTGGGAAGGTAATCCATATATAATAGTTAGTTATTTAGTTTTTTAAAGTGTCAGCAGGGTCGTTTTCTGGTAAGGTATAATCTTTTTGTTTTTTACCAAAAACAGAAACATTTACGTAACGTTTAGGGTTTAACCTAA
Source organism: Cellulophaga omnivescoria (assembly GCF_027915275.1). Lineage (NCBI taxonomy): Bacteria > Pseudomonadati > Bacteroidota > Flavobacteriia > Flavobacteriales > Flavobacteriaceae > Cellulophaga > Cellulophaga omnivescoria. Next base: position 2,949,155 of record NZ_CP115819.1, on the reverse strand, counting down.
AATCTTGCAATAGTAAATCTAACTCTTTTGATGCGCCTGCTAGATTGTTGTAAAGTTCTTCATTGTTCATTAATTTTCCTAATGAACCCTCACCTTTATCTATTTTTGTTAGCAAATTATCTAAATTAGCAACCGTTTTTTGTAATCCCGCAATGCTTTTATCTAGCTCTGATTCAGATAATGAGGTAGATATTTTAGCAAAATCATCAGTTATTTTTTTTATGTTAGCCAATGAGCCTTCTAAATCTTCTTTATTGTTAGCCATTAAGCTATTTAAAGAGTTTGTAGTAATCTTAAAGCTCTTTATTAAATCATTTAAACCAGCTATACTACTTTGTAAATCTTTTTTTGTTTTAGCATCTAAAACATCATTTACATTTATTAAAAGTGAGTCCGCATTGGAAATAGCTCCTTCTACCTTAGTTTGTAATGGAGCTAAATTTTGCTGCACTAAATCTGTTAAACCTGGTTTAGTTTTGGTTACTAATGTGTCTCCAGATTTTGCTGTTGTAGCGTTATCAAAAACAGGTATTATCTGAATTCCTTTTCCTCCAATTATTCCAGTATCATACAATTCTGCAACACTGTTTTTTGAAAACTGAAAATCACTATCAACCGTAAAGGTCACCAATAATTTCCCTGTTTTATCTTTAAATTTAATATCATTTACTTTACCAACAGCAAAGCCATTTATAGATACCTGCGTACCAGGTTGTAGTCCGCCAACATCGTCATAAATAGCATAAAAGGTTTTACTATTATCAAACAAAGGTGTAGCCTTTAGGTAACTAAACCCCATTATAAATAGCAATATTCCGCCAATAACAATTATTCCTGTTTTTAATTCTCTAGATAGTTTCAATAGAAATATGTTTTGCTCTAAAATTAATTAGAATTATTTTTTTAATTGTTTAATAGCATCCTCTACATTAATACGCTTGCCATCTTTATAAGCTACAATGTATGAAGATATATACCCTTTTATATCAGCATTACTCTTAATTAACTTTGCATCATAATACGTTTTTGCCTTACCAGTCATATAACGGTATAAATTGTTAACTGGTTCTTTTGTTAACGCATTAAGCCCTTTAAAATTATCTGGTACTAAAGGTATAGATTTTCCGCTTGCAAAAAGCTGTACTCTAAATTCTATATTATAAATATTTTCTTCAACTATTTTTTCTTCTTGTTTAGGTGCACTAACAATTTCTGGTTCTTTAATAACAGGTTTTTTAGTAACAACAACGTCTTTTTCTTTTTCCTCTTGTGCTTTTTCTTTAACAACCTCTGTTACTACTTGCGCTGTTGGTTGTGGTTCTGGAGTACTTGTAGATGCCGCCAATGCATTAGCCACCAATTGGTCCATATAAGCAACCACAGACTCTGCTATTGCCGTTCCCATCTCTAATTGTCCGGATCTAGAGTTTAAATAAGCACCTTCATTTTTATTAGTTAAAAAACCAGTTTCTATTAAAACACTTGGCATAAACGTTTGGTGTAAAACTATAAAACCAGCTTGCTTTACCTTACGGTCTGTACGCTTTAATTTATTAGAAAATTTATCTTGTAGTAATTTTGCCAAAGCAATACTTTGGTCTAAAAACTCTTCTTGCATAATGGTTAAACCGATTACAGACTCAGGTGAATCTATATTATACTCAGAGTATTTAGCCTGGTAATTATCTTCTAAATAAATAACAGAGTTCTCTTTTTTAGCAATTTCAAAATTTTGCTTATTGGCGTGTAATCCTAAAACAAAAGTACCCGCACCGTGTGCATCTGATGTGTGAGAATCACAATGTACAGAAACAAATAAATCTGCATTAGCCTTATTGGCTATTTCCCCACGCTCAAATAAATCTACAAAGGTGTCGTCCTTTCTGGTGTAAATTACTTTTATGTTTGGATTTTGAGATAATAATTGGCCCGCCTTTAAAACAATATTTAAGGCAATATTTTTTTCTAAATAACCATTACCCAAATTTCCTGGATCATGACCACCGTGACCGGCATCTAAAACAACCACAAATTTATCTTGTGCTGTAATAGAATTAAAATTAATGCTTAATGATGAAAGTAAAAAAGTAAGCAGCAATAGTCTAACTGATGAAAAGTTGTTAAATTTTAATATATAATTATTAAATGTTTTATTCATTTAGGTTAAATTTATTCTAATGCGTATTTTAAAATAAAAAATATGCGTAAGTTTGATGCCCGAAACGACGAGCCAAATCAATACAAAAATAGGATTTATAGCCTTGCAATCAAATAAACATCGTTTACTTTTTTCTTTACTCCTGTTTTTAGGGGTTTTAAGCCTATCTGCACAGGAAGATAAGGTAATACCACTAACTATAAAGAAACAAAAAGATACAATAGTAGCTCCATTAATTCCTGCCGATATACTAGGTAACACCGCAAAAAAAGATAGCGTAATACAAGATTCTACTGTAAAAAAAGAACCTTTACTAGCAGACATTGTAAAAAGAAAAGCTGAAGGTTATATGCGTTATGACCGTAAAGAAGGTAAAATATATTTGTATGACAAAGCAGAATTATATTACCAGGACACAGAACTAAAAGCAGGGATTATAATTATGGACCTTGCTAAAAATGAAGTTTATGCTGGCCGTATAAAAGACTCTACAGGTGTATACACACAGTTACCAGACTTTAAACAAGGTAACCAAGTTGTAAAACCAGACTCTATAAGGTTTAATTTTGACACACAAAAAGCTCTTATTTGGAACTCTAGAACGGAACAGCAAGCTGGTTTAGGTAGTATTGGTAGTGATGCTATGAAGGTGTACGCCGAAAAAACAAAAAAGGAGAACGACTCTGTTTATTTTATGAGCCGAGCAAAGGTTACAACATCTAACGACACTATAAACCCAGATTATTATATACTTGTACGCAAAGGTAAATTTGTACCTGGCAAAAAAATGATTGCAGGTTATAGTAATATGTTTATTGCAGATGTACCTACTCCTATTGCGTTACCTTTTGCATATTTTCCTATGACAACTGGTAATACTGCAGGCTTAATTTTTCCAACTTTTGGTAGTGATCCAGACAGAGGGTATTTTTTACAAAACGGTGGTTATTATTTTCCTATTAGTGATTATGTAGATTTAACATTACAGGGAGACTTTTACACCAATGGTAGTTATGGTTTTAGAGGGCAATCCGTCTATACCAAACGTTATAAATATAAAGGAAACATAAATATAAGGTTTGAAAACCAAATAAATAGCCAGAAAGGTTTTGAAGACTATAGTAGATCTACAAATTACAACATACAAATATCGCACACGCAAGATCCTAAAAACAACCCCAACTCTAGGCTTTCAGCCAATGTAAACCTTGGTAGTAGTGATTACTACAGAAGTTCTTTAAACCAGTATAATGTACCCAATACACAAAACAATAACTTATCATCTTCTGTATCCTACTCCAAAACGTTTCCGGCGTACCCGTCTGTAAACCTTAGTTTAACGGCTACTCATAACCAAAACACCAATACAGACGTTATTAACTTAACGCTACCTACAATGCAAGCAAGTATGGAGCGTATTTTTCCGTTTGCAAAAAGAGATGGCTTAAAAAAAGGCATTATACAAAACATTAATTTTCAGTATGATGTTAATGCACAAAACCAAATAACAACAGTAGATTCACTTTTCTTTAAATCTGAAATGTTTGATGATGCAAGAGTTGGAGCAAGACATAGAATACCCGTTAGTACAAATTTTAAAATTTTTAAACAGTTAAGTGTTAGTCTTGGTGGATCTTATGAAGATATTTGGACGCTAGAAACCTACAACAAGTCTTATGATGCAACCACAGAAGAAGTAGTGTCTGAAAAAATAAATGGCTTTGACCGCTACAACAAATACAGCTTTAGCGCAAGTTTAGGAACAACAGTATACGGTACTTGGACTTTTGATGAAAGTAAGAACATACAAGCTATAAGACATACTATGCGTCCATCTATAGGGTATAGTTATTCTCCTTCTTTTGAAGAAACCTATGATGAATATATGAATGCCGATGGAGAATACATACAGTACAGTAGGTTTGAAGGAACTTTAAATGGTGCGCCCGGATTAACACAAAGTAGTGCCCTTAGTTTTTCTTTACAAAACACATTAGAGGCTAAGGTAAAGGATAAAGACTCTACTGCTACAGAGCCTAAAAAAATATCTTTATTAAGCAGTTTTAACATCTCTACAAATTATAATTTTCAGGCAGATTCATTACGTTTAAGCCCGTTTAGAATAAATGGTGGTACTACTATTTTAAATAAAAAAATGTCCATTAATTTCTCTGCAAATTTAGATCCTTATGCAATAGATAATAAAGGCACCAGAATTAACACTCTTAACGTTAATAATGGAGGTAGTTTATTTAGACTTACAACAGCAAGAGCTAACATAGGATACTCTTTAAACAGTAAAATGTTTAGCAAGGATAAAGACAAGGAAGAAGAGGATGAAGATAACGGAGACAATTATGTTGCGGCTAGTGGTGGTAGAACAGATGACTTATTTGGTACAGCAGATAATTTTAACGGAAGACCAGGAAACTTAAATGGTGATGAAGATGAAGAGGTAAAAGAAAACCCTTTATACAAAAATACTATACCTTGGGACGTTAGGCTTGCTTACGCAGTAAGTTATAGCAATCCTAATAGACAAGATGAAATTAGCAACCACTCTTTAATGTTTTCTGGAAATGTTGATTTAACTCCTAGATGGAAAGTAGGTGTATCATCTGGTTACGATTTTAAAAACCAAGGTTTTTCATTAACGCAATTGCGTTTTGAAAGAGATTTAAAGAGTTTTAGGCTTAATTTTAACTGGACACCATTTGGAACTTATGAAAGATGGTATTTCTTTATAGGAATTAAGAGTAGTATTCTTAAAGACCTTAAATGGGAACAAAGAAGCCAGAGATAAAACAACATTTATTTCTAAAATATTCTTCTTCTTTTTAAACTAATTAAAAAACACTTAATTAAGATGAAAAAAATTATTACAACAACTAATGCACCTGCCCCAATAGGACCATACAACCAAGCAGTTTTAACAGGGAATACATTATACATATCTGGCCAAATACCTATTGACCCAAAAACAGGAAATTTAATAGAAGGTGACATTAAAGCAGAAACTAAACAAAGTATGGAAAACTTAAAAGCCATACTTACAGAAGCTGGAATGACCTTTGAGAACGTTGTAAAGTCTTGCATATTTGTTAATGATATGCATCAATTTTCAGAAATTAATGAGGTATACGGATCTTACTTTAATGCAGACACTGCACCCGCAAGAGAAACTGTAGAAGTGGCTAATTTACCTAAGTTTGTAAACGTAGAAATTTCTATGATTGCAGTAAAGTAACAATACTATTAAACCATATAAAAAAAAGCGCAATCCATTACAGATTGCGCTTTTTACTTATGTGTTGCTTTTACACTCTTTATTACAAGTTACTTTTATGAAAATCTACCAACCCTTCAATTGGTCGTCTTCTAATAACTCCTAAAATAAGGTCGTTTCTTTCTATAACTTTAGCCAACTCATCTCTTAAAAAATAAGATATACTACCTACAAAATTTACAGGTACTTTGGTAGCCAAATCAAACTGCATAACATTATTATTAATAAACTGCTGTAGGCCTTTATTAATAACTCCTTTACAATAAGGGTGTTCTTTGTTTTCTATTATAAACTTTGCAAAAGTTGCCAAGTAGGTGTTAGGATTTGGTTGTTTGTATAAATTTTCTTTGATAAGGTCTGCTTCCAAATCATATTCAGCAGCAAATTTATCTGCCAAATCTTTAGGGATTTTATGAAAATAGTAGTCCCTAAGCAACTTTCTCCCAAAGAAATTACCACTACCATCATCCATTAAAATATACCCTAAAGAGGTTACTTTTTGATGTACTTTTTCCCCATCATAATAACTACAGTTAGAGCCCGTACCTAAAATACAAACAATACCTGGATCTCCTAACTTAGTAGTAGCGTGTATTGCTGCATAAGTATCTTCTTTTACTTGTGCCTCTGCATTAGGGAAAAAGGATTTAAAAATATCTTTTAAAAACAAACGCATACGCTCCGTACCGCAGCCAGCACCATAAAAAAATAGTTTAGTTACTTTTTGTTTGTTTTTAGATAATTCAAAATTATTTGCCAGTCTGTCTTCTATAACTTCTCTGGTTAAAACTTCTGGACTTAAACCTAATGTTTGCGTCACAAATAACTGGTCACCTTTATCATCTAAGGCTATCCAATCAGACTTTGTAGCACCGCTATCTACAATTAAAATCATACGTTATTACTTAAAATTAATGTATCCTGAAAATAAGTTACTACCTACCAATTCTCAGGATACTATATCACAATTATAAAATGGATTTATAAGCTAGCTACGTGCTGAGCTAAATCTACTAATTTATTAGAATAACCAGCTTCGTTATCATACCAAGAAATAATTTTAAAGAAAGTTGGGCTCAATTCTATTCCTGCACCAGCATCAAAAACACTAGTTTGTGCTTCTCCTACAAAATCTTGAGAAACCACATCTTCTTCAGTATATCCTAAAACACCTGCTAATTCTCCTTCAGAGGCAGCTTTAAATACTTTTTTTATTTCTTCGTAAGAAGTCTCTTTTTTAACTCTTACAGTTAAATCTACTACAGAAACATCTGGAGTAGGAACTCTAAAAGCCATACCAGTTAATTTTCCATTTAATTCTGGAATAACCTTACCAACTGCTTTTGCTGCACCTGTAGATGAAGGAATTATATTTGCCATTGCAGATCTACCTAATCTGTAATTTTTTCTAGACGGAGAGTCTACAACAAATTGAGTAGAAGTACTTGCATGTATAGTAGTCATTAAAGCCTCTTCTATACCAAAATTATCATTTAAAACTTTGGCCACAGGAGCTAAACAGTTTGTTGTACAAGATGCATTAGATACAATTAAATCTGATGCTTTTGCTTCTTTATGGTTTACACCCATTACAAACATTGGTGCATCTGCAGAAGGTGCAGAAATAACCACTTTTTTAGCACCACCATCAATATGCAATTGTGCTTTTTCTAAAGTTGTAAAAATACCAGTACACTCAGCTACAATTTCTGCTCCAGCTGCATCCCATTTAATATCTTTAGGATCGCGTTCTGCAGTAATACGCACAACTTTTCCGTTTACTACTAAATTACCATCATTTACTTCAACAGTACCATCAAACTTTCCGTGAACAGAATCATACTTTAAAAGGTATGCTAAATGTTCTACATCTAATAAATCATTAATTGCAACAACATCTACGTCACCTCTTTTTATTGTTGTTCTGAAAACCAACCTACCTATTCTTCCAAATCCGTTGATTCCTATTTTTAAATTTGACATTTTCTTGCTTTTTGTTATTAATTATGTTGACATTATGTCTGAAACTCTAATGAGTTCTTTATCTATTTTTGTGTGCCCTTTAATTGCTTGGTCTATTGGCGTAAGTATTAGTTTGTTATCTTGTATACCAACCATTAAGTTGCTTTTTCCTTCTAACAATGCTTCTACAGCCCTAACACCCATTCTACTTGCCAATACACGGTCAAAACAAGAAGGTGTTCCTCCACGTTGCATATGACCTAGTACAGATACACGCACATCGTATATTGGTAAATTTTCTTCTACGTATTCTTTAAGTTCAAAAACATTTTTGCCAGTTTTATCTCCTTCTGCTACTATAACAATACTAGAAGATTTACCAGATTTTTTACTTCGTTTTAAAGACTCTAACAAACGCTCTAAACCAAGATTTTCTTCTGGAATTAATATTTCTTCTGCTCCTGCTCCAACACCTGCATTTAGTGCAATATGGCCAACGTCTCTACCCATAACCTCTACAAAGAAAAGCCTGTTATGAGAACTAGCCGTATCTCTAATTTTATCTATAGCGTCTACAACTGTGTTTAAAGCCGTATCAAAACCTAAAGTATAGGTTGTACCAAAAATATCGTTATCTATAGTACCAGGAATACCAATTACAGGAAAGTTGTATTCTTTATTAAATATCATTGCTCCGGTAAAGCTACCATCACCACCAATTACAACAAAAGCATCTATATTGTTAGCCACAAGATTGTCATAAGCTTGCTTACGACCTTCTGCTGTTCTAAAAGAATCTGAACGTGCAGACTTTAATATAGTACCTCCTTTATTAATAATATTATTTACACTACGGGCATCCATTGGTTTAAAGTCTCCTTCAACCATACCTTCATACCCTCTATAAATACCTACACATTCTACTTTTAAATAAGCACAAGTACGTACTACAGATCTAATTGCCGCGTTCATTCCAGGAGAATCTCCACCGGAAGTAAATACTGCTATTTTTTTAATTTTTGATGCCATTTATTAATTTATTGTAGTAAAGCTAGGAAACTTATTTTAATAAATTAGTGCTAATAACCCTAAATTTTGACACAGGTAAAACTTCAAACGTTTTCGTTAATAAGTTTTATCAAAAGCTCTTAAAAATGTGTGATTTTAAACCGAAAAAAAGGATAAAAATGAAGAAAAAAAATATTTCCCTAGGTAGAATTTAAGTATCTGTAATTTTAGTTTTGAGGTTTTTTTGAGTTTTCTTCTACTTTTGGCTCCTCTTCTTTACGTGCTTTATTAGGAAAAATTTTAGTCATTAATTCCTTAAACGTATCAAAATCTACCTGGTAACTTAAACCTACACCTTGGGTATACCCTTGACGCTCTGCTAAAAATTGTTGAATTTCGTTTTCTCTATTAAATACTTTAGCACTTAATGTACCTTTGTCATTTAATATAATTTGCACTTCCATATCACCAGCAACTACAGATTCTCCTACACCACCTACTGGAACACCAAACTTACCATTAAATAGTATTTTTTCTCCAAGTTTTGTAGATACCGTAACACCTACTCTATTTTCTGTTTGTATAGCGTTTGGATTTAGGTTTCCTTGCTCATAAACAATACCTAGGTCTAGATTTTCTCCGTTGCTTTTAAAAACAGAATTTAGTAATCCAGATGCTGTTTGCGTTAAATTACCGCTTAATGCAGTTGCATTTAAACCACTTTCTTCATTTACAAACGTACCTTGCATTAGTAAGTAAAATGCATTGTTTTGTTCAAAATTATGATCTAACAATCTATATTCTAATTCAGATTTTACAATAGAACTGGTACTTGGAAACTCTATATTAAAGTCTACTTCTGGTTTTTCTAACTCCCCTTGTAAACTTACCACAACATCTACAGGTATACGATTTGTATAGTCAGAATTATCTAATAAAGGAGCAGGATTAGCGTCTAAAGAGTAAATAGCACGCATATTAACCTCTGCGTTTAATGGCGAGCCATCCCAAATAATTGTACCACCTGGCTCCACAGTAAATTTACGGTTTATAATACCTCCATATTTGTAATTATATTCACCAGTAGCAACAGCAAATTCGCCATACATATTAAACTTATCATTGGTATTAATTTCCATTAGTATGGTACCACCACCAGTACCTTTTAAAGAACTTTTTGTGCTTGGATCTATTACTATTTCTACTTCGGCTTCTGGTGTAACATCCAAGTCAAACATCAATTCTAAACCTTCATAATTCTGCAACTCTCTTCTTTTGTCTTCTTCGGTTTGCTTGGTAACAAAATTTATAAAACTATAATCGCCTACTGTTGCAACATCACTAAGTGGTATTTTTAATGATGTACCTTTAGCTGTAGCTCCAATAACATCTATATTTAAGGCCTTGGTAGAACCGTAAATTCTTCCTGTACCATTTAAATAGCCTGTACCGTAATACAAACTCTCCTCAGAAAAATCTGTGTTTAAAATTAAAAAACGGTTGTTATTTGTATTTACATTTAGGTCTAAATCCCAAGCAGAAAAATCTTTGTGACTAATTGTACCATCTAATATTGCTGTAGTATTTTTAGCTACATCAGTTAGCTGTATGTTTTCAAAATCAAAAGTTTGTTTGTATAAATTAACTACAGAGTTGTTTGCAAATCCATAATCTACATTTAAATAATCTATTCCTAAACCTGCCTTATTTAGCAGTAATTTACCTGTAATATCCGGGTTACTTAAACGCTCTGTTATTTTAGCTTTTCCGTTAATAACGCCTCTTATATTGGAAAGTATACCTTCTCCTAAATTAGAAAAAGGCTCCATTAAAAAATCATTAAACTCTACATCTAAATCTGCCGTAGGATTACTGTTTTCGTTAGTAATTTTACCTGCAACAACTAACCTATCTTCTCCTTTATTGCGCAAATGTGTTTCTACATCAAAAGAGGTTAAGTCATCATTACCTACAATTTCTACACCCAAGTTACCTAATCTAATGTCGTTAACTGTAAAGTCTGTCATTGTTAAATTACTAGAAGGCAAATATTTACCTTCTTCTTGGTAAATATTTAAGGACCCATTTACCTCTCCTTTAAGTTCTAAGTTTTCTAATGCCGGTGTAATTTTATGTAATGACACATCACTAAACTCCAACAACAAATCTTTGTAAGTAGAGTCTATAACTTTACCACTTAAACGTATTTGTTCATTAGCTTCATTATTAAAAACAATTTCTCTAATATCTATACTATCTAAAGTTCTATTTACTACAACTTTATTTTTTTTATCTCTATTTTTATTTACAATCCACTCGTTACCTTTAAGTACTATAGAAGAACGCTTAAGCCCTATAACAGACCTGTTATTTTTATTAAAGGTGTGGTAAAAGTTTAAATAATATGTATCATCATAACCACGCCCACCAGCAAATTCTGTTCTAAAAAACAGCGTATCATTTAACTTCGTATTAATAAGTTTAAAATTATTAACATCATAAAAACTGGTTGTGGCATCATTTACAGAAATAAACGTATTAAAAAGCGGATTTTTATTATCTATTTTTACGTTAATACTATCAAGCTTATTGCCATAAGCCTCTATCTGTGGAGATTTAAAGGTGAGTTTAAAATCACCTTCATCTGCTACAACTTTACCCCTAATAAATGTGTTAGACCCAAACTTTACTTTTGGAAAAAATACATCTACTATTTTATTGTAAATATTAAACTTAAAATCTACTTTTTGTCCTGATGAAATTTTAAAAGGTCTATAATTAGTATATATGCTCCCAATAGAATTTTGTATTAACTTATCTAACTCGTTTACCTTAAAATTACCTTCTAAATAACCAGTAATAATATCTGGAGAGTTAATAGTTATTTTACGTAGAGAATCTGTCTCAAAATTAGAAGTAACCTCAAAATCCTCAAAGTAATAGGTATCATTTTTATTTTGATAACTGGTTTCTCTAAATTTTATAGCACCAACAATATTATCTAATGTATTACCGGTAATATCCATATTAATATTGCCCTTAAATACAGATACACTATCATTTATAAAGTTTAACGCCTTAAAGTTTGCATAATCTACAGAGGCTATAAAATCAAACGTATTGTTATCTGATGAAAAATCTGCTAAACCTTTAAAATTTAGCTTTAAGTTAGGATCATTACTAAGCAAAGCACCGTCAAAAAACTGCTCTTTTAACGTACCAGATACCACTTTTATATTTTTGTAGACGTAGTTATTAAACTTAATGCTATAAACTTCACCAGTTATTTCTGTGTTCATAGTTTCTGCTACAAACCCATTACCATCTACATTGATATCTACAGTTGCCTTACCTAATGATTTATTTTCTAAAAACTTACCCAAATCAAAATCTATAAGCGATATAAATCCGTGGTAATTAGAATTATCTATATTGTTAATATTAGTTAACTCTACATCTGCATAACTACTACCAATAGCTGTGTTAACATTTACTTTAGCATTAACCAAAGTCTCTGTAATAGCCGTTGTTCCTCTAACCGTGAACTGTCCAAATTTAGAAAAGGACGAAGGCAAAACATTGCCTAATATATTTGGTAATAAAGAGCGTAACTCATAATAACTTGTGGTTACACTTTTCATATCTGCGTTTATAACATACGGTTTGCTTAAGGTAAATAAGTTTTTAAAGTTAAAATCTCCTCTAACACCAGTGTTTTCAGAAAAAAGCATTAATCTTTTTGTTGTAAGGTCATTTAAAACACCGCTAACATTGGCAGACAAGCTAACCTTTTTACCACTACCAAACTCATTGTATAGTATATTAATATCATCTAATGCTACCTCAGAGTCTGCAAAATTGGCATCTATTTGTACTTTATTTATAAAATCTGCAAAGTCTTTACGGTCATAATTAAAGACTAAATTACCTTTTAAATCAGATTCTTTTGTTTTTATCTGCAACGCATCAAACCTCATTTGTGTTCTAGAGTATTTAAATGCTGTGGTTAAGTTTTCTACCCTTGGCCCTCTTCTGCTAGTAAAAGTTAATGTGTTTATTTGTGTAGATACGTCTGGCCCTAAAATTAAAAAATCTGTTGCGCCAATATTTAAATTTTTAAAATCTAATTGTTGTGGTTTTTCTAAGTTTTCATCAATTAACTGAAACCTACTATTACCAATATTTACATTACCTGAAACCATTTTAAAAGGCTTTGCTCCTTCTGCTCTAGGTTTTTTATCATCTAACTTATCTATAAATACCTCTAAATTAGAACTGCTTTCTCCTTTGTATGTTTTTAATTTTAAATGAAGGTTGTCTACATTTATATCTCCAAACTCTAACTGTCCTTTAACTAAATTTTTAATATCTAAGATAGATGTTGTAAGGTCTCCTACATAAAAAAGAGTGTCATTTTTTTCATCTTCTGCATAAATACCCTTTGCAGATGTGTTCCAAGTAATAAAGTTAACTTTTAGCTTATCTATCTTTAAATTTGTTCCAAAGTCTTTATTTATAGTATTTGTAGCGTAATTAGCCAGGCGTGTTTGTACAGATGACAATGAAAAAACAAAAGTCGCTAACAAACAAAGCAGTAATAAAACTAGCAATATTCTTAGTAGTATTTTAAATAGTTTTTTGATAGCTCTTTATGTTTTACCTTTGTTACTTCAATATTTATTCCAAAAATACGTGGAAAAAAACAATATCTATATACTTGCAATAGAATCTTCATGTGATGACACATCTGCAGCCGTTTTACAAAATAGTAAAATGCTTAGTAATGTTGTTGCTACACAAAAGATTCATGAAGAATACGGTGGTGTTGTTCCCGAGTTAGCCTCTAGAGCACACCAACAAAACATTGTACCTGTGGTGCACCAAGCACTAGCCAAGGCAAATATCAACAAAAAAGATTTATCTGCAATAGCTTTTACAAGAGGACCCGGTTTAATGGGGTCTTTGCTAGTTGGTACTTCTTTTGCCAAATCTTTATCTTTAGGGTTAAACATACCTTTAATAGAGGTTAACCATATGCAAGCCCATATACTAGCCCATTTTATTGATAATGAAACAGGTAAAAAACCAAAGTTTCCTTTTATTGGAATGACTATAAGTGGCGGACACACACAAATTGTACTGGTTAAAAGCTATTTTGATATGGAAATCTTGGGTCAAACCTTAGATGATGCTGTTGGTGAAGCCTTTGATAAAAGTGCAAAAATTTTAGGTTTACCATACCCTGGCGGACCTTTAATAGATAAGTATGCACAATTGGGTAACCCAAAAGCATTTCCGTTTCCTAAATCTAAAGTTGGTGGTTTAGACTTTAGTTTTAGTGGATTTAAAACAAGTGTACTTTATTTTATACAAAGAGAAACACAAAAAAACCCCAATTTTATAACTGAAAATTTAAACGACATTTGTGCATCTATACAATACACCATAATAAATGTATTGCTAAGCAAGCTTAAAAAAGCGGTTGCACAAACAGGTGTAAAACAAATTGCTATAGGTGGTGGCGTATCTGCAAATTCTGGCATTAGAAAAATATTGCAAGAAGCAGAACAAAAACACGGTTGGAAAACATTTATTCCGCCTTTTCAATTTTGTACAGATAATGCTGCTATGATTGGTATAGTTGGTTATTTAAAATACAAAGAAGAATTATTTACAACACAAGAAATTACCGCAAAAGCACGTTACGTAATTAACGAATAACAAACAGTAACCAAATTAATATATTTTATGCAATTATTTTATAACAGCACTTTAGACAACAGTATTTCTCAATTTGTTTTTCCTCCAGAAGAAAGCAAGCATATTGTAAAGGTGTTACGTAAGGTAGAAGGAGATGAATTGTACATAACCAATGGTAATGGCTATTTATTTACAGCTAAAATTATGGTTGCTGATGTAAAAAAATGTAAAGCGCAAATTACATCTAAAGAAAAAAAACACAGACCTATGCACTGGTTGCACGTAGCTGTTGCACCAACAAAAATGAACGATAGGTTTGAGTGGTTTTTAGAAAAAGCTACAGAAATTGGTGTAGACGAAATTACACCTATAATTTGCGACCATTCTGAACGTAAAGTACTAAAACTAGAGCGTATGGAAAAAGTATTGCAATCTGCTATGAAACAGTCCTTACAAACATACTTACCTAAATTAAACACTCCTATACCTTACACTAAGTTTGTACAAAAAGAACATAAAGATTTATTGTTTATAGCACATTGCGAAGAAGAAGAAAAAGTAGAGCTTAAAAGAAGGGTAGCTGCAGACAAAGACGTAACTATTTTAATTGGTCCTGAAGGCGATTTTTCTTCTAACGAAATTAAACAAGCTTATGAAAATGGGTTTATTCCTGTATCTTTAGGTAAAAATAGGTTACGTACAGAAACCGCTGCTATAGTAGCCTGTGCTACAGTTGCTATGATTAATAACGGATAGTATTTTAAACATTTTTAAATCATCTTTTACTTGTATGAAAAAAATTGCTCTTTTATACTTTCTTTTATTAAGTACTGTAACAAATAATGTACAGGCTCAGGAAATAGCAATTTTAAAATATAATGGCGGCGGAGATTGGTATGCAAACCCAACTGCGTTACCTAACTTAATACAGTTTTGCAATAAGGAAATAGACACAAAAATAAAACCAAAACCAGCAACTGTAGAAGTTAGCAACATAGGTATTTTTCAATATCCTTTTTTACATATGACAGGACACGGAAACGTTGTTTTTTCTAATGAAGAAGCAGAAAACTTAAAAACCTACTTACTATCTGGTGGTTTTTTACATATTGATGATAATTACGGTATGGAACCGTATATAAGAAAAGAATTAGCTAAATTATTCCCAAATAAAAAACTTGAAGAATTAGGAGTTAACCACCCAATTTTTAATCAGAAATTTAAATTTAAAGACGGTTTACCTAAAATACACGAGCACAACGGAAAAAGACCACAGGCCTTTGGCATAACTCACAATAATAGACTTATATTGCTACTTACATTAGAAAGCGATTTAGGTGACGGTTGGGAAGACCCAGAAGTACATAATGATAGCCCTGATGTTAGACTTAAAGCCTTGCAAATGGGTGCAAATATTATAAAATATGTTTTTAACAACTAAACAGTAAATGAAAGCAAAAACAATAGCAGATGGCATATTACGTGCACTTGGCATTATAGTAGGTATTGTACTATTATGCTTTTTTTTATATAAAATTAGTTCTGTTTTAGTCTATATTTCTATTGCTGCTGTTGCCTCTTTAATTGGTAGGCCTATTGTTTTATTTTTGCGAGATAAATTAAAGTTTAATAACACATTAGCCGTAATTATTACAATGCTTTTTTTAATAGGCATAGTTGGTGGTATAATAGCACTTTTTATACCTCTTATAATACAACAAGGTCACAACTTAGCTTTACTAGACATTAACCAGCTACAAGGAAATATAGAAAACCTATATACTGAAGTGGTAAATTATTTTGGAGTAAGCACAACAGAATTAGAAGAAAACGTAAAATCCTCTAACTTTTTAACCAATGTAGACTTTGCCTTTATTCCAGACTTTTTAAACTCTCTTGTAGGTGTACTTGGTAGCTTAAGTATAGGGCTGTTCTCTGTGTTATTTATTACTTTTTTCTTTTTAAAAGACCGTAAATTATTTAGTGACGGACTTTTAATGCTAACGCCACAAAACAAAGAAGGACGATTTAAAAAATCTATGGACACTATTAGCAGTCTACTATCAAGATATTTTGTTGGACTTGTTTTTCAGATACTAATATTGTTTGTTATTTATACCATTGTTTTGCTAATTGTAGGTATAGAAAATGCTATTGTAATTGCTTTTTTATGCGCTTTATTAAACTTAATACCTTATGTAGGGCCAATAATTGGTGGTGCTTTAATGGTTACACTAACAATGTCCAGCAATTTAGGAGAAAGTTTTAGTGACGTTATTTTACCAAAAACAGGTTATGTAATGATAGGTTTTATTGTAGGCCAACTGGTAGATAACTTTTTTTCACAACCTTTTATCTTTTCAAACAGTGTAAAATCTCATCCATTAGAAATATTTTTAGTTATAATTATTGGCGGATTACTTTTTGGTATTACGGGTATGATTATTGCTGTTCCTGGATACACTGCTATTAAAGTAATTTTAAAAGAGTTTTTTGCAGACAATAAAATTGTAAAATCTATGACTAAAAATTTATAATCTTAAGTTTGAACACTGCTATTTTACATACCCAAGCTCAGGATTTTATTGCTCATAATTTAGATACAGATATTATGTCTGTTTTACTAAAAAAAAACACTATTGCTAATGTTACTAATAAAGAATTAGCAGCACAAATTGAAGCTAAAAATAAATGCAAAGATAAATTACCTACGTGGTTTAAAACGCCTGGTATTTACTATCCAAACAAGCTAAACATAGAACAAACCTCATCAGAAAAAACTGCTAAATACAAAGCCAGTATAGTTCACGGAAACACTTTAATAGACCTTACAGGAGGACTAGGTGTAGACTGTTTCTTTTTTGCCAAAAAAATTACAACAGTTTACCATTGCGAAATTTCTGAAAACGTATCTAAAATAGCTACACACAACTTTAATACACTAGGTGTAAACAACATTAACACCTTTACAGATAATGGCATTGAACACTTAAAAAGTTCAGATATATTTTACGACTGGATTTATATAGACCCATCTAGAAGAAATGAAGCCAAAGGAAAAGTATTTTTTTTAGAAGATTGCTTACCAAATGTACCACAACATTTAGATTTAATTTTTAGCAAAGCTAATAATATACTAATAAAAACATCTCCGCTTTTAGATTTTTCAGTTGGTATAAAGTCATTAAAAAATGTAAAAGAAATACATGTTGTAGCCCTTAATAATGATGTAAAAGAATTGCTCTGGATTTTAGAAAAAGAATATGCAGGAGATATACACATTAAAACAATAAACCTAACTAAAACTGAAGATGCACTTTTTTCTTTTAACTATACAGATGAAAAAGAAATTGTATTAAACTATAGTAAACCTCAACAGTACATTTACGAGCCAAATTCGGCTATTTTAAAAGCAGGAGCTTTTAAAGCTGTTGCTGCACATTACAAATTACATAAATTACATGAACATACACATTTATACACTTCTAACACCTTACTAAATTTTGCAGGCAGATGTTTTAAGGTTGAAAAGCAAATAGCTTTTAACAAAAAGGAAATTCAGCGTTTACAACTAACAAAAGCAAATATTACAACACGTAATTTTCCTGAAAGTGTAGCTAATATTCGTAAAAAGTTTAAAATTAAAGATGGTGGCAACACTTACCTATTTTTTACAACAGACTGCAATAACTCTAAAATTGTATTGCTCTGTAGTAAAATACAATAATATTACTCACCACAGTCCCACTTAAAATTTGCTACTTTTGCATTAGACATTGCAGACAAATTGTAATGCCACCACTCTGTACGTATAGACCAAAATCCGTGCTTTTCCATAGTTTCTTTTAGCAACTTTCTGTTTGCTAAAATTTCTTTAGGTAAATTGGTATTATCATGATATGCTTTTTTACCAAAAAAATCAAAATCTGTTCCCATATCTACTTCTACACCATCTAATGTCTCTAGGGTAATATCTACAGCACCACCTTTGTTATGTATAGACCCTTTTTTAGGGTTTGCTACATATTGCGGGTTTGGTACAATCTTCCACATTTTATATTGCACAGAATTTGGTCTGTAACAATCAAAAAACTTAATACGGTATCCAAGCTTTATAAAATCTGAATTAGCTGCTAAAAGTGCCTTAGCTGTTTTAACGCGAGTATAACACTCAGGACAATCATACACCTTAGCTTTTAAAAAATTATTTGTTGTTGCGTAACGTAAATCATAAGCAAAATCTCCACTATAATCTGCCAAACGTACAAAAGTGGTATCTGCCAAACCAGATAAAGTTTTGTATTTAATCTCTTGCTTAACTGGTGGTACTACAACAGTATCTTTTTTAATAGCGACTGTATCTTTTTCTAATACATTAGTTGCCATTTTGGTTTTATTTTTTTTGCATGCAAAAACAAAACAAATTAGAGAAGCTGCAAGTATGTGTTTAATTTTCATTGTTATTTTTTTTCAAAAACATCTATAGCAAAATTGCCTTTAGATTATAACTCTAAAGGCAATTTAACATTCTTAATTTAAAAGTGAATGATTTATGTAATTAAATTCATATCATCATCCCACTCTGCCATTACATTTCTCTTGCTTTGTTCTACAAACTTAGGCATCCATTCTTTTGGGTAAGATTTTCCGTGCTTATCCAGTACATCTTGTGGCACACCATCCCAAACATTTGGTGTATTTCCCTTATAACCTAGATCTTCTATACCTTCTTTAGATGTATAATAACCTGTAACAGTTAAATTACGCATTAATGAAAAAAAGTTTTGCTCATAAGTTGGCTCTTCTTTATCTGGATAAGCAATAGCATCTAAAATAACTTTTTGCTGCTCTGGTGTAGCTTTTTTAAACTCTACTCCATAATCTTTATTACTTGTATGGTCTAACCACATTAAACCTCCCTTAAGCTGTGTTTGGTATGCAGGTATATCTTTAGCCATAAACTCTATAAAATCTGGAACACCAATATCTGTGGCGCTACCATATTTTTCATTTGCTGGTAAAATTAAAGCACATAATACACCTAAGGTTTCCATTTGGTGTTCATTAAAAAATTGTTCTGCATTTAATTTTGCTATTTGCTCTTTTTCTTCTGGTGTACGTCCAAAATACTTTTCATCTACAACTGCTTCTTCTGTACTAGTTGTATCACTATCTACACCTGGTTTACAACCGTTTAAAGCTAAACCACCGGCTACACCGCCAAGAATAATAGATTTTATACTTTTTCTTCTATCCATAACTTAGATATTTTGCTGTTTAAACTGTTCTACAATATAATCTGACGTTCTCCAAGCCAATGCTAAAATTGTCCAGGTTGGATTTTTATCTGCCTGAGAAACAAACGGACCAGCATCTACAATAAAAACGTTGTCTACATCATGCATTTGTTCATACTTATTTACTACAGACGTTTTTGGATTATCTCCCATACGTGTTGTACCAACCTCATGAATAATTTCACCAGGTTTGTTAAGTCCATAATCTTGCTCTGCAGTTGGTGTATCTCCTAACACTTTACCACCCATATTATGAATTATTTCTTCAAACGTTTCTTGCATATGCTTTGCTTGTTTACGCTCATAATCTGTCCACTCATAATTAAAACGTAATACTGGTATACCATATTCATCTACAGTGGTTGGGTCTATTTCACAGTAATTAGTTTCTTGGGCAATAGACTCTCCTCTACCACCAAAACCTAAGGTAGCACCGTAATACTTTTTTACATCTGCACGCAAGCTGTTGCCATAGCCCCCAACTTTTTCTCCAAAGTATTCATTAAAACCATTAGGGTTAAAACCAAAACCGTAGTTTGGCATACCCATACCTCCCCAAACCTCTATATGGTAACCTCTAGGGAAATCTAATTTTTTATTGTCTAACCACCAAGGAGAATATACATGCATACCACCTACACCGTCTTCGTTATACATTTTACGGTCCATTAATGCCGGTATAAAACCACCTCTACTAGAACCCGTAGAATCATGTAGGTACTTACCAATTAAACCGCTACTATTACCTAAACCTGCTGGGTGTTGTTTACTTTTAGAATTTAAAAGGATACGCGCAGAGCTACAAGCAGAAGCTGCCATAACAACAACCTTACCTTTAAGTCTGTACTCTTTACGGTCTTCTTTATTTATATATAAAACACCTGTAGCTTTACCTTCGTCATTAGTAGTTACTTCTCTAACCATAGAGTTTACAAACAAATCTATTTGTCCGCCATTATTCTGTGCCGGAAAAATTAAGCAACTCCCAGATGAAAAATCTGCATAGTATTGGCATGATCTAGCACACTGCCCGCAATAGACACATACACCACGGTCTTTATTCACTTTTTTAGTAACCATAGACATACGAGCAGGTATTACAGGAACACCAGATTTTTTTGCTCCATCCATGTAATACAATTCATGTAATCTAGGTTTTGGTGCTGGCAAGAAAAACCCGTCTGGCTCATTTACCAAACCTTCTTTAGATCCAAAAACACCAATTAGTTTATCTACTTTATCATAATATGGCTTAACATCATCATAACCAATTGGCCAATTTTCTCCTAAACCATCTACATCTTTATGTTTAAAATCTCTTTCACTAAAACGTAAAGAAATACGTCCCCAGTGGTTGGTTCTACCACCAAGCATTCTAGATCTAAACCAAGCAAATTTAGATCCATTTTTTTGCGTATACGGCTCTCCTTCTATGTTCCATCCACCCAAAGCCATATCAAACTCTCCAAAATCTCTAACGGTATTAGCTCCTCTACGCGGAGACTCATAAGGCCATTTAAATTGGGTTTGTTGTTTTGGGTCTTTGGGATCAAAAAAAGGACCTGCTTCTACTACAGCAACTTTTAGTCCGGCTTCAGACAAAACTTTAGTTGCCATACCTCCACCAGCACCAGAACCAACTATGATAACATCGTACATAGTTGAAGATTCTATTATCTGCATATTATTTTAGTTTAAGTTAATTTGGTTGTTTACAACATTTAGAGCTTCTGTTTATACTCTTATATTGTTTTTTTGTTTGGTATTTTTTAAATAACAGAAGTCACTAATTTAGAATTTTTAATCATAAAAAAATTAAAAAATATGTTAATACAATTAATTAAGAATGATTTTATAGTTAAAAAATAAGAACTATTTACTTGTAATTTAAGCTCGTAAAAACACTATTACAGCAGTAAAAATATCTTTAAAATTACAGGCATACTGCAGTAAACAGATAAACATTTTACCATTTATTTAACAGTATAGCAATAAGGGTTATGCATTTTACCTACGTCTATTACTAAAACTCACAAAAAACTAACAAAATTTTAAAATGAAAAAAATTACAACATTACTCTGTTTATTTCTATGCTTAGGTGTTTATGCCCAGCAACTAGATTTAAACCAGCCGTTACCTGTGAACACCAAATTTAAGAAAGGTGTTTTACCAAATGGTATGACTTATTACATTTACAGTACAGATGTTACCAAAGGCGTAGCCAGTTACTACATTATACAAAATGTGGGCTCTATACTAGAAAACGATAACCAACAAGGTTTAGCTCACTTTTTAGAACATATGGCCTTTAACGGTACAAAAAACTTTGAAGGAAAAGGTATTTTAAACACATTACAAAAACACGGAGCTGTTTTTGGCAGAGATATTAATGCATACACAAGTTTTGATGAGACTGTATATAATATGGACAATATACCTACTAAAAATGGGCTAATTGATACTTGTTTATTGGTATTACATGATTGGTCTAACTACCTATTACTTACAGATGAGGAGATTGATGCAGAACGTGGTGTTATTAAAGAAGAATGGAGAACACGCCAAAATGGTAGAATGAGAATTTTGCAACAATCTTTACCTGTTGTTTTTAACAACTCTAAATACAGCAAAAGGTTGCCTATTGGCTTAATGAATATTGTAGAGAATTTTGAGTACAAAGCCTTAAGAGATTTTTACCATGATTGGTACCGTACAGATTTACAAGCTATTGCTATTGTTGGTGATATTAACGTAAATGAAATTGAACAAAAAATAAAAGATAAATTTTCTAAAATACCAGCTGTTAAAAACCCTAAAGAACGCTTTTATGTAGAAATACATGGAAATAAAGAAATGCTTTATAACATTGCTATGGATGAAGAAGTATCTACAGCAAATATTAGTTTTAGCATTAATCACTCTAAAAAAATTAAAGAGCAAACTATTGGGGACCTTAAAACATCTCTTTTAAGAAATATAGCAACATCTATGGTGTCTACTAGACTTGGTGAAATACAACAACAACCAGATGCTCCTTTTTTAGCCGCAAGAGTTAGGTTTACAGAAAAAGCAAAACTTAATAATGATTTATCTATTGATATTACCCCAAAGCCAGGTAAACAACAAGAAGCTTTTAAAACGGTAATGAATGAGGTTAACAGAGCTTTAAAATTTGGATTTACAGATGGTGAAATAGATCGTATAAAAAAACAATACGCAAACTATTATGAAAATGCTATTAGTAAGGAAGGAGATACACCTCACGGCCAATTAATAAAGTCTATACAAACCAATTACCTATCTAAACAAACCATTACTCCTATTGCAGAAGAATATAAAATTGTACAAGCAATATTTACTTCTTTAACTAAGGAAGATTTTCAGCAGACATTAAAAGCACTTTACACTAAAGAAAATAGAACTTTAAATGTTACTGGTGTTAAAGGTAAAAATAACTTAACTAAAGAAGAAGGGTTAGCTATTATTACAGCCGCAGAAAATAATAAGGAGTTAACAGCGTATACAGATAAGTTTAGCGGTAAAACATTAATATCTGATGTAAATATTACAGCAGGCAGTATTGTAGTTGAAGAAGAAAATAAAGACACAGGAGCTACCATATTTACACTAAGTAATGGTGTTAAGGTGTATTACAAATTTGCAGACAAAAATAAAAACGATGTTAAACTAGTAGCTACAAGCTATGGTGGTACTTCTTTACTAGCTACAGAAGATTTACCTTCTGCAAATATTATGGGGAACATAGTACAAATGTCTGGTTTAGGAGATTTTTCTGCCACAGAATTACCAAAAGTACTTGCTGGTAAAACTGCAAACACAAGTATTAACTTATCAGATTTAACAGAAAGTATTAGTGGCTCATCAACAACTAAAGATGTAGAAACTATGTTACAAATGGTTTATCTACGTTTTGAAAAACCTAGGTTTGATGAAGATGCTTATAAAGTATTACAAGGTAACATTACCAATTTTTTAACAAGAAAAAGTAAAGACATTAACGCTAAAATTAACGATAGTGTTACGGTTACTTTGTACGGTAAAAACAATCCTAAAGTGCGTATTTTGGATGACGCTTATATGAAAGAAGTGTCTTTTAGTAAAATGAAAGATATTTATTTAGACAGATTTAAAAATGCTGCAGATTTTACATTTTTTATAGTTGGTGATGTTAAAAAAGATGCATTAAAACCATTGCTAGCAAAATATATTGCAAGTATTTCTGCCAATACTAGTAAAGAAAATTACAAAGTAGACCCTAAAGTTTGGACAAGCAATGCTATAGACAAGGATATTTTCTTAAAAATGGAAGATGAAAAAGGATCTGTTAGAGTTGGTTACAAAAACGAAATGAAATATAGCTTAAAGAATGCTATTTTAGCAAGCGCCTTAGGAGACATTTTACAATTAAGAATTACAGAAACTGTTAGGGAAGCAGAAGGTGGTGCTTACTCTCCAAGAGCTGGAGCTAGTTTTTCTAAAAGACCAATACCTGAAGGTAGTATAACTGTAAATTTTGATTGTAACCCCGATAAGGTAGATGACTTGTTAGAAATTGTGCATACCGAAATTAAAAAAATAGCTAACGGAGAAATAAATCAAACAGATTTAGACAAAACTTTAACCAACTTCATTAAAGAACGTAAAGAGTCTAAAGACTACAATAGTTATGATATGAGCTTGCTTCAAAATTATGTTTTAGAAGGTTATAATATGAACAATCCAAAGAATTTTGAAAACATTGTAAACTCTATTACTGTTAAAGACATTAAAAAATTTACTAAAACCTTATTAAAAGGCGCAAAAACTTACGAAATTGCGTTTAAACCTAAACAATAACAACTTATGAAAAAATCAATTTATGTACTTGGTATAGCTATAATAAGCTTAGCCTCTTGTAAAACAGAATCTACACCAGTAGATTATGCAGTTATTACAGGAAAAATTAACAACGCTAGTACTACAGAATTAATTATTGCTAGTTTTAACGACCGAAAAGCAATAGATACCGTAGCCATAGCTGCAGATGGTACCTTTACAGATACAATTGTAAATGCAAAAGGACATTACGCCATAGTTAATGATAAAAACAGAGCCGATATTTATTTAGAAGAAGGTTTTAATATTGCTTTTAATGCAGATGCTACAGATTTTAATAAAAGTATAGTTATTACCGGAAACGGTGCTGTAGAAAACAACTTTTTTACTGCTAAAAAAGAGAAAGAAAATAGTTTTAGAAATGGAACAAATCCTTATACATTAGATGAAGCTGCATTTAAGGAAGAAATGCTTTCTCAAAAAAATGCTCTAAATGCAATAGTAGATACCACAGAGGGTTTAACAGAAGAGTTTAAAAAAGAGCAGAAAAATGATAACAATTACAATTATTTAGTAAGCTTATCTAATTTTGAAAGATACCATCAACATTATGCTAAAAAACCAGAGTTTAAGGTTTCTGAAAACTTTTTAGCAGAATTAGATGCTGTTGATATTAATAATGAAAATGACTTTAGCAAATCTAGCGCATACAAATCTTTAGTAGCAACGCACTACGGAAAAATTGCAGCAAAAAAAGCTGAAAAAGATTCTATTTCTTATGACTTGGCCATGCTTAAAACTGTTGCGCCCATAAAATCTGAGACTATTAGAAATAGCCTATTAAAAGATGCTATTTTTGGTATTACAGTAACAGACAATTTAGAAGAATACTACAATACTTTTATATCTGCTTCTACAGATGAAGAACAGAACAAAACAGTAAAAGATTATTACACTAAATTAAAAGCAGTAGAAAAAGGCAATCCTTCTCCTAAGTTTATTGGTTATGAAAACCACGCTGGTGGTAAAACTTCTTTAGAGGATTTAAAAGGTAAATATGTGTATATAGATGTTTGGGCTACTTGGTGCGGACCGTGTATAGCAGAAATACCTGCTTTAAAAGAAACAGAAAAAGCATACCATAACAAAAACATAGAGTTTGTTAGTATCTCTGTAGACAGGCCAGATGCTTATAATAAATGGAAACAAATGGTTGTAGATAAAGAATTAGGCGGTGTACAACTAATTGCAGATAATAATTTTGAATCTGATTTTATACAAGACTATGTTATACAAGGTATTCCTAAATTTATATTATTAGATACAGAAGGTAATATTGTAAATGCAAATGCTCCTAGACCATCTGACCCTAAATTAAAAGAAGTTTTAAATAGCCTGTTATAATACAGTAAACTATACAATTTAAAATATAAAAATCATCTTGGTAATTTATCAAGATGATTTTTTTTGTCCAATATTTTTATTTTATTGTCACCCAATCTACGTGTAATCTACTCATATATTAAGAAAGCGTAAACTTAACTTTAAAATATTAACCAAATTTAACAACATTAAAGTAAGGGTTCTTTGTTATTTTTACGTCTTATATTATATATCCATAAATATTATATTTTGAATAAACGTACTTTTTATTTCCTACTAGTTATTTTTACTACTCTTTTTAGTAATGTAAAAGCACAGATACTAGATCCTGTTAGTTGGTCTACATCTGTAGAAAAAATTTCTGATACAGAATATGATTTAGTCATGAAAGCAACTATAGACGCTTCATGGCATTTATATTCTCAGCATTTAGATGAAGGCGGACCAGTTGCTACTGAATTTACTTTTGTTGAAAGTGAGGATTATATATTAGTAGACTCACCATCTGAAGAAGAAGGGCATTCTGCTCCAGAACCTGCTTTTGATAATATGATGGTAAAATATTTTGAGAACTCTGCAACCTTTAAACAACGTATTAAGGTTTTAAATAAAGAGCTATCTATAATAAAAGGCGAGGTAAATTATATGGTATGTAATGACACACAATGTCTCCCTCCTACTTTTAAGGATATAGAGTTTAAATTTACATCAGATAAAACTGCCGCTAAACTAGCTAATAATGCAGACTCAACTTCAGATAAAAACTCTAAAAATAAAGAAGATAAAAAAGGATTATTTTCCATTTTCATTATTGCATTTTTATCTGGTTTTGCAGCCTTACTAACTCCTTGTGTATTTCCTATGATACCAATGACGGTGAGCTTCTTTACAAAACAAAGTAAAACTAAAGCTAAAGGTGTACGAAATGCAATAATATATGGTATATCTATTATTGTAATATACCTATTATTAGGTATTATAGTCAGTGCTGTGTTTGGTGCAGATGCTTTAAACGCATTATCTACAAATGTATGGTTTAACTTAATCTTTTTTGTACTATTATTAATTTTTGCTGCATCCTTCTTAGGTGCTTTTGAAATTATGCTACCAAATTCTTGGGCTAATAAAGTAGACAAACAAGCAGACCGTGGTGGTTTGGTTGGTATATTTTTTATGGCATTAGCTTTAGCTATAGTATCTTTCTCTTGTACAGGACCAATTGTTGGTACCTTATTAGTGCAAGCTGCTTCTGGCGGTAGCCAAATAGGCCCAATTGTAGGTATGTTTGGTTTCTCTTTAGCAATTGCTCTTCCATTTGCTTTATTTGCAGCATTCCCAGGTTGGTTAAATTCTTTACCTAAATCTGGCGGATGGTTAAACTCTGTAAAAGTTGTTTTAGGATTCTTAGAACTTGCTTTAGCATTTAAATTCTTATCTAATGCAGATATGGTTTTACAAATGCACTTACTAGAACGCGAAGTATTTATAGCAATATGGATTGCTGTTTTTGGAGCATTAACACTATACTTATTTGGTAAATTACAACTACCGCATGATTCGCCGTTAAAACATATTTCTGTAGGCAGATTAAGTTTAGGTTTAGTAACATTAACATTTACATTATATATGATTCCTGGTTTATGGGGAGCTCCATTAAACTTAATTAGTGCTTTTCCTCCGCCACAGCATTATAGTGAGTCTCCTTATGGTGTTGGTAATATGCAAACTGGTGGTGGTACAGCTACTCATACTCAAGAAGTACCAGAAGGTGCACATTTAATGGCACCACATAACATACTTGCTTTTAACGACTATGAAAAAGGGTTAGCTTACGCTAAAAAAGTAAACAAACCTGTTATGATAGATTTTACAGGTCACGCTTGTGTTAACTGTAGAAAAATGGAACAAAACGTTTGGGTAAAAGACAATGTTTTAAATGTGTTAAAGAATGATGTTGTTTTAATTTCTTTATATGTTGATGAAAAAATTAAGTTTGAAGGAGAAGCTCCTGACTCTAAATTACGTCCAGGTAAAAAGCTCCGCTATACAGGGCAACAATGGAGTGAGTTACAACAAATACGTTATGGCACTAATGCACAGCCATACTATGTGCTTATTGGCCATGATGAAGAAAACTTAAATGAACCCGTTGCTTACACACCAGATGTAACCGAGTATCACAATTGGTTAAAAGAAGGTGTATCTAACTTTAAAAATAAATAATATGGTATGCAATTTGTATACTAACTAACAACTTAAAAAATTTACAATGAAAAAATATTTTTTAGCAATTGTTGTATTAGCAATAAGTATTAGCTCATACGGACAAATATTAGAACCAGTTACTTGGAAAACATCAGTAAAAAAAATATCTACCACAGAGTATGATTTAGTTGCTACAGCTACTATAGATGATGGTTGGCACCTATACTCACAAGTAGTACCAGAAGGCGGACCAATAGCTACGGCTTTCATTTTTGAAACAGGAGAGAACTATACAATAGCTGGCAAAACTAAAGAAGGTAAAGGACATACTGTAGATGACCCAGTTTTTAATATGAAAATTACCTATTTTGAAAAAAAAGCTAGTTTTACACAACGTATTAAATTAACTAAACCAGGTAAAACTACTGTTGTAGCTGAAGTAGAGTTTATGGTTTGTGACGACTCTAGATGCTTGCCTCCTACTTACGTAGATTTGGATTTTAAAATAGAATAAGAATACCGCATTATTAAAAAAAGAGAGTTACCTAAAAGTAACTCTCTTTTTTTTTACTAAAACTAAAATAGTTAGCTAAAACACTAACCATCATTTGCTACGGTCTTAATTTTTATTAAATTTGTCTTTATACTAATTTTTATAGCATTTTAATTTATGGGAAGAGCGTTTGAGTTTAGAAAGGCACGTAAAATGAAGCGTTGGTCTGCAATGTCTAAAGCATTTACTCGTATAGGTAAAGACATAGTAATGGCTGTTAAAGAAGGAGGTCCAGATCCTGACTCTAATGCGCGCTTAAGAGCTGTTATTCAAAACGCAAAGTCCGTAAATATGCCTAAAGATAACGTGGAGCGCGCTATTAAAAGAGCTTCGGACAAAAGTTTAGGAGACTTTAAAGAGGTACTTTTTGAAGGTTATGCACCTCACGGTATTGCAATTTTAGTAGAAACTGCTACGGACAATAACACCAGAACAGTAGCCAATGTACGTAGCTACTTTAATAAATGTAATGGTAGCTTAGGAACATCTGGTTCTGTAGAGTTTATGTTTGACCATACTTGTAATTTTAGAATTCCTGCAGAAGGCATAGACCCAGAAGAATTAGAACTAGAATTAATAGATTTTGGAGCAGAAGAAGTGTTTGTAGATGATGATGGTATTTTAATTTATGCTCCTTTTGAAAGCTTTGGTGCATTACAAAAAGAATTAGAATCTAGAGGTATTGAAATTTTATCATCTGGTTTTGAACGTATACCACAAGTTACAAAGGAACTAGAAAATGAAGAGCACGTTGCCGAGGTAGAAAAATTATTAGAAAAATTAGAAGAGGATGATGACGTACAAAACGTTTATCATTCTATGAAAGAATAGTTTTTTATTACAATAAATATAAATAAAGCCCTTAAATTTTCTTTAAGGGCTTTATTTATATTTAACAGTAAAAGTAACTACATATTTTTTTTAACCCTACCTTCTACTCCTTTAAAAAAAGCTTCGTAGGTTTTAAAATCTAATTCTGTATTATCTGTAGTACTTAGAGCTTCAGATATTTTTATTTCTTTTTTACCATAATCAAATGCAACCATAACCACAGGTACATTAGCTTGTTTTGCAATGTAATAAAACCCAGTTTTCCATTTAGAAACTTTACTACGAGTACCCTCTGGCGCTAGGGTTAAGTGTATTTTGCTAGTACTTTTTATTAATTCTGTACAAGCATCCACAAAGTTGTTGCTTTTAGTACGATCTATAGGCATACCACCTTGCCACCTAAAATACCAGCCAAAAGGCCATTTAAACAAACTCTTTTTACCAACAAAATTAAACTCTTCATTAAGCACTCTTCTAATGAGTAAGCCTAAAAAAAAATCTAAGTTACTTGTGTGCGGCACAACTATTACAACACATTTATCTATTTTAGGAAAGGCTCCATTTAAAGTCCATCCCATTATTTTAAAATATATAAATTTAGCTATCGCATGCATCATCTCTCTATTTCATTAAAAATTTATAACTATTGTACAGCAAAAATACGTTACTCGTTATCTAATCTGTAAACAAAATGCATTTTTTTATCAATTAAAGATTTAGGAAGGTTTTTAAATACCATATTCCTAATTTTAGAACCAAAACCTAAATGTGCAACTTTACCCGTAATCCAAGACTGGTTTACAATAGAGTTTACTTTTTTATACCTTACCTTCTGAAATTCTTTAAAAGGACTATCTGTAGTATTTGTTGTAATAATTTTAGATAAAAAATAAGCATCTTCTATAGCTTGTGCACCACCTTGCCCCATATTTGGTGTTGTAGCATGAGCAGCATCACCCAACAAACAAACCCTATTTGTATGCCATTTTTTAATTGGTTTAAGGTCTATAATATCATTTCTAAGTATAGCATCTATATTAGTATTTGCAATTAAATCTGTAACCACATTTGCATAGTTATTATACTCCTTGAGCAAGTCTTCCTTTAAAGTTTTTCTATTATCTGTTAAAAAAGGTTTGCTATTAGCTACTGCAAACCATGATGTTTTATCTGTAGACAGTTTAGATATTCCAAATCTGGTTTGCTTACCCCACATTTCTATACCTCGATGATTATAATCTTCTGGTAGTATAAAATTTGTTACACCGCGCCAACACGTTTGTCCGCTATACCTAATTTTACTTTCTGGAAACAGTTGTTTTCGTACTACAGAGTTTATACCATCTGCTGCAATTAGGTAACTTACATTAGCTGTAGTAGCATCTAAAAACTGAAGTTCTATTCCTTCTTTAGTTTCTGTGTAACTCTTTAAACCCTTTCCCCAGCTAATATTAGAACTAGCTACATTGTTAGCCAATACTTTTTGCAATTCTGCCCTATGTATGGCAACGGTAGAATATCCATACTCCTGTTTAGCTTCATCCTGTCTACTGTCTGTAAGTGGTTTTAAATCTGCTGTTGCTATTGTTATACGATCTATAGAGTTACCTGTATCTTTAATCTGATCTAGAATACCCAACCACTCATACACTTTTAGTGCATTTGGAGCCAACCATATTCCTGCTCCAATAGCATTAATATCTTCAGCTTTTTCATATAAATGGTATGGTATATTTAACTTTTCAAAAGCCAAAGCCGTTGTTAAACCTCCAATACCAGCACCTATTATAGCGTACATTTTATTTTATTTATAGTTATTTATAAAATTACTACAAAAAAAGCCGAAAGCGTATGTACACTTTCGGCTTTTTTAAAATTATATAAAGTCTATTATATTTTAGCGTAAATAGATCTTAATTTCTCTGGAGTTGCAGTTTTTTTCCAATCTTTACCTAAAGCGTTTTCCCAAAGTGGTTCTAAACTTAAAGCAACATTAATCATAGTTGTAAACTCCTCTTCCGTAAGGTCTTTACATATACCTGTTGGCAACGTAATATTATGTTTTTCCATCATTTTATAAAACAATTTTACACCTTCTGGGTAAAATTCCTCTAAATGATTAAACACCAAACAGTTTCCTATACCGTGTTTTACTCCTAATAGGTATGATAGTCCATAACTTAACGCATGTGCAACACCCACCTGCGAGTAAGCAATGCTCATACCACCGTGCCAAGATGCCATCATTAACTTGTCTCTAGACTCGTCTTCTGGAATATCTTTTAAATACACATCATTACATAGTTCCATAGCTTTTTCACCATAACTTTGGCTAAAAGCATTTAAAAAAGTCCCTTCTAAAGACTCTACACAATGAATATAACAATCCATACCTGTATAAAACCATTGGTCTTTTGGAACACCTTGTGTTAAATCTGGATCTAATACAACCTGATCAAAAGGAGTATAATCTGAGTTTATGCCTAGCTTACGCTCTGGACCTAGTAATACAGTTGTTCTAGACACTTCTGCACCGGTACCACTAATGGTAGGTACACCTACGTGATAAATAGCTGGATTTTTAACTAAATCCCATCCTTGGTATTCTGCAGAACTACCTGGGTTAGTTAACATAATTGCAACAGCCTTAGCCATATCTAATAATGTACCACCACCAATACCAATAATACCAGAAGGCAACTCATTATAATCG
Organism: Cellulophaga omnivescoria; assembly: GCF_027915275.1. Classification (NCBI taxonomy): domain Bacteria; kingdom Pseudomonadati; phylum Bacteroidota; class Flavobacteriia; order Flavobacteriales; family Flavobacteriaceae; genus Cellulophaga; species Cellulophaga omnivescoria. Next base: position 2,917,222 of record NZ_CP115819.1, on the reverse strand, counting down.
GCTTTAATTTGTTCTACTAAAGCATCTACTTGGTATGTTTTTGGTTCAAATTCTGATGAAACAAAAATAGTTTTATCATTCTCTACCAAAGGTATTCTGGTAGCTAATTCTTTTCCTTTAAAAACATCATCAATTAAAAAAATAAAAGGTGCGTTAGCACTTTTACGCTTTAACTTTAATATGTCTCCTATTTGGCTAAAACTACCGTTCCCAAAAATTACTCTAGGTACCATTGGGAAGTTTCTATATGTCGTCATAGTATTATATCTATTATGTATGATAAGACAAATTTAAGCAAACCTGTCTTGTTATATGAATTTCTTTTTCTAAAATAATGTTATTTTAAGTAGTCTAAAATATCTTCAATTTTATTTAAGGTTAAAAACGAATTAGATTCCTCTTCTTCTTTAGATACGGTTTCATGCACCCAAGTTGTATGAAAAGGAATGTGTACAGCCTGTGCTCCTAGCTTTACAATAGGTAACACATCAGACTTTAAAGAATTACCTAACATTACAAATTCTGAAGTTTTTATTTGAAGATGATCTAATAAATTTTTATAATTCTCTTCTTTTTTATCACTTAAAACTTCTACGTGATGAAAGTATTTTTTTAATCCAGATTTTTCTAGTTTTTGTTCTTGATCTAGTAAATCTCCTTTAGTTAAAACTATTAATCTGTATTTAGACTGAAGCTTTTGTAAAACAGACTCTACACCTGGCAATAACTCAACAGGTTGGTCTATCATTTCTTTACCAATATCTAAAATTTTAGCTATTACAGAATTGTTTACTTTGTTATTAGATATCTCTAAGGCAGACTCTACCATAGACAATACAAATGCTTTTATGCCGTACCCGTACCGACCTAAATTTTGCATTTCCATTTTAAACAATTCCTGATCTATTTTATTTTTAGTTTCATAGCCTTCTAATAATTCTGCAAAAGTTTCTTCTGCTTCTCTAAAATAAGTTTCATTAACCCAAAGTGTATCATCGGCATCAAAACCAATAACTTTTATATTTTTAAAGTCTACTTCCATTCTGCTTGTGCTCTTTCTAAATCCTCTGGTGTATCTATTTCTATACCAGAAGTATTATCTACAATCATTTTAATTTTTTTTCCATATTCTAGATAACGAATACACTCTATTTTTTCTGATGCCTCTAAAGGTAACATTGGTAGATTGTAAAAATCCATAAGAGCATTTTTTCTAAAGGCATAAACACCTTTATGCTCGTAATATTTTAGTCCAACATTTTTTTCTCTAGGGTAAGGAATTGGCGAACGAGAAAAGTATAATGCAAAATTTCTGTTATCTACTATAACTTTTACAAAGTTTGGATCTTTAATTTCATTTTCATCTGTCATTTCAGACATAATTGTAGCAAGATCTATTTCTTTTTTATCATCATTTTTAAATACCGATAATAATTCCTCCAACCCTTCTTTAGGCGTAAAAGGCTCATCCCCTTGTATATTAAAAACTATATCTACGTCCATATTTTCTACAGCCTCTGCTATACGGTCACTACCACACTCGTGTTCCTTAATGCTCATTATAGCCTTACCACCAGCCTCTGTTATTGTCTTGTAAATAGTGTCACTATCTGTAACCACAAAAACATCATCAAATAAATTTGTTTTTATAGCGGTTTCATAGGTTCTAACAATAACGGGTTTACCTGCTAAATTTTGCATTAGTTTACCCGGAAATCTAGACGCTGCATACCGTGCAGGAATCATTGCAATAATCTTCATGTATCTTTTATCTATTTTTTTCGTTTAGGCATTAATTTTCTGTACATTCTAAAAATTAATGCTAATATAATAACTACCAAAACAGCTCCAATAACAGGAGCTATAATAGTTGCTGTAGATACAACTACAGCTGTACCTGTTTCTACTGTTGCTACAACAGGATTTGCTAAACCACCAGTTGTAGCGGTAGAGGTTAGCCTAGTTGCTGCAGAAGTACCTTTTATGGCGCTGGCTGTACCACCACCTGCAATAATTGCTAAAGACCAAGTAATTACCGGATCTAAATTAGCTACTGTAGATACCATTACTGCGGTACCCGCAATTGCTGCCAAAGGTATGGCGGCAGAGTCTAATAAATTATCTACCCAAGGAATAAAGTATGCAAAAATTTCTACCAAAGTAGCTACACCTAATACTATTAGTGCTGGTAAACTACCTATCCAAATCCAACTTTCATTTAATTCCCAAGCTCCAAAATATGATGCTAAACTTAATGCAAATAAAGGCAAAAAGACTCTAAAGCCTACAGATGTAGCTAAGCCAATGCCTAAAAAAATACTAATAATGGTTTCTGATGTCATTTGTAATGGTTTTATGTGTTTAAGTTGCTTTTAAAAAGCAGCTATATGGTTAGTTATACACATATATTGTACCAAAAATAGGTTATTCCCAATCAAGAAAAAAATCGTTCTTAAATCCTATTAAATACAATTGTTTTTTAGCTCTTGTTACTGCGGTATACAACCAACGCAAGTAATCTTTATCTATGCCATTTGGCAAATAGGGTTGTTCTACAAAAACTGTATCCCATTGTCCACCCTGACTTTTATGGCACGTTATAGCATAAGAAAATTTTACCTGTAATGCATTAAAATACTTGTTGTTTTTAACCTTTAAAAACTTTTTATATTTAGAGGTTTCATCTGCATAGTCTAACATAACCTCTTGGTACAAGCGGTTGCTTTCCTCATACGGTAAAGAAGGTGTTTCTGCGTCTATAGTATCTAACAATAAAACAGTTTCAAAAGCAGGCATATTTGGGTAATCTACCATTTTTACATTTACTTCTGCAAACTTAAAACCGTACAATTCTTTAATAGCAAAAATTTCTAAAATCTCTAAAATATCACCGTTTGCAATAAAACCAGCTTCTGTTGTAGGCTTAATCCAAAAATAATTATTTTTTACCACCATCATATAATCTCCTGTAGAAATTACATTTTCTAAATATAAAATACGATTTCTGATATTGGCATTATACAAATTGGCACGTTTGTTAGAGCGTACAATAAAAGCCGTTTCTTCTTTTCCGTTTTGTGCATAAGAATCTTCAATAGCTTCTAAAATATCATTACCTTCTATTAAACGCACAATGTCTTTGTACGGATTAACATCAAACTTAAAATCTTCAAAAAAACTACCGTGCAACTGCTCTCTTAAATTAGTTGCATTCATTAAAATACCCGAGTCTTCTGCCTGCCTCATTACTTCATCCAACTCTACCTTAGTAACATCTTTATTATAATTTAAAGATAGTCTGTCTTCATCTAAAGCCGGACTAATATCTAGTTTTACCGGTGGTAACTGAGCTGTATCTCCAATTAAAACCAGTTTACAATTTTTACCAGAATACACATAAGACATTAAATCATCTAACAATGAGCCATTTTCAAATAACTTGGAATCTGACGGCGCATCTGGTATCATAGACGCCTCATCTACAACAAAAACGGTATTTGTATGTTTATTAGGTGCCAAGGTAAATTGTATACCTCCACCGCTTTGTTTTTTAGGAAAATATATTTTTTTATGTATGGTAAGTGCCTTTGCATTGGAGTAATTAGACATAACCTTTGCTGCCCTACCTGTTGGTGCCAAAAGCACAGCTTTCATTTTAATATTCCACAAATTTGTAACTATAGTTCCTATAATTGTTGTTTTTCCAGTACCAGCGTAACCTTTTAAAAGAAAAAGATCATCATTATTTTTGGACAACAAAAACTGAGATAACTTCTCTAAAGTAATGAGTTGCTTTAAAGTAGGCTCAAAAGGAAATTTTTCTTTTAATAAATTAAAGAATGATGTAGAGGTAGGTAGATTCATAAGTCTTCAAAGATAATGATGAAATTTAAGCTGAAATACTTTTGTGATTAAAAAAAAATTGTAGATTTGTGTCAAACCACTAAATAAAAACAACAGTATACTAATGAAAACCGTAATTAAAATTGTTCTTTGGTTAGCAGCTATCTTTTTTGGATATATGATATACCAATCTGTAAATGGTCCTATAGAATTTAAAAAAGTAAAACAAGAGCGCTTCCAAGCTGTAATTAACTCTTTAAAAGATATTAGAGATATACAAGAAGCTCATAAATCTGCCACTGGTAAATTTGCTCCTAACTTTGATGCTTTAGTGAAGTTTGTAGAAAACGGAAATTACTACATTATACAGCAAAGAGATTCTTCTTACATGGAGTATGACAAAGACTTTGGTATTGATTTACAAAGAGACGTTAAAATTGTAGATACCTTAAATGTTATACCTGTTAAAGATTCTTTATTTAAGAACGATGATAGATATAAAACATTAAAGTTTGTACCTTTTTCTGAAAATGGAAAAGCTGAGTTTGATATGAAAACAGCGACTATTGAAAAAGGAGGAAAAGAGGTTTCTGTATTTAAAGCATCTGTTAAAAAAGACGTTGTTTTATATGACCAACCTAAAGATTTAAGAGACAGAGAAAATGCCTTAAATAGTGTTGAAGAAATAAATTTTGATGAAATTATAGTTGGTGACTTAGATGATGTAAGCACTAGCGGTAACTGGCCTCCTATTTATGACAGAAAAACAAAAAAATAATACTTTAGATACAACATCTAATTATAAAAAATTGTCCATTCAAATTAGTTTGAATGGACTTTCTTTTTGTGTTGTTGACACTCTAGATAATACCATTTTAGTCTCTAAAAGAAAAATTTTTAATACAGAACTAGATCCTTTAGAGTTAGAAAAAGAACTTGTTACTATGTTTAAAGAGCATAATATTACAAGTGATTCTTATACAGAAGTAATTGCTACGCACAGAAACACTTTATTTTGTTTTGTGCCAAAACCTTTGTTTGTAGAAGACGAGAAACACAATTATTTAAAATACAATACCAAAGTTTTAGCAACTGACCTAATTGCACATGATGAAATAACAAACTTTGATATTGTAAATGTTTTTGTTCCCCTAGTTAATATTAACAATTACATTTACGACTTATTTGGTGATTTTACCTACAAGCATAGCTCTTCTATTATAACATCTTCTTTACTTAATGCAAACACTAACAATGATATTACTTGTTACGTGTACGCATCAGAAAAACAAATGGATATTGTTATAATTGACAAGAAAAAACTACTCCTTTTTAATAGTTTTGAGTACTTAACTACAGAAGACTTTTTGTACTACCTACTTTTTACTTGCGAACAATTGAAATTAGATAATGAAACGGTTATACTTAGATTGTTTGGAGATATAGAAGAAGATAGTACTATTTATAAAAAATGCTATAATCATTTTAAAAACATTAGTGTGTACGCACCAGATAACAGTACTTTTCAACTAGGAGATTACACTAAAAAAAATATAGACTTTACCGTTCTAAACGCCCTATAATGCGCATAATATCAGGAAAATTTAAAAGCAAAAGACTAATAGCACCAAAAAAGTTACCGGTTAGACCAACTACAGATATGGCTAAAGAAGCCTTATTTAATATTTTAAATAACCATTACTATTTTGAAGATATTAGCGTTTTAGATCTTTTTGCTGGTACAGGTAATATAAGTTATGAATTTGCATCTAGAGGAACAGAAAACATAATATGTGTAGATGCAGATTATGGTTGTGTAAAATTTATAAACCAAACAGCTAAAGAACTAGATGTAAATATATCTACCATAAAAAGTGATGTTTTTAAATATTTAGAACGTACAGCCATCAAGTCTACAATAATTTTTGCAGATCCACCATACGATTTTTCTACAGAAGATTTTGCAAAAATACCAGAATTGGTTTTTAAAAACGATTTACTTTCTGATGATGGTTTGTTAATTGTAGAGCACTCTAAACACACTAAGTTAGATAACTTACCAAACTTTTCCTATCTAAAAAGATATGGAGGAAGTGTTTTTAGTTTTTTTGAAAAAGAAACAAAAGAAGAATAAAAAAGAGCAGGTAATAAGCCGGATTCTGTAAAGCCAACTAGTGGCTTCCCTATCATTTATCTAGGCTTTTAGTTACCTAAAAGCTCAAACCGCCTACCCTTTAGCTTGGGCGTGTACCCTTATAACGCTAATTTACATGGCGTTGCACCGCATAGAGTTTACCTGGTTTCACTACAGCATTACCTGTACATACTTTCTGCTGCACTTGTCCTCGTTTTACAACGGACGGGAATTACCCGCTATGCTACACTATGGTGTCCGGACTTTCCTCTTTACAAAACAAGTTTGCAAAGCGATAGAGTAACCTGCTCGTGGCAAAGGTAAATTAATTGTTGATAAGTAAGCACTATATCTTTGTAAAAAATAAGGTAAAATGAAGCCATATATTTATATTTGTACTGTAACATTAGTTCACTAATAAAAGCATAGTAATTGGAACCATTTGTAGTATCAGCTAGAAAATATAGACCACAAACATTTAAAGATGTTGTAGGGCAACAAGCTATTACAAATACACTTTTAAATGCCATACAAAACAACCACTTAGCCCAAGCTTTGTTGTTTACAGGTCCTAGAGGTGTTGGTAAAACAACCTGTGCACGTATTTTAGCAAAAATGATAAATTCTGATGGAGAAGAAAATCCAGAAGAAGATTTTGCGTTTAATATTTTTGAACTAGATGCTGCCTCTAACAACTCTGTAGACGGTATTAGGAGCTTAATAGACCAAGTACGCATACCGCCGCAAGTTGGCAAGTACAAAGTTTATATTATAGATGAGGTACATATGCTTTCGCAGGCTGCTTTTAATGCATTTTTAAAAACCTTAGAAGAGCCACCAAAACACGCTATTTTTATTTTAGCTACTACAGAAAAACATAAAATTATACCTACTATTTTGTCTCGTTGCCAAATTTTTGATTTTAAAAGAATTACGGTAAAAGACGCTGCAGAATATTTAAAATACATAGCAGAAAACCAAGGTATTGAAGCCGAAGATGATGCTTTACATATTATAGCTCAAAAAGCAGATGGTGCCATGAGAGATGCATTGTCTATTTTTGATAGGGTGGTAAGTTTTTCTGGAAAACAATTAACCCGAAAGGCAGTTACAGAAAATTTAAATGTATTAGATTACGATACTTATTTTGAAGCAACAGACCATATTTTACAAAATAACATACCGTCTTTACTAATACTATTTAACACTACACTTAGCAAAGGTTTTGACGGCCATCACTTTATAATCGGTCTCGCGTCTCATTTTAGAGATTTAATGGTGTGCAAGCATCCAAACACCGTTAATTTGTTAGAAGTTGGTGACGAAGCAAAAAAACGATACCAAGAGCAAGCTCAACAAACCAACAACGCCTTTTTATTGAAAGCCATAGATATTGCCAACACTGCAGATCTCAACTATAAAACAAGTAAAAACCAGCGCTTGTTAATAGAACTTGCCTTAATGAAATTAGCCTCTATCACTTTTGATGGAGAAAAAAAAAATCCTGAATCCCTAGCATTAAGTAATCAAATAATTACACTAGTACCTGCATCTCATTTTAGAGAAAGCAAACCTAAAACTAGTAATACTGCAGCAAACACCAAACCCAGCGCTAGTACAACTAATAACCAAAAAGCTAAAGAAACTGCTCCTGTCTACACAGATAACTCTACTATTGCTACCCCTACTAAACCTGTAGTTGCGGCAAAAACAGTTACTAAAGAAGTAGCTGCTACACCTGCTATAAAAAAGCTAAACATTAATTCTCCTAAAAGAGTATCTGGTTTATCTTTATCTAGCTTAAAAGCTAAAGAACAACATAAATTAAATAAAGTAGATGTAGTTGTTGACGAAAGCACCTTACCTAATGATGATTTTGAAGTTGAAAGACTTCAAGAATTATGGAATAAGTTTGTTGATAAAATAGAAGCTCAAGGTCAGCGTATTTTAGCATCTAACCTAAATAGTGACACACCTGTTTTAAAAGACAGAACTACAATTAGCATACAATTAGCTAATGACACTATGAAAAAGGAGGTTGAACGTGAAAAGTACGACCTTATGGAATACTTAAAAAAAGAGCTTAATAACTACTTTATTACGCTAGAAATTACAGTAAATGAAGAAGCTGTAAAAAAGTTTGCATTTACACCTGAAGAAAAATACCAAAAATTAAGAGAAAAAAATCCTGTCATAGACTTACTAAGACAGGAATTTGATTTAAGTATTTAAAAAGCAATCTACTACTCTCCCATCGCATATTTAATACCACCATATAAATGCTCTAAAAAAACAGGATTTTTAAATGTTACGTTAGTATGTCCTAATCCCGTATAGAAAGCTCTACCTCCATCATAATCATGGTACCAAGCCATTGGATGGTAATCTCCATTTTTACCTCCGCTATAACTCTTTTCATCTACGTTTAATAACACATTTACATTTTTATTTAAATCTTTATAATTATACCACTCATCTACTTTCTCCCACGTTTTACCTAACATTTTGGTTGATAAATGCGTACTATCTACAACTTGCAACGTAGCTTTCTGCACCTTAGGATGCCCATTAAAATAACCTCCAACTAGTTTGTTATACCATGGCCAATTATACTCTGCGTCTGCAGCTGCATGTATACCAACGTAACCACCTCCAGATTTAATATATTTTTCAAAGGCTTTTTGCTCTTCGTCATTTAAAATATCACCTGTAGTATTTAAAAACACAACTGCCTTGTATTGTTTTAAATTAGATACAGTAAACAAGGCTGAATTTGCCGTAGTGTCTATTACAAAATTTTTGTCTTTTGCCATTTTTTCTAGGGCTAACACACCACTATCTATAGATCCGTGCCTAAAACCAGCAGTTTTAGTAAACACAAGAACTTTGGGACTTTGCAATCCGCAAGAAAAGAAGGAAACACCTAAAAACACTATCAATAGAACTTTAAAAAATATAGATTTCATAAAATAATTAGTTATAAAATGGTTGATTTAAATTACGGTAAGTTAGTAAATTTATAAAAAGATAAATCTTTTATTTTTAAATAGTTACAAATCTATAGCAATAATTGCGACTTAACACCCAACATAAAATACAAGCTAAAATATTTAAAAACAGATATTTAAATTAAAATATGTTGCAAAATCACCAAATAAAAACATTTAACAAATAGTACAAAATTGTTACTTTTTTCTACATTTTATTTCATTATTGGATGATTTATGTTACATTTAGGCTTTAATATAATTTTAACAAAAACACTTACCTTTGTAATTTATTACAATAACAAGCGTTTTTAAAGTATCTATTATATTTAAAATAACTAATCAACCAAAACCTTTAAAAGGCATATTTTCTACCTTAGAAAATATGTCTTTTTTATTTGCATCCAAATCAATATCATTATTTTTGCAACTTAAACAAACACTATGCTAGGCTTAAAACTACCTACAGACCCAAGATGGGTAAATATTGTAGAAAAAAATATAGATGATATATTAACAGACCACGCTTTTTGTGAGCAGAAAGCTGCTGCTACAGCAATATCTTTAATAGTTAGTTTTCCTGAGTACACAGAATTGGTACAAGAGATGGTTGCTTTAACCAGAGAAGAAATGGGACATTTTAAAATGGTTCATGACAAAATAATTGCTCGCGGAAATACCCTAGGTAGAGACCGTAAAGACCAATATGTTGTAGATTTATTAAAGTTTTTTCCTAAAGGAGGTAGCCGAACCACACAACTGGTGCACAGACTCTTATATGCTGCCCTAATAGAAGCTCGTAGCTGTGAACGCTTTAGATTACTTTCTGAAGAATTAGCCGATAAAGAACTGGCAGAATTTTACAGAAAACTAATGATAAGTGAAGCCGGACACTATACTATGTTTTTAAATTTTGCAAGGCAATACGGAGACCGTGATGAAGTAGACCAAAAATGGCAAGATTTGTTAGAGTATGAAGCTAACCTAATGAAAAACTTAGGGGCAACTGGTAATGTACACGGGTAATATTAAATTGACTCCTTATTTTTTTGGTACAAGGTTTTAATCATACCATCTGAAAGGCCTATTTTAGGCACATGTATTTTTTTAGCTCCAGACCACTTTGCTGATGATAAAAATACACGTGTGGCTGGTATAATTACATCTGCCCTATCTTGATTTAAACCTAGTTCAGAAACTCTATCTTCATAAGACATGCTCTCTAAAAAATGATACTGAGCATTAAGCCAAATATAAGATAAAGGTTCCCCTATTTTTCGGCCAGACATTTTATGTAGCTTATTTATATTACCACCAGAACCAATAATTGATACTTTAGACAAATCTCTGGTATATAATTTAATCCACTCTTCTAACTGATTCCAAACCTTTACACCTACCATATCATTTAACAACCTAACGGTTCCAATTTTAAAAGATTTAGATGCTACAAGTTTACCTTCAGAAAAAACAGTAAACTCGGTACTACCACCACCAACATCTATATACAAATAAGCTTGGTCATTATTTATTAATTCTTTTAAATCTGTAGACGCTATAATTGCTGCTTCTTTTTTACCATCTATAACTTCAATATTAACTCCCGCTTCGTCACGTATTTTTTCAATAACCTCATAGCCATTATTAGCTTCTCTAATTGCAGATGTAGCACAAGCCATATAACTTTCTACGCCGTTAACATTCATTAATAATTTAAAGGCTTTCATTGCATCTATCATACGCTCAACATTACGGTCAGATATTTCTCCTACAGTAAAAGAATCTTCACCTAAACGTATAGGCACCCTAACTAAAGAACTTTTCCTAAATTCGGTTTTTTTGTCTTTGGCTTCAATAATATTATGTATAAGCAACCTTATGGCATTAGAGCCAATATCTATTGCTGCAAGCTTAAAAATCTTCAAAATAAAAAATCTATTTACTTAATTTGGTCTTGTAATAATCATATAATTCAAACTGAGAACGCAACTCAGGAGCATCACTTTTACGATAAGCATTGTCTTGCTTTTCAGAAAAAATACGTGCTTTTAAATTATCGTTCCAAGAAATATCAAACGTATCTAGTAATTCTTTCTTTATATCTTCATCATAAATTGGGCATCCTACCTCTACTCTAAAATCCAAGTTACGTGTCATCCAATCTGCCGAAGAAATATAAACTTTAGGATTACCATTATTACCAAAAACAAATAACCTAGTATGCTCTAAAAACTTATCTACAACACTTATAGCTTGTATATTTTCACTCATTCCTTTTACACCAGGAATTAAACAACAAACGCCTCTTATAATTAGTTGTATTTTTACTCCAGCGTTACTAGCCTCATACAGTTTATCTACCATTTTGTATGATGTTAAACTGTTCATTTTTAATTTTATGTAAGCTTCCTTACCTGCTTTTGCGTTTTCAATCTCTTGATCTATTAACGCTTTAAAAGCATTTTTTGTATAATGAGGTGAAACAATTAAATGTTTATACTTATTAATTTTATAAGTTGTTTCAAAAAAATCAAAAACTTTGTTTAACTCTTTTAATATTGATGAGTGTGCAGTAAAAAGCGTATAATCCGTATAAATTTTAGCAGTAGACTCATTAAAATTACCTGTACTTATAAAGCCATAGCGCTTTAATTTGTCGTTTTCTTCTCTTTCTATTAAACATATTTTGCTGTGCACTTTTAAACCTGGAACTCCAAAAATAAGTTTAACACCTTCTGCCTGCAAAAGTTCTGCATATTGTATGTTTGCTTGCTCATCAAACCTAGCTTGTAACTCTATTTGTACTGTTACCTGTTTTCCGTTTTTTACTGCATTTATTAGTGATGAAACCACTTGAGAATTACTTGCAAGCCTATAAACAGTAAGTTTAATGGTTCTTACTTGCGGATCTAAGGCAGCCTCTCTTAAAAATTTAGTAATGTATGAAAATGTGTGGTAAGGCGTGTATTGCAAATGGTCTTTTACCGCAATTTGCTCTAAAATACTACCCTCAAAATTAAAATCTTTAACTAACAAAGGTGTTATTTTATCATACATAAGGTCTTTACGTCCTAAACTAGGAAACTTCATATAATCCCTGCGATTATGGTAAATACCACCAGGAATAATACTATCAGTTTCTTCAATCCCCATTTTTTCCATTAAAAAAGAAAGGGTGTCTTTTGCTATTCTTTTATCATAAACAAAACGAACGGGATCACTAATTTTACGATGCTCTACACTAGAAGATATTTTTTCTATAAAACTTTTACTTAAGTCGTTATCTATATCTAGTTCTGCGTCTCTGGTTATTTTAATCATATGAGCAGAGATAGATTTATACGTAAACATATTAAAAATATGACGTAAAGAGTACCTTATTAAATCATCTAGAATAATAATATAATTCTTATCTCCTTCTTTTGGAAGTACAACAAAACGATCTATATCTTTAGGTATTTCTATTAAAGCGTATTTATTTTCTGGAACATCTTCTACACCATCTAAACTTGTTAGTACCATTTTTACGGCTAAATAAGCAGCAGTATCTTTTAACAGAGGAAATTCGCGTAAATCATTTAAAACAATGGTCATTAAACGCGGACTAACTTTCTCCATAAAATAAGTTTTAATAAAAGCCGCCTGACTTTTACTAACTTCTTTTTCGTTAATAATGAATATGTTTTCTGATTCTAATTCTTTTTCAATATCACCAAGTATTTTTAAACTTTTGGTTTGTTGTTTAATTACAATTTTGGTTATTTCTTCTAGTAAATCTTTAGCTTTTTCTCCTCCTAAAACACTTTTTCCTGTTTTACCCGCATCTACAATGCGTTTTACAGTGGCGTAACGTACCTTAAAAAACTCATCTAAATTATTAGAGAATATTCCTAAAAAACGCAATCTTTCAATTAAAGGCACTTTAGTATCTGCACTTTCCTGTAAAACACGAGCGTTAAAACTTAACCAACTAATTTCTCTATTTATATATTGATTTTTTGACTTAATCATTCTTTAATTGTTTAGGAAAAATTACATTTTGCGTGCTACCCTTAGTAATAGCACCCCACTCTAAAATATTAAAACTTAATTCTACTAATCCAGATGTAGGAACATTCTCTATAACCTTATCTCCATACATATTTACAATATGTGTTAAGGCGTGGTTATGCCCAAAAATTACAACATTTTGCAACTTGTTATCTAATGACTTTATAAAATTAATAACGTGCTCTCCAGAAAAGTCATAAAGCTCATCATAAATACGCAGCTCACTAGAAGGAATATTTAAAACTCTTAAAAAAATATTACACGTATGTAAAGCTCTATTGGCGGGACTAGAGAAAACAGCATCTATTACCGGCTTATTAATTGCGCTTGCAACCAAATAAGCATCATTAATACCACGTTCTAACAAAGGTCTGTCTCTGTCTGAAACATCGTAATTCCAAGAGGATTTTCCGTGACGAATTAGGGTAAGTTTTTTCATTTAATTTTAATGCTACTATAGATTAAAAAATTAAATGGAAAAATACAAAAACTTATTAGATTTAACTTAAAGTATTAAGGGTTCTTAATTATTTTTTAATCTTTCCTCCATTTTTTAGTTTCCTCAAAAACGTGAGTCAGGATAGCTTCATCCTCTGCAGTAAACTCAACATTACGTCTAGCCATCATAATCTTAGCAGTTTCAAAAGCTTTTTTAGTACCATATGTTGTAAAACCAGATGCACCACCCCAACTAAAACTAGGTACAAAATTTCTAGGGAAACCAGGCACATAAATATTTACATTTACACCAACTACTGTACCTGTATTAAACATTGTATTTATTGCACTTTTACTATGGTCTCCCATCATTAAACCACAAAATTGCAAACCAGTTTGTTCAAAACTCTCACTTTCATAATTCCAAAGCCTAACTTTAGCATAATTATTTTTTAAGTTAGAGTTGTTAGAGTCCGCACCTATATTACACCATTCACCTAATACAGAGTTGCCTAAATAACCTTCATGACCTTTGCTAGAGTAACCAAATATAACAGAGTTACTTACCTCTCCACAAATTTTACTAAAAGGACCAATAGTGGTTGCTCCGTAAATTTTTGCTCCCATTTTTATTATTGCATTGTCACATAATGCTAACGGACCACGCACCATAGCACCTTCCCAAATCTCTGCGTTTTTACCTATATAAATAGGACCTTTGGTTGCATTTAACATACAGTACTCTACTGTTGCTCCTTCTTCAACAAAAATATTATCAGGATTTATAAGTGTATTTGTATCAGATACAGGAGCGCTTATACGCCCTTCAGTTATTAAATTAAAATCTGCTTGTAAGGCCTCTTCATTTTTAGAAAAAATATCCCAAGTTTTTTCAACCGTTATTACATCTTCTTCAAAATAAATTTCCTCATAAGAATTAAAATCTACTTCTTCTTGTGCTTCTTTTGTAAAAAAAGCAACAATATTATCTTTATGATATATAACTTGGTTTTCTTTTAAGTTGGTAATTAAAGTGACCAAATTAGGGTTTGGCAGGTATGATGAGTTTATCATTACATTCTCCTCTAGCTCTACCATTGGATGCTTATCACTTAAATAGTCTTCTGTAATTGTACTTGTAGTGCTTCCTAAAAACTTTTCCCATTTTTCTCTAATAGTAAGTATTCCTATTCTAATTTCTGCAACAGGTCTAGTATAAGTAAAAGGTAATAAAGCTGTTCTTGCGGCACCATCAAATAAAATGTAATTCATAAGACTAAAGTATTTTGTGTTAAACTAAAAAAGTCACGTTTCAAAATTAATTGAAAAGTGACTTTTAAAAATATTATTGAAAAGAAATTATTACTTAGTAAATTTCTTGTATTTGTTTTTAAACTTATCAATACGCCCAGCAGTATCAACTAATTTAGCCTTACCTGTGTAAAATGGGTGTGATGTTCTAGAGATTTCTAATTTTACTAATGGGTATTCAACACCATCAACCTCTAATGTTTCTTTTGTATTTGCAGTAGATTTAGTTAAAAATACTTCATCGTTAGACATATCTTTAAACGCTACTAATCTATAATTCTCTGGGTGTATACCTTTTCTCATTTTTTAAAACTTTAATTCTTCTAAATAAATTTAGCGGTGCAAAAATACGCTTTTTTATGAAAACCACAATACTTAACTAAAAAAAATAATAAAAAAATAAGCGGCATTTTTCTGTAACAAAAATAATAAAATGAATACATATAATATAACAACCAAAAAATATAAATTAATATGGAAGAGAATACACCAAAAACAGGAAAATATGCTTTAAAATACGGTTTAATGTTAGGCGGAATTAGTATTGCGTTTGTACTTATGTTATTTTCACTAGATATGCATTACCAAGGAGGCGCAATGGTTTTTTTAATTAGTGTTCTATTGTCTTTAGCTTTTATTATTATAGGTATGCTACAATTTAAAAAAGATAACGGAGGATTTATATCTGTAGGTCAGGCTTTAAAAGTAGGCGTAGGTATTAGCTTAATAGGTGGCATAATAGGCGTAATATTTAACCAAATACTGGCAGGCGTAATAGATCCTGATTTTATGACTAAAGCAACTGAATATCAAAAAGGAATGCTTTTAGAATCTGGCCTATCTATGGAACAAATAGAAGCTAACATAGAAATGTCAAAACCTTTTCAAACCCCAGTAATGCAAATCTTATTTGGTCTTCTTTATAGCATAGTTGCAGGATTTCTACTTTCATTAATTCCTGCATTCTTAATAAAAAAGCAAGAAACAATTTAGGAATTTGTACTTTTGAATATATTTTCAAGAGTACCCTATGAATTTATCTATTGTTATTCCTCTTTTAAACGAGGAAGAATCTTTAAAAGAACTACATGATTGGATTGTATCCGTAATGCAATCCAATCATTTTTTATATGAAATACTATTTATAGATGATGGTAGCACAGACAATTCTTGGAAGATTATTTCAGAATTATCTACTACTAACCCCAATGTAAAAGGCATACGTTTTTTAAAAAACTTTGGAAAATCACAAGCACTACACGCTGGTTTTAAAGCAGTAAAAGGTAACGTGGTTATTACAATGGATGCAGACTTACAAGATAACCCAGAAGAAATACCAGAACTTTACAACCTTATTATTAATGACGGTTACGACCTAATTTCTGGTTGGAAAAAAAAGCGATACGACTCTGTAATTACAAAAAATCTACCTTCAAAACTATTTAACTGGGCTGCACAAAAAACTTCTGGAGTTAAACTTCATGATTTTAATTGTGGTTTAAAAGCTTACAGAAAAGAAGTTGTTAAAAACATAGAAGTATCAGGCGAAATGCACCGCTATATACCTGTACTTGCTAAAAATGCTGGCTTTACTAAAATTGATGAAAAAGTTGTGCAACACCAAGCACGCAAATACGGAAGCACAAAATTTGGTATGGAACGTTTTATAAATGGCTTTTTAGATTTAATAACCATATGGTTTTTATCTAAATTTGGAAAAAGACCTATGCATTTGTTTGGTGCTTTGGGCGCACTAATGTTTGTTATTGGTTTTGGTTTTGCTCTATATTTGGGTATAGATAAACTATTTCTTAATAAATTTGGCAGGTTAATTACAGAAAGACCACAATTTTACATCTCTTTAACCGCTATGGTTATGGGCAGTCAGTTATTTTTAGCCGGCTTTATAGGAGAAATTATTGTACGCTCTAAAAAAAACGAAACAAGATATTCTATCTCTGAAGAGTTAAATATCAACTAAATTATATTGTACCACTTAAAAATATACTAAAAATGAGTTCAATTTTAGATACCGCAAAAACTTGGCTTACTACTACTTTTGATACCGAAACAAAAACAAAAGTAGAAGATTTAATAAAAAACAATACAGAAGAACTTAATGATAGTTTTTACAAAAACTTAGAATTTGGTACTGGTGGTATGCGAGGGGTAATGGGTGTTGGTACAAACCGAATTAATAAATACACCTTAGGTAAAAATACCCAAGGAATAAGTAATTATCTAAAAAAAGTATACCCTAATGAAGATTTAAAAGTTGTTATTGCTTACGATTGTAGACATAATAGCGATACACTTGCTAAAACTGTTGCAGAGGTTTTTTCTGCAAATGGCATTAAAGTATTTTTATTTTCTGACCTAAGAACAACACCAGCATTATCTTTTGCCGTAAAGCACCTAAATTGCCACGTTGGTATTGTACTAACAGCATCTCATAATCCTCCTGAATATAATGGCTATAAAGTATACTGGACAGATGGCGGACAGATTGTACCACCACAGGACAAGGAAATTATTACAGAAATTAACAAATTAGATTTTAGTGAAATTAACTTTAATGCAGACGAAACTAAAATTGAATTAATAGACATAGAAGTTGATGAAGCATTTTTGAGTGCATCTGTAAAAAACGGAAGTTTTAATGCTAAAGGAAAAGACAATTTTAAAATTGTTTTTACATCGTTACACGGTACGTCTATAACTGCTGTGCCCGAAGTTTTAAAACGTGCGGGTTATACTAATGTTACCATTATTGAAGAGCAAGCTAAACCAGATGGTGATTTTCCTACGGTTGTTTCTCCTAACCCAGAAGAACCAGAAGCATTGTCTATGGCTATAAAAAAAGCAGAGGAAATTGGTGCCGATATGGTTATTGGTACAGATCCAGACTGTGACAGACTTGGTATTGCTGTTCGTAATTTAGAAGACAAACTAGAGCTACTAAACGGCAACCAAACTATGGTTTTAATGACCAAGTTTCTTTTAGAACAACGTAAACAAAAAGGGTTTACTGGAGATGAGTTTATTGGTTCTACTATTGTTTCTACACCAATGATGAATAAGTTGGCAGACCAATACAATGTAGAGTGCAAAACTGCATTAACAGGCTTTAAATGGATAGCTAAAATGATAAAAGACGCACCAAACCAATATTTTGTTGGTGGTGGCGAAGAAAGTTTTGGTTTTATGGTTGGTGACTTTGTTAGAGATAAAGATGCCGTAACCTCTACTCTACTGGCTTGTGAAATTGCTGCAAATGCAAAAGCTAACGGCAGTTCCTTTTATAAAGATTTAATAGATACATATGTAGATTGTGGTTTTTACAAAGAAAAACTAGTGTCTTTAACTAAAAAAGGAGCTTCTGGTGCCCAAGAAATTAAGCAAATGATGGAAGATTTTAAAAACAATCCAGTAACCACAATAGATAATTCTAAAGTAGAATGGATTGAAGATTACAATACATCTATTGCCAAAAATATAATTACTGGAGAAGAAAAGGAAATTACTATTCCTAAATCTAATGTACTTATTTATATAGCTGAAGACGGTACAAAAATGGCTGCAAGACCAAGTGGTACAGAGCCAAAAATAAAATTCTATTTTAGTGTTAATACCAACTTAGATACAGCGGCAGATTTTACAGCTAAAAACGACGAATTAGAGCAAAAAATAAGCAGAATTCTAAAAGAACTCAAGTTAAATTAATGAAATATTTTAAAAAAATACTAGTATATGCAAAGCCTTACAAAAGCTATGCAATTCTAAATATTATTTCTAACATTTTTTACGCTTTATTTAGTACGCTAGCAATGGTATCTTTATTTCCTATGCTATCTGTATTATTTGGACAAACAGAATCTATTACTGTTGCGCCAGAATGGGCAGGCATTACAGAAATTAAAGATTATACTATAGACTATTTAAACTATTACATAACGCAAAATGTTGGTAGCGGTAACCAAGGCGATGCACTAATGCTAATGGTTGGCTTGGTTATAGGTATGTTTTTCTTAAAAAACTTATTTGGCTATTTAGCTATGTATTTTATTGCTTTTTTAAGAAACGGTGTTTTAAAAGATTTAAGAAATGCTTTGTATGATAAAACCGTAGAACTACCAATATCTTATTACTCAGAAAAAAGAAAAGGAGATACTATTGCCCGTATTACATCTGATGTTTTAGAAATTCAACATTCATTTTTATCTGTGTTAGAGTTAGCCGTTAGAGAGCCACTTACTATAATTTTTACCATTGCAATGATGGTTGCTTTTAGTGCAAAGCTTACCATTTTTGTATTTATTTTTCTTCCTATTTCTGGTTTTATAATTTCATTAATTGGTAAATCGTTAAAAAAGAAATCTGATAAAGTACAGAAAGAACAAGGTACCTTTTTATCTATTTTAGAAGAAACCTTAGGAGGTTTACGTGTAATTAAAGCTTTTAATGCAGAACAAACTTTTGCTAGTACCTTTCAAAAATCAACCAACAGATTTTTTAAATTCTCTAACAGTTTATTAAACAGACAAAACTTAGCTTCGCCCGCTAGTGAGTTTTTAGGCATTGGTGTTATTGGTATTTTACTTTGGTATGGCGGACAAATGGTTTTGGTAGAAAAAAGTATAGAACCAGAACTTTTTATTACCTATATGGGACTTGCGTACCAAATACTTACACCTGCTAAGGCCATAAGTAAAGCATCATACGGTGTTAAAAAAGGTAATGCTGCAGCAGAACGTGTATTAGAAATTTTAGAAACCGAAAATCCTATTGCCGAAAAAGAAAACGCAATTGCTAAGGAAGAATTTAAAAATAACATCACTCTAAAAAATATCTCTTTTAAGTATGAGGATGATTACGTGCTTAAAAACTTTAATTTAACAGTAAACAAAGGAAAAACCGTAGCACTTGTTGGTCAGTCTGGTAGTGGTAAAAGTACCATTGCAAACCTAGTTACACGTTTTTATGATGTAAACGAAGGTGAAATTGCTATAGATGGTGACAACATAAAAGACCTTACTAAAAAATCACTCAGAAACTTAATGGGCTTGGTTACACAAGATTCTATTTTATTTAATGACACCATTAAAAATAATATTGCTTTAGGTAAAACTAATGCTACGGATGAAGAAATTATTGAAGCCGCTAAAATTGCTAATGCTCACGACTTTATAATGGAACAACCTAATGGTTATGATACCAATATTGGCGATAGCGGAAATAAATTAAGTGGCGGACAAAAACAACGTTTATCCATTGCACGTGCGGTACTTAAAAATCCGCCAATAATGATATTAGATGAGGCCACTTCTGCTTTAGATACAGAAAGTGAGCGTTTAGTACAAGACGCTTTAGAAAAAATGATGCAAAACAGAACCTCTATTGTAATTGCCCACAGGTTATCTACAATACAAAGTGCAGATACTATTGTTGTATTACAAAAAGGAGAAATTGTAGAGCAAGGTACGCACACAGAGCTTATAAATAATAATAATGTCTACAAAAAACTAGTAGATATGCAATCTTTTGACATTTAAGAATAAACCAATTACACGTTAAAAAGTCAAAATACTAAATTAATTACAATTTTTGATGACCGAAGAAACTTTAGTACATCAGCTTAAAGAAAAAAACTCGCAAGCAAAAGCTTTTGAGGTTCTTGTTGATACCTACAAGGAAAGGTTATATTGGCACATACGTAAAATTGTACTTAACCATGATGATGCTGATGATGTATTACAAAACACCTTTATAAAGGTATTTAGAAATATTAATAAATTTAAAGGAGACAGCAAACTATTTTCTTGGATATACCGCATTGCCACAAATGAATCTCTATCATTTTTAAAAACAAAATCTAAAATGCTTGGGGTTACAAGTGAAGAATTGCAAGAATTATTATTAGAAAATTTGCAATCTGATGTTTATTTTGAAGGTGACGAAATACAATTAAAGCTACAAAAAGCAATTAGCACGTTACCAGAAAAACAAAAATTAGTATTTAATATGAAATATTTTGACGAATTAAAATACGAAGAAATATCAGATATACTAGGCACTTCTGTTGGTGGTTTAAAGGCATCTTACCACCAAGCAGCAAAAAAAATTGAAAATTATTTAAAAAGCAATTAAACCATTTAGAGTATTGAGAGTCAAATTATAAGTATGAAAAGCCTACCAAAAAATAGCGGATTTAAAATGCCAGAGTCTTATTTAGAAAACTTCTCTGATAAACTGAATAATTCTATTACTCAGCAACAAAATGCTATACCTAAAAAAGAAGGTTTTACCGTACCAAATAATTATTTTGACAACATACACCAAAATATTCAAACCAAACTAAACCAAAAAACAGAACCTAAGGTTATAAAACTAAACTCTTTTAAAAAGAAACTATACGCAGTATCTAGTATTGCTGCTGCTATAGCTATTTTAGTTGCTGCTGTAGTTTTTAACAACGGTTCTACTCCCGTAACTTTTCAAGACATAGCTGCCTCAGACATTGAAAGTTATTTTAATGAAAATGATATAGAATTCTCTACCTACGACTTAGCACAAATATTACCTATGGATGATATTAATGTGTCTGATGTTACAGAAGGAGAATTTTACGAAGATGAAATTATGAACTATTTAGAGTCTAATAATAGTATAGACATACAAGATATTTATTTTAATGAAAATGAAGAATAAAACCCGTAACATAGTAACTATTTTGTTTTTTTTAATAGGAACAACGTTTTTCTATGGACAAAATAACGATTGGGAAAAAATTAAATCTTTAAAGGTTGCTTTTTTCACAGAACAGCTAGAACTTTCTAGTGATGAAGCAAAAGGTTTTTGGCCTGTTTATGATGATTTTGAAAAAGAACTTCATAAACTCTATGATGATAGAAGAGAGCTTAAAAAAAAGTACAACTACAACAATCTATCAGAAAAAGACTCTAAACATTTACTAGAAACTTATTTAGAGTTTGAAAAGCAAAAAGTAGAAATTACTAAAAAACACTATGCTAAAATTAGCAAAGTGTTAAGCTACAGAAAAACATACAAACTTGCTCGTTTAGAAGAAGATTTTAAACGCAGGTTAATACGTGAATATAGAAATAAACATAAAAAAGGAAAGCAATAAGCTTTCCTTTTTTATTTCTTAAATATTAATTGTGCTATTCTGTCTTTACCTGCCGCATACGCAAGAGTATCATTAACAAACCTAATTGTATAAAAGCCTTCTTTAGACAACTCTTTCCACGTTTGCCCTTTATCATTAGAATATGCAATACCTGTAAACCCTACAGCTACTAGTTCATTACCATTGCGCTCTGGCACAAATTGCACACAACTTTTATAATCTGGTTCTTTGCCATCTGCTACTAAACTCCAGGTTACACCACCATCTGTGGTTATTGCTTTATTTTTAATGTTTTGTTCTGGCTTTGTAAAATCACCTCCAATAGCAAAACCTAAATTTTCGTTATAAAAATCTAAAGAAAAAATTCCGTGTGTTTCTCCCAAACCTGTCATTGGTACACTAAATACATCCCAAGTAGTTCCTTTATCTGCAGAATAAAAAACACGACCTTTAGTGGTAGCTATCCAAGTTTTATCTCCTACAATTTTAATGTTGGTATTGCTAGCTGCAAAAGCACCTTCACCAGCAATACCTTCAGGTAAATTATTACACGCAATCTTATTCCAACTACTGCCACCATCTCTAGTAATAATAACAGACAAGCAACCATCTACACTATCACCAATAGCAATACCTTCATTAGCATTCCAAAAACTAATTGCATCATAAAAAACACCATCACCTTTTTCTGTATAAACCAATTCCATTTTTCCGTTTTCACCTGTTTTATACAATAATGCAGGGTTAGTTACAGATAACATAAAAAAATCTGCTCCGGTTGTACCAACAGCTCTAAACTCAGGTAAAATAGTATCGTATTTTTGTACATTGGTTATTACCTTGTTTGTTTTTAAGTCTACAGAGCCAAAAACACCATTACTCCCAGCAAAACCAATACTACCATCTAAAACTTCTATAGCCCTAATGCTAACATTTTTAGTGTAAACGTCTTTTACTACAACAGAGGTAAAAGGTTTAACCTCATTTTTTTGTTCACAAGCAAAAAGGGTTAAAGCACAAATTGCTACTACTAATTTCTTCATTTTCTTCTAATTTTGTGTATTCTACAAATACTTTACATTATAAGTATTTACTATTTAAATACGTAGATACAGCCTAAAATAGCTATTTACACATATATATTTCATCAAAAATAAGCGTATTCCTTTCTAAAACAATACCTTTGCAGCCATATTTTTTTTAGAGTAATTATTAGTGTTTTTTCATTTTAAAAATAACACTACATAAATTTAAAAATTATAGCCATTCTAGTTAAAGCTTTTGATACAAAGACTCCTAGAAAATAAAAACAATAAAAGGTAGAAATGAAATTACACAGAAACTTAGTATTTGCAGTTATAGACGCACTTAACCTTATTTTTAATGAAGATGAATATGCAGATAAGGTTGTAGAAAAAGTTTTAAAATTTGATAAACGTTGGGGATCTAGAGATCGTGGTTTTATTGCAGAAACCACGTATGAAATTGTACGCTGGAAAAGATTATACACAGAAATTGCCGAAGTTAAAGCACCATATAGCAGACCTAACTTATTTAGAATATGGGCAGTTTGGGCTGTTTTAAAAGGTATAGAATTGCCAGACTGGAAACAAATTGAACCAACGCCTACACGCAGAATTAAAGGAAGGTTTGATGAGTTGTCTAAAATTAGAAAATTTAAAGAATCTATACCAGATTGGATTGATGAAGTTGGAGAAAAAGCTTTAGGTGATAAAAAGTGGACAAAAGAAATTAACGCTTTAAATAAACAAGCCGAAGTAGTTTTAAGAGTAAATACTTTAAAAACAACAAAGGCAAACTTACAAAAAGTTTTATTAGAAGAGAATATAGTTGCCAATCCTATAAAAGGATATCCAGATGCTTTAACACTTACAGAAAGAGCTAATGTTTTTAGAACAGAGGCTTTTAAAAACGGTATGTTTGAAATGCAAGATGCATCTTCACAATTAGTGGGTCACTTTTTAGATGTTAAACCAGGACAACGTGTTGTAGATACTTGTGCTGGTGCAGGAGGAAAAACTTTACACATTGCAGCCTTAATGGAAAACAAAGGGCAATTAATTGCTTTGGATATTTATGGCAACAAATTAAAAGAGTTAAAAAGACGTGCAAAAAGAGATGGGGCCCACAATATTGAAACTAGGGAAATAGACTCTACCAAAGTAATTAAAAAACTGTACAACAGTGCAGACCGAGTGTTAATTGATGCTCCTTGTACTGGTCTTGGTGTACTAAAACGTAATCCAGATGCTAAATGGAAATTACAGCCAGAATTTTTAGATAAGATTACAAAAACACAACAAGAAATTTTACAAAGCTATAGTAAAATAGTAAAATCTGGAGGAAAACTGGTATATGCCACTTGTTCTATTTTACCACAGGAAAACAACGACCAAGTTATAGCATTTTTAGCCTCAGAAGCTGGTAAAGATTTTACATTAGAAAAAGAAGATAAAATATTTGCATCCGATTCTGGTTACGATGGTTTTTATATGGCTTTGTTACAAAAGAAATAAAAAAAACACTCATATAAATAAAAAAGTCGGCTCTAACCAGCCGACTTTTTCGTTCCCAAATACAAATTATCAATTATAATCCAATCCTAACGCTAGGTACCCTAACGCCAACATTAGTCCGTACTACAGTTGAGCGTCTTGGTGCTCTTCTGTAATTATTGTAGCTATAGTAATACGTTGTGTGAGTATGGTAATAATCACTATGGTGACAATGAGAATCACAATGTGCAGCGTGTTCTGCATATGCATCTCTCTTACCCTTCATATACGCTCTATATGCCTTTCTGTCTCTTTTCTTTAAGTTTTTCTCATATGCTTTTTGGTCTTCCCAAAATTCTTCCTCATCTTCTACAGCTATTTCTGTAGACTGCTCATATGCAGCATCTTCTTTTGCTCTTTGTTCATAATAAGATAATTTTTCCTTTTCAGTTACTTCTTTTTCCTGAGCCATCATTGTAAATGACATAGCCAATAAAACTGTCGATAATAAAAAATGTAGTTTCTTCATAAAATTTGGTTTTAAAATGTTATTACAACTATCAATAATACCGTAATACATTCTTAAAACAATTAACACTAAAAAAACCCTACTTTATTTTTAAAAAAATTATCTACCACATAAGTAGCTTTACAAACAACAACTATTTAATGGTTTACAACATATAATTTATAAAACAAGATATTGGCAATACATTAGCAGTATAATTAGTCAGAATAAATTTTTCATTTTCATATAGTGTTCTCGTAAAAAGAGTCTTGTTTTTGCCAACAAGACTCTTTTTCATTTATAAACAATTAAAAAACAGAGTTTTATCAATATACAAACACCAATAAAAAAACATCACAACATAAATTGCTTAACAAACAACAACTATACAATGGTTTACAACATATAGTTTATAAAACTAAATATTGGTAATACATTAGCAGTGTAATTAGTCAGAATAAATTTTTCATTTTCATATAGTGTTCTCGTAAAAAGAGTCTTGTTTTTGCCGACAAGACTCTTTTTCATTTTAATTTCTTTTAAACACAAACTAGTCATTTCTTTAGTAAAGAATAAAGTGTAAACTGGAGATAGAAGAAATTAACAATCACCACTAAAAACTGTTAACTATTCTTGTGAAAATTTACACTTAAAAAGTGTAAATTTGTGGCTTGTTAAACAAAACAACACAAGAGCTACAATGATTCACTTTTTCGGAGACCAAACCAGCAAAGTTTTTGCTGTAGAAACCAAAAATAATCTTACACAGGAAGATATTTCTAAATTAATATGGCTTTTTGGCAACAATACTAAAATAAATGCGGCGTCTCTTGACGCCTTTTTTGTTGGCCCAAGAGCAGCAATGATTACCCCTTGGAGTACCAATGCTACTGAAATTACTCAAAATATGGGTATTGAAGGCATTGTAAGAATTGAAGAATTTTTTGCGTCTACTGCAGATGCAAAAGATTTTGATCCAATGATATCTCAAAAATACACAGCTTTAACTCAAGATATTTTTACAATAGCTATTTCTCCTAAAGAAGTTTTACCTATTGATGATATTGCAGCCTATAACCAACAAGAAGGCTTAGCACTAAGCAACGAAGAAGTTGAATACTTAGAAAGCGTAGCTACTAAAATTGGCAGAAAACTAACAGATTCTGAAGTTTTTGGTTTTAGTCAAGTAAACTCTGAACACTGTAGACATAAAATTTTTAACGGCACATTTGTAATAGACGGACAAGAGAAACCTTCTTCTCTATTTAAGTTAATAAAAAAAACATCTCAAGAAAACCCGGGTACAATTGTATCTGCTTATAAAGATAATGTTGCATTTATTAAAGGCCCAACGGTAACACAATTTGCTCCTAAAACAGCAGATAAACCAGATTTTTATACCGAAGAAGAATTTAATTCTGTTATATCATTAAAAGCAGAAACTCACAATTTCCCTACAACCGTAGAGCCTTTTAATGGTGCTGCTACTGGTTCTGGAGGCGAAATTAGAGACAGGTTAGCTGGCGGAAAAGGTTCTTTGCCTTTAGCTGGTACTGCGGTTTATATGACATCTTACTCTAGGCTAGAAGAAAACAGACCTTGGGAAAAAGCTATGGAAGAACGTCCTTGGTTGTACCAAACACCAATGGATATTTTAATAAAAGCATCTAATGGGGCATCAGATTTTGGAAACAAATTTGGGCAACCATTAATTACTGGTTCTGTTTTAACTTTTGAACACCAAGAAGATGCTCGCAAACTTGGGTTTGACAAAGTTATTATGCAAGCTGGTGGTATTGGTTATGGTAAAGAAAACCAAGCTTTAAAAGACGAACCTAAAGAAGGTAATAAAATTGTTATTCTTGGTGGAGACAATTACCGCATTGGTATGGGTGGTGCTGCTGTATCTAGTGCAGACACAGGTGAGTTTGCTTCTGGTATTGAGCTAAATGCAGTGCAACGTTCTAACCCAGAAATGCAAAAAAGAGCAGCAAATGCAATACGTGGTTTGGTAGAAAGTAATGAAAATCCAATTGTTTCTATTCACGATCACGGTGCAGGCGGACACTTAAACTGCTTATCCGAACTTGTTGAAGATACAGGTGGACATATAGATTTAGATAAACTACCTGTTGGCGACCCAACACTTTCTGCTAAAGAAATTATAGGTAATGAGTCTCAAGAACGTATGGGACTTGTAATTGGTAAAGATGATATGGGCTTGCTAGAGCGTATTGCAGAGCGTGAGCGTTCTCCTATGTACCAAGTTGGTGAGGTTACAAACAACCATAGATTTACGTTTGAGTCTAAAACCACGGGAGAAAAACCTATGGATTTAGCTTTAGAAGATATGTTTGGGAGTTCTCCTAAAACAATAATGACAGATAAAACTGTTACTCGTAATTACCAAGATGCTAGTTATTCATTAGAGTTTTTTCATGATTATCTAGAGCAAGTTTTACAATTAGAAGCCGTTGGATCTAAAGATTGGTTAACAAAC
This sequence comes from Cellulophaga omnivescoria, assembly GCF_027915275.1. Classification (NCBI taxonomy): domain Bacteria; kingdom Pseudomonadati; phylum Bacteroidota; class Flavobacteriia; order Flavobacteriales; family Flavobacteriaceae; genus Cellulophaga; species Cellulophaga omnivescoria. The sequence goes on along the minus strand of NZ_CP115819.1, from coordinate 2,889,788 downwards.
AAAGTAGACCGTTGTGTTGGTGGCCGTGTTGCCAAACAACAATGCGCAGGCCCATTGCAATTACCACTTAACAATTGTGGTGTTATGGCGTTAGATTTTAAAGGTAAAGAAGGTATTGCAACTTCTATTGGGCACTCTCCTATTTCAGGATTAATAGACCCAGCTGCAGGTAGTAAAAATAGTATTACAGAAGCTTTAACTAATATTGTTTGGGCTCCTTTAAAAGATGGTTTACAATCTGTTTCTTTATCTGCTAACTGGATGTGGCCTTGTAAAAACGAAGGCGAAGATGCACGTTTGTATGAAGCTGTAAAAGCTGTATCTGAATTTAGTATTGCTTTAGGCGTTAACGTACCAACAGGTAAAGATTCGCTTTCTATGAAGCAGAAATACAAAAATGAAGAAGTTATAGCTCCTGGAACCGTAATTATTTCTGCTGCTGCAAACTGTAACAATATTAACCAAGTAGTAGAGCCTGTTTTACAAAAAAACAACAATGCTATCTACTATATAAACCTATCTAAAGACAATTTTAAATTAGGTGGTTCTTCTTTTGCACAAACACAGAACAAAATAGGAAATAGTGCACCAAACGTTACGGATGCTGCTTACGTAAAAACAGTATTTAACACATTACAAGACGCAATAAAAGCTGATAAAATTAACGCCGGACACGATGTAGCCTCTGGTGGTTTAATTACAACTCTACTAGAAATGTGTTTTGCAGATGTTAATTTGGGCGCTAACTTAGACCTATCTGCTTTAGGCGAAGAAGACACTATTAAATTATTATTTGCAGAAAATGCTGGTGTTGTTTTTCAGGCAGATGCAAGTACAGAAACGCTATTTGCAAACGCTGGTGTAACTGCTATTAAAATTGGTTCTGTGGTTGAAGAAGCTACATTAACAATAAAGAATAACGGTATGGAAATGGGCTTAAACGTAACCTCTTTAAGAGATACGTGGTCTAAAACATCATACTTATTAGATAGTAAACAAACGGCAAACAATTTAGCTAAAGACAGGTTTAACAATTATAAAAACCAACCTTTACAATACACTTTCCCTGCAAACTTTACGGGTAAATTACCTGTAATAAACGGAGAAAGACCAAAGGCAGCTATTTTACGTGAAAAAGGAAGTAACTCTGAACGTGAAATGGCAAATGCAATGTATTTAGCTGGTTTTGATGTAAAAGATGTACATATGACCGATTTAATATCGGGACGTGAAACCTTAGAGGATATTCAGTTTTTAGGAGCCGTTGGTGGTTTTTCTAATTCTGATGTGCTTGGTAGCGCAAAAGGTTGGGCTGGTGCCATTAAATACAATGAAAAAGCCAACAAAGTAATAAACAACTTCTTTAAAAGAGAAGACACTTTATCTGTTGGTATTTGTAACGGTTGCCAATTGTTTATGGAATTAGAACTAATTAACCCTGAGCACGAGCAACACGGAAAAATGACGTATAATGATTCTCATAAACACGAGAGTAACTTTACATCTGTAAAAATTGAAGAAAACAATTCTGTAATGCTATCTACTTTAGCGGGCACTACATTAGGCGTTTGGATTAGTCACGGTGAAGGTAAATTTAGCTTACCACAAAACAAAGAAGACTACAATATTGTTTCTACTTATGGTTATGAGGGTTATCCTGCAAATCCTAACGGTAGTGATTTTAATACTGCTATGTTGTGTGATAAAACAGGAAGACACTTGGTTACAATGCCACACATAGAGCGTTCTACATTCCAATGGAACTGGGCAAATTACCCAACAGACCGTAAGGATGAAGTTACACCTTGGTTAGAAGCATTTACAAATGCCAGAGAGTGGATTTTAAAACAAAAAGGATAATATTGTTTTTTAAATTATAAAGTAAAATCCCGTTTCAATTAAGAAACGGGATTTTTTACATCCAATAAAAACAACTTATCTTAACACTGCAAAACTCATTAATCCATATGAAAAACAATATCAACTTTATACATACAACAGACTCAAAAGAATGGCATACCATTACAGATGCTGTTATGGGTGGAGTATCAAAAAGTAATTTTAAAATTACAACTGATAATTTAGGCGTTTTTAGTGGTTACGTATCGCTAGAAAATAATGGTGGCTTTGCAATGGTTAAACACTGCACATCATTACACTGTAAAAACTATAGTACTATTTGCATAACACTTAAGGGAGACGGCAAAGTATATCAAATTAGAATAAAAGAAAACACAGCAACTAAACATTGGTTTATTGCTCCTTTTACAACAAATGGAGATTGGCAAACCATAGAAATTAAACTAAATAATATGTATGCAATGTTTAGAGGAAATAAGGTTGATATTCCTAACTTTAACGCAGAAAACATTAATGAAATAGCCTTTTTAATTGGCAATAAAACAGCAGAAGATTTTAAATTAGAACTTAAAAGTATTGCTTTAAAATAACCATCTTACTTTTTTAAGCTTCGTTTATTTATTAGTCTTTTTAGCTGTAAAAAACCGTTTGTTACATTCCCTTTATTTACAACAATGGGTATTGCTAAAGTAACCAAAAGAGCTATACAAGCGGCAGAGCCTAATCCGCCACCAAAACCTGCAAAAAAACTACTTGTATTTAAATAAAGTATTGTAAATATTGCACCAGACACACCTATTACCCAATAGCTTTTTACAAGCTTAGAGGATACCATACCTATAAAAGAAGCTCCAAAACATACTAAGGCTAAATTCTGTGATAAATAAGTTGAAAAAAAATTAGGAAACAGAAATACAAAACCGCCAGACAAAAACCCTACCAAAGCAGATGCTCTAACAGCACTTTGTTTGTATTTAAACTGAAGTAAATAAGTTACAATAGCAGATAAACTACCTGCAAATAATAGTATAAAGTGTTCTATTTTCATTACGATAGTAAAAAAGTTATAAAAAAAGCCAATACTACACCACCAAAAGCCAATGTGCCAAGCTTACCTCCTACTCCGTGAAAACTATCTTTAGAGCCTACTAAAAGCAAACCTGTAAATAAACTTGCTAATGCTATAAAAACATAATCTGGCGCTACACTAGCATTTGTCATACCTACAAACGCTCCGCAATAAACAGCGGTTGGTATGGTATTTATTAAAGAATTACTTTTAAATACGTTAGGAACAAAACTAATTACCAGACCCACTATTGATGCCGCCAAAACTGTAGAAAAACCTAAAGATGTATGCAATATATAAGTTATTATTGCTCCAAAAAAAACAAAGGCTACAGTTAAAAAATGCTCAAAAGTGTGACTTTTTGCACTTACTGGGGTCTTTTTATAAGTTATTAGCAATAATACCAATGCTAAAATTAAAAAGCCAAAAACTAAATAATTGTTTTGCTTTTCAAAAAGAATTGCAGCCAAGAAACCTAAATGACAAATGATAATTAAACTAAAAGTAAGCTGTTTTACACGCTTCTTAATCATACTATTAATTTTCAAATTGCAAAAATAAATAATATAACAAGTACATAACCATTTAATACAGATAAAGAAGGATGACATTTATGTTGAAATGAATTTTGTAACTTACCTCATAAATCATCAATCTAAAAACAATGAAAAAAAAAGAACAAAACAGCAGTAGAAGATCTTTTATTAAAAATGCGTCTTTACTAACAATGGGAACAAGTAGCTTATTAGCTTTTCCGCTAGGAAAACCAACTACTACTATTTACACTCAAGATACAGATATAAATATTATTGGTCCTAAAGAAGGGTATAGTCCACAAATTGGAACTTTAGTTTCTATGATGACTTGGATGCGTATGGTAATATTAGCACCTGTACGTAATATGAGTGTTTCAGATTTAGACTACTTAGTAGATGAAAATGCAAATTCTATTGGCGCAATGCTTATGCACTTAGCTGCAACAGAACGTTTTTATCAAATACACACCTTTAATAATAAAAACTGGGGAGACTGGCCCAAAGAAGATAAAAAAAGATGGAGTATTGCTTCTGGTTTAGGAGACAAAGCACGTAAACAAATAAATGGTAATGAGTTAAGTTATTATTTAGACGCATTAGATGAAGTAAGACAAAATACGTTAAAAGAGTTTGCTAACAGAGATGATAAGTGGTTGTTAAAAGTTGATGAAAATTTTCCTTGGGGCCCAACAAACAACTACTGCAAATGGTTTCACGTTTGTGAACACGAGTCTAACCATAATGGGCAATTTAAATTTATAAAAAGTAGAATACCGTCATAAAAATAAAAAAGCAGGATTAAAAATCCTGCTTTTTTTTGCAATGGTTTGTGTTTGTGTAATGGTAGTGTTTATTTTTTAATTAATTTTCCGCTCCAAATGGCATTATTAGAACTAATTAGTTTGTATAAGTATATACCAGATGCTAAGCTTGGCACAGTTACATCTATACTATTTTGGCCTTGGTTTGCTTCGCCTACAATTGTGTAGGCAGGCATTAATGTACCAGTAATTGTATACAGTTCTAGCGTATAAGTGCTAGCCATTTCTTCATAAAAATACAAGGTTGTGGTACTTTCTACTGGGTTAGGTAGTAAAATAGACTTTGTTCTGTTTTTCTCTAAATACGCATTTCTTTGCTCTGTGTTATTAAAATCTATATCAGATAACTGTAGTTCTTTTTCTTGCAAACTACCATCGCTGGACTTTAAGTTAAATAATAACACTTTAAGTGAACTAAAATCTGTGTTTCCTCCAAACTCATTTTTAAAATCGGCGTCCTCTAGCACATAGCGTTGTTCTTCATTTGTTAAGTCCACAGTTGCAATATATGGCTCACCAGAACCTTTTAATAATTTTACCTCTAATGTTCCTGTACCAGAAGCTGTAAACGATAATTGTTTGTACTCTGATAAATCTACAGCTAAAAACCTTGGATTAAACGCTCTATAAGTACCAATATACTCTTGTGTTTTCCCCTTTAAATGTACATTACGTTCTATTCTGTAGCCATCACCTAAGTATGGCGCACTGTTTTGTTCTACATTATACATTGTAACTTCTGTAGTAGCCGTAGAACTATCTACACCCCAAGGTGCATCTGCAACAAATAAATCATCCGGCGTATCACCTTTTTCATTTTTTAACCTAAAACCTAAATCAAATAAAGCTCCAGTTTCTACAGTTACAGTATCTATATACCTATCTAAAGAAGCCTGTAATGTAACCATATCAGTTTCACTTGTTTCTGTACGTTTTAAACCACCCTCCAAAGTCATTTGTTTAGATACATTTGTGTTTACAACCGTCATTTCTACAGTACCATTCGTATATTTTGCAGACCTCACAAAAACAGGTGGTGGTGTAGAACCTTTATAACCTTCTATTGCTGCATTGGCTTCAAGTAGAGATAAAATTTCCTCTGCCATTACAACCAAATCATCTACAGAATTAGACCATATTTGAAAATTGTAAAACATATTATCTTTTTCATATGCATCAATATTCCAATGAGATTCTATTGTAAAACTGTTATTTGGGTTAACTTTTGCAGAAAAAGATAAAGCAAATTCTTTGCTACCATCTGCCTGTTTAATGATAGATTTTATAAAGTTATTATCTCTAATATTTAAATTAGATACAGAAAGTAATTCTGCTCCTAAAAAACGATCGCATATAAATTTACTGTGCTCATAAACAGTATTATCAGTTTTAATAACCATTAAAGCTCCAATAGTTTGGTCTCCTTTTAAATAATCTACAGAGAAAATATCACTAGCATTAGTTAGTTCTAATAAATCTGCCGGAGAAGACTCTATTGTACTTGTTTCTCCTAAAACATTTAGTGGTACCAAAGAAGATAAAGGAATATTATCACTGGTATATTTTCCGCTTAACTTGTATCCCTTATCCTTAGTAATTTGTTTTGCGGTAGTTTTATCAAAAATATAATTGTTTTTAGCCCTGTTATAATTTCTGTTTGTAATAAGGTTTGCAAGTCTGTCATTACTTTCCAATCCGCCATCATTACCACCAGATGTAGTTGTAATTACCGGGCACAAACTAATACCAGAACATGAAGGGTCATCACAATCTACAAGTCCGTCACCGTCATCATCAATACCATTAATACAATCTTCTTGTGGCACAGGCGCTGTAGGACAACGGGCTCCGTCATTAGAAGAACTTGCAGGACCAAAAGCAAAAATGTTAGAAACCATAACATTTGCAACAATGGTATGTACCGCATTAATTTTATAAACAGAACCAGTTTGGTTTGCCGATATGTAAAGGTTACCATCTACATCAAAATAAACAGCACCATACGTATAATTAAAGCCAGCCAAAACAGGTACTTCTCCTAAGTCTTCTACCACACCAGTTTCTGCAGTAATCCTATACAACCTGTTAGTACCCTTACTAACTGCATAAAGTTTACCATCTACAGCATTAAATGCCCAATCATGAATACTTATACTGGTATCTAATGTGTAAGAACCTATATACTCTAAATAATTATTAGACTCAGGATTTAAGTCTATTGCATAATAAGTGGAAGAACCAGCTCTAAGATAATAAATACCATCTAAGTTAATATCTCCTACATACTTGTTTCCATTATTTGGTAGTTCTGGAATAGTGTGCACTGTAGGTGTAAAGTCCTTTCCTATTTGCACTATAGATATTTGCGGTGTAGACAAATATCCCCAAATGTAACCATCTGCAGAGTTGTATGCTGCAGCATTAATATTACCTGGTACAACATCGGCTGCAACCAAATATGAGCTTCCAGATGCTAAATCTAAAGCATAAATATCATTTGTTTGAAAAAGGTACGCATTATAGTCGCACTCAAAAGGTTCTGACTGTGCAGTTGCGTTAAAAGCACAGAAAACCACACTCAGTAGTAAAAAGTAGGTTTTTAAAGGTAAAATTTTAGTCATAATTAATGATTTGGGGCGTTAATTAATTACAGCAAAAGTGCTTATTTACTTCTTATCTTAGTAGCAGTATAAGATTAAAGGCTTATTTAGTGCGATAAAATGCAGTTAACTATAGACAAACGGTAAAAAGCTTAAAAAATAGGTACTTAGAAGAAAAATTATAACATTTAATTACATATTTCGCACTTTTTAATTTTGTACTTTAGGTAATGTTTTAGTAAAAATTAGTACAAAGTGACTTTAAAGAAAAACAATTGTTCATATAATTGTAATTTTAACAAAATGTTAACTTGTTATATTTTAGCATTTTACTAATTCAAACTAAGAAAATAATAGAATTTATGGTGTTTTTTTACGAATCTAATTTTAAAATAAGCATTCCTTTTCTTAATTTGCAACTCTGATACAATCAATTCTTATGCAAGAAGTAACTAGATTATTTGATTTTCCTTACTATCAATTAAAAAAATACAACCTACAAAAATCATTAGCAACAAAATATGATGATAAGTGGGAATATATGTCTACCCAAGAGTATGTAGACAAAGCAAATGTAATGAGTAGAGCACTATTAAGGTTAGGTGTTTCTAAAAATGATAAAATTGCTGTAATATCCTCTACCAACAGAATGGAGTGGAATATTATGGATATTGGAATTCTTCAACTTGGTGCACAAAATGTACCAGTTTACCCAACAATTTCTGAAGAAGATTATGCATATGTACTAAACCATTCCGAAGCTAAATATTGCTTTATTTCTTGTACAGATGTTTACGAAAAAATTATAAAAATAAAAGATCAGGTACCATCTTTACTAGAGATTTATTCTTTTGATGAATTAGAAGGTTGTAAAAATTGGTCTGAAGTTTTAGACCTTGGTAAAGATGAGTCTAATCAACCAGAAGTAGAAAAATTAAAAGACGACGTTAAGCCAACAGATTTGGCCACCTTAATTTACACTTCTGGAACAACTGGAAGACCTAAAGGGGTTATGCTATCTCACAATAACCTTGTAAGCAACGCACTGGAGAGTTTTAAAAGAATACCTATAGAACTAGGTAAATCTAGAGCTCTTAGTTTTTTACCGCTTTGCCATGTGTATGAGCGTATGCTAATTTACTTATACCAATATTGTGGTGCTGCAATACACTACGCGCCAATAGACCAAATTAGTGAATATGCACAAGAGGTTCATCCGCAAGTAATGACCGCTGTACCTAGATTATTAGAAAAAGTATACGATAAAATTATTGCTAAAGGAACAGATTTAAAAGGTATAAAAAAGAAACTATTCTTTTGGGCTGTAGAAGTTGGTTTAGAATATAAGCCTTACCAACAAAATGGTTGGTGGTACGAGAAAAAATTAGGTTTAGCTCGTAAATTAATATTTAGCAAATGGAAAGCTGCCCTTGGTGGTGAAGTGGCCGTTATGGCTTCTGGTAGTGCTGCACTACAACCAAGACTTGCACGTGTATTTAATGCTGCCGGATTTGGTGTTATGGAAGGTTATGGACTTACAGAAACATCGCCAGTAATATCTGTAAATGATATGCGTAATGGTGGATTTAGAATTGGTACCGTAGGTAAACCATTAGACCGTACAGAAGTTAAAATAGCAGAAGACGGAGAAATATGCATTAAAGGCCCACAAGTAATGATGGGTTATTATAAGGATGATGCTAAAACTGCAGAAGTAATTATAGATGGTTATTTTCATACCGGAGATATAGGTGAAATTGATTCAGATGGATTCTTAAAAATTACAGATCGAAAAAAAGAAATGTTTAAAACATCTGGTGGTAAGTATGTTGCTCCACAATTATTAGAAAACAGATGTAAGCAGTCTAGGTTTATAGACCAAGTAATGGTTATTGGTGAAGGAGAAAAAATGCCTGCAGCTTTTATTCAGCCAGATTTTGATTTTGTAAAGGAATGGGCTAAACGTTACAACATTACTATTACTAGTAATGAAGATTTAGTAACCAATGAAAAAGTAATAGCTCGTTTTCAAGAAGAAGTTGATTCTGCCAACGAAAACTTCGCTAAATGGGAAAAAATAAAACAGTTTAGACTTACACCAGACGTTTGGAGTATAGAAGGTGGACACGTTACCCCTACCCTAAAATTGCGTAGAAAAATAATTAAAGAGAAATATAAAGCTCTTTACAATGATATTTACGGATATTAAATTTTATTTAGCTGCTAAGACCTAAAACCTTAGCAGCTAAACATCTACAAATTTCTCTACCATACATATACTTAATGTTAAGTATATATTAAGCTCACATTTTTTTATGAATTTATTATGCATGCATAATAAATTTTACTATATTTGGTAACCTATTCAAATTACAAATGAAAGAGATTACCATAGATTATGCTTTAAGAGAAACTTGGCTATCTGTAGCTAAGATGTACAATGAAGAAGCAAAAAACCATAACAACACAATGGCAATGGCTTTTACACTGTTAAGCATAGACCCAAAAACAGGTACCGCATCTACTGCACTTGGTCCTAAAATGGGAATGGAAGCCACAAGCTTGTCTAGGATACTTAAAAGTTTAGAAGCAAAAGAATTTATAGTACGTAAACCAAATCCTAATGATGGCAGAGGTGTTATTATACACTTAACAGAACTTGGTTTAGAAAAAAGAACACTTTCTAAAGAAACGGTATTTCAATTTAACAGTACTATTAAAGCTAACATATCCCAAGAAAAACTAAATCATTTTTTTGAGGTTACAGAAACAATTAATGCGCTTATAGCAAAAAAAGAAATTTTTAAATAATATAACTAATTAATAGGTCTAAATAGAAATGAACAAACACATTAAAAAAATAGCCATTATTGGCTCTGGTATTATGGGTAGTGGCATTGCCTGTCACTTTGCAAATATTGGTGTAGAAGTGCTATTGTTAGACATTGTTCCAAGAGAACTAAACGACAAAGAAAAAGCAAAAGGCTTAACACTAGAAGACAAGGTGGTAAGGAACAGATTGGTAAACGATGCTTTAACTGCATCTTTAAAATCTAAACCTTCTCCTATTTACAGTCAAAAATTTGCAAGCAGAATTACAACTGGTAATTTAGAAGATGATATTGCCAAGGTTGCAGACGTAGACTGGATTATGGAAGTTGTTGTTGAAAGATTAGACATTAAGCAACAAGTTTTTGAGAAACTTGAAAAATATAGAACACCAGGAACCTTAATTACATCTAACACATCTGGTATTCCTATTAAATTTATGAGTGAAGGACGCTCTGAAGATTTCCAGAAAAACTTCTGCGGTACTCACTTTTTTAACCCTGCACGTTACTTAAACTTATTTGAAATTATTCCTGGACCAAAAACTGATGCTGCGGTATTAGAATTTTTAAATGGTTATGGAGAAAAATTTTTAGGAAAAACATCTGTAGTTGCTAAAGACACACCTGCTTTTATAGGTAACCGTATTGGTATTTTTAGCATACAAAGTTTATTTCACGCAGTTAAGGATTTAGATTTAACTATTGAAGAAGTAGATAAATTATCTGGTCCAGTTATTGGTCGTCCAAAATCTGCAACTTTTAGAACTGTAGATGTTGTTGGTTTAGATACTTTAGTACATGTTGCAAACGGTATTAGAGAAAACTGCCCTAATGATGAGCGTTTAGAACTTTTTAAATTGCCAGACTTCATTAATACAATGATGGAGAATAAATGGTTAGGGAGTAAAACCGGACAAGGATTTTATAAAAAAACTGTTTCTGCAGAGGGCAAAAAAGAAATTTTATCTCTAGACTTAAACACATTAGAATACAGATCTGCCCAAAAAGCAAAGTTTGCAACTTTAGAACTTACTAAAACAGTAGATAAAGTTGTAGACAGATTTAAAATACTAGTAAAAGGAAAAGATAAAGCTGGTGAATTTTACAGAAAAAGTTTCACTGCTTTGTTTGCATACGTATCTAATCGTATTCCAGAAATTACAGATGAATTGTATAAGATTGATGATGCAATGAAAGCTGGTTTTGGATGGGAACACGGTCCTTTTCAAATATGGGATGCAATTGGTGTAGAAAAAGGAATTGAATTAATGAAAGCTGAAGGTTTAGAGCCAGCTGCTTGGGTTAATGAAATGATTGCCTCTGGTAGCAAATCATTCTACTCTGTAAAAGATGGTGCTTCATATTTTTATGACATTCCATCTAAAACCCAAACTAAAATTCCTGGTCAAGATGCGTTTATCATTCTAGACAACATCAGAAAAACATCTGAAGTATTTAAAAACTCTGGAGTAGTTGTAGAGGATTTAGGAGACGGTATACTTAATGTGGAGTTCCAGTCTAAAATGAACACCATTGGTGGTGATGTTTTAGCAGGTTTAAACAAAGCTATTGACATTGCTGAAAAAGATTTTGCTGGTTTAGTAGTTGGTAACCAAGCTGCAAACTTCTCTGTAGGTGCTAACATAGGTATGATATTTATGATGGCTGCAGAACAGGAGTATGATGAGCTTAATATGGCTATTAAATATTTCCAAGATACTATGATGCGTATGCGTTATTCTGCAATACCAACTATTTCTGCTCCTCACGGAATGGCTTTAGGCGGTGGTTGTGAGTTATCATTACATGCAGATAAAGTAGTTGCTGCCGCAGAAACTTATATGGGACTTGTAGAGTTTGGTGTAGGTGTTATACCAGGTGGTGGTGGTTCTAAAGAAATGGCTTTAAGAGCATCTGACTTATTTAGTAAAGGTGATGTGCAGTTAAATGTATTGCAAGAGCATTTCTTAACTATTGGTATGGCAAAAGTATCTACTTCTGCTTATGAAGCATTTGACACTAACCTATTGCAGAAAGGAAAAGATATAGTTGTAGTAAACAAAGCACGCCAAATAGCAGTTGCTAAACAACATGCTAAATTAATGGCAGATATGGGCTACACACAACCTGTAAAACGTAAAGATGTAAAAGTACTTGGTAAACAAGCCTTAGGTATGTTCCTTGTTGGTACAGACTCTATGGAAGATAGTAATTACATTAGTGAACATGATCATAAAATTGCAAATAAACTAGCATATGTAATGGCCGGTGGAGACTTATCTGAGCCAACATTAGTAAGTGAGCAGTATTTGTTAGATTTAGAACGTGAAGCTTTCTTAAGTTTATGTACAGAACGTAAAACATTAGAAAGAATACAGCACATGTTAACTAAAGGTAAACCACTTAGAAACTAGAAACAAGAAATTAGACTTGGAGAATCAAGATTAAATTTTGAGGCTTTATTCTATTAATCTTAAAGAAAAAAAATGAAAACAGCATATATAGTAAAAGCATACAGAACCGCAGTTGGTAAAGCTCCAAAAGGCGTGTTTCGTTTTAAAAGAACAGATGAATTAGCTGCAGAAACCATTAAACATATGATGAGTGAGCTGCCTAGTTTAGACCCTAAGCGTATTGATGATGTAATTGTTGGTAACGCAATGCCAGAAGGTTCTCAAGGATTAAATATGGCACGTTTAATCTCTTTAATGGGATTAGATATTGTAGATGTTCCTGGAGTTACAGTAAACCGTTTTTGCTCTTCTGGTATAGAAACAATTGGTATGGCAACTGCAAAAATACAAGCCGGTATGGCAGACTGTATTATTGCGGGTGGTGCAGAAAGTATGAGTAGTGTTCCTATGACAGGTTTTAAACCAGAATTAAATTATGACATTGTTAAAGCTGGTCATGAAGATTATTACTGGGGAATGGGTAACACTGCAGAAGCTGTTGCAAAGCAGTTTAAAGTTTCTCGTGAAGACCAAGATGAATTTGCTTACAACTCTCATATGAAAGCGTTAAAAGCACAAGCAGAAGATCGTTTTCAGGATCAAATAGTACCAATAGATGTAGAACAAACTTATGTTGATGCTAATGGTAAAAAAGCAACAAAAAAATATACTGTAACTAAAGATGAAGGTCCGCGTAAAGGGACCAGCAAAGAAGCTTTAGCTAAATTACGTGCAGTATTTGCTGCTGGAGGTAGTGTTACAGCGGGTAACTCATCTCAAATGAGTGACGGTGCTGCATTTGTAATGGTAATGAGTGAGGATATGGTTAAAGAATTAAATCTAGAGCCTATTGCACGCTTGGTAAACTATGCAGCAGCAGGTGTAGAACCTCGTATTATGGGTATTGGTCCAGTTAAGGCTATTCCAAAAGCTTTAAAGCAAGCAGGTTTAAAACAAGAAGATTTAGGTTTAATAGAACTAAATGAGGCATTTGCATCTCAATCTTTAGCTGTAATTAGAGAATTAGACCTTAACCCAGATATTATTAACGTAAACGGTGGTGCAATTGCACTAGGTCATCCGCTTGGTTGTACAGGAGCAAAACTTTCTGTTCAACTTTTTGATGAAATGCGTAAACGTGATATGAAAGGTAAATATGGAGCTGTTACAATGTGCGTAGGTACAGGACAAGGAGCTTGCGGAATATTTGAGTTTTTAAACTAAAAAGAGTAAAGAGAAAAGAATATAGAGTTAAGACAAATGTGTGCCAAACAAAGACATAATTATAGAAATTTAAAAATTTGGAAGCTCGGTTTAGAGATTACAAATGATATTTCTGATATATTATTAAACTTTCCAAAGCACGAGAGATTTGATTTAAGTTCACAATTAAGTAGATGCTCAGTGTCAATTCCAAGTAATATTGCTGAGGGTTCTTCTAGAACAGATAAATCTTTTAGTCATTTTCTAGATATTGCTTTAGGTTCTTCTTTTGAATTAGGAACTCAGTTACTAGTAGCAAAACATAGACAATATATAAACAACGAAGTATTAAAAACAATTGAAGATAAAATAGAAGAATTCCAAAGAATGACGATGGGATTCCAAAACGGGCTAAACTGAGTTTATATTCTATTTTCTTTCTTCTATAATCTAATATAAAAAAACAAATGGCAGATACAGAAAAAGATATCCTACGTGGAGGTCAATTCTTAGTAAAAGAAACAAATTGCGAAGACGTTTTTACTCCTGAAGATTTTTCAGAAGAACAAACAATGATGAAAGAAGCGGTAGCTGAATTCAACGAACGTGAAATTATAGCGCACAAAGCTAGATTTGAAGCTAAAGATTATGCATTAACAGAAGAAGTTATGCGTAAAGCTGGTGAATTAGGATTTTTAGGTGTTGCTGTACCAGAAGCGTACAGCGGCTTGGGTATGGGATTTGTATCTACGGTATTAACATGTGATTATATCTCTAGTGGTACAGGATCTTTTAGTACTGCATTTGGTGCACATACTGGTATTGGTACAATGCCAATTACATTATATGGTACAGAAGAACAAAAACAAAAATATGTTCCTAAATTAGCCACTGGTGAGTGGTTTGGAGCATACTGTTTAACAGAACCTGGCGCTGGTTCTGATGCAAACTCTGGTAAAACAACTGCTGTTTTATCTGAAGATGGAAAGTCATATAAAATTAACGGTCAAAAAATGTGGATTTCAAATGCAGGTTTCTGTAGTTTGATGATAGTTTTTGCTCGTATTGAAGACGATAAAAACATCACAGGATTTATTGTAGAGTATGATCCAGAAAACGCTAACGGTATTACATTAGGTGAAGAAGAACATAAGTTAGGTATTAGAGCGTCTTCTACAAGACAAGTTTTCTTTAATGATACTGTTGTTCCTGTAGAAAATATGCTTGCCGGACGTGGCGAAGGTTTTAAAATTGCTATGAACGCCCTAAACGTTGGACGTATAAAATTAGCTGCTGCTTGTTTAGATTCTCAGCGTAGAATTGTAACTACAGGTGTACAATATGCTAATGAACGTAAGCAATTTAAAACTCCTATTTCAGACTTTGGAGCTATTAAAGTTAAAATTGCTGAAATGGCAACTAATGCTTATGCCGGTGAGTCTGCAACATACAGAGCTTCTAAAAACATAGAAGATCGTATTGCTATGCGTGAGGCTGCTGGTAATACACACCAAGAAGCAGAACTTAAAGGTGTAGAAGAGTACGCTATAGAATGCTCTATCTTAAAAGTAGCAGTATCTGAAGACGTACAAAATTGTGCAGATGAAGGTATTCAAATATTTGGTGGTATGGGATTCTCTGAAGAAACACCAATGGAAGCTGCTTGGAGAGATGCACGTATAGCACGTATCTACGAAGGAACAAATGAAATTAACCGTATGCTATCTGTAGGTATGTTGGTTAAAAAAGCTATGAAAGGCCACGTAGATTTATTAGGTCCTGCTAGTGAAGTTCAAAAAGAACTAATGGGTATTCCTTCTTTTGAAACTCCAGATTATTCTGAGTTGTTCTCTGAAGAAAAAGAAATGATTAAGAAGTTAAAGAAGACATTCTTGATGGTTGCCGGTGGAGCAGTGCAAAAGTACGGACCACAATTAGAAGATCACCAACAATTACTTATAGCTGCTGCAGATATTTTAATTGAAATTTATATGGCAGAATCTACTATATTAAGAACTGAGAAAAATGCAAAGCGTTTTGGTGAAGATTCACAAAAAACACAAATAGCAATGTCTAAGTTATACTTATATAATGCTGTAGATATTATTGAGAAAAAAGGAAAAGAAAGTATTATTTCTTTTGCTGAAGGCGATGAGCAACGTATGATGTTAATGGGACTTAAACGTTTTACAAAATACCAAAACTACCCAGATATAGTAGATTTACGTAACGAAATTGCTGAAAAAGTAAAGGCAGAAAACAAATATTGTTTTTAACATATAAAAACGTATATTTACCATTGTTATAACCTACAATATTGGAGTTTATAACCAAAGATTGACTAATTCAAATTGAAGCTTTTAAGGCAGAGATTTAACAAAACCATCAGTTTTACTGATGGTTTTTTATTTTTAAAAGAACTAATTTTACATCACATATTTTAACTGTAGAATATTGAAAAAATTAGTTGAAGCATATAGTCCAGAAGACTTTAGAAAAAGAGGTCACGATCTAATTGATGAATTAGCAAATCATTTTGAAAACACTTTACAAAACAAAAATAACAAGACCATACATTGGAATCAACCAAAGGATGAACATATATTTTGGAAAGAGTTTTTAAATAATGGTGATAAGAAAAACCTTTTTAATACTATTATTGCTCATTCCATACACGTTCACAATCCTAAATATATTGGTCACCAGGTAACACCTACCTTACCAATAACAGCATTAAGCGCACTTGTAAGTGCATCATTAAACAATGGTATGGCTGTTTATGAAATGGGTGTAGCAGCATCTGCAATAGAGCGTATTGTTACAGACTATTTGTGCACTAAAGTAGGCTTTACAACTGCATCTAATGGTATATTAACTTCTGGTGGTACACTAGCTAATTTAACCGCATTACTTACTGCACGCAAAGCAAAAGTTACTACAAATGTGTGGGCAAAGGGTAACACCAACTCATTAGGAATTATGGTGAGTGAAGAAGCGCATTATTGCGTAGATAGGGCAGCTAGAATTATGGGCTTAGGCGATGCCGGTATAATTAAAATACCTTCTACCCCTAATTTTAATATGAATATTGAATTGCTTGAAGAGTATTATAAAAAAGCAAAAGATAAAGGAATAGAAATATTTGCCATTGTAGGTAGTGCGCCCTCTACATCTACAGGAATTTTTGATGATTTAGAAGCTATTGCAACATTTAGCAAACAAAAAAATATATGGTTTCATGTTGATGGTGCCCACGGTGGTGCTGCTATATTTTCTAAAACCTACAAACATACTGTAAAAGGTATAGAAAAAGCAGATTCCATTGTTATAGACGGACACAAAATGATGATGATGCCGGCTTTAACTACTGCCCTACTCTTTAAAGATGGCAATACATCTCACGCTACTTTTAGCCAAAAAGCAGATTATTTACTAGAAGAATCTAAAGAAGAAGATTGGTACAATATTGCCAAACGCACGTTTGAATGTACTAAAACAATGGCTAGCATACATTGGTATACCATTTTAAAAACCTATGGAGAAGAAATTTTTGATGAATATGTTACCACACTTTATGACTTAGGACAGCAGTTTGCAGAAATGGTTACCGCTACTCCTAATTTAGAAATTGCCATACAACCCGCGTCAAACATTGTTTGCTTTAGGTATGTAAGTCCAAAATTATCTGAAAAAGAAACAAACACTCTTAACGAAAAAATTCGTCAAACTTTGTTAGAAAAAGAAGAGTTTTATATTGTGCAAACCAAGTTAAAAGGAAAGCATTATTTACGTGTCACAATTATGAATCCTTTTACAACAAAAGCACATTTGCAACAATTATTAGAACGTGTTTTACAAGAAGTAAACTAAAAACAAAACCCTTATCTTTTATACAGATAAGGGTTTTGTTTTTAATGTAAATATAAGAGTTATTCTCGCATAGATTCTAGCACTTTTTCATCGCTCTCTTTAGCAGAAAAATTAAGTGCACATTCTATTAATGCTAAATGTGAATATGCCTGAGGGAAATTACCTAATAGTCGTTTTGTTTTAAAATCTACATCTTCACTAAACAACCCTAAATGGTTGCTATAGCCTAGCAACCTATCAAAATACATACGTGCTTTTTCTTCTTCACCTATTTTAAATAAACTATTAATAAACCAAAAAGTACAAATAGTAAATGATGATGATGGCAACCCAAAATCGTCTTCATTTTTATACCTATACAACAAGCCATCATTACATAAATTGTTTTCTATAGCTTTAACCGTTGCAACAAACTTAGGATGCTTTGCGTGTATAAATCCGTAAGATTCCATTAATAAAACAGATGCATCTAAATACGTAGACCCATAAGACTGCGTAAAGGCATTAACTTCATCATTCCAAGCGTTATCTAAAATATCTTTTTTAATTGCTTGCTCTAACCTTGTCCATTTTTCAATCTTGTGAGATTTATTAAAAATACGTGCTACTTTAATGGCTCTATCTACGGCAACCCAACACAAAACTTTTGAAAAAGTAAAATGACGATCTTCTGCTCTAAATTCCCAAATGCCCTTATCTGCCTCTTTCCAGTGTTTATCTACTATCCAAACAATACCCTTTGTTATTCCCCATAAATCTTCTCCGTTTTCCAAATCTGTAGAAAACTTAACAAGTTGCTCATAAATAACATCCATAAGAATGCCATAAATATCGTTCTGCTTTTGCTTGTATGCAGCATTACCAACACGTACAGGTTTAGATCCTTTATAACCATCTAAATGCTCTAAAGTTTCTTCTGTAAGTTCTTTTTCGCCATTAATACCATACATAATTTGCAATTTTTCATCCTTATCTGGAATAAGGTTTATTATAAATTGCAAGTATCTTTTGGCTACGTTTTTATGTCCCAATTCAGACATAACTTTTATAACCATAGAAGCGTCTCTAATCCAACAAAAACGATAATCCCAGTTTCTTACTTCGCCAATAGTTTCTGGCAAAGAGGTGGTTGCTGCTGCTAAAACAGCACCTGTTTTATCATAAGTTAATAGTTTTAAAGTTATAGAACTCCTGTTTATTTCTTTGTTATACAAATGGTATTTTGGAATTTTTCCGCTCCAATTTAACCAGTACACTTTAGTACGCTGTTGCTCTAAATAAACTTTTTTAACACTTGGCGAAAATATTTTTTCATTGTAACCAAATAAAAAATAACCATCTTCGGTAAGCTCTATTTCGTTACCACTAACTACACGTTCTTTATTAAAAGAAGTATATAAAAACACGGTATCAAACTTTTCTCCGTGCGTTAAACTAGTTATAAAATCTTTTTTTATATACGTTTTTGTATCTCCCGCTGCATACTCTAATTTAGGATTATAAAGTACTTTAAAGCTTGGCTTACCAGAAACGTGCCTTAAGTAACGTATAATTTCTGGAGGAGAATAATAAGAGCCATCTTCTAGCTTATATCTTGGCATAAAATCACGTACTTCAAAAATATCATTTCCGTTAGTATATGTTGTTACTAATATTGCTGTTTGTGATATATAATTCTGAGTAATTTGATAGTCGCTATTGGTCAGGATTTCAAAACTACCGCCTTTATTTTCATCCAAAATTTTAGCAAAAACAGAAGAAGAATCAAACGCTGGTAAACAGCTCCACTCTATTGCACCATTCTTAGATATTAGGGCTGCACTTCTACAATTTCCTATAATTCCATAGTCTAAATTATCCATATAATAAATTAGGGTTAAACATTTCTAATTAGTAGGTTTTATTACCAATTTTATCGAAATTTATACAAAAAACAATTAAACTCTATCAAAAAAGAGCAATTTATGAGTAAAACTATCATTATCTCAAATAGACTACCAGTACAATTAGAAATTCATAATAATGAAATAAAAACAACGCCTAGTGTTGGCGGATTGGCAACAGGTATGAAATCTGTACACTCTGGAAGCAACGATTTATGGATAGGATGGAGCGGTTTAACAGATGAAAATATTCCTAAAAATTTAGAAGAAAAAATTGATAAAACTTTAAACAACCACGGCTGTGCTAAAGTAAAACTAAATGCCAAAGAAGTAGATGGTTTTTATTTTGGATTTAGCAACAGAACCATTTGGCCTTTGTTTCATTATTTTTTAGAGTATTCTGAGTTTGAACTTGAAAACTGGGAAATTTACAAAGCAGTAAACCAAAAATTTGCAGATGAAATTATTGCTAAAGCAGATGATGATGATATTATTTGGGTGCACGATTACCAATTAATGCTTGTACCACAAATGGTAAAAGAGAAAAAACCAGATATTTCTATAGGTTTCTTTTTACATATACCTTTTCCGTCTTACGAAATTTTTAGAACGCTACCTTGGCGTGAAGAAATTTTACGAGGCTTAATGGGCTCAGATCTTATTGGTTTTCATACCTACGATTATGAAAGGCATTTTTTAAGTTCTGTTAGACGTTTACTAGGTTTAGAAGTTAGTTTTAATGAAGTACACGTAGAAAACCGAATTGTAAAAGTAGATTCTTTCCCTATGGGAATAGACTATAAAAAGTTTAGTGAAGCTGGCAAAGCCAATGCTTTGAGTACTAAAGATAAACAATCTGACTTTCAGCAAAGATTAAACGCACATAAAGAGTCTACAAAAGATGCCAAATTAATATTATCTATAGATAGGTTAGACTACACTAAAGGTATTGCAAAGAGATTATATGCGTTTGAATATTTTTTAAACAAACACCCAGAGTATAAAGAAAAAGTTAGGTTAATAATTTTAGCAGTACCATCTAGATCTAATGTGCCACAATACCAATTACTAAAAAAAGAAGTAGATGAGTTGGTAGGAAGAATAAACGGAGAATTTTCTACCGTAAACTGGACTCCAATTTGGTATTTCTACAGGTCTATGCCTTTTGAAAACTTAATAGATTTATACACCTCTTGCGATATTGCTTGGCTTACTCCTATTAGAGACGGAATGAACCTTGTAGCCAAAGAGTATATTGCCACCAGAGCAGATAAAACAGGAGTTTTAATTTTAAGTGAAATGGCTGGTTCTGCTAATGAAATGAACGAGTCTTTACTAATTAACCCTAATAATTTTGAACAAACAGTTGCGGCATTACAACAAGCTATTAATATGCCTGTAGAGGAACAGCAAGAACGCAATGATATTTTACAAAAAAGATTAGAACGGTATAATGTAGAGAAATGGGCAAACGACTTTATAAACTCATTAAAGGAACAAAAAGAAAATAGTATATCATATGTATCTAAAAAATTAGGAAAAGAACTCTCTAGCAAAGTTGAAGAAAAATACAACAAAGCTAAAAACAAACTTCTATTTATAGATTATGATGGCACACTAGCTGCTTTTAAAAACGATCCGCAAAAAGCTAGTCCAGATGAAGAACTATACACTTTATTAGACAATATTGCCGCACAACCAAATACAGATATGTATTTAATTAGTGGTAGAGATAAAGAAACTTTTACCAAGTGGTTTTTACACAAAAAATATAACATGATTGTAGAACATGGCGTTTGGATTTCTCAAAACGGAGAAGAGTTTAGAATGCTAGAAAATGTAAAGAAAGAATGGATGCAAAAAATTCATCCTGTTTTAGAATCATTTGTAGACCGTACTCCGGGTAGTTTTATTGAAGAAAAAAATTATTCTTTAGCTTGGCATTACAGAAAAACAGATCCAGACTTTGGTAACAAAAGAGCAACTGAATTAAATACTGTGCTAACCAGTTTAATTGCTAATGACGATTTAAGTGTTTTAAATGGTAATAAAGTTATGGAAATTAAAAGTAGTAATGTTAACAAAGGACGTGCAGCAATGCGGGTTTATAATGATAAAGCTTATGATTTTGTATTTGCCATTGGTGATGATTGGACCGATGAATTTATGTTTCAGGAATTACCAAATTCTGCCATTACAATAAAAGTAGGTCACCAAAAAACACAAGCAAAATACTACTTAGATGGTACTGAAGATGTGCGCAAATTATTAAAACGTTTTGCTAATTAATATTTAGGCTTTAGGTTTAGTATTTTTGTACGACCAACCTAAAACTTAAAATTAACAACTTGACAAAGAAAAATTTTATTCTTCCTTTGCTAATAATGTCGCAATTTGCCTGCACATCTTTATGGTTTGCAGGCAATGCTATTGTAGACGATTTAGCATTAAAAACCGGGTTAGGAAATGGTATTGTTGGTTATGTATTATCTTCTGTACAACTGGGGTTTATTTTTGGCACTTTGGTTTTTGCGTTGTTAATGATAGCAGATAGGTTTTCACCATCTAAAGTTTTTGCTATTTGTGCTTTGCTTGCTGCCTTATGTAATTTTAGTTTACTTGCAAATAATATTACAAAATGGCACATATTAGGAGCACGTTTTGGTACTGGCTTTTTCTTAGCTGGTATTTATCCTGTTGGTATGAAAATAGCGGCAGACTATTATAAAAACGGACTAGGAAAAGCTTTAGGCTATTTAGTAGGAGCATTAGTACTTGGTACTGCGTTTCCCTTTTTAATTAGTGGTCTAAATTTAGGCAGTAATTACCAAACTATACTTAAAACAACGTCTTTTTTAGCGCTACTAGGAGGGGCAATAGTTGTTGTGTTGGTACCTAATGGCCCGTTTAGAAAACCAAGTGCTAAGCTACAAATTAAAGCAGGTTTAAGGTTGTTTAAAAATACTAATTTTTATAAATCTGCTATTGGATATTTTGGCCATATGTGGGAGTTGTATGCCTTTTGGGCTTTTACGCCTTTAGCATTAAAAACAATTAATACAATACAAAATACAAACTACTCGGTTCCTATTTTTACTTTTATAGTTATTGCCCTAGGTGCAGTTTCATGTGCAATTGGTGGTACATTATCTAAAAAATATGGCAGTTATAAAATTGCCATTGTTTCATTGTTTATTTCTGGTATATTTTGCATTATTTCTCCTTTATTGTTTACAATACCAACAGTTTTCTTCTGTATAGGTTGGTGCATTTGGGGAATGGCAGTTACGGCAGATTCTCCTCAGTTTTCTAGCCTAGTAGCACAATCTGCACCAGCGGAACTAAAAGGTACAGCATTAACAGTTGTAAACTCTATAGGTTTTGCAATAAGCATTTTAAGTATTCAGCTTTTATCATACCTAAGTACAAATATTAGTATCCCGCTAATTTTCTTATTTTTAGGTATTGGTCCTGCAATTGGTTTGTATACTCTTTTATCTAAAAAATATAACTAACTTTTATAATAACTACTACAAATGACACTCAAAAAATTATTTCTGTTCTTATTTATTCTTGGTGTAACGTTTACAAATGCACAAACAAATTCTAAAATTTACGATATTATAAATGCGGTTTCAGCAGAACGTATTAAAAGTGATGTTACCACACTAGCTAATTTTGGCACACGTAACACCTTTAGTGACACTTTATCTAACACAAGAGGTATTGGAGCCGCAAGAAGGTGGATAAAATCTGAATTTGATGAAATATCTAAGCAATGTAACAACTGTTTAAACGTATTTTATCAAAAAGATTTTGTTACAAAAAAAGGGAACAGCAGAGTACCTCATGATGCGTGGGTTGTAAATGTTGTTGCCATACAAAAAGGCACAAAATACCCTAACAGGTATATAATTATGAGTGGTGATATAGACTCACGCGCTAGCGATACTATGGATTTTACTACAGATGCTCCCGGTGCAAATGACAATGCTAGCGGTATGGCTGGGACTATAGAAGCTGCTCGTGTTTTATCAAAATATAAATTTGAAAACAGTATTATTTACGTAGGTCTTTCTGGAGAAGAACAAGGCTTGTTTGGTGGTGCAGGACTAGCTAAATATGCAAAAGATAAAAATTGGGAAATTATTGGTGTACTTAATAATGATATGATTGGAAATATTAAGGGTGTAGATGGTGTTATTAGTAATAGAGATTTTAGAATTTTTTCTGAACCCGTACCTGCTAATGAAACAGAAAGACAACGTAAAGCAAGACGTTTTTATGGTGGTGAAGTAGATGGTATATCTCGTCAATTAGCACGTTACATTCATAAAAATGTAAAAACATATATGCCAGAAATGAATCCAATGATGATATATAGGTTGGATAGGTTTGGTAGAGGTGGTCACCACAGACCTTTTAATGATTTAGGTTTTCCTGGAATACGTATTATGGAAGCGCATGAAAATTATACACAACAACACCAAGATATTAGAACAGAAAATGGCATTGCATATGGTGATGTTGTAGAACACGTTAATTTTGGTTACGCAAAAAAACTAACCGCTGTTAATGCCTTAACAATGGCTAGTTTGGCTTGGGCTCCTCCTGCACCAAAAACAGTTAAAATTGGTGGTATTGTAGAGGCTTCTGCAAAACTAAAATGGTCTGCTGTAGATGGTGCTACAGGTTATAAAATTTACTGGAGAGATACCACTTCTCCTACTTGGGATAACAGTAAATATGTTGGCAATGTTACAGAGCAAACATTAAATGGTATTGTAATAGATAATTCTTTTTTTGGAGTTGCAGCTGTTAGTAAAAATGGTTTAGAGAGTGTTGTTGTTTTCCCTAATGAAATTATGAGGTAACATTAACTTATTTTTAAAAATAAAGATAGAGGGAAACACCTATATTTGCTCAGCTTAAAATAATTTTAAATGAAATACGGAATACTGATACTTGTTTTTACACTATTTATATCTTGTAAAAATGATGATGCTACAATTAAAGAACCTGTAGATTACACTGCACAAAACGAAGCAGAAATTAAAACTTACATAGAAAAAAACAACCTAACAGCCTTAAAAAGTGATAGTGGTTTGTATTATGTTATTAATGATGAAGGTAACGGTATAAGACCAACTACTACATCTGAAGTTACTGTAGCTTACAAAGGATATTTTACAGACGGAAGTACTTTTGATGAGAGTAATGCTAACGGAATTTCTTTTAATCTACAACAAGTAATTGCTGGTTGGACAGAAGGTATTACCTATTTTAAAGAAGGTGGTAATGGTATTTTATTAGTACCGTCTAGATTGGGCTACGGCAGTAATGATTATGGTCCTATACCAGGAGGTTCGGTTTTAATTTTTGATATTAATCTACTAAGTGTAAATCAAAACTAAATAGTAAAAACACATAAAATACAAGCCATTAATTAGGAAGCTATTTAATGGCTTTTTCTTTTTATTACATTTACACATAAATATATTTGTACTACTAACAAACTACTCTTATGAAAAAAACTTTATTAATTTGTGCTATCCTACTCCTATCTTTTGGTGTATATGCGCAAAAAACATTTACAAAAACTGATACTTTACGTGGTTCAATTACTCCAGAACGGGCGTGGTGGGATTTAAATTATTACCACTTAGATGTAACAGTAGACCCTGCTAAAAAATATATTTCTGGTAAAAACACCATTAAATATACCGTTTTAGATAAAAACCAAGTACTACAGGTAGACTTACAACCACCTTTAAAAATTACCAAAGTAACACAAAAAGGGAAAAAGCTAAAATTTACCTCAGCTACTAATGCTCATTTTATAAAACTAAAACAAAAACAGGAAATTGGTGCTGTTAATGAAGTTGTTGTTTACTATGAAGGCAATCCTAAAGAAGCTGTAAATGCACCTTGGGATGGTGGTTTTTCTTGGTCTAAAGACAAAAAAGGCAAGCCATTTGTAGCTACATCTTGCCAAGGATTAGGTGCCAGTGTTTGGTGGCCAAACAAAGACCATATGTATGACGAGGTAGACAGTATGCGCATTAGTGTTACTAACCCAAAAGGACTATCTAACATATCTAACGGAAGGCTAGAGAAAATTGAAGAACACGCTAATACTGTAACATCTCATTGGGTAGTTAAAAACCCAATTAACAATTACGGTGTAAATGTAAACATAGGAGATTATGTACATTTTTCTGAAGTTTACAATGGTGAAAAAGGTCCGTTAACAATGGATTATTATGTTTTACGTGATAACTTAGAAAAAGCTAAAGTACATTTTAAAGATGCTCCTAAAATGATGAAAGCTTTTGAGCATTGGTTTGGTCCATATCCATTTTATAAAGATGGCTATAAATTGGTGGAAGCTCCGTATTTAGGAATGGAACACCAAAGTTCTGTTACCTATGGTAATAATTATATGAAAGGATATAAAGGAAACGACTTTTCTGGTTCTGGTTGGGGAGTAAAGTTTGATTATTTAATTATTCACGAATCTGGTCACGAGTGGTTTGCTAATAACATTACCAATAAAGATATAGCAGATATGTGGATACACGAGAGTTTCACTACCTATTCTGAAAGCATCTTTTTAGACTATTATTATGGCACCCAAGCAGCTAATGAATACATTATTGGCTTACGAAGAAATATTGCTAATGATTCTCCTATTATTGGTAATTATGATGTAAATGATGAAGGATCTGGCGATATGTATTTTAAAGGTGCTAATATGATACATACGTTAAGACAATTGGTAGATAATGATGAAAAATGGAGACGTATTTTAAGAGGACTAAATAAAGATTTTTACCATTCTGTTGTAACTACAGAACAAATTGAAGATTACTTAAGTCAGCAATCTGGGAAAGATCTATCAACTTTTTTTAATCAGTATTTAAGAGACGTACGTATTCCTAACTTAGAATATAAAATTGAAAGCAATAAACTAAAGTACAGATATACAAATATTGTAAGTGGTTTTGATTTGCCTATAAAAGTAAAAATTAACGATAAAGAACAATGGATTTTTCCTTCTGCTGATTGGAAAACAACTAAAATATCTTCTGAAAACGCTACTGTAGTTTTTGATCCTAATTTTTACATCAATCTTAAAAAAATATAAATATATAGCACTTATAAAATGAGTATAAAAAAATCCGCTTTACAATGTGTAAAGCGGATTTTTTATGATTAAAAACTAGTGTTTAGTCTTTTAATATCACATCAGGATTTAATAATTCTGGCTCACCGTACCCTAACTTATTAAGTTTATTAAACTGCGTTTTAGCATCACCTACAATTAAGTAAATCATTTTATCTGGATTAACATATTCATCTGCTAATGCTTTAACATCTTCTACAGACATATTTTTTACTCCCTGCTCTCTTTGCTTAGCATAATCTACAGGATAATTATACATACTAATATTCTCTAGCATATTTAATTTAGACCCCATAGTTTCAAAAGCTCTAGCGTTACTTTTTACCATATAGCCTTTAGAAATCTCCAAATCGTTTTGGTTATAGCCTTCACTATAATTAGCCATGATATCTTTAACCAACTGAGAAGCCTCATAAGTTACGTTGGTGCGTACACCACTAGACACTGTAAATAAACCAGATGTTTTACCACCACTAAAACTAGATCGTACTCCGTAGGTATACCCTTTACCTTCTCTAAGTTCTTGTGTTAACTGCGACGCAAAACTACCTCCTCCTAATCTGTAATTCATTACCTGCGCAGGATAAAAATCTTTATCTGTTGCTGCAATTGCTGGTGTTCCAAATAATAGCACAGATTGTTTAGCGTTAGGAACATTGTAAAAATACACTTTCGCTTTTTCTGGTGTTTTAGCAGCAATTACCGTTGGTACATTTACATCTTTTTGTTCCCATTTTGTATTTAAGATTTTTAAAGAGGCAATTGCATTTTTAGGTGTAATATCTCCTACTATATGAAAATTGGTAATTGCAGGAGATATATTAGCATTGTAATACTCTTTTAAATCTTGCAATGTAATTGCTTTTACAGATGTTGTTGTACCGGCATTGTTATTAGACAAAATATTATCATCTCCGTACAAAACCTTATAAAACTGATCTCTTGCTATACTATTAGGGTTAGCTTGTGCTCTTTGCAATTGACTAATTGTACTTTGCTTTAACAAATCAAACTCCTTAACATCCCAACGTGGCTCTAAAATAATTTCGTTTACTAAGTCCATTACTTTTGTAAAGTTTTTAGCCAAGCAATTGGCCGAAATTGTAATGTATTCATCACTGGCAGATGCAACAATTGTTGCCCCTAAAGTTTCTATTGCATTCTCTAACTCTTCAGGAGTTTTATTTTTTGTTCCCTTTGTTAGCATAGATGCCAATAAATTAGAAACACCAATTTTTTCTTTATTTTCTAGTAGCATACCACCTTTAATTGTAAAATTAAACTCTACTAATGGTACTTCATTATTTTCTATGCCAAAGACTTTTATACCAGAAGAAAGCTCTTCTTTATAAACTTCAGGCACAATAACATCTGGGCTTTCTCCATATGGCGGTTCCACGCTACGGTCAAAACTAGATGGAGTTTTTTGGTAAGTAGCAGCAATACTTGGGTCAAACTTAGCTTCTTTGCCATCCACAATTTTTTCCTCTACAACTTCTGCCTTTTTAGACCCATTTAGCACTAAAGATGCCTGCCCTTTTGGAACAGCACTTACTGCCACTAAATTTTTATCTTTTATATACGTATTGTACACACGCATAACATCTTCTTTAGTAACTGCTAATATATTTTTAACATCTTCACTAACATAACCAGGATCTCCAGCAAAAATTTCATATTGTGCTAACTGAAACCCTTTCCCCAATACACTAGAAAGCGAGTTATAAAAATCTGTTTCTTGTCCGGCTTTTATTCTATTAATATCTGCATCAGAAATTCCTTCTTTTTCAAATAAAGCAAAAGCATCTTGTATGGCACTATTTACACTTGTAAGCTCTGTAGTATCAAAAGCAGTTACAGATAGTGTTAACTCTCCTGCTAGTTCAGATGAGTAATTGTACATACGTACGCGATCTGTTAATTTTTTATCTTCTACTAAAATCTTGTATAAAGGTGCTTTTTTGCCATATGCTAAATAAGATGATAGCACGTCTAAAGCATACGCATCTTTATGAAACTCTGGTACAGAAGGCCACGTTAAAGACAATTGAGGCAAACGTGCAAAATTATCTTCATAATACAACCTTTTTGTTTCTGCTAAAGTAACGGGTTGCTTTTCTAAAGCTGGTATATCATCTCCTTTTTTTATTTCATCAAAATACTTTTTAACCCATTCTTTTGCCTGATTCTTATCAAAATCACCTGCAATAGTTAGTGTAACATTGTTAGGAACATACCATTTGTTGTAAAAATCTTTTACATCTTGCAAGGTAGCATTTTGTAAGTCTTCTAAAGATCCTATAACCGTCCAGCTGTACGGGTGACCTTCTGGGTACAATGCTTTTGTTTGCACATAATTAACGTGTCCATATGGATTGTTATCTACACGCTGTCTTTTTTCATTTTTTACAACCTCTTTTTCTTTGGCTAAAACAGGCTCTGTAACCGTATTTATAAAAAATCCTAGCTTATCTGCTTCTGCCCAAATCATTTTTTCTAAAGCATCTTTAGGAACTGTTTGGTAATAATTGGTACGGTCTCTACTTGTAGATCCATTTGCACCAGAGCCACCAATACGTGCACTCATTTTATCTAAACCGCCTTTGCCAAGGTTTTCAGATTCTAAAAAAAGTAAGTGTTCAAATAAATGTGCAAATCCTGTTCTACCAACTTTTTCTCTTGCAGACCCAACATGGCTAGTTAATGCTACTGCTACTACAGGGTCAGATCTATCAATATGAAAAATAACTTGTAAACCATTATCTAGTGTGAACTTTTCAAAATCTACCTTAAATTCTGTTTTTGCTATTTCTTCTGATGTTTTTTCTGTTTTCTCTTTACAAGAGATTACAAGCAACACGGTTACTGCTGCCAAAAAAGATTGTAATTTTCTCATTTTTTATTGATGAATTAGTTTTAAGTTATGTAATTATTTTTTTGTTCCTAGTAATACATTTACACCTTTTGGCATTGGATTACCAGACGTTCTGCGCATAACAACAATTTGTCCGCTATGCCATATTGCATCTGTTATAGGCCCATTAATAGCATTCCAAAACGGAAGCTTAAAATTTTTATTAAAAACCAACTCGTGTGCTTTTAAGTTGGTTGCATTTTTTAAAATATCACTAGCTTTTTTAAAGTTCTCTAGTGTACGCTTTCTTTTTTGTTCAAAAGTTAATTCGGTATTCTTATCCTCATCAACCTTTAGTGTGGTTGTCTTTAAAATCATTTTAGATAAACCATAAATATGATCTACGGTTTCACCAGTACTTCTCCCCTCTTTATTGGGTTTGTAAGCTAAATCTTGAGAACATAACCCTTCTGTTGCCCAATAATATCTAAAACCTAATGCGTCTATAGTTCTTGCTGCTACTGCACCTGCTGTAAAATTCTCTGGAGCTTCTGGTATATTGTAATATGGTAAGGTTTGTTTAGACTGCTGTTGAGCATTTATAGACATTAAAACTATAAAAGTTAAAATAACGAAACTAAAATTACGATGCATTTTTTTATTTATTTTTGATTATAAATATACATTAATCTTTATAGTAAAGTATAACCAAACAAAAAATGACCAACGTAGAAGAATTTTATTTTAAAAACACTACCCAATGGAGAACTTGGTTATTAGAAAACCATAATGCAAATACTGGTATACATTTAATACTTTATAAAGTAGGTCATAAAAAGCAAAGTATGCGTTGGGAAGATGCTGTAAAAGTTGCACTTTGTTTTGGCTGGATAGACAGCACTGTAAAAAGCTTAGGTGATGGTAAAAGAAGACAATATTTTTGCCCCAGAAAACCTAAAAGTGTTTGGAGTAAGGTAAATAAAACACATATTAAAAACTTAATTGCTAACAAGCAAATGCATAAAAGCGGACTAAAAAGTATAGAAATAGCTAAAGAAAATGGCTCTTGGACTGCTTTAGATGATGTAGAAAACGGTGTTTTACCTACCAGCCTACAAAAAGCATTTAATAAAAATCCTAATGCCTTTAGTAATTACAATAATTTTGCTCCATCCTATAAAAAAGGCTATTTGTACTATTTAAACCAAGCAAAAAGAGAAGAAACAAAGCAAAAAAGAATCGCAGAGATAATTAAACTCTGCGATGCTAATATAAAATCTAGAAATACGTGGTAGCTTACAAACCACTTATGTAACTACTATAAGGGTCTTTAAACTGTATACCCTCTGTAAACCTGTATTTACTTAATTGTTTAAACTGTACCAAGCCCCAAAGTATAAACTCTTTTACAAAATAACTTTCTTCTTTTTTTAACTTAGGTTGGTGCTCCCCTAACAAATCATCTAAAGGAGACACTGCGTCTAACATATTTTTATACTCTTTATCTCTTAAGTCATCTAAAAGCTCAAAACCAGCTTCGTTATTAAAAAACCAAGACACTACACTGTCATAAGGACTAACATCTTCTTGTTTTTTAAGTTTTTCAATTTTAGGAAAATACTCTGGAAACAATGTTTGTACCGCATCACCAATTAAGTTATAAGCTACACTTGCTGCACCTTCTTGCTCACCCTCATAAACTAGCTCTACTTTACCAGTAATAGCAGGTATAATACCTATAAAATCACTTAATCTAACTGTAGTTTTATCATCTCCATTTTTTAAAGCCCTAAGTTCTGCTGTACTTAATAAGTTTTCAAAAGCAGTAATACTAAGTCTTGCACTAACACCACTTTTAGCGTCTATGTATTCGCTTTTACGAGCTTCAAAAACAATTTGCTCTAACAATTCTTTCGCCAATTCCGGTACCATAATAGCGCTAGACTGTCTCTTATCTAACTTAGCTTCTTGTTCTGTAATTATTTTAGCAGTTTCTATATCTTCTGGGTAATGGGTAAGAATCTGTGAGCCTATTCTATCCTTTAAAGGGGTAACAATACTCCCACGGTTGGTATAATCTTCTGGGTTGGCAGTAAATACAAATTGCATATCTAAAGGTAAACGTAATT
The DNA here is from genome assembly GCF_027915275.1 of Cellulophaga omnivescoria. Taxonomy (NCBI): domain Bacteria; kingdom Pseudomonadati; phylum Bacteroidota; class Flavobacteriia; order Flavobacteriales; family Flavobacteriaceae; genus Cellulophaga; species Cellulophaga omnivescoria. The sequence goes on along the minus strand of NZ_CP115819.1, from coordinate 2,858,493 downwards.
TAAAACCTCTAATTTGTATATCACCTTCTTGCAATATGTTAAACAATGCAACTTGTATTCTTGCTTGTAAATCTGGCAGCTCATTAATAACAAAAATGCATCGGTTAGCACGTGGTATCATACCATAATGTATTACTCTATCATCTGCATAACTCAACTTTAAGTTTGCAGCTTTTATTGGGTCTACATCGCCAATAATATCTGCTACAGTAACATCTGGTGTAGCCAATTTTTCTGCAAAACGTTCACTTCTATGTAACCAACTAATAGGTGTATTATCTCCTTCTTCATTAATAAGCTCTACAGCATACCTAGACATTGGTTGTAAAGGATCGTCATTAATTTCAGATCCTTTAACTACTGGTATGTATTCATCCAATAAGTTAAGCATTAACCTTGCTAAACGAGTTTTTGCCTGTCCGCGTAAGCCTAATAAGTTAATATTATGTCTAGATAATATTGCGCGCTCTAACTCTGGTATAACTGTATTTTGGTAACCGTGAATACCTGTAAAAGTTGTTTCTTTATTTTTAATTTTATCTATTAAATTATCGCGTAACTCATCTTTAATAGATTTACTTTGATATCCAGCTTTTTTTAAATCGCCTAGTGTTTTAATTGTATCTATTTTCATATTTTATTTTTAGAAAAGAGATTATAGAAAATTAATTTAATTGTAATTATCTTATTTCTATTCTCTTTATTCTTTTTATCCTTTAATTCGTTTTTTTCTATTGGTTTCGTAATCTTCAAAAATCATTTCTCCAAGTCCTTTTAAACCTGTATAAAATGCTTTTCCTTGGTTTGCGTGTGTAAATTCTTTTACAAACTGCATTAAATATGGGTCTTGCGCAATCATAAAAGTAGTTATAGGTATGTGTAGCTTTCTTGCCTGTTGCGCCATAGCGTAACATTTATTTATAATGTTTTCATCTAAACCTACACTGTTTTTATAATACGTACCATCTGGCATTTGCAAACAACTTGGCTTACCATCTGTTATCATAAAAATTTGTTTGTTAGTATTACGTTTTCTACGGAGTAAGTCCATTGCCAATTGCAAACCTGCAACAGTGTTAGTATGGTAGGGACCAACTTGTAAATACGGTAAATCTGCAATTTTTATAGGCCAAGCATCATTACCAAAAACAAGTATATCTAAAGTATCTTTTGGGTAACGCGTAGTAATTAATTCTGCCAGTGCCATAGCTACTTTTTTAGCTGGTGTAATACGATCTTCACCATAAAGAATCATACTATGGCTAATATCTATCATAAGTACAGTACTCATTTGAGATTTATGCATAGTTTCTTCAACCACCAAATCATCTTCTGTTAAACTAAAATCACCAATGCCATTATTTATTTGTGCGTTACGTAAACTTTCTGTCATAGACACTTTATCTAAGGCATCGCCAAATTGGTAATTTCTAAAGTCTCCAGTATGCTCATCACCTGCTCCAACACCTTTGCTTTTATGGTTACCAGAACCGCTACGTTTTATTTTACCAAAAATTTGGTCTAATGCGGCTTGCCTAATAGCTCTTTCGGTTTTAGCCGTAATAGCAGTACCATTACTACCATCTGGTTTTATTTCTTCTCTAATGTAGCCCTTAGCCTTTAGGTCTTCTATAAAATCATCAATAGTATAATCTTCTGTGGTAAGTTTATATTCTTTATCTAACTCCCGCAACCAATCTATAGCCTCATCAAAATCTCCAGATGTATGTGTAATTAGCTCTTTAAAAATTTCAAAAAGCTTTTCAAACGGAGTTTGTGAAGGGGCTTTGTATTGCTTAAATACAAAACCTTTTCTGTTTATTTTATCGTTCTTCATACAAGTATAAAAATACGGCTTTTTCAATAAAACTTCTATTTTCAAAAAACCTATTTGTATTAAATGTTTGCTAAATGTAAGCTTGCTTTGTTAACATATTATTATGAAATTTTAATAGAGTTTTCGTTATTTTCGGAAACTTTAAATAAGTTTCTATTGAAAATTAAGATTAACAAACTTGCAAAAAGCACTCGTTTATACAGAAAACTACACAAAACTGTAGCTATAATTTTGGCAATATTTATACTACTTATTAGTGTTACAGGGGCTTTACTTGCTTGGAAAAGTGAACTTTATTTAAAACCCTCTACCCAAAAAGCATCTAAAATAAACACTCCTTTACTTGCTTTAGAAACCATTGAAAAAAATGCCATAACGTATGTAGATTCTTTACAGTTGTCCACCATTATAGATCGTATAGATTACAGACCCAAAAAAGGTGTGGCTAAAATTAGGTTTGATGAACATTTTACCGAATTACAAATTGACTGTTACACTGGTAAAATATTATCGGTAAAACAACGTACAGATACTATAATTGAAAAAATACACGACGGCTCTATTCTAGATTACTTTATACAAAATGATGCATCAATATTTAAACTATTGTACTCAACAATAATAGCACTAGGGCTAATATTTATTAGCGTAAGCGGAATAATACTATGGATAAACCCTAAAAAAATAAAGAAAATAAAAAATACTGACTATCAATAACTTAAACCAATATTACTTATTTTTAAAAATCAACTAACAACTCTAAAAAATGAAAAAACTACATTCACTTCTGTTCTTTTTTACTGTTTTGTGCTTATCTGCACAGGATTTTAAAATGGATTATGTACAAGATTTAAAACCCAGAAACATTGGCCCTGGAGGTATGAGCGGCCGTGTAACTGCTATAGATGCTGTACATACTAATCCTGATATTATTTATGCAGGCACAGCCTCTGGTGGACTATGGAAATCTACCTCTGGAGGTATAAAATGGGACCCTATTTTTGATAAAGAGGTAACAGCATCTATTGGTGCCGTTGCTATACAACAAAGCAACCCATCTGTAATTTGGGTAGGTACAGGAGAAGGTAATCCTAGAAATAGTTTAAATGGTGGTTATGGCATTTACAAGTCTTTAGATGGTGGTAAAAATTGGCTACCTATGGGCTTAGAAAAAACTAGACACATACACAGAATTGTAATAGACCCTACAAACCCTAACATAGTTTATGTTGGTGCTATTGGTTCTCCTTGGGGAGAGCACCCAGAACGTGGTGTTTTTAAAACTACAGATGGTGGTGTTACTTGGAAAAAAATACTCTTTACCAATAACAAATCTGGTGTGGCAGATTTGGTAATGGATCCTACAAACCCAAACAAGCTTATTGCTGCAATGTGGGAACACAAAAGAGATCCTTGGTTTTTTAAATCTGGTGGTGTTGGTAGCGGTTTATATATGACCCATGATGGTGGTAAAAATTGGAAAAAAATTACTGAAGAAGATGGTTTGCCAAAAGGTGAACTTGGTCGAATAGGTATTGCTATTGCACGCAACAAACCTAATGTAGTTTATGCTTTAGTTGAAGCTAAAAAAAATGCATTATACAAATCTACTGATGGTGGTTTTAAATGGAAAAAAATTAACGATAAATCTGATATAGGAAATAGACCTTTTTATTACTCAGAAATTTATGTAGATCCACAAAATGAAAACAGAGTATATTCTGTTTTTACCTACATAAACGTATCTGAAGATGGCGGTAAAAACTTTACCCAATTAATGCCAGCTTATGGCGCAGATAATGGCGTACATCCAGATCATCACGCGTGGTGGATACACCCCGAAAACGGACAATTTATGATGGATGGTAATGATGGTGGACTAAATATTACCAAAGACGGCGGTAAATCTTGGCGATTTATTGGCAATTTACCTGTTGCACAGTTTTACCACATAAACGTAGATAATGAGTACCCTTATAACGTTTATGGTGGTATGCAAGACAATGGCTCTTGGCGCGGACCTGCTTTTGTATGGAGAGCACAAGGTATACGAAATAGCTACTGGCAAGAAATTTCTTTTGGTGATGGTTTTGATGTTGTACCAGATTTAGATGATTCGCAATTTGGTTATACAATGAGTCAGCAAGGAAATGTATCTAGATATGATTGGAAAACAGGGAACAATTACTCTGTAAGACCAACACCACCAGATGCTGAAACAAAATTAAGGTTTAACTGGAATTCTGCAATTGGGCAAGATCCTTTTAATAATTCTACTGCATACTTTGGCAGTCAGTTTGTACATAAAACAACAGACAAAGGGTTAACGTGGACGGTTATTTCTCCGGATTTAACCACTAATGATCCAGCAAAACAAAAACAAAGCGAAAGTGGCGGTTTAACTATGGATGCTACCGGTGCAGAAAACCACTGTACTATTTTAGTAATAGAACCTTCTTCTGTAGAAAAAGATATGTTGTGGGTTGGCACAGATGATGGCCGCGTACATGTAACACAGAATGGCGGTGCCAACTGGACAGATGTAACCAAAAACATAAAAGGATTACCAGAAGGTAGTTGGATACCGCAAATTAAAGCATCTAACAAAAACAAAGGGGAAGCTTTATTGGTTGCTAACGATTACCGTAGGTTTAACTACACACCTTACGTATACAAAACCGTTAATTATGGTAAAACTTGGACTAGAATTGTAGATGAAAATGATGTAAAAAGTTATGCGTTATCTATTATTGAAGATCCCGAAACTCCAAACCTATTATTTTTAGGTACAGATGATGGTTTGTACATTTCTTTTGATGCTGGTAGCAAATGGCAAAAATGGACAGAAGGCTACCCAACTGTATCTACCAAAGATTTAGTAATACACCCAAGAGAACATGACCTTGTTATTGGTACTTTTGGTAGAGCCGCATGGGTTTTAGATGATATTAGACCTTTAAGAGCTATAGCTAAGGATAAAACCATACTTACTAAAGACGTGGCTTTATTTACTCCTCCTGTTGCCTACCAAGCGGCATACCAACAACCTACAGGTAGTAGATTTGGCGCAGATGCCTTATTTAACGGAGAAAATAAAAAAGGTGGCGCAATGCTAACCTATTTTTATAAGAAAAAAGAAAAAGCAGAAAAACCAGAGGCTGATAAAAAAGAGGAAGAAAAAGAAAATACTCCTGCAAAAAAAGATGGTATAGCTTCTAAAGATTCTTTACAATTTCAGTTTTTTAATGGTAATGAGTTAATCCGTACTATAAAAATTAAAGCCCCTAAAAAAACAGGCTTGCATCGCTTTTATTGGAATATGTCTGAAAAAGGACCAGAAAGACCATCACGTAGCATACGTAAATCTAAAAATGAACCAAGTGGGCAACGTGTTTTACCAGGCAATTATAAAGTTAAATTAACTTATGGCACAACTATAGATGAAACAATGCTAACTGTAAAACCTGACCCAAGGTTAAACGTTTCTAAATCTGCTATTGAAGAAGTGTACAATGCAAACAAGACACTTGCTAAGTATACCCAAACGGCTGCAGATGCAGTAAAACAATTGGTAGAAAGTAAAAATACTGCTAATAAATACAAAGCAGATTTAACTGCTTTAGACAAGGAAAAGTATAAACAAGAAATAGAATCATCTACATCTGTAGTTAAAGAAATAGATGCTGTTATTGCCCTGTATATTGGTAAAGTAGACAAAAGACAAGGAATTACCAGAAACCCAGAAATTACGGTTATGCAAAGAATTGGTAATGCTAGTAGTTATGTACGTAGTAGAAAAACTGGACTTACAACTACTGAAAAAAATCTAATACAATTTGCTAAAAAAGAATTAGAGACTGCCCTAGAAAAAACAAATACTTTTTTCACTGAAAAATGGAATCCGTATAAAGCAAAAATAAGTAGTTTAAACACAAACGTTTTTAAAGAAATTAAAACCTTTACAATTAATTAAAAGGATAAGAGTAATAGATTTTTTACCTTTATACTTTATTAAATTATAGTATTATGAAAAAGATAAAATTAATATGTTTAGGCTTAATAGCTGTTACCACTTTTAGCTGTAAAGATGCTAAAAAAGACCATTCTCATGAAGGTGAAAATGCAGATCATAGTCACGCAAAAACAGAGGCTCAATACTCATTAATTGCAGACTCTACAAAGGCAAGTTTTACTGCATACAAAACTACAGATAAAATTGGTGTTGGTGGAACATTTAAAACTGTTAACATTATTAAATCTAACACTGGCGCTACAGCTTTTGAGGCTTTAAATGGCACAGAATTTAGTATACCTGTAAGTAGTATATTTACTAATGATGGCACCGGCACAAGAGATCCAAAAATTTTAGAATTCTTTTTTGGTGTAATGAAAAATACCGAGTTAATTTCTGGAACTTTAAAAACCGAAGGAGATAAGGCCTCATTAGAAGTTACTTTAAATGGAGAAACCGCTACTGTACCATTAACTACTGAAAAATTAGCAGATGATAAATATAGCTTTTCTGGTGTAATGAATTTAGAAGAATGGAATGCTTTAGATGCAGTGGCATCTATAAACAAAGCTTGTGAAGCATTACATACTGGTGCAGATGGTGTTAGCAAAACTTGGAGCGAAGTAGCGATTAAAGGCCAAGTATTATTAGCTAAAAAATAATTTTTTATTGATAGCGTTACCATTTACTTTTTATGAGTTAAAGGTTTAGGGGTATTACTCTTAGTTTAGTGCAATAAATTTGTATTAATTGAAAACCATAACAAGATGAAAAAAATAATAGTAACGCTATCAATTCTTTTTATAAGTTTTACATACAGTTGTAAAAATCAAAATAAAAAAGCTGAAGATTCTTCTACAACAAATGCCACTGTAATTCCTGATACAAAGGACTCAAAATCACTTACAATTACATTGGAACCAAAAAGTAACAGTAATGTTACAGGTAAAATTACCTTTACCCAAAATAACAACAAAGTGGCAATGGTTGCCAACCTTACTGGTTTAAAAGAAGGTGAACACGCAATACATATTCACGAAAAAGCAGATTGTACTTCTGATGACGGTAAATCTGCAGGCGGACACTGGAACCCAACTTTTGAAAAACACGGAAAATGGGGAGATAAAGAAGGTTACCATAAAGGAGATATTGGCAACTTTATTGCAGATAAAAATGGTAATTCTGAAATTAAATTTAACACCAATGAATGGTGTTTGGACTGTGAAGATCCTAAAAAAAATATCCTTGGAAAAGGAATTATAGTTCATGAAGGTGTAGACGACTTTACTTCTCAGCCAAGTGGAGATGCTGGCGCAAGAATTAGTTGCGCAGGAATTATAGAATAAATTAAACAAACATATACATTATAAAAAAGCTACAGTTATGTAGCTTTTTTATATTATCTTACCACTGTAAATACAATATATGCAATTAGAGACCCTAGTTATACAATTTCAGAATAAAGACCCAAAAGCTTTTGAAAAATTATATGATATGTATTCTGAAAATATTTGTGGTGTAATAAATACAATTGTAAAAAACTCAGATATTTCACAAGAAATTTGTCAGGATGTTTTTGTAAAGATCTGGAATAATGCAGATAAATACAATGCATCTAAAGGGAGGTTTTTTACTTGGATTTTAAACATTGCACGCAATGCTGCAATAGATGAAGTGCGTTCTAAAGCTCACAAAAACAGCAAACAAAACCTATCTACAGATTATTTCGTAAGTATCTTAGAAGATAATAATAACCTAGATGATAAAATGGATGCCATTGGAGTAAAAAAGTTTTTATTAAACTTAAAAGACAAGTGTGTGCAAATTATAGAAATGTTATATTTTAAAGGTTATACCCAAAAAGAAGTATCGGAGGAATTAAATATTCCTTTAGGAACTATAAAAACAAGAAACAGAAGTTGTATAACACAACTAAGAAAAAATGTATTAGGATAGGCAAATGAATATTGAAGAATACATAGCGTCCGGAAAATTAGAACTTTATGTTGCTGGCTTGCTCTCTAATGAGGAAAACCTGCAAATACATAAAGATGCGGAACAATACCCAGAAATTAAAAAAGAGATAGAGGCTATAGAGGCTGCTGTACGGGAGCTAAGCAGAAGTGCTTCGCCTAAATTAGATAATAATATGTTTACAGCTATTAAGCGTAGACTTAATTTATTAGATAACCCTAAAGTAGTACAATTACCAAAACAAAAAACAAGCTGGGCAACTTATACTGGTTGGGCTGCTGCTGTGGTTTTATCTGCAGGTTTGCTTTGGATGTACAACCAGAATAAAGATTTAGAGTCTAAAATAGAGGTAGTTTCACAAGAAAAAGTAGATTTAGAATCTAAAATAGACAATGCAAATAACTCTTTATTAGAAACACAAGATTTACTTAACACAATTAGAGATAAAAATATAGCTGTTGTTGCTTTGGGCGGACAAACAGTTTCACCAGAGTCTTACGCAAAAGCTTATTGGAACAAAAAGGAACAAAAAGTATTTATAGATGCTAAAGGATTACCAGAGCCACCAGATGGTTTTGTGTACCAAGTGTGGTCTTTAAAACTTAATCCTTTAACACCAACTAGTTTAGGTTTACTAGAAGATTTTAAAGGAGATGAAAACAAAATATTTGCTTTAGCCAATGCAAACAATTCTGAAGCTTTTGGTATTACTTTGGAGCCTGCTGGTGGTAGTGAGTCTCCTACCCTAGAGCAGTTATACACACTAGGTGTAGCCGCTAGCTCTTAAAAATTACTTATCATACATTAAAAAATCCTCTGTTTTTAGAGGATTTTTTAGTTACATAGTTATTGGTTACAAAAAAAGCTCTGTAAATACAGAGCTTTAATATTTAACAAAACCAATAAATGTTAAACAAACATATCTTAATCAGTTTAAAGAATACACTATTTATGTATTTTAATCTGTTTTTCTTTTAATTTATGAGCATTATTATACTCTACTTTTTTTAAAGATTTGTGTGCTGCAAACAATTTGTAGCAATAAAACGCCATTACGGCAATCCAAAGTGTAAAAAAATAATATTCCATAACAAATATGTTTTTAATAGTTGTTGCACTTGTAATGCTGCACCTATTTTCACTACATACGGAGTTTTAGGTTAAGTGGTTTTATTAAAACTACATTTTTTATGTTTTAGTATATTAACATAAAAAAATCTTAAAATTTAAAAAATAAAAAAGCACCAAAACACAGGTGCTTTGGTACTTTTTAGCAACAACCTACAACTAAACTCTACAAAAGTTGTACTTATAAATATTATAGTATTTACTTATAAATTAGCTATTTTTTGTTCCATATTTGGTCCAAGTTCATAAATAGCACCTGTTAATTCTGCCTTTAATTCCTCTACTTTTTTTGTGTTACCTGCTGCTTTAAAAATTTCTGCCGAACTATATAAAATATGTGGTTCAAAAGTTTTTCCTTCAATATGTTTTTCAACAATTGTAACCGCGTTAGCTATATTTCCTTTTTTAAATAAACTATGCGCTAGCAACATATAAGACTCTGGAGTTTTTCTGTTATTTACCTCTTCCTTTGCTATATCTAAGGCTTTCCCGTATAAATCTGTATAATCTAAATAAAAGTTAACATTATAGGCGTTATACATTGCACCATAAGCTGGATTTTCTACTGCTTTAATGTATCTATCCATATTTTTTAACTTCTCAAACTTATTGTTTTGGTATTCTGCTATTTCTGCTTTTAGCAAATAATAGTCTGGAGCATTATACGTTTTGTTAATTGCATTTAAAATACGAAGTGCCTCTACTGGTTTACGCTCATATGAAAAAACAATCCAAGCTATTCCTTTTTTTGCATATGCATTATGAGGTTCTAAAAAAAGAGATTTTAAATAATAGTTATAAGAATCCTTAATCCTTCCGGCGTGACCATAGTAATCTGCAATATTAGTATAAGACCACACTTTTAAGTTGATATTATTAGACATTTCTGCTATTTGCTTTGCTTTTTCCATATAAGCTATAGTAGCATCTAAATCTCCTTTATAGTCTTTCCATTTTGCTATTCTAATTAAATAGCCAAAACTATTTTTATCTTTAAGTAAAGCTAAGTTTTCTTGGGCTTTATTATACTCTCCAAGTTCCATATAAACATCAAATAAAAGACTTTTTGTTTCTTCTACTCCACTTCCCATATTTTTAGCAGCTAATGCCATTTGCAATGCTTCTTTAAATCTATGCTGAGAAATATAATTGCGCCCCAAAGACCTATAAAAATCTGCTTTATTAACCGCCGATATTTCTACTGCTTTAGTTAGACACTGCTCTGCTTTTTTTAAATATTCTATTTTTCCCGTGTTTTTAAAGTACCTATTGTACTCTTGCGCAACCATACCAAAGCTGGCAATTTGCATACTGTCTGGTTTTATTTTTGAGTTCCACAACTCATATTGTCTAGATGTTGTTTTTTCTGCATCAACCTTTAAAAATGCATTATAATCTTTGGCATTTGTAACTGTTGTATTACCATCTAAATTACAAGAAGCAAAAGTAATTAAGATTATAAATAAGGCGAAATTTTTCATTTTTTAAAATTTTGTAGAGTTAAAAATAAGTTGAGAAAAAGGGAGGTTAAACCTCCCTTTCAATTAGTACGTTTTTAGTTTTCTGGAGTTCCTAAAAAAGGAAAATCAGTAGAAACTGTTGCTGTTAAGCTAACACCATCAGATGTTAAACGAGGTAAGTCTGCTGTACCATCACCATCTGTGTCTTGACCACTAAAACGGTCTCCTTCTTCTCCTCCAAAAAGTAGTATTAAAGAAACATCAATAACGTCATCTGTAATAAGTCTTCCAGTTAAAGCAACTTCATCACCATCTGGCACAAGAACTCTACCATCACCATCGTTATCTGTACCTGGATTAAAATATGTGGTTGGTAAATTAGGAGCAACTTCTAACACATCTGCTGCTAAATAGCCTGTTAACGAAGCCGCATCTAAACCTAAAATATTATTCTCATAATTTACATCTGCAGGATCTGCTCCTAATAAATTAGCGTAAACATCATGATATTGTTCTAATCTAGCCTCAAAACCAGCCTGAAACATAGCACCCATTTCTGATGGTATAGTAACATTTTGTGCATCTTTTACACTGGCTTGTCCTTCCATATCAAAAGACAAAACTGTATTAATTCCTGGTCTACCCATATGGTCTACTTGAGTGTAAGTTCCAGAAAAATCTATTGTTTGTGGTTCCATCTCCATATCTCCATTATCATCATCAGAACAAGATGCTATAGTTAATGCAGCTCCAAAAGCTAAGGCCAGATGTTTTATATTATATAATTTCATAATTGTAAGTTTTTAGTATTATTATTTTTTGTTTGTAGTTACCCAAGTTTTGTAAACTTCTAAACCTAATGCATTAGTTGCAGTAGTTGTACCTAACATAGTGTTAGGAATTTCTATAGCAATAGACATTGTATTTGCACCGTTAAAAGTATCTGTAGCTTCACCTACAGCCTTAAAACCTTCTGGTGCCATACCGCCTATAACAGCATTAAACTGTGTAAAGTCAAAAAAGAAAGCATCCTGTCTTGGACCAGCAAATAACTTAACACCATTAGATAATTCTTCAACCGTTGCAGTAGCACCAGAAATAGCAACAGAACCTAAAGGAGCATCTACCATAACTTCACCATTTAAACCAGTAGCAGATGGCGCTATAGGTCCAAAAAAGTACATTTTACCATCTCTAGGTATAGCTTGTATTACCAAATCTTCTATTAAATCGCCATCACGATCAATATTTATTTCTGTTAGTACGCCTTCATCAAAAGTACCATAAGCTAAATCTGGTAAAACATTAGTTTGTAGGTCTACTACAAATACGGTATTGTCTGAACCCGTTGTTGGCTCAAAAGCATAAAAATCTGCAATATCTGCAGTTTGTCCTGTAGTAGACGGAGCATCAATATGATCTGCCGCTACTAATACTACACCCACTATTGCTAGCAAGCATACAACTAATAAATTTCTGTTTTTTCTCATTGTAGTATGTTTTAATTATAATTCACCCCTACTTACGGAGCTTTAAAAAGTAGGGTTTGGTTTTTAATTGTTAAAATTTTGTTAAACAGAAATAAAGCCTAAATTGCATATAAACAATATATAGTTTAGCAAAAAAAATAAGTTATGAACCCGTCGGCTTCTGGTTGGATAGATAAGTTTGGACAAATAGCAACAAATAGTACTGTTGCGCATACTAATTTTGAAGAATTATACAGTAGTCTTTGTACTACAGGTTTTATTTATGGGATACACGTAAAATGGCTACAATTTATCCCAATTACCCATACACCAACAGAAGATGAAAATGCAAAAGCTAACTTAATTTCTGCCCTATATTTTACATACATTTTAGAAACTAAGGACAAAAATTACGGAACATTTATAACTAAATTAATTAATTTTTACGAAGCCCTAGATGTTAGCTCTAGCTTTTTTGATACCATTTTTACAGGCTCAAAAGCAAGTAACAAATTAGAGGCAATTATAAAATCTAGAGTTTTTTTAGAAGATAATTTAATAAACAAAACCTTTGGAAGTACAGTTACTAATACTTTATTATTTGTTGATGTGTTACTTTTTAAGCATTATTTAATTGACCAAAAAGATATAAAAAAGTATGCAGAAGAACTAGAGTATATATTAATAAACCTTGTGCACCACACCTTAAATTCCAAACAACAACAAAAATATGATGAGCGACTAAGCTATTTATTTATTGCCTCATTATCATTTTTACCAGACGATTATCATCATTTTGATGCGCATTATAGAGACCGATTAATTAATAAATTTAGTCCAGAAGTATACCAATATTTGATGGATATAATTTGCGTAACAGCTTGGGAAGATTTAACCTTAGACTACAAAGAATCTGAGTTTGTTTTTGGCATTGCAAAAGACCTAAATTTAAAAGAAAAAGAAGTTGAAAAATCTATTGAAAAAGTAGCTATTTTTTTCAAAGAAAATGCAAAAAAAATTCCACATTTAAAGGACCATAATTTAGCAGAAAAATTTTATGAGAACACCTCTAAATTTGCTAATAAATTAATATTAAGAAACAGCAAAAGATTGCAAAAAGAACTAGCAGAAAGTAAAGAATTAGTTGCGTTAATATCTAAATCTACCATTACAAATTTAAGTGTTGAAGAGAAGAGAAAAGTACAAAACCAATTGCTAGATATTTTTAAGAGCATACCATCTTTAGCAATATTTATGCTACCAGGAGGTGCAATTTTATTACCAATTTTTATTAAATTGATACCTAAATTACTACCATCTTCTTTTGATGAAAACAGAATTGAACAATAAGCAATAATTATACAAAAAGGCTAATATAGATAAATCTTATACTAGATTTATTAATGATATTAATAAATTTAAGTCCAGTTATTTAAATACATCTACTCCAACCATAACTTAAAGTCTTTTACCTTCTCTCTGCTTACTATAATTTCAGAATCATTATACTTATTTAAAACAATTTTTAGTCTAGAATTGGTGTAAGATACTATATCTTTTATATAATTTACATTAATATAAAATTTACGACTAACTCTAAAAAAGTTTTTTGGTTCTAACTCAGATTCTAAATTCTCTAAGGTAACATCTAACAAATAATTTCTACCATCGGATGTTGCGGCATAGGTTCCTTTATTCTCACTAAAAAAACACTCTATCTCATCTGCATTTATAATTTTTAAATGCTGCCCAACTTTTACCGTAAAGCGCTTTTTAAACTCACGCTCTATTGGGTTTACAAGCAGCTTTTTTATATCATCAAAATCTACTGATATTTTAGGGTTAGATGCAGTCATATTTTTATACTTATTAACTGCAACTTCTAGCTCCTCATCATCAATTGGTTTTAGTAAATAATCAATACTATTTAATTTAAAAGCTTGCAGTGCATATTCGTCATACGCAGTGGTAAAAATAATAGCACTTTTTACATCTACTTGCTCAAAAATTTCAAAAGACAATCCATCCGATAATTGTATATCTAAAAAAATTAAATCTGGATGCTTATTTTCATTAAACCAAATTATAGATTCTTCAACCGAGTGCAACATAGTAGAAACTGTTACATTTAATTCTGCAAGCAACCTACTTAGTCTTCTTGCTGCTGGTTTTTCATCTTCAATAATTATTACGTTCATTGGTTTGGTTATTTTATGGTGATGGCAAAATAGAAAAAAATTATATTAATGATGCCAATTCTACTTTTAAAAAATTAATTTTATTTACTTACTACAAGTATTTTGTTTGCTCATCTTCTTCCATATATTTTTCAATTTGCCTTTGTTCCCAATCTTTAAAAAACTGAAACTTATCTTTAAAAACATATAGTCCGTGGCAGGTTAATCCAAACAACCAAAGCAATGGCATAACGGTCATATTAACATCTATCCAAGTAGAGATGTTTTTTCCTACAGAAACAGATTCAATTGGAAAGATATCAAAAAGTCTAAATCTGACAATTAGCACTACAATATTTACGACTAAAAACCAACCTAAATGATTATAAAAATCTTTAATTTCTTTTACTTTCTTCTCTGCTCTTTCTAACTTACTTAATGGTGCTTTTTTCATCTTATTTCTTTTTTAAAAAGTCATCTGACTCCCTTTTTTCTTTTTCCATATACTTTTCAATCTGACGCTTTTCCCATTCTTTACTAAAAAATGGTAATGAGCCGTGAACTTTAGAGTAATGTGCTACTAAACCTATTCCCCAAAAAAACGGTGTAAAATATGTACCTATATTTAAAAATCCGTTCCAACCAGAACTAAAAATAACACTACCTACAATAAACAGATTTACTAAAATAAACACCGTTAAATGAATGTAAAACCCTTTAAGTTCTTTTATTTTTTCTTTAGCCCTTTCTAGCTTTTCGTTTCTATATTGCTCATTATAATTTTCCATTACCTCCATTTTTTATTGTTTTCTTCTTCCTCTTTCATTAACTGATTAATTTTCTTTTGCTCCCAGTCTTTACCCATAAACGGAAAAAAGCTAAATACTTTTATTGCTTTAAAAATTAAGCTTATACTTAAACCTAGTACTACCCATAAAAACCAAGGGTTGCTAAATTTGTTTAGGTAATAATTTATAGCGGCTACTATGGCTATTGTAAACACAGATGATATTACTTTGTTATAAAACTCTTTTTCATCTTTTACACGTTCTTTAGCTCTTGCGTATTTTTCTTGGTTGGTATTAATTTCCATAGTTATTTTTTTAGATGGTTGGTATATTTATTTTTAAAACTTATCGTCTTCCATATATTCTCTAATCTTGCGATTTTCCCAGTTTTTACCAAATAATGGATTATAACCAAAGGCCTCCATACCGTGTGCAGTTAGTCCTAATCCCCATCCAAAGGCAGGAAATACTGACCACGGAAAATCTGTTGTTTGGTAATTTAACCATATTAAAAAAGGAATAACAAAGCAATAGGCTACTAGGTTGTATGTAAATCCTTTTATTTTTTCTACTCTTTCTTTTGCTCTTTGATAGCGTTTTTCGTCTAAATGAACTTTTTGTGTTTCCATAGTTGATACTTGTTTGGTTAAAATTGGCAAATGAACACTAAATTCTGTTTCGCCTTTATTAATAATTACTGTTCTGTCTGTTAACATTTGGTAACGTTGGTGTATATTTTTAAGCCCTACACCACTGCTCTTTTTTACTACTTTTTTCTCTTGTAAATTGTTACTTACAATTAGCATATTATCTACTTCTTCAACCTTTAAACGCAGTGGTTTGTTGGATGATACTATATTGTGTTTTACAGCATTCTCTAATAATAATTGTAATGATAACGGTATTATTTTTGCATCTGGGTTGCTACTTTTTTCAGGTACTTCAAAAACAATACTATCTTCAAATCTCATTTTTAATAACCGTATGTAGGTTTTAGCAAAACGTAACTCCTCATCTACAGTAACCAAATCTTTATTTTTTTGCTCTAAAACATACCTGTATACTTTAGATAATGATGTGGTAAACTTTTGAGCCTGAAAAGGGTCTTCTTCTATTAAACTAGTTAACACATTAAGGCTATTAAATAAAAAATGCGGATCTAATTGATTTTTTAAAGCATCAAACTTTGCAGATGCAGTACCTGCTATAATTTTTTGCTCCTTTATTTTAGAGTCTTGTATGTACTTATAAAAATAGTAAGCGTGCAATGCTAAAGAAACCACTATAGATATTAACAACGTAATAAAATATGGTGACAACGTTTGGTTGCTTACATAATACTCTACGCTATTTCCAAAAAGCACAATTGCTATTATAAACTTTACAACTGCAAAAGCAATAAGTGTTAGTATTATAGATCCAAATGCACCAAGCCAAAGTCTTTTTTTGGGTTGTTTCTCCCAACTATATATGTTAGATATATATTGAAAGTAATATGAATTTACCATACTTAAAACAAAAGAGTAAAGAAAGGTAATTGCTATGCCGCGTAATATTTTAATTAAAGAAAAACCGTCTCCAATACTTCCTAATACATTTATAACTGATATTATAATTGTAATAATAATACTTAGCTTTAATATCTTTTTTATATTGAACATTTTAATATTTGATTTTGCTCTAATTTAGTAAATAATTACTGTTTTAATCTGATACAAAGTTGAAGCATTAGTTACTTTTTACAAATAATTTAAAACCCAATTGTAAATATTTACAGATGAGTTGTAAAAAATTAATACAATCCTGCAATTAAAGCACAAAACCAATAATTTTTAAGGCTGTAAAGCAAAACAAACTACTATCTTTGCTACAAGAGACGTAATTATAATGAAAGAAATACAGGCTACCAGAATTAACAAATACCTTAGTGAAGTTGGTTATTGTTCTCGCCGAGCGGCAGACAAACTTATAGACCAAGGACGTGTAACTATTAATGGTAAAATACCAGAAATGGGCACCAAAATAGTTCCTACAGATGAAGTACGCGTAGATGGCAAATTAATATCTGAACCCAAAGAAGATTTTGTGTACCTAGCATTTAACAAACCCGTTGGCATTGTTTGTACTACAGATACACGTGTAGAAAAAGATAATATTATAGACTATATAAATTACCCAAAACGTATTTTTCCTATTGGCAGGTTAGATAAACCTAGTGAGGGTTTAATATTTTTAACTAATGATGGAGATATTGTAAACAAAATTTTACGCGCTAGAAATCATCACGAAAAAGAATACATTGTTAAAGTAGATAAAGTTATAACAGATGATTTTGTACACCAAATGAGCAATGGCATTCCAATATTAGATACCATTACCAGAAAATGTAAAGTAGAAAAATTAAGTAACTACGAGTTTAAAATTATACTTACACAAGGTTTAAATAGACAAATTAGGAGAATGACAGAGTATTTGGGATACAATGTTGCAAAATTAAAACGTGTTCGTATTATGAATATTTCCTTAGATATGCCAGTTGGTACTTATCGTGAGTTTACCAAAGAAGAATTAAAAGAAATTAACAGACTGGTATCTACATCTGCTAAAACTTATAAAGATGAATAAAAAAATTATTGTTACACTAGCTTTAATTTTTTCATTTGCTACAACCAAGCTTATAAGCCAGTCTGTAAAAGCAATGACCTACAATATAAAGTATGACAATACTGGTGACACAATAAACAATTGGAACCTTAGAAAAGCTAAAATGGTAGCTTTAATACAGCATTACAAGCCGTCTTTTTTAGGTATACAAGAAGGTTTACACAACCAAGTGAGCTACCTAAATACCAATTTACCCAACTACAATTACATAGGGGTTGGTAGAGATAATGGTAAAGAAAAAGGAGAATACAGTGCTATTTATTACAGTAATGAGTTTAAACCTGTAACTTCTAATACCTTTTGGTTATCTAAAACACCAAATAAAGTTTCTGTAGGTTGGGACGCCGCAATGGAACGTATTTGCACTTATGGCTTATTTCAACATAAAAAAACAAAACAAAATTACTGGGTATTTAATGCACATTTTGACCATATTGGTATTGAAGCACGTAAAAATTCTGCTAAACTAATTATTGAAAAAATTAAAAGTCTTAACACCAATAACTACCCAATTATTTTAATGGGAGATTTTAATGTAACTCCTACTGAAGAAGCCATTACAACCATTACCAATTACTTAGTAGACAGTTACAAAAACAGTAAAACTAAACCTTACGGACCAAAAGGTACTTTTAATGGTTTTACAGACCGTGTATTAGACCACAGAATAGATTATGTTTTTGCAAAAAATTTGAATGTATTATCCGTAACAATTATAGATGATAGATTAGATAATAACAAACATATATCAGACCATTTACCAGTATTAGCAACATTTAACAAGTAAAATAATGTATATACCACCAAGCTACCAAAATAACAATACAGAAGAAATTAAAACCTTTGTTAAAAACAATAGTTTTGGTATACTAGTAAACCAAACTAATGGCAAACCTTGGGCAACGCATATACCTCTAGAATTACAAACAAAAAACGAAAAAGACATACTTGTTGGGCATATTGCAAAAGCTAATCCGCAATGGCATAATTTTAAAGATAACCCAGAGGTGCTTTGTATTTTTAATGGTCCACATAGTTATATATCTTCTTCTTGGTATAAAGATGAAGAAGTACCTACTTGGAACTATATTGCAGTACACATTTATGGCAAAATTACTATTGTAGATAAAGACACTGCAATGAAAGGACTTAATGATTTGGTTAATAAATATGAGCAAGCATCAGAATGTCCGTTACATTTAGATAATTTATCTAAAAGTACACTAGCACAAGTAAATGGTATTATTGCTTTTGAAATTGAAATAACAGATATACAAGCTACCTACAAACTCTCACAAACACGAGAAGAAGACAAACCAAAAATAATTGAAGAGTTAGAAAAAAGAGATGCTGGCAGCAAGGAAATAGCAAAACATATGAAAAAGTAATTATTATTTATTTTGTATTTTTAAGTATGATAATTTATTACCGCAAACCTTTAGTATTTAAACTAATAGTACTTGTATTTTTAGCTACACAAACTATGTCCTGTGCTAGCGATACTAACAATGACGTTAATAAACCAAATGAAGAGCCACAATTAATAGATCCTGTGGTTTTTACTGCCATTGGCGATGTACCTTACAACGATTTCCAAAGAGACTCTTTACCAAAAGTAATTGCTGCACATAATGCAAGGGCAAACTCTAGTTTTGTAATTCACGTTGGAGATATAAAACCAGGAGCAGGATCCTGTACAGAAGATGTTTATGTAGATGTAAGCAACCTTTTAAAGCAATTTTCAGTCCCTACTTTTATTGTTTTAGGTGATAATGAATATAATGATTGTATAAACCCAGAAGAAGGGTTAGCCTTTTGGAACACCCATTTTTTTAAATTTAACACTAACTGGAACTTTACTCCTACTGTAAGTTACCAACAAAAACGACCAGAGAACTTTAGTTGGGTACAAAACAAGATACTATTCTTAGGCATTAATATTGTTGGTAGCAATGTACATAATGTAACAGAATGGGAAACTAGGCTTACGGATGATGCCAATTGGGTGCAACAACATCTGCAAGCAGAAAAAGACAATGTAAACGCCGTAGTTGTTTTTGGACACGCAAATATTACAGAAGGTGATCCTACCAAGTTTAATACATTTACCAGTGCTTTTAGAAGCAGTGCAGCCGCTTTTAAAAAACCAGTGCTATATTTACAAGGAGATGGTCACTTTTGGTTTACCAACAAACCTTGGCCAGAAAAAAATATTACACGCGTACAAATAGATGGCGGACACAGAGCTGTAGAAGTTACCGTAGATCCAAACAAGAGTAACCCGTTTAGTTACAATCGTACTTTTTTAGATTAAAAACAGCTTTCATTTTTCTCCCCACAACACCTGTTTTTATTTCGTAGTAGTACACCACACTTTTTAGACTTTCTACTTTTTAAATTTAGTTTCTGTTTTCTTTCATCTACATTCTTTTCTTCATATTTCATCAATTTAAACAAACAATTTACAATTCAGCCTAAAAAAATTACAGTTCGGTTTATTACATTTTAAAAAACTGAAGTACTGCTGCATCTTTGTATCATAATCAACAATAAAAACACAAACATTATGAGAACTTTAGGATTACTTTTAGCTTTATTTATAACAACAATTACTGTAAACGCACAAAAAGAAAAAAAAGCAGAAACATTTACAGTTACCGTTACAATAGACAACGTTTTAAATGATAATGGAACAGTTATGGCTGGTTTACACTCTTCAGAAACTTTTATGAGAGGATCAGGGCTGCAAGATAAAATTACCACTATAAAAGATGGTAAGGTAACCATAGTTTTTAAAGATGTTAAACCTGGTGAGTATGCTATTTTAGCAATGCATGATGAAAATAATAATAAGCAGATGGACAGAGAAGCAAACGGTATGCCTAAAGAAAGCTATTGCATATCTGGATCACCAACTCCATACGGTCCACCAACATTTTCTGAAGCCAAATTTAATGTAATAGATACAGATTTAGAGTTTGCACTTAGGTTTTAATAGTTATAAAAATTAAGAATAAAAAAAGGAGATAAATAATTTTATCTCCTTTTTTACGTACAATTTGGTTACAATCATCTATTCTTCTAACCAAGCATTCATCATCCAAATTGTTTTTTCCTGCTCAGCTATAAAGTCACTCATTAAAGAGTTTGTCCCTTCATCATTAGCCTCACCAGATATATCTAATACATCGCGTTCTATAACCAACAATTCTTTTAAAGAATTTACAATTAATTTTATAGCCTCCACATCTACAGAAATATTTTTGCCTACCGGTAATTTAGAAACCGACATATAATCTTCAAAAGTGTGCAATGGTTTTCCTCCTAGGGTTAAAATACGTTCTGCAATCATATCTACTTTTTCATTTGCATCAGTATATAACTCTTCAAACTTAATATGTAAATCAAAAAAGCGTCTACCTCTAATATTCCAGTGAACACCTCTTAAATTTTGGTAATAAACCTGGAAACTAGATAGTAAAACATTTAATTTACTGTTTAGCTCTTTAGCTTTTTCTACTTCTAATCCTATACTGTTTAATTCCATAATATTTATCTTTTTTGTGATACCACAAAGTTAGTTAGTATTTACTATTTTTGGTGCTGATTAAAATCATTTGTTTTTATAATTTTATAGCTATAACCTATTAAGAATGACAATAACTCAACTACAGTATGTATTGGCTGTTGCCAAATACCAAAACTTTACACTTGCCGCCGAAAAAAGCTTTGTTACACAGCCTACTTTAAGTATGCAAGTTCAAAAGTTAGAAGATGAGCTAGACATTCAGATTTTTGACCGAAGTAAAAAACCAATTTCTATTACAGAGGTGGGACAAAAAATAGTTGAACAAGCTAAAAATATTGTAAACGAAGCAGACCGTATAAAAGATATTGTAGACCAAGAAAAAGGATTTGTTGGTGGTGAGTACGTTTTAGGTATTATACCAACCATTATGCCAACACTTTTACCTATGTTCTTAAAAGCCTTTATTTCTAAATTTCCAAAAGTAAACCTGGTTATAAAAGAGCAAAATACAGACACACTTATTAGAAATTTACAAGACGGACAAATAGATGCTGCTATTGCTGCAACACCACTAGAAATTGAATTTATTAAGGAAAGGCCTTTGTATTATGAGCCATTTGTTGGTTATATACCAAAACAACACAGACTCTCTTCTATAGAAAAATTAACACCTCAAGAATTAGATATTGACGATGTTTTACTTTTACAAGATGGACATTGTTTTAGAGATGGTGTAATTAACTTATGCAAATCTCCTAAAAACTCTGTAGTAGACCATTTTAGGTTACAAAGTGGTAGTTTTGAGACCTTAATTAATTTATCTAA
Source organism: Cellulophaga omnivescoria (assembly GCF_027915275.1). NCBI lineage: Bacteria > Pseudomonadati > Bacteroidota > Flavobacteriia > Flavobacteriales > Flavobacteriaceae > Cellulophaga > Cellulophaga omnivescoria. Next base: position 2,836,630 of record NZ_CP115819.1, on the reverse strand, counting down.
TGAAGGTTTAGGTATGACTTTATTACCTTATTTAAACACATTGGAATTAGATGAGAAAAAGAAAGAGAACTTAAAACATTTTGAAGCCCCATCACCTGCCAGGGAAGTTAGTTTAATTTACCATAAAAAAGAATTAAAAATACAAATTACTAATGCACTACATGATGTAATTACAAGTGTTGTACGTGGTGCAATTGCTTTTCAGGATGTAAAAATTATTAGTCCGGTTAACAAAAAATAAAAGCTAAATAAATTAAAAAAGCCACCGTAATGGTGGCTTTTTAGGTATTTACTATTTTTTGATGTAAATCATACACTGCCTTAGTTCTGGTTTATCTGTAGTAAAAGAGTTTAACCAAACTTTAAGCTCATCTACCTCGTAAGGCAGTAATCTTGAAATTGCTTTTTCTAGCTCTTTGCAAAACAACTTAGAATCAAAACTTACTTTTTGCAAAACAGTTTTAGTGTAATCAAACATTGCTCTTGCCATATTTATAATTATTAAATTATTATTCCATAAATTTAACGATAAAACCTGAAAAAAGTATCTAAATAAAGTGTTAAAAATCATAGTTATCAAAAAAAATAATACGTAATGACCTACAATACCATATTTTACAATAACTATAGAAGTTTTATTTATTGTATAATTTTGATGTTTTTGGTTGGTTGCGCAAGTACTAAACAAAAAATTTCAAAAAACACTAATTCTATAATTAGTAACAGTCTTTTAAAAAATCACTTTATAGGTATAAAAGTTTATGATCCGGTGCGAAACAAAACTATTTTTGAAAAAAATAGCACCAAATATTTTACCCCAGCAAGTAACACTAAAATATTTACGTTATACACAACTTTAAAATTAGTGCCAGAATTTAGCCCTTTATTAAAGTATGCTATTGCAAATGATACTACTTATATACAAGGAACTGGAAACCCAACAACACTCCACCCATATTTTAAGGATAGCACAGCTATACATTTTTTAAAAAAACAGAAAAATATTGCGTTAAACGTAAACAATTATATATCTGGTAAATTTGGCAGCGGATGGGCTTGGGAAGATTTTGATGCCTCCTTTTCTCCAGAACGTGGTGGTTTACCCTTATATGGCAATGTACTAAGTATATATAAAAAGGGATATTTATCTACATATCCAACCTACTTTAATGATAGTATACGTGTTACACCATATAATTTTAAAAGAGATTTAATAAAAAATATATTTTATGTAAATACTAACTTAATAGATACTGTAACAATTCCTTTTAAAACAAGTAATAAACTTATAAAAGACTTATTAGAAAAGGCAATTAATAAAAAAATTATAATTACAGATAAAAAGGCAAACACAGAAAAAAATACACTTTATGGTGTAGCTACAGATTCTATTGCAAAACGAATGATGCACCTTAGTGATAATTTTTTAGCCGAACAATTATTAGTTATGGCATCTAACACTTTATCGGATACTTTAAGTACAAACAAGGCAATAAAACATATTTTAAAAACAGATTTAGCAGATATAGAACAGCAACCTCGCTGGGTAGATGGCTCTGGCCTGTCTAGATACAATTTATTTACACCTGCATCATTTGTAAAAGTGTTGCACAAAATGTATAAAGAGGTTCCCAAAAAAAGACTATTGAAGCTTTTTCCTGCAGGTGGTAAATCTGGAACCCTAAAAAACTGGTATAAAGGCAACCCAACACCGTACGTATATGCAAAATCTGGTAGTTTAGGTAACAACTATAGTTTAAGCGGTTACCTAATTACAAAATCTGGAAAAACAATAATTTTTAGCTTTATGAACAACCATTTTAAAGCAAAAACTTCTGATGTAAAAAAACAAATACAAACTGTTTTAGAACTAATAAGAGATACTTATTAATTATGTGTTCACAAACAAAAAACTAATAATTGGTTCTTTTCTTTTTACAATTGTATACATTATTTGGTTAGAACTTTTATAAGTTATAAATAAGTAATTTGTTTTTAGATTATTACCAGATCTAAAACCTATTATCACCATCTAAAAGATCTCCTAAACCTCCTAACAAACTACCTTCTCCCCTGTCTTTTCCTCCTTTAGGAACAGAAGCTAATACACGGCCAGCTAGTCTGCTAAATGGTAAAGATTGTATATAAACAGTACCTGGTCCACGTAGTGTAGCAAAAAATAACCCCTCGCCGCCAAAAACAGTATTCTTAATTCCGCCTACAAACTCTACATCATAATTTATGGTTTGAGAAAAGCCTACAATACAACCTGTATCTACCTTTAAAACTTCACCTGCAGCCAATACTTTTTTAGCCATAGTGCCGCCTGCGTGTACAAATGCCATTCCATCTCCTTCTAACTTTTGCATAATAAAACCTTCACCGCCAAAAAGACCACGACCAAGTTTTCTAGAAAATTCTATACCAACAGACACTCCCTTAGCTGCGCATAAAAAAGCATCTTTTTGACAAATAAATTTTCCATTTTTTTCAGATAAATCTATTGGTAATATTTTTCCAGGATAAGGAGAAGCAAAACTTACTTTTCTTTTATTTGATCCAATATTTAAAAAGGCTGTCATAAATAAACTTTCACCAGTTAACATTCGCTTTCCTGCCGAAAAAATTTTACCCAAAACACTAGTATCTTGGTTAGAGCCGTCTCCAAAAATGGTATCCATTTTTATATCAGTATCCATCATCATAAAACTACCAGCTTCTGCTACAACAGCTTCTTGCGGGTCTAATTCTATTTCTACATACTGCATTTCTTCTCCATAAATATGGTAATCTATTTCGTGTGCATTCATTTTTATATTTTGATTTTGATTGACACTAATAGGTAGCAACAAAAAAGAGAATGTTACATATTTTTAAAAAATTATTTCTTTAAACGCACTGTCCAGTCAAAATTAAAAGTAGAAACCACCACTCCATCTGTATTAACACCAACAGATTTCATTGTAAATATTTGCCCTTCTCCTGTTGCAATAGTTTTTTTAATTGCATCTTCTATTAAGTGTCCATCTTCACAAGTAAAAGTAATTCTTCCTGTAGCTTTTTTAGTAAATGTGGCATTATTACTAGCTACCAACATAGATATTTTTCTACCGCTTTTTTCTATTTGGTCTATTACCATTATCCCTGTTGCGTACTCTGCAGCCATACCTTGTACTGCCCAAAACATAGAGTTAAATGGGTTTTGGTTAAACCACCTGTGCTTTACGGTAACAACTGCTTTTTTCTCATCAATGTGTTTTAAACGTACACCACACCACCAAGCAGATGGTAACTTAAAAAAATTGAATACGTTATATTTTAATGTGCTATTTGCCATTCTGTTTTTTATAATTTTTATAAAAGTATTGAAAATAGTTGAATCTATAAATGTTAAAGTAAAGTTAATTTTTAGTACTATGTTTTGCATAATACCTTTTTAAAGATATATATTTGCATAAGAAACTAACAAGTTAGAGTTATAGAAATTAATCAATTCTGTAAAAAAATAATTCAACGGAGTTTGTTCATCAAATCAAAAACAGCCCGCTTCTTATACGGGTTTTAAAAGAATATCTAAACTATGAAGATAGAAAACACAAAGGCACAAATGCGCAAAGGTGTTTTAGAGTATTGTATCCTCTCTATACTAAAAGGAGAAGATAAGTATACCTCTGAAATTCTTTCTACACTAAAAGATGCCAAAATGCTAGTTGTAGAAGGTACTATTTACCCATTATTAACCAGACTAAAAAATGCTGGTTTACTAACCTACCGTTGGGAAGAGTCTACATCCGGACCACCAAGAAAATACTATGCACTTACAAAAACAGGCGAAGAATTTTTAACAGAATTAAACACTACCTGGGACGAGCTTAGAAATGCAGTAAACCTAGTTACCAACTCAAAAAAAACGAACAATGAATAAGACTATAAACATAAACTTGGCTAACTTATTCTTTCATATAGACGAAGATGCTTATCGTAAACTAGATACCTATTTAAAAGCTATAAAACAATCTTTAAATAATGGGCCCGGTAGTGACGAAATTATTTCTGATATAGAAGCAAGAATAGCAGAGCTTTTTCAAGAAAAAATTAAAAACGAACAGCAAGTAATTACTAAAACAGACGTAGAAGATGTTATTTCTGTTATGGGGCAACCTGAAGATTACCGTGTAGATGAAGAGATTTTTGAAGACGAAGAGCCTATTACAAAATCTAAAACCAAAAAGCTTTACAGAGATACAGATAACAAATATATTGGTGGAATATCTGCTGGTATGGCACACTACTTAGGCATAAATCCTTGGTGGGTTCGTTTGCTATGGATTGTTCTTACACTAGCTACTTTTAGCGGATTTATAGTAATTTATATTCTATTATTGTTTTTAATACCTGAAGCTAAAACTACCTCGCAAAAATTAGATATGCGTGGTGAGTCTATAAACATTAGTAACATAGAGCGTACTGTAAAAGAAAGTTTTGATACCGTAACTAATAAAGTAAAAAATGCAGATTACAACAAGGCTAATCATAAAATTAAGTCTGGTATACAAACTTTTTTTGATGCCATTGGCACGTTTTTTAACTTCATTTTTAAAAGCATAGGTAAAGTTATAGGCCTCCTTTTAATTCTAGTAGGCGGATCTGTAGTTATAGGTACATTTATTGGGGTTTTTATAGCAGGTTTTTCAGATGCATTTGTAGTTAACAACACGCCTCTTTACAATCTAATAAACACCTCTAATTCGCCCATTTGGTTAATTTCTATGCTTGTATTTTTTGCAATAGCAATTCCATTTTTCTTTTTACTTTATTTAGGATTAAAAATTGTTGTATCTAACCTTAAATCTATTGGTACAATTGCCAAATTAACGTTACTTGGTGTTTGGCTTGCCGCTATTATTGGCTTAACAATTATTACTATAAAACAAGCTACCGCAAATATGTATAAAGGTAGTATTAATAAAACAGAGCAATTAAATTTTACTAAGCCTCTAGACACTATTTACATTGGAACTAAAAGTAGTCAAAATTATGACAGACCAGAGAATTTTAGAATTAACGGAATGACATTTACTACAGATGAAAATGGTAAAAAACTTTTATTAGATAATGATTTTAAGTTTGACATTGTAAGATCTGATACTGACATTGCTAAAATTAAAATACAAAAAGTATCTCAGGGTAGTTCTTTTGATGAAGCAAGAGAAAGAGCAAAAACTATAGAGTATAATTATCAAGTTTTAGAAAATAGAGTAATTCTAGATAACTTTTTATCACTAGATCCTAACGGTAAATTTAGAGATCAGGAGGTAAACATTACCCTTTACATTCCTAAAAATGTTATTGTTAAGTTTGATTTTAACACTGATACAAACAGAATAGGATGGCATACATCTTACAAAGAAGAAATTTACAGGTCCGATGTTAAAAATTATACTTGGTTAATGAACAAGCAGGGTGTTTTGGAGTGCCTAGACTGTATTAATGATGAAATTAATGAAGATAATAATGATGATGATGAAAACAGCAATAAAAATTCAGAGTTAATTTTAGATGAAGAAGGTGTAAACATTAAAATTAACGCAAACGAAAACTCTTTAAACATTAAAATAGATGAAAACGGTGCGCGTATAGAATCTTCAAACAATTAAAACCTACAATTCAGTTCTAAAAAACAACAATTCGGTCTTTAAATTTAGTTTTACCACAAACATTTATAGACTTTTACATCAACAATCAAAAAAATAACAATTATGGCAACACTATCTAAAATCACAATTGCAATAGTATTAAGCTTACTATTTACTTCATGTTCTATTAACATTGGTAATGGTAAAAAAGGAAACGGAGTATTAACAGAGCAAAGCAGAGATATAGCTTCAAATTTTGAGCGTATATCTGCATCAGAAGGTATTAATGTTTTTGTTACACAAGCTAAAGAATTTAGCATACGTGTAGAGGCAGATGAAAATGTTATTGACCTTATTGGTACAGATATTGAAGACGGTAAACTTAAAATACACGCAATAGAAAATATTGGCAGAGCTACAAAAAACGTATATGTAACATTACCAGTAGTTACTGCGCTATATAGTTCTAGTGGTGCAGAATTAAATTCAGAATCACAAATAGAAGCTGACCAAATAGACTTAAATGCTAGCAGCGGTGCAGATATACAAATTGCGTTAGTAGCAAACTCTGTAAACGCAGACTGTAGTAGTGGTGCAGATATTAAGTTAAGTGGTAAAACAAATAACCTAACTGTAAATGCTAGTAGCGGGTCTGATATTGATGCTTATGAACTAAAAACAAAAACCTGTGATGCAGATGCTAGTAGCGGGGCAGATATTAGTGTAGATGTGTCTGACTCTTTAATAGCTGATGCAAGTAGTGGTGCAGATATTATGTACAGTGGTACTGCAACAGTTAAAAAAAATAAATCTTCTTCCGGTAGCGTAAAAAAGAGATAAATTACCGACTGTTAAAAGCGTTTTATTAAGGTCAATCTTGTTTTGTTTACAAGGTTGACCTTATTATATTAGTATAAATTTAAATATTGATATGAATTTAACCTTAACAAAGTATGTTCTTCCCCTAAAACATACATTTAGTATTTCTAGAGAGTCTCATAATTTTCAGGACAGTATGGTGGTAAGTCTTGGTTTACATGATAAAGTTGGTTATGGTGAAGCTACAGCAAACCCATACTACAAAATTACTTTTGAGAGTATGCAACAAGAAATTGAAAGCATACGAACAGAAATTGAAAACTATGCGTTTACCACGCCTGAAGATTTTAATCAATTTTTAAATAAAAAAAACTTAAGCAACTTTGCAATTTGTGCACTAGATTTAGCTGCCTATGATTTATATGGTAAAATTTTAAATAAACCTCTGTATAAAATATGGGACACAGATAATAGCTCCTACCCTATTACAAATTTTACTATTGGTATAGATAGTATAGATAATATGGTTACAAAAATGAAAGAACAGCCTTGGCCTATTTACAAAATAAAACTAGGCACAGACCAAGATGTTGCCATTGTAAAAGAGCTAAGAAAATACTCTGATGCTATTTTTAGGATAGATGCAAATTGTGCTTGGACAGCAGAAGAAACCATTAACTACGCACCAGAACTTAAAAAATTAGGTGTAGAGTTTTTAGAACAACCCTTAAAAGCAGATGATTGGACAGGTATGGAACAAGTAATGCACGCTAGTGTATTGCCCGTTATTGCTGACGAAAGCTGTATTGTAGAATCTGACGTAGAGAAATGTGGTTACCATTTTAACGGAATAAATATTAAATTAACCAAGTGCGGAGGTTTAACACCAGCGCTTAGAATGATAAAAAAAGGAAAAGAACTAGGCCTAAAAGTTATGGTTGGATGTATGACAGAGTCCTCTGTAGGAATATCTGCAATAGCACAGTTAGCACCACAATTAGACTATGTAGATATGGATGGTGCAATGCTATTAAGCAAAGACATTGCAAAAGGAATAGAAATAGAACCAAACGGAAACTTAATTTTTCCTAATACAGGAGGTTCTGGTATTACATTATTATAATGACATACGTTACTACATTTCCTGGTAGAAAAATTAATGTAGATGGTTCTAAAAAACTATATTTTGGCGGAACTGCTTATTTAGGGCTTCAAAAGCATAAAAAGTTTTTAAAAACATACTTAAAAAACATTAAAAAGTATGGTACCAACTATGGAGCCTCTAGAAAATCTAATATTAAAGTTGATATCTATAAAAAAACAGAAAATTATCTTGCAAAACTTGTACAAAGTGAAGCTTGTGTAACTGTTTCTTCTGGCTATTTAGCAGGGCAGTTAGTATGTAATTATTTTACATCTAAAGGTTACACTTTATTTTATGCTCCTAATTCTCACTCTGCTCTACATCAAAACAACTCTAGCAATTATGCAAATTATAGTGACTTAGTTACTGATGTAGAAAACCATATTAAAAAAGCTAAAACTACTCCCGTAGTTTTTTTAGATAGTCTGGATTTTTACGGATTAAATTACCCCGACTTTAATGGACTACAACAATTACCTTTAAATAAATTAATTGTAGTAGCAGACGACTCACATACACTAGGCCTACCACTCAACAATGGTGCTGGCTGTTATACTTTATTACAGAAACTAAACCCCAAAGAACTTATAGTGTGTAGCTCTTTAAGTAAAGGATTTGCCATACAAGCTGGTGCTATTTTTGGAAAAAAAATAAGAATAGAAGAAATAAAAGACACTGCTTTTTTTGGCGGTGCTAGTCCGGCTACACCTGCAAATATAGCTACAATAATAACTGCAGAAAGTCTCTATAAAAAGAGACAGCAAAAGTTACAGCAAAATATTCAGTCTTTTTTAGATGGCCTAAACAATACAGAACAATTTACCATAATGCCTAACCACTCAGCATTTACATATAGTGACCAAAAAATAACCGCATATTTGGAAAAACACAATATAATAGTCACTAGTTTTAATTATCCAGACAAAGAATCGCCAACAATGAGTAGAATTGTACTAAGTGCGCACCATAAAAAAAAGGATATTCATAAGCTTGTTACACTTATAAATACCCTTCAGTTTGCTTAAAAAATAACAAATTAAGCTATTTCTTCTATACTAGCTAAATAACGTTCTGCATCTAATGCAGCCATACAACCCGTACCAGCAGCAGTAACAGCTTGTCTGTATTCTTTATCCTGTACATCTCCACTAGCAAATACACCAGGCATATTTGTTTTGGTAGATTTACCTTCAGTTATTAAATAACCAGTTTCATCCATATCTAATTGTCCTTTAAATATGTCTGTGTTTGGCTTATGGCCAATAGCTATAAAAAGTCCTGTTATCGCTATTTCTTCTTTTTCTTGAGTTTGGTTATTTACCATACGTAAGCCCTCAACTACCTGCTCTCCTAATACTTCGTCTACTTCAGTATTATATTTTACAGTAATATTAGAAATACTATTAACTCTATGCTGCATTGCTTTAGATGCTCTCATTTCATCTCTACGAACAAGCATAGTAACATTGTTACAAATATTTGCTAAGTATGATGCTTCTTCTGCTGCTGTGTCACCAGCACCAACAATAGCTACATCTTGACCTTTGTAAAAGAAACCATCACATACAGCACAAGCAGACACACCACCTCCACGTAAACGTTGCTCACTCTCTAATCCTAAATATTTAGCTGTAGCTCCTGTAGATATAATTACTGTTTCTGCCTCTATAATTTTAGAATTATCTACAGTTATTTTATGTACGCCTCCAACAGTTTCATTAAATTCTACTGCTGTAACCATACCAATCCTTACTTCAGTACCAAAACGTTCTGCTTGCGCTTGCAATTGCGTCATCATTGTTGGCCCATCTATACCTTCTGGATACCCTGGAAAATTGTCTACTTCTGTTGTAGTTGTTAATTGTCCGCCCGGTTCCATACCTGTGTACATTACTGGTTTTAAATCTGCTCTAGAAGCATAAATTGCCGCAGTGTATCCTGCTGGTCCAGAGCCTATAATAAGACATTTAATTCTCTCAATTGTATCTGACATAATATTAGTTCAAAGTTTAGTTTAGAACACAAATGTAATTTTTTTATACAAACTGAAAAGCTTATTGTCATAAATTGTTACAATACAGTCATAGTCATATATAATTTGAGTTTATTTTAACATTTTTACAGTAGCAACTGTTCTAAATCCTGTATGTTCTGCAGAAGAGTCAACACTAGATCCCATACGAGCAGATATTCTATAACTAGCACAATAACTGTCACTACATAAAAATGACCCTCCTTTTATTACCTTTTCTTTTATATAAAGATTTTGAGGGTTGTATGCATCTGTTGCACCAAGCGGATTTTTTTTGGTAGTGGTTGCAGCTAACTCTTTATAATAATTTACATTATACCAGTCACTCGTCCATTCCCAAACATTACCTGCCATATCATATAAACCAAAACCATTTGGTTGGTAGCTTTTAACTGGAGCTCTTTTCTCATAACCATCTTTTTTACTATTGTTTACAGGAAATTCTCCCTCCCAACTATTGGCATTTTTAGATAAAACTGACATATCATCTCCCCAAAAAAATATTGTACCCGTTTTTCCTCCATTTGCAGCATATTCCCATTCTGCCTCTGTAGGTAACCTTCTATTTGCCCAGCTGCAATAAGCCATTGCATCTTCATAACAAATTTGCACAACTGGGTGGTTGTCTAATCCTTGTATAGAGCTAGATGGTCCATTTGGATGTTTCCAATTGGCTCCAATTGTCCAATGCCACCACTGAGAAAAATCAAATAAATTTGGTACAGATGTTTTTGTTTTTTTAAATGTTAATGAGCCTGGTTGCAAAATAGAATCATGAGGTTTAGGAGTACCTTCTGGTACTTGCTTTTTCATTTCTTCCCAATCTATTGCTCTTTCTGCTACGGTTACATAACCTGTTTCTTTTACAAATTTGGCAAACTGTGCGTTTGTAACCTCTGTTATATCCATAAAAAAACCATCTACAGCTACCTTATGTGCAGGTTTCTCATGTTGCATTGCCATTTTATCATGTGGCACTGCACCCTGTATAAACTCTCCACCAGGAATCCACACCATACCATCTGGTACTTTTACATCTTCAGGTTTTTTTACTAATAACGTAAATGTTGTATCTTTTTTAGTATTTACTTTAACAGTAACTTTTGGGCTTTCTTGTGTAGCTTTATTTTCCTTTGGCGCATCTTTACATTGTATACACATTAATACTATTATGCACAAAACAAGGTAATTTAGATTTCGTTTTTTGAGTTTCATAATTTAATTTGATAAGCAGTAAATATGCTAACAAATATATAGATCTAAAAAAAACTGAATGTATTTCTGCGTAATATTAACGTCTTTCTTTGTTTTAAAACTGTTTTTACAACTAAAAAACTTAGACACGGCTAGAGTTAAAAATGGATTAAAAATTATCAAATTAATAAAAAACACCTATCAAAAAAACAAATAACAAAAAATTAACCTAGTCAATAGTGTTAAATTTGTATTAGGTGATAAAACTTTATTACATTTAAAATTAACTTTAATGTGAAAATAGAAAGTGTGATTTTTATATTAAATACAAAAAATTTACTAAAACTCAATTTTACCAAACAAAACAAACTAACTTATGGAAAACACAAATGTGGAAACAGGAACTAACGCTAAAAGACTATTTTACGGTAGTTGCTTTGCTTTAATTACAACGGCATTCTCATTTGCCATAGCGGCAGGTATTTTAGATCAACTAAAAACAGAGCTAGCATTAAGTGCTAGTCAAGCCGGATTAATTACCTCTATGTGGTTTTTAGGCTTTCCAATATCTATGGTTATTGGTGGTTTAATTTACCACAAAGTAGGCGGAAAAATTATAATGCAATTTGCTTTTTTTGCACATGCAATTGGTATTTTGCTTTTAATATTTTCTGGCAATTACATAGGTCTTTTAATTGCCAACTTGCTAATTGGTCTTGGTAATGGATGTACTGAAGCAGCTTGCAACCCTATGATTGCAGATGCATACAAAGGAAATAGAATGAGCACAATGCTTAACCGTTTTCATATGTGGTTTCCTGGCGGAATAGCCATTGGTAGTTTGCTTTCGGGCTTTATGACAGATTTTGATATTACCGGGCAAAGCCAAGTGTGGTTATTATTAATACCAGCTATAATTTATGCTTACTTATTTTATGGACAAACTTGGCCAAAAGCTAAGATTGAAGAAGCAGCAACTATTAGCGGAAATTTAAAAGGTATGTTTACTCCTTTATTTTTATTTATAGGAATATGTATGGCATTAACCGCTATATCTGAATTTGGTCCAAACCAGTGGGTTGGTTTAATACTTTCTAAAAGTGGCGCAGAGCCAACACTTATTTTAGCATTAACAGCCGGATTAATGGCCGTTGCTAGATTTTTTGGAGGAAATATGGTAGCTAAGTTTAACCAAACAGGTGTTCTTTTAGGATCTGCCATACTTGCAACTTTAGGTATTTATTTGTTTAGTACACAAACAGGAGCTATGGCTTACGTAGCCGCTATATTTTTTGCTCTTGGCGTTGCTTATTTTTGGCCTAATATGATTGGATTAACCGCTACCAAAACTCCAAAAACGGGTGCTTTAGGTATGTCTATTATTGGTGCAATAGGAATGTTTTCTTCTTCTATTTTCCAGCCAATAATAGGTGGTTGGATTGATTCTGATGTTGATAAAATAGCAAATTCTGCACTTAATGTTTCTGGAAAAACATTTAATGAGGCTAAAAATATTTTTGAAAGTAACGAAAACCTAAGTGAAGCAGCTTCATTAATTAATGTAAGCGAAAGCAATTTAGAATCATCAATAAACAACGTAATTTTAGAGTCAGGACAAGAAACTTTAGGTACCATGGTACTTTTTCCTGCTATATTAATTGTGCTATTTACTATTTTATATTTTTGGATGAAAAGCACTAAAGAAGAAAATTAAAGATGTTATAACCGTATAAAATTAAAAAAGCTCCTTTGTTACAAAGGAGCTTTTTTAATGCATATATATTAGTCTTTAATTTTCATTGTAAAATTGATGAGCCCACCATCTATACTCGCCTCATATAAAACACCATTTTTATAGGTATAAATATTCTCGTTGCCCTTGGCGTTTACTTTTTTGTATTTATGATTTCCTAAATAAACTAAAGTATTCATAACTGCATCTTGCTCAGAGTAACACGTTGTTATATGCAAAGGCTCCGTAAAATATAATTGTACAGTAGTAAATGTTATAGGCTCATTAAATGTGCTAATCTTTTTGTTTTTGGTTATCTTATACTCTTTGTTATTACGTTCTGTATTTGTTTCTGCATAAACTTTATTATTTAGCATAATACTAACATCTGCCTTGTTTAGTTCCTTATTTTTAAAAGCTACGTTATACGTATATTTTACATTTATAGTTGTTATAATTTTAGCTTGTATGTTTGTAAAACTATGGTAATTTATAACGTTATCATCTATTGTTTTTGTTGTTACTAAACTTCCTACAATTTTATTTTTATGAAGTATATTAAAATGTAAAACCGTTTCAACAGTATTATTTTTTGCAATTAACGTGCCTAAAAACACTAGTAATACTATGTTTTTTATCATTATATCTAAAAATTAATATATGCCATATAAATATATTAAAATAAAGTAGTCACTTATTAGTAACCTTATTCTTTTTATACAGTAAAGAACTAAAATTGTTACTTATAAAACCTGGGTAACATAATTATAACCTTTGTATATACAACTACAATTAAAAACTACTCCTTTGCTCTTAAAATAACTCAACCTAAAAAAAACAAGCACCAAAAACTAACAAAAACAACTAGACAAAAACTAGACAAACACATAATAGCAACAAAATACAACTAGACTTAGTTTTATTTTTAATTACTTTTATTTCCTGTAATTTTTACAAATAACCAAACCAACCAGCTTTTTATCACCAAACTAAAATTAAAATAATACGCTATAAACTTTTTTAATTATTCATTTTACAACATTAATAAATAGTAAAAAATTAAAATTAGTTACTTAAAATAGCAAATTCACATTTTACAATGTTTACAATACTTAAACTAAAACAAGGAATTAAACTAGCAATTTTAGGACTAGTTTTATTGAACACCACAAAAACATATTGCCAAGACAATAGACAAAGTAATGATTATTTAAAAATAGCAAGAGAATTAGCTCATAAAAATCCTGACAGCTCTGCTTTCTATTTTAATAAAAAAATAGAAATAGATCTTAAAAGCAAAGACACCATTTCTGCTATTCAAACTTTAAATGAAGTATCAATTTTATACTCTCACAATTTAAATTACAGTAAGTCTTATGATGGGTATTGGAAGGCTTTATTGCTTGCCGATAAAATTAAAAACAACAAATTAATAGCAGATATTTACCAAGAAATAGGCTGGCTTTATAGTTTTTATAAACGAGACGATAAAGCTTTAGAGTACTTTAATAAAAGTATAAAACTAAGAAAAAAACAATTTACAAAAAACGAATCTAATGCCCACTTTATAGCTAGTGATTATTTTTCTATTGTAAACTTACACAGAGGTAATAAAGATTATAAAAAAGCTGCTCAGTTTTTAGATTCCTGCAAGTTATATCAATCTAAATTAAAACCAAGAATTGTTAGTTATTACATAATTGCGGAGGAAGCCTATTTAGATGCTGTTAGTGGCAATTATAATATTGCTATAGACAAACTAAACCAGTGTAAAGAACATTTTAAAAACAAAGACAAAACTTACTTAAGTGTAATACACAGTCTTACTGCAGATGTTTATAAAATGAAGAAAGAATACGATAAAAGTATCGCAAACTATAAAATATCTATACAACTTTCTGAAAACAACAAAAGTCACTTAAACTACAAGCTAAAAAACTATGAAGGACTTAAAGATATATATGTAGGATTAAAAAATTACAAAGAAGCTTACTACTACCTAAATAAAGAGAATACATTAAATAATAAAATTTTTGGTATTACTAGTGAGAACAGCAAACATCTATTAGAGATTAAAGATAATTATAGATTAGAAAAAGAAAAACAAGAAGATGCTTTGCAAGAACAGTTAATTGCAAACTATGAACAAGAAGATAAAATTTGGCTTTTAAAATCTATAATATTAATAATACTCATTATTTCATTACTGTTTTACGGTTTTGTTTTGGTTAAGCAAATTAAAAACAAGCACAAAAACGAAAAACAAATTATTGCAGAAAAGCAAAAGCTAAAAACCCAAAAAACTAATGAGGTCTTAGAGCTTAAAAATAAAGAACTTACCCAAGCTGCATTACGTTTAATAGAAAAAGATGAATTTATAGCAGGATTACATAAAAAAATTGAGACTGCAGGAGACAACGTAAACAAGAAAGTAATTTTAAGAGCTCTTAAAACTTTTCAGGGCACACCCAGCAAAAACTGGACAGAGTTTGAAGCTCGTTTTACAACAATTAATCAGAGTTTTTACGAAAATTTAAGAAATAAATACCCAAAACTTAGTCAAACAGATCAAAAAATATGCGCTTTAGTGCGGTTAAATTTCCCAAGTAAAGATATGTCTAAACTATTAGGCATATCTGTAGAAAGTGTACATACATCTAGGTACAGGCTAAGGAAAAAATTAGGCTTAAAAAGAGAAGATAACTTAGAAGATTTTATAAGTAGGTTTTAAAGTCTGTATGTTAAAACAAATATCAAAAGTTCAGATAATTAAGAGTTTAATCATCAAAATAAAAAACATAACACACTGATGTTAAGCATTTAATAATTATAAACAAATGTAAATTGTTCATAATAAGTCTAGTTAAAATTGACTATTACCCCGTTTTGTTTAGTTCTAGTCTAGTTAAAATACCACACACATAGGTTAATATAAACAACATTTGTAATCAATTAACTTAAACAAACTATTTATGAAAATTAAACTTAATTTAACAAGAAGACTAAAACCCAAATTACTCGTTTGGGCATTGTTCTTCAGTTTTACCTTTGGGTATGCACAAACTACTGAAATTAAAGGTACCGTTATTGCAGAGGGTTTTCCTATTGGAGGCGTAAATGTAATAATTAAGGGAACAATTAATGGCACATATACAGATTTTGATGGTAACTACACTATTAAAGTAGAAAAAGGAAACACACTTGTTTACAGCTATGTTGGTTATAAAACTAAAGAGGTAATAATAGCAGACCAAAAAAATATTAACATTACGCTAGAGCCAGATGCTGCTGCATTGCAAGAAGTTATAGTAATTGGTTATGGTACACAAAAGAAAAAGGAAGTAACCGGAGCAGTAGTTAGTGTTAGTAATGATGTAATTGATAAAACAGCTACATCTGATCTTGGTACTGCTTTACAAGGCCAAGTTGCTGGTGTAAACATACAAGCAAGTAGTGGTAGACCTGGTGAAGCTGCAAATGTACAAATTAGGGGGCTTGGTTCTGTTAGTCCTAATGCCCTTGGACCTTTATATGTTGTAGATGGTATTCCTTATGAAGATAACCCAAATATATCTCCAGAGCTCATTTCCTCTGTAGATATTTTAAAAGATGGTGCAGCAGCATCAATATACGGTACAAGAGCATCTAACGGTGTTATTTTAATTACTACAAAAAAAGGAAAGTCTGGTAGTATAAAAGTAGATTTTAACACTTACACTAGTATACAAGATATTACATCTGGTACACCACTAATGAATACGCAACAGCAGATATACGCAGAAGATGTAATGCTTAAAGCACTAGGGCGCGATCCTTTAATTTTCTTTTTTAATCCAGATGCATTAGATTATGACTCAGATTTTGTGGGTGATGTTCAAAATGATGGGGCTATAATAAGAAACTACAGTTTAGGCGTTTCTGGTGGTAGTGAAAACTTAACACTTAGCTTTAATACAAATTACTTTAATCAAGACGGTATTTTAGTTAATTCTGGTTTTGACAGGCTAGCAACTCGTTTTACAGGTGAATTTAGAAAAAACAAATTTAAAGCGTTTGCAACCATTGGTTATACAAATGAAAATAGAGAGCAAGAACCATGGGGTTTATATGAATATTCTATAGCTCAAAAACCTTGGCAGCCACCTTTAACTGGCTTAAACAGTATTGGTGGTAATGGGGTAGAAATACCTGTGCGTAACGCTATATTATACAGCTACCTTTCTCAACAACTAAATAACGAAGACGACCGTAAAACTACAAGTGTAAATATTGCTGCCAATTTGCAGTATGAGTTTTTTGATGGATTTACCTATAAAATAAACCTAGGTAGAAATACGTATGATTACAGTCGATCTTTTTTTCAACCACAATATTTAGTGTATGACAAAGATGGTTTAAACCCTACCGCATCTAGAGAAAATGCAAAATTAGAAGAAAACTATATTTCTACAGAAAGAAACGTTATTGAAAATATGTTTACCTATAAAAAATCTTTTGGAAAACATAACTTAAACTTTTTAGCTGTTTTATCTTATGAAGAGTTTAAATCTAAAACATTAGGTTTAGGTGTAAACTTTAGTGAAGAATCTGGTAATAGCTCTAAAACTTTAGGTGCTGGTAGTGACCCTATAGCTCCTACATCATACATAGACGAAAGAAAATTAGCTGGTAAATTAGGAAGAGTACAATATAATTTTGATGAAAAATACTTGTTTTCTGCTAGTTACAGAAGAGACGGGTCTTCTCGTTTTTCTGAAAAAAATAGGTATGGAGACTTTTTTGGTTTTTCTACTGGCTGGAACATTCATGAAGAAAACTTTTTTCAAAATGTATCTTTTGTAAACCAATTTAAACTTAGGCTTAGTTATGCAGAGTTAGGAAATCAAAACATACCATCTTACTCCTACATACCAGCCATAGAAAGTGGTGTTAATTACCCTTTTGGCAGTAATGAGTCTTTAAGTTTTGGGCTAACTCAAAGAAGATTTGTAGATCCTAATATTAAATGGGAAACTACTATATCTAAAAACATTGGTATAGACCTTACTTTATTAGATAATAAGCTTAATATTACTGCAGACGTCTATCAAAACGACAAAAAAGATATGCTTTTAGAAGAGCGTTTACCAGCATCTGCAGGTACTTACCACCCTAACACTAATTTGTACGATACAAAAGTTATTAACGCTGGTAATATGGTTAACAAAGGTATAGAGTTAGCTGCTAGTTTTAAAAACAGGTCTAAAAAAGGAGATTTTGGTTATACTATTAGTGCTACGTTTACCAAAAATGATAATGAAGTAACTAGCCTTAATGGTACAACAAGAGGCTATGGTAACGGAGCTCCTTCTACCGTTTTAGCAAATGATATAGATTTTACTACTTTTTTAGCAGAAGGTTATGAGGCCGGCGCCTTTTTCTTAGTACAGCATGATGGTGTTATTAAAACACAAGAACAGTTAGATGCTTACAAAGTTATAAACAAAAGTGCTCAGCTAGGAGATATGATGTACAAAGATATAGATGGCAATAATGTTATAGATGATAACGACCGTGTGTATGCTGGCTCTGGACAAGCAGATTTTGAAGCTGGTTTAAGTGTAAACTTAGATTATAAAAATTTTGATTTCTACGTTCAATCCTACTACTCACAAGGTGCCGAAATATATAATGGCGCCAGGTATTACGCATACACACAAGGCAGACATTTAGAGCAGTTTTATATGTGGAGTCCACAAAATCCTAATTCTGACATACCTACAAATAGGCAAAACGCTATACACAATAATGTAAGGTCTAGATCTGATTATTTTTTAGAAGATGGCTCTTACTTTAGAATAAGAAACATTAGTCTAGGATACACACTTAAAGACATACCAGAGCTTGGGTTAAACTCTGCTAGAGTTTATATCTCTGCTACTAACCCATTTACGTTTACAGAGTACACAGGATATGACCCTGAGGTTGGTGGTGACGGTATATTTACTAGAGGAATTGATAAAGGTAACTACCCAGTTGCAAGACAATTTTTACTTGGAGTGCAATTGCACTTTTAATAACTGATTAATTTACAATTATGAAAATATCAAAAATACATTTAACTATAGCAACACTAGTTTCTATATTTATATTTACTAGCTGTAATGAAGACAGGTTTTTTGACCAGGAAAACCCAAACGCTATTACGTCAGAAACTTTTTGGGAAACACAACAGCAATTTAATAGTGGTTTAACTGCTGCTTACGGTACACTTCAGTTTCAGAGTATTAGTGGCGGAGAACTACAATATGAAATGGCATTGGGAGACATTGCTGGCTCGGAGTCTTGGTACAGACCAACAGCGTTTAGAAATTTAACGTATACAGACGCCACTTACTACGTAACTGATAAGTGGAACGAATTATACATTGGTATATTTAGAACCAACCAAATAATAGAATTTTTAGCACAAGCAGACGATGCAAACTTTATAGGAAACGGTAAAGCAGAAATTGAAGCACAAGCACGATTTTTAAGAGCATTTTTCTATTTTCAAGTTGCTAATACATATGGTGGTGCAATTTTACATACTGGTATTCCTAAAACAGATGAAGAATTAAACAAACCTTTATCTTCTATTAGTGACGTGAACTCTACAGTAATAATTCCAGATTTAATATACGCACAAAATAATTTACCTACCACTTGGGGTCCAGATGATACTGGTAGAGCAACTTGGGGAGCTGCCACTGCCCTACTTGGTAAAGTATATTTATTTGCGGAAGATTGGCCAAATGCAGTTACACAATTTAAAAACGTAATAGATTCTGATTTGTACCAATTAACTCCTAACATTATGGATAATTATACAGATGAAAATGAATTTAATAGCGAGTCTATTTTTGAAGTTGCTTACTCTGCAGATCTAAACCCAGGTGTACCTGGTAGTAATGTAGATGACACCCCTAATACTACAGGTGCAGAAGCATCTACAATGGCTACAGCATTGGGTCAATTAAGCTTTGGAGCATACAATACTTTATTACCTACTTATTATTTACATGAACTTTTTACAAATGATGAAGTAGACCCTACAAACCCTGTAAATGATGGCAATACTTGGTCTAAAAGAATGAATTCTAGCATTGTTCCTATTAATGGAGAAGGTTTGTATTATGGGTTAGAAATAGGAGAAAAAGGTGGTTGGGCCTTTGGGCAAAGTGCGTACATAAAAAAGTTTACCAATTGGTATAGTTTAAAAGCTGAAGATAGCAGAAGTAGATCTGGTATTAATTTTAGACATATTAGACTTGCAGATGTATATTTAATGTATGCAGAGGCTGTAATTAAAAATAGTAACGATTTTAGTACCGCTATTACTTACATAGACCTTGTTAGAAGCAGAGCTGGTGTAAAAACACTACAACAATATATGGATGAAAACGGAGGTATGTTCCCGCAATTACATATTAGTAAACAAGTGCATGGCTCACAGCCAATGGTTGCCGCTTCTGCTAACACAGTAATGACACACATACAAAGAGTAGAAAGGCCATTGGAGCTGTGTTATGAAGGTCACCGTTGGAAAGATTTAGTTAGGTGGGGTATTGTTAAAGAAGTATTTACAGAGCTTAGAGCAGATGAAGTATGGAGAACAGAACACTTAGCAGAATTAGAAATAGAAGATAACGGTATTGCTCCTTTATTTATAAAAGAACGTGTAAGACCAGATTTCTTTTTAGCAACAGATAACTATGATTCTGCTACACATGACTACTTGCCTATTCCTGCGCAAGAATTACAAACAAACGATAATTTTAACGACTAAATAACACAACATGAAACATATATTAAGACCTAAATTAATAGGGTTGGCTTTTATGTCTTTAATCTTTGTTGCTTCTTGTAGTGAAGATGATACAGAAAATTTAACAGAACCTAGTCATAGAGTAATTTTCACCTCTGAGATGGATTTTGAAAATAAAGTAGAAATTAATGGCAGTATTACATTTGGTGATGCATCACCAGGTGTAGTATCTAGAGAATGGAATTTTCCTAAAGGCGTTGCTAATGTTTCTACATCTAAAGATCAAAACGTAAAAGCTGTTTTTAATAAAGCAGGTATACACAACGTTACTCTTAATCAAACATTTAAAAACAACGCTTACGTTGGTACAAGTTTAAAAGGTAAAGAGTTAGATACCACTATTGTAGTAACAGTTTTAAACCCCGTAAAGGCTTCTATAAAAGCTAATCATATAAATCCTGATGGTACTTTAGGTGCTGCCTTAGATATTAGTGAAAACGCAGAAAATGAGGTTGTTGCTAGTAGATCTGTGCAATTTTCTTATGTAGTAGATGGTGAACCAGAAAACTTTATGTGGAATATAGATGGTGGTGACCCAGAAACTTTTGATGGTACAGATGCAGAAGTCAATGTTAAATATAAAAGACAAGGTATATACAATTTAAGCTTTGCTGCTACAAGACAAAGACCTTTTGGTGGTGATACAATTTCTTTTAAAAACTTAATAAAAGTAATACCTTCTACAGACCCTGTAGACTTAGAAAAAGTTACAGATAAAAATGGTGCTATTGCTCTTGAATTTAGCAGAGAAATGGATGCATCATCTATAAATGCTACAGATTTTAGCGTAACAATAACTAACAATGAAGTAGCTATACCAACTACTATTGGTTCGGTTTCTATAGATAGCGATGAAGGTAATATTTTACTGATTTCATTGGAGGGCACTACTATCTATAATGATGATATTGTTACTGTTAACTACACCAAAGGAAGTTTAAAAACTTTAGATGGCGTAGAAGCTGAAACCTTTGCAGATAGTCAGCTAGTTTTTAACAAGGTAAATATTTTAAAAGAAGCATCTAATTATGATTATAGTTTTGAAAATTCTACAGTAGCTAACTGGCCATATATGAATTGGGGTGCTCCTTGGGATGCTTACAACTTAGAAATTTCTAGTGACCAAGCACTAGATGGCGCTAAAAGCGCTTATATAGAAATGGATGCTGCTGGCGGAATGATTATTGGTCACAAAACAACTTCTGGAGACGAAATAACCTTTCCTGTAGAAGCAGGTAAAACTTATGAAATTGGTCTATGGGTTTACGTAACTAGTTTAGGCAATAATAATGCTGCTGGTTTTGATCCTGATTTACGTTTCTTTTGGTTTCCAGACACAGACTGGGCCGTTGGTGGCAACCCTACATTTACTTCAGACTTTGCAGTTGGTAAATGGGTGTATAGTTCTACTTTTGTTGAGTTTAGTACTACAGGAGACAAAACTTTTCAAATAAGAGGTTATAACCAAGACAATGCAGAAATTATAAGTTTTTATATGGATAATTTAAGCGTTTCTGAAGCTTCTCTTAGACCATAAAAAATACTGTCAGTTTTTTTAAAAACTTGCTCTTGTTTATTACGTTAAACAAGAGCAAGTTTTGTATTTTTATAACTCATACTTTTTTAAAATGAAACTAAAATATGTGTGCCCATTTTGGGGCCAAGAGGGTATAATAGCTAAGGATTTTATACATAAAGTTACAAATGCTGGTTACAATGCTGTAGAAGTTAATATTCCTGTAGAAAATAATTTTGAAACCGAATTAAAATCTGTTTTAAACAACTCTAAACTAGACCTTATTGGTCAGCAATGGTTACAACCTTTAAAAGAATCTGTAACTGAATACAGTAAACGATTAGAAGAGCGTTTGTATAACTTAGCAGAGTTTAACCCAATTTTTATTAACTCGCATACAGGTAGGGATTTTTTTAAGTTTGAAGAAAATTGTCGTGTATTAGAAACTGTTTTTAAGTTTGAAGAAAAAACAGGTATTAATGTTTACCATGAAACGCACAGAGGTAGGTTTAATTACAGCGCACAAACAACTGAAAATTTTATAGATAAATTTCCTAATTTAAAGCTTACTGCAGATTTTTCTCATTGGACTGTAGTATCTGAAAGCTTGCTAGAAGACCAAATGCAATCTTTAAAAAAAGCAATAAATAACACCCAGTATTTGCACGCTAGAGTTGCAGATACACAAAGGTCTCAAGTAAATTATCCGTTTTCTAAAGAAAACCATATATTTTTAAAAACCTTTACCAACTGGTGGCAACAAGTTATTACCAATGCACAAACGCTTGGCAAAGATACTTTTTACATTTGTCCAGAGTTTGGCCCTTATCCATATATGCCTTATCAGCCTAACACTACAAAACATTTGGTAAATCAGTGGGATTTAAATGTAAAAATGATGCAATACTTAAAACAGCAAAACCTTGTGGTTAAATAACCTTTTTAACTTAGTTAACTACAGCAATATCTTTTGATAAAGGAATACCAGTATCTGCTAATTTTTCTTTGGCTATTTTTTTGCTTTCTTTTATAAATTTTGTTCCAAAAACATATGCCTTTGTATGGTTTATAGCATTTACAGCTAGCAACTCATCATTATTAAAATACCATACAGAAATTACATTTTCTTTATCTTGCTCTTCTCTAACAATATAATCTGTGTAGTTTTCTGCTAAGCCAACTATTTGGAGTTTTACATTGTATTGGTCAGACCAAAACCAAGGAATAGTATTATACATTAAAGGATTACCACAAATATTAGCTGCTATAATTTTAGACTGGTCAACCGCATTTTGTACAGACTCTAATCTTACATATGTTTTATAATGCAAATTATAATGATAAGCACAATCACCAACAGCATATATATTTAGATTGCTAGTTTCTCCTGTATTAGCTACAGATATACCATTTTTTAATTTTAAACCCGCTTGCTTGGCAAGTTTTGTATTTGGCACTACACCTACTCCTAAAATAAGAACTTCTGCTGTAAAGTATGATGCATCTGTACAGTGAACTTTAATTACCTTAACACCGTTTTCTAGAGTATTTTCAACTTTACATACCTCTTTATTTTCTAATATCTGAACTCCATTTTGAGTGTGTAAATCTCTAAAAAAATCTGATATTACTGCTGTAGCTACACGCTTTAAAATTCTAGACTCACGTTCTAAAACCACTACCTCTGCTCCTATCTTTTTTAAAGATGCAGCAGTTTCTAACCCAATATAACCGCCACCAATAATTACTACTTTTTTTGTTTTGCTTGCGTTGTAAGTATCTTTTATAGCAACAATATCTGCTGCTGTTCGCAAGCAAAAATAAGAGGCAGTTTCTTTTAAGCCCTCTATAGTAGGTATAATAGGTTTTGCTCCTGTTGCAAGTACTAATTTTGTATAATCTATTTTGGTTTCATTATCTAAAAACAAACACCTGTTTACAGCATCTAAACGGGTAACTTTTTTACCCAACAACAAGGTTATATTATCTTTTTTATAACTTTCTATAGGTTTTAATAAGTTTGTGCTAGACGTGTTTGCTGTTAAGTATGTTTTAGACAAAGGTGGCCTATGATACGGCAATTCTGGGTCTGCATCAATTAAAATAATTTTTCCTAACCATTTTTCTTTTCGCAAATTAAATGCTGTGTTTACCCCAGCGTGACTTGCACCTATAATTACACAAGTATCTTTAGAAGTACACATCCTATTTATTTAGCTACAGTAAAAACAACATTATTTATAGCATCTGTTACAGGAATTTGACAACAAAGTCTACTGTATTCATTTGCATCATCTGCCAGCTCTAACATATCTGTTTCAATTTCACTTGCTGTACCTACCTTGTCTAAGTCTTCTGGTGCCACAAATACGTGACAAGTAGCACAAGAGCATACGCCGCCGCAATCACCATCTATACCGGCCACATTATTATTTACTGCCAACTCCATAACAGAACCCTCTGTACCATCTACAGTTATTTTTTCATTACTACTTGTTATAAATGTAATTTTTGCCATCTTATCTTTTCTTAAATGTTGCTTTTAAAGAATTGTAACCAACTTTACGGGTAAACTCTCCTAAATTTTCTATATTTTCTTCTGCATCTAAAACAGTAATATCACTTACTTTTTCTGCTAGTAATTTTAATGTAATTCTCATAATTTGTCTGGCGTGCGTTGCTCCCAAACAATTGTGATGACTAAAGCCAAAGCCCACATGCGGATTAATTTTTCTGTCTAACACTACCTCATCAGCATTCTTAAAAACCTTTTCATCTCTATTGGCAGATGCCCAACATAAAGATATTCTACTATCTGCTTTAACAGCATGTTCACAAACTGTAGTGTCTTCTGTTACTACACGACCCATATGTGTTAGTGGAGAAAAATATCTTATAAACTCTTCTACAGCTGTATTAATAATCTCTGGCTTAGAGCGTATGTAATCTAAAGCCTTTTTATTTGCAGAAAAGTAGCTTATTATATTAGTTAAAGCGTTAATTACAGTATCTCTACCGCCTGCAAAAGTTAATATTAAAACACCTTTTACTTCTTCTTTAGTTAACTTTTTGCCATCTACTTCTGCAGCTAATAAAGTACTGTATAAATCATCTGATGGGTTTTCTATTGCTTTGTCTATTTCTTCATCAATATAATTGTAAAGAATAGCTGCTTTATCGCCATCTAAGGCTTCTCCCTCACTTCTGAATACGTGAGTTCCCCAAGAAATCCATTTTACAGATTTATCAAACGGAACATTTAATAAAAGAGTTAACGCTCTAGACTGTATTACTAGTGCTAAATCTAACACTACATCTACTTTATCTTTAGACAAGACATCATCTAAAACAGTACTAATTATAGTAGTTAATTCCTCTTTATAAGTATCTTGCAAAGGCCTTTTAAACCAAGCTTCTAATAAAGACCTGTATTCTTTATGCATTGGCGGGTCTACCTCAAAAGGTATTTGGCGCGTGGTACGTATATTTACCTCAGACGGCACAACAATACGGCCAGGAACTGCTTCAGATGAAAATGCTTTGTAATTATGAGCAGCCTTACGTACATCTTTATGATTTAATAACATTACTACCGGATCTCCTTGATCATCCATTTTTCCAATTCCAGACTTTTCCCTTTCTTCCTTAAAAGCATCTGCAAATTTACATTTAGCCATACGTAATATTTTAGTTATTAAGCTACACAAATATCTGTTTTTAGTTAGATGAATCCATTCTCTATTTCATCAAAAAAATAAACTATTTTATCATTATAAATTTTAATTAAATAAAATAACAATTAAATAAGCTATATTTATAAGTGTATTGATATGCATTATTTAACCAACATTTAGTCTAAAATGAAGCCTATTTTAGAAACAATTCCGTTAGGAATAGAAAAAAGTATAGTAGCTTTTAATTATACTAGTAGAGATTTTGAAACTCCGTGGCATTTTCACCCACAACTAGAGCTTACGTATATTGAAGAAAGTTACGGCACCAAATTTATTGGCGACTATGTTGGTGCTTATGAGCCAGGAGAGCTAGTTTTAATACAGTCTAATGTACCACATTGCTGGACAAATAATAAGAGTGACACGGTAAAATCTAGCTCATTTGTAGTACAATGGAACAAAGATATTTATACTAACATACCTGAGTTAAAACCATTACACAATTTATTTGTAGCTGCTTCTAAAGGAATAATTTTTAATAAAGAGCGAAGTAAAATACTTATTCCTGAACTTAAAAAAATGACGCATAAAGAGGGCAGCAAACTATACATAAGTCTACTAAGTTTGTTACTAAAACTTACTAAAACAGATTATAAAACACTATCTAACAGTAGTTTTACAAAAAATATATCTGATGATTATACAAGTAAAATATCTAAAATACACTCGTATATAGCCAAAAATTACAATCGTAAAATTTACTTAAAAGAGGTAAGCAAGCAGGTAAATATGTCAGAGCAATCATTCGCTAGGTTTTTTTTAAAAATTATGGGAAGAACTTTTTTTGTTTTTTTAAATGAATATCGAGTTAATATAGCTATTAGAATGTTACTACACACCAACAAATCTGTGTCAGAAATTGGTTATGCCTGTGGTTATGAATCGCTCCCCTTCTTTTTTAAAAAATTTAAACAACTACACAAATTATCTCCTGCTAGTTACAGAAAAAAACATAAAAAGTAAGATTATTAAAAAGGATTTGCATTAACAATAAATGCATTTGGATTAATTGCTTTAAAAAAATAAAGCCAATTTTGAGTACAAAAGTGGTTTTATAGCAAACTAAGCTATATATGCTTGACTTTTAATGCAAATTACCAATGACACAGGATAGAAACTCAGATACATTTACAAGCAAAGACTTACCGTCTTTATTAAAAGAAACGTACACCTCTTGGATGGCAGACGATCCCTTTAGGTTAAGTGCTATTGTAGCATATTACACCGTTTTAGCCTTACCAGCTTTGTTAGTTATAATTATTAACGTTGTAGGCGCTATTTGGGGAATAGACATTGTACAAGGAAATTTAACAAACGAAATTTCTTCTGCCTTGGGTAGCGATGCAGCCAAAGCTATTGAGAATATTATTGGAGAAACACAAAACTCTAATAAAAACTTAACCTCTACAATTATTGGTATTGGCACATTGCTTTTTGGTGCTACAGGTGTGTTTTACCAGTTAAAAATATCTTTAAATGAAATTTGGAAAATTAAACCTAACCCGAAAGCTAAAATTTGGAAAATAGTTACAGACCGTGCCATAAGCTTTGCTTTTATTTTGGTTATTGGCTTTTTATTGTTGGTTAGTTTTATTGTTACTACCGCCATTAGCGCACTAAATAATTACATCCGAGAGGTACTACCAGACGTTTTACTATATCTAGCTTATATTTTAGACTTTTTATTATCTGTTGGTATTATTTCTATACTTTTTGCACTAATGTTTAAGTATTTACCAGATGCTAAAATTAAGTGGAAAACAGTATGGATTGGTGCAATTTTAACAGCGTTACTTTTTGTTATTGGTAAACTTTTGTTAGGCATTTATTTTGGTCAGGCAGATCCTGGCTCTACCTATGGCGCTGCTGGTAGCATTATTCTAATTCTTCTTTGGGTTAGTTACTCTTCTCTAATTTTATTTTTTGGAGCAGAGTTTACATATGTATATGCAAAAAGATACGGTAAAGGAATAGAGCCAACAGCAATAAGTATAAAAAAGGAATAATGAATAAAACCCTATAAGAGTTAATTATTTAACCAATAAGAGTAATACAATACAGCCTAATAATACAACTTTGACACACTAATTACATACAAGTTTAAAACCATAAATTATGAAATATATTAGCCCACATATTATTAGACAAATTTTTGTTCTGTTACTAATAGTATTAATGGGCGGACTTATATTTAAAGAAATACTACCTTACTTAAGTGGTGTTTTAGGAGCCATAACTATGTATGTAATCTTAAAAAAACCAATGCAAAAACTTGCTAAAAAAGGTTGGCAAGTCAATATTGCGGCTATTTTTTTAATGATATTATCTTTCTTGTGCATAATGGTACCCATAACTGGATTAGGTTTTATGATGGGGTCCAAAATTAAATATGCCGTAGATAATTCACAAAAAGTAATTAATGCCGGAAAAACTCAACTAGAAAAGATAGAATCTTTTTTGCACATAGATTTAGGAACAGAGATAGATACCAGCTCCATAACAAACTGGTTGTCTGGCAAATTACAGAATTTTGCAGGTAGTACTTTTACTATGGTAATATCTATAACCATAATGTACTTTATTCTGTATTTTATGTTAACTAACAGAAAAAAATTAAGAGAGTCTTTATATGAGTATATACCCATTAAAGACAGCAATTTAAAAACTATAGGAAAAGAAATTACTGCTAACGTAAAAGCAAATGCTTTGGGCATACCACTAGTAGCAATAGGTCAAGGTTTAGTTGCGTTAATTGGTTTTTATATTTTTGGTATTAACGATCCGTTTTTTTGGGCAGCTATAGTTACTATTGGTTCTATGATTCCTTTTGTAGGAAGTGCATTAGGTACAATACCTGTATTTTTATTGGCCTTATCTAATGGCGATACTTTTCAGGCCTGGGGAATTTTAATCTACGGTTTAGTGGCAATAGGAGCTACAGACAATATATTTAGATTATATATTTTAAAAAGATTAGATGATGTACACCCTTTAATTACACTTGTTGGTGTATTGGTTGGTGTCCCTTTATTTGGTTTTATAGGTTTAATTTTTGGCCCATTATTGGTTAGTCTTTTTCTTGTTGTTGTCCGCATTTATAAAAATCAATATGGAGAATCTGGCAACAGTATTTAATTAAAAAAGCACTTAACACCACACTCCTTATTTTTACTAGTTTTTGCATTTTTAAAGCAAAAACACCTAAAAAACAATCCTTTTTAAACAAAAAACACTCAAAATAGCTTCATTTTATTGATAGCATCAAAAAAGAACGGATACCAGTTAACCCCAACTATAAGTAGATTGTAATTTTGATATAGAAATTAAAGTATAACATTCTGATGCGTCAGAATATAAAATTAATATCATATGAAAATAGGAATTATAGGAAGCGGAAATATTGGAGGAAATTTAGGAAAACATTGGGCAAAAGCAGGACATAATGTTATGTTTAGTTCTAGACACCCAGAAGAATTAGGTAGCTTGGTTAAAGAAGCTGGTCCTAACGCAAAAGCAATGAGTATTACAGATACTTTTGAAGCTAAAGCAGATGTTTATGTATTAGCAATGCCATACAAAGCTATAGACCAAATATCTGAGCTTTATGCTGGTGAATACGCCAATAGCGTAATACTAGATGCTACAAACCCATATCCAGAAAGAGATGGAGAAATGGCACAAGATGTTAGAGATGCAAATTACAACGCATCAGAGTACACTGCAATGAAATTTAGCTCTGCTAAAACGGCAAAGGCGTTTAACACCATTAAGGCTTCAGATTTAAAGAACCGTGCTTTTGAAGACACAGATAAATTATCTATACCATTTGCAGCACAAGATCAAGAAAGTAAATCTGTCGTAAAAGAATTAATAGAAGATATTGGTTTTGATGCAGTTTATGTTGGTAATTTAAGCGACACTAAAATTATGGATCCAGATCAAAAAATTTATGGTTTAAGCACCTCTAAATCAGATTTACTAGAAACTATAAATTCACAAAAATCATTTTAAGTAACAAATAGTACTACTTAAAATAATTTACAAACTAAAAAAAAATTATATGCAAATTATATTTGAATACCACGATGTTACAGCAAGTAGCAGACTAGAAAACATAGCAAAAGAAAAATTAGAACATTTACACAAGAAGTTCAACTTTGTACACAGGGCAGATGTATTTTTTAAAGTACAAAACAGGTCCGATGACCAAGAGCAAATTTGCGATATACGCTTAAGTATGCCTGGTCCTAGAATTTTTGCATCTACAAATGCAGATAATTTTGAATCTGCCATTGCTGAAACCGTAAGAGATTTGGATAATCAATTACAAAAAACAAAAGATAAAATGGGTGTTAGGTAGTATAAATTTAGAATAGCAATTGCTTTTTTAGGGAAGAATGAAGAAAGAAACATCACATAAAAAAATTACAATGAACACAGATAAAAAAAATAAAGTTAATACAGAAACAGAAACTTATAATTCTAATATTACTGAAGAGGACTTACAAGCTATTGGCAAAAGAGGCTTACGTTTAGATACGGGTGATGATGAATTATTGCAAAACAGAAAAGAAATTATAGATTTTCAAGGTAAAGACTTAGACATACCTGGCAGAAATGAAAGTAAAATTTATACCAAAAATAACTTAATAGATGAAGAAAACAGTCTGTTTGGTCAAGGTGGTGAGTCTAAAGAAAATTTAGAAGAGCCAGAGAGGGCTAATACAAATAAAGATAATTTATAGTAGCAGGAATTAGAAGAAGAATAAATTAAAAGAACACACAATGAGCACAGACAAAAACAAATTTAAAACAATAAATCCTGCTACCGAAGAAACCATAGCAGAATACACATATTTAAGTGGCGATGAGGCAACTAATAAAGTAGAGGATTGCCACAAAGCTTTTTTAAACTGGAAACTAAAATCTTTAGATGAGAGAGCAAATATCATAAAATCTATTGGTAAAACCCTAGAGAAACATAAAGAAAGTTATGCCCAATTAATGACTAAAGAAATGGGTAAGTTACTTAGCCAAAGTTACCAAGAAATAGATTTATGTATTGCTATTTGTAACTACACAGCTACAGAAGGAATAAAACAATTACAAGATGAAGAAAGACCCCTTTATGATGGTGGTAAAGGAACAATACACTACTCGCCAATTGGTGTAGTTTATGGTATACAACCCTGGAATTTTCCGTTATACCAACCTATACGTTATTCTATTGCTAGCTTAATGGCCGGTAATGGTGTGTTACTAAAACATGCTAAAAATGTAACTGGTTGTGCCTTAAAATTAAAAGAAATATATGAAGAAGCTGGCTTGCCTAAAAACTTGTTTCAGGTGTTAGTCATAAATCACGATGTTTCTGATGATATTATTGCAAACAAATATGTAAAAGGTATTACTTTAACAGGTAGTACACCAGCAGGTAAACACGTTGCCGTAAAATCTGCAGAAGTAATAAAGAAAACAGTTTTAGAACTTGGTAGTAATGATGCTTATATTGTACTAGATGATGCAGATATTAACAAAGCCGCTAAAATTTGTGCCGATGCAAGAATTTACAATAATGGGCAAACTTGTATTGCTGCCAAACGTTTTATTGTGGTAGATAGTGTTTATGATGAGTTTAAAAAACAATTTGTAAATATTTTAGAAAGAATGAGTTATGGAGATCCTACAAATGATGATTTTGATTTGGGGCCTATTGCACGTAAAGATCTACGAGAACAACTACATAAGAAAGTTGAAAAAAGCGTTGAAAAAGGAGCAGAAATTTTATGTGGAGGAAAAATACCAAATACAAAAGGCTACTACTACCCTTCTACCGTTTTAGGAAATGTAACATCTGGACAACCTGCTTACAATGAAGAGTTATTTGGGCCTGTTGCATCATTAATTAAAGCTAAAGACAATACAGACGCTATGCGTATAGCCAACGATAGCAAGTTTGGCTTAGGTGGCGGAATTTTTAGTGAAGATATTGATAAGGCAATGGACCTAGCTAAAAATTATTTTGACACAGGTATGATACATATAAACTCCTATGGATTGGCGTATCCAAATATGCCATTTGGTGGCGTTAAAAACTCTGGTTACGGAAGAGAACACGGAGGTTTTGGAGTAAAAGAATTTGTAAACGCAAAAGCAATTACACAAGCTTAAAAAATAAAAATATACATGTAAAATAAACGCTAAGACTTATTAAGACTTAGCGTTTTATTTTTACAACACTTATGCTAAAAAAACACTTTATTAATTGAGCAAAAAAGTTAATTAATAGCGTTAAACTTAGCTATTTAATACTTGTAAATTTGAGTATGATATTAAACGGACTATATCATTAAACAAATAAGTCCCGTAACATAATTTTTTTTAAATATGACAACATACACTGAACAAGTAGGAACAAAACTAAACAATTTACTAGAAAAAACATACGATGCTGAAAAAGGATATAAAAAAGCAGCCGAAAATACAGATCACGGTGCACTAAAAACATACTTTAACAAACGTAGTAAAGAACGTTATGATTTTGGACATGAATTAAAAACAGAGATTGCTAAATTTGGAGAAGAACCAGAAAAAGGAGGAAGTTTAACAGGTACAATGCACAGAGCTTGGATGGACACTAAAGCCTTTTTTGCTGCAGATGATGCAGAGTCTATGTTAGAAGAATCTATTAGAGGAGAAAAAGCTGCCGTAGAAGAATACGAGAATGTACTAAAAGATACCACACTACCATCTAGCACAGCAACAGTGCTGTTAAAGCAAATGAACAATATTAAGTCTGATTTAAACACTATTAAGTTTTTAGAAGACATAAGCTAGTATATACATTTACTAAATAAAAAAAGGATGCTTTTAGCATCCTTTTTTTATTTTAATAGGTTACCAAAGCACACTTAAAAAGTAAATACTAACTTATTAATAATTAATAAGCT
Source organism: Cellulophaga omnivescoria (assembly GCF_027915275.1). Taxonomy (NCBI): domain Bacteria; kingdom Pseudomonadati; phylum Bacteroidota; class Flavobacteriia; order Flavobacteriales; family Flavobacteriaceae; genus Cellulophaga; species Cellulophaga omnivescoria. The sequence goes on along the minus strand of NZ_CP115819.1, from coordinate 2,804,027 downwards.
AAGTTTTATCTTATTAAAAAATATAGTGCACAGCCTAAAAAAAGGAGTGCATATTAATAAAAAGCCTATATTTAGCAAATTAATTATTGTAGTAATAAAACGTTTATTTCTGTAAAAAAACAGAGTACAATTTTAGTGTCATTTTATGAAAATGAATCTTAAATTTGATTATAACTTAATTTGTAAAACTATTTTGCAAGAACAGTTAGGTGCGTTAAATTTAGAGTATAAAATAAATAGTTTAAGCGAGGTTGAGTTTAAAAGAAAACCAACAGAAAAACAGTTGCAGCAAGTAACAAAAGCCTTAAAACATTATGGCATAAGCATTATAGTAGACCAACAAAGTGCTTTAGTGCAACGCATAAAAGAACTAATTACAGAACTTATAAACGATACTGAAAAGTCTAGCAAATACAATGCATCAGACTATCTAGCAGAACAACTAAATTACTCTTACGCGCACTTGTCCTCTGTGTTTTCAGAAACTACGTATTCATCTATAGAAAACTTTATAATTCTTAAGAAAATAGACTTAGCTAAAGAACTTATTATTCATAAAAATTATACGCTTACAGAAATAGCTCATGAACTTAATTACAGTAGTGTAGCACATTTATCTGCCCAATTTAAAAAAACAACGGGCTTAACACCTTCTGCATTTCAGAGGATAATTAATAAAAGAAAGGAAAATGAATAGTAAAACCCTAAACTAATGGCGGTAGATATTATGAATATAGTTTTAGCCGATGATGACTCTGACGATCGCTTATTGTTTGAGGAGGCTATTGAAGAAATTGATGTAAAAACAAACCTATCTTTATTTAAAGATGGTAAGGAACTATTAGATTATTTACTGTTACCGGACACCATTTTGCCCGAGATTGTTTTTCTAGATTTAAATATGCCAATTAAAAACGGTATGCAATGTTTAAAGGAAATACGTAATACAGATGCTCTTAAAGAATTGTGTGTAGCAATTTATTCTACTTCCTCATCAGAACAAGATATAGAAGAGACTTTTGTACATGGCGCAAACATTTACATTAACAAGCCCAATAGTTTTTCGGCTTTAAAAAAGGTTATAGACAAAATAGTAAAAATAAATTGGCAGTACCATACCTCTGCACTTAACAGAGATAATTTTTTACTGCGTTTGTAATGCATTAAAATAGAGCACAAAATTTTTTACTCTCTTTTGTGCTCTATCCGTTTTATTTTTAACTCTATACATTAAGCAACTCTTAAAAGAGGTTGTATAAAAAATTGTTTTCTTACTTTAGCTTGTCTATCAAACCAAACACTAAAAATAATATAGCAAGTGGTTAAATCTTCTAAAATATTTATTGTACTTCTAATTTTATCTATTGCGTTATTAACCTTTTTAGGAAGTAACAGTTACAAACAAATTAGAGAACAAGAAAAAACTGCAGAATTGGTTGTTTTTACTCTTCGTGTAGAAACAGAAATAAACACCCTTTTTTCTAGATATGCAATGATGCAGTCTCAGGTTTTAAAAAATAAACTTCAAGACAAGGTAAACCATACCATATTATTAAACAGACAAAAAGATAGTGCTTTAACTACATTTAATAGGCTTAAAATTTTAACTAAAGACAAACCAAACCAGCAAAAAAAATTACAAGAATTAAGCACTATACAAAACTCTTTTTACAAGGCGCTAGATCAATTAAATGCATATAAAACAGATACTACCTTAGAAGAAAAAAACGATGCTATTTTGTTACATAATGCTTCTGTTTTAATGGATGAAATTGAAGCTATTAAAACTACTATGCTTGCCAATGCAGAACATTATTTAGCAGAACAACAAGAGCAATTTTCTACCTCTAGACTTATAACTCCTATAACTACTTTATTTTTAGGAATGTCTGCTTTGGTTATTTTTCTTGTGTCGTTTTGGCAAATTAATAAGCAACGTAAAAAAAACAACCGTACCACCGCTTTTTTGGAAAGCGTTTTAAAAAACACCGAAAACATAGTTAGTTATTACACACCTGTAAAAAATGAGGCTAATAAAATAATAGATTTTAAAATTGACTATATAAACCACAATATAGAAAATGTATTAGGTACAAAGGTTAATGAGATGAAGGGTAAATTACTATCTGCCATATTACCCATACAGTTTAAAAATGGCGTTTTTGAGATTTTGGTAGATTGTTATGAAACTGGCAAAAATCAAAAATTTAAAAGAAACCATATCTTTAATGGTAAAGATTACAGATTTAAAACAAATGTTGTAAAACTTAACAAAGGTGTTTTAGCAACTGCTAGTGACATTACAGAAGAACATATTATAAAGAAAAACTTAACAGTAACCAAAGACCAACTAGAAGCTCAAAATTTATTATTGCTAGACAATAGAGCTTTTTTAAGTAATGTTTTTAAAAGCACATCTAATATAGTTACACATTTTAAATCTATTAGAAATGATAAGGGTTACATAATAGATTTTGAAATTTTATTTATAAATGATGCTTTAAATGAAGGAATTAAAAACAACATTCCGTCTGAGCTAAAATACAAAAGAGCTACAGAAATTTATCCAAATATTTTTAAAAATGGAGTTTTTGAAAAAATGGTTAGCTGTATTGAAGAGTCTCGCCAAATAGAATATGAAACTAAAATTAACAGAAACGGTAAAGAGATTTGGTTACATGATACAGCTATAAAATTAAATGATGGTGTAACGGTTACTTCTAGAGACATAACCTTAGAAAAAACAAGAGCAGAAAAACTAAACGCATTATATACAGAGATTGAAATACAAAACTCTATTTTTAAAGATGCCGAAGAAGTTGCAGATATTGGTAGTTATGTTTGGTATTTAGATACTGGTGCTGCGGTAATATCTGATAACTTTTACCGTATTTTAGGATATGAGCCAAATGCTTTTGAAGTTACTTTTGATAATTACCGTAGGTTTGTTCACCCAGATGATTTAAAAAGGTATGACAAGTTTGGCAAAGAGATGGTAGAAAAAGGAAGCTCTAACATACACACATACCGTATAATTACCAAATCTGGTACAATTAAACATATTTATGTAAACGGCCAAAACATTATTAAAGATGGCAGAAACACTTCTGTTGGTGTTGTACAAGATATTACAGATAGTGTAAAAACCGAAGAAAAATTAAAGGCTAAAAATGAAGAGCTAAAGCGTTCTAATGCAGAACTAGAATCTTTTAATCGTGTAGCAAGCCATGACTTGCAAGAACCTATGCGTAAAATACAAATGTTTATTTCTAGATTGTCTGAGGGAGAATTAGAAAAACTATCAGACAGAGGAAAAATGTACTTTAGTAAAATTGATAGTTCTGCAAACAGAATGCAAACATTAATTAAATACCTATTAGCTTACTCTAGAATTAATAGAACTAAAAAAGATTTTGTAAAAGTTGAGCTTAATAATACATTAAATAAAGTATTAGATGATTTAGAAGAACTGGTTAATGAATCTGGTGTTGCTATTACTGTTGCTAACTTACCTGCAGTAAAAGCCATTCCTTTTCAAATGGAACAGTTATTTAATAATTTGGTAAATAACGCTATAAAATACAAATCTACTACAGAAAGCCCAACAATAGCAATAGACTGTAAAAAAATACCGCGCACAAAAATTAAAGAAACTTTTGATAAAAGAAGAAAAAATTATTACCAAATAACTGTAAAAGATAATGGTATTGGTTTTGATCAAGAAAATGCTAAAAAAATATTTGGTCTTTTTGAACGTCTACACCAAAAAGAACAGTACTCTGGTACTGGCATAGGTTTAGCCATTTGTAAAAAAATTGTGGTTAACCATAGAGGGCATATAACTGCTAAGAGTAAACAAGGTGAAGGCTCTACATTTTGTATCTATTTACCAGTTTAATATTATTTACGTTTGGCAGAGTTTTTCTTTAGTTTCATATTTAAAAACTCTACCAATAATGAAAATGCAATAGCAAAATACAAATATCCTTTTGGTATTGCGCCAATACTTTTACCAAACAATACGGTACCAGATAAGTGAGCTGCTTCTGTAATTAGCATAAAACCTATTAATATTAAAAAAGATAATGCCAATAGTTGCATAGATGGGTGTTTACTTATAAACTCTCTTATAGTATTGGCAAAAAGCATCATTACACAAATAGATATTACAACTGCTATTATCATTAATATTAAAGAGTGGTTTTCCTGAGTACCAATACCGTTTGTCATCCCCACTGCAGTTAAAATAGAATCTATAGAGAATATAAAATCTATAAGTACTATTTGTACAATAGCTTTTGGTAGTGTGGTAATTTTTTTCGCCATTAATTCTTCTTCCTCTTCACCAGGTTCATCTATTTTCTCATGTATTTCAGATGTACTTTTGTATAACAAAAAAAGACCCCCAAAAAATAATATTAAACCTTGCCAGCTAATACCAACCTCTAGCCATGATGTATTAATGGTATAAAACGGTTTTTTTAGTCCAACTAAAAAAGATACTCCTAATAACAATATAATACGTTGAAGCATTGCCAACAACAATCCTAAATTAGTGGCCTTTTTTTGCTGTTCTTTTGGTAGTTTACCTGCCGCTATAGATATAAATACAATATTATCTATCCCCAATATAATTTCTAAAAAAGTTAAAGTAAGCAATGCTATCCAAGCATCTGCACTAGAAAAAATTTCTAACATAGGTAATGGTTTGTAGTGTAATGTTATAGTTTAATATGTCTCCATAAAATTATAAAAAATAGTATCAAAAAGTAGCAATATTACTTAAAAGCATCAATAAATAATGGCTTAACGTCCAAAAACCGGGCTTTTCTAATAATTATATAACATAAAACAAAAATTATATAACAAAAAAGGACGCACTCTTCACCAACTTTGTATCAAACAAAAAACAATAACAATATGATACATATAAAACAAGCGTGCATTACAAACTCTAGAGTTGGACGTAGTTGGGTTAAAGAATCATTGCGTCCAAAAAAAAACAAACAAGAATCTACTAAAAAAACTACTGATCGTTTTAAAAATTTGAATAAGGAATAAGAGTAACTCTTAATATCTATTTAATAAAAAACAATCATTAAAAATAATATGAAAAAGCTATTACTACCACTGGCAATAATTTTGATAATAATTTGGGCACTTGCCTTTTTTATATACGCTTTAGGTTACATAGCACATATTTTTTTAGTAGCAGCCACAATACTTTTTATTATAAAAGTATTACAAGAAAAATAAGTAAGAATCTCCTAAACAAGAAACGTTATGAAAGTTATAAATCTTAAAACAAACAATATAGAACAAGACTTTAATCAATTTAAAGCAGATCTAGGCGGAAGTTTAGAGTATACGCATAAAGAGTACTCTTTAGAATTAGATAATAATTTTGCTACAGGAGACATTAAAGGTGTATCTGTAAACAAAAACATATCTTTTATAGAGTATAATTTAAAGTTTGCACAAGACACTATTATAGTAAGAAACACACCAGTTACCAACCCAATTTACTTTTTATATTGTGCAGAAGGACAAATGAGCCACAGTTTTGGTTTAAATGGAAAACAAAGATCATTAAACCAGTTTCAGACAGGGATATTTGCTAGTGACCCTAGTAAAGACGCTTGTTTTTACTTTAGAAAAGGGCAAGCTGTAACTTTCTCTAATATTAGTATAAATACCTATACCGAAAATGCTGATGAAGAGGCTGATGATTTGTTACAAACCCAGCTATTAAAAACATTTATGCCCTCTAAAGAAAAAGAAATATTTGCATATGTAGGTTCTTACAACCTTAAAATTGCAGAAAAAATGCAACAATTAGAGGCTATTAAACAAAAAGGTATTGTTAGACAACTATTAATAAAGGGAATTGTACACACTGTTTTAGCGTTAGAAATAGAGCAACACAACCAAGATAAAAAACACGGCGCTACAAATTTTGGTTCTTTAACAAGAAATGAAATGGACACTGTTAAGGAATTATCTAATTTTATTAGAAATTATCCAGAAATTAAGTATACACTGGTATATTTAAGTAAAAAATCTGGTATGTCTCCTGCAAAATTACAAGAAGGTTTTAAACTGCTACACAACCGTACCGTGTCTGATTTTATTAGAAATACAAGAGTAGAAAAAGCAGAGAATTTACTAAAAACTACAGACCTTAATATTTCTGAAATTGTGTATACAGTTGGTTTAACAAGTAGAAGTTATTTTTCTAAAATATTTAAAGAAAAGTATAATTGTAGTCCAAAATACTATCAAGAAAATCAATTTTCTACACCACTTACTGCTTAGTACTGTAAAAATATATAAAACTAAAAACTCCGCTTTTTAAGCGGAGTTTTTAGTTTTAAAATGATCCAATATTTTAAAAATACAGTTATATAGGCATTAGATAATAATTAAAACTTATAAACTATAGCAAGTACATAAAAAAGGCGGTAAGATTAAAACCTTACCGCCTTTTATATTAAATAACTATATTATTTAAATGTTTTTAAAGATGAACGTAGCATCCAAGCCATTTGTTCATGCATTTGTAATATTGCTGTAATAAAATCTGCTGTACCTTCATCATTGTGTGCTTCAGCATTTTCTCCAATGCTCTCTCTAATAAATTTAATTATTGTTTGGTGATCTTCTAATAAAACCTCCATAAAACTAGCACTGTCATTTTGGTCTGGACCGTTTTCTTTTAGCTCAGACAATTCTAAAAATTGCTGCATACTACCTGGGGAATAAAAACCTAACATACGTATACGCTCTGCTACTTCATCAATAGTATTTTCTAGTTTTCCATATTCTTCTTCAAAAAATACGTGTTTGCTATGAAAATCTAAACCTTCTACATTCCAGTGAGCGTTTCTGTATTTTGTATACATTACATACTCATCTGCCAATAATTGTTTTAACATTTTTACTACAGCTTTCCTGTTGTCTTTTTTTATTCCAATAGCTGTTTCTGTTGCTTCCATTTTTATTTTTTTTAAGATTATAGTATAAAGATACAAGTAAGCGTTAGTCCTTTTTAACGTTATTAAATTATAAATTACCTCTAAAAATTTGACTAAAAAAAAACTACATAAATAACTACAATTAAACTACTTAACTACCAAAAAAAGCCTATAATTAACGTTATTAAATTCTTTTGTAGCTCTAAACAAATAACTTAACGGTTAACAAAAACATGTTGATTATATTGTAGGTATAAAACAAACAACTATGAGTACTTTTTTATGGATATTGTACGCTTTGGTAACACTAAGGAGTATTAGTAGTATTATATTTCATGGTAGCAGACCTACAAAATCATTAAGTTGGTTTTTAGCGGTTCTTCTGTTGCCTTTTGCTGGCGCCTTACTCTATTATATGTTTGGTGTAAACCGAAGAAAGTTTAATTTTTTTAGAGACAAGCAAGAAGAAAAAAAGAAACAATTTGATGAAAAATACAAAAACTTACATGCCTTAGATAACACAGTAACTTTTAAAACATCTAAACAACAAAAATTATCTAAACTAATTGAAAGCAGCACCTTATTAAAAGCATACAACAATAATAAAGTAACTGTACTTAATAACGGGGAACAAACTTTTAATAGCATTTTTAATGCTATGCAAAAAGCAGAAAAGTATATTCATTTACAGTACTATATTTTTTCGAAAGGTGACTTAACAGAGCGCTTTTATTCAATTTTAAAAGACAAAATTAACCAAGGTGTAGAAGTACGCTTAATTTATGATGCATTTGGTAGCTATTCCTTTAAAAATAAAACTATAAAAAAATTTAAAAGTATTGGTGTAAAGGCGTTTCCAATGATGCCAATAAAATTTGGCAATTTATTATACACACTTAACTACAGAAACCACAGAAAAATTATTGTAATTGATGGTAAAGTTGGTTTTACAGGAGGTGTTAATGTAACAGACAAATACATTAAACCTATTTCTAACGTAGGAATTTGGAAAGACATACATTTAAAACTGGAAGGGCCCATAGTAAACAGTTTACATAGAGTATTTATTAAAGACTTTTATTTTGCTAGTAATGATGAGGTTTTATTACATAAAAAATACATTTTTAATACGGATAAAAAGGGGGAACATACAGCGCAAATTGTAGCAGCAGGTCCAGACTCTAAACAACCTGCAATAATGCAACAATACATACAAATGATAAATATTGCCGAAAACAGTATTTGCATAGCCAATCCTTATTTTATACCAAGTACATCTGTACTACAAGCTTTAAAAATTGCAGCATTAAGCGGGGTTTCAATTACTATATTAATTCCTAAAGTATCCGATTCTTTAATGGCAAAGTACAGTATGTTCTCTAGGTTAGAAGAACTTTTAGAAGTTGGAATAAAAATTTATTTACGACCAGATTTTTCTCATAGCAAAATGATATTAATAGATGGTGAAATACTATCTGTAGGCTCTGGAAATTTTGATTATAGAAGTTTTGAGCACAATTTTGAAACCAATGCCGTGATATACGATCAAAAAATAACAAAAAGCATACAAGAAAAATTTAATATTATATGTAATGAAGATACTATTTTAAATTACGAAACCTTTAAAAACAGACCCTTATGGAAAAAATTATTAGAAGGTATTGCTAAATTTTTTAGTCCATTATTATAAAAAGTAAAACAATTAAAAATTAATGAAAAATATAATTTATATACTATTATTTATGAGTGTAAAATACTTAAATGCACAACACATTATACCTAAAATTATTGAAAAAGAAGCAACTACAGCCTTATCTTATTATCCACAACTAAAAAACACAGAAATTGAATTTAGATTTAAAGATAATATTAAAAAATCTACAATGCTTGCGCAGCCAGTTTTTGGTAGTCTTTTAAAATCTAAGAAAAAAAGACGTTACCTTATTTTAATGAGTAAAAAATTTAAAATTTCTGGAAAAGAATTTAAAACTACAGATGTAGATAGTGATATACTTATTGGTTGGCTAGGCCATGAACTTGGTCATATTTTAGATTATCAAAATCGTAGTAGTTTTAATTTACTTTGGTTTGGCATAAAATATTCGTTGTCTGACAATTATATAAAGGAAGCAGAACGCGCTGCAGACTCCTATGCCGTAACATCTGGTATGGGAACATACATATTAAAAACAAAACACTTTATATTAAACAATGCTGAAATAGAACCTAGTTATAAGGCAAGGATTATAAAATACTACTTATCCCCGGCAGAAATTATGCAACTAGTTAAACAACAAGAAAAAAAGGAGCAATTATAATTGCTCCTTTTTATTTTTTAAGAATTTGCTATTACAAAATCTTCCCATTCTGCAAAACGCTCTTGTCCCATAACCCTCTCCATTTTTACTTGTCCGCCTTTCTTTTTATGACTACCACTCCATTCATAAAATACAGAAGGCAAAACAGTGGTAACTTTAACCCCTTCCAATGCCTTAGACCTTGCCACCTTATAATTTTTATTTGCATTCATTAAAAAGTCATCTAATTCACTTGCTAACTTACTATTACTAAATTTAGCATTAGTACCTAGGTACCAGCAGTGGTAAAAATCATCATTAATACGATTTGCACATAATGTATATTCTTGTATTTCTATATCAAAATGTTTTTCTAAATGTTGCACAGCATCATTAAGTTTATTTACAGATAATTGTGAACCTACAGTATTTAAAAAGAATTTTGTACGACCTGTAATTTTTATTTCTGCCCGTTCAATATCAGTAAATTCTATAGTATCTCCAATAATATAACGCCAGGCGCCAGCAACGCTACTTAATATTAAAACATAATCTTGATTTAACTCTACTTCCGAAATTGTAAGTGCTGGTGCATTTTGTTTTAGAGATCCATCAGGCTTAATATAATCTGGATTAAAAGGCACAAACTCAAAATAAATACCGTTATCCGTTACCAATTTCATAGCATCAGTTTCTGGTCTTTGCTGAAAAGCAATAAAACCTTCTGATGCCAAATAGGTATCTATTACAGTTATTGGTTTACCTAAAAGAGCATTAAAACTTTTTTTATATGGACCAAAAGCAACACCACCAGAGGTATATACTTGTAAATTAGGCCATATTTCGTGTATGTTTTTTATATTATTATATTCTATTACTTTTTGTAGCATAAGTTCTATCCATGATGGTATTCCGCTTAAGGCTCCAATATCCCAATCTGATGCTTTTTCTGCTATACGCTGTACGCGTTTATCCCAATCATCAATTTTAGCAATTTGTTTTCCTGGCTTGTAATAGTTTTGAAACCAAAACGGTATATTACTAGCACTTATTCCACTTATTTCACCTTCTAATGCATTGTTATGTTCCTCTAAATCTGTAGAACTCCCAAGCATCATTATTTCTTTTTCAAAAAAATCTGCAGGTAAATTAAAATTTTTAAGTGCTAAAACTTGTTGTATTCCTGCATTTCTTATGGCCTTAACCATATCATCTGTAACTGGTATACGCTTACTAGTTTTACCTGTAGTACCAGAACTAAGAGCAAAATAGTCTGGACTATTGGGCCAAGTTATATTTTCTTCTCCATTTTGTACGTGCTGCCACCAATTATTAGTTATTTGGTTGTAATCTGAAAAAGGAACTTTAGCACTAAAAGTTTTCTCTAGATTATTAGAATTTAATATTCCTGTAAAACTATAATGTTTACCAAACTTAGTGTGCTCTGCTGTACGTAGTAAATTTTTAAGTACTGCACGTTGTTCTTCTGCTGCATTGTATTCTCCAGAAATAATATCAGACGCGTGTATTATTCCTTTTATGATGTTCCCAACTATAGCCATGTATTAGTGTGTTTTTAGGTTATTTATTAGTATTGCAGTAAAAAATTAAAAACCACAACTAACAACCCAAAAATCTACTAATTTCAAAAAACAACTTAACCCTATTAAAATTATTATTAACCCTAAAAGGAGTATGTTTCTCTAAAAATTAAGCATAAAAAAACCAGTAATAAAAATTACTGGTTTAATTTATTATGAGTCTTTCTACTCATTTGTCGGGGTGGCAGGATTCGAACCTGCGACCTCCGCGTCCCAAACGCGGCGCGATAACCGGGCTACGCTACACCCCGATAGGTTATCTAATACTTTCAATACTTAGAGAAATTTTTCTGCCCTCGCAATATGCTTTGGCAGCTCTTGCGGAGAGACAGGGATTCGAACCCTGGGTAAATGTTTCCACCTACGACGATTTAGCAAACCGCTCCTTTCGGCCACTCAGGCACCTCTCCAAAATCTTTAATGAACTTGTGCAGTTTTCAATTGCGAGTGCAAATATATAACGATTAAGCGTAGCTACCAAGCTATTTTAAACTTTTTTTATCTTTTTTTTCAATCTTTTTTGTAACCTATTCATTTTAAGAACATTTCAAAAAAACTTTTTTTACATTAATTCCACTTTACATTTAATTAGCAAACATTAAGCATAATTTTATGGTTTAATTACAAGAAAATGGTAACTCTTATTTAGTATAATACTTTCAATTTATCTTCATTTTACTAAAAATAAAAAAAGTAAAAATAAATGTAAAATTAACTTGCATATTAAAAATAGATTATTGTATATTTGCAGCCCGAAAGACAAAAACATTTGTCATTTCAATGGTCGCGTAGCTCAGCTGGATAGAGCATCTGCCTTCTAAGCAGACGGTCAAAGGTTCGAATCCTTTCGCGATCACAAAAAGCCTTCAGTTTTACTGAGGGCTTTTTTGTTTTCAATATATATTTAAATGTACCTCTTCCCCTAAAACAAACATAATTGTTTAATTCTTACATTTTTAGTAATAATTATTTATTATTTGTTTAATTTTAAGACGTAAAAGTTTAATGTGTAAACACATAATAAATTAATTATACAGTTAATTTTCTTACTTAATTATACTTATATAGTTAACCAAAGAATTTTATAGCCTTTGGGCAACTAATAAAAATTAAAGTAATGCGGTATTTTAAATTTTCTAAACTTGGCTTTTTACTTGTTATAACAACTTTACTTAGTCTATGCAGCTGTAATTCAACAAAAAAAGAAAAGAAAACAATTATTGGCTTTTCGCAAACTGGTGTTAATGACCAATGGAGAAAATCTATGAACAAGTCTATGCAACTACAAGCAGACTTTTATCCAGAGATAGAACTAAAAATTTTAGATGGTAATGATGATGTAAAAAAACAAATAGAAGATATAAACCAATTTATTGATGAAAAAGTAGATGTATTAATAATATCTCCCGTACAATCTAAACCAATTACTCCTTTAGTTAACAAAGCATTACAACAAGATATTCCTGTTTTAATTGTAGACCGCAAAATAGACGGACCAAATTACACTTCGTATATAGGAGGTGATAACTATCAAGTAGGTGTAAATGCTGCAAATTACATAGCTAGTTTAAGCTCCAATGAAGATAAAAAGATACTAGAAATAAAAGGCCTAGAAGGTTCATCGCCTGCTGCAGAACGCCACTTAGGGTTTATTTCTACTCTTAAAACTATACCTAATTTACAAATAACACATACTATACAAGGTAATTGGGAAGCGAGCTCTATTAAAGAACCTCTAAATAACTTTTTAAATAACAATAATAGTATAGATTTTATTTTTTGCCATAACGACCGTATGGCGCTAGGTGCTTGGGAAATTTTAAAACACCACAATTTAGAACAAAAAGTAAATATTATTGGTGTAGATGGTTTAAACGGACCTAACGGTGGTATACAGTATGTAAAAGATGGCATACTAAAAGCTACTGTTTATTACCCCACTGGAGGAAATGAAGCTATTACATATGCTATTGATATTATTGATGGTAAAAAAATTAATAAAAACAACATACTAGAAACTACTGTTATAGATAGCAGAAATGCTGATATAATGAAACATCAGTTTGATAAAATAAATCAACATCAAGAGAGTTTACTTGCGCAACAAAACAAAATTAAAGAACAAGAAGAAACCTATGCATCACAAGGCAATATGCTAAAAATACTTTTTGCCCTATTTATACTTAGTATATTATTGGGGGCGTTTAGCATTTATTCTGGCATTAATATTAGAAAAAAGAAGCACGATTTAGAGCTATATAATGCAAAAATTATAAGACAATCTTTAGAGATTAAAGAAATTGCAAAAGAAGCAGAATTAAGTAATGAAGCTAAGGCTAACTTTTTTACTGGTCTGTCTCATGAATTTAAAACCCCAATAACTCTTATATTATCTGCCATAGAATCTATTACCGAAAAAAACAATTTTACTAAAAATAACTTAACCACCGAAGTAACTCTAATCTCCAACAACTCTAAACGTTTGCTACGCCTAATAAATCAGCTTTTAGATTTTAGAAAAACGGATGAGAAAAAATTGACCTTAAAAGCTTCTAAAACCAACATTTTTCAATTTTCTACTAAAATAATTAATGATTTTAAAATTGAAGCAAAAAATAGAGATATTGTTTTTGATCTAAAAACAAATAATAAAGACTTAGAAATTTATATAGATAGAAATTTAATGGATAAAGTATACTTTAATCTTTTATCTAATGCATTAAAGTTTACACCAGATAATGGAGAGATTGTTATCTCTATTGACGATTATAAAAACAAAAACTTTATTAATATATCTTTTAAAGATAGTGGAATTGGTATTCCTAGTGATGATCTAGAAAATATTTTTAAACCTTTTGAGATTGGAAGTAATAACAATAAAGCAAGCTCTGGTATTGGTTTGCACCTTACAAAACAATTTGTAGAACTGCATAAAGGAGAAATAACTGTTAGCAGTGAGCAAAACACAATTTTTACCCTTAAACTGTATAAAGACAAAAAACATTTACTGCCTAATGAAGTTATAATAGAACCAAGTATTTACACCAACCAAGAAATTATTTTAACAGAGGAAATTGAAGAAAACATATACAAGCAAACCATAGTAAATAATAATGAAAACAAGTACGACGTATTAATTATTGAGGATAATGATGAACTTATAAAAATACTTAAAAATAAACTTATGGAAACATATAAGGTACACTTATCTAATGGTATAGATGGTATAGAAAAAGCATTAGATATTATACCTGATATAATAATATGCGATGTAAATTTACCAGACAAAGATGGATTTGTAATTTGTGAAGTTTTAAAAAATGATTTAAGAACATCACACATACCAATTATTATGCTAACTGCTTTAGATAATAATGAATCTTACGTTAAAGGGTTAAAATGTGGTGCAGACTCATACCTTACAAAACCATTTAGCTTTCCAGTATTATCTCAATCTATAAAATCATTACTATACAATAGAGAAAAGCTCAGGTATTACTATCTAAACAACATTCATAAAATAAACCCTCACGAAAAATTTGATGTAACTGACCAGGAATTTATTTTAAAAATGAATTCTATTGTTGAAGAAAATATAGACAACTCTGACTTTTCTGTAGAAAGTATGGCAGAAACTCTAAATATATCTAGAGTACAATTATACAGAAAAACTAAAGCTATAATTGGCATAAGTATAAGTGATTACATTTTAAATTTTAGATTAACTAAAGCTAAAAATTTGCTTAAAAACTCTAATATGTCTATTTCGCAAATAGCATACGCTGTTGGATTTTCCTCTCCAAATTATTTTTCTACAAATTTTAAAGCTAAGTTTAATAAAACACCCAAAGAGTTCAGAAATAATTTAGACAATAGCGCAACTAGTAATAAACACTAATAAGCCTATTGTTATATTTTGAAACATTATAAATTTAAAAATGTTACCAATAAACAATTAAAACATTTTTAATATTTAGTAGAATGTACTCAAAAACACATAAAACAAAGATAATAGTAGTGTTGTAATCTTTATGGTGCATAACTAAACTTAAAATATCTAAATTATAAGTACAGTGTAGCCTACACTAAGTATTTTTGTTACCCATTATTTTAAAAAATTTTTATAGACACACAAAAAGCTGGTATAGTATTTGTTTGTTTACTAATATTGATAGTGTTCTGTTCCCCAACAGATAAACCTTGCTTATTATTTTAATAGCAAGGTTTTTTGGTTTAAACCCAACGCATTTATTTATTAAAATACTCTTTTAGCTTTACAAAGGGTACTGTTTTTCGGTTTTTAAATGCGTGCATACTACTGCTAAATATAATTAATGCGGCTCCTATATAAGCTGTATAAACTAATACCTCCTCTACTCCTTTATTAGCTACTGCAATTGCTATAAGTGCCCAGGCACCAACAAGCCCAAATTCTCGCATATTACGGGTCCAGGTTACAATTAAATTAACTATAACTGCCACTACAATCATTACAATGGTCCATATTAAAGGAGCTACGCCAAAACCGTTCCAATTAATTTTTACTAAATATGCAGATATGTTAGCAATACTAGCAACAGTTATCCAGCCAGTGTAAATTACAAAAGGCCACCATAAAAAAACAATTACAGAAATTGGCGCATCCCACAGTTCCATTTTATTATTAAAAACAATTTTTAGTAGTGATAATAATAGTACAATTATACATATACAAGATAAACCTGTGTATCCATAAATCCAGCATACTATCCAGCAGCAATTGGCTAAACAAGATACTACAAACCACCAGCCTATTTTTAATACAAAATCATTGTTACGTACTTTTGTAAATAGACTTCTGCCTTGATAAATAACAAAACCAAATACCAAAAAATAAATCAATCCCCATATAGAAAACGCATAACCTGCGGGTGTAAATAAAGTTTTTAAACCTCTAGAAACCTCCCCTATAGTTGTACCGTTCATTTTACCTGTATTAGACAAGTAGTTTATAAATACAGTAGATATAAAAGCTATACCGTTTGTAATTTGTAATACCTTTTTCATTCTTCACTTTTTCTATAATATACAAAAGAAATATTTTTAAATTTTCTTCTTAACCTTAATTTAATTTAAAAGGAATTTTAAATATGTAATCTAGCAGTAATTTTTTAATATTGAGGAATCATATGTCATCAACCAAAATAATAATATCTTTTTTAATTATATTCATATGTTTTAAAATAACTGCACAAACAAAAAAAATAGAAATAGCTTTTTTAGCAGATATTCATTTTCAGGATTTGTATGGTTCTTTTAACGATATTAATTACAAGGGTATTAAAAATCCGCATAACAATAAGCATACAGTATTACGAACAATGCAATCTCAATTAAACTCTACTAGAATTTTTAATGAGAACTATTTTGCATTTAAAACAGCTCTAGATGACATTGTTAGTAGAGGCATTACTTATGTTGCTTTACCTGGTGATTATACAGATGACGGACAACCTATACACTTAAGAGGACTGCAAAAAATACTAAACGATTACAAATATAAATACGGACTACAATTTTTTATAACCACTGGTAACCATGATCCTGCAGGACCATACAAACAGGAATCTGGAAAAAGTGATTTTTTAGGTGCAGAAGGTAAAAATCAACCTATATATAGTAAAAAAGGAATGTATGCATCTAAAAAAAATGAGCATCCTGTATTAATTAGTACTGATATTGCTAAAATGGGATATACGGGTGTACTTAATATTTTAGGTGAGTACGGTTTTAATGCACAACCAAATTATAAATATTGGACCACTCCGTTTGCTACCTATAACTACAACAATTACTCTTTTAAAAAGGCACAAATTGCATCTAACTTAAAACTAAGAACCTATACTGCTATAGACAGTTTACAAATGGTAGATACTAGTTATTTAGTAGAGCCCGTAAACGGTATTTGGTTACTAGCTATAGATGGTGATACCTTTTTACAAAAAAAGGATGGTAGCTTTTCTAGTGCTAGCGTAGGCTATAACAACACTATAATACATAAAAATTACTTAATTAAATGGGTGAAAGATATAGTTACAGAAGCTAAAAAAAACAATAAAACATTAATTGCTTTTAGTCATTTTCCTATGGTAGACTTTAATGATAATGCCACTAGCAACATTAAAAAATTAATGGGGAATAACAAATGGCAATTGCAACGTGTACCTGTAAAAGAAGTAGCAGAAGCATTTGCAGATAGTGGTTTAAAAATACACATAGCAGGACATATGCATATTAATGACACTGGAGTACACAGGTCTAAAAAAGGAAACTTACTGGTTAACATACAAACACCTTCCTTAGCTGCTTACATACCAGGTTATAAAATTTTAAAAATTAATAACAGTAGTAACATAGAGGTAAAAACTGTTACTATACCCGATACAGAAAATTTTAAATTGTTATTTGATTTGTATAAAGTAGAATACAACAAACTAAAACTAGAGCACAATAACAATGTTTGGAACAAAAAAATACTAGAGGTTAACACCTATAAAGATTTTACAGCTTGGCATTTAAAAGAACTTATACGTTTGCGCTTTTTACCAAATGATTTTCCTATAGATTTAAATATATTTTTAAGTAATGTTACTGGTGAAGAGTTGTTATTACTTGCTACAAAAAATAGTGAACTAGATTTTTCTAAAGCATTAAAAGAAATACGTAACAATACTAAAGCAAGAAAAAATCAGTTAAAAATTATTGCCACTCCTTTAGCTAAAAACAATTTAAAAGCTAAAGATTTTAGAAAGTGGAAAGGCTTAGATTTAGTTTTTGATTTTTATAGACTTAGAAATGCAGATGAATTGGCTTTAGAAGATATTACCACAGAAAAAATAAAGCAGTATAAATTTATTTACAACACAATTACTTCACAAACCAAGTATATTAATAAAGAAGATACTACAGCCAAACAATTACTTTTATTCTTTAAAATTTTTAATTCTTTTTTAAACAGTGAACCGTCCAACCACTTTAGTATTAATTTAGAAAACAATACTATAACAGACCTAAGTAAAAACAATAATTAGCTTATAAGTTTACAGTCTGTTTTAAAAAGTTAATTTAAAGATAACGTTGGCATAATCAATTTTAAACTTTAGGGTCTTTTATTTACACTAACTAATTCCAGAATTTTTTAGTCCCTATGAAAACCTCCCAAGAATTTGAAGATATCTATTCTAAACACTGGGAAAAATTATATGCTTTTTCATTTAAAGTTACAAAAGACAGCAACTTATCTAAAAACATTATACAAGACGTATTTACCAATTTATGGGAGCGTAAAAATAGCTTAAACATAAACTCTGTTGAGCATTTTTTATTTAGAGCAGTAAAAAATCAAATTTTAAAGCATTACAATCAAAACACTTTTAACACTACTTCTATAGATAATGAGTTTGATAATTTTATTATGGAATCTCCATCTATTTCTGAATCTGACCTATCTAAAACCGTTTTTCATATTGTAGATAAGTTACCTGCTAAGCGAAAAGAAATTTTTTTAATGAACAAGCTACAGGAAATGAATGTAGAACAAATTGCAGAGGAGCTAAAGCTATCAAAACAAACGGTTAAAAATCAATTATCATCTGCAATTAAACAGCTTAGACTAGAGCTTAAACAACTTAGTTGGTTACTATTTCCGTTCTTTTTTTAAAAAAATATTTCACTTAATGTTTGCTTAAACTTTTGGTAACATTTGCCAATAGTACTAATTACTTGTTTTGGGTACTTACCTATATAAAACAAGTTTATGCAACAGAAAAAAAGCACTGTATTAAAAAAGCTTATTGCAAAAAGCACCAAACAAAAAACTAGTGCTAAAGAAGAAAAGTTATTACATACATTTTTTAAAAAAATGTATGATAAGTCTGGCTGGGATACAAATAAAATGGGTAATGCAACTTTTATAAAAGATGATATCCGTTCTAAAATTGTACTTAAAGAAACTAAAAGCACAAAAACTAATATATATAAATATGCTGCCATAGCAGTTACAATACTTACGCTTGGTGGTATATTATTATCTACTTACAAAACTAACCAGCCAAGTTTTGTTACGGTAAATACTGGTGCTGCAATAGATTCTGTTTTTTTAGCAGATGGTTCTACTATTTACCTAGCTCCAGGATCTAGTTTTAGTTACCCTAATACATTTACCAACACTACAAGAGAGGTTAACCTAATAAAGGGTAATGCATTTTTTAACATTGCTAAAAACCCAAACAAACCATTTATTATAAACTCTGGTGACTTGGTAACAAAGGTATTAGGTACTTCTTTTCATATAGGGTTACAAAAAAAGGAAAGCAAAGTATCTGTAGTTACTGGAAAAGTACAGGTAAATTACAAAAACAACCAACAACAATTAGTATCTGGGCAAGAAGCCGTAGCTACAAACAACTCTTTACGCAAACAAAAATCATCAGTTTTAATGACTTCTAACTGGTATACTAAAGATTTAAACTTAGCAGAGGTATCATTAAAAGAAACCTTAGACTTATTAGAGATTAAATACAATGTAAAAAGCGCTATAAAAAATGAAGATGTATTGGCTCTTAAAATAACACTATTTATAAAGCAAAACGCTACACTAAATGAGATTATTGAACAACTAAATTATATAACCAATTTAAAATTACTATATGAGAATGAAATAATTACACTTAAAACTAATTAAAGAAAAACCGCAGCTGCTACCAACAACTACGGTTAAATTTTCAAGTATTATTAACTAACACTTAAATTAATGTATTTTAAAAATATTCCTTTTAAATTAAAAACCATACTTTTTTTTGTATTATCTGCAATTTTTTGTCAGACAGTGCAACCTAATAATGGTGTTTACAAAAAACAAAATATAACTGTAAACTATAAAAACACAAATTTAGTAACCCTTTTAAAAGAGGTAAGTAACCAAACATCATATAACTTTAGCTACGGTGAAGATATTATAAAAGACAAAAATAAATACACAGTATCTTACCTAAACATCAGCTTAGAGTCTGCCTTAAAAGACCTGAGTAAAAAGGCAAACTTTAGTTATAAAATAACAAATAAAATTGTTTTAATAAAAAAGAAATCTACAACTATAACTACCAGTAATGTCCAAAAAGAAATAACAGGTACTGTTGTAGATGAAAACGGAGATCCTTTACCAGGTGCTACCATTCATGAAGTAGGAACATCTAATGGTGTTACAACAAATTTTGATGGAGAATACACTATAACTGCTACAACCGGAAGCGTTTTAAAATTCTCTTACATGGGGTATAAGAGTAAAGAAATAAAGGTTACACAAAATGTAGTAAACGTACAATTAGAACTAGATGCTGCTGAGTTAAATGAAGTTGTTGTTGTAGGCTACGGTAGCCAAACAAAAGCAGATGTTACTGGTGCCGTAACACAACTAAAAGAAAGTAGTTTTAGACAAGGTATTAACACATCTCCAGATGCTCTTTTACAAGGTAAAGTTGCTGGTGTTAGAGTTGTTAATGCTAGCGGAGAACCAGGTGCAGGTATTAATGTTACAATACGTGGTGTAGGTTCTATTAGAAGTGGTAGTAGCCCTTTATTTGTTGTAGATGGTGTGCCGTTAACTAACGATAATGTTAGCCCAACGGGCAGTAATGTTGGTTTTGGGGATTCTAGTGCTAAAAACCCATTAAACTTTTTAAATACTAGTGATATAGAATCTATTAATGTACTTAAAGACGCTTCTGCATCTGCTATATACGGAGCTAGGGGTTCTAACGGTGTAGTAATAATTACTACTAAAAAAGGAAAAGCTGGTATAGGCTCTTTATCTTTAGACTCTTACATTGGTATTTCTAACGTTGCAAATAAAATAGATTTGCTAAATGCAAATGAATACAGAAATGCCTTAAAAGACCCTACTTTTGACCACGGCAGCACTACAGATTGGCAAGATGTTGTTTACAGAACAGCAATTACAAAAAATAATGTTTTGTCTTATTCAAAAGCCTCAGAAAGTGGTAACTACTATGTTTCTTTAGGTAATATAGATCAAGAAGGTATTGTAAATAATAGTGAATTTTCTCGTACATCTGGTAGAGTAAATGTAGAAGAAAGCTTTTTAGATAACAAACGTTTAAAAATAAAAGTAAATCTTACTGCAAGTGAAACTAAAGACAAAGGGGTACCAACTAGTGATGATGGAGGATCTAACGGCCAGCTAATTATACACACCTTAATGGCTAATCCTACAAGGCCTGTTTTTGATGAAAACGGAGCATATACAAACTTTAATATGAATGCACATTACAACCCTGCATACTTGTTAAGCATTTATGAAGATGAAACAAGAACATTACGTGTTTTGGGTAACATAGAGGCTTCATTACGTGTATTTAACGGTTTAGAGTATAAGTTAAATTATGGAGTAGACAGGTCTGTTGCAGAGCGTAACACCACAGTATATCCAAACTTAACAGATTTAAATCCTACGGGAATGTATGTGCAAAATAACTTAGAGTCTCAAAGTTCTTTGTTAGAGCATTACTTAACATTTAATACAACCATAGCAGACAAGCATAAGTTAGAAATTTTAGGAGGTTTCTCTTATCAAAAGTTTGAGCGCTCTGGTACCAACTTTAGTTACGATAATTTATCTGAAAAAGGAACTGGGGTTAAACCTGTACACAACCCTACATCTAATAACTCACAAATAGGTATTAACGGTTTTGCGCAAGAAAACGAATTGCAGTCGTATTTTGGTAGATTAAACTATTCTTATGATAGTAAATACCTTTTAACGGCATCTATGCGTGCAGATGGTTCTACTCGTTTTGGTAAAAACAATAAGTACGGTTATTTCCCTTCTTTTGCATTGGGTTGGAATATCTCTAATGAAGAATTTTTAATTAATAGTAATGTAGATAATTTAAAGCTAAGAGCAAGTTGGGGGCAAACAGGTAACCAGGAGGTGCAAAATAAAATAACACAAGCTAGTTACGCTATATCTGGTGCAGATGGTTATTATTTGTATGATGACCAAACACTAACTAACGGTGTTTCTGTTTTAAGAACTCCAAATCCAGATTTAAAGTGGGAAGTAGTAACACAGTATAATATTGGTGCAGATTTTAGTTTATGGAACAGAAAACTGTATGGTTCTCTAGATTATTTTAAAAAAACAACTACAGATGCTATTTTAAATATACCGTCACAAGTGCTTAGCCCAACCAACAATATTTGGGTAAATATAGATGGCGAAATTGTAAATACAGGCCTAGAATTTATGTTAGGATCTAACCTAATAGCTACAGAAAATTTTAATTGGGATGTAGATATAAATGGTGCAACATTGAATAATGAAATTAAAAATTTACCTGTATCAGAAATTTTATCAGGAACCATATCTGGTCCAGGACAATCTGGAGTACTTGCCAACATTTACAAAAGCGGCTATGCTGCTGGTTCTTTTTACTTGTTAGACCATATAGGTTTTAATGAAAATGGCGAAGATATTTACAGAGACGTAAATAATGATGGTAATATAACTGGTGATGATAGAATTATAATTGAAGGTGCTTTACCTAAATTCTCTTACGGATTTAATAGTCAAATGAATTACAAAAATTTTGATTTCTCATTTTCAATTATTGGTCAAGCTGGTGGATATTTGGTGAATAATACAGGGTTAAATGCTTTAAATATAAACAATTTAGCATCAGACCGTAACGTATCTAAAAAGTATTATGAGTCTGGAGCTAATCAAGAAAACTCACCTCAATTATCAACTTTGTACCTAGAAAAGTCAGATTTTATAAGACTTAACACTGCACGTTTAGGATACAATTTAAAATTAAACAACGTAAACTGGTTAAATGGTATTAATTTTTATGTTACTGGGCAGAACTTATTAACCATTACCAACTACTCTGGTTATGATCCATTAATAAACAGTCCTAAAGCAGATGGTGGTAATCAATCATTAGGTATAGATTACTCTAGTTACCCAGGTTCTAAGACATTTATATTAGGAGCAATTTTAAAATTTTAAAATATAATAATGATGCATAAAAAAATAAAAATAGCAGGTATAGCTTTTCTATTACTAAACTTTTTAATTACAAGTTGTACAGATCTAGAAGAAGTTGTTTTAGATGAAGAATTAGGAGAAGAAGTTGCAGACCCAGAAGGTGTATTAGCTGCTGCATATGACCGTTTAGGCGATAAAACTTTTGTAGATCACGGAGGTGTATTTGCTTTACAAGAATACTCTACAGACATTGCAATGCTTGCAACAAGAGGTAGTGACTGGGGAGATGGCGGTAAATGGCGTTCTATGCATGAGTTTACTTGGACACCAGATAACAGTATAGTAACTGGTAACTGGAACAACTTAACAAACGGTATTACCAGAGCGTTAACTGCCGTAGAGAGTATAAACCAAGCAGAGTTTAGTGATAAAGAATTATTTTTGGCAGAGGCCAGAGGTCTAGTTGCTTTTTATACTTACACTACCTTAGATCTATTTGGACAAGCCCCTTACAGAGACCCTTATGGAGGAGACCAAACTATACAAATTTTAAAAGCAGAAGATGCAATAGATGATTTAATATTAGAGGTAGAAAGCATACTGCCTAACTTAGCATCTATAGGGGAACAAAATACATTTAATGGTAGATTTACTAAAGAAGCTGCATATGGCTTATTGGCAACAATGTATTTAAACAGAGCTGTTTTTAAAGATAGATATAATAGTGCATCTTCCTTCAATTTTACTGAAGCATCTTTAGAGGCTGGTAAAACCGATATGGAACAAGTAATAAAATATACTTCTTTAATAATTAATTCTGGTACGTTTAATTTAGAGTCTAATTACTTCTCTAATTTTTCTATAAACAACAATCAAAGTTCAGAAATGATATTTGCTGTAATACAGGAAATTGAAGCTGTAAGATCTGGAGATAATGACTTTGGGTATGTTTGCGTAGCTCGTAACCAAAGACCATCACCTGCAAACAGAGGTACTAATGCGGCCTGTACTACTCCAGAGTTTTTTGCAACCTGGAATGATAACCAAGACGACCCAAGATTTTCTAGAAAATACCAATACTCAGATGGTACTTGGTTTATGAATGATGGTTCTGATGTTAGCGTACCTGCAGAAGATATTGTACCAAATTCAGACAATTTACCTTGGTTTCATTTTAATAGTGGATTTTTATTTGGACAACAATTTGGCCCTGTTTTAGATGGTAATGGTGGGTATATTATGACTAGTGATAACCGAATAGAAGTATCTGCTTTAGTAATGGAAAAAAGTGCTACAACTCCAATGGACTTTACACCAGAATTAAATTTTGACAATCCTGTACAAGCAATTTTTGCTCAAGACCAAATAAACCGCGGAGCACGTATTTTTAAGTTTGAATACGATCCTGAATCTGGTAATGGAAGAAGTAAAGTAGATATTCCTTTATACCGTTTAGGCGGAATATATGCGATGAGAGCAGAAGCTTACTTTAGAAATGGGCAAACTGCATTGGCTTTAGAGGACATAAATATGTTAAGAACCAGCAGAACTAGAGAATCTTTATATGGTAATGCTCCTGGCCAAGCGCTTACTAGTTTAGATGAAGAGCAACTATATAATGAAATTGGATTTGAGTTGTATTGGGAAATGAAAAGAAGACCACAAATGATACGTTTTGGTAAGTTTGATGAAGCATATACTGCAAAACCACAAACTGAACCTTTTAGACGTGTTTTTCCTATACCACAAGAAACAACAGATGTAACCGAAGATTTTATACAAAACACAGGTTACTAAATAACAATAACTTGCTAATTTTAGTTTTTTAGTTTTTCATTACCTCGTTAAGTAATTAGCAATAAAGCCAGGCATTTTGCCTGGCTTTTTAATTATGTAGTATTTTTATGTTTTTAAGTATTAATAAACAATTTAGACACGTATATAACGTTCATGTAATAAATACGTTTACTATGCCAAAAGCTAAAAAAAAGCCTATATCTAAAATAATTTTTTTACTTACTTCCCTACTCTCTATTTGGGGGCCTGTATTGGTTTTTCAAAAATTATTTTTAAGCAAAATGGAGTACTACAACCCTTATAATAATGAGTTGGTACTGCCACTTATGTTATGTATTATATACATATTATTGTGCATCTGGTTTTTACCCATATTTAAAAATAAAATTTTTAGAATTATAGTATTTCTTCTAATGCCAATATTACTAATCTCTTACATTTTTTTTGATATTGCCTACGCTAATAGAATAGAGTTTGGGAACTCTTGGACAAATACAGAAGTATTTTTAGAACTGGTTTGTACACAAAGCTTTTTTATACCTTTATTACTAATTGGTATGTCCTTAAACTTTATAGTAAATTTATGGTACTATAACAGTAAAGCTAAATAAATTGTAGCGCATATAAGTTTTTTTTAGTAATAGCTATAATTTTTTTTCACATATATAAGATGATGAAGTTTCTGCCTATTGCTTAAAGGTACTTCAAAATATTGCTAACGTAGAAAAATTATTTTGTCAAAATATAAGATATAAGGATAGTAAATTAACAGTTGTAATCTAGCCTTATAAAAAAAAGCCACCGTAACGGTGGCTTTTTTTTTTAGATAATTATGTATTTGTAACCATCACCTTCAGAAAAATAGAGATTTTTACGATTTTTATTAAACCATTTTTTCCATTCTTTTGCAGTGCTAAAAGTTTCATTAGTATACCTTTTTAAAATACGCTTAGCCATTTCTGTACGGTCATTATTAGTAAGCATCGCAATAGCGGTTTCCAAAATTTTAATGTTGTTATTCGCTATCCCTAAAGCTTTAGCATCTTCATCTACTGCACTCCAATATGTATATCTTTCATCAGGAATAGGATAAAAATAATCCATATTCTCTTTATAATAGTTTTCATACATTGCCCAGTTTTCTCCAAATTTTTCTTTTAAATACTGTGGTTCATGCCTAATAGTCCATATTCTGGTTTCTTTTCTAATTGGCATTCTAAGTTGCATTTTTTCTAATTCTGATAGTTGCTTACCTGCATCTTTTTTAGCTTGTATTTTTTCTTTTTCTAGTCGCATTTTTAAAGTATCTTTATTTATATAATGCAACCATGCAGCAGAACCTTCATCAGAAACAGTCCATTGACTTTCTCTTAAATATTGTCTTAAAGGTATTCTTTTTATTTTTCGGGTAACTTGTTTAGCGCCTTTATACTTAGCTATGTAGTGTATTGCATTTATAAAAGCTAGTTTAGCGCTTTGTGTTAAATACTCTGGTGCTGCAGCAAAACCCCAATGCAAAAAGTTTGCATGACGACCAATAGCTGTGGCTTCTACACCTTTAGAATTATATCCCCCAGAAATCCACTCTGCATCTATGTCATTATCAAAAGCATAACCTGTAGATACTAAACCTATAGGCATTCCTTTGCCTTCTGTATAACCTTCTGTTTGTATACGCCACATTTGCATTGTTTTGTCTAAGTGTTTACCGCCATATCTTGCCTTGTAGTTAGCAGGAGTTTCTTTAGTTTCATAGGTTACATTTATTTTGTTAGGTGTATTAAAAATTGGATGATCTAACTTCATACCGTGTGCGTGCGCATCTAAACACAAGCACAAATGATCCATTTTAAGGTCTCTTCCTTCTCCTATAAATGCAGAAGGTTCACCAATCATTATGGTTGCTGCATTGTAGTTCTCCGTTAAATATTTTTTGGTATTGTACCCAATTATTTTACCATTTTCGTCTTTCTCATATCCGCCTGCAAAAGGTGTTAAATAAGTATCTATAATTGTTACATCATAATCAGCAGCCATTTCTTCTTTAAAATCATCGCCATAGACAACTGTTACAGAATTAAAGTGCTTACTAATTAAGTCTTTAAAATCGTTAGCCCTTGTTTTTCTTAATGCAACTTTACGTTCTAGGTTTGTGTATATACTTTTTTCCCTGTCACTTAAAGGCTTATCTGGGTTTGTACCAACATAAAGAATTTTTAAATCGTTTTTTTTAGTTTGACTATAGCCTGTAGGCACTAAAGCTATCATAAAAATGAAAAGCAATAATTTTTGAAATAAATTTTTCATATAATTAGTTTTTTAAAGTTAGTAAAACGTCTTTTTGTATTGGTGGCAAACAAATATTTGCGTTACAGGTTTGGTAAAACAGTCCGCATTTAATAGCAGTTAAGTTGTTATAATCTTCAGCTATTTTTAAAGGCTGCTTAAACTGAATGTTACCTGTGTATACATATAACTCTCCTTTGCCAGGATAAGCAGTAGGAGTTGGTGTTTGGAGCTCCCCTAAATTTGTAACACCTTCTGGAAGTTCCAATTTTAACTTAGATTGGATGTACGGATCTTGCGGAGATACATAAGCATAAATATGATATCCTTCTAAAATTGCAACATTAAAAATTAGAGTTTTAACTGTTGGGTCTTCTGTAGATACAATACTAGCACTAACCTGTACTGGGTCTAAAGATGTAGGTGTATCTGGCTTACTTTTTATATCTTGGGCATAAGCACTAACGTTTGCACCCACAAAAAGCAAAATGGCAATAATACGGTAAAAACGCATTTTTTATGTTTTAAGGTTAAATTTTAAGTAATTCTTCTAGCATTTTAAAGGCATCTTCTCCACTACCCACAAATCTTTTAATAATTTTTCCGTTAGGATCTATAATAAATTTTGTTGGAAACCCTTGTACATTAAATCTGTTTACAAAATTGTCTAGTGTATTTTTTTTGTCACTCATTAACTGTATCCAACCATAATTATTTTTAGCTACAAAGGCTTGTATTTTTTCTTTTGTATCCCCAGAGTTAATACCAACAACTACCAAATTATCTTTATGTTTTTCTTGAAATTTTTTAACTTCTGGCATTTCTGCAACGCAAGGACCACACCAAATACCCCAAAAATCTATAAGTACATATTTTCCTTTAAGTTCATTAATGTTAAAGGAATTCCCACTTAAAGTAGCGTTAGTTTTTATACTTGGTACAGGAGAACCATCTGCAGTCTCTTTAATACCTTGTACTCTTGTTGCAACATCTTTATAGTCTGGATACTCAGCTAAATCTGTAGATAAAGAATTAAAGAGTTCCTCTGCTTGTTCATTGGTTATTTGGGTACGTAACATTAAATCGTTTAAATACCAAGCCGAAGCCAAATCGTTAGGATTATTTTTTATATGATTAGTTAGAGCATCTATAGATTTTTTAAAGATAATTTCAGATTTTTTTTCAATTTCTTCTTTTTTAGCTTCATCTTCTGCGTAAGTGCTTTCTACGGCTAGGTTGCCCATTTTGTTATACATTGGATACATAAGTTTGTTAACTTTAGCTAAACCATCATTAAAAGCATCGCCGCTTGGGTAAGCATCAAAAAAATCTTTTGCTTCGCCTTTAATTGTAATATTTGCCCCCGGCGATACATATAACATAATAGCACCACATTTTACAGGAAAATAACCTCTACCACCTTTAGGAATTTTAGATAGCTTTTTGTCTGGCCCTTTAAATGAAGGAAACACCCTTATCATAGCCATTTTAGATACATTCGTAGTTAATTTAAACTTCCCATTTTTAACCACAATAGAGTCTGATGGTGTATTCCTAGTATATTCCTTATCTGGATGTCTAAAATACAAGTTGCCTTTTAATCCTTTTATTTCTCCAGTAAGTGTAAATGTATTGTCTGTTTTTTGTGCGTTATTTTGCTTAAAACTCATAAGTGCCAAAAAGCAAAGCAATACTAGTTTGTGAACATTTTTCATAGTCATTTTTATTTTAATTACTAAAGTCTAAACAACTCTATAAGTTTAGCATCTAGCTCTTCTTTTGTAGGGTTTCTAAGTATAATTTTAAGGTTACTATCTAGCAAATAGGTAGTTGGTAAAAAAGGAACTCCATAAGCATCTGCAACGTCGCCATTACGTCCTTTGCTTTTCTTGTTTTCATCAAAAACGTGTAACCATAGAGTTTGGTCTTTTACAATAGCATCTCTCCAATTTTTATCTTTGTCGCCAGTAGCAACACCTACAACCTCAAAACCATCATTTTTATAAGTATTATAAACTTTTTTTAACTTAGGGAATGAAGCTCTACAAGGTATACACCAACTTGCCCAAAAATCTACTAAAATATATTTTCCTTTTACCTTAGATAATGTTAGTTGTTCTCCTGTATTGGTTGTTAAGGTAAAATCTGGTGCCGTAGCCCCAGGAACAAATTTTTCTACATAATCTTGATACGTTTTTTTGATAAAAGCAAATGAGCTAGACTTTACAGCGTCTCCTTTAAACAGGTTATATACCGTTTTCATTTCTTCTCTAGACATCATAATTTCACTAAAAGTGATGCCCATAATTTTAGGACCAATTGGTGAATTTGGATTGTTTTTAACAAAGTTTATTTTAAACTCCTTAAGTTCTTCTTGTTGCTGTTTTTCTAATGGCTCTAAAGCTGTCATTTTTTGCTTTACTTGCTCCATTAAAATACTATCTTTAGACTGTTTTGCAGCCATAACCATTTCTCTAAAGCCTATAAACGCACTGTATTTGTCTTGACTTCGTATACTATCCATTTTTTGTTTTTGCAACTCATACAATGCTTGGGTTTTAGAACCCGTTATATTAGCTGGTGTATACCCGTTTCCTTTTTCAGATTTTGCTACATCAATAGCTATGTTAATAGTATTGTTATCTAAAAAAAAGTATGTGCCAATGTTAGGCTCTATATAAACACCAACCATATCTACATTGGCTACATTACCAGTAAATTTAAATGTGCCGTTAGTAATTTTAGTACTATCTAAAGTTATTATGGGATCTGTAAAAAGCGATGGTGTATTTTTTAATTTTACCCAAGCTCCTTCTTTAGCTCCCTTAACAATGCCTGTAATAGTATACCCATTATGCTCTGTGTTAGTTTTACAACCTATGCAGAATAAACAACTAATAAGAAGTACTCTTGTTAATTTTAAAAAAGAATTTTTCATAATTGCGGTTTTAATAAATTAGTGCCCAAGTAGCTCTTTTAATTTGCTATCTAGTTCTTCCTTAGTTGGGTTTCTTAAAACTATTTTTCTGTTGCTATCTACCAGTAGTGTTGTTGGTAGATGTGGTACGCCGTAAGATTTTGCAATTGGGCCATAAGAGTGATTTTCACTAGTATCATAAACGTGGTTCCACGGTGTTTGGTCTTCCTCTATTGCTTTCTCCCACTTTTCTTTTTCATCTGCTGTACCTACGCCAACTATTGTAAATCCTTTATCTTTATACTGCTTTCTTAACTCTTTTAAATGCGGAAAAGAAGCTCTACAAGGTGCACACCAACTTGCCCAAAAATCTACTAAAATGTATTTACCTTTTACATTAGACAAGGTTAACTCTTCTCCCGTGTTTGTGTTTAAAGTGAAATCGGGAGCTGTATTTCCTACACCTAAGTTTTCAAAATTATCTTTGTATATTTTTGTAATAAAGGTTTTAAAAAATGTAGTCTTGCGTGCATTTCCTTTAAAAATAGCATAGAATTCTTTTAGTTGTTCTCTAGTCATTCTTCCTTCTGTATACTGTACACCAAGAACATAAGGCGAAATTGTATTACTTGGATTAGCTTTTACAAAATCAAATTTTATATTTTTATATCTAGCATTTCTTTCTTCTGCTAAATCTTGTAAACCTTCTTGTTTTTTTAAAGCTTCGTTAAGTAATTCTTCATTACCCTCTTCTTTAGCTTTGGCAAACATTTCTCTTACCTCCTTAAAAACATCGTACTTTTTATCGCTAAAAACAGCACTAGTTTGTTCTTCTAAGGCCTTATATTTACTGTGGCTTAAAGACCCAACTACATCTAATTTTACCTGATCTCTTGGACTCTTAACATTTGAAACATCTACAGAAATTTTGATTGTACTGTTTTCTAAGAAAAAATTTGTTTTGTAATCTCCTATTTCTAGCGTTACCATATCTGGAAAAGCAACTTCTCCTATAAGTTCAAACTTTCCGTTTACCACTGCAACACTATCTATAACTGTATAAGGATTAGAGTTAAAAAATTGATAGTCTGTAATTTTTGCATATGAATTGTCTAGTCCTTTTACTGTTCCGTTAACAACAAAACCTTTGTTATTTTTAGACTGCTCTTTATCTTTACAAGAATAAAAAACAGTACTAAAACTTATAATTGCTACTAATACTTTTAATTTTGTACCCATATCTCTAAAAATTTTATTTTAATAATTCATCTAACATTTCAAAAGCTTCTTCTCCTCCACCAACAAAGCGTTTCACTATTTTTCCTCTTCTATCTATAATAAATTTGGTTGGAAAACCTTGTACATTAAATCGGTTTACAAAGTTGTCTGTTGTATTGGCTTTATCACTTAAAAGTTGTTGCCAATTGTATCCGTTTTTAACCGTAAATGCCTCTATTTTTTCTTTAGTATCTCCAGAGTTAATTCCTAATACAACTAAATTATCTTTGTGTTTTTCTTGAAACTCTTTTACGTGTGGCATTTCTGCAACACAAGGACCACACCATATACCCCAAAAATCTATTAACACATACTTTCCTTTTAAAGAATTAATATTAAACTCTTTGCCAGATAGTGTAGCTGTAGTTTGTATTGATGGTACTGGAGAACCATCTGCAGTAGCTTTTATTCCTTTTATCCGTTCTGCTACACTTTGGTAATCTGAGTATTCTGCTAAATCTGTAGATAATGAAGCAAATAACTCTTCTGCCTCTTCATTAGTAACTTGTGTGCGTAAAATTAAATCGTTTAAATACCAAGCCGCTGCTACAGAATTAGGGTTGTTTTTTATATGATTTTTTAACTTTTTAATGGATGCAGTAAAAAGTAATTCTGATTGTTTATTATTGGCTTTAATAGTTACAGAGTCTGTCTCGTAGGTATTTTTAACAGCTAAGTTTCCCATTTTGTTATACATTGGGTACATTAACCTGTTTGCTGCAGCTAAACTGTTATTAAATTTATCACCGCTTGGGTAAGCGTTCATAAAATCTGTAGCTTCACCACTTACTGTAATATTTGCTCCTGGAAAAGCATAAAATGTTAGGTATACACATTTTACAGGAAACATTCCACGGCCACCTTTTGGCTTTTTAAAAAGTTTACCATCTGGTCCATCAAAACCAGGATACACTCTAATTTGCGATAAATTAGAAATAGTACCAGAAAAATTAAATTTTCCGTCTGTTACAATTATAGAATCTGACAGTGTTTCTCTTGTATATTTTTTATCTGGATGTCTAAAATACAAGTTACCTTTTAATCCTTTAATTTCTCCTTTAAGTGTAAATGTGTTGTTGGCTTGCTGTGCATAAATTTCATTAGAAAATGAAAGCAACAAAACGCACAATAAGTATATTGTATTTTTTAAAAGTTTAGGCATAATATGGTATAAATAATGATTTATTTGAAGAAAATTATAAAATAGCATCTCTGTACTTACTATGTATTTTACACGTAAGTAGCTGTATAATCAAGAAAATAAAGGAAGTAACTAAAAGGTTACTTCCTTTATTAGTTTTAATACTCGTTTTGTTTTAAAGTACCGCCAGAGGCAATAATGTCTGTCTCTGGAATTGGACGAGCAAACCTTCTTGAGTTTTTCTCTAAAGTAAAGTTTATAGGAGTTTCTGCATCTAAAATAGAACCACTTGTGTATGGATAAAAAGTTCTGCTCATAATAACATCATCTGTATCTACTTCGTTATTATTAAACCTTCTAATATCATACCATCTATGTACAAAAGGTAGTTCTCTTCTACGCTCTTCTAAAACTTTAGTTAAAGCATCTGCTTGTGATGTTGCAGCTAAATCTCTAATATTAGCAGGTGCACTGGCGTCTATTCTATACTGCCTTAAAATGTTTGCAGTTTGTATACCATCTGCCCAGTTTCCTTGACGAACTTGACATTCTGCTTTTATTAATAACATTTCTGGTGCAGACGGTCCACTTAAAATATCTGACTTAAAGAAGAAAATATATCCTGGGTAACTATATGGCGGATCTACAGAACCTCTGTCGTAAGTATAATCTTCTACTATATGAAATTTATAACGTAAGTCATAATCTTGGTCATAAATAGATAATAGCTCTGTTGATGGAAAATAGTTCCAAGCGCCATTGTTTAAAAATCTATAGTAGTAAGACTCTCCCCACTCTAACTTATCTGTAGGTATAGATTGTAAATCATGAGTATACGGGTAATCTATATTAACCGTTTCTGGATCTGGATTAAAAATAGTTACAGGATTAGGCCTAGTAGAAAAACGCATATCTGTATTATAATCTCTTAAATAGCTATGTAAATCTAAGGCATCTTCTGCGTATGATTGCGCCATTGCATAATCATTTAAAGATAAATAATACCTGGCTGCAAAACCTAAAACAGCTACCGTACTTGCTCTCCAGGTTCTGTTTTGTCCGTTTATAACCTCTAAATCTCTATTTAACTCTAAGGCTTTTTGTAAATCTGCATCTATGTATGCGTAAGTTTCCTCTAAGGTTGCTCTTTCTATGTTTTCTTCAAAACTAGTAGTTTGCTTTAATGGTAAACCTAATTCTGCCTTATTAGCATTGGTATAAGGTAAGCAGTAAATATTTGCCATTTGAAAATAGCTATAAGCTCTAATAAAATGAGCCTCTGCCTCTATCATTTGTTTTTGCGTAGGATCTCCGCTTACATTTGGCAAATTTTGTAAAATTAGATTTGCCGTAAATATTTTTTTCCATTCCTCTGGCCAATACGGTCTACCTGTTGTTGGCAAATAATCTATATCCCAAGTACCATATTGCACGGTTTCTAAAGTAAATACATTAGAAATACCATTGTACAAATCTGTTTGTATGGCAAAATCATCTGTTCCATAAATTAATTCTGATGCTCCTTCACTGGCAAAGCTGTTATAATTGTTAAGTAACTGTTCTAAATGA
Organism: Cellulophaga omnivescoria; assembly: GCF_027915275.1. Taxonomy (NCBI): domain Bacteria; kingdom Pseudomonadati; phylum Bacteroidota; class Flavobacteriia; order Flavobacteriales; family Flavobacteriaceae; genus Cellulophaga; species Cellulophaga omnivescoria. The sequence goes on along the minus strand of NZ_CP115819.1, from coordinate 2,770,121 downwards.
TCTAAAGTTTCTGGCACTACAGATGTAGTTTTAGAAGGATTTTCTTCTAAAAAATCGTTACAACTAACACCTGCACACAATAAAACTAGTACTAATATATGTTTGTATGTTTTCATAATTCTTTATTTTAAAAGTTTAAATTCATTCCAAAAGTTAATGAGCTTTGTAAGCGTAAACCTCCTTTAGGATACTCTGGGTCTTCTCCAAAATCGTTAAATAAAATAGTACCAACATTATTAGCTTGTGCGTAAAAACGTAAGGCATTAATACCCAAATCACTAACAACTTTAGATGGTAAAGAATATGATAAACTAATTTCTTGAAATCTTATGTGTGATGCATCTTCGGTTAAATAATCCATATAAGGATGAAAACGATCATAAAAAAAATAACGTCCTTCTTCTTCAGGTATAGGTAATATTTGGTTTGGATCTCCGTTAGCTACTTCACTATACTTTTCATTAACTTGTGTATTACCACCGCTTGCTAATGAGTTATAGTTAAAGCCTTGTCTTCTAAATACGTGTCCAAATTTACCTGTTACTATAAATGATAAATCAAAATCATAAATTTTAAAAGAGTTTCTCATACCTACTGTGGTAGGTGCTACTAAAGTACCTTGAGACTCCATATATTCTATAGCATTACCTTGTGGCCAACTAATTAATGTTATAGGAGTTCCTCCTTCACCTACAACAGATGGTTTTAATACCGGATTGGCATCTGTGCCCACATTGGTTAAACCTGAATATTGGTATGACCATAACGTATTGGCGTTATACCCCTCTACGTAAGATGTTGTTGGTCCGCTATATAATTCTGGGGCTTGATAATTAGTTTTAAAGAAATTAGTAACCTTATTGTTATTATAAGCATAATTAACAGAACCGGTCCAAACTACATCATTACCGCTAATAGGTAAAGTGGTACCAAGTGTTACCTCTATACCTCTGTTATACATTTCACCATTATTAAATTTTTGGTTAGTTGTACCGTTTACAGATGCAATAGACTGTGAAACAATTAAATCAAAACTTTGCTTATTATAAACATCTACAGAACCGTTAAGTCTGCTTTTAAATAATGAAAAATCTACACCAAAATTTAAAGTTTTGGTTTTTTCCCATCTAAGTGTTGGGTTACCAAAACTAGATATGGTTGCAGTGTTTTCTTGTGTAAAAACATTTAATGAAGAGCCTAAAGCAATTAGTGGTTTAAACGAAGTAGACCTGTCTACATTACCATTAAAACCATAGGTTGCCCTTAAGTTTAACCTATTTAACCATTCTACATCATTTAAAAAACCTTCTTTGTGCGCTTTCCAGCTACCACCTACAGACCAAAACGGATTGTACCTAAATGATGGATCGTCTGTTATTAGGTTTGATGCATCTGTTCTATAACTACCAGTTATGGTATATTTATTATTAAAAGTATAACCAAGGTTACCAAATAATGAAAAGAATCTGTTTGTATTTTCTTGGTAAGTACTAGTTGGTGTTAAGTTAAACGGATAATAGAAACTAGCAAAACGCAATGGAAAACCATTCCACATTGTAGCAGATTGCACAGGGTTTAACAGTTCTGATGATGCTAAAGTTTCATCACTATAACCAAAAGAATCTGGGTGCACTGTACTCTTATATACTCTGTTAGACAGTTCTGTACCTGCTATAAAGTTAATAGTATGCTTGTCTGCAAATGTTCTATTAAAATTAAGCTGATTTCTAAAATTATAAGAATTTATTGTTGCGTCAGATTTTTTTAAAATACCACCAGAAGGTATATTTTGTGTTGGTATAGTATTAAAATCACGGTTCCAACCAGAAGTTTCGTTTACAAACTGGCGTACATCAAAGGTTTTTTCGTTGTAATAATTTTCTTCGTTAGTCTTAAAAATTTCATACTGTATTTTAGATGAAATAGAAAGACCGTCCATAATTTTAAAATTTAAACCAGCCTGTATACGACTATTTAAACTTTTTGTAGAAAAATCTCTGTTTTCTACATCGGTTATTGGGTTATAAGACCAATCTGAATACGGAAATGCATCTGTAGGCACAAAAGCATTTAAGTTAGGTGTATAATACTTTAAATATGATAAATCTGTTCTACTACCATCTTCATTAACCAACATATCCCAAGGAGCTAAAGACCTAATAGTACTAAGCATATCTCCTTCTCCATATAAATTTTGCTCTCCAGAGTTGTTTCTTATATCTCTATACTGCATCATACCTGCAAAATCAAAATCTAATCTATCATTAACCTTTATTTTACTCGTATAATTAATAAGGTATTTGCTTTGCTCATCTCCCTTAAAGAAAGTTTTATTATCCTCATATAATAATGATAAGTTATTTTTCATGGTATCACTACCTCCAGACACACTAATATTATATTGTGATGTAATAGGAGATTGTAATAAATATTTCTCTATCTGCTTTTTATTATTTAATCCAGATAAGGTGGCTAATGTAGCGTCTCTTTCTGAAGCTGTTATTCTTCCTAAACGAGCTTCATTCATAGCCGTTAACCCTAAAGAGTATGAATTTAAATTAAACGGACTAGCGCCTTGAGGACCTCCAAAAAGACTTCCAAAAAAGTTAGTATCAAAAGCAGATTGCTCATAAGCTAACACATCACTGGCTGAAGCTGAAGCGATAGAATAATCCAAATCTAATTTGTCTGAAACCTTTACAAAAGTAGATACAGATATATTAGTTTTTCCTTGTTTTGCTTTTTTTGTTGTAACAACAATTACACCATTTGCAGATTTTGCACCCCAAATAGAAGCAGCAGCAGCATCTTTTAAAACGGTAATACTTTCTACATCGTTAGGGTTAATGGTTTCAAAACCACCTTCTATAGGAAAGCCATCTAATACAATTAAAGGTTGTTGGTCTGCAAATAAACTAGACTGACCTCTAATCTGAAAATCTACCGATCCGTCTGCATTAATTGTACTTTGTAAACCAGCAACCATACCAACTAACCTTTCTGATATACTAGAGGCTGGCTTGTCTAACTGACTTTTTTTAATTGTTTCAAAAGCACCAGTAGACCTTTCTTCTGATATTTGCTGATATCCTGTAGAAATTACTGTAACCTCATCTAAAACATTTACGTTTTCTTTTAAAACTACATTAATCACACTTTTATTTTCTGTAACAGTCACTTTTTGAGTAAGATAACCTACATATGAAAAACTTAACACATCACCTGGTTTCGCTTTTATGGCATAATTACCATCAAAATCTGTAGTAACTCCATTTGCTGTACCCTCTACAAGTATAGTTACTCCTAGCAATGGTAAATTACCCTCATCTAACACTTTACCTTTAATTTGCATTTGCATATTAGCAGTAAGGTTATCTGTTTTTTTTACTATAACTATTGTTTTATTTGGCAAAAATTCATAAGACACATCACTATTTTCTAGTGTTTTATCTAACAGTGCGTTCGCTTTTATAACTCCTTTATGTAGTGTTACTTTTGGGTAAGCATCAAAAAAGCCTTCACTATAAATAAATTTATAGTCTGTTTGCTCCATAATAATATCAAAAACCATATCTACGCTAACTATAGCATCTGCTTTGATACTAATTTTAGCATTTTGTGAGAACGAATTTGTAGTGGTAAAACTAAAAATTGCAGTACACCATAAAAAGATAAAAGCTTTCATAATCGTCATCATTAGTTTTCTTCTATAGCAGAAGAGAACATTCATTAATTTAATTTTCATAAATTTGAGTGTTTTTTTGGTTAGTTACTTAATTAATCAAGATTCAAATAAAATGGGGGATAAAGTGTTATTCTTTGGACGGCATAAACTTTGTTCCCTTTATTTTATGTAAATAGTTCTATTTTTTATTTCATAGGCATTTATATTACTAGTGTTTTTAATTATTTGTAAAATTGTTTCTATGTCTTGAGTTTTTCCTAATACTCCTTTAAAGTTAATATTCTCTAATTCTTTATTTTCTATAACAACATCTACATCATACCATCTAGACAATACTTTTGTTATTTCTTTTAAAGATTTATTTTTAAAGTTAAAGACTCCTTTTCTCCAAGCAATTTCATTATCTACATTTACGTTGTAAACCTCAACTTTTTCAGAAATTCCGTTTGCTATAACTGCCTGTTGTCCTGGCAACAGATCTGCTTTGTATGTCCCATTTTCTAGTACTATATGGCCTTCTACTAAAGTAGAATATATAAAGTTTTCATCTTTATATGCTTTCACATTAAACTCAGTTCCTAAAACTGCTATATTTTGTTGGTTGGTAACCACATTAAAACCATCTCCGTTATGGTGCGTACTTGGTGAAACATCAAAATAAGCTTCGCCGTAAACCAATTCTACAGTCCTAGATTCTCCTTTTTTAAAATGTACTGGGTATTTTATTTTTGTTTCTGAATTTAACCAAACCTTAGTTCCATCTGACAATTGTAATGAATACTCACCTCCGCGTGGTATAGTTAAAGAATTATAAATAATTTTACTGTTTCTACTCCCTTTTTTATAAGTAAGCTCTTTACCATTGCTTTTTGCCTTGCCAACATTAACCTCTTTACCATTTTCTAAAACCACCAGCGATCCATCTTCTAATGATAATACTGCCTTATTAGAACCTACTTTTATATTATGTGATACTTGTACTGGCTCCGCTCCTGTTTTATTAAATAAAGATGTTTTAAAAAATATACCAGACATTACAAGTACCGCTACAGCTGCAGCTGCAGAATATTTTATTAAGGTAAAAATTTTAGCTTGCTTTGCTTTCTTTTTATCTTCTTTAATAGTATCTAACAATTGTTGCCTTGCTTTTTCTGTATTAAACTTTTGTAATACATAATCTGATACAACATTTATTTTTATATATTCCTTTAGAAACTTTTCATTATTTAAGTCGTTATTAAGTAACTCCTCTAAACCATCGAGCTCTTTTTTAGTAGACTCTCTAGTAAGGTACTTAACTATTAACTTATCTAATTTTGTTATTTTCTTTTTCATTATATTTTTAACATATATACTTTAATACGTAAGCATTTTACATAACCCTAACATTTTATTAAACTTTTTTATATATTGGCAACATATTTAACCAATTATTGTCTTTTTATATGAGTCCCACATTAAATAGCGACATTAATTTTATAAATGCACTCAAGGCCGGTGATACAACTGCATACAATAAACTTGTAAATGATTACCACCAAAAGCTTTGTGTTTATGCCCTTAACCTTACACATGACCGTAGTGAGGCAGAAGATATTGTGCAAAATGTTTTTATGAGAGTTTGGCGCAAAAGAGATAGGCTCAAGGCCAATTTTTCATTAAAGAGTTTTTTATACAAATCTGTATATAATGAATTTATAGACCATTACCGTAAACAAAAAAATGTTTTTCCGTTAGAGAAAAAATATTTAGATGCTTTACATGATTTAGTAGAAGAAACAGATGTTATATCTTTTGACAGTCTTATTAAAAAGGTAAAGCAAGAAATACAAAATTTACCTCCTAAGTGTAAAAATGTATTTTTATTAAGTAAACAAGAAGGTTTAACTAATATAGAAATAGCAGAGTATTTAAATATATCTATAAAAACAGTAGAAGCCCAAATTACCAAAGCTTTTTACATTTTAAGATCTAAAGTAAATGATAAAACAGACAGTAATTTATTTTTATATTTTTCTATCTTAAAACTAAAAAGAGTACTACTTTTTAAAAGTTAAAAGGCGCGACAAAAAACTTTGCCACGCCTAATAAACTAAAAAACGAAATATTAAAAAACTATTTTTTTACTTCTAATGCCTCTAATATTTTATAAAACACCTCTGTGTTTTCAAAAACTCCTGTAAAATTGTTAGACTTTGGTCCGTAAGCAAAAACAGGAACCATTGTAGCGGTATGGTCATGAGTTATAAAGTCACCTTCTACTTTTTGGTGGTTACCGTTACCACTTGCAATACCAAAACCAGATGTTTCATGATCTGCAGTTATAATTACTAAGGTTTCTTCATTACTATCTGCAAACTTTATTGCTTCTGTAATTGCTTTATCAAAATCTATGGTCTCTGTTACAATACCTTTAGTATTATTATGGTGCCCAAACGAGTCTATTTGTGCTGCCTCTACCATTAAAAAAAATGGTTTGTTTTTATTGTTTAAGTATAATAATGCTTGTTTGGTAGTTTCGGCTAATAAATTACCTCTACCATCCATTACAGATGGCACTCCTGAATCTGCTAAAAATACACCTAGTTTTTTAGAGGTATTATCTCCTACTTTAGATATATGATCTACAATAGTATATTGCTTATTTAAAGGTAAATTTTTATACAAGCTAGCCCCGCCACCAGCAAAAAAATGAAGATCGCTTTTTAATAAATCTTTTGCTATTTGTGCTGTATTATCTCTATCTATTGCTTTTGCATAAAATGAAGAAGGTGTTGCCCCTGTTATTTTATCTGTAGTTATAATACCTGTATAAAAATTAGCTTTTGCTAATATTTCTACTAAAGTAGGCAAAGGGTTACCATTAATATCTGTACCAATAGCCCTATTATTTGTTTTTTGACCAGTAGCAATGGCAGTACCAGCAGCAGCAGAGTCTGTAACTAGATCATCTGCAGATTGGGTTTTTAGTAACCCAACAGATTTTAACTGCGTAAGTGTTAATTGCCCTTTATTTGCAATTGTTGCTGCCGTTATTTGAGACAAGCCCATACCGTCACCAATCATTAAAATAACGTTTTTTATTGGCTTGTTTTTATTATCAGAAGCATAAGTAGGTATATAAGTTTCTGATAAAGTTTGAGTTGTTACTGTACGGTTATCTAATGTTTTTGTGTAGGTAGCACATTTGTATGGCATATCTGTATTAATAACATCTACACCCAAATCTACAAATGTTCTCCATGCTGTTTTAGAGTCTGGTGTTGCCCAAAACCTAAAAGGCTTATTTAATTTTTTAGCAGATGCTATTACATTGCTTACCACATCAAAATCTGTGTGTGTTAATCTACCTTTACCATTCCATACACTATATTGTTTAAAACTTGTGCTAACCATACCAACTTTATCCCAATTTTTAGAAGTTAGGTTATTGTTTAGCTCCTGATGATCAAAATAAATATAATTAGGATACGTATAATATGTACTTGGTTTAGGTCTGTTACCAGATATTAAAAACTTAATATTTTTGTGCGTAGTTAAATCTGTATACTTTTTTAAGATCGATATAATTTTGTTTATTGTTTTTTCTGCATCAGACTTAACATCTATCATTACTATTAAATTAGACGTTGTTAACTGATTGTTTTTTACCGCCTGTTGCAAAGGGTTTAAGTACAAGCTTTGCAGCGTATTACTTGGTATTATTTCATTTTTTGTATGTGCAACAAATAAATTGTTTTTAGTAAGCCAAACATCTGCTTCTATAATATTAGCTCCGCTAGACAAAGCATTCCAAAAAGGCACATTTTGTAAATAATCATTATGAGAATGAATAAGAATTTCATTTTCTTTTTGAGCAAAAGAAATTATTGAAAAAAAGCTAACGAGAAGAATGATACATTTTTTCTTAAATGTGAACATATGAGTGTATTATAAAAAAGGTGCTGCGCAATTACAGCACCCTTTCCTTGTTAAAAAAACTAATTGAAACTTTATTATTTTACCAGCCTTTATTTTGTGGTATTCCAGATGATTCTATTACTGTGTTAGGTATTGGCCACACATTCATATAAGATGCATCAAAATTTCTGGCAGGCCATACTATTTCTGACGTGTATGGAGAATCTGGGTTAGACCTATCTGTGTAAACTCTGCCGTAAATTGGTTGTGCATAGGTAGCAGCTGCATCTCCCCAACGAACCAAATCAAAATGCCTGTTTGCAAACTCACCAGCCAACTCTACTCTACGCTCGTGTTTAAGGTCCTCTATAGTTGCATTAGTTATTGGTGCTAAACCAGCTCTATCTCTAACCATATTTAATGGTGCATCTCCATTTTTACCGTCTGCAATTAAGGCTTCGGCTTTCATTAACAACACCTCTGCGTAGCGCATTAGTGGCACATTGTAAACAGTAGTTGGATTGTCTCCGTTTGGATTTAAATATTGACCAATAGGGTTTTCAAACTGAAACTCATACATATATTTATTAAACTGGAAACCAGAGATTGAGTTTTCAGATTGGTATCTTCTATCTTCCCCAAAGTACTTAAATTCATCACCAAAATTTAAAATAGTAACACCTCTACGTACGTCTCCTGTTTCGTACTCATTATACAACCCTTCAGACGGAGTGTAATAACCCCAACCGTTGTATTTACCCCAGCCTTTGTTTTCTAGCATCACACCAGATAAAATACTACCACGATCTACACCAGAATTTACAGACCAAATATATTCGCTTGTCCAATTATTTAAGTGGCTATGTAGTTCTCTGTAATCTACAGCAGGGTTATCTGTATCTATTAAAGCTCTTCCAGAACCAGATGTTGCAACTGCATCTGCATACTTTACGACCTCTGCATACCTAGAGGCATCATATGCTGCCCAGTATAAGTTTGTTTTAGCTAAATAACCTAGGGCAGCATCTTTATGAGGACGCCCATAATCTTCTGCACTATAGTCTGTAAACAACGGTAACAAATCTGCTGCCATTTTTAAATCCTCTTCAATTTGCTTGTAGTTTTCTACAACAGAAGCAGGTCTTGCATAACTACCTCCTTCATCAAACATATTATCTACTGTAATAATTGGTACACCACCATTAACATCATCACCATATGTATGTGCTACCCAAAAGTAGCTAAAGGCACGCATAAAATATGCTTCACCTAAAACACGATTTTTAATGTCATCTGATATTTCCATTTCTGGAACGTTTAACAAAATATCATTAGCACGTCTAATAACTTGGTAAGATTTTGTGTAACAAGTAGAGGTATAACTCCCCTCACTACCATCAATATTAAAATCTTTAATTACGTCTGCTGTGGCTTTAATACGCCCAGTAATCATATCATCAGAGGCGTTAATGTACCAGAAAAAACCTCTACCAAACATTTCTTGGTCTTCCATTAATTGGTACAAACCATTTGCAGCCTGTATTGCATCTGTTTCTGTTTTCCAAAAACTCTCATTAGACACCTTACCCAATGGTTCTAAGTTTGTAAAATCGTCTGAGCAAGAGGTTAAATTTAACCCTAAAACACCCAAAGCAACTAACCCTAATTTTTTATATGTATTTTTCATTGTATTCTTTTTTTAGTGAGATTATAATGACAGTAATAATCCTAATGTGAATGTTTTTGCTACTGGATATTTAGCAATATCTAGTCCTTTACCACCTACTTCTGGATCTAAACCTGAATATTTAGTAAACGTTACTAAGTTTTCTCCGGACACATACATTCTTAATGATGATCCTTTAGATAATTTATCCATTACCTTGTTGTTAAAAGTATATCCTAAGGTTACGTTTTTAATACGTAAGTATGATGCATCTTCTAAATACCAACTAGATGCAGTTCCAAAGTTTTTATTATCATCTTTTGTAGAAATAACAGGAATATCTGTATTTGTATTTGTAGGTGACCAAGCATCTAATACTCTGTTATCTAAATTATAACCAGACAATGCAGCGTTATACGTTGTAAACTTGTAACCATTAAAAGCTTTTACACCTGCAACTCCTTGTAAAATAACATTAAAATCAAAACCCTTATAGTCCAAATTAGCACCTAAATTGTAAGTTAATTTTGGCTGGTAAGCATCATAATACACACGGTCTTCGGAGCCTATTTTACCATCATTATTAGTGTCCTGAAATTTAAAATCTCCAGGCCTAGCGTTAGGTTGTATTAAGTTACCATCTTTAGTATATGCATCTATTTCTGCTTGTGTATTAAATATACCCAATTGTGGTATTAAAAATGGTGTGTATAATGCACCACCAACCTGTGTTTGGTAAGGTACTAACACGCTTCTTACATTGTCATTATGATAAAAAATATCTTGACCAATTGATGCATAACCGTCTAAGTTCTCTAACTCATTTTTAATAGTTGTTGCATTAGCATTAATGCTATAATTTAACTTACCATTTGTATTTGTATATGTAGCAGAAACCTCTAAACCAGTATTTTTTACTTGTCCGCCATTTACATCTGCAGGGGAAATACCTTGGTTAATATCTGCTAAACCAGGAATTATCATTCCTTTTGTTGTTTTCTCAAAATAATCTACAGTTAAACTTAAGCTATTGTTAAATAAAGATGCATCTAAACCAAAATCTAAAGACTCTGCTGTTTCCCATTTTAAATCTCTGTTAGCGTTTCTTTGTACGTAACTACCAACATTATCAAAATAAGCACCATTTTCACCCATAACTACATTACCACTTGCCACAGGAACATCAAAAGGGTAATAACCACTAATAGATTGTATGTTACCTATTTCTCCCCAAGATGCTCTCAGTTTTAAATCGTTAATTGCAGGTATATTAAAGAAAGACTCGTTAGAAATTCTCCATCCAGCAGATACAGAAGTAAAAGTATCTGACTGATTTTCTACAGCTAACCTAGATGACTCATCTGTACGTATACTACCAGAAATGTAATACTTATTGTTATAGTTATACATAACTCTACCAATAGCAGAAGTTAAAGCTTCTTCAAAAGGGTTGTTGCTAGGTTTATTTATAAGTTCTGCATTTTGTAAATATTGATTGAATGGTTCTTCAGATGAAAAACCTGTTCCACGCAAGTATATATAATCTCCTTTTGTTTTTTGAGCAGAATAAATTGCTGTTGCATTTAAATTATGGTTTCCAAAAGATTTATTATACGAAAGCTGGTTGTCCCAAATCCATTTATTTTGGGTATTACTTGTTTGTAATAATGAATTTTGACTGTTACTACGCCCTAATTCTGGTACACGAGGATAAAATTCTTTTGTTTTATTATCTCTATAAGAATATGAGTAGCTTGATTTAAATGCTAAACCATCTAACAAATCATACTTAAAATATACGTTTGCATTTATAAATGTTTTAGGAGACTCTTTTGTTGGTCTTAACAATAAAGCTAATGGGTTGTAAACATCTCCGTAAGCACCTGCAAACTGTGATAAACTCTCTGGTACAACACCCGAAAAACTACCATCCTCATAACGTGTTGGTGATGCAGAAGGCATATAAATTGCGTTTATTATAGTACCAGAATATGGATTATCTGTATTAGTACCATAGGCTTCATCTCTAGAGAAATAAATATTTTCTCCTACTGTAATTTTATCTGTAATATTAAAATCTGCTTTTAATCTTAAACTATAGTTTTGAGAACTTGTACCTTCTAATACACCTTCTCTGTCTCTAAATGTAAAAGAAGTGTAATAATTAAACTTTTCTCCTGCCCCACTTAAATCTATATTTAAATTATTTACAGTAGCATCTCTAAAAATTGCGTCAATCCAATTGGTGCGGTTTACTTGTCCGTATGGGTTTTGCGCGGCATCATGAGCAGACTGTCTTGGTACACCAGCATTATCTGCTGCTAAATTATATACGTCTGCCTGTTGTTGTGCTGTTAAAGGAGTAGGCAAATTAGCGGCCGTTTTAATACCTGTATAATAGTTAACATTTAACCTAGGTTTACCTTTTTTACCTTTTTTAGTTTCTATAACAATTACACCAGAGGCAGCCTGTGCACCATAAATGGCAGCAGAAGCGGCATCTTTTAATACAGATATAGAAGCAATATCATTTGGGTTAATTTCTGGGCCGTTGTATGGTAATCCATCAACAACAACCAATGGAGACTCTGAGTTTAATGTACCAATACCTCTAATTTTAATACTGGCAGTACTAGTTGGATCTCCACCAGAACTTAATACCGTAACACCTGCTATATTACCTTGTAAAAACTCTTTATAATTACTAACAGGTCTGCTTGTAATTGTACCTACATTAGCTGCTGTACCAATTGCTGAAGTTAAATCTCCTTTTTTTGTAGATCCGTAACCAATAAGTACAACCTCATCTAAAGAATTTGTTGCTTCATCTAAACCAACAGAAATAGTTTGGTTACCATTATAAGCAACTTCTTTACTAGCAAAGCCTAAAGAAGAGACCACAAGTACGCCGTTTTCTTCTTTTAATTCTAATGTAAAATTACCATCAAAATCTGTTGCAGTACCTGTTGTAGTTTTACCTTTAATAGTTACTGATGCTCCAGAAATTGGTAATCCGTCTGCATTAGACACTACTGTGCCTTTTACTGTTACCTGCGCTAGCATGGTAGATAAACACCCTAAACTGAGCGTTAGAAAAAAGTATAATTTTTTCATTTTAATTTATAGTTTTTTGTTTTGCTCAAATGTATTGTGTGGTGTTTTTTAAAGGGGGGAAAATTGTTTCATACAGGCGGACTATTAGTGCAAAAAGTGCTATTTGAGCATCAAAAAATAGGACTTTTGTTACAGTAACATTAACCTAACATATAGCTAATCCTAAGCAAACAATAAATTTTATGTTTTTTGTTCTTTGTACGTTTTAGGACTTACACCAAAATGCTTTTTAAATGTGCGCCCAAAATATTTGCTATCGCTATAACCACACTCAAACCCAATTTCAGAGATATTAAATTTTTTGTTTTTAAGTAGGTATTCTGCTTTTTGTAGACGTAAAGAAGTAATTACATCTGACGGAGATTGCCCCAATTGCTCTTTAAACAATCTATAGCATTTAATTCTAGATATTTCTAAGATAGATATTAGTTTCTCTACATTAAAGGATGGGTTGGGCAATTCTTCTTTTATAATTTCTAAACTTCGTTTTAAAAGTTTTTCATTGCTAGATTGTAGGTCGTTTTCTTCTGTTAAAATTTTAAAAATTTCTTGCTGAAACTTATTGTGCCCACGACCTGCACTCCTGTTAATTAAAGACGTAATTTTATTGCTAATAAAAAACTTACTAGCCGGTAATTGTATTACCACATCTATACCAAACTCTAATGAGGTTTCTTGCAATGCATAGTTAATTTCTTCTGATATGTACACTAACGGAACTCTATCCTTTTTAGGAATTTCTTTGTATTTCTGTAAAAAATAGGCTATTTCTTTAGTAAAGCTTACTTGGTAAAAAACTAAAACATCTATCTGTAATTGTTTTAATGCTGATGAAAGGTTGGTTACTACATCTTCAAACAACAAGTAATTATCTTGATTTTGCAATAACTGACTAGATATATTAAAATTTGATGTACTAGTAAATACTAGAATTTTATTTTTATTGGCTGGAAGTTTTTCTTTTATATCTAAATGTTTCCATGAAATTGTTTCTACAGCTTTTGTGCTGTTTTCCATTACTGAAACTGGTAAAGTAAAACTATAACTAAAGTTACCTGTTTCATTTAAGTTACAAGTACCATTAAGGTCCTTTATAAGTACTAAAAATGCTTTGTAGTACGGACTATAGTTTATTATATTTTTTACATTACTTTGTAAAACTGTACTGTTAGACGTTACTGTAAATTGCAATGTATTTTCTTGTAAAACAATAGCTACATCTAATAAGCTTTTGGCTTCTGAGTACTTTACTATATCATTAAAAATATATTTTAATAATAGTTTTAGCCTTAATAGGTCTACCTCTACCCAATTAATACTTTTATCTATTTGTGCATTAAAATTTGCGTTATTTTGTTTTAATTTATCTTTTACACTAGTAGCTATTTCTTTTAAAATAGGTAATAATTTTACAGAGGTTAACTTAACGTCTCCTAACTCTTTAATATGATCTAAATAGTTCCATTCTGATATTAAATCTATTATTTTACCAGATTGTTGTAATATTTCTGTTTTTGGTTCTTGGTTTTGTTTAATTTCATTTGCCATTTTTAATATTACCGATAATGGCTGCTGAAATTGAGAAAGCACAAAAGTTTTAAACTTATCTACCTCAAAATCCTGATTTTTTAAATTGTTGTGTAAGTTTAGGAGTTTTTCTTTTTGAAGAATAATTTCTTGGTTTTTATCATCTAGCTCACTATTAATTTTTAGTAAATCTTGTTTCTGTTTTTCTATAAGTTTTGTTCTTGCTGTTATTTGTTCCTCAAGCTTTTTGTGTTTTGCTTTTGCAGTTTTATTTTTTAAATAAATAAACAACAATCCTATACATACCACTAGCATTAATATTAAAACAAAAAAACTAATGGTCTCATAAAATGCTTTTTCAATTTTTAAACTAAAAACCTCCTGCGGCGTATCATTTAAATTATTTTTTAATAGAAAAGTATAATTACCGGAAGCTAAATTTTGATATGCTATATTTTGTTTTCCTTGAGCTAAAACCCAGTCTGTGTTTTTACCTTGTAATTTATAATAGTAAGTACTTGCTTTACGTACTGGAAATACAATAGGAGTTACTGTTACATTTACAGTGTTATTGCTATGTTTTTTATTAATTACCTTGTTGGTTATAGATTTGTTATTTACTTGTACTTTTAATTTAGCTGTATTAGGTTGTATGGCAAGTGCATTAGGGTTAAAATAATTAAGTCCTATTACGCCACCAAAAAATAATAATCCTTTGTTGTCTTTATAGTAGGCTCCTTCAGAAAATTCTGGTGCTTGCCAACCTTCTTTAGGATTAAACGGAGTTACTTGGTATGTGTTTTTATCTATAACAGCTATTCCTTTAGTTGTACTTACCCATATTTGATTTTGATTATCTAGAATACCGTACACCATATGGCTTGGTAAACCATTGGCATCTGTAATATTTTTTACAACTCCTTTTTGCTTATTATACACACTTACACCTCCTAGTGATGCTATCCAATAATTTGATGTGGTATGGTCTATAAAAAGAGAATAAACGCTATTACCTAAAATACCACTCTTTTTTGTAAGTTGTTTATGTTTACCCGTGGTAAGATCTAAAATAAAAACGCCATCTTGTTCGGTAGCAATTACTAAATTATTACCATCTTTTTTTATGTTTCTTATATTGTAGTTTTCAAAGTTTTTTTGTCCCTTAAATGTTTCAAATTTTTGAGATTTTATATTGTATTTGGCTATACCTCCCCAACAGGCAATCCATAATACATTGGTATCATCTTCATAAAAAGAATAACTTCTGTTGTTGGGCAACTCTGGTATATTAGCAGCTTCAAAAGTGATATAACTATTATTTTTAATACGCAAAATACCTGCATATGTACCTACCCAAATACTACCATCTTTAGCGGTATAAAGACTTCTTATACGCTCCCACTCATCATTATATGTAGACTCTTTTACAGCAAATTTTAAATAACATTTTGTTTTTTGGCTATAATGGTATAATCCGCTATTGTAATAACCTATCCAAATATTACCATCTACATCTTTGGTTATGGCTCTTGTGGTTTCTACAGGTAAGTGAGGAAATCTATTAGGATGTGGTATAACAGACGAAATTTCTTGTGAGCCTGCATATGCCATAGCTAAACCTCCATCTTTTTGACCTAACCAAACATTACCATAAACATCTTGGTTTAATGATGTAATTTCATTACTAAAAAAAGTATATGGCGTATAAGCATCGTAAGTATAATTATGTATTAAGCTTGTAGTTAAATTGTTTACATGATTAGGTATAATGTAAATACCATTTTTAAAGGTAGCAAACCATAAATTACCATCTTTATCCTTTAGAACATCATTTATAACTACGTTAGGATATTTAGCTAAAAGTATTTTTTCTAATTCGTTTTTTTCCTTGTTTTTAGATGCACCATCTGCGCCCCCTACAAAACTACCATTGCTATATTTATAAATTTTATTACCAACCCAAACGTTAATAACACCACTTGTAGATGCGTACATTGCTCTAGGTCTTTGGCTAAATTTGTAGTGTTTAAACTCATTATTACCTATGTATTTACTAATTAAGCCCTCATTACTAAAGGTCCATATAAAACCGTTTTTATCTTTTTCTATATTAGTTAAGTAATTACTTTGTAAAGATTTTGGATCGTTAATATTGTGTTTAAATGTTGTAAAGGTGTAACCGTCAAAATAATTAAGTCCATCCCAAGTAGCCATCCATAATCCGCCATCGTTATCATTTACAATATCTAGAACAGAATTGTTAGACAATCCTTGGTCTGTAGTATAATTTATAAACTTTAATTGTTGAGAGTAGCCATACAAAGAAGCTAATAACAGGAGGTATACTATATAAAATTTCGTTTTCATCGCCATTTTTACAAACAGCTAAAATACCTTACCAAGGTCAAGTTAATATTAGGTTTAGATTAACAAAACCTTTATTTAATATTAGTATACGACGACCCAAAACAATGTTTATAGATTACTAATTAGATGTAAAGTAAAAAAGATAAAAGCGAAAACGCCAGTAACAATTAAAGTTACCAGCGTTTTCTAGAAATAAAAACTAAATTAAGTTCTTGTTAAGTAGCTACAAACTAAACCATTTGCAAACTTCTTGTTTAATTTCTTGATCTCCTCTTTGTAGACAATCCCACTCATTGGTATTAGAATTGTATTGATAATCACATTTCCACAGTGCAATTTTCTTTTGTATCTCTTTTAAGGCATCACTAATAAAAATTATATCTTCATTAGTCATTAATGGGTGCAAAGACAAACGTACCCAACCAGGTTTGTTGGTGAGGTCTTTTTGTATAATGTTACGTGTTATTTTTTTAGATTCTTTTTTATCTATATCAAATAAATAATGACCATAAGTACTAGCGCATGACCAACCTCCTCTAACTTGTATACCAAATCTATCATTTAATAAGCGTACTATAAGATTGTAGTGAATATTTTTTATAGTAAAAGAAATACAACCAATTCTTGGTACATCTGTACTTCCCAAAATTTCTAGTCCATTTATTTCACTTAATTTCTGGTAGCTTAATTGTAATAATTCTTCTTCTCTTTTATGAATTTTTGTTACTTCCATTTGATCCTTTAGCCTAATTGCTAAAGCAGCCCTTATTGTTTGTAAAAAACCAGGTGTACCTCCATCTTCTTTAACCTCAATATCATCAAAATAACTATAACTACCCCAAGGATTTGTCCATTTTACGTTTCCTCCTCCTGGAGTATCTGGACACTTAGCATTATATAACTTTTTATTAAAAACCAATACGCCGCAACTACCAGGGCCACCTAAAAATTTATGCGGAGAAAATGCAATAGCATCTAAATAAGCTTCTGGATCTGCTGGGTGCATATCCATTTTTACATAGGGTGCAGAAGCTGCAAAGTCTACCACACAATATCCGTTATGTTTGTGCATTATTTTAGCCAACTCTTGGTAAGGTGTTATAATACCGGTAACATTAGAACAAGCTGTAAAAGCACCAATTTTTATAGGTCTATCTGCATATTCTAATAATTTTTGTTCTAGGCTGTTTACATCTACAAGTTTATTTTCATCACAGTCTAAAATAACTACATCTGCTAGGGTTTCCATCCAAGAAACGTGGTTTGAATGATGCTCCATATGCGTTATAAAAACCACAGGCCTGTCTTGCTTATTAGGTTTATGTTTAAAGCTTTTACGCAGACCAATTATGCGTTGTAATTTTACAATTGCACCAGTCATACCAGTGCCAGTAGTTACTAAAATATCATCTTCATTTGCGTTTACGTGTTCTTTAATTATTTTACGAGCTAATTTATATGCGTAGGTAGATGCTTTACCGGTTTCGCTAGAGAAAGAATGTGTATTTGCCACCATAGGACCAATATTATATTGCATTTTTTCTTCAATAGGAGCATATAATCTTCCACTCGCAATCCAATCTGCATATACTAATTTTTGTTGGCCGTATAGGGTTTTAAAGTAATGTTTGTTACCTACTACTCCTTTAGAAAACTGTTGAAAATAATTTTCTAAACTTTTATCTACTAAAACTTGTTCTTTAACACTCACAACATTTATTTTTTAATCGTTATTTAGTACGATTTATTTTTTATTTATTAAAAAAGGGCTACCCACTAAAAATAGCCCTTTAAACAACATTCTTTCATTTTTTTATTGATTGACTAATTCAAAAATTTTCACACTTAAAAACAAAGTATAAAGAAAGGTTATGTTGTATATGTAATACTGATACTATTTTATAAGCAGTACAGAATTGATATTTTTTAAAGGTTTGTTATTTTCTACCAAGACGTATAAAAACTAATTAACCCTTACTCTTGTAATGTTAATTTTAATTAATTGTTAATTAAAATTTTTAAACCAAAAATTAAATGAGTTGCAGTAAGCAGCTTTTTTAAGCTGTTCTTTTTTTTGAAAACATACCTCTCAAATTTGTAAACATTTTTTATTTGGTCTTAAAAACTACCGTTAAAACATATATTACTTAAATATTTAAAATTAAAAACGCTAAACGGCTAAACACCCAATAAACATCAGCGGTTAACCACAAATAAAACAACTGTTCATATTGTTTATAGAAAACTACATAAACTCTAGCCCTTAAACGTATTACAATTAGGCCTACGCATACAAAAGCCTAGTATTCACAACATTAATACACTGTTCGGTATTTTTCAGTATAAATTAGCTTTTAAATTGAATAACTTTTTTTTAAAAAATCAACCATTAGATTATTCATAAAAAACTTTTTATGATAAAATTGAATACAAAATTCTTTCATATAAACAGTGTAAAATTAATTACTCTTTTAGCTTTTATATTTTTTAGTCAACTATTTTTTGCTCAAACCTCTGGTGTATGGTCAGAAGCTAGTGTGGGAAAATGGACATCTATAAGTTCTGACGGTTTAGTACGTATAGAAGTTACAGTTACTGGTTATGTAGATATTCTTGGCGGTGATACTATGCTTTGTTCTCCAGATGCTTTTAGTGACCCAACTATTACAGGGATGCCATCTTTAGAAGTAGAAATAACGGGAAACGAAAGTAATGTGGGTTCTATTTCTTTTGAGTTTTATGACACTAGAACAGGTGCATTAGCAGATATACAGAACCCTATTTTGCACGTGGATAAAGTTGGAGCAACAGGGTTATTAGGATCTAACACTACTGGTGTATTTTATTTACAGGACGGATACACTTGGGATGAACTAAGTGCTACTAACAGATTAAAATCCGACTCCGTTTTTTTTAGGGGAGAAAATTTATTTGAAATATTAGGAGGTAGTGGGGAATGTGGTAACACTGCTGGAGGTAGTTTACAAATATCGGACTTGATAAACACAATAAATATTAATACGGGTATAGAAAAAAATGGAATCTCTGCACCTAACATAGACGAAGTAGAATTTGCTTTTTCTAACCTAGTAATAAACCCTTGTACCTCTGGAGCTATTGTTGGTACTCCTACAGATAACGACACAGATGGTGACGGTATAAATAATAGTTGCGATTTAGATGATGATAATGATGGTATTTTAGATACCGATGAAGGTAGTTGTACTCCTGTACAATCTGGTGCTTGGACTATTGCTGGCAAAACTGCTTCTTTTAATTATGGTAACGGAGTTATTGCAAATATAACCACAACAAACTCTACCGATTTTGTAAGTGGAAATTTTACAAGTCCTGGTGTAGATTTTTGGACTGAGGATTTACAAGGAGATATTTCTCTTGCTGCTACTTATGATAGCGGAGTAACAGTTACTGTTGAGTTTGTAGATGCCGCTAACAACCCCGTTTTTGTAGATAAACCTATGCTTCATCTGGATAGAATTGGTGGTAATGATATTAGTGATAATCAAACCTCGGCAGAAATAAGCCTATTAAACGGTTTAACGTGGTCAGAACTCGCAGGTACATTCGACTTTGTTTCTACTGCAACCACAGTAAAAGATGGTGGTACTGGATTACCATCAGATGGTTATGATCCTGAAAGCTCATTAAAAGATAGCAATGGTTCTGCTGCTGGAACATTACAAATTAACCAAAGAGTATCTACTTTTACATTACAATTAACACAAACAACTCCTTCTGGTACAGAAGATGAAATAGAACTTATACTATTTGCTTGTAATGACAGAGATTCGGATAACGACGGTGTTCCAGATTTATTGGATTTAGATTCTGATAACGATGGTATTTTTGATGTTATTGAAGCCGGACATAACCAACCTCATACCAATGGTATTTTAGGTACTGCTGTTAGTGAAGATGGTATTTTTGATGCCTTACAAACCAGTAGTGGTGTTAATAATGGCACTGTTGATTATACTTTAGCAGATTCTGAGGCAACACCAAACGGAACACCAGATTATTTAGAGCTAGATGCAGATGGCGATGGTTGTAATGATGTTTTAGAAGCAGGATTTACAGATCAAAATAACGATGGGATACTTGGTAATTTACCAACAGTTGTTACAACAAATGGTACTGTTATTAGTAGTATGGTAATAGATGGTTATACCACACCTAACAATGCAGATAGCAGCACAGGAAATACAGTGTTAGATTTTCAGCAAGTAGGACAAGCGCCAACTATAACAAACACAGCAAACCAGCCACAAGATATTTTAACCAATGGCACAAACCCAGAAACTTTTGTGGTTACTGCAACTGGACAAGCGTTAACATATCAATGGCAAGTAGACCGTTTAGATGGTAATGGTTTTGTAGATATAAATGATGCCAACACAGTAGATATTTATACTGGCAGCAAAACTAACACACTTACATTAACAGGGATTACAGCTAGTTATGATGGGTTTTTATATCAAGTTATTATTAATGATGAAACCTTTTCTTGTGCCAATCTTACTTCTAGTAGTGCTACAATTATTTTTGATGATACACCACCAGATGCTCCAATTGTTGTTATTACTGAAGACACAAATAATGATGGTTTTTTAAATACAAGCGAATCTGTTGGAGATGTTGATGTTACTATTACATTACCTGCCAATGCTGCCGAAAATGATATTTTAACCATAAATGGTAACAACCAAACTTTAACTGCAACCGATATTACAAACGGAGAAATACTTGTAAGTTTTACTCCTCCAGCAGAAGATGGTTCTTTAACAGTTACCGCAACAATTACAGATCCTGTAGGTAATACTAGTAACCCTGGTTCTGATAGTATTTCTGTAAATACTGCTCCAACTTCTGCTCCTGTAGTTGTAATTACTGAAGATGCCAATAACGACGCTATTATAAACAGTACAGAATTGGTTGGTGATATTGATGTTACCATTACATTACCTTCCGAAGCTATTGCTGGGGATATTTTAACCATAAACGGTACTAATCAGACTTTAACTGCGGCAGATATTACGGCTACAGAAGTAACAACAACTTTTCCAAGTCCGGGAGAAGGCAACACATTAACGGTAACGGCTTCTATTACTGACACTGCAGGAAATACTAGTACTAATGGAAGCGATTCTGCTAGGATAGATACTATATTGCCAATACCTACACTAACAATAAATGACGTTACTGCAGATAATACCGTAAACTCGGCAGAGACTGCCGGTAGCATAACTATTACAGGTTCTGTTGGTGGTGATTTTAATATAGGTGATACCGTTACTCTGGTAATTAATGGTTTTACAAGCACAGGAACTGTAGATGCCTCCGGTAATTTTAGTATTTCTGTTAACGGTAGTGATCTTGCTGCAGATACAGATACAACCATAAATGGTAGTGTTAGTACAACAGATACTGTAGGTAATATAGGAACAGCTACAGCAATTAAAACTTATAATGTAGATATTACTGCGCCTACGCCTATGCTAACAATTAATGATGTTACCGCAGATAATACAGTAAACTCAGCAGAGGCTGCTGGTAGCATAACTATTACAGGTACCGTTACAGGAGAATTTAATACTGGAGACAGTGTAACTCTTCTTATTAATGGTGTTTCTAGTACAGGAAACGTAGATGCATCTGGTAACTTTAGTATACCTGTTAGTGGTAGCAATTTAGCAAATGATGCAGATACAACAATAGATGCATCAATTACAACAACAGACAATTCTGGTAATACAAATACAATAAATACAACTAAAACATATAATGTAGATGTTACTGCTCCTACACCTACTCTAACAGTAAATGATGTTACTGCAGATAATATTATAAACACAGCAGAATCAACATCAACCATAACTATTACTGGTACTGTTACAGGAGAATTTAACGTGGGAGATACGGTTACACTTATCATAAATGGTGTTTCTAGTACAGGAAACGTAGATGCATCTGGTAACTTTAGTATTCCTGTTAGTGGCAGCAATTTAGCAGATGATGCAGATACAACAATAGATGCATCAATTACAACTACAGACAATTCTGGAAACACAAACACAGTAAATACAACTAAAACATATAATGTAGATGTTACTGCTCCTACGCCTACACTAACAATAAATGACGTTACTGCAGACAATTTAGTTAATACCACTGAGGCGGCATCAACCGTAACCATTACAGGTTCTGTTGGTGGTGATTTTAATACTGGTGATACCGTTACTATGGTAATTAATGGTGTTACAAGCACAGGAACTACAGATGCCGCTGGTAATTTTAGTATTTCTGCTAACGGTAGTGATCTTGCTGCAGATACAGATACAACTATAAATGGTAGTGTTAGTACAACAGATACTGTAGGTAATATAGGAACAGCTACAGCAATTAAAACTTATAATGTAGATATTACTGCGCCTACGCCTACGCTAACAATTAATGATGTTACCGCAGATAATACAGTAAACTCAACAGAGGCTGCTGGTAGCATATCTATTACAGGTACCGTTACAGGAGAATTTAATACTGGAGACAGTGTAAATCTTCTTATCAATGGTGTTTCTAGTACAGGAAACGTAGATGCATCTGGTAACTTTAGTATTCCTGTTAGTGGTAGCAATTTAGCAAATGATGCAGATACAACAATAGATGCATCAATTACAACAACAGACAATTCTGGTAATACAAATACAATAAATACAACTAAAACTTATAATATAGATGTTACTGCTCCTACACCTACTCTAACAGTAAATGACGTTACTGCAGATAATACTATAAATGCCACAGAAGCAGCATCAACCGTAACTATTACTGGTACTGTTACAGGAGAATTTAACGTGGGAGATACGGTTACTCTAATCATAAATGGTGTTTCTAGCACAGGAAACGTAGATGCCTCTGGTGTTTTTAGTATTACCGTTAGTGGTGCAGATCTTCTTGCTGATTCAGATACAACTATAAATGCTTCAATTACAACTACAGATAGCTCTGGCAATACAAATACCATAAATACTACTAAAATATATAATGTAGATGTTACAGCTCCTACGCCTACACTAACAATAAATGATGTTACTGCAGATAATACTATAAATGCCACAGAAGCAGCAGCAAACATAACCATTACAGGTACTGTGAGTGGCGAATTTAACACAGGTGAAACCGTTACTCTTGTTAGTAATGGTGTTACAAATACTGGAACTGTAGATGCCGCTGGTAATTTTAGTATTTCTGTTAACGGTAGTGATCTTACTGCAGATACAGACACAACAATAGATGCATCAATTACAACTACAGATAGCTCTGGAAATGGTAATACCGTAAATGCAACTAAAACATATAATGTAGACGTTACAGCTCCTACACCTACACTAACAATAAATGATGTTACTGCAGACAATGTAGTAAATGCCAATGAGGCAGCATCAACCGTAACAATCACAGGTACTGTTGGTGGCGATTTTAATACTGGAGACCTTGTGACAGTTCTAATTAACGGAAACTCATTTTTTAACGGTGTAAATGCATCTGGTAATTTTAGCATTCCTGTACCAGGTTCAGACTTAGCTTTAGATACAGACACAACCATTAATGGCTCTATTAATACATTAGATGTAGCTGGTAATATAGGTACGGCTAACAATACAAAACTTTACAATGTAGATACCAATTTACCTAGTCCGGTAATTACCATAAATAATATTACGGCGGACAATACTATTAATACTACGGAGGCTTCTACTACTATTACTGTAATTGGCAACGTTACTGGAGATTTTTCAGCAGGTGATATTGTTACTTTAACTGTAAACGGATCTTCTTATACCAGTTCTTTAGATGCTTTAGGTAATTTTAGTGTCCTTATAGCTGGTAGTGAACTTATTTTAGATACGGACTTAACTGTTAATGGCAGTGTTAGTAACACAGATGCTTCTGGTAATATAGGCACAGGAACAACCAACAAGGTTTATAATGTAGATACAACACCTCCCACTCCAACACTAATTATTGATGATGTTACCGCAGATAACGTTATAAATATGGCAGAATCAACATCAAACATAACTATTACAGGTACTGCTACAGGAGAATTTAATAACGGAGATACAGTTACACTATTAATAAACGGTGTCTCTACAACAGGTACTGTTAATGCTTCTGGTATTTTTAGCATTACCGTTAGTGGTGGAGATCTTCTTGCAGATGCAGATGTAACAATAAACGCTAGCTTGGTTACCACAGATAGTGTTGGTAATAGTAATACAATTAATGCAACAAAAATATATGCTTTAGATATTACAGCTCCTACACCAACACTAATTATTGATGATGTAACTGCTGATAATACCATTAATGCTATTGAAGCTTCTCAAAATATAACAATTACAGGTTCTGCTACAGGAGAATTTAATACCGGAGATACGGTTACATTATTAATAAACGGTGTTTCTACAACAGGTACTGTTAGTAATACCGGAACGTTTAGTATAATAGTGTCTGGAAATAATTTAGCTTTAGATGCAGATACTACTATAGATGCAAGCTTAACAACTACAGACGTGGCTGGCAACACTAATAGTATATCTACAACTAAAATTTACAATGTACAAACCGCAACTATTGCAACGCCAGTTATTACAGCTATCAGTATAGATAGTAATATTCCTAACGACGGAATTACTAACGATAATACCATATTAATTTATGGAACTTCTGAACCTAACAGGACTATAACAATATATATTGATGCTGTACAAATAGGAACAGCAACATCGGACACTACAGGAAATTGGATATTAGACTATACCGCAACTGTTTTACCAGATAGAAACTATAATATTACTGCGGTAGCTAATGATACTTTTGGCAATATTAGTTTTTCTTCATCAACGTATCCAATTGTTATAGATACAGAAGCTCCTATTGCAAATGACCAAACTACAGATAACCTTACGCCTATTATTACTGGTACTGGTAGTGCAAATGAAACTTTAACTATTGCTATTGATGTTGATGCTGACGGTACACCAGAAGTTACTTATACAGTTACAACAGATGCTGCAGGTAACTTTAGTTTAGATACAAACACGGCTACTCCAATTAGTGGTACTTTACCTAGTTTAGGTTTTCCTAGTACATTAGATATTACTGTTTCTGATGCAGCAGGTAATACAAATACAGCTATTATTTTTATTACAGATGATTTTGATAATGATGGGTTAACTAATGAAGATGAAGCTGCACTTGGTACAGACCCTAATGACGCAGATACAGATGATGATGGTGTTACAGACGGACAAGAGGTTGCAGATAACACCAATCCTTTGGATGACTGTGATTCTCTTAACGGAACACCTTTAGGTACGTCTGACTGTGATGCTGACGGCTTAACTAATGCAGAAGAAAATGCAATTGGCACAGATCCTGAAGATCCTGATACAGATAAAGACGGAATTTTAGATGGACAAGAAGTTACAGATAATACAGATCCTTTAGATGCTTGTGACTCGGTTGGTGGTACACCTCCTTTAGGTGTTGCTTGTGATATTAAAATACAGAATGAAAACATTACACCTGGTACTACAGACGGCACGTTTGTTATAGTAAACATAGAAGCTTTTCCTGATAATACTGTAGAAATTTTTAACCGATGGGGTGTAAAAGTTTACAGTGCTAAATCTTATGATAATACATCTAGAGCATTTACAGGAGTTTCTAATGGTAGAGCCGTTGTTAAGTCTAGCAGCACATTACCAGCTGGTGTGTATTACTACATAATTAACTATGTAAAAAAGGGAGAACCAAAAACTAAAAACGGCTACTTATACCTTAATTAATTGTATAAAATGATATCAATATATAAACATAAAAAACACGTATTTAGCCTTATTGGGCTGCTGTTATTTGCTCTTGGAGTAAACGCTCAGCAAGATGCGCAGTATACGCAATATATGTACAATACAATTTCTATTAATCCGGCTTATGCTGGCTCTAGAGGAGCATTAAGTATAGCAGCTTTACACCGTTCACAATGGGTTGGTTTAGATGGTGCTCCTGTTACACAAACATTTAATATTCACGCTCCAGTTTCTGCAAAATCAGGCTTAGGCTTGTCTGTTATTAATGATGAAATTGGTAATGGTACTAACCAAGATACCTATATAGATGCCTTATATTCCTATACCATTAAAGCATCAGAAAAAGGAAAAATTTCATTTGGATTAAAAGCTGGTGGTCATTTTTTAAATATAAATCACAATAAATTAAGAGCCAATAACCCTACAGTTGCCACACCAGATAATGGTGTAGACAAACAATTTTCTCCAAATTTTGGCGCTGGTATTTATTACCACGAAGATAAATTTTATGCGGGTTTATCTATTCCTAATTTTTTAGAGACTAAACATTTTGATGAGTCTTCTACAAGCACATCATACATTGCAGAAGAACAAGTGAACTGGTATTTAATTACAGGTTATGTTTTTAATTTAAATAGCGATTTAAAAATGAAACCCGCTACCCTATTAAAAACAACTTATGGCGCTCCGCTACAAGTAGATGTTTCTACTACGTTTTTATACAAAGACAAATTTTCTATGGGTGTTGCTTACAGATGGGATGCTGCTTTAAGTGCCCTAATTGGCATACAAGCCACACAACGTTTAATGATAGGATTGGCGTATGATAAAGAAACCTCTGCTTTAGGTGGCACTACTTTTAACGATGGCTCTTTTGAGGTTTTTCTTAGATACGATTTTAAATCTAAATTTAGAAATGCACTAACACCAAGATTCTTTTAATATGAAAATACATAAAATTATAATTGGTAGTTTTTTATTTGTAACAGCTCAGTTTACAGCAATTGCACAAACAAAACAGTTAGCAGAGGCAGATAAACTTTTTAATACCAGAGCTTATGCCCTAGCCATTAAAGAATACAATAAACTAATTAGTAAAGGTGAAACCTCTATAGATATTTATAAAAAATTAGGTGATGCGTATTACTTAAATGCAAACTATAAAGAAGCTGCTAATTGCTATTCAAAATTAATAATGCCAGATCTAAAAAATTCTGATTCTGAATATTTGTTTAAATACGCACAAACATTAAGGTCTAACGGAAAATATGATGAAGCAGAAAAAATAATGCTTCAGTTTAATAAAATTAAGCAGCAAGACTTAAGAGCGTCAAAATTTATAGAAAAAGTAAATTATTTAGAAAACTTAAAAAACATCAAACAAAAATACATCTTAACCAACTTAAAATCTAACTCTGTAGAGTCAGACTTTGCGCCATCTTTCTATAAAGATACCTTAGTTTTTTCTAGCGCTAGAGATACTGGTTTTTTGGTAAACAATGTACACGAGTGGAACAATAGACCTTTTTTAAATTTACATTCTGCAAAAAAAGACAGCACCGACTTTATACACTTAGGTAGCTTTGCAAAAGAGTTAAACACCAAAACTCACGAGTCTTCTACAGCTTTTACTAAAGATGGTAAAACGGTATATTTTACAAGAAATAACTCGGAAAACGGTAAATTTTCTCCAGATAAAAACGGATTAAGCAGACTAAAAATTTATAAAGCTACATTAGAAAATGGTAAATGGACAAATGTAACTGAATTGCCTTTTAATAATGATGACTATTCCGTTGCTAACCCAACACTAAACTACGCAGAAGATAAATTGTACTTTGCTTCAGATATGCCTGGTACGCTTGGCGCTTCAGATATTTTTGTTGTAGCTATTAATAGTGATGGAAGCTTTGGAATTCCGCAAAATTTAGGAGCTAAAATTAATACCGAAGGTAGAGAAACGTTTCCTTACATATCTGAATCTGAAACCTTGTATTTTGCTTCAGACGGACATCCTGGTTTGGGCGGCTTAGATATTTTTTATATCAACCTACAACAACAAAATGCTGAGGTTAGTAATATGGGAAAGGGTGTTAATAGTAAACAAGACGATTTTTCTTTAATTATAAACGAATCTAAAAACGAAGGCTATTTTTCTTCTAACAGACCTAAAGGGAAAGGAAGTGATGATATATATAGATTTACAACAGAGTCTATTTCTACTAATGTAAATGGTAAAGTAATTGATAAAGAAACTAAAAAAACTGTAGCTAATGCTACTGTTACTATTTATGATTATGAAAACAATAATTTAATAGAAACTATTAGTGATGAAAATGGTTTTTTTACAACAGAAATAAATTTACCAGAAAAAAAGTACCGTTTTATAGCCAAGAGCAATGGTTACACAGATGCTGTAAAGTATATATATTCTCCTAAAAATAGTACAAAAAATAAAGAGGTTATTTTAGAATTACAAAATTCTGAAGAAGCAACAGCGGTAGGCTCCGACTTAACAAACTATTTAAAATTAAAATCTATTTATTTTGATACTAACAGTTCTTACCTAAGGGTAGAATCATATCCAGATTTAGATAAAGTTGCAAACTATATGCTAGAGAATCCTACGGTTGTAATAGAAGTTGGCTCACATACAGATAGTACAGAGAGTGATACCTACAACCTGTGGCTATCTAAAAGAAGAGCAAAATCTACTGTAAAATATCTTGTATCTAAAGGTGTAGAGCAAAGCAGAATTTCGGGTATTGGTTTTGGAGAATCTCAACTGCTTAATAAGTGTAAAAACGGTGTAAAATGTTCTAATGAAGAACACGCTGTTAATAGAAGATCAGAATTTATAATTATAAATAAGTAAGTAAGTATAAAAAAAGGCCAGAAATACTACTATTTCTGGCCAAACAAAACTTACTAACACACTTGGTTTAATTAACTTTAAACTCAAATATTTGTGAATTGGAACTGTTATTCTCTTGGTCTGTTGTTACAACTTGCCAATAGTAAACTGTTCCTGGACTTACAGTGTGCTCTAAAAAAGCATCTGTAGTTGTACCTATACTTGTAGCCGGTGGTGATGTTGTTGCTACAAAAACTTCATAGTCTTTAATATCATTATCTACATCTGTACCACGCCAACTTAAAGTTACTTTATTATTAGATGCAGAAACCGTTTCTCCTATCTCTGGTGATAGCGCTTCTGCCATAAAAGGTGCATAATTTACAATTCCGTCTCCTGCCAAATAAAATTTCCAAACATCACTTTTTGCCGTTTCTGTGGTGGTATTAGATGTAGAAACAACGTACCATGAATATGGTTCTCCTTTGGTTAAAGTAACATCTAATGTTTCTGATGTAGTTGTAAATGTATTTTCTTGTTCTGTACTTAAGTTTTTAATTACTACATTATAACTGTTAACATTAGTTGCTCCTTGCCATGTAAATGTAACTGTAGCCTGCGTACCATTTATAGATGAGCCAGTTAAACATACCTCATCATTTGCAGGTAAGCTTAAGGTAGAAGCTGTTGGAGGAAAAACTTCTGGTTCAGACGGACTATCATCTCCGCCGCCACCGCAACTAGATAAAATTACTGCAGCTATAAATCCGTATATTATTAAATACTTTGTATACATTACTTAATAATTTTAAATGTTTTGTTTATTGTTTTCCCTTTTACAGTTACCACATATTTCCCCTTTTTTAAGGCTGAAGTAGCAATTGAAATTTCCCTATTAACATCAACCTCTTTTGTGTCAGAAATCAATTGTCTACCTGTAAAATCATACAAAGTATAGGTAACTTTTAAATCTTTACCTGCGCAGTATACTTTTAATTCTGTTTCTACTGGATTAGGAAAAAACCGAACCTCCTCAGACACAAAAACTTCTTCTGTATATTTTCCTTGGCAATCTATACCAGTTTCTGCAGAAATTCTGTTCATACCGGGTTGTAATTTAAGTAGTATTTGGTCTTCTGTAGTCTCATAAGTAATACCATTTACCGTAACAAAATAAACCTTAGCTCCTTTTAAACTTAAACTTGCACTTTTATTAGAGGTATCTATTTTAGAAGAAACAGATAAATCTTGAGGTTCTGTAATAACAAGTGTAAAACACTGCTCATAATCTGTTTCACCATCTATAGTAAAACAAACAGTATATGTACCAGCATTTAAATTGTCTAAAACTAATTCTGTTGTAAAGTTTTCTTGTACAGAAAAATTATTAGGTCCAGATACTGTTGCTGTATAATTTAAACTTTCTGCAGTTGTAACCGTAATTTTACCATTGTTGGCATCCTTACAAGTTTCACTAACTGTTTCTATTTGGTAGTTGGTAACTGCCAATGTAAATAAACTACATCCAGTAACATCTACGGTAGTACCTACTGGAGTATTTGGGCAGGCGTCATCTGCATTTGCAACACCATCACTATCCAAATCATTAGGGTCTACAAAAGGTTTATCTGCATAAATTATAAACTCACCTGCTTCTAAATTTATGCCTGTAGCGGTTGTTGTTACTTCTAGCGGTGTGTTTTTACTTAAAAGATTATACCACGTACCAGTTTCCTGAAAATCTGCAGTTATATTCTGTGCAGACATTCCAAAATTTCCTAAAACAACTACGTATTTTATTTGGTCTGATGTAGCACTCTCTAGCGTTAAATGTATTTTTTTTAAACCGTTTGCATTAGAAGCATCAACAGTAAAATTAGCAGTAGTAAATACTTCTGCATTTTTCTTAAGATTGATAATCTTGCTCCAGCTATTGTAAACTGCTTTTCTATTAGGGTCATTTGCATACTCCCACAATATTGGTTTATTACCTACACGGCCGTTTTCATCAATAGAGATATCATACCCAAGTTCTCCAAATTGCCATATCATTTTTGGTCCCGGAACTGTAAAGAAGAATGCTCCTGCCGTCTGCAAACGCTCTAAAGATGTATTTAGGTCTTTAGTAGAGTAATTGCCTTCTTCATTACCAAAATTTAAACTTTTGTAAAGCAATCGTTCCTCATCATGGCTTTCCATATAAGATATTGCAGACGCTTGCTTAAATCCTTTTTGCCTGTAAGAAACACCAGAAAAATTAGATTTACCAGCTGTATTATATCCCATTAAAGCCTCATTGTAAGCTTCTGTTTGTTTATTCCAAAGTAAAATTCCTTTACCCTCTGCAACTCTATAATCTGCCCATTGCTCTTCTTCTGTAATACCTCCTAAATGTTCAAAAATAATATAGAAATCATTATTTACTGCCCACTGGTCATCTGCATATTGTTTTAAAACATCTACTCTGTCTTGTTGGTAAGCATTAGTACAGCTATCATCATTTGCGGTACAATTTTGAGTAAAGCCTTTGGTTAAATCCCATCTAAAACCATCTAAATTAAATTCCTCTATCCAATATTGAGCAGTACGTTTAACATACTCTTGTGTAGCTACAGATTGATGGTTATAATCGTTAAAAACACTATAAGAATGCTTTGCATCAATATTAAAAAATGGGTTATCTGCAGTAACCCTACCGCCTAAACCACCATTGCTATCATTCCATAATCTAAAATATGGGTTTTGACCACTGGCGTGATTATAAACCACATCTAAAATTACAGCTATACCTCTGCTATGACATTCGTCTACCAAACTTTTGAAAGCATCTTTAGTGCCATAATATTTATCTAATGCCATATGAAAAGATGGATTGTATCCCCAACTTTCATTCCCATCAAACTCACTCACAGGCATAAGTTCTATAGCGTTTATACCAAGTTCCTGAATATAGTCTAACCTGTTTTCTAGTGCTTTAAATGAGTGCAGCGCATCAAAATCTCTAAGTAATACCTCATAAATTACTAAATCTGTTTTATCTGGAGCAACAAAATTTGTTGTTTGCCAATTATAATCTGTATCACCAGTACGTAAAATAGTAACAGCTTCTGTAGTTAAATTTGTTGGGTAAGCAGGTAAATTAGGATATGTAACCTCATCTATATATTGATCTGAGTATGGATCTAAAACTAAAGTAGAATAAGGATCTGCAACATTAATTTCAAAATTCACCAAATATTGATACATATGATTGGTTTGCGGTGTTAGACCTGTTAGCTCTATCCAAAATCTATCTGATGCACTATCTTTTTTCATTAGATAGTTATTGTCTATTTGCCAGTTATTAAAATCGCCAATAACGTGCACAAAATCTTTTAAAGGAGCATATAAAACCAGTGTTGCTTTTGTAGCATCTACTGGGTCTAAATTAATACCGTCTAGCATACCAGCAGGTACCGGAGCTTCCTCTACTGTTGGAGAAACTACGGCATTAAATGATGCAGATTTAGTTTCTGCTTCATTTGTAACCTCTAAACTAAAGTTGGTGTTTTGTGTTATGTTAAAATTATAGCTGTAATCTGTAATTGCCGTTTGGGTATTTACAACTACATTATTTGCCTTTAAAACAAAAGTTGCGCTGATTGAAGAAGTAGCTGTAATTGCTAAATTATCTCCAGAGTCTAATACAGTTGTTGTTTGCGTTGGTGAGTTAAGGTTAAATTGGAACGTACCAACATTAAAGATATAGTCTTGTGATTTTTTATCGCCGTCTCCGTTTTTTGCTTTTATTAGCAACCCTATTTGCCCTATATTAGTTCTATTAAAAAAACTAGAGGGAGTTAAAGTAAAGCTATAAGTACCATCTGTATTAGCTGTAAGTTTTTGATCTTCATTAGAGTTTGTCCAGCTACCATTTGTAGGTGAGTCTTGAGAATTTTCACCATCTGCATCTAAGGACCAAGCCCAAAGGTAAACATCAGTAACACCCCAAATAGATGTATCTAAATTAGATACGGTAATGGTAATTTCTTCGTTCTCTCCAAAAGCTTCTGGAGAAATTGAGTAAGTTACGTTTTGCTGTTGTGCAATAGCAATTGA
Source organism: Cellulophaga omnivescoria (assembly GCF_027915275.1). NCBI lineage: Bacteria > Pseudomonadati > Bacteroidota > Flavobacteriia > Flavobacteriales > Flavobacteriaceae > Cellulophaga > Cellulophaga omnivescoria. The sequence goes on along the minus strand of NZ_CP115819.1, from coordinate 2,737,017 downwards.
TGTTAAAAATAGTAAAAGTAGTAGTACAGTTTTTTTCATAGTCAGTTATTAAAAAAAAAAGGTTACACTATGTGCAACCCTTTTAAGTTTATTTACTTTATTCTATTACAATTGTAGGAGAAGCTTCATCAGAAAAGTCTATTGTAATTTTGTATGTACCAGCAACAACACTAATATTATTGTCATTTTCTGTGTCCAATACTCCGTCTGGTTCTACATCACCATAACTTACATCCCAAGCATCATTAGCTCTAACTTTTATTTCTCCGTCTACTAAGTCTATACTATCTATAGTCCAAACGCCAGGATTAGCAAAATCCGGAGTGAATTTAGTATCTGGACCATCCCATCCGTTAGGAGTAGCAGAACCAACTAAGCCCCATATTGTAGTTTCTTCTAATGTATACTCTAAGGTATTAAAGTTAACCGTTAATAAGTAATATCCAGCAGTAACAGCAATATTATTGTCTGCGTCTGTATCTAATACGCCATCTAAGTTTCCGTCACCATAGCTAGTATCCCACTTATCATTCATTCTAACTTTTATTTCGCCATCTATTAATTGTACAACAGCCTTAAAAGTATCTGTGGTATAGTCATACGCTAATTTTACATTAGGGCCATCCCATCCGTTAGGAGCTGCACTACCAACAATACCCCAAAAGAATTCCTCAATTGTATAAGAGTTATCGCTTAAGTTAATTGTAACTTTATAGGTTCCAGCTTCTGCAATAGCAATATTGTTATCTGGATCTGCATCTAAAATACCATCTAAAGTGGCATCACCTAAATCTCCGCCCCAGGTATTGTTTTCTCTAAATTTAATTTCACCTGCAATAAGGTTTGCATAAGCAACAATAACATCTGGTGTTTCTGTTGTATAAAAAGGAATATCTGGTGTTGCCCCCCAATCATTAGCTGCAGAACCAACAATACCCCAAGTTGACATTTCTATTCCACTACCAGCACCTGTATCTTCTGGTAAAACAACATTTAGCGCTGTAACATCAGAATAGCTTTCTGGAGCATTTTCGGCACCATCACCAACATAAGCTCTAACCCTAAAATACAATACTCCTGTATTTGGCATATCTGCTGTACTTGGGTCATTATCTAAGCCTGCAATTGTTGCCAATTCTAACATTTTTTCTACAGTAACTCCTAAGTTATTATCTGGAGTAGAGCCTAATTCTAATACTTCAGCAAAATCTTCGGTAGCAGAGCCTTGCAAGTCATAAGCATTAGGAGTAGCTATACCAAAATTTGGTGAGTTCCAAACAAAACGCTCTGCTATATTATCTTTAGTAGCTTGCGTTAAAACGTATTCATTTAAAAATGTACTAGTAAAAGCTACATTTTCTGATGGTGTTTGTGCGGTATATATTAAATTATCATCGTCTTCACAAGAAGATAAGCCTGCAACAGCTAGGATAAATAATCCTATAATTCTTAATTTTTTCATAGTTATGGTTTTTAGTTATTTAGTATCCGTTGTTTTGTTTTAGGTTAGGATTTGCTTCTAATGCCTGTAAAGGAATAGGAAACAATTTGTATGTATCTGGAATTCCTGTGCCATCTACTACACCACCTTTCCAAGGCCATAGGTATGAGCTACCTGTAAATTTGCCAAAACGGATTAAGTCTGTTCTTCTGTGTCCTTCTAAGTTTAGCTCTCTACCACGTTCATCCAAAATAAAATCTAGTGTTAAGTCTCCTGCGCTGATTGGCTCTGCATTTGCTCTTTCTCTAATTTGGTTTACGTATCCTAATGCTTCGCCTAAATTTTGATTGGTTCTAACAGCACATTCTGCAAACATTAAGTAAGCATCTGCTAGCCTAAACAAAGGAAAATCTGTACTAGAAAAAGGAGTTGGTGCAGTTGAAGCCGTTAAAGCATTAGTATTTCTAAACTTTATAGGTGGGTAACCATCTGTCCAGGTTTTATAATCATTCATTTCATATGAATGCCCTTCTGTAAAAAACAAACTAGCTCTTTCATCTGTAGAAGTTTCTAAATCTCCGTACAAACCGTACCAACCTTTAGAAGCTCTATGTCCTCCCCAACCATCTGTTAATCCGTAGTCTGCTAAAGTCATAGTTTCTGAACTACTAGAACCATTAACAATATAGGTAGTATTACCGTAACTTTGACTAGTTACTGCGTCTGCAATTAAAGGAAATATTATTTCTGGTGATGTATTATTATCTCCAGAAAATATACTTACATAGCTATCTGCTAAAGTATAACCACCACTAGTAATTACTTTATTTATTGTGGTTAATGCTTCTGCAAACTTATCTGTGCCTGTATATACTTCTGCATTTATGTACAACTTTGCTAATAGCATATTACCAACCGCCTTATTAGCTCTACCGTAGTCATTAGAATCTGGTAAAGTTTCTACAACGTCTAATAATTCTGACTCTACATAAGCAAATAGTTCTGCTCTTGTAGCTTCTGGTAGTGGTGCAGAAGATCCAAAGTTTTCTTCTGTTGCTAAAACTCCTTTTCCAAAAGTGTCAATTAAGTAGTAGTATGCTAAAGACCTTAAAAAACGCACCTCTGCAATTACTTCTTCTTTACCTTCTGTATCTACGTTATCTAATACAGATAATAAGTTGTTACATTGTGGAATTGTGTAGTAAATTCTGTTATACAAGTATCTAAAAAACTTGTTATTTTCATCCCAGTTAGATGTAGTTGTAAGTTGATCCAAACCATCATCTCCCCATCTATTTTTCATTCCATCCGCAGTAAAATCCTGAAGATTTATAATTCCTCTTAAAAAAGGAGATTCACCTGCATTATCACTAATATCAGAACTACCAGGGCCATCTGGGCCAGATAGCGCAAAAGAACCGTAAAGTCTAGAAACTATACCTTGTACAGCGTTAGGGTCTCTATTAATTAATTCTTCTAACGTTAATTCTACTAGTGGATCTGTATCTAAATCTTTTGTACAACTTATGTTAACCAACATAGTTATACCTAGAAAAGCTATTATAATTTTTTTCATAATCCTAAAAGTCTAAATTTAATCCCAAGGTAAATACTCTAGGTCTTGGGTAGAAATTATTATCTATTGAGTTAAAATTCTCAGGGTCTTGTCCGCTATAATCACTTATAACAAAAAGGTTATTTGCAGCTCCATAAATTCTTAAAGAAGTATCTTTTAAGAAATTAGGTACTCTAAAACCAATTACAATATTTTCCATTCTTAAAAAAGATGCATCTTCTAAGAAATAATCTGAGAAAGGAATATTACCTTGTACGTTAGCAAAAGAAGTAGTGGCCGCATCAGAATTAAAATCTAACACATTACTTAAACTATTGCTATTGTTTGGTATAGCTCTATCAATCCAACCAGAAGTTAATCTTCTTGCGTTGTATACTTGCCCCCCTAATTGTCCTCTAAAGCTAGAACTTAAGTCCCAGTTTTTGTAGTTAAAATTAAGTCCAAAGCCAAAAGTCCAATTTGGTCTTAATGTTTCATAATATCTATCATCATTATCTATAACATTATCTCCATTAATATCTACAAATGCATTAGAGATTGGATCTCCATTTGTATCATATACCTGCTTAAATACCCAAGCAGAATATGGTTGATAACCTACAGCGTGGTACGCTAAACTTACTCCTGTACCTGTTGGTAAACCGGACTCTGCTGCAGTAATTCTAGTTACGTCTTTTAAACTAGTAACCTCAGATCTGTTGTACCCAACATTTGAATTAAATTCTAATGTAAAATCTTCTGTGCTAACAGGTCTTAGGTTTAAATTAACTTCAAAACCTTTACTCTCTGTTTCACCTACATTTTGTACAAATGCATCTGATAATGCTTGCCCAGGAGGTACAGCTGTTCTTGCTAATAAATCTTTTGTTTGCTTTTGATAGAAATCTACCGAACCAGAAACAATTCCGTTTGCAAATAAGTCAAAATCTAAACCAACATTATATGTTGTTGTTTTTTCCCAAGTTAAGTCTGGATTAAATGCTTTAGCAGAGTATAAGTTTACTCCACTTAAGTACTGACTAGTTGTAGAACCAATAGTAAATAATGGTGAAGATGGATAATAACCAACAGCACCAGTAATATCTTGTTGCCCTGTTTTACCTGCTCCTAACCTAAGTTTTAGGTCATTAATAACATTAGAATTTTCTACAAAACCAGCATTACCAATTTTCCAAGCAACCGCTGCCGCAGGAAAATATCCCCATCTATTTTCCTCTGTAAACAATGAAGAACCATCTGCTCTAAAAGATAATGTTACTAAAAACTGTTCTGCTAAATCTATATTTGCTCTTCCAAAATAAGACTGTAAGTTTAGTACATTATAATACCTATTATTTAAATTGTTTGGATTTATTAACTCTTCTCTTAAACCTGACTCATCATTATATCTGTATTGAACAGATGTGCCATCATTTTTAAAATTTTGATAAGAGTAACCACCTTGTACTTCAAATCTTTTTACAAATCCTTTAAACTCTTTAGTATAAACTAAATAAGCATCTAATGTTGTATTTGTAATGTCTTGATTTTCTGTGTAATTAACACCAGGATTAAACAAATAATTAGTATTAATATCTGTATCTGCGTTATTAAACCTGTAGGTAGCAATAGAATTATCTAAAAACCTTTCTTCAATGTTTGCCTTAGATGCTTCTAAACCTAAATTTAAAACTGCTCTTAATTCTGGCAAAGCGTGTAATTTGTAATCTAGTTCTATATTTCCTAAAAAACGTTTTACTTCTTCTGGTCTTTCTCTTTGTTTTAATAATGCTAACGGATTACTTTGCCCGTCTAATAATAATCTATTACCATCTACAATTGTATTTTGGTAAAATCCTCCAAAACGGTTGTTTGGGTTTACATCAAAAACAGGTTTTGTAGGATCCATATTTACAGCACCTCCTAAAGCTCCACCTTCATCAATAGCATTTTTTTCTGAATATAATCCTTTAGCGTTTAAACTAACTTTTAAGTGATCATCAAAAAAAGTAGGTGTTAATTTAGCAGATAAGCTAACTCTTTCATAATCGTTAGTTTTTACAACACCACCAGTATTTGTATAACCTATAGAACCTCTAAATGGTATTTTACCACCTAAGTTAGCTCTAGCACTAAAGTTAGTGTTTGTAGAAATTGCTGTTCTATAAATTTCATCTTGCCAATTTGTATCTGCAATTATTCTTCCTTCTATACCAGGTGTAGTAAGGTTATCTGTAGCATCTGTACTAGGATCATCAATACCTAATAAATTTGTGTATGTTGGATGATACTGCTGAATAAAACTTACGTATTGCTGACTATTCATTAAATCTATATCATTAGCTACATTGCTAACAGAAACATCTGATGAAAAATTAAATTTTACCTCGCCAGAAGTCCCTTTTTTAGTAGAAATAATTATTACACCGTTAGAAGCCCTAGAACCATATATAGCCGTTGCAGAAGCATCTTTTAAAACACTAAAGCTTTCTATATCATTAGGGTTAATAAGCGATAAAGGGTTACCAACACCAGCAGGGTTTGTATTATCTACAGGTATACCGTCTATAACAATTAACGGGCTATTATTAGCAGATAAAGAAGAACCACCTCTAATTCTAATATTTGGTGCTGCATCTGGCTGCCCACCATTAGATGTAATACGTACACCTGCCATTTTACCTGTTAATAATTGATCTGCAGAAACTACAGAACCTTGATTAAAGTCTTTAGATGACAATACATCTACAGAACCAGTTAAATCTTCTTTTTTGGCACTACCGTAACCAATTAATACAACCTCTTCTAATAATTCTGTAGATTCTGCCATTTCTACATTTAAAGTACTAGAAGTAACTTTCACTTCTTTAGGATTATAACCTATAGATGTAAATACAAGTATATCACCCATATTTACATTTCTAATTTCATACAATCCATCAAAATCTGAAATAGATCCGTTTGTTGTTCCTTTTACAACAACGTTAACTCCTAGTAATGGAGTTTTTGTTACATTGTCTGTAATTTTTCCTGACACTGTTTGTTGTGCAAAAAACAGCAGTGGAAAAAGTAGAAACGCACCTAAAAAGATGTTTTTTAGTTTATTCATAAAGTTAGTTTGAGTTAATAATTTGATTAAAACTTAACACATTTTTATATTTCGCACAGTGAAAGTATATGGTTAACTTTAAATTAACAAATCTACAAGGTTACGCAACGCGTTGCATGTTAACAACTTTATCAAAAAGTGTGTTTTTATCATAAAAAATGACTGCAATTTTAATAGATTGTTATTTATTTGCTATTAAAAATTAAGTATTGTCAATTTAGCGTTAATACTTAATTGATGTTTACAAACGTTGTATCTTTATATTATGAAAGCCAAAATTACCATAAAAGACATAGCAAAAGAGTTAGGTGTGTCTTCTTCTACAGTATCTAGAGCATTAAAAAACAGCCCTGAAATAAGTGAAGAAACACGTAAAAAAGTTAAGGCCTTTGCAGACTTATATCATTACAAACCAAATATGCTTGCGCAAAAATTACGCAATAATAAAACAATGGTAATTGGTGTAATTATTCCAGAAATTGTACATCATTTTTTTTCTAGAGTTATTAGTGGTGTAGAAAAAATAGCAAACGGTAGAGATTACAATGTTATGATATGTTTATCTAACGAATCTTACGAAAAAGAAAAATTAAACATACAAATGATGGCTAACGGAAGCGTAGATGGCTTGCTTGTTTCAATAGCTAAAGAAACCCTAGAAAAAGGCAATTTTGAACATTTTAACGAATTAAAAGATTACAATATTCCTTTGGTTTTATTTGATAGAATTTCTGATAAAATTGATTGTGATAAAGTTATTGTAGATGATATTGGTGGTGGTTACAAAGCTACCAAACACTTATTAGATGTAGGGTGTAAAAAAATAGCCATATTATCTACACCAGACCACGTAAATGTTGGCGCATTACGCACAATTGGCTACAAAAGAGCTTTAGAAGAGAAAGGAATTGCAATAGACGAAAATCTTATTTTTAAAGTAAACGACAACTCTAGCATTACCAAACAAATTAGCACATTTATGCACAACTCTAATTTAAGTTATGATGGAATAGTAGCTGTTAATGAAATTTATGCTGCTAATGTTATAAAAATAGCTAAAGAAAAAGATTTACAAATTCCTAATGAGCTTTGTGTTGTTGGCTTTACAGATGGATTAATATCTTCATTTTCAACACCTTCATTATCTACCATAGACCAACACGGCATTACAATTGGCGAGCACGCTGCAGAATTATTGTTAGACCGCATACAAAATAAAACTGCTAATAAAGAATACCAACGTAAAGTTATTTCTACCGATTTAATTATTAGAAAATCATCAGAAAAAAATACAGTTTTGTAATCTGTATCAAAAATTTTATATCTTTACCCCCATAAAATATTAAACTTAACACTTAATATTTTTGTACTTCGCACCCTATACACGCCAAACAGACACAAAATCTGGCGCTGTATTTTTATACTAAATATTTACATTATGGAAAAACAGAAACTTGGTTTCTGGCAGATCTGGAACATGAGTTTCGGGTTTCTGGGAATTCAATTTGGATTTGCCCTACAAGGCGGTTTTATGTCCAGAATTTTTCAGACGCTAGGTGCAGAAAAAGACGCTATACCACTTTTATGGATTGCAGCCCCTTTAACCGGATTGGTTGTACAACCAATTATTGGTTATTTAAGTGATAGAACTTGGAGCGAACGTTGGGGAAGAAGAAAACCTTATTTTTTAATTGGTGCTATTTTAAGCTCCCTAGCTTTATTTTTGGTGCCTCACTCACCTGTTTTATGGATTGCAGCTGGTTTTTTATGGATTTTAGACGCATCAATTAATGTATCTATGGAGCCGTTTAGAGCTTTGGTTGCAGATAAATTACCAGACTCACAACGCTCTTACGGTTTTGTTATACAAACTTTAATTATTGGTATTGGTACTTGGGTTGCTAGTAATTTACCTTGGATGGTATCTAAACTTGGAGTAAGTGATGCTGCTCCTTCTGGAGTGGTACCAATGTCTGTAAAAGTAGCATTTGCAATAGGAGCGGTTGTATTTTTAATTAGCATACTGTACACCATATTTACTACATCGGAGTATCCGCCAGAAGATATGGAAGAATTTAAAAGAGAAAAGGCTAAAAAAAATCAGTTTATTTCAGATATCATAAACAATATTGGCAATATGCCTTCTACTATGAAAAAGTTAGGTGTAATTCAGTTTTTTAGCTGGTTTGCCTTTTTTACAATGTGGAGTATGGCTAACCCAGCACTAACAGAACACGTTTTTAATACACCTGCTCCAGTAGAGGCTAATTATAATATGGAAATAGCTGCAGATTTACTTGCTTTTAACACAACTAATGAAGCGTTTCAAAAATCATCAAACTTAGTAGGTTCTTATATGGGAACTTATGGCTTATCATCTATGGCGTTTGCTTTAATTCTAGTCTTATATACATCAAGAAAAAGAATTAATAGAAAACTAGTACATATGTTTTCTTTAATTATTGGTGGTGTTGGCTTTTTGTTAATGTACTTTATTCCTTCTCCAGAATATTTAACCTTATGTTTTATACTAATTGGCTTTGCTTGGGGTAGTATTTTATCTATGCCATATGCTATGCTTTCTAGTGCTGTAGACCCTAAAAGAATGGGGGTTTTTATGGGCATTTTTAATATGTTTATAGTTATACCTCAAATTATTGCTGCTATAGGTGGCATAAATATTATCTCTAATTTATTAGGAGAAGGCGCTATAAATGCAATGATTATTGCTGGTACAAGCTTAATTATTGCTGGTTTATGCAACTTCTTAATTACCGAAAAAAGTGCAATTTCTTATCAAACAATAGAAGAATAAAATGAAAAGAAAAGGATTCATATTTGACCTAGATGGCGTTATTGTAGATACAGCCAAATACCATTTTTTAGCTTGGCAAAAACTAGCTAATTCTATTGGTGTTGAATTTACTAATGAACAAAATGAGCAACTAAAAGGTGTTAGCAGAGTAAAATCTTTAGAAAAAATACTTAACTGGGGTAATATTACTCTAGAAAACGAAGAGTTTATTGGCTTAATGGCTAAAAAAAATGAAGATTATTTACTGCATATAGAAAAAATGGACGCTTCTGAAATTTTACCAGATGTACCTAGAATTTTAGAGCTTTTAGAAAAAGAAAAACAAGGTATTGCTTTAGGTTCGGCAAGTAAAAATGCAGAGGTTATATTACAAAAAGTGAATTTAATACAAAAGTTTAGTGCTATTATAGATGGTAATGGGGTTACTAAAGGTAAACCAGATCCTGAAGTGTTTTTAAATGCTGCTAACGCACTTTCTATAGCTCCAGAAAATTGTATTGTTTTTGAAGATGCCACTGCTGGTATTAAAGCCGCCAATGCTGCAAATATGATTAGCATTGGTATTGGAGATGCTACCGTTTTACATGAAGCAGATTACGTTTTTAAAGATTTTACAGAAATCTCATCAGACTTTATACAAGAATTAATAAAAAAATAAGGTAGATACTAACTTACTAAAAGTACTATTTACAAGAATCAATAGCATAAGAAATTATGAATCAAGATTATATTAAACCAAACAACTGGTCTATAATAGAAGAAGGTTTTAACACAGACAGAGTTAAATCTTCAGAAAGCTTGTTTAGCATTGGAAACGGTGCAATGGGGCAAAGAGCTAATTTTGAAGAGCACTACTCTGGACCTACGTTTCAAGGTAGCTACATTGCAGGTGTTTATTACCCAGATAAAACTAAAGTTGGATGGTGGAAAAAAGGCTACCCAGAGTATTTTGCAAAAGTTTTAAATGCTCCAAATTGGATTGGTATTAATGTACAAGTTAACGGAGAAAATTTAGACTTATTTACCTGTAAAGTAGATAATTTTAAGAGAGAGTTAAATATGCAAGAAGGTTGGCTTTCTAGATCTTTTACTGCTACCTTAAAAAATAATGTAATTGTTTCTGTAAAAACAAAGCGCTTTTTAAGTTTAACTTTAGATGAAGTTGGTGCTATTAATTACACAATTACTCCTGTAAACGTAGACGCTACAATAACATTTAGTCCTTATTTAGATGCAGGTATTACAAATGAAGATACCAATTGGGATGATAAGTTCTGGCAAATAACTAACATAAATAATACAGGTAGTAAGGCATTTATAGAAGCACATACTTTAAAAACAGAATTTCATACTTGCACGTTTATGGAGTCTAAGTGTTTTTTAAATGATAAAAAAACAGATATTACTCCTAAAATAGAAAAGCTAGAAAATAAAATCACCTATAACTATACGGCAGATATAGAAGCAAATTCTTCGTTTACCATACATAAATTTGCTGGGTATACTGTAGACAGAAACCACCCTAAAGAAAAGCTTATTACTGCTGCTACTATTGCTTTAGAGAAAGCTACATCTACTGGATTTTTTGCATTGTTAGAAGCTCAAAAAAATGCTTGGGCTACAATTTGGGAAACATCAGATATCACGATAAACGGAGACGTAAAAGCACAACAAGGTATACGCTTTAATATTTTTCAATTAAACCAAACATATTTAGGGACAGATGCACAACTAAACATTGGACCAAAAGGTTTTACTGGCGAAAAATATGGTGGTAGTACGTACTGGGACACAGAGGCTTATTGTTTGCCTTTTTATATGGCTACAAAAGACCAAAATGTTGGTCGTAATTTATTAGCCTACAGGTATAATCACCTAGAAAAGGCTATTGAAAATGGAGAAAAATTAGACTTTACTAACGGAGCTGCCTTATACCCAATGGTAACTATGAATGGCGAAGAATGCCATAACGAATGGGAAATAACTTTTGAGGAAATACACAGAAACGGTGCCATTGCTTTTGCCATTTACAATTATTACAGATATACTGGTGATTACAGTTACATTCCAGAAAAAGGATTAGAGGTTCTTATTGGTATTGCCCGCTTTTGGCACCAAAGAGCTACATTCTCTACCAATAAAAACAAATATGTAATTTTAGGAGTAACTGGACCTAATGAATATGAAAACAACATAAATAATAACTGGTATACCAATTATATAGCTCAATGGTGTATAAACTATACAGCAGAAACAATAGCTAATGTAAAAGAAAATTACACAGAAGACTATAACAGAGTTATATCTAAAGTAAACTTAACTCATAACGAAATTGATAGTTGGAAAGAAGTTGCGGATAATATGTATTTTCCTTTTTCTGAGGAGCATAATGTTTTTTTACAACAAGACGGTTTTTTAGATAAAGAATTAACTCCGGTGTCTAGTTTAGATAATTCTCAACGTCCTATAAACCAAAAATGGTCTTGGGACAGAATTTTACGTTCGCCTTATATTAAACAAGCAGATACGTTACAAGGTTTTTATTTATTTGAAGATAATTTTACTATTGAAGAAATAGAACGACATTTTGATTTTTACGAGCCCTTTACAGTCCATGAAAGTTCACTATCTCCTTGTGTGCATAGTATTTTAGCTGCAAAGTTAAACCGTATGGACCAAGCATATAGTTTTTACTTAAGAACATCCAGACTAGATTTAGATGATTATAATAAAGAGGTAGAAGAAGGCTTACACATTACATCTATGGCAGGTACTTGGATGAGTATTATAGAAGGCTTTGGCGGTATGCGTGTACGCAATCATAACTTGTCTTTTAGTCCTAAAATACCAAAAGAATGGGATGGCTATTCTTTTAAAGTTAATTTTAGAAACCATACTATTAAAGTAAGTGTTACACAAACTAAAAATACTTTTGAGCTTTTAAAAGGAGAAGAACTTACGTTATTGGTTAACGGTAAATCTATAACCATAAATCAAAATAACTTAATTACAGTATAAAAACTATTTAAGCTATGAAAAAAGGATTTGTAAGTGTTTTTGTATTAGTTTTTGCTCTTTTTGTTTCTTGTTCTCCTAAAAAAGAACAGAAACAAGAAGAAGCTCCTGTTACAATTTCTAATGATATAGAGCGTGTAGAGCCTCCTCATTGGTGGGTAGGTTTTAAAAACAACAAACTGCAATTATTGGTTAAAAGTCCTAATATAGCCAATAGTACTCCAAAGATTTCTAAAACAGGTATTTCTATAAAAAAAGTAACTAAAGCAGATAGTCCTAATTATTTGTTTATTGATGTAGAGATTAGTAAAACAGCAAAAGCTGGTTTATTTAATATTGATTTTACATCTGAAGATGGCACTACAAAAACGCAAACTTATGAGCTTAAAAACAGAGTTAAAAAAGCTGAAGATTATATAGGTTTTTCTAGTGCAGATGCAGTTTATTTAATTACTCCAGATAGGTTTGCTAACGCAGATACTTCTAACGACACAAATAGTTCTTTGCTTGAGAAAAATATAGATCGTACAGATGATTATGCCAGACACGGTGGAGACATTAAGGGGATTACAGCACACTTAGATTATATAAACTCCTTAGGTTTTACGGCAATTTGGCCTAGTCCCTTGTTAACTAATAATATGCCTAAGCAGTCGTACCACGGATATGCAATTACAGATTTTTATGGTGTAGATCCTAGGTTTGGCACCTTAGATGAGTACAAGCAATTAGCTATAAAATCTAAAGAAAAAGGAATTAAGCTAATAATGGATCAAGTTGCTAACCATTGTGGTTTAGAACATTGGTGGATGAAAGATTTACCCTTTAAAGATTGGGTAAATTACCAAGAAGAATTTACCAATAACAAACCAGTAGAAATCTCTAACCACAAGAGAACCAGCAACCAAGATATTTACGCATCTAAAGCAGATAATAAAATAATGACCCACGGTTGGTTTGGTAACCATATGCCAGATCTTAACCAACGCAACCCTTTTTTAGCAACTTATATTATTCAAAATAGTATTTGGTGGATAGAAACTTTAGAACTTGGAGGCATACGCCAAGATACTTACCCTTATCCAGATAAAGATTTTATGGCTAATTGGGCAGGAACTATTATGGAAGAATATCCAAATTTCTCAATTGTTGGAGAAGAATGGAGTTATAACCCTCTATTAATTGCATACTGGCAAAAAAACAACCCAAATAAAGACGGTTATGAGTCTAACTTAACCTCTACAATGGATTTTGCCATGCAAAAAAATATAGTAGATGCTTTAAACCAAGAAGAAACTTGGGGGACTGGATTTGTAAAGGCTTATGAAGGTTTAGCTAATGATTTTGCGTACAAATCTCCTAAAGATATTATGGTATTTTTAGACAATCATGATATGGACCGAGTGTTTACTCAACTTAATGAAAATGTAGAAAACACAAAAATGGCAATAGCATACTCAGCTTTGCTACCACGTATTCCTCAATTTTATTATGGTACAGAAATACTAATGCAAAACACAGCAAAACCAGGTGATCACGGACTAATACGTACAGATTTCCCTGGAGGATGGGCATCTGACTCTACCAACGCATTTACAGGAGAAGGCCTTACCTCTAATCAAAAAGAAATGCAACTATTTATGAGTACACTATTAAATTTCAGAAAAAATAGTGAGACTATTCATAAAGGAAAAACCATACATTTTGGTCCTGAAAATGGGGTTTATATATTATTTAGAATTTTAAATGATAATGTTGTTACCATCATTTTAAATAAAAATGAAGAACCGTACCAATTAAATCTTTCTAGATTTAATGAGATTGGTTTAGACGGTAAAAAGCTTACCAATATTTTTACTGGTGAAGCTGTTGTTTGGGACAATAATTTAACGCTTCCCAAAAAAGGAAGTTACATTTTAACAACTAAAAACGTAAACAAGCCTAACTAATGAAATCATTATTATATTTTTTAATACTGAGCTGTTTATTTTCATGTACTAATAAAACAAACGCAGTAAAAACCAAATTACTGTTTAAAGAAGTAAACCAAATAAATTTGGCTCGCGGAACATTATTTAGAGCAGACAGTATTTCATCTAAATACATTACAACTAGACCTGTAGATGTGTGGTTACCTAGTAATTATACAACAGAAAAAGAATATGCTGTTGTTTATATGCATGATGGCCAAATGCTTTTTGACAGCACAACAACTTGGAACAAACAAGAGTGGAAAGTTGACGAAGTAGCAGGTAAATTAAATAATGATAAAAACATTAAAAATTTTATAGTTGTTGCTGTGCACAACATAGCAGAATTAAGGTGGCAAGATCTTTTTCCTACAAAAGCTATAACAAATAATATAAGTGCTATAGACACTTCTTTAGCTAAAGATTTTAAAAAAGATAATTTTGATATAAACAAGCTTACTGGAGACCAGTATTTAAAATTTTTAGTAACCGAACTAAAACCAATAATAGATACATCATTCTCTGTAAAAAAAGATGCCAAAAATACATTTGTTATGGGATCTAGTATGGGAGGTTTAATGTCTATGTATGCCATATCAGAATATCCAAACGTTTTTGGCGGAGCTGCGTGTTTATCTACTCACTGGGTAGGCTTTAAACCTATGGAAAATAATGTACTACCTAGTTTAATTTTTAAGTATGCTGCATCTAATATACCAGACTCTAAAACACATAAATTGTATTTTGATTATGGCACTGAAACTTTAGATGCTTATTATTTAAAGCATGTAACTACTGTAGATAGCATTTACTTAAACAAAGGTTATACATCTAAAAATTACAGAAACTTAAAATTTAAAGGCGAAAACCACAGTGAAAACTCTTGGCAAAAACGCATAAGCATACCACTAACTTTTTTACTTAAAAACAATTAAAAATGAAAAAAATAATTACAATTTTATCCTTATTTGCAGTAGTACTATCCTGCAAGGAAAAAGTTAAAAAAGAAGAAAACAATGTAATTGTAGATAAAGAACCAATTGCTGTAACAGAAGTTATGGAAGATGGAGTAATTTACGAAGCCAACATTCGCCAATACTCACCAGAAGGTACGTTTAATGCTTTTACAAAAGATATTCCTGTACTTAAAAAACTTGGAGTTAAAGTTATTTGGGTAATGCCAATTAATCCTATATCTAAAGTTAAACGTAAAGCTACAGACGGACAGTTTACTAGCGATATTAAAGATGAAGAAGAGCGTAAAAAATACTTAGGTAGCTATTACTCAGTATCTGATTACAAAGCCATTAACCCTGAGTTTGGAACGCTTGATGACTTTAAAAATATGGTAACCACTGCTCATGACAATGGTATTTTAGTTATTGTAGATTGGGTACCAAACCATACAGGTTGGGATCATCCTTGGATTGCAGAACATCCAGAATACTACACTCAAAATGAACAAGGAGAAATTATAGATCCTATAAACCCAGAAACAGGAGAATCATGGGGATGGACAGACGTAGCTGATTTAAATTACGACAATGATGAAATGCGTAAGGAAATGATTAGTGATATGAAATTTTGGGTAGAAAAAGCAGATATAGACGGCTTTAGAATGGATGTTGCACACAAAGTACCTGTAGACTTTTTTAATACCGCTATAAAAGAAATGAAAACTGTAAAACCTGTTTTTATGCTGGCGGAAGCAGAACAACCAGATTTGCTACAAAATGGTTTTGATATGCAATACGGCTGGGAGGTTCACCATATTTTTAATGAAATAGCGAAAGGTGAAGCCAACGTTACTAAGTTTGATGAATATATGGTAAAACTAGATACTATTTTAGAAGCAGATGACATTAATATGAACTTTGTTACAAACCATGATGAAAACTCATGGAATGGTACTTTATTAGAAAGAATGCCAAATAACAAAGAAGTATTTACAGCTTTAACTTATGTTATGCCAGGTATGCCACTAATATATTCTGGACAGGAATATGATATGGAACACAGATTACGCTTTTTTGAAAAAGACACAATTCCTAAAACTAAAGGAAAATATTTTACTTTATTAGAAAAACTAGGCGAATTAAAAAATACAAATACGGCTTTAAACGGTGGTAAAAAAGCAGCAAATTACACAAGAGTTAACACATCTAATAACGAAGCTATACTAGCATTTAAAAGAGATAAAGATGGTGAAACTGTTTATTTTATTGCTAATTTAAGTAATACCATAAAAGAAGCAACTATTAGTTTAAATGGTGAATTTACAGACTACATCTCTAACAACACTTTTACTATTGAAGAAAACACAGCTTTAAAATTGGCTCCTTGGGAATACCATATTTTAATTACTAAAAAATAGAAAAACACACTTCTAAAAAAAGCGCCAATTTTATATTAAAATTGGCGCTTTTATTTTTTAACATTATATACTATAACGGAATGTTCCCGTGTTTACGTTTAGGTACGTTTACTACTTTATCTTCTAACATAGCCATTGCTTTTATTAGTTTTTTACGCGTATTCTTAGGCAAAATAACCTCGTCTATAAAACCTCTTTGCGCTGCACTGTAAGGATTTGCAAATGTATCTGCATACTCTTTTTCTTTTTCTGCTAGTTTAGCTGCTGGGTCTTCTGCTGTTTGTATTTCTTTTCTAAAAATAATTTCACTAGCACCCTTAGCTCCCATTACTGCAATTTCTGCTCCAGGCCAAGCATAGTTCATATCTGCACCAATGTGTTTAGAGTTCATAACATCATAAGCACCACCATAAGCTTTACGTGTAATAACAGTAACTTTTGGCACTGTAGCTTCACTTAATGCATATAATAATTTAGCACCGTTTGTAATAATACCATTCCACTCTTGGTCTGTACCTGGTAAAAAGCCTGGAACGTCTACAAGAACTAGTAACGGAATATTAAAACAATCACAAAAACGAGTAAAGCGTGCTCCTTTTTTAGAACTTTCTACATCCAAGACACCTGCCAAACTCATTGGTTGGTTAGCTACAATACCTATACTCCTACCCGCTAAACGTGCAAAACCAACAACTAAATTATCTGCGTAATCTTTATGAATTTCAAAAAAAGATTCTTTATCTATAATTCCGTTTATAACAGTACGCATATCATAAGGCTGATTTGCGTTTGCCGGAACCATAGTTTCTAATTCTTCTCTAATTTCATCCCCCAACGTAAACGGCAATTTAGCTGGTTTATCCTCACAGTTTTGAGGCATATAGCTAATCATTTGTTTAATTTGGTTTATACATTCAATATCATTGGCAGCAGTAACGTGTGTTACACCAGATTTTGTAGCGTGTGTTTTTGCACCTCCTAATTCCTCTGAGGTTACTTCCTCATTTGTTACTGTTTTTACAACATTTGGTCCAGTTACAAACATATAGCTAGAGTTTTCTACCATAAGTGTAAAATCTGTCATAGCTGGCGAGTAAACAGCACCACCAGCACAAGGTCCCATAATTGCAGAAATTTGAGGTATAACACCTGAAGACATCACGTTTCTATGAAAAATATCTGCATAACCACCTAAAGAGCGTACACCTTCTTGTATTCTTGCTCCTCCACTATCATTTAATCCAATTACAGGTACACCTATCTTCATAGCCATATCCATAATTTTACAAATTTTTTCTGCGTGAGTTTCAGACAAAGCACCACCAAAAACAGTAAAATCTTGTGCAAAAACACAAACTTGTCTTCCGTTAATGGTACCGTAACCGGTTACGACTCCATCACCATAAAATTGTTGTTTATCCATTCCAAAGTCAGACGTTCTGTGGGTTACTAAAATTCCCATTTCTTCAAAAGATCCTTCGTCTAACAAAAAATGAATACGCTCACGGGCAGTTAACTTTCCCTTAGCGTGTTGTTTTTCTATACGTTCTTTACCGCCTCCTAATTTGGCTAATTCTATTTTTGACTGTAATATATTTTCTTTGCTTTGTTCTCCCATGTTACTTAGTGTTTCTGTTAGTTCTCCAATTGGAAGTTTCTTGTACTGGCGTTTTTACTATTTTATTATTTTGGTTAAACAAGTGCATACTAAAAAGAGCTGCAACTTTGTGCTCTGGTAAACGTGCTGCTATTAACTTATCTGCAGAATAATATTTTTTTACAAAATGTGTATCAAAATTACCAGATAAAAAAGCAGGATGTTCACACACAAACTTACCAAAAGACAAGGTTGTAGAAGCTCCTTCTATTTTATAATCTTTAATAGCAGATAACATTAGTTGTATAGCCTCTTCTCTTGTATCACCGTAGGTTATTAATTTAGATAACATAGGATCATAATAAATAGGTATTTCCATACCTTCTTCAAACCCATCATCTAAGCGTATGCCTTTACCTTTTGGTCTTTTATAAGTAGATAGTGTACCTATACTTGGCATAAAATTATCTAACGGATCCTCTGCATATACTCTTATTTCCACAGCGTGACCTTTAATTTTTAAGTCGCTTTGTCTAATTTGAAGAGTTTCGTTTCTTGCAACTTTTATTTGTTGTTCTACCAAATCTACACCAGTTATAAGTTCTGTAACTGGATGCTCTACTTGTAAGCGTGTATTCATTTCCAGAAAATAAAAATTTTTATCTGCATCTAATAAAAATTCTACTGTACCAACCCCTACATAGTCACAGGCTTTTGCCACTTTTATTGCAGCATCTCCCATTGCTTCTCTTATTTCTGCAGTTAGCACAACAGAAGGAGCTTCTTCTACCACTTTTTGGTGTCTACGTTGTATGCTACATTCACGCTCAAATAAGTGTACTACATTACCGTGGTTGTCTGCTAAAACTTGTATTTCTATATGCCTTGGTGATGCTACGTACTTTTCTATAAAAACAGAACCATCTCCAAACGCAGATTCTGCTTCACTAATAGCACGTTTCATTTGATCTGGTAGTTCTTCTATATTTTCTACAACACGCATTCCTTTTCCGCCACCACCAGCTGCTGCTTTTATTAAAATAGGGAAACCTATTTCTTTGGCTATTTTGGTTGCTAAGTCTACATCTGTAATAGCTTCTTCAATACCCGGAACCATAGGAATATTGTAATCTTTAACAGCTTCTTTTGCCGCTAATTTATTTCCCATAACCTCTATAGCGTGTGGTTTTGGTCCTATAAATGTGATACCAGCATTTGTTACTTTTTTTGCAAACTCAGCATTTTCACTTAAAAAACCATATCCAGGATGTATACCGTCTGCTCCAGTATCTTTTGCTGCTTTTATTACTTTGTCCATTACCAAGTATGACTCAGAAGATGGTGCTGCTCCCAAGCACACCGCTTCATCTGCAAACTTTACGTGTGGCGCCTCCCTATCTACATCAGAAAAAACAGCAACAGTTTTAATTCCCATTTTTTTAGCAGAACGCATTACTCTTAATGCTATTTCACCTCTGTTAGCAACTAATATTTTTTTCATAGTTATGCTATTTCTATTAATAATTGTCCTTTTTCTACAGCATCGTCTTTAGCAACGTTCACAATACTAACTACACCATCACTAGGTGCTGTAATAATGTTTTCCATTTTCATAGCAGATAAAACCAAAACTTGCTCTCCTTCTTTAACTTCTTGGCCTTCTGTTACCAAAATATCTAAAATAAGCCCTGGCATAGGAGCATTTATATTTTTCTCTTTTTTTGTATTTACAGCAAGTAAGCCCATTTTTTTAACCATCTGGTCGTACTCATCTGCAATGGCAATTGTATAACTATTACCATTAACCTCAACTTTTAAGGTTTTTTCTAAAAAATTTGCGCTAATTAATTTAGCATTGTACTTTTTATTGTCTTCTAAAATATGGTATTCTTTATCTGAATTTTTAACAATATTTAGCTCAGAAACCTCATCGCTATTTATTGCTAACTCTTCATCATTTACTGAAACAACATATGTTTTCATACTAAAATGGTTTATAAATATTTGTGTTTAGTTAGATTTTTTTTATTCTGGATATTCAATTCTAAGATGGTAAATATTAGTAAGTTTTAATTTTAGCACCTTTTTTATTTCTATAATTTCTTTAAATGTAATATTGGCATTAGAAAATTGATTAGCTCTCATTTGCCCATCAATAATTTTATCTACAAATTCATCTATCATTAAAAAAGTAGGGTTTTTTAAACTTTTTGAAGCTGCCTCTACCGCATCTGCCATCATTAAAATTGCAGTTTCTTTAGAAAAAGGTAATGGACCAGGATATTTAAAATCGTCTTCGTTCACCTCTTCATCAATCTCTGACTGTTTTTTAAAAAAGTAATACACTTTAGAGGTTCCGTGATGTACCCTTATAAAATCTATAACCCTGTCTGGTAAATTATTTTTACGTGCTATTTCTATACCATCCAATACATGGTTTATAATAATTTTTGCACTTTCTAAGGGTGTATGCTCATTATGCGGATTTACATTGGTTACTTGGTTTTCTGTAAAATAAGTAGGGTTATTCATTTTACCAATATCATGATATAAAGCTCCTACCCTAACCAACATTGCATTTGCTCCTATTTCTTGTGCTGCTGCTTCTGCCAAATTTGCTACTTGTAAAGAATGATGAAATGTACCTGGCGCCTTGTTAGAAAGCTCTTTAAGTAATTTGGAGTTGGTATCTGATAATTCTAACAATGATACGTCTGACACTAATCCAAAAATCTTTTCGTAAATATAAATAAGCGGTTGTACAAAAAGAGTAATCATTCCGTTTAACAAAAACACACCAAATGTAACCGCATACATATTATTTAAATTACCCTCGTGTATAATATGAAAAGCAAAATATCCTATTATATATATTAAAGTAATTTGCCCTACAGAAATAAATAAATTAGCTCTTTTATACAATTGAGAAACCGTTAATATGGTTACAATACCAGCCATTATCTGAAGAAAAATATACTCAAAACTATTTGGCACAACAAAACCCAAAATTAATAATGTAAGCACATGTACAAAAAGACCTAAACGGGCATCAAAAAACGTCTTTAGTATTAACGGTAATATACATAACGGTACTACGTATACATAGGCTTCATTATACTTAATTACCATTGTGGTTATAAAAACCATTAGTAAAATATTAAAGAATATAAAAGTTACTTTAGTGTTATTTTTAAATACCGAAGCCCTATATTTTTTTAAAAATAAAAGCAACATTAGCAATACAAGAGCTACCAAAATTGTGTAACCAGATACAATTATGTAATAATTATTATCCGTCCAAAGCTCAGACTCATATTCTTGTTTTAAAGAGTTTAATATTTTATAATTATCTGCTTCTACTACTTCTCCTTTAACTATAATTAGTTTGCCTTCATCAATAGTACCACGAGTAACAGAGATTTTGGCTAATTCCTCATCTAAAGTTTTTTTAGAAATATTATCGTTATAAAAAACATTAGGTTTTACTATGTTAAAAAATAGCTTTTTAAATTGTGTGTTATATGTTGTTAGTTGCTTTTTTCGTAATACAGAAGTTATAATTTTGTCTATACTTTGTATGCTTGTAACATCATTGTAACTTAATTCTTTAGCTTCATTATTACGTAATAAAAAAAACTTTTGAGTTTTTGATGCAACTTTATTTTTTTTAATTATTCCGTTTAAATAAAGCGTATTTAATATTTCTTGACCTACAGATTTTAAATATCTTTTTTCTTCAGAGTTTAACCCTAAGTCATTAAATGCATTATTAAAATTAGTATTGTATTTTTTTGTGACCGATGTAACAATGTCCTGGTTATAGGTATAATAATCTAAATGAGAATTTTTTACTATTTGCTTTTCTTTTTCAATTTCTGATACATCTTTTTTTATGGAAAAATCAAAAGGTGCATATAAATTTTCATACTGCCACGGTTTTCCTTTTTGAAACTCGTACTTAAACTTACCTCCTTTAGGAAAGAAAAATACAATTAAGAAAATGGTACCCACATATAGAAAGCACTTGTATAGTAACGATTGATTTTTATAAATTTTCTCCAAGATAGATTTTGTAGTTAAAGGGAACTTTTTCCAAAAATAGAAAATTATGCGCTTAAAAAATGGTTTTGACAAAAGAACCCTACTCTATGTGCATTAATTTATTAATTTTGCAACACTAAAATTTAGAATTTATGAAAGATGTTGTTATAGTTTCTATGGCAAGAACTCCAATTGGGAGTTTTTTAGGATCATTATCTAGTGTTGCAGCTCCAAAATTAGGTGCAATTGCTATAAAAGGCGCGTTAGATAAAATTAAACTAGAGCCATCTCAGGTTCAAGAAGTTTTAATGGGTAATGTAGTACAAGCTGGTGTTGGACAAGCTCCTGCAAGGCAAGCGGCTATATACGCTGGTATTCCAAATACTGTTCCTTGCACAACAGTAAACAAAGTATGTGCTTCTGGAATGAAAACTATAATGCAAGCTGCACAGTCTATTGCTTTAGGTGATAATGATATTGTTGTTGCTGGTGGTATGGAAAATATGAGTATGGTACCACACTACGTACATTTAAGAAACGGACAAAAATTTGGACCAACATCATTAGTAGATGGGTTACAAAAAGATGGTTTAGTAGATGCTTACGACCAAAATGCAATGGGCGTTTGCGCAGATGCATGTGCTACAGAATATAAATTTAGTAGAGAAGACCAAGATAATTTTGCTATACAGTCTTACAAAAGATCTGCTGCTGCTTGGGAACAAGGTAAGTTTGCCAATGAAGTTGTACCAGTAGAAGTACCACAAAGAAGAGGCGAGCCAGTTCTAGTTTCTGAAGACGAAGAATTTAAAAATGTGAAACTAGAAAAAATACCTGCATTAAGACCTGCTTTTACAAAAGAGGGAACTGTAACTGCTGCAAATGCATCTACTATTAATGATGGTGCTGCTGCTCTAGTACTTATGAGTGCAGATAAAGCAAAAGAGTTAAACTTAACTCCTTTAGCCAAAATTAAAAGCTATGCAGATGCGGCACATGAACCAGAATGGTTTACAACTGCACCAGCAAAAGCTTTACCAAAAGCATTAGATAAAGCAGGTATAGCAATAGATGACGTAGATTATTTTGAATTTAACGAAGCATTTTCTGTTGTTGGTCTAGCCAACATGAAAATATTAGGTTTAAATGACTCCAACGTAAATGTTAATGGTGGTGCTGTGTCTTTAGGACATCCACTAGGCTGCTCTGGAGCAAGAATTGTTATTACTTTACTAAGTGTATTAGAACAAAATAACGGAAAAATTGGAGCTGCTGCTATTTGTAATGGTGGTGGTGGTGCCTCTGCAATTGTTTTAGAAAAAGCGTAATATAGCGGAATAGAACAATTTGTATGCAATACGGTATTTGTAATCTTAGTATAGTTCCAGTACGATTTACACCTGAAGAAAACTCAGAAATGGTTGCTCAACTTTTGTATGGCGACCATTTTAAGGTTCTTGAACACCGTAAATTTTGGAGCAGAATAAGAATTGCTTTTGACGGTGTAGAGGCCTGGGTAAGTAATAATCAGTTCTATTTTATTGATGAAGATGATTATGATGCCTTAGATGCTACCACAGACATAGCATTAAGCTCGGATTTGGTAGCATTTATTTCTGCCTCAGAAAACGATTTAATGCCTGTTATTGTAGGTTCTGTTTTAAATGGTATACCTATATTAAACCATTCTTTTGAAGGTAATTATATACAAGGCATACAAAGTAAAAGTAAACTTGTAAATACCGCATTATTGTATTTAAATAGTCCTTATTTATCTGGAGGAAAAACGCCTTTTGGTACAGACAGCGCTGGTTTAACACAAATGGTTTATAAGATAAATGGCTATAAATTGCTACGTACAGCGCAAGAACAGTCTACACAAGGAGAACCACTTAGTTTTATTGAAGAAAGTGAACCTGGAGATTTAGCCTTTTTTGACAATAAAGAAGGTGTAATAGACCACGTAGGTATTATTATGCAAGACAACTACATTATTCATTGTCACGGCAAAGTACGTATAGACCGCATAGACCACACAGGAATTTTTAATGCCGAACTAAAAAAATATACGCATCAATTACGTGTTATAAAAAAGATAATTTAAACTAAAGTTAGTTTACTTTAATGCATAAAAAAGCCTTCATTTCTGAAGGCTTTTTACTTTGTTTAAGTTTACTAGAAAATTACTCTCCTAATAATTTTTTAAGACGCATAAAGTTTTCTGTATCACCTAATGCACCGTAAATGTTTTTTAACTGTGATAACAAGGCTTGGTTACCTGGAGTTTGTTTTAAAGCATCTTCTAAAATTTGTGCTCCTTCTCTAAACAAACCGTCTTTTTTAGCTTTTAACTCATCATACTTAGCAATATCTGCTCTAGAGCTACCTAATGCATTCATAGCATCAATTAAACCGTTACCTTCATTTACATATGTTGTAGATAAGTTTAATTGTGCGTTAACATATCCAGGATTAAGCTCTATTGCTTTTTCATAAGCAGATCTTGCCTCTGCAATGTTTTCTTGCTCCATATTAATTACGCCAATATTGTAAAATAAATCAGGGTTATTTGGGTCTACTCTTGTAGCTTCTGCCATTAACTCTTTAAACTTATCTTTATTACCTAATTTATATTGTAGGTTTGCTTCGTTTAAAATTAAGTTTACATCACCAGGATTGTTAGCTCTTGCATCTTTGTAAGCCTCTAATGCTTTTTCATCTTCACCTAATTGAGTATAAATTAACGCAATGTTTTTAACAATCTCAGCTTTTCTTGATGGAGACTTTTCCTCTTTTGGATCTTTGTATTGTTTAGACTTAACCATTAAATCTCTTTGAGCTTTAGCCATTTCCTCTCTCTCTCCTGTTGCAATATTTACTGCAGAGTACTTAACTTCACTACCGTCATAATTTATGTCTTTAAGCTCATTATAATATTTAAGAGCTTTTTCCATATTTTGCGCATTTACAGCACTGTTTGCTGCATAAAATAAGTAAACAGTATCTTTTTTGCTCAAGTTATAAGCTAGGTATAATTTGTCTGCACCAGCTTCAAACTTTTTTTCATTATTATCTTTAATTGCTGCGTTAACAATATCACCAGTCATACCAGTCATAGCTTGCTTTGCTTCTACTGTATATTTCTTTTTACCTACTTCTTCTTCGTAAGCAATTAAATCGTTAAAAGCAGCTATAGATTTTTTAAAAGCTCCCTCTTCACCTGCTTTAGCAAGTTTAGAATATGTTTTTCCTTTTACTAAATAGTAAAGTGCCTTTGTTTTTGGGTCTGCAGATCCTAATAACGGTTCTGCCTTATCTAAAGCAGCTTTAGCCTCTGCAGCATTATCAGATTTTAATGCTTTATCAGCAGCTTTAACTTCATTCTTTTGTGCAAAAGACATTGCAGAAAAAGACATTGCTGCTGTTAATATTAAAAATTTAGTTTTCATTTCAATTTCTATTAAATAATTAGTGTAAAAAATTTATTCTTCAGTTGATTCCGTTGTATCATTATCAAGAGCCGTGCCATTATCAGTATCACTATCTGTATTTTGTGGTCCTTCTGGATTAGCGCCTTCTAGATTTTCTTCATCTACAGCATCTTCGTCTTTCATAACTTTTGCAACTGCTGCAATAGAATCTTTTCCTTTTATATTTATTAATCTAACACCCTGTGTTGCTCTACCCATAACACGTAAATCTTCTACGCCCATACGAATTGCAATACCAGATTTGTTAATAATCATTAAATCATCAGAATCTGTAACATTTTTAATAGCTACTAAACCACCAGTTTTATCAGTAACACTAATGGTTTTTACACCTTTACCGCCTCTGTTGGTAATTCTGTAATCTTCTAAGCTAGAACGTTTACCGTATCCTTTTTCAGAAACTACTAAAATATCATCATCAAAGTTGTGTACAGATACCATACCTACAACTTCATCATTATCATCTGCTAATGTAATACCTCTAACACCAGAAGCATTTCTACCCATTGGTCTTGTTTTACTTTCTTCAAACCTAATGGCTTTACCAGATTTTAATCCTAAAAATATTTGACTAGTACCTGTTGTTAATTTAGCTTCTAACAACTCATCTCCTTCTTTTATACCTATGGCATTAATACCGTTTAAACGAGGTCTTGAGTATTGCTCTAAAGATGTCTTTTTAACAGTACCTTTTTTGGTAGCCATAATAACGTAGTGACTATTTACGTACTCTTCATCTTTAAGATCTTGAGTACATATAAATGCCATTACTTTATCATCTTGCTCTATATTAATTAGATTTTGTATTGCTCTACCTTTAGATGTTTTACTACCTTCTGGTATTTCGTAAACACGCATCCAAAAACATTTCCCTTTTTGTGTAAAGAACAACATATATTGGTGATTTGTACCAACAAATAAATGCTCTAAAAAGTCTTCGTTTCTTGTTGATGATGCTTTTTGCCCTACACCACCTCTATTTTGTGTTTTGTATTCTGATAATGGCGTTCGTTTAATATAACCTGCATGAGATATGGTAATAACCACTTGCTCATCTGGTATCATATCCTCAATACTTAAATCACCCCCTGCAAAATTAATTTCAGATCTTCTTTCGTCTCCGTATTTCTCTTTAACTTCTAAAAGCTCATCCTTAATTATTTGCATTCTTCTATCTTCATTAGCAAGAATATCTTTTAAGTCTGCAATGGTTTTTATAATCTCATCATACTCTGCTCTTAACTTGTCTTGTTCCAGACCTGTTAATTGGCGCAAACGCATTTCTACAATTGCTTTAGCTTGTATTTCAGACAGCTCAAACCTTTTAATTAAGTTCTCTCTTGCTTCATCTGCGTTAGAAGAACCTCTTATTATAGCAATTACTTCATCTATATTATCAGATGCAATAATTAAACCTTCTAAAATATGAGCTCTGTCCTCAGCCTTTTTAAGTTCAAACTTTGTTCTACGTACAACTACTTCATGTCTATGCTCCACAAAATAGTGAATCATTTCTTTAACATTAAGTAATTGTGGTCTTCCGTTAACTAGAGCAATATTGTTTACACTAAAAGATGTTTGTAATGCTGTATACTTAAATAATGTATTTAATACAATATTTGGTATAGCATCTCTCTTTAAAATGTATACAATACGCATACCGTTTCTATCAGATTCATCTCTAATAGTAGATATACCTTCAATTTTTTTATCGTTAATAAGGTCGGCTGTTTTCTTTATCATATCAGCCTTGTTAACTTGGTATGGTATTTCTGTAACCACAATACACTCTCTACCCTGAACTTCTTCAAAAGTAGCTTTTGCACGCATTACAACTCTACCTCTACCGGTTTTAAAAGCTTCTCTAACACCGTCATAACCATATATAATACCTCCTGTTGGAAAATCTGGAGCTTTTATATGAGATATTAATTCGTCTATCTCTATGTCCTTATTATCTATATAGGCAACAGTACCATCTACAACTTCAGATAAGTTGTGTGGAGGCATATTGGTTGCCATACCTACTGCAATACCAGAAGCTCCATTTACTAATAAGTTTGGTATTCTTGCAGGTAAAACTGTTGGTTCTTTTAAAGAATCGTCAAAATTTAATTGATGATCTACAGTGTCTTTTTCTATATCTGCCAACATGTCATCGGCAATTTTACGCATACGTGCTTCTGTATAACGCATTGCTGCAGGGCTATCACCATCTATAGAACCAAAGTTACCTTGGCCATCTACAAGCATATAACGCAAACTCCATTCTTGAGCCATACGTACCATAGAATCATAAACAGAAGTATCTCCATGAGGGTGATACTTACCTAAAACCTCACCCACAATACGGGCAGATTTCTTATGTGCGCTATTGGAACGAACACCCAACTCATGCATACCATACAAAACCCTCCTATGTACTGGCTTTAAACCATCTCTTACATCTGGCAAGGCACGTGATACTATAACCGACATTGAATAATCAATGTAGGCAGATTTCATTTCGTCTTCTATGTTTATTGGAATAATTTTTTCCCCTTCTGCCATATTAAAATCTTATATACTAATTTGATTAAAAATTGATGCCAATATACATAAAATCATCACGAGAAAAGCAATATTAAGTTACTTTAATACAATATTTATTAACACTTTTTAATAGGCAAATAGTTAATAATTATTTAAATTATGATAGTCAAAGCTGTTTTTTTCGACAAATATTCAAACTTTAACGAATATAGGAACAGTATTTGCCTTATATAAAAATAGATTTATTACTTTTATAATTGATTAAGGATTAATTTATGGATGACAATTTTTCACCTAGAGTAAAAGATGTAATTGCGTATAGCAAGGAGGAGGCATTAAGACTTGGACACGATTTTATTGGTACCGAGCACTTAATGCTTGGCTTATTGCGTGACGGAAACGGAAAAGCAATTAATATATTAGATGCATTAGAGGTAGATTTAGATCATTTGCGACGCAAGGTGGAAATACTTAGCCCAGCAAATCCTAGTTCTGACAATTTGCAAAAAGATAAAAAAAACTTGCACTTAACAAGGCAAGCAGAACGCGCACTAAAAACAACTTTTTTAGAAGCTAAGCTTTTCCAAAGCTCTTCTATTAATACGGCGCATTTATTACTATGTATTTTGAGAAACGAAAATGACCCTACTACAAAGCTTTTACATAAACTAAAAGTAGATTACGATAATGTAAAAAGTGAGTTTAAAACAATTATTACCAAAGATGAAGACTATATAGACACACCAAGAGCTGAGTCTTTCCCTGGCGATACCGATGGTGATAATGATGAAAAAGAAAACTTTGGAGGTGGCGCTACTGCTGGACCAAAATCTAACAAAAAATCTAAAACACCTGTATTAGATAATTTTGGTAGAGATTTAACCAAAATGGCAGAGGAAAATAAATTAGATCCTGTTGTTGGTAGAGAAAAGGAAATAGAGCGTGTATCTCAAATATTATCTCGTCGTAAAAAAAATAACCCACTTTTAATTGGTGAACCAGGTGTTGGTAAAAGTGCCATTGCTGAAGGTTTGGCATTACGTATTATCAATAAAAAGGTTTCCAGAATTTTATACAACAAACGAGTTGTTACTTTAGATTTAGCTTCTTTAGTGGCTGGCACCAAATACCGTGGCCAGTTTGAAGAGCGTATGAAAGCCGTAATGAACGAGCTTGAAAAGAATGATGATATTATTCTTTTTATTGATGAAATACATACTATTGTTGGTGCTGGTGGTGCTACAGGAAGCTTAGACGCTTCTAATATGTTTAAACCTGCATTGGCTCGTGGAGAAATTCAATGTATTGGCGCTACTACTTTAGATGAGTACAGACAATACATAGAAAAAGATGGTGCTTTAGAACGTCGTTTTCAAAAAGTAATTGTAGAGCCTACCTCTGTAGACGAAACAATAGAAATTTTGCAAAACATTAAAGGCAAGTATGAAGAGCACCATAATGTTAATTATACAGATGAAGCTTTAGTAGCTTGTGTAAAATTAACGAACCGTTATATGACAGACCGTTTTTTACCAGACAAAGCTATTGATGCGTTAGATGAAGCTGGCTCTAGAGTGCACATAGTTAATATGGATGTACCAAAACAAATTCTTGAGTTAGAAAAACAACTAGAAGATGTTAGAGAGCTTAAAAATACGGTTGTTAAAAAGCAACGTTATGAAGAGGCTGCAAAACTAAGAGATGATGAAAAAAGAATTGAAAAAGACTTAGCTCTTGCTCAAGAAAAATGGGAAGAAGAAAGTAAATTACACAGAGAAACAGTTACAGAAGAAAATGTAGCCGATGTTGTATCTATGATGAGCGGTATTCCTGTAAACAGGATTGCACAAACTGAGATTAACAAATTAGCAGAATTACCAAGTTTAATTAAAGGTAACGTAATTGGACAAGATGATGCTGTAGCAAAAGTATCTAAAGCTATACAGCGCAATAGAGCTGGACTTAAAGATCCTAATAAACCAATTGGTTCGTTTATATTTTTAGGTCAAACCGGTGTTGGTAAAACCCAGTTAGCTAAAGTACTAGCAAAAGAGTTGTTTGATTCTGAGGACGCACTTATACGAATTGATATGAGTGAGTATATGGAGAAATTTGCCATTTCTAGATTAGTTGGTGCTCCTCCAGGATATGTTGGTTATGAAGAAGGCGGACAATTAACTGAAAAAGTACGTAGAAAACCTTATTCTGTAGTTTTACTAGACGAGGTAGAAAAGGCACACCCAGATGTATTTAATATGATGCTTCAAGTACTAGATGACGGCTTTTTAACTGATAGTTTAGGTCGTAAAATAGACTTTAGAAATACTATTATAATAATGACATCTAACATTGGAGCACGCCAGCTAAAAGACTTTGGCCAAGGTGTTGGTTTTGGTACATCTGCCAAAAAAGCACAAGCAGATGAACACCAAAAAAGTGTTATAGAAAATGCCCTTAAAAAAGCATTTGCTCCTGAATTTTTAAATAGAATTGATGACGTTATAGTATTTAACCCATTAGAAAGAACAGATATCCATAAAATTATTGACATTGAGTTAAGCAAACTTTATGCAAGAATTAAGGATATAGGGTATAACTTAACATTATCAGAAAAAGCAAAAGACTATATTGCAGACAAAGGATTTGACAAACAATATGGTGCAAGACCTTTAAAAAGAGCAATTCAAAAGTATATTGAAGATGCTTTAGCTGAAGAAATAGTGAACTCTAAGCTAGAAGAAGGAGATAGTATTTTTATGGACTTAAACGATGAAAAAAACGAACTTACCATAAAAATTAAGAAAGAAGGAAAAGCATCTGAAGCTTAAAAAAAACGTAAGTTAATAAGTACAAAGGAGTCAATTTTTATTGACTCCTTTTTTTATTTAGTTTATAATTAACGTAAGAAAATCAAAGCTAGAAAAGCATATTAGCAACTGTTAAAGGATATATTAACCTTTTATCTAGTTTTTTTCTAATTATCTTAACATAAAATTAATTTAGCTTCTGAACACTATTTTACTACATACAGAATATGAAGATGGGGCAAACCAAAAAGGCTGTAATTGTTAAAGAATACCAATTAGAGTCTGGCAAAATATACATATATGACAACTATATGGTAGCTTCTTTTGATGAAGGAACTACTATTACGTTAGAAAAAGCTTTTCAAATTATAGGAATATCCGAAATACACTTTAGAGATAAAGATTTTGGGTACATTAGTTTGCGTAAAAATTCATATGCAATAGACCCCACTGTTTATAATTTTGTTAGAGGCTTAGAAAACCTTAAAGCATTTGCTATTGTTTCTGTAAAAGAAATAGATATGCACAATTTCAAAATTGAAAAAATGTTCTATAAAAAGCCTATGAAATTTTTTATTGAATATACAAATGCTCTTAGCTGGGTAAAAAGAAGGCTAGCTACCGCAGCGGCAACAAAAACTAAAGAATAGTTTAAGTGCCACTTTAGTAACTTATAAATTATGCTTTTTGTTGCTGAGGAACTTCTGGTCTTTTAAACAATTCTATAAAAGCCCCACCAATAGTGTTTACTATAGATGAAGCAGTTAAAGATTGATATCCTAAACCTTCCACAGCAAGGTCACCTGCACTCCCGTGCAAATACACTCCAAAAATTGCAGCCACTACTTTTGGATATCCTTGCGCAATTAAACCGGTAATTACACCAGTAAGTACATCTCCACTACCCGCTGTTGCCATACCAGGATTACCTGACGTATTTATAAAACCTTTTCCTTGATATAAAACTATGGTATGAGCGCCTTTTATCACTAAAATACATTTTAGTTCTATTGAAAATAGCTTAGCTTTCTCTAATTTATCAAAATCGTTTTCCCATTTACCTATTAAACGTTCTAATTCCTTAGGATGAGGAGTTAG
The DNA here is from genome assembly GCF_027915275.1 of Cellulophaga omnivescoria. Taxonomy (NCBI): domain Bacteria; kingdom Pseudomonadati; phylum Bacteroidota; class Flavobacteriia; order Flavobacteriales; family Flavobacteriaceae; genus Cellulophaga; species Cellulophaga omnivescoria. The sequence goes on along the minus strand of NZ_CP115819.1, from coordinate 2,705,172 downwards.
CACACTATCTTCCGGAATCAACTTTAATAAATCTCTATTTTCAGATATAATGTTTAATGCATCTGCATCTATTACCAATGGTATTTTATTTTGCCTTAAAAATTTACCAAAAGCTTCTACCGTTTGTGGTGCTTTTCCTAAACCTGGACCAACACCTATTACAGTTGGCTCTAAGTCAAAATCAAAATTAGCTAAAAGATCATCATTGGCTCCAGTTTGCACCATAATTTCTGGCATAGAACTTTGCATTGGTACATACCCGCATTTAGGCAATAAAGCAGACACTAATCCGCTACCAGAGTTTAATGCTCCTTTAGCCGCCAAAATAGCCGCACCAACTTTACCATAGCTTCCACCTATAATTAAGGAATGTCCATAAGTTCCTTTATGAGCATACTTTTCTCTAGGTATGTAACTTTGTAAAACCTCGTTTTTACTTATTAAAGTATAAATTGTTTCAGTAACCGTTAAGTACTCTGGATCTATACCTATGTCAATAATTTCCCATTGGTTACAGTAGATACCAGTTTGTGGTAAAAAGAAAGCTAATTTAGGTGACTGAAAAGTAAGTATATGGTTGGCGTGTATTATTGCTTTAGGATTTTCTACAATCTTATCTAAGAATAAACCAGAAGGTACATCTACAGCTAAAATAAAAGCTTCAGAATTATTAATATGCGTCATCAAACTAGCTACCCAATTATCTGGTGTCCTGTTTAACCCAATTCCAAAAATAGCATCTACTATAATATCCTCTCTGCCAATAGCAGGCAGTTCAGTTTCTGTAGATAAAAAATTAGGCCAAACATTTCTATCCTTTAAGCGCTTTAAGTTTATTAAAAACTCTTCTGTTCTTTTTTCGTTATAGTTTACAATGTAAACTTCAATATTGTAACCATGTTCTTTTAAGTGTCTGGCAACAGCTAACCCATCACCTCCATTATTTCCAATTCCACAAAACAAATGTATTTTTGGTTGTGCACCTTGTAGGCGTAAGTGTAACCAGTTAAATATTTGTACAGCAACGCGCTCCATAAGCTCATCACTCGTAATTTGTTGTTTTTCAATTGTAAATTTATCAGCTTGGTATATCTGTTCTCCTGTAAAAATCTTCATTCTATAAAAATATTAAGCTTTTACTATTAAATTGGTAAAAGTTTTAGAAATCATTTGTTTAAAAACACAAAAGTACTACATTTGACTTGTTAATAAGCAAAGCTTAAACAAACATTTTGGACAACGTAACTACATTTTTTACTACAATTTTTACTTGTGTTATAACAAACACAACAATTACCCCTTTGGGGTAATCTGCTATATAATACACGTCCGTTTACGTATTGTTTAAACAATACAACATATAAAAATCTATAATTATTTTACAATGAAAGTATTAAAGTTCGGCGGAACTTCGGTTGCCAATGCCAAGAACATAGGGTTAGTTAAAAATATAGTTAAAAACAATAAAAATAAAACAGCAGTTGTTGTTTCAGCTTTTGGAGGAGTAACAGACTTGCTATTAAATGCCGCTAAACAAGCGTCTTTACACAAAAAAGAATACAAAAAAACTTTTTTGGAGATTGAAGAAAGACACATATCTACAATTAAAGAATTAATACCTGTTGCTAACCAAAGTAAAGTGCTAAGCAAGGTTAAAAGCGAATTAAATATTTTAGAAACACTATTAGAAGGTGCTTTCTTTATTGGAGAAATAACTCCTAAATTATCTGATAAGATTGTGAGTTATGGTGAGCTATTATCATCATATATAATTAGTGAATATTTTATAGCCGAGGGTTTAAATGCAAACTACAAAGATAGCAGAGATTTACTTAAAACAAATACCAATTATGGTAAGGCTGCAATTTATAGTTTTAATGAAACCAATATGTTAATTAAAGACTTTTTCTCTAAAAACAAGAGTAAAATTACAGTTCTTGGTGGCTTTATTGCTTCATCTATAAAAGGAGACTCTACAACTCTTGGTCGAGGCGGATCTGACTATACTGCGGCTATTATAGCTGCTGCTATAGATGCAGAAAATTTAGAAATTTGGACAGATGTTAGTGGAATGTTCACAGCAAATCCCAAATTAGTAAAACAAGCTAAGGCTATAGAAGACATATCTTACCAAGAGGCTATGGAATTATCTCATTTTGGAGCAAAAGTTTTATACCCTCCTACAATACAACCTGTCTTAAGCAAAGGAATTACTATTACGATAAAAAATACTTTTGATCCAGACTCTAAAGGCACAACAATTACCAAAAACTTAAATAAAAACGGGAAAACTGTACGCGGAATAAGCCATATAGACAACATAAGTCTTATATCATTAGAAGGTTCTGGTATGGTAGGTATTCCAGGTATATCTAAACGTTTTTTTGAGGTATTATCAATAGCGCAAATTAGCATAGTACTAATTACGCAAGCGTCATCAGAACATTCTATTTGTGTCGCAATTAATGCTGATGATGTTTTGGTTGCCGAAGAAGCAATTAATAATGAATTTGAATATGAAATTTCATTAAAAAAAATAAAGCCTGTTTTAGTAGAAAGTAACCTTGCAATTATTGCCTTAGTTGGTGATCATATGAAAAACCATCAAGGTTTAAGTGGCAAAATGTTTAGTACACTCGGAAAAAACAATGTAAACATTAGAGTTATAGCGCAAGGTTCATCAGAGCGTAATATATCTGCTGTTATAGATAAAACAGATGTTAAAAAAGCACTAAACTCCCTCCATGAAAAATTCTTTGAAGAGAACACTAAACAACTTAACCTATTTATAATGGGTGTAGGTAATGTGGGATCCAAACTATTACATCAAATTAAACAACAAAAAAAATACTTAAAAGAAAACCTAAAACTTAATGTTAGAGTAATTGGCATATCTAATTCTAGAACTATGTTTTTTGATGAAGATGGCATTTCTCTTAAAAATTGGGAAACTTTACTTTCTAGTGGAGAAAAAGCAAATAAAGAAGCCTTTTTTGATAAAGTAAACAGTCTAAATTATAGAAATAGCATATTTGTAGATAACACTGCTAGTGATGTAGTTTCTAACACGTATGCAGACTATCTTAGCAATAGTATTTCTGTGGTAACATGTAATAAAATTGCTTGCTCATCTCAATACACAAATTATAGCAAACTAAAGTACTTAGCACAAAAATATAATGCTCCGTTTTTATTTGAAACCAATGTTGGTGCTGGTTTACCAATAATAGATACCTTAAAACATTTAATAGCATCCGGAGATAAAATTTTAAAAATACAAGCTGTATTGTCTGGTAGTTTAAACTTTGTTTTTAATAATTTTAACAACCAAACAACATTTCATGATGTTGTTAAACAAGCACAAGAAGAAGGCTATACAGAGCCAGATCCAAAGATTGACTTGAGTGGGATTGATGTTGCTCGTAAAATTTTAATTTTAGCTAGAGAAAGTGGTTATAAATTAGATATTGATGAAATTAAAAACAAACCTTTTTTACCTCTAGAAAGTTTAAATACAACTAATAATGATGACTTTTTTGCGTCATTAATTAAACATGAAGCTTCTTTTCAAGATATGTACAAAGCTGCAGCAGAAAAAGATTCTAAATTAAAATATGTTGCACAATTTGAAGACGGTAAAGCTAGCGTTGGATTACAACATATTCCTAAAGGGCACGACTTTTATAATCTTGAAGGAAGTGATAATATCGTATTATTTTTTACTGAAAGATACCCAAACCAACCTATGATAATAAAAGGTGCTGGAGCTGGCGCAGACGTAACTGCCTCAGGTATTTTTGCAGATATAGTAAGAATAGGAAATTTTTAATTATGAAAAACGAAATTAGGGTATTTTGTCCGGCTACAATAGCTAATATTTCTTGTGGTTTTGATGTTTTAGGAGTTGCATTAGATAACGTTGGAGATGAAATGGTTGTTAAAAAAACAAGCAAAAAAGGAATAATTATCACAAAAATAGATGGTCAAGAATTACCGTTAGAAACTCATAAAAATGTAGCTGGTGTTGCTGGTTTAGCATTCTTGTCTGCATCCAACTATAACGGAGGTTTTGAAATTGAAATATATAAAAAAATTAAAGCTGGCAGCGGTATAGGAAGTAGTGCTGCAAGTTCTACTGGTGCTGTTACAGCAATGAACAAGTTATTAGACGAACCCTTTAGTAATTTAGAACTTGTACAGTTTGCAATGAAAGGGGAAGAACTTGCAAGCGGAGTACAACATGCAGATAACGTTGCACCGGCTATATTTGGTGGTTTTACTTTAGTACGTAGCTACAACCCTTTAGATGTAATAAAAATAAATACTCCAAAAGAATTATACGCTACAGTTATACATCCTCAAATAGAAATTAAGACATCTGACTCTAGAAAAGTTTTAAAAACAACCATATCCTTATCAGACGGAATAAAACAATGGGGTAATGTGGGCGGACTAATAGCAGGTCTTTACACTGAAGATTACAACTTAATAGGCAGATCTCTAGAAGACCACATAGTAGAACCCATACGTTCCATACTTATTCCTGCTTTTGATAATGTTAAATCTGCATCAATAAATTCTGGCGCTCTAGGTTGTGGTATTTCAGGTTCAGGACCTTCAATCTACGCCTTAAGCAAAGGACTTAGAACAGCAAAAAAAGTAGCAGAAGCTATGCAAAATGTATATAACAAAGTAGGTATACCCTATGATATTCACGTATCTAAAATAAATACAGAAGGAATAAAAATTATAGCATAAAACAACACTATTTGTAATACACAGTAAAAAATAATAGCTACTATTTGTAAAACTAGGTTTATATATTGATTTTGAGAGTACTAAAAAAACATATTAAGTTTTGCCGTTTGTTTGGTTGTTAGTATATTACCGTTATAAAGAAATCCAAATACACACATTATGTTGGAAGACAACAAAGAAGAACTACAAAACAATGTAGGGGGTGATAAAAATTCAGAAACTACTGATCCTAAAACTGTTTCAGAGAAAACTACTGAAATAGAAAGTGATAAGATAGAAAAAATATCAACTGATATTTCTGATGATAAAGAAATTTTAAATGAGATTGAAGAAACCAATGCAGAAGATGCAGAGGATAATGACAATCTTCAAAGACATGATATTCCCTTACTTGATTACCATGCTATGAGTATG
>NZ_CP115819.1:1152500-2695000 GCF_027915275.1 Cellulophaga omnivescoria | reverse complement strand
ATCATATGTGCTGATCCCCGCAGATTTTCGCAGCTTATCGCGTCCTTCTTCGCCTCTGAGAGCCTAGGCATTCCCCATACGCCCTTTTGTAACTTGTCACTATTAAATGTTTTACATACCATTTAATAGCCTCTTGCTCTTCTCTATTTCGTATTCTTTTTATTTCTTATCGTGATAATTACCCCTGTGGTAATTATACACAATGTCCCAATATGTCAATGAACGTTATTGTAAGTCGCAATAGATAATTTAATGATCTATGCTCCTAACTACAATACTCTGAAAATAATCTTAATTATCTCCAAGCATTGCCTGGTGGAGAATATCGGAGTCGAACCGATGACCTCCTGCGTGCAAGGCAGGCGCTCTAGCCAGCTGAGCTAATCCCCCATATACTAAAAGTAGTATATAGTAGCTTGTAGTTAGTACTGCCAACTACTACTCAACTTCCAGAATTTCCTTCTACATTACGTTTATAATGTTATCTCAATACAACCAAACTAATCAATTATAGCCTCTTGTTTTACCTTGACTACTTCTGTAACACTTACTATTGATAAGCTTTACTTAGTAGTCCCAGGCAGACTCGAACTGCCGACCTCTACATTATCAGTGTAGCGCTCTAACCAGCTGAGCTATGGGACTCAATCTTAGTTGTTGTATCTTAATATTTTGAAGTGACAGCGAAAAAAGAAAATAAATCTAGTTACAACTAAATTCTTACTACATAAACTAATATGTAACGGTCGTATTTCTCTAGAAAGGAGGTGTTCCAGCCGCACCTTCCGGTACGGCTACCTTGTTACGACTTAGCCCTAGTTACCAGTTTTACCCTAGGTCGCTCCTTGCGGTGACGAACTTCAGGTACCCCCAGCTTCCATGGCTTGACGGGCGGTGTGTACAAGGCCCGGGAACGTATTCACCGGATCATGGCTGATATCCGATTACTAGCGATTCCAGCTTCACGGAGTCGAGTTGCAGACTCCGATCCGAACTGTGATAGGTTTTATAGATTCGCTCCTTATCGCTAAGTGGCTGCTCTCTGTACCTACCATTGTAGCACGTGTGTGGCCCAGGACGTAAGGGCCGTGATGATTTGACGTCATCCCCACCTTCCTCACGGTTTGCACCGGCAGTCTTGCTAGAGTCCCCACCATAATGTGCTGGTAACTAACAACAGGGGTTGCGCTCGTTATAGGACTTAACCTGACACCTCACGGCACGAGCTGACGACAACCATGCAGCACCTTGTAAATTGCCCGAAGGAAAGTCTATCTCTAAACCTGTCAATCTACATTTAAGCCCTGGTAAGGTTCCTCGCGTATCATCGAATTAAACCACATGCTCCACCGCTTGTGCGGGCCCCCGTCAATTCCTTTGAGTTTCATTCTTGCGAACGTACTCCCCAGGTGGGATACTTATCACTTTCGCTTGGCCGCTCAGATCGAAATCCAAACAGCTAGTATCCATCGTTTACGGCGTGGACTACCAGGGTATCTAATCCTGTTCGCTACCCACGCTTTCGTCCATCAGCGTCAATCAATTGTTAGTGATCTGCCTTCGCAATCGGTATTCTATGTAATATCTATGCATTTCACCGCTACACTACATATTCTAACCACTTCACAATAATTCAAGACCGTCAGTATCAAAGGCAATTCTACAGTTGAGCTGCAAACTTTCACCCCTGACTTAACAGCCCGCCTACGGACCCTTTAAACCCAATAATTCCGGATAACGCTCGGACCCTCCGTATTACCGCGGCTGCTGGCACGGAGTTAGCCGGTCCTTATTCTTACAGTACCGTCACCAGACTACACGTAGTCCTTATTCTTCCTGTATAAAAGCAGTTTACAATCCATAGGACCGTCTTCCTGCACGCGGCATGGCTGGATCAGAGTCTCCTCCATTGTCCAATATTCCTCACTGCTGCCTCCCGTAGGAGTCTGGTCCGTGTCTCAGTACCAGTGTGGGGGATCCCCCTCTCAGGGCCCCTACCCATCGTAGTCTTGGTAAGCCGTTACCTTACCAACAAACTAATGGGACGCATACTCATCTTACACCGTAACCTTTATTATAAATATGATGCCATATATATAAACCATAAGATATTAATCCAAATTTCTCTGGGCTATCCCTTAGTGCAAGGCAGATTGTATACGCGTTACGCACCCGTGCGCCGGTCGTCAGCAAGAGCAAGCTCCTCTGTTACCCCTCGACTTGCATGTGTTAAGCCTGCCGCTAGCGTTCATCCTGAGCCAGGATCAAACTCTTCATCGTTGTTTTGTAAATATTCTTAACAACCTAAAATCGTCTAAAACCAAACTCATTCTCTTTTTTTAATTCAATAATACCACTAAGTAGCATTATTTTGCTGTCTCTTCAATATGTCAAATGAACTTTTAATTCTTGTAGAAATACTAGACTCGAACTAGTTGATTAACAATATAATCATTCCAAAATTTCTTAACTCCTACCCTCTCTGAAAGCGGTTGCAAATGTATAACGTTTTTTTAAACTGACAAAATAAAAAATTAAATTATTTTAGTGCTTATTTCTGCTTTTACAACCCTAGCAAATTGGGAATGCAAAAATAGTATTTTTAATTACTACTAAACAAGCTTTTGTAAACTTATTTTTTAACCTTTTTACAATACTAATTTTACAACCTAATCAATGAACTTTACTAACTTTATAACTGCTCGTTTGTCCGTTAGCGGCTGCAAATATACTCCCATTTTTGAACACCACAAGCCTTTTTTACATCTTTTTTAAAAGTATTTTTAAAAATACAAATAACTTACTGCAATTCAATTCTTTAAAGCTTAAGTTTTTTTTAGATTTTTTATTAACCCACAACAAACTCCTAAAACCACACCTTAATATATGGTAGTTTGTGTTGAAAGTTTGGGTTATCGATCTGAAAAACTACATTATATATAAAAAGGACAATAAATATAATTTGAATTTTTGAACTAAACAAGAGTTTACTACTCCTTTTTATTAGTTATCCATTTGTTAGTCAGCGTAGTATAATCATAATTTAAAACCGTAGGTTGCTCCTTTAACCTACCTTTTGCAAAAGCTCGCTGCAGAATATCCTCAATTAAATAGTCTTCATGCACGCTTTCTGGATGATACTCTGCCTTAATACTAATTTTAAAAAACTTAGCAGAAGTATTATACCAAAAGGCTCGCCAACCATTTCTTAATTCTTTAACAAGTCCAAAAGCAGTATCTCCTGTTTGCCTATTTATTAGCTTAATGAGTATTTGCCCCTCTGTACGTGTTAACTTTTTTAATCTTTCAGAAAATTGATCTTCTATTTCTTTATGAACTTGCCTGGTGTATTTACGTTTTTTTGACTTCTTCTTAATTTTTTTTAAACTATCATTAAGTACAACCAATTTTTCTGCAGCCATTTTTGCGTAGGGATACACCTTTAATGTTTTTCTCCTTAATATATAGTAGCGTAATTTTTCTTCTTTGGAAGCAAATTTTAATGGTCCAAATACATAAACCTCATTTAAAGATATAGATGTATCATAAACAGAATCACCTTCTATCTTATACAACTCCAAATCTACAGAGTCTTTTTTAACCTCTATTTGCGCCGTACTTGTAAGTGTAAACAACAACGCTATTATTAATGATGTACTTTTTATTAGTTTCATACAATACTTAGTGTTCATATAATTAACGATAAACACGTAACGATATTATTAATTAAATAATGAATATTATTAAATTTGTATTTAAATATATACGTTTATGAGCGCAAAGAAAATTATTACTGAAAAATCTCTTGATTTTTTTGAAAGATACTTAAATAATGCATCACCTACAGGTTATGAGTGGGAAGGGCAGAAAATATGGATGGAGTACTTAAAACCATATGTAGACACATTTATTACGGATACTTACGGCACTGCTGTGGGTGTTATTAATCCGGATGCAAAATATAAGGTAGTTATAGAAGGACACTCTGATGAAATTTCTTGGTATGTAAATTACATTTCAGACAACGGATTACTATATGTAATTAGAAATGGAGGAAGTGACCACCAAATAGCACCATCTAAATGGGTTAACATACATACAAAAAACGGTATTGTTGAAGGTGTTTTTGGATGGCCCGCAATACATACAAGAAATAAAGGAAAAGAAGAAGCTCCTAAATTAGACAATATTTGTATTGATATTGGAGCTAAAGACAAGGCCGAAGTTGAAAAAATGGGCGTACACGTTGGTTGCGTTATTACATACCCAGATACTTTTAAGGTTTTAAACGGAAACAAGTTTGTTTGTAGAGCTATAGACAACAGAGCTGGTGGATTTATGATAGCTGAAGTTGCGCGTTTATTGCACGAAAACAAAGTAGAATTACCTTTTGGCTTATACATTACCAACTCTGTACAAGAGGAAATTGGCCTTAGAGGGGCGGAAATGATTACACAAAGAATTAAACCTAACGTTGCTATTGTTACCGATGTTTGCCACGACACTACCACCCCAATGATTGAGCAAAAGGTACAAGGCTTTACAGAAATTGGCTCTGGACCTGTAATTTCTTATGCACCAGCAGTACAAAACAAACTTAGGGAACGTATAATTGAAACTGCGGAAGCTAATGAAATACCTTTTCAGCGTATGGCAGCATCTAGATCTACTGGTACAGATACAGACGCTTTTGCATATAGCAATGGCGGTGTTGCCTCTGCACTTATATCTTTACCATTACGTTATATGCACACTACGGTAGAAACTGTACATAGAGACGATGTTGTAAATGTGATACGCTTGATTTACGAAACACTATTAAATATTAAAAACGGAGAAACTTTTAGTTACTTTGATTAACTATACTTGGCCTCTTTTATTTTAGAAGAGGCTTTTTTTTTACTTTTATAATATGGATGAGCTTATAGATCTTTTAGATAGCAACGGTAATTTTACCGGTAAAACAGCTTTAAAATCTGATGCTCATAAAAATGGTTGGTTTCACCAAACAGTACATATTTGGTTTTATACTGATAAAAAGCAAATTTTACTACAACAGCGTGCAAAAAGTAAAGACACATTCCCTCTATTATGGGATGTTTCTGTTGCCGGACATATTGGAGCTGGAGAAGACATTATTAATTCTGCTTTAAGAGAAATTGAAGAAGAAATTGGAATTACCATTCAACAAGCAGATTTACAAAAAATTGGTTGCTTTAAATCTATCCAAAAACATACCAATTACTTAATTGACTGTGAATTTCACCACACCTTTATCTGTGAATTAAATACAGAGTTTAATCTCCTTAAAAAACAAGATATTGAGGTTGAAGACTTACAACTTAAACTTATTTCTGATTTTAAAATAGAATTAAACAATAGTGAAACGAAGAAACTTTATGTTCCACACAGTAAAAAGTATTACAATACAATTATAGAAGCAATAGAAAAGGTTATATAATTTTAAAACAGCTGTATTTTCTTGCGGTTCAAAGATGATATTATTTTTTTCTGATAAAAAGAAATGAATTAAAAAAAACCGCTACACAATATTATTGCACAGCAGTTTTTTACTAAAAATTTAATGTATAACTTATAACGAGACTAAAAACTCTGATACATTTGACAACTTATAAGTTTGCTGATCTCCTTTTTCCATATTTTTCACAACAAAATCGCCATTAAGTAACTCTTGTTCCCCTATTAAAACAACATAAGGAACATTACGCTTATTAGCATATTTCATTTGTTTTTGCATTTTTACAGCTGAAGGATACACATCTGCTTTTACTCCGTTTTTACGTAACTCTGTAACCAATTCTAAAGCCGCAAAAGCTTCTTTATCTCCAAAATTAACACAAAGTATTTCCAATGATTTATTTATTTCTTCAGGAAAAAGATTTAGCTCTTCTAAAACCAAATAAATTCTATCTAACCCAAAAGAGATACCTACACCACTAACATCTTTTAATCCAAAAATCCCTGTTAAATCATCATAACGTCCACCACCACCGATAGAGCCCATTTTTACTCCGCTTGGTGCAGCAACCTCAAAAATAGCGCCTGTATAATAGTTAAGTCCGCGAGCCAAAGTAACATCTATAGTAAGATTAGCAGATTGTAAACCTAATTTTTCTACCGCATTAATAATAAAAGTAAGCTCTTCTACTCCTTTTTTACCTTCTTCTGAGTCCTTAAGCAATTCTGCCAAAACTTGCAATTGCTCTGTATTAGAACCTGATAATGAAAATAAAGGTGTTGCTTTTTTAATTGCATCTTCAGAGATACCCTTTTCTAGCATTTCTTTAGTTACTCCCTCTACTCCTATTTTATCTAACTTATCTAAGGCGACAGTAAAATCTATTAAACGCTCTTTTGCACCTATAACCTCTGCTATACCTGCAAGAATTTTACGATTGTTTAATTTAATTGTTGTTCCTACAAGTTCTAACTCTGTAAAAACAGCATCATACAATTGTACCAATTCTATTTCCTGTAACAGGGAGTCCGACCCAACAACATCTGCATCACACTGATAAAATTCTCTAAACCTGCCCTTTTGCGGCCTATCTGCTCTCCAAACAGGCTGTATTTGATATCTTTTAAAAGGAAAATCAATTTCGTTTTGGTGCATTACCACGTAACGTGCAAAAGGTACGGTAAGATCATAACGCAATGCTTTTTCTGAAATTTTTGTAGTTAATGATCCCGAGTCCTTCTTTTGGTATAGTTCATCATTAACTTTATTTAAATAATCACCTGAGTTTAATATTTTAAATATTAAGCGATCACCTTCATCACCATATTTACCCATTAAGGTTTGTGAATTTTCAAAAGAAGGTGTTTCTATAGGCTGAAAACCAAATGTCTGAAAATGTTTCTTTACAATATCAAAAATGTAATTTCTTTTTGCTATTTCAGACGGTGAAAAATCTCTTGTTCCCTTTGGTATTGATGGTTTTTGTGCCATAACTGTTAAAAATGTATAGAATGATAAATCATTCTTTATGCCTTTATAAAGGCTATTAATATTGTTTTATATGTAATTTACTTATTAGTAGTCTAACTAATAATATTATCAAACCACTTGTACAAATCTCCTTTAGTTATTACCGCTCCTTGCTTAATTAAATTAAATTTATCTAAATTTTTATCATCAGTATAAATTTTAGAAGCCGTTAAATACTCTACAAAGTCTGACTGCCAGTTTTTCTTAAACCAAGCAAACCCAACACTTGTTGTTAAATCTACATCAGGATTCATTACTTTAACAGAAAGCAGTTTCATTTCTTTTTCTTCTAAATGAAACAAATGCATTTGTTGTGCAGATACATTTTCTAAATACTCTACTTTAGTTAATACACCTTCCCAAATTAAATCACTAAAAACATCTAACTCCTCTTCTGCAACTTCTGGTTTATCTTTTTTAATAGTTTCCCATTCTTCTGCAGTAATTGTTTGCGATGCTAAAAAATTTACAAACTCTGGTTGCAATTCTTCTAGTTGTTGTTTTGTTAGTCTTGCATATTTCATTTTGCAAAAATAAAAAAAGGCTATGCATAAGCATAACCTTTTAATAATTAAAATTATTTATTTTTTACTAGAAAATAAAGCGCAAACCAAATTGTGCTTGCCATCTAGATAACAAACTTGCATCATACCCATTTGTTCTAGTTAAACTAGGGTCAAAAGTGTAGGTAGGTGCCTGTGTACGGTCTGCCTCATAAACATCTGGGGCTGGATTAGCATCTGGGAAGCTAACTCCCACCGGACTAATATTATTTGGCTGGCGTACAATACCCCAATCAGAACTAATTAAGTTTCCAACATTTAGGACATCAATACTAAATTGTATTTTGTTATTGTTAGCAAACTTATAATCTTGTAAAAATTTAAGATCCCAACGACCTCTCCAAGGAGCTAAAGCACCGTAGCGCTCCATAAACTCTCCTCGGTTATCTTTTAAATAATCATCTTGCTGAATATATGCTTCAAAAGCTTCTGCTTGGCCTGCTCCTGAAAATTGCATTTGAGAAATTTCTGCCTCAGTAGGAATGTATAATAAATCGTTATTTTGACCAGATCCATCACCATTAATATCACCAGCATATGTATAATTATACCTTGCACCTTTAGCATACTCAAAGAAAGTAGAAATTGTTGTATTCCATTTTCCTTGTCCGTACTCAAAGTTTTTGGATAGAACACCAATAAAACGGTGTGTATCTCCGTATTTAGAATAACTTAAAACGTCTGCATTTGCATTACCTGCATTTGGATTAAACTCAAAAGCATCACCAGTAATTTCCGCTTCAATAGAGTTTACATCTTTAGCATTTAAATAGCTATAAGCAGCCATTACGTACAAGCCATTATCAAAAGTCTTTTGTCCTTTGGCTGAAACATTAAATACTCTTCCTTTGTCAGAATTAGTAAATACATAAGCATTGTTACCCGTATCACCAGATAAGTAAACTGGTCTATCTCCTCCTGGACCAACCAATGTACCTGTAGGCTCTCTTAATCCCCAGTTTTGTACGTGAGCAGCGTTTAAATCCTTAGTATAAGAAACATCTAACGTACCAATAATACCATTTTCAAACTTTTTATCTAAGCCTAAATTAGTTCTCCATACTTGTGGAAATTTAAAATCTGGATCTACAGTTTGGTAATAAAACACATCTACACCTTGCACTTGATTACCCAACCATACAAATGGCAATCTACCAGTAAACAAACCAGTACCACCACGTACTTGTAAAGAATTATCTCCTTTTGCATCCCAATTAAAACCTACTCTTGGAGAAATTAACCATTGGTTACTTGGTAATTTTTCAGAATCTATAAATACCTCTTCTCCCGTTTCTGGATTGTAATAAGGTATACTTGGCACATATGTACCTTTCCTTGCTATATTCTCACGAATTTTATCTGCCGTATCAAAAAACAAAGGCTTATCAAAACGAACTCCATAAGTTAATTTAAAATCTTCTGTAGCATTCCACTCATCTTGCACATAAAATGCCATTTGCCCAACACTAGTTTCTGCCAAACTCCAAGTATCATTAGTATTATTTGCTGCATTAATACCTTCAGCATTTGTAATAGCATCAGAAATTAACCCATTATCTACTGCTGTTTGAAAATCTGCTAAACTACCAAATGCACCAAAAGCTCCTACGTAACCTCTTGCATCTGCATAACCATATGAACCCAGGTTAAATGAGTTTTTAAAATCAAATTTTTCAAAAGAGAAACCAATTGTATATGTATGATCTCCTTTAAAAATATTGGTATTGTTAGAAAACTGAAAAACCTTTTGATCTAATGTGTTATTAATTGAAAAAGGCTCATGACCTACAACAATATAATTAGACCCATTACCATCCTGTATAGTCATTGCAGGAATTGGAGAAGATAAAGCATCTCTAAAATCATCAAAATGAGAATAACCAACTTGCAATTTATTTGTCATAGTTTCAGACAATGTAGAATTTAATTCTATCTGAAAAGATTTTAAATTGTTATTAATTTCATATCCAGAGTTCTCAAATTGTAAAGTTGTAAAATTTGGTCCTCTTTGTCTAATAGCCGTAGGGTGAGCTGGTTTTTCTTTAGAAGAATTTAAAAAGTTATAAATAACAGCCAATCTGTTATTATCATTAATATTCCAATCTAACTTAAAGATACCTTTAGTAGACTCTCCGCCGTAAGTAAAACCTTCATAACGACCAGTATCATAACCAATACCTGCTAAGGCAGACTGTACAGCCATTAAATCGCTTTCTAAAACTCTAGACTCACCTATACTACCAGAGCCCGTATTAGGCACCCATCCATTTGTCCCTAAATCATCTCTTTCCTCTTTTTCAAAATTAGCAAAGAAAAATAATTTATTTTTAACAATTGGCCCACCAATACTTACACCATATTGATTTTGAGTTAATTTAGGCTTAATTACATCTTCTCCTTTAACCTTACCGCCTGTTAAGTCTTCATTTCTAAAAAAACCATAAACAGTACCATGAAATTCATTAGTACCACTTTTTGTAACCGCATTTACAGATGCTCCCGTAAAACCAGACAATGTAACATCATAAGGAGCTGTACTTACTTGTATTTGCTCTAAAGCATCTAAAGAAATAGGTTGCGAACCTGTTTGCCCGCCTGGTGTTGGAGAATCTAACCCAAAAGGATTATTAAAAATTGCACCATCTAAAGAAAAATTATTAAACTGATCATTACGACCTCCAAAAGAATCACCACTTGCCGTAGGCTCTAGTCTTGTAAAGTCTTGTGCAGATCTAGAAATTGTAGGCAATTTAGTTAGTTCTCTACTACCCACACTTGTTTCTGCCCCTGTACGCCCACTACCAAATGTACCACTTTGGTCTTGAACCAAAATAATTTCATCTAACATTTGACTAGATTCTGTTAGAGTTACATTAAAATTAAAAGTTTTACCTAAAGTAAGGTAAACATCGTTCTTAACTTGGTTTTCAAAACCTACATAAGAAACTGTAATTACATAAGGACCACCAACCCTCATATTTAAAAGGTTATACCTACCTTCATCATTAGTAATACCGCCGTATTTAGTACCTGTTGGTGTATGCACAGCAATAACATTTGCCCCCATAAGAGGCATTGCCTGATCGTCTACAACCAAACCTTTAATGTTTGAGGTTGTTACCTGAGCGTTAACCGACAGGGAAACAAACAAAAACGATAAGCAAAAAAATAAATAGTTTTTCATATTGTTCTAAGTTAGTTATTTTTAGATATGCTAAATTTAGAACAAAAAAAAAGAGTTATGCGTGCATAACTCTTTTTTCTATTAACATTATATTAACTATTTATTTAGCTTCAGCTACAACTTCAAAAGGAAATTCTACAATTACCTCTCTGTGTAGTCTAATCTGAGCATTGTAAGGCCCAGTTCTTTTAACAGAACCACCTTTAATAGAAATATATTTTTTGTCTATTGATTGACCTGCTTTTTCTATAGCTGCGGCTAAATCTATATTAGAAATAGAACCAAATAATTTAGTTCCAACACCAACTTTAGCAGGTATTTTAATTTCTAATTGCTTTAATGCTTCAGCAGTTTTATTAGCTTCATCAACAATTTTCTTTTCTTTATGAGCTCTTTGCTTTAAGTTTTCTGCTAAAACCTTCTTTGCAGATGGTGTAGCAAGAGCAGCTAATCCTTGAGGAATAAGAAAGTTTCTTCCGTAGCCGTTTTTAACTTCTACTACGTCATCCTTAAAACCTAAATTCTGTACGTCTTGTTTTAATATAAGTTCCATTGTTTAGCTTTTTTTATTTTAATAAATCGCCAACATATGGCATTAATGCTAAATGACGCGCTCTTTTAACAGCAACAGCCACTTTTCTTTGATATTTTAATGAAGTTCCAGTAAGTCTTCTTGGAAGTAATTTACCTTGCTCATTAACTAACTTAATTAAGAAATCTGGATCTTTGTAATCTACATACTTAATACCAGATTTTTTAAATCTACAGTATTTTTTCTGTTTGTTAGTCTCAATGTTTAACGGAGTTAAATATCTAATTTCTCCGTCTTTTTTTCCTTTTGCTTGTTGTTCAATAGCTGACATAATCCTTAAGCTTTAGTTTTTAATTTTGTTCTTCTTCTCTCTGCCCAAGAAATAGCGTGCTTGTCTAGCTTTACAGTTAAGAAACGCATAACACGTTCATCTCTTCTAAATTCTAGCTCGTAACCATTGATTACATCACCAGGTGCAGTAAATTCAAACAAATGGTAAAAACCACTTTTTTTGTGTTGAATAGGATAGGCCAATTTTTTAAGTCCCCAATTTTCTTTGGCAACCATTTTGGAACCTTTTTTAATTAAGAAATCTTCAAATTTCTTAACTGTTTCCTCTATCTGTACATCAGATAGAACGGGATTCAGAATGAAAACAGTTTCGTAATGATTCATATTATATATATTTTTTTCAGTCCGCAAAAGTAATTATTTTTTTCTATTCTCACAAGAAAAGCTAGAAATCTTCGTTCTATATAAAAATAGTTATTAACAAACCCCAATTTTCTAACCAAACCCAAATGAAATCCATAACTCGTTAAATGCTAATTACACAACAGATTAATGCATGTTCACATCTTTTCTTGCAATTCATCTGACAATTTTAGTACTTTAGCTGAGATTTAACCCCACAAATCAACTTATTTATGAAACTAAGATGTATAATTGTAGATGATTCTTCTATGCAACGTATGGCCGTGGCAAAGTTGGTTAACAATCATCCAAACCTAGCAATGGTGGCTGAGTACAGCAATGCTATTGAAGCCAAGAACGGACTTAAGAACAACGAAGTTGATCTTATTTTCCTAGACGTAGAAATGCCAATCATTAACGGATTTGACTTATTAGAGTCTCTAGAAAATCCGCCACAAGTTATACTTATAACTGGTAAACCTGATTACGCATTAAAAGCTTTTGATTATGACGTAACAGATTATTTACACAAACCAATTACAATGAGTAGGTTTGATGCCTCTGTTAAAAGAGCTGTTGCTAAGTATGAGCAAATGCACAGAGTACAAGAAGATGAAGAACATATTTTTGTAAAAAGTAATCTTAAAAAACGTAAGGTTATTTTAAATGATATTAAATGGATAGAAGCCTTAGGTGATTATATTAAACTTGTTACAGACGAGGCCAATATTGTAATTTTATCTACAATGAAATCTTTTGAAAAGCAGTTGCCTGAAGATAAGTTTTTAAGAATACATAAATCTTACATAGTTAACTTAGAAAAGGTTGAAAAATTTAATAGCAAAAACGTAGAAGTTGATGGAAGACAAATACCTTTAAGTAGAAATAAAAAAACGGAGCTTGCTGAAGCGCTAAGCAACGTTTAAAAATTATACATTATAAAAAAGCCGACTATTAAGTCGGCTTTTTTTTGCTATTTTTTTAAATATAATCTACATTATAAATTACCCTTACACCTTTAAATTGACCAATTGCATTAAAAGATTTTTCAATTTTTTTTATGTAATCTTTTGTTTTACCTAAAGGCTGCTCTTTTTTTATTTTTAAAACAACATTTTTTAAATACAAGTTTCTTATTCTGGCCACCGCAGGGAATTCTGGTCCCAAGACATCATCTTTAAAAGCTACGCGCAAGGATTTTGCAAACCAAGCAGAAGCATCTTCCACCTTACCATAATCTCTGTGTTTAAATGTTATTTTTAATATCCTATGCAAAGGCGGATACTTAAAAAACCTACGTTCATTAATTTGGTCTGTGTACATTGCCTCATAATCATTAGTAGATACTTGTTGCAATATTTGATGATAAGGGTTGTACGTTTGTATTAATACCTTACCTCTTTTTTGAGCCCTACCTGCCCTACCAGAAACTTGCGCTAATAGTTGATAACTACGTTCATGTGCTCTAAAATCTGGAAAATTTAATAGGTTATCTGCATTCATAATACCTACCAAACTTACATTACCAAAATCTAATCCTTTAGTTAGCATTTGAGTACCCACTAAAACATCTAACTCGTGTTTTTCAAAAGAAGTAATTATTTTCTCGTACGCATGTTTACCCCTAGTTGTATCTAAATCCATACGGCCAATTCGCAGGTTTGGCATTAGCTCTTGCAGTTCTTGCTCTACCTGCTCTGTACCAAAACCCTTGGTATTTAAGGTAGACATACCACAAGCCAAACAACTTTTTTGTAAAGCCATGTGATAACTACAGTAATGACAACGCATTTGTTTTTTGTATTGATGATAGGTTAAACTTACATCACAATTTGGGCATTGTGGTGAGTGGCCACAAGTTGTACATTCTACTATTGGTGCATACCCTCTGCGGTTTTGAAACAAAATTACTTGTTCTTTCTCTTGTACTGCTTCTGTAATACCGCGTAATAACCGTTCTGAAAAATGACCTTTCATACGTTTTTTACGCGTTAGCTCTTTTATATCTACCAACTCTACTTCTGGCATTAGTACATTACCATACCTACGCGTTATTTGTGCATAGCCATATTTTTTCTGCTTAACATTGTAATACGTTTCTATACTTGGCGTAGCAGAACCTAAAAGAATATTGCAATTACTAAAATTTGCTAAAACAATTGCGCTATCTCTGGCGTGGTACCTTGGTGCCGGATCGTACTGCTTAAAAGACGCCTCATGCTCTTCATCTACAATTATTAACCCTAGGTTAGAAAACGGTAAAAACAACGCTGACCTTGCACCTATTACAATTTGAGCCTTAGACTTGTTTGCTAAAACATTGTTCCAAACCTCAACCCTTTCATTTACTGTATACTTAGAATGAAAAACAGCAACATATTCACCAAAGTAGTTTTGTAGCCTTGCAATTAATTGTGTTGTTAACGCTATTTCTGGTAATAAATACAATGCCTGTTGCCCTTTAGCCAAGTAATCTGCTATTAATTGCACGTATACCTCTGTTTTACCCGAAGAAGTAACGCCATGTAATAAGGTAACCTTATTTTCTTTAAAACTAGATTTAATTGCCTGTAAAGCATTAGCCTGGTACTGATTGAGCTCTTTTAGTTGTTTTGTTTTTTTTGTAGAATCAAAAACAACCCTATCTGTTCGTACAAAAAACTCTTCTAAAATTTCTTTATCTATTAAAGCCTTAATTATAGCTGAGGAAGATTTGCTTTTTTCCTCTAACTCTTTTACTGTTATTTTTTTATGATTAGTTCCTTGTAATTGAAATAATGATAAAATTACATTACTTTGTTTTGGTGCTCTAGAGAGCGAGTCTAACAAAGCACTTAATTCTTCTTCGGTTTGGTACTTTGGTCCCAACTTAACATACCTTACCAGTTTGGGCTTGTATTGTTGGTAAACTTCTTCCTTAGTTAAAATTACATTTTTATCTAACAGACGTTTTAAAATAGGTAGCACGTTTTTTTTATCTACTATAGCTGCAATTTCTTGCACCTTTAACATAGACTGGCGCTCTAATGCTTCAAACACTAAAAACTCTTCATCTGTTAGTGTATTTTCATCTACGGTAGTCTCAGAATTTTTTAATATTAAAGTTTCACTCTCCAATAAAAAGGCACCCGGAACTGCGCTCCTAAAAACTTCACCTATAGAACACATATAGTATTTAGCTACCCAAGACCAATGTTTAATTTGTAACTCTGTAACTATGGGCTCATCATCTAGTATTTGATGAATATCTTTGGCCTCATATAAAGTTGGTGCTGTACCGTGTATTTCTGCAACTAATGCTGTATGTATTTTAGATTTGCCAAAGGGTACGGCAACGCGCATACCCACTTTTAAAAAATTGGCTTCTGCCCTTGTTACACTATACGTAAATAGTTTTTCTAAGGGAATTGGTAATATTACATTTATAAAATGCTGCATAAAGTAGGTTACTCCTTAACACGTATCCAAGTTTGAGTTCTGTAAATAAATGCTAAGTAACCACGAACTTTTAACTTATCTGGATCTTCTGGATCTAACCAAATTTTACATCTAAAAGTCATTGCTTGTTCTGGATCAAAAAGATGTTTTCCTTTGTATTCGTTTTTGTCTGTTTTTTCTGCATTTTTAATAATATGCAAGCCTAAAATTGGAGCATTTTTTAAATCGCCCTCACATTTTTCACAAACGGCATCTCTACGTTTTGGATCTACAATCTTAATTATTTTCCCATACATTTTGCCGTTTTTCTCATAAACGTCAATTATAGCTTTTTCTTTTCCGTTTCTATCATCAATAGTTTTCCACTTTCCAAAAACAGATTGTGCTACACTTATATTAGCGATAAAAAATAAGATTGCAATGGTAAATAGTGTTTTATTCTTCTTCATTTTGTATAATTTTTTTCTTTAATGAATTTAATGTTGCATTTAGCTCAAACCCTAATAAAAGGATGTTGGCATTTAACCAAATATAAACCATCAGAATTAATAATCCGCCTAAAGCACCATACAATTCATTGTACCTTGCAAATTTATCTACGTAAACTCCAAACAAGTAAGAAGTTAGCACAAATAAAATTGTTGTCATTAATGAGCCTGATGAAAAAAACTTTGTTTTTTTACCTTCTGCCGTACCAAAATAGTACAAAATTGAAATTGATAGGTAAGACAAAAATGTAAAATAAACTATTTTAGCTATCTCGGTAGTCCAAATATCTGTCTCTTCTAATCCTGTGCCAAAATAAACCTGTGTGGTGTCTGATATATTTTCTATCACATAAATCTCAAAATACATATACACAATAGCACTAACTATTATTAATATAGACAGCAATAAACCTACCATTAAAGCATACAAATATTGTCTTATAAAATGACGATTTAAACTTATATGGTAAGAATTCTCAAAACCACTAAAAATAGCATTAACACCGTTTGCTATTAAAAATATAGACAAAACAAATGTAGATGATAATAAACCTCCACGCTTTTGACTCATTATTTCATCGTAAATCTGATCAAAAAAATAATCGTTTATAGCATTTGGTAATACATACTCTAAGTATGCAATAAACTCTGTATTTAAGTTAGTATCTGGGTTACCAGAATCTACATAAGGTATTAAAAACGGTATTAGTGTTACCAAAAATATTAATAATGGGAACAATGCCATAAACAAACTAAATGCAATGGCACTGGCTCGTGTAGATAAGGTTCCTTTTAAAATTCCATTAAGGTAAAGCTCTAATAAATCATACAAAGACAAACCTACAAAGGCTGGCAAAGTAACTTTTTTTAATAGTGCTACTATCCAGTTTATTACTGGTATTTTTGCTAGTTTTTCTTCAATTTCTACCGACATTAAACTGCTTTAAGGCTTAAATCCATATTATAAACAGAGTGTGTAAGTGCGCCAGAAGAAATATAATTTACACCGCATTCTGCATATTCTCTAATAGTATTTTCATTAATACCACCACTAGATTCTGTTAAACATTTGTCTCCAATTAATGCAACAGCAGTTTTTGTATCCTGGTAATTAAAATTATCTATAAGGATACGGTACACACCATCTGTCTTTAAAATTTCTTTAATTTCATCAAGATTTCTAGCTTCAACTATAATTTTTAAGTCTCTGCCTGTTTCTTTTAAGTATTCTTTTGTTTTTTCTATGGCTTTGGTTACACCACCTGCAAAATCTATATGGTTATCTTTTAGCATAATCATATCATACAAAGCAAACCTGTGGTTTTCTCCTCCACCTATCTTTACAGCCCATTTTTCTGCTGCACGCAAACCTGGTGTAGTTTTACGAGTATCTAATATCTTAGTATTTGTACCTTCTAATAATTTTACAAAAAAGTTTGTTTTAGTAGCAATAGCACTCATACGCTGCATAGCGTTTAACACCAATCGTTCTGCTTTTAAAATACTTTGTGAGCTGCCCGTTACATAAAAAACAATATCTCCGTGTTTTACAGTTTCACCATCATTAATAAGTGTTTCTACCTGTAAACCTTTGTCTACATATGCAAAAACTTGTTTAGCAAATTCTACACCTGCAATAATACCATTGTCTTTAACCAGTAATTTTGCTTTACCAGTTGCTGTTGCAGGTATACAAGCCAAAGAACTATGGTCGCCATCTCCTACGTCTTCACGTATTGCATTACTAATAATTAGGTCTATTTCTTTCTGAAACTGCTCTTCTGAAATCATTAATTTGTTTTTGTTTTGTGCTAATTTACTAAATTGTTTTATTAAACTTTAACTGTTTTTTTGATTATCTACATAATGCAGTTGTTATCTAATAATTTTTTAAAAATTGACATTATATTTGTGGTATGACTATTAAGCTACTAGCCATTGGCAAAACCGATAATAAAAATTTACAAGCTTTAATTGCTGAATATGAAAAGCGATTAGGGCATTATATTAAGTTTAATTTAGACATTATACCAGATATAAAAAATGTAAAAAACCTATCTGAAGCACAACAAAAAGAAAAGGAAGGCGAGCTTATTTTAAAAAAGTTGAGCCCTACAGACGTGCTTGTACTTTTAGATGAAAACGGAAAACAATTTACTTCTGTAGATTTTTCTGATTACTTACAAAAGAAAATGAATGCAGGAATTAAACAATTGGTTTTTGTTATTGGAGGTCCTTATGGTTTTAGTGATGCAATTTACGCTACTGCTAAAGGAAAAATTAGTCTTTCTAAAATGACATTCTCTCACCAAATGGTACGTTTGTTTGTGGTTGAACAAATTTACAGAGGGTTTACTATTCTACGTAACGAGCCTTATCATCATCGGTAAAATTAGCTTTAACTAATATTTGAAAACAAAACTCCTTTACATACTATTATTTAGTTTTTCTACCTCTTTATTTTCTCAAAATATAGTACATACACTTCCTTTTAAATTAGTTAAAAACAGAATATTTATAAAAGGTAAAATAAATAACAACCCTTGTTATTTTATGTACGACACCGGATCTAGTGGTTTTAATATTGATTATCTGTTTGCTAAAAAAAACAACATAAATTTAATTAAAAAAGATGTATTAGTCTCTCTAGGAGATACATTTAATTACTATTTAAAAAAAGAAGATAACATAAGAAGTGTATTAGTTAACGAGTACGATTTTAATGCTTTTCATAAAGCAACCATTAACCTAGACTTTTTTAGACAATTTAATGTAAAAGTTGATTACCATAAAAAGCAAATAACATTAAGCAATAATGAAGAGCAGATTTTAGAACAAAGTAATAGTATCCTATTATTAAAAAACAAAGACAATTTATACCTGTACGGGTTTTATGAAATTTACGGTACAGTTACAATTGGTGACACAGTTATACCTGGCTACTTTATGGTAGATACAGGAAATGGCAGATATGTTACGCTGTTAAACTACCCAAACAATAATTTAAACGAATTGAAAAAAAGTATTAGAGACAATTTTAGTTATGTTGACGTAAGTATGCCAACAGCACATACTTCTGGTTTAAACAATACACTTATAACCAATAAAACTAAAGTACTAATTGGGAATAAAACGTACAATGGTGTGCTAGTAGATATTGCAAATACAACACTAAACAATTTTCCTAACAACAAGTTTATTGGTTTTATAGGAGGCGGAATGCTAAAACACTTTACCATTTACAGTAACCAGAACAAGCTAATACTAGAACAATCTAGAGATAAAGTTAAGGTAGCGCCTGAGTTAATTACTGATGGCTTTAAAATTATAAAAAGAGGTGAAAAAGCATTTGTGAGCACCACTTTTATCAATAAAACTACTACCGCAAAAGTTTCTTTAAATGATCAGATATTAGAAATAAATAACACTCCTGTTAAAGATTTGAGCAACACAGAAATAGAACAACTAAAAACAAAACTAGGGAATGTTATTACTTATAAATTAAAAAAGAAAAAGAACATATTTTTTATAAAAACTAAGGTTAAAAATTTTTTAGAATAAGATGTAATAAAAAAGACCGCACTTTTTAGTGCAGCCTTTTATATTTACTTGTAACTTATAAACTACTAATAAAGAACTCTAAATTTAATAGTGTTTTCCACCTTTTTTAAAGCCTTAATAACCTCTTTGTTATACTTTTTATCTAGGTCTGTAATTACATATCCAACTTCACTATCTGTAGATAAGTACTGACCGGTAATATTCATTTCATACTCTGCTAAAACCTTATTTATTTTAGCCATTATACCCGGTACGTTTTTGTGTATGTGTAAAAAACGATGTGCATTAGTTTGCCTTGGCAAGCGTATACTAGGGAAATTTACTGCATCTACGGTATTACCAGAGTTAATATACTCCATAATTTTATTAGGTACAAAATCTGCAATATCTCTTTGCGCTTCTTCTGTACTACCACCAACATGCGGTGTTAATATTACGTTATCTAACCCTTGCAACTCAGTAAAAAACTCACCATTACTACGTGGCTCTTCTGGGTAAACATCTACTGCTGCCCCACCAATTTTACCACTTTTTAATGCTACTACTAATGCTTGTATATCTACTACAAAACCACGAGATAAATTAATAAGCATAGCACCATTTTTCATTTGGTTAATTTCACGCTCACCAATAAAGTTCTTGTTTGCTTTATTATCATCAATATGTAATGTTACCACATCAGACACATTAAGTAAATCTTCTAAAGTATTACATTTTGTAGCATTACCAAGCGCTAATTGGTCATTAACATCATAATAATACACACGCATACCAATAGCTTCTGCTAAAACAGATAATTGTTTACCTATATTACCATAACCAACAATTCCTAAGTTTTTACCACGTACTTCTCTAGAGTTAACTGCTGTTTTATTCCATTGCCCGCTGTGAATTTCCTGACTCCTAGGAAATACATTACGCATTAAGGTAATAATTTCTCCAATAGCCAACTCTACAACAGAACGTGTATTGCTATAAGGCGCATTAAATACAACTACACCTCTTTTTTTAGCACTCTCTAGATCTATTTGCGTAGTACCAATACAAAATGCACCAACTACTAAAAGTTTATCTGCTGCCTCTAATACTTTTTTGGTTACTTGTGTTTTAGAACGAATACCTAAAACGTGTACTCCTTTTAATTTTTCTATTAATTCATCTTCCGGTAGACTGTGTTTTACAAGTTCTACAGAAAAACCGTCTTCAGATAAATTATGAAATGCTGCCGGATGCACATTTTCTAGCAACAATATTTTTATTCTGTTTTTTGGGTATGATATTTTTCGTGGCAAATCATTTACAAACAAAAACTCATCCATATTTGGTGTAACGTGATCTGCATTTGTTGTAGCTTTATCTCTACTTACATTTTCTGTATATGCAAAAAACTTATCTGCAATTCCAGCTTCACGCATTACATAATCACTATACCCATCTCCTATTACTTGTACCTCACCATCTAGGTCTAAGTTTTTAAGACACTCTATTTTACCGTTGTGAGATGCCAAAACATTAGCCTCATCAAAACCAATAATATTACCATCCGCATCAAACTTAAACGTATTTGCATATACTTTATTAGATGGTATGTTGTATTCTTCAACTATAGGATCTATAAACTCTTTAAATCCGCAAGAAATAACATAAATATCATCAGAATAGTTATGAAAAAATTCTTTATTAGTCTCAATAGACTTAGATATTTTATCTCTAAGTTCTGCTACCAATTGTGTTAAATGGCTTTTATGCGCATTAAGTAGTTTTATGCGTTTTTCTAAGGACTCTGTAAAGGAGATATCGCCATCTATTCCTAGGTTGGTAATTTCTTGTATTTCTTTAATAATTTCTTCTTTGTTAGCATTACCTTGTAATGTAATTTCAGCTAAAACATCTAAAGCTTCAACTCTGGTTAGCGTGCTATCAAAATCAAAAACATATTTTCTCCCTTGGTCTACCATTTTTAAAAAATTTAAGTAGTAAAAGTAAAAAATATTAGTGTGATAGTTGCTAAGTGAAAAGTAAAATTAAAGCAAAAAAGGCGTATCATCACATATGCTATAAAAATTGTTTTTTAAGCCCCTTTAAATTAAGAATATGATAATAAAATTAAAACCAACGACGCACTTTTTTTGTGTAAGATGTGTATTCTTTACCAAATTTTTGGGTTAGCATTTTTTCTTCTGGCAATATTTGGTAAGCGTTCATATAAGATACAAATGCAGCTGCTAAAAGCATATTAAAAGCATTACTTAAAAATAAACCCCAAGCAATTAATAACAAAAGCATTGCTAAATACATTGGGTTTCTGGTAAATTTGTATATACCAGTAGTTACTAATGTATTTGTCTTCTCTAAATTTTTAGGATCTACAGTAGTTTTGGCTTTAAAAAATTTATATGTTGATGCCGCTAAAACCAAAAGCATAACCACTAACAAACCTTTTAAAAGCATTGTTCTTCCAAAAAAGTCAAAAATACCAAAAGGTAAAAATCTTGCTAAAACGTACATAAACAAACCAAAAATAAAAACAACTACTACTGGCGGAAGCTTTAAAGACATATTAAATATTTAAGAAAATAAAATTACTACTTTTGCAATTGGTTTTTAAAAAATTTAATGTAAAATTTTACAAAAACACTCCTAATTACAAATAATGAAAATAGTATTTGCCACACATAACGCTAATAAATTTAAAGAGGTACAAGCCTTAGTTCCTAAAAACATTACACTTGTTTCTTTAACAGACATTGGTTGTTTTGATGATATACCAGAAACAGCAGATACTATAGAAGGCAATGCTATACAAAAGGCAAATTATGTTACAGAAAAGTACAACTTACCTTGTTTTTCTGATGATACTGGTTTGCTTGTAAATGCTTTAAATGGTGAACCCGGAATTTATGCTGCTCGTTACGCCGGAGAACAAAAAAGTGCAGAAGACAATATGGCAAAACTTTTACAAAAGTTAGGAGACAACCCAAACAGAGAAGCACATTTTAAAACAGTTATAGCTCTGCAAATTAATGGTGAGCAACATATTTTTACTGGTATCGTAAATGGTTCTATTACACAAAGTAAACAGGGCACAGATGGTTTTGGATACGATCCTATTTTTACTCCCGAAGGTTACAACAAAACATTTGCACAATTACCGCTAGAAACAAAAAACAAAATTAGCCACAGAGCAAAGGCTACAATACAGCTAATTACTTTTTTAAAACAATACAATTATGGCTAAGCAAACAGTAGAAGTTTCTGTAGCATCTGAACGTGCCGAGGCATATGGTGGTGTACTTATTGCTTTTTTTGCCGCACTTATGGCAATTTCTCAGTTAGTAAACGGAGAATTAGAAGAAGAAATGATGATTGCACACAACAAATTGGTTAATTATTCTAGTTGGTATCAGTCTAAAAGCATAAAAGAAAGTTTAAAAGAAAGTGAATTAGACAACCTAGAAGCTCTTTTGTACACTAATGCCGTTGCTGAAGAAAAAAGAGATTTTGTGTACAGTAAAATAGAAAAAACCAAAGCACAAATAAAAAAGTACAAGGCAGAAAAACACGAAATTTTAATTGGTTCTAAAAACATTGAAAAAAAAGATTGGACTCAAGACTTAGATGGCAAAATGGGCGTAATTACTGGCATTAACGAGTGGAAAGTACTAGCACAAAAATATGATATAGCTACCCGTAAGTTTGATTTTGGAGTTCTTTTTTTTCAAATAAGTATTGTTTTAGGTGCCGTTTGCATAATAATTTATGACAATCCTACATTGCAAAAATCACTAGTTGCTTTAATGATTATTTTTGGGGTAATTGGTGTTATTTTATCTATTTACGGCTATAGTCTTGCTCCTTAAATATAACTATTACTTATGTTGTATGGTTATTCAAAATATTTAAAGTACTTTTGCAGCTTATTAAAAAACGCCGCTGGTATAGCATGTGTTACTCTGAGTTATAATATGATAAACGCTCTATGTAACATACATATTTGCGATTAAGAATAACATATTATGACAAAATTTGAAGCATTAGGGCTAGATAAGTCCCTACTTGATGCTATTGTAGATCTTGGATTTGAATCTCCATCAGAAGTACAAGAAAAAGCAATTCCAATCCTTTTAAACCAAGAAACAGACCTTGTAGCATTAGCACAAACTGGTACAGGTAAAACAGCTGCTTTTGGTTTTCCGTTAATTCAGAAAATTGATACAAGTAGCAGAACTACTCAAGGATTAATACTATCTCCTACACGTGAACTCTGTTTACAAATTACTAATGAACTAAAAGCGTATTCTAAATACGAAAAAGGTCTTAACGTTGTTGCAATTTACGGTGGTGCTAGTATTACAGAGCAAGCAAACCAAATTAGAAGAGGAGCACAAATAGTTGTTGCTACTCCTGGTAGAATAAAAGATATGATTAGCCGTGGTATGGTTAACATATCTAAGTTAGATTACTGTGTATTAGATGAAGCGGATGAAATGTTAAATATGGGCTTCTATGAAGACATAAAAGACATTTTATCTAACACTCCAGATGAAAAATTTACGTGGTTATTCTCTGCAACAATGCCAAGAGAAGTATCTACAATTGCTAAAAAATTCATGCACAACCCACAAGAAATTACTGTGGGATCTAAAAATGCAGGTGCAACTACCGTACAACATGAGTATTATGTTGTTGGTGGTAGAGATAGATACCCTGCATTAAAAAGATTAGCAGATACCAATCCTGATATTTTCTCTGTTGTTTTTTGTAGAACCAAAAGGGACACGCAAAGGGTTGCCGAAAAATTAATTGAAGACGGTTACAATGCCGGTGCTTTACACGGAGATTTAAGTCAAAACCAAAGAGATTTGGTAATGAGCGCTTTTCGTAAAAAACAAATACAAATGCTTGTTGCTACAGATGTAGCCGCACGTGGTATAGATGTAGATGACATTACACACGTAATAAACTACCAATTACCAGATGAAATTGAAACCTATACACACCGTAGTGGGCGTACTGGTAGAGCAGGAAAATCTGGTGTATCTATGGTAATTGTTACTCGTAGTGAACTACGTAAAATAAAAGCTTTAGAGAAAAAATTACAAACAGAATTTTTATCAAAAAAGATTCCTACAGGGATGGAAATTTGTGAAATTCAGTTATACCATTTAGCAAACAAAATAAAAAATACAGAAATTAATGAAGAAGTAGAAAACTACTTACCTGCAATTAATGATGTATTAGAGGGTGTAGACAGAGAGGAACTAATTAAAAAAATAGTTTCTGTAGAGTTTACTCGTTTCTTTGACTATTACAACAAAACTAAGGACCTTAACACGTCGGACCGAGGAGAAAGAGGTGAGCGTGAAGGTCGTAGCAGAGACAAAGCAGAAATACCTACTAGTGGTTCTGTGCGTTACTTTATTAATGTTGGTGAGCGCGATGATTATGATTGGATGACATTGAAAGATTTCTTAAGAGATACTGTTGGTCTTGGTAAAGAAGATGTGTTTAAAGTAGATGTTAAGGAAAGTTTCTCTTTCTTTAATACAGATGCAGAACACACAGAAAAAGTCCTAGCCACATTTACAGAGTTTAAAGTAGATGGCAGATTTGTTAACGTAGAAATTTCTAACAACCCTGGAGGTGGCGGTGGTCGCGGAAGAGGTGGTAGAGGTCGCGGAGACAGAGGCCGTTCTTCATCTTCTCGAGGAAGAGATAATAGAGGTGGCGGTGACAGAGGTCGTTCTCGCAATAAAGACAGTAGAGGAAGCCGCGATAGTGGCGGAAGCTATGGTAACAAAAGAAGTAAAAGAAGATACTAAGCTTTTAAGTTAATAGAATATTAAAAATACGCTTCGGCGTATTTTTTTTTGTTTATTTACCACCTCTAATCAAAAATTTAACCCATATTCCGCACCTAAAGAGATAAACTTTAATATCTTAGAGTTTTTAGTAGAAGATAAACGACACCACTTTTTTTATGAATAAATACATCCTACTTGTTTTTAGCTTAATTACATTCTGTGGATTTTCACAGGAAAAAAAAACAAAAGAAAAAGAAAATGAGTTTACTGCAACCATTATAAATGCGCAAACTGATGAACCGATGCCTAGTGTACACATTGTAAACCTTAACCAAGTAAAAGGTACAATTACAGACCAAAAAGGTAAGTTTACAATACCTGCAGTTGCCAATGACACACTTTACTTAACATACCTTGGTTTTAAATCTCAAAAAATTAAGGTTACTAATGATATGCTTAAGTTTAAAGACACTAAAATTACCTTAACAGAACTTGCTTTTGCCTTAGAAGAAGTTGTTGTAAAACCATACCAGTTAACAGGCTTTTTAGAAATAGATGCTAAAAACGTTAGTTTAAACGATTCTTACCAATATGCAATCTCTGGACTAAATACAGGTTATGAAGCCGGTAACAAAAACCCAAGTGCTGTTACAAAAGTACTTGGCGCTATCTTAAATCCGGCAGATTTACTCCGTAATTTATTTGGTAAAAAACCTGCACAAATGCGCAAACTTCGACAAATAAAAGAAGATGACCGTATTAGAGATTTACTAGCTGCAAAGTTTGACAGAGAAACACTAACAGAATTACTACAACTAGAAAAAGTAGATATTGAAGATATATTAAACAACTGTAACTACTCTAAGTCCTTTATACAAACAGCTAACGATTTGCAAATATTAGATGCAATTAGCGGTTGCTATGAAGAATACAAGGTTTTAAACAGAAAAAAATAACAGTACAATTACCTACTGCTTACATTACACACCTTAACACTAACTATGACAAAATTAGAATTTTTACAGAAGAATGTTTTTACAGATCTTCAAAACTTAAATACAGGATTTGATGCTGATGACAACTTTTACTTTTCTGAGCTAGATTTTGCAATGGTTTTAGAACGTATTGAATACTTTGGTATTGGCATACACGCTATTAAACCATATATAAATGAAGAATTTGGCACTACTAAAACCAATGAAGATTACAGAAAAAAAGCAACAGATGCTAAATGGTATAAAAGAGCTTATTTTGATTTAAAAAAGGCTACACCAAAAATGATATATAATGCAGATTATAAAGTATCAGCCAAGTTGCTAAACAAAGAAGAAAACAATACCACTCAAGAAAATTAATATTAACAACTATAATGGGATTATTTAATAAAATACTTGGTAACGCAAGTGAAGTATCTGTAGAAAAATTAAATGAAAAATACGGAAGACTTCTAACAGATAATGAACAAGTAGAACTAGGATTTAAATTATTTAGAGATACGTTTATGTTTACCAATAAGCGTTTAATATTAATAGATGTACAAGGTTTAACTGGCAACAAAGCAGAGTACAGGTCTATGCCATACAAAAGCATCTCTAGATTCTCTTTAGAGACAGCAGGTACTTTTGACTTGGATGCTGAATTGAAAATCTGGATTTCTAGCGAAAACCTTCCATCTGTTAGTAAAAAGTTTAACAAAAGTATAGATGTTTACGAAGTACAAAAATATTTGGCAAGCAAAGTAATGTAACAACTTTACAGCCTATTAAAAAAGCCTATATTTTAAAAAATATAGGCTTTTTTGTTTTTAGTAAACTACGTATTATTTACTTGCAAATAGTTTTACATCTTCTTCTGTAACTTCTTGTCCGCCTAAAATAATTAATCGTTCTACAACATTGCGTAGCTCTCTAATGTTTCCTGTCCAGTCATAACTTTTTAACAATGAAACTGCTTTATCAGAAAATACTTTTTTAGCCGTTCCTTGCTCTTTACTTATTTTATCTGCAAAATATGTTATTAACAAAGGAATATCTTCTCTTCTATCATTTAACGCTGGGACTTTTATAAGTATAACTGCAAGTCTATGGTATAAATCTTCTCTAAAATTACCTTCTGCTATTTCCTTTTTTAGATCTTTATTTGTAGCTGCCACTACCCTAACATCAACCTTTATATCTTTATCTGTACCAACTCTAGATATTTTACTTTCTTGTAAAGCACGTAACACTTTTGCCTGCGCAGACAAACTCATATCACCTATTTCATCTAAAAAAATAGTTCCTTTATTTGCTGCTTCAAATTTACCAGCTCTATCTTTAACTGCAGATGTAAATGCTCCTTTAACGTGACCAAAAAGTTCACTTTCTATTAATTCAGATGGTATTGCTGCACAGTTCACCTCTATAAATGGTGCTTTACTACGCGGGCTTTTTTCATGTAACCAATGAGCTACCAACTCCTTACCCGTACCATTAGATCCTGTAATTAAAACACGTGCATCTGTAGGAGCTACTTTTTCTATCATATCTTTTATTAAAGATATGCCTTCGCTTTCTCCTATCATTTGGTAGTTTTTACTAACTTTTTTCTTAAGTTTAGTATTTTCTACAACCAAATTTTTACGATCTAATGCATTACGTACTGTTGTTAGCAACCTATTTAAGTCTGGTGGTTTAGATATATAATCAAAAGCACCTAAACGCATTGTGTTTACTGCAGTATCTAAATCTCCGTGACCAGAAATCATTATAAATGCCAATTCTGGTTTTAATTTACGCGCAGCTTCTAATACCTCTACACCATCCATTTTTGGCATTTTAATATCACACAAAACTAAATCGTAATCGTTTTTTTTAATGGCATCTATACCTTTTAAACCGTCTTCTGCCTCTTCAACATTATAAGTATCGCTTTCTTCTGATAAAATTTTTACCAAAACCCTGCGTATTGCAGCTTCATCTTCTATTACTAATATTTTTGACATATACGTGTTTTAAAAAATTCCTATTTTAAATCCTGTTTTAAAATATACATTTCCATCGTCATATAACGAATATACGCTTTTTCTTTCTTCATCTCTTAACAAACCTCTTTGTGATAAAGTATGGCCCGCTAATGCATAAAAAGATATATTTTTATTAATGTTATACTGGTAGCCAAAAGCACCTACTATTACAGACAAAGATAAGCCGGAGCCTAAGTCGTTATCAGGTAAAGCAATATCATTTTGTACATTTACAAAATAACCATCCAATAATAATGCCGCTTTAAATGTGTGGTGTTCTTTTAAGTGATATTTAAACTCCATTCTAGGCACACCAACCATATACGACCAGTTTGGATGAAATTTTTTGTAGTAACTTATAATAGGTAAAGGAACATCAAAACCAGTAGCATTGTTGTATGACAACCCTAATATTAACCTTGTAGGTTTTTCTTTTTTCATATCTGCCTTAATAGTTAAAACAGAATAATTTAAATTAAAATCTTCTTTTTGCACACCATTAATAAAGTTAGATGCTAACCTTGGTGTTACCAAACCTACAAAAGTCCATTTATCATTAAGTATATGCGCATACCCTAAATTAAGATCTACAATTCTTAATTTTTCTAATTCCTTATCATCAAACTCATAAATACTATCGTTTGCAAAATCTATAATACCATATTCTGCACCAGCAACTAAATAATTTTTTTCATTTAGCTTTATAGGAAGATTTGCCAAAAACCGAAATCTAGAAATACTTCTTGAAGATTTTTTTTTGGGCAAAGTAGTGTATTCTAACCTTACAATATCTGAGCTTTGTGACCAGACCAGCTGCACTATTAGAAAAAAACAAACTCCTAAAAGTTTTTTCATACGTAAACAAGTATATGCGTAATTCTTAACTAAATTATTTACTAATAATATGTATATCTCTTTGTGGAAAAGGGATAGATATATTGTTTTTTCTGAAAGCAGCGTCTATTAAAAAACGTAAATCGCTTTTTATTCTTGGATCTCCATAACTATCATTTGTATAATAATTTACAGAAAACATTAAGGCTGAATCTCCAAAATCTTCAAACAACACAAAGGGCTTAGGATTTTTTAAAATTCCGTTTTTTTTATCTATAATTTCTAATAACAATTTAGATACCAACTCTACATCACTACCATAAGCAACACCAACTTTAACATTTTCTCTTGTTGTTTTATGGTTTTGTGTATAATTATAAATACTGTCTGTTAAAAACTTATGGTTTGGAATAACAATAACTTTATCATCTCTGGTTAACGCTCTTGTTGTTCTTAACCTGGTTTCAAAAACTCTACCCACCTTACCTTCTACTTCTATAATATCTCCAATATGTAGAGACTGATCTAGAATAATTAATATACCAGATATTATATCCTGAAAAAGGTATTGCAATGCAAAACCTAAACCAACAAATAAAGCGGCAGACGCTGTAAGTAAAACTGTTAAATCTACTCCAGAAGAATGCAAAACAGTTATTACAGCTAGGATATACAAAAAGTACTTTAAAAAACTAAATATGCTTAAAAACTTATTTTTATCATCTTGCGGTAATTTAGCAACAACAATTTTATGTACTAGTTTTAAAATATAAGTAACTGCTAAAATAACCACAACAATAGTAACCAACGTACTTACCGTAATAACTACCTTATCACCATCTACCAACTTATAAGACATAAAGTCTTTTAAATATTTAAGTATATTTTTTAATTCTTCCATCTTAATACTTTAACCACTTATATAAGTCTTTATAGCTCGGCTTTTTACCATACATTAATATACCAATTCTATAAATTTTTGCTGCTAACCAAACTATAGACAAAAATGTTACTAATAACAAAGCTATAGAAACAACTAATTGCCATACAGGTACACCACCTTCTCCTATACCAGAAGACAAACGCATTAGCATTACAATTGGAGATGTTAACGGAAATAATGAAAAACCTACTGCCACAGGACCGTGAGGATTACTAAACACCGATATAAAGCCAACATAAATTGCCAACATTAGCGGAGATATAACTGGTAACATAAATTGCTGAGTATCTGTCTCATTATCTACAGCTGCACCAATTGCCGCGTAAATAGAACTATAAATTAAATACCCTAATATAAAGTATACTAAGAAAAAACTAAATAAAGATACCCAAGGAATTTGAACAAACATTTCTGCAAATTTCTGCACGTTATCCTCCATACCACTACTGGCCACCTGTATAGCCTGTGCTTGTGGTAGATTAGCACCACCGTTTTGTAAAGCAGTAACGTCCAAATCAAAAATTAAAAAAACAACCAAAAACAACAAAGAACCAGATAGCACCCAAATAGTAAACTGAGTTACACCTGCTAAAGAGGTTCCTATTATTTTACCCATCATTAACTGAAAAGGTTTTACAGATGATATTATTACCTCTATTACCCTACTTGTTTTTTCTTCTATTACACTACGCATTACAAAACTACCGTAGATTATAATAAACATCATTATTAAATAACCAAAACCACCACCAATTATGGCGTTAAGCTCATTTAACCCTTTTAAGTTTTCTTTACCTTGAAAAGTAGCCGTGTGTATAGAAAAGTTTTTACTAATAGCACTATATTGCTCTGGCGAAACTCCTAAATGTTCTAATCTTTTTTGTTTAAGACGGTATTGAAAAATATCTTCTAAATCATCTAAAAAACCATCTGTAGGAGACTCTTTAGAAAAAAAGTACGATGCGTTTGCCACTTCCTCTAAACTATTTCCGTTTGGTATAAATACCAAACCATAATGCCCAAGTTGCTCTGTAGAATCTTTTGCTTGCTCTAAACTTATGTTTTTAAAACGTATTACAGAGGTACTTTCTGTACTATTAAAATCTTCTTTAAAAAAGCTACTTTCGTTTAAAACTGTAATTACTTTTTTATCACTATCATTAAGCATAGCTAAATACAACACCAAAGCAACCATACCTACCATTAAAATAGGACTTAAAAAAGTCATTATTATAAACGACTTATTTTTTACCTTAGCTAAATACTCTCTTTTTATAATTAAGCCTAATTTCCCCACTATTTTGTTTTGCTTTTTACGGTTTGTATAAAGATATCATTTGCAGACGGTATAGTTTCTACAAAGTGGTTTACTTTTCCTTTTTCTGACAAATACCCAAGTAATGCACCAGTATCATTAGATCTAAGCTGAATTTTAAAATCTAGTTGCTCATCTTCTTTATTGTAAGATGGCGTCCAAATTTTATGTTTTTCTTCCAATTTCTGTAAAACATCATTCTTTTCGGATACTTGCAGACCTACATTAAAAATATTGTTTTTATATTGTTTTTTAATGTCTGATAATTTACCGTCTAATATTTTTTCTGACTGATGAATAAGCGCAATATACTCGCATAATTCCTCTACAGACTCCATACGGTGAGTAGAAAATATAATAGAAGCTCCTTCTTCCTTTAAATGAAGAATTTCATCTTTAATAATATTGGCATTAATAGGATCAAAACCACTAAATGGCTCATCAAAAATTAATAATTTTGGTTGATGAAGTACTGTTACTACAAATTGTATTTTTTGGGCCATACCTTTAGATAACTCCTGTACTTTTTTATTCCACCAGTCTCCAATATCTAGCCTATCAAACCAATATTTAAGTCGTTTTGTAGCTTCTTTTTTAGATAAGCCTTTTAACTGTGCTAAATACAAAGCTTGCTCACCAACCTTCATACTTTTATACAATCCTCTTTCCTCTGGCAAATACCCAATAGTAGCAATATGCTCTGGCTGTAAAGGTTCTCCATCAAAAAAAACAGTGCCAGTATCTGGATAAGTAATTTGATTTATTATACGTATTAGCGTAGTTTTTCCTGCGCCGTTTGGTCCTAGCAGACCATATATACAATTCTTAGGAATTTCTAAGGAAACATTGTTTAGGGCTGTATGGTCTCCAAATTTTTTAGAAACACCTTTTGCCGCCAAAATAGTATTCATTTTCACAATTTTTTCAAAGATAGATAAATGGTAGCATATAAAAATAAAACCCACCCTTATTTACATAAGGATGGGAAAAAAAATGAGCAGTGACAAGCACTGCTCAATACTTATATTTTTTAAGAGAACATATCTTTAACTTTTTCAAAAAAAGATTTGTCAGATTTTTCTGGATGAGGAACAAAGTTATCATTATCTCTCATACGCTCAAAAAACTCTCTTTGCTCTTTGTTTAATTCTTTTGGTGTCCAAACATTTACGTGTACTAAAAGGTCTCCACTTCCATAACCATTTAAGCTAGTAATACCTTTACCTCTTAAACGTAGTATTTTACCAGATTGTATACCTTCTTCTAGTTTAATACGTACTTTACCACCAACAGCATCTATCTCTTTAGAAGTACCTAAAACTGCTTCAGAAATACTAATGTATAAATCGTAATGCAAGTTATCACCTTCTCTTTTTAAGGTACTATGCTCTTCAGTTTCAATAAGTACTATTAAATCTCCGTTAACGCCGTTACCTGGAGCACTATTACCTTTACCAGGTACTTTTAACTGCATCCCATCTTCTACACCACCAGGTATTTTTATAGATACCGTTTCTTCTTTAGCAATTAAACCTTGTGCATCTGCACCAGCTGGTTTTTTATCTATAATCTGGCCACTACCACCACAAGTACTACAAGTAGCAGAAGTTTGCATTCTTCCTAAAATGGTATTTGCAATTTTAGTAACCTGCCCAGAGCCATTACAAGTAGTACAAGTGTTGTATGTTACACCATCTGCTTGTACTTTACGTTTAACTTTTACCTTTTTTTCTACGCCATTAGCAACTTCATCTAAAGTTAACTTAACTCTAATTCGTAAATTAGAACCTTTAACTCTACGCTGGCCGCCTCCGCCAAAACCGCCAAAGCCACCACTAAAGCCGCCTCCGCCAAAAATATCTCCAAACTGACTAAAGATATCATCCATATTCATACCGCCGAAGCCGCCACCGCCACCGCCAGCACCACCTTCAAAGGCAGCGTGACCGTATTGATCATATCTTGCTTTTTTATCAGGATCACTTAATATCTCATATGCTTCTGCAGCTTTTTTAAACATCTCCTCTGCTTTAGAATCACCTGGGTTTTTATCTGGATGAAATTCTATAGCTTTTTTACGGTATGCCTTTTTTATTTCTGCTGCAGTTGCATTTTTAGCAATGCCTAATATGCTGTAAAAATCTTCTTTCATTTTTTATTTTTAGTTCCCAACAACAACTTTTGGGTGACGAATAATTTTATCTCCTAACGTAAATCCTTTTTCTATTACGTCTATAATTTTCCCTTTTAACTTTTCATCTGGAGCTGGTATTTGTGTAATAGCCTCGTGTACGTCTGCATTAAATGCATCACCTTGTACAACTTCTATTTCTAACAATCCTTTACCTTTTAAAGTCTCTTTAAATTTATTTTGTATAAGCTCTACACCGGTAACCAACTCTTTATCCTCTGACTTAGAAATTTCTTTCATAGCACGGTCAAAATCATCCATAACAGGAAGCATAGATACTATAACCTCTTGACCCGCTGTTTTAAACAAGTCCATACGTTCTTTAGATGTTCTTTTTTTATAGTTTTCAAACTCAGCAAACAAACGTAAAAACTTATCTTTTTCTTTAGCTAAGTCTTGTTGCAATTGTTCTTCTATAGACAACTCTACCGTTTCTTCTTCAGTAGTTTCTGTATTTTCCTTAACTTCTTCAGCAGCTTTATTCATTTTTTCTTCTTGTGCTACTTCTTCAGCTTTATCTTTTTTACTCATTATATGCTAATGTTTAATATCTTGAAAATTAAGATGGCAAAAGTACTGCCATTTCTTTAAAAATGTCAAAATGTCACTAAACTTTATTAAAAAAATACTATAATTTACTTGCTCTAAGCATTTCTCTTTTTCCTGGAGGTCCCGGCAGTCGCTCTACCTTAAAACCAACTGCCAACATTGCACGCCTTACGCTACCTTTTGCTGCATATGTTACTAGCACTCCGTTTGTTTTTAATGCATTGTACATTATAGCAAAAACGTCTTCTGTCCAAAGTTCTGGTTGCACTCTTGCTCCAAAGGCATCAAAATAAATGAGGTTATAAGCTTCTTTATCAGTTATATCTAAAAAGTTCTGCTCCCTTTTTAGTAAATTAAAATACGGCAATACTTCTTCATTAACTTCCCAATTTGCTTTATGCATTTTAGTAAATACATCTTCAAAATCTTTAGCTTTTAACTGCTCTACGTAATTTAACTGCGATACCTCTTCTAATGCTACCGGATAAGCCTCTACCCCTGTGTAATTTATATTTAAATTGCTTTTTGGTGCCTCAATTGCCGTAATTATAGCATTCAGTCCAGTTCCAAAACCAATTTCTAAAATAGAAATAGGCTCATCTTTAAATAAAGATAAGCCGTGTTTTATAAATACATGATAAGCTTCTTGTACTGCTCCGTGCTTGGAGTGGTATTGCTCATTCCATTCTTCTATTTGTATGGTTTTAGAACCATCACCTGTTGTAATTATTTTTCGTTTCAAATATTTACTCTTTTAAAAGCACACCATCTGCCTGAAACCTGTACGTTTTTTTTGGCGTTGTTATTTGCGCTATTTCTTCTTTAGTTGCCCCACCATCTTCTGCATAGTGTTGTTGTTCATCTACAGACATTTGCTCTATAAATGCTTTACCGTTTACAATAACTTCTTTACCTGTAATATCTTTTGGCATAAAAAAACCATAATCTTTAAACTTAACCATAGCTTGCTCACCGCCCCCCAAATCTAACTTCATCCAACAACCTTTAGACTGACAAACATCTAATACCTTGCCTTTAAATTTTGTTGTTACCGTATCTGCAACTGCTAAATTATGGTATACAGATGCCATTTCTTTAGTAACTTTAGCATTATCTTCTGTAATTTTTTCACCAAAAGATGCTAATTCTTCTATTTTTTGCTCAGGTTCCTGAACTACGGTTTCTTTTTTTGCCTCTTTGCAAGACATAAACAATAAAATTACTACAAGCAAAATGTTAAAACTTTTCATATCTGATAAAATTTAGTGATAGAATGCAAATTTGGACATTTTTAATCTAAAAAAGAAGTACTAGTACTGATAATTGATTAATTTTATGAACTTAAATTCTGAATACTATGGATGTTACTACAAACCAAATTAGTGTAGAAAAAACAAAAAACACTAAAATAAACGATGTTGATTTTAATAATCTTTCGTTTGGAAGTATTTATATGGATCATATGTTGGTCTGTGATTACAAAAATGGCGCTTGGGAAGCTCCTAAGGTTGTGCCTTATCAGCCAATTTCTTTAGACCCTTCTGCTAAAATTTTTCACTATGGTCAATCTATTTTTGAAGGAATGAAAGCCTACAAGGATGAACAAGACACCATTTGGATGTTTCGTCCTTTAGACAATCACAAACGTTTAAATTTATCTGCAAAAAGATTAGCTATTCCAGAAATTCCAGAGAGTTATTTTATGGAAGGTCTTAAAGCATTATTAAAAACGGATAGCGATTGGATTCCTCAATCTGCAGGAAGCTCACTATATATAAGACCATTTATTTTTGCTACAGGCTTAGGTTTTCACGCATCACCAGCAGATGAATACAAGTTTGTTATTTGTGGAGCCCCTTCTGGCTCTTACTTTTCTGGCGAAGTAAAAGTACTTATTGAAGAAACGTATTCTAGATCTGCAAACGGTGGCGTTGGTTTTGCTAAAGCAGGTGGTAACTATGCTGGCCAATTTTACCCAACTAAACTTGCACAGGACAAAGGATACCAACAGGTAATTTGGACAGATGACAATACACACGAGTATATTGAAGAAGCTGGCGCAATGAATGTTTTTGTTCGTATTAATGATACTTTATTAACGTGTCCTACTAGTGACCGTATTTTAGATGGTATTACGCGTAAAAGTATTTTAAAAATTGCTGAAGACGAAGGTATAAAAACTGAAGTACGTAAAATAAAAGTACAAGAATTAGTAGATGCTGCAAATGATGGCAGCTTAAAAGAAATGTTTGGTGCAGGTACTGCTGCTGTAATTTCTCCTATTGCAGGTTTTGGGTTTAGAGATAATGATTATATGTTACCAAATGTAGAAGATAGTTACGCTACTTTATTAAAAAACCGCATTACAAGTATACAGTATAACAAAGCTGAAGATAAATTTGGATGGCGTTTTAAGGTTGAATAACCTTATGTTACCTATATAATATTAAAAAAGTGCCTAATTAGGCACTTTTTTTATTTATTAAGAATACTTTCTATACTAGGCTTAAAGTAATTAGGGCCTTTTAAAATTTTTCCATCTTCTCTGTATACAGGCTTACCATCTGCTCCAAGCTTACTCATATTACTACGCTGTATTTCATTAAAAACTTCTTCAATTTTATACTGCATACCATGTTCTAATATTGTACCACATAAAATATAAAGCATATCACCCAAAGCATCTGCAACTTCAACCATATCATTATTATTAGCCGCTTCTAAGTACTCCTTATTTTCTTCATCCATAAGGTTAAAGCGCAATAAATTTTTTTGCTGTCCTAAATCTGCTTTTAATTCTTCAGAAACACCAGCTCCAAAAGATTTATGAAATAACTCTACCGCTTTAAGTTTATTTTTCATTTGTATAATTTTACGTTAGTTTTGCACAAAAATAGAAATATGTTTACCACCGGACAATATATATTTGCCGCTCTTTTTGTTATTGTTTTTACTATTATTATTGTAATTACATATAAAAGAGACAAAAAATTACATTTAAAAAACTATTCTGGTGTAAAATGGGTAGCCATTACCTTTATTATCTTCATAATATCATTGTTTATTATTAAACAATTTCTAAAAAATTAACGCTTTTTTACCGTTCACAACAAAAATCAAGCAACACACAACAAAAAATAGGCTTTCTTCGTTATAGTGTAAGAAAAAACGTATTTTTGCGTTGTACTGATAACAAATTCTGTTAAATGACTATTTTTCTTAACATTTTATTTATTCTTGTGGCCGTTAATGCCTTACTTTTAGTGTTTAGTGTTAATCGTAATAATGCTAAAGTTAAAAAACCTGTTAGTAAACCTACATCACAAACAACGGCTAAAGTATACCCGCTTAATATAATCTCTACAAAATACAAAAAAGCAATATAGTTTTTTACCTTTGTAAGGTATGAAACAGTTGTTACTTGTTTTTTTAGGTGGAGGTGCAGGTAGTGTATTGCGTTTTCTTATAAGCAAAACACTAAATAATTCATTTCAACCTTATTTTTTAGGAACTTTTTTAGTTAATATAATAGGTAGTTTACTTATTGGCTTTATTATTGGCTTAACTTTAAAAGGTAATTACCTTACAGAAAATCAAGCTTTATTATTAGCTACTGGTTTTTGTGGAGGGTTTACCACCTTTTCTACTTTTGCACTAGAAAACCAATCTTTATTAAAAACCGGAGACTTTCTACATTTTACTTTTTATACTTTATTAAGTATTGCCATTGGTATTTTTGCCGTAATTGGCGGGTTTTGGATTTCTAAATCCTTATAATATTTCACAAAAAATCATTCTTTTCGCAATATTACACCTCTACAGCAATAATTTATGCTGTAATACTCCTTGGTTTCTATTTATTCCATTTTTTAAATATCATTTTAATAAAAAATTAAAATAATATTACATTACCCCTATTTAAAATGGGGTTAATTTTATTTATATCATAAAAATTAAAAAAGTACCCATAAAAATTATAGGGTCTTTATCATTATTAAATACATTTACCCTGTAAATAACTAAACGATATGAAAAAAATTGAAGCAATTATTAGAAAATCTCAATTTGATGATGTTAAAAAAGCACTACACCAAATTGAAGTAAACTTTTTTAGCTACTGGGATGTTACTGGAGTTGGAAACGAAAAACAAGGACATGTATACCGAGGAATATCTTACAGCACATCTGATATTCAAAGAAGATACTTATCTATTATAGTTTCTGATGAATTTTTAGAAAAAACTGTAAATACAATTTTAGATGCTGCTTACACAGGCAATGTAGGAGACGGAAAAATTTTTGTATCTGAAATTATAGACGCTTACCGTATTAGAACCAAAGAAAACGGTCACGCAGGAATAAACTAACCAAACCAAGACACTATTAAAAATTT
Organism: Cellulophaga omnivescoria; assembly: GCF_027915275.1. NCBI lineage: Bacteria > Pseudomonadati > Bacteroidota > Flavobacteriia > Flavobacteriales > Flavobacteriaceae > Cellulophaga > Cellulophaga omnivescoria. The sequence continues at coordinate 2,656,499 of NZ_CP115819.1, read as the reverse complement.
AAAATTATGATTAACGAACAACAAGAAGCACTAAGTAAAGCTGTTGAAAGCATCAACAGTGATATGGGTGCATTATGGATAACAATAGCTGCCATTTTAGTATTTTTTATGCAAGCTGGTTTTACATTAGTAGAAGTTGGCTTTACACGCAGTAAAAACTCTGGTAACATAATAATGAAAAACATTATGGACCTTTGCGTAGGTTCCTTAATGTTCTGGGCTGTAGGTTACGGAATTATGTATGGTAGCGATACTGTTTTAGGCGGATTTTTTAGATTAAGCCCAGCAGAACAAGGGTATTTTTTCTTTTCTGCAGACGATTGGTATAACTTATTTTTTCAAACAGTATTTTGCGCTACTGCTGCTACAATAGTATCTGGAGCTATAGCAGGGCGTACAAAATTCTCTACATACCTTATATATTCTGCCATTTTAACAACAATTATATATCCTATTTCGGGTAGTTGGTACTGGCCTTTTGATGATAATGCCTGGTTAAATGTTGCTGGTTTTGTAGACTTTGCAGGTTCTTCTGTAGTACACGCAGTTGGTGGTGGCGCAGCTTTAGTTGCTGCAATTATGGTTGGCCCGCGTATAGGTAAATATACAGATGGTAAAGTGAACGTAATTCCAGGACATAACATGATACTTGGTGCATTAGGTGTATTTATCCTATGGTTAGGTTGGTTTGGCTTTAATGGTGGATCTCAACTTGCATGGGGTGGATCTGATACTGTTGCCGCTGGTAGTGTAATTATAAATACAAACTTAGCTGCTGCTATTGGTGCTGTTGCTGCCTTATTTTTTACTTGGATTAAATATGGTAAACCAGATATTTCTATGACATTAAACGGTGCTTTAGCTGGTTTAGTAGGTATTACTGCTGGTTGTGGTGCTGTAAACGCATGGGGAGCATTAGCAATAGGCCTTATCTGTGGAATAGCAGTTGTACTTTCTATTGAGTTTATAGATAGAAAATTAAAAATTGATGATCCAGTAGGTGCAATATCTGTACACGGTGTATGTGGTTTTATTGGTACTGTTTTAGTTGGTGTTTTTGCTTTAGATGGCGGACTACTAAGTGGCGGTGGAGCTAGCTTATTACTAGTACAAACATACGGTTCTTTAGCTTACATTTTATGGGCTGCAGGAACAACATTTATTATACTTTTTATACTAAAGAAAACTATTGGTTTAAGAGTTTCTAAACAAGAAGAATTAGAAGGTTTAGATGTTCATGAACACGATATTGAGGTATACCCAGAGTTTACAACAACAGAAAAATAAATAAAAGAAACAAAAACGGAGCGTTTTGCAGAACGCTCCGTTATAAAATGTTTCAAAAACAAAAAATAAAATCACTAACAAACCCCTTAAAATTAAGGGTTTACAATTTATTTGATATGAAATTGAATACGACAACAAATTACTTAAAAAAATTATCATTTTCAATAATGATGTTATCTTCAGCATTAATATTTGCTCAGGAAGAAGAAGAAAAAAAATTAGAGTTTAGCGGATCTGTAGATGCTTATTTTAGAACAAATTTAAGTGCAGATGATAAAGCAGTAGACGGAGAGTATTTAGCTCCTTTAACATCATTTGCAAACGAAACTGGTTTTGCACTTGGTATGGCTAACATTATTGCTAGTTATGAAGGTGAAAAAACCGGTGCAGTAGCAGATCTTGTTTTTGGACCAAGAGGTGAACAAGCCATTACTGGGTTAAATGTTAACCAATTATACGCATACTGGAATGTAAGTGAAGGAACAAAACTAACAATGGGTCGTTTTAACACCTATTTAGGGTATGAGGTAATCTCTCCTGTAGGTAACTTTAATTACAGTACATCTCACTTATTCTCTAGCGGACCTTTTTCTCATACTGGTTTAAAGGCCGATTTTACATTATCTGATGATTTTAGCTTAATGCTTGCTGTAATGAATGTTACAGATGTAGATAATAATTTAACTAGCCAATATGCTCTTGGAGCACAATTAGGTTATGCTGGTCAATATTTAAACCTTTATTATGATGACACTGCTAACCTAGGTTTTGAAATTGATTATACTGGTGGTTTTGATTTATCTGATAGTTTTTACTTAGGTATAAATGGTGCTTATGCTGATAACGATGGAAATGGATTTGCTGGTGTAGCATTATACCCACAAATTAAAGCATCAGAAACTGCTTCTTTTGGATTAAGAGGTGAGTATTTTACACAAATTATTGATGGTTTAGATGATGAACCTAGTGTATTTGCTACTACATTAACTGCTAGTTTTACTGTTGAAGATTTAACAATTAAACCTGAGGTTAGGTTAGATGCTTGGAGCAATAACGAGCCGTTTTTAGATAACGACGGCGATCCTTCAAAAAGCTTGTCTACCTTTTTAATTGCAGCAGTTTATTCTTTTTAAAAAAATTAAGTTTAGTTTATAGTTTGGTTGTTGAAGAAAGTCTAGTTTGTGCGCTAGGCTTTCTTCTTTTTTAATGCTCTTTGTTAAATGCCTTTACCCCTGCTCTAACCTCTATATCCAATGTATTTACAATTGGTACTACTGGGCAAGAATATTTTTTACTATAAGCACAATAAGGGTTGTATGCCTTATTAAAATCTACCATAATAAAATCTTCATCTGTCTCAGACAGCTCTATGTATCTACCACCACCATAAGTTTCTTTACCATTTGTTTTATCTAAAAAAGGTAAAAACAAATGATCTTTATATTTTTCTTGTTTTATTAATTGTTGGTTTTGATATACTTCTAGTTGTAAATCTTTTCCGTTTAATTTAAAAAATAACCTTCCGTATAATTTATACTCTTGACTCTGATTTGTTGTGGTTGCCATTAAAAATGGAGTTGCCCCTAAAGCCAACTCTAACCTAGCCTTTACCACATAGTTGGTATCTGGCTCAAAAAAATCTAAACCATCAAAATCTTTTCTGTACTTATTTGGTAATGGAGATGTTTTTGCATCTTTGTATTCATCGTTTAACTTTTTATGATATTCTAAAATACTTTTTAGCTTATCAGATTTTGTTGCCGCAATTTTTTCTTCAACCTCATTAGTATGATACTTTTTTTGACCATTACAACTCAACAATACCATTATAAATACAAATACAGTATACCTCATTTTATTACATTAAATTAATACTGTAAAAATACAACTTATTACTTTTTTACTTAGCTTTGTTTTAGAATAAAAGAAAAATGCAAAGACTTTCAATATATAAATCTGTGGTTATCTGTACCTTAAAAAGGTGCCAGCGCTGCTGTATTTAATATTGAAATAGATATATTATACTAATACTAAGCCTGGCGAGAAAATCGTCAGGCTTTTTTTTATTTAATTACAAAATGAAAAAACTATACACAAACTACATAGATTCATTTAAGGGTTTATCTAAAGAGGTTTGGTGGCTAGCACTAATTACCCTTATAAATAGAGCTGGCACAATGGTTATTCCGTTTTTATCACTCTATTTAAAAAACGATGTAGGATTAACGTTTGAAAATGTTGGTGTGGTTATGTCTTGCTTTGGAGCAGGTTCACTAATTGGTTCTTGGCTTGGAGGCACCTTAACCGATAAGTTTGGGTATTACAAAGTAATGCTGTTTAGTTTGTTTACTAGCGGTATTCTATTTATTCTTCTTCAATTTTTACACGATTACTACAGTATTTGTGCAGGTATTTTTATACTTATGATTGTTGCAGATTGCTTTAGACCTGCAGCTTTTGTTGCTTTAATTGCTTACAGTAAACCAGAAAACAAAACAAGGTCTGTTACACTTATTAGACTTGCTATTAACCTAGGTTTTTCCGCAGGTCCTGCCTTGGGTGGTATTATAATTACATCTTTAGGCTATATTGGCCTTTTTTGGGTAGATGGTTTAACCTGCGTATTGGCTAGTATTTTACTACTTATGGTTTTAAATCCTAAAAAAGCACGAGTTATGGACAGCTCTAAAAACGAAAATCCAAAATCTGCGTATTTAGACGGGTATTATTGGGTATTTATATCCGCTATGGTATTATTTGGCTTTTGCTTTGTTCAATATTTTTCTACAGTACCTGTGTATTATAGTGACGCCTATAAATTAAGCGAGTTTAAAATTGGATTATTATTGGCTATGAACGGTTTTTTAATATTTGCTTTTGAAATGCCTCTTATAAAATATTTAGAAAAACTAAAATACTCTAAAATTAGCTATGTTATTTTTGGTTTAATTTTAGTTGGACTAAGCTTTCTGCTACTAAACGTTTTCTCTTGGGTTGGAATTTTAATTATTGGAATGTTATTAATGACTTTAGGAGAAATGATAGCATTCCCTTTCTCTAACGCAATTGCTATGGAACGCTCTAAACGAGGTAAGCAAGGAGAATATATGGCATTGTATAGTATTGCTTTTTCTATTTCGCATATTTTTGCTCATAATTTTGGGATGCACTCTATTGCAAATAATGGTTATATATTTACCTGGAATACTATTACAGGTATAGCTGTACTTGGTATGGTGTTACTTTTTATTTTAAAACGAATAACAATTACAAACAAATGAAAAAACTAATTTATATAATATTGGGACTATTAATTAGTCTAGCTTTTGCCTGTGCAGATAAGAAAAAAGAAACTGTAAAAACTGAAGTAATAAATAATGCAGAAACTAAAGAGCGTTTTTATCCTGAACTAGACTCTACCCGTTACAATGTAGCTTTTTTAATTATGGATGGCACTTTTAATACTGAGTTTACCGCTCCTTTTGATATTTTTCAGCATACAAAGTATAGAGAAAATATTAAAGCAATGAATGTTTTTACAGTAGCTAACACCTTAGAACCCATAACCACGTTTGAAGGTGTACGCATTTTGCCAGATTATAACTATGTTGAAGATAAACTACCTAAAATAGACATACTGGTTATACCTAGTGCAGAACACCATTTAGACTCTGATTTAAAAGATACTACAATGCTTAATTTTGTAAAAAAAGTAAACAATGATGCACTTTTTATGACATCGCACTGTGATGGTGCTTTTGTACTTGCTAAAGCTGGTGTTTTAGATAATGTAACCTCTACCACCTTTCCTAGTGACATAGATTTATACAAAAAAACCTTTCCTAAATTAAAAGTTGCAGATAATGTATTGTTTGTACACCATAAAAAATACATTACCTCTGCAGGCGGAGCCAAAAGTTTTGAAGCCGCTCTTTATTTATGTGAATATTTATACGGTAAAGACGTTGCAGAATCTTTAGCTGGCGGCTTGGTTATAGATTGGGATATAAACAAAGTGCCACACCTTATTCTTCCTTAAGTATAAATCTTCCTTTTTTAAGGTATTTTTCAATTAAAGCATTATATTCTGGTGTAAGTTTTAATAATGTAGTAGACTCTAAATTATAAAGTTTATCTGCATCTGTATATCCATTTTTAAGCAATTCCTCTAAGTAAAAAATAGAAGTTCCAAAATCATCATTTTTTGCACTTAAAGATATTATTTTAAGGTAAGGATCATAATCCTTAGGTTCAATTATGGTTTTTAACATATATAAAAAGCTAAGAGCATCAAAGTCTTTGTTTTCTTCTGCCAAAATAGTATCTATATAGTCTTCCGTTAGCGCAATTAAATATCCCTCTAACCTGTATCCCATTTTTTGCTGCTCTTGGTTAGAGCTATTTTTAAACTTTTCTATTTCTTTGGTTTGGTGTGCCCACCAACCAAGGTTATTAAAGTTATGTGTGTATGCATCTTCTTCTACATAGTATTGAAAATCGTTTTTTAAAGATTGTTCTTTAAAAAGCACATTATTTTCTGCCCTTTTTAACGACTTGTATATTTTATTTTTACGTAACTGGTTACTGTTATTTTTTAAAGTATCAATATTTTTAAATGGTTTATAAACCACAATGGTTTGGTCTACCAATTCTTTTGCATTTTTAAGTTTGTTTGCACCTACTAACTTATTTATTTTTGAAAGTGCAGCATTGTAGTTTTTATTTACAAATAAACTATCTACTGCTATATTACCTTTGGCCATAGCAGACATTTTAAATAAGTCTAAAGCTTTTTGTAAATTAGATGTAGAGGGCCAATTATTTTTAGATTCCTCTATTAGTAACTGATTGGGAATTTTTAACTTATTCAGGAGCTTTTCATTAGCTAATACTTCAGTATAATTAAAATTATACTCACTAACAATACTAATGTAATAGTAAGGTTTTTTTACATTAATAATTTCTATATTACCTATAGTAGAATTATAAGTCAGCACACCATCAATATTAGAAATAAATGCCGGTATTGTAGATGCTAACCTGCCTGCTCTATTAAACCCTAAAGTGTATACTTGTTTTTCATCTATAGGTAACATACCTACTACAGCATTAAATGTTTTAGAAAAAGCTAAAATACTTTTAGAGACTGTTAACGTATCATTTAAATTGTTTGATGCCGCTAAAATATATCCTTTTTCTTCTGCAACCCCTGCCATTAAACGTAATACTTGCTTTTCTTTATTATCATAATCAACAACAAAAACAACAGGCCATTTTTTATTTACATTGAAGCTTGATGGTAAAAAAAGAGAAAAACTATACGCTGAGGAATCTGACACCTTAATATTGTCTAAAACAACTCCTTTTTTCAACTTTAATTCTTGTGCAGAAATCTGCAAACTTAACAATGCTAACAGTAGAAGTACTAATTTTTTCACAAATGATGTCTTTTGGTTTTTAGTTAGATAGAGTTAAAAACTAAAAATACTATTATTATTTGTTTTTAACTCTATATGAAGCATCAAAAACCTAGCCAAAAAAGAAACTTATAAATTAGTCTCCAATAACACCCATTTCTACCCCTTCAGAATAAGCAACTTGTATACCGTGTTTGCTAAAAGCATTTTTTATGGCTTTATTAGCCTGAAACGTAACTGGCCAATAATCATCTGGCTGCACAAAAGGCCTAACTAGCAATTGTATACTATGGGTATCAAAAGTTTGTATACCTATATCCGGAATTGGATCTTTTAATACGTTTGGAAGTTCTAACAATGCATCAATAATAATTTTTTCTACTTTAGGAAAACTCTCTGAATAAGGCATAGTAACTAATAACTCTAACCTAATCATTCCCTTTTCCGAATAGTTGGTAACCACAGAATCTGTAATTTTAGAATTAGGTATTATTAATACCTTGTTACCTGGTGTAATTATATCTGTACTAAAAATGCCTATTTCCGAAACACGACCAAATTTATCTTCAAGCTGTATCCAATCATCTATTTTGTACGGTTTTAACGTTAAAATTAAAATACCAGATGCAAAATTACCTAAACTACCTTGCAACGCCATACCTACTGCAAAACCCACAGCAGCTAAAATTGCCATTAACCCTGTTAAATCTGCCCCAACAATAGAAGCTGCAATAAACAAAGCGGTACCCTTTAGCAATACGCCTACTAAAGAAGATACAAATGGGCGTAATGTTTTAGAAATGCCTGTTTTTTCTAAGGCAACACCAACCATTTTTAATACCCTTTTTACCAGTTTAAAACCTATCCAGATTACTAAACCAGCACCAATAATACGAGGCAGAAAAAAAACTGCCTTATCTGTAGCTATTTGTATGTATTTTCCAATAGTGTCTAAATCTTCTGCTTGCATTTTAACCGTACTAAAAAATGAGTTTTTTATTTAAAAGTGCAAATTACAAATTTACTCCTAAAACCTATGTTTTACCCTTCTATTTTTTTAATAGGCGCGTTAGAAACTACATCTGATAAAATTATGTGCGTACGTGCCTCACCATATTGTATTAACCTATCTATAAATTGTTCTAAATGAAACTGATTTCTAAGCACCACTTCCATTATAATATTCTCATTACCAGTTATTCTATAACAATTTATAACCTCATCAAAAGTACCAACTAACTCTAAAAAAGGCTTTAATTTACCCATAAAAGCACGTAAAGTAATAATTGCTTTTAGTTGGTAGCCCGTTTCTGTATGTGATACCATTGCTTTATAACCAGTAATGATTCCTAAATCTTCCATTTTTTTTACACGTTCTGCAACCGCAGGTGCAGATAAGCCTACTTGCCTACCAATATGTGCAAAAGATTCTCTTGCATTTTTTTGTAAATAGTTTAGAATTTTCCAACTAATAGCATCTATCTTATTATTCAAAGCCTTTAATATTTAAAATATTTAGAATCAAAAGTAAAAAGAAAAAAACACTTTACAATCATAATTAAATCAATAACAATAAGAGTGTAATTTTATACTATAACAGTAACTACAATGCCATACAGAAATCTTAGTACAGTTCCGGTTTATAAAAAAGCATTATCGCTTTGCCATACTAGTAGAGAACTAGCATCTTACTTTAGCTACAATAAAGATTTATTACAATTGTATAAATCTAGTAGTTTAAGAGACATTATGGCGAATTCTATACTTACAGATGCCATTTTACTTCCTATACAAATAGAGCAAGCAGAGCGTAGCGACTGTAAACATACTAAGTTGCATAGCATAAAATTTATTAATACTATTACCAGAAATATACTTAGCTATTGTAATGGTTTAGAACACCACGGAGTTAAGGAAAAAGAATATTTAAACCTATTGCGTACGGAAATTACAAGTTTTAGGAAGACATATAAAAACTGGCGTAGATCTTTACGTTAATTATGTTTTAATTAAAATAAAAAAAAATCACCTAACATAATGCTAGGTGATTTTTTTTTATAACAGATTAAACTTTTACATATTTCTACGGTACTGTCCTCCTACCTGAAAAAGCGAACTTGTTATTTGTCCTAATGTACATACTTTAGAAACCTCCATTAACTTCTCAAAAATGTTTTCATTTTTAACAGCTGCTTGTTGCAAGTCTTCTAATAATTTATCTGCATTTTCAGTTCTATTTTGCACACTTTTTAAAGTATCTATTTGCGCTAGCTTTTCTTCCTCTGTAGCACGTATAACTTCTGCTGGTAAAACCGTAGGTGAACCTTTAGAACTTAAAAATGTGTTTACACCAATTATAGGAAACTCACCTGTATGTTTTAAGGTTTCATAATACAAGCTCTCTTCTTGTATTTTAGAGCGTTGATACATTGTTTCCATTGCTCCTAAAACACCTCCACGCTCTGTAATCCTATCAAACTCTTTTAAAACTGCTTCTTCTACAAGTTCTGTTAATTCTTCAATAATAAAAGCACCTTGAATTGGATTTTCGTTTTTAGCAAGTCCTAGCTCTTTGTTAATTATTAACTGTATTGCCATTGCTCGTCTAACAGATTCCTCTGTAGGTGTGGTAATAGCCTCATCATACGCATTGGTATGTAATGAGTTACAATTATCGTTTATAGCATACAACGCCTGTAATGTTGTTCTAATATCATTAAAATCTATCTCTTGTGCGTGTAAACTACGGCCAGATGTTTGTATATGATACTTTAGCATTTGCGCTCTTGGATCTGCACCATACTTTAATTTTAGTGCTTTTGCCCATATTTTACGTGCAACTCTACCAATAACTGCATATTCTGGATCTATACCGTTAGAGAAAAAGAAAGATAAGTTTGGACCAAATTTATTGATATCCATACCTCTACTTAAGTAATACTCTACATATGTAAAACCATTTGCTAATGTAAATGCCAATTGTGTTATTGGATTTGCGCCAGCTTCTGCAATATGATAGCCAGAAATAGAAACCGAATAAAAATTTCTGACTTGTTTTTGTATAAAATATTCTTGTACGTCTCCCATTAAACGCAGTGCAAATTCTGTTGAGAAAATACACGTATTTTGCGCTTGGTCTTCTTTTAAAATATCTGCTTGTACTGTACCACGTACTTGCGCTAAAGTAGTAGCTTTTATTTCTGCGTAAACCTCTGCAGGTAAAACCATATCACCAGTTAAACCAAGTAACATAAGACCTAAACCGTCATTACCCTCTGGTAAATCTCCATTATATACAGGTCTGCTTAATCCTTTGTTATCGTATACTTCTTTAAATTTAGCTTCTACCTGTGCCTCTAAGCCATTTTCTTTAATGTATTTTTCACAATTTTGATCTATTGCGGCGTTCATAAAGAAACCTAACAACATAGGAGCCGGACCATTAATAGTCATAGAAACCGATGTCATTGGATGACTTAAATCAAACCCAGAATATAATTTTTTGGCATCATCTAAACAACATATAGAAACCCCTGCGTTACCAATTTTACCATAAATATCTGGTCTGTGATCTGGATCATTACCATACAAAGTAACCGAATCAAAAGCAGTAGAAAGCCTTTTTGCTGGCATACCTAAACTTACGTAGTGAAAACGTCTGTTGGTACGTTCTGGTCCGCCTTCACCAGCAAACATACGGGTTGGGTCTTCACCAGTTCTTTTAAAAGGATATAAACCAGATGCATATGGAAATTCTCCTGGCACATTTTCTTGCAAACACCATCCTAAAATATCTCCCCAAGCTTGGTACTTAGGCAAAGCTACTTTTGGTATTTGTGAATGAGATAAGGACTCTGTATGTGTATCTATCTTAATTTCTTTATCTCTTACTTTAAAGCTATAAACAGGTTGCTTGTATTTATTTACTTTGGCATCCCAAGTTATAATAACTTCCCAGTTGTAAGGGTCTAAATCCATTTTTACTCTATCAAACTCCTTAAATAGTAAATTTAAAAAGTCTTTATCTGCATCTTCTTTTACCCCTTCTAAAATTGCAGCTGTATCTAAGCCATTTTTAAGCAGTAAATCTGCCGCTGTTTTTGGTGTATTAGAAACCGATAATATTGTTTGGTAAACACCATACAAACGCTGAGCAACTTTAGTTTGCACAGCTACAGTAGCATCATACCCTCTATTATTTTCTGCAATTTCTGATAAATAACGTGTACGAGCAGGTGGTATAACAAACACCTTTTCTTCTATTTCGTTACCAAATTTAAAAGTAGACTTTAAATTTGCATTAGCTTTTGTAGCTAATGTATCCATTATTTTTGTGTACAACCTGTTCATACCAGGGTCATTAAACTGGCTAGCCATTGTACCAAAAATTGGCATATCTTCTTGTGGCGTATCCCATAAATTATGGTTACGCATGTATTGTTTTTTTACATCTCTAATTGCATCTAAAGCACCGCGTTTATCAAACTTATTAATAGCTACTAAATCTGCAAAGTCTAGCATATCAATTTTTTCTAATTGCGTAGCAGCACCAAATTCTGGTGTCATTACATATAATGATACGTTACTGTGTTCAATAATTTCAGTATCAGACTGTCCAATACCAGATGTTTCTAACACAATTAAATCGTACTCGGCAGCTTTTAAAACTTCTACAGCTTCCTCTACATACTTAGACAAAGCAAGGTTAGACTGCCTTGTTGCTAAAGAGCGCATATACACACGCTCATTATTAATAGCATTCATACGTATACGGTCTCCTAAAAGTGCACCACCAGTTTTTCTTTTAGACGGATCTACAGAAACTAGCCCTATTTTTTTGTCAGGGAAATCTAAAAGAAAACGCCTAACCAACTCATCTACCAAACTAGATTTACCAGCTCCACCAGTACCAGTTATACCAAGTACAGGCACATTTTTTGTAGATTTTTCTATCTTAGAAAAGTACTCTACAAACTCTTCATGTCTGTTTTCTGCAAGACTAATTAAACGTGCAATAGTGTTTATGTCTTTGTTTTTTAAAGAGTCTGAAACCGTTGTACTTTCTGGTAATTTTAAAGCTGGTACCGGAAAATCGCTCTTTTCTACCAAGTCATTAATCATACCTTGTAACCCTAATTTACGGCCATCGTCTGGCGCATAAATTTTAGTAATACCGTGGTCCATTAATTCTTTTATTTCCTCAGGCAAAATTACGCCGCCACCGCCGCCAAATATTTTAATATGAGTAGCCCCACGTTCCTGAAGCAAATCATACATATATTTAAAATACTCGTTATGTCCACCTTGGTAAGATGTTATTGCAATTGCATTTACATCTTCTTGTATGGCACAATCTACTACCTCTGCAACACTACGGTCATGACCTAAGTGAATTACCTCTACGCCTGTAGATTGTATAATACGGCGCATAATATTAATTGCTGCATCGTGCCCATCAAACAGAGCTGCTGCTGTAACAATCCTAATTTTATGTTTTGGTGTATATGGTTTCTGTTGTTCCATTCGTATTAAATAGCTAATTTTAGACTTGCAATTTACGAAAATTGCAAAAATCTACACCAAAAACATTCAATATTATAAAAATATAAGAAAGCTAGGGTGCTTATTTGATAATACCCTAAATTAGTTAGCTTAATTTTATTATTTATGAAGCTAACCATACTTATTAATTGCCCAGACCAAGCTGGTATTATAAGCACAGTAACTAATTTTATACATACTAAAGGCGGTAATATTGTATATATAGACCAATATGTAGATAAAGAAAGTGCTACTTTTTTTATGCGGTTAGAGAGTGAATTTAGTAATGCGCTAACCCTTAATGAGTTTAAAAGTGGTTTTAAAACTTTAGCGCCTACTTACCAAATGAAATGGGAGATACACAAAGAAGTTACCGTGCCTAAAATGGCAATTTTTGTTAGCAAGTATGATCATTGTTTGTATGACTTATTAAGTAGACATAGCTCTGGAGAATTAGCTGTAGACATCCCTTTAATTATTAGCAACCATAATAAAGCAGAAAGTATTGCTAACCAATTTAATATTCCGTTTTACCATATACCAGTAACAAAAGAAACTAAAAAAGAAGCCGAAGAAAAACAACTTGCCTTGTTGGCAGAATATAAGGTAGATTTTATTGTTTTGGCAAGGTATATGCAAATTGTGAGCCAGACTGTAATAGACCAATATCCTAATAAAATAATAAATATACACCACTCATTTTTACCAGCATTTGCAGGTGCAAAACCGTACCACGCAGCCTATAAAAGAGGTGTTAAAATTATTGGAGCAACAAGCCACTATGTAACAGCAGATTTAGACGAAGGACCTATAATTGAACAAGATGTTACCACGGTATCCCATACACACAGCATTAAAGATTTAATTGCAAAAGGTAGAGACTTAGAAAAAATTGTATTGGCAAGAGGTGTAAAACTACATATAGAACGCAAAACAATGGTATTTAATAATAAGACAATTGTTTTTATATAGGTATTATATTTATTACTTTATCTGAGTTATATTCAAACAAAAAAGATTGCTAATGCGCTATGGCAATTAACAATCTCTAAGTATACAGGACTAAATAATTAGTCCTTTTATAGATATAATAATTTATATTACTTGTTTTTACTTTACAGTAAAATAAAATCTTCCATCAGTATCTGAATTCTTTATTTTAGTATGAAAGTTTATTTGAACATCCTTTCCATTGGTGGGATTAAATGTAAGTATTTGTTCTCCTAAACCTAGGCCAGCATTGGCTATAAAATAATTTCCAACTTTGTCTAATTTAATTCCTACACGTAATGTATAGCTTCCATCACTATAAATAGCTACTCCTAAAAGTTCTGAATCTTCAGGAACTGTATTTACAGCAAGATTTAACTTTCCTATTTCTTCTACTATATTTTCTTGCTTAAATGTTACAGGAGAAAAATTATCATCTTCAGTTAAAAAAACTGAAAAACCATAAAATGTTTCTGAAGCTTTAGTTAAGTCATAAATATCAATTTCTTTGTCTGACTTATCATCGTTTTGTTTGCTTTCCACTTTCATATTAATCCATAGAGTTTCCCCTACTTCATAGGTAACTTTATCATCATCTACATAGACAACTTCTCGATTTTCTAAATTATAAAATTCAGAATCATCAGAATTAGAACAACTGGTAAAAAAAATGGTTATAAGAATTAGACTAAATGCAATTTTTGAAATTTTCATAGCGTTTGTTTTTACTTTAAAGGTAAGTAAAGACTTACTTTTAAAAAAAGAATTAACTTATGTTTAATATTTTAATACATAAACTTTTAAGCTTATAATTACAACAGCAGCTAATATTTTTGTAAGCTTAATTTAGATTTCGTTAGCAACTATTAAAACTAAATTGTAGTAAACTTTACAAGTTGTTAATTTTTTTAATTAGGTAAGAAATAAGAAGTCCAATTGTAAATGTTGTAATTGTTGTACTTACAATAAGAGCTATTATTGCAGGTGTTGTAAATAAGAAATTAGAGTTACCTGTAGAGTCGCCAATAATTAAACAAAAGACAATCCAAATTACTAAATTCATGAATACAGAGTATTTAAATGAAGTTGAAATTAACGAATTGTTGTTTTTTGTATCTGTATAAGCTAGTTTTCCTCCTAACCAAAATGCTATTAAAAACGTTAAAACAAACCCAATTGTTTGAAAGCCACTACCTAAAACTATAGACATTGAGCTTAAGCCTTTACCTACATAAATAACAGGTATTAAAATAGTTGCAATTACTGTAAGTAGCACAATAGGAGCGCCTAATATATAAGATACAAAAATACTTTTGCCCAACTGCCTATTCATATTCATAAAATTTTGCTTTAAATAATTAGTAGTATTTGTATACGTTATTTTAAAAATAACACTCATTAAATGTAGTAAATATTTTACAAAAAAACACCTTAAGTATTTAACCTTAATAAATTAGCTATTAATTTATTAAGGTTAAAATGCTGTTAGCTCTCTAAAAGTTACCTTACTACAGTAGCCTCTAATTCTACTTTTAGTGTTTCAAAAAGACTTTTTACCTCTAACAAAGTACTAGCTTGTTGTATATTATGTTTGGCTATCCAATTTTGAAAAATATTAAAACAAGAAAAAAGTTCTTGTGATGATGTTGTAAAGATATTTAGTCTTACAATATTTTTACACTCGTAACCAGCTTCTTTAATTACCTTTTCTAAATTTTTAATAGCCATAATTAGTTGAACATCCATATTATCTGTACTACATTTTCCATTAGAATTAATTGCAGTTTGCCCAGAGACATACAAAGTACCTTTTGCATTAGTTACTTCTATAGCTTGCACATAACTTCTTTCATTTTGCCATTCCCACGGGTTAATAATTTGTTTTTTCATTAGTCTTAGTATAATTTTTGTTTATACCACAAAAATTTAAAAACTATGATAAAAAATGCGTGACAAACATCACAAATGCGAGTAATAAAAAAATTTAGGAAGATAACCTACTAAGTGTTTCTCGGGATACACCTAAATATGCAGCCAAAAGAGTCTTAGGAACTCTTTGAAACAAGAGTGGTTGCTGCTGTAGCAATTGCAAATAGCGTTCCTTTGCGTTTGAAGTTAAAAAAGATAAAATTCTGTTTTGTGATGCTATGTGTCCCGAGTGAGATTTTTTAAGAAAAAAACGCTCCATCTTAGGCATTTCTAAAGATAATTTGTTGTAATTCTTAAGGCTTATTGAATATACTTCAGTGTCTTCAATACATTGTAACGACATTTTTGCCTTTGTTTGGTTAAAGTATGCAAAAAAATCACTCTCCCACCAATCTTCCATTGCAAAAGACACTATATGTTGCTTGCCATTTGCATCATTAAACACTAATTTTAGAAGACCACTAATAACATAATAACAATTATTTACATCTTTCCCCTCTTTAATAATAAAATCGTTTTTTTTATATTTTTTATATTCAAAATGAGATAGTAAAATACCAAACTCTTCATTAGAAAAAGGGACTAATTTTGTAATATGTTCTTTTAGTTTTTCCTGCATTGGGTAATACGTACTTTTTTAAACTGTAATTAGTATTGTAAAGTACTACTCCTTAATATTGGTAATAATTTTAAATTCATTAGTTTTTCCCTGCAATGTATTTATAAAATTAGTCATTTCATTAGTAAGAAGTAGGTATTTCTGCTCTCTCCAAAATTTAGGCTTAAAAAGTTTTTTTCATAATAGGGCTTAGGTGTTTGTACTATAAAAAGTAAATTTTAATAGCTAATTTAAGTAAAAGAAAAGTATTCTAAAGCCCTATTATGTAATTCTACTGTTTGTTATATCTAAAATACGTTTCTAAAGGTTATAGGTATACTAAAAGGTACTCTTACAGCTTTTCCTTTTACTTTACCAGGAGTCATAAGTGGTAGTTTTGCAATAATTCTTCTACCTTCTAATTCTAATAATGGGTGTGGTCCTCTGGTTCTTATGTTTTTTACAGAGCCATCTTTATCAATAACAAACATAATGTTTATTCTACCGCCTACCCCTAATTTTTTAGCTTCCTCTGGGTAGCTAAAATTTTTAACAATATGTTTATTTATTTTTTTTTGAAAACAAGATCTCCAACTACTCTTAGCCATATCTTCGCAACCAGGAAATAGAGGAACATCGTCTACAATTACAAAGGGTACATCATCTTCAGCTTCTTTTTCTTCTTCTTTTAAACTTTCTTTACTTACTTTAATATCTATAACTTTTAAACGAATAGGTTCTCCTGGGTTAAATTTTGCATACAACACATATCCAGTACTAACTGCCGTATCCTTTATTGTAGCCACTTTTAGTGTAGGGAGTTTTTTTAGAACCCCATCTATTTTTTTTTCAATAAATTTAGTTTCTGGCCTACTAAAAATCTCTGTAGATTCTAGTTTTCCTTTAACGTCTGTAAAAAAGTTAAAATATACTTTTCCATTAAAATTCTGAGAAATAGAATCTTTTGGCACTTTTAAATTCTTATTAAATAGTTCTTCTATTTTACTTGTAAAGCAAATATTTTGTTCTCCTGGGCCGTTAGCTGTACAGTTACTAAAATTGGCATAATCGGTAACTTCTTCAAACGGTCTGTATGAGGTTATTTCTATACCATCTCCGTGCGTCTGGTAGTATTGTGCACTTAAGGTAAATGTAAATAACAAAGTGGCAAATAAGGTATTAAATGCTATTTTTAATTTTAGTTTCATAATAATTGTATTGTATAGTTTACAATTCAAATATTAAAAACTTTTAGGACTAATATAACCACCAACATATATTTGCTAGCTATTGGTTAATATTTGATATTAAAAATGTAATTAGAAGAGATAAACAAGAATATGCTTTTTATTCAGCTTTTATATTGATTGTGTTTTTAGCAGTTTTTTTAATTCCACATACCATTAGATTCTGTTAAAATTATTGGTGTATTATCTGTAATTAATATTGTTTGCTCGTGTTGTGTTATGTATCCTCCTTTGTTACCAACTAAAGTCCAACCATCATTAAGTTCTACTGCAATAGTAGATTTTGTAGAAATAAAAGTCTCTATTGCTACTGTAGTATTTTTTTTAAACCGTTCTCTATTTGTCCTAACTCTGTAATTTAAAATATTTTCTGGTTCTTCATGTAAACTTCTACCAACTCCGTGACCTGCTAAATTTTTAATCACTTTAAATCCAGATTTTTTAGCTTCAGACTCTATTAAATGTCCAATGTCTGCTATTTTTACTCCTCCTTTTATATTGGTAATTGCTTTGTGTAAAATATTTTTAGAGGCATCTACAAGTGGTTGGTGATTATGAATATCCTCACCAAGAACAAAAGAACCGCCATTGTCTGACCAAAATCCATTTAACTCAGCAGAAACATCAATATTTATTAAATCTCCTTCTTTTAGTATTTTATTTTTAGATGGTATACCGTGAGCAGCTTCTTTATTTACACTTATACAAGCGTAACCAGGAAAACCATAGGTTTCATAAGGAGCAGACTTAGCGCCATAACGCTTTAATATTTCTCCGCCATAAGCATCTAACTCTTTGGTAGACATACCAATTTTAGCATACTCTTTCATTAATTTTAGTGTAGTACCAACAACTTCACTAACTTTTATCATTCCTAGTAATTCTGATTCTGTTGTTATAGACATTTTCCTTATTTTAATAAGTTAGAAGAGTTTACTTATAGTTGGTTAGTTTTTACTTGTTTTTTACCACAGTACTTTGTTGGCATTTCGTATTTTATTTTTTCCGTTTATAGTGATTCTGTGTTATTTGATTCAGATAGGTTTTTGTTCCAATCAGTTCAAAATTCAGTTCGTTTGGTAGTTCCGTAAATAATGAAGAACCACCACCTAATAAAATCGGAATTGTTGTAAGTACCATTTCATCTATCAAGTCCGCTTTCAAAAAGTTCCGAATTGTGGTTCCTCCATCTACATATAACCGATGAAATCCTTTTTCGTGAATTTGGTCTAAAATTTCAGTCAACGTTCCTTTGACCAAAAACGCTTTTCCTTTGTGACTTTCAGGTATTTCTTTTAATTTATTACTCAAGACAAAGACAGGTTTATCATATGGCCATTCAACATCAAATCCAAGTACGGTTTCAAATGTTGTTCGTCCCATAACAAGTGCGTCAATTCCGTTATTGAATTCCACGTATCCCATATCGTTATTATCTGGGTTCGGAATAGTATATAACCAATCAATTCCGCCATTTTTGTCAGCAATATATCCGTCTAAACTTGTTGCGATAAATAGGCTATTCTTTTTACTCATTTTTCTTTTGGGTTCTGTATGTCAATATGAATGCCAACGTGTTTGTATATGGTTTGTTGCGTGTTTTAAGCACTTAATTTAGCAAATTAAACCGAATAGAAAATCTGCTTGAATTTTTGTAAGTAGGCCTGTACTAGCAAATAATTTTACACGAAGTAAAATTAGTAAAATGGGCAATGCAAAACTGAGAAGTCTACTATTTATATACAGTTTTAATGCCTGTAATTTTAATACCACTTGCCGAGCTTTGTATGAAAGGTTGTTAGCCAAAGGAAAGAGTAAAAAATTAGCTTTAATTGCAGTGTGTAATAAACTACTAAAACAAGCATTTTCAATTAATTCATCAAATTCAGATTCCGAAAATAGTTCTTTAAATTATTTTTGTGCTAATATTTAATTGTGTCTGTTTGATTTTGGACAATATAATTTTTAAAAAGGTATACTCTTTCCGCCTATTTTATGAAATTCCGCTCTTGTTCTATTCTAATTACGAACAGTTTTGAAATTTCCGAAAATTAAAGAAGTAAGTAAAAGTCCTATCCCAATACCGATAAAAGAACCCTTTGCAAAATCAGGTAATTGAAAAAAGTGAGATAAAATTTGTGAAGTTGCAATTACAAACATTCCAATTGATAATAAAATTAATGCTCTTCTTTTAGTTATTTTTTTCATTTGATTTTAGATTTTAAATAATTAGTATCTCAATTAAAGTATTTGTTACATTCAGTTTTTAGTTTCGTACGTTTTGGTTAATTACTTACGGTTTAGGCTATGAACAGTTGCGGGTTTTAAGTACTAAAATTTTGGTTCATAAATGACCTTCAATTTATTCATTTTCTTCTAATTAAGCTGTTTAACCGCTATTTTTTATATACGTTATTGTGTGTAGTTTTAGTTAACAAGTAATATGAGTCTTTTTTTAATAAACCAAAATTTTTATTTGATAATGTATATAATTCAAAATCTTCGAATTCGTTGTCAATTTTCAAAATATCATTTTCAATAGAGTATGAATATGATTCTGTTTTTTGCGATATTAAATTTTTCCATGTTGAAATGTTAGATTTTGAATCAAATGAAACTAAATGTTTTTCTTTTTCACCATTACTTGATAAATAATAATAACCACTAGGAGTAGATTTATTGGGTTCAATTTTAGTTTCTGAATTTGTTAAAATATCTATGTTTAATAATTGGGCTATTCTTTCATAAAAGATATAATTTTGGAATTTACTTTCTATACCAGTTAAACGGACTAGTTTTAAGTTGGGAATATTTTTGATTGAGTTGGTATTTGCTTTAAATAGATTGCAACTTAAAATTAATTGAGTGAGATTATTGTTTTTATTAAATTTATTAAACTCAATTTTTCCCTTCATTTTATGGTCAATTAAACGTAAGTATTTTACACTTGAATAATTATAAATTTCTTCAGGAATTGAATCAAAATCATTTTCAGAAATAAATAAGCTTTCCAATTTTTTTAGGCTGCTAATGTTTGGTATTTCTTCTACATGATTGTCTTCAATTAATAAATATTTTAGGTTAGTTAAATTAGATATTTTTTTTGGTAATTTAATAATGCTATTACTGCTTAAATCTAATTTTACAAGATTGGTAAGGTTGCAGATTTCTTCTGGAATTTTTTCTATTAAAGTATTGTTAATAATAAGTCCCTCTAGGTTTGTGAGCTTTTCAATTTCGATAGGAATAAACTTCAAATTATTTTTTATTATTATAAAATCGGTTAGTGATGTTAAAGTGAAAATAGAATTAGGTAATTCCGCGTCTTTATATGATTCAATCCATAAGAATTCAATTTTAGGCGAATATTGAATTAATAATTCTATATCAAATTTAGTAGCATTATAAAGGTATAAGTATTTAAGATTAACAGCTTCAGATAAATCAGTAGGGATTTTATTTTTATTAGATAGCCTAATATGTAATTCTTTAATACTTGTTAATTTTTTAGAACTGTAATCAGACAACTTATTTCTAGTACCAAATTCACAGGAGCTTGATATAACAATTAATGTTAATAGACAAAACTGTATAAAAGGTTTATTCATAATTAGTTATTATTAATTACACACAACGGTCTTGTGTATGAAACGTAGGGCAGCAGATAGGCGATACGTTTCGGTTTAACCACAAGCCATATCTTTTGTTTTTTTTTAATTTTTCTCTTTTAATACCAAATCAAAAGATTTGGCGGACTTCGTTAAAAGCTCTAAACTTTGGGTTAAGCTCCAAAACCCGCATTAATTATAGCCAATGTTAGCTTTAGTTTTTTTACTCTATTTTATTTAAAATAAACTAAATAAAAAACTGTTTTTAAGTTTATTTTAGCTATTCAAATTTTCTTTGAATTAATCTGTATGGTATCTTTTCGGAATTAATAGAATCACTTTTGGTTATATAAATTTCTGTCCAATCACCATACTCATTTAATTTATAGGTAAGGTGCATATATAATTCGGTATAATCCCAATTCAAATGCTCAGCAAAAAGATATTTAAGACTAAAGCTATGATCAACATTATTCAATGATTTAAAAGTTCTTTTAATCATATTAGGTAGATTATTTTTAGTATAATAAAAATCATAGGTAACAATAAGATCTTTTCTTTGTTTTTTTACACTTTTAATAATTCTATTTGATTCATCATAAGTTTTAATTAATAAACTATCATTTACTACAGTTGTTCTTTTATCAGGATATTTATAGCTAAAAACATTTGTAATTTTATCATAAACAGCCGAACTCTTTGAAGTAATTCTATTTTTTTTATCATATTTATATAATGTTTTGAAATTACTACTTAATAAGCTCAGAGATATTATTCTAGATTTAGAATCGTAAATTACTTGTTCTTTTTTTAAAGGATAGTATTCTTCATAAGTATATCTATGCCATTCTTTATTTTCAGATGACCACCTTTTGTCAATAAAAGACAGCTTTTTATATTTAGATTGTTTAAAGTCTAATGGAAAGTAATATTGTTCAATATTATAATATTCTGTATTATAAAATAGTTCTTTTGAGTTTAAATAAGTACTCTCTGATTTATTTATGGTTTGTGAAAAAGAAAAGTGAGTGTAAATAAATAATATTATAAAAAATATTTTTTGAATCATAATTTATTTCTCTTTTTGTAATTAAAGCTAACGGTCTCGTATAACCGTCAGTTACGGGATTAAAGTTAATGTTTTTCGGTTTAGCACTGACGTTAGCAATTACAGAGTGGATTTGGACGTAGTTGCATCCCCCGTAATTGCGGTTATATATTGTTGTACCTCGTTATTTTATTCGAGTATATTTTTTCATTATCTCAATCAGTTTATTGTGTGGTAACGCATAAACCTTATTTCCGTTAATTCCTTCCATTGTTTCAGCTGCTACCATAGCATTTATAATTGCTTCTTCAACAGCTTGAATTGTGGCATCAAAAATATCATTCATCCAGTCATTCGATACTGTTTGAACTGTAGTTTTACCTTCTCGAATATACGCTTCTTGGTTCGCAGTCGAAAAAGCAATAAATATGTCTCCTGAACCATTTGCTCCAATTCCGCCTAATTTTCCAATTCCAATTGGTACTCGTTGGGAAATTCTTTTTAATTGATAAGGAAGTAATGGTACGTCAGTAGCAACAACAACAATAATAGAACCATCTCCATTTTGTCTTCTTGATTTTGGTGATGCTATGTATTTAGGGTTTAAGGTGTCTTTTAATTCTTTTCCAACAGGCACTCCATCAACTCTAAACCTTCTTTTGTCTCCGTAATTTGATTGAACTAGCACACCAACTGTATAGGTTGTATCTGGAAATTTTAAAACTCGAGAAGAAGTTCCAATACCGCCTTTAAATCCAAAGCTCATCATTCCAGTTCCGCCACCTACATTGCCTTCTTCAACTTCTTCGGTAGTAGTATTTTCAATTGCTTCTAAAACATTTTTTTCTTGTACTTGAAATCCGTAAATGTCATTCAAAAATCCGTCATAAGTTTCAGCAACAACTGGAAAAGCCCACCACCAATCTTCATCACTCCAAGAAGTGTCAACCATCCATTTCAAAGTTGCTTGTCTAACAGTTCCGACGCTAAATGTATTAGTCAGCATTATTGGTGTTTCTAAAAAACCAGATTCTGTAATCCAAGTTGTTCCGGTCATTTCTCCGTTTCCATTTAGACTATACCAATTTGCATACAAAGGTTTCTTCTTTTTTCCACTTGGAAATATAGCAGTTACTCCAGTTCGGATTGGTCCTTTTCCTAATTCATTCTTTCCGTTTCCTGAAATAATGGTAGAATGTCCAACTGAAACACCTTTAACATCTGTTATTGCATTATATTTTCCTGTAGTTCCCTCAAATTGAATTCCTAAATCTCGTGCTCTTGGTTTTTGAGCATAAATTAAAATAGAAAGAGCAAGAAATATTATCGTTAATGTGTTTTTCAAAATCTTGGTTTTAATGAGGTACAACGTATTTGTGTATGATTTCGTTGCGTGTTTAAGCACTAAAGTTAGCAAATAAATCACAGATAGAAAGTCCGCGAGGACTTTCGTAAATAGGCTATAACTAGCAATGAATTATACACGTCTTAAGTTTGTAATTCATTAAATTAGAAACATAAACAGAAAGCACAAAAGAGAGGATTAAGGTTATTATACACGCAGAGACTACAGATCTCGTCAACATTGAAAATCCCCTCTCTTTTCTACACAGATTTCGTACAGTTCTATGAGGCTTTTAAGACCTCGATTTTAAGTCGTTGAAACTCGCGTAGGTTGTCCTTTCAAAAAAACAATTTCTTATGAATAAAGATATTAAATATTTTGGAATAGACATTAGTCATTTGGTTTTTGATGTTACAGATTCAGATGGTAATTATTATCAGTTTAAAAACACTATTTCAGGCTTTAAAAAGTTCGAAAAATTATTAGATCTATCGAGCCATTGTGTGATGGAAGCAACAGGATATTATCACTATCAGTTAGCTTATTATTTGCTTGAATCAGGTATTAAAATATCTGTAGAAAATCCATTAGCGGTAAAGCGATTTATACAAATGAAGTTGTCTAAAATAAAGACAGATAAGAGTGATTCTAAACTTATATGTGAGTATGCCAGTCAGGTAGACTTAAAGTTGTGGAAAGGCAGTTCCAAGCATCAAATAGAATGCTTGCAAATGACCAGACTCCTTTCTGTGTATACAAAACAGAGCACAATGTTAAAAAATAAACTACACGGTGAAACCGTTTTAGGAAATCCAAGTAAAGCGGTTGTGAGTTCTATAAAACGAAGTTTAAAACAGTTAGAAAAAGAAATAGACAACTTAGAAGTTAAATTATTGTTATTGGTAAAAGAAGTGCACCAAGATGTGCTAACACGGTTAAAAACTATACCCGGAATAGGAGCTAAAACAGCCTTAATGTTAGTGGTTTTAACGGACGGTTTTGAACGATTTAGTAGCGGTAGTGAATTATGTAGTTATGCTGGGTTAACACCCGTGATAAGAAATAGCGGAACAAGTGTAAATGGACGAAGTAGAATTAGTAAGATAGGAAATCAAAAACTGCGTAATCTCTTATTTATGTGTAGCTTTAATGCCTGTAAATACAATAAAGCTTGTCGTGATATTTATGAGCGTATCGTTGCCAAAGGAAAGAGTAAAAAGTTAGCATTAATAGCCGTGTGTAATAAACTATTAAAGCAAGCCTTTGCTATTGCAAAATCAGGACTAATATATGATGATTCTTACAGAAGCACTTTAGCTAAAAATTAGTTAGTTTTTACTTGTTTTTTACCACAGTACTTTGTTAGCCCTAGTTATTTCTTCCGTGACACTTTTTATATTTTATCCCGCTACCACATGGGCATAGTTCATTCCGTCCAATTTTCTTTCGTAAGTTTTCCTGGACTTTTTTAACCCCCGAAATTTCTCCATAATAATCTTTGTCAAAAAATTGCGCCCAAGTATTGTCGAGTGCGACCATATCAGATTCAGGGAATCTTTGAAGTCCTTTTTTTAAATGAAAACCTAAAAATCCTAATTCATTATCGGCTTTAAAATATTGACTATATTTTATTCTTCTTTCTATGTAGTCAATAAATTTTTCAGCAGTATTTAAGTATTTAGCAACTACTTCTAAATCAAAAACATTAAGAGCGACTGGGAATTCTTCATATTCCTTTCCTAGAAGGATATGAGTTTGATGAGTAATAGAAGGATAATCATCCAATACTATTGTCACAACGAAGCTTTTATTGATGTTTAAATCAAAATTATAATCAGGATTGTCTTTTAACTCAAAAATAAAGTCATTTGAATTATTCAAACATTTTGATGCTGTCAACCCTTGCTCATAAGCATCTTTAACAGCCTTTTTGAAATCATTCTGTATTGATTCTAGATTTCCTTTTTTTGATAAAGCGGTTAACTTTTTAGATTTAACTTGAAAGATTATAGCCTTGTCGTTTGAAAACGCTAGAATATCAATATCTGTGACCATTGTACTTTTGGTCTTCTTTATTATCAAGTTCTTTAGGGAGTTCGATTTACCGAACACATTTTCAATAATATTTAGTGTGATTTCTTCCGCAATTTCACCTCTGTTGTATAATGCTTTGGAAGAATACTCTTTATCAAAATTCATCCAATAGAATGGTGATTCATAAATTGCTTCTGATAAATCGTACGGAACAGGAATGAATAAATTTCCGTTTGGTAATTTAATTATTGGTTTTTCGGACAGAATATTGAAATCACCAATATCTGAGAAATTTTGATTCTGAGGTTGTGTTAAATCAAGTGTAAAGTTTTCGAGAATTCCCAAATACTCTTTATTCTTTTTGATTATGTCTTCAGTTGTTAAGGTGAAAACATCTAGTAATTTGGTTTTATAGGTTTCTTCAGAGTCGAACTTTAATTCGTTTAATTTGGTCTGTTGAAGAGTTTTTATTGAATGATAAAATTCGGCCAGAATATCAAGGTTTATTGACTTCTCATTTTGAAGCCATTCTTTATCATATTTATATTTTTCTGAAACCCATTTTGTATATTGATAATCGTACGCACCAGTTCCGGAATAGAACATTGTTTCTTGAAAGAATAAACCATTGTTAAAAAAGTCAAAAGGACTTTCTGATGGATTATCTATCATTTTCGAAATATCAGGTATAAATGTGTAATGAAGTTGCTCCATTAACTCATAAACTTCTTCGAAAATTTTTATTTCATCATCATAGTCATACGCTTTGTTTGGATTCCAATTTCTTATCCATAATCCCATAAGAAATCTAACCTCGTTATTATTGAAGTGTTCTTGAATATTTTTCGAAGCGAGTTCGTTGAGAGTTCCACAAAAATCTCTTAAAACGATTGCCGAAAGAACATATATAAAGTTGAAATTTGAAGTTATTTCGTTAAGCCTTTTTATAATTTGTTCTTTACTCATTCTATTATCGAAGGTTTTTTTAGTAATTAGGGCTAACTATAAATAAACGCAATTCATTGCGTTTATTCACCCATATTGGTGTAATAAACGTACATTTCAATTTTTAGCGCTTAATTTTCTTACAATATAAAAACATTTTTTGTTGTGCAATTACAGATATGTGTAATTGTATAAAAATAATTTATAATTGGTAGTAATTGGGTTATAGTTTACGGTACACGGTTTTAAAAAAAATCTCCTTTTACACTAGTTTGTAGGTACTAGTATAAAAGGAGAACATAAATAAATGTTAGGCACTTAATACGCTACGTCTATAAAACGCATAGCACCTGCTGGTACTGTTATTTCTATTTTATTGTTGGTTGCCGTTAGCTCTTCTTTAGATAAAATATCTACTATTTGTTTGGGCGTTTTGTACGCAAATGTTACGGTAACTTTTGTGTTTTGTGGGTTTATGTAATTTGGGTCTATTAAAATTAAACGTGTGTGGTTGTCATCTAATTTTATAGCACTCCATGATGCACCCGAGACTACAATTGGTAACTGCTTTGCACCTTTTGCTACTGTTGCTTTTATAACTGCACCAAACTCTTTTGCGGGTACTTTAACGCCATCTTTAATACCTACTTTGGCTGTAGATACAAAATATGGTTTGCTTAGTTTTTCTATTGTAGTTTTGGCTTCTACTGGTGCTACTGCTACCATACCGTATGGCATAATTGGCATATAGTTTAACCATCTGTATTTTACGCCTAGGGCAACGCTAGAAAAATCGTGTTCTGGTAGGTCTACTCCTGCCCAATGCATTTGCGCATATGAAAATACGGCATCATCATCTGTTGTGCTGTATTGTTTTAAATTATGGTGTGTATCTACGGTGTGTATTAGTTTTTCGTCTACGTTTTGTATTAAATGCCATGAACCTATAGAGGTTATATTTTCTGGTTTTACTACGGGTAACACACCAGATTTCATTAACGCAAATAAAATGTTTAAACCTGGTTCTTCTGTAAATGAGTTGTTTGACACTATACCGTACCTTGCGCCATAAGCTGCCATTAAAGTACCTTGCCTTAAATAAGGAGAAATAGAACGCTGACCACCTGGCGAAAGTGGTCGCCAACTTGTTGGGTTATCATCTATTAAACGCATAGCAAAATCGTTTACATATCCGCTAGACTGCATACCTACGCGGCCGACTAAATTAAGGTCTTGAGTTCTGTTACTGGTATCCTCGGAGGCTGGCACTAAAATATCGTTGTATTTATTAGAGAAAAACATTTCTTTCCATAATGGCAAATGAGATGTTGCTGCCCAAAACATATTTTTGTACCTAAAATACAATTTGGCTCTATTATTTTTTCTGATTGCTTTTGCCAATCTAGGCATATATTCTTTTACAAAATACTGTACTCTAGCATCTTCTACATTAGCCATTTCTGCATATACAAAACCATAACATGTGGTTGGTGCAACTTCTAATATTTTTTCTAGTGTTTCTATTTGTATGTAAAAAGGATCGTTACCGTGGCCTGCCCAAAACGTAAATGGTTGGTTTTTTGCCTCAAAATCTCTTGCCATTTGCACAATGTCTTCTCTAGAGTCTTGGTATTTACCACGTTTGTCTTTTTTAAGGGCTATTTTACCCATAGCTTTAACCATTGCAGAGCGCTCTGTACTTTCTTTTGGCGATTTCTGTATTACAAATTTTACATTATTTGCAGTTAGCTTTTTTACATCTTCATTAATTTTTTTAGAGGTAATCATTACCCAATCCTCGTCAGATTTTTGCTGGTATTCTGGTAATTTAAAGTCTAACGTTTGTTGGTATAGTTTTGCTAGGTTATTTTCTACCTCTAACATTCTGCCCTGTTTTGGCTGTTTTGTGCTCCACCAATTTTTATGGTCTAAATTATAAACATAAACTGCATTGCCACCATCTACTTCGCCCGCAGCAAATAAGCTATTTTTGCTGGGTATATAGGTAATATCACTATACACTTTTGCAGCAAATCTTTTGCCTTCTTTTGCTACAAGATTACCCTTGGTATCTAGCACATAAATTATACTACCGTGCTGAAACATAATTTGTTTACTTTTTGGCAAATACGCTCCTTTACTATGTGCATACCTCTGAGCATCTTTAGAACTACCATTAAATGTTGCTAATGTGTTAAAATTGCTATCCAGGGCTATAAAAAAAGATTTAAAGGATAAATCTGCAAAAAACAAAATATCATGTAAACCATCATTATTAATATCTGCCACAGCAAAATCTGTAACCATAGTTTTACCAAACTGTTTAAGTTTATTGTCTTTATACTCTAAGCGTTTTATAACTTGCTTGGTTTCTGGGTTTATAAATCCTAAAAAATCCCATCTAAATTTATCATGAACATAGGTCATTACAAAAAGGCTTTGCTTGTCTTTTTCTATAAAATTACCAGCCATTAATTTACGTACTACACCATCTATCTTGGTAGTAGACACTAACTCTCCTTTTGCATTTAACTCATACAAATTATAGTTGTTACCTCCTGCAAATATTTGTGGCTTGCCGTTATTTACCACAGCTACTTCACTAAAACGCACTTTATGTTTAGGTGTATAACTCCACAATTGTTTACCAGTACTGGTATAACAATAAATAGTACCATTAGCACTTGCTGCAATAAGTTCTTCTTTACCATTATTTGTAATATCTGCTGCAACTATATTAAACACTACAGCTGGGTTAATTGCAGGTTTGCTCCATATTTTTTCTCCAGAAAGTGTGTATGCAGCCAAAGCACCATCTAACTCAGACACATATAGTATTTGGTCTTTATTATTATTGGCAACAATAGCATTGCGTATGCCATTGCCCTCTGTTGTAAAGTTTTGTGCGTGTACAGTACCTAGCATTATAATAAATACTAGCATATATGTAAATTGGTTTTTCATTTTTTTTAAAGTTTTAGCTGTTTAAAAAATCACACATCTGTAAACAACAATTGTTATTTAGATGTTATTTGCATTGTCGAAGATATTGTCTTTGTACTTTTTTTTGTAGCCAATGGTAAATACGATGTCTACTTAAGTACAAACACCTAAAAATTAATTAGTTACCACTATACATAAATTTTATTTGTAGCAATAAGTATTTATGTTGTTCTAAGTAACTTTTTAGTATATAAAAACCAAATAGTTACAAGTAGTGACACCAATATACCTACACTATAAGATATGGTATAGTTTACCTTAAAACCTTCTGGCGCAACTAATATATAGGTAACTACAACTGTTGTCATAAAAGCTGCCGGAAAAATAATAAACCACGTTTTTTTACCTTGTTTTTTCATATACATGGCCGATGCCCATAAAACAACGGTAGCCATTACTTGATTAGACCATCCAAAGTACCTCCAAATTATGGCAAAATCTACTTTAGTAAGTATTATAGCTATTACAAAAAGCGGAATAGTTACCAAAAGTCTTTTTAATAATTTAGACTGATTTATGTTAAACGAATCTGCTATGGTTAAACGTGCGCTTCTAAAGGCTGTATCACCAGATGTTATTGGTGCAGCAACTACGCCAAATACAGCTAAAATTCCACCTAATTTACCTAGCATAGTATTACAAATTATATTTACCACCCAAGCAGCATTATGGCCATCTTGTGCCATTGCCTCTCCAAGCTGACTAACACCTCCAAAAAAAGACATAGAAACGGCTGCCCAAATTAATGCTATAATACCCTCTGTAACCATTGCACCAGCAAATACCTTTTTGCCATCTGCCTCATTAGATATACAGCGTGCCATTAATGGCGATTGCGTTGCATGAAAACCAGATATAGCACCACAAGCAATGGTAACAAATACCAACGGAAAAACTGGAAAAGTATCGGGGTTAGAATGCAAATTGCGTAAAGTGCTAATACTAAACTCTGGTATGGTATAGTCTTGAAAAAGTAAGGCGCCAAACAACCCAAAAGCCATTAGCAGTAAACAAAGTCCAAATAAAGGATATATTTTACCAATTAGCTTGTCTATAGGAATCATAGTTGCTAAAATGTAATATAAAAATATAACTATAACCATTGTAGCTGCACTAACTCCTGTAAGCTCTTGTAGTATACTAGCTGGTCCTTTTACAAATACTACACCTACTAAAACCAATAATACTACGGCAAAAATTCTCATAAAATGCTTTACACCATTGCCCAAATACTTGCCTACTATTTCTGGTATACTTTGCCCACCATGACGTATAGATAACATTCCGGAAAAGTAATCATGTACAATGCCACCAAAAATACACCCAAAAGTAATCCATAAAAAAGCCACTGGACCCCAAAGCGCACCAGATATTGCTCCAAAAATAGGACCTAAACCTGCTATGTTTAAAAACTGAATTAAAAATATTTTACCCAACTTAAGAGGTACAAAATCTACACCATCTTGTTTGGTTATAGCTGGCGTTTTACGGTTTGTATCTATACCAAATTGTTTTTCTACATAGGTACCATAAACAAAATAACCAACAACAAGAATTACCACACAGATTAATAAAGAAATCATACTCTTTTTATTTAAAGTTGGTTTTTATGTTTTTTAGCAAAATTATTAAGTACTTTTTGTTGTAAAGTTGTTAGGTTCTCTCCTTTTAAAAACCAATATACATTTCTAGAGATTACAATATCTTTTTGTAACAAAGGCATTAAGTTACTTATTAAATTACTGGTTACTGCCTGTTTGTTTTGTTGTAGTATACGTAAAAACAAAGCTGTTTCATAATAAGTAATGTTTTTACTAACTACCAAACTTAAATCTGTTACGTAATTACTATTTAACCTAGTATTAGCGTTTAACAAAGAGTTTAATGCAGCTATTTTAAGTTTAGTATTTCCTTTGGTTATAAACGTTTTTAAGGTAGATAAATAGGTATCTTCACTTCCGTTTTCTGCGTAGAGAATAGCATTACGTACTAGATTGTTATTTTTTAATGTGTTTTGCGTTACCGCAGCTACTACATCTTTTTCGTATTTTTTTTGAAGATTTACATACGTTAATGCAAACAATTGTTTTTGAAGATTATCACTATTTAAATAAGCAATATAATTTTTGCTTGAAAAATTAGAAGCCGTAACCTCTTTTATTTTTTCTACTACTGCGCCGTGCGCCCAGTGCCAAAGCGTATAACATGTTAAAGATGCACCATCTACAGTATCATCTTCATTTAACTCTAACAAAGTTTCACCAGCAACAGCATCTACAATATCATGAGATTTTACAGTGGTTAAAATTTCATCAATTCTAATGCTCTTAAAAGGCGAGTCAACATCTAAAAGTATTTTTTGCGTTTTACTATAATCCTCTTCTGTATATGGTTCTCTCTCATACTTTTCTAAGGCTACACCTTTTGCTAATTCATATTTTTGATACTCGCCAATGGTGTTCCAAATAATACGGACAGGAACAATTTTACACAAGTTCTCATAACAAATAACAGATTCTACATCCATATAATAAGATACTGGCAAGTTGTTTTTGCCTTTTACTTCTACAAGTACGGCATCTTCAATATTATTTTGCCCTTTACCAGGATGATGAACTTTTATATGGTGCTTTATTTCGTTATTAGATTGTACTAAGTGTCTTTTAGCACTTTTATCGGTAAATAAAAGTGCTAAAAAAACAACCGTAATTATGTAGGTATATCTTATAAACATTAGTAACAACGAACTTCAAAAAGCTTAATATTAGGATCGCCATAGGTATCATTAAAAGTAACACGTATTGCATTAGTTTTTATGGTTTTAAAATTAACTTTTACCAAACGTGTTCTGTTATCCGTTACCTCTGCAATGGTTTTCCAGCTTCCTTTTTCTCTTGCTTCAACTTTAAAAGATTTTACCAGCTCTGGCGGTATACCAATAACCTGTCCTTTGTTTTTAGCCGGATTCTTATGCATCATCATTTTACGCTGCAAATTAGTGTCAAACTTAAACTCTACAGCTGATAAGTCTATATTCTTTTTCCACTCTAACTGCAATTCTGCTTGTAAACCGTCTGCTTGCCAATGGTGTATTTTTTCTACCTCATCTCTGCCAACACCATCAATTAAATTTTTTACATCCCCAGATATTGTAGAAGAACCAAAAATTACACTTGCCTGCCTAGCTTTATCGTTTTTATCATTTGCTGGTCTGTTTGGCAGGTAAGAGTCGTCTCTTAACAACTGTTCTTGCAAGTCGTTTATATACTTTTTACCTATTTCTCTAGGTGTAACTTTATGTTGTATACACAATGCAGATGCCGTACCTACTGCTTGCCCCATTAGAGCGCAAGTAGCAATAATACGGGATGATGATAATGCCATATGTGATACACTTACGTTACGCCCAGCTAACATTAAATTACTTATATTTTTAGAATACAAACAACGAAAAGGAATTTCATAAACCTGCTTAAACCTAGAATGAAAATAACTAGCTGGCTCGGTTAAATTCTCTATTCCTCCAGGGCAATGCTCATCTAAAGACCAGCCACCATAGGCAACAGTATCTGTAAAATGACGGTATTCTTCCATATCTGGTTGGGTTAAAATATAATCTCCCATAAACCTTCGAGACTCTCTACGGCCTGGCACAGAACCTATCCAATCTAAAGCTATATTTTCTGCTTCAGGAAAATTACCCGAATTTTTAATATGGTCCCAAACACCGTAAAAACGTGCTAGTAATTTGTGTTTTATATCTTCTCTCTCTCCAATAATATCATTATTACTACCAATTTCTACCCACCAAAAACCTTCTTTTACTTGTTTAATTTTACGGTGCTTGTCTTTAAAAGCTGTTTCTGCATCAAAAGGAATTGCGTAAGAAGGCGGATTAAACTTTATTGGTCTACCCATATCTTTTGTAATCATCATAATACAGTCTCCCATTACCCAATTGTCTGGCACATCTGGAGCAAAGGACTCTCCAAACTCCTCTTTGCCTTCTCTACCAATTCTGTACTCCGCACCAGCCATTGCAGCCATTAAACCATCTCCAGAAGAATCTATAAAAACATCTGCGTTAAATGTATATGCCATTTCTGTAGTGGTTTGTCTTGCAAAAACAGATTTTATTTTATCTCCATTTTTAACCACGTCATAAGCTTGTGTATTTAAAAATAATTCTAAATTGTTTTGTCTTGTAACAAAATCATACAAAACGTGGTCCCATACAGGGTAAGACTCTTGCTCATTAAAATGCCAATTTTCTATAAGCATTTCTTCTAAAACACCTGTTTCTCTTTCTACAATATGTTTGTTTTTTAAACTCTGTACTCCGTTTACAGTAACTCTAATTTCACTAGAGGCATTACCGCCAAGCACTGGCCTATCTTGTATTAAAACTGTTTTATTACCCATTCTTGCAGAAGATACTGCAGCACATATACCTGCCATACCTGCACCAACAACCACAACATCTGCAGTAATTGTTTTTTTCCTATTTAAATGAAATTGTTGTCCGTCTGCATTGGTATTCCAATTAGGAGTTGCAACAGTTTCTGTGTTTTTATTTTGCGCTGTTAGCTCCCCTACTATAGGTAACATACTTGCAGCTAAAACTCCTTTTGTACTTGTTTTAAAAAACTTTCTTCTTTCCATTATATAAAGCTAAAATGTGGTATGTATTATTTATTAGGACAATTTACTAAGTAGGTATAAAATAAATGTTTTGCTCAGTAATTTAATTGTACCTCTCAGTACTTACGTTTATTTTTTAAGCAATACACTTCACTCCCTTTATCTTTACTATTTTTGATAAAAACTATTTATATGAGTAAAACTTTGGTTAGGATTGAAAATTGGAACAGAAAAGATCACTTTAATTTTTTTTCAAAGTTTGATGAACCATTTTTTGGAATTACAGTTACAGTTGATTGTACTTTGGCATACAAAAAAGCAAAAGAGAACAATACTTCGTTTTTTCTTTATTATTTATACCGTGCATTAGAAGCTGCAAACCAAATTGAAAATTTTAAATATAGAATTATAGATGATAAGGTGTATTTATTTGATACCATTAACGCATCACCAACTATAAATAGGCCAGACAATACCTTTGGCTTTTCTTTTATAAATTATAATAAAGACGAAGTT
This sequence comes from Cellulophaga omnivescoria, assembly GCF_027915275.1. NCBI lineage: Bacteria > Pseudomonadati > Bacteroidota > Flavobacteriia > Flavobacteriales > Flavobacteriaceae > Cellulophaga > Cellulophaga omnivescoria. The sequence continues at coordinate 2,622,350 of NZ_CP115819.1, read as the reverse complement.
AGTTTTATTGCAGACGCTAAAAAAGTAATTAAAAAAGTACAAGAATCTACAAGTTTGTTTCCTGAGGAGGAAGATAAAATAAACGTTATACACTTTTCTGCTTTGCCTTGGTTAAACTTTACTAGTATGTCTCACGCTAGAAATTATAAATACCCAGATAGTTGTCCTAAAATATCTTTTGGAAAAATAATGACCACAGACAATACTAAAACAATGTCTGTTTCTATACACGCGCATCATGGTCTAGTAGATGGCTACCACGTTGGTCTTTTTGTAGATAAGTTTCAGGCTTTATTAAACAAATAAAAAAAACCTTGTTATGGCATTTTACTGCCTTAACAAGGTTTTACTTTTATCTATCTATAAAAATATTTTAAAACTCTAAAACCGAATTAGGCGGTAATGGAACCTTATTTTGTTTGCGCCATTGTACCAATTCTGCTAACATTGTATTGGCAATATCTTTATTGGTTTCTACTAAGTTTGTAGACTCAGACGGATCTGCGTTTAAGTTGTACAACTCTAACTTACCATCTGCTAAAAACTGAATTAACTTGTAGTTGTTTTTTCTAATTACAGAACACGTACCGTGTTTCCATTGGCTAGCTATATGCCAAAACAAAGGGCGATTTGTAAATTGCTCATTGTCTTTAGTAAACATTGGAGTAATAGAATTACCATCTAACTCACCGTTATAATTTTTTATACCTGCAACATCTAAAAACGTAGGAAAAAAATCTAACGCAGTTATGGCTTCTTTACTTCTTCTTGCCTGTACTTTACCTGGCCAATTTACCAGTGCAGGTACTTTTATTCCGCCTTCATAAATATACCCCTTAGCACCACGTAGTAAATCGTTTTTACTTTGTCCGCCATTATACCCGTTATCTGAAGTTAAAATTATCATTGTATTTTCTCTAAGACCGTTATCATCTAAATACTTAACAATTCTGGCAACATTAGTATCTACAGACTCTACCATAGATGCATACCCTGCATAATGTTCTTTTCTTTTTATTTTTTCTGCAATACCTTGTCCGGTAATAGAGTCTACCTCTTTATTTAAGTATTTTTGGTATAGTTCTTCATTACGTTTTCTAACAGGTGCGTGTACCGCATAATAATCTAAATTAATAAAGAAAGGTTCATTTTTATGATCTCCTATAAACTCAATAGCTTCATCTGTTAACCTATCTGTAAGCCATTCATCTGTTGGTTTTTGCTCTATAAACGGATTGCTAAATGGTGCTATATAACCACCACCTACACTTTTATAGCCACCTGGTTCTAAAGCAGGGTCTCCACGGTATGTACCTGCAACGTTTTTTATAAAACCACGACCCTCTGGGTAATATTGGTGTATTTCTGGTGTTTTATGTTTTGCTACCCAACTATAATCTCCCGGATCTGGTTGTGTCAGTTTCTGTTGTATAGGGAAAGTCATTTTCTTTTCTTTTTCTGGGTAAGGCCCAACAATGTGCCATTTACCTATGTGTATTGCCTTGTAGCCAGCATCTGCTAAAGGCTCTGCAAAAATGGTATGCTCCTTACCCACTGTCCACCTAGAAAAGATGTTTTCTTCTGCTGTACCTTTTTCTAAAACAGGTACAGTATACACCCCTGTTCTAAAAGATTGCTTACCTGTAAAAATTGCCGTTCTAGATGGTGAACACGTTGGGTACATATAAGCATTATCTAATACCAAACTTTCTTTAGCAAGCGCATCTAAATTAGGGGTTTCATAATAAGTAGACCCATTAAAACCAACATCTGCATACCCTAAATCATCAACCAGAATAAATACTATGTTTGGTTTTTTAACTTCTGTTTGTTGTGCTACCTCTTTGCCTTTAGTTTCTGGTTTTTCTTTGCAAGAAAAAGCTAAAAAGGTAATAAAAAAGCAGGCTACAATGGGATGTCTAAAAACATTTTTTTTTAAATGTATCTCTATCATATATTATTTTAATTTAAATTGATCATATTCAGGATTTACTTTAGCATCTCTAAACCTTGGTCTATCCTTCCATAAATTATAGGTTGCTTTTAACTGATTAACATCTTCTGGGTATTGCCCCTTATCGTCTGTATTTTGTATCCAATTTTCTAATTCAGTTCTGTGTTCTGCAAGAACAGCTGCGTATTCTAATTTTTCAGCTAAATTATTCATCTGGTGCGGATCCTGTTTTAAATTATACAACTCTTCCTTTGGGCGTATACCAAACCAATGTTCTTCTTGATATGGGGTTAATTTACCTTCTTTATGTAGTTTTTTAAAATCTTTTACTATTGGTTTATTATCTCTATAACCCGCTTGTAACATTGGTCTTTCTGGGAAATAATTACGAATATATCTAAAGTCTTTAGATACTACGGTTCTTATCCTATCTATAGTATAATCACATCTATCTCTTGCTCCAATAACATATTCTGGGGCATTGTAATCTTTTGCGAATAAATCTTGCCCATCTAAATATTTTGGCAAAGAAACTCCTCCCATAGCAAGGGTAGTTGCAGATACATCTAAAAGTGAAACTAAGTCGTTACTAACTGTACCAGCATCTATTGCAGGATGGTTACCTTTAATCATTAATGGTACCAGCATTCCGCCTTCGTAACAAAATTGTTTATGACGTAAAGAAGAATTACTTCCGTGATCGGAAAAGAAAAATATAATTGTATTCTCTAATTCTCCATCTTTTTCCAACTGTTTTAAAATATTTTCTACAGTAACATCAGATCCCCTATTGGCATTATAATGTTCTGTCCAAGCTTTTCTCTGCGAAGGAATATCCGGAAAATAAGGCGGCAGAGGCACATCATTATCTGCCAGCTTTTCACCATCGCGCACATATTTAGCATCTTTTTTTCCTCCCATTATTTGTACCTGTCCAAACCATGGTTGGTTTTTATCTTTTCTTGCACTCCAAACTCCATCGGTAACAGACATGTAATTAACTGCTTTGTTTCCTTGCCAGCCGTTCATTCCTGGTTTATAATCCTTTTCATTACCTACTGCATACAAGGCTTTACGATTGTAATGAAAATTATAATCGTCTTTACCAGAATTAAAAACAAAATATCCAGCATCTTTCATTAACTCCGGAATAGTCTTCATTCCTTCTGGTAAATTAATTCTAAGTTCTTCTGGCACAACTTCTCCATCGGTAGTTCTGCTAGATCTATGGTTATGTGTTCCTGTAGTTGTTTGCATGACACCAGTAATTAAGGCAGATCTACTTGCAGAACATACTGGAGCTGTGGCATATGCACGAGTAAATAATACTCCGTCTTTTGCAAATTTATCTATTATAGGTGTATGCCCAATATTAATAGAATCGCCATAACACCCCATAAATGGAGACAAGTCTTCTGCAACTATCCAAAGTATATTTGGTTTTTTTACAGCAATCTGCTCTTTAGATTTGCATCCAAATAAACATATAAACCCTAATAAATAAAGTGATAAAATTATTTTTTTCATTTTTTCTTATTTATTTAATTCAATCAGTTTTTTACCAAAAGCAATACCCAAACGTTTTTGGCCCTCTGCGTTGTAATGCACATTGTCTGTATGCTTAGGGTAATCTTTCCATTTTCTGTTTGTGGTTGTTTTTAAAAGAATAGCACTATTATTTTCTTTACAAAAATCTGCCATTGCTTGTCTAACCATTTCTGGACCTTCTTTAAACCTGCCATAGGTTGAGTTAATTTGTCCTATAACAAAGGGCAATTTTTCTACGTTTAAATCTTTTTTATAAGCATTGTATAATTCTTTTAAGTTTGTTTTATAACTCCTTGCAGCAACCTCTTTAGCCGCATCATTTTCACCTTGCATCCAACATAAGCCCATAATATTATATGTATTTCCTTTTTGGGTTATTGAAGTTACTATTCTTTGTATGTCTTGTATATGCATACTATACAATTTGGCTTGTTGCTTTTCTTCTCCTTTTTCTACAGCTTTACTTTTTTCTAAAGACCAATTAGGGCTCCAAGCGCCATATAAAGAAGTACCTCCTTTAGACCTTTTTATAAGAACAAACTTCTTATTTGGGTATTTTTCTGCTAAGGTTACGCCTAATAAAAGCTCTGGACCAAAACGTTTTTTAAAATTGTATTTTTCTGTTGGTTTATTATCGTAATACGATAACGGTTTGGCATCTGCTCCATTAAAACTTAGCAATACTGTTTTGGATGCTTTTGCAATTCTATTTTTTGTAATAGCATCTAAAAGACCATAATTACCTGCGCCTGCCATATTAGATTGCCCTGCTAGTAGCACAACCTGAACATTATCTTGCGCTCCTACGGCACCAAAATAAAGTAGAAAACATATTATAATTTTAAAATTCTTCATTATATCTATTATTTATCTTCTAAAACAGTTACATAAAAAACCTCGTAAGGCTTTAGTGTTGGGTTAGCTGTTACTTTTATGCCTTTTAAAAGGTCTTTGCAAACAGTTTTTTTTGCATCTTTTAATTTTATTTTTAAAGTTGCGTCTGTTTTACCTAGGTTAACTACAGATAAAATATGGTTACCTTCTTTATTCTTTATAACCTTCCAAGCACAGGTTTTAACCCCTAATTTATTTGTTTCTGTTACTGTTACTTCCGGCAATTTATTGTTAGTTGCTAAATGCTTCATTGCTTTAGTATTTAGCTCTTGCAAAGAATTACAAACAACCAAAACACCTTTGCTTTGTGTAAGCTTAGGAAGAGCATTTCCATATTCATCTTTTTTAAGACTAACTGCGTCTGTAAAAATTGTTCCTCCATTATCTAAGTAATTTTGTAATACCTTTTGTTCTTCTGATGTGATAAATTGAGTTTTATAAATTAAAACAGCTTCCCAGTTTTTTTGTTTTTGTTTGTTAAGAATATCCTGAGTTGCAAAACCAAGAGACACCCCATTAAAATGAAGAGATTCGTATAATTTAAAAACATCATCCATATGTTTTGTTTTATTTATGGCAGATGTTTTAGAATAAAAAATACGTAACGGCTTTTGCATACGTTGCATAGCCATTATATGTTCTGAAAAAGTATTTAAATCTATTAAAGTTGTAGCTACCTCATTAGTTACTCTAGGTTGCTGATTGTTACTACCTGCGTAACCTTTATCATTTATTGCTTTTTGTGATATGGCTCCATTTGCTTCCCTAGGCCAGTACCATATTTGGCTTGCCGTCATGCCATAGGTATGTGCCAACCAAAAAGCTGCTCTTACATACTTAGGATCTTGGTATAAATCTCTAGATTTTGTTGTAGATAAATAATGTAACTCAGAATTAAAATTTAGTTTAGACGGACTCACAGATTTCATAAAATCGAACCCCATACAAAGCTCTCTCCAATTAAGCGCATAATGGTGCTCCCATTCCTCTTTTGGTCCCCACATATGGTTATTTTCTGCACCAGAATCGTTACCAATAATTCCGCTTAAATCTGTTAAAGCCTCTAAATCTATACCGTGTACTCTTTTATTATCTGTCCATAAATTTGGCATAATTTTTAAATGAACTTTTGCTGCTGCATCATACTTTAAAATTTCTTCTTTTAAAAAAGTATACCATTCTGTAACCCTATGCATATTAAACAAAGACCAATCATACCATATAGGTGTACCTCTTAAACTTGTGTCTATTGGTATTTGTATTTCTACGCTATTAAAGTTTTTAAAATTAGTGTGCCATAAGCTGTTTAATGCTTTTATAGATTTATGTTTCCTTTTTAGCCATACTTTAAATTTATCTATTGTAAAATTAGAAACAGGACCAGAAGCCCAAGCTAGTTTTTCACCTGTTTTTTGTGTGAAAAAATGAGGTTCATTACACAACATATACCCCAAAGCAGTATAATTTTTACCTGCCATAGTAGGCACTAACCCTTTTATTAATTTTTTTTGTACATCAATGGCTCCTGGGTTATCTATATCATAAGCGGTATAGGTATTGGTACGCATAATAAAATTATCTCCGTACTTCTTTTTTGCCCATTTAGGCATTGTTTTGTGGTTAAAAAATATAAAACCTGCATTACCTGTTGGCTTAGTACTTAGTTCTTGTTTTTTAGAGGCATTTATAGTGCCATCTTCTTTAACAACATAAGACGGAGTTATAAAAAAACCATCTTGGTTTCCGTGGTATTCATTTAGTTCTGCTGTATTAGGTTTCCAAGTATAGTCCGCTAAAAAAACAGGTTTATTATTATACAATAACTCATCATTATTTACTGTTATTTTAGACCAATCTATTTTAGGGCTTGGAGCTCTAAACACCTCCTTATTTATAAGTAGCTTTAAGTAGCCTGTAGCCTCATCTAACATTTTTATAACGTCTTCACGCTCAAAATCTGGCAATTTATTAGCCATTTCTTCTGCATCTTTTTCATAAATTTTTACAAGTAAAAATGCATCTTTATTAGCCTTAACATTCTGCTGATCCCAATTGGCATATTTTAAAAATACTTCTGCTGTTCTAATTGTGGTTTCTTCTTTTAAAACATCTATACCTTGCATTTTTGCTTTTTGCATTAAAGCACTAAGCTCAACCATTTTTGTTTTTGCCAAATCTTCTAAAGATTGGGCTTTTACTGCTGTTACAATAACAAACAAAAACACTACCAATAAGCTTTTTCTATTTTTCATATGTGAACCCCTTATTTTTCTTTACGCTTACTGTTTTTTTTGATGCTTCATCTGCCCTAACACCATTAGTAACTGTACCGTTATACGTATTATTCTTAATTTCTACATTGTTACAATTAATAAGATCAAACATATAAGCGTTTGGGAACAATGGTTTAAATGTTTGAGTTTGTTTAATAGTGTTATTTTTTATAATTAAACCATCTACACGGTCTGCCCAAACAATTCTACTATCAAAAGTTTCTATAGTATTGTTTTCAAACACAATGTTTCTATCATACAAATCTGTTGCACTAAACGCAGCTCCTAACCTAGGAGATACTTTTAAAATTGCGTGCTCTGATCCTGAATATGCACAATCTTTAAAATGATTATTTTTTATAATTACGTCCTCTACATTACCAGACTCAAACCAATAAAATGTTTCGCCACGTAACATAATAGAAGACATCATAGAAGATAGGTTGTTGTTTTCTATTACTATTTTTTTAGGTGTTTTTATAATTATATTTCTTGCCCTATGGTCTTGTATTGTATTGCCACGCATAGTAAAACTTGGGTTCCAAGTTTTGTTTTCTAAAACATCACCAACTTTAAGATCTTTGGCAACATCAGTTTTAAACGTAAGATCTGTATAATAATCATTAATAACCTTTACCCTAGTTACAGTATTGGTTTCTTTTCTAGCAGGACTTGGTGCTTTTATAAACCAAACCTCATCTCCAACACCTGCAAACTCAAAACCATATTGTTGGTTGTGTTTTAATGCTACGCGTACAGTTTTAGAATTTATAATTTTGTCAACTTCTACATAGGTACCGTGTACGTTTGTTCCATCATCATACATACCCTCAAAACGGCAATTTTCTATTAAAATATCACCTTTACAATTGGCAAAATGAGTAGCGTCTGCAACTATAGACATTACACGATCCGATCCTTCTTTTATATAAATACCACTGTTTAGTATTTTTATATTTTCTGACCTTTCAAACAAAAAACCCATACCTAAGGCGTGATGAATTACAACATTATCAAATACAATATCCTTAGAATTACGCACTAAAAATGCTGGTGCATAACGGTTATTTTTTTTATCTCCTTTAGACTGTAAAACACTACCAACTCTTGGAATTTTTTTTAAGTCGTATTGATAAAATCGAAGAATTCCGTTTTCTCTTTTTTCAACAAAATTAGAATTTAATGATACATCCCAAGCTCCATAATCTACAGCTTTGGTTTCTTTATTATGAGGGAGAGAACTCCCTAATGATGAAAAATTAAAATTATTAATTCCGGGAAATACAACCCTTCCTTTTTCTAGTTTCCATGAAAAACCTTTGGTATATGGCTTAAGCTCATACCAATGCTCTTTTTTGTTAAAAGCAACAACATCTCCCTGAAAACTAAAAGGAATATCCCAATCTAGGGTAACATTTTTTATATCTATTTTTTTACACCCTTCAAAAACAAAAGGTGCAGTTTGTCCATTAAAAATAAACTCGGCGCCATTACCATTTATAACAACCGAATTAAAACCATTAAAATTAAAAATGATTTTTTTAAATCCGTTACCATGGTTGGTTACATATAAATATTTACCCAATGCATACTTGGTTAAAAAAGTATAGGTACCTTTTTCAAAAACCAACTCTATATCTTTATCCTTTGCATTTTCTATAGCCTGCCTTACTGCATAAGACATGTCTCCTTCTGCATGTTTAATATGTATAATTTCAGATGCATAACTATGGCTAAATGCTAAAACACATATTAATATTAATTTAGATAATTTACTCATTTTGTTTTGTTAGGTATTTTTAAAGATTAACTCCTGCTCCTTGTAATGATGCATCATGGTTCCACATAATTTTCCAAGGATCTGCTGTTTTTGTCTGAAATTCTTTAAGCTTTTCTTTTAAATTTTCAAGTTTATTTTTAAACTCTTGTTTGTTTGCCAGATTATTAAGTTCGTTAGGATCTTTATCTAAATCATACAACTCAAATTCTGGTCTAAATAAAAAGTCTTGTACTTTTTTAGGTCCAAAATATGGTTGATTAGTTCTGTAAATACTTTGCCATGTAGATGAAGCCCAAAGGTCTGATGCAAAAGGATACTCTAAACGGTAAGCAATATTCCAAATTAGTTTATAATTACCGCTCCTAACCACACGCATTGGGTAGTACATTGTAATTTCATGAAAGGTATGTGATGCGTATATTTCTGTAAAATTTCCTTTTTTTTCTGTACCTACAGTTTCTTTAAAAGATGTACCATGAAACTTATTTTTGTTGTAATCTACTTTAGCCATATCTAAAATAGTTGGTGTAAGGTCTACCCATGAAACCATAGCTTCACTAGTAACGCCTGTGACTTTTACACTAGGGTCTTTTATTATACAAGGCAATTTAATACCAGGTTCATGTACAGATGTTTTTGCTCCTGGAAAAGCCATTCCGTTATCTGAGATATAAATTACTATAGTGTTTTTATCTTTGCCCTCTGCCCTTAGCATTTTCATTAGTTTTCCAAACCCTTGGTCTATTCTAGATACACTCTGGTAATATTGTGCTATTTCTTCTCTAGTCTGTTTCGTGTTGGGCAAAAAGGAAGGCACTAAAACATCGTTTGGATTATAAGTTACTGTGTTTACATCGTTATATCCTTCTTTTTTGTTTCCAAAGCTATTAGGAGTGTCCCATTCCTCTGGTGTAAAAGGGTGTCCACGGTGCGGATCATCTGTACAGAAATACAGAAAAAAAGGTTTATCTGACTTTAGAACACTTGCACATTTATTAGCCATTTCTACCGTATTTCTAGGGTCTGCTTCTAGTACTGTATTAAAATGATATACTTTTTCTGGTGCTACGTGGTACTTCCCTATTCTGGCAGTTTCATAACCTGCCTTGCTTAATAAAACAGGTAAAGATGTAATAGAGTCATACGTACTAAAATGATGGTAATCATGAACGTGACCGTAAGAGCCTGTTGCATGACCAAACTTACCTGATAATATTACAGATCTACTTGCCGCACAGCTGGCACTGGTACAATATGCATTAGTATATTTTGTGCCTTCTGCGGCTAATTTATCTAAATTTGGTGTTTTAATTACAGGGTTTCCATAAGCTCCTAAAGCATCTAAACCATGGTCATCTGCAACAAATAATATTATGTTAGGAGAAGATATTTTAGTGTGACTTGTTTTCTTACCATCAACTACATTTTTAGGCTGCTTATTAGTATTACAGCTTAATAATGTTATAGTACAGAAAGCAATTACAGAAATATTTTTAAAAATAGTTTTCATTCACTTATATATTAAAATTTAGGCATAACCTATGGTAAACATAGTTATGCCTATCTTTTTTTTTGTGCTTATAAATAAATAAAATGTATTTGTAAATAATTAAAATACAATTACCATAAGTAAAGCCTATTTTAACTCATTGTTTAATTGTACATCTATAAAACGAAATAAACCAAGTGGCACAGTAACCGTTGTATTGGCATTATTCACCGCAAAAGTCTCTTTAGTTAAAATATCTACAATTTTAGTTGGCTTTACAGTATTAAAATGAATTATTGCTTGTTTAGAAGATGGATTTAAGTATCCACTGTCTATAAGTGTAAGTCTTAACTTTTTTGGCGCAATTTGCGCAACAACCCAAGCAACGTCTCCTTCTACCGTTATAGGTAATAACTTTGCACTTTGCTTAATAGAATTTTCTATTGTTTTATAATACGTATCTGCGCTATATGTTTGTTTGCCATCAGCAGAGAAATAAGAGTGCCCATCTGTGATATACTCTTGCAATATATTTTTGTAAAGCGGATGTAAATTATTTTTTAACAGACCTCTTTCTGCATTTTTAATTGCAAACACTCCTTGTTGTGGTGGTGTTATTAAAACCAAACCATTATTGTAAGGTGCTAAAAAATTTAGCCTGCGCTCTTTTACTCCTGCTGCATATCTAGAAAAATCCCATTCTGTAACAGGAGCACCAGGCCAAGAACCGTTCATTCTACTAAAAACAAAAGGGTTGTTTTTTTCAAACTCTTCATTGTATTTAACGGTCCATTTTACATTAGAACCATCATCTAAAAAGTGCTCATCTGGAGATTTCATACTTAAATGTACTGGAGAAAAACTAACTATTTCATTTCTCTTAGGTGTGTACAAAACTCCTTTAGCAATTAACTCCCAATACAAACTAATATACTCCTGATTTACAGGAAAGTTGTTAATGTACTGCGCACCATTAGCTGTATGAAAAATTAACATTCGTAAAAAATGATTAGGTAATTGCTGTGCACCATATTGCCTAGACCTATCAAAAGCAGTATTGTCTGGAACTGCACGTGTTCCCCAGCCATTAACCGCACCACTAGCCCAAATACCGGTTCTACCAGCCAAACTAAGCTCCATAGTTTTATCTGTTGTTTCTTCCATAGACGGCACAAAAACATTTGCATAGGAACCAGACATTAAACCAGACCAAGCATTTAGGTAATTAGATCCCAACCAAAATACATTTTTGGATCTTAAAAAAATGTTAGTGTTTTTATCTTTAGCATAATCTGCTAAAGGGTAAATCAAGTCATTTACAACAAATTCAAAATCTTTAGAATGATCTTCCATTTCTGGATATATAAGAACAGTTTTTTTACCATTTGCGGCATCCAAAACTTTTTTTGTTGTTGCTAAACTAAACATATACGGATCATTACCGTGACCAGCCCAGTAAGCCAAACCAGGGGCGTTGTTATACTCTTTAGTTAAAAGATCTACAGATTGCTGCTGCGTTAAAACATATTTTTTTCTGCGATCTCTCTTTTTTCTATATTTTTCATTAGCTAAACCAGACCTATTCCAATTTTCTACTTTTGGTAAATGTTTAGAATTTAAAAAAACTGGACTAGTATAATTTTGTTCAATTTCTTTTTTTAAAGGTGCTACCTCCGGAGTTATTTTTTCTGTCATTAAATAAACAGGCAACTGTTTTTTTCCTGTTTTTAGGCTTTTATAATTATTTAATTGCCCTTTAACTTGATTAGTATTTGCTATAATTGTTTGTATTTTTCCTGGAGGGTTCAGCTCTTTAAAATCTTTTTTCCAAGACTTGTTTTGGGTGTTAATAATGTGAATACTACTTCCACCACTTTGTGAGCTTGCTAATATAATATAACCCGTTTTAGTGTCTTTCCACAAATCATAATACGCATATTTACCAATAATACGCTCTGCTGTTTTTTCATTTAAATTACTATCTAATAATTTAATTTGATTTCTAACACGCGTTAAAAACACTGTTCTATTTTTTTCCTTTATGGTTACTGTATGGGTAACATCATACCCAAAAGGTAATTTTGTATTTTTATGATAAGTAAGTTTTCCGTTTTGTGGATTATACAACAAAATTGCACTATCGTTTGTGTGTGATGATGTCCCTAAAACTACCATTTGTTGTTCTGGAGAAACATTGTCTTCTACAGTAAAATGACCAATTACACGAACTCTTTTGCCTTTTATAGCAATTTTATCTTTTCTGTACGGTTGTTCTTCTAAAGGGTTAAAAAGATACATAGTGCCCGGAACGTTCATATGATTGTTTGTTCCTAAAACAGCTAAAACATCATCTCCGTTTTTTTGAGGAATTGGTCTTATAAAGTTTGCTGTAGAAACATTACTTTCTGGTAAATCTTTTTTAAACTGTGCCCAAGGTTTTTCTATAGAGTAAGTAGATGATTTAATTTCTTTTAGCATTTTTCCGTTTGGCGATAAATAATAAATACTTTTATCAAAACCACCAGCAACTACATATTTTTTAGATCCTTTTTTAACGGTACAAACAGCATACATTGGAACCGTATTTTTATTAAATTTCCAAAGTAATTTACCTTCATTATCTAAACAATAAATGGTACCATCTGCGTTAGCAACTAAAATTTCATCAGTAGTATCATTATTAATGTCACTACACCAAATATCGTGGTTCATAAAACCAGACAATTTGTTTTTCCAAAGTATTTTTCCACTAAAAGAAACACCCATTACAGTGCCTTCAAAACTAGTAGCTACTACGTATGTGTTATTTTTATTTTGTGCTGTACGAACTTTAGTAATAGTATAACCTGTTTCTAAACTAGTAATACCTTTACTTTTTAAATTAACTTTATTTAATTGACCTTGCATTAAAGAAAAACCAAAAACCAATAGCAACAATAAAAGCCTAATTTCTTTTTTCATTTTTATATATTATAAACAGATTAATTACATATAGGATGTATTTTGGTTTTATCGTTACAAAAGATAAGAAGGCTTTTACACCTTCTTATATCTTAACAATTAACTCAAAATAAAAACTAATTTTTGTGAGCACTACGTAACTAAAACTCACAGTGTAAAGAAACCTTAGTTTATATTATGTTGTGTATTTTAACATACATAAAATGTAGCTTGTAGTAAAAAACTCTTTAAAAACGCTTGTTAGTCTGATGTATATTTTTTGTTAATTTCGGCAGCATATTTCCCTGGAGAAATATTATATTTTTCTTTAAATACTTTGGTAAAATGTGTTCTACTCTTAAAACCTGTCATTATATAAACCTCGTTAACAGCAAGTCCTTTTTGACTAAGTAGTTCTGCTGCCTTTTTAAGTCTGTATATTTTTAAAAGCTCAAAAGGTGTTTGGTTTGTAAGCACTTTTACTTTTTGGTAAAAATGCGTTCTATTTAAGTACAGTTCTTTAGCAAGGCTATTTAAATCAAATTCTTGATTGTCTAAATTTTCTTCTATTAAACTATATAATTTTTCTAAGAAAGCATTATCGTTTCTATTGTTTTTGTTGTTCTCCTTTGTAAGCGGTATACCAATTTGGTAGCGTTCCCTTAATTGCTTGCGTGTTGTTAATAATGCTTCCGTATTTGTTATTAAGCGCTGTACGTTAAATGGTTTTTTAATGTAAGCATCTGCACCATCTCTTATACCTTGTAAATGGTCTTCAATATTACTTAATGCTGTTAGTAATATTACAGGTATATGACTTGTTTTTAAGTCAGATTTTATACGTAAACAAAGATCTAAACCATTCATTTCTGGCATTTGCACATCACTAATTACAATGTCTGGCCACTCATCTTCCATTGCTTCTAAACATTCTTTTCCGTTTCTAAAGGTTTTTACTTTAAAAAACTTAGATAATAATTTAGATACAAAATTTCTCATCTCTAAATTATCTTCGGCATAAAATATAAGTGCATCAGAAAAATCTCCTGTAGCAACAATTTTAGATGGTGAATTTTCCTGAATTAATTTATTGTTTATGGTTACTTCTTTCTCTTTAGGTAAATCTAAATCTTCTGGAACTTCTTTATCTGTAGGTAAATTATTTTTTACAATTGGCAATCTTACGGTTATTTCGGTACCCTTACCAACTTCACTATCTGCCTTAATAAAACCATAGTGCATTTCTACCAAGCGCTTAGAAAATGCCAAGCCTATACCAGAGCCACTTATGTGCGCATTATCTTCTTTTTGAGACTGATAAAAACGTTCAAAAATATGCTCTAAATCTACACTATCTATACCTCTACCGGTATCTTTTACTGTAACTATTAAATCTTTATCTACACTTTTGTATGATATAGTTATTACATCATTAGAACTAGTATATTTAAATGCATTATTTAGCAGATTGTTAAATATTTTTTCTAATTTATCTTTATCTGCAGCAACAGTAATTCTACAATCTTCTTTTTCTACAACAAGTTTTTTAGAATCGTTTTCTGCTAAAAAATTAAAATCTATTATTAAATCTTTTACAAAAGCATCAAAACTAAATCTAGAATAATTCATTTTAAGCAAATTAGCATCTGCCCTTCTAAAATCTAATACTTGTTCTATTAACTGTTGTATTTTTTTAGATTGACGTGTTATTAAGCTTAATTTTTCATTTACATCTTCATTATGCCTAAATCTCTCTGTTAAGACCTCCAAAGGCCTAGATATTAGCGTTAAAGGTGTTTTTATTTCATGAGAAATATTTGCAAAAAAACGAAGTTTAGCCTCATTAATTTCACTTACATTTTTCTTCTCTATTTTTTCAATCTCAACTTTGTGGTTTAGTGCCTGAATTTTTAAAATTATACGCACTACTAAAAATATAAAACAAACTGCAGCTAATGCGTACAAAAGGTAAGCCCAAATTGTTTTCCAGTAAGGAGGTAAAATTTCTATTTTTAAAGTTCTTGTAGGTGTCCACTCATTTAATGAGTTAGATGCCATTACTTCTAATTTATATTTACCGGGTTGTAAACCATTGTAATAAATTGTTTTTTGATGAGATGGTACATCTATCCACTCTTTATTTATTGGTAAAAGTCTGTATTTTATATTATGATTTTTAGTGTTAGAAAAATGCAAACTAGCAGCCTCTATAGAAAATACATTTTCATTGTGTTTTAATTTTAAAGCTGATAATTCATTAATTGTTTTTTTTAGCAACACCCTGTTATTAATAGTATCTCCAGGAAGTATTTTTTTATTAAAAATTTTAAAATTAGTAAACTGTAGCTTTGGTAAAATTTCTTGATTAGAGATTTGTTCTGGTTTAAAATAACAAAATCCATCTAGTCCAGAAAACAACATATAGCCATTGTCTAGTTTATTACTTGCATACCAAAAATCTTCAAAAGGTAAACCATCAGATTTATTAAAACTTCTAAATTCTTTATTAGCAGTATTAAATTTATTTAACCCTATGTTAGTAGAAATCCATAGGTTATTATCTTTATCAAACTGAAAACTTTTTACAACATTGTTAGATAAGCCTTGCTTTTCTGAATAGGGTATAAATTTTGGCGTATTAGTACTACTATCTACCATATTACAAATACCACCACCTTCTGTACCTATCCAAAACTCATCATTAGGCAACCTAATTATAGATGTAACAAAATTGCTAGATAAAGACAAACTGTCTTTTATATTGTGTGTATATTGTTTTATTTGTGCATCTTTTAAATCTCCTTTAGCGTTATTTATCCTATATAAGCCGTCTAAATCTGTTCCTATCCAGACATAATTATACAATGGATCTACGTAAACAGTTCTAGACAAAGCGGGCTTATTATTGGTAAAAAAAGGATTATCAAACAAAGACTCTACTTTTACCAAGTTGCCATCTTTATTTAAATTAATTTTAATAACGTTATCTACAAAAACAATCCAAATATTACCATTTTTATCTTCTGCTATTCTTCTGGGCCTTATAAAATCATTACTAGTATTATCTCCTACATTAATTTTTTTCAGTTGTTTTTCTCCGTTTTTAACTAAATAAAGTCCTTTTTTATTTATTTGCAGCCAAATATTTTTTCTTGAGTCTACAAAACAACCTGCTACTTTTATTTTAAAATCGTCAGGTAAATTAAATGGTAGTGCCTCAAATTTGTTTGTTTTGGTGTTATAAAGTCCAATACCACCTCTACTTGCTGTAATGTAAACGCGGTTTTCATCTACTTTAGATATAGAAGATGTATTGTTAGACAAAACTCCGTAGGTATCATTCTTTTCTGTGTTGTAACTTTTAAAAGGATTCTCCTCTACATCAAATTTATAAATACCTTCATTAAATGTTGCTACCCAACAGCCAGTACTAGTTGCTGCTGCTATTGCACTTACTCGCATTAAACCTTTATTAAAATAAAAGGTAGAAGTAATGGCATTTTCATTGTTTACAAATTCTGAAGGGTTTTTTATTCTAACAATACCATTTGTTAAAGTTCCTAACCAAATTAAACCTAACCTGTCTTTAGAAATACTATTAAATTGATGGTTTTGAAGTTTTTTATCGCTTGCTGTAAATGAATAACCTTTTTCTTCTTTTTTAAAGTTTATTATAACAACTCCGCTATTTAAAGTTGCCACAATAGAAGTATTATTATATTTTAACAGCGCATTACTAAACCTTATATTATTACTTAAAACTTTTGTAAATTTTGATTTTACAATGTTATACAACACCATACCTTTACTTGTAGAAAACAAGTAATTATTTTTATCTATAACAACAGCATCATAAAAAATAATACTTTTATCATTAGCTGTCCCCGGTATAAAAAACTGATTTACAAAAGAGTAGTCTTCATTAAAAATTAATAGCCCATTACCTTCTGTTGCACAAAAAACCTTTTTGTGCGTTTTATTTATTAATATTTTACGAATTACAGGACCGTTGTTCCCTTTTTTTAAGTCCTTATTGGTGTATATATTATTAAATTTCTCTTTTTTATAATTGTATATAGATATTCCGTGGTCTGTACCAACCCAAATATTACCTTTAGTATCTTCATTAATGCTTCTAACACGGTTACTAGTTAAAATGTTTTGTTCTAAGGTATTTTTGTATACATTAAACTCATACCCGTTGTACATATTAAGCCCCTCATAAGTACCAAACCATAAAAAACCTCTAGAGTCTTCTAGTATTGATGTAACACCGTTATGAGCCACACCTTCTGTAATTGTTAATTTTTGAGAATACTGCAAGGTGTTTTCCTGTGCTTTTACCACACAAAAAAACATAAAAAAGAAAACTGTTAGTATGTATGTTTTTTTTATCATATAATAAATAGAGCGTAATTTCTTATTTGAAAATACGATGGCACACAAGATAAAAATTATACATCACAAATTAAGAATGATTCTCTTAACGATTGTATTTTGTTTTTAGATAAAGGTATAAATTCTTGTGCCACATACCCTGTAAAACCAGTTGCTAAAATGGCTTTCATTATAGCGGTATAATTAAGTTCTTGGGTATAATTAATTTCATTACGCCCAGGAACACCAGCGGTATGGTAATGACCAAAATATTGATGATTTTTTTGTATTGTTCTAATAATATCTCCTTCTTGTATTTGCATATGATAAATATCAAAAAGGAGTTTAAAATTAGGTGAATTTAATTTTTTACACAAAGCTACGCCCCAATCAGAAGAGTCGCACATATAATCTGGATGATCTATTTGGTTAAACAATTCCATTTGTAAAACCACATTATGTTTTTCTGCCAAGGGAATAATTTTAGACAAACCGTCTACACAATTTTGCATTCCGGTCTCTGCATCAATACCATTACAATTACCACTAAAACAAATTAAATTGGTATAGCCAGCTTCTGCCACTTTAGGTATTAACTCTGTATAATTTTTAATAAGCTGATTGTGATACTCTGGATTATTCCATCCTTGCTCCAAACTAATTTCTGCACCATTACACATTGCACAATGTATGCCGTGTTTAGCAAGTAAAGGCCAATCTTTGGGACCAATTAAATCTATGGCGTTTACCCCTAACTCTTTAATGGTAATTAAAAAATCTTCTAAAGAAGTATCATTAAAACACCACTGACAAACACTATGGTTAATATTATTTTTCACTTAAATTATTTTTACTTGCTAAATAGCTTTTGGTGCATTTATTTTTAAATTAAATCTCTTAACCTTGTTGCTGCCTGTTCTGCTGTTATGTCTCTTTGTGGAGACCCAAACATCTCATACCCAACCATAAATTTTTTAACTGTTGCACTACGTAATAAAGGCGGATAAAAACTCATATGCCAGTGCCAGTGACTATTATTTTTACCATTTGTTGGCGCTTGGTGTATGCCACTAGAATAAGGGAAAGAGGTATTAAATAACTTATCATACGCTTTAGTAATTGCAGAAATAGCATCTGCAAACGCTGTAGATTCTTTAGCTGATAATTTACTTATATCCTGAGTTTGTTTTTTAGGAACTATCATAGTCTCAAAAGGCCAAACCGCCCAAAAAGGAGTAAGCACAACAAAGTCATCATTACTATAAATAATACGCTCGTTAGCTTTTATTTCTTGCTGTAAATAATCTCCTAAAAGACTGCTTTTATTTTTAGTGTAGTATTCTTTTTGTTCTTTTTCTTTTTTTATAATCTCATTAGGTAAAGTAGATTGCGACCATATTTGTCCGTGTGGGTGTGGATTACTACAACCCATAACAGCTCCTTTGTTTTCAAAAATTTGAACATAATTAATAGTGTCATTACTACCAAGCTCTACATACTCTTTTTGCCAAGTTGTTACTACTTTACTAATATCCTCAACAGCCATATCTGCCAAACTTTTAGAGTGGTCTGGACTAAAGCAAATTACTTTACAAATACCTTGCTCGCTTTCTGCCCTAAACAAACCGTCATTTACAGAAAATGTTTTAGAATCTGTTTGTAGTGCTGCAAAATCATTAGTAAACACAAAAACATCTTTATAGTCTGGGTTTACCTCACCATTAATTCTAGTATTACCAGCACATAAATAGCAACTAGGGTCATAAGCAGGCCTTACCTCATTAGATACCGCCTCGTTTTGTCCTTGCCAAGGCCTTTTTGCCCTGTGTGGAGAAACCAAAACCCATTCTCCTGTTAATATATTAAAACGTTTATGCGAAAAATCTTGTAAATCTGTATTCATTATATAGTAGAATTGTGATTGTGTTATTTTATTTTTTGTGTGCCGTTAGATAGTTTTACGTTGTAAATAGAGCACTTGTTACCAAATTCTTTTTTAAACGCTTTAGCAATTTCTTTTTTAAAAGACTTTACTTCAGATTTTAAAATTAAATTAATTGTACAGCCACCAAAGCCACCACCCATCATCCTGGAACCTAAAATATTGGGATTGTTTTTAGTTTTATCAACCAAAAAATCTAACTCCTTACAACTAACTTTAAACTGTGTGCTTAACCCATTATGAGATTGGTATAATAAAGCTCCTAACTCTTGTATATCATCTGCCTTAATAGCTTTAGAAAAAGAAGTTACACGCTGGTTTTCTTCTATAATGTATAATGCCTTTTGGTAATCTTCTTCTGTAATATCTGCTTTTATCGTATTTAAATCTTGTATTGTAGCGTCTCTTAAAGCTTTTATATTTAACTTTTTAGATACTTTTTCGCAAACCTCTCTTCTGTCATTATAAGCACTTTCAGACAAGTCATGTTTTACGTTTGTATTAATTAAAAGCAACTTATAGTCTTTAAAATTAAGTTTAAATAATTTAGATTTTACAGTTCTACAGTCTAACAAAAGAGCACTATTTTTTACCCCAAACATACTAGCGTATTGGTCCATTATTCCGCATTTAACACCTGCATAATTGTGCTCTGCTTGCTGTGAAATTAATATCATTTCCTCCTTAGAAATTCCTAGTTTAAATAGTTTATTTAAACCATAAACAACGCTGTTTTCTAAAGCTGCAGACGAAGACAAACCAGCACCACCAGGAATATTACCTGCAAAAACAATATTAAAATTTTGTAATTCTATGCCTCTTTTTTGTATTTCTGAAACTACACCCAAAATATAATTACGCCAACCTCCGTTTTGCAAAGGCGCAACATTTTGCAATCCAAATTGGTATGTTTCGTCTTTATTCAAAGCATAAACTGTAGATACTTCTTTTTTTGTTTTTTGTATAGCTAAGGCAATGCCTTTGTTAATTGCTGCCGGAAAAACAAAACCATCATTATAATCTGTATGCTCACCAATTAAATTAATTCTACCTGGAGAAAAAACCATAAGTGGCTTAGTTTTAAATGTTTGTTTAAAACTAGTTTTTACCTCTTTTATCAACTTTTTATTCATGTTACAGTGAGTTTCTAACAATTAAACTATTTGGATTTTCTATTTGTTTATCTTCATTAGATAAAATCATTTGTGCCAAGCGTTCTCCCATTGTATTAAAATTTGTAGATATTGTTGTAATACCACCTTCTACAACTTCTTTAAGCAAACTATCATTGTAACAAATAATTCCTATGTCCATACCCAAAACAAGTTGTTGTTCTTGTATTTTTTTTAATAACAGAATTAGAGCTCTATCATCCAAAATAAAGTATAGTTCTCCCTTAATAGGCTCTCTATTTTGTAGTGTACTAATTTGCTCGCAATCTATTGTTTTGGTATCACAAAATGCATTAAAACCATCTAATATGCCTTGTGGTTGTTTGTCATGAGAAAACAGTAATATCATTTTTTGATACTTAGTTATTAAGGAAACACTTTCTAACAAACCATTTAAAACATTTTTTTTAAAGTTTTGGTAAATGGATGGGTACGCTTGCAATTCTGCATTGGTTTGGTCTAATATGTAAACTTTGTCTCTTGGCAATTTTTCTACAATGTGGCCTATGTTTTTAAGGTTTGCAGGCATAATAACGTAGTAAGAGTACGCTCCTATATTATCATATATAAGCTTGCTAAAAATATCAGAATTAAAGTGATGAAAAAAGATGTCTACCTGTACATTATCTCCTAAAGTCTCTAAAAAAGAATTGTACAAATCTTCCTTAAAAGAATTAAGCTCATCAAATAACAAAAACACTTTTTGCACTACATTGACATCTTCTGTATTTAGGTAATATCCTTTACCTGCTACAGACTGTACTATGCCACGTGTTTTTAACTCATTAAAAGCCATTAAAACTGTATCTCTAGAGAGTTTATGTTTATCTCTAATACTATTTATAGATGGTAATTTATCTCCCTTTTTTAACGCGCCACTTAACACTGCTTCTTCTATAGAAGACACTATTTGCTTGTACTTTGGGGTTCCAGAATTGCCCTTTACAGAAACTATACTCATAGGACAAATATAAAATAAAAACAACATAAAACAAACTAGTAGGTACTAGTATGGTTTTTTCAAAAAAAATTCATAATATAGCTACTTCAAATTAGATACAACTAAATTTTATAGATAATGAAACATAAGATAATAGTAACTGGAGGCTGTGGTTATATAGGATCACACACGGTTATAGAGCTGCTAGAAAGTAATTTTGAAGTTGTAATTTTAGACGACTTATCTAATTCTAGCGTAAAAACAATTGATAGAATTTCACAAATTACCGGCAAAACACCAACTTTTGTAAATGTAGATTTAAAAGATGAGTTAGACACAGAAAAAGCATTTACGATACATAATGATGCATTTGCTGTTATACATTTTGCGGCACACAAAGCAGTTGGAGAATCTGTACAAGAGCCATTAAAGTATTATAAAAATAATTTTTATTCGCTTATAAACACATTAAACGCACAAACCAAAAACAATATTAATAATTTTATATTTTCTTCCTCTGCAACAGTATACGGTTTACCCAAAACATTACCTATTACAGAAAAAAATAAAACCAAACGCCCTTTTTCCCCATACGGTAACACCAAAAAGGTGGCCGAAGAAATATTAGATGACCTAACCAAAGCTAACACCAAATTTACCGCAATATCATTACGATATTTTAACCCAATAGGCGCACACGAGTCTGGCTTAATAGGAGAATTACCAACAGGTGTACCCAATAACTTAATGCCTTACGTTACACAAACGGCTGCTGGCATTAGAGAAAAACTAATGGTTTATGGTAACGACTACCCTACTAAAGATGGCACACCAATTAGAGATTATATACATGTAGTAGATTTGGCAATAGCTCATGTATTAGCAGTTAAAAGACTTGTAAAAAATAAACAAGAAAAACAGTTTGAGTGTTTTAATTTAGGTACTGGTGTAGGATACTCTGTATTAGATATTATTAACACTTTTGAAAAGGTCACCAACTCTAAACTTAATTATGAAATTACTAGCCGTAGAGATGGTGATGTACCTAAACTATATGCCGCAACAAAACTTGCTGCTAAAAAATTAGAATGGACGCCTACTAGAGAACTTAGTGAAATGATTAGCTCTTCATGGAAATGGGAACAAAACGTTAGAAAAGAACAAGCATAATGATACACACCAGACCAACATTATCACAAATATCTAAAGCCTTAGACTTATCTATTTCTACCATTTCTAAGTCGTTATCTGATAGTCCTGAAATAAGTATTAGCACCAAACAAAAGGTACAAGAATTTGCTCGTAAATGTAATTACAGGCCTAATAGTTTTGCCGCCAGTTTAAGAAGAGGATATACTAAAAATATTGGTTTAATTATACCAAGTGTATTAAACCCGTTTTATGCAAAAGTTTTGGTTGGTATAGAAAAATATTTAGATGAAAACGATTATAAACTGTTTACAAGCATTAGCAATGAGTCTGCAGAAAAGGAATCTCATTATTTAAGTTTTTTAGGCAGTGGTTATGTAGACGGCGTAATTATTTGCGTATCTAAAGAAACTGCAATTACCAACAATTACCAACATATTAACACTCTTATTACAGAAGGCACACCACTGGTTTTGTTTGACAGGATTAGCAATTTAAAAAAATGTGATAGTGTAGTTATTGACGACTACAAAGCATCCTTTAAAGCAACCGAACATTTAATTAATAATAAAAAGTGTAAAAAACCAATAATGGTTACTTTAATAAACCAGTTAGAGCATGGCAAATTAAGAGCAAGCGGTTTTATAGATGCTTTAAAAAAACACAACATACCTACAGAAAAAAGTATTATTGCTGCTGCCAATATAGATGAATTAGCCACTAAAATAAAACTTGCATTACAGCAAAATAAAGCTGATGGTATTTACGGTGCTAATGATTTAGCTTTAGTACAAGCTATGACAATTGGTAACACCTTACATACTAATAAAATTGCATATACTGGTTTTTGCAATAATTCTAAAACAGGATGGAATACTGCTTTAAAAATTATAAATCAGAATGCAGAAAAAATGGGAAAAGAGGCCGCCAAATTGGTTTTAGAGCGCATAAAAACAAAAAATAATAAAGAATTTTATACAAGAACAATAACAACAGAATTTGTTTAACAAAATGGTTGTTAATTTTATTTTCTCTCTTATAAATTATAAACTATTCTAGTTAAAAAATATCACCAATTTATATTAATTTAAGCTATTAGCTTAAATCCTTTATTAACTAAATTTTAATTTATAAATTGTACTATTAAAAAATTGTGCAAACATTTATGAGGAAAATAATTCCCCTTTTCTTTTTATTAATTTTCTGTACAACCACTTATTCACAAGACTTACCTAAAGAGTATAACTTTGTTAGTATTAAAGAAGGTATTTCTAAAGTTGGTGTATCTACCATTGTACAAGATCATTACGGCTTTATTTGGATGGGTACAAACGGTGTTGGTCTTTACCGTTATGATGGTATAGACTACACCTATTACAAGCATATTTTAAACGATACAACCTCACTAAGTAGTAGCCTAGTATACTCGTCATACATAGATAAAACAAACCGATTATGGTTTGGTACCGAGGAAGGTTTAAATTTATATGACAGAGATAATGATCAGTTTAAAAAAATATACCTAACTACTGAAGAAAAAGAAAACAAAATAAATATTCCTATACGCAGTATAGAAGGAGACAATAACGGTAACCTTTTTATAGGAACTGTAGATTTAGGATTATTTAAACTAAACCTAAAAACATTAAAAGCAGAAAAAATAGAAAACCAATACAAGTATTTACCTGTAAATGTTTATGCTCTAAAAATTGATAAAAACAACAAAATATATGCTGGTACCAGCATTGGTTTACAAGAGTATGATGCCAATACAAATAAACTTAAACAGTCTTTACTAAATACAGAGGACAACTCGTCTGCTATTAAAGAAGGCATACAATCCTTGTTGGTGGATAAAAACAACAATATTTGGGTGGGCACTATAGATAATGGTTTATATAAAATAGATCATTTATTAAACACCCGCAATTACCCTATTTCTGATACCAAAATTTTTTCTATGATTCAGTTACCAGACAATACTATAATGTTGGGTACTGAGAACAACGGACTCTTTCATATTAACACCAACGGCAGCGTTATTAAAAACTATCTATCTAGTAAAACTGATGAAAAAAGTATTTTATACAACTCTATTTGGTCCTTATTTTTAGACAGTAATGATCGTATATGGATGGGGTATTACAACTCTGGAGTTGCGGTTTACGACAAGTTGTATGATAAATTTAAAAACATAGAAAGTCTTAACAACACACCTAACTCATTACAATTAGGATCTGTTACTGGTATTGCACAAGACAAAAGTGGCAAACTTTGGATTAGTATGGATGGCGGCGGTATAGACATTTACAACCCTACAACCAATAACTTTACTCATATAAACAAAAAAGATAATAGTGTTTATAGTGGTTTAACTAGTGATTATATAGAAGCTCTATTTATAGACAGCAAAGAAAACATTTGGGCAGCAAGCTGGGATAATGGTATTTATATGCTAAAAAAAGGGGCTAACAAATTTATTAATTTTAATATTAATAATACCGGTGGCAAATTAGAATCTAACACCGTTTTAAGTATAGATGAGGACTCTGAAGGCACAATTTGGATTGGTACTTTTTATGGCGGTTTACACTCTTACAATCCTAAAACCGAAAAACTATCACAACTCAATACAGAGGTATTTATTAAAAACGGAATAACTAATAGTGATATATGGAAAGTTTTAGTAGACAAACAAAATAACATTTGGCTAGGGACTACCTTAGGATTATTTCGGATAAAAAAAATGACCAACGGCAATTTTATAGTTACTCCAATGTCTAGCCGTATGTCTAACGAATATAAAAACCAAGCTAGTGCAAATCATATTTTAACTCTTCATGAAGATAGTTTAGGAAATATTTGGATAGGTACAAAAGGAGCTGGCTTGTGCAAACACAACCCAAAATTAGACACTTTTAGTTGGTACAATAAGTTTAATGGCTTAACAGAAGAAAATGTTTGTGGTATTATAGAGTGTTTAGATGGTAATATATGGGTTACCGGTAATTCTGGCATATCTAAAATAGATATTAATAACAATAAAATTATTAATTACACTAGTAATGATGGTTTACTCTCTAACGATTTTAATATTAATGCTACTTTTAAAGATAGTAAAGGGCAATTATATTTTGGTAACTATAAAGGAGTAGATTATTTTGACCCCAACAAAATACAAACAAATAAAAACTTAACATCTATATATTTAACAGATTTTAAGCTATTTAATAAAAAAGTTACTCCTACTCAGTTAAACTCTCCATTAAAAAAAGTAATTTCAGAAACAGATAGTATTAGCCTTACCAATAAACAATCTGTATTTACTATAGAGTATTCTGGCATAAATTATACAAGACCAGAAAAAAATGAATATGCGTATTACTTAGAGGGATACGAAAAAAACTGGAATTACGTAGGTACCACCAGAAATGCTACCTACACCAATTTAGATCCAGGAAATTATACTTTTAAAGTAAAGGCATCTAACAATGATGGTGTGTGGAATGAAAATGCACTTGAATTAAAAATTACAATTTTACCACCCTGGTGGAAAAGCGTCTGGGCACTTACGGCTTACATATTATTATTTTTATTAGGGGTTTACATACTTAATAAAATGACCCAAAGTAGAATTAAAGAAAAGCAAATAATTAATAACGAAAGAGATAAACGTTTACAAGAAAAAGATTTAGACGAGAAAAAATTTCAGTTTTTTACCAACATATCACACGAGTTTAGAACTCCGTTAACGCTAATTTTGAACCCACTAAAAGATATTTTAAATGACACAAGCCTTGATTTACCTTCAAGTACAAAAGATAAACTTAATATAATACATAAAAATACAGATAGACTTTACCGTTTAATTAATGAACTTTTAGATTTTAGAAAGCTAGAATTGAATAAAGTAAATATTAAAGTTAGAGAATTAAACTTAGTTGCTTTTACAAAAGAGATAGTTAGTCATTTTACAGATGAGGCTAACTCTAAAAACATTAATCTATGGGTAAGTTCTGCTATAGAAGATTTACCTATTTGGGCAGATGAAAATAAGTTAGAAAAAATTATTTTTAACATTCTTTCTAATGCTATGAAGGTTACGCCAAATGGTGGTGCAATTAAAATAAAATTAGAGCCAAAAAATAAGCTAACAATACTACCATTAGTAAACCCAATATCACCTGTAAAGGCAATAAAAATAACAGTATCAGACACTGGTCCTGGATTAAAAAAGGAACAAGTAAAGCGTATTTTTGAGCGTTTTTATCAAGTAGACAATTTAAATAAAACGTATTATGACGGTACTGGCATAGGCCTAGAAGTGGTAAAAAGTTTTGTACAACTACATAAAGGTAAAGTAGAAGTAAATAGTACTGTAGGTAAAGGCACAAAATTTAAAATAATACTACCCGCTGGCAATGCACACTTTTCTAAAGATGAAATTGTACCAGATATAGCAAGCACAACAATTACCAATAACAAAGTTAAAAATACTAGTGACACTAATTTACCTTCAGAAAATGTAGATAGTAGTACAAACCTACACACGCTTTTAGTAGTAGAAGATAATACCGAGTTAAGAAACTACATTAAAAATGAATTTAAATACATATACAAAGTACTAACCGCTGTTAATGGTACCGAGGGACTAAAAATTGCTAAAGAATCTTTGCCAGATGTTATTATTACAGACGTTATTATGCCAGAAATGAATGGCTATAAATTTTGCAAAAGTATTAAAAACGACCTTAGAACTAGCCATATTCCTTTACTAATGTTAACAGCAAAAGCAAGGATTGATGACCGTATAGAGGGCATAGAAACTGGTGCAGATGCCTATATGGTAAAACCTTTTGATATGCGACTTTTAAAACTAAGAGTATCACAACTAATAACCAGTAGGCAACTTATATTTAATAAATATTTTAGCTTAATAAATGATGTACCTAAAAACATAAACACTACATCATTAGATAAAGAATTTATACAAAAGGTATTGGTTTATATTAATAAAAATATAGATGACCCAGAATTAAATGTAGAGTCTCTAGCATCTGAATTAAATTTAAGTAGAAGTCAGTTTTACCGCAAAATAAAAGCATTAACCAACCAAACAGCTAGCGAGTTTTTACGTAATATAAGATTACAAAAAGCAAAGCAAATTATTGAGATGGGCAATACAAACATTAGTGACGTATCATTTAAGGTTGGTTTTTCATCACCTTCATACTTTACAAAATGCTTTAAAAACTATTTTGATATGCTGCCTACAGATGTTAAACCTACTAATGCATAATAGTATAAATAATGTATTAAACTAAGCTACAAAAGGCACTCTTTTTAACAAAAGAAATCACCACCTTAAATTAATAACTAGCACAAATAGTTATTAATTTTATCATAAAAAAGTAACCATAGTTTGCTATAAAGATTACAAATTATAAGTTAAAAACACCAACTTATAGTCTTTTAACTATAACATATAAAGCAAAAAATAGCAAACTAGAATAGGGTTTACGCAAAACTTTAACATTTTAAAATACTACAATACTACAACAATACCACTGGAAATAAAACGTATGTTGTACCATATGCAACAAATGTTGCAAATAACTGTGTTTACAAGTGTTTGCTACATATTTTGTAGTGAACGCTTTAAATGTTTTAACAACTAATTTAGAACTCTAGGTATATTTGGTTGTATGAAAATTAACTACTCTAAAATGAGACGCCTAGTAGAAATAGGCTTAATAGCTGCAATAATTGCACTGCTCATATTTATTATAATATACATATTCTAGCTTTTTAAATAACAACTATATATTTAAACAAAAAAACACTCGCAACTAATTACTAACAACACATAAAAAAGAAAGGAAAATTTATGAAAAACTAACAACACAATACTAACACAATAAACTAACACAAAACTATTTTACTAACTTAAACTTTTTAATATGATAATAAGGTTAAAACACGTGATTGCTACACTTGTAATTATTATTACACAAACAGCATTTGCGCAAACAAAGACTGTTAGCGGTCTTGTTACAGACCAAGCCGGTATACCATTAGGTGGTGTTACCGTTATTGTATCTGGAACCACAAATGGGACCAGTACAGATTTTGATGGGAACTACACCATTGACAACGTTAAATCTACAGACAAATTAGACTTTACTTACATTGGTATGGTGCCACAAACTATAACTGTTGGCAGCAAAACTACCATAAATGTAACTATGCAAGAAGATGCACAAGCCTTAGACGAGGTTGTAATTGTAGGTTACGGAACTAAGAAAAAGAGCTTGGTAACAGGTGCCATTTCTAGTATAGATAGTGAAGATATAAAAAGCACATCTGGCCAAAGGGTAGAGCAAGTTTTACAAGGTAGAACTTCTGGTGTAACTGTTTCTTCCTCTTCTGGTGCACCAGGTTCTGGAGCAAAAATTAGAATTAGAGGTGCTGGCTCTAGTGGTAATTCAGACCCTTTATATATTGTAGATGGTATGAAAACTTCTTCAATTGTAGATATTGCTCCTGGTGATATTGCTAATTTAGAAATTTTAAAAGATGCCGCTTCTGCAGCTATTTATGGTACAGAAGGTGCAAACGGTGTTGTAATCATTACAACAAAAAGAGGTAAACAAGGTGGCTTAAAAGTTGGTTTTAACTCGCAACTTGCAATACAGTCTGTAAAAACAGATATGGAATTAATGAATGCTGAACAGTTTGTACAGTATATGAATGAAGCCGGACAAGCCAATGTTGCTTTAAATGGTTATGATACTAATTGGATAGACGAAACATTTGATAATGCGTTAATGTTTAGAAATGATATCAACCTTTCTGGTGCAACAGAAAAATTATCATACTATATGTCTGCATCTAACCTAAACCAAGACGGTATTGTTGGTAAAGGAAATTCTTCTTTTGAGCGCTCTACTTTTAGAGCTAACATAAAGGCAGACATAACTAAATGGTTAGAAGCTGGTGTTAACGCTACTTATTCTATTACAGATAAAAACGGTATTCAAGAAAATAGTGATACCAGAGGTGTAATACAAAATATGTTAATTATAGATCCATTAACTCCTGTTTATTATGCAGATGGCCAAGTACCACAATCTGTTTTAGATAGGTCTGCAGATAACGGTGTTCCTGTATTAACATCTAGTAATGGCAGAGTATATGGTTACCCAAGTTATTCTACTGGTGAGGTTATTAACCCTGTAGCCTTTGCTAATGACATTAATAAAACAATTACAGATACAGATCAGTTTTTAGGATCTGCATATTTAAAATTTAATTTATTTGAAGGTTTTTCTTTTACATCTAGATTTGGATATGAAAACGGAAAAACTGAAGTTAGAAACAATGTAATTCCTTACTATGTTTCTTCTGAAGCTGCAAACACAAAGTACACTACATCACAAACTAAGTATGAAACTAAAAAGTGGTTATGGGAAAACTTTGCATCTTATACAAAGTCATTAAACGATCATAATTTTACTGTATTAGCAGGGTACTCTGCAGAGCAAACTAGATTTGAGACTGTTTTATCTAGAAACGGATCTGTAGACATAGACCAATTTACTGGTTTTGATTTGGATTTACCTGGGTATACAGTAGAGGTTAAAGATATTTTACCTTCACCAGATAATATGGTGTCTATGTATGGTAGATTATCTTATGATTTTGCTGGTAAGTATTTATTTGAAACATCAATAAGAAGAGATAAGTCTGATAAGTTCCCGGAAGCAAACAAGGCTGGTACATTCCCTGCTTTTTCTGCTGGTTGGGTACTATCTAAAGAAGATTTCTGGAAAGAAGACTCTAAACTAAACTATGCTAAATTAAGAGCTAGTTGGGGACAAAATGGTAGTAGAAGCAACTTAATAGGTAATGCAGACAAAACCTATGTTATTAGAGCTATTAATGGTGTAGATATTAATTACGAAGGACAAACAGGCGCTCAAATTTCTGGATACTCTAACCCTAACTTAGTTTGGGAAACTTCTGAGCAATTAGATTTTGGTGCAGACTTTAGAGCTTTTGAAAACAGGTTAAATTTTTCTGTAGATTACTATAAAAAAACTACAAAAGATGCCATAGTAAACAACGGTGGTTTAATTACACCTGGTTCTGCTGGTTTTCAATCTAATGAATTTAATGCTGGTACTATAGAAAATAAAGGTTGGGAGTTTGAACTTGGCTATGGAGATACAACTAGCGGCGGATTTAGATATGATATAAACGCTAACTTATCTACCTTAAAAAATGAAGTAACAGAAATATTATTTGTTCCTGAAGGTGCTTCTATTATTGGTGCTGGGGCACAACAAAATCCAGATGGTGTTACTCGTTTTACAGAAGGTCAGCCATCTTGGTATTTCTATGGTTATAAAACAGATGGTATAGACCCTGCAACAGGAGAAGTTATTAAAGTAGATACCAACGGAGATACTATTGTAAACAATGCAGATAAAGTAAAGGTAGGTTCTCCTCACCCAGATGTATTGTTTGGTGGTAATATTGCATTAGGCTACAAAGCTTTTGATTTTAACTTACAGTTTCAAGGTACCATTGGTAATGATATTTTTGCTACCTACCACCAACCATCTAGACCTATCACCAACAAACCTGTACACTTTTATAATGAAAGATGGACACAACCTGGTGATGTAGCTACTTTTCCTGGTGCTGCTAATGTCATAGATTCTTATGACACAGATTTAATGGTAGAAGATGGCTCTTACATGAGAATTAAACAAATACAATTTGGTTATACATTACCAAAGAAGATTGCAGAAAGACTAAAAATAAACAATTTAAGACTTTATGTATCTTTAGATGACTACTTTACATTTACAGATTACAAAGGCTTAGATCCTGAAATAGGTAACTTTAGCTTTAATTCTATTGGTGTAGATAGAGGTTTTTATCCAACAGCTGCTAAAACAGTATTTGGTTTATCATTAGACTTTTAATAAAATAGATATAGTATTATGAAAAAAATTATAATCGCAATGGTAACTATCCTTTTTATTGGAGGAGTTACTGCATGTAGTGAGGATTTTACAACAAATCCGCGAGAAGACGGAGAAGATTTGGAAACATTTTTTCTTGAAGAAGAAAACGTAGATGCAGCAATAATTGGTATTTATGACTTAATGCAACACACCTACTCTGTAGACTGGCATAGTGCATTTTTAGTAAAACAATTACCTGGTGATGATATGAATGCTGCTGGTGGTAACAGTGGAGATCAACCACAATTACAAGATATAGATGATTACGCAAACGTATCTACATCTAACCAGTCTATAGAAAGTGTTTGGAACTTGTTTTACAGAACAATTTCATTATCTAACTTAGTTATAGAAAACATTAAAGAAAGTGATTTAAGTAATAAAGAATTAGCTTTAGCTGAAGCAAAGTTTTTAAGAGCTTGGTCTTATTTTGAGCTTACCACTATGTTTGGTGATATTCCTTTAAGACTAACTATACCTTCTACAGCAGATGAGTTTGGTATTGCTAAATCTCCTAGAGCAGATATTTACACACAAGTAAAAGCAGACTTAACAGATGCAATTGCTGGCTTACCAGACAAGACTGCTTTAGCTCAAGATTTTAGAGTTTCTAAAGGTGCCGCACAAGCTTTAATGGGTAAAGTATTGGTTTTTGAAGGCCTATACGGAGAAGCCATTCCGTTTTTTGAAGCGGTAATTTCTAATCCAGCACACGATTTAGAAGATAACCCAGAAGACGCGTGGAGTATTAACCATGAGTTTGGAAAAGAATCTTTATTTGAAATTGGTTTTATTTCTACAACCGGAAGAGACTGGGGTAACTTTGCTTGGGGCGGAAGAAATGAAAACAATATACACATACAGTTAATGGGACCACGTGGTGATGGTATTTTTGATGTATCTCCAGTTGGTTTAATTAATGGTTGGGGATTTAACTTACCAACGGCTAAACTTTTAAATGCTTTTGAAGCTGCTGGTGACACAGATCGTAAATTAGCTACTGTAATGACAGAAGAAGAACTTATTGCTGCAGGTGGTAATGTAGACCAAAGTGCTGCTACTGGTGGTTCTGTTTGGGATTATGAAGGTGGTATTAGAATTAAATACGCTACAAAAGAAGAAGATACAAGTTCTGATGGTGTAAAAGAATTAAACTATGGCACTAACTATAGGTTATACCGTTACGCAGAATTGTTATTATTAGCTGCAGAAGCTTACAATAAAGACAATAAAGATGCAGAAGCAAGAACAGAACTTAACAAGGTTAGAAATAGAGCTGGCTTACCAGATGTAGATGCATCTTTAGCTGGTGAAGATTTGTTTGAAGCTATTGTTAACGAAAAGTTTTTAGAACTAGCACATGAAGGACAACGTTTTTGGGATCTAGTTCGTTGGGGTAAAGCCGCAACAGAATTGGCAGGTACAGGTTATACATCTAAAAATGATTTATTCCCTATTCCTGAAACAGAAATAGAAAAGAATTCTGAATTAACACAAGCAGATCAGAATCCTGGTTATTAGTAGTTAGATTTTTAGTTCATGTAATACGGCGGTATAAGTTATCTTATGCCGCCGTATTTTTTTTAAAATTATTTTAACATAAAATCGCATAGAGTATAATTTTTACGCTCTATCCGGTTTTTTTGCATATACAAGGGTTAATATATAAAAAACAAGCGTTTTATACTTCACAATATTAACAAAAAAATAGACCACTTATTAGCAATTAAACAATATAAAGTGCTGTTTTTATGATGTTTAAATAAAAATATTGCTTTAACAATTAATTAACTTCGTTTAGTTCGGAACATACCGAACCAAGCGTATCTTTGCCACTTATTTTTATCGCAAAAAATATAAAAAACAAGAACT
This sequence comes from Cellulophaga omnivescoria, assembly GCF_027915275.1. Classification (NCBI taxonomy): domain Bacteria; kingdom Pseudomonadati; phylum Bacteroidota; class Flavobacteriia; order Flavobacteriales; family Flavobacteriaceae; genus Cellulophaga; species Cellulophaga omnivescoria. The sequence goes on along the minus strand of NZ_CP115819.1, from coordinate 2,588,985 downwards.
TTTAAAAAATAGCTAATGAAGAAGAACATGTGTAGTAAAAAAGGTGCTCTTGTAGAAAAATTAGGAGTACATATAGAGACTAACAACGGATATTCTCCTATAGCCTCTAGGGTGCTTGCATATATAATTCTTACAGGAAAAATAGGAACCACTTTTGAAGACTTAGTACAATTGTTATGTGCCAGTAAAAGCACAATATCTACTCAATTAAATTACTTATCAGATATAAAGGAGATAGAATATTTTACAAAAACGGGAGACCGTAAAAAGTACTACGTTATTACTTCCAATAAAATAAAAAGTCACATTTCTAATATGATTCAGAAATGGGAAGTAGAGCGAGAATTACACGAGGAAGTTAGGGACTACAAAAAGGAAATTAATGATTTAGAAAACACCCAAGAAAATGAAAAATTTGATTTAACATTTCATAACAATTACATACAATTTTTAAACCAAGCAATTACGTCCATCTCAAAACTAAACGTGGACAACATTAACCTATAAAGACAAAATAAAGATGAAAAAGAGAACTATTAGTAGAATTATAATTCCAGTGGCAGCATTCCTTGTCATTGTTAGCTGTGGAAACAAGCAAGAACAACAAGCTCCACAGGCACCACCAGCACCATTTCCGGTTGCACAATTACAACCTAAAACGGTAACAAGTTATGCAGAGTATCCTACTACCATAGAAGGTATAGTAAATAGTGACGTTAGAGCAAAAACCTCTGGATATATACAAAAAGTTTTAGTAGATGAAGGACAAAAAGTACGCAAGGGTCAGGTACTATTTAGACTAGAAACACAATCTTTAAGTCAAGATGCTGGTGCTGCTAAAGCACGTATTAATGTAGCTCAGGTAGAGGTTAACAAATTAATACCATTAGTAGAAAAAAATATTATTAGCCCTGTACAGTTAGAAACTGCAAAAGCTAATTTAGCACAAGCAAAAGCTAATTACAGCAGCGTAAGTGCCAATATTGGTTACGCTACAATTAAAAGCCCTGTAGACGGCTACGTTGGTGCTATAAATTTTAGAGAGGGCGCTTTAATTTCACCAAGTGACCCTACTCCACTTACTACAGTTAGTGATATTAGTAAAGTGTATGCTTTTTTTAGCCTAAATGAAACTCAGTATTTAGACTTTTTAGAAAAAGCAGAAGGAAAGACATTAAATGAAAAACTAGCCAATTATCCAGAGGTAAGTTTAATTTTAGCAAATGGCAGCAAGTACGCTGAAAAAGGTAAAATACAAACAAGTACAGGCCAAGTAAACCCTAGTACTGGTACTGTAAGTTTAAGAGCTGTATTTAATAACCCTAACCGCTTAATAACAAATGGTAATAGTGGTAAAATACAAATTCCTAATACCTATAAAGATGCTATTGTTGTACCACAACAGGCTACTTATGAGCAACAAGGCAATATTATGATTTTTAAAGTTGGTGAAGATAATAAAATAGCTACATCAATAATTAAAATTAAGTCTACAGTAGATAACTTATATGTTGTAGAGTCTGGTTTAGATGCTAAAGATAAAATTGTAACAACTGGTGTGGGTAAATTAAAAAATGGTATGGAAATAGTGCCTCAAGAAACTTCTTTTGATGATGCTTTAAAACCTATAGCTACATTATTTAAAAACTAAAAATTATAAACTTATTTAGTTATGTTAAAAACATTTATTGAAAGACCAGTTCTTTCAACAGTAATATCTATTATTATTGTTGTACTTGGTATAATAAGTATAACAAGCTTACCAATAGAAGAATATCCAGATATTGCGCCACCAACAATTAAGGTGTCGGCATCATATACAGGAGCAAATGCAGAAACCGTATTAGAGAGTGTAATTATCCCAATAGAGGAGCAAATTAACGGTGTAGAAGGTATGAGTTATATTACCTCTACCGCATCTAACAACGGTACGGCTGAAATAACAGTTTATTTTGATCAGGAAATAGACGCAGATATAGCAGCAGTTAACGTACAAAACCGTGTTGCCAGAGCCAACCCTTTATTACCACAAGAGGTAATACAAACTGGTGTTACTACGCAAAAGCAAGAGACTAGTGCTTTAATGTTTATATCTATGTATTCTGAAAATGAAGATTATGATGCAACATTTATTCAGAACTACTTAAAAATTAACGTTATACCAGCAATGCAACGTATTAGTGGTGTTGGTGATGTATCTGTATTTTCTCAGCAAGATTATGCTATGCGTATTTGGTTAAAGCCAGAAAAACTAGCTGCTTACAACTTAATGCCTTCAGATATCTCTGCAGCTTTAGCAGAGCAAAATTTAGAGGCTGCTGCTGGTTCTTTAGGAGAAAATAACGGTGAGGCATTTACATATGCATTAACTTATAGTGGGCGTTTTAAAGAACAAAAGCAATATGGCGATATTGTTATAAAAGCATTAGGCAACGGCGAGTTTTTACGTTTAAATGATGTTGCTACAATAGAGTTAGATGCACAATCTTACTCATCTAACGCAATGAGTTTAGGAAACCCTGCAGTATTTATGGGTATTTTTCAAACCAAAGGCTCTAATGCTCAAGAAATTATAGAAAATATTAAAACTACTTTAACCTCTGTAGAAAAAGACCTACCAGAAGGTTTAAATATATTTGTTCCTTATGACACAAGTTTATTCTTAAACGCATCTATAGAAAAAGTAATTAGTACACTTGTAGAAGCATTTTTACTGGTTTTCTTAGTTGTATTTATCTTTTTGCAAGATTTTAGATCTACTTTAATTCCTGCAATTGCAGTTCCTGTATCTATTATTGGTACATTCTTTTTCTTAAACGTTTTTGGTTATTCTATAAACCTACTAACTCTATTTGCATTAGTACTGGCCATTGGTATTGTGGTAGATGATGCCATTGTTGTTGTAGAGGCTGTACATGCCAAAATGGATGATGGTGTTAAAAACCCAAAGAAAGCCACACTTATAGCAATGAACGAGATTTCTGGAGCAATTATTTCTATTACTCTAGTTATGGCTGCCGTATTTATTCCGGTAACATTTATTACTGGCCCTACAGGTGTATTTTATGAGCAATTTGGAGTTACCTTAATTATTGCCATTTTAATTTCTGCGGTAAATGCATTAACGTTGAGTCCGGCTTTATGTGCTTTATTATTAAAAGAGCATAAACATGATGAAGAGTTAAAAGGCAAAAGTCCTTTAAAACGTTTTTACACTTTGTTTAACCGTGGCTTTAATGCTACTATAGACAGGTATGGTAAGTCTCTTCAGTTCTTATATAAAAGAAAATTTGTATCTGTATTACTATTAATAATTGCGGGTGTTGGTATTTACTGGGCTGCACAAACAACACCAACAGGTTTTGTACCAGATGAAGACAGAGGTATTATTTTTGCTAATATAGAGTTACCAGCAGGTTCTTCATTAGACAGAACAAACACTGTAGCAAAAGATTTATATGCTAAAATAAAAGATATAGATGGTATTGCCGCTGTTAACTTTATTAAAGGTAGAAGTTTAATTAGTGGTGCTGGTACCAACTATGGTTTTGGTATTATTAAATTAAAAGATTGGTCTGAGCGTGAAGACCCTTCTACATCTGTACAAGCCATAACAGGCAAGTTGTTTGGTGTAGTTTCTACAATGCCAGAAGCAAACATTATTTTCTTTTCTCCACCAAGTATACGTGGTTTTGGTAACTCTGCAGGTTTTGAAGTTAACTTGTTAGATAAATTTGGAGGTGAGTTTACAGACTTAGACAAAACTAATAAAGAATTTGCTATGGCTTTAATGTCTCATCCAGAAATTAAATACGCACAATCTTCATTTAATACAAGTTACCCACAATATGAAATGGACATAAATGTACCTTTAGCTAAAGAAAAAGGAGTGTCTGTTAGCAGTATCTTCTCTACCCTGCAAGGATATATTGGAGGTGTGTATGCTTCAGATTTTTCTAGATTTGGTAAGCAATTTAGAGTGTACATACAAGCTTTGCCAGATGACCGAGCTAGTGTAGATGACCTTAACAGTATGTATGTTAGAACAAATACTGGTGAGATGACACCTATTACACAATTTATAAACTTAGAGCGTGTATATGGGCCACAATCTGTAACTCGTTTTAACTTATTTAACTCTACCAATATAACAGGTGCTACTAACGATGGTTTTAGTACAGGTGATGCCATTAGAGTTATAGAGGAAGAAGCGGCCAAATTACCAAGTAACTACACAGTTGCTTATTCTGGTTTAACACGTGAAGAGGTTAGCGCCGGTAACCAAACCACATTTATATTTATATTAAGTATTTTGTTTGTTTACTTTTTATTAAGTGCACAGTACGAAAGTTACTTACTACCATTTGCCGTAGTATTATCATTACCATTTGGTGTATTTGGGGCTTATATAAGTACTAAGTTTTTAGGCTTAGAAAATAACATTTATTTTCAAATTGCATTAATAATGCTTATTGGTCTACTTGCTAAAAATGCCATATTAATTGTAGAGTTTGCACTACAGCGTAGAAGAGCCGGAGAATCTATTGTAGATGCCGCCATAGATGGTGCTAAATCTCGTTTAAGACCAATATTAATGACATCTTTTGCCTTTATTTTAGGTCTAATGCCATTGGCTTTAGCTAAAGGTGTTGGTGCAGAAGGTAACAACTCTATTGGTACGGGTGCTGCAGGTGGTATGTTAATTGGTACCATATTAGGGGTATTTGTTATTCCTATACTGTTTATTTTATTTCAATGGTTACAAGAAAAAATATCTAGTAAACCAGCAATTCAAACTACAGAAGAATAAAAATTATGAAATCTACAATAAAATATAAATTTATTAGCAAAACAGCGCTTATAGTAGTTGTTGCTTTTACACTACAAAGCTGTTTTGTTGCTAAGGATTATGATAGGCCAGAGTTACCACAAACCGAGGCTCTATACAGAACAGACAATTTGCCTACAGATAGTATATCTATGGCAAATGTGTCTTGGAAAAATTTATTTACAGACAATTATTTAGAGCAATATATACAAGAAGGATTGCAAAACAATTTAGATATTAGAATTGCAATACAACAATTGGCTGCTGCAGAGGCTTATGCTAAACAGGGTAAAGCTGGTTATTTTCCAACATTAAGCATTGGACCTAATTACACGCACCAAGAGTTATCTAAAAACAGTCAGTTTGGTTCTTTTTTAAGTAATACTTCTACAGACCAGTATGACATTACTGCAAACTTATCATGGGAAGCAGATATTTGGGGAAAAATAAGAAGTAATAAAAGGGCTACACAAGCTGCATACATGCAAAGTGTTGCTGGTCATCAAGCAGTAAAAACACAGCTTATATCTAGTATTGCTAATACGTATTACAACCTGTTGGCTTTAGATGCACAATTGGCTATTACCAAAAAAACTATTGAGACCAGAGAAAGTAGTGTAGAAACAATTAAAGCTTTAAAAGATGCAGGTAATGTAACGCAAGTTGCAGTAGACCAAAACATAGCACAATATAACAGTGCTAAAGTTTTAAAGGTAGATCTTGAAGCTGCTATCTTTAGAACAGAAAATACGTTAAGCATTTTATTAGGTAAAGCTCCGCAAAACTTTAAAAGAAATAGTTTAGACATACAAAAAATAGAAACCGACTTGGCAATTGGTGTACCTGCTACATTACTTAGCAACAGACCAGATGTTATGGCGGCAGAATATGGTTTAATTAATTCTTTTGAGCTTACAAATGTTGCAAGGAGTAACTTTTACCCTTCATTAACATTAACAGCATCTGGCGGATACCAAAGTTTAGAGTTAGATAAATTGTTAGACGCTAACTCACTTTTTGCAAATATTGTTGGTGGTTTAACGCAGCCTATCTTTAATCAGCGAAGGCTAAAAACACAAAAAGAAGTTGCTTTAGCACAACAAGAGCAGTCCTTATTACAATTTAAAAAGACACTTTTAACTGCTGGTTCTGAGGTATCTAATGCTTTGTATACTTACAATGCAGAAACGGAGAAATATGAATACAGATTAAAGCAAGTTGAAGCTTTACGTAGAGCAGAGCAAAACTCTGAAGAGTTACTTAAAAATGGGTACGCAAATTACTTGGATTTATTAACTGCAAGAGAAAGTGCTTTAAATGCAGAACTTAGTATTATTGACAGCAAATTACAGCAACTAACAAGTATTGTAAATTTATATGAAGCACTTGGTGGCGGTTGGAAATAATATAAGTAGTAATGATCACTAAAAAGGACCTTTTAGAATGTGCTAAATCCAACTTTACAAAATTTGGAAGTAAACGTATTACTTTAGATGAGTTAGCAAAAACGCTTGGGATATCTAAAAAAACAATTTATGTACATTTTAAAAACAAAGAAACTTTAGTGAACAAAAGTGTTGCGTCTTTAATAAACGATTATAAATTGGATATTAATGATATTGTTAAAAACAATACTAATGACGATATACTTACTATTATATTAATATACAAACGAGGGTTTGAGTATTTAAGATACTTTAAACCCTCGTTTATTTTTGGTTTAAAAAAATACTATCCTAAAGCATATACAACTTTTAATGATTTTAGAAAAGAACTTGCCTTTAGCACTGTTCTAAATCTTTTAAAAAATGCTAAAGAAAAAGGATTAATTTTACCCAATGTAAACCTAAAATTGGTAATAGAATTATATTTTTACAAGGTAGAGTCTATTGCGTTTACTGAAGATAATCTTTTTACCCTTTACGATACTGATATTATTTTAAAACATTTAATTGTATATAATTTAAAGGGTATTACCACAAAAAACTACGCTAACCCTTATTACAATTAACATTAACGCTTCTTTTTTAAAATATTAGCATCTAAAAAATAGGTCATTTTTAGAGATACTGTTGTACTGCTTTTCTCCTCTAAAACACGAGTTAAATTTGTACCGTAATTAGAGTTTACATTTGTATCATAAAAGTTAGAACCTAATTTACAAGCTAAACTAACTTCACTTGCTGGTGCAAACTGCCATTTAGATATAAAATCTATATTAAACTGGTTAAAATTATCATCAAAATCATCTGGGTTAATAGCATAGTTATTTGTCTTAAAATCACCATTGTTTTTTAGTGTAAATTGGTTATTATAATCTACAGTTATCCAATAATGACGCAAGCGCATATTTACATTTAATTTAGAGTTTACCGCATAATTTAAAGTAACAGCATTACTTAACTCGTTTACTTTTCTGCTACCAAAAATTATATCATTATTTTGTTTTGTTATAAAGCCTACTCCGTTTGGTTTGTCTTCTAAAGCCTGACTAAAATATACCGAGAAATGTTGGCCAACTCTTGCGTTAAGTCCATAACCTGCAATAAACTCTCTACTATAAATATCAGAATTAAAATATTTTACTAGAACCAAATAACCAGCTATAGAAACAGCTTTATTATCATTAGTTTGGTACTCTAAAAATGTCTCAGCTTGCGCTGGCAAATTAAAATGCATGTCTTTTGTGCGAGCCTCAAAAAAGTTTTTACTTTTTTCTATATATCTAAACTCTGCAAAAAATGTATGGTTGCTTTTTTTAAACACGCCATAGGTACCTAATTTATAATACGTTTGCTCCTGCTTCATTAAACTGTAATAGTACCTCTGCTGGTGATCTAGAAAAATTTGGTATCTAGAGAACATTTTTTTTGGATTATTGTTGGTGTATTTTAAGTCTGCTCTAAATCTTAACTCATTATTTCTAGACAAATATCCAAAATCATTAGAGTCAAACTTATCATCTAATAACTTTACAGATACACCACCTGTCCATTTACCACTAACTTTTGCTGCGTAGCCAAAATATTCGTGACCAAATTGATCTTCTACGCCCCTTAAATATTTTTGTGACAGCGCCTTTTTAAAGTACATAGAGTAGGTTCTATTTTTATTGTAATACCTGTATAAAAGAGCCGTTAAATTAGCATCATAAGCAGTGCCACTGCGCAATACAGAGTTATTTATAAAAGTTAAAGATGAGTTATTTTTTAAGGCTTTATCTAAAACAATTGCATTATAATTTGTTAGCGGATTAGTTTCTAATTTTCTTGTAGTATTGGTATTTGTGTTTCTAATTTTCGCTTCACTTTTAGCTGTTATACCATTTAAAACACTAATAGACATGCCATTTTTAGACTTACCTGTAAATTTTATTAAGTTAATAATGTTAGAGGTAGCAGGGTTGTCTTCAACCTCTTCATCATCAAATAAATTAATGTTATTTTTAGCTATTGGCTCACCTCCTATTCTACGTGTATATAAATAACCTCCTTTGTCAAAAATCTCTGTGCCTTCTACAAAAAACTGTCTATTTTCATTAAACTTTACTTCAAAAGGAGATAAATTAAAAATTTGATCATCAGAGGGAGCCTGACTAAAATCTGGAATTAATGAAACATCTAAAGTATACGCGTTTTTATGCACATATTTCACATCTAAACCACCATTAAAAGTTGTGTTTTTAATTCCTGTAGGACTCTTTTCTGTAACTACAGATACAAAGGGGTTAAATGATAAATTTAGTGGCGGTGCTATATTACTCAATCCAGTTAATTTTCCAAGCTGATTTAAATATCCATCTACGTCTAACCGTATGGGATTCCAATAAGCATTTTCATTTAAAGCATTTGTTATGCGTTGAAAATTGATTTTAAAATTACTTAAATCTCCCTTAGGAAAACGTATGCTGTTAAATGGTACTTTCATCTCTACAACCCATTTATCATCATATAATTTTACTTTGCTTTGCCAAACTACATTGTAATTAGAGTAAGAGTCATTAGCGCTTAATTTCTGGTCTGACTGCACTCCAGCAGCGGTCACAGAAAAATCATAACCTTCCCTTGCTTCTCCAAAAGGATCTATTTGTATGCCAAAAACATCTGCGTTACCCACATCATCCCTGGCTGTTAATTGGTTACTAATTTCCTTTTTATCATCAACATATAAAACACCTAAAACATACAAGTAACTATCATCAAATAAAATAGCTATATCTGTTTTTTGTTTAGATGGTTTACCTGCTTCTGGCAAAGTTTGTATAAAATTACCTGTTATTAAATGCTGTTGCCAAATTGCTTCTTTTGCCTCTCCATCAATCTTTATAGTTTCTTTAGTTTTATGTATGGTTATACTTTTTTGAGCTGCTACCTTTTGTAATAATAACCCAAACACGCTTATAGTTAATAACAAGCATTTACTTTTTTTTGCATAAAATATCATAATTAGTTGTTTTTAGTTGATGCAACAAATGTGGGGTTGTTCTATTAATAAATTGGTTAACCCAAGGTTAAAGGGTAGTTAATGGCAAGACTTCAAAAAAGCTGAAGAAATTAACATAAATGCAAAAGACCCTAAAACACTATAAATACAGCCTGTATTAACGTTAACGAAGGGTTAACGGCTGGTGTTTGTGCTACTTAATGTAGCTTTATTGGTATTTTTGACTAGCAGAAAATAACCAATGAAAAACAAAACAACCATATTAATTAGTACCGCTATACTGGTTTTAATAGCATTATCATCTATACAGGCATACTTAATAAATAACACCTATCAACTAAAAAAGAAAGCATTTATTAATGAAACAACAGATGTTATTTCTGTAATAGATGACAACCCTAAACTAGATTCTATTTACAATGTATGGGGAGAAAATTTAAAAAATTATATAGCAGATTATAAAAACAATCGCTTAACTAAAGCACAAATTGTAAGTAGATCTAATGAAAAAAGCGACAGCTTAAATATTCAGTTTAAAAAAATATTTGACAAAGAATTAAAAAAAGTAAACTTAGGTTATGATGTAGATTTTAAAATAAATTTAACTAGTGTAGTTATTTTAGATGATACTAAAAATGACACTATTTTTTCTGCTGGTAAAAATGAATGTAGACTATTTGGCAAAGATTTTAAAGATGAAGACTCTAAAACCATTAACAACGCTAAGTGGTTTTCTGAGCAAGAATTTGTAGAAAAAGTAGATGGAGAAATTAAGTTTAACACCTTTGACCTAGAAGTTAAAACGGAAAATAAAATTGTAATTAAAGACTGGAAAAGCATTGTATACAAAAGAATGGCATTTCTGTTTTTTGCATCTGTACTTATATTTTTAATAGTTATTGCTCTATTGTATTACTCCATTAAAAATTTAATAAATCAGAAAAAAATAACAGCCATTAAAACCGATTTTATAAATAACATAACGCACGAATTAAAAACACCATTGGCTACATTAAGTATAGCATCTAAAAGTCTTAAAAAAACAGAAATTAAAAACAACCAAGATATATTTAATGGCACACTTAATATTGTAGACAGGCAAAATGAACGTCTGCAAAAACTAATAGACCAAGTAATGACCAATAGTCTTAGTTCTAAAGAAATTGTTTTAAACAAAGAACAAGTTGTAGACAATGAATATTTTAAAAACTTAATTGAAGATTTTAAATTATCTGTACAACAGCAAGATGTTACCATTACAAATAAAGTTTGCAATACAGAGGTTTTAATACGTATAGATAAGTTTCATTTTACCACAGCATTACTAAACATATTAGAAAATGCAGTAAAATATGGTAAAGAAACTATACATATTACTATAGAAACCAAACATATTAATGGGGAGTATATTATTGTAATTAAGGACAACGGTATTGGTATACCTGATAAAAATATTTCCTTAATTTTTGATAAATTCTATAGAGTAACAGAGGGCAATTTACATAATGTAAAAGGGTTAGGATTAGGATTATATTATACAAAGCAAATAATAAATGCACACAACGGTACTATTGCTATAGAAAGCCAATTGCATAAAGGAACAACATTTACTATTAAAACACCTATAAACTAATGCAAAAAACAACTGTTTTATTAGCCGAGGACGATTTTGATTTTGGAAGTATTTTAAAACAATACTTAGAAATTCACAATTTTATGGTTACCTGGGCAAAAGATGGAAAAGAAGCTTTAGATATTTTTATGTTAGAGGCTACCAATAACAACCCTTTTAGCATTTGTGTTTTTGATGTAATGATGCCAAAAATGGATGGCTTTACCTTAGCCGAAAAAATAATAAACAATAGCCCAGAAACTCCTTTTGTTTTTTTAACTGCAAAAAAAATGAAGGAAGATAAAATTAAAGGATTAAAGCTAGGAGCAGATGACTATATAGTAAAACCCTTTGAAGCAGATATTTTAGTATTACGATTAAAAAATATATTAAAAAGAACACAAAAAATCATTCATCAATCAAAAAACAACAGCAGTTACAACATAGGCGCCTATGTTTTTAACCCTGTTAACTACCAACTACTTTTTAATAACAAAATACAACGCCTAACGGAAAAAGAAGCTCAGTTAGTTGCCTATTTTTTTGAGAACAAAAACCAAATGGTAAAAAGAGATCAATTACTTAATGCGGTTTGGGGTACAGACGATTTTTTCTCTGGTAGAAGTATGGATGTTTTTATTAGTAGACTCCGTAAATATTTTAAAGAAGACAACAACATTTCTATAGAGAGTGCGCGTGGTGTTGGCTTAACCTTTAAAATTAAGGAGTAAAATGTAACAACAAAAACTTCTGTTTAAAGCAGAAATTAAAAACAAAATCTATGAAAACAAAAGCAATATTAACCGTACACATTATTTTATTTTTGCTAGGAAACACAGTACTGGCACAAACAATACCAACTCCTCCAAAACCACCAACTACGCATACCACTAGCTCTAGTTCTACAATATACTCTAGTACTAGTAGTGACAACCGTGGTGGCAGCATTTCTATAGCTATTAGCAATACAAATGACAATTATAAGTTTAAAGCAAAATTTCCTGCAGAAAGATATGCAGAAATAGTATCTGTCTTAAAAAATGAATTAGAATCTAAAAAAATGACCAAATCTGGTAGTACTTATTCTTGGGTTTCTAATACTGATGGTAACCAAGTTTACAATGTTAATTTGAACTCTAAAAAGCTATCAATGTTTTTGGATAAAAGTATTGCTTCTGATGCACTAATTAATAAGTTTGAAGCCTTAGGAAAAACATTAAAGACTGTTATTTCTGGTAATGATGAAACAAAAAGAGAAGCAGAAGAATTACAGCGTGAAGCAGATAGATTGTTAAGAGATGCAGAAAGAATGAAACGTGAAGCTGCCAGAATACAAAGAGAAGCAGAACGCATAGAGCAAGCTAACTTACAAAGCTATAAAGAAGATGCTTTGCGTATTGCTGAAGAAGCCAAACGTTTAGCAGAAAAGGCTGCAATAATTAGCGTAGAAGCAAGTCATAAAGGAGCTATTAATGCTCCTTTAAAAATGTTATTGCGTAGTAACAAAACTTACTTAAATAATACCCTAAAAAAGACAATTAATTATACTTGGCCAAGTGCGCAAAATGAGCTTATTACAGCTCTTTTAAAAAATAATTTAATACAAACTAAAAATGATATAGTTTTTAATACAGACCCAACTGGTGTTTACATAAATGGCACAAAACTTACCAACACACAAATTAAGCAATACAAGAATATTTTAAAAAAATACAACATTACACCAGACAATACTTTTTCGTTCTACAAAACAAACAATAATATTGTTATTATTAATGATAACGCAAAACTTACTAGTTTTTTAAAAAACCTAAAAGAAAAAGGATATATACACTCTTTAAAGGACAAATTACTTTTAGAAATTAACGGTAGTAGTATTTTAAAAAACGGAAAAACTATTTCTGAGAAAGACTTAGCTGTGCTTAATAATTTACTTTTAAAAAATAATATTATTCCTGCACCAGGAAAAATTATAGAGATAACTTCATCTAATGCATATAAACTAGGATATACACTAAACAACAACTCCCATTTAGGAACTTGGGTTATGCCTTAATTAAAGCAAAAACCAACCTAAGGATTTATAATTAATCCTTAAGCTGGTTTTAAACTTTATAGTATTGTAAACTAAACTATTTCTGCGCTTAAACCTGCTTGTAATAGTTTGCTACACCTTGGTTCTAAATCTTTATATGAACCGGTTTTAACGGTACATTTACCTTTGTAATGCACCAAAAAAGCACATTGTTCTGCTTGTAATGGCGTATGGTCGCAAGCATCTACCAGTGTGTCTATAACATGATCAAAAGTATTTACATCATCATTAAACAACACTATTTCGTTATTGTTTGCAACCTCTTCTTCTACTAATAGTTCTTCTAAATATTTTTCCTGATTACTCATAATCTTCTAACATTTATACTAACTAAAATACATATTTTACGGCAACCCAATTATTTTTTTCCAGATTTTTTTCAAACTTTAATCCAACTTCATTACATTTTTCTGTAATTACCGGGATATCTTCTTTATAAAATCCGCTTAAAAATAAAATACCATCTTTAGTTAAACACTTGGCATACTCTGGTATATCTGCTAATAAAATATTTCTATTAATATTAGCTATGATAATATTATATTTTTGGTCTTTAAGTAAGCTAACATCGCCCTCAAAAACATTTATTTGACTACAATTGTTACGTTCTTTATTTTCTAAAGCATTTAAGTAACACCAGTTATCTATGTCTATAGCATCTACAGAGCTAGCATTTTTCATTGCTGATAAAATTGCCAAAACACCTGTTCCGCTGCCCATGTCTAAAACAGATTTTCCTGTAAAATCATGTTCTAAAATATGTTGCAACATCATATGTGTAGTTTCATGATGTCCAGTACCAAAACTCATTTTTGGTTCTATAACAATATCAAACTTAGTATTTGGCTTTTCATGAAAAGGTGCACGTACAGTACAAACGTCATCTACTACAATTTTTTCAAAGTTTTTTTCCCACTCTGCATTCCAGTTTTGTTGTTCTATTTCTTTAAAGTTAAAGCTAATATCAAAATTTTCATTAGATAATATTTGCACATTTTTTACCTTCTCTTCTGTCCAAAGATCTTTTAAAATATATGCTTGTACTCCTTCTTCATTTTCAACAAAACTATCAAACCCAACTTCGCCCAATTGCGCAATTAATATGTCTGATGCTGGTTGCAATGGTGCAACTGTAAAATTGTATTCTATATAGACTAAATCTGCCATTATGTACGTATTTGTAAACTTTTTTAGAAGTGCAAAGGTACTTTATATTGCGTCTATAATAGCAATAAAATCGTCTGCTTTTAGTGCTGCTCCACCAATTAAGCCACCATCTACATCTGCTTTAGAAAAAATTTCTTTAGCATTTGCTGGTTTTACACTACCGCCGTATAAAATAGAAACAGCTTCTGCAATTTCTGTAGTGTACTCCTCTGCTATTGTTTTTCTAATAAAAGCATGCATTTCTTGTGCTTGTTCTGGAGATGCAGTTTCTCCTGTACCTATTGCCCATACAGGCTCGTAAGCCAAAACAATATTAGACCAAGCCTCTGGCTTTAAATTAAAAAGTGCATTTTTTAATTGAGATGCAACAATGTTAAAATGATTATCAGATTTACGATCTTCTAATTCTTCTCCAAAACAGAAAACAACACGCAAATTCTTTTCTAAAGCAGTAATTACTTTTTTAGCTAAAATTTCATCTGTTTCAGCAAAATAAGCTCTACGCTCAGAATGACCAATAATTACAGTATTAATACCAATATCTAACAACATATCTGCAGAAATTTCTCCGGTATAAGCACCGTTTTTTGCAAAGTGCATATTTTGCGCAATTACTTGAATTGCTGATGACTTTACATCTTGTACAGCCGCTGCTAAATTTACAAACGTTGGCGCTACCATAACTTCTGCTTCTGTATCTGGTAATTTACCAGCTAACTCTGCTAATAAAGCATTTGTTTCTGTTAAGGTTTTATTCATTTTCCAGTTACCTGCAACTATTTTTGCTCTCATTTTTTATGTGTTTTATGAGTTTACTATCAATTTTAAGTATCAAATATAGTATATAATATTTGTATCACTTAATGATTTTGCATTAGTAACAAATAACTGCCTAATCCTTAAAAAAAAGGACATAAGCTGATAAAAATTTAATGTTTTTTGTTTTTTATTGGAATCCAAATTTCTTCTACAGAATCTGGATTTGCTGCGCCCAAATATCTATCATCTAAAAACTCAAAATGTGGTCTTTGGTCTAGCTGGTAACCTGTCCTTGGTAACCACTCTGTAAATATGTACTGAAAAGCTGTAGAAAAATCTTTAGCCATACCTTGGTATAAAAAAACTGCATATAAACCACCTTTAAGCTCTAAAACTTGCATACCATTAGGTACTTGTTCTGCATTAGTAACAGCTATTGCTGCCCACTTATTAAATGTAGCTGCTGGGTTAAAATTTACAAAAGAGTACTCTTTGCCATAATCTTGAACAGAGTAATATTCTCCTTTAATATGGTTTATAACTTCATCTTTTCTAGTCATAAAAGATTTCCAATGAGCAACATTATCCATAGTAAGTACCGAAACCTCCTTTTTAATACCTATTAAAATTTTAGGTTCTAATTCTTTTATATCTGGCGTATCACTTACTAAATTTCCCATTGTTATGCTTCAATAATTTTTATAGTACTATTGTGCTTTAAAATTTCTTTAATAAAGCTATCGTTTGTCTTTGGACTTATATAAACCTCATCAAACTTATTATATTTTATAATTAGTCCTTTGCTTGCTGTTGCTGGTTTTAAACCAACCCATAGGGTTTTACCTTTTATAATTTGGTGTATGTTTTTAATAGGAATATCACCTTTAAAGGGTCCGCTTTTATAACTAAAAGTAGTAGAACTAAGCTTGTAGCATGTACCATAAAAAACCCATAATAAAAAGCATAATACCAAAACGTTAATTACTGTAGTAACTATGTGACTTGTAGTTTTAACTTCATCAAAAATACTAAAGAAAAGAACTGAGCATAATACTAGTATTACAACTATTATAACCCCATTGAACAAATTATCCTTTCTACTTTTAAAAATCATTTTAAAACTTTAAATCGTCTACATCATTATAATGTACTTTTTGTTTAATTGTACCTTTCTCTAAAACCAAAACAGCCGGATTAGAACGAACTACTGTTTTTAACGCAGTTTCATCAGTAAAATAAAAACTAAAATCTAGATTGTATTTTTTTACAATTTGACTAGATAAATCATTGTTAGAAGCAGACATACCAATAACTTTATATCCTTTAGCTATAGCTTTGTCTGTAACTGTTTTTATTGCCGTAAAAGCATCATAATCACTTTTTGCCAAATCATAAGCAATTACCATAACCAATTTATTTTCTTGCAATAAAGAAGAAGCAAAATCTTCACCATCTTTTTCAATTGTAAAATCGTGTATAGGCGGCTCGTACCCTTTTTGTACTTCTGTAGTTTCTACACTTAAATACTCACCATCTACACTTGGGTAATCTCCTTGAGTAACGTATATTTTTTCTTCACCGTTTACATTAAATTTCCATTCATAATCAAAAATAGGTTGTGGCGCACCTTCTGGTACAGACATACCTTCTTCTATATTAGCACCAATTTTATAAGGTCTAAAATCTTTAACAGGCAAATGGTTAAGTACATAGTTTGCAAATAACACACACGCAAGTAAGCCTAGTAAAACAACACCTCTCCTAATATTAAAATTAAAAAGTGGTTTAATATATTTTAACCCTAAAACAAGAATTAAAATAAATACAAAAAGTATAATATCTTTTGTAAAAGACTCCCAAGGAGTAAGTTTTATTGCATCTCCAAAGCAACCACAATCTGTTACTTTATTAAAATAAGCAGAATAGAAAGTTAAAAAAGTAAAAAAGATAATCATCCCTAGTAAACTATATGCTGTAAACTTTGGTCTGTAACCAACCAAAAGCATAATGCCAAGCAATACTTCTACAATTACAACTACTATAGAGATTGATAAAGCGTGTGGCTCAAAAAAAGGCATATTTAAAACACCAACGCTAAAATATTCTTCTAATTTAAACGAAAAACCAACCGGATCGTTAAGTTTTATTAATCCGCTTATAATAAATAATATACCTACAAAAACCCTACTTACACCTACTAAAAACTTCATACAATAATTAAATTTTGAAAAATACTACTTAAAAGCACACCAACGCAGCTTTTAACTTTTGCTTATAATTTTTACTCGTTTAAGTGAATTAGTGCAAAAACCGAATAATTAATTATGTCTTGGTAATTAGCATCTATACCCTCGCTAACTAGGGTTTTACCCTTATTATCTTCTATTTGTTTAACACGTAACAACTTTTGTAAAATAAGATCTGTTAAAGAGCTAACACGCATTTCTCTCCAAGCCTCACCATAATCGTGATTCTTATTTTCCATTAAGGTTTTTGTAATGGTAATATGTTTATTGTAAAGTTCTACAGCCTCAGCAACATCTAAATCTGGTTGTTCTACAATGCCTTTTTCAATTTGCACCAATGCCATAATAGCATAATTAATAATGCCAATAAATTCAGATTTTTCACCTTCATCTACCTTTCTAACATCGTTTTCTTGCAAACCACGTATACGTTGTGCTTTTATATAAATTTGGTCTGTTAAAGACGGTAAACGTAAAATACGCCAAGCACTACCGTAATCTTTCATTTTTTTTTGAAATAGCTCACGGCACTCTTTTATAACCGCATCATATTGTTCCGATGTATTCTGCATTTATCTTGTGTAATTTGTGTAAATTTCGCTTAAAATTTTGAACTAATCAAAAGTAAGGGTTTTATCTTAAATCATTTATTTTTTAGAAGTCGATAAAAATCATTTTAACACACAGTATGACAATTAATTGCAACGGAAATTTAATAGACCTATCTACACCTAAGGTAATGGGGATATTAAACCTAACGCCAGACTCTTTTTATGACGGCGGAAGCTATAAAGATGAAAACGACATTGTAACCAAGGTTGATAAAATGCTTGCAGATGGCGCTACTTTTATAGATGTTGGTGCGTATAGCTCTAGACCAAATGCAACTAACATCTCTGTTGATGAGGAAATTAACCGTATTGTACCAGTTATAAAACTACTTGTTAAAAAGTTTCCTGGTATTTTACTTTCTATTGATACTTTTAGGAGTGCTGTTGCTAAAGCGTGTTTAGAAAATGGAGCTGCATTAATTAACGATATTTCTGCTGGTGCTTTAGATGATAAAATGATGAGCGTAATTGCAGAATACAAAGTGCCTTATATTATGATGCATATGCGTGGTACTCCAGAAACTATGCAACAACTAACAGAATATACCAATGTGACTTTAGATATAAAACAGTATTTTGCTAAAAAACTTGCCCAAGCAAGAGCTTTAGGTATTATAGACTTAGTAGTTGATCCTGGTTTTGGTTTTGCAAAAACTACAGAACAAAACTTTAATATTTTACAAAACTTAGACCTTTTTAAAACAATGAATGTACCTATACTTGCAGGTATTAGCAGAAAATCTATGATTTATAAAACTTTAGACACCACTGCTAATAATGCTCTAAATGGTACAACTGCACTAAACACTATTGCTTTAACAAAAGGAGCTAATATTTTAAGAGTACATGATGTTAAGGAGGCTATAGAATGTATTACTCTTTATACTGCTTTACAGTTAAATGAAACCTTATAATTTAATTACTCATTTTTTTTATAATTTTACAAAAACCCTTTTACTTGGATTTTCTAAATTTTCTTGATTTTAAAATAACAGATATTATAGACATTATATTGGTGGCTGTACTACTCTACTACATATATAAGCTAGTACGTGGCTCTGTTGCTATTAATATTTTTATAGGTATTGTAATTGTTTGGGCACTTTGGAAACTTACCGAATTGCTAGATATGAAAATGATTAGCAGTATGGTTGGCGGGTTTATGAACATTGGCTTAATTGCTTTAATTATTGTTTTTCAGCAGGAGTTGCGTAAGTTTTTGCTAATGATAGGTTCTACTAATTTTGCCACAAAACGTAATTTTATAAAACACTTTAAATTTTTAAAACAAGAAGCTATGACTACAGATACCAATGTAGAAGCCATAGTGAATGCTTGTGATAAAATGGGTAAATCTAAAACAGGAGCATTGCTTGTTTTAGAACGCACTAACTCCTTAGATTTTGTTAAAAGTACTGGAGATAAAATGAATATTGAAATTACCCAACCTATATTAGAAAGTATTTTTTATAAAAATAGTCCGTTACATGATGGTGCTGCCATAGTAGAAAACAATACCATTGTTGCTACCAGAGTAATACTACCAGTTTCGCAAGAGCGTACCATACCATTACGTTTTGGATTAAGACATAGAGCTGCAGTTGGTATTACAGAAAAAACCGATAGTTTAGCACTTGTTGTTAGTGAAGAAACTGGCACCATATCTTACATAAAAAACGGAGAGTTTGTACTTTACAAAGATTTAGACGAACTTACGAGTCTTATTAAAGAGGACTTAATATCTTAAAATGAATTGTAAAAATTGTGCAAATAGTCTACAAACAGACTATTCTTTTTGTCCAGATTGTGGTGCAAAGGTTATTAGAAATAGACTTACTATTAAAAATTTACTTAGTGACATTACAGAGCGCTACTTTAACCTAGACAATACTTTTTTACGCACTTTTTTACATTTATTTACAAAACCTGATATTGTTATAAATGGTTATGTAAATGGCACAAGAAGAAAATACGTTAACCCCATTAGCTATTTTGGTATTGCACTAATGTTAGCTGGTTTTTTAATGTTTTTTATGCGCAAGGTTTTTGATTTTGAAATGGATTTTGATGCTTTTGACCAAGGAATGAATCCTGAGTTTACTAAAAAAATGACAGATGTACTATATGATTACTCCTCCTTATTTTTTATAAGCTACATACCTGTTTTTTTAATTGTAGGACTCATTACATTAAACAAAAGAAAACACATACTAGCAGAATATACAATTAGTGTAATTTATAGTTTAGCTCAATGGAGTATTTTATCTTTTTTTACAAGTATGCTCGTGATTAGTTCTTTTCCACAATACTATTCTGACTATAGCTTACTGCTAACCCTATTTTTAATTTTATATTTTATTTACGTACAACAAAAGTTAAATAAGTACTCTGCTTGGCAAATAACTTACAAATCAGTGTTATTTATAGGAATACTATCTACTATATTCATAGGAACAGTAACTTTTATAATGATAGTTGCTATGGTTACAGGCCATTTTAATCCTGCAGATTTTGTTCCTGCTAAATAATTTAAGCTACATCTTCTGCTACAAACTGTGCTTGATAAAGGTTGTAATAATAACCGCCTTTTTTAAGTAACTCTTTATGTGAACCGCTTTCTATAATATTACCTGCATCCATTACAATAATTTTGTCTGCTTTTTTAATAGTTGCCAAACGGTGTGCAATAACAATAGATGTTCTGCCTTGCGTAATTTTCTCCGTTGCCTTTTGTATTAATTGCTCTGAGTATGTATCTACAGAAGATGTAGCTTCATCTAAAATTAAAATACTTGGGTTACTTACATAAGCACGTAAAAAGGCTAGCAATTGGCGTTGTCCACTAGATAGCATTGTACCACGCTCTTTTACATTATACTGATAATTATTAGGAAGACTTGTAATAAAATCGTGCACAGATATTTCTTGTGCTGCCTGTGTTATTGTGTCTAACGTTATATCTTCATTTTTTAAAGAAATGTTATTTTCTATGGTATCAGCAAATAAAAATACATCTTGCAATACAACCGCTATTTTATCTCTTAATGAGGCTAACTTGTAATCTTTAATATCTACACCATCAACCAAAATTTCACCAGAATTTATTTCATAAAAACGGTTTAGTAAATTTATAATGGTAGATTTTCCTGCTCCTGTAGCACCAACAATAGCTATTGTTTCACCAGCCTTTACATCAAAAGAAATTCCGTGTAACACCTCTTCTCCTTCCACGTAACCAAAGTGTACATTTTTAAAACATATATCTCCTTTTATTTCATCTTTTTCAAAAGACCCTTCGTTGGTAATAGTGTCCTTTTTATCTAAAATTGCAAATACCCTATTTGCAGCAACCATACCCATTTGTAATACATTAAACTTATCTGCTATTTGCCTTAATGGCCTAAACAACATTTGAGATAGTTGTATAAACATAAATATAGTACCTAACTCAGTAATATCATTATTTAATATAACACGCAAGCCACCATACCACACTATTAAACCAATGGCTACAGATGAAACAATTTCTGCAATTGGAAAAAAGATAGAGTTGTACCAAACTGTTTTTAACCAAGCATTTCTGTGCTTTTCATTTATTACTCTAAATTTTTCTTGTTCTACCTTTTCTCTGTTAAAAAACTGAACAATTTTCATTCCTGTTAAACGCTCTTGTACAAATGTGTTTAAGTTAGATACCTGTGCTCTTACATCTATAAAAGCAACTTTCATAGCTTTTTGAAAAACACGCGTTGCGTAAACTATTATTGGCATAATTGCAAAAACTATAAGTGCCAATTTCCAACTATAAAAAAGCATAACGCATGCAACTACAACCATTTTTAATAGGTCTGATACTATCATAAAAAAACCTTGACTAAAGATTTCTCCAATACGCTGTATATCTGTTACTGCTCGTGTTACTAGTAAACCTACTGATGAATTATCATAATATTTCATTTTAAAACTAAGCATATGCTTAAATAGTTTTATTCTAATATCTTTAATAACTGATTCTCCCAACCAATTTGCATAGTAAACAAAGGAAAGCTGACTTGTGACTTCTAACACCAAAACCACTAACATTAAAACAATAATGTTTAATAATAATCCTGAATCTTTATTTTCTAAAGCTGTATTAACAATTTGTCTTAATAAAACAGGACTTAAAACCGCAAATGCAGATAAAGATATTGCAGCCATTACTACACCATAAAAAGTTAGTTTATACGGTTTTGTAAACGTAAGCAATCGCTTTAACAATGTGTAGTCAAATGCTTTTCCTGATTCTTTTTTTGTATTAGCCATTATTTATATTGATAATATTATCTGGGTACAAAACCTGCGTTAAATATAATGCTTTTGCCGGTACAGAGGTTCCTGCCTCTGCCCTACTTTTACTAGCTAGTATAGTGTTTATATGGTTTATGCTAATTTTACCCGTTCCTACATCTAAAAGAGTACCAACTATGGCTCTTACCATATTACGCAAAAATCTATCTGCAGTAATTGTAAACACAAATTTATCCTCTTTTTGCTCCCAAATAGCTTTTTTAACAGTACAATAATAGGTTTTAACATCTGTTTTAGATTTAGAAAAGCATTCAAAATCTTGTTTACCCAAAAGCAATTGTGCTGCACTATTCATTTTATCAAGATCTAGCTTTTGCCTAATAAAATGGGTTGTTTTTAATGAAAACGGGTCTTTTTGTGTACTAATTAAATACTCATACGTACGTTCTGTAGCATTAAATCTAGCATGTGCATCTTCAGGAACCTCATAAATATTTTGCACTGCAATATCATCTGGCAAAAATGAATTTAGTCTTCGTATTAAATCTTTAGTGTCTGTTATGGTTGCTAAATTAAAATGGGCATACATTTGCTTAGCGTGTACGCCTGCATCTGTTCTACCAGCTCCCATTAAAGAAATTTTTTCTTTTAAAAGCGTACTAAATGCTTTTTCTAACTCCTCTTGCACAGTATTAGCGTTTGGTTGTATTTGCCAACCATGGTATGCTGCTCCAAAGTATGAAAATGCTACAAAATATCTCAAATTGAATTCCTATTTTTGTAAACCACAAAGATACTTAATATAAGTAAGATTTTAGCAGACAGTAAACCGTATTACTTTAATTTTAAATTAAAGTACGCTATTCTTCTTTTTTAATTTTATAACAACTAATTATTTAGAATGACAAAAATTTTATTACTGTCTGATACACACGGCCATATTGATGATGCAATTTTAAAATATGTTAAGCAAGCTGATGAAGTTTGGCACGCTGGCGATATTGGAAACTTAAATGTTACAGACAAAATTAAAAAATTAAAACCTTTAAGAGCCGTATACGGTAATATTGATGATGATAAAGCTAGACTAGAATTTCCGCTAGACAATAAATTTATGTGTGAAAAAGTGGCTGTTTGGATTACCCATATTGGCGGTTACCCAGATAAGTACAATGTGCGTATACGAGAGGAAATAAAAGTAAATTCTCCTAAAATTTTTATAAGCGGACATTCACACATTTTAAAAGTAATGTTTGATAAAAAATTAAATTTATTACATATGAATCCAGGTGCTTGCGGTAAACACGGTTTTCATCAAGTGCGTACAATGTTACGTTTTACTATAAATGGCGAAGACATTAAAGATTTAGAAGTTATAGAACTTGGTAAAAAATAATCTCTTCTTTCTTTAATTTAATGAAATTAATATGTTAAAAGTGTTAAAAAAACTACAATAACACACTGTTAACTACTTTAATCTTGTTAATCTTTCCTTATATTTACTAAACATACAGATTACAAACCTACATTATTAACCAAATATTTCCCCATATATATGATTAATAGCCCTAAAATCACTGTTGTAGATTTAGAGACCTATAAAGCAGACCCAACAATACAAAACATAAAGGATGCCTATAAAATTTGCATTATACACCCTAAAAGCAAATTACATTATCCTACACAAACAGTTACAATTAATAAGACAGCTTTGGTATTTACCAACCCGCTATTGGTTTATAATTGGGAACCTATATCTAAAGAACAAATAGGCTATTCTTGTTTATTTAATCCAACGTTTTTAGCAGAAAACACAACCGATTTAGAAAAAAAATGTCCAATTTTTAAACTAGGTGCTAAAAATATTTTTTATGTAAATAAAGAGCAAGAACAAAATATTACAAACATTTACAAAAAAATACAATTAGAGTTAAATACTAATTACATTAATAAAGAAGCTGTTGCCAGTAACTATATAAGTCTACTAATTCATGAAGCTTTAAAACTAGAACCAGAATCTGCTAATGTTGAGATTAAATGTGCAGCATCTAGAATTACATCTTTATTTTTTGAACAATTAAATAGACAATTTCCAATTAAGAATATTAACAACCCTATATTACTAAAAACACCAAAAGATTTTTCTGATAATTTGGCTGTACATATAAATCATTTAAATGATTCTGTAAAAAGCATAACAGGCAAATCTACATCTACACACATAAAAGAAAAAATTACTGCAGAAGCAGAAAATATGCTTTACAATACCAATTTAAACATATCAGAAATTGCATATTGCTTAGGTTTTAAATACCCTAACAACTTTAGTTCATTTTTTAAAAGTAATACCGGTAAGTCTCCTTTAGAGTACAGAGCCGTAATTCTTTGATTTTTATATATTATGGTTTGATTTTGATACTTTTATACAGTAACCTATATATATATTTACAAAACCAAACCTAAATTTATAAATATATATGATTGATGAAACTCAGTTGATTGGTAAAAGTAAAACCGAAATTTTAAAACTCTTTGGATCTCCTACAAAAGGAGCAATTACAAATGTATGGACTTACAACACCACTGTAAATAATATTGAAAAGGAAATAACTATTTACTTTGACCCCGAAAATGGACAAGTAATATTGTTTGATAATATACAGTTATAACATAAAAAAACCCGGGAACAACCCCGGGTTTTACGCACTAATATAACTAAGATGTTAGGTTTAACGCAAACGATCAACAGATTTTACAAGATCCTCATCCTTTTTAATGAACCTATTGGCTAGCACTAAAAATACGATAGAAAATAGTGGAATCAACATCCCAATACCCTTCTCAGAAACAACAGTTTCTCCGGATAAGTTTAGTGATCGGGAAACGAAAAATCCTAGTATAAAAAGATTACATATCATATTCAATCTGTTTACCACAAATTGATTTTTTCTATTTTTAAACAATAAAATGGCAATAAAAGCCAAAATAGCAGACACATAAAAAGCTACAGAAATATACATTTCATCTTTAGCAAAAATAACTGTACCGTTATCTAATGTCCACAAACTAGCAAAAAAAGGAAGCACAGCTGCCAAAACAACTACTATTAATAAAAAAACAGTTTGTACTCTTTGTATCATTTATCTTTCTTTGAAAAAACAAAAATAGCGTCTTTTTAAGATTTATCAATGAAATATTAAAAATAATTTGTAATATTGCTACAGAATATTAGTAATATCGCTTACCGACAGGGACTTTCAAGTCCAAATAAGTACCCAAATTACACACTTCAAGATTTCATATTTTTCAACAAAGTATAACTTATTCAACATTACATGTTTGAGATTTCCGATTTAAAAGCAAAAAAGCTTCCTGAGTTACAGGATATTGCAAAAGGTTTAAATGTTCCTAAGTTTAAAACATTAAAGAAGCTAGATTTGGTTTACCAAATACTAGATGTACAAGCAGCAAACCCTAAAGCAGTAGAAGAAGTTGTTGTTAAAGAACCTAAAAAACCAGATGCAAAACCTGTTGCAAAAGCCAAACCTGCAGAAAAACCAAAACCACGCCCTGTTAAAAGAGAACGTGTTTTAAGAGAAAAACCAAAGCCAAAAGCTAAAGAAGTTACCACTACAGAAGAAACTACTAAAGAACCTGTAGCTAAAAAAGTACCTTCTACAAAAAATACAAAACCTGCAGCTAGTCCAGAAAAAAAATCACCTCAAAGAAATTCACCACAACAAGGGCAGCAAAAAAATAACAATCAGCACAAAAATAAAAAACCGCAGCACCAAAAAAATCAAAGAGATAAAAGTAACTTTGATAAGGACTTAAAAAACAGGTACAGAGAACCTGAATTTGAGTTTGACAGCATTATTGCCAGTGAAGGTGTTTTGGATATTATGCAAGATGGTTATGGTTTTTTAAGATCTTCTGATTATAACTACCTTTCTTCTCCTGATGATATTTATGTATCACAATCACAAATTAGATTATTTGGATTAAAAACAGGAGATACAGTATTAGGAAACGTACGCCCACCAAAAGAAGGTGAAAAATACTTTCCGCTAATTAAGGTAAATAAAATTAATGGTATAGACCCACAAGTTGTAAGAGACCGCGTGTCTTTTGAGCATTTAACACCATTATTTCCTCAAGAAAAATTTAACCTTGCAGACAAGCAAAGTAAAATTTCTACCAGAATTATAGATTTGTTTTCTCCAATTGGTAAAGGACAACGTGGTATGATTGTTGCCCAGCCAAAAACTGGTAAAACAATGCTATTAAAAGATATTGCAAACGCTATAGCTGCAAATCACCCAGAAGTTTATCAAATTATTTTATTGATAGATGAACGCCCAGAAGAGGTTACAGATATGCAACGTAATGTACGTGGTGAGGTTGTAGCGTCTACTTTTGATAAAGAAGCTGTAGAACATGTACGTGTTGCAAATATTGTTTTAGAAAAAGCGAAAAGACTAGTAGAATGTGGCCATGATGTTGTTATTTTACTAGATTCTATTACGCGTTTGGCAAGAGCATACAACACGGTACAACCTGCATCTGGTAAAGTATTAAGTGGTGGTGTAGATGCAAATGCACTACACAAACCAAAACGTTTCTTTGGTGCTGCACGTAATATAGAGAATGGTGGTTCTTTATCCATTATTGCAACCGCACTAACTGAAACAGGCTCTAAAATGGATGAAGTAATCTTTGAAGAATTTAAAGGTACTGGTAATATGGAACTTCAGTTAGACCGTAAAATATCTAACAGAAGAATATTCCCTGCAATTGACCTTACATCTTCTAGTACCCGTAGAGATGATCTGTTACTAGATGACAACACAATACAACGTATGTGGATTTTACGTAAATACTTAGCCGATATGAACCCTGTTGAAGCTATGGAGTTTATAGAACAACGTATTAAACAAACTAAAAATAACGAAGAGTTTTTATTAACAATGAATCAATAACAAAAACCTCTATTCTATAATAAAAAATCCTACTAATTAATTTTAGTAGGATTTTTTATTATTTGATTTTCAGAATACTATAAAAAAGTGACTATATTTATGCGACCTTAAAATCCAATAGTTATGACCACCAACAAAAAAGCATTTTATTTTATTTTACCCTTAGCATTACTTATTGTTAGCAGCTGCAATAATCCTAAAGAGCAAAAGAAAGAACATCCAGAGCCTGTTAAAGAAGTAAAACCTCCTACACAAATAATTACCACCAAAAAGGCTCAAACTCTTTTTGATGACTACTCCAAAAGAAGAGCTACCCTCATTAAAGATTTTGAAGACAATGAAGTAGACCCTAACTCCTCTTTTGATGTTGCCAGATATGGCTATTACGATCTTATAACCTTAAAAAACTACATTGCTTTTATAGAACAAGAAGCAAAAAAAGCAAATGTAGAAATTACCAACGTACGTTTTTATTTTGGAAATTACCCTAAGGATAGCAAATATAAACACCCAAGACAAAACACATTTTTTATAGCACCTACTACCACAGTAAATGGTAAAGATTATCCATTTTCTGTAATTACAAATGGTAAAACATACAAGGCTAAAATTTTAAAAGATAATTTTTTATTACAGCCTTCTAAACAATCAACAACGGAAGAAGCATCTATTTTTCCAAAGATTTCATTTTTTAATGACGATGAAGAACAAAGTTTAATTCTTAATCATTCCAATATGGTTCCTCCTCCGTACTAGGATTAGTAAGTATACTTAGTTTCCAACAAAAAAAATGACATTAATAGATAATTTACTAGAAAATATAGCAGAGCCATTTTATGCAATAACACTAGTTATTGCATTGTGGCGCTATCCAAATTACTATAATACATATTTAAAATATTTTCCAATACTAATTGCCTACACTCTTTTAAACGAGGTTTTAGGATTTTTAATTAGCTCTTATCCAGATTTATTTAATATATCAATCAATAAATTCTATACTAAAAACAATATTTTACTTTACAATATTTACGATATAATTTATTTTCTTTATTTTCTATACATCTACAAACTATACTTAGAAAAAAAGATTTTAAAAATAGTAACCACAACAGTTATTATTCTCTTCTGCTGTATTAGTATTTTAAATATATTTTATCAAGATATACAACTAGAAAGCCATGTACTCACCCATTCATTTGGATGTTTTTTTCTAATATTAATTACCTTAGTCTACCTAAATCAAATAGATTGGCATCAAAATAAAAAAGACCCAACAAAAAATTTCTTATTTTGGTTAAGCTGGGGCTTACTTTTGTTCCACACAGGGTTTCTCCCTATAAGACTATCTTATTATTTTAGAATAATACAAAACCAAGAAAGCTATATTTTTATTAGAAGATTGCATTTGTTTTTAATACCCTTAATGTATTGTTGCTTTATTATTGGCTTTATTAAAATGAGGCGTAAATTAATAAAAGAATAAAGTATAATAACAAATACTGTATATTAATTTATTAAACATACTTTTAAATCTTTAGATAAACTAAAAAAGCGCTCTTAAAAAAGAGCGCTTTTACTATTTTTACTAAAAAAAGTATAGCTTATAAAGCTGCTACTTGCTTAGTTAATTTACTTTTTAGGTTAGATGCTTTGTTAGCGTGTATAATATTACGCTTAGCTAACTTGTCTAACATACTAATAACTGTAGGCAACATAGTTTCGGCAGATTTCTTATCCTCCTCAGCACGTAACTTTCTCAATGCATTACGCATTGTTTTGTGTTGGTACTTGTTACGTACACGCGCTGCTTCGTTTCTTCTTATTCTTTTTAATGCTGACTTGTGATTTGCCATTTTATTTTTGTTATTATGTTTTTAACGGGCTTCCACCCAAAAATTGTAGTCCGTAGGGGAATCGAACCCCTGTTACCAGGATGAAAACCTGGCGTCCTAACCCCTAGACGAACGGACCATTATTACTATTTGTATAGTGGAGTGCAAAATAAAGAAAACTTTATTTAATTTCAAAACTATACTTCATTTAAGAACTTGTAGTCCGTAGGGGAATCGAACCCCTGTTACCAGGATGAAAACCTGGCGTCCTAACCCCTAGACGAACGGACCATTAACTTTTTGCGTATTGCGGATGCAAAAATACAACTATTTTTAATTATTGCAACACCTAAGTCAATTTTTTTTTAAAATTAATATGCTTTTGCAAATAACACCCTGTTTTTAGAGGGTTTACCAGTTAGCATACAACTCCCATTTTCTTCTTTTGCATCCATAGGAATACATCTTATGGTTGCTTTTGTCTCATTTTTAATCTTTTCTTCTGTCTCTGCCGTTCCATCCCAATGTGCAGATATAAATCCACCTTTGCTTTCTAAAACTTCCTTAAACTCATCATAAGAGTTTACTTCTGTAATATGGTTAGCTCTGTAGTCTGCTGCTTTCTTGTAAATATTTTTTTGAATATCATCTAACAAAAATTCAATTTTAGCAACCACTTCATCTGCGTTAACTATTTGCTTTTCTAAAGTATCTCTACGTGCTATTTCAAATGTTCCGTTTTCTAAGTCTCTTTTTCCTATGGCTATACGTACAGGAACACCTTTTAACTCATACTCGTTAAATTTAAATCCAGGTTTGTGTGTATCCCTGTTATCAAACTTAACAGATATCCCTTTAGCTTTAAGTTCCTTTACTAACGGATTTACTTTTTCAGAAATAGCATTTAATTGTTCATCTCCTTTATAAATTGGAACAATTACAACTTGTATTGGCGCTAATTTAGGAGGTAAAACCAGCCCATTATCATCACTATGAGTCATTACTAAAGCTCCCATTAAACGTGTAGACACTCCCCAAGAAGTAGCCCAAACGTATTCTTGCTTTCCTTCTTTTGATGCAAATTTAACATCAAAAGCTTTTGCAAAATTTTGTCCTAAAAAGTGAGACGTACCCGCTTGTAATGCTTTGCCATCCTGCATTAAGGCTTCTATACAATATGTTTCTACAGCTCCGGCAAAGCGTTCGCTTGGAGTTTTTAAACCTTTAATTACAGGGACTGCCATAAAGTCTTGAGCAAAATCAGCATATACATCCATCATTTGTTCTGCTTCTGCTATGGCTTCTTGTTCTGTAGCGTGTGCCGTATGTCCTTCTTGCCAAAGAAACTCTGCTGTACGCAAAAATAACCTTGTTCTCATTTCCCAGCGTACAACATTAGCCCATTGGTTTATTAATAATGGTAAATCTCTGTAAGACTGTATCCAACCTTTATATGTATTCCAAA
Organism: Cellulophaga omnivescoria; assembly: GCF_027915275.1. Lineage (NCBI taxonomy): Bacteria > Pseudomonadati > Bacteroidota > Flavobacteriia > Flavobacteriales > Flavobacteriaceae > Cellulophaga > Cellulophaga omnivescoria. The sequence continues at coordinate 2,558,655 of NZ_CP115819.1, read as the reverse complement.
TAATAGCCTCACTAGTTGGGCGCACTACTAACTCCTCCTCTAACTTTGCATTAGGGTCTACTCTTAATTTCCCTGGTTTATCAGGATCATTTTGCAATCTGTAGTGTGTAACAACAGCACATTCTTTCGCAAAGCCTTCTGCATTTTTTTCTTCGGCTTCAAACAAACTCTTAGGAACAAATAAAGGAAAGTATGCATTTTCATGACCTGTTTCTTTAAACATTCTATCTAGCTCTGCTTGCATTTTTTCCCATATAGCATATCCGTAAGGTTTTATAACCATACATCCACGAACAGCTGAATTTTCAGCAAGATCTGCTTTTACAACTAGTTCATTATACCATTTGGAATAATCTTCGGCTCTTTTAGTTAACTTCTTGCTCATTATTAGTAGTTTGGCACAAATATTGTGTTTTTATCAATAAATAAATTATAGTTCGACAAAACTAACTATTTTTACATTGTACAACAATTAAATTTAATATGATGATACATTCCCAATCCATCCAGAAAATAAAAAAAGTTGCATTTAGCATCTTAGTTGGCTCATTAATTGTTTCTTGTGGTTCTTACCAAGAAGCATCTTATTATGACAATGATGGTATATACTCTACCAACACAACACAAACTGTAGAACAAGCTCCTGCAAATAACAATAGTGAATACCAAGACTTTTTTGGTGAACAAGCTAATGAGTATAATGCTCTGTTAGATGGAGAAGTCTTTACAGATGTAGATAGCTATTATAGTGATGTGCAAGAAGGAGATGTAGAAAACAATTATAACGGAAATCCAGGTTGGGGAGATAATGCTACGCAAGTAAGTATTAACATTCATGATAACGGATGGGGAAACTTTGGTGGTTTTTATGACCCTTGGGGATATGGATATGGCGGATTTGGGTTTTACAACAACTGGGGAAGTCCTTATTGGGGATGGAACAACTGGAGATATAGAGGCTACAGCAGATTTGGCTGGGGCTGGGATGGTTTTGGTTATGGATATGGTTTTGGATGGGGAAATCCTTACTATTACAACCGAAGGTTTTACAATCCTTATTACAATAGATACTATAACAATTACGGAAGAAATTCATATGCATTTAACAACAGCAGAAGAGGTCGTTATGACAACATAATTTACGGTAATAGTAGATATGCTTATTCTCGCTCTGGAAGATCTAACGTAAATACAGGTATATCTAGATCTAATGTTAGTTACAGATCTGGGAAATCTGCAGCATCATCTAGAACAAGTACTACTTACAGATCATCTAATACTTATAGTAACAGGTCTAATGTTAGTGTAGATGGTATAGATCGTAATAGATCATATAGAACTAGTCGTACTACCAGAACACAACCAACATACAGTAACTCTAGAACTAATACTTATAACAGAGGAAACACGTATAGCAGAAGTAGCAATAGTAGTTCTACTAGACCAACAACTACTAGAACAACAAGATCATCTAGATCCAGCTCTACCTACTCTAGGCCATCTTCTTCTTCAAGAAGTTCTGGAACATACAGAAGTTCTGGAAGTAGCTCAAGAAGTTCGGGCACAACAACAAGGAGTAGTAGCTCTTCTAGATCTTCATCTGCACGAAGTTCTTCTTCTAGCAGCAGGTCATCTTCTGGCAGCAGCAGTAGATCTTCTGGAGGTAGATCTTCAGGTAGAGGTAGATAATACTTTATTACTTTAAATATAAAAACTAATTATAAAACTCAAAGGATGAAAAATTATATCGCCTTAGCGTTTGGCTTGGTATGTACTATTGCTAGTGCACAAAATATAAACGATGTACTACAATATAACCAACAAAACCTTATTGGTACAGCTCGCTACCAAGGTATGAGTGGTGCTTTTGGAGCATTAGGTGGAGATTTGTCTGCTCTAAACACAAATCCCGCTGGTGCAGCAGTTTTTAACAATCATTTATTTTCTGCAACGCTATCTAATTACAATAAGAGTAATGATGCAAATTATTTTAGAACCAACAGAGAGGCTACAAGAAACGACCTAGAAATTAATCAGGTAGGTGGTGTAATGGTATTTAGATCTAATAACTCTGATTGGAAAAAAATTGCCATTGCTGCAAATTATGATTTGGTTCAGAATTTTGATAATAATTTTTCTATATCTGGTGTTAGCAACCAAGGTATAGATCAGTATTTTTTAAGTTACGCTAATGGTGTACCCTTTGGACCTTTATTAAAAAGAGACGGAGAATACCTAGAAGAAGCTTATTTAGATATTGGAAGAAACTTAGGTTTTGTAGATCAGCAAGCTTTTTTAGGTTACTACGGAGGTATTATAGACCCTGTAGACGAAGCTAACGACAATAACATAGACTATGTAAGCAATGCAAATTACAATACTGTTAATCAAGACTATTTTGAAAATACTACAGGATATAACAGTAAATTTATTTTAGATTTTGCCACCCAATACCAAAACAATTTATATTTAGGCGCATCTTTAAATTTTCATAGCATAAACTATGACAAGTACACAGAATTTACAGAAACTGGTTACACTGTAGGCACAGACATAACCAGAACTACTTTTGACAATTATTTACACACAGAAGGTAATGGATTTTCATTTGCATTGGGTGCTATTGCTAAGTTAAACGATATGGTAAGAGTTGGTGCCAGTTATGAGTCTCCTACTTGGTACAGATTAACAGATGATACATCACAACGTATTTCTTCTGATTTGGCTGATGATGATATAAATTATATAAATTTTGACATTATAAATGTATATGAAAGATACACTATAAAAACACCTAGCAAAGTTACTGGTAGTTTAGCTGTTGTATTTGGAAAAGATGGTTTATTGAGTTTAGACTACGGCTTTCAGGATATGAGTCAGGCTGAAATTAAACCTACTAACGATCCTGGTTTTGCTGCTGCTAATGATGAAATATCTAACGAATTAGGAACTGTTTCTACAGTTAGACTTGGAGGGGAATACAGAATTAAAGATATTAGTTTAAGAGCTGGATACAGGTATGAACAAAGTCCGTATGAAGATGAATATACAATTGGTGATTTAAACGGATTTTCTTTAGGTTTTGGTTACTCATTTGGACCTAACAGACTAGATATAGCTTATAATAGAACAGAGCAAGATGTAAATAAACAACTATTTAATGCAGGCTTAACAACACCAGCCTTAGTAAATGTAGCAAACACAAATGTAACTATAGGTTACACTGTAAACTTTTAAAGTTTACCACAATTATATAACTAAAAAAAGCAGCCAAATAGGCTGCTTTTTTTAGTTATATAATTTATTTATTTTTTATCACCTTTTTAAAGTAAAATGGTTTTGCAGAGTTTTAGCTACAATTACACCTTCCTCTGGCTCTGCATATTCCATACGAAACCAATAATCAGATTCTGGCATTTTTTTACCATTAAACATACCATTCCAAGTTACTCCAGGTCCTAGTTGTTTTAACAGTTTACCGTACCTATCGTAAATATACACTTTAGCATCTACTAATTCTTCAATACCTAATACATTCCAACCATCATGTACTCCATCTCCATTTGGAGTAAAAAACTTTGGATAGCCAATTACTAAAAACGGAATTTCTTCAGATTGGCCACATCCATATTTATCATTTACAATTAAAGTATTTTGTCCGGGTGGCACATCATGAAAAAGTGTTTCATCTTGAAACTCACCACCATTTATAGCATATTCATACTCACTAGTACCATTAACAAGAACTTCTATTTTATTTCTATCTACCAAATAATCTATAACTGTAATTTCAATATCAGCAGGATTTGGAGGTGCGTGAAAATTTATTAAAATATCATCTGTAACTGTAGGCGGAGCTCCAGAAGCTGTAGTAATCTCTACAAAATACCTACCTGTATTTGGGCTAGTAACCGTATATTCTGTTCCTGTTGCTAAATTTGGATCATCAATAGTACCATCATCATCATAATCTACAGACCACCTAACACTTGCAACATCTGGCCCTACCGGAGATCTAAAAGCATTTAAAACCACGTCTGGATCACCTTCACAAGCATTTACATCTAACCCTAAAAACTCATCTCTAAACGTACAATCTAACGCATCTACATCTTCTGTAAAAGTTAAGGTAAAAGGTTCTGGATCGCCATCAAAATTAGTATTGTAGTTATTTATTAAAATATAATAAATTTCACCTTCTGCTATATCTAACAATTCATCATATGTGTTTTTACTTCCTTTAACAAAAGAAAAACCTTCTTGACCAGATTCTGGGTTGGTACCTAAACCTGTAAAAGCTGTATTGTTAGCTTCATAATTGCAACGTACTGGCTGTGCAGTACCATTACTTATACTAGCACAATCTGTATCTGGGCCATAAACGGCAAAATCCCATTCAGCTGTATCTGTATCTGCAGAAATATCAAACCCAATAACACCATCTTTTAAAGCTCTAAAAACATACCAAGATGTGTTATTTTCTATGTTTGCAGAGCTATTACTACCCTTTTCTAAACAACCTGTTTGCCTAATTACATCAGGGTCAAAATCATCTATATCTCCACGGCCATCTGCTATACCGCTAATTGGTGCGTCTCCGCACACTGGTATAGACGACCTACAATCTGGAGTAAATTGCGCATTGCTAATTAGTGTAAAAAAAAGAAATCCTACTACTAGTTTGTATTGTGCTCGCATAAAAATATTGCATTGGTTGGGATGTTACATAACCATATAATAAGCGGCAAATAATAAAATTTATTGCATTACGTCGAATATTTTTTTGCATAATCGACGAAATACCAATTTTACTTCTAGTTAAAATTTATCGTTTTAAGGTAAAATGACTACTTATGTGTTTTGCGGTAACCCTGTCTCCTGCGGTATTTGTATAGTTAAGTTTAAACCAATAATCAGACTCTGGCAATAGCTTTCCGCCATAAGTACCATTCCATGAATCAGCTCCGCGTAACTCCTTTAACAATTTGCCATATCTATCAAAAATATGTACTACGGGTTGCTGTAAAGATTCCATACCAACTATTTGCCAAGTATCATTAATACCATCGCCATTGGGCGTAAAATAATTATCAAAACCAACTACAACAATATCTTCTGTAACAAATCCACAGCCATTTTTATCTATAATAGAAACCGTATGGGCACCTGCAGACACGTCTGTAAACACATTACTACCTTGCACAGGAGAATCATCAATCTGATATTCAAAATCTCCTTTAATATCAGTTTCTACAGTCACTTTATTATTTGCATTAAAATCTTCTATAATTACAGTTGATATAGTTGGGGTTTGCCCCACAACAACTTGTACAACAACCGTATTAACACAAGTAACTCCTAAATTAACATAACTAATGTCTAAAACATAACTACCAGCAGAAAATACCTGAATAGTAGGTGTTGACTCACCGCTTTGCCAATTGTAATTATAATTGGGATCTGGATTGGTTTCTCCTATTGTTTCTGAAGTTGCTCCTTCACATAAAAAAACTTCTGTTTGTATTGTGGAAGTAGGAGTCTCTATAATTGTAATGTCAAATTCCTCAGAAACATCAAAGCAGTTTGGATTTTTTACAGATGTAGTTCTAACATAAACAGTATTTACACCTACGACAGGACTATATTGCATTGGCAAGCTAGATGCATTATTAAAAGCATCTGCGGGGGTTGCGTGGTAGCTAATAATAAAATCAGATGCCGCTTGTGTTCCTAGAGCCTCATCATTTTTTGTGGTTAAATTAAAAGGTAAATTTTCTTCACAAAGGGTAATATCTGTAATTGGGTTTGTAGTTGGAGCTGTAGAAAAAGCAACCTGAACATCACTTATTAAAACATCTGCCGCATTAGAAACTACCTCTACCCTATACATTGCATCTGTAGCTACATCTAAAGCTGCATTAGTTTCACCTACAATTTCTGTATATCCCAAGCCAACATCTCTATACCAAGTATAAGATGCTGTATTTGGCGTAGTAGCATCTAACCTAACAGTATCCCCATCACAAGCAGCAATTGGCGGCCCCAATAAGTTGCTAATAATAGAACAATCTAATGCCGTATTTGGATAGTCTATAAATATTTGTCCAGAAAACTGGATTGAAAAACCAGAGTTAATGTTACTAAAATTATTAATTAATAAATAATAATCTTCACCAGCCTCTACATTTAACCAATCTTCATATTGTACATTTGTTGCTCCAGTTGGGTCTTCCCCTACTCCTGTAAAAGAATTTCCATCGCCGTTATCAAAAAAATTACACCGCACAGGGGCTCCTAAACTACTACAGTCACTTGCCTTATACAAGGCAAAATCCCAATCCTCTGCGGCATCAAAACTAATATTAAAACCTAATTGTCCGGCTTCACCAGTTTTAAATCTATACCAAGCAGAATTTGACTCTATTGCTCCAGATAAAGTACGCTCTAAACAACCTGTTTCTGCTGCACCTCCAAAATCATCTACTCCGTAACCGTCTGTACCACCATTAGTTGGTGTATTATTACAAATAGGTATAGCATTGCTACAATCTGCAGACACTTGCGCACCAACAGACAGTAACCCTAACGTAAAGAAAAAAAACGCTATTGCGTACAACCTTTTCATAAATAGATAAAAGTTTGAGATATGTAAAACTAAACCTTAACAAACTTTAGCACTAATTAATGTTGTCAAACACCTTAAACTATAACATTAAATGCTATAATATGTATATCTTTGCATTTCTAAAAAATTTTAGGCTGATGAAAATAGAAAGCACTATAGAAGGGTTTGATGAAGAAATGGATAACGACCATTTATCTGCAGCTGAAGATACCCCTTTAAGAGAAGACGCTTTTGATCTTAATGATGACCAAAAGATAGAAAAAATACAAGCTAGTGTTAGAGATATTTTAACTACACTAGGTATGGACTTAACAGATGATAGTTTAAATGACACTCCAAAGCGTGTTGCAAAAATGTTTGTTAAAGATATTTTTGGAGGATTAAATCCGGAACGTAAACCAAAATCCTCTTCATTTGATAATAAATACAAGTACGGAGAAATGTTGGTAGAAAAAAACATTACTCTTTACTCTACTTGTGAACATCACTTATTACCAATAGTTGGTATTGCACACGTTGCCTACATATCTAAAGGAACAGTTGTAGGTTTATCTAAAATGAACCGTATTGTAGATTATTACGCAAAAAGACCACAAGTACAAGAAAGACTAAACATACAAATTGTTAGAGAATTACAAGAGGTTTTAGGAACAGAAGACGTAGCTTGCGTTATAGATGCAAAACACCTTTGCGTAAACTCTAGAGGTATTAGAGACATACAAAGTAGTACAGTTACTGCAGAGTATGGCGGCAAATTTAAAGAACAAGCTACACGTAAAGAATTTTTAGACTATATAAAGCTAGACACCAATTTTTAATTCCTTTTAGCCATAATGCAACTATATAAAAATCAGACAATAAAAGTTTATAATTCCCTTTCTGGAAAAAAAGAAGAGTTTAAACCTATAAACGAGGGCCATATTGGTATGTATGTGTGTGGACCAACAGTATACAGTAATGTACACTTAGGCAACTGCCGTACGTTTATGTCTTTTGATATGATTTTTAGATACTTTAAGCATTTAGGGTATAAAGTACGTTATGTGCGTAATATTACAGATGCAGGACATTTAGTTGATGATGCTGATGAAGGTGAAGATAAAATTGCAAAAAAAGCACGCTTAGAGCAAATAGAACCTATGGAGGTAGTGCAACGCTACACCGTAGATTTTCATAATACATTACAAAAATTTAATTTTTTACCTCCTAGCATAGAACCTACTGCAACCGGGCACATTATAGAGCAAATTGAAATTATTAAAGAAATTATTGAAAAAGGATTTGCTTATGAGGTTAATGGCTCTGTATATTTTGATGTTGTTGAGTTTAACAAAACAAACGACTACGGAATTTTAAGCGGCAGAAAACTAGAAGATATGATTGCCAATACTAGAGAATTGGCAGCGCAAAGTGATAAAAAAAATCCGCAAGATTTTGCTCTTTGGAAAAAAGCAGAACCAGAACATATTATGCGTTGGCCTTCTCCTTGGGGAGACGGTTTTCCTGGTTGGCACTTAGAGTGTACTGCAATGAGTACCAAATATTTGGGTGAAACTTTTGATATACACGGTGGTGGTATGGATTTAAAATTTCCGCATCATGAGTGCGAAATTGCACAAGCACAAGCAAGTAATGGCGCATCTCCTGTTAATTACTGGCTACACGCTAATATGCTTACGCTTAACGGTAAAAAAATGTCTAAATCTACAGACAACAATATTTACCCTAACGAAATATTTAGTGGAGATAACAATATTTTAAGCAAAGCATTTTCACCATCTGCTGTTCGGTTTTTTATGATGCAAGCACATTACACTAGCATTTTAGACCTTAGCAATGATGCCTTGTTGGCGTCTGAAAAAGGATACCTAAAACTAATGGAGGCTATTACAACTTTAAAAGCAATAGAGACTAGCAGTAAAACTGAATTTGACGTAGCTGCTTGGCAACAGAAATGTTATGATGCAATGAATGACGATTTTAACTCGCCAATTTTAATTGCACATTTATTTGAAGCAGTAAAACACGTTAACCTTATAAAAGGCGGCAAAGAAACTATTACTAAAGAAGACAAAGAATTATTAGAGAACACACTAAACACTTTTGCTTTTGATATTTTAGGACTTACTGGTGTTAATGAAGACGCTAATGGCAATTCAGAAAAACTAGAAGAAGTAGTAAACTTGCTAATTCAATTACGTAATGATGCACGTAGCAATAAAGATTTTGCTTTATCAGATCAAATACGCGACCAATTATTAGCAATGGGTATACAATTAAAAGATGGCAAAGATGGCACTACGTTTAGTGTATCTTAAAATATATTAAGATGATAAAAAAAATACTGATAGCACCATTTCTTCTATTAGTAAAAATATATCAAACTGCTATATCGCCTTTAACTCCAGCTAGTTGCAGATATTCACCAACGTGCTCACAATACACCGTAGATGCGCTAAAAAAACACGGTTTATTTAAAGGCGGTTTGTTGGCAACTAAACGTATTTTTAGCTGTCACCCTTGGGGAGGCAGCGGGTACGACCCAGTACCTTAGTCCTCAAAAAAGAATAAGATAAAATTAACTTATAATCACATTTTCTTTTTTAACCCCTTGCCCAAAATATGTATCTTAGCCATTCACAAAAAGAAGAATAGATGCATTTTTTAAGTATATTATGGAATCCTAATGAAACTTTATTTAGTCTTGGACCAATACAAATAAAGTACTATAACTTACTATGGATTACCTCTTTTGCTTTAGGTTGGGTAATTATTAAAAAGATTTTTGCTAATGAGAAAAAACCAATAGAGCAACTAGATTCTTTATTTTTATATACTGTTATAGCAACTATGCTAGGCGCACGCTTAGGTCACGTATTCTTTTATGACTGGGCATACTACCAAAATCATTTAATAGAAATTTTACTTCCAATAAGAGAAAACCCTAGCGGAAGACTTTTTGGTATAATTACAGGATACGAGTTCACAGGGTTTGCGGGTCTTGCTAGCCACGGTGCTGCATTAGGTGTTATTATTGGGATGTATTTATACAGCAGAAAATACCCAGACTATAAAATATTATGGCTTTTAGATAGGTTAGTTGTACCAGTTTCAATTGGTGCATTTTTTGTAAGACTAGGAAACTTTTTTAATTCTGAGATTAATGGTAAAATAACAGAAAAAACATTTGTTTTTGCTACAAAATTTATAAGAGATTCAGATGATATGCCTGCCTCAAGAGCATTAGCTCTAACTAAAGAAAGAACCGTAACTGCAGCGTACAAAGCTATTGAAAACAATCCAAAATTTGCTTCGATTTTAGAAAGTATACCTTTTAGACACCCTGCACAATTGTATGAAGGTGTTTGCTATATTTTTGTATTTGTTATTTTATCATACTTTTACTGGAAAACAGATAAAAAAGACAAAGCAGGCTTTTTATTTGGTTTATTTTTAATGCTATTGTGGACTATACGTTTCTTTGTAGAGTTTGTAAAGAAAAGTCAAGGTGGTTTTGAAGAGTCTTTAGGCACATTATCTACAGGACAATGGCTAAGTATACCTTTTATACTAATAGGCGCTTACTTTGTATTTAGACCTAAAAAAGCATAAAATGAAAACACTAAAGCATTATTCTTTATTATTAATTACTATTTTTTCTTTACTAACAAGTTGTAAAGAAAACAAAACAGAAGTTATAAAAACTCCTGAACCCGCTTTTACAAAAGAAGGCACACTAACAATTATTAAAAGCACAGACAACAGCAAAGCACTGTTATTAGATATAGAAATTGCTGAAACCGATTACGAAACACAAACTGGCTTAATGCAAAGAACAAGTATGAAGGAAAACCAAGGAATGCTGTTTATTTTTCCTGATTCTAGAATACATTCATTTTATATGAAAAATACTAAAATTGCTTTAGATATTATTTATATAGATGAAAATTTACACATAGCAAGTTTTCAGGAAAATGCAAAACCATTAGACGAAACAGGCTTATCTAGCAAAGTACCTGTAATGTACGTCTTAGAAATTAATGCAGGCTTATCTGAAAAATATATGTTAGAAGTTGGCGATAAAATAGATTTCACAAGACTATAACAATTATGAAATATCTTCTAAATGGCGAATCTACTGAAAGGTTATTATTTAGAAAATTAGAACACAAAGACTTTAACGATTGGCTTCCTTTTCATAAAGATCCTAGATCATCTGAGTTTTGGGACGGCTTACCTACAGACCCCATTGTTGCATGCAAGCAGCAATTTAACAGAGCTTTTGAACGCTACCAATATAATCTTGGTGGTATGAATGCGCTTATTTGCAAAAAAACTAATAAGCTTATTGGTTTATGCGGTTTATTAGTACAAACTGTAGATGATATTGATGAGTTAGAGATAGGATATTCTATTTTGCCAAAATACTGGAGAAAAGGTTATGCTACAGAAGCTGCTGTAAAATGTAAAGAATATGCTTTTAAGCATAATTTTACAGATTCATTAATCTCTATTATTCATATAGATAATATACCGTCACAAAAAGTTGCCATAGCCAACGGTATGCAGTTAAGCAAAACAACAAGTTATTGCAATAACCCAGTTCATATTTATAGAGTTTTTAAATAAAAGCAGTAAAATGCAACATCACATTACCATATTTACTAGCAACCAATCTAACACTAAATTGTTTATTGATAGCTTGTCTAAAAAAAATAATGCTGATTTTGATTTCCTCAGCAACAAAAAAGTACTGTTTTTTTCTAAATCTGAAATACATAAGTTTATTAAAGAGGAAGAAATACACGATATAAAAACAATTACCAAACACACTAAACAAAGCCTAAAATCTATGTCTAGTGGCGAACAAAAAAAAGCTTTACTTAATTATATACTTACCCAAAAACCAGAATATATTGTTTTAAACAACCCGTATGATAATTTAGACATTACATACCAAACAATACTAAAAAAACTACTAATTGACATTTCTGAAAATATAAACCTTATTTTAATTATTAGCAGACAAGAAGATGTTTTACCTATAAAAAGCAACATATATAAACTACACAAAAACAGGCTTACCGCCTACTCTTCCTTACAAGCATACAAAGCTTCAAGACAAAAAAATACACCATTAAAAACGCTTGCAATACCTAAAAATAATAACGTAGTTAACTATAAAGATAATGAACTTATTAGGTTAAAAAATGTATCAGTAGCTTACAACAACAAACAAATACTAAACAATATTAGTTGGAGTATATGTAAAGGAGATTTTTGGCAACTTATAGGCAAAAATGGCAGTGGCAAAACTACATTATTATCTATGATTACCGGAGAAAACAGTAAAGGCTACGGACAAGAATTATACTTGTTTGGCAACAAAAAAGGAACAGGAGAAAGTATTTGGGATATAAAAAAGAAGATTGGTTATTTTACACCGTCATTAGTAGATAGTTTTAAAGGAAACCACAGCTTACTACATATGATTATTGGTGGTTTTACAGATGCTATTGGCCTTTATACTAAACCTACAGAAACACAAAAAAGCGAAGCAGAAAAATGGTTGAAAATTGCACAGCTATCTACTTTAAAAAATAAATTATTTAATGAGGCAACTGTTGGCCAACAAAGGTTAACTATGTTATTAAGAGCTATAGTAAAACAACCTTTACTTTTAATTTTAGATGAGCCAACCGCTGGTTTAGATGATGAGAGTGCAACATTGTTTATAAACTTAGTTAACCAAATAGCTAGTAATAAGCAAACAGCAATTGTTTTTGTATCCCACCGACAAGAACCAAATTTAGAGCCTAGATCTATTTTAGAATTAAAAATTACACCAAACGGATCTTACGGCAAAAGACTAAAATAAAAAAGCTGCTTACGTATTGTAAGCAGCTTTTTATATGTTTTACAGATTGAAGAATTACTCTTTGTCTTCTACAACAACATCTTCTTTACCTGCTTGTATTCTTTTCTTTAATGTATCAAACATAACTGGTGTTGCAATAAATAAAGATGAATATGTACCTACAATAACACCAATTATCATAGCAAACATAAATCCTCTTAAAGATTCACCACCAAAAATAAAGATAGCTAGTAAAACTACTAACGTAGTTAAAGAAGTATTTAATGTTCTACTTAATGTACTGTTTAATGCTAAACCTACATTATCTCCAGAACTCCATCCTCTTTCTTTTACTATTTCTCTAATACGGTCAAAAACAACAACGGTATCGTTTAATGAGTAACCAATAACTGTTAATATTGCCGCAATAAATGCCTGATCTATTTCCATATTAAAAGGCATAACTTTACCTAATAAAGAGAAAACACCCAATACAAGTAGTACATCATGAAATACTGCAACTACTGCACCTAAAGAGAATTGCCACTTACGGAAACGGAATAAAATATATAAGAAAACTACAAATAACGAACCTAAAATTGCCCAAACAGCATTCTTTTTAATATCATCTGCAATAGTTGGTCCTACTTTTTTAGATTTTAATATTCCTATAGACACATCTTCTGTACCTCCATTATTAAACTCCTCAATTGTTAAACCACTAGGCAATAAACTCTGTAATGATGTAAATAATTTTTCCTGAATTTCTTCATCAACAGCAATATCCTCTGAATCTACTTTGTATGATGTAGTAATCATTATTTGATTATCCTCTCCAAAAGTTTTCACGTTAGTACCACTACCAAAAACCTCTGTTAAGTTTGATGAAATTTCTGAGGTATTAACACTCTGATCAAAACGTACTTGGTAAGTTCTACCTCCAACAAAATCTACACCTTGTTGCAAACCTGTAGTTAATAAAGAAAATAATGCAACAACTATTAATCCACCAGAAATAATGTAAGCAATTTTTCTTTTCTTTAAAAAGTTTATACTTAAGTTTTTAAATAGGTTTCTTGTTAGACCTGTGCAAAAATCTAAAACTTTCCCTTTACCACCTGTGTAACCTTCAATAAATAATCTTGTAACAAATATTGCAGTAAATAAAGACGTTGCAATACCTATTAATAATGTAGTTGCAAAACCTTTTATTGGTCCAGAACCAAATATAAATAAAATGATTGCTGTTAAACCAGTTGTAATGTTTGCATCTAAAATTGAAGACAATGCATTACCAAAACCATCTGATATTGCTAAAGATTGACCTTTTCCTTTTGCAAGCTCCTCTTTTATACGTTCAAAAATAAGAACGTTTGCATCTACAGACATACCAATTGTTAAAACAATACCAGCAATGCCTGGCAATGTTAATACGGCATCTAAACTTACAAGAACTCCAAATATTAATAATATGTTTAATAACAATGCAATATCTGCAGCCACACCAGCTTTACCGTAGTAAAAAACCATCCAAAGCAGCACTAACGCCATTGCAATTAAGAAAGACATTAAACCACTATTAATAGACTCATGTCCTAATGATGGCCCAACAACTTCTGACTGAATAATATCTGCTCTTGCAGGCAATTTACCTGCTCTAAGTACATTTGCAATATCTTTAGTTTCTGTTATAGTAAAATCTCCAGAGATTTCTGTACTACCTCCAGATATACCACCAACTACAGAACAACCAGGAGCAGTGTATACTCTATTATCTAAAACTACAGCAATACCAGTTTGGTTTAAGTTAACCTCACTTGTAAATTTTTGCCATTGTTTAGCTCCTTTAACGTTCATATCCATACCAACAGCTGGCCTGTTAAACTGATCGAACTGAGCACGAGCTGCACTAACAACATCACCACTCATTTTTGGAGTATTATCTCTATTCCCTTTTAAAGCAAAAAGGCCAACAACCTCAGATCCCTTAGAAGGACGCTCCCATACAAACTTAACGTGTTGTATAGCATTTGGTATTAATCTTTTAATTTCTGGCATATTAAGGTATTCATTAACCTTAGCCGTATCTTGTATTGCAAATTCTGCAATAGCAAAACTATTTGGAATTCCTTTAATTAAATCGCCTAAAGGGTTCACCTGATTAGCAACATCTAAAGAATCCTGAGTAACATCAGATAATAAAGAATCTATTTCTGACTCTGGTTTAGACTCTGTGTCTTCTGCCGTAGCAGTTTTTGTATCTACTAAAGATCTTAACTTTTCATTTGCTGCATTTATAAATTGCATTACGTTAGGGTCATTTTTAGGATATGTTTCCCAAAACTCTAACTGCGCAGTACTAGAAAGCAATTCTTGCGCTCTTGCTTTATCTTTAGCACCCGGTAATTCTACTAAAATACGACCAGAAGTACCTTCTCTTTGTATATTTGGTTGTGTTACACCAAAACCATCTATACGCTCTCTTAATACTTCAAAAGCAGATTCTACAGACTCATCAATCTTTTTACGGATTATAGATTTTACTTCTTCATCTGAAGCATCCAAAGATTTTATTTCTTCACTTAATGATTTTGTAAAGAAAATATCAGGAGAAGCTAACTTTGTATCACCCTTATTAGCATCAAAAGCATCAAAAAATAAGTCTACATATGTTTTATCACTACTTTTAGATGCCTCATCAGCATCTTTTAAAGATTTAAGAAAAACAGGGTTTTTAGTGTTATTTGCTAAACCTAATAAGATATCTTTTATCTTAATTTGTAGCGTTACATTAATACCACCTTTAAGGTCAAGACCTTTGTTTAATTCTTTTTTCTTAGCTTCATTATAAGATGTAAATCCAAAAACGGATTCGCTTCCAATTGAGTCTAAGTATTTAATTTCCAATGCCTCTCTCTTGCTTGCAAAATCTTTTTCAGATTCAGAAATTTTGCTAGCTGCATAAGTTGCTGCTTCATTTTCAATCTTACTACTTATAAAAGTATAGGATAATTGATAGATACTTACGATCCCAAATAAAAAAGCAAACAGCTTTATAAGTCCTTTATTATACATTAGTTTTTGTTTATTATTGGTAATTTTATATAGCGTGCAAATATATCATTTAAGATATGAAATGCCAATATATTTATAATATTATATAAAATAAGGGTGAACAAATAAATTTGTCACCCTTATTAAGCCCTTTTTCTTATAAATATTATAATTCTAAAAGTCCGTTTGTTTTAGAAACACCTGCAGCACTTTCTTGCATTTTTGCTTTTTCAGCATCACTAAGTTCAATTTCTACTATTTTTTCTATACCATTTTTACCTAAAATTACTGGTACACCAATACAAAGGTCATTTAAACCGTACTCACCTTCTAATAAAGTAGAACACGGAAACATTTTCTTTTGATCACAAGCAATAGCCTGTACTAAACCAGAAACTGCTGCGCCTGGAGCATACCAAGCACTTGTTCCTAATAATTTAGTTAATGTAGCACCACCAACTTTGGTGTCTGCTGCAACTTGATCTAATCTTTCTTCAGATAAAAATTCAGATACTTTAACACTATTTCTAGTCGCATGCGCTGTTAAAGGCACCATACCAGTATCACTATGGCCACCTATAACCATACCGTCTACATCAGAAATAGGAGCCTCTAAAGCCTCTGCTAATCTGTATTTAAAACGTGCACTATCTAAAGCGCCACCCATACCAATAATTCTGTTCTTTGGTAAGCCAGTAGTTTTATGTACTAAATAAGTCATAGTATCCATTGGATTACTAACAACTATTAATATTACGTTAGGAGAATGTTTTATTAAGTTTTCTGATACAGTTTTAACAATACCTGCATTTATACCTATTAATTCTTCTCTTGTCATCCCTGGTTTACGAGGAATACCTGAAGTAATAACAGCAATATCAGAACCTGCAGTTTTAGAGTAATCATTAGTAGAACCAACAATTTTAGTGTCAAAACCGTTTAAAGATGCTGTTTGCATTAAATCCATAGCCTTACCTTCTGCAAAACCTTCTTTAATATCTAACACAACAACTTCCGATGCAAAATTTTTAATTGCAATGTATTCTGCACAACTAGCGCCTACTGCACCTGCACCTACTACCGTTACTTTCATAAGTATATATATTTAATTTTTTAATGATTTGTTTATTGACTGTAAAAATAAAGAATTTAAACAAAAAAATAGAGCTTAAACCAACTTTAATATTAAATGAAACAGCTTTATAGAGATTAAAACAGTACATAATGTTAAAGAAAGGTGTATTTAAACGAAAAACTACAAAAAAAGGTGTTATACATCGATTTTTATAAAATACACAACAAAATTGAGCGTTGTATACAATACCCAAATTAATTAAAAACCTACTTATGAAAAAACCCCTACTTTTTTTCATAGCAGCTATTGTATGCTTTACTGTTTACTGTTGCTCTGAAATTCCAGAAAACAATGATCCTATTATTGGTCTATGGGCCAAAACTACCACTTTAGAATCTGGTATAGATGCTAAAGAAGAATGGATTTTTAACGATGCGTATAAAGGACGTTACCACAGTTACACTAATGACAACGTTGCTTTTTTAACAGATTTTAGATGGAAAATAGAAGGTGACACCTATACTATTACCTACCCAGGCACAGAAATGCCTAGTGACCAAGTAAAAATTAAAACAACAGAAATTAATAACAATACAGAAAAAGCTTCTGAAAACACATCTTCTGCAGTTATATTAGAAGAAACAAACGGTGAAACTTTAGCTATTAGGGAACAATAGTAAAGAAAGGAGCACCACAACAAAAGCCCTAGAAATAAATTTCTAGGGCTTTTTTTATATTTTATGTTTTATAATTTAAATATTATCTAAAACCAAAATTAACACCAACAGATAAGTTATTGTATTTAGCTAAAGAATAATCTGCATGTAATCTAAAAAAACCTAATTTAAGTTTAGCTCCTATGTTACCAGTAACACCACTAGTTTCTGTATTTATAGAGAAAGGATCTGTGTAGGTATCTCCTATAAATGGCCCAGATTGAACTCTATAAGTACCCAATACATCTACAGTAGATTTCCCTGTTAAGTAACCTAAACCACCATAAAAATTAATTACTGGTAATTTAGTAGACACTACAGCCTGAAAAACCCAAGTATTCATTTTCATATCCAAACGTTGGTTTTCACCAGCAATAACATCTTGGTCTGTAAAATCATAAACACCTGTTAAGTGCGTATAACCAATAACACCAGATATAGCTACAGGCAAAATTTTATCTGCAGGAAGTAACTTGGTAAAATCATGTTGTAAACCTACTCCAAACATACCTACTTCCACATCATCCGTATCTATTTTTGGCAGAAAACGAGCTTTAATTTCTGTTCCTTTTATTAAACCAACACTAACTTGTAAAAAAGCTGACGGCACAAAGTTTATGTTTTCTGATGCTAAACCAGTAGGAAGCTCAAATTCCTCTCTAAACAAACCGTTTTCATCCTCTACAAAAACATTAATACCTTCTAAATCTCCTAAACCTGTAGATACTTCCTTAGAGATACTACCGTCTACAAATTGCAGGTTTTCATAATCTTCAGTATTTAAAATAAAAGATTTTTTATCGTCTGGAGATTGCGCCATATTCCCTATTAAAGAAATTTCAAAACCACCTAAAGGTTTTGCATCTGCTGTATTGTACCACCCTCCAGAAATACTATATAGCATACCTTCAGACACAGGAGACATATAGTCGTTTATAAATTTATTTGCATCGTTTACACCAGCAGCAAAAACTTCATTTGCACTAGATTGGGCAGAAGCATACGCACTTAATGCCAAGAAAATAACCAAACTAAACTTTCTCATAGAATTACATTTTTTTTTATAAAACTAAAAAACTCGCACTGTAGGTGCGAGTTTTTGTTGTGTAAACATACATTATTATGCATCAATGTTAGCATAAACAGCATTTTTCTCTATAAATTCTCTTCTAGGCGGTACTTCATCACCCATTAACATAGAAAATATTCTATCTGACTCTGTGGCGTTATCTATAGTTACTTGGCGAAGCGTTCTAAAGTCAGGATTCATTGTTGTATCCCATAATTGTTCTGCATTCATCTCTCCAAGACCCTTATATCTTTGTATACCAACACTACCATTAAAGCTTTCTGCTATCTCATCTCGTTCTTTATCATTCCAAGCATAACGTTTTTTTGTTCCCTTTTTTACCAAGTATAAAGGTGGGGTTGCTATATAAACGTGACCGCCTTCTATTAACTCCCTCATAAAACGGAAGAAGAATGTAAGGATTAAAGTTTCAATGTGGCTACCATCTACATCGGCATCACACATAATAACTACTTTATGGTATCTTAATTTTTCTAAGTTTAAGGCTTTACTATCTTCTTCTGTACCAATAGTAACACCTAAAGCTGTGTAAATATTTTTTATTTCTTCGTTTTCAAAAACCTTATGTTGCATTGCTTTTTCAACATTTAAGATTTTACCACGAAGCGGTAATATTGCCTGAAAGTTTCTGTCCCTACCTTGTTTAGCAGTACCACCCGCCGAATCTCCCTCTACAAGGAATACTTCGCATTTTGTAGCATCTTGCTCAGAACAGTCTGATAATTTCCCAGGTAAACCACCTATACTCATTACCGTTTTACGCTGTACCATTTCACGGGCTTTTGTAGCCGCATGACGTGCTTGCGCTGCCAAAATAACTTTTTGTACAATTACCTTAGCATCATCTGGGTTTTCTTCTAAATAGTTGGTAAGCATTTCTGATACAGCTTGGCTCACTGCAGAAGAAACTTCTCTGTTACCTAATTTAGTTTTTGTTTGCCCTTCAAACTGAGGTTCTGCAACTTTAACAGACACAATAGCCGTTAAACCTTCTCTAAAATCATCTCCCTGAATCTCAAACTTTAATTTGTCTAACATTCCAGATGCATCTGCATACTTTTTTAAGGTTGATGTTAAACCTCTTCTAAAACCTGAAAGGTGTGTACCACCTTCATGTGTATTAATATTATTTACGTAAGAATGAAGATTTTCTGAATATGATGTATTGTACACCATTGCAACCTCAACAGGAATTCCGTTTTTTTCACCTTCCATTGAAACAACATCACGTATTAGTTGTTCTCTGTTACCGTCTAAAAACTTAATAAATTCTTTTAGTCCTTCTTCAGAGTAAAAAACTTCAGATAAAAACTCTCCCTTTTCATCTTTAACTCTCTTATCTGTAATGCTAATTGTAACTCCCTTATTAAGGTAAGCCAACTCTCGCATTCTGTTAGAAAGCGTTTCATAATTATACTCTGTAGTTTGTGTAAATATAGTATCATCTGGGTAAAAAGTAACTATAGTACCTGTTTCCTCTGTTTCTCCAATACTTTTTACCGGATATAAAGCCTTACCTCTTTCATACTCTTGCTCCCATATTTTACCTTCTCTGTAAACAGTAGCTTTTAAATTATTAGATAATGCGTTTACACAAGATACACCTACACCGTGTAAACCACCAGATACTTTGTATGAATCTTTATCAAACTTACCACCAGCACCAATCTTAGTCATTACTACCTGTAATGCAGATACGCCTTCTTTTTTATGCAGTCCTACTGGTATACCTCTACCATTATCTTTGGTTGTAATAGAGCCGTCTTCATTTATAACTACACTTATATTATCACAATGGCCCCCCATTGCCTCATCAATAGAGTTATCTACTACCTCATATACTAAGTGGTGTAAACCTCTTACACCAACATCCCCAATATACATAGAAGGACGCATACGTACGTGCTCCATACCCTCTAGGGCCTGAATACTGTCAGCTGAATAATTATTCTTGTTTGCTTCTTCGCTCATTATATATAAATTATTGTGCTTAATTTCATCATAAAAATATAACCTAACAAATATAAATTATTGATTTCTTAATTTTAAACAGTTTTAAGACTGTTTTAAAATAGTTATCAACATTTTCTTTACAACAGAAAAAGCTTCTTAAAAGCGCTTAAATTAGCTTTTAGATGCTATTTAGGATAAAACTAGCTTTTAAAAAAAAGAGGCGAACCAACAAAGTACGCTTAAAAAGGCTATAAACAAAAAGGAGCACCGTTATATTGGTGCTCCTAAAAGACTAATTATAATTAAAACCTTAGAACAGGCGATAATTCTAAATATAAGTTTATTGTTTTACATAAGCATCTGTATGTACTTTTGCTACGGCTCTACCAGATGGATCGTTCATATTTTTAAATGCTTCATCCCATTCTAACGCTATTTTAGTACTACAAGCCACAGATGGCTCTTGCGGCACGCATAATGCAGCGGCATCACTAGGGAAGTGCTCTTCAAAAATTGCTCTATAATAAAACTCTTCTTTAGATGTTGGGGTTTGCAATGGAAATCTATATTTTGCATTTGCCAGTTGTTCATCTGTTACTTCTGTTGCAACCACCTCTTTTAAAGTATCAATCCAACTATATCCTACGCCGTCAGAAAACTGTTCTTTTTGTCTCCACGCTACACTTTCGGGCAACATATCTTCAAAAGCTTTACGAACAACCCATTTTTCCATACGTTCTCCATTAATCATTTTATCTTTTGGATTAATGCGCATGGCCACGTCCATAAATTCTTTATCTAAAAACGGAACTCTACCTTCTATACCCCAAGCTGCTAAGCTTTTATTAGCCCTTAAACAATCATACATATGCAACTTATCTAATTTGCGAACTGTTTCTTCATGAAACTCTTGTGGACTAGGTGCTTTATGAAAATACAAATACCCGCCAAACAATTCATCTGCGCCTTCACCAGATAAAACCATTTTTATACCCATAGATTTAATAACACGTGCCATTAAATACATTGGAGTTGATGCTCTAATAGTTGTAATATCATAAGTTTCTAGATTGTACACTACATCTCTAATAGCGTCTAACCCTTCTTGTATAGTAAATTTAATTTCATGATGTACTGTACCTATATGATCTGCTACTTTTTGAGCAGCTGCCAAATCTGGAGAACCTTCCAAACCTACAGAAAACGAGTGCAATTGTGGCCACCAAGCATCTTTTGTATCACCAGACTCTATACGTTTTTGAGAATATTTTTTTGCTATTGCTGATGTTACAGAAGAGTCTAACCCTCCAGATAAAAGCACACCATAAGGAACGTCTGACATTAGTTGTCTGTGTACGGCAGCTTCTAATGCCTCTTTAATTTCTTTTATACTGGTTTCGTTTTCTTTAACAGCATCGTACTCCATCCAATCACGAGAATACCATTTTTTTAATTGGCCATCTTTACTATGTAAATAATGACCTGGGGGGAACAGTTCTATTTTTGTACAAGTACCTTCTAAAGCTTTTAGTTCTGATGCCACATAAAATGTACCGTTAGCATCCCATCCCATGTATAATGGTATAATACCCATATGGTCACGAGCCACAAAATACTCATCCTTATCTACATCATAAATAGCAAAGCCAAAAATACCATTTAACTCATCTAAAAATGAGGTTCCTTTTTCTTTGTACAAAGCCAAAATTACCTCACAATCAGATTCCGTTTGAAAATCATAAGAACCCTTAAACTGTGCTCTTAATTCTTGATGATTATATATTTCTCCGTTAGCAGCTAAAACCAACTTACCATCTTTACTAAACAAAGGTTGCTTACCAGAAGCAGGATCTACAATTGCCAAACGCTCATGTGCTAAAATGGCTTTATCATCTGCATATATACCACTCCAGTCCGGACCTCTGTGTCTAATTTTTTTAGACATATCTAACAACTGCGGCCTTAACACCTCAGTGCTCTCTTTTACATCAAATGCACAAACTATTCCACACATATTTTTATTCTTTATATCAATTTGATTACAAAGATGAACTAAAGGTTTCAATTTAAAAACATAATATATCTAAATGACTTTAAATTGTAACTTTATTTAAAAAAATACATAATATTTGATATTTAGCAGAACTATTTTTACAAAAAAAACAATCATTTTGTAAGTTGGCATAATTTTAGCGACCATATAATTCATTACTGCGAAAATGTCGCTAAATTTGAAAAACACAAAAAACAAACATTTATGAAAAGATTATTTGCTTTATCAGCACTTGTATTAACTATGGTATTTACTACAAATGCTACTGCTCAAAAATTCCCTGGATTAGATAAAAGTCCAGCAGACATTGCTTCACAGCCATCTAGCTACAAAATTTCTAAAAAGAACATTCGCGTAGTTTACAGTAGACCACAATTAAAAGGAAGATTAGTTAAAGATTTGGCTCCTGCAGGAAAAGTATGGAGAACTGGTGCTAATGAGGCGGCAGAAATTACTTTTTACACAGATACTAAATTTGGCGGTAAAACAGTAAAAGCAGGTACGTACTCTTTATTTTCTATTCCTGGAGATAAGCAATGGACTATAATTTTAAACCAGAACTTAAACCAATGGGGAGCTTATTCTTATGAAGAAGATGCAGATGCTGTTAGAGTAACTGGCAAAGTATCTAAAAACAAAGAGTCTTTAGAAGCTTTTTCTATTACGTTTACAGATACTGATATGGTAATGGGTTGGGGAACTACTTTAGTTTCTGTTCCTTATGCAGTTAGTATGTAAAATATTAAATTATTAAAATACAAAACCCGAAACTAAAACTAGTTTCGGGTTTATTTTTTTTCGCAAACTTTAGCTATAATTACTTTACTTGCTTACCGCCTATAAAAACTTGTTCTGCTGTTATTGTTGGTATTTTAGAGGCTTCAACCTCCATAATATTATCACTTAACACTACAAAATCTGCTTTTTTACCCGGCTCAATACTACCTTTTTCATTTTCTTCAAAATTAGAATAAGCTGCCCAAATTGTCATCCCTTTTAATGTTTCTTCTCTTGACAAAGCATTTTCCATTTGAAAACCACCTTCAGGGTAATTTTTAGTATCTTTTCTGGCAACAGCAGCATAAAAAGTTAAAAACGGACTAACACGTTCTACCGGAAAATCTGTACCCAATGCAACAACACCTGCTATATCTAATAATTTTTTAAATGCATAAGCTCCCTTAACACGCTCCTCACCTAGTCTTTCTTCTGCCCAATACATATCACTAGTTGCGTGGGTTGGTTGTACAGATGGGATAATACCTAATTCAAAATAGTCAAAATCTTGTGGTGCAATAACTTGTGCATGCTCTACTTTCCAACGTCTATCTTTTGTATTTTTTAAGGCAGATTTGTATGCGCGTAATACTGCTACATTAGCAGAATCTCCTATGGCGTGCGTATTCATCTGGTATTCCGTTTTTGCTATTCTTTTTGCAAGGCTATTTATTTGGTCTACAGGAGTAACCATTGCTCCAAAATGATTGTGTTTGTCTGAATACTCTTCTTTTAAAGCTGCACCTCTAGAGCCTAAAGCTCCATCTCCGTATACTTTTACAGAGCGCACATTTAAACCATCTGTTTTTATTATCCCTTTACTTAAATAGTAATCTAAGTTTTCTTTGTTTGCGCTTATCATAGCATAAACACGAATATCTAATTCTCCGTTTTGCTGTAAGCTATCAATAATTTCTATAGTTTGTTTATTTAAACCTGCATCATTAACCGTTGTTAAACCATAATCTACACAAATTTTTTCTGCATCTTTTAATGCTTGTGCCTGTGTAGCTACACTTGGTTTAGGCAAAACGGCATCTACCATAGCCATAGGATTATCTACCAAAACACCTGTAAGTTTACCATTAAC
The DNA here is from genome assembly GCF_027915275.1 of Cellulophaga omnivescoria. Lineage (NCBI taxonomy): Bacteria > Pseudomonadati > Bacteroidota > Flavobacteriia > Flavobacteriales > Flavobacteriaceae > Cellulophaga > Cellulophaga omnivescoria. The sequence continues at coordinate 2,534,365 of NZ_CP115819.1, read as the reverse complement.
CTTTACAATTTCACCACCATTTACTTTTGTTTCTGAAGTAATATTAGCTAAATCTAATGCATATTGATTTACAAGATATGCGTGTCCATCTACACGTTCTAAAACTACAGGAATTGAAGGAAAAAGTGAATCTAATGCTTCTTTTGTTGGAAATTCTTTTATTTCCCAATCGTTCTGATCCCAACCTCTACCAGCTATAAATGTTTTTGTATTTGTTTTCTGGAAAGCAGAAACACGCTCTACTACCTCATCAAAACTTTTAGTATCTACCAAATCTACCACTTGCTGATTCATTCCTAAACCAAAAAAATGACAGTGCGCATCTATTAAACCAGGAGTAATTGTTTTACCGCCCGCGTCTATTGTTTTATCTGACGCATATTTTTCTGAAATTTCTTGCTCTGTACCAACGGCAACAAATAAATTATCTTTTACTGCAAAAGCCTGTGCTTTTGCAAAAGTAGAATCTACAGTGTAGACATTAGCGTTAGTAACTATAAAGTCTACCTTTTCTTTTTTAGGATTACACGCTGCAATTGCCAGCAGTAAAACAAATGTTAGTTTTTTCATTAGTCTTTTGAGTTTCTTCAAAAATAATGAAATAAAAAGATTTAAAAATAAACTGATAAAAAATGAATAATATAAAGCCTATAATTATTTACTCAACATTCCAAGAATATATGTAGTACCAGAATCATACCCTGCGCCAAAATAAAGTTCATCTCTTGTTAAAATTGACTCCGCAAACAAGTATTTCCGTATTTTGTATGTAAGCAAATCATCTTTTAAGTCTTGCATAACTTTTAGCACAAGTAAATTTAATAGGCCGTTACACACTAAAACTTTATATTTTGTACTTAGTTTGTGTTTTTCTACAAACACATCTAATTCTTCAAAATTGTTTAGTAACAAGTAGCGTCTTTTGGGTAGATATTCTAGGGCAGAGTTCCAATCTAAATCTTCATCTGGTTTATTTTTAGAACCTGCTATATAGACAGTAGTTTTAATTTTACCATCATCAAATTCCGGAAATGACAAATTAGCAAGTCCAAAATAGATTGATTTAATGTCTTTAGGTATAGGTTCTCTTTTTAAAACCTCAACCAACCAATCTTTAAACTCTAAATATAGTTTCTGTTCATCTATATTTAAAATTGGAAAATTACGACGCAATAAAACTTTTTTAATTTGATTGTAACCAGATTGAATATTTAAGGACTGCTCTATTTGCTTTTCAAATAGAGCGTCTATTAGTTTCCAGTTTAATGCTTTGTTTTGATTACGATACAACATCTAACTAATCTCTACTAAATCTCCATATAATTTTTATAACTATTAGAACTACACCTAAAACCCACCACATATTTTGTTTAGAATCTTCTTTAACATAAGCAGATGCCTGACCCTTTGCCGCTATTTTCTCTGCTTCTTTAGCATCTAAAACAAAAGTGCTACAAGTGTCTTCAAAATTTGGTTTTTTACCTGTTAAGGAACAATTTATTCCGGTATTAGGATCAAACTTTCTATTTTCACATTTCTTACAAAGTATTAATTGTTCTGACAAATTCATTATAAAGTTTTAAATGGTTCATTAATTACTTACAAATCATTTACATATAGTGAAACTTTATAACGTTTAAATCATATTTTTATTACCAATTAAACTTATATGTTGCTCCTGCAAGTACCTGAAAACCTTGTACCGGATAATTTGCCCAACGTTGGTAACTATTATTTGTAATATTTGCAGTTTTTATAAAGAGAGATAATTTTTCATCTAAACGGTAACCAATATGCGCATTAGCATCAAAATAACTATCTAAAGTTACCACTGTAGATGCAAAATCTTGTGGCTGTGTACCCGTAGCAGCTACAGAGCTTAAATCTTCTCTTTCACCTACAAAGAATAAGTTAGCACCCATAAACCATTTTTCATTAATTTGATAATCCATAAACAACGATCCTTTTACTTTTGGCAAGTTCCACGCAGGATTGTCTGTTTCTGTTGTGTAGCTAAAGACTTCTGCATTTATACCTAAAGCAAAATTTCTGTTTACATCTACATTTAATTGTCCAAAAAATGAAAATGTTTTAATATCATCATAAAAAATATCAAACGTATTTCCTAAATGATAATCTTTATCTTCATCTGCTCTAAATGTATTTTCTGGATTTAATTTATATAATGCTCTGTTATTATCTGCCTTATAAGATGCCTTTACATTGTATCCTAAGTTAGTTAACAACTGTCCTTTTAAACCAGCGTAAGCATTGTACTGACTATCGGTTGGTAAAATTGTAAGCATTGGAGACACAAATGGATTTTCATCTACAAAATCGTGATAAGAGTTTTGGTGTAAATCTCCTTCTATACCACCATATGCAATAGCTGTTTCTCCAGATAACCTATAAGATGCTGTTACCGCTGGATAAATATAAAAATTACTATTGCTAGCTTCTGTATCTAAACCATAAACTACATTAGCTCCTAAATTTAAAGTAAGGTCATCTCTTAAAATTACCAGACTAGGGTTTACACCAAACTGTACTTGACCAAATTTAATTTCTCCAGTATTATCCGTATTATTTAAACTAGCATTTTTAAATTTACCACCAAGGTAATCTAGTTTTACATTAAAATTAATAAGCTCATTAGAAATTGGGACTTCTACAGCTGCGTTAATAACCGCTCTATTTTCACCAGATTCTGTTGCGTCCCAAAAACGTCTTAACAATACATCACCTCCTTTTATTAGATAATCTTCCATTTTAAGTTCGCCTCCAAGTTCAGCATCAAAATAGTGTTGTTTTTCATCTATTAAACTTTCTGGTGTTGCACCTAAAGCATCTTCCGTTACTCCATACCAGCTATACAACTTGTGTTGCAATCCTACATTAGCATTCCACTCCAAATCTCTTTCTCTTCTGGTATAAATACCTTTTACTTTAGTATCATAAAAAACATTATCTACAGGAGCTTCTTCTATATCTCCACGAGAAGAATGGTGGTTTAATCCAATATCTAACGTTTCATTTCTGTTAATAGGTCTACTAGTATAAAAATCTACCAGTGCATTACTGTAGTTTCCTAAACCTATAGAAGCGTATGAATTAAACAATTCCTCTGGCTTTCTCTTTTTTACTGCAGTAGCTTTTCCTTTTGCTGGAGTAAATGTAGAAGCTACCGGCACAGAAAAAATACTGTATTTAATTGGCTTTTTCTTTAGTTCTACGGCACCGTTAATTACTGGTGTAGACTTTAATTTAAAAGCATCTGCAATAGTTGGCTTGTAGGCTTTTACCACTGTTACAGTCTCTGTTCCTAAATCTTTTTCCTCTTCATCCTTATCTTTTTCTTGTGCAAAGGCAAATTGTGCCAATCCTAGAAATAAAGTAATAATTATATAGATATACTTTTGCATAGTGTGTTCTTATTTTTTTGTTACCTGTTTATTAGTTGCCGTCTGGATTTATAGACGAGTTGCTGCGCGACTCCTTAGTTTTAATAAGTCGTTGCTCTGTTTGCGCCTCTGCTACTATATCTGGGTAACTGCCAAAGTTTTTAATAATGTTTTCTAAAATATAATTTGCTTGGTAGGCATCTCCTAATGCGTAGTAGTTTTTAGCCATAATTAAAAGCCCTTTACCTGCCCACTCTTTATATCCAGAAAAATCTTTTACCAATGTTTGTACTGCCTCTGAAGAACCTTCATAATCTTGCTCTTTATGCTTAAAATAAGCATTGTAGTACCAAGCCTCTGCTCCTCTTTCTCCTGTTGCTATTTTTTGTACAATAGCATAAGCCTCTTTTGCCTTAGGCTCATTATTAGTTTTAATAGCAGAACGCGCTATCATAATATGAGCATCACTTTTAATACGGTTATCTATACTCTCTGTAGCCAACACTTTTTCTGCATAAGCAATAGTTTTACTGTAGTTCTTTTGGTTGTAATAACCTTTCATTAAGTTAGATTGTGCAAAGGTTACGTTTTGCTTAATATTTGCCGTTTGCTCTAGCTTTTCTAGGTAAGGAAAAGCATCTGTATATTTATTATCTGCTATATAAATTTCGCAAACACGCGCTATAGCCTGCTCTGTAAATTCTGTACCACCTTGGTCTGCCACATACTTATAATGAGGCAAAGCAGTTATTTTTTGCCCTTTAGCAAAATACAATTGTGCAAGCTTAAAGTTGGCATCTAAAATATGTGAGCCGTTAGGGAATTCTTTTATATAATTCTCATACCTCTTAATAGCTGCATCTGTTTTGTTTTCTATAAATTGCTTTTCTGCCGACTCATAAGTGGCGTTATCCAATTCTGAATCTGTAACTTCTACAAAATCTAAATCTCTAACCCAGTTTGCATACTCATCTACCCTACCAAGATCTACATAAACTAATTTTGCTGTTGCCACAGCTTGTATAGCTTCTTGTGTTTTTGCGTGGTCACGTACAACAGTTTTAAACTTAGCCAATGCTTGCTCATTTCTGCTGGCATTGTAGTGTACTAAACCTTGGCGTAATAGTGCCCTTGGCACTAAACTACTCCCCTTATACTCTTCAATAAGTTTGTTATACGCATGTAAACCTAAATCTTCATTACCTAGTTTAATATAGGTGTTTCCTAGCTCATACAAAGCATCGTCTTTTAAGGTAGAATTGCTATATTTTGTAACAAAGGTTTTTAATTCATCAATCTTTGTATCACTCTTACCAACAAAACCATAACTTAATGCTCTTTGGTAGGCAGCATAATCTTTTTGTCCGCCTCTATTTTTTAAAGCAATATTGTACGTCTCTATTGCCGGCCAGTACTTACTAGTTACAAAGTAACAATCTCCTAAACGCAAATAAGCGTCATTTAACTTAGCCTCATCTTCTGGCTTGCTATCTGTATATTTTTTATAGTATGATGTTGCATTTACATAATCATTCAGCTTAAAATAAGTATACGCTAAATTGTAATCTAACTCCTTATTTTCATCTGTAGAAACAGACATTGGGTTTTGCTGAAAAGCCACAAACGACACCAAAGCATCATCAAACTTATTAAGCAAATAAAGCGATTCTGCTTTCCAGAAATTTGCTCTAGCTTTAAATTTAGGCTCCTCTGCATTATCTAAAGACAAGTTAAAAGCCTTTAAAGAACTCTCATAATCTTGCTCTAAAAACAATTCTACTCCCCTGTAAAAAGCAACCTTTTGGTAGGTTTCTTTACTTGCATAGTTTTTGTTTTTCTCTAGTAACTCTAAAGCACCTTTATAGTTTTTAGAGGTAATGTAAGAGTCTACTAAAAGCTCCTGAATTTCTTTAGTATGCTCAGTATTTGGATATGTTTCTAAATATTTAGTTAGTACAGACGGTACAGGCTCGTAGGCATTTCCAATTTCATAACTAAGTCTGGCGTAGTTTAAATAAGCATCTTTCTTAATTTCCTCAGAATAATCCATTTGTGCCGCATTTTTAAATGCATTTAAAGCCTCTTGTTTTTTATCTAGCTTTAAATAACATTCAGCCAAATGGTAATATGCGTTTTGAGACACACTATTATCACCATCTATAATATTATTAAACTGGTCTATACCATTTGCGTAATCTCCTTGCTTATAGTAACTGTATCCAAGTAAATAATAATCTGTATTACTCCATTTACCACGTTTACCTTTATACTCTGTTAAGTATGGTATAGCGTTGTTGTATTGCTTAAGATTAAAATAACTTTCTCCTATTATTTTATTTAATTCTGATACCTCATTCCTATCTGCCTTTGGCAACTGTTCTTTAGCAAGTGCTATGGCTTTTTCAAAATTACCAAGCTTAAAGTTCATATCTGCTTGGTAGTATGATAGTTTTTCTTTTAACTCATCCTGATCTGTAATCTGGTCAAAACGCTCATTAGCCTCTTGGTAATTATCTTGTTCATAAGCAATATACCCTAAGTAGTATTTTGCCTGAGAACCATAGGTTGCAGAGTTGGTAACACGATTTAAATAACGCTCTGCATCTTTATATTTTTTAGATGAAAAAAGAGCATAACCATTATTAAACTCAAATCGTTCTTTGTCTTTCCTAGACATAGAAGATTGGTCTACCTTTGCATACCATTTTAAAGCGTGCGGATATTTGCCTGTTTCAAAATAATAATCTGCCACATCTAAATAAGCTGTATTTCTTTTGGTAGACGTTGGGTAGTCTTCTACAAATTGCTCCATAAGCTTATCTGCCCCTAACTGGTTTAGACGTATTGCAGCGGTAGCAATGTAATAATAGCTATTGGCTTTTGTCTCGTAATCATCGGTGCTTTTTGCTACTTCCTTAAAAACAGCTTGCGATGCTTGATACTGCTTGTCGTTGTACAAAGACAATGCTTTTACGTAATCTTTATTTTTGTTTGTGTAAATTTCTGTTTTTTGCGAATATCCATAGATAGACATCCCCATAAAACATAGGAGTATTGCTATTTTTTTCATTTTCATATAGACTAAGGTCTTATAGTGATATACCTTTGTTAAATTATATAACGTTTAAAATGGCTAAAAGTATATTAAAACTAAGAAAAATATTTTTTACCAAAGCACCTTACTTTTACCCTTAAACTTATTACTTTTATATCAACAATAATACCAGTAAATTTATTTACCTCAAAATTTATGCAAGACACTATTTTAGAACTTAAAGATGTTTCTGTTTACCAAAAAGACAACCTTGTACTTAATAACATCTCCTTGGAAATAAAAAAAGGCGAGTTTGTATATTTAATAGGGAAAACAGGTAGCGGAAAAAGTAGTTTTATGAAAACCCTTTATGGTGACTTGGCATTAAAAGAAGGTACTGGCAATATTGTAGATATAGATTTAAAAACAATGCAAGAAAAAGACATTCCTTTTTTACGCCGTAAACTTGGTATTGTTTTTCAGGATTTTAAATTATTACCAGACCGCACCATAAATAACAATTTACTTTTTGTTTTAAAAGCTACAGGTTGGAAAGACCGTACCAAAATGGATACTAAAATTGAAGAAGTTTTAGACAAGGTTGGGATGAAAACTAAAGGTTTTAAATTTCCTCATGAGCTTTCTGGCGGAGAACAACAACGTATTGCCATAGCACGTGCTTTGCTTAACGACCCAGAACTTATTTTAGCCGATGAACCAACTGGTAACCTAGACCCGCAAACTAGTGTAGAGGTTATGAAAGTACTACAGGATATAAATAAAGCCGGACGTACAATTTTAATGGCAACACACGACTATGCGCTTATATTAAAATACCCCTCTAAAACCTTAAAGTGTGATGATAATAAGGTGTTTGAAGTAGTACAACGCGCCGTTTAAAAAAACTTGCAAAAGGCCTACAACTATGAATGTTGAAGACACCGCCATTAAAACAACCTATTTTAGCATAATAGGCAACCTTTGTCTTGCTATTATTAAAGGACTTGCTGGTTTTTTTGGTAATTCTTATGCACTTATTGCAGATGCTATTGAGTCTACTACAGATGTTTTTTCTTCTTTACTAGTGCTTGTTGGATTTAAATATGCTAAACGCCCTGCAGATGAAAATCACCCATACGGGCACGGAAAAATAGAACCCTTAATTACTTTTTTGGTTGTTGCTTTTTTAGTTACATCTGCCACTATAATTGCTTATGAAAGCATCCAAAACATACAAACACCACACAAAATACCAAAAGCCTGGACACTTATTGTTTTAGGAGTTATTATTATTTGGAAAGAAGTTCTGTACCGTATAGTTCTAAAAAAGAGTAAGCAAATACATAGTACCTCTTTAAAAGCAGATGCTTGGCACCACAGAAGTGATGCCATAACATCTATAATGGCATTTATTGGTATCTCTATTGCACTAATTTGTGGTAAAGGATATGAAACTGCAGATGATTGGGCTGCCCTACTTGCCTCTGGTTTTATCCTCTATAACAGCTATTTAATTTTAAGACCTGCACTTGGCGAGGTTATGGACGAGCAATTGTATGATGGCTTAATTGAAGAAATAAGAACTAAATCTATACAGGTTGATGGCGTTTTAGATACCGAAAAATGTTTTATTAGAAAGGCCGGAATGAAGTTTCATATAGATTTGCACGCCATTGTAGACGGAAAAATTACAGTAAAAGAAGGCCATGATATATCTCACAAATTAAAAGATTATCTTATGGCAGAAATTCCAAATCTAGAATATGTTTTAATACATATAGAGCCAGACAATTATGAATAACAAACAACAAAACTATGAGCACTAATAAGCAATACCATAAAGGCAAACAATTAACTACATTTGGCATTTGCGGTATAATTGGCGGTATTGCATTACTTAATTTACAACAAAAAACTATTGGTATTATATGTATTGCCAATGGCATTTTACTAACTTACACTGGCTATAAAAAAATGAAGACTTCTACAAACTATAAAGAGTAGAGAAAAATATATTTAGTATAAAAAACCCGATAAACTTTAACTAAGTTTACCGGGTTATATTATTTTAAAAAGTAGGCTTATTTAATCTCTAAAACTTCTAAATCAAAAATAAGGTCTTTACCTGCTAGTGGGTGATTACCATCTATAACAATAGACTCATCTTTAACTTCTACTACCATTAGGTTCATTTCTCTACCATCTGGAGCTTTAGAAACTAATCCCATACCAACTTTAGGCTCCATATCTTGTGGAAGCTCAGATTTTTTAACTTCTTGTATTAAAGCTTCGTTAACCTCACCATATGCTTCTTCTTTAGCAATAGTAATGGTCTTTTTTTCGTTTAGCTTCATATCTAAAACACCTTTTTCAAAACCAGGTATTAACTGTCCTTGACCTAAAGTAAACTCTAACGGTTCTCTACCTTCAGAAGTATCAAAAACTTGTCCGTCTGCCAACTTCCCTGTGTAATTAACTTTTACCGTGTTGTTTTCCTTAACTATACTCATATTGTATTTTTCAATTTTTAAAATATCCTTTGTATAATTCTTATACAGCCAATATTTTATTTTAAACTTAGACTAACAATTCTGCCAAAATCAAGCCAAAAGACTAAAAACCTGACACAATAGAGCTGTAACCAACATTTAAATATCTAAATTAACCCCAAAAAACGGTCACAACCCTCTGATGGTGGCTATAGTTTTAAAAAAGAAAGTTCTAAAAAAAATAAGATTTATAAATTAAAAATCAGCAACTCTGTCAGGTTTACTTCAGAAAACAGATATAAACTTGTTGCAAGCGGTTACAAAATCAATAAAAATTAGCCAATAAAAACTATTACTTTAGCTCGGTATATTTTTATAATGAGGTATGAAAAATAGTCTAGAAGAATTTACAAACACTTTAAAAGATTTTCAGAGTGTATTACGCACAACTAAATTTGGGAGTAAAAATGACTTTTTAAACCGAAAAAATTCTACACCAATAACACACGTAAAAGAACAAGCACTTTCTGCAGAACTTAGTTACTTATACAGCAATTATAGTACACTCCTAATTTTACCACACATACATATAAATACTTTTTCTAGTTTACATCCAAAGCTTCATATTTTTGGAAAAGGATCTGCAATGACTAAAAAACATAATCCTTGGAAAAACGGAAAAGTTGTAATAGCGCACTCATTTAATGCGTCTGCAAAAAAAATATGGGCAGATACTACACAAGAACAAACCCCAATTTATGTTAGTGATTTAGAAGGTAATTTTTTACAACTAACATCTAGTATAAATATGTTTTTTAAATTACTAATAGAGTTGTGTAAAAGCTATAATTTTAATAGAGATAAAGAGCCAAAATGTGGTAGCGAAACTAATTTGTGGGATTTGCACAGAGAAAAAATAGTTTCTCCTTACTTTGCTAATAGTATAAAAGACTTAGTGCCCCAAGAAGATATATTTATTATTACCGCTGTTTTTACTTTAGATTAAAATTTTACTTTCTCTACTTTTTAAAACATAATATAGTATTTTTACAACCTCTTTTTCTCTCCATAAAAAGACGCAATTTAACATTTGAACAAATCTACATTTATGACATTAGAAGAAAGAATTGAAAAATCTGTAACAACAATTTTTAAAGCCGTTTTTCCTAACACTACCAACCATTATGACACTCTTTTTGGTGGTACTGCTATGCAACTTATGGATGAAACTGCATTTATTTGTGCTACAAGATTTAGCAGACAGCAAATGGTAACTGTTAGTAGTGATAAAATAGATTTTAAAATGCCTATTCCTGCTGGGACTATTGCAGAATTGTGTGGCTACGTTACGCACGTTGGCAATACCAGTTTAAAAGTTAGGGTAGATATTTATATAGAAGAAATGTACTCTGACTACAGAGAAAAAGCAGTATCTGGCGAGTTTACTTTTGTTGCAATTGATGAAAATAAGCAACCGGTTAAAATCTTAAAGTAAGGCAAATTTCTAATGAAAAAGGAACTTTACACAAAAGATAAAACAGCTCCAAAACAATTTTTAAAGATTGCTCCTTTTAAAAAAAATATTAGAAAAACTTTACCTCATAAACATAATAATTATTTTGAAATTGTATACTTAACTCAAGGAAAAGGCACACACACAATAGACGCTACTGATTACAAAATTAACTCTCCTGTCATTTTTAATATACGTAAAGAGCAAGTACATTTCTGGAATATTACCAGTGAACCTGTTGGTTATGTACTTATTTTAAAAAAGGAATTTATAGAACAGTGTTTAGACCTAGAAGTTAAACCTTTAATTGCTAAACTAAGTACACATAACTGTTTGTATCCTGTAAATACTGATGCTTCCATTTTTTTTAAACTACTAGAAGATGAAAACAAAAAAGAATCCTCAGTAAAAAGAGCTATTATAAACGGTTTACTAAAAGCATTGCTGGCAAAATTACTAGAAATTCCCAAACATACAGCTCCTAAAAAGTATCTAAACAATATATATAGTGCTTTTATTAATAATCTTAGTTCTGCCAAAAACCTAACTAATAGCGTAACATACTATGCAAATTTACTACATACAACACCACAAAATTTAAATGCTATTTGTAGAAAAGAAAATGACAAAACAGCAACAGAAATTTTATCTGAATATATAATTAATGAGGCAAAAAGACAACTAATATATACAGATTACACTGTAGCACAAATAGCCATTAATTTAAATTTTAAAGACAACTCTCACTTCTCAAAATATTTTAAAAGACATTGTAGTACAACTCCTGCTGCTTTTAGAAAAGTAAATATATAAGACCATATCATTTTCAAATAGACCATATTTTTTAAAATAATGTGATCTAATTTTGTTTCAAAATTGAAAACTGAAATGAACAGGAATTTGAAAGAAGTAGCATTATTATTCTTAAAACTAGGAAGTATTGCTTTTGGTGGTCCAGCAGCTCATATTGCTATAATGGAAGTTGAGGTAGTAAAAAAAAGAAAATGGATGAGTCACCAACATTTTTTAGATATGGTAGGTGCTACAAATTTAATTCCTGGTCCAAACTCTACCGAAATGACAATGCATTGCGGGTATGAAAAAGCAGGTTTCAAAGGGTTAATAGTAGCGGGCATCAGTTTTGTTTTTCCGGCAATATTACTTACAATGGGATTTGCTTGGCTATATAATACCTATGGTAAATTACCCAATGTAGAAATATTTATGTATGGCATAAAGCCAGCTGTTATTGCACTAATTTTAGGCGCAGCATACAGACTATTAAAAAAAGCACTAAAAAATACAATAACCGGAATCCTAGGACTGTTAACTCTAATTGCGTGCATCTTAGGTATAAATACAATTCTTGCTTTATTCTTACCTGGTGTTTTAGGATTATTTATTCACTACATAAAAAAACCTAAAAAAGCTTCATTAAGTGTTAATCCGTTTATATTGGTTGGCTTATTAATTTCTGCAAGCAATTTAAAAATAGCTTGGACTTTTTTTAAAGTTGGAGCTATTTTGTATGGTAGTGGCTATATTCTGTTTGCTTATTTAGATGCCGAGTTGGTAAATACTGGTTTTTTAACAAGACAAGAACTTATTGATGCAGTTGCTATTGGACAGTTTACACCTGGACCTGTTTTGTCTACCGCCACTTTCATTGGCTGGCAGCTAGGTGGTTTTTGGGGTTCAATAGCTGCAACTATAGGTATTTTTACACCTTCATTTATCTTTGTTGCCGTACTAAATCCTCTTATCCCTAAAATGCGAAAATCTAAAAGTATTGCTGCCTTTTTAGATGCAGTAAATGTTGCCGCCGTAGCTATAATTATTGCTGTTTGTATAGAAATGAGTAAAGAAACCATAGTAGATTGGCGTACTACTTTAATAGCATTATTAAGCTTACTACTTGTTTTTGTATTTCAAAAAATTAATAGTGGATTTATAGTTTTAGGAGGAGCCATTTTAGGTTATTTTTTAAGCTATATTTAATTTATATTTTTTAGGATGACTATAGACGCTATACTTAACAAAGTTTATACACTACCACAAACATCTTTGGCTAAAATTAAAGATAGTATGGTAGAAGTAACATACCCAAAGCAACATATAATTATAAAAGACCACACAATAGAACCCAATATTTACTTTATAAAAAGTGGTATTGTAAGAGCTTATGCTAATTTTGATGGTACAGAGGTTACCTTTTGGTTTGGCAAAGAGTCTGAAGCAGTAATATCTATGCGTAGTTATATTGAAAATAAAAAAGGGTATGAGAATATTGAACTGTTAGAAGACTGTACATTATATAAACTTGAATCTAACACATTAAAACAGCTTTTTTTAGAAGATATACACATTGCTAATTGGGGACGTAAATTTGCAGAACAAGAGCTAATAAAAACAGAAGAACGCTTAATATCTAAACAGTTTAAAACTGCAACACAACGCTACCTAGAGTTACTAAATACCAACACAGATTTAATAAAAAGAGTACAACTGGGGCATATAGCATCTTATTTAGGCATTACACAAGTTAGCTTAAGCAGAATTAGAGCTGTAATAAAATAATTATCTTTTTTATCATTTGTAAAATTTAGTTTAATTAAGTTATTAGACCTTTGCTAAAAATTTTACAATGAATTGGATAATTTTAATAATTGCAGGACTTTTTGAGGTTGCTTTTGCCTTTTGCTTAGGTAAAGCTAAAGAGGCCACAGGAACAGATGTGTACTTATGGTACGGTGGTTTTTTTATTTGTTCTGCAACTAGTTTTATATTATTAATTAAAGCAATGCAAACCATACCTATTGGCACAGGTTATGCCGTATGGACAGGTATAGGTGCTGTAGGCACTGTTTTGGTGGGTATTTTTGTTTTTAAAGATCCTGTTAACTTTTGGAGAGTATTTTTTATAATTACACTTATAGCATCTGTTGTTGGATTAAAAGCCGTAGCACACTAACTAAAAAGAAAAAAATGTCTGGAAAAACTAATTTATCAGAATTATTAAAAGGTATGACACCAAAACTTAACAAAGGAGAATACGTTTTTTGCACTATAAAAGACAGTAGTTTGCTAGATCGTAAAAAAGTAATTTGTGAGTTTACAGAAGCAGAAGGTATTACTATTATTACAACAAAAGGCTATGCGGACAAACAAGGGTTTACTTATAGTTTTATTGCAAGTTGGATTACACTTACCATACACTCATCATTAGAAGCTGTAGGTCTAACAGCTGCTTTTTCTTCAGAATTAACAAAACATAACATTAGCTGTAATGTAATTGCTGCGTATTATCATGATCATATATTTGTAGATAAAAAAGATGCTGAAAAGGCTATTATGGTTTTAGAAGAATTATCTAAAAAACAAAAGTAAATAAATAACTATACCTACTTAAAAATTTTAGTTTTTCACGGTAAACAGTAAATTTTTAAACATCTAATTGTAGTATTTTTGATATGCATAAAAAATAACTAAACCGCTTACAATGACAACAGATAGTATTAAACAAAAACTAATTGCTCAAGGTATTTATCATTCTGACACTACTATTACAAATAAACCAAGTGTAATTGGTTACGAGAAAAAATTTAAACTAGCTTGGATGGCTACTCAACTAAATACATTTATTGTTGCTACAGATTTTAAGGATGAAAAAATAACAACTGGAGTTATAAACCAACACATTACAGAAGCATTTAATTTTACAAAAACAAATTACACTGGTTGGCCACGTGGTTTACAGTCTGGGATTGGCGTAATTTCTATCTTAATTTCTACCAATGTAGATGAACAGGCTAAGGAATATTGCGTAAAATTAAAATCTGGTAAAAAATGGGCTGGATTTACAATTCCTGTAATTTATAACCCAGATACTAAAGAAGTACATCAATTTTCTAAAAATCCTATGTGGGGAAGAATCTATTATCCGCACTTTAAAAAATTGATTAATAGCTTAAAATAAATTACAAAAACTTAACTTAAAAGCTAAAAAAAGTTAAGCAAACATTAAGTTATTACTGCTTTATAAATAATATGCATATATATTAAAAAAAGGCTGTAATTTATGCGTTAAAAAGTCCAAATGAAGGAATTGGAAGACCATATTTATATGCAAATTCTGCAATTATCTAAAGCTGCAGATTTATTAGTAGAAAAGGAAGAGTATACAACGGCATTAAAAAAATATTGGTCTGCTTATGACCTAATTCCCGAACCTAAAACAAAATGGGAAACTAGCACTTGGTTATTGGCTACTATTGGGGATATTAATTTTATAAATAAAGATTACACAGCGGGCGTAGAAAATTTATCTAGCGCTATGCAATGTCCGGATGCTATTGGCAACCCTTTTATACACCTAAGATTAGGACAATGCCAGCTAGAAATTGGCAATAAGCATAGAGCAGAATGTGAGTTAAACAGAGCATATGCCATAAAAGGTAAGACCATTTTTATGCAAGAAGATAAAAAGTATTACGACTTTTTGGATACCAGAGTAGATCTAGCGCCTAAGAAAAAAAAATGGTGGAAACTTACAAAGTAATACATTAACAAATTTTCATCATTTTATACGGCTATAACTCCTATTTTTGTTCATTAGTAAAATTAAACTAAATGAACTTAACAATAGAAAACATTTTATTAGTTGGCTCTATATTACTTTTTATAAGCATTATAGTTGGTAAAACATCTTATAAATTTGGAGTGCCAACTTTATTGTTATTCTTGGTAATTGGTATGCTTGCAGGTTCTGACGGTATAGGAGGCATTAAGTTTGATGGTCCTAAGCTTGCACAATTTATAGGCATAGTTTCTTTAAATTTTATTCTTTTTTCTGGAGGATTAGACACCAACTGGAACACTGTAAAACCTATTTTAAAAGAAGGAATTGTACTATCTACTATAGGCGTACTTTTAACTGCTGTTACCATAGGCACATTTGTTTTTTACATTACCAATTTTACAATTTATGAAAGTATGTTACTTGGTTCTATTGTATCATCTACAGATGCAGCAGCCGTATTTTCTATTTTAAGATCTAAAAATTTAGCATTAAAAAATAATTTAAGACCAACTCTAGAGTTAGAAAGTGGTAGTAATGATCCTATGGCATACGTATTAACACTTGCCTTTTTAACATTGGTAATAAATCAAGACCAAAGCATATTTTCTATAATACCAATGTTTATACAACAAATGGCATTTGGAGCAATTGCAGGGTTTGGGTTTGGTAAACTAAGTAAATACATTATAAATAAAATTAAGTTAGATTTTGAAGGCTTATATCCTGTGCTTGTAATTGCATTAATGTTTATTACATTTTCTGCTACAGACTTTGTTGGTGGTAATGGTTTTTTAGCTATTTATATTTGTGCTGTTTATTTAGGCAACCAAGATTTAATTCATAAAAAAACCATTTTAAAAATGTATGATGGTTTAGCCTGGTTAATGCAAATTGTACTGTTTTTAACCTTAGGATTGCTTGTTTTTCCTTCTAAAATTATTCCTGTTTTTGGTATTGGTATACTTATCTCTTTATTTTTAATTTTAGTGGCACGTCCCGTAAGCGTATTTTTAAGCCTGTTATTTTTTAAAATGAAATTTAGACGTCGGTTTTACATCTCATGGGTTGGTTTACGTGGTGCTGTACCTATTGTTTTTGCTACCTATCCATTGCTGGCTGGTATAGACAAAGCAGATATGATGTTTAATATCGTGTTTTTTATATCTGTATCATCTGTACTAATACAAGGAACTACATTATCTGTAATGGCAAAATGGTTAAATGTAGCATTACCAAACGAAGAGAAAAAACTAAGTGCAACAGACCTTCTATTAGAAGACAACCCAAAAGCACTAATAAAAGAAATTCCTGTTACCACTAATTGCTACGCAGTAAACAAAAAAATTGTAGACCTAGGTTTTCCTAAACACGCAATTATAGCAATGATACGCAGAGATAATAAATACGTTACTCCAAACGGGTCTACAGTTATTGAAGATAAAGATATATTAGTAGTACTTGCAGATAAGCAAGAAGCTATAGACAATGTAAAAAACTGCCTAAACAAGTAACTTTAATATAAATTAACATTTTAGTTTTTACTTATTAAAGTACATTTGCGGCGTGAAAAAAACAGTAAATTTTATAAGCGCTTTTTTACTTACGGCACTTTATTGCTTAGCAATAGGTATTGTAACTAATTCTCTTGCTAATTATAGTGTAGAAGATACTTCTACAGCTAAAGAAGTACAGTTTTCATATAAGGCATCTAACAACTTCTTTATACAGTCTTCACAAACAGAAAATGTTGTTAGTATTCCTAGCAATAATAGCAACTACCCTTCTAATTTAAAAGATCTTTTTCAGAGTTTTTTAGCACCTAGTACTTATGCAACTCCGCATAACACATTATCATTAAGCTCTAATTACCATAATACTTACATTAACTTTTTAGTTCAATTTAAAAAGTTAAAACTAATGTTCCCTTTTCATAATTTCTTGTAATTAAGTTGATGGTTTTTACTGTAACAACAGTAAAAACAAATTACCAGAAAGGCTTTGTATACATACATTGCCAAATTTTTACATACATCAACTTTTAAAAAATTACATAATGGATTTAGGAACAGATATAACAGCAATCATAATAATAAGTGTATGTTTATTACCTTTTATTTTTATTGCTAGAAGCAGAAAAAAAAGAGAAAAAAAGATGCTTGCTTCCTTAGAAGAAATAGCAAAAGAAAACAATTGCACGGTTAATGATTATGATATAAATGCCGATTTTATTATTGGAATAGACCACAAACAAAATCAAGTTTTTTATTACAAAAGTGAAGAAGGCGTAATAAACCAAGGAGCTGTTAACTTAACAGGTATTAAAAAGTGTAAAATTGCTACGCATACGCAAACAATTAACGCCAAGAACCGTAAAGAGTATGTAGTTAAAGGTTTAGATTTAAAATTTATACCACGCTATAATCAAGACCCAGAAGTATCTTTTACCGTGTATGATTCCGATTTAAAAATGCAGCTAACTGGAGAGCTGCAATTAGCAAAAAAATGGGAAACTTTAATTAATAAAAAATTACAACATTTTAATTAATCATAAAAAAAAGCCCCTTACAACATACAAGGGGCTTTTTAAAAATATTTATCACTTAGATTTTATTCGTCCTTTAACTCCCATGATCTAACCCAATCGTAATAAGTAGTTCTTTCAGATTCCGACCCTGTCATTCCTCCATCTTCTGGAACCGGATTCCAATCATATGTTTCTACTACAAGTCTTAAGTACATTTGCAAACTAAACTCTGCCTTAGGAGTTATAGTATAAACTTTTTTACCATCCAAATAAAACTCAATTTCTGTAGGACTCTTCCACCAGGCGCCATAAACATGGTAATCTTCCCAAACTTTACCATTTGTAGCTACATTATTGCCTTCAGAACCAATTGGTGTTTCGTTACAACTAGTACCTCTACTGTGCGTGTTAGAATGTATGGTTTCATCAAAATTTTTAGCAAAATTAGCTGTACCAGTAATTTGCCCAACACATTCTTGTATATCTAACTCCGTTACCCTTTTATCACAACCTTCACCTTCACCAGCAACATTAATTAGCCAAAACGTAGAAGACATAAAAGTTTTATTTGCTTTCATTCTACATTCTACATAAGTACCTACCTGCGCTGCGTTTCTTGAGTAAATATTAGAGCCTGCGTGAGTAAATGTTTCTCCATTAATTACCTCTGGTTCATCTAACTTATATGAAGTAAGCATTAAATTACCATCAGCTTGTGAAACTGTATTGGCTTTAAAAATACCAGGGGCTCTACCTACCCAACGTGTACTTGTATTTTCCCATTTGGTTTCATCAAAGCTATTGTTTGTAAACTCATCAGAAATGTTTTCGATTTTTACCCATTTTTTACCAGATGGAGTTGGACTGTTTCCATCTTCAAAAAGCGGAGATTCTTGAATAACAGTTTCTTCAGTAACAGTTTCTTCCGCTTCTACGTCACCGGTTACACCATTATCATCATCATTAGAGCTACTGCATGATAAAGCACTAAAAACTAGTAAGGCAAACAGGTATTTACAATTTATTCTTAATATTTTTACATATTTTTCTTCCAAATATAAAGAAACTAAACAGTGTAAAAGTAAAATACAGCAACAATTATTTTTTATGAATTAAGGAAAAAAGCAAAGCGTATATCTTAAACCTGCACAAACAACTTATTACAAATAAGTTACAATATTTAGCACTTTTACTAGCAAATAAAACTATACCTACAGCGTATAGATACACATATGCTTTAAAGTTTTTTTGTTACCTTGTTAAAACTAATTATAAAGAAACTAAATGGAAGTCCTTGGTATAGATATTGGCGGTTCTGGAATAAAAGGAGCAATTGTAAATGTAACAACAGGTGAAAAACTTACAGAACGATTTAGAATTCCAACTCCGCCCACCAAAAAGCCAAAAGAAATGGCTAAAGTGATAAAAAAAATTATTAAACATTTTAACTATAACGGTCCTGTTGGCTGTGGATTTCCTACCTTAATAAAAAATGGCATTTGTAAAACACCGGGTAATTTGCACAAAAAATGGGTAGGTGTAGACGTAACTCAGCTTTTTTCTGAAACCACTGGTTTACCATTTACTGTTATAAATGATGCTGATGCTGCTTGCTATGCAGAAATGAACTATGGCGCAGGCAAAGAACTTAAAGGTTTTGTGATTATGATTACTATTGGCACTGGTTTAGGCAGTAGTGCATATTTAGATGGCAAACTAATTCCTAACTTTGAGCTGGGACAAATACCTTATAAAAAACATAAAAAAATAGAACTATGGGCAGCAGATTCTGCCAGGCAAAGAGAAGAACTTTCTTTTAAGAAATGGGGAAAACGTGTAAATACTTTTTTAGAATATGTTGAGTTGTTAGTTGCCCCAGATGCCATAGTTATTGGTGGTGGTATATCTAAAGAGTTTGACAAGTTTAGCAAACACATAAAAATTAACACACCCGTAATACCTGCTGTTTTAGAAAACCACGCCGGAATTATAGGTGCAGCTTCTGCTACATTAAACAAATAAAAAGCATAAAAAAGCCTTCGTCTAAAAAAAGACGAAGGCTTTTTTAAATACTAAATTTTAAATTTTAGTACTATTTTAAAATTTTTGCTCCTTCTGGTTTAGAAAAGTAATTTTCTTCTACCTTATCAGAAAAATTAATATCACTAACATCAATTTTTGTTATATATTCTCCCAAACCATTTTCTTTGTCCTCGTTAGACCAGTATGTTTTAAAACCTTTAGCAAAAACAATACCTTTAACGGTTGTAGTATCTTGTGTTACGGTTATTTTTTCTGGTGCGTGTCCGCCATTAGGAAAGTACTCTGGGTATGACACTATATATTTAAAAGCATCTAATAAATTAGTTTTTGCATTAATAAACATTATATAATAATCATCTGGAGCAGAACCAACACCTTTGTCATATGTAACTTTTACTACATTCTGCATAGCTCCTTTAAATTCTACTTGCGGTAACAATTCTAAGTTAACACCCTCACCATCAAAAACAAATGGTTGCCCAGAAAAGTATATAGGAGTTAGCGCCCAAAATTTAGTATCGTACTCAAAAGAAGTACTGTCTTTTGCTTGTACCCAAGCCTCACTTCCATCCCAACCAAAAATATCATTTTTGTCTGTAATACTATTATGCCTTGCTTTATTGCTCCAAGTATCTATTGTTTGATAAGAATCTCTTATGCCTTTGCCATTTAATGGTTGGTAATTAAATCTAAAAGATAAATATCCATTTGCATACCATTTTTTTAATCCGCCATGTGCTTCCATAGCACTCCATAATACCTTACCTGCTTCTGTTGCATTTAATCTTTTATTGGCAGCGTTAACTCTTTTTTCTATCCAAGAGTCTGGAATGTGGTATCCTGCTTTTTCAGTTTTTTCTACTGTAGTTTTACTAACGTCTTTTTTACTTGTTTCCTTACAAGCTACAAAGGCTAGTACTGCAAATAAACTTACAATTTTTACTGTTATTTTCATTTTAATTATTAATTATGTGTTATTATATAATAGTCGTTTAAACCTACAAAACATTTCAAAATTAAATAAAAAAAATCCCAAGACGTTCATCTTGGGATTTTTATGTATCTTCTTAATAAATTAAGCTATTTTATTACGCTTACGTTCGTTTTCTGTTAAGTAAATTTTACGTAATCTTAAGTGTGACGGTGTAACTTCTACGTACTCATCTTTCTGTATATATTCTAAAGCTTCTTCTAAAGAGAATTTTATTGCTGGTACAATTTTAGCTTTATCATCTGCACCTGAAGAACGCACGTTAGATAATTTTTTAGTTTTAGTGATGTTAACTGTCATATCATCACCTCTAGAGTTTTCACCAATTACTTGACCTTCATAAATATCTTCACCTGGATCTACAAAAAACTTACCTCTATCTTGTAATTTATCAATAGAATAAGGAATTGCTTTTCCTGTTTCCATAGAAACTAAAGAACCATTTTGACGTTGAGGAATATCTCCACGCATTGGTTGGTATTCTAAGAAACGGTGTGCCATAATAGCCTCACCAGCAGTTGCAGTTAATAATTGGTTTCTAAGACCTATAATACCACGAGAAGGAATTAAGAACTCGCATACCATACGCTCTCCTTTTGCCTCCATACTAGTCATTTCACCTTTACGCATAGATACCATTTCTACTGCTTTACCAGAAACAGTCTCTGGCAAATCTATAGTTAAGCTTTCTATAGGCTCACATTTAACACCATCAATCTCTTTAATAATTACTTGTGGTTGTCCAATTTGTAGTTCGTAACCTTCTCTACGCATTGTTTCAATAAGTACAGACAAGTGTAATACACCACGTCCAAATACTAAAAATTTATCAGCACTATCCGTTTCGTTTACACGTAATGCCAAGTTTTTTTCTAGTTCACGCTCTAAACGATCTTTAATATGACGAGAAGTTACAAACTTACCGTCTTTACCAAAGAAAGGAGAATCGTTAATTGTAAATAACATACTCATTGTTGGCTCATCAATAGCAATTGTTTGTAATTGCTCTGGATTTTCAATATCAGCAACAGTATCACCAATTTCAAAACCTTCTAAACCTACAATAGCACAAATATCTCCTGTATTTACTTCTTCTACTCTTAATCTACCAAGACCTTCAAAAGTATAAAGTTCTTTAATTTTAGATTTTACAATGCTACCATCTCTTTTTACTAAAGATATTTGCTGACCCTCTTTTAAGCCACCACGTTGTAATCTTCCAATAGCAATTCTTCCTGTAAATGAAGAATAATCTAAAGATGTAATTAACATTTGAGTATTACCTTCTTCTGGTTTAAAAGTAGGTATATGCTCAATAACCATATCTAATAATGGCTCTATATTTTCAGTTTCGTTTTTCCAGTCGTCACTCATCCAGTTATTTTTAGCTGAACCGTATACTGTAGGAAAATCTAACTGCCACTCCTCTGCTCCTAACTCAAACATTAAGTCAAAAACTTTTTCGTGTACTTCTTCTGGCGTACAGTTTTCTTTATCAACCTTATTAACAACAACACAAGGTTTTAAACCAAGGTCTATTGCTTTTTGCAATACAAAACGAGTTTGTGGCATAGGTCCTTCAAAAGCATCTACTAAAAGTAAAACTCCATCTGCCATATTTAATACTCGTTCTACCTCTCCACCAAAATCGGCGTGACCAGGAGTATCTATAATATTAATTTTTGTGTCTTTATAGACTACAGAAACGTTTTTAGATACGATTGTTATTCCGCGTTCGCGTTCTAAATCGTTGTTATCTAATATAAGATCACCTGTATTTTGGTTTTCTCTAAATAACTGACAGTGGTACATAATTTTATCTACCAAGGTTGTTTTCCCGTGATCTACGTGGGCAATAATTGCAATGTTCTTTGTTGTTGACATAACTGATTTTTAAATGCATTTACCTTCCTAAATGCGCGCGCAAAGATACTCTATTTTTTTTACCGAAAAGCAAAAGATTACAATTTCTTATTATACTGATTTTGAGGTTATTTACAAAAAGTAAAATACTGGCAAAAACTAGTATCTTTGCAAATACAAATTAAAACACAAATGAACTTAGATCTTATACCTCAAATAAAACACACAAAAAGCGACAATTTTTTCTTACTATCTGGCCCTTGTGCTATAGAAGGTGAAGAT
Source organism: Cellulophaga omnivescoria (assembly GCF_027915275.1). NCBI lineage: Bacteria > Pseudomonadati > Bacteroidota > Flavobacteriia > Flavobacteriales > Flavobacteriaceae > Cellulophaga > Cellulophaga omnivescoria. The sequence goes on along the minus strand of NZ_CP115819.1, from coordinate 2,511,646 downwards.
ATGGCTTTGCGCATTGCAGAAAAAATAATTACAATTACAGATAAGTTAGAAATTCCTTATGTTTTTAAGGGAAGTTTTAAAAAAGCAAACCGTAGTAGAGTAGATTCTTTTACAGGTATTGGCGATGACAAAGCACTTAAAATTCTTAGAAAAGTTTCTGAAACCTTTAATGTTCCTACTGTTACAGATATTCATGAAGTATCTGATGCTGAAAAAGCTGCAGAATATGTAGATGTCTTACAAATACCTGCTTTTTTAGTTAGACAAACAGATTTAGTTGTAGCTGCTGCAAATACAGGTAAAGTTGTAAACCTAAAAAAGGGACAATTTATGAGTCCGGAAAGTATGCAGCACGCAGTTACTAAGGTTACAGATAGCAACAACCAGCAAGTTATGGTTACAGACCGTGGTACTATGTTTGGCTACCAAGATATGATTGTAGATTTTAGAGGCATACCTACTATGAAACAATATGCACCTGTTGTATTAGATGTAACACACTCTTTACAACAGCCAAACCAATCTTCTGGCGTTACAGGTGGCAGACCAGATATGATAGAAACCATTGCTAGAGCCGGTATTGTGACTGGTGCAGACGGTATTTTTATGGAAACACATTTTGACCCAGCTAATGCTAAAAGTGATGGTGCAAATATGTTACACTTAGACCATTTAGAGCACGTACTAACAAACCTAGTGGCTATTAGAAAAACTGTAAATAGTTTAAAATAGATCATCAATTCATCAATCAAAAAACCAATCAAACTTACCAATCCAATGTTTAAAAACATCTTATTATTTTGTATTGCTTTAATAAGCACTACACAACTTTTTGCGCAAGAAAGTTACACATTTGGACAATTATCTGATTTTGATAAAAACTTTACTGTTTATGAAAAAGATAGTACAGCTAATGCTGTTGTACTTTTTGAAAAAGGCGACAATTACTTTAAGGTAATAGATAATAGGATACAAGTAGTAAAAAAGTATTATTCAAAAATAAAAATACTAAAAAAAGAAGGGCTTTCTAAGGCCAATGTAGCTATTTCATATTATACGAATAGCAAGGTTAGTGAAAAAATTGATGAAATTAAAGCTGTTACTCACAATGGACAATCTAAGGTAAAATTATCGTTAAATAATATATTCACCGTTCGTGAAAATGAAAGATGGTCTAATAAAAAATTTGCTTTTCCTGAAGCTAAGGTTGGCAGTATTATAGAACTTGAATACACTGTAACATCTCCATTTATATACAATTTTAAAGGATGGCAATTTCAAACTAACATCCCAAAAATATATAGTGAGTTTAATGCAAAAATACCCGGAAACTATGTTTACAATAGAAGTCTAGTTGGCTTTTTAAAGTTGGACACTAACACTTCTGAGATAGAAAAAAGATGTTTTAAAGTAGATGGTTACCCAGAGAGTGCTGATTGCGAGGTATTAAAATATGCTATGAAAAATATACCTGCATTTAACGAGGATGAAAATTTTATGCTTTCTCCTAAAAATTACATTTCTAGAATAGACTTTGAGTTATCTGTACAATATGATTTAAAAGGAGGTAGAAATAGATTTACGCAAACTTGGCAAGATGTAGATAAAGAGTTTAAACAAGATAAAAACATAGGTAGACAATTAACTAAAAAAGGTTTTTTTGAAAAAAATGTACCAGAGTCTCTATTAACAGAAGGCGACTCTTTAACAAGAGCTAAAAACATTTTTAATTTTGTTAAGGATAGATTTACATGGAACGGTAAATATGGTATTTATAGAGACATAAGGGTAAAAAGTGCTTTTGACAACAAAAAAGGGAATATAGGCGAAATAAATATATCTTTAATAAACTTACTTAATAGCGCCGGTTTAAAAACAGATTTAGTGTTATTATCTACCAGAAGTAATGGTTTACCTAAAAAATCGCACCCCGTAATGTCTGATTTTAACTATGTGATTGCTAAAACTATAATTGGCGGAAATACTTATTTACTAGATGCCTCGGACAAGTTAATGCCATTTGGTATGCTACCGTACAGAGCATTAAACTACCAAGGTAGAGTAATGGATTTTAAAAATGATAGTTATTGGGAAACTATTACGCCACAAGAAGATAATCAGCATTATGTTTTAGCTAACTTAGAATTAGATCCAGAAAGTCATAAAATTACAGGTTCCTACAATGAAATGAATAGTGGCTATTTAGCAATTGAAAGAAAAAAAGTTTTAAATAGTACTACAGAAGATGACTACTTAAATAGCAAAGAAAAACTAATAGGCACCAGTGCAGAAATTAATGAGTATAAATTTCTAGAAGAACAAAGTAATGAAAAACGTACTGTTGAAAATTTCACCTATACAAACAACACTGTGCTAGACCAAAATACTTTGTATATTAACCCATTTTTAGTAAAGTCTTTTGGCTCTACTAATCCATTTACCGCAGATGAACGTAAATACCCAGTAGATTTTGGCTTTAAACGTACTTACACTTATGCAGCCAAAATAAAAATTCCTGCAGAATATAAGGTTGTAGAAATACCAAAAAGTATCAATTTATCCTTATCAAATAAAGGTGGCAGATTACAAATGCTTGTTACTTCAAAACCTGGATTAATTACGGTGTCCTTCAAATTAATAATAAATAAAGAACAATATAGTCCTGAAGAATACTTTTCTTTAAAAGAACTTTTTAAACAAGTCACTAACACTCAAAACAATTCCCTGGTCGTCTTAAAAAAATTATAAATTATTATCTAATTAGTAAAAAAAATCACAAATAATTTAGTTTTAGCTGGTTAATTTCCTACAAAACCAATACTTTTATCTTTCAACTAAAAATTTAGATAAAAGATGAAAACTATAAAATGTTTTTTAACATTTACATTTGTTGTGCTATGTTTTTCTTGTAATAATACAACAAAAGAAGCTGGTACTACTATTGGTTCATTATATATATCAGATGCTACACCAGTACCAGGAGACTCTTTACACATTAGTTACAAAACTAAAGCCAATGAAAAAGACCTTAGTGCTTTTTATTACTATACTGTAGGCTATAAACAATACCCTGTAGATATTAATTTAACTAAAGTAGATAGTTTATACAAAGCATCTATAATGATACCAGATTCTGCCATTGCAGTAGCGTTTAATTTTAAAAATAAAAAAGAGTTTGATACTAATAATGACAAAGGATACTTATTGCCTTTAACAAATGCTAACGGAGATACTTTAGCTGGAGCTATTGCTAGTTTAGCTAATTTTAAGTTAAGAATGGGATCTAATCTTGGATTAGATGTTAATAAAAAGGCTATTTTTAAAGAAATGAGTTCCGATATTTTATCGCATAAAAATATTCAGAAAGAATGGGATGCAGTATTCCCTAGAACCTTTATAGCTGAAAATAAAGTGGAAGCAGAAAAATATATTAAAGAAAGAATAGCTTCTTACACTGAAAATTACAATTTAACAGAGCAAGATTACAGAAACCTTAATGCCCTATACCAAACCTTAGGAGATAAAAACAAAGTAGACTCTCTACAGCTTGTGATGATAGATAAGTTTCCTACAGGTATAAATGCGCAACAAAAAGCTTGGACCAATTTTTATAAAGAACCAAACTACGACAAGCAAAAACAATTATTTGCAGATTTTAAAGAACAGTTTGGAGATAAAAGTAAAATTAAAGACTATATGGTTAGTAGGCTTGCTAATAAAGCCATAGAAAATGGTAATAAAGATGAGTATTTGCAATTAATGGCTCAGGTATCTGATAAAAATATGCTAGCTGGTACTTACAATAGTCTTGCTTGGAACTATGCAGAAAAAGGAGAAAATTTAGATTTTGCTGCAGAAATTTCTAAAAAATCTTTAGATGAAATTAAAAAGGCTTTAAACAATACAGAAGATAAACCAACCTACAGCACTACGTCTCAGTTTATAAATAATATGACAAGTACATATAATATGTATGCAGATACATATGCCCTAATTAAATTTAAACAAGGTGAGATTAAAGAAGCTATAAAGTATCAAAAAGAAGCAATTGCAGATGGTAAAGATCCGGAGTTAAATGAACGTTACATTATGTTTTTAAACGAGGACAAACAATATAAAACCATTTTAAAAGATGCTGCAAATTTTATTAAAGATGGTAATACTACAGCACAAATAAATAATTACTACAAAAATGCGTATGTTATAGAAAACGGTTCTGAAGATGGTTTTACAGAAAATTTACAAGCTTTAGAAGAAGTTGGGTATCAAAAATTGGTTGTAAAGACCAAAGAAGAAATGATAAACAAAAAACCAAAAAACTTTAAACTTAAAAACCTTAAGGGAGAAACAGTAGAACTTACCGATTTAAAAGGTAAAACTGTTGTTTTAGATTTTTGGGCTACTTGGTGCGGACCTTGTAAAGCTTCTTTTCCGGGTATGCAAAAGGCCGTAGACAAATATAAAAACAATGAAAATGTAGTATTTTTATTTGTAGACACTATGGAAAGTGGTGACTATGATACCAGGAGTAAATTAGCAGGAGACTTTATAAAAAATAACAACTATACTTTTAATGTTGTAGTAGATAACCCAGTAAAAGAAGGAGGTAGAGAATATAAAGTAGCATCTAATTTTGAAGTTACTGGCATACCAACAAAGGTAATTATTGGCCCAGATGGTAACATAAAATTTGTATCTGTTGGCTACAGTGGTAGTGCAGATAAGCTTGTAAAAGAATTATCATTAAAAATTGACTTGCTAAACTCGTAACCATTTACATTTAGTTATCAATAAAGGCAACTCTAACCAGTTGCCTTTTCTTTTTAGTACCAATTACTATTTACTTGCCATAAAATTTTTCATTACGTACTTGGTAAGCATCTTTAAGCACAGCGGTTAAAACAACATCATTAACTTCTTTTAAAGATGTATAACGCAAAGATTTCATTTTTTTACGGCCATCAGCAACTAAAAAATTAGTGTATTGCGTTAAGTAATGTCCGTTTTTAAAAACTAAATCTACATAATTTTTAGTGCAGTTTAAATGACAAAATGGACTATTATCTACATAAAAATATGGTACTCTATATTTAAACTTTAAGTCTGTATTAGGTACGTTACGTACTATAAATGCTTGTAAATGCATTAAAATAGCTCTATAATTTTCTGGTGCATTATAAATATATTCTTCTGCTGGTTTCATACTTTAAATATATAAATTTTACATTGGCCATTGCACAGTACAATTATTTTAACTTACTTTGTTTTTCAAAGTACTTTAAATATGGATTCTAAAAAATACTTAGACGATATTTCTGAGATTAAAAATATGATGAGCAAATCGTCTCGTTTTATGTCATTAAGTGGCTTATCAGGAATTTTAGCCGGTGTATATGCTTTAATAGGTGCATATTTGGCTCATAACATTATACACCCCATTAAAGCAGAACCTAGCCAGTTAAAACGTTTTTTTATGACGTTTGGCGCATTAGACAGCTTATTAATAATAGCAATAAGTGTTATGGTACTAGCCTTAGTAACGGGTACTATACTCACCTATTTTAAAGCTAAAAAAAGTGGTGAAAAAATGTGGGATGTATCTAGTAAACGCTTATTGTTAAATTTTTTATTACCATTAGTTGTAGGTGGGCTTTTCTGTTTGGTATTAATACAATATGAATACATAAAAATTGTTGCACCTGCTACCTTAATTTTTTACGGTCTTGCTTGCGTTAATGCCAGCAAATATACATTAGGAGGCGTACGTTATTTAGGCATTACAATAATTGCTATTGGTTTAATATCTACACAATTTGTTGGTTATGGTTTGTATTTTTGGGCTTTAGGTTTTGGAGTTTGCCACATAATTTATGGATCTTTAATGTACTTTAAACACGACCGTAACTAAGTATGAGTATTATAAACAATATTAATAAAGCATTTGATCATCGTATTAGATTAGGCATTATGTCTATTTTAATGGTGAATGATTATGCAGATTTTAATATGTTAAAAGAATTATTAGGTGCTACAGATGGTAACATTGCCAGCCATACTAAGTCTTTAGAAAAAGCAGAATATATAAAGGTTGAAAAACAATTTATTGGTAAAAAACCAAATACACGCTATTACGCCACTAAATTGGGTAAGTTAGAATTTAAGAAACATATAAATGCACTTGAAAAATTAATAGGAAAACAATAATACTTTTTTTACAAATTTACTTTGAAAAACAAAGTACTTTACAAAAATAATATGAGAGCATTACTATTAGAAAAATTATACGATTGGAGCAAAATTCCGTACCAAAGGTTTGTAAAAAACAACAATGCTTGGAACGTAAAAATTAGCACTTTATTAAGTTACCCAAAAGGCACTTTAGGTAATGGTCTTGGGCTCTTTATAACCAAACATAATTTTGAACTACAAGACAAATTAGAAAGCCATGATGTATTTCATGTACTTACAGAAACAGGAATTACTGTACCAGAAGAAATTAGTATGCAGTTTTATCTAATGGGTAATGGTAAGCGTAGTTTGTACTTATACGCTGTTGTATTTTTAGGACTACTACTCTACCCAGACTATTATAAAACATTTAAAAACGCATATACTAAAGGTAATAATGCATTACAATTTCATCAATTAGAATTTTTAAAAATGTTGCATATACCAGTTAAAAAAATTAAAACAACCTTTTTAATATCATAAAAATGAAACAGAAATTAATTTTATTTACTAAGTCTAATATTGGTTTATTAGCTGCAATTGGCTTTGCCTTTTTTATTTTAGCGGTACGCATAAAAATTACAGGTTCCTTATTTTTTAGTTTTTTAGTGTGGAACTTATTTTTGGCTGGTTTACCCTATTTATTTTCTCAGGTATTAAAGTACCTAAACAATAGTAACTATAGCAAAATAGGACAATTTGGAGTTTTTGGAATGTGGTTACTGTTTTTACCTAATAGTCCGTATATAATTACAGACCTTATACATTTACAAAACGAAAGCTCTACTATGGTTTGGCTAGATTTGCTACTTGTTTTTGTATATGCAATTATTGGTTTATTACTTGGTTTATTCTCTATGATAGATGTTTACCACGTGTTAAAAAATAAATATGATGCTAAAAATGCTAACTTTTTTATGATATACCTATGCTTACTTTGTGGTTATGGCGTATACTTGGGTAGGTTTTTACGCTTTAACTCTTGGGATTTATTTACAAAACCACATATACTTGCCTACAATATTGCACACAGTTTAACCAATTACAATGTTTGGGCAATGACGTTTGCTTTTGGCAGTTTGTTATATATTTTATTTTGGACACTTCACAAAAAAATAGTGTTTAAATAATAAAATACTATTTGCCATCTACATAGTCTTGTAAATATGAAAACCTATCGGTTAACTTGCCATCTTTTGTCATTCTAGCACGTTCTAACACTCCGTCTTTATCATCATTAAAAAAGGCGGGGATTACGTGTTTTATAAAAGACTTACCAAAGCCTACGCTTGCATCTCTTGGTAACTCACATGGTAAATTATCTACAGCCATTACTGCTATGGCATTAGGATTTTTATAATCTGTTTCTTTACCTGTTTCTGGATCATAACCATACACAGGATCTGCAATTGTAGATGCTTTAATGGTTGTAGCCACAGGACCATTAATATCACAACTAATATCTGCTAATACTTTTATTTTAAAATCTGACTGTTTTGCATCTTCCTTTGTAAATAAGTACGGTGCTCCGTCTCCATAAAAATGACCCGCAATATAAATATCTGACACTTTTGCAAACCTAAAAAAGTTAGATTTATATTCTGATGGATTTATAAAAAACTCTTGTTTGTTACTGCGCTCGCCATCTTTACGTTTGTTGTAATCTAAAACGTCTATTTGGCAATAAACGGGCATTGTAAATTTTTTATTTAAATAGTCTTTTAAGCCTACTTGCTCTAAGCCCATACCGTCTAACATTTCTTTGGCCCCATTACCAACACGACCTTTACCTGTTAGCACAATTTTAATATTTGGCAATATTATTTTTTTTAATTGCGCTATTAACGCGTCTTGGTCCTTAAGGGTTTCTGCTTTAGGTAAATTATACGTACCATATTTTAAACCATAAGCTCTAAAACCATTGTATGCACCTACTATACCTGCATACTTGCCAAAGGCTACTAGGCGAGTGTTTTTTTGACTTACAATAACTTCATGGTCGTAAAACTCTATATTTTTTTCTAAAATGGCTTTTAGTAGCGCTCTGTTATAGGGCTGTTTTTTTATGGTGTGCGAAAAGAAAAAATATTTTTTATTTGGTATTAATGCATCTATAGGTACTTCTTTAACACCTATAAGCACATCACAATTTTGCATTTGGTTGGCTACTGTAATATTTTGCTCGGTGTATTCAAAATCATTGTAAACCCTAATGTCTGATGGTTCTACTATTACTTGAGCTTGTTTGAAGGTTTTTATTACTTTATTGCAAGCTTCTGGAGATAATACCACACGACGGTCTGGCGGGTTTTTACGTTCTTTAATGATTCCGAATTTCATAGAAAATTGTTTTATAACTTAAAATTTAAGCATAGTTGTAAATGTAACATATGACAAGATGACAAACAAAACTTTTTTTGGAATACTTTTTGAATTACCTTTGCCGACCGCGTTAGGGATAGCAGCGACATCTTTTTTGAGTTTTATAGCTATAAAACTTAAAAAAATATAGCGAATAGCCCGTTAAAACGCCATAATAATTACTGAGATATTGGGGCCGACTGGTTTTGACAGCGAGATTAATTGAACAGTAAGCACGTCGTGTAATGGCATTGAAACACGTTAAAGGCTATACCAACTTTTTAAACGGCGAGAATAACTACGCTTTAGCTGCATAATCTGAATTATAGTAAGATTGGCCTAGGTACACAAGGTGTACAAGCTTTATGTCTCCGGAAAGCCTTGATTGACGGCGTTCTATTTTGAGGCATCGTAAATGTCAATATAGATTAGGTAGTGCTTTGTTACCTTTTTGAAACTAAAGAAGATAAGTTATAAGTAGGTTGTCTTTAACCAGCTTATAATCGAAAAAACAAGAAAAGACTAAGCGTGTAGAAAGCTCTTTGGTTACTTGTTTGGACGAGGGTTCGAATCCCTCCGGCTCCACAAGAACAACTAAGTTGTTAAATTAAAAACCTGCCTTTTAATGAGCAGGTTTTTTTATGTTTAAAATTTGCTATCTGTTTTCTTTTATAAACTTGGTCGGGTCTATGTACCCTTTTTTGTTTATGGCGTAACCTGAACCTACAGGTAAATTTATATCTGCTCTAATTTCTAAATGTAAATGCGCTAAATATTGGCCATCTGCATTGCCTATTGTTGCTATTTTTTGCCCAATTTTAACATACTGGCCCTTGGTAACTAAAATTGTATTACAGTGTGCGTATAAGGATTCTACTATTTTACCATTTGGTTTTTGGTGCCATATTCTTATTACTTTTCCCCAGCCTCCGCCAATATCTTCTGCAAAGTTTACATATCCATTTGCTATGGTGTAAATAGAATCTCCTAGGTCTGAGTTTCCTCCGGTAACAGCATTCCAGTCGTCTCCTAAATGGTTATTTTCTCCAAATACTTGCGCATTGTAATAGCCTTTTGCATTTGGTTTGCCAACAGGGAAGTTAAAATTAGTTGCTATATAGTCGGTTTTACTTTTAAATATTTTTTTAACCTCTTGCTCTTTGCCTACTATAGGTACAACCTGCTCTTTTACTTGCTCTTGCTTTTGTTTGTTCTGTTCTTGTTTTTTTTGACCTTTAGAAAACGTACAAGCAGCGCAGAGTAGTAATAGTAGTGTATATTTTAGAGGTTGAGAATTTATCATATTAAAAAGGTTTAAATGTTATTTTACAGCCTTAGATTTTATTACTCCATTTATGCTTTTGTACTTTTTGTATGAGCCAATTTTACCGGAATCATAAACATATTCATCATAATAATCTTGCGTAACATGGTACACAAAATAATGCCCTTGGTAAGGTTTATTATTTTTGTATTTGCACGTTACAAATTTACCTGTAAGGGGATTTAAACTCTTTTTTAGCAGCAGTTCATCATTAGCAAATGTATTTTCTGCAATTAATTTACCTTCATAGTATACACTTTGTACTCCGTCCTTTTTACTGTTTTTATAATAGGTATGTGTAACTTTTAACCAACTGCTTTTAATATCTAATCCATTTATGGGGTCAGTGCCTTTATAGATACCAAATCCTATTTTTTTGCCTTTGCTAGTGTACCAATACACACTATCTTTTTCTTTACCATATACTGTAGTTGCTAAAGGGTAATGGTCATTTGGAGCTAAAAACTCAATTCTTTTAGCGGTTACACCATTTTTATATAAATATTTAACTGTTGCAGCCTTATAAATACCATTGTATATTTTACCATTTTTGTATTCACTAGTATACGCTATTTTTCCGTTTTTTAAATAGGTGGTAGCTACACCATTTAATACTCCGTTTACATAGTTGGCAGTATTTGTTTTTGTACCTTTTTTATCATAAAATGTAATTTTACCTTCCATAACTTCTTGTTCTAGGTTAGAAAAATGACCATTCATTTGTAATACACCATTTATATAAAAGTCTTTTACGTGAAAAAGAGAATCGTTCTTTTTGGTAACAACTCTGTAAAACTGTGCTTTATTTTTGGTTGTTGTTTTCCAATCTTTATCAAAATAAATTTTTGATTGACTGTAGGTATTTTGAAAATAAAATAAGCATACCAATGTTATTACAGCACTTTTTAGAACTCCTATTTTTATATTTTTCATTCTTATTTTTTAAAAATTAAATTGATAGTCCTTTTAAATTTACCTCATCTACTAATTTTAGTAGCTTATACTTTTTAAGCAAGCCAATTATATACTTACCCAATTGTTTAGAAACACTACTTTTATAGTTGTTATGATTTTGTACATTTTTTAGATTAATATTTCCGGTTATTGAAGAAATATGTACTTCTGTAGCTGCTTTACCTTTATTGTATATTAAAAATACAATATTGTAATGATGCAACAACGCTCTAGACTGTTTGTACGATTCTGGACTTTGCAGCTTTCTTATATATGTGTCTTGGTCTTTTTTATCTAATACAGTACTACCCAATTCTTTTTTATACTCCTTAACTTTTGCACCTGGGTTTGAAGTTTCTTTAGTCTGTATATACCAAATAGAAAGCTTAACGCTATCTACCTTAGCCGGAATAAAATTCTTTTGCAACTTATTTGCTTGAGAAAAACAAAAGGAAGAACTTAATAATAAGCATACAATTAGTACCTGTTTCATATTTTATAAATTGCTAAAAAATTTATCTTATTCATTTAGTGCTAAACTGTCTTGAGGTATTGGTATTTGATTTATCCTAGAAAACGAGATATAGTATACAATACCGGGCTCATTATAAATAAGGCTAATGCTTACTTTATTAGAGTTATATTGTACCACATAGTTGTTCTCATATGCCGGTTTACCAAATTTTTGTTTTACTTCTGTAATGCTAGATTTACCCAATATAAGTCCGTTATAAAACTTTGCTTTTGCATTGTCTAAAGTTATTAGGGTTAATACTTGCTCTTTTGGCTCTGGCGTATTTTCTACCCAACTTTTATTAAAGTTTAGCTCTATACCAAGTGCGTTATTTTTTAAGCTAGTCCCAGAGCTCCACATTGGGCTAGAGTTACCACAGCTTAAACTTCCGTTTTTAGTTTCTGTAAAAGCTACTTTATGTTGATTTTTAAAATCAGAATATGTTAATGAGTCTATTTTTAGTGAGGAAATGGTAAAATCCTTACCAATAAGCAAAGTGTCATTTAAGTTTAAATTATATACGTTCTCTTTTTCCTGTTTTTTTTCAATCTTTTTTTTAGCTGTATTACCACAAGAAATTAAACAGAAAACTATAAGACCTAGCGCGCTATACTTCATAAATATTGTTTGTTATTAAAACAATAATACACACTATTACACAACAATTTGTATTGCAATAAATATTCGTAAGGGTAGGTTGTATATTTATTATAATTACTTTACATCTTTTTTGTTTTGCTCTTTAACAATACCACCTACTAATATACCTAGTATACCAGAGAGTGTAAAAAATGGCCAGCCAAAAAGTGCTAAAAAATAAAATTCTTGTAAATTACTTACAGTACTAATAAGCAAAATTAAAAAGACTGTAAAAAAAGGATAAAAAAACAGTTTAAGTTTAGAAGCAAAAACACCTGTAGATGCATAATAAACAGGTATTAAACCAATAATAGCCGGTAGTATTAATAAAAAAATTATTCCCTGGTTAAATATATCTAAGTCTGCACTTAATACCCTTAGCAGTATACCATAAGGTACAGCCAATAAAAAACCTGCGTAGGTTTTTATTTTTTTTATAAATGTTGCATCAGAAATATTCATTTATTAACCCAAAATGTTACTCCTCTAAATTATATAACTTTTCTGTAAAATATTGTTTTAAGTGATGTAAACGAGACTCTGCAATTGAGTTTACTTCTTCTATTTTAGACAAATTAGAAATGTAAAATAAATAACGGTTAAGTTTGTCTCTGTCTAATTTGTTACTTAATTCAGTTCCAAAAATTATTTTTTTTAGTAGTTGTACTTTTGTTAGATCATCATTATCTTGATTACTTTCTTTTATAGATTCTAAATTTTGTAATAACGCTTCTAACATTATATTTCCATTTTTAACATCCTTGTTAGCATAAGCAGTTTTTAGCATATCTAAAGTAAAAATTCCTATCTCTGCATAAAGATGTTTAGGATAAAACTTGGTAAAAGATGTAAGCACATTTTCACATTTTTTTGTATCACCAACCTCTTGGTAGTGTTTGGCTAATAATTGGTATGATGATGTGTAATTGGTTAAGGTAGATAACCTAGTCTCTAAACTATTTTTATTCCCTTCATGAAACTGAAATTCGTGTACTAAAATAGCGTAAGTTTTTTCTGCATTTATACCAGCTAAATACCTATCATCTATAGGATTTTGTGGATTAGGAGTTATTTGGGAAACAAAACCTGTTTTTTCTAAATAACTAGACACTATAGGAACTTCATTAAAGGTACAGTAAATTGGTCTTGTTGTTATGTTAGACTCAATAATATCTAAAGCAAGTAAATCTCCTTTAATAATGTAATTGTCTTTGTAATTTAGCTTTAAAGTATCTTGCTTAAATGTAATAGCAATTTTTTTGTTATTTAAGTTAGCATATTGTTTTTGTGGCCTGTAAAATATAGATGTATCTTTTACATTTATTAAACGTAAGGCTTGTTTTAGATTTAAATACTCGGCATTGTTTTGTTTGTCTTTACCATCATCTAAAATTATGTATTCTAAGTTATTATTGCTGTACGCTTGTGGTGTAAGTGTAAATTTAACCAAGTTAGATTTTGCTTTATGTTCTCTTCTTAAAAAATTTACATAGCTATTTTGGTTTAGTAAACTGGTGTTAACTATAGTAATATCTTGACGGTATTTTAAACTTGCTTGGATATATAAAAACGGAAAAGTATCGTTATCACCAGTGGTAAATAAAATACCATTAGGTTCTACAGAATTTAGATAGTTTTTGGCATAGTCTATAATAAAATCTGTATATAGATTATTTGGTAAAAAAGCGGCAGCTTCCTCTTCATTTTGGTAAATACTTAGTGCTAAATAAGCACTAACGTATTCATTAGATAATTTTTGACAAATATTACCTACTACCGTTACAAATTCTGGATTTTTATTACATAAAATAGTGTAGTTTTTTATCGCTTTTTCTACGTAATCTTTATATGTTTTAAGTTGGTTTGCCGTAAATTGGTTTTCCCCACTTTCTAAAAAATTAAATTGTTCTTTAGGGTTTGCAAACTCGTAACTATTGTTTAACAAATGGCCAGATCTTATACTGTATGCTCTGCCTAGCGCATAGTGTTCTATATCTGTAAGGTCTGTTTTTTGTTCTAAAAATGTTATCACATCTTTAGTCCAACCCACGTAGCCATAATAAGGTAACACATTAAACATTTCATTGTAATAATAGTTTAAGTGATAGTTTGCTAAATCTGTGTTAACATTTGTATTGCTGGGAAAACTAATTTTTTGATATGCATTAGTAGACGCATTCCAATATAACTCTGGCTTTTCATAATCTTCCGTATTATAGTTATACTCTTGTATGTAGTAACCTTGTTTTTTTTTAATAAACCTAATATCACTTGTTCTTTGATTCGCGCGCAAATCATAACTTGTAAAAAAAGTAGTAACTATTTCTTTATACGACGGAAGATTATATGTAGCACTCTTGCAACTAACACAAAAAATGAAACACAATAAAAGAATGCTTTTTTTTATCATTTTGTTTTAATTAGATTATTACCTACAAAGTTCTATTTTATCCATTAAACTCATAATACTCAAATTTATATACCCAAGATTTATTAATAAGCTCTAGCGTAAAATTACCACCATAACAATCGCCAGGACTGCCTTCTAGGTTACCATATAACCTATAATACCCATCTACTTTTTTTAGGGCATATATAGTTATTGATGATAAATATCCATAGTATGCATAACTCTCCATTTCTCCATTCTCTATTATAGAAATTACTGTACCTAAATTTTCAGAATAAGAGTCATAATACTCAGTTACTACCACGTTTGCATTTTGTGAAGTTTTATATGTCTTCTGAGTAAATTTTAATGTTTTTTCTGTGTTATTATTCTCAAATAAATCTATATTTTCTAGCGCACAAGATAATTGCTTATTAATTTTAGCTCTGTTTTTTTGGCTTATATTTAAGCTGATTTCTTTTAGGTTTGGAGGTATAGAATCTATTGTTCTAGAACCAAAGCCTCCTCTTGTATGTTCCCACGTTTGGTCTATTAATTCAACTTGGTCTGCGCAGTTGTCTTTTCTTAATTCATAAATTCTATTGAAATAGACATAACCAACTTCGTTTAAAGTCGTTTTCACTAAAGTCCATTTCTCATTTTCTGCTTCAGGCAAAGCAAATTTAAATTCATCGTTTTTGTTTATTCTTGCAATTATTTTACTAGATGAATTTTTACCCTGTCTAACATTTACGTATCCATCAGCATCGTTAATTACTCCTGTTCTAATATGCCCATAATCTGGGAATTTAATATTCTGAGCTGATATGTGATAACAAAAAATGAAACAGAATAAAAGAATGCTTTTTTTAATCATTAGAGAAATGTAATTTTTTAAATATATTTTTTAATGAATACCAATACTAACAATAGCAAAGCAATTACCAAAATAGCAATTAATATTCGTAAGCGTGTGTTGTATATTTAAAATGCTCCTATTAGTTATTTTTAATAGTTTATTTCCCTAACCTCTAGTTTACCTATATCGCTTTTATTAAAAGAATTTTTAGACAACCTTTTGGTCCAATTACCATTTTTATCAAATGCTAAATATTTGTATTTTATACTAGATATAGTATCCTTATTTTTATTTATGGCTACTTTGTTATCAATAAATTTATCATCTGTATAATAATAAAAATGAGTATCTATTTTATCTCCGTTTACAAGAGTTACTTTAGAAAACCTATCATTTTGCTTTTCAACTCTAATAGAAAATAATAACTCGTTATTAGGAGCAAAAGATTCTTCTAAAATTAAAGAATCAGACACATACGTTATTTTACTTTTGTTGCGTAAAACATTGTATTTACTATAATAAAAAGATTCATAATTTTTACCTTTTGCATACTTAGTTGTTTTACTGCTAGTTCTGTTATTTTCTGCGTTTAAAGTAATATATTTAGTATACCTTCCTATACTATCAAAACTAACAATTAGGGTGTTTAACAAGTTAAGTTCATCTTCTTTAATTACGTTACTACTAAAATTAACCTTATATATTTTTTGTTTTAAAGTTTTAACTATACCTGTAAGTTCAAACCTATTCCATTCTCTTGCACCTTTAGCTTGGTCTTGCTGTTTAACAAAAGCACAACTTAACGGCAGAATTAGCAGTAATGTAACTAACAGCTTTTTCATTATTTGTGTTTGTTGTTTTACTACTTCTTTTTAAAATGAATGTATTTTTCTCCGCAATCATTTAACTTCACATAATAATTCATGGCATTACCGTAATTCTGAATTGTTATTTCCTCTGGACTATATTGGCCCTCTACACCAACTGTACGCTTGCCTATTTTTTTAAGCTTTGCATATTCCTTTTCTTTTTCTGGATCTTCCTCTGCTAAGCTTACATCAAAATAATCTTCAGCGTATTCAATCTCTGATAGGTTTATGTATAAACCATCTTCTCTGTAAAAATTAAGCTTTCCTTTTAAATTTCGTTCTTTAGATTTATAGCTGTAGTAGTACTCGCCTTTAGATTTTGTAAATAATAAAGTTAAATTACACATATCATTATAATACTCCCCTATTAAATCTTCTGGTAACGCTGTAACTTTTTTGGCTGATTGTGTTAAAACTAAAGGATACTCTTTTTTGTTTTCTGCATTTACCCAAACCCCTTTTATACCAGAATCTTCAATTTTTCCTTTTAAAATAGCCAGTGTATCATTTTTATAATTTAGCTCGTATGCAAGTAAACTATCTGTTACAACTGTACCTACTACTTTTATATCTACACCTATTTTTTTGTAATAATAAAACCCATTTATATAGCCTTCCTTATTATCTAAGTTAAAGGCTACATCTAAATTGTTGTTTATTTTTCCGGTATAGCTTCCTAAGCTTATGTCCTTGTTTAATGGTTTAGATGGTTCTTCTTTTTTATTAGTCTCTTCTGCTTTATTAGAAGTAACTTCTGTGGCTTTAATATCTTCTGTTTTCGTTTTTTTGTCTGCACAAGAAACTAAAACTATTGTAAGTGCTGTAAGTAGGATTTTTTTCATTTTTATAAAGGATTATTGTTTATTTATAACTTATCTAGCGTTATTCTTGATTTTGTTTTTTGAGCAAACCTGCTTCTCCAATCGTTTATATTAAAATTGTTTCTTTCTTGAAAAGAAGATGTTTCCCAGTACATCATTAATGCATAATTCTGCTCTAACAACATAGCTTTGTTAGTATCCCCTATTTCATAGAGTTCTGTAAAAACATCTTTAATTATTTCGTAATTTTTATTTTCTTTCTGGCCTCCAAAGTTAAGATCTAAATTTTCTCTATTTTTAAATAATGGGTGATTCTCTAGCTCTTTTACTGGTGTACAGTTTTTTAGCAATCTTAACACATTTTGAGAAGGAAACTCTATAGCCCAATTAGAAATTACCGCGTTTATTATACACTTCTGAAAATCTAACTCATTGCCAATTCTTTTATATTGTGATGCTAATTTAAACCAGTTTTCGCTTAGTTCTCCAAAACTTTTTGTACTCTTTTTATAAAACTCAATAGCTTTATTTACATTATTATCTTTTAAGCATTGGTTTCCTTTTCCTAAATAATTGTATACAAAATTTTCATCTTCAATTTCTTCATCACCATAATCAAAATCGTTTAGTTTATACCATTCTAAAAATTTATCTAAAGATGAAAAACTAGGTCTAATAATACCTTCATCATGAATCATTTCGCAAACAATAGGTTCTTTATCCTCTTTACCAAACTCCCAATACAATCCAAAGTAATCTCCGTTGCCCAAGCTAGCTTCATAAAAATGTAAAAAACCATTTGGCGGGTACACACCTACTTGTACTTCCTTGTTTAAAGATATTTCTGTAATATTATTTGGCAGTTTCATAAGGTACTGGTGTGCTTTAACTATATTTTTTTAATCGTTTTTATTGCTCTTTTTTCTCTCTACAGCCCATTTACGTATTACTTCATTTAAAGCTCCAAATCCTATAAAACCTAAAAACAATCCTATTGGCATACCAATTAAAGTTTTCCAAAATTCTTTAGGGTTCATTTTATAATCTGGTAAGTAAGCCCAATATAAAAATGCAGCAAAAAGGATTCCCAAAATTACTACAATTATATACTCCATATTTGTGTTTTCATCATCTTAAAACTCCTCTAACAAATAAAAAAATACCTAATCCAATTATCCCAAAAGAAACTATACTACCTCCTGTTTTGTATAGTAATAATAAGCCCATAAGTAATAAAACTACACCAACAATTCTGTTGGCTTTAGACTTCTTTTCTACTTTTTCTACACTCTTTTTTAACTCTGGTGAAATTGTAAACAAATGCTCTGTAAAATTATTCATCATTTGTCCAATATTATCAGCGTTATTTATTACAGTGTCTCTAAATTCCTTATCACTTTTTGCTTTTTTATTTAAAGCATCTGTTAACTCATTTTGTAAACCTCTTGCAACTGCTTCGTTTTTAAAAACTGTTAATTGCTCTTCTGTAAACTTATCTATATTAAAAACAATTATATTAAGTAAGTCTTGTTGTGGCAAGTCTTTTACAGAGTCCATAATACTATTTTTTCTAGCATTATTAGCTTCTATAGCTTCGGCTAATTGCGCCTCTAATCCTCTTATATGTATTTCTTCTGTATAAGCTCTATGCTCATCGTTACAAAGGTCTCTATGTAATAAGCTATCAAAAAGCACTTCATTAGAAAATTTTTTAGCACTACTTTTAAAATCATTATAGTTCATAAGTTAGATTTGGTTATTACTACAATTTAAAACTGCTTTTTGTAATATTTATTTTCCTTTAACAGCTGCTTTTGCCCATTCTGTAGGTCTATCTCCAAAGCATTCTAATATAGCATCTACGCCTATAACAGTTCCCTTGGCTAACCTACCAAGTAAGGCTATTGGTAATTTATTTTTTGTGTCTTTTTCTATAAGA
This sequence comes from Cellulophaga omnivescoria, assembly GCF_027915275.1. Taxonomy (NCBI): domain Bacteria; kingdom Pseudomonadati; phylum Bacteroidota; class Flavobacteriia; order Flavobacteriales; family Flavobacteriaceae; genus Cellulophaga; species Cellulophaga omnivescoria. Next base: position 2,492,749 of record NZ_CP115819.1, on the reverse strand, counting down.
TACCCATCTTTAGTTGTTTGTACCCCAAGATTATCGCTTACTATTTTTATAGACTCGTTATGAAGCAAACTTTTAACTAAGTCAGATTTTACTGCTGTAATTTTTGGTGCATCTAAAACTGAATTTATCATTACATTAAGTTCTATACTCTTATTGCCTGTACTTAAAACCCATCCATTAATAGATAATTCAATTTTTGGATTTTTTACAAAATCTAAATTTAAAATACCAGCTTTAACCAACGCCAACATTTGTTGTATGCTCTCTACCGGTGGACCATAAGAATATCTTTTAATTTCTTCATCTAACTTTATAATTTTTTCAAAAACAGTATTGCTGCAATTGTTATAAGATAACTGCTTATATATTGATGGCTGACAATGTCTCCATACCTGTCCAATACAAAAGTCTAAACTTACAGCACTTTTAGCTGTGGCCATACCTATGTAACTATTTAGTAAAGCCACAATTGGTGTTGCTGTAGGTAAAATTAGGCTATGCTTGTAATTCTGATTAGTTACCCATTTAAATGCGGCTTCTTCTACCTGTTTAAATGTATAATTTTTAGTTTCTAAAGTATGTGGTAATGAGGTATAAATACGTGCAACAATTGGCACTATGGCAGACACCAAAAAATCTACTCCTTTAGCATTACTTTGTGCTGTTTGATTTCCTATCTCTTTTTCAAAATTATAAATCTGCTCATCAGATGGTTTATATAAATCATCAATATTTTTATTTAATGGTTTGGGCACTGGAGGCAAGCCATCTAAAGAAAAAGGTACAATTATAGTTTGTAGTCTTGTACTACTAATAAACTCACTTTTTTTGGTGGCCTCATCTATAATTTTAAAAAAACCTTGTTTGGCTAGCACACCACGCATAACATCTAACATAGCTAACCCTAATCCTCTAACTCCAACTGTAGTTTTATTTGTTGTGTTGGTTACATCTATATAATTTTTAACCGGGTAAGGATCTAAAAAAAGCTTTACATTACTATTATTTTTAAAGTTACTGTGCCATTTAACCAATTGTGGTGTTACATATGTTGGTTGGTGACCTATGGCTAGCAAAACCTCATCTACATTAGTATATGTTTTACTAAGCGTTGTTATACTAACTTTAGCATTATTACTTAATTGTATGTTGGTTACTTTTTGTTGGTATAAAAAAGCAATTTTATGTAATAACAATGGTGTAATAAATGATGTAAAACGTTGCTTTAGGTATTCTCCTATTTTTGCTCTAGGAGGATATGTATCTGGTTCTGAACTCCCTATTTTATCAAAATTTAAATTGGCCCATTGGTGGTAACAAGAAAAACTTGGGATAGATATACCATTGTATACTACCTCATCTCTTTTAGGTAATGTAAGTATACGCTCTGTTATATTTATCCAGTTAGATTTTACTTGGTCTGTGCTATATACCTGTCCGTTTCCAAAATCGCCTGTTTCTTCAAACAATAGCAGCTCTACTGTAGTTTGGTCTTGCGCTAAACTTAATTGTGTTATAAAATTTTCTGCGGCATAAAGTCCTCTAGGCCCTACACCAATTATTGCTAACCTTTTGTTAATCACGTTATATGTTCGTATAGTTACATTATTATTTTAAACTGTTTACAATATACTAAACTTTAGCACAGAGCTTATGGCCTTTAGGTTACAAAAAAATAAATTTTAATATTATAACTAACCATTTGGCATACGTATAATTTAACACACAATTGTAATTATAATAGAAGCTTAACTACTTAATCTGGCTGAATCCAATCTGCATTTCGAACAAATAAAATATATTGCGCATAATCTGTAGTAACTGTACCATCTAAAATATCATAAGCATCCCAAATAGGTATAAGGTTTTTAACTTTAGTACCTCTTGTAGAGTTTAAGTACGGTGATCCCTCTGCATCTAGTTTAAGCAAACTTATTGTATTTGGTACGGTTACTTTTTTATAGTCTGCAATACCTTTTATGTACATAAAAAGCCTACTGTCTTGTGAATAATTAAATTTTGTAAACGCTTTGCCTTTGTCTTGCATAAACTTTGGTAACGCTCTGCTATCTACAGTTAATTTAGAGTCTACATACATTGTATTTAGGCTAACCATTTTGTGTGCGTATGGTAATGTAGTGTCTTTCTTAATTCGTCCTGCAAAAGTATAATTATAAGCTTGTAGTGTATGAGAAAAACCAAATCCGGCATAAATATTCTTATTTCCCCATTCATTTTGCGTATGTAATCTTTTAAAGTTTAAATACATAAACTTATCTCTGCTTCTTGTTTTACCATAATTAGAAATGTTGTACTCTATATTTTCTAGTAATTTATATGTGTATTTATCTAGTTGTGTTTTCTCTTTTTCTAGAATAGCATTAAACTTATTTTTAGACCAAAAAATTAGAGAATCTTTAGTGTTAGGAATCTCATTATGGTATTTTTTAGGTAGCTTTTCTTTTAATAATTTTTGAGTTAGTTTAAAGTCCGCAATTCTATCAATTCCTACTAGTTTAAATTTTGAGGTCTCTGGGAGTTGAGCATAATAAGTTCTCATATTTTTCCATTTATTTCTGTATTGCTTAGAAATGCTTCCTATGTAAACTGGCCAATTTTTAAGTATGTTTTTAAGTTCTAATTTGTTAGAACCTTTTATATATTCTTGCAAATAATATCCTTGGGCAATGTCCATTTCTGCCAAGTAAACATCAATTTTTATTTTTTCATTTAGTTGATTAAATAATGTAAAATCAATTCTTGGAGATGTTTCAACCTCGTGTACCTCACCAACTAAAAAGAGTTTGTTTTTGTAAAAATCTTCATCTAGTGAATTAAACTGAAGTGAATCTTCCATTTTAACCACCTCTGTATGTTCTTTTAAATAATTAACATATTTGCTAGAAGAGCAACTTGTTAAAAATAATATTAGAATAGCTGTGATAATAAGTATACGAGTTTTCATTTGTTTGTTTTTAAAGTTCTCCACAAAGAGAAAACATAAAAACAACAGAAAAAAAAGAGTGTGATTAACCTGAAGCTTTTGGGTTAAAAATGAACTACTTGGGCTAATTTTGAAGCTACTGGGACGAATTTGAAAGCCTATTATTTAAGGCTTTATAGTAAACTTGTGAAATAGGTATGGTCTCCTTAGTAGTAGTAATTCTTATAAAACGCTTTCTAGCATTGCCTTCTACGATGTCTAAATAATCTAAATTAACCAAGTAAGAACGGTGCACTTGCCAAGCCTTAGGAAGCTGTTTCATTATATTAGAAAGTGTGTTTCTAAACGTTTGTTGTTGCATTCCATTTTCTGTATTGTAGTATACATCTACATAATTTTGTTGCGCCTTTGCAAAAATAAAATCCGATTCAAGAATGGTTAAGGTTTCAGATTTGTTGTTCCCAATAATAGTTACACTTTTTTTACTTTTAGTAGTTTCTATTGTGCGCAAAGGAACCTCTATTACGCCATATTTAGAGCGTAGGTAAATCCAAAAAGGAACAACAATAGGTGCAAAAGGTACTCCAAACGATTTTATAAAACCCCATATTAATTTAGAGGTAAATGAAGTTAAACCGCTAACCACATAAAAGTGGTAAAAAAAAGAAAAAAGAAATACAATAAAAGTAGTTGCAATAATATACAAACACTCATTTAATACAAACCATCTTTTTGTTTGAGTTTTGTAAAAGTAATTTTCAATAGGATGAACAAGTAGTATTGGAATTATAAGGCAAAAAGCATAACCAGAAAGAATTAGATATTTGTATGAAAACTCGTTATTACTATCAAAAGGTTCTAATGTTATTAATAAAATTGATACAAAGGCACCTAATAATAGTGCTATTGTAAAAGTATGTATCCAACCCTTGGTATAAGCTATTGTTTTATTTAACGTAATCATTATTTTAATATCATTGTTTTAGGTACTTAATACTAGAATTTAAGTTACTATTAGAACAATTGTTTTTTTAAACTAATACTAATTGTAACGGCATACCTGTGTTACAACATAAGCCCTATTACTTTTTGCTAACAATATAATTAAATAAATGCAAAAAAGGCCCAAGCCAAAGCCCGAACCATTATTGCTTTATGTACGTTATTGTACAATAATACTTTTGTTTAATTTATTTTTTAGAGTGAAGTCCAATTGTATTACCATCTTTATCCATAAAAATAGAAACAAAACCAAATTCCCCTATAGACATTTTTGGTCTTATAATTTTTCCGCCTGCTTTTACTACTAATTTTTCTTCTGTAACTCAATCTTCAGATTCAAAATAGATAACTGTATTGCTACTGCTAGGCATAAAATCTTCTTTTTCTACTAATGCACCCGTAATATTTATCCCTTTAGGATCAAAAGGAAAACCAGATTGTTTACCAAACTCTTTAGGAAAATCAATTAGTTTTATATTAAAAACAGTTTCATAAAACTCTTTTGCATTATTTAAGTTTGATACATTAATGTCGAACCAGTTTACAGGATTTACGTTTTTCATTTTTATTTGCTTTTATAGTTTAATTGCGTTATTGCATTGCAAATATGCTAACAGTTGTAGTTGTAAAATTGTAAAAATGGGACAGACCTAATCTTTGCTATCAAAAATTAGAGACATCTTTAAATCATTACCATAAAATTCTTTGGGGGTAAGTCCTGTAAACTCTTTAAAGTCTTTTATAAAATGAGCCTGATCAAAATAATCATTCTCATAAGCTAAATCTGTTAAGCTTTTAACTTCTTGCGTTAATAATGTTTTAAGTGTATTTTGAATTCTTATAGTTTTTGAAAGTTGCTTAGGACTTAAGCCAATTGTTGATGAAAATTTACGAGTTAATTGTCTTCTATTAATATTATTTTTTTCTGACAGTTCACTTACAGAAAATTGTCCATTTGCTTCTATAATTGTATCTATAGTTGATTTTACAATACTGTCTATATAGTTTTTATTAGTTAACCTCTTTAGTAAAAATGCTTCTATTAACGCTATTCTATCTAAAGTACAGGTAGCATTTAAAATTTGCTCTCCAATTACTTCTCCTTCTTGTCCAAATAGTTTATTTAATGGTACTGCGGTGTTTTTAATTTCTTTAATATCTATGTTAGCAAAGGGAAAAAAACCGTTTGGCTGAAAACGTACTACAAATGAACCCGTAACCCCAAGTGGCTCTACAACATAAGGTTTGGTTAATTGCCCTATTAAAAAACATTTAGGTAAAATTATACTTTCCTTATTATTTGGATGATGTTTGTAAGTATCTCCGTAATGAAAAATAAGTTTCATTGTTCCGTCTGGAATAATGGTATTTTTTACAGGAGTGTTTTCAAAATCACTTTCTAAATTCCAGTAGCATTTAATCCACTCTTTTAAATTTTCTTGTGGTTTAAATGTTTTATGATTCATAGTAAAATTATCTTTTGTTAAGATAGTATTTGGTTCTAATTTATAACCTTTATCTAAATAAAAAGTAGCAGATTAATACGGTACTCACCTTTTAATTAGTAATAAAGATAGCAAATAAACAGAAACCTTTAGCTGTAGTATTTATAAGCTATATTATATAAACCGTGTAATAGCAAGTGTTATGCTACACCCAAAACATTTATTAATTTTACTGTGCTTACCAAAAGTAACACTATTAAATAGTGTTACTTTATTTTATGTTTTTCCAGTTAATCATAGTTGTTGGGTGCTCATTATCTGTGGGATAATTATTATGTACAAACTCCAACAATTTTGGCGTAAGCAAAACAAACGTTCCATCATTTCCACAGTTTATGGGATAAAATTGCTCGTCTAAATTTTGTTGTCTTAGCTGGGCGTTCAACATTTCTATAAAATTGATATAAGCAATGCTCCAGTCTTGGTCCGAAAATTGCTCGTTAAACGCTGTATATTCAATTCCGTTCAATTCAATTGTATGTTTCCAACTATTTTGGTCTTGTTCGCTTTTTTCATTTGCGTAATTTAATTCCAGTCCTAGTTTTTTAAAAGTTGGTTTAACCTGATCTAAATATTTTGTTAATCCTCCAATTTCAAAAAGTTCCTCACAATCTACCATATGGTAGCGATTGTCCATATAACTTTGTGTTTCTCCACGCATTGGTCCCCTAAAAAAATTAAAGTTGGAATATGCTTTTTCAAAACCAATTTTAACCATTTCCAATTCAGACTCGCTTGTAAGATTAAAAAAACCAAGTTTTTCTAACTCGTTAACAACTTCTTTACCGCTTAGTACTTTTAAACTTACGTTCTCTGCATTGGGTTTATCCGTTTTAAAAACTGTGTTATTCTTTTTAGAATTACAAGCCAAAAAAGTGAGAAGAATTATAATTAAAAAAATATGTTTCATTAGTTTGGTTAAATTAAAAACAACGTTTTTGTGTAGAAAACGTAGCGTATAAATATACACAAAAGTTTCGGATTATTACTGAGCCAAATCTGCACTAACTCTCGGTTTAGCACTTATTAGCTATGTTTTATACACCTTGTTAGCGTGTCGTTTTTTTCAAAGTAATATTTGTCTTAAAAAGATGCAACTCTAATTTTTCTGAAACAAATTTTATAATTGGAATTTTTCTAATCCAATCGTCTTTTGATATTATTAAATGTCCGTCATTCAAATCACATTTTCCACTAATCAAATTAAATTCATTGATTTTCGGGTTGGTATAATCTCTTGCAGGAATAATAATATCAATTTGATTTAAAGTATTAATTAGAATTCTAATCTCACTATATGAAGGAGATAAATCTGTCATATTAAAATTAAAGCCATATTCAGGTAAATCTTCCATTTTTGTTGATTTCCATTCGCCAGTTAATTCGCTAATAGATGATATATTGACAGTTTCAAACATTGATTTCCCCAATGATAGGTTAAGTATTTTAGTAATAGCTTTTGAAATTTCTTTTCCACTATTCCGAGATAATTTTGTCAGTAATTTTGAGGATTCTTTTTTACTGAAATTTTGTTTTATTAAGGGGTATAATTTGTGAGCATATTCATTAGTCGAAAAGTAATTTGATTTTAAGTTCAATTTACTTTGTATTTTATCTAAATGGGCTATTAATAAATTTTCATCAATACTAGTGCATAGTTTATCTAAATTCCATTCCATTGATGTATCGATATCTTTAATAATATTTTTACTAATATCTGACTGGATGTCATTTATTTGTCCAATAATCAATAGTTGTATCAAAGTCAAAATATGGTTATTAGTCCAAATTGTTTCTGTCTTATATTTTAATTGATAATTATTCATTTTTTAGAAATGCACGCTAACGGCTCGGCTAATGTTAGTGCGGGATTAAATTAGTATTTAATTTCCGATTAAAAATTTAGCCATCCCGATACTTCGGGATTTATTTTGTTTTATCTTTTTCTGTTCTAAAGCCAAATCAAAAGATTTTGTGAACTTGGTTAAATACACTTAACTTTGGATTGAGCACTAAAAGCCGAATTGTTTATAGGTTTTGTTGTGCGTAGGCTTTTTCAACCAACCGCTCTTTTTGGATAAGGTTGCAATTCTTTTTTTAGACCTTCAATAACTTTATACAGTTCCGAGTTATTCATTTTGCAGTCCACAAAATAATCCTTTTTGTCATCTGCGCTCTTAGGCCTAGATTCTAAGTTAAATTTAATACGAACAGTTTTAAAGTCAATTCCAAGTTTTATTAGTTCAAATTCCAAGTTTGGCTCAATAAAATTCAAACATTTATACTTAGGTGTTTCGTTTTGAGATATTTTTTTGAACCACTCTATTATTTCTTTTACATCCCCAACTAAAAGGGATGGGTCCACAGTTTGCCAATTTCCGCAATCACTTTTTACATTAAGATAAATCAACAACCAATTGGAATCATATTCGCAATCCGTTATTTCAGGAAACTGGTAGTTAGTTATCCTAAATTCAACAGTTTGGTCATTAATTCCTTTAAATATCATTTAGTTCAGATTGGTTTTTTCAGTTTGCGCACAACGTGTTTGTGTATGATTAGTGGCGTGTTTAAGCACCTAATTTAGCAAATAAAAACCGAATAGAAAATCCGCAAGGATTTTCGTAAGTAGGCGAGAACTAGCCATTAATTATACACGTTGTTACCTGCTGGCTTTTTTATCCTAAATGAGTTATTATTGATTCCAATAACCAAAATGCTGAAAAGACCAGATATCAAACCAATTAAATAATATCTTCCTTTGCGTTTTCGTTTTTTATTATTTCCGATAATCTCTTTAAAGATATAAACATTAACGTATTGACTAAATAAAAGAAGTCCAATCGCATATATTATACTCGCAGAAATTATATTTTTTTCAAATCCTATATATCTTAAAACCCCAAGTATTGTTAGCCATCCTAAAATTTCAAATAGCTTTGGTGTATACTTAAAAACAATATTTTCAAATTTCTCGGTCCAATGTTTTGATTTATGTTTTTTATTCATTTTCAATTAGAAATTGCGTTCGGTAAATCATTTCATAATCGTGTGCAGTCACGAACATTGGATAATCACTCCATTTTTTTCCGCTTTCTTTAGCTTTTTTATATGTTTCTCTGAAAAGTTCTTGCAAACGTAAAATTATTAATAATTCCGCAACTTCATAAGCTTGTTCAATTTCAGGAATGTCGTGCTTTTGATTTTTATAAACGTCTTCGTAAACTTGTTGAAGGTTTTCAAATCCAGTTATTGTCAAGTCCTTATTCGTATGATGCTCAAAATCCGCTAACCATTCATAATCTTCTTGTCCTATTTCACTAAATGAAAATAGGTCTATAAACCATCTGTCATAATTTATGGTAAACCCGTTCATTTCGCAGTAAAAGGCTTTGAGTTTTTTTGTAAAACTAAAAGTGTATTTCAGTTTTACACTTGAATAAAATTTGGAAATAAATTCGCTTAATTCCGATTCCAAATGCAGAAGATTCATTCCAATTACTTGATGAAATTCCGTTTGAGAAATCTTGCTTAATTCCGATTCCGCAATTTGTATTGCAGAATCTAAATCATTCCGCTTTACATATTCGTTAAGTTTGTCTTCTAAATCGAAGTTCATATGTTTGTTTAGCTTGCAGGTAAACTATATATAACCGTAATTAATTGCGTTTATTCAGCCATATTGGTGGTGTAAACGCAATAATTACATTTTTCCTACAATATAAAAACATTTTCTGTAGTATATACACAACTTTCTATTTTAATATAAACACATAAAAAAACCCATAAACATATTTGCTTATGAGTTTAGTTCTCTTATTTGCTATGGTTTAAATTAGATACTAGCCTTCTCATTTATGTATTCTAAGTAATCTTCTTCTAGCTTATCTATTTCTGCAATTAAAAAATCGTATATATTACCTTCAAATACTTCAATATCGGTTTCGTCATATTTGTCGTGTTCTATGGTTATAACCCCATTATTTGCGTAAGCTCTATAGCCATTTCCTGTTTTCTTAAAAAACATCTGCCCAAGGGTTTTCTCTTTATACTCTAATGCTTCTTGGTTTTTCTCTTCATAAGTCATCCAAGCTGGGGTATCTTCATCCATAGATAAACCGTAAACAAAAAAGCCATACCCAAATTTCCAAGCAGGCATAACGTCGTATACTTTTGGTCTTCTCCACACCTCTTCTTTCACCTCAAAAAGTAGCGTGCCAAATGTTATTAAAAAATCTTTTACATCTTCGCTAAATACATAACCACTACTTTTTTCGTAAGCTGTAATTTGCTCTACTGTTGCTGGGTTTGCTACAGAACCAAGTACTACAAAATCATCATTTAGTTTGTTTTTACGCTCCCAAAAAGTTTCTTTAGTTGTCATATATTGATTTTATTCTTTGTTAAACATAATTACTTTATCGGTTATATGGGTATTCGTTAATCCAATTAAACCCTCGGGAGGTTAGTCGAAAGTCTTTTTTATCCAATCGCTTGGTTTCACAATAAATAGTGTCTTTCCTAAAGACACCGTATATGTTTAAAGTAGAATCCGTTTTTTTAAAATTAAGATTATAAGTCTTGGTTGAATCTTTGAATTCTGTCATTCTAATTTGATTTTTTACCGTATCTATCTTTGAGTTTAACCCATATCTAGATTTATTCATTCGAGAAAACTGAATAGTATTTGGGTATTCGAAAAATATATATCTCCATCTTTTCTCGTCATTTAATAATGGCCTAATGGTATCTCGATTTTGGGTAAAAAGCTTTACCTCGTAAAGTCCATATAATTCAGATTTATTCTGTCGGGTTTTATACGTCTGGGTGGTATGATCAATAGTCTTGTAAAGGATAAAAATAAGAAAAGTCCATTTAAGGATATTGATACCTTTAATCAATTTCCTTGATTCAATCGGAGTAGTTAAATCTCTTCTATTTGTGGGCTTGTTTTGAACGATAAGGTTGAAAAGACGTTTTAAATCTGGAGCTACCACAATAACCGCCATTAGTAGTAATTCGGAGGAGAAGAGTTTCACTGGAACATCATAGAAGAAATTTATGGCTACAATGTTAACGGTTACTGGAATTAGGATAAGCCCACCTAGAAGTTTCGTTTTTCTGTGAAAAAGTAAAATTCCGCCAATAAACTCTGAAAGTCCTATGAATAAGTTGTAGCCTTTAGAATAACCCAAGAAAGTCCATGCTAAGCCCATTGGTGAAGATTCGCCGTATGGTTGGAGCATTCTCCAAAAAGCGATTTCCCCGAATTGTATCGGTATTATTTTAAAAAAGCTGTAGTAAATCATAAAATAACCCAAATAGCATCTTGTGAATGCTATGAACCAGTAATTTAGTTTTTCGTAATCCCTATTTTTTCTATCAAGAATGCTCCAAATAACCGTCCCAAAAATGGCTATTACCGATAGAATTAATAATAATACGTAGTCGTATGTTTTATCTCCGCTGCTATTTTGAATGATGGTAATTGGTTTTTCCAAGTTCAGAATCTTATCTCCTATCCAAGGAACAATTTTTTGATAAAGTCCAAAAAATGATTTTTGAACAAACTCTAAATTAGGGATGAGATTAAACGGGAATGGTATGGTTATCAGTCCAATAAATAGTACTAAAAATCTCAATAAATATTTATTCTTTGTTACCATTTTTTATAATTGTTCGTTAAGATACATAGTTTACACAAGTTAAAGATTAGTGTCTTATTTTATCTTTTTCTGTTTAAAAGCCAAATCAAAAGATTTTGTGAACTTGGTTAAATGCACTTAACTTTGGGTTGAGCACCAAAATCCGTATTAATTATAGGCCTTGTTGTATCGTTCTATTTTACTCCAATTTTATAAGATTTCATTTCTCCGTCTTTCCACCCACAATTGAACTCATTTATTGTATCGATATCATATAAATCAGAGTTCAAGCTTTTAAAAAGAGCTTCCTTGTCATTAACTAAATTGTGATAGTCAAAATATATTAATGGTTCAATTTTCAATTCAGACTTTACTTTAATATTTTTTTTTGAATGGTCTTCAAATGTTCCCTCGAACGAACCATCTCTGTTTGAAAAAGTGAGTTCCAATTCACATCCAATTTTTTCGTCTTTAATCTGTTCAAATTTTACACCTAAAGGCATAATATCAATTTCATTTGAGAATGAACCAAATACTTCGCCTGGTTTAAAAACAAATCGTTTGTATTCTAACCCTTTAAATGATTTTATAGATATTTTATCATAATGTCTTTGCTCAAACCATAATTCTGGTTCAATGGATTCCATTTCTCCATACATTGGGTCTTCAAAATCAATTTGGTTAGCAAAAAAGGTAATTACAATATCATCAATAAATTTTTTATTGATATTTTTATTTGTAATCCTATGGCTAATTGAACCTCTTTTAATTGTCAATTGGTTTAGAATTGGTCTTATATATTTTTCCCAGTTCCAATCATCCATAATATTTAGTATTTATCAGGTTCTTTTAATGAGATATAACGGCCTCGGCTATGAGTAGTGTTTTTTGTGTTGCACCTGCGGCAAAAAACATTACGTATGAGCCATTGTTATGCCCTGGAATTCTTCAATTTAACATTTGTTCAACATTCGAAATCATAGTATTGAATTCATCCATTTCAATAGGATTTTCTTCGTTTTCAGTCCCATTATGCATCTCTCCTCCAGATACTCTGCTGTGAATATCTCTTAATGAGTTTATTATATGTTTATCGTTATTAAGTTTTTTCAACTCATCCCAATTTATACGATTGTTTTTTGTGCTATTCTTAGTTGGTACTTGATTATTAAATACTTTTTCGTCAATTGTACATTCAACAGCCTTTCTGATTAAATTTGCAACTTTTAACCCATCTTCAAAAGGTGAACTACCTAGTAATCTTTTCGCATCACAAATATGATTTGAAGCTTTGTTCAATTTAAAATTTGTCAATACTCCTTTTGAATTTTTACCTTCATTATTGACCAGATAAATCCTAATGTGTTTACCTCTCGAATTATTGCAAGCAGAATCAATTGTTTTACAAATATGATTTGCTTTTGATGTTTCAAAAGATTCAAGGAATAACCTATTGTGATTAAAAAGAATAATTTGGTTCTCTAACTGCAATAGTCTTTCAGCAAAATTCCCAGCAATTTTATGGTCAAGACTATTAACAGGGTCATCTAAAATTATTGGATTGATGCTTTTTTGAATTTTAGCTTCTGCAATGAAAAGAGCCAAAGCGACAGCTTTTTGTTCTCCTTCACTTAAAACAGCTTTAATATCCTTATTTTTGATAAGAGTTAGTTTTGTATTTGAAGTTCCTTTCTGCCCTCTTGCATTTTCAAGCTTTACTTCAAGTTTATTAAACCCTAAACCTGTCAATTCATTGATAAAATTGGTTTTTAGCGTTTCTGTCAATAAATCATTATGAGCAGTTTTTGAAAGATTACTGACTTTGGTGGTATTTATTTTTTTTGATTTTTGTCTTAACCCTTTCTCAACAGAATCAATACTAAACCATTTTTCAAAGCTTTCTTTCTGTTGGCTGATTGATTCATTTTCTAAAAAGCCTTTTATTTCTTTTTCAAGTTTTTGTATTTGAGTATTCTTGCCTCTATTATCATTCTCAAATTTTACGATTTCAGCTTGTAAGCTTTCAATTATTGCAGAAAGTTTTAAATTAATAATATCCTTGTTCTTAAATTCAATTTTTAAATCTTTAGAACTTTTGCTATCTATAGCTGTAATTAATTCTTTTTTTCCTTTTTCAAGATTAGAAATGATATTATCTATTAGTTTATTAAGTGTTTCATCTGAATCCGCTATTTTAGTTTCTTTTAAAATCGCTTCTATGTTTTCTTTTATTTTCAGCTTAACCGAAATTCCATTAAGTTCCTGTTTAAGTGATTCCAAGTTTTGAATCGCTCCATTCAATTTTTGTTCCGATTCGTCTTTAAGGAAATTCCCATATGATTGAACCAAATTAATGGAATTATCATCTGCTAAAGGTTGACGACAATAAGCACAAACTTTTTCTACGGAGTCTAATTTTGAAGTGTATTTTTCTCCTGCTTTAATAAACTCTTTCCATTCTTCCGTATTGTTGGCAGGTATATTTGATAAAATTTCAAATTGCTTTTTCGCTAACTTATTAGCCTCTTTACTTTCTGTATATGTTTCAATGAAATTTTGTGTTTTTGTAAATGTTCCAGAAATCTTTTTAACAATATTGTCAATATGACTTTTAACGTTCTCTAATTCGCCTTTATCATTCTTTTTAAGACGAATTTTATCTTGAATATTAATCTGCTTTAAGTTTTTCAGCTCACCTTGTTTGGTTTTAAGTTTCACTGAATCTTCGTCTGAAAAAGTATATAGTTTTTCAACTTGTGATTTAATACTACTGGAAACCTGATGACTTTCAAAAGATGTTTTTATCTCATCACTTAAATATTTTAATTCTAATGTTGGTTTTTCAAGCCTTTTTTTTTCAGCTTTGTTATTTACCTTGTCCTTAAAATCATCAATTACTCCAACTAAATAAGTAAACAGATTTAAACCTAAAGGTTGGATAAGCGTGCTGTCAGCTTTCCTTGTTCCCAAAAGACCTTCTAAATACGAAGTATCAAAAACTTTACATTTATTAAGCAAATTGAGGGAGCGATTGGTTCCATCCCAATTTATTGTTTGATTTTGTCCATTTTGAGGTTCAAAGCTTAGTTCTATTTCAATTGGCTTTGAGGTTTCAGTATAAATATTTGGTAATATTTCTTTCTTTTGATTTCCTCCAACTATTTCGTTCAATACCTTGAAATAACTACTTTTTCCAGCACCATTCATACCGTATAAAATTGTGACATCCTTAGAGAACTTTATCATCTGGTTTTCTTTTAAAGCATTTACTCCACTTTTATGAATTAGTTTTGTAAGTCGAATCTCAGAATCAGTAGTTTCGTTACTTAGATTTGGTTCTGTAACATTTAAGTTAGTACCTTTTGTTAAATTGCTGAATATTTCGTTTTTTCTCTCATTTGTTATATTCCCATTTGATTCTATAGAATCATAAATAAGAGCTTTTAACCAATCAGGTTGAGAGGTAGCAAATTCTTTTAAATATTCTTTTGCATTACTTTTCATAATCGTAGGTCTCTATTTTGCTTGGGCATAACGGTTAGGCTATGGCAAGTAGGGCAGGCAAGGTAACTTTTCGTTTCCGTCTGCCAACGTAGCTAAAGCTTATTGTTTTGCTTTTTCTTTTTTTGTTCCCAAGCTAAATCTTATGGATTTAGCGACTTTATAAATATACACAGACCTTTCGGTTTAACCCTAAAGTCCGCATTACGTTTAGGCTTTGTTGTGGTGCGTTTTTATTTACGTACTGTATTTACAGACCATTTTAATATTTTAAATGTCCAGCGCATTGGATAAGCAATTCCAAGTAGAACAAGCCAAACTATAAAGGTCATTCTAAATGTTTCTGACTTTTCCATTAAACGAGATTTTTTATTTTTTAATTCTTGTTCAATTTCTGTTAATTTGGTATTTATGGATTTTGAGCGTTTTATTACATCTTCATTATATTTAAGTCCTTCTGCTATTTTCTTTTCATATTCTGCTAATGTTCCCATATCAAATTCCTTATTCATAAATTGATATAAGTTATCTCGATAATTCTTATTTTCCAATAAAACACGGAATTCTTCGTAGTTCACGTAATCGAAAACTAAACTGGAATCTTTTTTAGATACAAACTTTGCTCTGATTTTATCGACCAAAGTGTTTGCTTCAATGTCTTCGTATGCTGGGTAGATTTGCTTAATTTGATTACTCAATTCTAAATAATTCTTGTAAGTAATTTTTTTGCCCTCCAGATTTATGGTCGTTGAAGGAAACCAAGAAAAATATTCCTTATGGTTTTCTAATTGGCGCACATTTTTTAGAATTCCAAACTCGTCTACTAAAAAGTCTTCTTGATGTTTTTTTGAAACGGCTATGGTGTCCTTTCCTAGCTTGTAGTAAAAAAATAGTTCGTTTTTCAGTCCATTTTCATAAAGTGCATTAACTCTATTTGAAGGCAATGAGTTCTTTTCAAATTTTAGTTCTTTAATTAATTTGGATTTCTTTTCGGTATCACTAATCAAATATTGTTTGTAGAGCATTAATCCAGCTAGAAACAGAAGTGATGTCAGTACTGTCCCAAAAAAGATGAGAATTTCCCTGGCAACTATTTTTTTCGTTTTATTCTCCATTTTTTTTAAATGCACCACAACTAGTGAGTAATTACAATTAATTGCGTTTATTCAGCCATATTGGTAGTATAAACGCAATAATTACATTTTTCCTACAATATAAAAACATTTTTTGTAGTACAATTACGGAAATGTGTAATTGGGTTAAAAAAGAGTATAAATGGCACAAAAAAACCCATAACATACAGTTACGGGTTTTAGTTTGTTTTTAGTAGCAGTCCATTAAAATATGGCCTTTGTTTTGGTAGTAACTTAATGGCTTTTTTAGGTGGTTTTTACAAATTGTATTTAAAACCGTAGTAACTTCTTTTTGCATACCTATAGAGCCGCAAATTAAAATATAACCTTTGTTTTTAATAAGTTGGGCAACTTCTTTACCATTTGCCTCTAACAGGTTTTGCACGTATACTTTTTGGGCTTGTTCTCTAGACAATGCCAAATGTAAAGAGGTTAGTTTGCCTGCCTGCTGGTGTTCTTCTAATTGTTTTTTGTACAGCTCAAAAGATGCTGCTGTACGCCCACCCCAATACAAATGTAATTTTTTGTGTGCAGTGTTTTGGCGTATCATCCCTAAATAAGGGCCAATACCTGTACCAGTTGCTATTAACAGGGCTTCTTTTGCTTTTTTAGGCAAATGAAATGCTTTGTTTTTTACTATACCACAGCTTATTTTGTTGCCTACAGCAAGGTTTTGTAACCTATTAGATACACTGCCTTTTTGGTGGCGTTTAACGCTTATAACAAGCTCGTTTTTATCCCATTTACCAATAGAGTATAAACGTTCTCTCTGGTCTTGTTCGCCCAAAATAGAGAGTAAATCTCCAGAGGTAAACTTTACTTTTTCTACTGGTTTTAGGTGTATACAAAAAGTATCGTCTGGGTTATTTTCTGCCTTGGTGTGTTTGGTTACAGTAAAAGCATAGGTTTTACGTTTCTTTTTACCACCAATAGCTTTTGGTAAACTTATGTTTAAATTTTCTTGCTTGCTCCACGCCAACAACCACTGGTTAAAAGATTCTAAACTTTGGTTGTTTATGGTAAATACATCTGTCAAACGGTTGTTGTTTGGGTGTGCTTGCAACATAGTATCTACATCATAAGCAAATTTGCAATAGTCTGGGTATGCTAATGAGCCAAAACCTACAACAGAGTAGTTAAACTTTGCACCTTGCTGATGTGTGTTTAAAAGTGCTTTAAACTTTTTAGCATTTGTTGGCGCCTCTCCTGTACCGTAGGTAGATGTCATTACCACCAAATGCTGCATATTTTTATAGCTTATATAGCTGTTTAGTTCTGCTAAATATGCTTTTTTACCCAAACGCAGTAACTCTGAGTATAATGCGTTGGCAAAATAAAAGGTGTTTCCGTTTTCAGATCCTATAAGAATAACATAATCACAGTCGTCCTTTTTGTATTTGTTTTTAATTCTAGATTTTCTGCGTTGCAACGTTATGCTAAAGCCCGAATACATAAAAAACAAAATACCAATAGAAGCCAATAACAAAACTATACTCCATACTATACTCCCCTGCCCTGTATGAAAAAGTGTGCTGTAATACGTTAATATTACATAAAACGGATAGTTAACCTGACTAACAATATCACCATTAAATTGGTTTACTAAGTACTCCTTGTCTGTTAATTGTAGTAAAAAGTAACTTTCTGGAAAAGGTGCAAAAGGATATTCTATTTTACGAACCTGGGATAATTTAGTGTCTTTAAAAACTTTAAAATCTGCTATAGGAATAACTGGTTCTTCTGCAAACAAGGTGTCTTCTTGATGTACAATTTTTGCAGACGGTATTATAGAAAACTGTTCTAACGACAAATACACGCCTGTTAGCGTTATAACTAAAATAGGAATTAGCAACCATTTACCAAAAAGAGTATGGTAATACGGATTAAAATTTTCTTTAACTATTGGTTTAAAAAAACCTTTAACACCACCTTGCTTTTTTAGAATTAGAAAAATACCGCTAATACTTATTAAACAAAGTAATAATGAAGACAAGCCTACAAAAAACCTACCAATGCCTTTTAAAAATAAGGAACGGTGTAATGTGGTTGCAAACTTAAAAACTGCGCTAGACTCTTTTGGTGTACCTAAACTATCTCCTGTTTTTGGGTCTATGTATATTATTTTATCTGTACCATCTTTATCTATTACAGATGCCGTAACCCAGCTATTTTTATCAATTTCTACAGATATAACCTCTGTATATTTTTGCTGTAGTGTGCTTGTAAATTCTGCAACAGTAATTTGGTCTAAATCGCCTGTAGTGTATGGCTGTATACGATTGCTAATTGGCTCTAACGCTAAAACAGAACCTGTTACGGCTGCCAATAAAATAAAAATAGAAGAAGATACAGCCAACACAAGGTGACTGTATCTCCATACTGATAATGTCATAAATTAATTATTTCTGTGGTAACATACGTATGTAACGAATGTAACCAGTACCATCTACTTTGCTATTTACGCTTGCAGAAGTAAGCTCAAAAGTTACATCGTCCTCCACATATTTTTGATCTTCTACAGCAGTTTCAAAACGTATTTTGTAGCCACTGTCTATTTTATCGTCATCAATTTTAATAACTTTTATAGCACGTTCACCACCACTAATTGTAGCACCTGTAATGGCATCAATACTTGGTTTCTTATTTTCAAAAAAGTTGTACCATTTGGTTAAATCATGGTACCACTCTGGGTCGTCTCCCAAAACATTTAATGTCTCTACGTATTTACCTTCAGCATCTAATAAAGATACCACAACGTAAGCACCTTCGCCCTCGTAATTCTTTAACTGAATCATACATTTATATTGGCTAGTTTTAGGAGCCGCTGTAAAAGCTGCCATAACAAACAAACCTAATATTGCTATAATTGCTACTTTAAATTTCATTACTTATTATTTTAAAAATTCAATTTTGTTTTTGTTTAAAAGTTCGTTCTCAGAGGCTAAGTCGTACACTGTTTCTTCAAACTCTGTTACAGCATCTTTTTTGGCTCCAACACTAATTAAATACTTAATTAAGTCTACATTATTAGTTGTCATAGCTGCTAAATGTAAAGGAGTAAGTCCGTTAGCATTTTTAGCATTAACATCAATCTTTAATGGTGTAATTTTAGCTAATAATTTTTTATTATTTTTAGCTACAGCCAAGTGTAAAATGTTGTTTTTTCCTTCTTGTACGTGAGCCATATTTAAGCCCTTAGCAGTTAATAAATCCCATTTTTCTGCAAATGCTTTTTCATTTCTTTTAGAGTAAGAGTTAACCAAGTAGTATGCCAAATTGTTTCCTTTTTCATCTACCACATCAATAGCAGCTCCTTTGTTTATTAAATAAGTAACAACATCTACACTGTTATAAGCAACTGCATTAGTTAAAGCTGTTTGTCCATCTTTATTTTTAGCTTTTAAATTTTTAACATCAAAAAACTTTACCACCTCTAAACTATTACGACTAGCAGCATTCATAAGCGGAGTATTACCTTTAGCATCGGCTTGGGTTGTGCTAACTCCTTTATCTATAAAGTAATTAAAAATAGCATTGTCTTTGTTACGGCCAGCCAAATTGTGCATTGGAGTAACACCATTATTATCTGTAACATTTGCGTTAATACCCAAGCTCTCTAAATACTTATAAAAAGCTAAACTATTACCAGGACCTCTACCACCTTCTGTAGCTACTAAAATAGCATTGCTACCGTCTGCATTAGTATCCTTATAAGCAATTCCTTTGTTAATTAACTGCTCTATAATTGCTTCATTACCTGTACGTGCAGCATAATCTACGGCATTATGCCCATCTTTATCTGTATGGTTTAGGTCTAACCCTTTTTCTAAAAAGTAGCTTAAATCTTTAAGATCTTTAGCACCACCAATTAATTTTAAAATAGCATTTGCGCCTTTAGGAGAAGTCTCTGTTATTTTTGCACCATTTGCTAGTAATAAATCATATAATTCTGGATTAGTTTGTCCGCCACCAGCAGCAAAAAGTAATACAGTACTACCTTTATCATCTACAACATCTGTTTTTGCGCCAAGTTTAATTAACTTTTTCATTAACGGTAAATTACCCTTCATAGCTGCCCAAAAAAGGTAAGTACGCCCGTCGTGCGTAACTTTATTTACATCGTTTTCTTTTTTAGTTAATAAATAGTCTACAACCTCTGCAGATGCACCTGCTAAAATAGCATTTGTAGTAGCATCAAAATTATTAGAGCTTAATGCTGTTGCACTGTTGCCTGCAGCTTCTTTTGCTTGTATATCTTTAACTGTAGTATTTGGCTTAAAAAACCCACGAGACCAAAAAACATTTGCGTCTTGTGCGGCAATAGTACCTACAAACAGTAGTAAAACAAGTGTTGTTATTTTTTTCATAATAAAGTGTATTTATAATAAATAAAGCTTATTTGTTTATTTAGACTTAGTATTGATAAAGCGCAAATATAAGAACTATTTTTATTTAGAATGATTAAAAATAGATTTTTTATTTAACAATTTTACAAGGAAGATTACAGTAGTTACATACGCTATAACTTTTAAGTGTTTACATTTGTATGCAACCAACGGCTACTACAAAATTAAATTACTATACCTATGAACATTGAAGACTTGCCTGGCACCTATGCTATTATGGGAAACAACCAAAATGCAGAAAAAACAACATATAAAGGCACACTAGTTTTAGCTTTAGATACAAATAAGCGCATAAAAGCAAAATGGTTAATAGGTAATGAGCAATACCAATTAGGAACTGGTTTTTTTAAAGACAATATTTTGGTAATTAATTTTAATTACAAAGGCGAAGATAATGCTACCTACAAAGGTGTTGTGGTATACAAATGTATTAGCAAGGATATTTTAGATGGCTTTTGGTCTGAAAAACACGGAAACCCTAATTACTTGGGTGAAGAACGTTGCTTTAGATTAAAAGAAGCACAGGAATTGGTGAATTAGTGGTTATTTAATTAGTTTACTTGGTAAATAACCTATTGTTTTTTTAAAAGCTGCCGTAAAATGTTGTGGGTTAGAGTAACCAACCTCGTAAGATACCTCTGCAATTGACAAGCCTTTTTCTTGTATTAATTCTTTTGCTTTTTGCATTCTAAGCTGAGTTATGTGCTTAAAAATGGTGGTTTTGTATACTTTTTTAAAATCGCGCTTTAACTTGGTTGTATTAAATCCTGCTATTAAAGACAAGTGGTTAATAGTTAGCTTTTCTTTTAAGTTTTGCTTGCAATATTTTTCTACCCTTACCAATGCCAAATAATCAGACTCAGATATAATTACCTCTTCTGCCACAGGATTTGCAGTTTTCATTAAAAAATCTATTAGTAAAACTGTTAGTCTGCTTTTTAAATAGTTTTCTTTTAAAATTCCTGTGTACTTACATTGCAAAATTTCATTAATTTGGTTTTTAAACTTTACCGTTATTTGTTTATTTTTTTTATAATACAAACCCGGCTCTAAACTCTTTACTTTACTAAAAAACTGTTCTAAATTAGAATTAAAATTATTGCCAACTATTTTTTCTAAACCTTTTTGTGATATGTAAATCTCTAATGTTTTATGGTGTTTTCCGCTGTACGTTTCCTGGCAATTTAATAAAGGAACATAAAGCATATTACAGTACCCATCAGGAATATGAGCTTTAAAACTAGAGGTATTTTTATAAGTGTTTGTGTATTGGCCACGTAACGAGAAATGAAGCTTTATAACCGGACAATTACCAGAAACATTTACTGTAAAGCCAGATGTGGTAGATGTACAGCTTTTACTAGCGGCTACTAAATTACCTTTATGCACTAACAAATCTTCACCAATTATAATATTTGTGCTGTAAGGTATGTAGTCTTTTTTTAAAGCATTGTTGGTTTTAGATTTTTCAACCTTATTTACACCAAAATTAACTTTAGTAGTATAGCTTTTTAAACCTTGCTTCATTATTTCTTAATGCGTTGTTTAAACTTCCGTTTGCGTTATTCGTTTCAGTTATCCTAAACTTAGATTTGCAAATCTAAATTAATTTAGACTAAGTCTTAATAAATATAAAAATTTTTTATTTGTATGTTAAAAATAGTGTCTGTTTTAAGTCTACTACTTTCTTTTTCTGCTTTTTCACAACAAGCAGACTATACAAAAAAGGGTACTGTTACCGGAACTGTTTATTTTAAAAACGGTATACCTGTTGCAGAGGCTACTGTTTTTACACAAAAACCAATAAAACACGTTTATACTAACGCTAAAGGCTTTTTTACATTACCAGATTTACCATATGGTAACCATACAATAGCCATAAAATATTACGGTAAAGAAATAGAAAAAGTAACCATTGTAGTAGATAAAAAGAATACAAAAATTAAGCACACCCTTAGCTACAATGAAGATAATGAGCTAAATGAGGTTTTAGTAAGCGGAAAAACTAAAGAAACCGAAATTGAAACTCAAGGTTTTGCCGTTAACGTAGTTAAAACAGAAGAAGCTAGTATTAGAAACATACAAACTAACGAGTTGCTTAACACTACCGTAGGTGTTAAAATTAGACAAAATGGTGGTTTAGGGTCAGATGTTAGTTATAGTCTTAACGGTTTATCTGGTAGTGCTGTGCGTATTTTTATAGACGGTATTCCTAGCTCTATGTATGGCTCATCATTTAACTTAAACAGCATACCTCCTTCTATGATAAAAAATATTGAGGTGTATAAAGGTGTTGTTCCTGGCCATTTAGCAGATGACGCACTAGGTGGCGCCATTAATATTGTGCTTCATAATGATGCTAAAACCAATTTAAACGCTTCAGTTTCTTACGGTTCATTTAACACTTTACAAGCAAGCGTAAATGGTTTATATAGGTTTAATGATACTGGCTTTACCGTAAAAACATCGCTTTTTCATAACTATTCAGATAACGATTATAAAGTATCTGGAAGAAGTGTTGTTGTTACCGGATTAGGTGGTGTACAAACCCCAATAACTGCACGTAGGTTTAACGACGCCTACAGGTCTACTGGTGGTATGTTGCAAATAGGTTATACAGATGTAAAATGGGCAGATCAGTTTTTTGTTGGTGTTACTGGGTCTGATGATTATAAAGAGGTGCAACACGGTGCATTTATGACTATTACGCCATACAAAGACAGGTTTTTAGAATCCAACGCACTACTTGCAAATTTAACATACCAAAAAAAGGATTTATTTACTAAAGGTTTAGATGTAACTGTTAACGGAATTTATGGTAAAAGAAACCGTACCGTTAATGATACCGTTTCTTGGGCTTATAGTTGGAATGGTGAAAGAGCTATAGATTTTAGAGGAGATGAGTACCAATACACTTGGAGGTCTCAGCAAGAAGGCGGACCAACTTTAGCTGCTATAAACAGAAAAGTAGGATCTATTAGAACAGGAGTTTCTTATGCCTTTAACAACAATCATAAAATTTTAGCCAACCACGTATATAGCGGAATAGACCGTGAAGATAGTGATGAATTGCGATCTGTTTTAGAAAACACATTTAAAGGAACTAGGGACTTACATAAAAATATTTTTGCCTTAAGTTATGAGTTGTCTGCTATAGAAAACAAATTAAAAACAAGTGCTTTTGGTAAATTATACCAACAAAAAACTGTAAATGTAGATCCAGAAATTGTAGAAGATGAAAATGGAAATGCGGTTGTTGTTGATGAAATAATTAGCAGCAACAAAAAGTTTACAGGTTATGGTTTTGCTGCCTCTTATGCCTTTTCTCCAAACTTTACACTTTTAACATCTGCAGAAAAAGCTATACGATTACCTAATGAAACCGAAGTTTTTGGTAACGATGGAGACAATGTTGTGGCAAACCCAAGTATAAACCCAGAACAAAGTAACAATTACAATTTAGGTTTTAGGTTTGGTGCTTTATCTATAAAAAAACACAAATTTACAATTGGTGCTAATTTGTTTACCAGAAATATAAAAGACCGTATTGGTTTGCCTATAGAAACATCTTTAAATATTGATGACGAGTTAATACTTTATGTAAACCAAGGTAGCGGTACCTCTAAAGGTATAGATGCGCAATTAAATTATACGTTTAACAACAACTTTAATTTAAACTTTAACGCATCGCGTTTTAGTTTAAATATAGAAAACAATGGTGTAGAAATAGCTGTACCAAACACCCCGTTTTTTACTATGAATGGTAACATACGCTACTCTTTTAAAAATGTAATACAACAAAAATCTAGGTTAAACCTTTTTTATACAATGTACTTTACAGATGAATTCTCTTACCTACCACCACAAGGAAAAAATACTGTGGGTGATGAGTTTTTTAAAGTACCTACACAGCTTGTACAAGATTTTGGGTTAAGCTACGCTTTTCCTAACAAAAAACTAGTTGCAAGCTTTGATATCAAAAATATTTTTGACGAACCTGTGTACGATAATTTATCGGTACAAAAACCAGGTAGAGCTTTTTACTTAAAACTTAATTATTCTATACATAAATTTTAATTTTTTAAACATTATACAAAATGAAACGTAACTTAATACATATTAAATCTTTTGCGGTAGCATTTGCTACTTTAGGATTATTAGCTTCTTGTAGTAGTGATGACAATGGTGGTGATACGCCAACAACTCCAGAACAACCAACAGAAGGCAGATGGATAACTGTTGCTGCTGCAAAAATGGGAGACAATCCTGGAGATGGTAACGGTGGTACATTAATTTATTCTTTAACTAGTGAAGATGCTAAAGACCCTACTGTATCTATAGCTCCTTTTGATAACGGATTTATTGTACCGTCTAACAGAACTGCAAGGTTACAATCATCTGAAGATGGTAGTACTATGTTTAATATTAGCTATGCAGGTGATACCGGTGGTAACTATACCAAGTATACTGTAGAAGGTGGTCAAAATTTTACAAAAACAGGTACAGAAGTTAGTATTGCTCCTTACGTAGGTACTGCTCCTAGATGGATTAAGTTGTTTGATGGCGATAAAACAGGTTCTGCTGTTTATGTTTCTACAGAACACCAGTTTGATGATAATGGCACACCTGATGATGCTACAGACGATACATATTTACGTACAGAAGCTACAATGGGTGTTGTTACTTTAGACTTAGAAAACTCTGCTATTAAAAACTTTGAAGAGTCTAGCATTCCTTTAACTGCTGAAGAAGAAGCACAAGGATATTACATTTCTAGAATAGATATGCCTACTTTAAACGCTGCAGGAGACAAATTATACATTGGTGCTCGTTTAAGTAAAGTAGATCCTGCAACTGCTGAGTCTGACAGTGATTATGAAATTTTAGGTTCTAAAACTATTGTATTAGATTACCCATCTTTAACAAACCCTACGGTAATTACTTCTACCGTTGGTCACGGTAATACAAACGGATACCGTAGTATTAATGCTTTTTTATATAATGGAAGTGTTTACCAAGCTAACCAAAGTGATCCTAACGGTTCTCATATCTTAAAAATTGATGCTAATAACGAATACGACAATACGTACGATTTTAATTTAGATGATGCTTTAGGTGTAGAGGGTGCTTACATTTTAGCTTGGAGACCAGCTGCAAACGGAAAAGCTGTAGTTGCTTACCGTCATAATGGTTCTGAAGAAGGTATTTCTGGTAGAGGGCAAAGCTTTTTTGCTTTGGTTGATTTAAATGCAAAAACAGCAACAACTATAACTGAAATTCCTTACGAATTAGATTTTGAATTATTTCAGTACCAAGGTTTTGTTGTAGATGGTGATGATATTTACCTAACACAAGCTCCTGTTGGTAAAAACGGAAACATTTATGTGGTAAACACATTAACTGGTGAAGTTACTAAAGGCGCAGAATTGGTTAACACAACTGGTAGCCACTTTATTGGTGCTTTCTAGTATTAATACTAACGCATAAAAAAGTCCCTTATCTTTAATTAGATAAGGGACTTTTTTTTAACTGTGTACTACTAAAAAATTAGTATATCAATTGCCGTTATACTTGGCATATATATTATCTAAATTTGTTAGTGAGTTTTTTAATTTTAAAGTTAACGCTTCTAAATTGGCTGTTTTACCAGAAGCTGTAAAACCATAATTATTTAATACAACTTTGCCATTATTTTGCTTAAAATTTCCATTAAAGGTGTATGATATTGTAATTTTATCTTCGGGATTATTGCCTTTAAAAATCTCTTTTACACTTTCCCAGTTGTAATTTCTTAATTCTTCAATATTATCGGTTTCTATTCTAAAATCAGTATGCTTTACTAATTTATTGTCTTCCTGCTTATCGCTATTTTGAGCGTAAGATGTAAAAGATAGTAATAATAGGGTTGCTATTAAACTGTTTAAGGTTTTCATAGTATACATTTTTACAAGTTAATTATACACTGTATATCAGCACATAACATATATTTAACAAATAAATTCTTTATATAAAACTAATAAAAAAGAAAAGTTGTATTACTATTTAAACTAGACAAAAGCTTCATTTTTTTTATGTCTGTATACTATTTATGTTTTACCTACAGGCTACAGCCATACCTACTACCCTATTTTACAGCTATTAGGTTTTACTTTCTGTAATCGTAATCACAAAAAATAGCAAGCATTTTTTTGTCTTTACCTTGTTCTAAATAAAGCATAGCTTCTGTAAAATGTTGCTCATTACCATCTGCATCTGTAACATCAAACTCTAACGCAACATCTATCATACCTGTGTCTCCAATAGGCGTAATTTCACCTATTTTAAAATTTTTAATTACGGCGTCTTTTGGTATTTTATCTTCTTCACAATAACCACTCGCTATTTTTTGATAAACATCTTGACTAATTTGCTGCTCAAACGTTATTTTCTTATCACAAGAAACAATTATAAGAAAGAAAAGAATAACTAATAATGAGTGGCTTGTATTTTTCATATTTAATTTTGTTTAATTGGTTGTTATTAATTGTTCACCAATGTAACAAATAAAAAACACATACAATTGTGAAGTTTAAGATTTAAGTTTTTACATATAAATAATACTAAGTTACACTGTTGTTTTCTCTATAATTTTTAAAAAGTCGTTTTTGGTTTGCTCATTGGCAAAACAACCACCGTACTCTAATGTAGTAGTGTAACTACTTTTGTCTTTAATTCCTCTAGATGACACACATAAGTGTTTTGCACTAATCATTACAATTACATCTTCTGTTTCTAAAGTACTTTGTAAATCTTTTAGTATTTGTAATGATAACCTTTCTTGTACTTGCGGTCTGTGCGCATAATAATCTACCAACCTGTTTATTTTAGATAGGCCAATAACTTTATTTTTTGGCACATAACCAATGTGTGCAAACCCTGTTATTGGTAAAAAATGATGCTCACAAGAGGAGTCTATAGTTATGTTTTGTTCTACCAACATTTTTTTATAGGCATACTTGTTCTCAAAAACCGATAATTTTGGTTTACTCTTAGGGTTTAAACCATAAAAAAGCTCTTTTACATACATTTTAGCAAACCTATATGGTGTACCAGACAAGCTATCATCTGTTAAATCTAAACCAAGCTCTTCCATTATTTTTTTAAAATGATGTTGTATAGCTTCTATTTTTTCTTCGTCAGATTTTACAAAAGCATCTGCACGTAAAGGAGTATCTACGCTTGTAGCTATATGGTTGTCTCCTAGTATTTCTTTTTTAGTATTATCCATTATTCACACAACATTTATTGGTTTTACACTGGCAGAATTTTAAATTATAAATATGCAATGCTGCAAGCGCAAGCGCAACAACATAGGTTAAGATTTCTGGTAAAGAAAACAACTGTATTTTTTCGTTTACAATTAAAAAAAACAGGCTAAACCAACTTAACCACAACAAGGGTTTCATAAAACTTTTAGAGGTATTTTTTGTAGATTGATATACCGCAAAAAATGAAACAATTAAAAAAAAATAATCTAAGCTACTCCACCATACAGGGCTGGTTTCACAACCACCTGCAGCGCAAGTATGTGCTATAAAAATAAATGGTGTAGCAAAGCAGTGTACCAAGCATAATGTACTTGCCAGTGCGCCAAAGGTATCTGGCTTTTTTAATATCAACTTCAAAATAAACTCTATTTAATGCAACTAAGTTGCAAATATAAGAATGTATTTGGTTATTGCAATATTGTTGCAATAAAATATACGGTATTAAATAACAAAGCCCCTGAATAAAATACTCAGAGGCTTTATTTACTGATAAACAACCCACTAGCAAATTGCTACTTGCTACAAAAGGCTGTTTTATATGTTATAATTTTCTTAGCTCTACTCTTCTATTTTTAGCTTTTCCACTGTCTGTAGTATTATCTCCTACAGGTTTTGTTTGGCCAAATCCTTCACTTTTTAGACGGGCTTCACTAATACCTTCTTCTACAATAGCCATTAGTACAGCTTGTGCTCTGTTTTTAGATAATTTTAGGTTAGAAGCCGCATCGCCTACATTGTCTGTGTGGCCTTCTATACTAATTTTTAAGTCCAAATTAGATTTCATCATCTTAGATATTTCACTAATAATTTCATAAGAGTCTGCTTTAATTCTAGATTTTCCAGTATCAAAATTAATATGTAATGTAGCAATACCTTTATCTGTAATTTCTTTAAAAATTTGGTCTGCTGTAACTTTTTCTATGGTTTGTACAAACGCTTTATTTTCTACAACCGAAATGGTTTTGGAGTTAGACGATACTTGAAAAGCTATTTTTTTATCTTCGGTTTTAAGCACATAAAAGCGTACAGGATGGTTTACCACATCTGCTCCATAAAACTCATGCATATGTTTGTAAATAGCATTAGGGTTATCGCCCCATTTTTTAGTTAACTCTGACGGTATTTGCCCTTCAAAAATTAAATTTGCTCCAATAGATTTTAAATATTCAGAAACACTTTTATCAAACAAATATTGTTGCCATTCTTTATCGCCTTCCATTTTTATTTGCATACGCTCTACTCTACCGTCTAGTACAAAAAACGTATTACCATCAAAAAACTCAAGCTTATCAAATTCAAAAGATTCAGACCCATCTTTGTCTACAATCATCCCTTTTGGTGGTGTAATGTACGGGTACGCACCTATATCTACTGTAGATGGGGTTACGGTGTCCCAAGTAAATTCTTTTTGGGTAGTTGTAGCTTCAGTTGTTTCATTTTTATTTAAAGCAGGAGCCTCTTTTTCTTTAGATTCTTGTGGCTGTTTAACCTCTGATTCTTTATTATTTTTACAAGAAAAAAAAGCGAATACCACAACCAAAATTCCAAGTTTAAGTATATTTTTCATAATTAATTATTTGATGTTTTTTATAGTTAAAAAATTAATAATAAAGTGTTTATACTTTTATAAAACTAAATTAAGAATAAAATCTAAATAATAAATTAATGTTATAATACTATATGGTTAATAATTAAAACAGGGCTAACACAACCAAAAACTGCACAAAAAAATGCTAATAAAAATGAGTTGTATACTAATTTTTAACTGTAGCAATAACCTTATCTAAAATACTTTTCATAACCTCCATTTCTTTTTTATCTACAGAAAAACAATCTAACTTTTCTACCAGTTTCTGAGGAATTTCTAAGGCCTTTTGGTGTGCGTCTTTCCCTTTTTTTGTTAATGAAATAATTACCATTCTTTCATCGGTTTTAGACCTATTTCTTTGTAAGTAACCATTTGTTTCCATTCTTTTTAATAATGGCGTAAGCGTGTTGGTTTCTAACAGTAATTTTTCTGAAATATCTTTAACAGGAATTTCATTATTCTCCCAAAGCACCAACAAAACTAAGTACTGAGGATAGGTAATATTTAGCTCATCTAACAAAGGTTTGTATTGTTGTATAAGCAGCCTAGATACAGAATACAGAGGAAAACAAATTTGGTTTTCTAATTTAAGTGGATTGTAATTTTCTTCCAAAAGCATATATTTAGAGCTATTATTTTTTAAATTTTTGCTTTAAAAAACCCAATGCGCCTGTAGACCATAATGCCCAAAGTATTAATACAGGCTGAAAAAATAGTCTAATTAACCTTTTGTTATCTGTATTAAGCCCAAAAGAGTCTATTTGGTTTACGTACTGGTTTATATTACCGGGAAAAATTAACACAAAAAATATAGCCAAAGCAATACCTGTTTTTACTTTAAGCTTGCGGCCAACAATCATTAAAACACCCAAAACAATTTCTACCACACCAGATGCAAGCACTACAAAATCCATAGTTTCTGTTTTAGAAGATAACCAGGTTGGCACTTGTGCTAAAAACTCTGTTCTTAAAAAGGTTAAATGCCCTACTCCTGCGTAAAGCATAAAAGAGCCTAATAATACCCTAAAAATATTTTGTATACTGCTTGTATTTGCTTTTGTTGTATTCATATCGTAAAAGTTTTAATCGTGAACGATACAAATATATAAATAAAATATAATTTAAGCGGTTTATTATAGATGCAAAAAAAGCCGAACAATGTAAAAATCTAATTAAGTGCGAGTTACAACTACCTTTTTTAACTAAAAAACTAAGCTCTAGTTTTTAGTAGTACAAATTGATATGTGTAGTTTTGTTTAATTTTCCCAAACAGAATAAGCTAAAACTTCCCATTTTCCATTTTTTTTATAAAAATCTTGAAGTAGAAAATCCGAGAAATGGTTTTAGAAACGCCATTTAGACGGCAATAATTTGAAAATACCCCTGTCATATTCGTTCCAATAGTATAATTTTCCTCCATTCCAAAATACATCAATGACTTCTCCCTTTTTAAAGGACACATTATGTCCTTTTCCATATTCCAATCTTTCCACTACATATTCATTGTCCTCGAATTCAATTTTTACATATGGGTAATATCTGCTAACGATATCATCAACCGGGTAATTATGCTCTAGTTGATACCTAATTACTTTAGCTTTTATTTTCTTTGAAATTGATCTGGACTTTATATGGTTGATTTTTAGTTTTGTTAATGCCATTAGATAGACAAAAACCACTACAATAATTAATAATATTCCACTCCAAATTCCCATATTAAATACAACTATTTATATTTTTAAAGCTATTGAAGATTACGTGTTTAAGCAACTAAATTAACAAATAAAAACCGAATAGAAAATCTGCGAGGATTTTTGTAAGTATGCTTGCACTAGCAATGAATTATGTACGGTGTTGTAAAACGTTATTTTGTTTTTTATACCTTGTTAGCCACTGGGCTTTTCCTCGCTTAGTTCAAAATATTTCTCTAAAGTATTGAAAGTAAATAGAGATTTAACGAATATTTCTTCCAAAACTTTGGCGTAATTATCACTTTCAATTCCGAAGTATTTAATAGCTTTTTTACAATCCTTATTCGATTCACTAAATGTGTGAGCAATTAATCCCGACCTCAAATTTTGTAGATTTCTTAGAAACTCAAACATATCAGGTATATTAATTCCTTTTGATTCCAAAAATTTCTCAAACTTCCCGATTCCTCTAACTTTTGAATCTAAGTTTAATCCTTTTGCTAATTCTTTTTCGTTTAATCTGTCAATAGTAAGTTTTACAATGGTCAAAGTTTGCTCACAAAATGCTTTGACATTATTAGATGTTATTTTATGTAATGCTGTAAATAAATATTCATCTGTTTTTGATAAAGGTTTATATAATTCCCAACCAAACTTGTCTGCCCATTTTTTGTTGAAGCTTTTGTATTTTGATTTAAATAATAAATCAGCTGTTTCAGGCTGCTCCGCCCATTGACCCTCAATCATTGTTTTATAATAAGTTCGGCTGATATTCATTCCTTCTTTTGGCGGAATATTATATTGTTTCCAATGAAGTTGTTCCAATTCCGGAAGCATTCTCAAATTGGTAAGAAATACTGGAATATACTCATCTACGTTATTATCTATTTTTAATCTAAAAAACTTCGAACCAACGCTAAATCCATCAACTTGATATTTGTTTGGTTCATTGTAATATTTGTTTAAAACTTCTTTTTTGAAGTAGGTTACTTTAAAATGATTTCCGTCTGTTTCTCCACAGTCTTCATAAATTAATTCTCCTTCATCATCAATACCAATGATGAAGCTTTCGTTTTTTGATTCTCCAAAGTCAAAATGCGATTTCTTTACTTCATTCGGTTTAATGAATACTTTTCCCATTACCCAACTTTGAGTTTTGTTGGATACATTTCTAATTAAGTGACTATAAATAAAATCGGTTTCCTTAATTAGTTCATCCTTGTGTTTGATATTCCAATCTGTAGGGATTTTTTTGAGTAATCTCATAAAATCGTAAGAAACAACGAAGTTCATATCCCTCATTGTGATATATTCCCTCAAATACTTGATTTTAACTTTAATCAATTTTGGTTCGATAGTTAGCACTTCGTCCAATTCTCCATAGTCGCTTACATAATAAAATGTGCGATTTTGTTTGTCATTTCCTTTTTCATAAAGTCGAAAATAGAGAACAAACTCTTCAGCAACATCTATATATTTTATTGATGTCTCTTGTAAGGAAAAACTTTTGTAAAGTAAAAAAGGCTCTAAACCTTCTTCGTCATTGGACTTATATGTGTTATCTCCATAAACAGATGGTTTCCCTTCACTTCCCATTTGAAATGGCCAATTGTAGTCTTTACTGTATTTCTCAACTTTGTCGTTTGATATTAAACAGCAGTATATTCCAGCAGAATCGTCAAAATCTTTAGAGTCGTCTTCGTATATTTTCAACCAACCGTTCTTGATTAAGAATTTAGATTCAATTTCCTTTTTTTTATCCTCTAAAAGGAAATAGTCTTTTTCCATTTTTTTATTAGTTCAGATTGGTTTTTGCCTTGTGGCTAACGGCTCAGTGTATGAAACGTAGCGTGTAAAATGATACTACATTTTGGGTTTAGCACAGAGCAGAATTTTTATATTTTTTTTTAATTTTTCTCTATTTAAAAGCAAAGATAGACCATTTCGCTATCGCGTAATATTCTATTTAGCGGACTTTATATATATAGAAAAACCTTTCGGTTTAGCACTTATTAGCTATGTTTTATACACCTTTTTTTAGTTAGTTTATTTTCCATCGTATCGTTGTGTAACTTGAGGGTCATAAAGAGGACATTCATATTTAACCATCACTTCAATTATTCGATTCATATCTTCTCCTTCCATTCCGTAACAGTCAAATCGAACAAATTGTTTTGTATTAAATATTTGAAATGCACCTTTTCCTACGGGATTTTCAAAATCAATATTACTATCTTCCATTTTCCAAGTAATGAATTCATCCTGAATATCTTTTAGAATTAATTCAATCGGTAAATCTTCTAGACCTTCTACTATCTGTTCATCTGAGCATTTTTCATAAGTCTCTTGATTATCTAAATAGATATCTTTTTTATATTTCCAAAAATCTAAATCGTAACTCATTTCAGCTTGTCTTAATTAACTACAACGGTCTTGTGTATGAAACGTAGCGTGTAAAAAGACACTACCTTTTCGGATAAACACAGAGTCGAATTTTTATATTTTGTTTTTAATTTTTCTCATTTTAAAAGCCAAATTAAAAATTTGGCGGACATTCTAAATATACACAAACCTTTCGGTTTAGCCTTTATTAGCTATGTTTTATACACCTTGTTACCATTAGTTTTTATTCGTTCCGATTACGGTATTATAAAATCCTTCATATCCTTTTCCATATTCGCCTTGTGTTTCTATAATACCCTTGAGATATATTCGGTCAGCATTTAAGTCAGTTTCATAAAAAAATCCACCGTTATTCAATTTAAGAGTATCGGGGTTGTAGAGTTTTTTTGGATTATAAGAAGAACTATCAACAAAAATTACATTCGTTTTCTTATTAATGTTATAACCTACGAATACTATTTCGCCACTCACTTTAGAATTCAGTTCATATGTATTCTTATAACTTGGAATATCTCTTATTGTAATGCTGTCAAACACATATTTTGTATTAATATCTGCTACAATTTTCCGTAAACTATCATTTTCGGATTTCAAATATTCCAATTTAGCGGTTGTGCTTTCGTTTTGATTTTTATCAGTACAACTAAGTATCGAAAATATCAGAAAGACTATTATTATCGCTTTGGTCATTTTTTTCTAATTAATGGTAACTACAAATAAACTCTAATTATGGCGTTTATTACGTCAATATGGCTGTATAAACGCATGTATTATGTTTACCGTTGTTATTTTTTCTCACAATTTATAATTATTTTTTTATTGTAATTATGTAAATGTATAATTGCCCTAAAATAGTTTACCAATGGTATATTTTTAATGGTAATGTGCTGCAAAACAAAAAAGCAACACTAAAAATAGTGCTGCTCTTTTTAAAAGAGAGGTTCTTTTGGGGAACAGTCTCGTCTCTTACAATTACAATTTAAAACCAACTAATTAAATTTACTAATTTTCCTACAAGTTACAATCTAAATTTATATCTTAACTAAACATATGTATGGTTGTAGCAAAATACTTTACCAATGGTATGTTTTTAGTGGTAAATGGCACAAAATGCTTTATTTACAAAAAAAGCAACACTAAAAATAGTATTGCTTTTTACATATATATAGGGCTGTTTTGGGGAACAGTTTAACTGTTGTAATTTTCTTTGGGTATGTTTTTAAAAAACTCTGCAGCATTTAAATTACCCGTTGGACCATAACCTATTAAGGCTGTGCCTTTATTGTTGTCTTCTGTTTTTATAACGTATAGTATAGACATATCAGACGGGTTACTCATACCCTCATACCTGTGTTCTTCTACCACAAAAACTTGTTGTGGCGTGTATTTGGTTTTCTCTGCAACGTCTACCAATTTGCCATCTACCACGCTAAAGTTACTGGTGTAACCTTGGCTTTGGTATTTTTCTATGTTATCTCTTTCGTTTTTTGCATATTCATTACTCATAGTTTGTGTGTGTTTTTGTGATTAAAAAATAGGCAGATGCTTATTTAAAAATTTTTTTAATTACTAGTAGTGCTCCGTATTTACGGGCTAATTTATAAGCCCAGCCAAACCAGTTGTAAGGTTTTAAGTCTTCTGCAACTTGGTGTTTTTGTGCTTTTAGCTCTTCTACTAGTATTTGCCTTTCTAAACTAAGCCTTTTCAAATCTAGCTCTATTTGCTTAAATGATGTGTATTGCATAGTTTGTGGTTTAATCAAAATATGTTTTAGACATATTTTTAATTAATATTTTATCTATAAATGTTCTTCTACCATATACCAACAAGCCCAACAGTATAAAAATACCTCCTACTGCCAAATACCCTAATGGTATATTATTAAACAAGTCTCCTAAAGCCAATGCAGCGCCAATTGCCATAAACAAAAATGCTAACAATAGTAGGCCTCCTATAATAACTGTTTTTACCACGTAGGATGATGTACTTGTTAACTGCTGAAAAACTTTTAACTGGTAGTATTTTTTAGATACTTCTACGTATTGTTTTCCGGCCGCTGCGGCTTCTGTTGCCGTTTTGTCTATGGAGTTAATTACACTCATTTATGACTTTTGTAATTTTTTGTTTTTAGCCTTTAACTCTTTTAATTTACCTTCTAATTGGTTAATTACATCGTCTGCTTTATAGCTAGCATCAGATACTAAGTTTTCAATTTTAGTGTCCAAAGTTTCTTTATTAGTTGCTACTGTTGCAGCTACTGTGTTTCTTAAGTCTAATGCGCTTTCTGCAATAGTCTCTTTTGTTGCTACAGCTTCGTCTACCAATTTTCTTCTGGTATTAATTCCTTTGTCTGGCGCAAACAAAATTCCTAATGTTGCTCCTACTGCGGTTCCTGCTAATACTCCTAATAATGTGTTACTGTTATTGCTCATAATTTTTATATTTTATTTGTTTGTTTTACAAATTTCAGAAAACTTTAGGCGTTACATTGCCGCAAATGATATTATCCTTAACTCATTTACCATAAAGCATTTGCGTTAGTTTTATTTTTTTTTGCGATACTATTTTGTTTGCCATTCTTGTATACTTGTACACACACACTAAAAACTATAACAATGAAAAGAGATTTAAAACAAGGAGAAGAAGATATTAAGTTTATGAAAGAAGAAGACAAAAAAACTAGCAACTACTTATTTCAGAACAATACCATTACTATAGTGGCATTTGTAATTGTAATTGCAGCATTAATATTATTGTCTATTGCTGTTTTTAGCACAGGAACAGAATTGTAATGTTTTTTTTATTAGACTGACAATTATCATATTATAGTTGGGTTTTAGCCAATATCTTTACGGTATAAAACATAAATACACCAACAAAAAATGAAATTATCTATAATATTATCTAATTTAAACAATGGTAAAATAATGATTGCCATTTTTGCACTAGTATGTATTGTACTAGTAGCAATAGTTGTAGGTTTTTTAATGAATAGTACTAAAAAAAAAGAATAATACGTGGTTAATGGTTAGTTGTAATAATTGATTACATGTTTGGTTGAAATGAAAAAGCAGGTTTTTAAAACCTGCTTTTTTTTATGTTTATATTTTAAATGTTACTACGGGTATGGTGGCGTGGTTGGCAACATCTTCTCCTATGCTACCCATAAAAAAGTGAGATAAGCCTTTTCTGCCGTGTGTAGATATGGCTATTAAATCTGCATTTGTTGTATTGCTATAATTTAAAATTCCTTTTTCTACAGTATAGTCGTTATAAATTTCTACTTCTATACCGGCATTGGTTTTAGATATAAACTGTGCTATTCTGGTATAGGCATCTTCTGTGCTTAAAAAATTATCACCTGGTGTATTTATGTACACGTAGTTTATTTTGGCTCCTAAAAGGTTGGCAAAACTTTTTACTTTATGAAAAGCTGGTATGTTGTCTTCATTAAAACTAGACGCAAAAACTATAGAGTTTACTGTAAAATCTTCAATATCGTCTTTAATTACCAAAACTGGCACTGTTGCATTACGTACTACACGCTCTGTATTGCTACCTATAAAAATTTCTTCTAAACCATCTACACCGTGGGAGCCCATAACAATTAAGTCTGCTTTGTGCTCTTCTGCAACCTCATTAACCTCACTAAATACTTTGTAGTGTTTTATTATTGGTGTTACTGTTATATCTTTTAAAAATGGTTTGTCTAAAAATTCTGAGAATCTTTTTTCTGTAAGTTTTAATAAAAATACAACTTGCTCTTGTGGTAATCCTTCAGAAGAAATCATTACTGCATTTAGCTCTAACATATGCAAAACTACAAGCTCTGCGTTTTGCTTACTAGCTAAAGATGCAGCAACTTTTAATGCTTTATTAGATTGATCTGAAAAATCTACAGGTACTATTATTTTTTTCATGCGTAAAATTTAAAGTTTATAATTAAATTGTCATTGAAAATAGTCTTGTCTGCGGTGTTTTTTGATGTAGTAACACATCAAAAGCCATACATATATTTCTAATAAAAGGCCTGCCTTTATCTAATACAGTTAGCTTTGTAGAAGAAATTTCTATAAGACCATCATTCTTCATTTCTTGTAACTTGTCTAAAGTTTCGCTTAGTTGTGCAAATTCTTCATTTTTGTTACTCCAAGAAGTTTCTAACCTACACATCAAATTTAAAATATGTTTTCTAATTACAACATCTTCTTGTGTTAAAATGTGTCCTCTATAAATAGGAATTATATTATTAAATACTAAATGATTGTATTCTTCTAAACTTTTAACATTTTGCGCAAAACTATACCAACTATCACTAATACTAGAAACACCTAAACCTATCATTACTTGTGTTTTAGATGGTGTATACCCCATAAAATTTCTATGTAAATTATTAGTTACCATAGACTGGTATAAACTATCATTCTCTAGGGCAAAATGATCCATACCAATTTCTTTATAACCTACTTTTTCTAGTAAGGCTTTTCCTTTTTGATATTGCTCTCTTTTTTGTGTTGCAGTTGGTAAATCTTCATCTTTATAACCACGTTGCCCATTACCTTTTAACCACGGTACGTGTGCGTAACTGTAAAAAGCCAACCTATCTGGCAGCAATTCTTTTGTTTTTAAAATGGTTTCTTCTACGTGTTCTAAAGTTTGGTGTGGTAAT
Organism: Cellulophaga omnivescoria; assembly: GCF_027915275.1. Lineage (NCBI taxonomy): Bacteria > Pseudomonadati > Bacteroidota > Flavobacteriia > Flavobacteriales > Flavobacteriaceae > Cellulophaga > Cellulophaga omnivescoria. The sequence continues at coordinate 2,454,955 of NZ_CP115819.1, read as the reverse complement.
CCAAAAATAATATCGTGCCCAACAGAGGTATACCCTATTTCCCGTGCCCATTGTGTTACGTTTTTTACGTTACTAAAAGGCTGTACTCTGTTTATGGCTTTTTGCACAGTACTGTTATAATCTTGCACGCCATAACTTACACGTCTAAAACCTACATTGTATAGTGCTTGTAAATGTTCTTTAGTAGTGTTGTTTGGGTGGCCTTCAAAACTAAACTCGTAATCTGCTGCGCGTTCTGCTTTTCTAAAAATACCATTTATAAGTGCCTGTAAGTTTTCTGGCGTAAAAAATGTTGGTGTGCCACCACCCAAATGCAACTCTTTAACAATTGGTTTTTCTGGTAACATATTGCAATACAATTGCCACTCTTTTAATACTGCTTGTATATAAGGTGTTTCTACTTCATGCCTTTTGGTAATGCGTTTATGGCAACCACAAAACGTACAAAGACTTTCGCAAAAAGGTAAGTGTATGTACAAACTTATGCCTTCTGTAGCATTACTTTCTTTAAAAGATTTAATTAAGGTACGCTCCCACTCCTTACCAGAGAACGTGTTAATATTCCAATACGGAACGGTTGGGTAACTTGTATAACGTGGACCTGGAATATTGTATTTCTGAACTAAATTGCACATTTGTATAGCGTATTTTTAAGGTAAAAATACAGGCTATTTTATGCTATAACTATGACAAATGTCATACTACCAAAAAAATACAATTTAGGCTTTATGCCAAACTATGCACGTTGGGGTATTTATGTCTTTTATTTGGTGTGATAGGGTTAACGTACCTGCATCTTTATTTCTTTTAAAGACACTTACATCATTAGAGCTTTGGCCTGCAACCAGCAACCAATCTTCAGACGGAGACAAGTTAAAATCTCTTGGTGTTATACTATTTGCATCTACACGCTCTACCAATGTTAATTCTCCCGTTTTTTTATCTACCTTAAAAACTATAATTTGACTAGTGGTTCTTTCTGATGCGTATAAAAATTTTCCGTTATCACTTATTCTAATGGCTGCCGCACCTGGCAGACCTGTAAACGATTCTGGTAACAATTTTATGGTTTGCAACAAACTACTGTCTTTAGTTGTAAATACACTTACAGTACCAAACATCTCGGTTAACACATACACAAACTCTTTTTTAGGATGAAAAACACAATGCCTTGCTCCGCTACCGGCAGCTACTTTAAAATTTAAATTAGCCCTGTTCATAAAACCAGTATTGCTACCTTTTTCATAGGTTTTAACAGCATCTAAACCTAGGTCTGTTACATACATTCTGTTTTTATTGTACAAGCACATATGTGCGTGCGGCCCTTCTTGTCTGCCTGGGTTTACTCCTTTACCGGTATGTTGTAAAATTTGAGCATTTTGCACAAAACCGTTTTTCTGTATGGCATACACCTCAGCATTTCCTGTACCATAATTGGCAACAGCAACTTCTTTACCATTTGGTGATATGGCTATGTGGCAAGGGTATGCGCCGTGTATGTATTTTTCATCTATAAATGTATAACTACCATTACCGTTGTGTTTAAATACTTTTAGTTTTGGTGTATCTTCATAAGCAATTTCTTCAATAACATACAAACAATTGTTTTTATCATTATACGCAAAATAGCTTGGGTTTTTAAGCGGTAAATGTCCTATTTCTGTAGTAGTACCAGTGTTTTCATTCCATTTTAAAATGTAAATACCTTTACTTTTCCCAATTAGGGTTTCAGACATTTTTTGGGTGTAACCACCAACCAATACAATCATAATTTAAATGCTAGTTATTTAAAACACAAATTACAAATAAAAGAATAACATTACTTTATATGCTACTTTAAATTTACAACAGTATTTGTAAAACCTGTATAATAGAGTTTTTAATAAAAAAAAAGGCTAAAACAAGCTGGTAAGTACCAAACTGTTTTAACCTTTTGTAATTTATATTATACAGTTACTATAAAGTAGATGGACAAACATATTTTGTTATATTCATATCTGCTTTACGCATAGCTGCAAAACCACCTGCTATGTCTACCAAATTATGAATTCCTCTACTTTTTAAGATTGATGCAGCTATTACAGATCTGTAACCACCAGCACAGTGTATATAAAAAGTTTCTTCTTTAGGAAACTCTGCTAAATGGTTGTTTAGCATACTTAATGGCGTACTTGTAACATCTACTAAATGCTCTGACTGGTACTCGCCTACTTTACGAACATCAAAAACAGGTGCATTTTTTTCTATTATTTCTTTTTTTGCTTCGGTAGCAGAAATAGAACGTAAACTATCTACTTCTTTACCCGCAGCTTTCCAGGCATCTATACCACCTTTTAAATAACCAATAGTATTATCAAAACCAACACGAGATAAACGTGTAATTGCTTCCTTTTCTAGTCCCTCTGGTACAACCAAAACAATAGGTTGCTTAACATCTGCTATTAAAGCACCAACCCAAGGAGCAAAACTACCGTTAAGACCAATAAAAATAGACCTTGGTATGTGTTCTTTTACATATTCATTTTGATGCCTAACATCTAAAACAATTGCATTAGTTTCATTTGCTACAACCTCTAACTCTTCTGGTGATAGTGGTCTTGTACCTCTTTCCTGCACAACAGCTATATCATCATACCCCTCTTTATTCATTTTTACATTAAGCGGAAAGTATTTTGGAGGTGGTGCTAAACCATCTGTAACCTCTTTTATAAATTCTTCCTTAGTCATATCTGCACGTAGGGCGTAATTCATTCTCTTTTGGTTGCCTAATGAGTCTACGGTTTCTTTCATCATATTTTTACCACAAGCCGACCCTGCACCGTGAGCTGGGTACACAATAACATCATCTGCTAATGGCATAATTTTGTTACGTAAACTATCAAACAAAAAACCTGCTAAATCTTTTTCTGTAATTTCACCAGCTTTTTGGGCTAAATCTGGTCTTCCCACATCTCCTAAAAACAATGTATCACCAGAAAAAATAGCGTGGTCTTTACCGTTTTCATCACGTAGTAAATACGTTGTACTCTCCATAGTGTGTCCTGGTGTGTGCAATACAACTATAGTTACATTACCTACTTTAAACTCTTGTAAGTCTTCTGCTATAAGGGCATCAAAACCAGTATTTGCATTTGGTCCAAAAACTATTGGTGCACCAGTAGCTTTAGATAACGAAAGGTGTCCGCTAACAAAGTCTGCATGAAAATGGGTTTCAAAAATATATTTTATTGTAGCATTATCTGCTGTTGCTCTTTTTATATAAGGATCTATTTCTCTTAACGGATCTATAATTGCCACCTCTCCATTACTCTCTATATAGTAGGCACCTTGTGCTAAACATCCTGTATAAATCTGTTCTATATTCATAGTCTATTTCAATTTTGTAAACGCGTAAAACTACGTTAATTATTTTTTTTAGTTACTGATATTTATCAGTTAAAGTTTTTTTGATGTGCAACCTTGGCTCTTAGTATAGATATTTCTTTAGGCTCATCAAAATACGTTACTGCTTCAGATGTTTTTACAAACAAAAACTCTCTGTGCAACTCCGTTATAATTCCGCTTGTAAAAATAATGTCTCTTGCAGGGCCAATTGCACCAGCAACATAAAACTGTATATTTTTTTCGTGAATTTCTTTTATTACTTTTTCTAGCATTTGTGCTGCACTAGAGTCTATATAATTTATAGCTTCGGCATTTAATATTACACCTTTTAAAGCGGCTCCTTTTTTATGTATGTGTTTGTACAATTCTGTTTTAAAATAGCTTGCATTACCAAAGTACAATTGTGCATCAAACCTAACAATTAATAAATCTTCTCTGGTAATTACTTCTGTACCAAACCTACTTACATTTTTGTAATAATCTGTTCCCTCTACATTACCTAAAACCGCAAAATGTGGTTTAGATGTTCTGTAGACCATTAGTAATAATGAAAATAAAACGCCTACCAAAATACCTTCTTTAATACCTATAAAAACCGTACAAATAAATGTTGCTAACAATACTAAAAACTCGTCTTTACGGTGTTTCCATAGTTCTTTGGGGTAAGCTACGTCTATTAAACCAAATACAGATACCATAATTATAGATGCCAATACTGCTTTAGGTAGATAGAAAAATAATGGTGTTAAAAATAATAACACCACCACTACCATTATTACACTAAAAAGTGATGCTAAATTTGTTTTTGCTCCTGCCTCATAATTTATAGCAGACCTAGAAAAACTTGCAGTAACCGGAAAAGATTTAAAAAAAGAACCTACCATATTTGCAGATCCAATAGCTATTAACTCCTGGTTTGGATTTATAGTTTCTTCTCCTGTTTTTTCTTCTAGAGCTTTACCTATAGATATTGCCTCTAAATACCCAACTAAAGCCAAAGTAATGGCAATTGGCCAAATATCTAATATGTTTTTTATATTTATGTTAGGTACACCAAATGAAGGTAAACCATCTGGAATTGCACCTACTATTTTTACGCCGTATTGCTCTAATTTTAAAAAGTAAACAGCCAAAATACCCAATACAACTACAAATAAAATAGACGGTATTTTTTTATTTATTTTTTTTACTACCACAATTATAAGTATACCAACCATACCAATAGCAAAGTCGTACATATTGGTTTCTGCTACTTTTGCAAATACATTTTTTATTAGCGTTACAAATTTGCTACTGCCCTCTATATTTGCACCTAGTAAATGTTTAAGCTGACTAAACATAATTATTATTGCTGCACCAGATGTAAAACCACTAATTACAGGTTTAGACATAAAGTTTACTAAAAAACCCATTCTAAAAAGTCCTAGCAGAAACTGAGTAGCACCAACCAAAAAAGCAAGTACAATTGCCATTGCAATATAATCTTCTGTGGTGGTAAGTGACAAAGCTCCTAAACCGGCTGCAACCAATAAAGAATCCATAGCAACGGGCCCAACAGCCAACTGCCTAGATGTTCCTAAAAAAACATACATTAAGGTAGGAAACAAGGCTGCATACAAACCATATACAGGTGGTAAACCAGCTATCATAGCATATGCCATACCTTGCGGAATTAAAATAATACCCACCGTAAAACCAGCAAGTAAATCTTTTATAAAATCTCCTTTTTTATAGGTTTTAAGCCAAGTAAGTATTGGAAAAAAATTATGCATTAGGCAAATTTACAGTTATTGTTTTATAGTATAAATATGATATTAAAAAAAGGGTGACAAATTAGAAGGTGTTAAAAACACTTTATATTCTGCTGGCAAGTTACCTAAATGGCTAAACCCTTTAAATAATTTGTTTTGTGCAACATCATAAGGATAAAATGTAATAGGCTCTATACATAACATAGTGTCTACCTCTGTCCATAACATTAACTCTTTAAAACCTTGGGTTTTTATAGTAATAGTATTTGTATTTTGTAGTTCTGCCTTAGTAACATCTCTTAAAGGATAAGCCACACTACCTGCAGCTTTTATATCTTGTACACTAGTTTTAATATTTTCTCCGTAACTAATTTGCGTAGTAATACTTTCTGTTTTAAAAGCTGGATGATACCCTAACATATACGGCATACCTTCTTCTGCTGTAATTGTAAATGTAATTTTTAAACCAGTGTTGGTAAGTTGGTATTTTTTTTCAAATTGAAAATCATATGGCCAGTACAATTCACTTACGGTAGATTTATTTGGATATTTAGAATTGGTTACTTTGGTATTGGCCTTATACTCCTTTTTAAAAATTGCTGTATTAGTACTATTTTCTACCAGTGTATATGCTAACTCTCTTAATAAACCATGTTGGTCTTGAACAGCATCTCCTTTGGGCGTCTGTACTTTAAAATTTGCTTCTGCAGTAGGCCCAATTATAGGAAACATTTCTGTATCTGTATTACGCCATCCCGGATCTCCCTTTTGGTGTATAAATTCTACATCGTTAACAATGTAATTTACCAGTTCACCTTTATCAATCTTAACGGTTTGGTTTGCTAATTTAAGTGTTATCATGCTAAACAAATTATAGCACACAAGTTACTATTTTATATCAAAATAGACTTTATCTTCTTCTGTAATTTGTCTTTTTACAACACAAGGATTACCTACTGCAATAACATTACTAGGTATATTTTTGGTTATTACACTACCAGAACCAATAACACTGTTATCTCCTATAGTTACACCTGGATTTATAACCACGTTGCCACCAATCCAAACATTATTACCTATAGTTATTGGCAAAGCGTGCTCATAATGTTTGTTTCTAATAGTATGGTGTATAGGATGTGTTGCAGTATATATTGCAACATTAGGACCCAACATTACGTTGTCTCCTATGGCAACTTTAGCACAATCTAATATAGTAAGGTTATAATTAGCAAAAAAGTTAGCGCCAAGTTCTATATTATAACCATAATCACACCTAAAAGGCGGCTCTATATAGAACCGCTTAGGTGTTTTTCCTAAAAGCAAAATTAGGTCTTGCTTTTGTTCTTTTAGTTGTGTGGGTCTGCGAGAGTTAAAATTAAAAACAATATCTTTTGCTTTTAAGCGCTCTGCTGCTAATTGTTTGTTATAAGGAGAATACGGCTTACCAGAAAGCATTTTATCTTTTTCACTCTGCATAGGCACTACTATTTATTCTATAAAGTTTTGCTCCCTCATCCAATCATCATTAAACATTTTACCAACATACCTACTTCCGTGGTCATGAAAAAGTACTACTACAACATCATCTTTTGTAAAATGTTCTTTTAATTGTAACACACCTTTAATGGCTGCACCTGCACTATTGCCTAAAAACATACCTTCTTCTTTAGCCAAGCGTTGTGTGTAAACAGCAGCATCTTTATCGGTTACTTTTGTAAAACCATCAATAATACTAAAGTCTACATTTTTAGGTAAAATATCTTCACCAATACCTTCTGTTATGTACGGGTAAATCTCATTTTCATCAAACTCACCAGTCTCATGATATTTTTTAAATACAGAACCATAGGTATCTACACCCCAAACTTTTACATTAGGATTTTTAGATTTTAAGTATTTACCAACACCAGATATAGTACCACCAGTACCAACACCAACAACAAAATGTGTTATTTTACCTTCTGTTTGCTCCCAAATTTCTGGACCCGTACTTAAAAAGTGTGCTTTTGCGTTAGACGGATTGTCATATTGATTTACATACCATGAATTTGGTATTTCTTCTCCCAAACGTTTAGAAACAGAGTAATATGAGCGTGGATCCTCTGGCTCTACCGCTGTAGGGCAAACAACAACCTCTGCACCTACTGCTTTTAAAATATCTACCTTTTCTTTAGACTGTTTGTCTGCCATTACAAAAATACATTTGTATCCTTTTATAATAGCTGCCAATGCCAGGCCCATTCCTGTATTACCAGAAGTACCTTCTATAATAGTTCCGCCTGGTTTAAGCCTTCCGTCTGCCTCTGCATCTTCAATCATCTGTAAAGCCATACGGTCTTTTACAGAATTCCCAGGATTAAAAGTTTCGTATTTAGACAATACCAAACAAGGTAATTCTTCTGTTAGTTTATTTAATTTAACTAGCGGTGTGTTACCAATAGTCTCTAAAATATTCTCTGCGTAATTCATTTAAATAATTTCTATTTACCTGCAAAGATAAATTAATGATATAGAAAAATAACTAAACCCGAGGTTATTGTTAGATTATGTAAGTTGTTAGCCTACTCAAACTTAATAGATTTAACTGGGCTAATTCTAGTAATTATGTAAGATGGTAATAACAACATAAGTAAACAAAGTAACATTACACCTATGTTTAGTAGTAATACAGTTACAACATTAATATGTACAGGTATATACTCTATATAATATTCTTTTGGGTCTGCAAAAGTTAAAAACTTAAATTTACTCTGCAGCCATAGCAGTCCCAAACCAATTAAGTTACCCCAAAATAAACCAATTGCAATTAAATAAACTGCATTGTATAAAAACACTTTACGCACACTCCAATTTGCTGCGCCAAGAGCTTTTAAAATACCTATCATTTGTGTGCGCTCTAAAATTAAAACCAACAGAGCAGTTATCATATTAATACCGCCAACAATTATCATAATACCAATAATAAGTGCCACATTAAAATCAAACAAACCTATCCACTCAAAAATACTACGGTACTTATCTTTTATATTGCTAGAGTCTAATGTAGAAACTGTAGCTCCGTATATTTCTTTACTTTTAGCATCTATAGCATCAAAACTATTTAAAAAGACCTCAAAACTACCCACTTGGTTTTTATCCCATTTGTTTATACGCTGTATGTGGCGTATATCTACAAAAACATAAGTACCATCAAATTCTTCAAAACCACTATCATACAAACCAACAATAGTGAAGTTTCTTCGGTTTGGTGTTTGTGAAGGATTATTATCTTTTAAAAAGAAGGTAGAAAACTTGTCTCCTACTTTTAGTTGTAACCTATTAGCAATTAATGAAGAAATTAACACTTCTTCATTTAATTTATCTTTATAATTAGGTAGTTTACCAGCAACCAAGTACTCTTTAAAAACATCCCAATTATAATCTTTTCCAACTCCCTTTGCTATAATACCTTCAAAAGTATCATCCGTAATAATTATTCCGCCTTTATTTGCAATTGCTTGTATATGCGTTATACCACTAACAGATGTAAATTCTGGATAAAATTTTTGATGTATAGATACGGGAACAACAGACACATCTGAGGTGTTATTGTCGTAATTAAAAATTTGAATATGCCCATTAAAAGCAGCTACTTTTTCTCTTACTTTCTCTTTTAGTCCGTCTCCTGTAGCAATAGCAAAAAGCATCATAATTACGCTCAATGCAATTGCTACAATAGCAATTTTTATTATTGGCGCAGATATACTACTTTTATTCTCTTTACCTTTAATTAGGCGTTTAGTAATAAAAAATTCTAAGTTCAATTTATGGCAATTTTATCCGGTTTCAAAAGTACAGTTTTATTATGGTTTTTAATACTATCTGCTTGTGGAAACGCCCCAAAAGCTAATTTTACAGCAAAAGTAGAAGAAAAAATAGAAGTTAGTACTCCCAAAAAAATTGTTGTAGCTGCTAATAAAACAAATAGCTATTTATCGTTATTAAAGGGTAAAAGAGTTGCTATTGTTGCCAACCAAACTAGTGTTATTTTTAAAACGGACAGCACGTATACTCATCTGGTAGACTCACTACAGACATTAAAAGTAGACATTAAAAAAGTATTTGCCCCAGAACACGGTTTTAGAGGCAAGGTTGATGCTGGTGAACACGTAAAAGATGGTGTAGATACTAAAACAGGTTTGCCCTTAATATCTTTATACGGTAAAAATAGAAAGCCAAATAATACACAATTAAAAGATATTGATGTGGTGCTTTTTGATATACAAGATGTTGGCGTACGCTTTTATACCTATATAGCAACCTTGCAATTGGTTATGGAAGCTTGCGCAGAAAACAATATTAAAGTTGTTGTGCTAGACAGACCAAACCCAAACGGGCATTATGTAGACGGCCCAACAATGGAAACAGAACATAAAGGTTTTTTAGGAATGACAAATATTCCTTTAGTATACGGAATGACAATTGCAGAATATGCAACAATGATAAATGAAGAGGGTTGGTTAAATGGCGATAAAAAAACAGATTTAACCGTAATAAAACTTGACAATTACGAGCATACTAGTGATTACATTTTACCTATTAGACCTTCTCCAAACCTGCCAAACAATACTGCAATTACACTTTACCCTAGTTTAGGTTTGTTTGAAGGTATGAACATTAACGCTGGCCGTGGTACAGAGTTTCAGTTTCAGCGTTATGGAGCTCCTTTTTTAGACAGTACAAAATATGGTTTTACTTATACTCCGCAACCAAATTTTGGATCTAAAAACCCAAAACACAAAGGAAAACTATGTTATGGTAATGACTTGTCTAAATCTGAAAGAATGAACAGTATGACATTAAAATGGATTATAGATGCTTATGAAAATAGCACCGATAAAAGCAACGTATTTTTAACAAACGGATTTACAAAACACGCTGGTACAGATAAATTACAAAAACAAATAGAATCTGGTATGTCTGAAACAGAAATTAAAAAAACTTGGCAACCAGCTATTGAAGAATTTAAAAAGATAAGAGCTAAATACCTTTTGTACAACTAAGTATTAGTTGTAGGTTTCCTATATTTATGAAAGGGTTGCTTTAGCAGCCCTTTTATACTTGCATTCTCTACCTCATCTGGAAAAGTATCTACACCATATACAATACTATCACGATCTAATTTCATAAATGTACCAAACAACCTATCCCAAACTGAAAAAATGTTGCCGTAATTAGAGTCGGTATAAGGCAAAACATAATGATGATGTACTTTGTGCATATCTGGAGATACTAAAAAATAACTAATAAAAGCATCTACCTTTTTAGGTAGTTTAATGTTTGCGTGTCCAAATTGTGTAGCAACTAATGATAAAGATTGATATAACATTACAACACCCATTGGTGCACCAACAATAAAAACACCTGCTAAAGTAAACATAAAACGTATTACGCTCTCTAACGGGTGGTGCCTGTTTGCTGTAGTAGTATCTACATTATGGTCTGTATGGTGAACCAAATGTACCATCCACAACGGTTTTACTTTATGCTCTGTAAAATGTGCTAGGTAAGCGCCAAAAAAATCTAGTAACATTACACCTATTGTAACATACAACCATAAAGGCATTTGTGGTAACCAATTTATAATACCAAAGTTATTTACAACAGTCCAATCACTTGTTTTAAGTAATAAAAATGCTAGTAAAAAATTTATTACAACAGTAGTAAACGTAAAAAATATATTAGGCAATGCGTGTCGCCATTTTTTGTACGTAAATCGTTGTAGCGGTAAAACACCCTCTAAAAGCCAAAAAAATGTTATACCACCAACTAAAATTAGGCTGCGGTGAGCAGATGGTATGTTTTCAAAATACGTAACTATACTTTCCATCTTCTAAATATAAAAAAAACCGTTAACTTTTTGGTTAACGGTTTTTATAAAAAATTAAAAATATTATACTTTAATTTTCTTTTTCATTTCTTCTACAATGTTATATGCAGCCGGACAAATAGCAACATTTTTTAAAGTTAAATTACTTATTTGCTGAAACTTTTTACGGTCTGTATGCGGAAATTCTCTGCACGCCTTTGGTCTTACATCATAAATAGAGCAATAATTATCTGAACCTAAAAAAGTACAGGGTACGCTTTGCAGCACATAATCATTATCTTCATCTACACGTAAATAATTTTGTATAAACTGTTGTGGTTTTTGCCTAAAAAATTTTGCAATACGCTCTACATCTGCATTAGTAAACAAAGGCCCCGTAGTTTTACAACAATTAGCACAAGTAAGGCAATCTGTTTTAGTAAACTCCTCTTCATGAAGCTCTTGCATTACATAGTCTAAGTTTTTAGGCGGCTTTTTTTTAAGCCTTGTAAAAAACTTTTTATTCTCGTTTTGTTTCTCTTTTGCCTTTTTGGGTAGTTCTTTTAAAACCTCTTCCATTATTTTAATAAACTCATAGCTGTTTCATACAAATCTCTACTCCAAGCTTCAGAAGCAGCTCCAATTTCTTTACTAAGAACTTGCTGTTTAGATATTATTTTTTTTCCTACTTCAGAATTATAATAAGCATTAAGCTCTTGCTTTTGTTCTTCTGTCATTTTTGTTCTATCGGCAAGCATTTGCTTTGCAGTCTCGCCTCTGTAAAAGCCTAACATTTCTTTTATATCATCTTGAGTAAAATGTTTTGTGTAAACCGCTTCTAAATCAGTTAAAATTTCACTAACAGCTTTACTTTTATTATCATTTAGATATTTGTAAGCATCTGCATTATTACCCGTTTTTGGATGGTTTTTAGTAAGCATTACTAACAATTGATCGTATGCATACTCGTATTGTGCTGCAGAACCGTTAGCTTGTAAATAGGTTGCTACTAAACTTTTATCTTTTTGTGTTTGGGCCATACCATTTGCCGTAATAAAAAAAACTAAAACCAATGCAATTCCAAGTTGTTTCATATAAAATACTTTCTATTGTTGTTAAAAAATGCCACTTTTGTTGGCTAAAATACAAATAAAATGGGAAGCGATATTTTTGGTGCCGCAATGTTAGACTATCTAAATAATACTTACAAAGAAGACATTGTAACGCGTTCCTCTATTTCTGAAGATGATACAATTCCTGTGCCATATCTTTTTAGAGACTATGCAAAAATGCCAATTATAGAGCAAAAAGCACTAATATTAAGTAAAGGAAAGGTTTTAGATATTGGTTGTGGCGCTGGTAGCCATAGTTTGTATTTACAAGAGAAAAACATAGATGTTACAGCTTTAGATTCATCTAAAGGAGCTATAGAAACTTGTAAAAAAAGAGGTATAAAGCAAACAATACACGCCAAAATTCTAGAGTACAATACCACTACGTATGATACTCTTTTACTACTAATGAATGGTATTGGTATAGTTGGCACATTGCAGAAATTAGGTGATTATTTACAGCACCTAAAATCTCTATTAAACACAAACGGACAATTGCTACTAGATTCTAGTGATATTATTTATATGTTTGAAGAAGACGAGGATGGCGGCTACTGGATTCCTCCTGGCAAAGATTATTACGGAGAGGTAGATTACCAAATGCAATACAAAAATGAAAAAAGCGACACTTTTCCTTGGTTATATTTGGATTACAACACACTACAACGCGCTGCAATTATAAATGGTTTTAACTGTGAACTGATAGTTGAAGGAGAACATTACGACTATTTGGCTAAACTTACCGTTGCTAAACAATAGAAATACAAATTATTACGTTTGGCTAATAGGGTTTTGTTGCAACTAACTGTTAGTTATAAAAAGATATTTATGAAGAATTTTAGCGCTTTACTATTTGCCGTTTTACTTGTTATTAGCTGTTCTAGTGCAGATGACAGCTCTGCTGAACAAAAAGAAGGGACCAACAAAGCATCTAACCTACAAGGCTCTGGAGATTCTGCTAATGATATTTTAGCTAACACAAATTATTCTAAATTAGCATTAGAAATTGTTTATGTAGATGGCTTTAGACCTAATGATGCTTCAATTGCGAACTTTACAGACTTTATTAATGATGTTACTTTTAAAAACGAAATAACAACCACGTACAAGCAAGTTTCTTCTCCTAATAAAGAAAGTTTAACGATAGAGGAAATAGCTAAGTTAGAAACTGATAACAGAACTGCTTACAATACAGATGACACCTTAGCAATTTATATTTACTTTGCAGATGCACCATCTAACAATGATGATAAAGAAACTAACTCTGTAACTTTAGGTGCTGTATACCGTAATACATCTATGGTAATTTATGAGTCTACAATAAAAGAATTAGCAGCTAAAAGCACATTAGTTTCAGAAACATCTGTAGAAACTGCAACTTTACAGCATGAACTTGGCCACTTAATGGGCCTGGTTAATTTAGGAACAGAAATGGTACACCCGCATGAAGGAGAAACCACAAATGATGACGGCGAAACTGTTGGAAGCAACCATTGCAATGTTGAAGATTGCTTAATGAACGCAAAATTAGAATTTGGGGCTGGTATGAAAAAAATGCTTATTGCAAGTAAAAACGGATTACCTACTTTAGACGCTGAATGCATAGCAGATTTAAAAGCTAACGGTGGTAAGTAGTTAATTTTTGCAACTACTATTTAGCAAATAATTGATTTAAATCTTTAAAGGCTTTAAACTCTAACGCATTACCAGCAGGATCATAAAAAAACATAGTAGCCTGCTCACCTACCTCATCCTTAAATCTCACATAAGGTTCTATTACAAAAGTTACACCCTTAGCCTTTAAGTCTTCAGAAAAATTCTCAAAAGTTTCCCAAGGTAATACTACACCATAATGTGGTACAGGAACATTTTTTCCATCTACGGCATTGGTGTGTTGTTCTTCTGTTTCGGTTTTTGGCTTGTAGTGTATTACTAATTGATGACCAAACAAGTTAAAATCTACCCAATGGTCACTACTTCTACCTTCTGGACACTCTAAAACATCTCTATAAAAATTTCTACATTCCTCTAAATTATGAACAGGAATGGCAATATGAAAAGGTGCTATTGGGTATGTCATTTTATATAATTTATTTATGCTTCTTTTATGAATGATATAACAGCATTACTTACCTCATCTTGATGTAATGAATGGCCATAACCTTCTGTTACTAGTAGTTTGCTATTTGTCCAATTTTTATGCACCAACTCAGAGTCCGAGCAAGGAGCTATTAAATCTAACTTATCATGCACAAGTAAACCTTTTTTAGTGTTCTGCTTTGCATATTCTGAGATAGAAAAATCTTCTGGCAAAAAATTAAACTTATCAAATATAAATTCTTTTAAACTGTTAAAAACAGCTTTATTAAACTTTAACATTGACTTGTAATTCTTTAATATAGTATAAAACTCTGATGGTGCACCTAGTATTACAAGTTTTTCTACAAATGGGTTGTTGTATTTGTAATTATTATACAAGGTTGTCATACCACCAACACTATGTCCTATAATATATTTTGGTTGGTATTTGGTTATTAGTGCTTGTGTAACCTCTGTATAAATTGGTACGTGTAAAACTGAGCCTGTAGAGTTACCGTGTGCAGGTGCATCAAAAGCTATAATATTATAATTTTCTTTAGTTAAATACCCAATTAAATTGCGCCACCTAAAGACATTACTTTCCCAACCATGCAACAGTAAAATAGTTTCTTTTTCTCCTGACCATTGGTATACTTGTAAATCTAAATTATTGGTATTTATTACCTCTTTTTTTGCCTTGTTTAAAAATTCTGTTTGGTGTGGCAAAACTTTACCTTTTCTTGGGGTACAAAAAAGATAAAATGCTTTTTTTGCTGCTAACCGTTTACTGAAAACAGATAGCACATTAAAATATGTACCATAGGCAACAGGTATAATTTTACTTAGCATTTTTTTCATAAAATATAGTGTAGGCTATTATAAAATAAGGGTTAATCTTCTTCTCTATTTACTGTATCTATAGAAAAAGCTGGGGTACATATAGAAATATACTCACAAGGAGCACTAAAAGGGTTAGCATATTGTACGCGTGTATTTTTTTCTATGCGTATAGATTGCCCTTGTTCTAAAACAACAAGCTCACCATCTATAGAAAATTGCTTTTTACCTTTAATAATATAAGTATACTCTGTAAATTCTGGAGTCTGAAAAGGCTCTGACCAACCTGGAGGAGCCACCATATGAGCAATACTTAAATCCTGTTGCTTGTTTGTTGCTCCGCCAAAATGTTCTTCAATTAATTTGCCATCTGCAGTAGGTACAACAAAAGGCTCTGTTTGTATGGTGTACTTCTTTTTCATACTATTCCCAGTCTATCATTAAGTATTTTATTTTAGCAGCGTCTGGTATCTGTATTGCTTCAATATTGGTATTGTTACTGTAGCGTAAGTTCTCTGGCAGCTCTTTTTTATCAATAGTAAAATACACATCACTATCTTTTATAAATAAAACTACATTATTCATAGAAGTTAATACCTTATGAATAGTGTAATTATCCTTAATATCTTTAAACGTACTAAGTAAATTAATCCCTTTATCTGTAGTGTAACGCGGATCTAAAACTCTAATATTATCAATTATAGAGTCTTTACTAATACTTACTGTAAACAATGGTTTTCCACCCTTTTCATAAATATGCTCTTTGCGTACACTAGCACTTAGTTGCACTGCATCATCCTTAACTATAGAATCTGTTGCATAAATTGTTTCTAAATCTTTTGCCGAATTTTCTTTTGTTAATTTACCAAAACTCGTTGGCGTAATTAAAAAATCTGACTCTGTTCCTTTGCCGCATTTTGCCGCCAAAATTGCCACTGCAACTAAGCAGGTAATTGTAATTTTTTTCATTTAAAATATATAGTTAGTAAGTAGGTTTTTTTTAACGTAATACTTTTTTAAGCACACCTAACACACCTCTAATAAAAGTTGCACTGGTTAAAACTTTTACCACAGGATTTTGCCTTGTACTTCTAGAACGACTACTTGTTCTTTTAGCTGCTGGTTTCTCTTTTTCTTTTTCCGCTAATGCTTCTGCTTTTTCAATTTTCTTGTTAAGCATTTCATAAGCACTCTCTCTATCTATTACATCATTATATTTTTTAACCAAAGAAGAAGCATCTATCACTTCTTTTAGCTCTTTATCTGTTAAAACATCCATACGACTCATAGGTGCGCGCAACATAGTAGCGGCTAGCGGAGTTGGCCTACCTTTTTCATCTAAAGCAGAAATTAAAGCTTCTCCTATACCTAAAGATGTTAATACATCTTCTGTATTGTAATACTCACTATCTGGGTAATTTTGTGCTGCTAATTTAATAGCTTTTCTATCTTTTGCTGTAAATGCACGTAATGCGTGTTGCACTTTTAATCCTAGTTGGGCCAAAACATCTTCTGGAACATCTGCAGGATTTTGAGTTACAAAATATACACCAATACCTTTAGAACGTATTAATTTTACAATACTTTCTATCTGGTTTAATAAAGCTTTGGATGCTTCATCAAAAATTAAGTGAGCCTCATCTATAAACAATACTAGTTCTGGTTTATCACTATCTCCTTGTTCAGGAAAAGTATCATAAATTTCAGCCAATAGACTTAGCATAAAAGTTGAAAACAACTTAGGCCTATCTTGTATATCTGTTAATCTTAAAATATTAATGTATCCCCTACCGTTTTCATCAATCCTAGTTAAATCATCTACTTCAAAAGATTTTTCACCAAAAAATAAATCGGCTCCTTGCTGTTCTAACTCTATTATTTTTCTAAGAATTGAACCTGTAGATGCAGAAGAAATTCTTCCGTAGCTTTCTTTAAACTCTGCCTTACCTTCTTCTGTAGCGTACTGTAGTACTTTTTTAAAATCTTTAAGATCTAAAAGTGGCAATTTATTATCATCACAATATTTAAAAATAACTGCAACAATACCTTCTTGCGTTACTGTTAAGTCTAAAATTCTAGAAAGCAACACCGGACCAAATTCAGATACTGTAGCTCTTAACTTTACACCATCTTGCTCAGACAACGACAAAATTTCTACAGGAAAACTTTTAGCGTTAAATGGCAAACCTATTTTAGCATGGCGTTCATCTATTTTAGGATGTCCTGCACTTGGTTGTGCTATACCACTTAAATCTCCTTTTAAATCCATTAACATAACTGGCACCCCTTTGTCTGACAAGTTTTCTGCCAATACTTGTAACGTTTTTGTTTTGCCCGTACCTGTAGCACCTGCAATTAAACCGTGTCGGTTAAGTGTTTTTAAAGGTACTTTTACAAACGCATTTGTAACGGTTTCACCGTCTACAATACCAGCGCCCATATTTATAAAATCTCCTTTTGTTGCGTATCCTTTTTCTATGTCTGCTAAGAACTTTTCCTTGGTGCTCATTTCTTAAAATTTTGATAAAAATAGCTTAAATTTAAACAACTAAAAAGAGAAGTTTTGCTGTAAATACAATAAAACATTAAGTAACAACCACCATAATTGTTGTTTTTTTTATGTTATACAGTAACACTATGCTATCTTTTACGTAAAGTTAGATAGTAAAAAACAAAAAATGTATCTTTGCATAATGGTTAAAAATGAGGTATTAGCATTGGTAGATAAAGGAGAAATGCTTCCGTTAATGGAAGAATTTTATACCATACAAGGAGAAGGTTTTCATAAAGGAACAGCTGCATATTTTATACGTGTAGGTGGTTGTGATGTAGGTTGCCATTGGTGTGATGTTAAAGAAAGTTGGAATGCAGCTACGCACCCACCAACAACTATTGATGCCATTGTAAATAATGCTGCAAAATACTCTAACACAATTGTGGTTACAGGTGGCGAGCCATTAACGTGGAACATGGCACCACTTACTGAAGCTTTAAAGGCTAAAAATTTACAAACACATATAGAAACTTCTGGTGCATATATCTTAACTGGTATTTGGGACTGGATATGCTTATCTCCTAAAAAAAATAAGTTACCACAAGGTATTATTTATGATAAAGCAGATGAATTAAAAATGATAATTTATAATAAAAACGATTTTAAATTTGCTGAAGAACAAGCGGCTAAAGTAAATAAAGATTGTATTTTATACTTACAGCCAGAGTGGAGTGTTAAAGATAAAATGACACCGCTTATTGTAGATTTTGTTATGAAAAATCCGCAATGGAAAGTATCCTTACAAACACACAAGTATTTAAACATACCATAGAAATATAAAAAAAGAAGCTAGTATAATTTTTACTAGCTTCTTTTTTTTAACACTTTTTGTACTTAATGCTGATGAAAAGCAGCAGAGACAAATTTTAAAACTTCTGGTAGAGACTCTCTCCAATAGGTCCAATTATGAGCCCCATCACGAACCCTATACTCGTGTGGTATTTTCTTTTTCATCATAGAAATATGAACCAAGCTATTACCTTCAAACAAAAAATCATCATCACCGCAATCTATATACCAACGTACAGATTTTATATCGTTTACAGGAACGCTATCTAATAAGGAAATGGCTGAATGTCTTTTAAAATAATTCTTCATTTCTTCTACAGTTTTGTTTTCACTTTGAGCAAAATCTTTTATTTTAACCGTGTCTTGTGGCAACATACCTACAGAAGCACTAAGCGGACAAGCAGAAGAAAACAACTCTGGTTTGTGTAAAGCATACATAAAAGTACCGCCACCACCCATAGAGAGTCCAGATATTGCACGATAACGTTTTTCTCCTTTTATACGATATTTCTTCTCTACATAAGGCATCAATTCTTCAAAAAAGAAATCTTCATACCTCCAGTCTTCAGTATTAAAATATCCACGTTTGCCAGTATCAGCATCTGGCATTACAATAATCATTGGTGTTGCCTTGCCTGCTTTTATAGCTTTGTCTGTAATATGTAAAACCTCACCAAATTGCACCCAACCGGTATGGTCATCTCCTGCTCCGTGTAATAAATACAATACTGGATAATCTCTTTTAGAAGTTTCGTAATCTGGTGGAAGATAAATAGAGAAGTTACGTTCGCTCTTTAATATTTCACTAGTAACTTTTAGGTTATCAAAAACCTTACCTGTTTGCGCTTTAGTTATAAAATTAAGCAGCAAACAAAAGCAAATAGTAGGTATTAATTTTTTCATGGGACAAAAAATTTTATAAGCTAGTGTCCCTAAATATAAAAAATGTAGTCCAAAACAGGACTACATTCTCTTTAAAGCTTGTAATATATTGGTTAAGTTACTAAGGTGAACTAAAATAAATTTTTAAGTCTTTCTTTTTTAAAACTACATTAATTAAGACTATTCTTCCTCTTCTTTACTTATTTCTTCATTATTAAAATCTTCATCATCATTTACCTCTTCTTTTATACTAACTTCTTCTTGAGTAGTTTCATCTAAAACCTCATCTTTTGTTTCTGAGTCTCCTTCTTCTTCATCTGTTTCCTCTTTATACAACTGTACCCACTCTGTCCAAGAGCCATCATAAACAGATGTATCTTTAGTGTCATCTACCAACTTACTAGCTAATAAAATAACGCAAGCTGTTAAACCAGAACCACAACTAAAAACTAGTGGTTTGTCTTCTGCTAAAATGGGATTAAAAATTTCTGTTAATGCTTCTTTAGATTTAAATTTACCATTTTCTAAAACTTTTGTAAAAGGAACATTAACAGAACCTGGAATGTTACCACTAGCCAATTCTGCTCTAGGTTCTGGCTCTGTACCATTAAACCTACCTTCAGAACGTGCATCTACAACTAAAGCGGTATTGCTCTCTGTATTTTCTTTAACCATAGAAAAGTTTACCACAGCAAACTCTTTTTGATTGGCTATAAAATTACCCAATGGGACTCTTTTTTTAGTTGCTTCTTCTGTTGGTAAACCTTGAGCTACCCACTCTGGTAAGCCACCATCTAAAACTGTTACTTCACTATGACTAAATGTAGTAAACAACCACCATACGCGTGGTGATGTGTATACGCCTAAATTATCATACACTACAATTTTACTGGTTTTTTTTATCCCCAGTTTGCGTGCTTCTTCTTGAAACTGTTTTGCACTTGGTATTGTATTAGGAAAATTGCTTGACGCATCACTAAAATTATCTTTTATATTAAACTTACGAGCTCCTTTTATTTGTAAATTTTCTAGGTCACTACTTAATCCGGATACATTTGTGACCGGACTAGCATCTAAAATTATAACATTACTTTCTTCTATCAATAAGGCTTGCAGCTCTTTAGCCGAGATAAGGGGTGTTTTCATTAGTTTATATTTATGCGGATTAAAATTACCCAATTAAATGGTAGGTTTGGCGCTAACTTATTAACATAAAAAAAACCATTACACGCTGTGTAATGGTTTGCTATTATTACTAAGAATACCAATATTTTTTTGGTTAAAACTTATGTTGTTTATTATTTGTTAGCACTTCTATGGCGCTCTCTAGCTAGTAACGTGTTTTTTAACAACATTGCAATTGTCATTGGTCCTACACCACCAGGAACAGGAGTAATAAATGATGCTTTTTTACTTACATTTTCAAAATCTACATCACCCGTAATATAATAACCTTTTGGCTTGGTATCATCTGCAACACGTGTAATACCAACGTCTATAACTACTGCATCATCCTTAACCATTTCTGCCTTTAAAAAGTTAGGAACACCTAATGCAGATATAACAATATCTGCCTGAGAAATAATTTGTGTAATATTTTTTGTAGCACTGTGTGTAAGTGTAACTGTAGAGTTTCCTGGCCAACCTTTACGCCCCATTAAAATACTCATTGGTCTACCAACAATATGACTACGACCAATAACAACGGTATGTTTTCCTTTAGTATCTACTTTATAACGCTCTAAAAGCTCTAAAATACCAAATGGAGTTGCAGGTATAAATGTACTCATATCCAACGCCATTTTACCAAAGTTAGTTGGGTGAAAACCATCTACATCTTTATCTGGGTCTACTGCTAAAAGTACTTTTTGCGTATCTATCTGCGGAGGCAATGGTAGTTGTACTATAAAGCCGTCAATTTCGTCATCTTGATTTAGTTCCTCAATTTTACGAAGCAACTCTATTTCACTAGTTGTACTTGGCATTTGCACCAAAGTAGACTCAAAACCAACACGTTCACAAGAACGTACTTTACTGCCTACGTAAGTTAAACTAGCACCATCATTACCAACTATAATTGCCGCCAAGTGTGGTACTTTTTCACCACGATCTCTCATTTTGGTTACCTCAACGGTAATTTCCTCTTTAATTTGGTTTGATACTTTTTTTCCGTCTAGTAATTCCATTATTAGATTGTTAGTTTGATGGTTTTTATATTACAATTACATTTTATTGATTAAGGGCGCATACCTTTCATACCACCCATCATTTGCATCATTTTTTTGCCGCCACCGCCTTGCATCATCTTCATCATTTTGCTCATTTGGTCAAACTGTTTAAGCAATTGGTTTACTTCTTGCACAGATCTACCACTACCTTTTGCAATTCTCTTTTTACGACTAGCATTAAGTAAATTTGGTGTTTCACGTTCTACAGGAGTCATAGAGTGTATTATTGCCTCTACGTGTTTAAAGGCATCGTCATCTATATCCATACCTTTTAATGCTTTACCAGCACCAGGTATCATACCCATTAAATCCTTTAGGCTACCCATTTTCTTAATTTGCTGAATTTGCTTTAAGAAATCATCAAACCCAAATTTATTTTTGGCAATCTTCTTCTGTATTTTGCGTGCCTCTGCCTCATCAAACTGTTCTTGTGCACGCTCTACTAAAGACACAACATCTCCCATACCAAGGATACGTTCTGCCATACGCGATGGGTGAAAAACATCTATTGCATCCATTTTTTCACCAGTACCAATAAATTTAATTGGTTTAGTCACAACAGATTTAATAGATATGGCTGCACCACCACGAGTATCACCATCTAATTTTGTAAGTATAACACCATCAAAATTTAAAACATCATTAAAAGCTTTAGCTGTATTTACGGCATCTTGCCCTGTCATAGAATCTACAACAAATAATGTTTCTTGAGGGTTTATTGCTTTGTGTACATTGGCAATCTCTGTCATCATTTCCTCATCTACAGCTAAACGACCAGCTGTATCTATAATAACAACATTATGTCCGTTTGCTTTTGCGTGTGCTATACCAGCTTCTGCAATTGCTACCGGATTTGTATTACCACGGTCTGAGAAAACCTCTACTCCTATTTGCTCACCTACAACGTGTAACTGATCTATAGCCGCAGGACGATAAACATCACAAGCAACCAATAGAGGTTTTTTAGTTTTTTTAGTTTTTAGGTAATTAGCAAGTTTACCAGAAAAGGTTGTTTTACCAGACCCTTGCAAACCAGACATTAATATTACTGATGGTGTACCAGATAGGTTTATGCCTTCTGCATCACCACCCATAAGCTCGGTAAGCTCATCCTTAACCAACTTAACCATTAATTGGCCAGGCTGTAAGGTTGTAAGTACGTTTTGACCTAGTGCTTTTTCTTTTACTCTATTGGTAAATTCTTTTGCTATTTTAAAGTTAACATCGGCGTCTAATAAAGCTCTACGAACTTCTTTTAAAGTTTCTGCTACATTAATTTCTGTAATTTGTCCGTGTCCTTTTAAGACGTGGAACGCTTTATCTAACTTTTCACTTAAATTATTGAACATAAGTCTACTTTTTTCTGGAAATGCAAATTTAATAATTACATTGGGAAGTGTATGCTTTAAGCAAAAAAATATAACATAAAAAAAGGGCAACTTATATAAAGTTACCCTTTTGCATAATTATTATGTGCTACTATTTAGCTGCACACTTTGGTTAAGACAATAATTTCTTCTCCTTTTTCTAGTGTAAATGCTTCTTCACTACACTCAATTACTTTCCAATCTCCTCCATAATTTTCAAGAATCATAGTAAAGTCATTAAATGATAACGTTCCGCTTTGTAAAGACCAGTTACCTTCCTCTACAACTGTATTGTTGGCATCATAAACGTGAATATTATTACTTGAAAAATCTATTAACAACTCTTCTGAAAAAGTACCATCTACATTTGTAATTTTAAATTTACACTCACCCAGTAGAGCTTCGTTTATTTCTGCATCGCTACAAGCTGCATTTTCATCACAATTTCTTTGCAATACGTTTTGATAAATTAGCTCATTCTCATTATAAATATCTACAAATATTTGATTTTGTGAGTATGACGATATTTTCCATTTTTCTGCTATTAACTCTTGGTTAATGTTGTAAAAAATAATTGCATTACTTTCTACAGCCCAAGTAGAAAAAGTATCTATAGTAAAAACAGTTCCGTTATCATCTACAAACTTAACATTTCCATTTTCTAAAAACATAATGTTATATAACCCAATAGATGAGCTACTTGGCACAGCAAAATTCCACTTACAACCATCTAACAAATCTCTAATTTCTTCATTAGAATAGTCGTTAGATAACTCACAGTGTTTTTCTAGTATTATTTTATCAGTACCGTTGTTAGCAAATAGTTTTATTCTATTATCATTTAACTCGTATACATACCAATCCAAGTTAAAATCTGCCATAGTTTCAAACTCCATTTTTAACTCTACTCTATTGCTAGTAGCATTTACGCTAGTAGACCAAGTACCTTCTACATAATTACCTTGATTGTTTTTAGTAACAACACTTCCGTTTTCTTTAAAATCCATAACAAATTCTAAATACTGCTCTGTTTGCTCTTGGTTGTTTCTAAAAATTTCGTCTATCATCCAAGGGCAATCAATTAAAAATGCATCTAACCTTTCTTTTGTAAAGTCATCATCATTATAATCATTGTCATCATCTTCATCACACATATCTTTTGCACTCTCTAACACAGCTGCTAATTCTGCATTGCTATTAACAACCACTTTAGTATTATCGTATTTTTCTAAGGTAATAGGGAAATCTAGACCAACAATGTCATTATCACCAAGACCTGCAAAAAATAATCTAAAATCTTTATCACTTTTAACCGTAGTAGTATTTGTTATTTCTAAGTTAGTATTAAAACTAAATACATCTATTGGGTACACAAAATCTATACACTCAATATCATCATCTTCACCACCTTCTACACAGTCTTTAGCTTTCGCTAATAACTCTTCTTTACTATTAATAGTAATTTCTGTGTAGTTAGACAATGTAATTTTTACTGGAAAAATAATTTCTAAATCATAATCGTTAGAATCTATTTCATCTAAAATTTCTTCAATTAATTCTAAATCTTCAATAGAATCTATAGTAATATCTAACCCATTTACATTAACCTTGTAAGGGAATTGTATTGCAAAACAACTGGCACCATCAACTATATTATCATAAGAGCCATCTTTAGAAGATGTTCCCTTAATTAATGCTGCTGTGGCAGAAGTAGACTCAATAGCTTTGCCGTCACTATTGTTTGGCAACTCTTCAAACTCTTCTTGACAAGAGGTTAGACTAAATGTTCCCATAAGTAGGATTGCGAACATAAATTTTGCGAAAAACTTTTTCATAATAATTTGGTTTATTTTTTGTTTTATAGCTCTATAACAATTCAGTTAAAAAAAACCCTACCAATAAAATATCATTTTTTTAAAATACCTTTGAAAAAAAATAAACAAAGTAGTTTTGAACATAGACAACCATAATAACGTTTGCGAAGAAAAGATATACAACCAAGTCTTTACAACCAACTCTAAAACGGTGTTTAATTACATATATTATAAGTTTGGTAACGAAGAAAAGGCTTACGATGCTGTACAAGAAGCATTTGTAAAATTATGGGAAAATTGTGCAAAGGTAGTACCTAGTAAGGCCAAAGCATATGTATACACTATTGCCAATAATTTATATTTAAATATGATTAAGGCAGACAAAGTACGCCTAAAATATGCGCATTTAAATACTGATGTAAGTAATGAAACACCAGAGTTTTTACTTGAAGAAAAACAATTTCAAGAAAAATTAGAAAGAGCACTTGCTAGTTTACCTGAAAACCAACGAACTACTTTTTTATTAAATAGAATTGATAAAAAGAAATATGCAGAAATTGCAGAATTAGAAGGCGTAAGCGTAAAAGCAATTGAAAAAAGGATGCATTTGGCACTAAAATCTCTTAGAGAACATATAAATGGTATTTAAAATACTGGTGCACAAAATTATAGATTTATAAAAAATAAAATATAAAGTAGGGTTTTTTACTTATTGATTGTTATACCTACGTAAAGCAAAAATTATGCAAGAAAATTACCTAGCCAAATGGCTTAATAACGAGTTAACAGAGGAAGAAATTATTCAGTTTAAAAAAACCGAAGAATATACCTCTTACCATAAAATAATTACAGCTTCT
This sequence comes from Cellulophaga omnivescoria, assembly GCF_027915275.1. Taxonomy (NCBI): domain Bacteria; kingdom Pseudomonadati; phylum Bacteroidota; class Flavobacteriia; order Flavobacteriales; family Flavobacteriaceae; genus Cellulophaga; species Cellulophaga omnivescoria. The sequence continues at coordinate 2,429,453 of NZ_CP115819.1, read as the reverse complement.
AACAACTTACAAGCTCCAGAATTTGACCAAGAAAAGGCTTTACAGGCAATTAACAACAAACGTAATACTATTAAAGAAACTAAGGTTGTTAAATTAAATCCATTAAAAAAATACATAAGTATAGCTGCAGCTGTACTATTAATATGCAGCTTAGGTTATTTTTACACTACTACTCTAGACCAAACCATTAGTACAGATTATGCGCAAAACAATGAGTTTGTGTTACCAGACAATTCTGAAGTTATACTTAATGCCGAGTCTAAAATAGCATACAATAAAAACAGTTGGGACAAAAAAAGAGATGTATCTTTAGAGGGCGAAGCTTTTTTTAAAGTAGCAAAAGGAGAAAAATTTACGGTTACAACCAACCAAGGTATAATTAGCGTATTAGGCACACAATTTAATGTAGAAACAAGAACTAACTTTTTTGAAGTTACTTGTTATGAAGGTCTTGTTAACGTAAATTACAATGGCAAAGATTATAAAGTACCTGGCGGTACATCTTTTATGGTAATTAATGGTAATGTGGCACCACTTAGCCACGTAAAAACATTAGTTCCTTCATGGACACTAAACGAAAGCACATTTAAGAGCATACCGTTAGAGTTTGTTTTTAATGAACTGCAAAGACAATTTAACTTAACGGTAACCACAAAAAACGTAAATACAAAACAACTATACACTGGCTCTTTTAACAACAAGGATTTAGAACTTGCCTTAAAGAGTATTAGTATACCTTCTAAAATTAGTTATACATTAGAGGAGAATAAGGTGTTGTTTTATGCTCAGGAATAAGTTTTTTAGAGTTATTTTTTACTGCTTTTTTTTTGCCATTAGTTATGTAACTAGTGCGCAAGAAACAAGTAATACTATACCTTTACTTAAATACATACAACAATTAGAGCAGACATTTAATATTAGGTTTTCTTATGTAGATAAAGATGTAGAGCCCTTTAATATTAAACCTAGCACAAGCACCAATTTAAATAATATACTAAGTTATATAACTACAAAAACAGATTTAAAACTTACCCAATTAAATAAGCGTTACTTTGCATTATCTAAAGAAAATACTATTAGTATACACGCTAAGTTTTTAGATAATTTTGAACAAAACACTATTAACGGTGCAAGTGTAGAAGTATTGCAACATAATATAGCAACCGTTACAGACTCTACAGGTTACTTTACACTAAATAAGGTACCTAAAAATGCTGTAATAAGAATACGTTTTATTGGCTACAAAACTCTACATTTTAATGCCACAGAACTAAACAAAAACAAACCTGTTAACACCTATTTACTTAGTCAGCATTATTTAGAATTAAATGAGGTAATTGTTTCTAAGTTTTTAACAACCGGTTTACGCAAATCTAAAAATGGTAGTATTGTTTTAAAAACTACAGATTTTGGTATTTTACCAGGACTTATAGAGCCAGATGTTTTACAAACTGTACAGGCATTACCGGGCATAAAAAGTAGTAATGAAACTGTGTCTGATATAAATGTACGCGGAGGAACAAATGACCAAAACCTAGTGCTTTGGGAAGACATTAAAATGTACCAATCTGGCCACTTTTTTGGATTAATATCTGCTTTTAACCCCTACCTAACAAACAGTGTATCTATTACTAAAAACGGTACTAGTCCGCAATATGGAGACGGTATTAGTAGTGTTATAGATATGAGAACCAATAACAATGTTAAAGACTCTTTTTATGGAGGAGGCTTTAATATGATAACTGCAGATATTTATGCACAGGTACCAATAACAAATAAAGGAGCTTTTCAATTCTCTGCAAGAAGATCTGTTACAGATTTTTTAAATTCTCCTACCTACAATAGATATTTTGATAAAACTTTTCAGGATAGCGATATAGAAAACGATACAGAAGACAGTGAAGTTACTAGAAAGGAAGATTTTTATTTTTATGATATTACCGCTAAAGCAATGTATAACATAAATAAAAACCACAAAGTACGCTTTAGTTTTATACAAATGAACAATGCCTTAAAATATGCAGAAACAAATGCTAATGAAGAAAATAGTAACAGTAGTTTAGACCAACAAAATACCTCTTTTGGAGGCAGCTTACAAAGTACCTGGAATAGTAAACTAACTACAAAAATTAATGCATACCGCACATATTACAATTTAAATACCTTAGCAGTAACTAATAGGCAAGAATTACAACAGAACAATAAAGTATTAGAAAATGGCTTAAAATTAAATGTAAACTATAAAATAAATAGTACTATGGGTATTTTAAGTGGTTACCAACTTATAGAAACTGGTATTTTAAACCTAACTAACGTAACACAACCGCCCTATAGAAAAAATATAAAAGGAGTTATTAGAACAAATGCTATTTTTAGTGAATTAAATTACAACACCACAAAATTAAAAGCCCAAGTAGGTGCTCGTTTAAATTATATTGAAAATTTAAATACCTTTAAAAGATGGATATTAGAACCTCGTTTAAATATAAATTACAGCATAGCTACCTATTTTAATGCTTCAATATTAGGAGAATACAAAAGTCAATCTACCAACCAAATTATAGATTTAGAACAAAACTTTTTGGGAATAGAAAAAAGAAGATGGATTTTAGCAGATGAAGATGAACTACCAATAACCACAAGCAAACAATTATCTGCTGGACTAAATTACGATAAAAACAGTATTTATATTGGTATAGAAGCTTTTTACAAAAATGTAGAAGGCATAAGCACCCTTACACAAGGATTTCAAAATCAAGACCAGTTTAACGGAGAAATAGGAAAGTACAATATTAAAGGTGTAGAATTTTTAATTAATAAAAAGGCAAATAACTACAGTACTTGGTTAAGCTATACATATAACTTAAACAATTACACATTTAAAGACATTACACCAAACACTTTTCCTAATAATTTAGATATTAGGCATACCATAACATTTGCAACAACTTATAATTATAAGAATTTTAAAATAGGTGCTGGTATAAATTATAACTCAGGTAAACCTTATACAGAACCAGAAGAAGGCAATAATGCTTTAGATGTATTAAGTTTTCCTTCTAAAATAAACTACAAAGACCCAAACAGTAGTAGATTACCTAGTTACGTTAGAGCAGACTTATCTGCTTTGTACAATTTTAAAATAAATAAAAAGTACAAAGCAACAATAGGTGCATCTGTATTAAATGTTTTAAACAAAAAAAATATTTTAAATAGATATTACAGAGTTACTAATGATAATGAAATAGAAACGGTAGAAAGCGTATCACTAGGCATAACACCAAACGCTAGTTTTAGAATTAGTTTTTAAAGCTTGCTATGAAAACTAAACTCTTCAAAATTTAACATACGCGTAATTATTTTATACAACTCCGGAAAAGTGTCTACAAAATCTGATGGAGTTTCTACGTAATTTTCTAAAGCAACAGCAAAAAACTCATGAATATTGGTTGTAGCATAAGGTCTAAAATACTGCGTGTTTTCTACGCGCTCTAAAAACGTCTTATTGTGCAATAGTTTTTCCATTTTTGTCAATCCGTTTCTAAATTTAACCGCAGTATATTTTAAATCTTTTTTAAAATGAAAAGCTAAAGCGTGTGCAAACTCATGTACACCTAAATTTAAATTATCTGTAGCATCTTCAAAACCACTAAGCACATGTTCGGCAGAAAAAACCAATGTTTTTAATTGCGGATTATATTCTCCTAAATGGTTTTGCTTAGTTATTGTAGAGAAATAAGCAGAAGGGTAAATAAGTATTTTTTTTATTGTAGATATTCTGTAATCTTTAAAACCCAACATTAAAAAAGCCGCCGTTGCAGACAACAGCAGCTTTATTTCTTCGTCTTTAGCACTTTTTTCAGAAAAAATAAAGGTTTTATTAGCTCTAAATCTAGACACTCTATTTTTAAACTTCTGTTTGTGTTTTGGAGATAGTAAGGAGTATGCCGGTAAATTTTTAACTATTAAATACTCATCTGCTGCAGATAATTTTATATTATTTTTAGAAGGTGTAAAAAAATACAAATCTGCTATGTAGTAAAGGATATAAATAAAATAGCCTAAAATTGCTAACAAAGCAGTAATACCAAAAATACTAACTCCTAAATCATCACCCATAAATTGTTTATAAAATTACATACGGTTTGGCACTTCTATACCTAATAAAGCAAAAGCAGACTTTATTATATCTCCTACTTTTTTAGATAACTGCACTCTAAATATTTTCTTTTGTAAATCTTCTTCTGGCAAAATTGGCACGTTTTGGTAAAATGAGTTAAACTCTTTAACCAAATCATACGTATAGTTTGCTACCAAGGCAGGACTATAGTTTTGAGCTGCATTTTGCACAACAGAAGGAAAAACTTGTATTTGTTTTACTAATTCTTTTTCTTTTTCATGTAAGTTGTTAGTAGCTACAGTGGCCGTATAATCAAAATCAGACTTTCTTAAGATAGACTGTATTCTTGCATAAGTATACTGTATAAAAGGCCCAGTGTTACCTTGGAACTCTACAGATTCTTCAGGGTTAAATAAAATACGTTTTTTAGGGTCTACTTTTAATATGTAATATTTTAAAGCTCCTAAACCAATTATTCTGTAAAGTTCTTCTTTTTCTTCATTAGTGTAACCATCTAACTTTCCTAATTCTTCAGAAATACTAGCTGCAGTAGCCGTCATATCTTTCATTAAATCATCAGCATCTACCACAGTACCCTCTCTACTCTTCATTTTTCCGCTAGGCAAATCTACCATACCATAACTTAAATGATACAATTGTTCTGCCCAAGAAAAGCCTAATTTTTTAAGTATTAAAAACAATACATTAAAATGGTAATCTTGTTCGTTACCAACAGTGTAAACCATACCATTTACATCTGGGTAATCTTTAGTACGCTGTATAGCTGTACCAATATCTTGCGTCATATAAACTGCAGTACCATCTGCACGTAGTACAATTTTTTCATCTAAACCTTCATCAGACAAATCTATCCAAACGCTACCATCTTCTTTTTTGTAAAAAACTCCTTTTTCTAAGCCTTCATCTACAATATCTTTTCCTAAAAGATATGTATCACTCTCATAATAATAAGTATCAAAATCTACACCTAAGTTTTTATAAGTAACTTCAAAACCATTATAAACCCATTGGTTCATTGTTTTCCACAAGGCAACAACTTCTTCATCGCCAGCCTCCCATTTACGTAGCATTTCTTGTGCTTCTAATAAAATAGGCGCTTGTTTTTCTGCATCTTTAGCATTTGTACCTTTAGCTACTAATTCTGCTATTTGTGCTTTGTATTCTTTATCAAACTTAACGTAGTAATTACCAACTAATTTATCGCCTTTTAACCCTGTACTCTCCGGAGTTTCTCCATTCCCAAAAAGTTTCCAAGCCAACATACTTTTGCAAATATGTATACCACGATCGTTAATAATTTGAGTTTTATATACTTTTTTACCAGATGCTTTTAAGATTTCGGCAACAGAGTAACCTAATAAATTGTTTCTAATGTGTCCTAAATGCAAGGGCTTGTTAGTGTTTGGAGAAGAGTATTCTACCATAACTGCATCTGCAGTCTCTGCTACAAAACCATAGTTTGTTGTATCTTTAATATTATTAAAAAAGTTTACATAAAAAGCGTTGCTAATTACAATATTTAAAAACCCTTTTACTACATTAAAATTTTCTACCTCTGCTACGTTGTCTTTTAAATACAAACCTATTTGTTCTCCAATTTGCGCAGGATTACCTTTAACAAAGCGTAAAATAGGAAAAACTACTACAGTTATGTCGCCCTCAAAATCTTTTCTTGTTGGCTGAAACTCTACTGTTGGCAGTTCTATTTCATAAATAGCTAAAACCGCTTCTTTTACCTTTTGCGTTAACACTTCTTGGATATTCATTATAAATTGTATTTAAGCCTGTAAAATTACGGCTTTTATCTTTTTTTTAAAGATAGATTTTAGTTTGTTTTTGGTAAAAATACTTCTGCCATCATACATCTTGCACTACCACCTCCGCAAGTCTCTATAGTTTCTAAAGAGCTAAGTATAATTTCTGACGTTTTTTCTATAGCTGAAATTTGAGTTTTAGTTAAACTATTATAGGCAGCAGAGCTCATAACCAAGTAACGTTTATTGTCTTTACCTAAAACTTGAAGCATATTACCTGCAAAAGAATGCATTTGTTTTTCTGTAATAGCAATTACCTCTTTACCATCTTCTTTTAAATGTTTAACTACATTTTTACGTTCTTTTTTATCGTCTATAGTATCCAAACAAATTACAGAAAAATCTTCTGCTAAGCACATCATTACATTTGTATGGTAAATAGGCAAACGTTTACCATCTACTGTTTGGTTGGCCGTAAAAACTACTGGTGTATATTCAAAATCTTCACAAAATTCAATAAATAAATCTTCATCTGCTCTAACAGACAAAGCACAATACGCCTTTTTGTTTACCCTGTCTAATAAAATACTACCTGTGCCCTCTAAATATAATTCTTCATCCTCTGCACTTGTATAGTCTATGGTGTGGTCTATACTAAAACCTTTTTCTTCTAAGATATCTAAAATATCTTCTCTACGTTCATTTCTTCTGTTTTTTGCATACATTGGGTATAAACCAACAGTACCATTATTATGAAAAGAAATCCAATTATTAGGAAAAATTGAATCTGGAGTATCTGGTTCTTTTGTATCATCTACAACAATTACATTTACTCCTTTAAAACGTAATTGAGTTACAAAAGCATCAAACTCATCTTGTGCTTTTTTATTTATTTCTGCATTTTTAATATCAAGATCTTCCTGAAAGTAATTGTTAACAGCTGTTTGTTCGTTTTTACGAAAACCAACCGGCCTTATCATTAAAATTGTATTTGTAATTTGCATAGTGTAGTTGTAAAATATTATTCTCTTAGTAATGGTAATGTACTGCAGCGTAACAAACCTTCTTGCTTAGATATTTCTGCATAAGGTATTTCTTCTACTGTAAAACCTTGTTGTCTTAACCAATTATTTAATCTTGTAAAGTTTTTTTCTGAAACGATAACATTTTCTGAAATTGAAAAAATGTTACTAAACATATGGTACATTTCTTCACTGCTTATTTCAAAAATATTTTCTTTACCAAAAAAATTAACTAACCATTGGTATTCTTCTTCTACTAAAAAACCATTTTTATGAAGAATAGCCTTATTTGTTCCTATGGGTTGAAAACAACAATCTAGGTGCAATGCATTTTCTTTAGCATTTGTAGATTTACGCAACTCAAAAGATTTTACTGTTTTATTTGGAAAAAATTTTGTAATGTGCTCTACTGCCAATTTATTTGTTCTTGCTGTTATGTGGTGCGAGTAGTTTTCTGCCGTATACGTACCAATAAAAATATGGTTGTTCCAAGGCATAACATCACCTCCTTCTATATGCGCTTCTTCAGGCAACTCTACTACCTTGTCAGGATTTATTTGATCTACTATGTATTGTATTGCTAAATATTCTTCTTCTCTATCCGGCAAAATATTTGCTCTAAAAAAAACATCGTCTATAACAAAAGCAATATCTCTAGAAAAAATCTGGTTACAGTCTTTAAGTAATTTAGGTCTTAACACCTCTACATTGTACTTTTTTAGTACAGCTTCAAAAGCATTCATTTCTGCAATCATATCTTCTTCTAAAGGATATGTACCTGCTAAAATATGCTCTAAAGATTTAGGATCATAAGCTTCTTCTGCTGTTGGAGTAGGGCCGCAACTTTCTGCAGTACCTAATACAACAGTTTTTAACCTAGAAGTTTCGTTTTTCACATTTATTTGACGCATAAACTAATTTTTATGCAAATATGAAACGAATTTTTCTAAATAAAAATAAGAATCTCTAAAATAATAAAAGCCTTTTTGAAATTTCAAAAAGGCTTTTACTTAAACTAAATTATTAAAGTTTATCTTTTATTTACTTCAACAAAAGATCTGTGATTTTCACCAACATAAACCTGTCTTGGTCTACCTATTGGCTCGTTATTTAATCTCATTTCTCTCCATTGAGCAATCCAACCTGGTAACCTACCTAAAGCAAACATTACAGTAAACATTTCTGTAGGTATGCCCAGAGCTCTGTAAATAATACCTGAGTAGAAATCTACATTAGGATATAATTTACGATCTACAAAGTAAGGATCTTCTAAAGCTTCTTTTTCCAAACCTTTAGCTATATCTAAAATAGGGTCGTCTATACCTAAGTCATTTAAAACTTCATCTGCCGCTACCTTAATAATCTTAGCTCTAGGGTCAAAGTTTTTATATACTCTGTGCCCAAAGCCCATTAACCTAAACGGATCATTTTTGTCTTTAGCTTTAGCCATATATTTTTTAGTGTCTCCACCATCAGCTTCAATAGCTTCTAACATTTCTAATACTGCCTGGTTAGCACCACCGTGTAATGGTCCCCATAAAGCAGAAATACCTGCAGATAGAGAAGCAAATAAACCTGCGTGAGAAGAACCTACTATTCTTACAGTAGATGTAGAGCAGTTTTGCTCATGATCTGCATGCAAAATCAATAATTTATCTAATGCATCAATAACAATTTTATTAGACTTATAATCTTCACTAGGTCTCTTAAACATCATTTTATGAATGTTTTCTACATAACCTAAAGAATCATCTCCATAATCTAAAGGAAGACCTTTTTTCTTTCTTAATGTCCAAGCAACTAAAACAGGGAATTTAGCTAAAATTCTTACTATTGCGTGGTACATATCATTTTCTGAAGTTACATTTACAGAAGATGGGTTAAATGCTATTAAAGCACTTGTTAAAGAAGACAAAACGCCCATTGGGTGTGCAGACTTTGGAAAACCATCTAAAATCTTTTTCATTTCCTCATCTACGTGAGACTCCTTTTTAATATCTGCATGGAATTTAGCTAACTGATCTGTGTTAGGTAATTCTCCAAAAATTAATAAATAAGCTACTTCTAAAAAGTCTGCTTTTTCAGCCAACTCTTCAATAGAATATCCACGGTACCTTAAAATACCCTTTTCACCATCTAAAAACGTAATAGCACTTTCACAAGAGCCTGTGTTTTTATATCCTGGATCTATTGTAGTTAAACCGGTTGCAGAACGTAATGTTTTAATATCTATGGCCTGTTCTTTCTCTGTGCCCTCCACTATTGGGAAATCATATTTATTCCCGTTAAATTCTAAAGTAACTTTATCTGACATTGGTATAATTTACTAATATTATTAATCGAACTGTAAATTTAAGAAAAAGACAAGAGTTTATCAATTAGTTATAGCTATTTATACATTTAATAACATATATTATTCAAAAAATATATTAAGTTAATTAAGATGTCATAAAAATCACTCAAAAAGTTACCTATATTATATAAAATTAACAAGAAGCGAAAAAGCCACTCTAAAAAGAGTGGCTTTTATTAATAATGAGTTTACAACTTATTATTTTATCTTAAATGCATCCATTTGTGGGTAATATGCAACAGTACCTAATTCTTCTTCTATACGTAATAATTGATTGTATTTTGCCATACGATCTGATCTTGACGCAGAACCAGTTTTAATTTGACCTGTATTTAATGCTACCGCTAAATCTGCAATTGTATTATCTTCAGTTTCTCCAGAACGGTGAGACATCACAGATGTGTAACCTGCATTTTTAGCCATAGTAACAGCTGCTATAGTCTCAGTAAGCGTTCCTATTTGGTTTACTTTAATTAAAATTGAGTTTGCAATGTTATTTTTAATACCCTTAGACAAACGCTCTACATTTGTAACAAATAAATCATCACCAACTAATTGCACTTTATCTCCAACCTTTTCTGTTAAAGATTTCCATCCATCCCAGTCATTTTCATCCATACCATCTTCTATAGAAATAATTGGGTATTTAGCAGATAAATCTGCTAAATATTGCGCTTGTTCTTCAGAGGTTCTTACTACACCTTTATCTCCTTCAAACTTAGTATAATCATACTTACCGTCTACAAAAAACTCTGCAGCAGCACAATCTAAAGCAATCATAATTTCATCGCCTAATTTGTAACCAGCATTAGCAACAGCTTTGGCAATAGTATCTAAAGCATCTTCCGTACCACCAGCTAAGTTTGGAGCAAAACCACCTTCATCACCAACAGCTGTACTTAATCCTCTGTCGTGTAAAACTTTCTTTAAATGATGAAAAATTTCTGTACCCATTTGCATTGCATGCGTAAAGTTTTTTGCTTTAACAGGCATTACCATAAATTCTTGAAAAGCAATAGGTGCATCTGAGTGAGAACCTCCATTTATAATATTCATCATTGGTACTGGTAAAGTATTTGCACTTACACCACCAACATATCTATATAAAGGCATACCCATTTCATTAGCAGCAGCTTTAGCAACTGCCAGAGAAACACCTAAAATAGCATTAGCTCCTAATTTAGATTTGTTTGGAGTACCATCTAAATCAATCATTGTTTGATCTATTAAGTTTTGCTCAAAAACAGACATTCCAACAATTTCTTCTGCAATAGTAGTGTTTACATTAGCAACGGCATTAGAAACACCTTTACCCATAAAAATATCACCACCATCTCTAAGCTCTACAGCTTCATGTTCTCCTGTAGAAGCTCCAGAAGGAACTGCGGCTCTACCTAAAACACCATTTTCTGTATATACATCTACTTCTACCGTAGGGTTACCTCTTGAATCTAATATTTGCCTTGCATGCACATTTATGATAATACTCATAGAATTTTTTATTTTTAGGTTGATATAATCTAGTTGTAAAGATACAAAAGTGTAGCATTAACAGTGATCTTTACGCCATAACTATACCAATAATTAACTATAATTTAAACGAAAACGATATCGTATTATTTAGTTCTGACTGTTTTTTATTAAATCAAAAAAATTATCAAATAAATAATTAGAATCATTTGGTCCAGGACTGGCTTCCGGGTGATATTGAACCGAAAAAACATTCTTATTTTTCATTTTGATACCCGCTACAGTATTATCATTTAAATGTTTGTGTGTAATTTCTAAGTCGGCATTAGCCTCTGTTTCTTCTCTATTAATTGCAAAACCATGATTTTGAGAAGTAATTTCTCCTTTACCCGTTGTCAAGTTCATCACAGGATGATTGATACCTCTATGACCATTATGCATTTTATATGTAGAAACACCGTTAGCTAAAGCAATAACTTGATGACCTAAACAAATACCAAATAATGTTTTATTGTTGGCAATAATATCTTTTGCTGTTTGAATAGCTTCTGTTAAAGGTTCCGGATCTCCAGGTCCGTTAGATATAAAATATCCATCAGGATTAAAAGAACTTAAATCGGCATATGATGCATTATAAGGAAATACTTTAATGTAAGCATCTCTTTTAGCTAGGTTACGTAATATGTTTTTCTTAATTCCTATATCTAAAGCTGAAATTTTATATTTTGCATTTTCGTCCCCATAAAAATAAGGTTCTTTAGTAGATACTTTAGATGACAATTCCAAGCCTTCCATACTTGGTACATTTGCCAATTGCTCTTTTAAACTATCAATATTATCTACATCTGTAGAGATTACAGCATTCATAGCTCCATTATCTCTAATATAACTTACCAAAGCTCTTGTATCTACATCAGAAATAGCAAAAAGGTTACTGTTTTCTAAAAAATCTTGTAAACTGGTATCTGCATCAACCCTAGAATAATCATAACTAAAATTTTTACAAACAAGACCAGAAATTTTTACAGAATCAGACTCAACTTCTTCCTGGTTTGTACCGTAATTACCAATGTGCGCATTAGTAGTTACCATTATTTGTCCAAAATAAGATGGATCTGTAAAAATTTCTTGGTACCCTGTCATACCAGTATTAAAACAAACCTCACCAAATGCAGTACCTTCTGCATCACCAACAGCTTTTCCGTGAAAAATTGTACCGTCTGCTAATAAAATTAGCGCTTTTTTTCTTGCTTGATATTTCACCCTATAAAAATTTAATCCTTATTATTTTTACTATACAAATTTAACATAAAAAAAAGGATAGACTATAAGCCTATCCTTTTTTGAATATTTAAAAATAAAATCATTATTTTATTCTTCTGAATCATCTGATTTTGTTTCTGCTACAGGCGCTACAGCCTTTTTGCTTCTACCTCTTCTAGATTTCTTCTTCTCTTTTGGTTTACCAGCGTTATAAACTTCATTAAAGTCTACTAACTCTATTAAAGCCATATCAGCATTATCACCTAACCTGTTACCAAGTTTAATAATTCTTGTGTAACCACCTGGTCTGTCTCCTACTTTAGAAGAAACTTCACCAAATAAAGTTGTTACTGCGTACTTATCTCTTAAACTTTTAAAAACTATACGTCTGTTGTGAGTACCTTTCTCTACAGATTGATTGTTTTCTGCCTTTGATTTTGTAATTAAAGGCTCTACAAATTGTTTTAAAGCTTTAGCCTTAGCAACAGTAGTGTTAATTCTTTTGTGCTCAATTAAAGAACAAGCCATATTTGCTAACATAGCTTTTCTATGCGCTGCTTTTCTTCCTAAATGATTAACTTTTTTACCGTGTCTCATTGTATTATCTTATATATCTCCTTTAATGGAAATAAAATTAATCTTTATCCAATTTATATTTTGACAAGTCCATTCCAAAACTCAATCCTTTATTAATCACTAACTCCTCTAATTCAGTTAATGATTTTTTACCGAAGTTTCTAAACTTCATAAGATCGTTTTTATTAAATGAAACTAAGTCTCCTAATGTATCTACTTCTGCTGCTTTTAAACAATTTAGTGCACGAACTGATAAATCCATATCTACTAATTTAGTTTTAAGCAACTGACGCATGTGTAATGATTCTTCATCATAAGTTTCAGTCTGAGCTATTTCATCAGCTTCTAGCGTAATGCGCTCATCAGAAAACAACATAAAGTGATGAATTAAAACCTTAGCAGCTTCAGTTAAAGCATCTTTAGGATTTATTGATCCATCGCTACTGATTTCAAAAACTAGTTTTTCGTAATCAGTTTTTTGTTCAACACGATAGTTCTCAATACTATATTTTACGTTTTTAATAGGCGTAAAAATAGAATCAATTGGAATAGTTCCTATAGCAGCACCAGGCTTTTTATTCTCTTCTGCTGGTACGTATCCTCTTCCTTTTTCAATAACAATTTCCATATTAATGCTAACTTTAGCATCCATATTACAAATCACTAAATCAGGATTTAATACTTGGTACCCAGAAATAAATTTCTGAAAATCACCCGCAGTTAACTGATTTTTTCCACTTACAGAAATTGAAACAGTTTCAGTTTCAACATCTTCTATTTGTCTCTTAAAACGAACTTGTTTTAAGTTTAAAATCATTTCTGTAACGTCTTCAACAACACCAGGAATAACAGAGAACTCATGTTCTACTTTATCCATTCTTACAGAAGTAATTGCAAAACCTTCTAATGCAGAAAGTAATACTCTTCTTAATGCGTTTCCAACAGTCAATCCATAACCAGGCTCTAAAGGACGAAATTCAAATTTCCCTTCAAAATCTGTAGAATCGATCATTATAACTTTATCGGGCTTCTGAAAATTTAATAATGCCATAGTTGAATTAGGTTGTTTATTTAGAGTATAACTCGACGATTAGTTGTTCCTTGATATTCTCTGGAATCTGAACTCTTTCTGGGATAGATACATAAGTACCTTCGCTTTTTTCAGAATTCCAAGTTATCCACTCGTATACTCGGCTATTTGCAGCCAATGCATCTTGTATAGCAGATAATGATTTAGATTTTTCTCTAACACCTACAACATCTCCTGGCTTTAAAGAATAAGATGGTATGTTTACCAATTCTCCATTAACTGTAATGTGACGGTGAGAAACTAATTGTCTTGCTCCTCTTCTTGAGTTAGAAATACCCATTCTGTAAACAACGTTATCTAAACGAGATTCACATAACTGAAGTAATACTTCACCAGTTACTCCTTTACTACTGTTTGCTTTTGCAAATAAGTTTCTAAATTGTTTTTCTAAAATCCCGTAAGAATATTTAGCTTTTTGCTTCTCCATTAATTGGATAGCATATTCAGATTTTTTTCCACGACGTCTATTGTTACCGTGTTGTCCTGGAGGGTAATTCTTTTTTTCAAAAGACTTATCTTCTCCAAATATCGCTTCTCCGAATTTACGTGCGATCTTAGTTTTAGGTCCTGTATATCTTGCCATTTTCTAAAATTTTGAAAGTGAGATTATGAATTAAGGCTTATCCTTCGATAATCGTAATTACACTTTCTGTGAAATGCCCTTAGGGCTATTAATTTAATTAAACTCTTCTTCTTTTTGGAGGTCTACAACCGTTGTGCGGTAATGGAGTAACATCAATAATTTCTGTTACTTCTATTCCTGAGTTGTGAATTGCACGAATTGCAGATTCTCTACCGTTACCAGGTCCTTTAACATAAACTTTAACTTTTCTTAGTCCAGCTTCATGTGCAACTTTAGCACAATCTTCAGACGCTACTTGAGCTGCATAAGGAGTATTTTTCTTAGATCCTCTAAAACCCATTTTACCGGCAGATGACCAAGAGATTACATCTCCTTTTTTGTTTGTTAAAGAAATAATAATGTTGTTAAAAGAAGCCGTTACGTGTGCTTCTCCAACAGATTCAACTATAACTTTACGTTTTTTAGTTGTTTTTGTATTTGATTTTGCCATATTTTTCTAGTTTTTAGTTGTTAGTTGTTAGTATTAGAATCCTAAACTATCACATTTCAAACAGATTCAATCCAACTACTAAATACTAATGACTTTTAATTATTTAGTCGCTTTTTTCTTATTAGCAACAGTTTTTCTTTTACCTTTTCTAGTTCTAGAGTTGTTCTTAGTTCTTTGACCTCTTAAAGGCAAACCAGATCTATGACGAATTCCTCTATAACATCCAATATCCATTAAACGCTTAATGCTTAATTGAATTTCTGAACGTAATTCACCTTCAATTGTAAACTCAGATACAGCATCACGAATACGACCAATCTCGTCATCATTCCAATCTGATACTTTTGTATCTTCACTAACTTGGGCTTTAGCTAAAATATCTTTAGCTCTACTTCTACCTACACCAAATATATAGGTTAAAGCTATAACTCCTCTTTTCTGTTTTGGTATATCTACACCTGCAATTCTTGCCATAATTACCCTTGTCTTTGTTTAAATCTAGGATTCTTTTTATTAATTACGTACAACCGTCCTTTTCTGCGCACTATTTTGCACTCGGCACTTCTCTTTTTTATTGATGCTCTTACTTTCATCTTAATATCTATATGTAATTCTTGCTTTAGTCAAGTCATAAGGGCTCATTTCTAATTTAACCTTATCACCTGGTAATAATTTAATATAATGCATTCTCATCTTTCCAGAAATATGCGCTGTTACCACGTGTCCGTTTTCTAACTCCACACGGAACATTGCATTTGACAATGCTTCAATTATAGATCCGTCTTGCTCTATCGCTGCTTGTTTAGCCATAACTTATGCTACTTTTCTATTTTTACCACTTTTCATTAAGCCATCATAATGTCTATTTAACAAATATGAATTCACTTGTTGAACTGTATCAATTGCTACACCTACCATAATTAATAGTGATGTTCCACCATAAAACATTGCCCAATTTCCTTGAATTCCTAGCAATTGAACAACAATAGCTGGTAAAACAGCCAGCAAAGCTAAGAAAATAGATCCGGGTAACGTAATTAATGACATAATTTTATCTAAAAAATCTGCAGTTTCTTTCCCAGGCCTTGTTCCTGGTACAAATCCACCACTTCTTTTTAAGTCATCTGCCATCTTATTTGTTGGTACCGTGATAGCAGTATAAAAATATGTGAATATTATAATTAGAAAAGCAAATAAAACATTATATGCTAATCCAAAAGGATCCTGAAAATTAACCTCAAACCATGAACCTATTGCAGAAGTATTAAAATACTTACCAATCATACCTGGCAAAAACATAAGAGCTTGCGCAAATATTATTGGCATTACACCAGATGCATTTAATTTTAAAGGAATATATTGTCTAGACCCAGTAATATTTTTTTCATAACCCCCAGAAGCAGTCCTTCTAGCGTACTGAACAGGTATTTGACGAGTTGCTAATACAATAAGTACAGATGCCAATATAACCAGGAACCACAAAATAACCTCTACCAATATTAACATCGGACCACCAGTATTTTCACCAGTTCTAGAAGCTACTTCTTGCATAAATGCCTGCGGCATTGTTGCAATAATACCAATCATTATTAATAATGATATACCATTACCAATTCCCTTGTCAGTTATTTTTTCACCCAACCACATAGCAAATACAGTACCAGTAACTAGTATTATAACAGCAGGAATCATAAAATCTAATCCCTTACCTAATACAAAAGCACTATCCGGAACACCAAATGCACCTAAACCTAATAAATAAGCAGGAGCCTGTACTATACATATAGCAATTGTTAACCATCTTGTGATTTGGTTAATTGTTTTTCTACCACTCTCTCCTTCTTTTTGTAATTTTTGAAGGTAAGGGATAGCTATACCCATTAATTGCACTACAATAGATGCAGAAATATAAGGCATTATACCTAATGCAAAAACAGATGCTTTGGCAAAAGCACCACCTGTAAATGCATTTAATAAACCAAATATACCTTGTTCTGTACCCGATTGTAAATTACCCAATTCCTGAGAGTCTATCCCTGGTAGTGCAATTTGAGCACCAAAACGGTATACTAATAGTAAAGTAAGCGTAATAATTATTCTGTTTCTTAACTCTTCTATTTTCCAAATATTGGATATGGTATCAAAAAATTTCTTCATCTTCTGTTTAGTGATTAAAGACTTATTGCTTCTCCTCCAGCAGCCTCAATAGCTTGCTTTGCAGACGCAGTAAATTTGTGAGCAGAAATCTTAAGTGAAGCTTTTAACTCACCACCACCTAAAATCTTAACCAAATCATTTTTTCTTACTAATCTATTCTCAACTAGAGTTTCAAAAGTAACTACATCTTTTATAGCTCCTTTTTCAACCAAACCTTGTAGTTTGTCAAGATTAATACCTTGGTATTCTTTTCTATTAATGTTTGTGAAACCAAACTTAGGCACTCGTCTTTGCAACGGCATCTGTCCACCTTCAAAACCAATTTTCTTAGAGTAACCAGACCTAGATTTAGCACCTTTGTGCCCTCTAGTAGCAGTACCACCTTTACCTGAACCTTGTCCTCTACCTACGATTTTACCTGCTTTATTAACAGCACCTTCTGCAGGTGTTAAATTACTTAAATTCATCTTGATAAATTTATAATTAAGCTTCTTCAGTAGAAACTAAATGTTCAACTTTATTTACCATACCAAGGATATTTGGCGTAGCCTCATGCTCAACAACTTGACCAATTTTTCTAAGCCCAAGAGCCTCTAAGGTTCTTTTTTGTCTTTGAGTCTGTTTAATATTACTCTTAACTTGCTTTACTTTAATCTTTCCCATTGTATCCTATTTATCCTTTAAATACTTTTTCTAAAGATACTCCTCTTTGATCTGCAATTGTTTTTGCATCCCTAATTTGCAATAAAGCATCAAAAGTTGCCTTAACTACGTTATGAGGGTTAGAAGATCCTTGTGATTTTGATAATACATCATGTACACCAACTGCTTCTAATACAGCTCTTAAAGCTCCACCAGCAATTACACCTGTACCGTGAGATGCAGGCTGAATGTATACACGTGCTCCACCAAATTTACCTTTTTGCTCGTGAGGTATAGTTCCTTTGATTAGAGGGATTCTAATTAAATTCTTTTTTGCGTCTTCAACAGCTTTTGCTATAGCAGTAGCAACATCTTTAGATTTTCCTAAACCGTGTCCTACAACACCATTTTCATCTCCTACAACAACTATAGCAGAAAAACCAAAAGCTCTACCACCTTTTGTTACCTTAGTAACTCTTTGTACACCAACCAGACGATCTTTTAAATCCAATCCACCTGGTTTAACTGTTTCTACGTTTTTATATTTTTGGTACATAATATATTAGAATTTAAGTCCGCCTTCTCTAGCACCTTCTGCTAATGATTTAATTCTTCCGTGGTATAAGTTTCCACCTCTATCAAAAGCAATAGTCTCTATACCAGCTTTTAAAGCCTTTTCAGCAATAGCCTTACCAACTTGGTTTGCTATTTCTATTTTAGTTCCTTTTGCATCTAACTCTTTATCTCTTGATGAAGCAGCAACTAAAGTAGTTCCTGCATTATCATCAATAATTTGAGCGTAAATTTCCTTATTACTTCTAAATACAGCTAATCTTGGTCTAGTTGCAGTTCCAAATGAAACTTTTCTAATCCTTCTCTTGATTCTGTATCTTCTTTCAGTCTTTGATAATCCCATATTGCTAATTATTAAGCTGATTTACCTGCTTTTCTTCTTAATATTTCTCCAACAAACTTAATACCTTTTCCTTTGTATGGCTCTGGCTTACGGAAAGCTCTAATTTTAGCCGCTACTTGACCTACTAATTGCTTGTCAAAAGATGTTAATTTTACAATTGGATTCTTTCCTTTCTCAGAAACTGTTTCCACTTTAACTTCAGGAGCTATGTCCATTACTATGTTGTGTGAAAAACCAACAGCCAAATCTAATTTTTGTCCTTGGTGGCTAGCTCTATAACCAACACCAACCAATTCTAATTCTTTAGTCCAACCTTTAGAAACCCCTTCTATCATATTAAAAAATAAAGCTCTATACAAACCATGTTTAGCTTTATCGTTTTTATGCTCAGAATTTCTCGTTACAATGATTGATCCTTCTTCTATTTTTACTGAAACTCCTGAAAACTCTTGAGTTAATTCACCCAACTTACCTTTCATAGTAACTACATTGTCGTTAACCTCTACGGTTACACCCTCAGGAATTGTTACTGGATTATTACCTATTCTAGACATTATTCTTATTCTTTATAGATTAATAAACGTAGCATAAAACTTCACCACCAACTTTTTCTAACTTAGCTTGCTTGCTAGTCATAACTCCATGAGAAGTAGAAACTATAGCGATACCTAAACCGTTAAGTACTCTTGGCAAGTCTGAAGAACCAGCATACTTACGTAAACCTGGCTTACTTACTCGTTGTATTTTTTTAATTACAGGCTCTTTAGTTGCTTTATTATATTTCAAAGCAATTTTAATTGTACCCTGTACTGCGTCTTCAATGACTTTATAACTTAAAATATACCCTTGATCGAATAATATTTTAGTTATTTCTGTTTTTAGATTTGAAGCAGGAATCTCTACCACTCTGTGACCTGCACGACTGGCATTTCTAACTCTTGTTAAATAATCTGCTATAGGATCTGTTACCATTTAAAATAATTTGCGGTGACGGTTTTTAACTTCTTTGTTAAACCTGAAACCAATTTATATTGATTGTTTATTGTTTACCAACTTGCTTTTTTAACCCCTGGGATTAAACCATTGTTAGCCATTTCTCTAAAAGTTACCCTAGAAATACCAAAAGTTCTCATATAACCCTTTGGTCTTCCTGTTAACTTACATCTGTTGTGCATACGAACAGGCGAAGCATTTTTTGGTAATTTTTGTAATGCTTCATAATCTCCAGCTTCTTTTAAAGCTTTTCTTTTTTCAGCATATTTTGCAACTGTTGCCGCTCTTTTTCTTTCGCGGGCCTTCATTGATTCTTTAGCCATACTAATTCTTTTTAAAAGGTAATCCTAAATGAGTTAATAATGATTTAGCTTCTTTATCAGTCTCAGCAGTAGTTACAAATGTAATATCCATACCATTGATTCTATTAATCTTATCAATGTTTATTTCAGGAAATATAATTTGCTCTGTAATACCTAAGTTATAGTTTCCTCGACCATCAAAACCTGTAGCCTTAATACCCTGAAAATCTCTAACACGTGGTAATGCACTTGTAATTAACCTATCTAAAAACTCATACATTCTCTCACCTCTTAACGTAACCTTAGCACCAATTGGCATACCTTTACGTAATTTAAATGAAGCAACATCTTTTTTAGACATTGTAGAAACTGCCTTTTGACCAGTGATAAGCGTTAACTCATCAATAGCGTGATCTATAAGCTTTTTATCTGCAACTGCAGCACCAATACCTCTACTTAAAACTATTTTAGTAAGTTTTGGCACCTGCATAACGTTTTTGTATTCAAACTCTTCTGTAAGAGAAGACACAATACGCTCTTTATATTCTTGTTTTAATCTTGGAGTGTAAGTCATAATTAAATTACTTCATTAGATTTTTTAGAAAATCTCACTTTCTTACCATCTCTTACTTCATAACCAACTCTTGTAGTTTCTCCTGATTTAGGATCTATTAAAGATAGGTTAGAAATGTGTAATGGAGCTTCCTTTTTAACGATTCCTCCTTGAGGATTGTTTGCGCTAGGCTTTTCGTGTTTAGACACCATATTAGCACCTTCAACAATTGCCTTATTTTTTTCACGATCTACACTAACAACCTTACCTTCTGTACCTTTATGGTCTCCAGCTATAATTCTTACTGTATCTCCTGTTTTAATTTTTAACTTCATCATTTTTCTGAATATTAAAGTACCTCAGGGGCTAATGAAACAATCTTCATGAATTGCTTATCACGAAGCTCTCTTGCAACAGGTCCAAAAACACGCGTACCTCTCATCTCACCTGTTGGGTTTAACAACACACACGCATTATCATCAAAACGAATGTAAGATCCATCTTGTCTTCTTACTTCTTTCTTTGTTCTTACAACCACTGCAGTTGAAACAGCACCCTTTTTGATACCTCCGTTTGGAGTAGCATCCTTAACAGACACTACTATTTTATCTCCAACAGATGCATATCTTCTTTTTGTACCGCCCAATACACGTATAGTCAAAACTTCTTTTGCCCCTGTATTGTCTGCCACTTTTAGTCTAGATTCTTGCTGTAACATATTATTTAGCTCTTTCTAAAATTTCCACCAATCTCCAACACTTAGTTCTACTCAATGGACGAGTTTCCATTATTTTTACTGTATCACCAATATTGCAATCGTTTGTTTCGTCGTGCGCAACGTATTTCTTAGTTTTTAACACGAACTTACCGTACATAGGGTGCTTAACACGCTTAACTTCTGAAACCACAATTGATTTCTCCATTTTGTTGCTAGTAACAACTCCTATTCTCTCTTTTCTTAAATTTCTTTTTTCCATAAAGCAGAACCAATTATTGGTTATCCCTTTTAGTTAATTCAGTTGCTAGTCTAGCCACCGTTCTTCTCGTCTTTCTGATTTGAAGTGGATTCTCCAAAGGCGTAACAGAATGCGCTAATTTTAAATCGCCATACTGTTTCTTATACTCAGCTAATTTATTTTTTAAATCTTCAACTGATAATTCTTTTACTTCTGATTGTTTCATGATTCCTTAAATTATAAATTAAGCTGAATAATCTCTAGCAACAATAAACTTAGTCTTTACCGGTAATTTTTGAGCCGCAAGACGTAAAGCCTCTTTTGCGATATCCATAGGAACACCCGCTACCTCAAACATAATTCTACCTGGTTTCACAACAGCAACAAAATATTCTGGAGCACCTTTACCTTTACCCATACGTACCTCTAAAGGCTTTTTAGTAATAGGCTTGTCCGGAAATATTTTAATCCATAACTGTCCTTCTCTCTTCATATATCTAGTAGCAGCAATACGAGCCGCCTCTATCTGACGTGAAGTAATAAACTTAGAATCTAAAGATTTTATACCGAACATACCGTTAGAAAGCTGATGCCCTCTTTGCGAAAGTCCTTTCATACGGCCTTTCTGCGCTTTACGAAATTTGGTTCTTTTTGGTTGTAACATTTCTCTATCTCTTTAAATAATTACTTTCTACGACGTTGTTTCTTAGGCCCTTCATTTCTTCCACCTTTGCCCTGTCCTTTAGACATACCAACTAGCGGAGAAAGTTCTCTTTTACCATAAACCTCGCCTTTCATAATCCACACTTTAATACCTAATCTTCCATAAGTAGTATGTGCTTCATTTAATGCATAGTCTATATCTGCTCTAAAAGTAGACAAAGGAATTCTACCATCTTTGTAAGCTTCAGAACGTGCCATTTCAGCACCGTTTAATCTTCCAGAGATTTGAATTTTTATACCCTCTGCATTCATTCTCATTGCAGCAGCAATTGCCATTTTTATAGCTCTTCTATAAGAAATCCTATTTTCAATTTGACGAGCAACACTAGCAGCTACAAGATTTGCATCAACCTCTGGTCTCTTAATTTCAAAAATATTTATCTGAACTTCTTTACTTGTAATCTTCTTAAGCTCCTCTTTTAACTTATCTACTTCCTGACCACCTTTACCAATTATGATACCTGGTCTAGCGGTAGTTATAGTTACAGTAACAAGCTTTAAAGTACGCTCTATAATAACTCTAGAAACACTAGCTTTTGCTAAACGAGCATGAACATACTTACGTATTTTATCATCCTCTGCTAATTTATCTCCATAATCATTTCCACCGTACCAGTTAGATTCCCAACCTCTGATGATACCTAGACGATTCCCGATTGGATTTGTTTTTTGTCCCATAGTAATGTCTTAGCTTTGAGTTTTATTGTTAGATTCTAAAACCAATGTTACGTGGTTAGAACGTTTTCTAATTCTATGTGCTCTTCCTTGAGGTGCTGGTCTTAACCTTTTTAACATTGCACCACTATCAACTCTTATTTCTTTAACAATAAGATCAGCTTCTTCTATATCTGCATCTTCATTTTTAGACTGCCAGTTAGCAATAGCAGAAAGCAACAACTTTTCTACTCTTCTAGAAGCTTCTTTTTGACTAAACTTTAAAATAGCCAAAGCTTTTTCTACCTGTACACCTCTAATTAAATCTGCAACAAGACGCATTTTTCTAGGCGAAGTTGGACAATTATTCAACTTTGCAAAAGCAATCTTTTTCTTTTCAGCCTTAATTCTTTCGGCCATCTGTTTTTTACGAACTCCCATAGCTTACTTTTTTCCTTTGTTCTTCGCACCAGCATGACCTCTAAATGATCTTGTTGGTGAAAATTCTCCTAATTTATGCCCTACCATATTCTCTGTTACATAAACAGGAACAAATTGTCTACCGTTGTGTACTGCTATAGTTTGACCAACAAAATCAGGAGTAATCATAGAAGCTCTAGACCAAGTCTTAATAACCGCTTTTTTACCCGACTCAACATTTTGTTGAACTTTTTTCTCTAAACTATAATGAACGTAAGGTCCTTTCTTTAGTGAACGTGCCATTTTTTTCTAATTTTATTTCTTTCTACGTTCTAATATATATCTATTTGTATCCTTAGTTTTAGAACGAGTTCTAAATCCTTTAGCAGGAATACCATTTCTTGATCTTGGATGACCACCTGAAGCTCTACCTTCACCACCTCCCATTGGGTGATCCACTGGGTTCATTGCTACCGGTCTTGTTCTTGGTCTTCTTCCTAACCATCTACTTCTACCTGCTTTACCAGACACAAGCAATTGGTGATCCGAATTTGATACTGCACCTATCGTAGCCATACAACCCGCTAAAACTAATCTAGTTTCACCAGAAGGCAACTTAACAGTTACAAATTTTCCATCTTTTGCCATCAATTGAGCAAAAGTACCTGCACTTCTAGCCATAACAGCTCCTTGTCCAGGACGTAGTTCTATACAAGAAATAATTGTACCTAATGGTATAGCACTCAACGGTAATGCATTTCCTATTTCAGGAGATGCCGTTTCACCAGAAGAAATCTTCTGACCAACTTCTAATCCATTTTGAGCAACAACATATCTCTTTTCACCATCAGTATACTCTACTAATGCTATAAAAGCTGTTCTATTAGGATCGTATTGTATAGATTCAACAGTCGCAACAACACCTTGTTTATCACGCTTAAAATCAACTACACGATACCTTCTTTTATGACCTCCACCTTTTTGGCGCATTGTCATTTTCCCCTGACTGTTTCTACCTCCAGACTTTTTTAACGGAGCAAGTAAACTTTTCTCCGGCTTATCAGTAGTAATCGCGTCAAATCCGTTTACTACTCTAAATCGCTGTCCTGGAGTGATTGGTTTTAATTTTCTAACTGACATTCTTTGTCTTTATAGATTATTATAAAAATCAATTATATCTCCTTCTACCACGTTAATAATAGCTTTCTTATAGCTACTAGTTTTTCCGTGCTGCACACCTGTCTTAGTGTGACGTGTTTTACGCTTTGGTCCGTAAATCATTGTTCGAACATCTTTTACCGTAACCCCATAAGCCTGCTCTACAGCATCCTTAATTTGGATCTTATTGGCATTTAAATCCACAACGAAACCATAACGATTATACAACTCGCTATCAGCGGTCATTTTTTCCGTAATTATTGGCTTAATTAATACACTCATTGCTTTTCTATTTGTTTAAGTTCGATACAATTCCCTCTAATGCGCTTTCAAATAACACTACACTTGAAGCATTAAGTATTTTGTAAGTGCTTAATTCTGAGTTAATTACAACTTCCGAACGCTTTAAATTGCGCGATGACAAATATACATTATTATTTGAATCACCCAACACAATTAAAGATTTTTTATTTTCAATACCCAAAGACTTAAGAACTTGCGTAAATTCTTTAGTTTTTGGAGCGTCAAAATTAAAGTCTTCAACCACTAAAATTGCTTTCTCATTTTGCTTGATACTAAAAGCAGATTTTCTTGCCAAACGCTTAACGTTTTTATTTAACTTCTGCTTATAGTCTTTAGGACGTGGACCAAAAATACGACCACCACCTCTAAAAACTGGAGACTTAATACTACCCGCACGAGCAGTACCTGTTCCCTTTTGCTTCTTTATTTTTCTTGTACTACCAGCAATCTCAGCTCTTTCCTTTGACTTGTGGTTTCCTTGCCTCTGATGCGCTAAATACTGCTTAACATCTAAATAAACAGCATGCTTATTAGGCTCTATTGCGAATACCGAATCAGAAAGGTCTACCTTTCTACCCGTATCTTTTCCTTTACTATCTAAAACTGCTACTTTCATTACTTCTGAATAGTTACGTAAGCGTTTTTATGACCAGGAACACAACCTTTTACTACTAAAAGATTTTTTTCTGGAACTACTTTATAAACTCTAAGGTTTTGAACAGTGACTCTCTCACCACCCATTCTACCTGCCATCTTCATACCCTTAAACACTCTCGCAGGATAAGAAGCAGCACCAATAGAACCTGGAGCCCTTAATCTGTTATGTTGACCGTGCGTAGCCTGACCAACACCTCCAAAGCCATGTCTTTTAACAACACCCTGAAAACCTTTACCTTTAGACGTACCTACTACATCTACAAATTCACCCTCTACAAACTGATCTACACCTAATGTATCACCTAATTTGTATTCACCTTCAAAACCTTGGAATTCAACGACTTTTTTCTTAGGAGAAGTACCTGCCTTTTTAAAATGACCCATTTGAGCCTTATTAGCACGTTTTTCTGCCTTGTCATCGAAACCAAGCTGAAGAGCACTATACCCATCAACTTCTTCGGTTCTGACTTGGGTAACAACACATGGTCCAGCTTCGATTACAGTACATGGAATATTTTTTCCATTTTCATCAAAGATGCTGGTCATGCCAATCTTTCTTCCAATTAACCCAGACATATTTATTAATTATTAATTATTAATTACTTATTTACTACTTAAAACTTTTTGACAAAAAAACAGGGTCAAAAATAACTCAACCCTGAATTTATTTTTTTCCGTCTTTCCATCGCGAAACGCTCAGGACATGTCATCCACTTCACACAGAAGCAGACAGAGATACTTAAACCTTAATCTCAACTTCAACACCACTTGGTAACTCTAACTTCATTAGAGCATCAATAGTTTTAGAAGAAGAACTGTAAATATCCAATAATCTCTTATAAGAACTTAACTGAAACTGCTCTCTAGATTTCTTATTTACGTGCGGCGAACGCAATACTGTAAATATTTTCTTGTGAGTTGGTAACGGAATTGGACCCGTAATAACCGCTCCAGTAGTCTTAACCGTCTTTACAATTTTCTCAGCAGATTTATCTACCAAATTATGATCGTAAGATTTTAACTTTATTCTAATTTTTTGACTCATTTTACTAAATTTAAGCGGTTACTCCTTTTGCTGCCTTAATTACTTCTTCAGATATGTTAGATGGAGTTTCTGCATAATGAGAAAATTCCATAGTAGATGTTGCTCTACCAGAAGATAATGTTCTTAATGAAGTTACATAACCAAACATTTCAGATAAAGGAACCTCAGCCTTAACAACCTTAGAACCAGCTCTATCATCCATACTAGAAATAACACCTCTTCTTCTATTTAAATCACCAACAATATCACCCATATTTTCCTCAGGAGTCAAAACCTCCATTTTCATTATAGGTTCCATTATAACAGCACCAGCAGCCTTACCTGCAGCTTTATAACCCATTTTTGCAGCTAACTCAAAAGATAATGCATCAGAATCCACAGGGTGGAAAGATCCATCTTTAAGAACTATTTTCATAGTATCCATCTCATAACCAGCCAAAGGACCATTTTTCATTGCAATTTCAAATCCTTTCTGAACAGCAGGTATAAATTCTTTTGGAATACGACCACCTTTAATTTCATCAACAAACTGAAGACCCTCTCCTTCAAAATCAGAATCCACAGGACCCATTTCAAAGACAATATCTCCAAATTTACCACGTCCACCAGATTGCTTCTTGTAAGTTTCTCTATGGTTAGCAGTTCTTGTTAATGCTTCTTTATACTCAACTTGAGGCTCACCTTGATTCACCTCTACTTTAAATTCACGTTTTAAACGATCAACAATAATATCTAAGTGAAGCTCACCCATACCAGATATAATTGTCTGACCTGAAGCCTCATCAGTTCTAACCGTAAACGTAGGATCTTCTTCAGCTAACTTACCTAAAGCCATTCCCAATTTATCAACATCAGCCTTAGTTTTAGGCTCAACTGCTATACCAATTACAGGGTCTGGAAAATCCATACTTTCCAAAACGATAGGATTCTTTTCATCAGACATAGTATCACCCGTCTTAATATCTTTAAAACCTACAGCTGCACCAATATCTCCCGCCTCGATATAATCAATAGCATTTTGCTTATTAGAATGCATTTGGTAAATACGAGAAATACGTTCTTTTTTACCAGATCTATTATTTAAAATATAAGAACCAGCATCTAAACGACCAGAATAAGCCCTAAAGAATGCTAAACGACCAACAAATGGATCCGTAGCAATTTTAAATGCCAATGCCGCAAAAGGCTCTTTAGCATCTGGCTTACGAGTAACAGCTTCACCAGTATCCGGATCAGTACCTACAATATCATCCTTATCTACAGGAGAAGGCAAATATCTACATACAGCATCTAATAAAAACTGC
Source organism: Cellulophaga omnivescoria (assembly GCF_027915275.1). NCBI lineage: Bacteria > Pseudomonadati > Bacteroidota > Flavobacteriia > Flavobacteriales > Flavobacteriaceae > Cellulophaga > Cellulophaga omnivescoria. The sequence continues at coordinate 2,401,928 of NZ_CP115819.1, read as the reverse complement.
ACTCCTTTATTTTTAAATGAAGAACCACAAACCATAGGAATAATTGCCCTATCCATAACAGCAGCTCTTAAAGCAGCATGAACTTCCTCCTCTGAGATTGAATCTTCATCCTCAAAAAATTTCTCCATTAACTCCTCATCATACTCAGCCACAGCCTCTATTAAAGCAGCTCTATACTGCTTCACTTCAGCTTTCATCTCTTCAGGAATATCAACAACATCAAAAGTTGCCCCAAAGTTCTCATCATGCCAAACAATAGCTCTATTCTTTGCCAAATCAACAATACCTCTAAAATCAGCTTCATCACCAATTGGCAAAACAATAGGAACAGCATTAGAACCTAACATTGTTTTTACCTGACCACAAACCTTTAAGAAGTTAGAACCTTGACGATCCATTTTATTAACAAAACCAATACGCGGAACCTTATAGTTATCAGCTAATCTCCAGTTAGTTTCTGACTGAGGCTCAACACCATCAACAGCACTAAACAAGAAAACTAAACCATCTAAAACACGTAGAGATCTATTTACCTCAACAGTAAAATCTACGTGGCCCGGAGTATCAATTATATTAAAGTGATAATCTTTAGTTTCTGGCAATGGCTTTGCATTCTCCATTGGAAACTGCCAAGTACAAGTAGTTGCAGCAGAAGTAATTGTAATACCTCTTTCCTGCTCCTGCTCCATCCAGTCCATAGTAGCCGCACCATCATGCACTTCTCCTATTTTATGACTAACACCCGTATAAAATAAAATACGTTCAGTTGTTGTTGTTTTACCAGCATCAATATGAGCTGCAATCCCTATATTCCTTGTATATCTTAAATCTCTTCCCATTACTATTAGAATCTAAAATGTGAGAATGCCTTGTTTGCTTCAGCCATCTTATGAGTATCAACTCTCTTTTTAACAGCAGCACCTTCCTCCTTAGCAGCAGCTAAGATTTCAGCAGCTAATTTCTGAGCCATTGATTTTTCATTTCTCTTACGAGAATAACTAATCAACCACTTCATAGCTGTAGATATTTTACGATCTGGCCTAATCTGCATAGGTATCTGAAAAGTAGCACCACCAACTCTACGACTACGTACTTCTACGTGAGGCATAACATTAGATAACGCTTCCTTCCACAATTCCAAAGCCGACTTTTCCTCGTCAGTATTTTTCTCATCTACAATTGCAATTGCATCATAGAACACCTTAAAGGCAACAGATTTTTTACCATCCCACATCATCATATTAACGAAACGCGTCACTAATTGATCATTAAATTTTGGATCCGGTAAAAGAGGCCTTTTTTTCGCCTGTTTTTTTCTCATTTCTTCTCTTTAAAAGTGTTAGTTAATTACTTCTTAGGGCGTTTAGCTCCATACTTTGATCTACGTTGAGTTCTTCCAGCAACACCTGCCGTATCCAAAGCACCTCTAACGATGTGATATCTAACACCTGGTAAATCTTTTACTCTTCCGCCTCTTACTAATACTATCGAGTGCTCTTGCAAATTGTGACCCTCACCTGGGATGTAAGCATTTACTTCTTTTCCATTCGTCAACCTAACCCTTGCAACTTTACGCATTGCAGAGTTTGGTTTCTTTGGAGTAGTAGTGTAAACACGTGTACAAACCCCTCTTCTTTGAGGACACGAATCCAAAGCAGCCGATTTACTCTTCTTAGTAATTGAGACCCTTCCTTTTCGTACTAATTGTGAAATTGTTGGCATACTATATTTATATGTATATAAATTTTTTTCCCTTCTTTTAAGGGCGGCAAATGTAGTAATTATTTATTAAAATTCAAACAGTTAGATATTAATTTTATTTTTTTTCGAAAATTGAGGTATCCAAAGTCAAAAAATAAAAACAAAAAATCAATTACAAAATCTAATATAATTATCACTATTAATTATCCCGAAAATGGTTTACATAAAATAGTTGACAGCAACTGGATTTATATTGATGAAATTAAAGTAATACATAAGAGTAATATAAAAGATTCAAATCATTTATCTATTGCTACATATAAATTTACAAGTCTTAAAGTTGAAGATAAATTATTAAATGAGAATGCAAATACTATTGATATGGGAATGCTTGTATAAAGTACTTCAAAATTCTAGTAATTACATTTTTTACAACAAGACACAAACTTTAATAAATGGCAAGGTCTTATTTAGCAGAAAAGAAAATATATACAATTAGTGATTACAAAAAAAAGATCAACAGTAAATATAAGTTTTTAATAATTTTTATTTTTTAATAACAAATAATACTTAATAATACATCAACAATATACATATAGAAAACTTATGTAAAGTATAAAAAAACAGTTGTTATCTTAATAATTCATATTATTTGTTAAAATAAAGTGAATTTAATTTTTTTAATTAACAATATTTTTTGATTTTTGGTACCGACTAATTCAAATTTCAAAAAAATGAAAACAAAACAAAGAGGAATCTTGACGCTACTCTTAGCGTTTATTGTGCACTTAACTTTTGCACAACAAAAAACGATTTCTGGTACAGTTACCGACCAAGACGGTATACCATTGCCAGGCGTAAACATCCTTGTAAAAGGAACAACTACAGGTACTCAAACAGATTTTGATGGGAAATACACTATTTCCGCATCTAACGGACAAGTACTTTTATTTACCTATTTAGGTCAAACACCTACTTCGCGTACCGTTAGTAGCTCTAGCGTAATTAATGTACAGATGCAAGAGGACGCCGAAACTCTTCAAGAAGTTGTTGTAACTGGACTTGGTATCAGCAAAAAAGAAAAAGCAATTGGTTATGCTGTTCAAAAAGTTACTGGTGAAAGTATAGACAATGCAAAAGAAGTTAACATTGTAAACTCTTTACAAGGTAAGGTTGCCGGTGTACAAATCCAAGGTAGTTCTTCAACTTTAGGTGGATCATCTAGAATAACTATTAGAGGTTCAAACTCATTCTTAGGAAATAACCAACCATTGTTTGTGATTGATGGGGTACCAGTAAGTAACCAAAGTTTTTCTGACTCTAGCCAAGAAAGAGGTTTTGGTGGAGGTAACTATGATTACGGAAACTCTGCCTCAGATATAGATCCTTCTAGTATTAAAACTATGTCTGTATTAAAAGGTGCTGCCGCAACTGCTATATATGGTTCTAGAGGTGCAAATGGTGTTATATTGATTACGACCAAAAATGGATCTGACAAAAAAGGTCTTGGTGTAACTTTTGACAGTAGTATTACTATAGACGAAGTTAGAAACTTAATACCTCATCAAAGAGTTTACGGTGGGGGTTCATCATATAATACAGCTAGTGGATTTAATGAATTTACACAAGACGGTGTGGCTTATTTAGCTCCAAATTACGGTAAAGATGGTTCTTGGGGACCAAAGTTTGATCCAAGTGTAAACGTAAGACATTGGGATTCTTGGGATCCAGGAGCAAGTAACTACAAAGAAACTAGACCTTGGGTTGCTCCTGAAAACACATATGATTCATTCTTCAATACTGGTGTAACTCTTATGAATAGTGTTGCTTTAAGTGGCGCAAATGAAAAAGGCTCTTTTAGATTAGGTTATTCTAATGTAGACCAAACAGGCACAACGCCAAATGGTGCTTTACAAAGAAACACAGTAAACCTTAACACAACTTATAATTTAACAGATAAATTAAAAGCTGGTGTAACAATGAGCTATATAAAAACAGAAGCTCAAAACAGAAACATTACTGGTTACAGTAACGGAAACCCATTACAAGGATTTAACCAATGGTGGCAAACACAATTAGATGTTGAGAGAATTAAAAATCAACAAAACACAACAGAAGGTAACCAATACACTTGGAACCCAAAAGGAATTGTAACAGATGCTTCTGGTAACTTAACTTCTTTTGATCCTACTCCTAATTATTTTGATAATCCATCATGGGTAAGAAATAACTTCATGCAAGAAGATACAAGAAATAGAGTTTTTGGTAACGCTAACTTTAGCTATGCTATAACTGATAACTTAAGTTTATCTTCTCAATTTGGAACAGATATATCTCAATTTAGTTTAATGGAAGGGATTCCTTTTAGATCAGTAGATCCTTCTAAATATGTTGAAACTGAAAGAAAGTTCCAAGAAAACAACTTTGAGGTTAGATTAAACTACCAAAAAGATTTTTCTGAAGACTTTACGTTTAGTGGTATTTTAGGTGCTAACAGAATGAGACAGTTTACAAAAAGAATAACTGCTGCAACTTCTGGTGGTTTAGTAGTAGATCGTTTTTACAATATTAGTAATTCTAGTGCTGCTGCTAACACAGACACTTACGAGGCTAACAAAGGAATTAATAGTATATTTGGATCTACTTCTTTTGGATTTAAAGATATGTTATTCTTAGATTTATCTGCTAGAAATGACTGGTCTTCTACACTTCCAAAAAAGAATAACAGTTATTTTTACCCTGCAGCTTCTATAAGTTTTGCACTATCTGAATTAGATTTTATAAAAGGGAGTAACGTTGTAAACTTTGTTAAACTTAGAGCTAGTATTGCTCAAGCAGGTAATGATGCAGATCCGTATAGACTATCTGATGTATATTCTCCACTAACTCCTAATTTTGGAAGTTTCCCGATGTACACAGTTCCTAACTCGCAGCAAAATCCGGATTTAGTAAATGAATTAACTACAGAAACAGAATTTGGTATTTTAGTTAAATTATTTAATAGTAGATTAAGTATTGATGCTTCTTACTATGACAGACTTACGGAAGACCAAATATTTAACGTGCCAACTTCTTCATCTACCGGCTATTCTTCTAAACTTTTAAATGCAGGTAGTATGAAAAACTCTGGTTTTGAATTCCAGATTAATGGTACTCCAATTCAAACTGAAAACTTTAGATGGGATATAGGCTTAAACCTTACTCAACAGAAAAATGAAGTGGTTGAATTGTTAAAAGATGAAAATGGGGAAACTTTAGTTGAAAGTATTAATATGGGTGGAACATGGGCTGCCGATTTAAGAATTCAAGAAGGTAAACCATATATGGCTATGTACGGTCAAGACTATATTTATGATGACAACGGAAACAAAGTTGTTGGTGATGATGGTGCTTACTTATTTACTGACGAAAGAGTTTACCTAGGATCTGCAATTGCCGACTGGGTTGGTGGTGTAAGCACATCTTTTACATATAAAAACTTTACATTATCTGGTTTAATAGATTTTCAAGAAGGTGGTATAATACACTCTACTTCTTTACAATGGGCTAAGTACTCAGGTATGCACCCAGAAACTGTAGCCTTTAATGGTGAAAGTGACACTAGAGCTAACGGAATGGTATTACCTGGTGTAACATCTACTGGAGCTGTAAATACTACAAGAATAGATCCACAAACTTATTACCAAACATATTGGAATAGAGCTGCTCCTAACGTTTATGATGCTAGCTTTATTAAATTTAGAGATATAAGATTAAGTTACTCTTTACCTGCTAAAGTATTAAAAGACCTCCCTTTTACTAGTGTAAATCTTAGCGTATTTGGTAGAAACTTAGCAATAATCTCTGCAGATGTACCATATATTGACCCTCAAGTTATAACTGGCTCTGGTAATGTACAAGGTTTGGAGAACGCACAGGTTCCACCAACAAGATCATTTGGTGTTAATTTATCTGCTAAATTTTAAATTATTAAAACATGAAAAAAAATAAAATATTTACCTTATTACTTTCTGCAACTATGTTCTGCGCTTGTGATAATGGACTTGAAGAACTAAATGTTGACCCAAACAATGCGGTTATAGTTAGCCCTTCTACCCTACTAACTACAGCAGAATATACTTTCTACAACAGTATGGCCGGAACAGGAGTTAATGCTGGATGGGGTATGTTAATGACACAACAGTGGGCAGAAAATGAATATACTGAAGACAGTAGATACACACAAACAATTACTGCTTTTGATGGCACGTGGTCTACTATGTATGTATCTATACTTAAAGAACTAAATTCTGCTAAAGAATTAGTAGAATTGCAGGATGTATCTGACGACATCAAAACTAATAGAAAAAATATATTGGATGTGATGTCAGTTCAAGTTTTTACTTTCTTGTCGGATGGATTTGGTTCTATTCCTTATACTGAAGCAATTAGCAGCGAGTTTAACTTACCAAGTTATGACTCTCAGGAAAATGTTTATTTAGGGATTTTAGAAACTCTAGAACAAGCAAGTAATAGTTTTGATACTAGCTCTCCTTCTTTTACAAGTGGAGATGTAGTATATGGCGGAAATGTTGATAGCTGGATTAAGTTAACAAATTCACTTATGTTAAAATATGCCATACGTCTATCTGATGTTGATTTAGCAACAGCTACACAATATGCGACAGCTGCAGCTTCTAATTTAATCTCAAGCAATGCAGAAAATGCTTTATTTACTTTTGATGCCGCACCAGATAGGTCTAACCCATTATGGAGAAATGTAAACATAAATAATAGAGATGATTATGCGGTTTCTGAATATTTAGTTACTACACTAACAGACCTAGGTGACCCAAGGTTAGAGGTATATGCTAAACCAGCTTCTAGTGGTTCAATTGTTGGTATGCCTTACGGTTTAAGTGATAATGATGCTACAGTATTAAAACCTACAACTTCTAGACCAAGTGATTTAGTTAGAGCTGCAACAGCACCTCACGTAATTATGTCTTATGCAGAAGTACAGTTTTTATTAGCTGAAGCTTACCAAAGAGGTATATTAACTGGTGATGCAGAGACAGCATACAACAATGCTGTTACAGCTTCTATGAACTATTGGGGTATTGATGATGCTGCGGCTATAAGTGACTACCTAACTAATAATCCTTATGATGCTGCTAACTGGAAAGAATCTATTGGGGTTCAAAAATGGGTGGCTTTATACGCTAAAGGTTTTGAGGCTTGGAATGAGTGGAGAAGATTAGATTACCCACAATTAACAGCTCCAGAGGCAGCATTCATTAGTACAATTCCTGTACGTATGCCTTATCCTTTATCTGAGACAACTTCAAACGCTGCTTCATTAGAAGCGGTAACTTCTACTCCAGGAGATATGACAACAAAAGTTTGGTGGGATGTTAACTAATAATTAGTTATTTAAAATTACTTCTAATTTAAAATTTAAACCTGCGGAAAATTCCGCAGGTTTTTTTATTAATAGAACTATTAGAAATAAAAAAAGTAAACTAAACTCCTTGTGAATACAATACCTACAAAACACAAAACATACTGTTAAAATAACAAATAAATTTATTTTTAACATTTTAAAATAATATAATTCAGTCATTGTTAATTTACACCAAATTAAATAGTGGTGGATATTTTTTTGAATTAACAAATGTATACTACTAACAAACAAATCAAAACCTAATAGTTAACAAAATTAAATTATTAATAACCGAATGAGGTTCTTATTATGAATACATCAATGTTTTTAGCTTTTTTATGAGATTATTGTTAAAATAAATAGAAAATTAGTTTGCTTATTAACAATAATTTTTGATTTTTGATACCGACTAATTCAAATATTTCAAAAATGAAAACAAAACAAAGAGGAATCTTAACGCTACTCTTAGCGTTTATTGTGCACTTAACTTTTGCACAACAAAAAACGATTTCTGGTACAGTTACCGACCAAGACGGTATACCATTACCAGGCGTAAACATCCTAGTAAAAGGAACAACTACGGGTACTCAAACAGATTTTGATGGGAAATACACAATTTCTGCCTCAAACGGGCAAGTACTATTGTTTACTTACCTAGGACAAACTCCAACATCTAAAACTGTTAGTAACCAAAGTGTTATTAATGTACAAATGAAAGAAGATGCTGAAGCGCTACAAGAAGTTGTGGTAACAGCTTTGGGTATTAAGAGAGAAGAAAGGACTCTTACATATGCTGCCCAAGAGGTAAAAGGAGAAAACCTTAATATTACTGAAGACGTAAACATTAAATCTGCAATTGCAGGTAAAGTTGCTGGTGTACAAATTCAAGGTCAATCAGGATCAAAATTGGGCCAATCAGGTAAAATTAGAATTAGAGGAGGAATATCTTTAACATCAGATTCTGATCCATTATATGTAATAGACGGAACACCAACTACAGACCCAAACAGTGTGGATATGAGCAACGTTGAGTCCCTAAACGTATTAAAGGGACCAAATGCAACCGCATTATACGGACAAAGAGCTGCATCAGGTGTTGTTGTAATTACAACAAAAAGAGGAAAAAAAGGACAAGGATTAGGGGTAGAAATATCTAGTGCAATAACATTTGATAAAGTAGCATATTTACCAAATTATCAAAATATGTACGGACAAGGATATTCTGGAGAAGCAGAATTCGCGATATTTGATTACTCTGCTGGAAATCGCCTTAACGGTGCTCCTTATCCAACATGGATGCAAGCATTTGACGGAAAAAGATACTTTGCGGGAGATGCATATGCAGATGAAAGTTGGGGACCTAAATTTGATGGTCAAGGGCACGTTCCATGGTACAACTACTACCCAGACAGTCCAACATTTGGAGAGGAAGTACCATATGTAGGGCAACCAAACAATATCAAAGACTTTTTTGATACCGGAGTTAGCCAAAAGAACTCTATTGCGCTATCAGGTAGCGGAGATAATTATAGAGCTAGATTATCTTATACTAACATCAAACAAAATGGTATCATACCAAATTCAGACTTTACAAAGAACTTTATTAGTACTAGTTTAGATTTTGATTTATCCGATAAATTAACCGCAGGAGTTAACATAAACTATACTGTAGATAATATCTCAGGTGATTTTAATGATGGATATTCTAATCAAACCTCTGGTTCTTTAAATAGCTGGTTTAACAGAAACCTAAATATGAACAAGGTACAAGAGTATAAAAATTTAACCACACCAAGAGGATACGCTACTTCATGGAATAACTGGGGATTAGATTATTATGCATATGCTGAAGAGGCATACCAAAGAACTGGTAACGAAACTCTTTTGGAGTATCAAAAACCTGCCTTTTGGTTCAATCCATATACGTATTTAGATGAATATGAAACAACTAATAGTACTAACAGATTGTTAGGTGACATTCATTTTAGTTACCAACTTACCGATAATATAGATATTAGTGCTAAAGCTTCTAGAAATGAAACAAAGTACAAGAGAGATTACTTTGTACCTTATTCAATAGAGTTTGCTGCTGCGCCAAACCTTTATAATAAATGGGTAAATTCATTTGGAAAGTATTATAGCTCTTCAAGTGAAGACAACTACAATGTGTTGTTAAAATACACGAAAGATTTTGGAAAACTAGATATGACTGCTTTTGTTGGTGGTAATATTCTAACTTCCAACTACTATCGTTTTCAAAATGATATGAGTATTGACAATAGTGAAAACGGAGGATTAATTTTACCAGACGTTTATACCTACAGTAACTCAAGAGAAGTTTTAACTGCTCAAACATATGAATATGAAAAGCAAGTTAATAGTGTATATGGAAATATGTCTCTTGGTTATGATAATATGGCTTATCTAGATTTTTCTGTAAGAAGAGATTGGAGTTCATCTTTACCATCTGACAATAATGGTTATACATATCCTTCAATCGGTGGTTCTTTTATATTATCAGAATTATGGGATAATAAAGGAGCTGTTACATTCGCAAAATTAAGAGGTAGTTGGGCTCAAGTAGGAGATGATGTTAGTGCATTAGCACTTAACCCTACATACCCTTTGGGATCAAACCTATATAATGACCAAATTTTGATGTACACACCTACTCAGCTCGTATCTAGCGGTATAGAACCAGCTATAAATACATCTCAAGAAATTGGTGTTGATTTAAAATTCTTAGAAAGTAGAATTGGATTAAGTGCCACATATTATACTGAAAATCGTAAGAACGAAATTATTCCTGTATCGTTATCAACAGGAACAGGATACTCTACATTATTAACAAACGCAGGAGAATCAGAAAGAAAGGGTATTGAAATTACTCTTAACGCAGATATTATTAAAACAGAAGATTTTAATTGGAGCATAACAGCTAACTATGCAAAAAATAAATCAGAAATAATTAGCTTACCAGGAGATTTAAAAGCGATTAATGGTGCTGGTGGTACGGATGCTTGGGGATTTGTACAAGTTGTTCATGAACTTGGTGGTGAATGGGGACAACTTAGAGGTACTGGTTATAAATTAGATGATAACGGTAACAAAGTAATTGGTGCAGATGGGCTATATGCTGTAGAAACAGATCAATATTTTGGCTCAATTCTACCTGATTTCACTGGTGGCTTACTAACAAATTTCTCATATAAAAATCTTAGTTTGGCAGCTTCTTTTGATTTTCAAAAGGGAGGTAAATTCTTCTCTTTATCAGAAATGTGGGGTACATATTCTGGCCTACTAGACGATACAGTAGAACTTAATGATAATGGTGTAAATCAAAGAGATGCAATTGCAGATGGTGGTGGTGTTCACGTAACCGGAGTTGATGTAAATGGTAATCCAGTTGACACATATGTAGAAGCTCAAACATATTGGAATCAATTTCAACCTAATAGACTGGCGAGTCCATTCATACACGATGCGGATTACATTAAACTTAGAGATATTAGTTTAACTTATAATTTACCTTCAAAATTATTAGAAAAAACAGCTTTACAGAGTGTAAGTATTAGTGCTGTAGGACGTAATTTATGGTTAATTTCTGTAGCTGATGACAACAAACACGGATGGGATCCTTCAGAATTATCTCAGTCTTATGGAGAAAACGCTCAATTACCAGGAACTAGAAGTTATGGTTTAAACCTAAAATTAACATTCTAATTTAAAGAATATTATGAAAAAAATTAAAATTATACTATCAGCCCTACTAATATTTGGCGCGTATAGTTGTGACACCGTAGATTTTGGTGATACAGATGAAAACGTTAATGGTCCAAGTGAATATAACTCTGGCGCATTATTAGCCGCTGCACAAAGGAGACTTGCAACCACAGGAGGTAGACAATACAAATCTGTGCCTACACTATATGTGCAGTACCAATCACAACCAGCATATCAAGATGAATCACGATATGGAGAAACACCATATACTTGGACTAGCTTTTATGTTCAAACACTTTCTAATTTAGAAGAAATAGTAAATCAAGCTAATGACCCAGAAGTTAATACTTCTGTATCATTCTTATCTAATGGATCTGTGAATAATCAAATTGGTATTGCTAAAATAATGAAAGCTATCATTTTTAGAAGAATAACAGATTCTTATGGAGACATACCTTACTCTGAAGCTTTAAATCCAGAGATTCAATCTCCAAAATATGATACACAAGAATTCATATATAAAGATTTGATAAATGAATTAAAAGAAGCTAGAGACTTGCTTGATGCTACTGAAGCAGCTCCAACAGGAGATTTGATATATGATGGAGATGTAAGTAAATGGAAGAAATTTGCAAACTCAAGTATTTTATCTTTATCTATTCAACTGTCAAATAAATATCCTGGAGTTTCAGAGTTTGCTGCTACCGAATTTAATAGCGCTCTAACAAATACTGCTGGAGTAATTGAATCAATAGAAGATGAAGCTTGGTTTACACACCTTAATACCGCTACATTTGAAAATCCATATTCTGGATTTAGAGCGGCAGATTATGCACTATCTGAATATTTTGTAAATGCTCTACAAGGAGATGGTAATGATTTCTCTTCTACTACATCTGACAGCAGATTACAAATTTTTGCTGATGATGCTAGTTTAGAAGGTTATCCTTATGGATTAGAAAGTAACCCATCTGGTTTAATTACTGCTAAAATGTCTTCGAACATTGCTAGTCCTGATGCACCTGCAGCTTGGCTAACAGCAGCTTACACTTATTTGAACAGAGCTGATGCTGCAAATTTAGGCTGGACTTCTGAAGATCCTGCAAGTATGTTAGAAATGGGAATTCAAAAATCGTATGAAACTTTATCTGCTCATTACGGTGTTGACATTACCGCTGATGCTGCTACATTTGCTGCAGCAAGAGTTAGTGATGCCTCAAGTACATCAATGGCACAGGTAATTGGTGAAGAAAAATGGGTGGCTTTATATCCTGAAGGTTTTGAAGCTTGGTCTGAATGGAGAAGAACAGATTATCCAATTTTAACACCTTCACCAGATCCATTAAACTCTAGTGGAGAAATTGCTACAAGATATATGTATCCAACATCTGAAATTAGCTTAAATGGTGCTAATTACAGCTCTGGAGTAAGCAACTTAAGCCCTGCAACAGACAATAACGATAGTAAAGTTTGGTGGGATCAATAAAAATTGATTAAACAATATTTAATATTTAAACCTGCGGAGATTTCCGCAGGTTTTTTTTATACCTTTGCCAAATGGAAAAAACTACCCAAATTTATGGTATTAGAGCTATTATAGAAGCAATAAATGCTAACGAAGCTCTAGATAAAATTTTTGTTCAAAAAGGATTAAAAGGAGATCTTTTTAGAGAGCTAGAAAATTTAGCCAGAAAAAAAGGAATAACAATTTCTTATGTACCTGTTGAAAAACTTAATAGGTTAACAAAAAATAACCACCAGGGTGTAGTTGCAAACATATCTCCTATTACGTTTCATAATTTTGAAGAATTGGTAGAAGCGGTAATTGAAAGAAAAGAAACTCCTCTTTTTTTACTTTTAGACCAATTGTCTGATGTACGTAACTTTGGTGCCATTATTAGAACAGCAGAATGTACTGGTGTAGATGGCATTATTATACAGAAAAAAGGTGCTGCTCCGGTAACAGCAGATACCATAAAAACTTCTGCTGGCGCTGCTTTTAAAGTACCAATAGCTAAAGTTAACCATATAAAAGATGCTGTACATTATCTGCAAGCATCTGGCGTTAAAATTATTGCTGCATCAGAAAAAACTGAGAACACAATTTACGATGTTTCTTTTAAAGAAGCTTCTGCAATTATTATGGGTTCTGAAGATGTAGGTATATCTCCATCAATATTAAAAGCTGCAGACCATACCGCTAAATTGCCATTATTGGGAGAAATAGAATCGTTAAATGTATCTGTTGCTTGTGGTGTATTTTTATATGAAGCTGTAAGGCAACGTTTAGGCTAAAATACTCCTACTACTCTTCTGTTTTCTTTTTAAAGTGATAGGTTATATTAATTGGACTTGGACTTGTAGTATCTAACTCAGGCTCATCTTCTGGTTTAGATTCTATAAAGTTACCATTCTCATCAAAATGACGTAAAAATTCGTCTGCGTCTTCATTGTAGTTGTCCTCTTCCCAAGCATACTTTTTGGGTTTAGGAATATCTGCTTTTAAAAAATATGCAAAAACCAAACCTGTAACAAATCCTCCTAAATGGCCTTCCCAAGAGATACCTTCTTTTATTGGTAAAATATACCAGAGCATACTACCGTAAACAAATACAACAAATAAAGAAAGTGCAATTAACCTAAAGTGTTTAGCAAAAACACCTTTAAAAAATATAAAACTAGCTAGTAAATATATAACTCCACTTGCTCCAATGTGGTAAGATGGCCGTCCTATAATCCAAGTTATAACACCAGAAAAAATTGTACCATAAAACAACACCTTAAAAGCAACGGGCTTGTAAAAATAAACAAGAGCCGCACTAAGCACTACCAATGGTAAAGTATTACTATAAAGGTGCTTTAAAGATCCGTGTATAAACGGACTAAAAAGTATACCTTTAAGTCCGCTTAAGGTTCTTGGATACACTCCAAAATTATTAAAATTTATTTTAAATTGTAGCTCTACCCAATAAACTGTCCAAATACTTAGCACAGCTATTATAGGCACTAATAGAACCGAATTAGAAAATTTAAAGTAATTATTGTCTGTCATTAACACTAATTTACTACAATAACGCAATCATTTAGCCAAAAAATATAAATCTGCTAAATTGTCATTTAGATTCTTTTTATTTTTGTGGTATGAACGAGCCCTTAGCAGAACGAGTAAGACCAAAAACGTTATCAGAATATGTGAGTCAGACTCACTTGGTTGGAAATAATGGTACCTTAACACACCAAATTAGAAGGGGTATTTTGCCCTCGTTAATACTTTGGGGGCCTCCTGGTACCGGAAAAACTACTTTAGCAAACATAATTGCTAAAGAAATAGACAGACCTTTTTACACTTTAAGTGCTATTAGCAGTGGTGTAAAAGATGTTAGAGAGGTTATTGAAAAGGCTAAAAAAAGTGGCGGATTATTTACTACAAAAAATCCTATATTATTTATTGATGAGATTCATAGATTTAGTAAATCTCAACAAGATTCTTTATTAGCTGCTGTAGAAAAAGGTTGGGTAACACTAATTGGAGCTACAACAGAAAATCCTAGTTTTGAGGTGATACCAGCACTTTTAAGTAGATGCCAAGTATATATATTAAAACCTTTTGATAAGCACGATTTAGTAGCTTTACTTGAACGTGCAATACGACAAGACACACAACTACAAAAGAAAACAATTCAGCTAAAAGAAACTGAAGCCTTATTAAGACTCTCTGGTGGTGATGGTAGAAAATTGTTAAATATGTTTGAACTAGTTATTAATTCTGAAAACACAGAAGATGTGGTTATTACAGATGAATTGGTACTTAGCAAGGTTCAAAAAAATACTGTTTTATATGACAAAACAGGTGAACAACATTATGATATTGTTTCTGCCTTTATAAAATCTATTCGTGGTAGCGACCCTAACGGTGCTGTATATTGGTTGGCTCGTATGATTGAAGGTGGTGAGGATGTAAAATTTATTGCACGCAGAATGCTTATTGCTGCATCTGAAGATATTGGCAATGCCAACCCTACTGCTTTAGTAATGGCAAATACTACTTTCCAAGCTGTTAGTACAATTGGTTACCCAGAAGCCAGAATTATACTTAGCCAATGTGCTATATATTTAGCTACATCTGCTAAAAGTAATGCTAGTTATGCCGCTATAGGTAAGGCTCAACAGGTAGTTAAACAAACCGGAGATTTATCTGTACCACTTGCCTTGCGCAACGCACCAACAAAATTAATGAAAGATATTGGTTATGGTAAAGACTACCAATATGCCCACAATTATGAAAATAACTTTGTTGCAGCAGAATTTTTACCTGATGAGTTATCAGGTAGCTCTTTTTACATTCCTGGTAATAATAACCG
This sequence comes from Cellulophaga omnivescoria, assembly GCF_027915275.1. Taxonomy (NCBI): domain Bacteria; kingdom Pseudomonadati; phylum Bacteroidota; class Flavobacteriia; order Flavobacteriales; family Flavobacteriaceae; genus Cellulophaga; species Cellulophaga omnivescoria. The sequence goes on along the minus strand of NZ_CP115819.1, from coordinate 2,386,721 downwards.
AGAACGAACTATTAAAGAATTTTTAAAAAATAGATGGAAAGATAAATATGAGCTTTAGAATTAAAACTTTATGTTTAATTCTTTAGATTGTAATTTATCCCCTTGGTAATACTCAAAAAACCACTTACCGTTTTTAGACACCACCATTCCGTTAATATCATTATTAGTGGCCAAAAATACATTTTGCACTGTAGTTTTATACATTTTGTATTCAATTTTTGGAGTACTATCTACCAATTGGTAACCATTGGTAATCTGTTGCGCATATAAAACACCTTCTAGAACAGACTCTTCTGCTTTGGCAGCTGCAACAACTTGTTTTTTAACTGGAGTTACTACTGTTTCTTTTTCTTCAACCTTTTTAACATCATCTTTATAACTTACAACCAAAGTTTGATTGTTTTGTTTTTCTGGCTGCTTAGGAGTGTAATTATAACTTATAGTATTAAAAGATTTAAAAGCGTTTCTAATAGCCTCACTATATGCTTTTTGGTATTCTTTTTGTTTACTTTTAGCTACTGTAGTTTTAAAAACTTGATCTGCGTTACAATCTTTTAAAAGTAAACCAGCTTTGGTAGTAAACATATTAGACTCATCTTTTAAATCTACAGTTAAACCTAAGCATCTGTTAGATTTTAAATCTTGAGGCATAGCATCATCATACACAACATTATAGCCCTTTTTATCAAACAAAAATTTAACCAATGCACTAGTTCTATATTGGTCTTCTTCTTTAAAAGCATTAAATTTTTTAGGTACAATTATATATTTATACTCGTCAAAATTTTGAGCTGATAAAAAAAATGAACACATAAAAATTGTGCTAAAAAGTAACTGTTTCATAAGGCTAAAATAAATTTAACGCCAAGATATAACATTAATTCCTAATTGAAAAGATGCGTATTGCGAAGCTGCCAAATTTTTGTAACCAATTAAATTATCTGCCATTGCATATAGGTTTACTGGGCCTAAGTTTAAATTTGCACCAAAACCAATATTTGTAGCAGAGTATTTATCTACCGTATAAGTTGTTTTTAAGCTAACAGTTTTGCCAAAATTTCTTTGGTAAAAACCTGTTAAAGCAACCTGTGGCCCTCGTGGTCTGTTAATTACATATAACTGTCCGCCAACCGCATTAGGAAAACCTAAACTACCTTTACTTCCTCCTGCTTTACAGTCACAGTCCCTCATACTTCTATTTTGTTCTCCAAAATTATAACGTATAGAGCCATAAAGTTTAGTTGGTCTAAAGCTTATATAGGAATCCTGATTTTCTTCATAAGGAATTAAACCATCTACTTCATCTACTAGTTCTTGCCAAAAATCTCTTGACGGATCTGCCAAAGCATCTGGTAAAATTACCTCTACTCCTTCTACAGTTGCTTGTCCTTTTAAAGTATAAGTTCTAACATCTGTAGAATTCATTATAAATCCAAGGTCTAAAATACTTGCAGTAACTGTTGTATTTCTGTTTAATTGGTATGTAAAACCTACATCTACACCCACACCTAAATCACCTCCAAGCAAGCCTCTTTTTGTTAAAACACCACCAACACCTGTACCATCATCATTAGCATCTTTTATACTATTTAAACCAGATGTTTGTAATTTCATATCTGCAACTAAAGTAGAAGCCAACAAATTATTTTCTCCTGGAGTAGTAACAAAATACCCTTTGTTTCTGGTAGATTTAAATGAAAAAATACTTGAGTATAGTTTAGCTCTTGCACCAACTATTAACTTATTATTTACACGCTTATTTATTCCAAAATGAAAAACATTTACCATTTCTCCTCTTGTTTTTAGGTGAGACAAATCAAACCTCTGATTTAGTCTGTCCGCATTTCCTTCAAAACCTAATATAGCATAATCTTTAAACCAATAACCAATGGCATCACCTTCATTATAAATACCAAAGGAGTAAAAATTATCTGGATTTTTTTTACTTCTAAATCCAACATTTAAAATTTCTAAATGGTAGGTTCCACTTAAATCATCAGATGGTTTCATACCGTATAAGGCACGCTCTCTAATTTTATCATTAATATCTAAACCATCGTTAGCAAAAAAATCGTTTACAGATGCTCCACTAGAGCCCGCCTGAAATGATATACCCGATAATAAAGGTATACCCACATACATATTTAAACCTGTTTCTATACCAGGGTTTAAAAGCATGGATTCTGGCACCTCTTTAAAATCGTACATTATTTGTTTATTCTGCGCAAAACCAAAAAAAGTGTACGCAAAAAATAGTAACATTACATACCTGTATATCATCTTACACCTATTTTTAATTTAGCACTAGATCTAAAAATTAACTTAGGATCTGCATTACTAGACACACTTGAGTTATCTCCTAAATTTTGAGCAGACAAACGTAAGGCAGATGTATTTCTTATAATATCTAATGGTTTACCTGTACCACCATACAAAACATCTAGGTCTGTAGTAGTGGCAGATTCTGCTGCAATATTTAAAACCGTTGTATCTAAAACATTACCGCCATCATCTATTAATTCTATAATAACGCTAACAGGCTTACTTGTTGTATTTTCTAGTTGATAGGTAATTGTACACTCCAGTACATTATCGGAGATATAATCTTCACTAAATGCATCAAAATTAAAATCGTTTGTATAAAAACCAGCTGGATCTGGATTGGTATTTATTAAATCTTCCGTAGTTTCAAAATAAAATATACTAGCTTCTACTGTTGGTTCTATTATTATATCATCGGTCTGGTTAAAGTCTTGTTCATCTATACAAGATACAAATGAGAAGCACAAAAATAGAACACCAAATAAATAGTGGGGAATTTTCATTATAGAATGGTTCTTTAATATTTGTAATTTAATAACTCTATAAATAGTTTTTTATTTCATCTAAAGAGTTAATTATACTACAATGATTATGAATTGGTTCTTGATGAGTATTAAAATGGAGTGCATGGAAACCAACAGATTGGGCTCCTAATATATCTGCTTCTAAGCTATCTCCAATCATTAAAGATTGTTCTGCTGATACATTCGCTTTTTGCAGTGCCAGTTTAAAAATATAAGGATCTGGTTTTTTTACACCTGCCATTTCTGAGTCTATTATAACATCAAAAAAGGTATGTAACTTAGCGTTTCTAATTTTTTTATTTTGAACTTCCTGAAAACCATTTGTAATAATGTGTAGTTTATAATTTGGTTTTAGATGCTGTAAAATTTCAACAGCATAAGGAAATAAGTGGTTGTACAAAGACAAATGATTAATATACTCTGCTGCAAGTAAATTAATTTCTGCATCTGTTGCTTTATAATTTATTGTATTAAAAGTGGTTTGTAAACGCTGAAAACGCAAATCTTCCTTGGATATTTTTTCTTCTCTAAATAACTTCCAATATTGATGATTAATTGGCACGTATGCAGCTAAAAAATCTTTAACTTTTACACCAATTTTATTATCTTCTAATATTTTGGTAAACGTTAGAGCAGAGTTTTTTTCAAAATCCCATAAGGTATGGTCTAAGTCAAAAAAAACATCTGTAACTATTTCTTTATACATTGTATTTTTTTAGTATTGTTTCGTAAATATTCATCCAATTAAAGCGCTGTGTACCTCCTAATAACTCATTAGAAAATATGGTAACTAATTTACCATTAACTTTATGCAATTGAAGATATAAGGCATCTAATTTTTCAAATATTGCTTTTTCGTTCTTTAAAGTTATTAGTGAGTAATTGTGTACTGCAAACGGATGAATTTTTATAGGTTGTTGGGACTCCAAATGTATATCATAAAATGAAAACGGAGAACAAGTACCAGCTCTAAAACCAATACAATGTGTATAACCCATTGTAAAATCTTCTCTAAAATCTGCATCTACCAAAGCTTTGTAGGTTGCAGGCACTTCTACCCTGTTGTACCTAAAACGCACATACTTAATTGGTCTGTTAATTACCGCTGCTAATTTGCGTTTTTCTTCTTTTAAAATTTCTAGGTTAGAAAAAGAATTATATGATGCTGCTAGGGACACAACACTATAATCTGCTACAGATTTAATTAGATATTTAAACTTATTGTTTGTTGTAGACACGTTTTTATCGAAAGTAGAATAATCTGCAAACTGAAAAAAGAACATACTTTTTACTTTGGTTGCTTTGTGCAAATTTATAAGGTAATCAAAATTATTGTAGGGATCTTTTTTAGGATTGAACCATACAGATACTCTCTGAAAAACACGTTTAATTTTTAAGGTAAAAACATCTAACAACAAACCACCCAAGCTTCGCATAACACCTCTGTGAGCAAAACAATGAGACGTGGTTACATCTATTATAGATGTGTATTGGTAAGTTCGTTTTTTATGTTCTAAATCTGGAAATTGCTTAAGCAAAGCATCTAATACCTTGTACATCCAAATATCTACCACAGGCTTGTCTAAAAAACTATGTTTATACGCCATGCTATCTTTTACAGGATACCTACCGTGCTCGTCTTTTACGTGTGGCAAATACTCCTCGTACCTAGTAATTAAATAAAAACTTGCGGCAAAAACATCAAACGGAATATTACTACGCTCTCCTGTAGCAAAAAAACAAGGTGTACCATCCCAATCTCCAATATTAATTTCTAAATCTGTTATACCCTGTTGGTAAAGTAAATCATTACTACGTATAAAAAACTCATTTTGTAATGGTTGTTTACTATAGGTTATTTTTGCTCCAGAATGCTTTATAAAATCTTCTACCTTTGTAGTTAGTGTAACCTCTATACCCAGAATTTTACCAAATAGATGTTTCATTATATATGTGAAACGTGGCGTTATTTTATGTGTATAGATTAGTAACATTATGGATTTTAGCGATTTATATTTTTTAGATTATTTTTTACAATAAATTATCATCTGCAAAGCTAAAGTATTCTCTTTGAGTAATTATAATATGGTCTAAAACTTTCATATCTAAAGCAGCTGCTGCATTTTTTAATTTTTCTGTTATTTGCTTATCTGCGGTACTTGGCTTTAACCCACCAGACGGATGATTATGCGCTAAAATTAAACCAATTGCACCAATTTCTAAAGCTTGCTTAAGCACCAACCTAACGTCTACCAAAGTACCAGTAATACCTCCTTTACTTAGTTGCGCTTGGTGTATTACCTTATTGGAGTTGTTAAGGTAAATAATCCAAAATTCTTCATGGGGCAACTCCCCTAAAATAGGTTGCAGTAAATTAAAAACATCTTTACTACTGCCTATTTTTTCTATCTTTTTAGCTTCTTCTCCTCTTCTGCGTCTTCCTATTTCTAGAGCAGCGGTTATGGTAATTGCTTTAGCTTCTCCTATACCTTTAAACTGCATAAGCTGGTTTATTGATAGTTTACCAAGGTCGTTTAAATTATTATTTACAGAGCCAAGTATTCTTTTAGATAATTCTACAGCGCTTTCATCTCTACTTCCAGATCCTATTAGTATGGCAATAAGTTCTGCATCAGACAAAACAGATTTTCCTTTTTGCGCTAATTTTTCTCTGGGTTTATCATCGTTAGACCAATTCTTAATAGAAAAGGATTGTGGTTGGTTTTGCATTTGTTAAAGATAATAATCTTTAGTAACATACGTATTTGTGTATTAAAACGTTACTTTTATAAATAAGACATTACAATGAAAGAAATTCTGAATCAGCTTTATGAAATTGAACAAAAGAGTATAAAAAATAACATTACGTTATTTGACAGAAACCTAAAACGTTTATTTCATGATATTGAAGAGCAAGGTTTTTTTATAAAAAATCCATTAGGAGAAAAATTTTCAGAATCCAGAACAGATATTGATGCTACCTTAATGAATAATATAGGTCCTGAATCTAAAATTACGAAGGTGTTAAAACCTATTATTTACAAAAAAGAGAATGACCAACTAATAATAATACAAAAAGGGGTAGCAATAGTAGAATAAACAAGTATGAAGACAATAAACTTTGGAATAGACTTAGGCACAACAAATAGTTTAATTGCTAAATATGAAAACGGATTATTAGAGGTTTTTAAAAACCCTATTGGTCAAAAACAAACCCTTGCATCTGCTGTTGCCTTTAGGGGTAGTAGAATTTTAGTTGGAGATAAAGCTAGAGATTTATTAGAAAAAGACCCTTTAAATGTTTTTACTTGTTTTAAAAGAAAAATGGGTACTACAGACCGTTATTTTGCAAAAAGTATAAACAAAGATGTTTCTCCTATAGAGCTTAGTGCTTATGTATTAAAAGAACTCAAAAATTTTATACACACTGGGGAGGAGTTGCATGAGGCAGTTATTACAATACCTTCTTCTTTTGACACTATACAATCTAACGCAACAAAAACTGCTGGCCAAGAGGCTGGTTTTAAAAAAGTATATTTACTGCAAGAACCTATTGCTGCTAGTTTAGCATTTGCCAATAAAAATAATTTAGAGCTAAACGAAACAAAAAAATGGCTTATTTACGATTTTGGCGGTGGTACTTTTGATGTTGCCTTGTTAGAGATTAACGAGAGAGAAATGAACGTTTTGGATAATGAAGGAGATAATTTTTTAGGAGGTATGGATATAGACAACCTAATTATTGAAAAACTTCTTGTTCCAAAATTAGAGCCCATTTTAAATGAAACTAAACTTTGGGATAAATTTAAAGAACCTAATAACCCTTTACAAAAACTATATTTTGAACTTTTATTTAGAGCAGAAGAAGCAAAAAAAGAACTCTCTAGGTTTGAAACCACAGAAATAGATATAGATTACCCAGAAAAAGACATTTATACCAGCATAGAGGTTACCAGAGATGGTTTTAACAACTTACTTGCCCCATTAGTAGAACACACTATTAATTTTTGCAAAAAAATACTGAATAATAATAACCTTATAAGTACAGATATAGAAAAAATTATTATGGTAGGTGGCAGCACACTTATACCCTATGTTAGAGAACAAGTAGAAAAAAACTTAAATATTATAATAGATACCAGCGTAGATCCTACTGCTGCCGTAGGTATTGGCGCTGCATATTATGCAGGCTCTAAAATTTCGGCATTAAAACCAGAGGATATAAAACCACCTACTACCAACCAAACGGAAGTTAGTACTAGTACACAACCTTTGGTAAATTTAATTTTTGAAAAAAACACAAAAGATACAGAAGAGCTTTTAGCTTTTAAATTAAATTCCTCTTTACAAGGATTTTACAGAGTTATAAGAAAAGATGGTGGGTTTGATACTGGACTTGTTACCTTACAAGATAATGTTAATGTATTTGTAGATTTATTAGAAGGACAAGTAAATAGTTTTAGTCTTAAAATTTACAACAGTAACCAAGATGTTGTTTACACCAATAATGACATCCATATAAACCAGGGTAAATACAATATACAGGGCCAATTATTACCTAACGACATTTGTTTAGAAATAGATGACATACAATATAATGTGACTAGACTAGAAGCTATTTTTAACAAAAATAGTGTTCTTCCTCTAAAAAAAACGATATACAAATCGGCTTCTAAAACTATTTTAAAAGATAGTGATGACAAACTACAAATAAATATTGTAGAAGGAGATGGCAATGGACTACCTAGTTCTGGACTATCTATAGGTTATATAGAAATTACAGGAAAAGAACTAGAACAAGATTTAATTAAGGGTACAGATATAGAATTAAACATTTCTGTATCTGAATCTAGAGATATTGATGTAGATATATTTTTAACAAGTTGTGACCAAGAATTTAGCAATTCTTTTAAGCCCACAGAAAGGTACATTAGCAATTCTAAAATGGAAAATGAAATTAGAGTTGTTACCCAAAAAATTGAAAGAGAAATTGCAAAACCTGAAAATGCAGAAAACTATGAGCTTTTGCAAAAATTTAAAAACATAGAACATGCATTAATTGAGCTACAAATAGAATTAAGTTTATTGGTAGATAATGATATTACAGATGCTAAATTTAAAATAGACAACCAAAAAAGAAGCTTAATACAAAAATATGATTTGCTTACTAGGCATAAAGAATTAGATAATGACATAGAAGAATACAAAAACAATGTTTTAGCTGTTAAACAAGTGTTAGCAGAATCTGGCAGTGAATATTATATGGCAGAATTAAACAAAGTTATAGCTAATGAAAAAACGTTTATAAACTCTGGAAATAAGTACCTAATACGTTCTAAAATTGAAGAGCTAAGAGTTATTAGAAATGCAATTTTTACAGCAGATGATTCTAATTTTATTGGTCCATTTTTTCACTATAAAACATTAGATAATTATCCAGACCAGCAAAAAGCTAATATACTAATTGCAGAAGGTGATAAAGCTTTAGAAAACAAACAATATAAAGTTGTTAAACAAGTAGTGTACCAACTTGCTAGTATGCTACCAGATGACAAACCAAAAACATCATTTAACAACCAAGACAAAACAGGATTAAGCTAATACAGGAATAAAAAAAGCGGTTAAGTAAAACTCTTAACCGCTTTTTTATTTATGTATTAGTAAAGGCTTATTTAATACTACCTTCTTTATACTTTATATCTACAAAATCTACACCAAATATATTAATGTTAATTTGTGGTTTTAAGCCCAATTCTTCTATTAAAAAATTCTTGTTAAAATATTTTTTAGCTGTTTTAGATGAAGTTTTAAAATACCCTCTTGGCTCTTGTAAATCTTCTGTATTATAACTTCCGCTTACTTTATAAAAGTCTTGGCCCATATAAAAATAAAGTGTATCACCCTCATCATGTAGGTTTATAACAACAGAATCATCACTTTTTATAAATGTAGCCTGATCCCTTTGTAAACCAAAATTTGATGTAAACAAAAACATATCTTCATCGCTCTTATTATTTACTGTTACCTCATAACCATTTAAAGTACTATTATATATACCCTTAAATAAATCTGGATAAGGATTATCTCCTGTATCAAAATTTAACAAACGTACATTACGGTTGCCTTCAGCATTTTTAAACATATTTTTAAAAAATATAGATTTATCTTTTTCCCAAACACTAGTACTTGGGTTAGTATATCTATTTCTTGGTCCACCTATAACAGTTTCCTCAACTATTTCTACCTCTTCAACCTCAGGAGGCAAAATTTTATGTGGCACTGTGTGGTAGTATATATCTGTAAAAACAATATTATCATCATAAACAACAATATTTGGGTCTGCGCCTAAGCTATCTATCACGTATTTATTTTTTAAAAAGCTTAGTTCTTTTTCATTTACACTTTTAAAGTACTTTTTACTAGCACTTAATTTTGTAGATGATCCATAGGTTTCTCGATTTAAACTTTCGTTACCCACAAAATCATCACCCATATAAAAAACCAATTCTTCTAAGTAATTTTTATTCATTATTTTAAAAGAGTCATTAGGTCTTGTATAAGCCGCATAATCTGGTTTTATAACTTTAAAATGCTCAAAAAGAATAAAAGGTCTAGTCCTTTTATTTAGTACTTTAATAAAATCGCCAGACCTTAGACCTTCATTACTTTTAAAAGAAGCTGAGTACGGTGTAGTTCCAGATTTTATAATTATTTTGTTATTTATATCTAAACTATCATTTTCTGCTTTATGTATTAAATCTGAGTAAAATGCTGTTTTATCATCCTCATAAGAAAACTCTAACGTAGGAATTTTATAATTAGGAGAACTGTATGTAGAGTAATTTGATGATGATGAGGAGGAGGATGTAAAAATGCGTCCCACTCTAACCAAAAAAATAACAATTCCTATAACTATTGCAATAGTTTTTACACCCGAAGATGATGATCCTTTGCTTTTTTGAGCTTCTTTACTAGTAGAATATTTTGTTTGTGATACCCAATGTTGGCTTCCTACGTGGTTAGCTATTTTTACATAATAATCTTTGGTTTCTTGGCTAGCTACCTCTATTAATTTAAAATTCCGAAATGCCCGTTGTACACTTGGGAACTCTCCATAAATATTTTTTGTAATGTTATAATAATCTATCATGGCATTTACATAGTCTGTTTTAGACTTTGTAATTACACCTAAAGAAACTGTATTTAATAGGTAAATATATGTTTTATAAGCTATCTCTGGACACCTACTTATTAAATCTCCATTAGCAGATATTTTTACCTTTTCTGTAATAATATCCGCCTGTGCTTTAATATATCTATAGTAAATGCTTAATAAATTATCTGTAAAAAGTTCTTTGTGCTGCATTGCCTTAATAATGGTATCGTATTTTTTTGCAGCAAAATCCTTTTTTACCATCTTCATAAAATAAGCTTCAAAATAAGGTTCTAAAAACTCTTTTATGTTTGGGGTATTAGCCAATAAAACAGCATCTACAATAAATGTTTTTTCTCCATTATCTTTTCCTGTGGTAATAAACTCTTTTAAGTATCTGTGTTTTTCTATAAAATAAACAGATTTTTTTTGCTCATCGCTAGATAACTGTTTTACAATACTACTAACTTGTTCTGGATTGTAGGCATTTGCACCAGTTTGTAGTCTTTGTACTTTAAGTGTTTTTTCTAGTCTAATAATTCCTCGGTTATCCAAGTTCATAAGTTCGTCTAGAGATAATCCTAAAAGGTCTACAGGTGAAATATACATAAGCAAGTTTAGATATTATTTTAACGAAAATATCTAAACTTTATGATGTATTTACCTAAAAAAGAAAAAAACACTACTTTATAAGTGTCTTAAAATCATTTAAATCTAAACCACCATAGTTACCAGAGCTCATAAACAAAACAACAGAATTGCTATAATCTTGGGCATAAACAAGATCTTTAAAAGCAGCTGCATTTGTTAAAATTTGTAGATCATCTCTTTTAAAAGCATCTTTAATTTGTTGTGGACTAACCGGATCTAATTTTTTAATGGCTACAGATTCTGGAATATAAAAAACAACTGCTACATCTGCTGCATTTAATGCTCCTTTATATTCTTTTAAAAACTCTGGATTAAAACTACTATAGGTATGTAACTCTAAAAAGGCAATTAATTTTCTGTTTGCATATTGCTCTTTTACAGCTTTTGTAGTGGCAGCCACTTTACTTGGCGAGTGTGCAAAATCTTTATAAGCAACACAACTTTTACTTTCTGCAATTTTCTCTAGCCTTTTAGAAGCTCCTTTAAACGTTGCTATTGCCTCGTAAAAATCGTCCTCATCTATTCCTATATTTTGGCAAATCCATTTTGCCCCAGCTAAATTACTTAGGTTGTGTTTCCCAAAAACTTCTATTGGCATTGGACCTTCTGGGGTTTCTAATAAGGTTACACCATCTTCAATAGTATAATCTGGGGTAGAATAGCCCAACTTGCGTATTGGATTTTCAGATGCTTCTACAACATCTACAACAGTAGCATCTTCTTCATTAAAAGTGATGCTTCCACCTTTAACAATGCTATCTACAAAAATTTTAAACTGCTCTACATAATTTTCTAACGTAGGAAAAACGTTAATATGGTCCCACGCAATTCCGCTTAACAAAGCAATATTGGGTTTGTATAAATGAAACTTTGGTCGCCTATCTATAGGAGAGGACAAGTACTCATCTCCCTCTAAAATTATAAAGTCGTTTTCTTCTGTTAAATGCACCATTCTATCAAAACCATCTAATTGTGCACCAACCATATAATCTACTTCTCTGCCGTGGTAATTAAGCACGTGCAAAATCATAGATGTAATTGTTGTTTTACCGTGACTACCACCAATAACAACTCTTGTTTTATTTTTACTTTGCTCGTATAAAAACTCGGGATAAGAATAAATGGTTAGTCCAAGTTCCTTAGCTTTTAAAAGCTCCGGGTTGTCTGCCTTTGCGTGCATACCTAAAATAACTGCGTCTAAGTCTGCAGTAATTTTATCTGCAAACCAACCAAAAGAATTGGGTAGTAAACCTTTAGCTTCTAACCTACTTTTAGAAGGTTCAAAAATAACATCGTCACTACCTGTAATTGTGTATCCTTTATGTTCTAAGGCTAATGCCAAATTGTGCATTGCACTTCCACCAATGGCTATAAAATGAATTTTCATACGTAAAATTATTGCCGTAAAGATAACAATACAAATAGGTTTAAAAAAAATAAACACTACTCACTATTACACGGAAAATTGGGATGTAAAAAAATTTTTATGGCATTACTTTTGCCTTACATAGAGGAGTTTACTCACTAAAAAGGTAAGTTAACGCATTCTTAATTGCACAAGTGTACTATAAAGCTCAATTTTGTTAGTACATTTAATGGTAATTTAGATTTAAAATCTTAACAAGATAACATACAAGTAATGAAAAACTTAACTTCTATTATAGTTCTAATTTTATTTGCAAACATAGCAATGGCACAAGAAAACAACAGTTTTAACGCACTTTGGAAAACCGTAGAAAAGCACGAGAGCTCCTCTATGACCAAATCTGCCCTAGAAACAGTGCAGGCAATTGCTGCTAAGGCAGAAAAAGAAGGCAACTCGCCACAAAAAGTAAAGGCCCTGTTGTACATTTCTAAATATGCAATGGTATTAGAAGAAGATGCTGTGTTGTCTATTATAAATAATTTTAAATCTGAAATTGCTAAAAGTGATTCTCCAACAAAAAACGTTTTACACAGTTATTTAGCTAATTTATATTTACAATATTTTAAACAAAATAGATATAGATTTTACAATAGAACTACAACTGAAGCTAAAGTAGATAGTGTAGATTTTAGAACTTGGGACTTAACTACTTTATTTTATGAAATTGACACACATTTTAAGGCATCATTAGAAAATAGTAGCACATTACAAAACGTAAAAGTAACTGAATTTGACTTGTTATTAAACAACAGAAAAGATTCTGAAATATACAGGCCTACCTTGTTTGACCTTTTATCTCATACTGCATTAGAGTTTTATAAAACAGATGAAAGTAGCATTACAAGACCTGCTGATAAGTTTGAGATTGATGACCAAAATATGCTTTGTAGTGGTACAGATTTTATTAGCTTACCTATTAACCAAGACGATAAAACATCATTAAAAGCTAGAGCCTTAAAAGTATATCAAAATTTATTAGATTTTCATAAAAACGATGCTTCACCAGAGGCTTTTGCTGAAGTAGATTTAGAACGTTTAAATTTTGTACTAGCAAATGCTGTTTTTTTAGAGAAAGATAAATACTACTTATCTACCTTAAAAAAAATGGTTACCGTATTTAAAAGCAATGCCGTTTCTGGTTTATACAATTACTATATTGCTACTTACTACAACAACCAAGGAGATGCATACCAACCAAATAGCGTAGAGCAAGAAAACAAATGGAAAAAAAATGATGCTATTAAAGTTTGTGAAACTGTAATAGCAAAGTTTCCTAAAAGTAGGGCTGCAAAAATGTGTGCCGACCTAATTACATCAATAAAAAGGAGCCAGTTAAGCATAACTACAGAAAGCTACTTACCAACCAACAAACCATCTAAAGTACTGGTTAATTATAAGAATGTAGACGATTTAAATTTTACAGCGTATACCGTTTCTAACAAGCAATTACGTACCATAGATACCATTTATGAAAATGATAAAAAGCTACAGTATATAAAAAAACTTAAAAGCGTAAAAACTTGGAAATCTAAATTAAAAAACGAAAAAGATTACCAAAATCATTCTACTGAAGTTATTATACCAAACCTAAATGTAGGTCAACTACTTATACTTGCACAGCCTTCTAAATTAACAAAAACATACGGATATAGCACCATACAAGTTACAGACTTGGCTGTTGTAAACAGCACTACAGATACAGCAGATTATTTTCAGGTAGTAAACAGAGCAAATGGTAAGCCTATTGCTAATGCAAGTGTTAAGTTTGAGTACCACAAAACATATGATGATCCTGTGCAACACGCTAAATTTAAAACCAATAGTTTAGGCATAGTTACCATTAATAAAACTAAAGAAAGATGGCGTAATATAAAACTAAAGGTTAGTAGTAATGATGATTACGCTACATTTGGTACGTATAATGTATACACTAAATCTAACAGAAATAGCACTGCAGACTATAATAATGCCTTTTTATTTACAGACCGTAGTATTTATAGACCAGGACAACCTGTTTATTTTAAAGGGATAGCAGTACAGCAGAAAAACAATAAATCTGATGTATTAGAAAACATTACGTTTAAAGTAACCTTAAAAGATGTAAACTACCAAGCTGTAAAATCTTTAGAATTAACTACAAATGAATACGGCTCTTTTAGCGGTGAATTTATATTACCAAGCAATGGCTTAACAGGTAATTTTACTATAGAAGCAATTTCTACTAGTAACAAAATAAATAACACCAGTTATTTTTCTGTAGAAGAATACAAACGACCTAAATTTACAACAACATTTAAACCTGTTACAGAGACTTACAAGGTTAATGATATGGTAACGGTAAACGGTACAGCCAATGCTTTTGCTGGTAGTATAATTAGTGACGCTAAAGTTGTATATACTGTAAAAAGATTAGTTAGGTATCCTATCTGGTACTATTGGAGAATGCCTTACTATAATAGCACTCCACAAGAAATTAAACACGGTGAAACAACTACAGATGCTAATGGTAATTACCAAATCACATTTAAGGCTATACCAGAAAAAAGTGCCAATAAAAAAAACTTACCTGTTTTTAACTACCAAATTACTGCAGATGTTACAGATATTAATGGCGAAACAAAAAGTACAACAACTGTAGTTAATGTTGGTTACCATAGTTTAAACGCCACTATAAATGTAAACTCGCAAATAGATAAAATTAAAAAAGACAGTGTACTATATGTAAACACAAGTAATTTAAACGGACAGTTTACTTCAGCAAAAGGATCTTTAAAAATATATAAACTACAAGCTCCTAAAAATGTAAAACGCAGTAGACCTTGGCCCACTCCAGACTATAAAATAGATGAGGATATTTTTAATGACAAATTTCCTAATGAAATATATAAAAAACAGCAACCAAAAGATTGGGACAAGGGTCCACTATTATGGAGCACTACTTTTGATACTGAAAAATCTGCCTTAGTTAATTTACCAACTATTAAAAAATGGGAATCTGGCAAATATATTATTGAGTTAGAAGCCAAAGATAAATTTGGACAAACGGTTACAGACAAGGCTATTACAAGTTTATATAGTAGTACAGATAAAACTACGGCAGACAATGAACTTTTTAATATAAAAATTGATAAAAACAGTTATAGTGTTGGAGATAATGTAGAAGTTAAATTGTTATCAGCAGCTACACCATTGTATGTTACTTTATACATAGACAGAGGTAATAAGCCTGTAGAAACAAAAATAGTGACACTTAACAACAACTCTAAAACAATTAAATTACCAATAACTAAAGAAGATATGGGTGGTTTATCTATTAACTACACTTTTACGGCTTACAATTCTTTTAAAAATGATAAAGTATATATTAATGTTCCACACCCAAGTACATCATTAGAAATAGAAACAGTAACTTTTAGAGATAAAATACAACCTGGTACAGATGAAACTTGGAAATTTAAAATTAAAGGCTCTAAAGGAGATAAAGTTGCTGCAGAAATATTAGCAAGTATGTATGATGCTTCCTTGGATGAATTTAGAAGCCACAGTTGGTATTTTTACCCAATACACCATAAAAACCACTCTAATAACATAAGAAGTAGTGCTTACAAAAGTTTTTCTGAAGATTCGTTTACAGTCTATAATAATGAATTCTATGAGTATATATACCAAGGTCAAAATTATGACGCTTTTAATTGGTATGGGTTGTATATAGGTAACTCTTATTACAATCGTAGGTCTTTATCTGTAATGAGAAAATCTGCATCACCTGTTGCCATGGAAATGGTTGCTGATGAAGATACTGAAGAAATAGTTGTTGTAGAAGAAAGTGATTCTGGTGCTTTAGATGATGCTATCAGTAGCCCAATGGAATCTAAAAAAGACACCACTGCTCCTGCTCCTCCTAAAAAAGAAAAAGAGGCGGTTAAAATTAGAAAAAACTTACAGGAAACAGCTTTCTTTTTTCCAGAATTGCAAACTGATAAAGAGGGTAATGTATCTTTTAGTTTTACTACCCCAGAAGCGTTAACTAAATGGAAATTACAATTATTGGCACATACTAAAAGTTTAGAAAGCGCTGTAACTACATTGCAAACTGTAACCCAAAAAGAGCTAATGGTAATGCCTAATGCTCCTCGTTTTTTACGTGAAGGAGATAAGCTTATTTTTAGTAGTAAAATTGCAAATATTACAGATAAAAATTTATCTGGTGTTGCTAATTTAGAGCTTAAAGATGCTGTTACAGGTAAAGATATTACATCAAAATTAATAACATCTGCTAAAGAAAATAACTTCTCTGTAGATGCTAAAGGAAATACACAGGTTTCTTGGACGTTAGAAATCCCAAAAAATCTTCAGGCTGTACAATATACTGTTATTGCTAAGGCAGGCAATTTTAGTGACGGTGAGCAAAATTTGCTTCCTGTGCTTACCAATAGAATGTTGGTAACAGAAACTTTACCAATGTGGGTAAGAAGCAATCAAACTAAAAAATTCAGCTTAGATAAATTAAAAAATAACACATCTACAACATTAACAAATCATAAATTAAGTTTAGAAATAACATCTAACCCTGCTTGGTATGCAGTGCAAGCTTTGCCGTATTTAATGGAGTATCCGCACGAGTGTAATGAGCAACTTTTTTCTAGGTATTATGCAAATACATTGGCTAGCCATATAGCTAATAGCACTCCAAGAATACAAGAGGTTTTTAAACAATGGGCAAATTCTGATGCGTTACTTAGCAACTTAGAAAAAAACCAAGAATTAAAATCGCTTTTAATACAAGAAACTCCTTGGCTAAGAGATGCACAGTCTGAGACGGAACAGAAAAAACGCATAGCATTACTTTTTAATTTAAATAAAATGAAAAGTGAGCAAGCAGCAGTTGTGCGTAAATTAGCAAATAACCAAACCAATAATGGTGGTTGGGCTTGGTTTAACGGAGGTAAAGAAAGTAGATATATTACACAGCATATTATTACTGGTTTTGGACATTTAAATACCCTAAAAGCATTAAATAATACAGATAAAGATGTAGATAAAATGATTAAAAAAGCGATTGCTTACTTAGATCAAGAATTTGTAAGTGAGTATGAGTATATGAAAAAGCATAGCTCTAACTTAAAAAGCGATCATTTAAGTAATATGCAGCTTCATTACTTGTATATGCGTAGTTTTTATCCGGATGTTAAAGCATCTAAAAAAACAAAAGAGGTTACTGAATATTACAGAGGACAAGCTAAAAAATATTGGAACAAACGTAGTATATACAACAAAGGTTTACTTGCTTTAAGTTTATATAGAATGGATGAAGATGTTACTGCTAAAAAGATTTTAAAGTCTCTAAAGCAAAACAGCATAACTTCTGATGAATTAGGAATGTATTGGAAAGAAAATACCAACTCTTGGTATTGGTACCAAGCACCAATTGAAACTCAGTCGTTGTTAATTGAAGCTTTTGCTGAAGTAGAAAACGATACAGAAACAATAGATAATCTAAAAATTTGGTTGCTAAAAAATAAGCAAACCAACCAATGGAAAACCACAAAAGCTACCACAGAAGCTGTTTACGCATTGATTTTACAAGGCAGCGATTGGCTTTCTGTTACAGATGCTGTAGATGTTTTGGTGGGAAATAAAAAAATAGATGCTAGTAAATTAGAAGATGTTAAAGTAGAGGCTGGTACTGGTTATTATAAAACAGCTTGGAGCGCTAAAGAAATAGAACCTAAAATGGCAGACGTACAAATTACCAAAAAAGGCAATGGTATTGCTTGGGGTGCTATGTACTGGCAGTATTTTGAAGATTTAGACAAAATTACATCTGCAGAAACGCCACTTAAATTATCTAAAAAATTATTCTTAAAAAAGAACACAAATACTGGTGAGCAACTATCAGAAATTACTAAAAACACAAAATTAGTAGTAGGTGATTTGGTTAAAGTACGCATAGAACTTAGAGCAGATAGACCAATGGAATTTGTACATATGAAAGATATGAGAGCCTCTGGACTAGAGCCTTTAAATGTAATATCTAGATACAAATGGCAAGACGGTTTAGGATATTATGAAAGTACAAAGGATGCAAGTACAAATTTCTTTTTTGATTATTTACCAAAAGGGGTTTATGTATTTGAGTATAATTTACGTGTAAATAATGCTGGTGATTTTAGCAATGGTATTACAACAATACAAAGTATGTATGCACCAGAATTTAGTAGCCATAGTGAGGGTGTGCGAGTTTCTGTTAACAAATAGTAGCCGTTAAACAAATGTATTGCTTATCTTAACAAGATAAACTGTTTTTTATGAACTGGATACTGCTGTTAGAAATACTATACGTGCCCTTATTACTATTTACTTGTCTGCGTATCATTTACGATACTAGAGGTACAACAAAAACACTTGCTTATTTATTAAGCGCAGTGTTTTTGCCTTTTTTGGGTATTATAATTTATTTTTCATTTGGCATAAACTATAGAAAACATAAAATGTATGCTAATAAATTTTTGTTAGATACAAAACAAAAAAAAGTTTTAGAAAAAGAAATAATAGCTCATTCCAAAGAAGTATTAGAAAATGGCAATGAACCCGCTAAAAGTAGAGCGGAGTTGGTTAATTTATTACTTAAAGACACCGCCAGTCCACTTACTAATAACAATACAGTAAAGCTTTTAATAAATGGTGAAAATAAATTTCCAGAGGTTATAAAAGCCATTGAAAAAGCGAAACATCATATCCATATTGAGTATTATATTTTTAGAGATGATAAAATTGGAAATACGTTAGAAAAGTTACTTATTAAAAAAGCTAATGAAGGTGTAAAAATTAGATTTATTTATGATGATTATGGTAGCTCTGAAATTAGAAAAACATTAAGTAACAGATTAAGAGAAGCTGGCATAGAGGCCGTACCTTTTTACAAAATAAAATTAATTGCATTTGCCAATAGTCTAAATTACCGTAACCACAGAAAAATTATTGTTATAGATGGTAAGGTTGGTTTTGTAGGGGGCATAAATGTTAGTGATAATTATGTTAATAAAAACAATACCACAGACGCCGTTTTTTGGAGAGATACACATTTAAAATTAGAAGGTCCGGCAGTAACTTATTTACAATACATATTTTTGTCTGATTGGAACTCTTGCTCTAACCAAAACCACATCTTAAAAAAAGAAATGTATGTACCATTTAATTCATTTACATACACAGACACAAAACTGGTACAAATTGCTGCTAGCGGTCCAGATTCTAACTCTCCCACAATACTGTACTCTATTTTACAAGCTATATATTTAGCCGAAGAAGAAATTTTAATTACAACACCTTACTTTATTCCTGGAGAAAGTTTATTAGATGCATTAAACATTGCCGCTATGAGTGGCTTAACAGTAAAACTCCTTGTACCCTTTGAGTCAGACACCCTTTTAGTTAACGCCGCATCTAGAGCATACTACAGAGAAATATTAAATGCTGGTGTAGAAGTGTATCGTTATAAAAAAGGATTTGTACACGCAAAAACCATAGTAACAGATAAAAAAATAGCCATAATTGGTACAGCAAATATGGATACTAGAAGCTTTGAACTTAATTTTGAAGTTAATGCTATTGTTTATGATAAAGAAATAGCTACTGAGTTAACCCAAATTTTTTATCACGATCTTTTAGATGCAGAACAAATAGACAAAGAAAAATGGATAAATAGACCTTGGTATATTAAATTAGGAGACAAAATTGCAAAACTACTATCTCCAATGCTGTAAACTACTGTTTTTTAGATTTTTATAACATAAAAAATCAAAAATATTGTTTACCTTTATTCTTCAATTTTTTTACAATTTTAATTTATTAAATATGAGAGCCTACTTTATGGTAAGTTTTAAAAAAGATGTATAAAAAGTAGTGGCTTTTTTCCCCACAATTTAGTTATTACTTTTTAGCATCTTTTATTTAAATACTCATTTTATCTTTAAAAATATAAGATTGTCTTCTAGACACCTCAACTTCTTCACCTGTGTTCATAGTTAGTTTAAGCTTACCATTAAACCAAGGAACAACATTAGCTATATAATTTACATTTATAATTTGCTGTCTGTTTACTCTAAAAAAGTTGTGATCTGGTAATTTCTCTTCTATTTGGTTTAAGGACTTGTAAAGCATTGGTTTTTCACCTTTAAAATATACACGAGTATAATTGCCTACAATTTCAAATAAAGAAATATCTCCTATTTTTACCAACCAACATTTGTCGCCATCTTTTATAAAAATCTGACTACTTTCTGTTAGCTTCTCTTTAGCCTCAGTAGAAACGTTTTCCTCCTTACTCTCTGCTGTAGCGCCTTCTAACTGTACTTTAACTTTTTCTATAGCCTTTGCAAAACGTTTTGCATTAATAGGTTTTAAAATATAATCTAAAGCATTATACTCAAAAGACTTTATGGCGTATTCATCAAAAGCGGTAGTAAATACTGTTATAGGCACATTGTCCAACATTTCTAAAAGCTCAAACCCATCTTTTTCTGGCATATTTATATCCAAAAATAGCAAGTCTGGTTGTGCTTCATTAATTAGTTGGTATCCTGCATCTACATTCTCTGCTTCACCAACAATTTCAATATCGCCGTGGTTTTTTATCAATTCTTTTAGCTCATTTCTGGCTAACCTAGAGTCTTCTACAATAACTGCTTTAATCATACTCATACCATTGGTATTTTTATATTTGCTACTACCTCATCATTTACTTCTTCTAAAGAAAACTCTGCCAAGTTTCCGTATAACAACCGTAGACGTTGTTTTATATTTTTAAGTCCTAACTGTGTAGAGCCTTTTGCTATTTTTAATTTACCTGTATTACGCACTATTATATGTAAATAATCTGGAGTTCTGTTTGTTATTAGTGTAATTGTACCACCTTTAATTAAGTTTGCAATACCGTGTTTTGCTGCATTTTCTACCAACAATTGTATAATCATTGGTGGTATAGATACCGAAAGTGAGTTAGGGTCTACTTCTTTAACAAATTCTAATCTATCTTCAAACTGAATTTTAGATAAGGCAATATAGTTTTCTACCATATCCACTTCTTCTTCCAAAGCTATAGAATTAACATCATTTTTAATTAAAGAATACCTAAGCATTTCAGACAATTTAGTTAGCATTTCTCTAGACTTACTAACATCTTCTAACATTAAACCTCTAATATTGTTTAAGCTATTAAACATAAAGTGAGGATTAATTTGTCCTTTTAAGGAGTTTAATTGAGACTCCTTTAAACTTCCTTCTAACTTAAATTGCTTTAACGTAATATTTTTATTGTAATCGTAGGCTTTTATGACCAATACAATAAAAATCCATATCACAAACATAGCCGAGAAAAATGGTATGTTTGTTAAACGCATAAACCAGTTTATAGTATCTGTTAAGTTTTTATCTGTTTGGAAATTAGAAATATCCTGAACCACATCTAGCATTGGCCATAAAATTAAAGAGTAAACTATTTGTACTCCAATAAAAAGCAATACCAAACTAACAACATTTCTCTTTTTAAGATTACCAAATGTTATGTGTTTTTCTATATAATACAGCAATATAAAAGACATTGCATACGCTAGTAAGCCACAAGCAATACCCTCTGCTATTAAGTAACCTATATAACCGTAGTATCCGTTTTGGTCTGCATATTCTAATCCGTAAGACACTTTGTCAAAAGTAAGTGTAGATAATATTAAAATTAACCACCCTATTAGGGCAAAAACCCAGTATTTCCAGTTATTTATAAGTTTCATTAAATTTTATTCTAATACATTAATACGCTAATAAAAGCTATTTATTTTTTGGCTTAAGCGATAATGTTTAAAATTACGACAATCAATAATTCTGCTAGTAGTATCATAATGTTTTTTTTTAGATTGATGGTTAATAGTTGATTAGTTGTTTTTTTAAAATCCTAAATGGTACAGAAGTTTACCAAAGTTGTAACCTAATCCAAAAAGTAATACAAGAGCAAAAGTGCTGATTAAAATACCGTAAGCAATTGCATTTACTTTTTGGGTTTGGGTTGTTGGTTTCTGCATAACTGTTAGTTTTTAAAAATGATGATTTTGATTGATGAACTATTTATTAATGAACTGTTGTTGATTGATTGATGATTTGTTTTTTGATTGATGATTCAAAAATAAAATAGTTTAAAGGTCTTTTTAGGTAATTTATGATGAGCGGTAGTATTTAAAACCTAAACGGTAATACACGCTAACACCTTGGTTTATTATACAAATAACTGTACAATAGCACCGCCTAATTTGTAGCCTACGTGGTATACTGGCACTATTGCTATAATGCTACATATTAATAAGGCTTTAATTTGTTCTGCTTTTTTGATGATTGCTATTCTATTTTTCATAATACAAAAATTTAAGGTTATTATTAGTTGTTTAATTATGATGTAAAGGTATAGCAGCTTATCCCTAAAAAAATCCGTTTTATGACAAACGGTAATTTAAGATTAGCGAACGGTAATTTTGAATAATTGAATTGAAATTGCTGTATTTACAGCACATAACTACCTAGTTTGCAACAAACAAACTAATAGTTATTTTACCTTAGGAGGGTATTTACTTAGCGCTTTTTCTACTATTTTTAATAGTTTTAGCTCTTTAGCATCGGGAGTTTGGTTTTCTTTATAACCACTTGTACTTACAGCTTGCCATACAAGCGCATCTCTTTGTACATCTATAAAATCAAAAGTAATTTGACGTTCTAATTGTGCACCTCCAATAGGTAAACCTACAGATAAGCCACCGCCAATATTGTTGCCACCACCACCTAAACCAACACCAACAGAGTTGTTTGGTGCTCCTTTATATATTTGTGCCGTAATATTAATATAAAGTTCTGGCTCTTCTGCCAACTTAAAACCTTTGGTGCGCATTACATCTTCTACTGCATTTAATAAACGTTTGGTGTCTAAATCATTTAAACCCGTGTTCATATCCATATAAAAACCATAAGTGGTGTATGCTGTAAAATCTAAATCCTTATCATAATCATAATTTACACGTACAGCATTACAAGAAACTAGCAGTATAATTAACAGTAGAGATATATAATTTTTCATTGGTATATTATTAATAGTCTTATTAATTATACGGTACAAATAAGACGTATGGCCTTTTAAAGTTATCAAAAAGATTTAATAACACCCTAAAATATAACTTATTAATTGTTTAGCTGTTGCCACAATTTATCTTTTAACTCTTGTAATCCTTGCTGTGCAACAGAAGAAATAAACATATAAGTAGCACCGTCTAAATCTTTGTCTAATTCTGCACTCATTTCAGCAATAAGCTCATCATCTAACATATCACTTTTAGAAATTACAACAAAGCGCTCTTTATCTATTAGCTCTGGGTTGTACCTCTTAAGTTCATCTAACAGTATTCTATATTCCTTTCCAATATCTTTACTATCTGCCGGAATTAAAAATAACAATGTAGCATTACGTTCTATATGTCTTAAAAAATAATGACC
Organism: Cellulophaga omnivescoria; assembly: GCF_027915275.1. Lineage (NCBI taxonomy): Bacteria > Pseudomonadati > Bacteroidota > Flavobacteriia > Flavobacteriales > Flavobacteriaceae > Cellulophaga > Cellulophaga omnivescoria. The sequence goes on along the minus strand of NZ_CP115819.1, from coordinate 2,363,116 downwards.
AAGACCTTTACCTTCTGCGGCACCTTCAATAATACCAGGAATATCTGCCATTACAAAACTCTGAAAGTCTCTGTATTTTACAATTCCTAAGTTAGGTTTTAGCGTGGTAAATTCATAATCTGCAATTTTTGGTTTTGCAGAGGTTAGCACAGATAGCAATGTAGACTTACCTGCATTAGGAAAACCAACTAAACCTACATCTGCCAAAACTTTTAGCTCTAAGGTAATTTGCATTTCTTCGCCAGGTAAACCAGGTTGTGCGTACCTTGGTGTTTGGTTGGTACTGCTTTTAAAGTGCCAGTTACCACGGCCTCCTAAACCACCTTTTAGTAGTATAACCTCTTCTCCGTGTTCTGTAACCTCTAGTACAATTTCGTTAGTTTCTGTATCTCTAACAACTGTACCTAGTGGCACATCCATAAACACATCTTCACCATCTGCACCAGTACTACGGCCTTTACTACCGTGTTCCCCGTGCCCAGCTTTAAAATGCCTTTGTACCTTATAATTTAATAAGGTCCATAAGTTTTTATTGCCACGTAAAATAATATGACCGCCACGGCCACCATCACCACCATCTGGACCTCCTTTGGTAATATACTTTTCTCTATGCAAATGCACAGAGCCTTTACCTCCGTTACCAGAAGAAACCGTCATCTTTACATAGTCTACAAAATTACCTTCGGTCATTGTTTTAGGTTATGGAATTAATATTATCTGTGTTTTTAGGTTTATAAAGTATCTATTACTTTACTTAACCTAGCTGTAATTTCTTTTATTTCTCCTATACCATTTACGGTATGAAACTTACCTTGCTTATCATAATAAGCCTGTAATGGGGCTGTTTTTTGGTTGTATTCTTCAAACCTGTTACGAATTTTGCTTTCGTCTTGGTCATCCGTTCTTCCACTTACTTTACCACGTTCTAATAAACGCTGTATTAAAACTTCATCATTAGCATCTAAAGCAATTGTAGCATCTATCTTCATATCTTTAGTAGATAAAAAGTTGTCTAATGCTTCAGCCTGTGCAGTTGTTCTAGGAAAACCATCAAAAATAAATCCGTTTGCTTCAGGATTTTTTTCTACTTCTTCCTTTAACATATTAATAGTTACCTCATCTGGTACCAACTCACCCTTATCTATAAAAGACTTAGCTAACGTACCCAATTCTGTACCATTTTTTATATTGTAACGAAAAACATCTCCGGTAGATATATGTTTTAAATTGTACTGTTCTTTTAAAAAATTTGCCTGTGTGCCCTTGCCAGCTCCCGGTTTCCCGAATAGTACAAGATTTATCATATTATTTTGATTTAGTTGATACACTTCTCTTAGGTTTCTACCAAGCTCATTATAATCTAGCCCGTAACCTACAATAAATTTATTTGGTATTTCTATACCTACATAGTCTATGTTATACTCTCCAGAATATACAGATGGTTTATAAAATAATGTTGCAATTTTAAACTCCTTAACATTACTATTGCTAAACATATGTACTAGCTGTTTTACAGTACGTCCTGTATCTATAACATCTTCTAGTATTATTACGCTTCTGCCTTCTATAGTGTCAGACACGTCTATAAGTGTTTCTACAATACCAGTAGAAGATAAGCCACTGTAAGAACTTAATCTAACAAAAGAAACTTCACAATTGTGTTGGTACTCTTTTAATAAATCTGCTACAAACATAAAAGAACCATTAAGTACACCAATAAATACTGGAGTCTCGTTTTTATAATCATTGGCAATCTGACCTGCAATTTTTTTTACTGCAGCTAATATTTCTTGCTCTGTTAAATAAGGTCTAAAATATTTGTCGTGTAGCTTAATCAATTGAATGTTCTTTTAGTAAAAGCGCAAATATACCATTTTGATTTCTCTTTTTAGGATATACAAGAGCAGTTTTAAGATTTAAGTGTATTTTTGTTACCAAGTTAACAATACTGCTAAAATTACAAAAATGAACTTTTTTTCTTCAGATTTTAAACTTGGCATCTTAGGTGGTGGCCAATTAGGAAAAATGATGCTTTATGAAACCCGTAAACTAGACATATTTACTAAGGTTTTAGAGGCCTCAGAAGATGCACCGACTAGCATTGCCTGCAACCAATTTGTGAAAGGTGATATTTTAGATTTTGATACTGTTTACAATTTTGGAAAAACTGTAGATGTACTTACCATTGAAATAGAAAATGTAAATTTATCTGCGCTTGAAAAATTAGAAGACGAAGGCAAAAAAGTTTACCCACCGACTAGTGCTCTGCGCGTTATACACAACAAGGCTACCCAAAAGTTGTTTTATGTAGACAATGCAATACCTACTGCAGATTTTACCAGGTTTGCTTATACAAGTGAAATTAAGGATAGTGTAGAAAATGGAGGTTTAGCTTTTCCGTTTGTTTGGAAATGTGCACAATTTGGGTACGATGGTCAAGGTGTAAAAGTTGTTCGTAATTTTTCTGATTTAGAAGGGTTGCCAAATGTAGAGTGTATTGCTGAAGAAATGGTACCGTTTAAAAATGAACTTGCGGTAATTGTTGCACGTAGTAGTAACGGTGAAGTTAAAACATACCCTGTGGTAGAAATGGAATTTCATCCAGAAGCTAACCAAGTAGAGTATGTTATTTGTCCTGCTAGGATACCAGATGACGTTTCAGAAAAAGCACAAAAAGTGGCTTTACAAGTAGCAGATAAAATAAAACACGTTGGTTTATTAGCTGTAGAAATGTTTCAGACTAATGAAGATGAAATATTAGTAAACGAGGTTGCACCTAGGCCACACAATAGCGGACATTATAGTATTGAAGCAAGCTACACCAACCAGTTTGAGCAACACATACGTGCTATTCTTGGTTTGCCTTTAGGTAACACAAAAAGTAAAGTTGCTGGTATTATGGTAAACCTAGTTGGTGCAGAAGGGTACACTGGCAATGTTGTGTACCAAAATATGGAAGACATTTTAAAATTAGAAGGTGTTACACCACATATTTACGGTAAAAAACAAACAAGACCTTTTCGTAAAATGGGACACGTAACTATTGTAAATAAAGATATAGATAAGGCTCGGGAAATAGCAGAGCAAGTAAAAAATACAATTAAAGTAATAAGCGAATAAATTATGAGCAAAGTAGCCGTAGTAATGGGAAGCACAAGTGACCTTCCTGTAATGCAAGACGCAATAGATATTTTAAAAGGATTTGATATTGAGGTGGATGTAGATATTGTTTCTGCACACCGTACACCAGAAAAATTATTCGACTTTAGTAAAAATGCACACACAAACGGTTATGCAGTAATTATTGCAGGTGCAGGTGGTGCAGCTCACCTACCTGGTATGGTTGCATCTATGTCTCCTTTACCTGTAATTGGTGTTCCTGTAAAAAGCAGTAACTCTATAGATGGTTGGGATTCTGTTTTATCTATATTACAAATGCCTGGTGGTGTACCTGTTGCAACAGTAGCTTTAAATGGCGCAAAAAACGCTGGTATATTGGCTGCACAAATTATTGGTGCATCTGACAAATGTGTATTGGATAAAATAATTTTTTACAAAGAAGGATTAAAACAAAAAGTTATTGAAGGAGCTGAAAAAGTTAAAAGTATAAAGTAACAATTACAGTATACCTTTTTAAAACTTCTCATTATTCTAATAAGTAAAATATTAATAAATGAATCCATTATTATCCACTTTTGATACTGCACCGTTTTCCAAAATTAAAAATGAGCATTTTATGCCTGCTTTTACAAAAGCTATGGCAGATGCAAGAGCAGAAATAGATGCTATAACAAATAACACCAACACTCCTACATTTAAAAATACTATTGAAGCTCTAGATTTTGCTGGTGAGCAATTAGACCGTATCTCAAGCGTATTTTTTAATTTAAATTCAGCAGAAACTAATGAAGAAATTCAGAAAATAGCACAAGAAGTTTCTCCTTTATTGTCTGAGTTTGGTAACGATATTACTTTAAACGAGGCTTTATTTAAAAGAGTGAAAACCGTTTATAAGCAAAAAAATAGTTTAGACCTAACTGTAGAACAACAAACGTTGTTAGATAAAAGATACAAAGGCTTTAGCAGAAACGGTGCAAACTTGGCTGATGATAAAAAAACAAGACTTAGAGAAATAGATGCAGAATTGTCTAAACTTAAACTAAAGTTTGGAGAAAATGTATTGGCAGAAACCAATAAATTTAAAATGCATTTAACTAATGAAGAAGATTTAGATGGTTTGCCAGAAGGTGAAAAAGAAGCTGCTGCGCAACTAGCCAAATCTAAAGACTTAGATGGTTGGTTAATAACATTAGATTATCCTAGCTATATACCTTTTATGAAGTATGCCAAAAACAGAGAACTTCGTAAAAAATTATCATTAGCCTTTGGCAGTAAAGCGTTTAAAGGTGATGAGTTAGACAACCAAGAAAATGTACTAAAAATAGCAAAATTACGCCACGAACGTGCCAATTTACTTGGGTATGCAACACACGCAAATTTTGTATTAGAAGAACGTATGGCAGAAACGCCAGAAAAAGTACATTCTTTTTTAAATGAATTATTAGTAAAAGCAAAGCCAGCTGCTGAACGCGAGTTTAAACAACTAGAAGATTTTGCCAAAGAGTTAGATGGCATAGACCAATTGCAAAAATGGGATGGCGCCTATTACTCAGAAAAACTAAAACAAAAGTTGTTTAGTTTAGATGATGAGATACTAAAACCATACTTTAAACTAGAAAATGTAATTGCTGGAGTATTTAAAATAGCCGAAAAGTTATTTGGCTTACAATTTAAAGAAGTTACCAATGTAGATAAGTACCATAAAGATGTAAAAATATATGAGGTGTATGACGCAGATAATACTTTTGTGTCTTTATTTTACGCAGATTTTCACCCAAGAGCAGGCAAACGTGGTGGTGCTTGGATGACATCGTACAAACCACAATATATAAAAGACGGTGTAAATGTACGCCCGCATATATCTAACGTATGTAATTTTACAAAACCTACAGACACTAAACCATCGTTATTAACTTTTAACGAGGTTACTACATTGTTTCATGAATTTGGTCACGGTTTACACGGTATGCTTGCAAATACTACTTACCCAAGTTTATCTGGTACATCTGTGTATTGGGATTTTGTAGAGTTACCAAGTCAGGTTTTAGAAAACTGGTGTTATGAAAAAGAAGCTCTAGAACTTTTTGCTACTCATTACCAAACAGGAGAAGTAATACCAATGGAATTGGTACAAAAGATAAAAGAATCTGCTACTTTTCAAGAAGGTATGCAAACCTTACGCCAATTAAGTTTTGGCTTGTTAGATATGTCTTGGCACGGTGTAGATCCAACAAACTTTACAAATGTAAAAGCACAAGAAGAGAAAGCTTTTACAGGTACAGATTTATACCCTAGCACAGCAGAAACGTGTATGAGCACTGCTTTTTCTCATATTTTCCAAGGAGGATATTCTTCTGGATACTACAGTTATAAATGGGCAGAAGTTTTAGATGCAGATGCATTTGCTTACTTTAAAGAAGAAGGAATTTTTAATAAAGATGTTGCTACTAAATTTAAAGACAATGTACTGTCTAAAGGTGGTACAGAAAACCCTATGGTATTATACAAACGCTTTAGAGGTGCAGAACCAAAGGTTGAAGCTTTATTAGAAAGAGCAGGACTGTTATAGTCCTAATTATTTATAAAGCACAAAGCAGGATAATAGTTATTAATTATCCTGCTTTTTTATTTTTGCAATAGTAATAACTGCTTATTCTTCTTCATCTAAATCTACGTCTGCACTAACAAGTGCTAACGCTTCATCTTCTAAAATTTCTTTAGCCTCTTCTGTTTCTTCTACTTCAGGAACAGAATCTTTTATTTCGTTAAATTTATGAATACGATCTAGTTCTCCTTCTTCACCAGAAAAATAAGGAAAAACATCCATTATTGGAGACTCTGTAATAGATGGTATAGTATATTCTCCCATAGTATCTTTCATTACAGCAACCGTATTATCATAGGCTTCTTTTACATCATTAGCTTGCACTAATAAATACATATTGGTTTTACGCTCTTTACCACTTTCTTCATCAAAAGCAATTAAAGAAACTTTACTTTTAAACCAACGATCTGTATTTTCAAAAGGATGAATTTCTGCAAAATTAGCAACCTTAATGTTTGTAATTTTAAACTCGTCACTAATGTAAGCTTTCATTTCCTCATTAATTCTAGTTTCTGCCTCTGTATAAGAAATTGCATCTACCAAATAAGGTTCTGTTGTTACTTTTTGAGCTCCTGTGTCGCTCATTTTTCTATATTTTACTTTGCATTCGTACCAAGTTGCGCTCATAATTTTTCTGTTTTTTGGGAAGCCAAATATAACCGTTACAAAAAAAAATAGATTGTAAATGCGCAAATAGATATTCACAATTTAAATATAAAAAACGTAGTGTTCTTATAACAAGACAGTTGAACACTAAACTTTTAAAATAGTTTTTGTGTTATTGCTAAACTTGACTTAAATAAGTCATAACACATCTTAAAATAGCCGTGTTATTTATTGCTTAATTGTACTTTTGTAGTTCATAATTTACACTCAACTATATACGTGTAATTAATAGGTCTTTAGTACGACAAAATAAAGTCCAAAAAACTGTTACTTTCTTAAAATAACAGCAACAAAAAGAAAAAAATGTCATCAAAAAAAATAGCATATTCGGTTTTAGAACTCGCCATTGTATCTAAAGGCAGTTCTTTACAAACCACGTTTAAAAATAGTGTAGATCTTGCGCAAAAAGCCGAAGCCTTTGGCTACAAGCGTTTTTGGCTTGCAGAGCATCATAACTCTATAACTATTGGTAGTTCTGCTACTGCAGTTTTAATTGGTAATGTTGCAGAAAACACAAAAACAATACGTGTAGGCTCTGGTGGTATTATGTTACCAAACCACTCACCTTTAATTGTTGCAGAACAGTTTGGTACACTTGGCACACTGTACCAAAACCGTATAGATTTAGGTTTGGGGAGAGCTCCTGGAACAGACCCAGAAACGGCACACGCCATAAGAGCAAACCATACACAAGCAGCACACTCTTTCCCTGAAGAAGTAGCACAAATACAACAATATTTTTCTGCAGATAACAAAAAATCTAAAGTTAGAGCTACTGTTGCCGAAGGTGTTCATGTACCTTTATATATTTTAGGCTCTAGTACAGATAGCGCACATTTGTCATCTAGAAAAGGATTGCCTTATGCTTTTGCCAGCCATTTTGCTACTGCTAAGTTGCACGATGCTTTAAAAATTTATAATGAAGAATTTGTACCATCTAGTTCTTTAGATAAACCATACACTATGGCTGGTGTAAATGTTATTGTTGCAGATACCGATGAAGAAGCAGAAAATATATCTACATCTTTGCTTAAAATTATTGTTGGTTTACTTACCAACCAAAGAGATTTTATGCTACCTCCTGTAAAAATGACTGATGATTTACGACAAATGTTTAAACACCCTGCTGTAGACCAAATGTTAAAGTATTCTTTTATAGGAAGCAAAGCAACTGTAAAAAAACAGATTAAAGAATTTTTAGAACAAACACAGGTTAATGAGCTTATTGCTGTAACAAACATTTATGACCATACAGATCGTGTAAAATCATACAAATTATTTGCAGAAATAATGAATGAAATAAATTTAGAGAAAGAATAAAAGTAAGTTTTTTTTGTTTTGATAAAGCAATTTTTTGAATTTGTATTTTCACTGTAATCCGTGTATATAAATTTGGGAAGTTGCTTTATTTTTGTTTTAAACTTAACAGAATGAAGTCTAAACTCCTATTGTTATTACTATTCTTATTAGTACACTTGCAAAATAGTGCCCAAAATAAAAAAGTTTTATTAGAAGAAACCATTACAAATGTTATTATAGCTTTTAGAGAGAAAAACACAAAAGCCATAAACAACTACGTCTCTAAAGAAAATGGTATTACTATACTTGTTAAATATGGTGTTTTAAACAATTACAAGATTATAGACTCTCTGAATTTTAAAAATCCTACACCTAATTACTTACCCTATGCAGAACCTGTGTCTAACGCTAAAATAACTTATAATACATCACCTACTTTTGATTGTAACACTTACACTTGGTCTACAAAAGGATTATTTTGTGATACATTAAAAACAAATGCTCTTTTATCTAATACCATAAAAAATTTAAAGTATGAACTAAGTTCTACAACTTACAGTAATGAATTAAAACGAGCTTTAGATTTAGAAAAAATTAGCTACAGAATTATTTTGGTTGATAAGAATGACGAAGACTTAATTTTTTACTTAAGCTATATAAATAAAAAATGGATGTTAACATTAATAGACCGTGTAACTACAGATTGTAGCGCATAAAAAAACTAAGGAAATGAAACATTTACAACTTGTCTTTATACTTATCTCATTTTTGTTTTATAATTCTTCTATTGCTCAGCACAATGATAGCATAAACTGCTACAAGAAAGTGAATAAAAAAACAAAAATGCTACAAAAAAGCACCTACACAAAAGCAGTAAAAAAAATTGGAAATACTTTTGAACAATATAACTACACTTTGCAGTTTAAAGAACTATCATCTATTTTAAACAACAAAACAATAACTAAACATTTTAAGCATACTAACAGTAATGCAAACATTAAAATACGCGAAGCCAGCTTTAAAGCATGTAATGGTAGTTTTATAACAGTTTATTACAAACAAAAGAATAATAAATGGTATCCGCTAGAGTGCTTAATTTCGCTTTAGATAAAATTAATATGGTATAACATTTATATTCTTTGCCTCTAACTGTGCTACCAACTCTTCTGAAAAATGTAAAGAATTAGTAGTTTCTAAACTAGGCAAAAACTTAATGTCTTCAATAGATTTTACATCAAAACTATCATCCTCTCCGCTCCAAAACGGAATTAATTGGGCGTAAATTTCATCTCCTCCATCGGGCAACAACTCTACAATATCTAATAATAGTGTGGCCGGAATTGGTAATTTTTTAAAATAAGCAGCAACTTCAGGAATAATAGCATACCCTTCTTCCTCTATATCAATTTTACGGTCTTTGTAATTTTTTGCAAAAAAGTGCACATTAAACTTTGGATATAAAACCTCATCTACATACATCAATTTATTTATAACCATTAATTTAAAGTTAAAGTCAGACTCAAAATAACAGTCCCCACTTGGCAATTGTTCTAATTTATTTTTAACCTCATTATTGTACAATGCCTGATTTTGTAACTCTAATTTTATAATCTTTGTTGGTATTTTCAATAATGAAGCCGGAAGCTCTACAAAAGAGTTTTTCTTTAAATTAAGCTCTTTTAAATTTGTAAGATTGCAAATACTATCTGGTAACGAGGTAAGCTGTGTTTGCTGCAGATCTAAAACCTCTAATTGTTTAAGTTTCCCAATCCAATTTGGTAAGGTTAAAAGAGGATTATTATTTAGCCTTAACACTTTTAAACGTTTTAATGTGACTAAACTCTCTGGTAATTCTGTTATTTTATTGTTAGACAAGTCTAACTCTTCTAACTGGTTTAAATATTTTATTCTTGATGTTATTCTGTTTAATGATGTATTAGATAAATTAAGGGTTTTTAAACCTGTAATTTTTACAACTGATGACCATAATGGACTTTTATTACCCGAAAAATCTAAATATTTTAAACTTTTTATTTTCTCTAAGTTAGGAGGCAACCCATTTAATGGCACACTGTAGTAATCTCCATCTCTAGAAATAGTTAAAGACACCAAATAGTTAAACTTGTAAATTTTATTAATTAAGTCAGGGGCTATTAAACTCACATTGCGCAATGTGAGTTCGTTAAGTGATTTTAATTTTAAAATTCCTGGATATAAATGTTGTACTGTTTGATTAGCTACTGATAAACACTTTAAATTAGTACAGGAAAAAATACCTTGAGGAAGCTCAAAACCATAACCGTAGTATAATTTTTGAGTAGCTAAGCCAAAATCGTTTTCGCTATTTAACTCCCAAATATCTGAATAAAATTGCCTTGGTTTTTTTTCTATATATTTTAAAACTTCTTTATGGTATGCAGATAAATCTACTTTTTCTGCATTAGGATTTGTACTATTGTACGGGTCTGATGAACAATAACCGTAAACCTGATCTTTAGTAGTTTTTCCTAATCTTTTTTTTAGCTCTAAACGCAAACCAAACCTAGTAATTAAAGCATCGTACAAATTTTGCATTTCTTCTGGCGCACTACGCTTAAAAAACGATTTTCTTTTAACTTTTAAAAACTGTTGAAAAGTAGCCGCATCAAAAGCTATTACCTGACACAAAAACATAAATTCTCCTTTTTTTGCTGGATTATGTGCAGGTCTGGTTGGTGGTAAAATTTGACAAACGGAATACACTTCTCCACCTTTTAAATCATCTTCTTTAAAAAAAATATCGCCAAAAGGTGAAACTTTCAGAACCTCCCTTTCTTTAAAGTCCTGAAATAATGCATCTAAAATTAATTCTTCCAATGGTTAGTTGTGTTTAATTTATTTTTGCTTGATACAAAAACTACTCTACCTCTAACAAGGTTTTAGCAGTAATTTTTGCATTGCTATTTTTATCCCAAATTTTTATTTGCCATTTTACCGGATTGCTAATAGCTCCTTCTGTTATAATTAAAGAAGCCTGTATAGATTGTTGTACTAATGCGGGGTTTATTTTTTGATTTAAAAACATATCTGGTTGGTCTAGTACAACACGGCCGTTATCATCTTTAACAAGCATTGTCATTCCTATTTCTACAGTACCATCTTTTTTAGTAAATCCTTCTAGGCCTTCAAATATAAACAACATTTTATCATTAAACCCAACTTTTCTATTGGTAATCACAGACTTACGGTCTGGAGAAAACAAATAAGCCTCCCCATACCCTAATTTTTCTGTATTAATCGTAATATTTGGATCTTTTATTAAATCTATTTCTAAACTAGAGGTAAGTATGCCATCTCCTTTTAAGTCTGTTAAAGTATAAAGCATAGTATAGGTTTCTTCAGAAAAAATAGGGGCAGCAAAACTTACTTGTCCTATTAAATCTTTCATACTTAAATCTAAACCACTTGCTGAGTTTTGTATTAAACTTGAGTGTTTTAAAACCGTATCTCCTTTTTTAGATATTACAGCAACGGCTAAGTTTGGATAATATTTACCGTTTTCTTCTGTAAAACCGTCTACAGAACTAAAAGTAGTAACTAAAGTTTTACCATAAATTAATGTATTATCGTCTAAGATCTGGTCATCTAAAGTAACTTCTACCTCATCTACATTTATACCGTCTCCTTTAGTAATTAAACCTATACTAAAGTTTTTTTTTACAGATTTGTTAAAACTACATGATGCAGATAACGTTAATAATATAGTTGTAATAGCTAAGCATATTATTGTATTTTTTTTCATAAGGTGAGTGTTTTCTGGTTATTTTTTATTTTTAACTAAATTGGATATCCTCCTAAGGCCTCTTTTACATATATATTAAACTCTTTACGAACCTTTTTAAAGTCTAGATTATGATACTCTGCTACTTCTTTTAACTTCCCTTTTACTTTTAATTGCTTAGTAAAATAAACACCTGCAAAAACCAATAATACTGTTATAAATATGCAGCATATTAGAATTACGGATGTTTTTATAGTGTTATAATCTGAGTAAGAATAAGATTTACCTGCTATAAATACATTGTATAACAACACTAATGCTCCAAAAAGCAGCAGAACATAGCGAATGTACTTTGTACTAGACATAAATTTTAGGTATTCCTCTAATACCTCTTTAAGCTTTGTTTCTGGTATTCTCTGTAATACTGATAGTTTATTTTCTTCTGATTTCATTACTATGATATTAATATTGTTTTTTATTCCAAGCTGGCGCTAAAGAAATTAGCTTAACGTCTTTGTGTAAAATTGGCATTACTTTAAACTTTATATTTTGATCTGCTTTAAAATTAAATTGATGCTCCTCTTCTACTCCATTATCAGTTAACAACTCTATTGTATTATTTTTATAATAAGCATACGTACCATCTGCGTTTAAATTAAAACCCAAATAGGTAATGTCTTTAATTGTATTGTAACTTAATTTTATGGTGGCGTTAAGCGTATTATCTTTTTCATAAACCTTTTTAGATATTAAAGTTAAACCTTGTAAAGAGTCGTCTAAAGATGTTTGTTCCATAGCTAATTTTAAACCAGCAGTAGCAGCTTCTTCTTGCCCTTTAATTGTAGATAAATTATGTTGCTCTATCGTTATTGCTTTAGACTCTACATCTACAAAAAACACTGTATCTGTGCTTACCAAAGGAACTTCTCCTTGTAAAAAAAAGCTAATTATAGCCATCACTAAAGATTTTACTTCTACCATATTTTATTTCTATTTTTAAGGAATTGTACTTAGTTCATCTAAAACCCAAATTTTATTTTGTTTTACAAATCTAAATGTATGTTGGCCACCTTCATGAAACTTAGTTGGTTTTGTGGTAGTTACTAAAACCTCTATATAATTAACGCCATCTATTGCGTGGTTTACATATATAGTTTCGCTTTCTACTAAAAGTCCAATAAAGTTATGTGTAAAAATTAGGTTGTAATCTTCTGCTATAAAAGTATCTACAGGGATGTAAATTTTAGTAGTGTAAAGTGCACTGTACCAATCCTCCTCTGTATCTCTAAAAGTAGTTAGTTCTTTTTCTTCTTCTGGAGTATTCTCTAAACAGGCATAACATCTAATTTTTAAAGCAGACAACCGTTTAAATTTTACAGTGTCTTTTGTTTTTAAGGTTGATAAAAAAGTAGCCCACACTTGTTTCATTTCTTTTAAAGAAACGTCTTCTGTTTTTTGCTGTGCACAAACTATGCTAACAACAAACAAAAACATTAAAACAACTATATTTTTTACCATAACAATTGTACACCAATTAATTTACCGCAATTTACAGCAATACATTGTTAAATACCTCCCTTTTTATAGGGATATTTGTAATACATTAGTTTATATAACTACTTAATTATAAGCATACAAAATTCTTCTATTTTAAAAAGAACAATCATTATCCTTCATTTGTAAATACGATGCTACTTTGTTAGCGCAATTTGTATTATTAGGACTTATTTTTTCATCTAAAACCCTATATTTTAGTGTAATTCTAGCAGATTTAGGTACCCTAGCTATGTTTTTAGCACACCCAAAGTTTAATATAAGAAGAAAAAGAAGAGTTTTTTATTCTACTTTTTATAATTAAATACATTAACTTTTATGGTAAACTACCAGTAAGTGCCTACTAAAAACGTCATACGTATAAAGGCTACAACACTGTCTTTAGTTAATTGTAAAGGAGTTTCTAAACTGGTAACCTCATCACCATCTACAAAAACTACAAATAAACCATCTTTAAAAGCTAGTAATACATTATCTATAGCTTCTTGTTCTACAGCTAAATCTTTATTTGCTAAATCTCCAAAATCTACTTTACCCCTTTGGGCTTGGTCTTGTATTTCTGCTGGACTTAAAAAGCCAACCACATTAACCTCTACCCTTTTTTTATTAAAAGCTTCTACTTGGTTTTTAACACAACCTACCAGTAACTGTTGCAAGTTATTAGGAGTTGCATCTAAGGTTAATGGTATTTGTTTTACCTTTTTTTTACCTAGTCTTTTAAGTTGTAGTGTTAGTTGTGGCATATGTGTATTTTGTTTTTTGGCGCGTTAGGGATTGGCGTGTAAAGCCCACAGTGCGTTAGCACGAGGACTTGCAACAAAAGCCCGCCCCACCTTAAGTGGGGAACGCCCTTATTATTTAAAAATTAGCTATTTATTTGAGCTAAAATGGTTGGATCTTGTATTTTGTTGTCTTCGGACAAAAGTTTCATTTTAGAGATAATTTCTGCCGATTTAGGATCATCATCTACAAAGGGTAAAAACATACGTCCTCTGTGCTGACTATGTACAGGAATTATAGATAATTGTATGCCATTTTTACTTACTTGTCCGCTTCCTAAATGTATGCTATATTCACCCAAAGTACCTGCAACCAGAATGTGGCGCTCTTTAACTGTAATGTTTTTAAGTTTAAACAGCTGTGCAGACTCTGTTGCTAATGCAGCACGCATTTGCATAGTGCTATGGCTAGCTTCTGGGTCTACACCACCAACGTGGGCAACACTTACCACAAGGTCTATGTCTCTCATAATTTCGCTAAAAACTACTGCCGGCACATCTTTTAAAGGAATTGGCTTGTAATTTTCTAAGGAATAAAATACAATGTGCTCTAAAGTTGGCGCCTCTATATCTGCTGGCGAAAACCAGTCTGCCATGGCATACATTGTTGCCATAAATCCTTTTTTATGATATACTTTTTGTAACCCGTCTTCATGACTAACCGTCCAACCACGACCACGTAATAATGCCACGGTTTTTTGTGGTTGAATTTGGTGCCCTTGGTAACGTTCTGATTTTGACCCTAGCTCCAGCTCGTCTTTAGTAACCAAATATAGCTCTCTAAATACTTGCTTAAACGGCTGCACCAAACGCTCTGCAAAAAGGTGTTTTTGGTACAAATCCCACTGTACGGCTTTGTATAGGTGAGATGGATGTGCAATTACCAAGACATCATCTTCATTTAAAATATGCCTTTTACCTTCTGTATCTGTTAGCACTCCGTCTGCATAAAAACCAGAGATTTGCTTATCTGGAGCAAACAATACCAATTTGCTAAGCATAACTTTAACTATTGGGTGTTGCATTATTTTGTGTATCTCTGCTGCGGTAAACTTGTCTTCATTTACCATTGCATTTTCTAGAGACAAACGAGTTCTACTATATTGTTTAGACAAGTAAGACTTGCCTTCTTTTAAGGCCAATACTTGCTTGTCTTTTTTATACTTAGCTGGTATAGACTTTTGTTTTTTATTGCCTTTAGTAACTATAATGTCTGTTTTACCATTGTCTGTAATTACTAGTTCTATAACGGCATCATCAAACTTTAAAACAGCATTTTCCATTATTGCTAAAGTTGCTTTACTCTCCATAGCCCAACTGAAACGTACACGATCTTGAAAACCTGCGTTTCTAGACAGGTTGTCTAATGCAATTTCTACAGCATTTTTCTCGCTCTCTTGACGCTGAGCACCAAATTGCTTACTTTCTTTTAAAAACTCTTGCAATAGGTTGTATCGTTTTAATAAATCTTTTTCTGGAATGGTTTTACTAAGCGGAATTAAACCTAATGCACGCACATAGTCCTTATCTCTTTTTTCTTTAATTTTCTTTAGTGTTTCAGTAATTTTAACCTCACCAAGCATTACACTAGAGTATAGTTTTACTTGTCTGTGCCCATTACCATCTGTAATATACTTGGCAGCATCATGCAGAATTTTCCAATTGGCTTTTCCTATACTTTTGTATACTTTATTAAACCAGTCTATATCTATGGCACCAATTGCAAAGTCGGACTTTGGAATGTTAGAATACCTAGAAATAATGGTTTCTTTTTCGCTACTCATATAATCTGATGCATGTGCTTGAAACCACCAGACAGCATCTTCTAGTTTTTCTAGTCCAAGATACTCACCAACAAAACCTGCCCATTGCGTTGCATAGCAAGCAAGCTCTACTAATCTTTTCTTAGGAATTTTAGCTTCATCTGCAAGTGCTACAAAGTCTGCATAACTTTCTGTTTCTTTTAAGGCACTCTTTTTTAATATAGAACTAAAAGTAGATTTTTTGGTGTCTCCATAATAGCTATAACCACGCTCAAAAGTATCTTTACCCATACGCTGTAGCACCTTAAAAACATAGTCTACACCTTCTATTTTTGAAAAACTAGAAATATAAGCTGTAGCATCTGTTGCTAAATCTCCACGCTCTAACTCTGTAGAAAGTATGTTTGTTTTTAAAGCATTTAAAACTCCGTACGGAACCAAGTCTACATCTAAATTACCATTACGTATTCTGTAGTTTTGTACGCCATCTAAAATAGACATTAACTCATTTGAGTTTAAAGCCTGAAAAAGTAAATCGTCTTTAGTAATTAGGCCTTTTTGATACAAAACCAATGAAACATCTAAAAGCGGTAACTGTAAACCTCTATCGGTTTTTCTTTTTTCTGTAATTGCAGCAATATTTGCAACTGAATTTGGATAACCAATATACTGAGCCATAATGTACATTTTTATATCCCAGTATTTTTTTAGTTGCTTTAAATCTCCAAATTTTATAAGTTCTTCTTCATTTATAACAACCACTAAACCATTTATAACATCTACCCAATTATAATTGTTATACCTATAACCTTCACCATAAGTGAATTTTTCTTTTTTTAGCCTCTCTGGAAAGTTTGCAATGGCGTCTTCCCACATACTTAATTTAAAGCTCAATACGGCAGGCCTATCTGCAAAAGCCCTAAACAAGCGTCTTAAAATTTTAGTATACCTAGCGTTTGTACTGTAATAACTACGGTCTGCAGGGTCTAATTTTATACCCTCTAAGTTAGGAGTGTATTGTTTTACATAGTCTTGAAGCTTTTTGTAATTGCTATAGGGAGCAGTAAATGTATTTATGTACTTAATAGCTGCATACATTTCAAAATCGTTTAACTTACTATCATTATACCATTTTATCCAAACATCTGCTAAGGGTATATTATGTAGATGTTCCTCTGCAGACATCTCTGCTCTAAACTTTTTAATTTCATGAATTGTGTTGGCTATTAAAGTTGTTGTTATACTACCATCATAAGCCTCTAATTTGTATTCGTAATTTCTATGTTCATAAACCAATGCTATTAAATTATTTATAGCACTTATTATTTTACGCTCATTTATAAAATTACTAAACTTAAATTTTGCTGTAGAAATACCAAGTTTACCAAGAAAACCTTTACTGTTATTAAACTGAGCTTGTGGTGTATATAATGGTGTTAGGTTATTATAATCTACAACACCAAACCCATTACTATAGGTGTATCCTATTTTAGTTTTAGAAAACTTATCTAAAAATACACTTTCGTTTTTAGTAAATTTAGGTCGCTCTTTATACAAGCTAATTTGTTCTTCTACAAATTCTGGATATTGCTCTTCTTCCTCTATTAAGGTTAGTATTTCTAAAGCAGCCAAACGTTTATCTACTGCTTTAGCTGTAATTAAATTTTGTGTGCTATTTTTAAAAACACCCTCTGGTTGTTTAATTAAAAGTTTTATTAAGCCAGAACGTAACGTTTTGTTTTTACGACCAAATAAATCTTCCACTACATCTAAATCTTTTTGGTATAAAGGCATATGATGAAAAACGGTTAAACCGGTAGACATTACAGACTCGTTTCTATCCTTAATTGCTTGGTGCGCCAATTGTCTACGCCACGCATCTTTAGATAAAATAAGTGTACCTGGCTTTTTACTTCCGTAATTATAACCAAAAGAATATGTATAGTGATTTGGAAATACTTTTCTAATGTAACTTTCTCTAATTTCTGATGGTAGCTTATCTAAATCATTAGATAATAATTGTAATTGCTCCTCTGATGCATTATTTACTATAAGCGTGTAAAAATAATTTGGTGTTACAGTAAAATTGTTCCAAGAGAATACCATACCTTGGTAACTTTTGCCATCTTTAGGTAAAGACTGCGCCACAGTTTGTATTCTTGCAAAAAGTTCGTTGTTTATTTCTATTGCTGGTAAATTTAAGCTTAACCAGTAATCTAAAGCTGGGTTATTACCCAACTCTTTTTTGTAATATTCTACTATAGATTTATTTGTACGTTCTGTTTGTTTTACAAAATATAGGGCTAGTAATTTTTTATCTAGTTTATCTGAGGTATATACAATATCTAAAGCCTTTTTATTAGCAGCATCTACATCTACTAAACCAATTACCCAAAGACCAACGTATACCTCTAAATTATCATTGCTTTTTAATAAGTTTTCTACATTTTTAAGATTTAAAATATGAGCCTCACTTAGTTCTAAAATTCTTTTTATAGTAGATTTTTTAGGTCCTTCCCAACCAAAACCAAACCAAGTATCTACTGCTCTTACTACACTACTAAAGCGCATTAAATCGTTATCTAAAATTACTTTAATCATATATTTTAGAGCCCCAACACTGGTTTCATCTAGAGATTCTAAAATAGTTTGTCTTAAACCTTCTTGGCGTTGTGCTGCCAATAGCAACTTAGAAACTAGCTCCCAATTTTCTTCCTTCTGGGTTAATAATAATCCCTTTATTATATCTCTACTAACTCCACCTATTTCATCTTCTGCCTGAAAAATATCTTTAACAACATTAATAACCAGCTCTGGCTTGTGCTGTAAAACTGTTGCAAAAAAGTAACTGTTCTTATAATCAAAATAAGTACTGTACTGGAACTGCTCTACCAAGGATAAATTACCAAAACCACGGCGACTTAATTTTAAAAAATTTCTAAAAAAATTAAGTTTATTGTACAAATGTTCTGTATTAGGCTTAACTCTAAAAGCCTTTCTATTATAACCCGTTTGGTACGGTAAATAATCAAATAAGCTCCACATAGCTGCTAAATATGGTGCTTGTACTTCTCCGTAAAGCAAAATACCCAAGCGCAAACCTTCTTTTGTTGTCCATGGATTTACAGTTGTAGGATCATCAAAAACATTAGAAAATATGGTTAATGTCTCATGTCTTTGTTTAGGGTTAAGCAAATCTGCAAGTAACAATCCTAATACCTCATACTTGTAACTAAATTGTTGAAAATCGTTCTCTGTTAAAGTCTCTTTTTTATGCTTTTTTACGTATTCTTCTGCTTTTTCAAATGGAATCATAATAGGTTTTATTCTTTTCTAAATTTAGGCTTTGTTTACAATGGTTTAAATATAAACTAAGTCTTTAAGTTCTTATTTTGTTTCATCTTAAAACTTTTGCAAATTATTAAGACTAAAAACATTTTTTATCACTGTATCTAGGGATAAACTACCCACTACTTTTTGTGTAATTGAAAAAACAAAAAACTAAACTTTCAATAATTACTGAAACTTTAAAACATTTAATATATATTTGTAATGAATTTAAGTTTTTTAAAAAGATGAATTACACAGAGGCTAAATCTAAATTTATAAATACTTGGGGCAGTTTAGGTACTCTTTGGGGTATAAACAAAGCAATGGCACAAATACAATCGCTCTTATTTATTTCTGCAGAACCACTTTCTATGGAAGAAATAATGGAGGAATTAAAAATCTCTAGAGGTAACACAAGTATGAACTTAAGACAACTTATAGACTGGGGAATAGTAAGTAAGGAGTTTAAAGCTGGCGAACGTAAAGAATATTTTACAACTGAAAAAGATGTGCAAGAATTAGCACGCATTATTGCTAAAGAACGTAGCCGAAGGGAGCTACAACCAACCATAAAAGTATTAAAAGAAGTTAGCAACATAACTCCTGATGGCACAAATGAAACAGATGAGTTTATTAAACAAACTAAAGCTATGTGCGAGTTAACAGAGACTGCAGATAGTCTTTTAAATAAAATGGCTAATCAACAGCAAAACTGGATTACAAAATCCATTTTAAAAATATTTAGCTAATCCAACAATGCAAAAAAACATCTTAAATAAAATAGTAACTATTGGTATTGGGCTTATTTGGCTTGCCAATGGTTTGTTTTGTAAAATACTAAACCTAGTACCTAGACACAAGGAAATTGTGGGTAGTATTTTAGGAAACACTTACGCTAGTGAACTTACAATTAGTATTGGAATTGCAGAAATAATTATGGCAGTTTGGATTTTTAGCGGATATAAATCTAGAATAAACGCAATGCTACAAATGCTAATAATAGCAGTAATGAATATTATAGAATTTGTTCTAGTGCCAGAGTTATTGCTTTGGGGTAAAAACAATATAGTCTTTGCTTTACTTTTAATTTGTGTGATATTTTACAATGAATTTCATTTAAAAAAAACAAACTAGTATGGTAGCATCATTAAAAAATCATCCGTTTGCGGTTGAAGCGTTTTTTACAAACTCTACTGTACTTACTTTTGCATTACCTAAAGAAGAATTACAAGGCAAAATACCCAAACACTTACAGCTAGACACCTTTAAAGACAAATGGGCTTTTGTAGCTGTTGCAATGGTACAAACAAAAGATTTACGACCTAAAGGGTTGCCTAAATTTATGGGTAATAACTTTTTTTTAATAGGCTATAGAGTTTTTGTTACCTACACTAATAAAGCTGGCAAACGCTTAAGAGGATTGTACATTTTAAAGTCTGAAACCAATAAAAAGAAAATGGAGTTTATGGGTAACATTTTTACACATTACAACTACACCACAACAGACATTGCAATTAAAAAAGGAGATAAAAAAACAGAAATAACCTCTTTAAAATCTAACTTTAAAATTGATTATAATAATAATTTAACCAATGTTAATCTGCCTAAAAACTCACCTTTTAACACCTACAAAGAAGCACGTAGGTTTGCAGGTCCATTACCATTTACTTTTACATACAGTAAAGAAAAAAATAGCATTTTAATTATTGAAGGTGTACGACAAAATTGGAAACCCATTCCTATACACATAAATAAATATCACTTTAATTTTTTAAAAGAAGCCGGATTTAAAAATCCAGTTTTAGCCAATGCATTTAGTATAAAAAATATTCCGTATTACTGGAAAAAAGGAAAACTAGAATTATGGTAGCAAACAGAAAAAAGTTTCAAGGAGTTCTAAACATTTTAAGCTTTAACAGGCATTTTTATGTAATTGGGTTTTTAATATTAGTAACCTTAATTACTATTATTACTAATTTAAAACTACCAAACTTGTTTTTATGGTTTGTAATAGGGGTATTTGCGTATGGCTTAGTAACTCCTCTCCTAGTTTCTGCATATGTTTACGATTTTTCCGGCTACTACAGTTTTAAATGGTTGCAACCACATATAAATAACAATGCTAGTGTAAAAAAAATTGTAAATATTAATGCTGGTTTTGATGAGACAAGTTTTATTATAAAAAACAAATTTCCAACATCTGAAATAAAAGTATTCGATTTTTACGATAAAAAACAGCATACAGAACCTGCCATAGTACGCGCACGGAAGGTTACCACAACATACCCAAATACACAGCAAATTACAACAAATAAAATTCCGCTTAAAGACAAAAGCACAGACCTTGTATTTTTATTATCTGCCGCGCATGAAATAAGATGTAATAAAGAAAAACAAGTATTTTTAACAGAATGCAAAAGAATTTGTAAAGAAGATGGAAAAATAATAATGGTAGAGCATTTAAGAGATATACCCAACTTTTTAGCATTCTCCGTAGGATTTACCCATTTTTTTAGTAAAAAAACGTGGAAGGATACATTACTAAAATCTGGGTTTACTAAAATTGAAGAAGTAAAATTTACACCATTTATGTCGGTTTTTACCTGTAATAATTAAACACACAAGCTATGCAAACTCATTTACATATTATTGGCTCATTATTAATGTTATTAGCTTTTATTCATATAATTTTTCCAAAATACTTTAACTGGAAAATAGAACTGCAACCCCTTAGCTTAATTAATCGCCAAATGATGTCTACCCATACCTTTTTTATAGCGTTAACCGTTTTTTTAATGGGCTTATTATGTGTAACATCTGGAACACAATTAATACAAACCGGTTTAGGAAATAAAATTACACTAGGCTTAGCTATATTTTGGACATTTAGGTTATTTTTTCAATTTTTTGTGTATTCTAAAAAACTATGGAAAGGCAAAAAATTTGAGACAATAATTCATATTATATTCAGTGTATTTTGGGTATATTTAACAACAGTATTTTTCACCATTTATTTTAACAATTAAATTTATGAATAAACTAGTAATTGCAGGTGGCACAGGTTTTTTAGGTAATGAATTACTAGATTTCTATACTAGTAAATTTACTGAAATTATAGTGCTAACACGTAGCAAACCTTACCAAGCAAAAAATATTAATTATGTACAATGGGATGCTAAAACTATTGGTACATGGCACTCTTGTTTAAATAATGCAGATGTGCTAATAAATTTAACAGGCAAATCTGTAGACTGTAGATTTACAAAAAAAAATAAAGCTCTTATTTTAAATTCCAGAATAGACTCTACTCTGGCACTTGGCAAAGCCATAAACTTAGTAGATAACCCTCCAAAGGTTTGGCTAAATGCTTCGTCTGCTGCTATATCTCACCCAAATAAAGAAGAAAATGGAGAAGATTTTATGTTAGATGTTGGTATAGCTTGGGAAAAGGCTTTTGAAAGTATAAAAAATGTAAATACAAGAAAAATAGCCCTACGCATATCATTGGTTTTTGGAAAAAACGGAGGTGCATTAGTTCCTTTAAAAAAAATATCACAATTAGGCTTAGGAGGCAAACAAGGTTCTGGAAAACAAATGGTAAGCTGGGTACACATTAAAGATTTTGTAGCAATAACAAACTTTGCTATCGAGAATACTAAAATAACAGGACCAATTGTAGTTGCTGCTCCAGATGCAAAGTCTAATAAAAAATTAATGGCTACCATTAGAAAAGCACTTAAAGTACCTTTTGGATTACCTGCTTATAGTTGGATGTTAAAAATAGGCGGTTTTATAATTGGTACAGAGCCAAGTTTAATTTTAAATAGTATGGATGTTTACCCAGATAAATTAATTAAAAACGGATTTAAATTTAAATACGCAACGTTAGAAATGGCATTAAAAAACTTGCTAAAATAAATTTTTATTTTGTAGCATTTTCCTTTTTTACGGCGTCATAACCTCCTTCTAAATTTATAGCGTTGTACCCCATCTCTGTTAATTTTGCTGCAGCTTTGGCACTTCTGCCTCCGCTTTTGCAGTAAACATATATTGTTTTGGTTTTTGGTATACTATCAAAATAACTTGCAAATGTATTTTGCAACACATCTACATTTTTAGCATTGCTTAAATGACCCAAACCGTATTCATCAGAAGTTCGTACATCTATTAAAAGAGCGTTTTTTATATCATTTTGTGAAAATTCTGTGATATGTTTTGATTTACTTTGTGAACAAGCAGTTAAAAACAGGAGTATAAACAGTGAATTAAAAAAAGGTTTCATAGAATTTTGTTTTATTCAAAACTAAACAAATTAATTAAAATCCCCTACATTTGAAAAATCAACAAGAACTAATGCACCACCTTAATCCAGATACTTGGGTAGATAATTACGCAGATTATTTATTTAATTATGCCGTAGCTAGAGTAAGCGATTCTGAAATTGCTAAAGATCTAGTACAAGAAACTTTTTTTGCAGGATTAAAATCTGCTAAAAACTACAAAGGAGATGCCGCTGAACGTACGTGGCTTATTGCTATTTTAAAAAGAAAAGTAATAGACCATTACCGTAAAATAAATTCTAACAAGGGCAAAGCAGAGGTTAGAATGTCTTACAACTCTAATATAGACTCAGAAGGTGACTGGTTAGAGGAGCAAGTTGCAGATCCATATAGTAAATTAGATAATAGTGATTTAGAAAATGCAGAATTAGGCCTTGCAATTCAAGATTGTATTGCTAAATTGCCTAAGAAACAAGCATTGGTTTTTAAAATGAAAACAATACAAGGTATAAGTACAGAAGATATTTGTAATGAACTTGGCATTAACTCGTCTAACCTATGGGTAATAATCCATAGAGCCAGAACAACGTTAATGGGATGCTTAAATACTAATTGGTTTTAATTATGATTTCTTGCGAAAAAGCAGCTAAAATCTGCAACAAACTACAATACAATGAAGCTTCTTTCTTTGAAAAGATTAATCTTAAGTTTCACTTATTAATATGTAAAACTTGTCCTCAGTTTTCTAAAAGAAACTCTGAATTTACGTCCCTTTGCCAAAAAGCTCATTTACAATCTTTAACCGAACAAGAAAAGATTAAAATGAAAGAAAAGCTACAAAAAGAAGTTACTAAATAAACAAACTAGTTATATAAACAATAACAAACCAAAATATAGGAAAAGCTTCTACCCAAAAAGAAGCAAAATATTTTCCTTGTTTACCTTGTGTATAAAGAACCAAAAATCCAAAACTTATAAATAAAACACCCTTTACTACTAGGTCTAAAAGTGTTATTTTGTTTTTTAAATAGGTTACAAAAAAGAAAACTAAAACTACAATACCAGTCGCTATTTTAGTGTGTATTACTCCAAACCTTTGTGGTATCGTTTTAAGAGCAGGAGAATCATACTTCAAATCCCTAATTTCAAAAGGCATTAATAGCACTAGAACTATTAAAAAACGCTGAAAAGTTTCTATCCAAACATCTTTAGTTATACCCATATTAGCAGACAAAACAGGTAACAACACAGTAACACCTGCCCAAACTAAGGCTACCATAAAAACCTTTAACGCACCAAAACTTCTTAAATTTTTAGCTTTGGGCAAAACAGGTAACGCATACAAACCAGTAAACACAGCTAAAGCACCCATACAGTACCATACATGTTTATGTAAGTAAAACGAAAAATAGACGGCAAACCCTAGTGCAATTAAACTAAATACCTGTATATTTTTATGATACTTATTAGCTACCAAAATATATTTTTTGGCTTCTACCCCGTATTTTATAAAATTATAACAAGCAATGGTGCTAAAAAAACAGAAATAAGCTAGATTTTGGTTTATGGTTATGTTTAAAATTATGGCTGTAATTTCTAGCAAACAAAATACAGAAGCAGCTACATGAATACTGGCATCTAAATAAAAATTAAAAATTCGTTTAACTAGTTTCATTACACAAATGTAAGTAAAGTGTTCATAACATTAATTAATCGTTAAAAACTTTAGATGATGTAGCTTCTAATTTAGCAATTTTGAAAAAAATTATCATTAATTTTGCGCATCTTTTTATAAAAAACACTCTAGAATATGAGAACAGATTTGTTTGCCCTAAGACACATTGGTATAAATAAAAATAATTACCAGCAGATGTTTAAAACTGTTGGAGTTAAAAATTTAGATCAGCTTATATATGAAACTATCCCAGACGATATTAAGCTTAAAAACAATTTAAATTTACCTGAAGCTTTAAGTGAAAATGAATATTTAGAGCATTTACAAGAACTTGCAGACAAAAATAAAGTTTTTAAATCTTACATAGGTTTAGGATATAATGAAGGGCTATTACCTTCTCCTATTAAAAGAAATATTCTAGAAAACCCGGGTTGGTATACTGCATATACTCCTTATCAAGCAGAAATTGCTCAAGGTCGTTTAGAAGCTTTATTAAACTTTCAGACTATGGTTTGCGATTTAACAGGTATGGAGTTAGCTAACGCATCTTTACTAGATGAAAGTACTGCTGCTGCAGAAGCTATGGCAATGCTTTTTGATGTACGTAGCAGGCCACAAAAAAAAGAAAACGTAATTAAGTTTTTTGTTTCTGAAGAAATACTACCACAAACTTTATCTTTATTACAAACGCGTGCTACACCAATAGGTATAGAACTTGTAATTGGTAATCATGAAGACTTTAGGTTTGGAGCAGATTATTTTGGTGCGTTATTGCAATACCCTGGTAAATACGGACAAGTAAATGATTATGCTAGTTTTGTAGATAATTGCAACCAAAACAACATAAAAGTTGCCGTTGCTGCAGATATACTAAGCTTAGTAAAGCTTAAAGCTCCTGCAGAATTTGGAGTAGATGTTGTTGTTGGGACCACACAACGTTTTGGTATTCCATTAGGTTATGGCGGCCCACACGCTGCTTTTTTTGCTACAAAAGAAGCCTACAAAAGAAATATTCCTGGCAGAATTATTGGTGTTACTAAAGATACAGATGGTAAACCTGCTTTACGTATGGCTTTGCAAACCAGAGAGCAACATATTAAAAGAGACAAGGCTACATCTAATATTTGCACAGCACAAGTTTTACTAGCTGTTATGGCTGGTATGTATGCAGTATATCACGGTCCAAAAGGATTAGAGTATATTGCTAACAAAGTACACAACACTGCAATAAATACTGCAACAGCAATTGAAAAGTTAGGTTTTAAACA
Source organism: Cellulophaga omnivescoria (assembly GCF_027915275.1). Classification (NCBI taxonomy): domain Bacteria; kingdom Pseudomonadati; phylum Bacteroidota; class Flavobacteriia; order Flavobacteriales; family Flavobacteriaceae; genus Cellulophaga; species Cellulophaga omnivescoria. The sequence goes on along the minus strand of NZ_CP115819.1, from coordinate 2,337,017 downwards.
ACTTAATACTGTTTATTTTGATACTATTAAGGTAGAAGTTAAGGATGCTAATGCTCTAAAAACAATTGCCGAAAGCAAAAAAATAAACTTTAACTATATTAATGATACTACTGTATCTATCTCTATAAACGAAGCAACATCTAAAAAAGATTTTGCTACAATAGTTGCTTGTTTTGCTGAACTTAATAAAGTTGAAAATTCAGCTTCATTTACAAAAGATGTACAAACTGTTATTCCTGCTACTTTACAACGTAACACTCCATTTTTAGAAAACGTAGTTTTTAATTCTTATCACTCAGAAACAGAATTAATGCGTTACATAAAAAAATTAGAACGTAAAGATTTAGCACTAAACCATTCTATGATTTCTTTAGGATCATGTACTATGAAACTAAATGCGGCATCAGAAATGCTTCCTCTAAGTTCTGCACAATGGGGTAATATTCATCCATTTGCTCCTGTAGACCAAGCAGAAGGATATCAAATTTTATTAAAAAGGTTAGAAGATCATTTAAGTGAAATTACAGGTTTTGCAGCTACATCTTTGCAACCAAATTCTGGCGCACAAGGAGAATATGCTGGTTTAATGGTAATTAGAGCTTACCATGAATCTAGAAACGAAGCGCACAGAAACATTTGTTTAATTCCTGCATCTGCACACGGTACAAACCCTGCATCTGCTGTTATGGCTGGTATGAAAGTGGTTGTTACCAAAACAGATGAGCACGGAAATATTGATGTAAATGATTTAAGAGAAAAAGCAGAATTACATAAAGATAATTTAGCGGCCTTAATGGTAACCTACCCATCTACACACGGGGTTTTTGAGTCTTCTATTAAAGAAGTTACACAACTTATACATGATAACGGCGGACAAGTTTATATGGATGGTGCTAACATGAACGCACAAGTTGGTTTAACAAACCCTGGTAATATTGGAGCAGATGTTTGTCACCTTAACTTACACAAAACCTTTGCTATACCACATGGTGGTGGTGGTCCTGGTGTTGGCCCTATTTGTGTAGCTCCGCAATTGGTACCGTTTTTACCGGGCAACCCAGTTATTAAAACCGGAGGAGAAAAAGCTATCACAGCAATATCTTCTGCTCCATGGGGCAGCTCATTAGTTTGTCTTATATCTTACGGTTATATTGTAATGCTAGGAGAAGAAGGCTTAAGACAGTCTACATCAATAGCAATTTTAAATGCTAACTACATTAAAGAAAGATTAAGTGGTAAGTTTGATGTCTTATATACAGGAGAAAAAGGAAGAGCAGCTCATGAAATGATTATTGACTGTAGACCATTTAAACAAAACGGAATAGAAGTTACAGATATTGCTAAGCGTTTAATGGATTACGGCTTTCACGCACCAACAGTATCTTTCCCTGTAGCTGGCACATTAATGATAGAGCCTACAGAAAGTGAAAGTTTAGCTGAGTTAGATCGTTTTTGTGACACTATGCTGTCTATTAGAGCAGAAATTGATGAAGCTACAATAGACAATCCAAATAATGTATTAAAAAACTCTCCACATACATTAGATATGGTTACTAATGATGTTTGGGATTTTCCTTATAGCAGACAAAAAGCAGCATTTCCGTTAGAGCACATTGCAGATAATAAATTTTGGCCTGTAGTTAGACGTGTAGACGAAGCGTATGGAGACCGTAATTTAATTTGTACTTGCGCCCCTATTGAAGCTTATATGGAAGCGTAAAAACACTGCAAATACAATACTTAACAACCGCCTAGAGATTTTTAGGCGGTTTTTTTATTTTCTATTATTACGCTTGAACATCATACAATTTATTATGCATGCATAGTTTTTTAAAAGTGTTTTTTGTAACTTCAACCTGTTAAATTAAAATCTAAATATGCATATCGGAATTACAGGAACAGGTAGCTACATACCTACCATAACTACCTTAAATACAGACTTTATTAACCATACTTTTTTAAATACAGATGGGTCTCCTATTCCTAATTCTAATGAGGTTATTATTCAAAAATTTAAAAAAATAACAGGAATAGCAGAAAGAAGGTATGCAAAAAAAGAATTAAACACTTCTGATATTGCCTATTTAGCTGCAGAAAGAGCTATTAACGATGCCAAAATAGACAAAGAAACTATAGACTATATTATAGTTGCTCATAACTTTGGTGATGTGAACTATGGGCAAACACAAACAGACACTTTACCTAGTTTAGCCTCTAGAGTAAAACATTTATTACAAATTAAAAATCCTAAATGCATAGCGTATGATATATTATTTGGTTGTCCTGGATGGATACAAGGAATGATACAAGCATATGCATTTATAAAAGCAGGACTTGCCAACAGATGTTTAATTATTGGAGCAGAAACATTGTCTAGAGTAATAGACCCATATGACAGAGATTCTATGATTTATTCTGATGGTGCCGGAGCAACAATTATAGAAAACACTAAAAATACTGGTAATATTTTAGCTCATAACGCAGCAACGTATGCACTTACCGAAGCTAACTATTTATTTTTTGGAGAATCTTACAACAAGGAAGAAAACAACAATACTAGGTACATAAAAATGCATGGACGCAAAATATATGAGTTTGCCGTTACCCACGTACCAAAAGCTATGAAGGATTGTTTGGACCAAAGTGGTGTAGATATAAATGATGTAAAAAAAATATTTATACACCAAGCCAATGAAAAAATGGATGAAGCAATTGTGCAACGGTTTTATAAACTTTACAACAAACCAATGCCTGAAGATATTATGCCTATGAATATCTACAAGCTTGGTAACAGCTCTGTTGCTACCGTGCCTACCTTGTTTGATTTGGTTAAAAGAGGAAAATTAGAAAATCACGCTGTAAAAAAAGGAGATGTTGTTATATTTGCGAGTGTTGGCGCTGGTATGAACATCAATGCCATAGTTTACAGATATTAAAATGTACGAAAAAACATATCCTAGCAAACGTTTTAAGCATACGCTAGAGTTTCTTAATAAACACATTAATACCACAGAGAGTATATTAGATTTAGGAGTTACAAACCCTTTATCTAAACTAATGACCTCGCAGGGTTTTAACGTAACAAATACTAACGGAGAAGATTTAGACGTAGATTTTTCTTCTGTAACTACTTCTAAAACAGAAGTTGTAACTGCATTTGAAATTTTTGAGCATTTATTAGCTCCACTTAATATTTTAAAAGAAATAAAGAGTGATAAACTTGTTGCTAGCATTCCGCTTAACTTATGGTTTGCTCCTGCCTATAGAAGTAAAACTGATAAATGGGATAGACACTACCACGAGTTTGAAGATTGGCAGTTTGACTGGTTATTGGAAAAAGCTGGCTGGGAGATAAAAGATTCTGCCAAATGGACTAATCCTATAAATAAAATTGGCATTAGACCAATTCTACGTAGTTTTACACCTAGATATTATATTGTATATGCAGAAAGAAAAAAATAATATCTTTTATCTTTTTAAATATGATGTACTACATTATAATTCCCGCTCATAATGAAGAGGCCTTTATTGCAAAAACACTAAATTCTATTCTTCATCAGACCAAAAAACCAAAACAGGTAATTATTGTAAATGACAACTCTACAGATACTACAGAAGTTATCATAGACCAGTATGTAAAAAAACATTCAATTTTTAAAAAGATAAACACTACTTCGTCTACAAAGCATATGCCAGGTAGTAAGGTTGTAAATGCTTTTAATAAGGGCTTGGCTGCAACAGATAACGACTATGATTTTATTGTAAAATTAGATGCAGACATAATTTTACCTGAAAATTATTTTGAGAAAATTATTTCTATTTTTAAGTCTGATGAAAAAATTGGTATAGCTGGCGGTTTTGCTTACGAAGAAGACAAGGATGGCAAATGGAAACTAAACCACCCAATGAACAAGGACCACGTACGTGGTGCATTTAAAGCTTACCGTAAATCTTGTTTTATACAAATTAATGGTTTACGTAGTGCTATGGGTTGGGACACCGTAGATGAGCTATTAGCACAATACCATAATTTTACAATTTTTACAGACAATAATTTACGAGTTAAACATCTTAGACCTACAGGAAATGCATACAACAAGCAAGCTAAACTATTACAAGGCCAAGCAATGTACCGTATGCGTTATGGTTTTACAATTAGCTGTATTGCTTCTTTAAAAATGGCTTTAAAACAGAAAAAGGCAGCTGTTTTTTTTGATAATTTAACAGGCTATACAAATGCTAAAAAAGAAAAATTGCCCTTTTTGGTAACACCAAAAGAAGGCAATTTTATTCGTGATCTTCGTTGGAAAAATATAAAGCGTAAGTTATTTTAGTTTTCTAAAACAGCCTCAATAGGTTTACCAGTAGTACCGTTTGGCGCAGCAATACCCAGCAATGCAGAAATTGTTGGTGCAATATCAGGTATTTCTGTAAGTTTAACTGTGCTTCCTTTTTTAATTCCTTTTCCAAAAAATAATAAAGGCGCATGAGTATCATAAACCCTAGGAGAGCCGTGTGTAGAACCTGTTCTAGAATAGCTTATAATTCCTGGTTTTAAAACCACGATTACATCTCCAGAGCGTTTTTGATTGTATCCGTTTTGTAAAATGTATGGTAGACCTTTAGTATATTCATTTTGCCACATTTGGTATGCTGTATACGCTTTATCCACATCATTAAAAGTTAGTAATTCTTGCGCAAAAGCTTCTTGAACTGTTTGCAGGTCTAAATCAAGATTAGCAATAACCTTATGGTCTAAAAATACCTGATCATTAGAAACGTTTTTAATTAAATCCTCTGATCCAAATTTAAATTTAGCCCATTCATTTAATTTAGTAGTTATTTCTTTATAGTTAACATAACCGGCCGGTATTTTACTGTCTTTTAAATAAGTAGGGACATGCACTGCTGCATGGTCTGCACTTAAAAAAACTGTATATTCTCCTTTACCTACTTCTGCATCCAACTGGTTAAATAATCTTTCTAAATCTTGATCTAAACGTATATAAGTATCTTCAATTTCTTTAGAGTTTACACCAAATTGGTGTCCTACATAATCTGTAGAAGAAAAACTAACGGCTAAAAAGTCTGTTATATTATCTTTTCCTAAATTTTCACCTTTTAGGGCAGCTATAGCAAAATCTGCTGTTAAACTGTTACCGTAAGGAGTTGCTTTTATAATATCAAAACCTCTGTTTTGATCCCAAATTGCAGGTAAGTTATGAGGAAAAGAAGTTGTTGTTTCTCCTTTAAACTTACCTTCATAGTTATTTTCATCTGTACCACTCTCCTGGTAAGTAGAAATATCTCTTAATGTATTCCATATTTTTTTATATTTCTCCGCAGCATCAGAAGCATTAAAATTATTAACCCAAGCAGGTAAACTATTCATATAATAAGAGCTAGTTATAAAGTTAGCCTCATCTTTACCAACAAACCAATACGCAGCATTTGCCGCGTGGCCACCTGGTAATACAGCTCCTCTATCTTTAATTGCTACAGCTATTACTTTACCTTTTTTTTGAGTATGTAAACGTAATTGATCTGTAACAGTTGTAGTTAACATTCTGTGTGGACTCATCTTCCCTTCTGCGCCACTTGTACCTACAGAGCTATAGTTACTATCCCCAGCACAATATACATTTACACCCAAATCTTTATCATACCAATTATTACCTATTACACCGTGCATAGATGGTGTAGTACCAGTATAAACAGAGGTATGACCAGGACCTGTACTTGTTGGAGCATAATTAAAATGATGATTTTTAGCATTAAAACCTTCATTAATCATACGTTTAAATCCTCCTTCTCCGTATTGATTGTAAAAACGCGTAAGATAATCGTACCTCATTTGATCTACAATAATACCCACCACTAACTTAGGAGTGGTTTTTATTGGGTTAGAAGTTTGCACCTCTACTTCGTTTTTATTTCTTTTTTTAGATTTTTTTTGTGCATTAATAACGCCCGTGTTTGCTATAAAACAAACACCTAATAATGCAACAAATAGCCTTCTCTTCATTGTAAATAATTTTATTGATAGCGTAAAAGTAAATAAATAAACTTTTAATTTTTTTATTTGAATGTCAAATGAGAGTTAATATTATTATTTTTACAAACAGAAGTCTATTTTATATGAATTACATAGCATCTATTGGCAGTTATTTTATAATGATTAAAGAGGTTTTTAGAAAACCTACAAAATGGTCTATTATGAAAAAACTTATTTTAAAAGAAATAGACGAATTGGTTTTTGGTTCCTTAGGTATCATTATATTTATTTCGTTTTTTATTGGTGGTGTGGTAACCATACAAACTGCTTTAAACCTTACAAACCCTTTAATACCAGAAAGTTTAATTGGTTTTGCCGCAAGACAATCTGTTATACTAGAATTTGCTCCTACTTTTACCTCTATAATTATGGCTGGTAAGGTTGGCTCATACATAACATCTAGTATAGGTACAATGCGTGTAACAGAACAAATTGATGCCTTAGAGGTTATGGGTGTTAACTCTTTAAACTATTTGGTATTCCCCAAAATTATAGCGTTAATGCTTTACCCTTTTGCTATTGCAATTGCAATGTACGTTGGTATTTTTGGCGGGTGGATAGCTGGTGTTTTTGGCGGGTTTACCACAAGTGCAAGTTTTATAGAGGGAATACAGTTAGATTTTATTCCGTACCATGTTACATATGCCTTTATAAAATCTATAATATTTGCTTTTGTAATTGCTACAATACCTTCTTTTCATGGGTACTTTATGAAAGGCGGAGCATTAGAAGTGGGTAAAGCAAGTACCACTGCCTTTGTTTGGACCAGTGTTGCTATTATTATTTTAAATTACATACTAACCCAATTATTATTAGGATAATGATAGAAGTAAACAACCTACACAAATCTTTTGGTGAAGCGCATATATTAAAAGGAGTAACTACAGACTTTGAAAAAGGAAAAACAAACTTAATTATTGGCCAGAGTGGCTCTGGAAAAACAGTTTTTTTAAAGTGTTTACTAGGATTATTTACGCCAGACGAAGGTTATATAAGTTATAATGGAAATATTTATAACGATTTAAGCCCAGATGAAAAAAGGAATTTAAGACAAGAAATGGGAATGGTTTTTCAGGGAAGTGCCTTGTTTGACTCTTTAACGGTAGAGGGCAACGTAATGTTTCCTTTAGAAATGTTTACAAAGCAGTCTAAATCTGAAATGCAAGATAGGGTAAACACCGTTTTAAAACGTGTTAACCTAATAGATGCTCACCACAAATATCCTTCAGAAATATCTGGAGGTATGCAAAAAAGGGTTGCAATTGCAAGAGCAATAGTTATGAACCCTAAATATTTGTTTTGCGATGAGCCAAACTCTGGCTTAGATCCTAAAACGGCAATTTTAATAGACAATCTTATTTTAGAAATTACACAGGAATACGATATTACTACTATAATAAACACGCACGATATGAACTCTGTTATGGAAATTGGAGAAAAAATACTTTTTCTAAAAAACGGACATAAAGAATGGGAAGGAACAAATAAAGAAATTTTTAAAACAGACAATAAGGCTGTTACAGATTTTGTTTATTCTTCTGAGCTGTTTAAAAAAGTAAGACAAATGTATATTGAAGAACGCAATTAATTAGCTAATTCTCTAACCTGAATATTTTTATCTTTCAATCTTAATTTTAACCAATCTGATATTTTTTTAGTATCAGTTACTTTGTCTTTAGATTTTGTTTTAGGCTTCCAATTAATTTCAAAAACAGGAATAGTATCTATTTTTTTAAAATCTGTACGTATAGTGTAAGAATACCCAATAGATGCTAAGTTTTCATAATTAGCTTTAGCCTCTGCACTAACATCATTAAAAGGTATTTGTTTAGATACAATTTTTTGTAGTTGAGTTAGTTCCTTCTCTAACAAGGCAATTTTTTCTTCTTTACCCATTAGCTCAGCCTTTTTAGCTTGGTATAACTCGTCTACATATTTTATTTGGTCTACTTCCTTATTTTTAGAACCTTGTATTATTTTTAACTCGGTATTTTGTAACTCTTCAAAATCCTCATTTTTAATTTCGTTCCAACTAGCAATAATATTATCTGGCACCAACTCTTCACCCATAAACATTACTTCTATCACAGATTTTTGCTCGTTCTTATTTTTACGAAATATTTTATCAAACAAAGACGTGTCTCCTCCGTGATATTCTATATTAGTTAAATTATTTAAATACAACCCATTACCCGAGAATTTATATTTAGCAACATTTTCTGATATAAATTGTTGCGCTTGACTCTTAAATTTAGACTCTTCCCAAGCCTTAAAAAATGTCCAACTAGCTGGAACCATAACCAATATAGCAACTATAGAAGCAAGCCTACTTATTAATCTACGACGCTCAGAGTTGGCATAACGAACCATAGGAAAGCGTAATATTTTTATGACCAAAAATGTAGCTAAGGCTATAAAAATAGTATTAATAATAAACAAATACATAGCACCACTAGCATAGTCCCAATTACCAATTGCCAAACCAAAACCTACAGTACATAAAGGAGGCATTAAAGCTGTTGCAATTGCTACTCCAAATATAACACTAGCTATAGTACCTTTTTTTGCACGTGCAATAACCAAGGCTAAACCACCAAAAAAAGCAATAAGTACATCTCTAATATCTGGTGCTGTACGCGCTAACAGCTCAGAGGATTCATCACGTAAAGGAAAAAATTTAAAGAACAAAAAGGCAGTAAGTATACTTAATACCACCATTACTCCAAAGTTTTTTAACGAACGACGAAGTGTATCAATATCGTTAATGGCTAAGGACAAACCCATACCTAAAATAGGTCCCATTAGTGGTGAAATTAACATGGCTCCAATAACCACAGCAGTAGAATTGGCATTTAAACCAATAGAGGCTATAAAAATAGAGCAAATTAAAATCCAAGATGTATGCCCTTTAAAAGGAATATCTGCCACTATAGATTCCCTAGTAGCTTCTTGGTCGGTGTTATTTCGAATATCCAAAAGTTCTTTTAAAAACTTTTTAGTAGACCCAAGTAAACCTTGAAAATCTTTTTTTACGTTGTCTGATGAATCGTTGCCAGATACGCTATTATTTTGCTCTGTATTATTACTCATACATAATGGTATTACTTACCAAACTTATCTTTTACTTCGTTTAAAATAACTTTAATATCTTGTTCTTTTTCTTTTGGGCAAATTAACAAAACATCTTCCTTATCTACTACAATAAAATTATCTAAGCTATCTAAAACTACAACTTTATCATTTTTAGTGCGCACAATGTTGCCACTTGCATTACGGTCTAATAATTGCGCACCAACTACCGCATTACTATTATCATTTTTATCTAACTTATCATACAAAGAGCCCCAAGTACCTAAATCATTCCAATCAAAAGTAGCTGGTAATACATAAATACTTTTAGAATGTTCTAGTATAGCATAATCTATAGATATATTTTCTGCTAACGCATAATTATTTGCTATAAAACTTTTTTCTTCTGCAGTGTTATAACTATCCATACCAGAATAAAATAATTGATATTGTTCTGGCTGAAAAGCCTTAAAAGCATCAACTATTGTTTTTACACTCCACATAAAAATACCTGCATTCCATAAAAAGTTACCCTTACTAATAAACTCTTTAGCAGTTTTATAGTCTGGTTTTTCTCTAAACTGATTTACTTTTTTAATTTCCAAGTCTGGATTTTTATCAAACTCTATATAACCAAAACCTGTATTAGGAAATGTAGGCTTTATACCTAATGTACAAAGAACCTCCTCATTCTCGCATTTTGCAAAACATTGTTTAACATCATTTTCAAAAGCGTTTTCATCTTCTATCCAGTGGTCACTAGGAGCAACTATCATTACTGCATTAGGATTCTGTTTTTTAATTTTTAATGCTGCATATAAAATACAAGGAGCGGTATTACGCATAGCTGGTTCCAAAACAACTTGTTCTTGTTTAAGCATTGGTAGTTGCTCCAAAACTAGGTCATTATAACTCTCGTTGGTTAAGACTAATATATTCTCTTTAGGAATAAATTTATTTAATCTATTAAATGTTTTCTGAATTAATGAAAATCCAGAACCTAACATATCATGAAACTGCTTTGGATATTCTGCAGTACTTACTGGCCAAAACCTTGACCCAATACCTCCTGCCATTATAACTGCGTAATAGTTTTTATTCATTTTGATTAGTCTTTTATGAGTTCTACTTCTGCATTCGGCTGAAAAACATAAGTTTTTCCACTAGAAAGTTCTATGCATTCGTATCGCTTTATTTTTTTTTGTCCTTTTTTAAATAGCTTACCATTATATATTCTAAATATACTACCAATAGGTAACTCAAAAATATATGTTTTATTTGACACAGGATCAAATTGCTTTAATGCTAACGATAATTTAGCATCAGTATCACTACTTGCTTTTGGGTTTTTAAAATGATTAGCAACAACTGGCAATACTTTTGTTGGAAAAATTTCTGGTCTAATAAAAGGCAACATCAATGCCTGAAAAGTTTTTTTCCATTCTAACCCATGAGGCTTAATCCTTCTGCCATATTTTTCAAAAGCTACTAAATGCGCTATTTCATGTACTAAAGTGATTAAAAACCTATATTTATTTAATGATGCATTTACTGTTATTTGATGCTTTCCGTTTGGCAATCTTCTATAATCTCCGTGTCGGGTAATTCTATCTCCAACAATTTTAAGATGCACTGCATTAACTTTTATTAATGAGGCGCAAGGTGTTACAGCCCTTTCAGGTAAGTATTTAAGAAGGATTTTCTCCATATATACAAAAATAACAGATTCTGCCTTTTACAAGTGTACACTACAGTATATTTTGTAGTAAAATACAACTTTTCTTCTTATTATTTATTTGATAATCTAATTTTTTAAACAATGTACAACAAAATAAAAACCGCCTATTAGCACTAACAGGCAGTTTTTTAATTAAATTATTTATTAAGTTACGGTGTACTATTGCTTACTTGCAACAATTTACCATTGTACATTTTATGTCCAGTAAGGGCAAAATTTTGAATATATTCTGCCATTTCTAAAGCAGTGATTGGTGCCTTGTAGCCAGGAAAAGCTTCTTCTAGCATTTCTGTTTGCACGGCTCCTAACGCAAGCACATTAAAAGACGGACCCGTTTCTTTAAACTCCTCTGCCCAAAGCTCTGTTAACGTAATTACGGCTCCTTTACTAGAACTGTATGCAGATAAGCCAGCAAATTTTAAACTACCTTGCACACCACCCATAGAACTGATAGTTACTACGTGTCCGTTTTTTGGCATTTTAGGTATTACCAATTTAGTTATACTTGCTACGCCAAAAACATTCACTTTATAAACAGCTTCAAAATCTGCTGTTGTAGTTTCTAAAAAAGGCTTATTAGCTAATTTTCCTGCATTATTAATTAATACATCTACCTGTTTCCAGTTTGCAGAAATAAAATCTTCAACTTTTTGTAAATCTTCCTCCGCAGAAATGTCAAAAGGAAAAGAAAAAATATTAGGGTTTTTAAGAGAAGCTATAGGGGCACTATTCCTGGACAAAGCCAAAACTTGGTGTCCATTGTTTGCAAATAGCTGTGCCATTTGGTAACCTATACCTCTGCTACTACCTGTTATTATAATATTTGCCATTAATTGTATTGTATTTCTTTTGTGTCTGAATTCGCAATGCTTTTTATTACCGGAGTAAATTTATTTATTAAACTGGCCATGTGATTAAAGTCCATTACACTTGGCTCATCACCTACTTTGTGGTAATGATCAAAATTTGTAAAATCAAAAGTAGAATAGGTTTGTGATGGCACCTTAAATTCGTTGTGAAACGGATAATTATCAGATCTCATAAATAATCTAAAGTCACCTGCTTTTGGTAAAAAACCAGCAATTTTTTCACCTGCATAAGTATTTGTTACAGATGCCAAGTTAGACTTATTAAACCCTGTTAAATATGCTAAATAATCTTTATTTTGCATAGGAATACCTATCATCTCAAAATTAAGCATAGTGTACAAGTTAAGGTTATCTTCCTTTAATTTTTTTGCCAAATGTTTAGAGCCCAACAAGCCCATTTCCTCAGCAGAAAATAATGCAAAAATTATGCTTCTTTTGTTAGATTTTGTTTGCCCAAAATAACGAGCAAACTCCATAACTGCAGCAGTACCAGAAGCATTATCATTAGCTCCATTTGCTATTACATCATCACCGTCTGCCTTTGCAGTACCAATATGGTCATAATGAGCTCCTATAATTATAAATTCTTTTTTTAATTTAGGATCATTACCTTCTACAAAACCCACTACATTATAGGCAACACCTTTGCTAGAGTCAAAATTTGATAATGTATCTTTGTACGTTTTAAAAAATGGCTTTACTCCGTTAGCCTTAAAGTTATTTTCTATAAAAGTAGCTGCTTCTGCTATACCATCTGATCCAGACATACGACCTTGTAAATCATCAGAAGCTAAAAAGCTAACAATTTTTTTTATATCTGCTTCTTTTGCCTCTGTTGCAGACTCTTTTACTGCTGTATTTTGAGCAACACTAGAACAAGAAATTACAGCTAATAACCCTAAAAAATAAAACGTCTTTTTCATATTTAATTTATTTAAGGTCTAAAGATAAAAAAAGCATCTCATTAATTAATGAGATGCTTTTTAATATAATTTAATACTGTAATACTTATGCAAGCATAGTAACAGGATTTTCAATATAACTTCTTAATGTTTGTAAAAACTGAGCACCAACAGCACCATCTACAGTTCTGTGATCACAAGCCAATGTTAACTTCATTGTATTACCTACTACAATTTCTCCGTTCTTAACAACTGGTTTTTCTACAATTGCACCAACAGATAATATTGCTGAGTTAGGCTGATTAATTATTGACGTAAACTCTTGTATTCCAAACATACCTAAGTTAGATACTGTAAATGTACTACCTTCCATTTCTGAAGGAGCAATTTTTTTAGATCTTGCCTTACCTGCTAAGTCTTTTACAGAAGCACCAATAGTTGTTAAGCTCATTTGATCTGCAAACTTAAGCACAGGAACAACCAAACCTTCATCTACTGCTACAGCAACACCCATGTGAATGTGTTTGTTATAACGTGTTACATCATCTTTCCAAGTTGTATTTACTTGCGGATGTTTTCTTAATGCCATTGCACAGGCTTTTAAAACCATATCATTAAATGATACTTTAGTATCTGGCAAACTATTAATTTGTGCTCTGGATGCTTTTGCATTATCCATATCTACCTCTATAGTAAGGTAAAAATGTGGAGCTGTAAATTTAGACTGACCAAGAACTTTTGCAATAACCTTACGCATTGAAGAGTTTTTAACATCTTCAAAACCTTCTTCTCCTGCAGGTGTATAAACCGCTGGTTGAGGCGTAGCTGACGCTACTGAACTAGAAGAAGCAGTTGTAGAACTAGCAGCCGCAGATGGCTTATAGTTTTCTACATCTTTTTTAATAATTCTTCCGTTATCACCAGAACCAGTTACGTCTGATAAATTTATTCCTTTATCTGCTGCAATTTTCTTAGCTAATGGAGATGCAAAAATACGTTTACCGTCTGTAGCTACATTTTCTACTGGAGCCGACTTTTCTTCTTTTTTAGTTTCTTTCTTAGGCGCTTCAGTAGGTGTACTAGAAGAAGCAGAACCACTACCTGCATTAAGTACAGCATCTACATCTGTACCTTCTGGGCCAATAATTGCTAAAACTTCATCAACTGGAGAAGATTCTCCTTCTTTTATACCTACATATAATAGAGTACCTGAGTAAAAAGACTCAAACTCCATTGTTGCTTTATCTGTTTCTATTTCGGCAAGAATATCTCCTTCTTCAACTTTGTCACCAACTTGTTTCAACCAAGCAGCAACAGTACCTTCTTCCATAGTATCACTAAGGCGCGGCATTTTAACAACCTCTACTCCTTCAGGAATAACAGCTGTAGAACTTTCTGTTGTAGGTGCTGCAGTTTCTTTGGTTTCTTCTTGTTTTTGCTCTGTAGCAGTATTGGCTGAAGCATCACCAGATAATAATCCAGAAATATCTTCACCTTCTTCACCTATAATAGCTAAAAGAGAATCAACAGGAGCTGTATCTCCTTCTTGAATTCCTATATGCAAAAGAACACCTTCATTAAAAGACTCAAACTCCATTGTAGCCTTATCAGTTTCTATTTCTGCAAGAATATCTCCTTCTTCTACTTTATCTCCAACATTTTTAAGCCAAGCAGCAACAGTACCTTCTTCCATGGTATCGCTTAATCTTGGCATATTTACTATAACTGCCATCTTTTATAATTTATGTTGTACAAATGGAAAATCTTCTTGTTCGTAAACCATATCATATAATTGATTTACTGGTGGGTAGTCAGAGTTTTCTGCAAATTCCTCACACTCTTTAACCATACGCTTTACTTCTTTATCTATAGCTGAAATTTCTTCATCTGTAGCGTATTTCTTGTCTTTTATTACATCTAGAACCTGAGTAATAGGATCTATTTTCTTGTACTCTTCTACCTCTGCTTTAGTTCTATAGTGCTGAGCATCAGACATAGAGTGACCTCTGTATCGATATGTTTTTATCTCTAAAAATGTAGGTCCGCCTCCAGATCTTGCTCTTTCTACAGCTTTACTAACCTCTTCAGCAACAGTTACAGGGTTCATACCTTCTACTGCTTTACAAGGCATTTCATATCCTAAACCTAGTTTCCAAATTTCTGTAGAATGAGATGTTCTGGCAACAGACGTTCCCATTGCATAACCATTGTTTTCACATATAAAAACAACTGGCAATTGCCAAAGCATAGCTAAGTTAAAAGTTTCATGTAAAGATCCTTGCCTTACAGCACCATCTCCCATATAACATAATGTAACCGCATCATTACCAGCATACTTGTCTCCAAATGCAAGTCCGGCTCCCAAAGGAATTTGGCCACCAACAATACCGTGACCACCGTAAAAACGGTGTTCTTTAGAAAATATGTGCATAGAACCACCCATCCCCTTAGATGTACCAGTTACTTTACCATAAAGTTCTGCCATTACTTTTTTAGGGTCTACACCCATACCTATGGGTTGTACGTGGTTACGGTAAGCCGTAATCATTTTATCCTTAGTAAGATCCATTGCATGTAACGAACCAGCTAAAACAGCTTCTTGTCCGTTATACAAGTGTAGAAAACCTCTAACTTTTTGTTGAATATATACTGCAGCAAGTTTATCCTCGAACTTTCTCCAGAATAACATATCCTTGTACCAATTAAGGTAAACTTCTTTGGTTATTTTTTTCATTGAAAACTATTTTAAAAAGTCTGTTTTACAGAATAGCAAAAATACACATTAAATCCACTATCAAAAAAAAATTAAAGAAAAAGCACAGACTAGTTGATGAATGTTTTTTTTAATTAAATTTTTATCAAAAAATTAGGAATAAAAAAATAATTCATCAAAAAAAACAGCTTATAAGAAAGAATTACTAAATGCTAAAGGTAAAATATCTGATATAGAATTACATTTTACCACACTACCTTCTTCTCCCATTAGCAATAAAGTAATAGGTTCTTTTTGTTTTTGCTCATACTCTATCATAGATTGCCTACAATTACCACATGGTGCTGCAGGTTCTAAAACTTTATAATTTTTTGATGTTGCCGATATAGCCACAGATAGTATTTTTACATTAGGGTATATTGCTGCTGCTTGGTATATAGCAACACGTTCTGCACACAAACCAGATGGGTAAGCCGCATTTTCTTGATTATTACCTAAAACAATTTTTCCGTTTTCTAATAATACTGCTGCACCTACAAAAAAACTAGAGTAAGGTGCGTATGCATTATTACGTGCTTCTACGGCTTTGAGCATTATTTTTTTGTCTGTTTCAGGCAACTCATTTATAGAGTCGTAAACAGACATATCAAAAGATAAGGTATGTTTCTTCATTTAGTCGTTTAATAATTCTTCACCTAGGTTAAAGGTAAGAGAAAAACGCAAAGTATTTTCTAAAGGATTCTTTATTTTTGATGTAGAGAACAAATAAGATAAGTCTACTTGTGCTGCTTTAAATTTAAATCCTGCTCCTAACGAGAAGAATTTACGAGCGCCTTTTAGTTCATTTTCATTAAAGTAACCTGTTCTAAGCATAAATGCATCTTGGTAGGTGTACTCTGCTCCTAAAGCCCAAGTTACCTCTTTAATTTCTTCACTAAAGCCGTCTGGCGCATCTGTAAAAGAATCAAAAGCACCTTCTAAAAAGCTAATTTGCTGGTAACGCTCATTATCTTCACTATCTATTTGTCCGTCCTCATTAAAATCCTGTGGCGTTGGTACCAATAACTTATTAAATTCTGTTGATAATGATAAAACATTGTCTTGATCTAAAATAAAATCAAACCCAGCTCCAAATTTTAAGTTTCCTGGTAAAAAGTTTTCTTGCCCGTTGTTATCGTAAGCTATTTTACTTCCTAAGTTAGAGATGTTAAAACCTGCTCTCCATCTACCGTCAAACTTTTCATAAGCAATTTCTGGAGACCTGTAAAAACCAGATATATCTACTGCAAACGCCGTAGCTGCACTAGTATCTTCACTCGCATCATCAGACGGGAATTTTAAATTTGATGTTATAAACCTACCTCCAACACCCATAGAAAAAGTGTTAGATAATTTTAATGCATACGCACCTTCTAAAACAAATTCGTTAGGTTTTGCAATTCTTGCTGGTTCGTCTATCGTCTGTCTTAATTCTACTTCTCCTAAACCAAAATAACGTAAACCAAATGCAAAAGCACTTCTATCATTTATTTTGTTGTGAAAAGTGGCATTAAGCAAAGCTACATCTGTAACTATGTTTTCAAGGTAAGGAGTATAACTTATACCTACTCCCATTTTTTGCTCTGCAAAAGCAAATTTAGAAGCGTTCCATTGTAAAGAATACGCATCTGCAGAAGTAGCTACACCCATATCTCCCATACCTGCGGCTCTTGCATCTGCAGCTATGTTTAAAAAAGGTACTGCTGTTGTAATTGCTCTGTTCTGCTCTTGAGCATTACCAAAATATACGGACACCAAAAGTGCTAAGGCTAGTATTTTTTTCATCATCATTTTTATAATATCGGTTCTTTATCCTAATATCACTACAATAAATAGTGCAACATTTTAATTAACGCTCTTTTTTAAAATATCTTATAAATTAAGAACTTTATTTTCAAAATTACATTACAATGCCCAATATACTATAAAAAATAAAACTCCTTATTTACTTATTATTAAGCAACTATAAATTTCTATTAAAAAGAATTCACAAAATAATACTAATATAATATTTACACCGTTATAGATGTGTTGAACAATGTTTTATTGCTTGTTTTAGTTTTTTTTAGGATTTATAAAATATTCTAAGAAAATTTGCGTTTAATAAGCCGATAGTAAGCAAAGTTTAAACAGAAAATAAGTATAGTATAACTGCAATTAGCAGTAAAGTATAGAACTCAAGTCTTAATTATGAAAAAACAATTCATTAAAGTTGTACTCTCGTGTGCTGTTGTAGCAGGTAGCATAACTAGTTGTAAAAAATCATCTTCATCTAAAGATGTATCTCGTGCCACAGGTTGGAAGATAAATGCCAAAGAGGGTGGTTTTCAGCACAACTCTGATTTTAAAGAGCAAGTTACCGCACCGGGACTTGTATTTATAGAAGGTGGTACATTTACAAAAGGTAAAGTACAGGATGATGTTATGCATGATTGGAATAATACTCCAACGCAACAACACGTACAGTCCTTTTATATGGATGAAACTGAAGTAACTAATAAAATGTACCTACAATTTTTAGATTACTTAAAATCTGTTTACCCACCGGAAGACCCAAAATATGCAAATATTTATAAAGGTGCTTTGCCAGATACTTTAGTGTGGAGAAACAGACTTGGTTTTAACGAAACTATGACAAACAACTACTTAAGACACCCTGGCTATGCAGAGTATCCTGTAGTTGGTGTTAACTGGGTACAAGCTACGCAATTTGCAGAATGGCGTACAGACCGTGTTAACGAATTAATGTTGGAAAAAGAAGGCTACCTTAATAAAGAAGCTAAATACAAAGCATTAAATGGTGAAGCTGCTGGTACTTTTAGCACTGAAGCTTACCTAAACAGACCAGAGTCTGTTTATGGCGGACAAATAGATTCTTTACAAGGTAAAGCTAAAAAGAACGACTCTGTACCATCTTTTGCTAAAAGAAGTAGTGGTGTAATTTTACCAGAATATAGATTACCTACAGAAACAGAATGGGAATATGCTGCACAAGCTAACCAAGGTTCTAGAGAATATAACAACTACAGAGGTAGAAAAAAATATCCTTGGGAAGGAGATTACACTCGTAACGGACAACGTGTTGGTAGAGGTGATCAACTAGCTAACTTTAAACAAGGAAAAGGTGATTATGGTGGAATTGCTGGTTGGTCTGACGATGGTGCAGATATAACTAACGCAGTAATGTCATACAAGCCAAATGACTTAGGTCTTTACGATATGGCAGGTAACGTATCTGAATGGGTTGCAGATGTATACAGACCAATAGTAGATGATGAAATTAGTGATTTTAACTACTATAGAGGTAACATTTATATGAAGACAGCAATTGGTGAAGATGGTAAAGTAAACGTGCTTAGAGACTCAGTAGTTTATGACACATTACCAAACGGAAAAATAGTAGCTGTTAATTTACCTGGTGAAATTAAAATGGTTGCCGTAGATGAAGAAGAAACTTACTTAAGAACAAACTTCTCTTCTAGTGATAACAGAGGATATAGAGACGGAGAGCCTGGATCTACTAGATTTTATGACAGATTTAATGAGGCTGATGGCGATGAGGAAAACAAAGTGTCTATGTACAATTCTCCTACTAATAAAATAGAAAGAGACAGCGCCGGAAACTTTGTTAGAAACTACGACAAGTCTAACTACAGAACATCTTTAATTAATGACGAAGTTAGAGTATACAAAGGTGGATCATGGAGAGACCGTGCATTTTGGTTAGACCCAGCACAACGTAGATATTTACCACAGTATATGGCTACAGATGATATTGGATTTAGATGTGCAATGTCTAGAGTTGGTTCTAAGTCTAAAACTAAGAACAAAACTGCAAGAGGTAAAAAAGTAAAATAAGTTACTACAACATATTTTTAAAAAAGACTGCTCATTAGAGCAGTCTTTTTTTTTATATTCGCTTTATGACAATAGCACAAATACACCAACTATTTTTAACATATTCTACTGTTTGCACAGACACTAGAAAAATAACTAAAGACTGTATATTTTTTGCTCTAAAGGGCGATAATTTTAATGGTAATAAATACGCGGCTGAAGCATTAGAAAAAGGTGCTGCATATGCCATTGTAGATGAAAAAAAATATGCAACAACCCACAAGTTTATTTTGGTTGAAGATGTACTCCAAACATTACAAAAATTAGGTAATTACCACAGAAAGCATTGTACTGCCAAGGTAATTGGACTAACAGGTAGTAATGGAAAAACAACTACCAAAGAGCTTATAAAGGCAGTTATTCAAAAAAAGTACAAAACTGTTGCTACAGTAGGCAACTTAAACAACCATATTGGAGTTCCTTTAACGTTGCTTACCATTAAAGAAGATACTGAAATTGCTATTGTAGAAATGGGTGCTAACCATCTTAAAGAAATAGAATTTTTAAGTAGCTTAGCAGAACCAGATTATGGATACATAACAAATTTTGGAAAAGCGCATTTAGAAGGCTTTGGCAGTACGGAAGGTGTTATACAAGGTAAAAGTGAATTGTATAATTACTTAACCACAAACCAAAAGCATATTTTTTTAAATGCTGATGACCCAATACAAGAAAAAAAACTTGGGAGCTATGTAAAAAAGATTGGGTTTAGTGCTACTAAAGAAAATTATTATAACATTGTCTTACTAGGAGCGGATCCGTTTGTGACAATTAAAGTTGAAGATGCCACCATAACCTCTAACCTTGTTGGCGCCTACAATTTTACAAATTGTTGTGCTGCTATAATAATGGGTAAGTACTTTAATATAAGTTTACCACAAATAAAAGAAGCTATAGAAGGTTACGTACCTGCTAATAACAGGTCTCAGATACTAGAACAAAATGGTTACAAAATAATACTAGATGCCTACAATGCCAACCCAACAAGTATGGCTGCAGCCTTAGATAATTTTAATGGTATACAAGCTACGCATAAAATTGTTTTTTTGGGAGATATGTTTGAGCTTGGTACAACTGCAGCAACAGAACACCAATACATTGCTGATAAAGCTTGTAAAATGAATTTTACTTCTACTTTTTTAATAGGAGAAAACTTTGCAAAAGTAAAAACTGAAGCAGAACAACTAGCTAGTTTTGATCACTTAAAAGAGTATTTAAAAAAACATCCATTACAGCCAAATAGTAATCTTTTAATAAAAGGCTCTAGAGGAATGGCTTTGGAACGTATTTTAAATCTATTATAAAAAAACCTCTCTGTAAAAAGAGAGGTTTTTAGTTTTTAAAATAATTTTAAAATTAGCATATCTAATACTTCTATTACAATAAGTATTATAATAATCCACTCTAGCCTACTGCTTTCCTTGTGGTCCATTATGTCTTTAAACAACTCTAAATTTTCTTTAATAATCTCTAGTCGCTCATGAATATACCTGTACCTATCTTTTAAGTCAAACGTTTTTTTTAACTCTAAATTTAAATGACTTAAAGCCTCATTATCCCAAGTTATGTCTGGAGAATCAAAAATATATAAGTTTTCAGAGATTTCATTTTTAATATTTAAAACCCTACCTATAAATCGTTTTAACTTATTACCAGAGATATCTAATTTCCCTTTTTGTTCTAGATATTTAGTATGCTCGTTTGTTTCTCCTAATAACTGTTCAGTAATATCAAAATAGTTATCTAAAGCTACAGACTGTGATGCATTTAGTACTATTAAACGTATGGCCTCATAATCAAAAGTAGGTATTACTACTTTGTAAAATGATACCTCTTGCTTTCCTGGCTCTATTACTACATTAACTTCTTCAGAAAAGCGTTCGTCTTTTAAGCCCTTACAAAAGGGCTTAATACTATCTAAAATTGTTCTTTTTTCTTCTAAAGTATGATTAAAAAAGCCAACCATACCGTACTGAAAAATATAAACAAATTTTTCATCACCCATTTTGTAAAATAACTCATCCCCGTCTGAAAAAAGAAGATCCCAAGTTAAGTTACGTTTGCATTCTCTAATACTTATAGAGGCTGCAATTTGGTATGCATCTACGCTATACATGGCTAATCTTCATCATCATCTAAAGGTATATCTGGTATAGCATTAGGATCATCATCATCAAAATCTTCATAATCGTCCTCATCATAATTAGCCATAGTTACCTCTAACTTTTCACTAATTTTTACCAAATATTTAGTGTCTTCTGTTAAAACCTCAACAGCTTCTATACGCTCTCCTTTTGCGTTATAAAAACTTATAACGTTAAGGTCATCATAACCATCTGGGTACTTTTCTACCAAAAGTTTTAAAACCTCTGGTGTAAGCTTTTTAAAATCTACAATAACTCTTTTTAAATTATCCATAGTTACATATCTAACAAATAAGCAAATATTAATGGTGCAACAATAGTAGCATCACTCTCTATTATAAATTTAGGTGTATCTATGTCCAGCTTGCCCCAAGTAATTTTTTCGTTTGGCACTGCCCCAGAGTAAGACCCGTAACTAGTTGTAGAGTCGCTAATTTGACAAAAATAACTCCAGAATGGTGTATCTGTACGTTCCATATCTTGGTATAACATTGGCACTACACAAATAGGAAAATCACCTGCAATACCACCACCTATTTGAAAAAATCCAATTCCGTTTTTAGAGTTATCTGTGTACCAATCTGCTAAAAAAGTCATATACTCTATACCAGATTTCATTGTACTAGCTTTTAATTCTCCTTTTAACACATAAGAAGCAAAAATGTTACCCATAGTACTATCTTCCCAACCTGGACAAACAATAGGCAAGTTTTTTTCTGCAGCTGCATACATCCAAGAGTCTTTTAAATCTATTTCATAATACTCTTCTAACACACCAGACAACAACATTTTATACATATACTCATGAGGTAAATAACACTCACCAGCAGCTTCTGCATCTTTCCATATTTTAAAAATATGCTCTTGTAAGCGTCTAAAAGCTTCTTCTTCTGGTATACAAGTATCTGTAACTCTATTTAAACCTTTCTCTAGTAAATCCCACTCTTCTTGCGGAGTTAAATCTCTATAGTTAGGCACACGCTTGTAATGTGAGTGTGCTACTAGGTTCATAATATCTTCTTCTAAGTTAGCACCTGTACAAGAAATAATTTGCACTTTGTCTTGACGAATCATTTCTGCAAATATTTTTCCTAACTCTGCAGTACTCATAGCCCCAGCCAAAGAAACTAACATTTTAGATCCTTTGTTTAATTGATCTTCATACCCCTTTGCAGCATCTACTAAAGCAGCAGCGTTAAAATGCAAATAGTATTTTTCTATAAAATTAGAGATAGCTCCTTTAGTCTTCATCTTCTTCAAATTTTGATATATTAGAGTTGCCAGCTTTTAGATCTATAGCATATGTATTATCATAAGCATCATCTACACCTTCACCCATAAATTTATAACTTAACATTTTGTAGTATAATTTTGCTGCTAAAAAATCTGAAGATTTATCTGCCTTATTAGGGCAAAGCTCAACAATATCAAAACCTACAACATTTTTTTCTGTAAATACTTGTTTTAAGAACTCTAGCGTTTCATACCAAAACAAACCTCCAGGCTCTGGTGTTCCTGTAGATGGCAGTATAGATGGATCAAAAGCATCTAAATCTAACGTAATAAATACGTTTTCTGTCATTTGGTCTACTACCTTATCCATCCAATATTCATCATTAACCATATCATGGGCAAAAAATGTTTTTTCTTCATCCATATATGTTTTTTCTATAGCATCCATACTGCGTATACCTACTTGTAACAAATTAGTTTGCTGGCTAGCTTCATGTACAGCACAAGCGTGGTTGCAAGTAGTACCCTCATAAGACTGTCTTAAATCTGCATGCGCATCAATATGCAAAACAGTTAGGTTATTAAAACACTCATTAAAAGCCCTAATAGTACCTATAGATATAGAGTGTTCACCACCAAACAACGTAACAAACTTGTTACGTTTAATGTACTTTTTAGTTATTTTATGCACCTCATCTACCATAGCTTCTGGCGAGCTATTCTCTGTAATTGCATCAGCAAGGTATATTCCCTGTTGGTATGGCTCTGTACCTGTTTCAATATCGTACAATTCCATATTTTCTGATGCATTTAAAAAAGCCTCTGGCCCTTTATCTGCTCCTTTTCCCCAAGTACTAGTTCCGTCATAAGGAACTGGGATTAAAACTACTTTTGCGGTCTCCAATTGCGCAAACTCATCTGGAATGCCTGCGTAATTATTTGTTGTGCTCATATCCTAAAATTTTTAGCAGATCTTCTGCCTTTTGTTGTTCATTAAATAATTTGGTTGTTATTTTTCCTTCTTCATCTTTGTTTATTAATATATGCTTTGGTTGCGGTATTAAGCAGTGTTGTAAACCACCGTAACCACCAATACTTTCTTGGTAAGCGCCTGTATTAAAAAACCCAATGTATAAAGGCTTATTTTTTTTATATTTTGGTAAATAAATAGCATTTGTGTGTTGCTCACTGTTGTAATAATCATCACTATCACAAGTTAAACCACCAAGCAAAACACGCTCGTACTCATCATCCCATCTATTAATTGGCAACATAATAAACCTTTTATTAATTGCCCAAGTATCTGGCAATGTTGTAATAAAAGAAGAATCTATCATATTCCACTTTTCTCTATCGTTTTGTTGCTTTTGATATAAAATTTCATAAATAGCACCACCTGTTTCACCTACAGTAAAACTACCAAATTCTGTAAAAATATTTGGCACATCTACACCAGCTTCGTCACAAGTTAGTTTTATCTGATTAATAATTTCATCAATCATATATTGGTAATCATAATCAAAAACTAAAGAGTTTTTTATAGGAAAACCACCACCAATATTTAAACTATCTAGAGACGGACAAATCTTTTTTAATTTTACATAAACCTTTAAACACTTTAAAAGCTCGTTCCAGTAATATGCATTGTCTTTTATTCCTGTATTTATAAAAAAGTGCAACATTTTTAACTGCACCTTATCATTATCTCTAATTTGATTTTCATAAAAAGGAACAATGTTTTTGTATCCAATCCCTAAACGAGAGGTATAAAACTCAAATTTAGGCTCCTCTTCAGATGCAATACGAATTCCTACTTTAAAATCGTCATTAATTTCATTAGACAACAAGTCTATTTCTTCGTAATTATCTATAATTGGTATACAATTGCGGTGTCCTTCGTTTATTAACCTTGCTATGTTTGTTATGTATTGATCTCTTTTAAAACCATTACAAATTACATACGTATCATCTTTAATTTTTCCTTCTAATTTAAGGTGCTCAACAATATTAATATCAAACGCAGAAGACGTTTCTATGTGTATATTATTGTTTAAAGCTTCATGCAATACTGGTTTAAAGTGAGAACTTTTAGTACAATAGCAATAATGGTATTTGCCTTTGTATTGGTGTTTTTCCATTGCTATAGCAAACCAATTTTTAGCTCTAGAAATATTATCAGAGATTTTTGGTAAATAGGTAAACTTTAATGGGCTACCATATTGCTCTACTAGTTGTTTTAAAGGAATGTCATGAAACATTAGGTTTTCACCATCTAACTTAAATTCTTCTTGTGGAAAATGATAAGTCTGGTCAATTAAATCGATATATTTAGTATTCATTAAATTGTTATTTGATAAATTAAAATTTTAAAACACAGAGAAACCTTTGTGTTTTTTATGCAATATTTTGCTGTTAAAACTTTAAAATACTAAACAATGATTTGACGCTCCGTGGTTGGCACGAAGAAGTAGTCATGCTGACTGCTGACTATAGAGGTGTTACCGGAAGTTAGCTTTAAAATTCGGTTTCCTATCTTATAGGTTGTTTTTGGGTATGACTTCCTAATTCCCAAAAACCCGAACATAGAAACATTATACATTTATGCTCAGCTATATGCTAAATTATCAAAAACAAATACTTTGTTTTGACGGGACAAATGAAAACAAAAAAAATGAAAAAACTAATGTTCCATCAAAAAAAATAAAAAAAATAATTTTACACTAACACTAAGCTAACAAAAACCTGCGCAAACCCTTTAAAAACAATAGTTTAAACAAATACTAGCAATACATAAAATAACAAAAAAAATATAATTATATAAAAAAAAAGAACCTTTAAAAGCTTAAAACACATACTAGTTTAACCATTTTTAATACCGTTTTTAACTTATTCTCACTTAAATTTACAAAACAATAGTAATAAAACGTATGAAAAATACCATATCTCATAGAGTAGCAGATTTTTTAAAAAATTACCCGCCTTTTAACCAATTATTGCTAGAAGAGCTACAAGAGTTAGCTACACAAATCTCTATTGTTTACAAGGAAAAAGATGCTATTATTTTTAATGAGAATGATGCTCCTCACGACCACTTTTATATTATACACAAAGGTGCCGTATCATTAAGTAAAACTCAAAATAATACCATTGTAGACATTTGTGATGAAGGTGATATTTTTGGTTTACGCCCTTTAATAGCAAATGAAAACTATAAAATGGAGGCAAAAGCACATGAAGAAAGTATATTATACGCCATACCTATTAACACTTTTAAACCTTTTGCAACCAGCAACAGAGATGTGGGTAATTTTTTAATAGATAGCTTTGCCTCTAACACCAGAAATCCTTACTCTAAAAGCCATAGAGGAACATTATATGGAGAACCAGAAAGTACAGATGTTTACAACCCTAGTGCAGAGTTGTTTGACTTACAACCCGTAAAGTACTCTAAAAAATTGGTAAGTTGCTCCCCTAAAACGCAAGCAAAAGTATTAGCTGCTAAAATGACAAGCAAAAATGTTGGTGCTATATTGGTTTTAGAAAACAAACTACCTATTGGCATTATTACAGATAAAGATTTGCGTAACAAAATTGTTACTGGCAAGTTACCAATTTCTGCTCCTGCTAAAGATATTATGACATCGCCAGTAATTACATACTCTAAAAAATTAACTATTACCCAGGCACAAATGGCTATGATAAAAAGCAACATTAGCCATTTATGCTTAACCAAAGATGGCACTATTAACTCCAAAGCTGTAGGTATTTTATCTAAACATGATGTTATGCTAGCAGTTGGTAACAACCCAACGGTTTTAATAAAAGCTATAAAAAGGGCTACCAGAACTAAAGAAATAAAACAGGTTAGAAAAGGTATTATGATGCTATTAAAGGGCTATTTAAACCAAAATATACCAATGACATTAATTTCTAAAATTATATCTGAACTTAATGATGCCTGCATAAAACAAATTATAACCAACTCTATAGCAAAATTAGAAACACCCTTACCAGTATCTTTTAGCTGGTTAGCATTGGGTAGCCAAGGCAGAAGCGAACAATTATTGCACACAGACCAAGACAATGCTCTTGTTTTTGAAGATGTA
This sequence comes from Cellulophaga omnivescoria, assembly GCF_027915275.1. Taxonomy (NCBI): domain Bacteria; kingdom Pseudomonadati; phylum Bacteroidota; class Flavobacteriia; order Flavobacteriales; family Flavobacteriaceae; genus Cellulophaga; species Cellulophaga omnivescoria. The sequence continues at coordinate 2,310,252 of NZ_CP115819.1, read as the reverse complement.
CCTGCAGAAAAACTAGAAGAAACCAAAGCAATATTTATAAATTTTGCCAAGCAAGTAACCCAAAGACTAAATGTAATTGGGTATGAATACTGCCCTGCAGAAATGATGGCTTCTAACCCAAAATGGTGTTTAAGCCTTAGTGAATGGAAAACAAATGTTACCTCTTGGATTACAAATCCTGGTAAAGATGAAGTATTGTTATCATCTATATTTTTTGATTATAACAATGTATATGGCAACCAAGAGTTGGTTACAGAACTATCAAACCATATATTTGAAACAGCTAAAAATTACCCAAATTTCTTTTTACATTTAGCTAGCGGATCTTTACAAAACCCATCTCCTACCGGTTTTTTTAGACAATTTTTAGTAGAACAAGATGGTGCAAATAAAGACTTTTTTGATATTAAAAGACGTGCGCTTATGCCATTAACAGACGCTGCCAGAGTTTTAATATTATCGCATTCTATAAAATCTATTAACTATACTGCAGAACGTTTTGAAAAATTAGCAGAATTAGAACCTAACAATGCAGAATTATTTATGGCTGCCTCCTATGCAACAAAAGCATTGTTAAAATTTAGAACCAAACAAGGATTATTACATAACGATTCTGGCAGGTACATATCATTAAGCAAACTAACTAAAGCAGAGAAAATAAAACTTAAACGTACATTTAGAACCATTAAAGAAATTCAGGAATTAGTGTATATTAGATTTAAAGTATCAAACCTATTAAGATGATAAATTTCTTTAAAAAAAGTAAATTAGATTTACCAGATTATTGGCTTAAATATGAAAATCTTTTTAAAACCAAACAACCAGAAAACATACAAGATATTACGTTTGTTGTTTTAGACACAGAAACTACTGGCTTTAGTTACCAAGAAGATCGTATGCTTTGTATTGGTGCTTTAAAACTTAAAAATAATGATATTAACATAGGTGATAGTTTTGAGGTTTTTATACACCAAGATCATTACAACCAAGAAACGGCAGAAATACACGGAATATTAAAAGAAGGTAAAACTACTAGACTTGAAGAGTTAGAAACCCTAAAGCTTTTTTTAGATTATTTAAAAAACGCAGTTATTGTTGCGCACCACGCGGGTTTTGATATTACCTTTATAAACATAGCATTAGAACGCCACGGTTTACCAAAACTAAAAAACAAAATTTTAGATACATCTACCTTATATAAAAAAACACTTATACGCTCTAACTTATTAGTAAAAAAAGAGCACTATAGTTTAGATGAACTAGCAGAAAAGTTTAATATTTCTGTAAAAGACAGACATACAGCTCTTGGTGATGCTTATATTACCGCTATTGCTTTTTTAAAGATTTTGGTAAAATTAAAAGAGAAAAAAATTACCACCCTAAAACAGTTACTCCGTATTTATTAAAACAACATAAAAAAAGCGACAAACTAGGTCTACCAGATTGCCGCTTTTTTAAGTTATTTGCGTATTATTCTTCTACACTCATAGCCATTTCATGATCATACTTGCAACAGGCAGGTAATTCTTTATAAGCTTCTTCACTTCCGGAAGACTTTTCTGTATCGTAACCAGATTCTGCTATAGCTTTATGAAATGCTTCTTCATTAGTTTTATCACCATTAAAAGCAATAGTAATTTGTTTCTTTTTAACATCCCAATTTGCACTAGCTACACCATCTACAGATTTTGCTGCTTTTTCTATAGTACTTTTACACATACCACAGTTACCACGCACACCAAAAGTAGTTTTAGCCGTAGCCAACTCATCTTTTACATTTACACTAGTGCTGTTACCACCATCTGTAGTCTGCTTTGCATCATTTTTACAACTGGTAAAGGCTAATAAGCCAAGTACAGCTGTAGTCAAAATCATCTTTTTCATAGTAGATATTTATTTATTGATGTTAATATAGTAATTTTTATTTTTTATACATTTAAAAAATGCATCTACCTATTTATATTTTTATGTTTTTTAATCGTAATGCATTTGCAATTACAGACACAGAACTAAAACTCATAGCCAAAGCTGCTATCATAGGGGAAAGCAATAAACCAAAGATAGGATACAAAACACCTGCTGCTATTGGTACACCTATAGTATTATAAAGTAGCGCAAAAAATAAATTTTGTTTAATGTTTTTAAGTACTCCACTACTTAAGTTATGTGCCTTAACTATACCGTGTAAATCTCCTTTTACAAGCGTAATCATTGCACTCTCTATAGCCACATCTGTACCAGTACCCATTGCAATGCCAACATCACTTTTGGCAAGCGCAGGAGCATCATTAATTCCATCACCAGCCATAGCTACTATTTTACCTTGTTGTTGTAATTTTTCAACTTCTTTTAACTTATCTTTTGGCAACATACCGGCTTTAAAACTACTTAAGCTAAGTGAGTCTGCTACCGCCTTAGCAGTATCACAAGTATCACCAGTAAGCATAATTACGTCTACTCCTCTACTTTGTAGTTCCTTTATTGCTTTAGCACTTGTTTCTTTAATTTTATCAGCAATAACAACATAACCTATGACCTCTTTATTTATTGCTACATAAGAAACTGTTTTTCCTTGTTTCTGAAAAACTTTCACCTCTTCTTCCATTGCTGAAGAAATAGCAGCATTGGTAAACTCCATCATTTTAGCATTACCCAAACTTATTTTAGTATCAGAAATAACACCTTCTACACCTTTACCTGTAATAGCATTAAAGTTTTTTGTTTTTAAAAAATCAACATTATTGTTTTTACCATAATTTACAGTAGCTTCTGCTAAAGGGTGCTCACTAGAACTATTTAAAGAAGCTATATATTGTGTAATTTGTTCTCTATTGAAATTAGTAGAAAAACTACCCACTTTTTCTACCGTAGGTTTTCCTTCTGTAATGGTACCTGTTTTATCTACAATTAATACATCTACTTTATTCATTAACTCCAAAGCTTCAGCATTTTTTATTAAAACACCATTTTGAGCTCCTTTACCAACACCAACCATAACAGACATTGGTGTTGCTAAACCTAAAGCACAAGGGCACGCAATAATTAAAACCGCAATAGCATTTACTAAGGCAAAAACGTAAGCTGGCTCTGGACCCCAAATTGCCCAAGCAATAAATGTAAATATTGATATTACAACTACTGTTGGAACAAAATAGCTAGAGACTTTGTCTGCTAATTTCTGAATTGGAGCTCTACTACGACTAGCATCATTCACCATTTTCACTATCTGAGAAAGTAATGTATCTGCACCAACTTTTTCTGCTTGCATTAAAAAAGATTGATTGCCATTAATTGTACCACTACTAACCTCATCTTTTACAGTTTTACTCACTGCAATGGGCTCTCCAGAAATCATAGACTCATCTACCGTTGTTTTTCCTTCAGTAATAAAACCATCTACCGGAATTTTTTCTCCTGGTTTAACTTTTAAAATATCTCCTTTTACAACCCTATTAATAGAAACTTCTTCTTCTACACCATTTACAATTTTAACTGCTTTGTTAGGTGCAAGTTTAAGTAGTTCTTTTACCGCTGCATTTGTTTTGCTGTGCGCACGTGCCTCTAACACTTGCCCCATTAAAACTAATGTTAATATTACCGTTGCAGCTTCAAAATATACGTGTACTGCACCGCTATCTGTTTTAAATTCTGCCGGAAAAAAATCTGGGACCAACAAACCAAAAACACTAAATAACCAAGCTACACCTGCCCCAATACCAACTAGTGTAAACATATTTAATTTCCACGTTTTTACACTTCTGTAAGCACGCTCAAAAAATAGCCAAGTTGCATAAAAAACAACAGGAAAGGAAAGTGCCAATTGTACCCAATTCCAATATTTTTGATTTAAAATAGTATACAATGGGTTATTAGGTAGCATCTCGCTCATTGCTATTAAAAAAATAGGTAAAGTAAACCCTAACGCTACCCAAAATTTAGCAATAAGCTTATTGTATGTTTTTTCTTCTGCAGAAAGACTTGGCTTCATTGACACTAAGTCCATACCACAAATAGGACAATCTCCGGGCTCATCTTTTACAACCTCTGGATGCATTGGACACGTATATTGTTGTTGAGTAACAGGATTTAAGTTCTGTTCCTCAACCAAATCCATTCCGCAGACAGGACAGTCGCCAGCCTGGTCATAAGTTTTATCATCCTCACAATGCATAGGACAATAAAAGACACCTGTGCCTTGCCCTTTTGGCTGTGCTTCTTTTTTTGGAGTATGCACGTGCTCACCTACATTATGTATACTATACCTGTCGCCATCTTTTTTTAAAGCTTCTTTAAAAGTATTTATAGGTATATGAGATTCGGATTCTATTGTAGCTTCTGCTTTATCTAAATTAACACTAGCATTGGTAACACCTTCTACATTAGCCAGTGTTTTTTCTACGTGTCCGCGGCAGCCATTACAGGTCATTCCGTGTATATGATAGGTATGTTTCATTTTGTATATTTTACACTACAAAACTAAGCAGACATTGTTTGTAGCACTTTCACAATTCCGATTCTTATTTACACAATTTTGTCTAATGTTTTTCTATCCCAATTCTCCAAATTTTTATAATCACTCATAGACATTCCTGTAACAGTTTTAAACTGACGGGCTAAATGGCTACTTGTTTTATAATTTAAACTATAAGCTATTTCAGAAAAATTAAGTTGTCCTAACTGTATGTGCTCTTTTACTTTTTCTATTTTTAAGTTGATGGTGTATTTCTCTAACGTTACACCTTCAGACTTGCTAAAAAGCTTACTAAGAGCTGTTTCTGTTTTGACAAATTCTTTTGCTAAAGCCTGAAAAATATGAGCTGTTTCTCCACTTTCAATCTTATTAATTATAGCCACTTTTAATTGTTCAATTAAAGTATCTGTCTTGTTAGCTATTACTTCAAAACCTGTTTTATCAAGCACTTTACTTAAGTTTTTAAAACTACTTTTAGCACCTTTTGTAGCAATAACTTTTCCTAATTCTACAGATTCCACCACATAATCTTCAGCATTAAAAATATCTAAAACCGAAGCTATACAACGGTTACAAACCATATTTTTTATATAAATTGTTTCCTGCATAATGTATTGAGGGTACTATTTTTTTAATAAATTGACATAAAAAAATACACTAATGAGCAATTTATAGCTGCTACAATGGTGTATTTTATAATGAATACATTGTAGACAATGCATCAAAATTACTTAAAATAAAAATTTATTACTGTTATATCCCTCTTAAAACAATGTATATAACATTTATAATTAGCTTTTAAAACGATTATAAGCTTCTTTACTTAACTCCTCTCTAAAATTAGGGTGAGAAATAGATATTAATGCCTTTGCTCTTTCTTGCAAATTTTTGCCATATAAATTAACTACACCGTATTCTGTGGCTACATAATGTACGTGAGCACGTGTTGTAGTAACGCCCGCTCCTTGTTTTAAAAACGGTGTTATTTTAGAAATACCTTTTGCGGTTACAGATGGCATTGCAAAAATAGGTTTACCACCTTTAGATAAAGAGGCTCCGCGTATAAAATCCATTTGTCCGCCTACGCCAGAATATTGCCTACTACCTATGGTATCTGCACAAATTTGGCCCGTAAGATCTATTTCTATGGCACTATTAATTGCGGTAACTTTTGGATTTCTGCGTATAATAGAAGTATCATTAGTATAAGCAGCTTCTTTAAAATGCACCAATGGGTTATCATCTACAAAGTCGTATAATTTTTGAGAACCTACAGCAAAACAAGTTACAATTTTTCCGTGTTTTACAGCTTTGTCCTCACCTGTAACTACTCCGCTTTCTATTAAAGGTAACACACCATCAGAAAACATTTCTGTATGTATTCCTAAACGCTTATGGTTACCCAAATTGCTTAATACAGCGTTTGGTATGTTACCAATACCCATTTGCAAAGTTGCACCATCATCTATTAAACCTGCAACATGTTTACCTATCTCTTGCTCTATCTTAGATATTGGTGTAATACTATGTGTATGTATTGGAGTATTGACCTCAACAGCACAGTCTATATCATTAATGTGTATAATTCCGTCACCGTGAGTTCTGGGCACGCAAGAGTTTATTTGTGCTATAACTTTTTTTGCTGTTTGTATGGCTGGTAATGTTATGTCTACAGAAACACCTAAAGAACAATACCCGTGTTTATCTGGTGGAGACACTTGCACCACAGCAACATCTAACGGAAGAATACCGTTTCTGAACAACAGGTTAATTTCGCTTAAAAAAATTGGAATATAATCTCCCTGTGTGGTGTTTATTAATTGCCTGACATTGCTGCCAACAAAGCAACTATTCATTTTAAAACTTTTACTGTAAGGCTCTTGTGCGTATTTTGCTTGCCCCTCTGTATGTATAGATACAATTTCTACGTTTTGTAACTCGTTATACCTGGCACACATAGCATCTATTAACACATTAGGTGTCATTGCTGCACCCTGTAAAAATACTCTATTACCAGATTTTATAGATTGTGCTGCTTGCGCTGCAGAAACAATATTCATAACATTAAAAATTTAGTGATTAGTGACATTCCATATTGGTAGAAACCATTTCTACCACAGGTTTTGGAGAAACATAAGGAATACCAAGGCCCAAGCCCCTAAGAATAAACAAGACTCCAATTACAATTACAAAAACAGGAATTAATTGCTGTACCTTTTTACGCGCAACACCTTTTAGCATTCCACCAAAATAAACAGCAATTGTCATAAGTGGTATAGTACCAGCGCCAAAGATTATCATATACAAAGAGCCTTGCACTGCATTACCCATAGCAATAGCACCAAACAATGCCATATATACCAAGCCGCAAGGTAAAAATCCGTTTAAAAAACCAATGGTTAAAAACGTATCTGGAGTTCTTTTTTTAAGCTCTTTTCCCAGTCTAGATTTTACTTTAGAAATAAGCCTATAAATAGGTTTAGACACATTGTATTTTTGTAATTTTTTAGATGGAATTAAAACAATAATAATCATTAAAACTCCAATTGCAATTGATAATTTCTGCTGTAAGCCAAAAACATACAAGCCTTTGCCTAACAACCCAAAAACAAGACCTATTACTCCATAAGCAAGCAACCTACCAAAATGATAAATAAATATCTGAATTGTTTTTTTAAACTTGCTATGCCTATCTACCGGTAACATAAAGGCTATTGGTCCGCACATACCAACGCAGTGCAAACTCCCCATTAACCCTAATATAAAAGCAGAAAATAGCATACTTAATACGTTATACTTTGTTTGTGTAAATACTCTTCTTTGTTGTATTGCCAAGCAATTTTAATGTCCCAACGACCATCTAATAAACGTTTGTCAGGTATGAGCAAATGTGTTTTGGATAAACTTATGGGTAAGCTAAAATCCAATTGTTTATTAGATGGCCTATATAGGGACACCTTACCTGTTATTTTATTAAAATCTTGATCCTTTGGAAAAACTATTAATAAGCCATCTTTAGTTTTATCTACAGCTAGTTTATTAGTTAATTTATAAGCATTGGTAACGTCATTAATTTCTTTTTGATACCCTAACTCTGCCTTATAATACTCTTCTGTAACCAAATCATGTTTTGCTCTGTTCTCAGAATTCATTCTAACAACAAAGTATAATATAAAGCTAATGAAGCCTACAAATGCCAGTACTATTCCTGTTCCCCAATTTATTTTCATAACTTATTTTTTTATTTGTAGCTTCTTGGTGCCAAAAAGCGTGCTGTAGTTGTTTCTACCAATTTATTATTGCTATACACTCCTATTTTAAGCTTGTCTTTATCACCATTTAAAGCTGCATTATTAATTTCTATAAATAATGTGCCTTCTGCCAGCTCTTGTGCTGGCACGTTAAAGTTTTTATGTGTAACCAGTTTAATTGTTCCTTTGTGGGATAGCAGTTTAAAACTAACATCTGTAACATCTTCTGTTGTTTTATTCACCAGTTTAAACGTATATACATTACTAATTATATTACCTTCTTTATGCTCGTATAACTGACCTGGAAGTCGTAAAATATTTGCTTCTAAATCGTTTCTTAAAAACAGCATACCAATAAGCAATCCAATTAAAATTATTAAAACAGCCGAGTAACCTTTTAGTCTTGGTGTAAATTTAAACTTGGCTTTCTTCTCTATATTATCTTCACTGGCATACCTAATTAAACCTTTTGGCAAGTTTACTTTTTCCATTATGGTATTACACTCATCTATACAAGCAGTACAATTAACACATTCTAGTTGCGTACCATTTCTTATGTCTATACCTGTAGGACAAACGTTTACACATTGCGCACAGTCTATACAATCTCCGTGACCAAGTGCTGTGCGATCTTCATTTTTTCTAAACTTTTTTCTTCCATTTTGTCCTTCGCCTCTTTTATGGTCATACGCTACTACAATAGATTTATTATCTAAAAGTACACCTTGCATACGACCGTAAGGACAAGCTATTATACATACTTGCTCTCTAAACCAAGCAAAAACAAAATAGAAAACCGCAGTAAAAATCAACAATGAAATTATTGTACTGGTATGCAACAATGGTCCGTCTGTTATGTATTTAATTAGCGTATCACTACTAATTAAATACGCCAAAAAAACGTTAGCAATTATAAATGAGATGATAAAAAAGATAATCCATTTGGTAACTCTTTTTCTTATTTTATCTGCATTCCATTTTTGCTTATCTAAACGCATTTGTGCACCACGGTCACCCTCTATCCAATATTCTATTCTGCGAAAAACCATTTCTAAAAAAATGGTTTGCGGACACATCCAGCCACAAAAAATACGCCCAAAAGCAACGGTAAAAAGAGCAATAAAAACAACACCTATAATCATTGATATTACTACCAAATGAAAATCTTGTGGCCAAAAAGGAAAACCAAATATGTTAAAACGACGATCTATGACATTAAATAATATAAATTGGTTGCCCTTTATTTTTATAAAAGGAGATACTAGTAAAAACAACAGCAAAGTGTAGCTAACAATTTTGCGATAATTGTAAAATTTGCCACTAGGTTTTTTAGGAAAAACCCAAGCTCTTTTGCCGTCAGTATCTATTGTACCAATAGAATCTCTAAACTTTTCATCTGCAGCCATTGTGTTGTTTTTACTAGTAATACTCCGTTGTTATTCTTCTGTTGGTTCTGGTTTCCAAATTTCTCCTTGCGGTTCTTTAGGACTAGCAGGGGTTGTACCTTGTAATGTTAAAACATAACTTGCTACCTGTGCACGTTCTAAAGGTTTTAATATTTGTTTCCAGGCAACCATACCTTTACCGTCTCTACCACCTTCAGATATGGTATTAAAAACGTTTTTAATACCACCACCTAAAATCCAATATTCATCCGTAAGGTTAGGTCCTATACCGCCTCCACCATCTGCTATATGACAAGCAACACAACTTGTTTGATATATTTTTTCACCAGCTTTTATATCTGCAGTTTCAGTTAGCACCTCAACTGTATTAACATCTACCAAACCCTTAGCTGTTTTTTTGTACTCTTCTATTTCTATTTTGGCTGCAGCAACATCTTGCTCATACTCCAAAGCCTGGTCATAATCATTAAACACATGAAATCTTGCTAAATACACCACACCAAATATTATACCTGCATAAAAAAGGTACACCCACCAAGGCGGCAAATTGTTATCTAACTCTTGTATACCATCATAATTATGATCTAAAATTATTTCATGCTCTTCTTCCATAGGCTTAGAACCTAATAGTTTAGCATAAACTCTTTTCCCCCATTTCCACTCAAACTTTTTAGTATCTTCTTCTAAATACTTCTGTTTTGCTTCTTCTGGTAAGGTCTGGAACATTACATTTTCTATAGACCTAACTATTACTTCTGATGCTATTAAGATTAATAACACTAGTACTAAAAAACCTAAAACAATTGGGTAAGCAATAAACGCTGGCTGGTCACCAGAATCTATAAAGTATTCCATTAATCCAAAAACGATAAAGAAAACTAGAGGTATCCTTATCCACCAAGGTGTCATATTTTTCATAGTACTATTCTTTTGTTAGGTTGGTTATATCATCATCTTCTAGAGGTATATTACTTACCTCTTTAATATGCTCTTTTGTTGCTGTAAACACCCACCAAAAAAGTATGGTGAAGAACACAAAAAATATAAGTAGCGATATCATAGGATATGTTGCTATACCCTCCATACTCTCCATATGTCCTTTTATAAATTTTAGCATAACTTTATTTCTTAGCTGTTGTTTCTTCTGTGTTTTTTATTTTAATATCTGTACCTAAACGCTGCAAGTAAGCTATTAGAGATACTATTTCTCTGTCTCTCATTTCTACAAAAGGCTGTCCGTTATCTTTAGCAAACTTTTTATCTGCCTCGTAGCTCTTTGCAAAATCTGGATCTGTATATAAGTTCTTTTCTATTTTAGTAGCCTGTACCTCCATAGATTTTTCTGCGTTAGCAATATCTTCTTCTGTATATGGTACACCAAGAGCTATCATTGCTTCCATTTTAGCTTTAATATTACTTCTATCGTGCTCATTACGAACAAGCCATTGGTAAGCTGGCATTATAGAGCCAGATGAGGTACTTTGTGGATCATACATATGGTTTAAGTGCCAATTGTCTGAGTATTTACCACCAACTCTTAATAAATCTGGACCTGTACGCTTACTTCCCCATAAAAAAGGATGATCATACACAAACTCTCCTGCTTTGGCATACTCACCGTAGCGCTCTACCTCCCCTCTAAAAGGGCGAATCATTTGCGAATGGCAACCAACACAACCTTCTCTTATGTACAAATCTCTACCCTCTAACTCTAAAGGTGTATAGGGTTTTACACTAGTTATAGTTGGTATATTAGATTTTACCAATATTGTTGGTATTATTTGCACAATGCCACCAATTAAAATAGCCACAGTAGCCAATATTGTTAACTGTACAGGCTTACGCTCTAACCAAGAGTGGTATGTTTCTCCTTTTGTTCTTTTTTTAGATACTCTGGTAAGCGGTGCAGCTTCTGCCAACTCATCTTCTACTTTTTGTCCAGAACGCACTGTTTTAAACACATTATACAGCATAATAAACGCACCTAATATGTACATACTACCACCTATTGCACGCATCCAGTACATTGGTATAATTTCTTTTACTGTTTCTAAAAAGTTACCATAAACTAATGTCCCATCTGGATTAAAATCTTCCCACATTAAAGCTTGTGTAAAACCAGCCACATACATTGGCAATGCATAAAGAATAATACCCAAAGTACCTATCCAAAAGTGTGCATTAGCTAAACCTGTAGAATGTAATTTTGTTTTAAACATTTTAGGTACCAACCAGTAAATCATACCAAAAGTTAAAAAGCCGTTCCAGGCCAATGCCCCAACGTGTACGTGTGCAATAATCCAGTCACTAAAATGCGCAATTGCATTTACATTTTTTAATGATAGCATAGGACCTTCAAAAGTTGCCATACCATAACCTGTGATAGCTACTACCATAAATTTAAGCATTGGGTCTGTACGTACTTTATCCCAAGCACCACGCAAGGTTAAAAGTCCATTTATCATTCCACCCCAAGATGGTGCTAGTAACATTATAGAGAATGCCACTCCTAAGTTTTGTGCCCAATCTGGCAATGCAGAATACAATAAATGGTGAGGTCCTGCCCAGATATAAATAAATATTAAGGACCAAAAGTGTACTATAGATAACCTGTAAGAATATACAGGTCTGTTAGCTGCCTTAGGCACAAAGTAATACATTAACCCTAAAAACGGCGTTGTTAAGAAAAATGCAACGGCATTATGCCCGTACCACCACTGTACCAATGCATCTTGTACACCTGCATAAACAGAGTAACTTTTTAAGGCACTAACAGGCAACTCCAAACTATTAAAAATATGTAGTACAGCTACAGTTACAAATGTTGCTAGGTAAAACCAAATTGCTACATATAAATGTCTTTGTCTTCTGCGTAACATTGTACCAATAAGGTTCCAACCAAAAGCTACCCAAACAACAGCAATTGCAATATCTATAGGCCACTCTAACTCTGCATATTCTTTAGAAGTACTGTAACCAAGTGGTAGTGTAATAGCTGCAGCAACAATAATAGCTTGCCAACCCCAAAAGTTAAAATTACTTAGGCCATCACTAAACATACGTGCTTTTAGCAAACGTTGTGTAGAGTAATATACACCTGCAAAAATAGCATTACCTACAAAGGCAAAAATTACCGCATTGGTATGTAATGGTCTTAACCTACCAAAACTTAACCATGAAATACCATCGGTTAAATTTGGGAAAAGAAACATAAAGGCTAATAACAGACCTACTGACATCCCTACAATACCCCAAAATATTGTAGCATAGAGAAATTTCTTTACGATTTTGTTATCGTAATAAAACTGTTGTACTTCCATAATTTAATTCATCTTAGTTTGTTCGATTTTTTTACTTTCTTGAGTCTTAGAGCTCTTTTGTACAAGTTCGTCTTCAAAAAGCATACGTATAGATGGTGTATAAGAATCATCATACTGACCACTCTTTACCGATATTATAAATGCTAAAAAGAAAAACAGCGCCACTATAATACTTATAGACAGCAACACATAAATTACACTCATACCTACCTGAATTTATAAGACAAAATTACCGGCTATGCACTTCTTATAATATGATATATATCATACTTTAAAGAAATTTGAGAAAAAGATAGTTTAGTTTATTCTTAATAAGATTACTATAGTGATTAGCCTATGAAATAAAAGCTAGTATATTTGAATAAACATTACAAATAGAGAACTACAATGAAGTTATTGAAAAATGTATTTTTTACTACATTCCTAATTATTATACAGCAAGTAAATGCACAACAGTTTAATTTAGATGCAGAAATAAAACCTCGTTTTGAGTTTAGAAACGGTTACAGCACCTTAAATTCTGATGCTGTTGATCCTGCTTCTTTTGTATCACAAAGAACTAGATTAAATTTTGGTTACAAAGGAACCGAATTTAACGCTTTTGTTGCTGCACAGAACGTTAGGGTTTGGGGAGATGCCGCTACATTGTCTACTACAGATGCTAATGGCATAACACTACAACAAGCTTGGGCTGAAGCTTTTTTAGGAAAATGGAGTTTTAAACTAGGAAGGCAACATATTGCTTATGATACAGAACGTATTTTTGGACGTGCAGACTGGAACCAACAAGGTAGAAGCCACGACGCTCTTAAAATAAAATTTAAACCAAATGCAACTAACAGAATAGATATTGGTTTTGCGCTAAATGAAACGTCACAATCTATTTTTGAGGAAGATTACACCTTAAATAACTATAAAAACTTTCAATATTTATGGTACAACACCAAGTTTAACAAAATAGGCTTAAGTTTTTTATTTTTAAATACTGGTTTTGCTTTTGATGATAATAATGAGCAAAAAATAGCGTACAACCAAACCATTGGTTTAACAAGTGCCTTAAATGATACTAGATGGAGTGCAAATGCATCAATTTATTTACAAACTGGTAAAATTGAAAATTCAGATTTATCTGCTTTAAATGCTAGTGCAACCATAAACTACAGCTTAAACTCTGAGTTTTTAGTAGGGCTTGGAGCCGAGTATATGTCTGGTACAGATATGAACGAAACAACTGGCGATTTAAATTCTTTTACGCCTTGGTTTGGCACCAACCACAGGTATAATGGTATTATGGATTATTTTTATGTTGGCAACCACAGCAACTCTGTTGGTTTAGTAGATATTAACGCTAAAATTAATTACAGTAAAAATAAGTTTTCTGTAAACTTGGCACCTCACTTTTTTAGTTCTGCTGCTACTATAGTAAATGGTAACGGTATAGAGCAAGATAGCTATTTAGGAACTGAAATAGACCTTACATTTGGTTACAAAGCATCTAAAAGTATACTTTTTAATGCCGGATACTCACAAATGTTTGCTTCTGATTCTATGGAAATTATTAAAGGAGGAGACGCCTCTATGACCAACAATTGGGCTTGGGCTATGATTACTTTTAAACCACATTTTTTTAGTTATAACGGCAATTAAACTTTAATGTTTTACGCATAAAAAGAGCAGTTTTACAAATTGTAAAACTGCTCTTTTTTTATTCTAATTTTTTACCTACTAAATTGGTTGCAATAGTAGTAAACAAAACAATACTTATAGAGCTTAAAGGCATTAATATAGCTGCAATAACAGGCATTAATTGTCCTGTAGTAGCAAAATACAAACCAATTAAATTGTATAACAATGAAAAACCAAAACTTAGTTTTATAATCTGCATTGCACTTTTAGATGCTTTAATATAATTATTTAACTCTTTAAATTTTGATGCATCTAAAATACCATCGCAAGCGGGAGAAAACACATTTACATTTTCTGATATAGCAATACCAACATTACTTTGTGCCAAAGCACCGGCATCATTTAAACCATCACCAACCATAAGTACTTTTTTACCTTGGTCTTGTAAACTTTTTATAAAGTTTAATTTATCTTCTGGTTTCTGATTAAAGTAAAGCGGAGTTAATTTAGGCAATAAAGCTTGTAAACGTTCTTTTTCTCCTTCATTATCACCAGATAAAACACCTAAATCCAAAGAGTTCTGCATTTCACTAAACAATTTAGATACACCTTTTCTGTATTGGTTACTAAAAACAAACTTGCCTTTATAAGCATCATTACTACTAATATACACCGCTGTATTTTCTTGACCACTTACAGTACCGTTTCCTGCAAAATTTGCAGATCCTACTTTTATATTATTATCTTCTAAAACTCCTATTATCCCTTTTCCTAAATGTTCTTGATACTCATCCAAAGTTAAAATATCTTGTGCTGCTAATAAATTGTAAAGTGTTCTACTTAATGGGTGGTTAGAGGCTCTTAATGTATTTTTTAATAACGATTCTTCTTCTGCACTTAACGCCATACCCTCATAGCTAGCTGTACTCTTTTGAGCTGTTGTTAAGGTACCTGTTTTATCAAAAATAGCTGTAGTTAACTGTGCTAACTGCTCTATAGTTTGTGTGTTTTTTAAATAGAATTTTTTACGCCCAAAAATGCGTAACATATTACCCAATGTAAATGGTGCTGCCAATGCTATGGCACAAGGGCAAGCAATGATTAAAACCGCAGTAAAAACATTTATAGCCTTACTACTGTCTATAAACATCCAAATAAATGTAGCTATAAAAGCAATACTTAAAACTGCAATTGTAAAACGCTCACTTATTTTATCTGTAATGGTTTGGAACTTGCTTGTTTTATCTACTGTAAAAACAGAATTCCCCCAGAGTTGCGTTAAATAACTTTGTGATACCGATTTTAAAGCTTCCATTTCTATTGCTCCTTGCAACTGCTTACCACCTGCTAAAATTTTATCGCCACTTGCCTTTTCAACAACTTCAGATTCACCTGTAACAAAGCTATAATCTATACGCGCATTACCTTTTAACACAATACCATCTACAGGTATTAACTCTTCATTTCTTATTAAAAGTTTATCTCCTTGCTTAATATCATACACTTGTACTGTTTCTTCTTCTCCTCCAGGCAAAATTCTAGTCACAGCAATAGGAAAATAAGACTTGTAATCTCTCTCAAAAGATAAAAAGGAATATGTTTTTTGCTGAAAAAATTTACCTAAAAGCAGAAAAAATATCAACCCTGTTAAACTATCAAAAAAACCAGTTCCCCAATCAAAAATAATTTCTAATGTACTACGTACAAAAAGCACTAAAACACCTAATGCAATTGGCACATCTATATTTAAAATTTTAGAGGAAATACTTTTGTAAGCAGATATTAAATAATCTTGTGCAGAATAAAAAACTACAGGCAATGAAAAAGCAAACATTAACCACCTAAACACATTTTTATACTGGTCTAACCAAAACTCTTGTACTTCAAAATACTCTGGAAAAGACAAAAACATAACATTTCCAAAGGCAAAACCAGCTACTCCTAATTTATAAATAAGACTGCGGTCTACGCTTTTTTTACCTTTGCTATAATCCTCTAAAGAAATATATGGCTCATAACCAATTTTAGCCAATAAAATTACCAACTGCTTTAAACTTAATTCTTCTGGATTATAAGCTATACGAACCATTTTTTTAGGAAAATCTACTTGAGATGATCTTACTGCTTTTGCTAATTTATTTAAGTTCTCTAAAACCCAAATACAAGAACTACAATGTATATGTGGTATATATAAATTTACTATTTGGTGATTTTCTTCATTAAACTCTATTAGTTTATCTAAAATTTTAGGAGAGTCTAAAAAGTTATATTTATCCGCTACTTCATTT
This sequence comes from Cellulophaga omnivescoria, assembly GCF_027915275.1. Taxonomy (NCBI): domain Bacteria; kingdom Pseudomonadati; phylum Bacteroidota; class Flavobacteriia; order Flavobacteriales; family Flavobacteriaceae; genus Cellulophaga; species Cellulophaga omnivescoria. The sequence goes on along the minus strand of NZ_CP115819.1, from coordinate 2,293,890 downwards.
GGTGTGGCACCAGCAGCAGATTGTAAGTCATAGTAATAAGTTAAGTCGTTAGACTCAAAAATTTCAAAAACTGTTTTACAGCCATTGCAACAAAAATGCTTACCTTTAAATTTAATAGGTATTGTGTCACAATCATCTCCACAATGAAAACATTTTTCTTTTATCATCTTTAACATTTTAGACCAAAACAAAGGTCTGTTAAAGTGCTATTTTAAAATATGACAAATGTCAGGTTTTGATTTTAACATTAACCGTAAATTTGTAATGCAAGCAAAAACAATGTTATGAGTAGGTGTGAAAATTGTATTATTCGTCAGTTTAATTCGTTACGAGCAATGAGCAAAGACGAGTTAAAAAAAGTATCTGATACTAAGGTTTCTAAAACTTTTAAAAAGGGAGATGCAATTTTTGAAGAAGGAGAACGCTTAGATGGTGTTTTTTGTGTTAGAAATGGCGTGTCTAAACTATCTAAACTTAGTTCTAACGGAAAAGACCAAATAATTAAGCTTGCAACAAAAGGAGAAATTTTAGGGCAACGTTCTGTAATTGCAGAAGAATCTGCTAACTTAAGCGCTGTAGCTATTAAAGATGTAGATCTTTGTTTTATTCCTAAAGAAAGTATTTTACATACTTTAAACACCAACCCTAATTTTGCTGTTGAGGTATTGCGTCATATGGCAAACGATTTAAGAGAGGCAGATGATGTTATTGTAAATATGTCTCAAAAAACCGTTAAACAACGTATAGCAGAAGCCTTTATTTATTTAAAAAACGAATTTGGCGAAGATGATAATGGTTTTTTAAAACTAAGCTTAAGCAGAGAAGATATGAGTAATGTTGTGGGTACTGCAACAGAGTCTACTATTAGAATTATATCTGAATTTAAAAAGAAAGGTATGATTGAAACCTCTGGAAAACAAGTTAGAATTAAAGATATAGCAAAATTACAAAACGTTGTAAGCGGATTATAAGTTTTTAAAACTGACAAATATCATAGTTTACGGTTGTAACTACTTTTATTTTTACATCAGATATTTTAACACAGTCTGATGAAAAATATACTCTTACCCACAGATTTTTCTGAAAATGCAAACAATGCAATTACGTATGCTCTTGAGCTTTTTAAAAAAGAAAAGTGTAATTTTTACTTATTAAATACTTACGTACCCGCTATAACACATAGCAGGTTTATGGCAGAAAGCTCTAAAACTCTGGTTGTAGAAAAGAATACAGAAACAAGCTCTAAAAATGGGTTAAAAAAGACAATAGAATATATTAGGCAAAAACACGCTAACCCTTTACATAGTTTTAAAACCATATCTTCTTTTGATTTACTAACCCATGAAGTTGTAGATATTATTAAAAACGAGCATATAAATTTTGTAATATCTGGCACTAAAGGAATAACAAATTTTAAACGTGTATTTATTGGTGCAAATACTATGCACATAATTAATGCAATTAAAGACTGTCCTGTTTTAGCAATACCAAATAACTATAATTTTTGTGTTCCAAAACAATTGGTTTTGGCAACAGACCTTAAACGCAGCTTAAGTCCCGAAGCATTGCAAGCACTTTTGTTTATAACAAAATTGTATAGTTGCACAGTACATATTCTTCATTTAAAAACAAATGTATTGTTAGATGATTTTCAGCAATCTAATTTAAAAATAGTACAAAATTGTTTAGCTAGTGCCCCTTTAAAACTACATTTATTACCATATTACGCAAATAAATCTGAAATTATAAGCAGATTTATAAAAGACCACGCAATAGATACTTTGGCATTAGTTTATAATAACCGTAGTTATTTAGAAGAATTAATACAAGAACCCGTTGTAGAAAATGCAGATTACCATACAAAAATTCCATTACTGGTTTTACCTAGCTAATCATTAGCAATAAAAAAGCTCCAAAAATGCAAAACACATCTTTAGAGCTTTTTTAAAGTTTTAATTTAAGCTTACTGTTTAGCAGCCTTTTTAAACTTATATGTTATACCTACGTTAACTCCAAAAGAAGAATATGGTACTTTTTGTGATAATTTTTTAGATGGATCTGTATTGTCATTTCTTAACTCATCTACATAAGTAGTTTTTTTACTGTAACCTGGAGGTAAGTTATCTAAAGTAAAAACACTTTCTGCAACCATATTACCATCAGGAGTAAATAGGTTTGTATTAAACTCTTGCAATTCAGAATCTTTACGTTTTAGGCTAATACCGTAGTATTCTGCCTCTACGTATATACTAAAGTTGTTATCTATAGGGAATTTATATCCTAAAGCACCAACAAAACCTAAAGGAAACTTACCGTGAAAATCTTCTGTGTAATTCGTTTCTGAGTAAGAACCCTCAGGAAGGCTATATGGCTCTCTCTCTGCCTCAGACATTAATGTACTACTAAAAACTACAGCTTCTGTTTTACCTGCTATTTTTAATAATGCACCTGCACGACCATAAAAATTATCTGTAAATTTGTAAGCTACAGCTACAGTTGCACCATAAGCTCTACCTCTTGCAATTGCATCTACATCTACTCCTGGTACTGTGGTCTTATTTATAGTATGGTCTGCTCCATTTAAATAACCAACACCCACATCTAAACCAACTTTTTCATTAAAAAAATAAGTTCCTCTTAGCTGAAAGTTAACACCCTCTCCGTAACTACCATAAGTATTTTCTACACTTGTTGTTGTTGTTTCTGTTCCTAATTTCATCTCAGCGCTTCCAATTGCATAACCTGTACCTGCCGAAATTTCAAATTGAGCATAAGACATAGTACTAATTAAAATACCGACTAATAATATTACTCTTTGTTTCAAAATATATAGTTTTAAGTTAATATAATGTAAAGGTAGAAAAAAGGAAAATGAAGAACACACCAATTGTAGTAATTTCTGACGTTTAACACTAATATTATAGAAATGATAATTTATTATTTAAATTATAGAACAATAATAAACACAGCTACCAATAAGCTTAATTATACCTAAATTTATTAAGATATATTGTAGTTTCAGTATAAGATTGTATAACAAGAAGTTTACTTACAAAACGATATAAAATAAAAAAGCTCCCGATAAAATCGGAAGCTTTAATTACTGTGGGCCCTACTGGATTCGAACCAGTGACCCCCTGCTTGTAAGGCAGGTGCTCTGAACCAACTGAGCTAAGAGCCCTCATTCACAATTTAGAAATTTGTTTTCCGTATTGCGAGTGCAAATATATAACTGTTTTTCGTTTCTCGCAAATAAAAAATGAAAAAAAATTAAACTATTTCTGCAACAACAAAAGTGCTGCCTCCAACGTAAATTAAATCTTCTTTTTTTGCTAAAGATTTTGCTTTTTCAAGTGCTTCTTTTACAGATGAATAAGCATCACCCCGTAATAAAAAGCTACTTGCTTTAGCTTGTAATTCCTCTGCATTTAATCCTCTTTCTATTTTTGGACAACAGAAAAAATAATTTGCATTTTTTGGAAAAAGAGGTAAAATAGCATCCAAATTCTTATCCTTAACAACTCCTAAGACAATAAAAAGCGACTTATATTTTTGCTGTTTTAATTGATCTAAAGTTAAACTTAAGCCTTCTTTATTGTGTGCTGTGTCGCAAATTACCCTAGGTTGCTCCTGTAATAGTTGCCACCTACCCATTAATCCAGTATTTTCTACCACATTTAACAGCCCTTTTTCAATTGCACTATTCGTAATTGTAAATTCTTTTAATTGTTTAAGTGTAGCTAAAACACCTTTTATATTTTTTTGCTGATAATTACCCAATAAAGATGTTTTGTATGTTTTTACTAAAATAGCATCTGCATAAATTAAATGCGCGTTTTTAGACTCTGCAATTTCCTTAAACACAGCTACTGTTTCTTTTTGATTTTCACTTACTACAACCGGCACATTATTTTTTATAATACCTGCTTTTTCTGCTGCAATTTTTTCTAATGTATCTCCTAATAAATCTGTATGATCTAGTCCTATATTTGTTATTAATGAAACCTCGGGCGTAATAATATTAGTAGAATCAAGTCTTCCACCTAAACCAACTTCTATAATGGCTATGTCTACTTTTTCTTTAGCAAAGTAATTAAACGCCATTGCCACAGTCATTTCAAAAAATGAAAGTTTATGATCATTAAAAAAAGGCATATTACTTTCTACAAAGTTTATAACATCATCCTCTGGAATTTTAATTCCATTAATTCTTATGCGCTCCCTAAAATCTTTTAAATGCGGAGAAGTATATAAACCTACATTGTAACCAGCTTCTTGTAAAATAGATGCTAACATATGGCTACTAGAACCTTTACCGTTAGTACCAGCTACGTGTATACTTTTAAACTGTTGTTCTGGAGATCCTAAAGCTTTAGAAAATAGCTTTATATTGTCTAGCTTTACATTAAACGCAGATTTTCCTTTGTTTTGGTATATTGGAAGTTGAGCAAACATCCAATCTAACGTTTGGCTATATGTCATTAAAGTATATTAAATTGAGTAAATAAGGAGTAAAATTAAAGTAATTTTAGATAATTACTCTCCTAATTTAAAGTTTACAACAACAAAACCTATTTGTCTGCTTGGAGCATTAGCATCTAAGTTCCACTTATGTAAACGTGCAGTTGCCTCTGCTGGCTTTAATAAACAAGGATGGTTGTTAGTTGTACCTTTTACGCCTGGTGTTGCAGATAGCACTTTACCGTTACGGTCTACAATAATTTTAACAACAACTCTACCCTCTTCATTACACTCTTGCTTTACTTTACCTTTTGCTAGTAGTTTTCTTCCAGATAATCCGTAACCAGCCCCACCACTACCAGAACCTGGAGAACCATAATAACTAGTTGCATAAGGGTCTCCTTGTGGATTTCCCTTGTCACCAGCTTTATTATCATCTCCTTCTCCTCCTGTGGCTTTACCGTCAGACTTAGCTAAGCCACCAAAAAGGTTATCTACCTTATCCCTTTTTGCCTGCTCTGCTTTACGCTTACGCTCTGCTTCTGCTTTTTCTGCAGCAATACGCTGCTGCTCCTTACGCTCTGCCTCTGCCTTAGCTTTTTTTGCTGCGGCATCTGCTTTACGTTTAGCTTCTTGCTGTTGTTTTATTAAAATTGATTCTTCATTATCTTGAGTAACCAATTTTTCTGCTGCCTTTTCTTGTGCAGACTCTTGTTGTACTTGTGGTTCTGCTACAGGCTTAACTTCTTCTTGTTGTTCTTCTACAACCTCTTTTGTAGTCTTTACTGGTTCAGATTTTATTTTCTCTTTTGGTTGTACGTTACCTTTACCAAAATCCATCTGACCAAAATTAACCGCAATACCCTTTTCTTCTGGCGGATCCATATAAGTTAAACCAACATAAAAAAGCAACAACAAGAAAACGCTTAACAACAAGGTTGTAAGCGTAAAAGATTTTTTCTTGTGTTTGGTATCTAAGAACGACATTATTTTGCTCGCACAGCTAAAATAACCTTGTAATTATTTTTATTAGCAATATCCATTACGTTTACTGCTTCTTTTACAGGCACTGTTTCTTCTGCCCTTAAAATAATTGTAGGTTTTTCTTGACCTTCTAGTGCTTTCTTTAATTCAATTTCTATGTATTTCCCGTTTATTTTTTCATTATTCACAAAATACTCTAAGTTTTTATTAATACTTACAGATACATTTTGTGTGTTGGTTGACTTCCCTTTTGCCTTAGGAAGCAACAGATCTAGTGCATTTGGTGCATTTGACGTTAGCATAAAAAATACCAACAATAAAAACACAATGTCTGTCATAGACGACATACTAAAGTCCGGACTTACTTTATTTCTTCCTTTTAATTTCATCTAAAGGAATTTAAAGTGGTTCGTTTAATAAGTCTAAAAAGTCTACAGCGTTAGCTTCCATAGCGTGTACAACTTTACCCGTTCTGTTTACAAGGTGGTTGTAGCCAATGTATGCAATAATACCCACAACTAAACCAGCTACTGTAGTTGTCATTGCTGTATAAATACCAGATGCTAAAGAACCCATTTCTGCTTGCCCTCCTGCAGATGCCATTTCATGGAATGCCAAAATCATACCAATTACAGTTCCTAAGAAACCAATCATAGGTGCAGCACCAGCAACAGTAGCTAAAACACTAACATTTTTTTCTAATTTATATACTTCTAAAGTACCCGCATTTTCAATAGCAGTATTAATATCATCTAAAGGTTTTCCTATTCTAGATATCCCTTTTTCAGTTAATCTTGCCACCGGAGAATCTGTTTGTGCACACAACATACGAGCAGCGTCTAGCTTACCATTTGTTACGTGGTCTTTAATCTGATTCATAAAATTTTTATCAATTTTAGAAGCAGCCTTTATTGCAAAGATTCTTTCAAAATAAATATATAGAGCAACAAACAAAAGAATTCCTAAAATTGCTATAATAATAATGCTACCCGCACCACCATTTACAATTAAATCTATTACTGATAGTGTTTTTTCTTCGGATACACTTTCTCCCATTACTACCTCATTAGCAGCATCTTGAAACAATAACATATATTTTCCAGTATTTAAGTTGCTCTTATAACGCTATTTTACAAATAAAATTATACGTTTAATATAAAATCTCTGATTAAAATAAAAGAAGCTGCACCTGCTAAAAAGCCTACTAAAGCCAACCAAGTGATTTTCTTAAAATACCAGAAGAAATCTATTTTTTCCATACCCATTGCAACTACACCTGCAGCAGAGCCAATAATTAACATACTACCACCCGTACCGGCAGAATATGCAATAAAGTGCCATAAAGGATCATCCATAGTTTGAGGAAACATACCAATACTAGCTGCTACCAACGGAACGTTATCTATAACCGCAGAACCTGCCCCTAATAACATTACTACAATATCTGAATTTGGAATTGCCGCATTTAGATTTTCTGCAAAGTGGAATAACATACCTAACGATTCTAAAGCAGCTACAGCTAACAATATACCCAAGAAAAATAAAATACTTGGTAACTCTATCTTAGACAAAGAATGATGAACTGGACTATGGTGAGCAGCAGCTTCACTTTCACCATCTACATTAGATATACTAAATTTAGAGTTACTGTAAATTTCTGCAAAAGTTGCAACAACAGCTAAAGACAACATCATACCTACATATGGTGGTAAGTGCGTAATAGTTTTAAAGAAAGGAACAAAAACAATAGCTCCTAAACCTAAATATAGCATTGTAGATCCAAATTTAGATTTTTTATCGCTATCGGTTTCTTCAATATCTTCAATATTACCTTTAAAGGCTTTAAATCTACTTGCAATAAGTGTTGGTACTACCATACAAACAATAGATGGTACAAATACGTGCTCTACTAATTGTGCAGCAGAAACTTTATCTGCTATCCATAGCATTGTGGTTGTAACATCTCCAATAGGAGACCAAGCTCCACCAGCATTAGCTGCAATAATAATCATACCAGCAAACCACAAACGAGTTTCTCTGTTTCTAATTACTTTTTGTAAAATTGTTATTAATACAATAGTAGCTGTTAAGTTATCTATAATTGCTGATAAGATAAAAGCAAGAATGGAGAACAACCATAATAGTTTACGTTTGCTTTTTGTTTTTATAAACCCTTTAATTGTGGCAAAACCATTAAAGTAATCTATAATTTCTACAATAGTCATTGCCCCTAATAAAAAGACCAATATTTCTGCAGTTTTTCCTAAGTGATGTAGTAAAATTTCATCTACGTGGCTTGGTGCTAATTCTCGCAAAGCCGCATCAACTTCAAAAACTGGCATATGAGCTAATGCTATTACCGCCCAAAGTAATGCCATCATGGCAAGTGCAGGTATTAGCTTATCTATTTTAAGATTGTGCTCTAAGGTTATTGCTAAATAACCAACAAAAAAAATAATTATTATAATGGTCTCCATTCTTCTTCTTCTTAGTTTAGTTTATATTAATTGTTTTAAAGCTATCTCAAAAGCAGTCTTACTTAACTGTTTTTTTGAAGCGTTATTTTTATATACATTTTGCATTGCTTTCTTTATAGTTTCAGATGTATCTAGAAAAACCAACTCATCATTCATTTCTACTCTTCTTTCCATAAAGTAAGCAAATACTCTAGCCATACCACAGTTAGATATAAAATCTGGAATTAAACTTACACGCTCATCTGTATACTCCATTATAGGACCAAAGAAAATTTCTTTATCTGCAAATGGCACATTAGCTCCACATGTAATAACTTCTAGACCTGTATCTATTAACTGTGTTATTTGTTCTTTGGTTATTAGTCTAGATGCGGCACAAGGTGCAAATATTTCAGCTTCTAAACCCCAAATTTGTTTATTAATTTCTTCAAACGGAATCATATTATCCGCTACAAGAGTATTTCCGTTTTTGTTAAGGTAAAGCTCTTTTACTTCTTCAAAAGAAAAACCGTCTTTGTTAATTATACCACCATCACGGTCTATAATACCTACAATTTTAGCTCCCATTTGACTAAGGTAATATGCTGCAGCAGCACCCACGTTACCAAAACCTTGTACTATTGCTCTTTTACCTTTTATGGTACCACCATAAATATCATAATAATGTTTTGCTGCTTCTGCTACGCCAAAACCAGTAATCATATCTGCTACTGTGTACTTACGCTCTACAGAAGGAGAATACGTATTACTCTCTATCACTTTTATAACACCCAAGCGCAATTGGCCAATACGGTTAATTTTATCTGCTTCTGTAGGTTTAAAATGTCCGTTAAAAACCCCTTCTTGTGGATGCCAAACACCAGCATCTTCAGTAATAGGAATTACTTCGTGTATTTCATCAACATTTAAATCTCCGCCAGTACCATAATAACTTTTTAATAATGGAGCAACGGCATTGTACCAACGTTTTAGAACTCCTTTTTTTCTTGGATCACTAGGATCAAAATTAATTCCTGATTTTGCGCCACCAATTGCTGGCCCAGAAACTGTAAACTTCACCTCCATAGTTTTTGCCAAAGACAAAACTTCATTCATATCCAAACCTTTACGCATTCTTGTGCCACCACCGGCTGCACCGCCACGTAAAGAATTTATAACCGTCCACCCTTCGGCTTCCGTTTCAGAATCTTTCCAATTAAAAACTATTTCAGGTTGTTTGTCCTCGTATTTTTGTAGTAAATCTTTCATTTTAAATTGATTGTAAATTATGTAACATATTATTGCATTGCTATTGTTGTTAAAAATATCCCTCCCAAACGGGAGTTACTGCTGTCTCATAATTTTAATATTAAATCAATTACTAAAAGTTCAATTCAACAAATATAAAAATATTGCGGCATTTTTAAACTTTTAACAACCATAGAATGATTAATTTTTCATTAATTTTACGTTGAACCGTACTAAAGTATAGAGAAAGAGAACAATATACTGTTGAATATATCACAATATAAAGCTATATTTGTACACATAAATTAACATTATCGCAATAAGATGGACTTTAAGTTAACAGAAGAACAATTAATGATTCAGCAAGCAGCAAGAGATTTTGCTCAAAATGAATTATTACCAGAAGTAATTGAAAGAGATGACGCCCAAAGATTCCCTGAAGAAGAAGTAAAAAAAATGGGCGAGCTAGGCTTTTTAGGAATGATGGTAGACTCTAAATACGGAGGAAGCGGCCTAGACACCCTTTCATACGTTTTAGTAATGGAAGAATTGTCTAAAGTAGATGCTTCTTGTTCTGTAATTGTTTCTGTAAACAACTCTCTAGTTTGTTGGGGCTTAGAAACTTTTGGCACAGAAGAACAAAAACAAAAATACTTAACTCGTTTAACAACAGGAGAAAGTATAGGTGCTTTTTGTTTGTCTGAACCTGAAGCTGGTAGTGATGCTACATCACAAAAAACTACAGCAATAGACAAAGGAGATCACTACGTATTAAACGGTACAAAAAACTGGATTACCAATGGTAGTTCTGCAGACATATACTTAGTAATTGCACAAACAGACATAGAAAAAGGGCACAAAGGAATTAATGCTTTAATTGTAGAAAAAGGAGCTGAAGGGTTTGAAATTGGACCAAAAGAAAATAAATTAGGTATTAGAGGTAGTGACACACACTCATTAATATTTAATGATGTAAAAGTACCTAAGAAAAACAGAATTGGAGAAGACGGTTTTGGTTTTAAATTTGCTATGAAAACACTTTCTGGTGGAAGAATTGGTATTGCTGCACAAGCATTAGGTATTGCTGCAGGCGCATATGAATTAGCATTAAAATACTCTAAACAAAGAAAAGCATTTGGTACTGAGATTGCCAACCACCAAGCTATTGCTTTTAAATTAGCTGATATGCACACTTCTATAGAAGCTGCAAGGATGTTAGTTTACAAAGCTGCTATGGATAAAGATAATCATGAAAATTATGATTTATCTGGTGCAATGGCAAAACTCTACGCATCTAAAGTTGCTATGGATGTTGCTGTAGAAGCCGTACAAATACACGGTGGTAACGGTTTTGTTAAAGATTACCATGTAGAGCGTTTAATGAGAGATGCTAAAATTACACAGATTTATGAAGGCACATCTGAAATACAAAAAATAGTAATTTCAAGAAGCATTTTAAGAGATTAAATTACAATAATATCTTTTTTTAATAGAAATGCTGCACAAGTTCACTTGTGCAGCATTTTTTTATGACAAATTCATAATTTAACATTATGAATTTGATAATTTATACACCCTTAAAAATTTAAAATTTCACATAATTTATCAATACACTGAAAATGATGAATTAATTTCTTACTTATCATTAAATCTTTAAATATAATTTAACGATTGTAATATATTTGAAGAAATGTGATAATTTATGAAGCTGAAAAAACAAGGGTTATACCTACCGGATTTTGAACATGACAACTGTGGAGCAGGTTTTATATGTAGCTTAAAAGGAAAGAAGTCTAACGACATAATACATAAAGCCTTAGAGATATTAGATAAACTAGAGCACCGAGGAGCCGTTAGTTCTGATGGCAAAACGGGTGACGGGGCTGGTATCTTAATAGATATACCACATGATTACTTTGTAGAGGTTTGTAATTTTACTCTGCCAGAACCAGGCGAATATGCTGTTGCAAACATATTTTTGCCGCAAAAGGAAAACCAAAGAGATTTTTGTATTTCTGTTTTTGAAGAAAACATAAAAAAACAAGGGTTAAAATTGCTTGGCTGGAGAGATGCGCCTGTAAACAAAAATGTTCCTGGGCGTATTGCTATGGAAACAGAGCCCTTTGTTAAGCAAATATTTATAGCAAAAGAAGACAGCTCACAAGATTACGCTTCTTTTAACCTAAAATTATACATTGCTCGTAAAGTTACAGAGCACACAATTTTGGGATCTAAATTATCTGAAAGTGGCTTTTTCTATGTACCAAGCTTATCTACAAAAATTATTATTTTTAAAGGTCTTTTAATGCCGCAAGACATTAAATTTTACTTTAAAGATTTAATGGATCCTAGAGTGGTTACAAGACTTGCCTTAGTACACCAACGTTTTTCTACAAACACTTTTCCTACTTGGGATTTAGCACAACCATTTAGGTATATGTGCCATAACGGAGAAATAAATACATTACGCGGTAATGTGTCTAGAATGCGCTCTAGAGAAGAGTTATTAAAAAGTGATTTATTTGGAGATGAAATAAAAAACATACTTCCTATAATATTACCTGGCAAATCTGACTCTGCAACTATGGATATGGTGGTAGAATTACTGTTGATGACAGGCAGATCTTTACCAGAAGTAATGATGATTATGGTACCAGAAGCCTGGGAAAAAAACCCAGATATGTCTGCTGCTAAAAGAGCTTTTTACGAGTACAACTCTTGTATGATGGAGCCTTGGGACGGACCTGCATCTGTACCATTTACAGATGGCAACTATATTGGAGCAGTTTTAGATCGTAACGGTTTAAGACCTTCTAGATATTCTGTCACCAAAGATGGCTACGTAATTATGTCATCAGAAACTGGTGTGGTAGATATAGAACCAGAAAACATTGAGTTCCACGGCAGATTAGAGCCTGGGAAAATGTTTTTAGTTAATATGGAAGAAGGCCGAATAGTTAATGACGAAGAAATAAAAGAAAAAATTGCTCAATTAAAGCCTTACCAAAAATGGTTAGACAATAATTTGGTACATTTAAAAGATATACCTTATAATGACTGCCCTTTATTTTTAGGAGAGGAAAGTCTTGATAAAAGAAAATCTCTTTTTGGATATACTTTAGAAGATATAAACACTATTATATTACCAATGGGCAAAACAGCCAAAGAACCTATTGGTTCTATGGGGTCTGATACTCCAATTGCTGTATTATCTGAAAAACCACAACTTATTTACAATTACTTTAAGCAATTATTTGCCCAAGTTACTAATCCACCTTTAGACGGGATAAGAGAAGAGTTAATTACAGATATTAGCTTAACTCTTGGTAGTGATCATAATATTTTTGATTTTTCGGAATTGCATTGCCGTAAATTAAAAATTCAGAATCCTGTAATATCTAAAGAAGATTTAGACAAGATAAAGAACTATGATGCTAGTCCAGATTACAAAGTAACATCTATTCCTATTTTATACAAAATAGCACGTGGGCACAATGCTTTAGAAGAAGCTTTAGCTAGCATACTAGACCAGGCCTCTAAAGCAATAGATAGCGGTACAAATATCATTATTTTATCAGACAGAAATGTAAACAAAGACAACGCACCTATACCTGCTTTGCTAGCTTTATCTTTTGTAAATAGCGGACTTCAAAAACTAGGAAAAAGATCTAAACTTAGTATCATTATTGAGTCTGCAGAACCTAGAGAAGTACATCATTTTGCATTATTATTTGGTTACGGAGCAAGTGCTGTAAACCCATATTTGGTAAACGAAATTATTGCTGAGCAAATAGAAGAAAATGACATTACAGACATTACTTTTGATGAGGCAATTAAAAATTACAACAAAGGTATTGGCAAGGGAGTTTTAAAAGTGATGAACAAAATAGGCATCTCTACCTTAAACTCTTACAGAGGTTCGCAATTATTTGAGTGCATTGGTATAAACACCAAGGTGGTAGATAAATATTTTCCAAATACCCCAACAAGAATACAAGGTATTGGCTTGTATCAAATAGAAAAAGAAATAGCAAAGAGACATCAAAAAGCATTTAACACTAAAGAAGTAGCTGCTAGTTTAGAACTAGAAATGGGCGGTGCATACAGATGGCGTAGAGATGGTGAAAAACACTTATTTAATCCACTTACCATTGCTAAACTACAAAAATCTGTACGTAACAACGAACCAGAAACCTACAAAGAATACTCTAAGCTAATTAATGAGCAATCAAAACACTTAATGACTATTAGAGGTTTATTTGAATTCTCTAACTACGATCCAATTCCTATTGAAGAGGTAGAACCTTGGACAGATATTGTAAAGCGCTTTAAAACTGGTGCAATGTCTTACGGATCTATAAGTAAGGAAGCTCATGAAAATTTAGCAATTGCTATGAACCGTATTGGCGGTAAAAGCAATTCTGGTGAAGGTGGTGAAGATGCAGAGCGTTTTTACAAAAATGAAACCGGAGATTGGAGAAACAGCGCTATAAAACAAGTTGCTTCAGGTAGGTTTGGAGTAACATCTAATTACTTAACAAGTGCCAAGGAAATACAAATAAAAATGGCACAAGGCGCTAAACCTGGAGAAGGCGGACAATTGCCTGGGCCAAAAGTAAATCCGTCTATAGCAAAAACAAGAAACTCTACTCCGTACGTAGGTCTTATTTCCCCTCCTCCACATCATGATATTTATTCAATTGAAGATTTATCACAATTAATATACGATTTAAAATCTGCCAACAGAGAGGCAAGAATAAATGTAAAATTAGTATCAGAAGTTGGTGTAGGTACCGTAGCTGCTGGTGTAGCAAAAGCAAAAGCAGATGTAGTATTAATTTCTGGTCATGATGGAGGAACAGGAGCATCTCCTTTAACATCTTTAAAACACGCAGGCTTACCTTGGGAACTTGGTATTGCAGAAGCGCAACAAACTTTGGTTATGAACGACCTAAGAAATAGAGTTGTTGTAGAGTGTGACGGACAATTAAAAACGGGTCGTGACGTTGCAATTGCATGTTTACTTGGAGCAGAAGAATTTGGTTTTGCAACCGCTCCTTTAGTAGCTTCTGGATGTATCATGATGCGTGTTTGTCACTTAAACACTTGTCCGGTTGGTATTGCTACTCAAAATCCTGAACTACGTAAAAAGTTTAAAGGAAAACCAGAACACGTAGTTAATTATATGTACTTTATTGCTCAAGAATTAAGAGAAATAATGGCACAGTTGGGCTTTAGAACGGTTAACGAAATGGTTGGTCAGGTTCAAAAACTAGACCGCAACAAAGCCATAGAACACTACAAAGCAGAAGGCATAGACCTTACCCCTATTTTACATCAAGTAGATGTACCTGCTGATACCAAACTATACAATACACAAAAACAAGAGCACGATATTTATAAATCTATAGAGTTTAAAATTATAGAAAAAGCGCATCCATCTTTATTCAGAAAAGAAAAACTAACACTAGATTTTCCTATTAAAAATACAGACAGAGCAGTTGGTGCAATTATAAGTAATGAAATTTCAAAAACCTATGGTGCAAAAGGTTTACCTATAAACACGCTACGTTTAAACTTTACTGGTTCTGCCGGACAAAGCTTTGGTGCCTTTGCAACCAGAGGTTTAACTATGACCGTTAATGGCAACACTAATGATTATTTAGGAAAAGGGCTTTCTGGCGGTAAACTAGTAATAAAAGTTCCTGAAGGTGCTACTATAATTCCAGAAGACAATGTTATAACTGGTAACGTAACCTTATATGGTGCTACTGCTGGTAGAGCCTACATTAATGGTAAAGCAGGTGAACGTTTCTGCGTGCGTAACTCTGGAGCAAAAACTGTTGTAGAGGGCATTGGAGACCACGGTTGCGAGTATATGACTGGTGGTGTTGCAGTAATTTTAGGTGAAGTAGGCCGTAATTTTGGAGCAGGTATGAGTGGCGGTATTGCTTACGTATTAGACCCAAACAAAACTTTTGAAAAAAATTGCAACAAAGAGTCTCTTAATTTACTACCTGTAGAAGAAGCTAATGACATTGCAGAATTAAAAGACCTTATAGAGAGTCATTACAACTACACTATGAGTCCTTTAGCACAACGTTTATTAGAAAACTGGGAAAACAGCTTACCAATGTTTGTAAAAGTATTCCCTGAAGAATACCGCCAAGCATTAAAAAGATTAGAAGAAGAAGAAAAAGCTAGCATAATATAGAGCACTATGGGAAAAACAACTGGATTTTTAGAGTTCGAAAGAAAAATAGAAGACTATGCTCCTGTAGAAGAGCGTATAAAAAATTATAAAGAATTTACACAGCCATTAAAAGAAACAGAATTAAAAAACCAAGGCGCACGTTGTATGGATTGCGGAGTTCCGTTTTGCCATAGCGGATGCCCACTAGGAAATTTAATTCCAGATTTTAATGATGCTGTTTACAAAGGAAAATGGGAAAAAGCAGCTACCATATTACACTCTACAAACAACTTTCCTGAGTTTACAGGTAGATTATGCCCTGCTCCCTGTGAAGAAGCCTGTGTATTAGGCATTAACGAAGATCCTGTATCTATAGAAAATATAGAAAAAAACATTGTAGAAACCGCATTCTCTAAAGGATGGATAACAGCACAACCACCTAAAACAAGAACAGGTAAAACTGTTGCTATTATAGGATCTGGACCGGCTGGCTTAGCAACTGCACAACAATTAAACAGAGCCGGACACTTGGTTACTGTTTTTGAGCGCGATGCAAAAGTTGGTGGATTATTACGCTATGGTATTCCAGATTTTAAAATGGAAAAAAACGTAATTGACCGTAGACTAGAAGTCCTGAAAGAGGAAGGGATAATTTTTAAGACTAACACACATATAGGAGTAGATATAGACGCCAACACTCTAAAAGAAGATTTTGATGCCGTTGTACTTTCTGGCGGTGCCACAGTACGCAGAAAATTACCTATAAAAGGAGCCGATTTAAAAGGAGTTGTACAAGCAATGGACTTTTTAAAGCAAAACAACAAACGTGTAGATGGTATTACCGATTTAGGAGAAGAAATAAAGGCTACCAACAAAGATGTTATTGTTATTGGTGGTGGTGATACTGGATCTGACTGTATAGGAACATCTATACGCCACGGAGCAAACTCTGTTTCTAATTTTGAGATTATGAGCAAAGCAACTCCAGAAAGGCCTGTAGATCAACCTTGGCCGTTTTGGCCAATGCGCTTACGCACTAGCTCATCTCATAAAGAAGGCGCAGAACGTTTTTTTAGCATATCTACCAAAGAATTTATTGGAGATGAAAAAGGAAACTTAAAAGGACTTATAACCGCAGAAGTAGAGTGGATAAAAACACCTGGACAAAGACCTACATTAAAAGAAGTTCCTGGTACAGAAAAAGAATGGAAATGCGACTTAGTTTTACTTGCAATGGGTTTTACAGGTTCAGAAATGACTGTAGCTCAGCAATTAGGCTTAGAAGCAGATCCTAGAACAAATATTAAAGCGTCTGCAAAAAACTATATGACCAATGTACCCGGTGTTTTTGTGGCAGGAGACCAAAGAAGAGGGCAATCTCTAATTGTATGGGCAATCTCAGAAGGCAGACAGGCTGCGCATCACGTAGATGTTTACCTAACAGGAAGCTCTACTTTACCACTAAAAGGAGAAGGAGATTTACCTAGGGTTTAGAAAAAAAAATAAAAAACGCTTTGTATTGATATTATACTATCTTTGCACTTTAAATTAAAAATAAAATTATGAGTAACGGTACAGTAAAATTTTTTAACGACTCTAAAGGTTTCGGTTTTATCACTCCAGATGATGGTGGTAAAGACGTTTTTGTTCACATTAGTGGATTAACTCACGAAATAGCTGAAGGAGACAAAGTTAGTTATGACGTTGAAGAAGGAAAAAAAGGACCTAATGCAGTAAACGTTGAAGTCCTTTAATATATAAAGAATTTAACTTATTACATGCAAAGCCTGTTGTTTTTAACAACAGGCTTTTTTGTTTCATCTAACTACTAATCTTAAACAATTTATAAAGGTTAATTTCCACTGTTTCAATTTACATCAAATGCGTACTTTTGCATAAATATCAATCTAAAACAAAATGAGCAACAACAAAATTGCACCTTCTTTATTAGCAGCAGACTTTGGAAACCTACAGAGAGATGTAGAAATGGTAAACAATAGTGAGGCAGATTGGCACCATATAGATATTATGGACGGCGTTTTTGTTCCTAATATATCTTACGGTATGCCGGTTTTAAAAAGTATAGCACAGCACGCTACAAAAACATTAGATGTACATTTAATGATTGTAGACCCTGATAGGTACATTAAAACCTTTGCTGAATTAGGTGCAAATGTGTTAACAGTACACTATGAAGCTTGTACACATTTACACAGAACTTTACAAGCAATTAAAGCAGAAGGTATGATGGCTGGCGTTGCTTTAAATCCGCATACAAGCATACACTTATTAGAAGATATAATAAACGACATTGATGTTGTTTGTTTAATGAGTGTTAATCCTGGTTTTGGCGGACAATCTTTTATTGAGAATACTTACTATAAGGTAAAAGCATTAAAGGAATTAATCATTAAAAAAAATGCTAAAACTCTTATAGAGATAGATGGTGGTGTTACCTCTAAAAATGCAAAGGATTTAGTAGATGCAGGTGCAGATGTACTAGTTGCGGGAAGCTTTGTTTTTAAGAGCGATAACCCTACGGATACAATTAAAAACTTAAAAGAAATTATAGGCTAGTGAATTTATTAGATGTTGTAATTATTGGCGGCGGACCCATTGGTATTGCCTGCGGATTAGAGGCTAAAAAAAACGGACTTTCTTATCTTATTTTAGAAAAAGGGTGTATTGTAAACTCGTTATACAACTACCCTGCTAAAATGCAATTTTTTTCATCATCAGAAAAACTAGAAATAGACAATATTCCTTTTATTAGTAATGAAGCCAAACCTAAAAAAGAAGAAGCTTTAGAGTACTACAGAAGAATTGTAAGCAGTAATAATTTAGACATTAATTTATTTGAAAAAGTAACTAATGTCACCAAAGACACTACTTATTATATTGTAAAAACCAGTAAAGCAACTTATACAGCAAATAGCGTAATAATAGCTACTGGTTTTTACGATATACCTAATAAATTAAATATTCTAGGAGAAGACTTACCAAAAGTTAGCCACTATTATAATAATCCACATTTTTTTTCTAAACAAAAATTAGCTGTTGTTGGCGCAAGTAACTCATCAATAGATGCCGCATTAGAATGCTGGCGTAAAGGTGCAGATGTTACTTTAATAATTAGAGGTTCTGAAGTTGGTAAACGTGTAAAATATTGGGTACGCCCAGACATTATTAATCGTATAGAGGAAGGTAGCATAAAAGTTATATACAATGCCAATATTACAGAAATTAAAGAAAGAGAGATAGTAATAAAAACAGCTAACGAAACTATAGTATTAGAAAACGATTATGTTTTAGCCTTAACTGGTTACAGACCTAATTTTAATTTTTTAACCAAAATAGGAATTACTTTATCTAACGACGCAAAAAAAATTCCGACTCATAACACAGACACTATGGAAACAAACCTAAACAATGTTTTTTTAGCCGGTGTAATTTGTGGAGGAATGGAAACACACAAATGGTTTATAGAAAATTCTAGGATACACGCTAAAAAAATAATAAGTACTATTTTAAAAAAGAAATAATAATTATATTACACTGTTTTCAGGGATAGTCATTTCACTAACTAATGGGATTGTCATACTAAATAATAATATAAACTTTGTAAACACTATTAAAACTAACTGTTAGAACTTCTTAATTAGAATAAATTAAGAAAATAACAATCAAATATTAAATCATCTTTTTTGATTACCACCAAATCTTCATACAACCTAAAGAAATATAGTAAGCTTAAATACTTTTTATTATATTTTATAATTGCAACCTTTCAATTAGCTGCAGCACAAGAAAAAGATAGTTTAAATAAAGAAGATAATCCTTCCTTTTTTTCTTTTTCATGGTCAAAAATTCAAAAAGACAAAACTTTACAACCTTTATATGATGCATTAAAAGATGCAACATTTGGAGCACAAAGATTCTCAGTATTTGATCAGCTTATAGAACACCACGCCAAAAAAGCAAATACCGATTCCGTTTTACATTATGGGAATTTATATGTACAAGAATTAGGAAATTGGGATAAACCGGAAAAAGATAAAAAATTTTTATATGCCAAAGCATATTATTTTATGTCTGTTGGTAGTTCGTTAAACGGACTAGTAGACAAGTCTATTGAGTGGAACATAAAAGGATTACAGGAAGCCGAATTTATTAATGACTCTCAGTATATATATTTACATAAAGTTAGTCTGGCAAAAAATTACATTGCTCAAAACAATATAGATAAAGCCATAAAACTACTTCAAGAAAGCATAGCAATTTACAATAAACAGCAACCAACAACTACCTATAAAGCATTTATGCAACTAGGCAATGCTTATTCCAAAAAAGAAGAATATAACAAAGCAGAAGAATACTACAACTCATCTTTAGAGCTTGCAAAACAATTTAAAGATTTAGAATCAGAATTAGAAACCAAACTTCACAAAGCCAAACTTTTAGAAGTAAATAAAGAATACAACAAAGCCATACAAATGTATGCGCAAATAAGTAACCAAGCAAAAGCCAATAATTTTAATGCTATTTATTATGAGGGTGCATTACTAGTAGCTAAATTGTATTATAAATTAGAAGAGTATAATATTGCTAACGTTGGCCTCACTATGGCTTACATTAATGCCGTAGATCATGAAAACTTACAATTTCAAAGAGAATCACTAATTATACAAGCAAGAAGCTTTTACAAACAAGAAGATTATAAAAATGCCTATGCAACAATGACACAACTTTTTGGAGTTTTAAATGAGATAAAAGACAAACAACAAAGAGAAATTATAAAGGAACTAGAGATACAATACGAAACCATAAAAAAAGAACAAGCTATTTCTGACTTAAAAGAGGACCAAATAAAACAACAAGCCGAGCTAGATAGGCAAAAAACTATTAAAGCAGCTTTTTTAATCGGCTTTTTAGTAATTCTTATTCCTGTAATTGCCCTACTCTATACCTATTACCAAAAAATGCAAGCTCAAAGTGAACTTGCTAAAAAGAACGAAGAAATTAACAACCAAAAAGTAACAACTCTAAAACAAGAACAGGAATTAAAGTTAATAAAAGCCGCAATTGAAGGACAAGATGAGGAACGAAAGCGTATAGCCCAAGAATTACACGATAGTATTGGTGGTAATTTAGCTGGAATAAAATTACAGCTTGCTAGCGTAAAAGAAAAAACCAGTACATTACATACCATATCTGGTCAGTTAGATGAAACCTACCAATTGGTTAGAGACATCTCTCACACCCTAATACCAAAAAAGTTTAGACAAGACGATTTTACACAGCTTATAAAAGAATATGCTAAATCTATTACAAGCACTGGCAAGCTAAATGTAGAGTTTTACCCTCACCCAGAAGAAAAAATAAATACCATTAATGAAATGGTAAAAATGGAGTTGTTTAAAATTATTCAAGAATTAATGACAAACACTCTTAAACACGCCAAAGCATCTAATACAGATATACACCTAAATTACTTTGAAGATAGCATTACTTTGCTTTTTGAAGACAACGGTAAAGGATTTGATACAAGCAAAAACGGAGAAGGTATTGGATTTAAAAATATTAAAAGTAGAATAGAAAAACTAAACGGTACTTTACACATAGATTCTGCTGTAAACAGAGGAACAGTAATATCTATAGAAATACCAATAAAAAACACAACCAATGGTAACATATAACCTAATTATTGCAGACGACCATAAAATGTTTATAGACGGACTTACGAGTATTTTAGAAGATGCTCCTGAGTTTAATATTACTACAACCGCTAAAAATGGTGCACAAGTAGTAAAATATTTAGATATTAATGGTGCCGAAGACATTCATTTATTAGTGACAGATTTAACTATGCCAGAAATGAATGGCATAGAATTAAACACTATCGTAAAAGAACGCTTTCCAGGCTTAAAAACACTAGTTGTTAGTATGCATATAGATGGCGGTATGATAGACACACTAATTAGAGGTAATGTAGATGGTTATGTACCCAAAAATGCTGAAAAAGATGAATTACTAGAAGCCATTAGAACAATTATTGGTGGTGAAAAGTATTTTTCTACAGAAATTAAAAAAGCCTATACTGATGCTATGTTTGCCAGTAAAAAAGAAAAAGAAATTTCTTTAACCAATAGAGAAAAAGAAGTTTTAAAACTTATTGCTGAAGAGTACACAACACAAGAAATTGCAGACGAGTTATTTTTAAGCAAGCATACAATAGAAAGTTACCGTAAAAATTTAATATCTAAATTAAATGTAAAAAACTTAGCCGGCTTAACTAAACACGCAATAAAAATGGGACTTCTAGACGATTAAGCCTCTGCCACCCCTGTTTTCAGGGTAATCATTTTCACTAATACAGGCGTATTCTTAGGCCTATAATAGCTTCATCTTTGTAGTGTATTTAAAAAAGCACTCAATTATGAAAACTAAATTATTTGTATCAGTATTAGCAACAGCATCACTTTTCTTATCTTGTAGTAACGATAAAAAAACCGCAGAACAAGCAAAAGCAAACGCAAATATTAAGTCGGATATTATTATTGAAAACACAAAAATAAGAACAGGTATTTCTGCAGAAGATGAAGAACGCTCTTTTATTATGGTAACAGGAAAATCTTTATTAGATGGAACTGCCACCGTAAAAACAACAAACATTAAAGGAGAAGAAATACATTGTGAAAGCTTCCCTGCAAAAAAATTAATTAATCAAGAATACAAAACAGCAAATTCTACTTTAAAAGAATCTCACATTATGGAAAATGTGCAAAATTATTTTGAGGTTAACCACAGTAGAGATTTAGCAAAGTCATAATAACATACTAAACACTTACCACAAAAGCCACGCAAATTGCGTGGCTTTTACATTATATATGCTCCATAAATTTTATCTAAAAGCTCCGCTTTTAAAACAAAAAATCCAAAATTAAAAATACAAGTAAACTGTTATAAATTTTACGAATAGGGATGAACTGCGCTTCGCTTGCTGATCCCTAAAAGCTCCGCTTTTAAAACAAAAAACCCAAAATTAAAAATACAAGTAAACTGTTATAAATTTTACGAATAGGGATGAACTGCGCTCCGCTTGTTGATCCCTAAAAGCTCCGCTTTAAAAACAAAAAATCCAAAATTAAAAATACAAGTAAACTTGATTTTTAATTTTGGATTTTTTGTTTATTCGTGACCCCGGAGGGATTCAAACCCCCAACCCTCAGAGCCGAAATCTGATGCGCTATTCAGTTGCGCCACGGGGCCTTTTATTAGCTTATAAAAAAATTAAGCTAATTTACTTTTTACTATGGTAGAAATTGTTTTACCATCTGCTTTACCTGCCAACTGAGAAGATACCATACCCATAACTTTCCCCATATCTTTCATACCATCTGCGTTAGTTTTAGCTATTACATCATCTACCACTTTAGCTATATCATCCTCAGACATTTGTTCTGGCAAAAACTGTGCAATTACTTCTGCCTGTGCCAGTTCTGGAGCAGCTAAATCTTCTCTGCCCTGTTCCTTATATATAGCAGCACTATCTTTACGCTGCTTTACCAATTTTTGTACAATTTTTATTTCTTCTTCTTCACTTAATTCTGTTTTTGCCCCTGACTCTGTCTGTGCCATTAACAAAACAGATTTTATAGCTCTTAACGACTCTAAGGCAACGCTATCTTTAGCTTTCATAGCTGTTTTCATTGCTGTCATTACATCTTGTTGTAAGCTCATAATTTTTAATTTTTAGGAACACGAAGATAAAAAAATAAACCCGAAAACAATTATTGCTTTCAGGTTTATACACTAAATTATATAGTTTAAAAACTACATTAATCTACATTATCATGTAAAAAAGAATTATTAGAACGCAATTGAATATCGTCTCCGTCTTCACTTAACGTTGTTCTAGAAATTCTGTTTTCAGGATTGTTCTGATTTAAATCTACTCCCTGACGTAAATAAGCTGGCTTTTTCTCCATATCATTTACGGTGTTAATATTGTTTTTAAACTTATGGTTAAAGTCTTTTAATTTCCTTCTACGCTCATCTGCTCTGTTTCTTAACAAATCTTCAATAGGAGTGTTCATTGGGTCTACTTCTATCTCTTTTTCTTCTGGAGCAGGAGTAGGTGCTGGAGCCGGTGCTTGAGTTGCTTTTGGTGCCACAGTTTTTTTCTCAAAAGCCAATGCCTCATCTATTATTTTAGGCTCTGCCTTTTCTGCTTTAGATTTAGCGCCTGTAAGCTCTTTTTCTAACTCCATATAGTCATCTAAACTATATCTTTTTTCTCCTTGTTTATTGTACTCTAATACAGGAACAACCTCTACGTGATCTTTAACATCAATATTATTTACATCTTCATCATCTAAGCTAAATGTAATAGTATGCTCTTGCTCCTCTTCTTCAACTTTTTGTTCCTTACGCGGAATATCAAAACTAAATGCAAATTGATCTTCTTCTTGTACAACCTTTACTTCTTCTGCATCTACAACGTCAAAATCTCTTACATCTACAATAACAAAATCATCTTCTTTAGGAGTCTCTGCTACTACTTCATCATAAAAAACATTAAAGCTTTTAATAAAATTTGTTGTAGGTATTAAATCCATTTCTGGTTTTTCATCCTCAAACAAAGTATGTTTTATTACCTCCGGTTCTGCAGGAGCAACTTCCTTTTTAACAGGAGTAGTTTCTGGCTCAACCACTTCATAAACAACATTTGCATTGTTTGGTGTTAAGTTGTGGGTGGCCTTCTGCTCGTCTTCTAGAGTATGAATTATTTTTTTAGATTCTGTATTTACAATATCGTCTTGCTGATCTACATTAAAACCCGTAGCAATAACTGTAACAGCAATTGCATCTCCTAGGTTTTCATCTTCACCAACACCCATAATAATGTTAGCTCCGTGGCCAGCTTCTGTTTGTATATGATCGTTAATTTCACCTATTTCATCAATAGTAATTTCCTGAGCACCAGAAACTATTAACAACAATACGTTTTTAGCACCAGCAATTTTATTATCATTTAATAAGGGTGAATCTAATGCTTTCATAATAGCCTCTTGCGCTCTAGAAGATCCAGAAGCATTTGCAGAGCCCATAATTGCGGTACCACTGTTTGATAGTACCGTTTTAGCGTCACGTAAATCTATATTTTGTGTATAATGATGAGTTATAACCTCTGCTATACCACGAGCAGCAGTTGCTAAAACTTCATCTGCCTTAGAGAAACCGGCTTTAAAGCCTAAATTACCGTATACTTCTCTAAGTTTATTATTATTAATAACAATTAATGAGTCTACATTAGCACGAAGTTTTTCTATACCAGTCTGAGCTTGCTGGCATCTCATTTTTCCTTCGAACTGAAAAGGCATTGTAACAATACCCACTGTAAGGATATCCATACCTTTTGCTTGTTTTGCTATTATTGGAGCAGCACCTGTACCTGTACCACCACCCATACCAGCAGTAATAAAAACCATTTTAGTATTAGAATCTAACATACTTTTTATGTCTTCCATACTTTCTATGGCAGCTTGCTCACCAACCTCTGGGTTGGCACCCGCACCTAAACCTTCTGTTAAGGTAACACCTAATCTTATTTTATTAGGCACTGTACTGTTTTCTAATGCTTGTGAGTCTGTATTACAAACAATAAAATCTACACCATTTATTCCGGCTTGGAACATGTGATTTATTGCGTTACTACCACCGCCACCAACACCAATGACTTTTATTACGTTACTTTGATTTTTAGGCAAATCAAAAGAGATATTACTTTCTAATTCAGTGTTCTTGCTCATACTGTTATTTTACTGAGTTATTTTTTCAATTTTTCTATTTATGCGTTACTCTGCATTATCTAAAAAGTCTTTCAACTTATCAGACCATTTTTCAAAAATGGATTTACGTTCTGGTTTCACTTCTTTTTTGGTTGATGTGGTATTTGGTTCTTCTGTTTGGAAACCTTCTTCTGTTTGATTACTCTCTACTATTTCTTCTTTTTCTGTTTGAGCCTCTTCTAATGCTAATTCTTTGTTTTTAGCATTAGTTTCAATTGCGTTCATTAACAACCCTACACCTGTTGCGTATAACGGACTTGCTATATCTTGGGTAGAGTCTCCTGCTAAATGCTCATTAGGATACCCTATTCTTGTATCCATACCAGTTATATATTCTACCAATTGCTTTAAATGTTTTAACTGGCTACCACCACCTGTTAAAACAATACCACCAATTAGTTTCTTTTTTTGGTCTTCATGGCCATAATTTTTTATCTCCATATACACCTGCTCTATGATCTCTACAACACGAGCATGTATAATTTTAGAAAGATTTTTAAGTGTAATTTCTTTAGGCTCTCTACCTCGTAATCCTGGTATAGAAACTATTTCATTATCCTTATTTTCTCCTGGCCAAGCAGACCCAAATTTAATTTTTAATAGTTCGGCTTGTTTTTCAATAATAGAACAGCCTTCTTTTATATCTTCTGTTATAACATTTCCTCCAAAAGGAATTACAGCAGTGTGCCTTATAATACCATCTTTAAAAATAGCAACATCTGTTGTACCACCTCCTATATCTATTAATGCAATACCAGCTTCTTTTTCTTCTTGGCTTAGTACAGCATTTGCAGATGCTAAAGGCTCTAACGTTATACTACCTAAATCTAAGCCAGCGCTTTTAATACACCTACCAACATTTTTAATAGATGATACCTGCCCAACTACTACATGGAAATTAGCTTCTAACCTACCACCATACATACCAATTGGCTCTTTAATTTCTGCCTGCCCATCTACCTTATATTCTTGTGGTAACACATGAATAATTTCTTCTCCAGGAAGCATAATTAATTTGTAAACTTGGTTTACAAGTATATCTACATCATCTTCATTAATAACCTGCTCAGAGTCTGGTCTTGTAATGTAATCACTATGTTGCAAGCTACGTATGTGTTGCCCAGCAATACCAACCACAACAGAACTAATTTTTAAACCAGAAGTAGCCTCTGCTTCTTCTACCGCTTGTTGTATAGATTTTATAGTTTGTGTAATATTATTTACCACACCTCTATGTACACCAAGGCTTTTAGATTTACCAATACCTAAAACTTCAATTTTACCATACTCGTTTTCTTTACCAATTATGGCTACAATCTTTGTTGTCCCTATGTCTAATCCTACTGAATATTTACCTGGCTCCATAACTTAAATTTTGGTACACACTACTTGATTATTGTACTCTAAACTAACAGCTTTATAACTACCTAAAGCTTTATCTTTTATTGCTTTACTATAAAAAGCTTTGTAATTATTAAACTTAGCTTTTAAATTTTCTACCTTACCTAAATTAACTACATAATCCTCTAACCTAAGCTTAAGCTGAAAATCGTTTTCATCTGCAATATGAATACCAATAATATTTTTCTTTAAAAAATCATCAGAATTAATAAAATTCAAAAAAGCAAAGCAATTTTGAAGGCTATTATCTGTAATTTTTCCAGTAATAATTGGCACTCTTGCAGAGTGGTTACTAGATAAAGGCATACGCTTACCCTCGTCATCCAAATAAAAATTTGAATTTCCTTGAATACGCCCTATTGGTTTACGTTGTACAATTTTAGATATAAGTTCCCCATTTACAGTAAGATAAACCTGAGCACTCTTCACCATTTTATTGGCTTCTAAAACCTTTTCTACTTTATTCAAAACTAGCGCATCTTTTGGCACGTTTGTAAGACTTCCCAAATTTTGTATTAACAATTTATTAACCATCTGTTGAGTTATAAACAAATTGTCTTCACCTAAAAACTCAACTTTAGTTTTTACTATTTTTTTAGATTGATGTCTAACACCTGTAAAAGCATACACTCCTAATAACAAGAGCAACAGAAATACCAATTTTATGTAGTTCCAGTTTACTTTCATTTTGCAAAAGCGTTTTTAATATTATCAATCTCCTGTCCTATATCACCAGCTCCCATTACTACTAACACCTCTGGATTTTGTTTTTTTAACTCAGCAATTAATTCTTTTTTAGAACATATTTTTTTATTTGGATTATTTATTTTACCCAACAACCATTCAGAAGTAACTCCCTCTATTGGCTCTTCTCTAGCCGGATAAATATCTAACAAAATAATGCTTTGAAATTGCGATAAACTAGCTGCAAAATCATTTATAAAATCTTTTGTTCTAGAAAATAAATGTGGCTGAAAAACGGCAACTGTATTTTTATCTGGATGCATTTCAGACACCGCATTATATACCGCATTTATTTCTGTAGGATGATGCGCATAATCATCTATAAACACAAAATCTTCATTTTTAATACGGTATGAAAATCTACGTTGCACCCCTTTAAATGTTCCTAAAGCAGCAGCAACTACCTCTGGAGATTTACCAGCTTCTAAAGCCATTGCAAAAGCAACCAATCCGTTTAATAAATTATGTCTCCCTGGTTTGCTAAATTTTACTCCGTTTATAACAGAATCTGGCGTTTTTATATTAAAAACATAAGAGCCATTTTTTATTTGCACATCTGTAATGCAAAAATCAGAGTCATCTTCAATTCCGTATGTGATACCATCTAATGGCAAACCGTTACGCACAAACAATTTTCCGTTAGCTTCTAATTTGTTTGTATAAGCAATAAACGCATCTTTTAAATCGTCTCCAGTACCATAAATATCTAAATGATCTGCATCTATAGAAGTTATACAAGCCACGTTGGGAGAAAGTTGCAAAAAGGATCTATCAAACTCATCTGCTTCCACAACAGAATAATCTGTGCCCTCTAACAAAAAATTACTGTTAAAATCTTCTGATATACCTCCTAAAAATGCCGTTATTGGTGTACCTGTAGCGTGTAGCAAATGTGCTAAAATACTAGATGTTGTAGTTTTACCGTGCGTACCTGCAACGCCAAAACAAAATGTATTTTTAGTAATAATCCCTAAAACTTCAGAACGCTTTTTTACCGAAAAACCATTGGACAAATAGTAATTTAACTCCGTATGGTTTTTAGGCATTGCTGGCGTATAAACCACCAAAGTATTGTTTATGTTTTTATAGTATTCTGGTATAAGATCTACATTGTCATTGTAATGTATTTCTATACCAGATGCTGCAAGCTCTTTAGTTAAAGGCGTTTCGGTTTTATCATAACCAGCAACTTCTTTCCCAATAAATTTAAAATAGCGAGCCAAGGCAGACATTCCAATGCCACCAATACCCAAAAAGTAAACGCTATGTATATTTTTTAAATTCATTTTTTTAATAACTTTTGCACCTCTAAAGCAATGTTTTTTGTTGCATTTGGTAGTGCTTGCTTTTTTATATTTTTAGCTAACTCTAGCTGTTTTTCTTTATCTTGAAACAAATCTGTAAAAACAGTCTTAAAATTATCTTGTAACTCTTTTTCTCTAATTAAAATGGCAGCATTTTTATCTGCGTACGCTAAGGCATTTTTTGTTTGATGATCCTCTGCAACATTAGGAGACGGTATAAAAATAACCGGCTTACCAACAATACTTAATTCTGACACAGAACCAGCACCAGCCCTAGATATTATTACATCTGCAGCAGCGTATGCGTAATCCATTTTATTTAAAAAATCGAACACCAAAACATTTTCATTCTGACACTCTTTATATTCCTCATAATATAACTTACCACATTGCCAAATAACCTGTACTCCCAAAGATTTAAATAATGGCAACTGCTCTTTAATAAGCACATTAATTCTTCTGGCTCCCAGACTACCACCCAAAACAAGCAAAACTGGCTTATCCTGTTTTAATCCAAAAAACTCCAAAGCTTCTTGTTTAGAAACCTTCATTTCTACCAAGTCTTTACGAACAGGATTACCTGTTTTTATAATTTTATTAGCAGGAAAAAAACGCTCCATAGCATCATAAGCAACACAAATTTTTTGAACCTTACCAGATAATAATTTATTGGTAATACCTGCATATGAGTTTTGCTCTTGCAACACACAAGGAATATTTTTACCAGCAGCAACGCGTAATAGTGGTCCGCTTGCAAAGCCACCTGTACCTATAACTGCGTTAGGTTTAAACTTTTTTATAATTTTGTTGGACTTATACAAACTGCTAACAACCTTTAAGGGAAATAGCATATTTTTAAGTGTTAACTTACGCTGTAAACCAGAAATCCACAGTCCTTCTATATTGTAACCAGCTTGTGGTACTTTTTCCATTTCCATACGGTCCTTGGCACCAACAAATAAAAACTCAGCATCCGGATACATTTCCTTTAGCTGATTAGCTATTGCTATGGCCGGATATATATGTCCGCCTGTACCACCTCCAGATAATATAAATTTATAATTGCCCACTTAAAACATCTAAAGGGTTAGACTCATCTACAACTTGTTTTTCTTTTGCTGGATTTTTGTTACTTGCACTAAGCACAATGCCTATTGCCAAACACGTCATCCAGATAGACGTACCTCCACTACTTATTAATGGTAAGGTTTGCCCAGTTACAGGAAATAATTCTACTGCTACTGCCATATTTATAAACGCCTGAAAAACTATTGGTAATCCAACACCCACTACCAACAACTTACCAAACACTGTAGGATTTGCATTTGCAACCACCACAATCCTAAATAATAGTAATAAGTAAAAAAACATTACTACCAAACCACCAACTAAACCATATTCCTCTACAATAATTGCATAAATAAAATCTGATGAACTCTGTGGCAAAAAGTTTTTTTGCACACTTTTACCAGATCCTTTACCCAAAATACCACCAGATGCTATTGCTATTTTTGCACGTTCTATTTGGTAATCTTCACTGGTGTCTTCTCCATTTATAAAATTTGCTATTCTGTTTTCCCAAGTGTCAATTCTGTTATCAAACAAATCCGGTACTGCCTTAGCTACTAGAATAAATAATGCTAAACAAGCCAAACCTGTACCAACTATACCTAATAAATATTTAAAAGGATAACCACCTAAAAATGTAAGTGTAAGCACCATAAAAAATATAATTGCAGCTGTAGAAAAATTGGCAGGTAAAATTAACACTACAACTAAAAAGACAGGTACCCATAGCGGAAGAATAGACTCCTTAAACGTTACCACTTTATTTTTAATTTTAGCCAAATATCTAGCAACATAAATCATTAAAACAACAGCCGCTAAAGTTGATGTTTGGAAAGAAAAACCAACAAACGGAATATTTATCCACCTACTTGCATTTGCCCCACCAATAGTTTTACCTTGCGCTAATGTATACCCCAAAAGTAACAGCACAATTGGCATAGCAATAATAGACAAACCTTTAAAAAAGTGCATTGGTATTTTATGAACACCGTAAATAATACCAAAACCAAGCAATAACAAAAAAGCATGCTTTATTAGGTGACTTACAGCAGTACCATTACCAACCACATATACTAAATTACTACTAGCACTGTAAACTGGTAAAAACGAAAATAATGCCAATAGCGCAACAATGCCCCAAATAGCCTTATCCCCTTTTATATTTTTAAAATAACTTAACACTATATTTTACACTATTAATTATAAACTTTTTACAGCTGCTTTAAATTGATTACCTCTATCTTCATAATTCTCAAACAAATCAAAACTAGCACAAGCGGGAGATAATAACACAGTATCTCCACGTTGACCTATTTTATAAGCCATTTTTACAGCTTCATTCATACTTTTAGTTTCTACTAACAGATCTACAACATTACCAAACTCTTCAATAATTTTAGAGTTATCTACTCCTAAACAAATAATAGCTTTTACTTTTTCTCTAACTAACGGCATTAACGACTTGTAATCATTTCCTTTATCTACACCACCAACAATCCATACGGTAGCAGATTTCATACTTTCTAATGCGTAATATGTTGCATTAACATTAGTTGCTTTAGAGTCATTTACATAATGTACATGAGCAATTTTTAAAACACTCTCTAAACGATGAGCTGCACCCTGAAAATTTTCTATACTAGCCCTAATAGTAGCTTTTCTTATGTTTACTAATTTAGAAGCTGCCGAAGCTGCCATTGTATTTTTTAAATTGTGTTTACCTTCTAAAGCTAAGTTATCTGTTGCCATCTCTATTGTATTATTTTGGGTCGTTATATGTATTTTATTATTCTTTAAACAAGCACCTTCTTCAAGTTCTTTTTTTATTGAAAAGGGTATTAATTTTGATTTTACTGGGTGATTCTCTAGCCAACTTACAAGCACTTCATCATCTGCGTCATAAATTAAATAGTCATCTTCTGTTTGGTTTTCTGCTATTCTAAATTTTGATGCGATATAGTTATCAAACTCATAATTATACCTATCTAAATGATCTGGCGTAATGTTAGTTATAATGGCTATGTGCGGTTTAAAATCTACAATACCGTCTAATTGAAAACTACTAATCTCTAACACATAGTAGTCAAAGTTATTTTCTGATACCATTTTAGCGTAGCTATCACCAATATTACCAGCCATACCAACGTGCAAACCTTCTTCTTTTAAAATATGGTTTACCATCATTGTTGTGGTAGTTTTACCGTTACTACCCGTTATACCAATTATTGTAGCATCTGTATATTTGCTTGCAAATTCTATTTCAGAAATTACAGGAACACGTAACGCTAATAATTTTTGCACAAGAGTTACCTTGTCTGGTATACCAGGGCTTTTCATAACCAAATCTGCATTTAAAATTTTAGATTCTGTATGCTGTTCTTCTTCCCAGTCTATCTCAAAATGTTTAAGAACTTTTTTATATTCTTCTTTAATTTTTCCTTTATCAGACACAAACACCTTGTATCCTTTTTTTATTCCTAAAAGTGCTGTTCCTACACCACTTTCTCCACCACCAAGAATGACTAACCTCTTCACCTATCTTACTTTTAAGGTTACAAAAGTTACAATTGCTAAAATGATGCTTACCACCCAAAAACGGGTTACTATTTTACTTTCATGATATCCTTTTTTCTGGTAATGATGGTGCAGTGGCGCCATTAAAAATATACGCTTACCCACACCAGATATTTTTTTTGTGTACTTAAAATAACCTACCTGTAGCATTACAGAAATGGACTCTGCAAAGAAAATTCCGCATAAAACAGGAATTATTAACTCTTTCCTAACAATTATAGCAATAACCGCAATTACGCCTCCAATAGTTAAACTACCAGTATCTCCCATAAAAACACTTGCCGGATAAGCATTGTACCATAAAAAACCAATAAGCGCACCTACAAAAGCAGCTATAAAAACTACCAATTCTCCAGATCTAGGAATAAACATAATATCTAAATAATCTGAAAAAATTATATTTCCAGATACCCAAGCAAAAATACCAAGCGTAAAAACTATAATGGCCGATGTACCAGCAGCTAAACCATCTATACCATCTGTTAAATTAGCTCCGTTAGACACAGCAGTTACAATAAAAATTACAATAGGAATAAATATTAACCAAGCGTAATCTTCTGCGCCATCACCCATCCAAGAAATAAGACTGGTATAGTCTAACTCATTATTTTTTACTAACGGCACAGTGGTAGCCATAGATTTAATTTCTGGCACAGCAACTGGTGCTACTACAGATCCTTTAGTTGCTATACCTGCAATTGCATTTTCTTTAATAGTTACGCCAGGATGAAAATAAAGAGTACAACCTACTATTAAACCAAGCACAACTTGACCTAGAATTTTAAATTTTCCTTTTAACCCTTCTTTATCCTTTTTAAATATTTTTATATAGTCATCAACAAAACCAATAACACCCATCCAAAGCATTGTTACTATTAATAGTAAAATGTAAACGTTATCTAACTTAGCAAACAATAAAACAGGAATTAAAGTAGCCATAATAATAATTAAGCCTCCCATTGTTGGTGTACCCGCTTTTTGTTTTTGTCCGTCTAAACCTAAATCCCTAACCGTTTCTCCTATCTGCTTTTTTTGAAGAAAAAGAATAATTTTTTTACCGTAAACAGTAGCTATTAACAAAGACACAATTATTGCCATAGCAGCTCTAAACGTGATAAACTGAAACAGACTTGCTCCAGGCAATTGATACTCATTTTCTAAAAACTCAAATAAATAGTATAACATATATTGTGTGTTGTATAACTAGCTTTTACTTTTCTAAACTTGTTAGTAATTGTTTTACAATTTTATAATCGTCAAAATCTATGCGCACACCATTAGTTTCTTGGTATGTTTCATGACCTTTACCTGCTATTAAAATAATATCTTTAGGTTGTGCTAACTGACAAGCCGTTTTTATGGCCTGCTCTCTATTTTCTATTGTTAACACCTTGCGCGTATTTTGTGCTTCTACACCAGCCTCTACTTCCCTTAAAATTTCTGAAGGAGATTCAGTCCTTGGATTATCTGATGTAAAAACAACTTTTGTACTCATTTCTGAAGCAATATGACCCATAACCGGACGTTTTGACTTGTCTCTGTCGCCACCACACCCCACAACGGTGATAACGTCTTCATTTCCTGTCCTCAATGCATTGATAGTGTTCAGTACATTTTTTAAAGCATCCGGAGTATGAGCATAATCTACTATAGCTGTAATATTATTACTAGAAATGTAATATTGAAATCTTCCGTCTACGTTTTCTAATTCGCTTAAAAGACGTAAAATTTCCATTTTTTCTAATCCTAACAATTGTGCAGTTGCATATATTGCAAGCATATTGTAGGCGTTAAAATCTCCAATTAATTTAGACCAAAGCTCATTATCATCAATCTTTAGCAATTGTCCGCTAAATTGGTTTTCTAATATTTGAGCTCTAAAATCTGCGTATGTTTTTAATGCGTATGTCTGTTTTTTTGCCTTTGTATTCTGCAACATAACAGCACCGTTTTTATCATCTATATTAGTTAATGCCCAAGCTGATTTTGGTAAACCATCAAACAACAATTTTTTAGTATCTCTATATTCAGCAAAAGTTTTGTGATAATCTAAATGATCATGAGATAAATTAGTGAAAATTGCACCTTCAAAAACTAAACCTTCTATCCTTTTTTGATGAATACCGTGAGAACTAACTTCCATAAAACAAAACTCAACTCCGACTTCACTCATTTCTGCCAAAGACTTATTTATGGTTATTGCATCTGGAGTAGTATGTGTTGCCTTAACCTCTTTATCATCTATCATTATTTTAATGGTTGACAACAAACCTACTTTATAACCTGCCTTTTTAAATAATTGATACAACAAGCTGCTAATAGTGGTTTTACCATTAGTGCCAGTTACACCAACTAGTTTTAAATTTTTAGACGGCGTACCGTAAAAATTAGAAGCCATTATTGCCAAGGCAGCATTACCATTTTTTACTTGTACATATGTAATACCATTAACCAGGTTAACTGGCATAGTTTCACATATTATAGCATTTGCACCAGCATTTAAAGCGGTATCTATATAACTATGACCATCTACAAGTGTTCCTTTTACAGCTACAAACACATCATCTAACCCTACTTTTCTAGAGTCAAAACATATAGCATTAACCATAGTATCTGTAGTGCCATTTACAGCAACAATACCTACACCGTATAATATGTCTTTTAATAATTTCACGATAATTCTAACGTTATTTTAGACACTCCGTTTACAGCTGTTCCCTGAGCCACAGATTGTGCTTTTACTTTTCCGTTCCCTTTAACTACTACCTTTATACCCATATTCTCTAAAAGAGATACAGCATCCATACCACTCATTCCTTTTACATTAGGAACCGTTCTGTATTTTTTTTGAACACTTTTATAGTAAGCTTCATAATCTCCATTTAACTTTTTACTACTAACCGCCAAACCTTTAACTATATCTGTTTTTGGTGATGTAGCATATATTTTATGTGCCACAGACTTAAATACAGGCCCAGCAACATCTGCTCCATAAAAACCCGCTTTTTTATCTGGGTCATGCACTACCACAATACAAGAATATTTTGGTTCATCTGCCGGAAAATAACCCGCAAAAGAGGATATATACTGTAATTTATTTGGATCTTTAGCCACATAGTTTTTTTGAGCCGTACCTGTTTTACCTGCCATTGAAAAATTAGGCGAATACAATTTATGCCCCGTTCCTTTTTTACTCTCTACCACATTTTTTAATAAAGCCTGTACTTTTTTAACAGTTTCCTTGGAGCATATAGACGGATTTATAACCTCTTTATCAAACTTATAAATAGTTTTATTCCACTCTTTCACCTCTTTTATTAACCTTGGCCTTACCATTTCCCCACCGTTAGCAATAGCATTATAAAAAGTTAATGTTTGCAGTGGCGTTAAAGACACCTCATACCCGTGAGACATCCAAGCTAATGAAATACCAGACCAACCTTTATCTCCCGGATACCTAATAACAGGTTTTCCTTCACCCTTAATTGGCAAACCCAAATCTCGGTTTAAGTTCATTTCCATTAAACGGTCTACAAATTTTTCTGGATTATTTTTATACCCATTATGTATAACCTTAGCAAACGCTGTGTTTGAAGAATACTCAAATGCCTTTCCAAAAGAAATTTTACCGTAACCACCCCATTTAGAGTCGCGTACTGTTCTGTCGTATATTTTCCAACGTCCATTTTCTGTATCAACAACCGTACTGGTGTCTATAATTTTATCTTCTAATGCAGCTACCATAGACACTAACTTAAATGTTGACCCAGGCTCAGAAGACTCTCCTACCGCATAGTTAAGACGCTCATAATATGTATTGTTTTTAGTACGACCCAGGTTAGATATTGCTTTTACCTCACCGGTAGCAACTTCCATTACAATTACACAACCATGATCTGCATTGTATTTCTCTAACTGACCCAACAAGGCGTGGTGAGCTATATCTTGTATATTAATATCTATTGTAGAAACAACATCATAACCATCTTTTGGCTCCACATCATTATCTGGTCCAATAGGTT
Organism: Cellulophaga omnivescoria; assembly: GCF_027915275.1. Taxonomy (NCBI): domain Bacteria; kingdom Pseudomonadati; phylum Bacteroidota; class Flavobacteriia; order Flavobacteriales; family Flavobacteriaceae; genus Cellulophaga; species Cellulophaga omnivescoria. The sequence goes on along the minus strand of NZ_CP115819.1, from coordinate 2,257,584 downwards.
TCCACTGTCCTTTTGCTATTTTCTGCTTTAAACGTCTACCCTCTTCACCTCGCAGATACTCACCAAAAGCACCTTCTAAACCAACTCTAGTATAATGCCCTTCATCATCTACACGCTCATAACCAACACTACGCTCTGCTATTTTACCTAACGGATGCTCACGCACAGTTTTTTGCTCAACAATAAGTCCACCTCTATTAGGTCCTTTTTCAAATAGCGGAAATTTTTTAATTTTTATGTAATCAGAATAATCTAAGTTACGCGCAATAAGTTTATACCTATTTTTATTAGACCTTGCTTTTCTTAATAGTTGCTGGTAATAAGATGAAGGTTTCTGAAACATTTTACCCAAAGCATCAGACAATGGTTTTATGTTATCATTAAAATCGGAGTTACGTACTGTTACAGCATCAAACCTAATAGTATACTTATTTACAGATGTAGCCAACAAGCTACCATCATCAGAAATTAAATTACCTCTATTAGGTTCAATTACAAAAACACGCTCTGTACGGTCCATTGCCAGTTTACGATATTTATCACCATCTACTACTTGTATGCTAACTAGCTTTACAGCCACAGCAATAGCAAACAGAAACAGAAAGCCTGCAACTATATACAAACGAGTTAATATGTTTTTTTCTGATGTAGCCACTACTTAACTGGTATTACTCTTATTTTTTTTGGTGGTGTCTCTGACGGGTACAAATCCCTTTTTTTCACCTCTTCTACAATTGAAGATTCTAGCTTAAGCTCCTGCAAATTAGAGCGCCCATCTAAAAACTGGCTACGCAACTCTTTTACCTCTTCACTTAAAGCCGCAATTTTATGCACTTTAGCATCTGCACTATGCGCACTAGCTATCATTAAAGCAGCTAAAAAAGATGCAAACAGGATAAACATCCAATTTTTAGGAGCATCACCACTCACTAAAAACTTTCCTTTTAATATGTCTAACAATCCTTTTCTCATTACTTACGCTCTGCAATTCTTAATTTTGCACTTCTTGCCCTGTTGTTTAGCGCAATTTCATCCTTAGACGGCACTATTAAACCACCCACTTTTTTAAACGGCACATCTACATTACCATAAAAATCTTTCTCTGGCTCGCCCTCAAACTTACCAGCTCTTATATACCTTTTAACCAACCTATCTTCTAAAGAATGGTAACTTATTAAACTTAACCTACCACCAACTTCCAACAAATCGTTAGTTTGCTCTAAAAATTCTTTAATAACTTGTATCTCTTGGTTAACCTCTATACGAATTGCCTGGTATATTTGAGCCAAAATTTTATGCTCTTTAAAAGCTGGCAAAAACTTTTTTAACACCTGCTTTAACTGATCTGTAGTTTTTATTTCTCCTTGCTGCCTATAATCTACAATAGTATTTGCCATAGCATTAGCATTTCTTAAATCGCCATACTGAAACAACACTTTTCTTAAATCATCATACTCATAATTATTAACCACATCAAAAGCAGAAACTGTGTTTTTCTGACTCATTCTCATATCCAAATCAGCATCAAAACGAGTAGAAAACCCTCTTTCTGCCTTATCAAATTGATGAGAAGAAACCCCAAAATCACCTAAAATCCCATCGACCTTGCGAATTCCATGAAATTTCAAAAATTGACGTATATACCTAAAATTTTCATTAATTAATAAAAACCTATCATCATCTAAAGCATTAGCAAGCGCATCTTCATCTTGATCAAAACCAATAAGCCTACCTTTTTCTCCAAGCCTACTCAAAATTTCTCTAGAGTGTCCTCCGCCACCAAAAGTAACATCAACATACACTCCGTCTTCCTTAATACTTAGTCCATCTACAGACTCCTTTAACAAAACTGGATTATGATAACTCATCTTCTTCACCTCCCATTACTTCTTCTGCCAAATCCGCAAAATTCTCTGCGTCTTCCTCAATTACTTTTTCATAACTATCTTTATCCCAAATTTCAATAATATTTATAGCAGAACTTAAAACCACATCTTTGGTAATATTTGCTATTTCTACTAAATTTTTCGGAATTAATAAACGCCCTGTGGCATCTAACTCTACAATTTTAACCCCTGCAGAAAAACGTCTAATAAAGTCGTTGTTCTTCTTTTTAAAGCGGTTTTTCTTGTTCATCTTCTCCATTAGAAGATTCCATTCTTCCATAGGATACAACTCTAAACAAGGCTGAAAAACAGAACGTTTTATAACAAAACCTTTATTTAGAACACTGGCCATCTGACTCTTAAGAGCTGAGGGTACCATTACCCTGCCCTTAACGTCTGCTTTGCACTCGTATGTTCCTATGAAGTTTACCATTTAAAATCAGCTGAATTTTAAAACTGATATCAAAGATAAAAAATATTACCACAATTTACCACTAAATACCACATTGTTAATAAGTTTCCCCACATTAAACACCACTTTTAGACTAACAACCTAAAAAACAGGATGTAATGTGGTGGTAGAAATCTAAATTTATCTACAAAAAAGAATGACGATTCTTTTTATGGAAATGCCTATATTTGCTACTTAATAGCATAAGAGCTATCCTATTAATGGAAGAAAAGATTATTACAGAAGGCAAATACAGATATATAGAGATTGGGGAAGGAACACCACTAATTATTTTACACGGATTAATGGGTGGATTGAGTAATTTTCAAGGTGTTATGGAACACTTTCCTGCAAAAGGATACAAAGTTTTAGTACCAGAATTACCTATATACGACAAACCTCTACTAAAAACTACTGTAAAAAGTTTTGCGAAATTTGTACAAGAATTTATTACCCATAAAGGGCTAAAAGACGTTATTTTACTAGGCAACTCTTTAGGTGGACATATAGGTTTATTACACACTAAATTATACCCAGAGACTGTAAAGGCATTAGTTATAACAGGCAGCTCTGGTTTATACGAAAGCGCAATGGGAGATGGCTACCCAAGAAGGGGTGATTATGAATTTATAAAGAAAAAAGCACAAGATGTTTTTTATGACCCTGAGGTTGCCACAAAAGAAATAGTAGACGAAGTATTTGCTACCGTAAACGACCGTATTAAATTGGTAAAAACATTAGCAATTGCCAAAAGTGCTATAAGACATAATATGGCCAAAGACTTACCAAATATGCACACACCAACCTGTATTATTTGGGGTGAAGATGACACCGTTACTCCACCAGATGTAGCCAATGATTTTAATAAACTATTACCAGACTCTGATTTATATTGGATTAAAAAATGCGGGCACGCTCCAATGATGGAACACCCAGATGAGTTTAATACTATACTAGAAAACTGGCTACAAAAACGTAGTTTGTAAGCCCAAACCTAAAAACACTTATTTTGAAAATAAAATCTGCCAGCTTTGTAATGAGTAACTCTAACGTAAAGTCTTGCCCAAGCGAGCCTTTGCCAGAGTATGCTTTTATTGGCAGATCTAACGTAGGTAAATCTTCCTTAATAAATATGTTAATGCAACGCAAGAGTTTAGCAAAAACATCTGGAAGACCAGGAAAAACACAATTGATAAATCATTTTAAAATTAATGAAAATTGGTTTTTAGTAGATTTACCAGGTTATGGCTATGCACGTGTTTCTAAAAAAGAGAAAAAAACATTTCAGAAATACATTACCGACTACTTTAAAGAAAGAGTACAGCTTGTTTGTGCCTTTGTTTTGGTTGATATACGCCACGAACCACAAAAAGTTGATTTAGAATTTTTAGAGTGGATGGGAGAAAATCAAATTCCGTTTGCCCTAATTTTCACCAAAGCAGATAAACTAAAACCACAGGTAATACAAAAACAAGCAGACAACTACATTAATGCATTACTAGAAGGTATTTGGGAAGACGCTCCCCAATACTTTATAACATCATCTGCAAATAACTTGGGCAGAGAAGATGTTTTAGAGTTTATAGACGGTATTAACGAAGAATTTTTTAAAGCAACAGCTGCTAAATAAAAATTACAACTTAGCCTTTATAGTAGCAATTAGCTCCACAGAATTTTTTAAATCATTTAGTTCGTCCGCAGCAATAAGCGGTGTAAGCTCTCCTTTTTCCTTTTTAAAAATAACTGGCAACGTAGTATTTACAAACTCATTACCAACAAATTTCTTTTTAAATTCATCTTTGTGTAAAAACTGAAGTTCCAAATTATTCGTACTTCTAAATTTTTTCCAAACATTATCCTCTGTAAAAACACCAAAAGTAATATTACACAAATTACAATTATAAGTAGAAGGGCTAAATATTTTATGGGCGCTATCTAACATTGCATTACCTATACCGGATTTAGCATTATAAACAAATATAATTTCTTGAATCATTACTATTTTTAAAAGTTGGTCTAAACTTATTTGCATTACTTATCTTTAAAACAATTAATATTTTGTTAATTTTACCAGATACAATTTTTATTGCATTTTAAAAAAAGTATTTTCGCAAAACGTATGAAGCTGAAAGAAATTACATTATCGGTTTTTAGCGTAGTAATGATTGGGTTTCTGTTACTTGGATCTCAAAACATACACACGCTAAGCTACCACGCTGATGACGATGGCACTGCCATTGTACATTGTGAGCAGTGTGATTTTATTTTTACCAACAACCATACTTCCTTTACAAACTATAGTTTTACAACTATTGTAACGCCATATATTTTTACCGGAACTAAAGCTAAAACCGTAACTAATTACAAAAAGCCTAAGGTTAAAAATACAGTTACACCTAAGCATTTAAACAAGCCTCCACCAGCTGTTTAACCCTACACTAAACACTGCTTTTTTTATACAACAAAAAAGCACCTAATTATTTACACAAAAATATTATTATGCGCTATACGCTAACAATACTATGTATTATAGTTTGTCAGTCTTTTGTATTTAGCCAAGATTGTTCTAATATTCTTTTAGGAGAAGTAATAGACTTTCATGACAAAGAACCATTAGCAGACGCTATTATACAAGTAAGAGGAAACAAGAAGCAAGTATATTCTGATGAGTTTGGAAAGTTTACTCTAAAAAATTTATGCAACGGCATTATAGAGTTAGAAATATCTCACCCAGAATGCAGTACAAGATTTGTAACAGTAGAAATTTATGGCAACACCCATAAAAAAATAACCTTAGAACATCATTTAGAAGAGTTAAATGAAGTTAAGGTTACGGGCTCTACCATTAAAGAAACCAATTCTGCACAAGAAAAAACAATAAAAACAGAGGAGCTAGAACGTTTTGGCAGCAACAATTTGGGTGATGCGCTTAAACAAATAAACGGAGTATCTAGCTTAAACACAGGTTCAAATATTGTAAAACCTATAATACAAGGTTTAGGAGGCAGTAGAGTACTTATACTTAATAATGGTACTCGTATGCAAGATATGGAATGGGGTGCAGAACACGCACCAAACATAGATATTAATGCAGCCAACAAAGTTACAGTTGTAAAAGGTGCTGCCGCATTAAAATATGGTGGTGATGCTATTGGAGGTATTATTTTACTAGACCAAAATAGAATACCTAAAAAAGATACTATTTACGGCAAAACACTTATAAATGGAGTGTCTAACGGAAGAGGTGGAAACATTTCTACCGAACTTACAAAAGCATATGAAAATGGTTTTTATATTAAAGGACAAGCGTCTTACAAAAAACTGGGTGATGCTGAAGCTCCTAATTATATTTTGTCTAACACAGGAGTTTCTCAATTTGGAGCTAGCATAGATTTTGGAAAACTTGGTTTTGAAAGTGGCTGGAGTACCCACTACTCCTACTTTGATACAAACATTGGTATTTTAAGTGCATCTCATATAGGTAATGTAGACGATTTAATTACCGCGATTAATAGTGATGAACCAAGTAAAATAAGCGACTTTACCTATAACATTAAAGAGCCTAGACAACACGTTAAACATCATTTAGGAAAACTTAAATATTACAAGCGATTTGAAGGTTTAGGAAAATTAAACTTACAATATGACATACAACAAAACCATAGGTTTGAGTATGATATACGTGTTGGTGACGACAAAGGAAAAGCCTCTTTAGATCTTAAGCTTACAACACAAACACTTGCTGCAGATATAAATATTGATGCTTTTGAAAAGCAAAAATTTTCTTTTGGGATTCTAGGTAGATATCAAGAAAATTTTCCTAATCCAGAAACTGGAGTACGTCGTTTAATTCCTGACTACGAAAAAGTAGATTTTGGAGTTTTTGCTACTACAGAATATAAATTTTCTGATGCTACTACTCTAGATGCGGGTATTAGGTATGATTACAGTAAAATTGATGCTCAAAAGTTTTACATAACTTCTAGGTGGGAAGAACGTGGTTATGATGAAGATTATAGCGATATAGTTGTTAGTGATCGTGGCACTCAGCTTTTAGTAAACCCTAAATTTAACTACCATAATTTTTCTGCATCTGCAGGCTTAAAACATAGATTTAGCAATGAAAATCAGTTTAGATTTAATTACTCCTTAGCACAACGTGCTCCAAATCCAGCTGAATTATTTAGCGATGGTCTTCATCATTCGGCTGCACGAATTGAATTGGGCGATTTACGTATTAAGAGTGAAACATCGCACAGAATATCTGCAAGCCTAGGAAAAAACTCATACACATGGGGTTACGAGATTGAACCTTACTTAAATTTAATTAAAGATTTTATTTTAATAGAGCCAACAGGAATAGAATTCTCTTTACGCGGTGCATTTCCTGTGTGGGAATACAGACAAACCAATGCAAGTTTACTTGGCGTAGACGCATCTATCTTTAATAATTGGACAAACAATTGGAGAACAGATCATAAATTTTCTATAGTTAAGGGAAAAGACAAAACTAAAAATGAAGCTTTAATTAACATTCCTTCAGCTCGTTTACAAAACCAGATAACATTTACTAAACAAGAATGGAACAACTTTAATATTAGCTTACAAAGTGAATATGTATTTAAACAAAATGAATACATAGATAATATTATGGTATACTCACCACAACAAGACCAAGTAGTGGAACTAGATATAAACACACCACCAAGTGCCTACCATTTATTAAAATTAGATTCAGAAATTAAATTAAACTTAAAAAACAGCAAAGCACTAACTGTTGGTTTAGGTATAACCAATTTATTGAACACAGAATATAGAGACTACCTTAACAGACAACGTTATTTTACAGACGATTTGGGAAGGTCTTTTACACTTAGATTAAAATTAAATTACTAACACTAAAACAATTGACAAAATGATTAAAAGAAACACAATTTTAAAAAACATTAAAAAAGTAAGTTTAATTGCATTCTCTAGTATTGCTTTAATTTCTTGTTCTGATGATGACGATGCACCGGAAGAACAAAATGAAGAAGAAGTAATAACAACAGTAATAGTAAAACTTACACCACAAGGCGGAGGAACAGCAGTTACTCTAACATCTAAAGATGATGATGGCGCTGATGGCCCAAACGCTCCCGTAATTAGTGTTGAAAGCTTAGCAGCTAACACAACCTACAACGGTACTATTACATTACTTAACGAAACTGAAAGTCCTGCTGAAGATATTACACTAGAAGTTGAAGAAGAAGATGATGAGCACCAATTCTTTTATACTGTTTCTGGTGCTATTAGCGGTACAGATTACACAGATATGGATGAAGATGGCAACCCTGTAGGTATAACATTTACCCTTTCTACAGGAGATGCTGGCAATGCTACATTAGGCGTAACTTTAAGACACGAGCCTAAAAAACCTAACGATGGCTCTTTAGCAGACGCTGGAGGATCAACAGATGTAGATCAAACTTTTTCTCTTGAAGTAGAATAATTTACTTTTACGGTTAAAACTAAAAAAACTCCCAGATTTTTCTGGGAGTTTTTTTAATTTAATTAACGCATAATTATTTTTTAAGCTCTAGCTTATCTGCAAAATACTCGCAAAAGTCTTTCATAGTAGCAGTCATTTTTTCGTCTTGTGTAGCTTTATAAAAAGTATCAGACAAAGACACTAGTGTTTGATGAAAAAATACCTTCATTTCATCTACAGGCATATCTTTAGTCCATAAATCTATTTTTAAGGATTCTTGGTTTTTACTATCCCAAACAGATAAAAGCATTGCTTTTGCCTCTTCATTCTCTATTCCTCCGTCTTCTGCAGACCAATTTAAAGCCTCTGGCACTCTGTTTTCATCCAGACCAACAGTTAACTTAATTTCTGATGTATGTATTTTTGACATTTATCGTTTTGGTTTATAATTAGATTTTTTAAATATTTCCTCAGCAGGCAGCTGTAGCATTTGTTGCAAAGTTACATTATTATTATCCATAAAAGAACGCACAATTTGCCATCCTAAAAAACGTCCTAATCTTCCAGGCGACTCACTATCTAACTCCAACTGAAACTTAGAAAATGGTGCAGGATCTAAAAAACGCTTATTTAAATTTTTATCTGTACTATATAAATACTGGTTTTCAATAAAATTTCGCCAAATTGGCTCTTCATTAGCAAAAGCCCAATCTAAATCTTGCTGAGTATATTTTATTTTTACTGCATCATCTACAAAAGGTATTAGCTTATCTTTTACATATAACTCTTTTCCATAATATACCAGCTGCGCTAAAAAAGTTCTGTCGTTTGCCGGATAAGGCACAACTTTTTTTGCAAATGCATTAGCCACATCTGTAATTAAAAATTTTTTATCTAAACCCTCTGCTATGTAATTTTGTAATCCCTGATAAAACTTATGATCCTTACCTAAATAATTATCTAACCCAAGCAACAAAAGCTCATTTGTAAGTATAACAGGACTATTGTAATTCACATCAGATATTACTGTAACCACCTTAGGCTCTGATTCTTTTGGAAAATAATACTTCACATGTTTGTAAAACAATTCAAGGTCATTTTTCTGCTGTTTAAAGTCACCAAAAGCCACATTAACTTCTTTTAACAAAGATATTTGTAATGTATCTCTTAACTTTGCGACCCATAAACTATCCGGGTATTGCGCAGGAAATAAGTAAGGGTATTTTTCTTTTAATACAGGAATATCTACTGGTTTAGCATCAGCAATTTCCCTATCAAACCTAGCAATATCTAATGATACATTTACTTTGGCTATCTGTTTTGCCTCTTTAGATTCTTGTTTGCACCCATAAAAAAGGAAAAAAACAAGTAAAAAGATATAAAATGGTTGTTTCATTTAAAAGTAATTACAGTAACATTTTAATATTAAAATGTTAGCGTTTATTTTTACAGGATACAAAGTTAACAGTTTTCAACGTAATAAAGGAATTCTATGCAAACAGAAAAAGTAACAGACTATATTGTTAATTGGTTAAAAGATTATGCTACTAAAGCAAATATAAAAGGATTTGTAATTGGCATATCTGGCGGAATTGATTCTGCAGTAACATCTACCTTGTGTGCTAAGACAGGATTGGAACTGCTATGCTTAGAAATGCCAATACACCAGGCAGAGAGTCAAGTTACTAGAGCTAGTAAGCATATAGATTGGTTACAAAGTAATTTTAAAAACGTAAACAGGCAGCAAGTAAATTTAACTCCTGTTTTTGACAGCTTTATAGATACGCTACCAAGCGTAACCAATGAAGAAGAAAGATTTTTATCCTTAGCCAACGCAAGGGCAAGACTAAGAATGACTACTTTATATTATTTTGCAGGATTACACGGCTATTTAGTTGCAGGCACCGGTAATAAAGTTGAAGACTTTGGTGTAGGTTTTTACACCAAGTATGGAGATGGTGGAGTTGACCTTAGCCCTATTGCAGATTTAATGAAAAGTGAGGTTTATGATATAGCAAAATTTGCAGGTATTAATTCTGACATTATTAACGCCGCACCTACAGATGGTTTATGGGGTGATGACAGAACAGATGAAGACCAAATAGGAGCGTCATACCCTGAGCTAGAATGGGCAATGCTTGAAGATGCTAAGGGCAAATCTAAAAATGATTTTACAGGAAGAGAACAAGAAGTATTTATATTATACAAAAAACTAAACAATGCTAACCAGCACAAAATGAAACCAATACCAGTTTGCGACATTCCAAATGACTTAAAATAGTCAGTCATCGCAGATAATGTATTGTAAAACGAAAAAAAGTTAAATAATGGTAAATTCTAACAAAAAAGTATCATTTTTGTTGAACAAACATACAATTTAACCTTACATACTCTGTCAGAATTAATGTTGTGGAAGACAGATTATGCTTAAATTTAATTAAAACCAAAAAAAATGAAAACAGTATTTATTGCAGATAGTCACCCTGTTGTGCAAGTGGGCATTACGCAGATGTTGAGTGTTGAGACGGGCTTTAAAGTTATTGGCACTGCTAGAACTTCATCAGAACTTTTTGAAAAATTGGAAAATGAAACTCCAGACATCTTAATGTTAGAGATGGATTTCCCGGAAATAAACGGGATTGCTTGTTTAAGAAAAATGAAGAAGAATCATCCAGATGTTAAAGTACTTATGTACAGCGGACAGTCTGAAGATGTTTACGCTATTAGCTCTATTAGAGCTGGTGCACAAGGTTACTTATCTAAAAATGCAGATTTAGATTACATAGTAGCTGCATTAGAAAAAATTAGTGACGGTAAAATGTTTATCACCAATGAATTAGCACAAAGGCTAGCCTTTGATGAAGGAACACAAAAACCTAGAAGATTATTTAGAAAACTATCTACAAGAGAAATAGAAGTTTTAAAAATGCTTGCTAGCGGTAAAAGAAACAAAGATGTTGCATTAGGTCTTGGTTTAAACGAAAAAACCATTAGTACTTACAAGGCTCGTTTAATGAAGAAATTAAACGTAGACAATATGGTAGACTTATTACAACAAGCTAAAGCATTAGATATTTTCTAAGAAAATTAGTACGTATTAATAATAAAAAAAGCCAGCTAAAAGCTGGCTTTTTTTATTATTAATACAAATCTTAACTAAAACCCAAACTACCTATTACAATACAATTTGTTGTTTAATTTTGTAGCTTTTAAAAACTCACTATCAGCGGTATGCTAAAAAAAATACTTAAAAAAATAATGGTAACAATATTTACAATACTTATAGCATTAGTAATAGCCTATTTTTTATTTACTAATTTTTACCCAACATTTGGTGGTGATATTACCAAAGAGCGTAAAGAAATTTATAAAAAATCTGCTCAATACAAAAACAGCAAGTTTAACAACACTTTACCTGTACCCAAAGATTTAAGTTTTACACAAACACTATCATTAGCCTACAAATTTTTTACAACTAAAGTACCTGATGCTAGACCTAAAAAAGACTTAAATGTAAAAACAGTAGACTCTGTTGATATTGCAAATTACAACAAAGAATCTCGACTTTTTTGGTATGGTCACTCTTCTTTTCTATTACAAATTGAAGGTAAAAACATTCTTTTAGACCCAATGTTAGGTAAAGTTGCTGCTCCACATCCATTAATGGGGGCTAATAGATTTAATTCTAAATTCCCTATAGCATTAGAACAGCTTAATAAAATTGATGCTGTATTGTTTTCGCACGATCATTATGATCATTTAGATTATGAAACCATTTTAAAAATTAAAGACAAAGCCAAACACTTTTATGTACCGTTAGGTGTAGGTGTACATTTAGAAGCTTGGGGCGTAGCAAAAGATAAGATTACAGAATTAGATTGGTGGCAAAACACAAAACTAGACAACTTAACTTTTGTTTGTACTCCAGCACAACATTTCTCTGGACGTAAACTTAACAACAGCCAAAGCACACTTTGGAGCTCTTGGATAATAAAATCTAAACAAGATAACATTTACTTTAGTGGGGATAGTGGCTACTCCCCACACTTTAAAGAAATTGGAGATAAATACGGCCCTTTTGATATTGCCCTAATGGAATGCGGACAATACAACCAAATGTGGGCAGATATACATATGATGCCCGAAGAAACCGCACAAGCGGGCGTAGATGTGCAAGCCAAAAAAATTGTCCCGATACACTGGGCTGGCTTTAAATTAGCTTTACATAGCTGGACAGATCCTGTTACACGTGTAAAAGCAAAAGCTCTAGAATTAAACTTAGAGGTTCTAACCCCAGAAATTGGAGATGAAATTATAATAAAAGACGCTGTAAACAAAAGCACTAATTGGTGGGAGAACTATTAAAAATAATTACGTACTTATATAATTAAGACAGTACTCTGGCCAATTTTTTACCCAATAAAGAGTTTAGGTTTAGATAATTCATTATTTCTTGTAAAATTTCTGAATTATCTAGGCTTGGATCTTGAGTTTTTTCTTGCAGTTCTCCAATTCTCCTTTTTATAAGGTAACAGCGTAAAGTTAAAATGGTTTCACTAACCAACTGACCTATACTTACAGATTTTTCTTTAGGATATATTTCTTTACGCTCCCAATCATGTAAAATATATTTTTCTTCTTCCATTAAAATAGAAGAAATTTCGGAGACTAAATCTTGATCTAAACCACCAATAAACTTATTTGCCTCAAAATGTTCCTTTTCGTTTAGGTTCTCTATAAGCTTATAATAAATATCTCTAAACTTAGCATTAGTAAGCTCTATTTCATCTTCCTGTAAATCCAAATATATTTTCTCAAAAACACGCGCCTCTACAGTTTCTTTTTCTAAAATAAGTTCTCCTTTATCATCTTCTTTTAGTAGCAAATCATCAAACTGCTGAGTAGTATCCCCGTAAAGTAAAAGCAATTCTATTATCTTTTTTTCTAAAACATATTGTACATCTAACTTTTCTTGTACAACCTCATTTTTTACTACCTGAAAAGGTTTTTGCTCTTCTTTTTGTTTTTTAACCTCGTCTGCAATCTCCTTTTTACCTATCTGCGCTAACGTATTAAATAGTACAGATTCTGAAATATTCATTAACTGCGCGCACTCTTGTATGTAAATTTCTTTCTTAATCCTGTCTGGTATTTTAGAAATACTATTTACAATATCACGTACAGTTTCTGCTTTTTTTATTGGGTCGTTAGCTGTTTCTTTAATTAATAAGGAAGCTTTAAACTGTATAAAATCTTTAGAGTTACTTTCTAAATATTGATGAACTTCTTCTAAAGAGTTGTTTTTAGAAAAACTGTCTGGGTCTTCACCTTCAGGAAAAGTACAAACCCTAACATTCATACCCTGTTCAAGAATTAAATCTATACCTCGTAATGATGCTCGCAAGCCAGCCGCATCACCATCAAACAAAACAGTAATATTTTTTGTTAGTCTATTTATAAGTCTTATTTGGTCTGGAGTAAGTGCGGTACCACTAGAAGCAACAACGTTGTGTATACCTCTTTGATGAAATTGAATAACATCTGTATAACCTTCTACCAAATAACAATTGTCTTCTTTAGCTATAGACTGCTTAGCGTGGTAAATGCCATAAAGCACTTTACTTTTATGGTAAATATCACTCTCTGGAGAGTTTAAGTATTTAGCCGCTTTTTTATCGTTAGTTAAAATACGCCCCCCAAAACCTAACACTCTACCGCTCATAGACTGTATAGGGAACATTACGCGGCCTTTAAACCTATCAAACTTTCTGGCCTCTTTTCCTTCTTGCTGCTTAACAATTGTTAAACCTGTTTTTTCTAAATACTCTAACTTATACCCTTTATCTAAGGCAGTATTTGTAAAAGAGTCCCACTGATCTAAACAATAACCAAGACTAAACTTTTTAATGGTTTCATCTGTAAAACCGCGCTCTTTAAAATAACTTAGACCTATAGCCTTACCCAACTCACGTTCCCACAAAACTTCAGAAAAGTATTTTTGAGCATACTCAGACACCAAGTACATACTCTCTTTTTCATTTGCCTGCTCTTTTTGCTCATCAGTACGTTCGGTTTCTTCTATTTCTATATTATACTTTTTAGCCAAGTACTTTATAGCCTCTGGATACGTAAAATGTTCATGCTCCATTAAAAAAGCAACCACATTACCACCTTTTCCACTACTAAAATCCTTCCAAATTTGTTTTACAGGAGATACCATAAAACTTGGTGAACGCTCATCTGTAAACGGACTCAAACCTTTAAAGTTGGTACCTGATTTTTTTAACTGTACAAAATCGCCAATTACCTCCTCTAAACGAGCAGTTTCATAAACTTGGTCTATAGTAGATTTAGAAATCAATTTTTAAAAAATTTTAAATAAGAGGGTAAATATAATGAAACTAAATATCAAAAAAATAAACTATTCTAAAATAAGTGTTTTTACCGTTACCCCTGTTTTCAGGGTGTGTATTTAGGCTAGCCAAAGGGTAATTTAAATTCTATAATGGCCGCACCTTTGTAACATCAAAATTAAATAAACCAATATTAATCTAAAAAAAAATTAAAAATTATGAGCTGGGGAATTTCTTTAATATTATTAAGCATTTTAGCAGTACCGTCTTTATTACTTTCTAAAAAACCAAATGCAAAAGAACTACTAGAAAAAATTGAACCTTACCAAGGTTGGATTGGAATGGTGTTTTGCTTTTGGGGAATTTGGGGTATAGTTAGTGCTATTTTAACTATAGGCTGGTTAAGTACTTGGCCTATATTATGGATTACTTACTTAGTAGGTAACATTGTTACAGCTGCTTTAGGATTTATGTTAGGGTACGGACTAATTAACAAGTATGTATTATCTAAAAACGAAGCTGCCAAAGCAAAAGCTGAAGAAATGAGAGCTAAAATTGCTCCTAAACAAGGAAAATTAGGTTTAGTAGGACTTATATTGGGTGCTTGGATGATTGTTTCATCATTCTTATACGTGGTAGTCTAATAAAATTAACAATACTTATTTGGTTGATAAGGGTAAGAATCTTGACTAGTTTAAATTGTCTCCATAGTTTCCACTAGCTCAAGATTCTTCATTTATTTAAAAAATTTAAGTAAAAAGTCCTAAGCGCAATTGCTTAGGACTTTTTTTATGTTAATTAATTTACAAATCAAAACGCAAGCCAACAGAAATATTGTGTTGTTCTACTAACGCATCTTTAAATATTGGGTTTAAATCGTACTTAACATACAAGACAGTTTCTCCAAAACCAGCATAAGCACTTAAACCATAAATTAGATCTGATGTATTGTAGTCTCTCTTAAACTTATCTTTTACTTTTTCCCCATCTTCTTTATATTTAAGTTTTTGGCGAGTTCCAATATTAAATCCTCCATAAGCTCCAACTCCAATTCTTAATTTTTTATCCAAATAATAACGTAAAGTTTCCTCTGTTTCTTCTTTAGTAGATGGCCCAAACTCAAAATGTACAGGAAATACCAAGTTATCCATTCTAAGCTTTGCTTTGTCTAAATTAAAATCAAACTCCTGCAACTCTGTTTGTTTTCCGTTCTCTACAAAATATAAGTTATCATCTAATTTAAGACCATTAAACTGAAAAGAAAAACCGTAATGTAAACGTACAGCATTAGAATTTTTAAACAGTCTTGTTTTCCAATTAATTCCTATTTCAAAAAAACGACTACCACCTATTTTATAAGGAGAATCATCTAAAGATTGGCCATCTATAATTGCATTGTTTAAACCAACAGCCATTACAAGTTCAGACACAGTTCTAACATCATACTTAACTTCTTGCTTTTTTGTTTCACTGTAAAAAATAGATTTATCGTTAAATTTTATATCAAATACATCCATTTCAAATTTAGCACCTAAAGAGTCTAGAGCCACAACTTTGTCTGTACCATTACGCTGTAACAGTGCTATTTTATTATCTAAAATAGCTACCCTATTCTCTATATTTAAAGCTCTATTTTTAGCAGCTTCTGTTTTTAAATTTTGAGCTTCTTCAGCTGTGATTTCGTTTTTATTTAAACGCTTGGTTATAGCTTCTATTTCTGCTTTTAGAGCATCTTTTTCATAAATTCTAATTTGCTCTTTTTCTTTTAGTAAAAGATCTATTTTAGACTTAATTTCTTCTTGAGCAAATGAGATTTGCACACAAAAAACCGATATAATTAATAAAATGTAGTGTGTAGTTTTTTTCATAATAATTAAATTTTAGATGTGTTTTATTATTCCTCTAGCATATTGAGCACAATATGCCAGAAGAAAACCATAAAACTCTGATTGATGAATGTTTATTTGTTAGTTAGCACGTGCAGCCACCGCAGTTTTTAATTTTAGATAGCGTTGTTTAAGATTGTCAAAAATTTTATCTCTAAAACTCACGTCTAGTTCGTTTTCTGCCTCTATTAATAAAGCCATAGCGTCTATAGATATCCCTGCATTAATTGCTTTTTCTGCTAAAATTTCTTGTTGCGCATTACGTAATAAAGAGTCTACTTCTGCATCTGTTACAGCAACATTATTCTCTTCTAACAAGGCTAGTTTTTCTATAACAACATTAAGTTTAGCATCTATTAACTTTTTTTCTGGTTCTGCTAATTTTAGCTCCTTTGTATTGTTTTGTTGCACCGCAACCTCTGTATTTTGTTTTAGTGGATTTTCTTTAATGGTTAATTTAGAATTTTGTTTTGTTACAACTTCCTTTATCAGGTTTTTATTTTCTTCTTTTGATGTAACAATAGTTGCATTTTGCTCTTTTAAACTTGTATTTGGTTTTAAAATTGATTCTTTTTTAGAATTAATCTTATCTACGTCTACCACTTGTGGGGTATTTACATCTGTTTGTGCGGTGTTAAAAACCCAAACAGAAGCTATTAACAAACCAATTAAACAAGCAGCAATAGCAAAATATGCTGGTTTTTTACTTTTTTGTTTTATTGGTTGGCTTTCCAAACCCGCAGCAATTTTAGACCAAGCCTTACTAGAAGGGGCAATTTCTCTACCTTCTAGTTTTTCTTTTAAATGTTCTTCAAATTTTAAAGGTGCCATTGTATTATTTTTTTTAAGATTCTATTGTAACAGAATCTGCTTTTTTAATTTTTTCTAATTTCTCTTGTAACATTTTTCTAGCCTTAAACAACTGAGATCTTGATGTATTTTCTGAAATACCCAATTGCTCTGCAATTTCAAAATGTTTATACCCTTCAATAGCATACATTACAAATACTATTTTATAACCTTCTGGCAAAGCATCTATTAACAACTGTACTTGCTCTACATCTAAATCTGGCGTACTAGTTATATGTTTAGGTGCAGAACGCTCATATACTTCGTCATCAAAAACAATGTGCTGTTTTTTACGTAAGTAAGTTATACATTCCCTTACCATTATTCTACGAACCCAACCTTCAAAACTACCCTCAAACTTAAACGTATCTAAATATTTAAATACCTTTAAAAAAGCGCCTACCATTACATCTTCTGCAAACTGTAAGTCTTTTATATACTGCCGGCAAACACTTAGCATTTTTGGCGCATATTTATTATACAAGCGCTCTTGAGCATCCCTGTCTTCTGCAGCGGCCTTTTTTATAAGGATATTCTCGTTTTTGTAAAGTTTAATAATTTTCACAGTAATGGTGTTCTATAAGTATAGACAACAAACACTACTGTAACGTTGCCCAGAAAATAAATTTATTTTAAAATAAATCACAACGCTCTGATTTTTAAAGTAATAAAATTATTATTTTTTTCTATCTACAACGTAATTTACCATTAGTTCTAGCGAACTTTTATAGTCAGACTCTGGATATTTATTTAATAAAGTAAGAGCTTCTGTTTTAAAAGATAACATTTTTTGTTCTGCGTATGCCAATCCTCCGCTTTCTTTTACAAAGTTTATAACCTCTTTAACTCGCTTTTTGTCTTTATTGTGCTTTTTAACAGAGTTTATTAGCCAACTCTTTTCTTTTTTTGTGCAGTTATTAAGCGTATATATTAAAGGAAGCGTCATTTTTTGTTCTTTAATATCTATACCGGTTGGCTTGCCAATGGCTTCATCACCATAGTCAAACAAATCATCTTTAATTTGAAAAGCCATACCTATAAGTTCCCCAAATTTTCTGAATATCTCTACATCATCAGAATCTGGATTAACAGAGCAAGCCCCCAAGCTGCAACAAGCTGCAATTAAGGTAGCTGTTTTTTGCCTAATTATTTCGTAGTAAACCTCTTCGGTAATATCTAGTTTACGTGCTTTTTCAATTTGCAGCAATTCTCCCTCACTCATCTCTCGCACTGCTACTGAAATTATTTTAAGAAGATCAAAATCTCCATTATCTATAGAAAGCAGCAATCCTTTAGACAATAAAAAATCACCAACAAGTACAGCTATTTTATTTTTCCAAAGTGCATTTACAGAGAAAAAGCCACGACGCTTATTACTGTCATCTACAACATCATCATGAACTAACGTGGCAGTATGTATTAGCTCTATAACAGATGCACCTCTATAAGTACGCTCATTAACCTTGCCACCAGACACCAATTTTGCTGTTAAAAAAACAAACATTGGCCGCATTTGTTTCCCTTTTCTGTTTACAATATAATAAGTAATTCTATTTAATAAGGCAACCTTAGAAGACATAGAGGCGTGAAACTTTTTCTCAAAAAGTTCCATTTCTTTATTTACAGGGTCCTTAATTTGTGCTACAATTTTCAAAAAAGCAATTCGTTAAATTTGGAAAGGTAAAAGTAATTAAATTATTAGATTTCAAGGCAATGATTTACGTTTTAGTAATATTATTACCTACCCCTGAAAACAGGGGTAAAATTTTCCCTACAAATAGGTCTATTTGTTTTCTTAATTAACGCCATCTTTGCTGTGTTATTATTAACAAAAAACAATTAATAAATCACACTTAAGATGAAAAAAAATCTATTTGTAGCAGCAATGTTACTTTTTAGCTGTAGCGCAATTGTAAATGCTCAGAAACTGAAAAAATTTGGAAGTTCTGTTGAAAAGAAAATAGGACCAAAAACAATTAAAGTACCTTACACAGATAACATTAGCTACTTAGGTTATGCTAGTCCTGGTAACGAAGATGAAGTAAAAGACAACAAAAAGTTTTACTACATATACGTTTGGGTGCCATTAGCTGCTCCTGAATTAGGGGTAAGAATGGTTTCTCCTGCCAATGGCGATAAAATTAAAAACGCTGTAAAATCTGCAGATTTTGACGAGCACGCTTCTACAAAAGACTTTTTTGACACATATATTACGTTAGAAAGATCTGATATTGTATCTGCTGCAAATGTAACTACAGAAGGTGCCAAAAGTGCAAACTGGGTTACTTTAGCTTCTAATGACGACACGTCTGAGTTACCTAAGCAACCAAGTGGCAGCAGTTACAACTCTTTATTACGTTACAAAAGCGAAGTAAGTAACCCTACTAAAGCCTTAACTGCTGGTTTATACCGAGTTGGTTTTACTACGTACAAAAGAGGCGAAGTTAAAGGAACATTTTTAGCTGAAGTTGCTGCTCCTATTAAAATACCTGGAGTTGTTATGGCCAAAACTATTGATGAGTTAAAAGCTCAAATGAAATAAAAAAAACATTGTGGTTAATGTGTTTTTTTAGTTAAAGGCGGGTGATTTATTTTCACCTGCCTTTTTTAGCTTTTATTTGCTAATTGCCCGCAAGCTGCATCTATATCTTTACCTCTAGAGCGCCTTACGGTAACTGTAATACCATTTCGCTCTAATGTTGCCACATACATATCTATAGCGGTGTTATTTGCTTGCTGAAACTCGCCATCATCTATAGGGTTATACTCTATTAAATTAACTTTAGACGGTGCAAACTTGCAAAAATCTACCAAAGCATTGGCATCATTTTGTGTATCATTAATACCATCCCAGACCACATATTCATAGGTAATTCTGCTTTTTGTTTTAGCGTACCAATACTGCAACGCCTCCCTTAAATCTTTTAAAGGAAATGTGGCATTAAAAGGCATAATAGATGTTCTTATTTCATCTACTGCAGAATGTAAAGACACGGCTAGTTTAAATTTCACCTCATCATCTGCCATTTTTTTAATCATTTTAGGAACACCAGATGTAGACACTGTTATTCTCTTAGGAGACATTGCTAAACCCTCTGCAGAGGTAATTTTATCTATAGCTTTTAGAACATTATTGTAATTCATTAATGGCTCTCCCATACCCATAAATACAATATTGCTTAATTTACGATCAAAATACAATCTACTTTCGTTATCTATAGCAACTACTTGATCATAAATTTCATCTGGATTTAAGTTTCGCATACGCTTTAACCTAGATGTTGCACAAAACCTACAATCTAAACTACAACCTACTTGACTAGATACACAGGCTGTTGTTCTTGTTTTTGTTGGTATTAAAACCGACTCTACAATTAAACCGTCATGCAGTTGTACAGCGTTTTTTATAGTTCCATCACTACTACGCTGCATTTGATCTACTTTTATGTGGTTTATTACAAAGTTAGCATTTAACAGCTGCCTTGTTTCTTTAGATACATTTGTCATAGCATCAAAAGAGTGTGCCCCCTTTTGCCATAACCATTCGTATACTTGGTTACCTCTAAAGGCTTTATCTCCTTGAGCTACAAAAAATGCTCTAATTTGTTCCTTAGTTAAGGCTCTTATGTCTTTTTTCTTAATTTTTTCCACAGTACTAAAGGTAGTAGATAAAAGTTAATCCCGCCAAATTCTATAAAAATAGAAAACTGACGGGATTTTATTTGTTTGTATTAAAATACCAATTAAATAATTAGCATTGCATCTCCGTAAGAGTAAAATTTATAGCTTTCTAAAATTGCCTCCTTGTATGCTTTTTTCATAAGGTCATGACCTATAAAAGCAGAAATCATCATTAACAATGTAGATTTTGGTAAGTGAAAGTTTGTTACCATACAGTTGGCAATACTAAAATCATAAGGAGGAAAAATAAATTTATTTGTCCATCCTTCATATGTATTTAAGCGACCGTTAGATGAAACAGCACTTTCTAAACCACGCATAGCAGTTGTACCTACGGCACAAATTCTACGTTTATTATCTATAGCTGCGTTTACTACTTCTGTAGCTTTTTCATCTATAATTAATTCTTCACTATCCATTTTGTGTTTAGATAAATCCTCTACCTCTACTGGGTTAAAGGTACCTAAACCAACATGTAATGTTAATTCTGCAAAATCTACTCCTTTAATTTCTAGTCTTTTTAATAAGTGTTTAGAAAAGTGCAAACCTGCAGTTGGTGCAGCTACAGCACCTTCGTGCTTGGCGTAAATTGTTTGGTATCTGTCTTCATCAGATTCCTCTACATCTCTTTTAATGTATTTAGGTAATGGTGTTTCTCCTAAATCTTTTAGTTTTTGTCTAAAGTCTGTATAAGAACCGTCATATAAAAAACGTAAAGTTCTACCTCTAGATGTAGTATTGTCTATAACCTCAGCTACTAGAGTTTCATCATCACCAAAATATAATTTGTTCCCTATTCTTATTTTACGTGCAGGATCTACTAAAACATCCCATAAACGTTGTTCTGCATTTAACTCACGTAACAAAAACACTTCAATTCTTGCCCCTGTTTTTTCTTTATTACCATACAAACGAGCAGGAAAAACTTTTGTATTGTTTAAAACCATTACATCACCTTCATCAAAATAATTGATAAGGTCTTTAAACATTTTGTGTTCAATTTTTCCGGTTTCTCTATGTATTACCATCAATTTAGCTTCATCCCTGTGTTCTGAAGGGTACTCGGCTAACAAATTGTCTGGAAGTTCAAAATTAAAGCTAGATAATTTCATTTAATATTTTTTATGATGTTAACGGTTATACATAACCTCTGAAAATTAAAAACGATATTATTTTATGCTAATAAAAAAGCACCCAACGTTTTACGGTTTAGTGCATATTTTTTAATTTTCCTTTTATGCGATTGCAAATATACTACGCTACAATAGGCGTTGTCAAGTAAAACACCAATTAAATAACAATTTAGCTATAATTAAGCTTCTTTAATACCAAATTGAAGCTGTTTTAGGTCTGTCCAGAAATCTGGGTATGATTTAGACACCACGCCAGCATCATTTATAAATAGTGTTGTTTTTAGAGCTAATGGAGCAAACGCCATTCCCATTCTATGATCATTATAGGTATCTATAGGAATATTTTTATTAATTTTTGTTGTTGGTGTAATGGTTAGTGTTTTATCTGTAACTGTTATTGCGGCTCCTAATTTTGTCAGTTCTGTTTTTAAAGCCTCTAACCTGTCTGTTTCTTTAATTTTAAGTGTGTGTAAACCTGTTAAATGGCAACCTAGTCCTAAACCAAAAACCGTAACCGCAATGGTTTGTGCTATATCTGGCGCATTACTTAGGTCTGTTGTAATTTTTTGTTCTTGGTTATCTGTTACCTTTTTTAAAACCACTTTATTGTTTAAAAATGTAGTTTCTACACCAAAATCTTTATAAATTTCTTGTAACACGCTATCTCCTTGTAAGCTGTCTTTTTTATATGCAGATAATGATATCTCTGTACCAACAGAAGACATAGCAACAATACTGTAATAATATGATGCCGAGCTCCAGTCTGATTCTACTACCAGTGTTGTATCATTTACTGCTTTTTTAGGAGATACTTTTATTATGTTACCCTCAAAAGAGTTTTCTACCCCTATTTTAGTTAGTAAAGCCAAGGTCATTTTAATATAAGGCACAGAAGTGATTTTACCTACCAACTCTAATTCTAATCCATTATCTAAACTTGGAGCAGTTAGCAATAATGAAGAAATATACTGGCTACTTATATTTGCTGGCAAACTTACTTTATTAGCCGTTATTTTTTTTCCTTTTATATGTAGTGGAGGATAACCGTTGTTTTCTAAATAAGTAATATCTGCCCCTAAAGACTTAAGCGCATCTACTAAAACACCAATAGGTCTCTCGGTCATACGTTTAGACCCGGTAAGTACCACTTCTTTACCATTTTGGCAAGAAAAATATGTTGTTAAAAAACGCATTGCTGTACCAGCATGATGTATATCTACTTCTCCTTTAGACACCTTAATTCCTTTTTGCATAACAACTGCATCATCAGAATTAGAAAGGTTTTCTATTTTTATATTCGGATATAATGCTTGTAATAACAATAGACGGTTAGACTCGCTTTTGCTTCCTGTTATTTTAATAGCAGAATTTAGAGTTTTATTTTCTGGTGCTGATAAATGTAATTTCAATGTAAAGGTATTTTAGTGGTTTGTACAACCAGATTATTTTAATTTTTGATTGTTGTGATGACGATCATGATCTCTTTTAGTTTTAAGATCTAATTTTTTATCAAAAGCATCTTGCAAATTTATACCTGTTTGGTTGGCAAGACACAGAACAACAAACATAACATCTGCTAGTTCTTCACCTAAATCTTTGTTTTTATCAGATTCCTTTTCACTTTGTTCTCCATACCTACGCGCAATAATACGTGCCACCTCACCTACTTCTTCTGTAAGCTGTGCCATATTTGTAAGCTCATTAAAATAGCGTACTCCATGTTCTTTAATCCAATTATCTACGGCTTGTTGTGCGTTTTGAATGTTCATTATACTTTTGTTAATACAACCTTTTCGTTCTCCTTCTCTATTAAAATTTTATAATAGTTTTTAATAGCCTCGTAATACGATGGTGTTATAATTGCTTTATTAATAGACTCAATAACTAATAAATGAATCTGATTATTTTTTTCAGTAATTTTATACCTAAAAGATCCTAATTGCTCTGGAAGAGCAATACTTTTAACCTCTGGCAGTGTCTCTACTTTGTACCCTTCAGGAAGCTCTATAATAATTCTATAGGTGGTTTCTGATGGGTAACTAAAATCTATAGGGTAGCTCCTTTTATCTAATTTAAAAGGGTTACTTTTAGACCTATAAAAAAACATTGGTGAAAAATAAATTTTATCGCCAATAATATCTGCCTGACTCTCTTTTACAAATTTATAACTTTCAGAGATTGGTTTACCTAAATCTAAGCTATTTTTTACTTCAAAATCAGATATTTCTAAATCTAAAGACTTTTCTATCTTTTCTATATAGCTATCTTCATCAGACTCATTATAATTATTGCGGTATATTCTAGCATTGTGCAGTTTAGCTAGCCTTCTAAATGACCCAGATAAATCTCCATTTTCTCCTAATTTGGTTGTCATCATTATTGTTCTAGAAGATTGTTGGTTAGGATACAAACTTATTGTAGATGATTGCCCATCCTTATTAATAATTCTACCTTCCCAATTTAGAGTTCTGGTTGGCAACACGTTTGGCATACTATACATACTAGTGGCATCTAATAATACAACACCCTCCCCTGTATCTATTGCAGATATTACGTAATTATAACCTTCTCTTGTTGGAAAAAGAGGAATACCATTACCTCTAGTGCTTATTAACACGGGATTAGCATTTACCCCAGCATACCTTAACATAGAGGTTAGCATTAAATTAATATCTGCTACATTACCTACATTTTCTTTATATGCCTTACGCACGCCATTATAGGTATATTTACCATATATACCATTCCATTTTACTTTACTTTTTACAAAATTATATATTAACGCAGATTTTTGCATAGGGTCTGATACTGCGCCAACTAAAGCGTCTATGTCCTGATTGTAATAACCTGTTTTATTTAATTCTGCTCCAAAATTTGGACTTGTATATATTGTTTTTACTACATCTTTCCAGGTTCTGGAGTAATATTTAGGTATACTATTTGGGTATTGTACGTAAGAAAGCTCATATTTTACAGCTGCTCTATAATTATTTATATTATTAATGTAAGGCTCTTCTTTTAATGCTGGAATGTTTGATAAATCATACACGTGTTTGTTCTCAAAAAAATCTATTTTATCATTATTAAAAGTAGTACCCACTACTCTTGATGACATACTAGACCTAGTTTTGCTTTTTATATTTAAACTAGAGTTTTCTCTAGTTATTTTGGGATATATACCCAAATAGCCTTTTGAGTTTAACTTATAATTAAAATATTCTGGAGAAGAAAAACTAGACTCTAATTTATTTACCGGTATACTATGCTGAAACACAAACTCATCTACATTAAAAATAAAAGGAGAATTAATTTTGTATTTAAATTCTATTACACTACCATCTTTAATGTTTGGCATTGTAAACTTTGTTTGATCGTAGTATTCAGACACTTCAGACTCAAAAATCCCATCTTTTTTTAGTTTTGACTCTTCAATTTTACCATCTATTATATTGTAAGTAACAGCCTTTAAACCAATTATATTTTCTCTGTTACCTTGTGATGCCTTATAAAGTGGTATTGCTTTAGTGGCAAAATCATACCCTTCTTTATTATAAATTTTTATTCTCTCATAAACTTCAATTACTAGTTCAAAACCACTGTTATCTAAATATCTAAAATAACATTTTTTACTTTTATATAAATATGTTGCACTTGCTGCTGAATCTATTGGGTGACTTTTTTCTTTTAACTCCTCTGATGAAACTTTACCAAAAGAAAAATCTTGAGCGGTAATAAGGTTAATAGCTAAAAAAAAGTACACTATTAAATTGCATTTTTTAATCATAATTTTGGTTTTGGGTTGTTTGGTTATGGTTTTTTATGGTTATTTTTTTACTAAGACAACTTTTGCATTATCGGTTAATGATACTTTTTTTCTAAAGTCCCGATAGTCCTTATATTTTTCTTTAGGGTAATAACCTTCTTTAATAAGTAATTTTCTTTTGTATTCTACATTTTTTAAGTCTTCTGATAACTTATAAGATACACTGTACATTCCAAATTCGTTTTCTATTAAAGTGTTATTAGGCATTGCCTCAACTTTAAAACTATTAGGCAACAAAATATTAAACTCATCTTCATCTAAATAGCCTCTTTGTATTTCTAAAGGCAACTTTCTATTTCTATACCTATCTGGCACTACATTATTTCTGTTTAGCGCATTTACTCTAAACAATAGCCTATCACCACTTACCGATGCGTAATTAGCTGCCTCCAAACTAACTTTTTCTGTAAACACAATACTGTCTCTATTATTTAAAAAATTATAATCCCCTAAAGTTAAATTGTTTATATACCTCCAATAAGACTTATAATGCTTTTTAATATCATCAAAGGGTTTTCTTTCTATACTAAACCTATCATCATATTGTATTCCCTTTGTTGTTATTATTACATCTGCAGCTATTGCGCCATTGTTAGCTAGTGTAATTAGAGCTTCTGTTTTTTGGTAATTATCTTCATTTATATAACTATCTGTTTGCACCAACTCTCCACCATTTGGTTTTATAACATGCACCATTCTACCATCTGTAAAATCTCCTAAAAAACCAAAAGGATGTATTTGAGAAGTACAATCTATCCAATAATACCTACCGTTACTTTCTACCGCTAAAATTACGTGGTTACCTTCTGCAAGAGATGCAAAATCCTTTTTAAAGCTTTCTTTATAACTACCAGCTTCTACGTGTGTATAATATGCTTTTACACCTACGGCCTGCAAAAGAGCCATTGTATAATTAGATAATCCTTTACAGTCTCCATACTTTACCCTATCTACATCTATAGCAGATATAGGTTGCATACCACCAATACCTACTTGTACGCTTATATACCTTGTATTATCCTGTACATATTTATATACTATTTTAGCTTTTTCTATATCTGACTTAGCTTCTTTAGTTAATAGTTTTATTGTATTTATTGTAGGTTCTGGCAACTTATCTCTATCTACAAGTAAATTAGAATACATCCATTTACCTAGATCTTGCCACGTGTTTATAGAGGCGTCATAGCCTCCGTAAGTAAAATTTACAGGTCTTATTTGTAGCTGCGGAGAAATTTTAAAAAAAGCCGGACTTAAACTTTCTTTTTTTAAAGCTGGTATATTTTTTACAGTGTAAGCTATTTTTCCTTTGGTAATGTCTTTTTTTACATCTAAGCCTTTTAAATTTACCTCTCTAACTTCTGGTTTAAAACTTTCCTCATCATAGGTAAATGTAATACTACTTTTTTCGGTACTTAAATAAAATTCATCTAAGAAATACCAAATTGGCAACAATTCTCCGGTATTTGATGTTGTATATTCATAAGTAAACTCTACAGTATAAGGGTAAGCAATTGGCGTATACTCTAAGTACTTAATTCTGGAATCTGAGTATAACGTACTACCATCTACAGCACTAACATCTTTAAAATCTTTTTCTTTAAACTTGTCTATTTGTTTTCCAAATTGATTAAAAACCAGCGCTTGCATAGATATTAACCTACTATCCAAGTCATAACCTCTAAAAGTATGTGTGGCATTACTACCGTATTTATTTAAGACGGTAACTATTCTTTTGTGTTTAATATTCATTTTAGTTTTAGAACTAATATGAATATTCATTTTATCTAACCTTACAACTGCATTCGCATTTTTGGTTAAATTAGAATTAATTAATAAAGATTGATTAATAGTTTCTTGTGCTTCAGACAGTTGTACTGCTAAAAGCAATATAAGGCTAAAAAATATGCGCATAGGTTGGTTTTGGTTGCGGATAAAATTAAGAAAAAATCTTACAAAACATAAAAATACAATATACGATTATTCCTTATTTTTTGTGTCTATAATAATTGTTACCGGACCATCATTAAGCAAATCTACTTTCATATCTGCCCCAAAGACACCAGTACCAACTGGCTTACCTAATACAGTTTCTAATTTTGAAACAAAAGTAGTATAAAGCGGAATTGCTACATCTGGTTTAGCCGCTTTTATGTAAGAAGGTCTATTGCCTTTTTTTGTAGCTGCATATAGTGTAAACTGGCTAACAACTATTGCGTTTCCTTTATTGTCTAAAAGAGAATTATTCATAACCCCGTCCTCATCATTAAAAATTCTGAGGTTTGCAATTTTACGAGTCAACCAATCTATATCTTCTGCTGTATCTTCTTCCTCTACTCCCAGTAAAATTAGAAGACCTACATCTATTTTAGAAATTAGTTTATTGTCTACGGTAACACTGGCTTTTGTTACCCTTTGTATTACTGCTCTCATTTTTTATCTCCGTAAATATCTTGCCTGTAATTTTCCTCATCACCCGTAATCATTTGCACATAACTTTTGTATCTGGTCCAAGCAACTTCATCATTATCTAATGCGTCTTTAACAGCACATTTTGGTTCGTCTATATGTAAGCAGTTATTAAACTTACATTCACTTTTTAAAGCAAAAAATTCAGGAAAATAATCACCTATTTCCTCTTTTTCCATATCTACAATACCAAAACCACGTATACCTGGTGTGTCTATAATTTGGGCACCAAAATCTAAATCGTACATTTCTGCAAAAGTTGTAGTATGTTGCCCTTGCATGTGCTGCTCAGATATTTCTTTGGTTTTTATATTTAACTCTTTATCTATAGTGTTTACCAAAGTAGATTTACCAACCCCAGAATGACCAGAAAACATACTTATTTTACCTGTCATCATTTCTTTTACCTTGTCTACGTTTTTACCTGTTTTAGCAGATATACCAACACAGGTATACCCTATACTACGGTACAATGCTGCTAAATATTTTACATCTAAAAGTTCGTCTTCATCGTAAGAATCTACCTTATTAAATAATAAAACGGCAGGTATACCATAGGCTTCCGCTGTCACTAAAAAGCGATCTATAAAACTGGTAAATGTTTGCGGATTATTTAACGTTATCATTAAAAAAACCTGATCTAAATTTGCTGCAATTATATGTGTTTGCTTAGATAAGTTTACAGATTTACGTACAATATAATTTTTACGGTCTTTAATTTCTGTAATGGTAGCGTTGGTCTCATCTCCACTTTTTTCAATATCAAAAGATACCCTATCTCCTACCGCTATAGGATTTGTACTTTTTATACCTTTTATACGAAACTTACCCTTTATTCTACAGTCGTAAAATACGCCATCATCTGTTTTTACAGTATACCAACTTCCAGTAGATTTATAGACAGTTCCTATCATTATTAATTATTTATTTTACTTTGTTTTTACAAAGAAACAATATAAGTGCAACAATATGGTATTTTTTTTGTCGTTAAAAATTTTACAAACAACAAACAATTTAACAATTATGAAAAAATTATTATTTTTTGCATTTATTCTTTGCTTAACAACCGTAGACTTAACCGCTCAGCAGTTTAAAGTTATTACTAGTGTAGAATCTATTGTACCTAACGGATTAGGTAGATCTAGATTAATTTCTGCAAACGAAGAAAAAGATTACAAAGAATATACTTCTACACAAACTGAAGAAGATAACACAAGAAATAAGTCTAAAAGAGGAGACATTAGAGTTAAAGGCTTTGATGAAACTAAATTACTTAACTTTTACAACATTGGCGGAATTAGATTTCAGAACATAGCAGCTAACGATGCTATAATTACTTCTAAAATTAATGCAATGGTTAAAGAAGGCTGGGAACTTGCCTTTGTAACTAGCGCTGTAGAAAGTGAAGCTGGTAAAGGTGACGGTAAAGGTATTTTTATTACCAGATACATTTTTAAGAAAAAATAATTTCTTAACCCTTTTTATAAAATCCCGATGCATAACTTACATCGGGATTTTTTTATACTCTAAATTATCCTTTAATAATTTTTTCTTGGTGGTTAATAGACTCTTGGTGTATTGCTTTAAACATTTTTAAAACAAACTCCTCACTTAACCCTTTAGATTCTCCTTCTAAAATCATTGCTCCTAAAATCTCGTTCCATCTTGTAGATTGTAAAACGGCTACGTTTTTCTCTTTTTTTAGAGCTCCAATTTGGTCAGAAATTTTCATTCTTTTTCCTAAAGTTTCAATTAACTGTGCGTCAATAACATCTATTTGTGCACGTAAATTACTTAAATCTTTATTGTATTCTGCTTCTGGGTCAGACTCTTTTCTAATCTTTAAATCGCGCATAATTTGCACTAATTTTTCTGGTGTTACTTGTTGTGCAGCATCACTCCATGCATTATCCGGATCAAAATGAGTTTCAATCATTAAACCATCAAAATTAAGATCTAATGCTGTTTGCGATACATCAAAAATCATATCTCTTTTTCCTGTAATATGAGACGGATCATTAATTAAAGGCAAATCTGGAAATCTGTTTTGAAACTCAATTGCCAATTGCCACTCTGGTATATTTCTGTACTTTGTTTTTTCATAAGTAGAAAAACCTCTGTGTATTGCTCCTAAGTTTTTAATTCCAGCTGTATGCAAACGTTCTATACCGCCTAACCACAATGATAAATCTGGATTAATTGGGTTTTTAACCAGTACTATTTTATCTGTACCAGCCAATGCATCTGCAATTTCTTGCATGATAAACGGACTTACAGACGTACGTGCACCAATCCACAACAAATCTATATCATGTTCTAATGCAAGTTCTACGTGTGCTCTGTTTGCAACTTCTGTAGCTGTTTTTAAACCTGTTTCTGCTTTTACCTTTTGCAGCCACTTTAGGCCTAAAATACCTACGCCTTCAAAATTCCCAGGACGGGTTCTTGGCTTCCAAATACCTGCTCTATAATAGTTAACATCGGTATCTTTTAATTGATGAGCAATTTTTAATACTTGCTCTTCAGTTTCAGCACTACACGGCCCTGCTATTACTAGTGGATGATCTAGCTTCATGTCATCCAACCATGTTCTCATTTCTTTTGAGTTTTCCATCTTTACTTAATTTTTATTCTGGGGTATTCCTTTTAATATTTTTTTTATCTTATTCGCGTTTTCCATTTCATTAAAAATGCCTGTATAATTGTCTTCTTCAATCATTTCTTTAAAGGCTTTTAAATTTTCAATGTATTCTTCTAATGTTTCTAAAACATTTGTTTTATTCTGTTTAAAAATAGGTGTCCACATTGCTGGCGAACTTTTTGCTAAACGCACAGTACTCTCAAACCCACTACCCGCCATATCAAATATATCGCGTTCATTCTTTTCTTTCTCAATAACAGTCTTTCCTAACATAAAAGAACTAATATGAGATAAATGAGACACATATGCTATGTGTTTATCATGGGCATCTACATTCATATAACGTATACGCATCCCCATATCTCTAAAAAGATCTAAGGCTTTCTCTTGCAATTTAAAAGCAGTTTTTTCTACCTCACAAATTATATTTGTTTTGCCTTTAAACAAGTTTTCTATTGCTGCAGACGGTCCAGAAAATTCTGTTCCTGCAATTGGGTGGCACGCTATAAAGTTTCTTCTTTTTGGGTGATTTTCTACCTCCTTGCAAATTAAACTTTTTGTTGATCCAGCATCTAAAACAATAGCATCATCATTAATAGCATCTAATATTTTTGGCAACTCTACTACCAATACATCTACAGGAATACTAACAATTACTACATCTGCCAACTGTAAATCATGATAACTTGCCTTTTGGTCTATTACGCCTAAAGACAATGCCTCTTCTAAATGTGCATCATTAATATCTACACCATAAATTTTAGCACTAGCATTTATTCTTTTAATATCCTTGGCCATTGAGCCACCTATTAATCCTATGCCAATTACAAATACGTTCATTATTTATTTTATATAATAGAAAAGATGTTGGTCGTAAAATTTACTTATCACTAAACTTTAATACCCCTACTTCTTTTAAAATCTACTTATTGCTTCTTTAATTTTCTCTTGGGTTACACATAATGAGAAACGTATATAACCTTCTCCGTTACTTCCAAAAATTGTTCCTGGTGTTATAAAAACATCTTTACTGTACAATACTTCATCTATAAATTCTTCTGATGAACTACTACCTATTGGCAGCTTTGCCCATACAAACATTCCTACAGCATTTTTATCATAAGTACAATTTAACTTGTCTGCTAACTGAAAAATTAAATCTCTACGAGTAGCATATATTTTATTTAAATTTGAGAACCAATCTTTACTACTTTTTAATGCCGCTATAGCTCCTTTTTGAATGCCGTAAAACATACCAGAGTCCATATTACTTTTTACTTTTAACACTGCATTTATATGTTCTGCGCTACCTAAAACCATACCTACACGCCAGCCTGCCATATTAAAGGTTTTACTTAGCGAGTTTAACTCTAAGGTACAATCTTTAGCGTTTTCTATACTTAATATGCTTGTTGGCGCATTGTTTAAAACAAAACTATAAGGATTGTCATTTACCAATAGAATATTATTTTTTAAGGCAAATACAACTAACTTTTGTAATTGCTCCTTAGTTGCTACCGCACCTGTTGGCATATGAGGGTAACAAACCCACATTATTTTTACCTTAGTCAAGTCTTGCTTTTCTAAGGCTTCTAAATCTGGAAACCAATTGTTTTCTGCAACCAAATTATAATACTTAGGCTCTGCCCCTACTAAATTTGTAACAGATGTATACGTTGGGTAACCAGGATTAGGAATTAGCGCCTCATCTCCTTGGTTTAAAAAGGCCATACTTATGTGTAAAATACCTTCTTTAGAACCCATTAACGGTAATATTTCTGTTGCCGGATCTGCAGGAACATTAAAATTAGCTCTGTAAAAAGCCGCCATACTTTCTCTTAGCTCAGGTAAGCCTTGGTAACTCTGGTACTGGTGCGCTCCTGCATCTTCAACAGCATTTTTAATAGCCTCTACTACAACTGTAGAAGGTACCAAATCTGGACTACCAATTCCCATATTTATTATAGGTTTACCGTCCGCCATTAAACCACGTACTTCTCTAAGTTTTTTAGAAAAATAGTATTCCTGTATATGTTGTAATCTATCTGCAGTTATCATCTTCTTGCATTTTTGTATTCTCCTAAAACTTTAAACTCTTCTGCCATAATTTGCAATAGCGCTTTTGCTTTTTTATAATCTTTATACTTTAAAAAAGTTACATCTACAAAGAAAGAATATTTCCAAGGTTGCTCTATTACTGGTAGTGATTGTATTTTTGTTAAGTTTAGGTTACAATCGCTCATTACATTTAAAACTGCTGCAAGACTACCTCGCTTATGGTCTAATACAAAGCGTAATGATGCTTTATTAATTTCTTCTTCTGGCAATTCTTTATTTTCTTTTTTAAGAATAATAAAACGGGTAGCATTATTAGATATGGTTTGTATTTCTGATGCTAAAACTTCTAAATTGTATAATTCTGATGCTACTTTTGGTGCAATTGCAGCAATACCCTTAAGACTATCTTTTTCTATACGTTGTGCCGTTTCTGCAGTATCTACAGACTCTACCAATTTTATATGCGAGTATGCTTTTAAAAAATCTTTACATTGCAATAACGCCATTGGGTGTGAATGCACCTCTTGTATATCCTCTATTTTTTGACCTTTTAATGCCATTAAATGATGATGAATATTTAAGTAATGTTCACCAATTATATGTAAATCATTATTATAAACCAAAGCATAATTTGGTATTATAGAACCTGCAATTGAGTTTTCTATAGCCATAACAGCTTTATCTGCGTAACCCGTCATTAATTGATGTATTAACTCATCAAAAGAAAGACACTCTACCAACTCTACGTCTTCACCAAAAAACTCATTAGCTACTTGGTGGTGGTTAGAGCCCTTTATACCTTGTATTGCTATTTTTAATGCCATTTTTAAATATCTCCTTAAACTTCAGTTTTATGCATAAAAAAAGTCCCGTTATACACGGGACTTTAATTTATATCTATAGTTAAAATATACTACAACAGTCCCGTACCTCTCTTAAAAAAGAAGTAAAAATAAAAACCGTTCCAGAAATATCTTGTGTTCATTATTCTTGTAATATGTGGCTAAGGTAATTATTAAATTTAAAAAACAAATTTTATTATTATTTTTTTTCACTCATCTAACATTATTTAATACCGATGTTATTTTTTTAACATTATATTAAGAGTTGCGTGTTTTAAAATGTTAAAATTTTGTTAATAAACAAAACCTTAAAACGTTAAAAATCGTCTTTTTTTCTTATCTCATTTAAAAACAAAATTCACTTATTTACGTTATTTTTGATAAAAAATATAAGTATGTCTATTTCGGTACAAAACATCTGTAAAACTTTTGGAAGTCAAAAAGCACTAGATAATGTTTCCTTTACTATTAATAAAGGAGAAATTGTTGGCTTTTTAGGTCCAAACGGAGCTGGTAAGTCTACACTTATGAAAATACTTACTACTTATATTTTAGCAGATAGTGGAGATGCTGCTGTAAACGACTTTAGCGTAGCAGATAAAATTAATGTACAAAAAAGTATTGGTTATTTACCAGAGCATAACCCATTGTATTTAGATATGTATGTAAAAGAATATTTAAACTTTAATGCAAATGTTTACAACGTATCTAAAACTAGAATTGAAGAAGTTATAGCACAAACTGGTTTAACACCAGAAGCACATAAAAAAATAGACCAACTATCTAAAGGGTACAGACAACGTGTTGGTTTAGCAGCAGCTTTATTACACAACCCAGAGGTGCTAATATTAGACGAACCCACCACAGGCTTAGACCCTAACCAACTTTTAGAAATACGTAAACTAATTAAAGAAATTGGTAAAGAAAAAACCATTTTACTTTCTACGCATATTATGAAAGAGGTAGAAGCTGTTTGTGACCGCGTAGTAATTATAAACAAAGGTTTGGTTGTTGCAGATAAAAAGTTAACCGACTTAAGAGACGCTACCGAACAAATTATAGAAGTAGAATTTGATTATAGGGTTGAAGAGCAATTACTAAACAGATTACCAAACGTTGTTACTGTTAATAACACTGCTGGTTTTGTATATGAAATTACTTTTAATACTGATGTAGATATGCGCCCTGCTGTGTTTGACTTTGCACACGATAACCAATTAAAAACACTACAACTTAGTCGTAAAAACAAAAACTTAGAAAGTTTATTTACTGAGATTACTGGTTAACATTCTTTTATTGTTCTACAAACTCCAATACAACCTCATCTAAAACAGTTTGTATATTGGGATTTGTACAGTTGGTTAGTATGGTAATAACCAAACCTTGCGTAGGGTACACAAAAAAGTTAGAGTAGCCGCCTACACCATTACCAATATGGCCATAGTACACATTGCCTTTTTTATCTGTACTTACTTGCCAACCCAAACCGTAGTAGGTAGAATCCCCTTTTACTTCTTGAGCCGTTAAAAATTGTTGTTGCGTAGCTTGTTCTAACAAATTACCTTTTAAATATGCGTTTCCTAGCTTTACTATATCTGCCGTAGTAGATAAAAACCCGCCACCAGCAAGCTTGTAATAATTATCAACTTCCATAGCTTTTCTAAAGCCAAGTCTTTTTTTAGAGTAAAACTGAGTAATACCTTTTATAAAGCTACCTTTTACATCTGCAAATGTGTGCTTCATTTGCAAAGGATCTAAAACTTTTTTTTGTACATATTCTTCAAAAGGTACACCACTTACCTCTTGCATTGCTAGTGACAACAAAACCCAATCATAACTATTGTAATAATAGTCAGTTCCTGGTTTAAAAAGTAATTCATCGTCTTTAAAAATAGCAATACTATCTTTAATAGTGTATGGCATATTTAAACCATATTCTTTTCCTCTGTAACCCCGTATACCAGCAGTATGACTAGCCAATTGATTAATTGTAAAGTCGTACTTTTTTTTAGGATAATAAGGAACATAAGTATAAAAAGACTCTTCCAAATCTATTACTCCATCTTGCACCATTAAAGCTAAAGCAGTTGCTGCAATAGGTTTAGACACACTTGCTATTCTAAATACAGTTTCATCTGGATTTACAAGTGTTTTTTTTTCAAGATTAGAAAATCCATATCCTTTATCAAAAATAGTTTTATTGTGTTGTGTTACTTTAATAGCAATACCTGGAACTTTTGCATTACTAATTAAAGATTGCAGTAGTTCATCAGCCTTACTATAGCTAATACTATTTGTTGTTTTTTTTGGTTTATTTCTACCAATTCTATTAGAAAAATAAGAGAAGAATCTTTTAAAACTCAATATTAAGCAACTTTAATTATTACTCTTTAAATATAAGCTTTCCTTTATAAAGCTCCTCTACATTTACAATATTTGGTTTGTTAAAACTAATAACATCACCAACACCTCTAATTGTACCAGATATACTCTCTTCCGGATTTACCAGCATATCATTAGAACTTCTGTGGTTTACACTTACATTTTTAGCTAATAAATTTTCGGCATTTAATCTAGAGTCTCCAGCTGCAAAAACAACATTTAAACTTTCTGCTGTTCCTTTTAATTTAAAATAAGCAGCTCCGTTAGAAACCAAAGAAACTCTTGTACCTGATAATTCTAAATCAAAAGACCCAGTTGTAAAATCTGCTTCTGAGTCACCAAAATCTTCAGATAAAAGGCTCAAATTTGGGTAACTTAAAATCCCATCACTACTAATATCAAAACCAGTACTACTACGTATAGATGTTATATTTGGTGCAGTAACATAGAAAGTAGTTAAACCATAGTCTCTAGTAAAATTACAACCGTTAGTATTAGTTAAGAGCAACTTACCATCTACAACTTTTGCATCTATATCATTACGCAAATATTCTCCTGTTTCTACCTCAACTTTTTGCACAGGACCTTCTTTTATTACTAAAGCAGAGTTTTCAAAAATAGTAATAGTAGTAAACGGTTCTACTACTATTTCTTCTGTAATTATATCTCCTGCGTTCTGTAAACAATCAGATACATTTTCACTATTACAACCATACACTAAAGCAAGTGTTAAAGTGTATAACAAAATTGATTTACCCGTAATTTGTAATCCTATATTTTTAATCTGTTTTCTTGTAATCATCTTCATATTTTTAAAAACGGATTCCAACTCCAAACTCTACGGCCTCTGCTTTAGCAGCGTGAGATTTTAAAGTAACTGCAGCAAACATTTTATCTCCAAAGTAACGCTTAAGTCCCATTCTATTATACATTCTACCTTCAAAATCAAACGGGTAATATACATAATAGCCTAGTTGTGTTACTACAGACATTTTGTTTATGTACAACTCGTGTCCAACAAAAACACCAACACGTTTATAATCGTCATTAGCATCTACTTCCTTCTCAGGAAAAGCAATAGAATTGTATGTAATTAATTCCTTTAAAAATTTAGAAAAGAAAACATCTGCACCTAACTGAAATCCACTTTTTCTACCAATTCTTTTATCTGCATAAGCAGATAAAATATAAAAAGGAGATTGTCCCAAACCAATAACATCACTTTCATTAACACCACCTCTAAAAGCTACATTTAAGTGTATAGGTTGGTTGTAATTTGTAGTATCTGTAATGGTCTTGTATGGTATTTTTTTTCCTCCGTCTAGGTCATACGTTAAACCTGCATTTAATGCAATGGTGTTTGTAGATGTATTTGGCGCCTTAAAATTTGCATTAGAATAGTGCACCAATGTTAGTCCGGCTTTAAAACCCAAGCCCTTATAAATATTCTCTTTATGGTAATTAACCATTGCATAGGTACTACTTAAAATATCAGACCCATATGCATTGTTTCTAAAGTTAGTTACTTTATCATAAGGGTTTGTAGTATATGCAATACCTTGCCCTACTCTAAGCTGTACATTTCTTTTAAAAAAATAAAAATTGTAATGTGCATACGCACCATAGTTTTTACCAAGCGTACTATTATTCATATCTTGGTAAATAAACGAGTATCCTAAATCTGGATAATTATAAAGTTGTTCCCAAGCCTCATTACCAAACGTTTTTTTATTGTAACTTAAAATTAAACCAGCTGGGTGCGCACTAATTAAATGCGCAATACTATTATTATGTAATGCAATAGAGCCGTAAAACTGATTTGCATCTATTACTATTTTACTTTTCTGCTGGGCAAAACAGCCTACAGAAAATAAGGCAATAAAAAGGATTCTTATATTCATTGCGTGCAAAAATAGCAATTTTACACCTACAGCAAATCTTTATAGGCTAATACTTACAAAAATTAAAAAAGTTCTTTTGCTATAGCCTTAATATTGTCAGACTTACCCATAGAGTAGTAATGCAACACAGGTACACCAGCAGCTTTTAACTCCTTAGATTGTTGTATAGCCCAATCTACCCCAACTTGGCGCACTGCTTTATTATCCTTACAATCCTCAACAGCATCTACTAAGTCTTGTGGTACATCAATTTTAAAAACTTGTGGTAGTAACTGTAGGTGTTTTTTAACAGCAATTGGTTTTATTCCCGGAATAATTGGCACATGAATTCCAAAATCTTTAGCAGCCTTTACAAACTCAAAATACTTACTATTATCAAAAAACATTTGTGTAACCACATAATCTGCACCAGCATCTACTTTTTGTTTTAAGCGTTTTAAGTCAGTTAACAAAGATGGTGCTTCCATATGTTTTTCTGGGTAACCGGCAACACCAATGCAAAAATCAGAGCAATTATCTGTTTCTATAACCTCATGCAAATAAGTACCACAATTAAGTTTTTGTATTTGTTCTACCAAGCTCACTGCATATTTGTGCCCTCCTTTTGTAGGCTCAAAATACTTTTGCTCTCGCATAGCATCACCACGCAGTGCCATAACATTATCTATACCAAGGTAATGACAATCTACCAATAAATATTCTGTTTCTTCTCTAGTAAAACCACCACACAAAACATGTGGCACAGTATCTACATCATATTTATGTTTTATAGACGCACAAATACCAACCGTTCCTGGGCGCATACGCGTAAGTTTTTTATCTAACAATCCATCACGGTCTATATAAATATACTCTTCTCTAGACGTAGTAACATCTATAAAAGGCGGTTTAAACTCCATTAACGGATCTATGTTTCCGTATAATTCCTGAATATTTCTCCCCTTTACAGGCGGTATAATTTCAAAAGAAAACAATGTTTTTCCGTTTGCGTTTTTAATATGGTCGGTTACTTTCATTTTTATATTTTTTGGCGTTCCTACGGTCGGGCTTTCGGTAGTCGCTTTTTATGGAGAAAAACCATAAAAGAGCTTCAACAATACCTTAATCCCTAACGCAACAACATACTATTAATCATCTGCTATATTTGGCGCAAGCCATTTTAAAGCCGTTTCCAATGCTATATTTTTACGAGCTGCAAAATCTTCAACTTGGTCTTCTTTAATTTTTCCAACTCCAAAATAGCGAGCCTCTGGGTTAGCAAAATAATATCCAGAAACCGATGCAGCTGGCCACATTGCCAAACTATCTGTAAGTTCTACACCTATTATTTCTTTTACTTTTAAAATATCCCAGATAGTAGGTTTCTCTAGGTGGTCTGGACAAGCAGGATATCCTGGTGCAGGTCTTATACCTTTGTATTCCTCCTTAATTAAAGCTTCATTATCCAAAGATTCATTACTAGCATAACCCCAATGTGTAGTTCTAATATCTTTATGCAAGCATTCTGCAAAAGCCTCTGCCAACCTATCTGCTAAAGCTTTTACCATTATAGAATTGTAATCATCTAAATCTTTACGGTATTGCTCTGCAATTTCCTCAGCACCAAAACCAGTACTTACACAAAAACAACCTATATAATCTTCTTTACCTGTTTCTTTAGGCGCAATAAAGTCAGACAATGCAAAATTTGGCTTACCTGCATACTTCTTTAATTGCTGACGTAAGGTTCTAAAGGTATGTTTTCCGTTAGGTGTTTCTAGCTCAATATCATCATCATTAATTGTATTGGCTTTAAACAAACCAAAAACTGCTTTTGCGGTTAGTAGTTTTTCTTCAATAAGTTTTGTAAGCATTTGTTGCGCCTCTGCAAACAAATCTGTAGCCTGTGTACCTACAATTTCATCAGTTAAAATATCTGGAAATTTACCGTGCAACTCCCAGCTTCTAAAAAAAGGAGTCCAGTCTATAAACTCAACCAACTTATTTAAATCATATTCCTCTATAACTTGTATTCCAAGTGCATTTGGTTTTACAATTTCAGATGTTTTCCAATCTATTTTATACTTGTTTTTACGTGCATCTGCTATAGATAAATACTCCTTATGTTTGGTACGCTTTAAAAACTGTTTTCTAAACTCTTCATAATCTAATTTTATAGTTTTTTTAAAGTCGTCTTTGGTTTCTTTTTGCAACAAATCTCCAACAACAGTAACCGCTCTAGAGGCATCATTAACATATACCACAGCATTTTTATACTGCGGATCTATTTTTACGGCAGTATGTGCTTTGCTAGTGGTTGCGCCACCAATAAGCAAAGGCACAGTAAAGTTTTGGCGCTCCATTTCCTTAGCTAAAAAAACCATTTCATCTAAAGACGGTGTAATTAAACCGCTTAAACCAATAACATCTACATTTTCATCTTTAGCAGCTTGTATAATTTTTTCTGGTGGCACCATTACCCCTAAATCTACAATCTCATAATTGTTACATGCTAAAACCACGCCCACAATATTTTTACCAATATCATGCACATCTCCTTTAACAGTAGCCATTAAAATTTTACCCGCATTTTTTGAGTCACCCTCTTGCGGATTTTTAAGTTTTTCCTCTTCTATGTAAGGCAGTAAATAAGCAACCGCTTTTTTCATTACTCGTGCCGACTTCACAACCTGCGGTAAAAACATTTTTCCGCTACCAAACAAGTCACCAACAACGTTCATTCCTGTCATTAAATGACCTTCTATAACCTCTATAGGTTTTTCTACACTTTGCCTAGCTGCTTCTACGTCTTCTACAATATACTGGTCTATACCTTTTACCAATGCTCTAGTAATACGGTTTTGTATTGGTTCTTCTCTCCATGATAAATCTACCGTGCTTTCTTTAGCTTTACCTACAACAGTTTCTGCAAAATCTAGCAAACGCTCTGTAGCATCATCTCTACGGTCTAACATTACATCCTCTACACGCTCTAATAAATCTTTAGGAATATCATCATAAACCTCTAGCATAGTAGGATTTACAATTCCCATATTCATACCAGCTTGTATGGCGTGGTATAAAAACACCGAGTGCATAGCCTCACGTACAGGATTGTTACCTCTAAAAGAAAACGACACATTACTAACGCCACCACTTACACTACAATGCGGCAAGTTTTCTTTTACCCAAGCCGTAGCCTCAATAAAATCTATAGCATTACGTCTGTGCTCCTCCATACCGGTAGCAACAGGAAAAATATTAAGATCAAAAATGATATCTTCTGGTGCAAATTTTACTTTGTTTACCAAAACATCATAAGAACGTTTTGCAATTTCTATTCTACGTTCGTAATTATCTGCCTGACCAACCTCATCAAAAGCCATTACAATTACAGCAGCACCATAACGTTTAATAAGCTTTGCGTGGTGTATAAATTCTTCTTCTCCTTCTTTAAGACTTATAGAGTTTACCACACATTTGCCTTGTACCACTTGCAAACCAGCTTCTATAATTTCCCATTTAGAACTGTCTATCATAATTGGGACTCTAGAGATATCTGGCTCTGCAATAATTAGATTTAAGAACTTAACCATAGCTTCTTTGCCATCTATAAGTCCGTCATCCATATTAATATCTATAATTTGAGCACCACCATCTACTTGGTGGCGAGCAATATCTAGGGCCTCATCAAACTTTTCTTCTTTTATTAACCTTAAAAACTTTTTAGAACCCGCAACATTAGTACGTTCACCAACATTTATAAAGTTGGTGTTTTCCGTAACAATTAAAGGCTCTAGTCCGGATAGTTTTAAGTATTTTGGTTTTTCATTTTTCATTACGATACCGTTTCTGCAGAAATACTTCTTGGTTTGTAATCTTTTGCTAAATTGGCAATTGCGCTAATATGTTCTGGTGTTGTACCACAGCAACCACCAACAATATTTACCAAACTTTTATCTAAATATTCTTTTATTTGTACAGCCATTTCTTCTGCAGTCTCATCATACTCACCAAAAGCATTTGGCAAACCTGCATTTGGATGTGCAGAAACTCCAAAATCTGTTTTTGCCGCCAAAACCTCTAAGTGTGGCACTAATTGGTTTGCTCCTAAAGCACAATTAAAACCAACAGTTAAAATAGGAATATGACTTATTGATATTAAAAAAGCTTCTGCTGTTTGCCCAGATAAAGTTCTGCCAGAGGCATCTGTAATTGTGCCGCTTACCATTATAGGAACATCTATACTGCGTTCTTCTTTTACCTCTTCTATAGCAAAAAGTGCCGCTTTTGCGTTAAGGGTATCAAAAATGGTTTCTACTAATAAAATATCTGAGCCACCATCTAACAACGCTTCTACTTGTTGTTTGTAGGCTATTCTAAGTTCGTCAAAAGTAATACCTCTAAAACCTGGGTCGTTAACATCTGGAGACATACTTGCCGTTTTATTGGTTGGCCCAATACTACCTGCTACAAACCTTGGTTTGTGTGGTTCTTTTGCAGTAAACTCATCTGCTACTTGTTTTGCAATACGTGCCGACTCATAATTTAGTTCGTACACTAAATCTTCCATAAAATAGTCTGCCATTGCTATGGTTGTACCAGAAAAGGTGTTGGTTTCTACAATATCTGCACCAGCTGCAAAATATTTACGATGTACTTCTGCTATGGCTTCTGGTTGGGTTAGCGAAAGTAAATCGTTATTGCCTTGTAATGGGTGTTCCCAGTCTGCAAAACGTTTGCCTCTAAAGTCTTCTTCGGTAAACTTGTAGCGCTGTAACATTGTACCCATGGCACCGTCTAGCACTAAAATTCTTTCTTTTAATATGTCTTGTATACTTTTCATTGTACCGTATAATATTATGTTGTGCGTTAAGGATTGATGCGGCATCTTTTTGGTGGCAACGGTTTGTAAAACCTGTTTGCTAAAACCAAAAAATACAGCAGAAAGCCTGGCCATTTGTGCTTGCAAACAAATGGAACGCTATAAATAAAATATCAAGTAAGGTAAATGAGATAAGACTGTGAATGTCTTTACTAATTTGTGAG
Source organism: Cellulophaga omnivescoria (assembly GCF_027915275.1). Taxonomy (NCBI): domain Bacteria; kingdom Pseudomonadati; phylum Bacteroidota; class Flavobacteriia; order Flavobacteriales; family Flavobacteriaceae; genus Cellulophaga; species Cellulophaga omnivescoria. Next base: position 2,214,731 of record NZ_CP115819.1, on the reverse strand, counting down.
TTATCTGCCGTGTTGTTTTGTAACAACGTAGTAGAATGTAGCACCTTCTTTAAATAAGAATAAAGGGTTGCTAAGGTTTCATAGGGTCTAATCCCTCCACCTTTCTTGATAACGTTTTCAGTCTATTAATGAACTAATTGAGCCACAAAGTAACAGCACAACTTTTTTATAACCAAATATTGCTGGTAATTTTTAAGCCTACACGTGTTTTTTACACATATAGGCTTAAAATTGTAATATTTTTACGAAATGCTTTGTACAACTTCTTTTTTGGCTTCTTTTTTTGAACCATCAAAACCTTCTACGCCACCTACGGTTGTGTATTTCATTACGTAACGTTTGCCTGGGTTTATACGTTGGTATGCACTTTGACACATTACGGCTGCTTCATGAAAACCAGATAAAATTAGTTTTAATTTGCCTTTGTAAGTGTTAACATCGCCAATTGCATAAACACCTGGTATGTTGGTTTGGTAGTCATAAGAGTTGTCTACTTTTATGGCATTTTTCTCTATCTCTAGTCCCCAATTTCCTATTGGACCTAATTTAGGTGATAGTCCAAATAAAGGGATAAAATTATCTACTTCTACGTAGCTTTCTCCTTTTTCCTCGTCGTTATATTTTACAACTACAGCCTCTAAATGATCGTCTCCGTATAACTTGGTTACTTGTGCCTCTGTAAATAATTTTATTTTACCTGCTTTTGCAAGTTCTGATGCTTTTTCTACAGAATCTAAAGCGCCTCTAAACTCATTTCTACGGTGTACTAAAGATACTTCTGCTGCTACGTCTGCTAAGAAAATTGCCCAGTCTAAGGCAGAATCTCCACCACCAGCAATAACAACTTTTTTGTCTCTGTATACTTCTGGATCTTTAATCATATAAGCAACACCTTTATCTTCAAAATTAAGAATGTTCTCTATTTGCGGTTTTCTAGGCTCAAAAGATCCTAAACCACCTGCAATAACAACTACTGGTGCATTGTGCTTTGTTCCTTTGTTTGTGGTTACCACAAAAGTACCATCGTCTAACTTATCTAAAGTATCTGCTCTTTCTGCTAATGTAAAACCAGGCTCAAAAGATTTTATTTGCTCCATTAGATTGGTAACCAAATCGCCTGCTAAAATTTCTGGAAAAGCAGGAATATCATAAATTGGTTTTTTAGGATATATCTCTGCACACTGTCCGCCTGGTTGCGGCAATGCATCTATTAAATGGCATTTTAGTTTTAACAAACCTGCCTCAAAAACGGTAAACAATCCTGTTGGTCCTGCGCCAATAATTAATATATCTGTCTTAATCATAATTTTAATTTAGTACTTACTAATGAGTATTTATCCTCATTCTAATGTTTTAATTATTTTCTTTTTTATCTACTAAGGAACTTGTAATCTGGTTCATTTTATCTACTTTTTCTTCAAAATCTCCTTTTATGGTTTTCCTGTAATCGTTTAAATTCTGAACCATTTTACTAATATCTTCTGGTATTACGTCTTCAAAAAACTGACGCAAACGTTTTGCTGTTGTTGGCGACTTACCGTTGGTAGAAATACCTATTTTCACATTGCCTTTGGTTACAATTCCGCCCATATAAAAATCGCAATACGGAGGATTATCTGCTACGTTTACCAATTTAAATTGCGCTCTACAATCTTTATAAACTTGTATATTTACATCTACATTATCTGTAGTGGCAACTACCATATGTTTACCATCTAAATAGCTTACATTATAGACATCTGTAATAGTTGTAACATTAAATTTATTAGCCAATTCTAGTGTTTTTTCTGCATACCAAGGAGATACCATTGTAACTACAGCATCTGGACTAGATTTGGTTAAAAAGCGTAGTTTTTCTTCTGCCACATTACCGCCACCTACTATTAGCAAGTGCAGTTGAGACGTTTTTAAAAAAACTGGATATAAATTGTTACGTTCCATTACTTTATTTTTAGTGTTACTGTTTTGTTTACCTCATCAAAAATAACCAAATAACTGTACCACTTAATTTACTACTACTTCTTTTGTTTTTATCTGTTGTTGTACCTTATGCAATTGCGCTCTATGCCTAACAACATCACCAATAACAATAATTGCAGGATTAGACAACTCATTTTCTTGCACTACTTTTTCTATGGTTGATATGGTACCAACACCAACTTTTTCGTTAACAGTGGTTCCGTTTTGTATAATAGCCACAGGTGTTTCTGCTTTACCCTGTTGTTGAAACAGTTTTATAATTTCTGATAATTTACCCATACCCATTAAAATTACTACTGTTGCGCTAGACTTTGCTGCCAAGTGCACATCTGTAGATAATTTATGATTTTTAGTTGTACCTGTTATTACCCAAAAACTCTCTGAAGCTCCCCTTTTTGTAACGGGTATATTTTGAAAAGCTGGTACTGCTATTGAAGAAGAAATACCCGGAACCATAGCTACTGCCACACCGTGACTAGCTGCATATTCCATTTCTTCTGATCCGCGACCAAAAATAAATGGGTCGCCACCTTTTAAACGTACTACATTACCGTGACTTTTTGCTCTGCTTACAATAAGCTCATTAATTTGCTCTTGTTGGTACGCATAACAACCTTTTCTTTTACCTACAAAAATTTGTTCTGCATTTGCCGCATACTCTAGCAACTCCTTATTTACCAAAGCATCAAACAAAACAACATCTGCATTTTGCAATGCTTTTATAGCTTTTAGCGTAATAAGTTCTGCATCTCCAGGCCCTGCACCAACTACTGTAAGTAGTCCGTTTGTGTTTTGTTTGTTTGCCATAATTTTAAGCTTCTTCTAATTCTTTTTCTCTAAACTTTTGTACTACCTCTAAAAACACTTTAGAATCTTTAAGGTATGCTTCTGCAAATTCTTGCGTTGGTTTGTTGCTTTTTATTTGCAACGCCAACTCCTCAAAAGACGTCTGTAATTTTATTAAACCGTTTGACACAAAATGAGTATCAAAATCTTTAATAATACTAATATGCGTGTTTGTTTTTGTGTTTTGTGCTGTAAGTAATGCTTTAGCAGAGTTTACCATTGCAGAATACGAATGAAAAATACTAGCAGACCATTTTTTATCTTCTAATGCTGCTGCTGCGTTTTCAATTTTTTCTTCGCTCTCAAACAATAAAGTTGCAATTAAATCTATAACAACACCAGCACACTCGCCTACTCCAATAGCTTTTTCATAACGTTCTGTATTTCCCCAGTCTATAAAATCTTCCTGAGTTAAATTATCTACGTCTGTTAGGTGTTTTAGAAAATCATAAAAATAATGCTCTCCTTTTTCTTTGTAATATTCTGTAAACGATTGTCCGTTTGCATTGGCATCAAAATCGTTTAAAATTAAACGCAAGGCTTCTGGGCCTCTTTTACTTGGCACTTTTACAACTTTATCTGCAAAAACGCCATTACCATCACCTAAATTACCACCACCTAATAGAACTTGCAAAGCAGGTGCTACCAACTTATCTTTTGTACGTACAGACATCCCTTGAAAACCAATGTTTGCCATATTGTGTTGACCACAGGCATTCATACATCCACTAATTTTTATAACAACATCTTTATTGTTTATGTATTGTGGATATTCTGCTGTAATTACTCTTTCTAACTCTGCTGCAATACCAGTACTACTTGCAATACCTAAATTACACGTATCTGTACCAGGACAAGCAGTTATATCTGATGCTTTGTTATAACCAGCCTCTACAAAACCAAGTTTTTCTAACTCTGTATAAAAGAAAGGAACCAACTCCTCTTTTACATAAGGTATTAGGATGTTTTGACGCAATGACAAACGAAATTCTCCCGCTGCATACGCATCTACTAAATCTGCTAATTGACGAGCTTCTTCAATATAAAAATCTCCTAACTTTACTTTTATACCAATAGCTACATAGCCTTGTTGTTTTTGAGGCACAAGGTTTGTGCTTTTCCATTGCTGAAAAGCTTCTGTATTTTTAATTGCTACTTCTGGTACTTTAGCATTTGCTACTTTTACCTTGGGATATGCATCTACATCTACAGGAAAAGAATCTTGCGGAATTGCATTTTGCTCTTCTTCTAACAATGCTCTAAAACCATCTAAACCAATATCCTTTAGCAAAAATTTCATTCTGGCTTTAGCTCTACTTTTACGTTCTCCGTACCTGTCAAAAACACGAATAACACCATCCATTAACGGAATAATTTTATCGGCCTCCAAAAAAGTATACAACTCTTCTGCGTGGCGTGGCTGCGAGCCTAAACCACCAGCTAAAAGCACTTTAAATCCTCTAACTCCGTTTTCAATTTTAGCTATAAAACCAAGATCATGCATATAAGAAAGTCCTGTATCTGTATCACTAGAAGAAAAAGAAACCTTAAATTTTCTTCCCATTTCTTGACTAATAGGATTTCTTAAAAAGTATTGAAACATTGCGTGTGCGTATGGAGATACATCAAAAGGCTCATCTACATCTATACCAGCAGTTTCACTAGCAGTTATATTACGTACTGCATTACCACAAGCCTCTCTAATAGTTATATCATCTTTAGCCAATTGCGCCCAAAGTTCTGGTGTACGCTCTATATCTACATAATGTATTTGTATATCTTGACGCGTGGTAATGTGTAAGCGTCCTGTAGAATATTCTTCAGATACATCACAAATACGCTTAAGCTGTGTAGATGTTACTTTACCATATGGCAATTTAATACGGATCATTTGTACGCCTGGTTGACGCTGACCATAAATACCACGAGCCAAACGCAAACTTCTAAACTTTTCTTCGTCTAACTTACCGTCATTAAACTGTTTTATTTTAGCTTCTAAATCTATAATATCTTTAGCTACTACTGGATTTTCTATTTCTGTTCTAAAACTTTGCATTTGCTTGTGATTATGGCTTTTTTTATAATTACTATTATCCTATAGATATAATAGGATTTTAGATAAAAAAGTGCTTAAAATAAACACTCTTTATTACTTCTTTTGGCTTAACTTATAAATCCTGCACCAGCCGTTGTGTTGGTTTGCGCATCAATTAAAATAAAAGCTCCATTAGATTTATTATCGTTATAACTATCAAAATAAATAGGCTTGCTAAGTTTAATACTCACTTCTCCTATTTCATTTAAGGATAATTTATTATTGTTTTCTTGTTCTCCTGTATAATCTGTTGCTATAACACTGTTTATACTATCAATTTTAGATAACACACGGTTAGTATTATGTTGTACAATATACTTAGTTCCTGGCACTAAGTTTTTACTATCCATCCAACAAACTGTAGCAGTAACTTGTTTTTCAATTTTTGGAAGTTCATCTGTTTTAACAAGCATATCTCCCCTAGTAATGTTAATATCATCTTCTAAGGTAATATTTACAGAACTACCTGCTGGTGCCTCATTATAAGTCTTATCAAAAAAGAATATCTCTTTTATTTTAGACTGCGTTAAAGAAGGTAAAACAGTTACAGCATCTCCTACTTTTAGGCTTCCACCTGTAATTTTACCTGCATAGCCTCTAAAATCGTGAAACTCATCTGTTTTTGGTCTGATTACGGTTTGCACAGGAAAACGTACTTTACCTGCATCATAAACATCTTGCGCCTCTAATTCCTCTAAATGCCCTAAAATTGTATCACCATTGTACCAAGACATTGCATCTGTTTTGTCTACAATATTGTCTCCTTTTAAGGCACTAACCGGAATATAACTAACTATTTGTTCTGCGTACGTACTTTTTGCATTTAAGGCTTCAAAATCTTTTTTAATGTTATTAAAAACCTCTTCAGAATAATCTACCAAATCCATTTTATTTACAGCAACTATTACATTTTTTACACGTAATAAATTGTTGATGAAAAAATGACGGTATGTTTGCTCTATAACCCCTTTTCTAGCATCAATTAAAATAATAGCCACCTGAGAAGTTGATGCACCTGTAACCATATTTCTGGTATACTCTACGTGACCAGGTGTATCTGCTATAATGTAACTTTTTGTTGGTGTTGAGAAATAGATATGAGCCACATCTATAGTTATACCTTGTTCACGCTCTGCAACTAAACCATCTGTAGCTAATGAAAAATCTAGGTAATCATACCCACGTTGTTCACTACTTTTTTTAATGGCTTCTAGTTTATCTTCGGTAAGTGATTTTGTATCGTAAAGTAACCTACCAATTAAGGTACTTTTACCATCATCTACACTACCTGCTGTTGCTATTTTTAGTACGTTCATTTTATGTGTATTAAGTATAAAGTAGCAAGTACAAAGACTTTGTTACTCTTACTTTTTTTATTTTAAATTTCTTTTTTAACTTATATACTTTAGACTAAGTACGCTGTACTTTTTAAAAGTACCCTTGTTGCTTTCTTTTTTCCATAGCAGCCTCGGAGCGTTTGTCATCTATACGTGCACCACGTTCAGATATTTTAGAATCTCTAATTTCTGCTACTACTTTATCTATAGAATCTGCTTTAGATAACACTGCTGCCGTACAAGACATATCACCAACGGTTCTAAATCGCACCCAACGTTCTTCTACCACCTCATCTTCTGCTCTAAAAACAACATCATCTTCTGCAGACCAGATTAAGCCATCTCTTAAAAAGATGTTTCTTTTGTGTGCAAAATAGATAGATGGAATTTCAATTTGTTCTTTTTGAATATAGCTCCACACATCTAACTCTGTCCAGTTGCTAATAGGAAAAACACGTACATTTTGTCCTATTTCTATTGTTCCATTTAACATATCAAACAATTCTGGTCTCTGGTTTTTTTCATCCCATTGTCCAAAATCATCACGAACAGAAAAAATACGTTCTTTAGCTCTCGCTTTTTCTTCATCTCTACGAGCACCACCAATACAAGCATCAAATTTAAATTCTTCAATAGCATCTAAAAGTGTAGTAGTCTGTAGCATATTTCTACTTGCGTACTTACCTGTTTCTTCTACTACTTTTCCTTGATCTATAGAATCTTGTACATTTCTAACAATAAGCTCTACACCTAATTCTTTAACCAATTTATCTCTAAACTCTATAGTTTCAGGAAAATTATGTCCTGTATCTATATGCATTAAAGGGAACGGAATTTTAGCCGGCCAAAATGCTTTTTGTGCCAAGCGTACTAGAGTAATACTATCCTTTCCGCCAGAAAACAACAATACAGGTTTTTCAAACTGGGCTACTACTTCTCTAAAAATGTAAATAGCTTCGTTCTCCAAAGCATTACCCAACCCTTGTAATGAAGTGTTGGCTGTTGTTTGTGATTTTGTATCTTTTATCAATGTTTCCAAAATATTGGTGTTTTATTTTATATCTTTTTAAATCCTAGTTTATCCTAAGTGTGTAAACCACACTCTCTGTTTTCTAATACCTTAGTAGGATCAAAATATTTATGTTCGTTTGGCAAATTACGTTCTGCTAAATATGCATCTAGCTGCACATCTGACCAGTGGTAAAACGGACTTACTTTTAAAATTCCGTCTTTACTTAAGCTTAAAATTCCTAGTGAATCTCTAAGTGCCGTTTGGCCTTTTCTTAAGTTAGTAAACCATACATCTGGCTTGTGTTCTGCCATAGCTCTTTTAAAAGGCTCTAACTTAACTTGCTCTGTAAACTCTTTATGTTTTGGATCGTCTATAGATGGTATACCCATTACAGCGTCTCTGTGTGCACTAGTTTGTAAAGGCACATATAATTTTACGTTTAAATCTAGTGTAGAAATTAACTCTTCTGCGTGTTTATAGGTGTTTGGTGTATTGTAACCTGTATCACACCAAACAACAGGAATATCTTTTTTAATTGCAGTTACCGCATTTAGTATAGCAACCTCATAAGGTCTAAAATTGGTAGTAATTACAGCATTTTTTGCATATTCTATTGCCCAAGAAATAATTTCTTCTGGCGGAATACCTCTAAACTGAGCATTTAAATTTTTTATGATATCTTCTGTAAAACTCATTTTTACTATACTTATATGTTATTTACCCCACTTAATTGAATTCCAAACACGCTCGTGAAAAAAATACAATACCATTTTTGTAACTAATTCTATTAAACCTATTGAGAACGCTAATTTTAATGTTCCTGTTACAAACCAAGAAATTAAAACGGTGTCTATTGTACCCACTACTCTCCAGCTAATAGACTTGACTATGCTCCTTTTAGGACTCTCTGACTGTTTGTCTGACTTGTAACTTCCTTTAGAAGTTTCTTTATTTAAAATCAATTGATCAGCAATCATTTACTTAATTTTTATTACCCTATTTAATTAGTAGGAATTACAAATGTATAACTTTTAACGATAGTAACTGTTAAAAAACGCATAAATCCTATGGTTTTAGTAGATTATCAAAAAATAAGAAGTTTTTTTGATAAATATGAAGTATCTGTAAAAGAACACAATAGAATATTGGTAGCCTTACAAAGCTAAAATAGTATAGCGGTAAATATTTTAATCTTAGATAAGATGACTAAGAGTGGTGTTTTTATATATTTCTAAAGCGCTGTCTCTTACTTTTAGCATTAGTTTGTGAACAGAACAAGTACCTTCATCTGGGCAATCATCACACTTTTCATAAAAATTTAAACTAACACAAGGTACCATTGCAATAGGCCCTTCTAACACTCTAATAACATCTGTCATTAAAATTTCTGATGGCTCCTTAATTAAGTAATAACCACCTCCTTTACCTTTTTTAGAAGATAAAACTCCTGTTCTACGAAGCATTAATAAAATACTCTCTAAAAATTTTTGAGATATGTTATTTTGTTGCGCAATTTCTCCAATAGGAACCGGATTCCTATCTTCTTTTTGAGCTAAATAAGTTAAGGCCTTAAGCCCGTATTTGGTTTTTTTGGATAGCATAGTACAAAGATAGGCAAAATTGGGATTTAAAAAAGTGCTGATTTTTAGCTATCTATTTTTAAATTAAACCCTTATTATAAAAGCCTAAATATATACTTTATTACTACAACCTACCCCAATGCTTGTTTTATATCTGCAATAATATCATCTATATGTTCTAAACCAACGGAAACCCTAACGGTACCATCTGTAATACCCACGGCCACTCTATCTTCTGCTGCAAGTTTACTATGCGTTGTAGATGCTGGGTGAGTTACAATACTTCTAGAATCTCCTAGGTTTGCAGAGAGCGATAACAACTTTATAGCATTAAAAAATTCTTGTCCTGCTTGCAAACCTCCTTTTACCTCAAAAGCAACTATACAACCACCAGCTTTCATCTGTTTTATAGCTACTTTGTATTGTGGATGCGATTTTAAAAAAGGGTATTTAACCCAGTTTACTTTAGGGTGCGCCTCTAGGTACTCGGCTAACTGCAATGCATTTTCAGAATGCCTATCTACTCTAATTGCCAATGTCTCTAAACTTTTAGACAATACCCAAGCATTAAAAGGAGACAAAGCTGGCCCTGATATTCTAGAGAAACGATAAACCTTATCTATTAAATCTGCACTACCAACCGTTATACCTGCTAGTACACGACCTTGACCATCTATTAATTTTGTACCAGAATGTATTACTAAATCTGCTCCAAAATTTATAGGTTGTTGTAAATATGGCGATGCAAAACAATTGTCTATAATTAAAATAAGATTGTGTTTTTTAGCAATAGCACCAAGCACCTCTAAATCTAAAATATCTACAGCAGGATTGGTAGGTGACTCGGCATATAAAATTTTAGTTTTTGGAGTGATTAAAGCTTCAATACCTTCTAAATTATGAGCATCAAAATAACTTGTAGTCACATTCCATTTGGGGAAAAAGTTTACAAATAAACTATGTGTAGAGCCAAATATACTTTTAGATGAAATAATATGATCTCCGCTCTCTACTAAAGCAGCAAAAGTTGAAAATACAGCTGCCATACCAGAAGCAAAAGCAAAGCCTGCTTCCGCTCCTTCCATTTTGCATATTTTTTGTATAAATTCTGACGTGTTAGGATTAGAATATCTAGAGTAAATATTTCTATCCTTTTCCTCAGCAAAAGACGCACGCATATCTTCTGCATCTTCAAAAACATAACTAGATGTTAAGTATAAAGGTGCAGAGTGCTCTAAAAATTGTGAGCGTTCTATTTGTGTTCGTATTGCGTTAGTTTCAAATTTATTATCCATAGTATTTCTTTTATTCTTGACCATCTATTATTAGCCATTAGCGCTATATTCTTTTTTCTTTACTCTATATTCTTGTCTCTTATTTCTAAGCAAAAGCTATCCTTTTTCTGCAATTCTTAAAATATCTCCAAATACACCTCTTGCGGTTACGGCGGCTCCTGCTCCTGCACCCTGTATTACTAATGGATTTTCACCATAAGACTCGGTATAAATTTCTATAATAGAATCTGATCCCTTTACTTGACCTAATGCACTTTCTTTAGGAACAGAAACTAATTTTACATCTAAAATTCCTTTTTCTTCTTGAAGATTACCGTGTAAATCGCCTACATAACGTAAAACGTGATTTGGTTTTTGGTCTGCTTTAATTTTAGAAAATGCAGTATCTAAAGCATCAGCTTGACTCAAAAATTCTGATTTACTACCTTCTCTTAATGCCTCTGGAATTAAATTTTGAATATTAATATCTGAAAATTCATTACTTAACTCTAACTCACGTGCTAAAATCAATAATTTTCTACCAACATCATTACCACATAAATCTTCACGCGGATCTGGCTCTGTGTATCCATTTTCCATTGCCTCATTTAAAATAGTAGAAAAAGGTACATTTGCTTCAGAATACGTATTAAAAATATAACTTAAGGATCCGGAGAATACGCCTTTAATTCTGGTAATATTTTCACCAGACAAATGCAATAACTTAATAGTATCTATCAATGGCAAGCCAGCTCCAACATTAGTCTCATACAAATATTGTTTCTGATTTTTAGCTAATATCTCTCTAAGTTTTTTGTAATAATCAAACCCTAAAGTATTTGCTATTTTGTTAGATGATACAAGATCAAATCCATTTTCTACCAAATCAACATAATTAGCCACAAAAGCCTCATTTGCAGTATTATCTATGGCTATTAAATTTTCTAAATGATGTTTTTCTGCATACTCAAAAATATCTGCAAGCTCATAGGATTTTCCATTTTCATTTAACTTAGTAGGCCAATCTTCTCCAATTCCTTTTTTACTAAGCAATACTTTTTTAGAGTTGGCAACTGCAAAAACATTAAGGTTAATTCCTTTACGTTCTTCTATGGCTTTAGCAGATTTTAATAATTGCTCTATAAGTGTACCACCAACAGTACCGTGACCAAAAATGGCTATGTTTACTTTTTTAACAACACCAAATATTTGTCCGTGCATTACATTTAAAGCTTTGTGTAAACTAGCTTTTTTAACCACTAAACTAACGTTTTTACCAGACACCGTATTATTAAACAACAATGGCACAATCTGGTTTTTTATTAATGCATTGTATGGCTTATGAAACGTACTTAAATCCTGACCAACAATAGATATTACAGAAACATCTTTTTGTACAGTTATTAGGTTGATGTCTTTAGAGTAAAAATCTGAAGCAAACTCGCGCTCTAAAACCTGTTTTGCCTTATCTGCACTTACAGCATCTACCACCAAGCCAATACCGCGTTCTGATGATCCTTGGGAAATAATACTAACACTAATTTTTTCATCACCAAGTGATTTAAATATACGTGCATCTATACCAGCCTTACCTAACAAACCACGGCCTTCTAGGTTTACAAGAGCCACATTTTCTATCACAGAAAGTGATTTTATACCCTCCTTAGTTGTCTTGGCGCTAATTAATGTGCCTTCATTATCACCATTAAAAGTATTTAAAATACGTAGTGGAATATTCTTTTCTAATAGGGGAATAATTGTTTTTGCGTGTAAAATAGTCGCTCCAAAATTTGCCAGTTCATTAGCCTCAGAATAGCTTAATTGTTCTATTCTTTTGGCATCGGAAACATAATCTGGATTAGCGGTAAAAATACCATCTACGTGTGTATAACTCTGTAACTCTACAGCATTTAAAAAGTTGGCAAATAAAGAGGCTGAATAATTACTACCGTTTCTACCTAAAGTTGTTGTTTTACCTTCTTCTGTAGACGCAATAAAACCTGTAATAACAGGCACAACATTACTGGCTAAACTAGAAATTATTTTTTGTGTTTTAGCTTTAGATTCTTCCTCTAACACGTTTGCATTACCAAAATTAGCATCAGTTTTCACTACTTTTCTAGAATCTATAAACTCAGCTTTTACACCTTCTTTAGCAAGTGCTTTTACAACATATTGTGCAGAAAGCAATTCTCCGTATGCTAATACCTGATCTTTAATTTTTAGGCTATAATCACCCAACAAGGCAACACCTTCTAAAATTTGTAATATCTCTTTATATTCTGTTGAAAAATCTAATTGTAACCCATTTTGCTGATAAGCTTTAAAATCTTCAAAGGCTGCTAAATACGGTTCTCCCTTTGCCGCTAAATCTAATAATTTTTCTAATACGTTTGTAGATTCTCCTCGAGCAGAAACTACTATCGCAATATTTTCTTGTGCCTTAATCTTAGATTCTATTTTGCGTACCACATTAGAAATACCCTCACCGTTGGCTAGCGATTTACCTCCAAACTTAATTACTTTTAAATCTTCAGTACTTTTTTGGTCACTAAAAATACCATTTAGCAATTGCTCTAACTGATCAAACTCTATTAAAAAAGCATCATGACCGTGAAGCGAGTGTATTTCCCCATAGGTAACATTACTATTAGCTTGTGCTAATTGTTTAAACGTATCTTTATTTTCTTTTGCCGTAAAAAACAAATCAGAATCTACACCTACAATATGTATAGATGTATTGCTATTTTGCAGGTTGATAAAAGCCTCATTACCATTTCTAGTAATGTCTATGGTTTTTAACAACTGATTCATTAATTTATATGCAGATAATTGAAAACGCTCTTGTAATTTTTTACCATGATGCGTTAACCAACTTTCTACATTAAACAACTGTTCTTCTGTATTTGTACTTCGATTAAAACGAGCCTTAAAAGATTCTGGTGTACGGTAACACAACATTGCATGCATACGCGCATCGTGTACAGGTTGTTTAGAGTTCACCAAAAACTGTTCTTGAATTTGGCAATTGGCAATAAGCCAATCTGTAGATTTCCAATCTGATGCAACCGGAATTAAATGTTGAGTTAGCCTTGGGTTTAGCGCTGCCATTTCCCAAGCAATACCGCCGCCTAAAGAACCTCCTATTATGGCGAAAAGCGAATTTATATTTAGTTCTTTTAATCCCAATAAAAATATATGCGCTATATCTTTAGCCACAAAATCTTTATAATTTTCTATTACAAAACCATCAAAACCATTGCCAGGAATATTAAAAGATAGCACTGTATATTTTGTGGTATCTATACATTTTCCCTCGCCAATTAGTGTAGACCACCAACCATTTTCACCAGACACATTAGAGTTACCTGTTAAAGCATGGTTTACAAGTACAATTGGTGCGGTGTGCAATTCTGCTCCAAATACCTGATATGACAAGTCTATATTTTGTGTGCTACCACTTAGCGTTGTATATTTTTTTAGTTTTATGTAATGCAACATAGTAAGTTGTTTTAATCTAAAGACCAATTAGATTATTTGTAATTTATTTTGAGAACTAATTATTACTAGGCCGTAACGGCAGATACTGCCTTAAAAGCCTCTTCTAAATCTAACTTTAAGTCTTCTATATCTTCTAGACCAACAGACAAACGAATTAAATCTTGACCAACACCTGCAGACTCCTGCTGCTCTACTGTTAATTGTTGATGCGTTGTACTTGCTGGGTGAATTATTAAAGATTTTGTATCTCCTATGTTTGCTAAAAGAGAGAATATTTTAGTGGCATCTGTTAGTTTTTTAGCAGCTTCAAAACCTCCTTTTACACCAAATGTAACTAAGCCACTTTGTCCTTTTGGTAAATATTCTTTGGCAAGGTCATAGTATTTATTACTTTCTAATCCTGGGTAATTTACCCAAGCAACCTCATCTCTACCCTCTAACCAAGCAGCCAATTCTAATGCGTTTGCACTATGTTGTTTTATACGCACTGGTAAAGTTTCTAAACCTTGTATTATTTGGAATGCATTAAACGGACTTAAAGCTCCACCAAAATCTCTTAACCCCTCTAAAATTAATTTATATGTAAATGCAGCATTACCAAGAGCTTCACTATATATTAAACCGTGGTACCCAGCAGATGGCTCTGTAAACTCTGGGAATTTCCCGTTTGTCCAGTCAAACGTACCTGCATCTACAATTGCACCTCCTAAAGAAGTTCCTTGTCCGCCTATATATTTTGTTAGCGAGTGTATTACTAAATTTGCACCGTGCTCAATTGGGTTTAGTAATGCTGGTGATGCTACTGTATTGTCTACAATAAAAGGCACTTGTGCTTCTTTTGCTTCTTTAGAAATTGCTTTTAAGTCTAAAACATCTAGCTTAGGATTTCCTAATGACTCTACAAAAAATGCTCTTGTATTTTCTTGTACTGCTTTACCAAAATTTTCAGGTTCAGAAGCATCTACAAAAGTGGTTGTAATACCTAATCTTGGTAAGGTTACATTTAACAGATTAAATGTGCCACCATACAAACTGCTAGATGCTACAATGTGGTCTCCCGCTCGTAAAAGAGTTAGTAAACCTGTAGAGATTGCTGCTGTGCCAGATGCAAAAACTACTGCTCCTACACCACCTTCTGCCGCTGCTAACCTGTCTTGTAATATTTGATTTGTAGGATTGTTTAAACGTGTGTAAATAAATCCTAATTCTGATAAAGAAAATAAGTTTGCTGCGTGGTCTGTGTCTTTAAAAACGTATGAAGACGTTTGGTAAATAGGTACTGCTCTTGTTCCTCCTGTTTCTGATGGGTTGTGACCTGCGTGTAATGCGTTTGTTGCTAATTTTTGAGTACTCATAATTTTGATTTTTTAATTATTAAAATTGATAAAATAAAAAAGCCAAAACCGCGTCTTGCCGACTTTGCAAGATGGTTTAAAAATTAAATGAGTTAAAAAGAAATTGGAAATTTGCTTTTTTTGAAATAAAAAAGCTTGTTTCGTTATCTGCCTATAGTACCGCTGTACTTGGTAGAATTTAGCACCTTCTTTGTATTGCACAAAGGGTTGCTAAGGCTTCATTGGGTCTAATCCCTCCGCCTTTCTTGATAACTATTCAATAAGTGTTTTGAACTTTGAGCTACAAATATATGTTTAGAAAAATTTAATATCCTAATCTTTTTTGAAAAAATATTGATTTTAACCTTTTTAACAAGCTTAAATAACAGAAACACAATAATTGTTTGTTTTTGTAACGATTTTTTAAATTAAAACTTTATTTGTGTTAGGGATTGCAGTGAAAATCCTTTTTTATATTTCTTAAAAAAGATTGAAACAAAAAGCCCGACCCTTGCGGTAACACCCAAATAAATAGCAAAACATCAAACACAAAAAAAGTGCTTTACCATTACAGCAAAGCACTTATATAGTATTAAAAACTTTATTTTAAAGGTTAAAAGCAGCTTTTACTGCGCTTACCATATCTAATTTTTCCCAAGTAAAAAGTTCTACTTTTTTTTCTACTTTACCATTGTATGGAGACTCAAAAACTTTTGTGATTGTTTTTGGTTCTTTACCCATATGGCCATAAGCTGCGGTCTCTAAATAAATAGGGTTTCTTAGCTTTAAACGGTCTTCTATGGCAAACGGACGCATATCAAAAATTTGTGCTACTGTTTTGGCAATTTCTCCATCTGTTAAATTTACTTTTGCTGTACCATAGGTGTCTACAAAAATAGATGTTGGTTCTACTACACCAATGGCGTAACTTACTTGCACCAAAATCTCGTCTGCAATACCAGCTGCTACTAAATTTTTAGCTGCGTGCCTTGCCGCATATGCTGCACTACGGTCTACCTTACTTGGATCTTTACCACTAAATGCACCACCACCGTGAGCACCTTTACCACCGTAGGTATCTACTATAATTTTACGGCCTGTAAGACCTGTGTCTCCGTGCGGACCACCAATTACAAATTTACCTGTTGGGTTAATGTGATACTGAATTTTGTTGGTAAATAACGCTTGTACTTTCTCTGGAAATTGCGCTATTACTTTTGGCATTAAAATAGAAATGATATCTGATTTTATTTGCGCTAACATTTTTTCATCATTAGCATCAAAATCGTCATGCTGTGTAGATACAACAATAGTATCTATACCTTGCGGTACGTTATCATCTGAATATTCTATGGTTACTTGCGCCTTAGCATCTGGGCGTAAATAAGAGATTTGTTTACCGTCTCTACGCAATGCAGCAAGCTCTTGTAATATTTTATGCGAAATATCTAATGCCAATGGCATATAGTTTTCTGTTTCTTTACTTGCGTAACCAAACATCATACCTTGGTCTCCAGCACCTTGTTCTTCTTTAGAACCACGGTCTACACCTTGATTAATGTCTTGTGACTGCTCATGTATTAATGAGATAACACCACAAGAATCTCCACTAAATTGGTAAGCTCCTTTTGTGTAACCAATGTTATTAATTACCTCACGTGCTATGTTTTGCAAGTCTACATAGGTATTGCTTTTTACCTCACCAGCAAGTACTACTTGCCCAGTTGTAACTAGTGTTTCACAAGCTACTTTACTTTCTGGATCAAAAGCTAAAAAATTATCTAATAATGCATCACTAATTTGATCTGCAATTTTATCTGGATGTCCTTCACTTACAGATTCTGATGTGAATAAATATGCCATAATATTGTACTTCTATTGTTAGTAGAGAAACGGTAAGATAGATTGCAAAAAAAACAGGAAAAGGCGTCAAAAAAAATTAACTAAATCTGTTTTAGCATTTTTTGTAGTACTGAGTAACAGTATACGAGGTTGCAATCAGTCAAATCCTTCCTCTTAAATTAGACTGCAAAAGTATAAAATTAGATTGGTTCTAAAATAGTTTTAACGAAAAAATAAGAGGCTATGGTTACAAATTAATTTGCAATCCATAGCCTCTATATAAACAAACAATGCTGTATTACAGGTTGTACCTTACTTTTAAGGTTACATATCTTGGCTGTATAAAATACTCACTTGTGCTAACAAACAAGGTATTATCACTATCCTGATTTAAAGATTCTGTATTAAAAAGGTTTGTTACTCCTAAAATATACTCCCATTTGCTATCCTTTTTTTGGTAGCCCAATGTTGCATCCATAAAAGAGTATGTATTTAAACTTTCTACCTCGTTTTTATAGTTGTAATAAGAGTAGTCTGCATTAAAAATAAAATCTCTTAAAAAAGTAGCATCTAATTTTATGGTTGGCTGATGTGTAAAGTATTTTATACTAGAGCCATTTGGCTGCTCGTAATTGTTTACGGCTAAATTATAACCAAACTCTATATTTGGCGCGTTTAAAAAACGTGTTCCTAAACTACCTCTGTAAGTAGTTGTAAAAGACTCGTTAATTGCTTGCTCATTATCTACAATTTGGTTAAACTTAGAGTAGTTCATAGTTGCTCCTAAACCTGCTTTTATTTTACCAAAAGTACGCTCAAAAGATCCGTTTGCAGAAAAAGTTTCATCTGCAAAGTTAGAGTTAAACGGAGACGATATTCTGTTAGATGTTTGTATAAACTCATCATCAGAAGTTGCAGGATAATCTGGGTTGGCAAAGTTTAAGAAATCTGATATGTTACGTACTTGATCTACCCTTTTGTTATATGATAATGATGCTCTAATATTGCTAAAATTAAACATATTAAAATTGTTATAACGCAGTGTTAAGTTATGAGACAATGCACTTTCTAAATCTCTGTTACCTTGAAAAAGAGAGTTGTAATTATTCATTACAAAAGAAGATGCAAACTGGTTAACATCAGAAAAACTAGTCATCATTCTGTAATTAAAGTTGATATCCTCGCTCTTTTTAATTTGTAATCTTGTGTTAAAACTTGGCAACAAACGAACAAAATCATCTGTAACAGTAGATCCTAATTGCTCATTTTTTGTTGTATAATTGTGTACAGAAACTGCGGGAGTAAATGTAAATGCACCTACTTTTACTCTATACTCAAAAGCCATATAAATATCTGTAAAGTTGTACTTAACATCATTTTCTACAGAGCTAACAGCATCATCTAACGTAAATTTATTACCGTTATCTAAAATCTGAAAAATTTCTGAATTAAACTTTTGTGTACTTAATAAAGAACCAAGTGTAAATTTTAAATTACTCTTATCTCCTGTAATGTACCAGTAATCTATTTTTGCATCTAGTTTATTGGTCTTTACCATTTTGTCTTGCACAACATCATAACCATCTTGGTTTTGGTCCATACCTAAAACCTCATCTAACCTAAACTGATCACTTTGTGCCAAAGCTGCATTGTAAAAAGGATCTTCTTGTTGTAATAAATATTGTGCTTCTACGGCAAAAATATTTTTTGCATTTAAAGTGTAGTAATAATTAGCGTTCTGATTTATACTATACGGGTCCTGTTTTTGAACTTCATCTATATCACCTGTTAAAGTTGAGTACAAATCTTGCACTTCTTTTTGGCTAGATATTCTACCAAAAATATCATAATCAAAATGATTATCTGCATTAGGTTTGTAACTAGAACTTAACTTTAGCAAAGCCAAATCACTTCTTTGGTTTGTTACACTCTCTGTAAATTCATCTGGAGATGGTTGGCTGCCATCTGCATTAGCTTTGTATTGTCTAAATGTATTTTGCTGCATATCTGTAACGTTACCAGAGTAGATTGCAAAACCACTTAAATCCCAAGTTTTTTTAGGAGAATAACTAAAGTTAGCAGCACCAAACTTAGAGCTTATTTCTTGAGCCCTATTATTTTGTAGTGTTAAAAAGCCCATATCACTAGAACCTACATTAAAACTTGTACCTGTATTTGTGCTACCTCCATTACCAAAACCACCAGTAAACCTAAAATAGTCTCTACGTGTAAATGGTACTTCGCCAATATTATTAAAGTTTGTAATTAAGTTTATACTATAATTAGGGTTGTAATAAAATAATTTAGGGTGCGCAATGTAACGTTCTTCATTACCTACACCTGCTGTGATTTCTCCAAACCAAAAATTCTTTTTACCTTCTTTTAGTTTTATGTTAATTGCGTAATTGTCTTGATTATCTGTTACACCTTTTAACTGTCCAACCTCATTGTAGTTTTTTAAAACCTGTATTTTATCTAAAGCATTTGCAGGTATATTTTTTGATGCCAATTTGCTATCGCCGTCAAAAAAATCTTTACCCTCTACCATTACTTTACCAACAGACTGACCTTCTACTTCAATTTCACCATCGTCATTAACCTCTACTCCTGGTAAATTTTTTAAAAGATCTTCAAGTTTTTTTTCTGTACCTGTAGCAAAAGAATCTGCATTATACTCAATTGTATCTCCCTTAACGTTTACAGGCATCTCATACGTAATTTCTACACCATCTAAACTTTCTGCCTCATCTAACAAAGTAAAATTTCTGTTTATATCTGTTTCTTTAGTTTCTAAAACAATTTCTCTTGTTTTAAAACCTAAATAACTTACCTTAATATTGTATTTAGAATTTTCCTCGACATTCATTTTGTAAATACCTTTTTCATTGGTAATTCCAAAACCATCTAATGCTTTAGTTTCTGCATTAATAGCTACTACGTTAGCCATTTCTAAAGGATTATTAAGACTATCCTTAACAACACCAGTAACAGTAATTTTTTGCGCCTGTACTACTCCGGTTACGGCAATACAAGCCATAACCATAAAAAATTTTATGATTTTTTTCATTATAAATATGTATTAATACTGATGAAATTTAACGACCTCTGCCGCCTGATCCTCTGCGCTGTTGAAAATTCTGCATCATCTCCTGACGCTTTTTTACCATAAGAGCATCAAAATCTTGTTGATTAATGTCTTTTCCTTTGGTTGGAGCTTTAACCTCTACAACATCATCTGCATTCATTACAATTTTAGTACAAACCAATGTAGATCCTTCTTGCTCTATTTCTAAAATTAAACCTGGTAAACCCCAGTATTCTGCAGGACCTTGACTAATAGGAATATCTAATGTATACCAAGCCACAACTGTTTTTTCTGTAGGTATTTTTCGCTGAGACTCTCCTCCTTGCCTACCACGTCTAAACATTCTGGTCATTGCTCCCATACCAGTAGTATCTATAGGAGTTGTAAGGGTTGCTTTGTATACTGTATAATTACCAATTTTTTTAGTTTCCGAGCCCATTTTCCATTCAGGTTTTTTTAACTCATCTTTAATTAAAAAATTTTTGCTGTACATTTCTACTTGGTTGGTATAGTTTTGCTCTTTAATATTTTTGTAATATTTACCAGTAGAACCTCCACCAACAAAACGCATCCAACCGGGTCCACCACCACCTGGGGCTTCTAATTTTTCGTCTTCTACATAGTAAGACTCTGTTCTGTTAAACGTTAAAATGTATGTTTTTTCCATTGCGCTTTTCATACGCTCCATAATCTCTTTTTTACGAGCCTCTGGCATATCTCTACCTCCAAAGTCTGGCGCCTTTGTTAGTTTTGTTTCATAAATAGCCTTACCCTGAAAATCCTGAGCCGTTACGGTAAAAACCGTAGCAACTAAAGTAAGTGCAACTAAAAAAATGTTCTTCATTTGTATGTGGTTTATATCCTTGTCGGATAGTTAGCTTTCAACAACTTAGACTACCATCTTTTAATATAGTTTAATGGCGAATTGTATTTTTTTTAAAAAAATCGTTTTAGACATACGTACAAGACTTATTTTATCGTTGTAACTTTGTACAAATACAATGGTTTACTACTGGTTTTAAAAAGTATTAGGTTTATTGCCGCAAACATTTTTAGATACTAGTCTTATCTTGTATATTGTGCGACCCCTATATCGGTCTAATAAAAAATAAAACACATACAGAATATGCATATTGCAGTAGCAGGAAACATAGGTGCAGGGAAAACAACTTTAACCAGATTGCTAGCCAAACATTTTAATTGGCAACCAAATTTTGAAGATGTTGTAGACAATCCTTACTTAGATGATTTTTACAACCAAATGGAACGTTGGAGTTTTAATTTGCAGATATACTTTTTAAATAGCAGGTTTAGACAAATTTTACAAATTAGAGAAAGTGGTAAAGACATAATACAGGATAGAACAATATATGAAGATGCCTTTATTTTTGCTCCTAACTTACACGCAATGGGACTATTAACTAATAGAGACTTTGAAAACTACACAAGTCTTTTTGAGTTAATGGAAAGCTTGGTACAACCACCAGATTTACTTATTTATTTAAGGAGTTCTATTCCTAATTTAGTGAACCAAATACATAAAAGAGGTAGAGATTACGAAAACACTATTTCTATTGATTATTTAAGCAGATTAAATGAACGTTATGAAGCTTGGATACACGGTTATGATAAAGGAAATTTATTAATTATTGATGTAGATAATTTAAATTTTGTTGACAATCCTGAAGATTTAGGTTTTGTTATTAATAAAATTGATGCAGAAATAAACGGATTATTTCAACCATAAAAACTAAAAAACCACACCAAAAAGTGTGGTTTTTTTTATGAATTAAATAAAATTATATATCAGTTTTTGTAATCTAGCCCTACTGTAATAGTTTTATTAGAGTTATTGTCTTTAGATACATTAACCTCCATATCTTCTTTTTCTTTAGCAGCTTTTATTTTTTTTGTAATTTCTTCTACAGTACCATTTACAACCTGTACATTTTTATTTAGTTCTCCGTCTTTTGTAGTTATAGTTGTAATAGTTGCCACAGCCAAATCATTACTAGTGGCATCAATTTTTATGGTTACTTCTTTTTTAGTTTGATGTTCCTTAAATACTGTGCTATCCTCTATATGTCCGCCTAAAATAGGAGCTATAACCAAACCTATTAAACACGTTAGTTTTATTAATATATTCATAGATGGGCCAGAAGTATCTTTAAAAGGATCACCAACTGTATCTCCTGTAACCGCAGCTTTATGTGCATCAGAGCCCTTGTATGTCATTTCTCCGTTAATTTCTACTCCTGCTTCAAAAGATTTTTTAGCATTATCCCAAGCACCACCTGCGTTATTTTGAAAAATAGCCCAAAGCACACCACTTACTGTAACGCCTGCCATATAACCTCCAAGCATTTCTGCAATAGCCATATTATTCATACCAAATAGCATAGGAACAAATGCAATAACAAGCGGAAAACCAATAGTTAGCAAACCAGGTAACATCATTTCTTTTAAAGAAGCTTGTGTAGAAATTGCAACACACTTATCGTATTCTGGTTTTCCTGTACCTTCCATAATACCAGGAATATCTTTAAACTGCCTGCGCACCTCTTGCACCATTTCCATTGCAGCCTTACCTACAGCGTTCATAGCCAATGCAGAGAATACTACAGGCACCATACCACCAACAAATAACATTGCTAAAACTGGAGCTTTAAAAATATTAATTCCATCTATACCAGTAAAAGTTACGTAAGCAGCAAATAATGCTAATGATGTTAATGCAGCAGAGGCAATAGCAAAACCTTTACCTGTTGCAGCTGTTGTATTACCAACCGAGTCTAGAATATCTGTACGTTCACGTACAATTGGTTCTTGTTCACTCATTTCTGCAATACCACCAGCATTGTCAGATATTGGTCCAAATGCATCAATAGCCAATTGCATAGCCGTAGTTGCCATCATAGCAGAAGCAGCTAAAGCTACACCATAAAAACCAGCAAAAGCATAAGAGGCCCAAATAGCACCTGCAAATAACAATACAGAAGGAAAAGTAGAAATCATACCAGTTGCCAAACCAGCAATAATATTTGTACCTGCTCCTGTACTAGATTGTTGAACAATTTTTAATATTGGCTTTTTACCTAAACCAGTGTAATATTCGGTAACCGACGAAATTACAGCACCAACAACCAAACCAACCAAAGTTGCATAAAAAACACGTATAGATGAGATAGCAATTTTACCTTCTCCAAAAAATTCCATCTGCATTGTTTCTGGTAGCATCCAGGTAACCAATCCAAAACAAGAAGCTGCCACTAAACCTATAGATACCCAGTTTCCTAAATTTAATGCACCCATTACTTGTGCTTCTTTAGCATCGTTAGTCTTTATCTTAACTAGCATAGTACCAATAATAGAAATTAATATACCTGCACCTGCTATAGCCATTGGTAATAAAATTGGGCCAATACCACCAAAGGCATCTTGTATAGAGCCTCCCATATCTTTTATAACATAATTACCCAAAACCATAGCTGCTAAAACGGTAGCAACGTAAGAACCAAATAAATCTGCTCCCATACCGGCAACATCACCAACGTTATCACCTACATTATCTGCAATTGTTGCTGGGTTACGTGGATCATCTTCAGGAATACCAGCTTCTACCTTACCTACCAAATCTGCCCCCACATCTGCGGCCTTTGTATAAATACCTCCTCCTACTCTAGCAAATAAAGC
The DNA here is from genome assembly GCF_027915275.1 of Cellulophaga omnivescoria. Taxonomy (NCBI): domain Bacteria; kingdom Pseudomonadati; phylum Bacteroidota; class Flavobacteriia; order Flavobacteriales; family Flavobacteriaceae; genus Cellulophaga; species Cellulophaga omnivescoria. The sequence goes on along the minus strand of NZ_CP115819.1, from coordinate 2,191,152 downwards.
TATAGATTCTGCTCCTAGGGAAAAACCCGCCAATGTTTCTAAAACTATAGTCATATCACCAACATTTGTCCATCCGTTAGGCATAAAAACGTATTGGTAAAAAATTATAAAAAAAGCTGTTAACCCTAATACTGCTAAACCTGCAACACCAAGCCCCATTACAGTTCCTCCGCCAAAAGATATTTTTAGAGCATTTGGCAAACTAGTACGTGCTGCTTGGGTAGTTCTAACATTTGTTTTGGTTGCAATTTTCATTCCTATATTACCAGCAAAAGCAGAGAATATAGCTCCAAAAATAAACGCAACTACAATTAACCAATGAGTTGTGGGCACTACTATAGATACTATTGCAAGTAAAACACTTACAATTACTACAAATATTGCCAAGAGCTTATATTCTGCATTTAAAAATGCCAAAGCTCCTTCGTAAATGTGATCTGAAATTTCTTTCATTTTACCATCACCAGCGTCTTGTTTCATTACCCAAGTCTGTTTTATAACCATATAAACCAGTCCTAGTACCGCCATTATAATTGGCGCATAAATAATCATTGACTCCATATTTTATAATTGTTTAATTATTAACCTAGTAAATGTAAGAAAATGAAACTTAACAAAAAAACCCTCTCATATTTATCATATAAGAGGGTTTTTAGGTTATTTATTGATGATTTCTTATTTTAAATCTTAAAAGCATTTTTAGATTTAAATTCACTCTCATCGTATCTTTCTATACATTTATTCAAGATTTCGTAAGCTTCTTTGGCATCTCCCCAACCACCAACGTCTACTTTTTTCTTTTCTAAATCTTTGTACACCTGAAAGAAATGTTCAATTTCTTTAATTTGGTGAGGATTCATATCTGATAAATCGTTTAATATGTTCCAGATTGGATCTGATACAGGAACACAGATAATTTTTTCATCTGGACCTTTTTCGTCTGCCATATGAAAAACCCCAATTGGCTTTACCTCTACAACACACATTGGAAAAGTTGGTTCACCTCCTAAAACTAAAACATCTAATGGATCACCATCTAATGCTAAAGTTTCTGGTATAAAACCATAATCTGCAGGATACATCATTGAAGAAAATAACATTCTATCAAAACGTATCTTTTTTAAATCAAAATCGTATTCGTACTTATTTCTACTTCCTTTTGGAATCTCTATTAATACATCAAAAGATGTTTTTCCGTGTTTAGTCATTCTTATTATTAATTATTGTACAAAAATAGTGTAATCTATAGTAACAAAAAGTATTTTTTAGTTTAATTTATTGATAGCATTATATTAAAAATTAAATCCAAAAGAACCTGTAACACTAAAAGGGCGTGCATTTGGGTTATCAAAATAGTTACCTCTAAAATTAAAGTCAACGCGTAATATTTTAAAAATATTGCCTATCCCAAAAGAATATTCCCAATACATCTCATCAGATGGCGCCATTAACGGAATATTAGTTGGAGCATTTAAAGCAATATTTTCTGATGAAAGCTCTCCCCAAACACCTCTTAATCCTACAATTTCTCTTAAATTAAGCTTTCTCATAAACGGTATACGAGAAAACAGCCTACCATTAAAATTATGTTCTAAATGCACAGATGCGTATGTATCTGTTACAAATTCATAAAAATCTAAATTTGGGAATGTGTTATATATTGAAAATAGCGTTTGGTTACCCGGTATTACATTAAGTAACCCCAAAGGTACCTCGCCAAAAGTTTTACCTATTTCTACAGTACTATACAACCTGCCAAAACCGCCAATTTGCCAAGGTTGGCCGTAAGAAAACTGAATCTTATCATAATCAAAATCACTCTCCATAGGTCCTTTAAACCCTTTAGAATAATTAAATAGTAATGTACTATACTCGTCATTTATACTTTTACGTTCTACGCCGTAACCAATTGTACGTTTACCTGGTGTATAAATTAAGGTTGTGGTAAAGTCTAACTGCTTAATTTGTGACGAGATCCCTGTTGGAGACTCTGCATCTACATAATCTAAACTAAACGCATTTGGTAAGGCAGAACTTAATTTCCTGTATGAGTTACCAACGCGTAGTCTTACATTATTAACGGGTTCTACCTCTATACTAAACGCAGACAAATCTATATTTGTTAACCTGTCATTAGAACCTACAGTAAATACAGATGAGGAAGCAATACTCCTGCCTAAAACATCATTAGTTGCAGTTAAACTTAAACCTAATTGTTCTATATCTTGCCTGTGTCCTCCAGAAACTATTAACCTACTTTTTTTATCTATTAACCATTTTGCAGAAATACCGTGTTTTACTTTATCGTCATCAAAACCATAGGCCAAATAACCTTCTACACGCCACGGATCATTTTGCCCAAAATAAGTCCTTGCCCCTGCACGCACACGCACACCTTCTGCGTCATTATAACCAAAAACGCTATAAACGTCTCCAATATCCAAATTCCACTTATCTATTTCTACATAACCAGAACCCAAAATACTTACTATGTTATAGTAACTTTTAAACTTAGGTACGGTTTTTAATGTGTCTAAAAGTTCGTATACACCTTTTTCGTCCTTATTTAAACGCTCCAACCTATTTTCTGCCCAAAAATTATCATCCCTACTAAATGCTTCCGGACTGTACTCATCTACACTTTGCTTGTAAAACTTTTTATCCTTTGGAATATCAAACTTATAATTATTGTAGATAGTTGTACGCTTACCATATATACCTTTAGAGTTTTCTTTTTTGTTAAGGCTAAAATCACTTAGCATATAATCTCTTTTCAATAGAAAAACAGAATCGTTAACTACATCAAACTCCTGCTCTATATAAATCTCTTTAACCCAGTTAATGTTTGCACTTTTTGTAACCTCAAGATTAATTTTTTTAATAGCATAAGTAGAATCGTTTACCCAAAAATCTCCTTTAAAAGTAAGCTCATTTTTACGTCTTGGGTAATAAATAATATTGTAGCACCACTTGTTATCTATAAAAGCACTATCTGCTAAGGCATAATTGTAAACATCTACACCTGTTTTAGAAAGCGGACTTGTAAAACTCTTATCAAAAAATTTTAAATAGTTATTGTAAATATCGTAGTCTGAGTACAAATCTTCTACAAAAGCTGTTATTGCTTGGTTATTAGAAAAACCCGAGTTTTTACTCCCTTGTAATTTTTCTTTTTTAACACCTAAAACATTATCACCATTAACTTTATGAAATGTTTCGTTTAAAAATATAGGTAAGTACGTTTTTCCTGTTACTCTAGAGGTGTCTAAATCATTAAAAACAAACTCTAAACCTCTAAACATTTTACTCTTAATTAAAGCACTGTCTATGGTATTAAGGTCAAACTCTACTTTCTCATATTTATCATATTCGTATTGTTTATACTTACGTAATCCATTTTCTCTTTTTTTTGCCCATATTTTTTTAAGAATATCTATTGCTGGGTTATTTTTTTTTGAGAGTTTTCCTGAAAAAATAACTACTTCATCTAATTGTTCTCCAGACTCTTTTAAAACAGCTTCTATTTTATAGGTAACTTTTGCTGTAAGCGGTATATCTAAAGTTTCATAGCCTACAAAAGATATTTGTAAAACCGAATGGTTATTGTCTGACTCCATATAAAAGCGACCATCATCGTTTGTAATGGTACCTTCTGTGGAATTTTTAAATAGTACATTGGCAAATGCTACGGGTTCACCAAATTCATCTAAAACAACTCCACTTACTTTTGTTTGCGCATAATTTAAAGCGTAAACAAAACAAAACAGAACAAAAAAGAATTTTTTTATCATAACTAACTCTTAAAAGCAACCCTACACTAAAGTCTTTAAAAAAAGAAAAAAGCCTTGCCGTAACAGACAAAGCTTTAGTTCTTTAGCAAAACTAAAATTTTACTTATACATAACCTTTTTAACCGCTTTAATAACGTCTTTATGATTAGGTAACCATTCTTCTAATAAAACAGGCGAATAAGGAGCAGGTGTATCTGCTGTATTAATTCTTTCTACAGGTGCATCTAAATAATCAAATGCATTAGACTGTATATGGTATGTAATTTCTGTAGCAACGTTACCAAAAGGCCATGCTTCTTCTAACACTACTAATCTGTTTGTTTTTTTAACAGAATTTAAAACTGTATCATAATCTAAAGGTTTTACAGTTCTTAAATCTATAATTTCACAGCTTATACCTTCTTTAGCTAGTTCATCTGCAGCAGTGTATGCTTCTTTTATAATTTTACCAAAAGAAACTATGGTAACATCTGTACCTTCTCTTTTAATATCAGCAACACCTAAAGGCAATGTATACTCACCTTCTGGAACTTCACCTTTGTCTCCATACATTTGCTCAGACTCCATAAAAATTACTGGATCATCATCTTGTATAGCTGCCTTTAATAAACCTTTTGCATCCATAGGGTTAGACGGCACAACAACTTTTAAACCAGGACAATTTGCATACCAGCTCTCAAAAGCTTGTGAGTGTGTAGCTGCTAACTGACCTGCAGAAGCAGTAGGCCCACGAAAAACAATAGGACAATTAAATTGCCCACCAGACATTTGTCTAATTTTTGCCGCGTTGTTAATAATTTGGTCTATACCAACTAAAGAAAAGTTAAATGTCATAAACTCAACTATAGGTCTATTTCCGTTCATTGCAGAACCAATAGCAATACCAGCAAAGCCTAATTCAGAAATTGGAGTATCTATTACTCTTTTTGCACCAAATTCATCTAACATACCTTTAGATGCTTTGTAAGCACCATTATACTCAGCTACTTCTTCACCCATCAAATAGATAGATTCATCTTTTCGCATCTCTTCAGACATAGCCTCAGCAATAGCCTCTCTAAACTGTAATGTTTTCATTTATGTGGAATAAATTATTATAATCGATAAAAACGCTAGCAAAAATAGGAAATAATCTTTCAATTACAGTTAACATACTGGCAAAAAAACGATAAAATTTATTATGCATGCATAGTAAATTAGAAATTTTATTGGTATCTTAGCCAAGTTATTATAAAATTGATAAAAGATGAAAATATTAGTCTGCATAAGTAACGTACCAGACACTACTTCTAAAATTAACTTTACAGAAGGAGATACTAAGTTTGATACAAACGGTGTACAATTTGTAATTAATCCAAATGATGAATTTGGTCTTACAAGAGCAATGTGGTTTAAAGAAAAACAAGGAGCAACTGTACATGTTGTGAATGTTGGTACCGCAACAACAGAACCTACAATAAGAAAAGCATTAGCAATTGGTGCTGATGAAGCAATACGTGTTAACGCAGAACCTACTGATGGTTTTTTTGTAGCACAACAATTAGCCGAAGTAATTAAAAACGGAAGTTATGACCTAGTAATTGCTGGTCGTGAGTCTATTGACTACAACGGTGGTATGGTACCAGGTATGATTGCTACCTTATTAGACATGAACTTTGTAAACACTTGTACTGGTTTAGAAATTGATGGTGATACTGTTACCGCAACTAGAGAAATAGATGGTGGTAAAGAAAAAATTAGCACTTCATTACCTTTAGTTATTGGAGGTCAAAAAGGGTTAGTAGAAGAAAGTGATTTAAGAATACCTAACATGAGAGGTATAATGATGGCTCGTAAAAAAGCATTAACTGTAGTAGAACCAAGTGGTGCAGAAAGCGCAACAAATGACGTTAGTTTTGACAAACCTGCTGCAAAAGGGGCTGTTAAACTAGTTGATGCAGATAACATAGACGAGTTAATTAACTTATTACATAACGAAGCAAAAGCAATCTAATTATGTCAGTTTTAGTATATACAGAATCAGAAAACGGAAAATTTAAAAAGAGTGCTTTTGAAGTAGCTTCTTACGCTTACGCAGTAGCACAACAATTAGGTACAACTGTTACCGCTGTGTCTTTTAACGCAGATAACAATGATAGCCTAGGTAACTACGGTGTTACTAAAGTGTTAAATATTAGCAATGACACTTTAAAAACTTTTAATGCAAAGGCGTATGCACACGCATTAACCGAGGCAGCAGAGAAAGAAACAGCTAAGGTTGTTATTATTGGCTCTAGTACAGATAGTAAATTTTTAGCTCCTATAGTAGCCGCAAAATTAAAAGCTGGCTACGCACCAAATGTGGTAGAAGCACCAGAAAGTACTTCTCCTTTAAAAGTAAAAAGAACAGTATTTAGCAACAAAGGTTTTGCACACACAACTATAGACACAGATGTTAAAGTTATAGGTGTATCTAATAATGCTTTTGGAGCTAAAGAAAATACGATTTCTGCAAGTGTAGAAGATTTTTCTCCTGCAATTACTGATGCAGACTTTTCTACAAAATCTATAGAAATAGACAAAGTTGTAGGTAAAGCTACTATTGCTGATGCAGATGTAGTTGTATCTGGCGGAAGAGGTTTAAAAGGTCCAGAAAACTGGGGAATGATAGAAGAATTAGCAGATGTACTTGGTGCTGCAACAGCTTGTTCTAAACCAGTGTCAGATTTAGGATGGAGACCTCACAGCGAGCACGTAGGACAAACAGGTAAACCTGTAGCAAGTAATTTATACATTGCTATTGGTATTTCTGGAGCTATACAACACCTAGCTGGTATTAGCGCCTCTAAAGTAAAAGTTGTTATAAATACAGACCCAGAAGCTCCTTTCTTTAAGGCTGCAGATTACGGTATTGTTGGTGACGCTTTTGAGGTGGTTCCTACCTTAATTGAAAAATTAAAAGAATTTAAAGCCCAAAACGCTTAATTTTTTATAAATTGTGCCCATACTAAAGGGCTGTTTAAATACAAGGTAAAACCCTTTTATTTAAACAGCCCTTAGTAATTTTAAAAGTTTATATGAGTTTAGTACGATTAAAAATAAAAGGAATTTCTTATAGCCAAACGCAAAATGGCGCCTACGCACTTATACTTAATGAAGTAGAGGGCGACAGAAAACTACCTATTGTTATTGGTGCTTTTGAAGCACAATCTATTGCTATTGCACTAGAAAAAGAAATTAAGCCACCAAGACCACTAACCCACGATCTTTTTAAAAATTTTGCAGATAGATTTGCCATTGTTATTAAACAAGTAATTATACACAAGTTAGTAGATGGTGTTTTTTACTCTAGCATTATTTGCGAAAGAGATATGGTAGAGGAGATTATTGACGCCAGAACTAGCGATGCAATTGCATTAGCACTCCGTTTTGACGCACCTATATTTACGTACAAAACCATTCTGGATAAAGCTGGTATTTTCTTAAAATTTTCATCTAAAGAAGAAGATGAGGACAAGGACAAAGATGATAGTATAATGGTTGATGAAATTCTACAAGAAAGCGAAACCGTAGAAATAGAATCTAACCCTTCTGATGCTTACAGAGAATTAAATTTAAGTGAGCTTCACGAAGAACTTAACAAGGCAGTTGCCAATGAAGATTATGAAAAAGCTGCCAAACTACGAGATGAAATCTCAAAAAGAAAATAACACTTACACAAAATTTATTATGAAAAAAAGTTGCTGGATTTTCCTCATTGCTTTTTTTGCTATACTCCCATCAATAGCTCAGGATTCAATACCTGCTCAAGTAGCTACACAAGCTATTGAAACAACAACAAACAATATTACCAACCCAATTATAGATAATGAAGGTTTTACACTAAATAGCCTCATAAGAGGGTTATTAGGTATGGTTGTTTTAATACTTATAGCCTTTTTGTTTAGCGCTAATCGTAAAGCAATTAATTGGAAAACTGTTGGTATTGGTTTAGGCTTACAACTTATAATTGCTATTGGTGTATTGAAAGTAAATTTTATAGCTACGGTTTTTGACAAAATAGGCCAAGTATTTGTAAGCATCCTAGAATTTACAACCAAAGGAAGTAAGTTTTTATTTGAGGGATTGGTCACAGATATGGACAAATTTGGATTCATATTTGCTTTTCAAGTTTTACCAACTATTATATTCTTTTCTGCGCTAACTTCTGTATTATTTTACTTAGGAATAATACAAAAAGTAGTAAAAGCGCTAGCCTGGTTACTGTCCAAAACCCTTGGTATTTCTGGCGCAGAAAGTTTATCTGTAGCTGGTAATATATTTTTAGGACAGACTGAAGCTCCACTACTAATAAAAGCTTATTTAGAAAAAATGAATAAGTCTGAAATATTATTAGTTATGGTTGGTGGTATGGCTACAGTTGCTGGTGCAGTTTTAGCAGCTTACATTGGTTTTCTAGGCGGAAGTGATGAAGTTTTAAGACTACTTTTTGCCAAGCACTTACTAGCTGCCTCTGTAATGGCAGCACCTGGTGCAATAGTAATTTCTAAAATATTGTATCCACAAACAGAAGTAGTAGACACAGACGTACACGTTTCTCAAGATAAAATAGGCGCTAACATATTAGATGCCATTGCCAACGGAACAACAGAAGGCTTAAAGTTAGCTGTAAATGTAGGAGCAATGCTTTTAGTATTTGTAGCATTAATAGCAATGATTAATGGTATTTTAGGTGGCGCTGCAAGTTTTGATGGTTTTACTATTGACTCTTTAAACATATCTTGGCATTTTACATCTCTTAATACAATAATTGACAACAACCACGACCAATATGACAGCCTGTCATTAGAATTTATTTTAGGATACATTTTTGCCCCATTAATGTGGCTAATAGGTGTAGCAAAAGAAGACATTATGCTAATGGGTCAATTATTAGGTGTTAAATTGGCTGCTAGCGAATTTATTGGCTACACACAACTTGCCGCTCTTAAAAACGCCGCAAACGACACACATTTTACCTATAATAAATCTATTTTAATGGCCACATATATGCTTTGCGGGTTTGCAAACTTTGCTTCTATTGGCATACAAATTGGCGGGATTGGATCTTTAGCTCCAAAACAAAGAAAAACATTATCAGAATTAGGACTTAAAGCTGTTTTAGGCGGTTCTATAGCCTCTTTACTTTCGGCAACAATTGCAGGTATGATATTAGGTTAACATCAACCTAAAACACAATAAATTCACAAGTTAATTAATAAGTTTTGGATATATGATTAAATCATTATTCAGAACTTATTATACTATTAGTTATTATTTAATTACTTATTTTTACATAAGACTAAACAATTTCTGTTTGCATTAAACAGAAGAAAGATGCTGCTTTAAAATGAAACAATATCACGACTTACTTAAACACGTATTAGAGACCGGCAACCAAAAAGGTGACCGCACTGGAACAGGCACAATTAGTGTTTTTGGACACCAAATGCGTTTTGACCTTAGCAAAGGTTTTCCTATGGTAACCACAAAAAAGCTGCATTTAAAATCTATTATTTATGAGTTACTTTGGTTTTTAAAGGGAGACACCAATATAGCCTACCTACAAGAAAATGGAGTAAGAATTTGGAACGAGTGGGCTGATGAAAACGGAGATTTAGGTCCTGTTTACGGGCACCAATGGCGTAATTGGAATAGTGAAGACATAGACCAAATAAAAGAAGTTATTGAAACACTAAAAAACAATCCTAACAGCAGAAGAATGCTAGTTACAGCTTGGAATCCTAGTGTTTTACCAGACACCTCTGTTTCTTTTTCTGAAAATGTAGCAAATGGCAAAGCAGCATTACCCCCTTGTCACGCATTTTTTCAGTTTTATGTGGCAGATGGTAAATTATCTTGCCAATTGTACCAAAGAAGCGCAGATATCTTTTTAGGCGTACCATTTAATATTGCATCTTATGCATTATTTACTATGATGATGGCGCAAGTTTGCGGTTATGAAGCAGGAGACTTTATTCACACTTTTGGAGATGCACACATTTACAACAATCATTTAGATCAAGTAGAATTGCAGTTAAGTAGAGAACCAAGGCAATTACCTGTAATGAAATTAAACCCAGAAGTAAAAAATATTTTTGATTTTACTTTTGATGATTTTGTATTAGAAGGTTATGACCCACACCCACACATTAAAGGAAAAGTAGCTATATAATTTTATAAATTACAAGTTGTGCAAAAAATAATAGCCATTGCAGCTGCTGCAGAAAATAATGCCCTAGGAAAAGACAATGATTTGCTTTGGCATTTGCCAGATGATTTTAAACGCTTTAAAAAACTTACTACAGGCAACCCAATTGTTATGGGGAGAAAAACTTTTGAAAGTTTTCCTAAACCATTACCAAACAGAAAGCACATTGTAATTACAAGGGACAAAAGCTACACTATAAATTATAATAATTGTGTGGTTGTACACTCTTTAGAAGATGCTTTAAAAATTACCAAAGATAACGAGCTAGTTTACATAATTGGAGGTGGTGAAATTTACAAATTAGCGTTAGAATACACACATAAAATTGAACTTACAAGAGTACATACAGAGTTTGATGCCGATACATTTTTTCCTGAATTAGATAAAAATAATTGGGAAATTGTATTTGAAGAATATCATCCAAAAGATGAAAAACATAAAATAGATTTCACGTATATTACTTATATACGCAAATGCTAATTGGATTTTTAAAAGTCTAAATAAACAACATTAATAGTCGACTTTACTTCTGTCAAAAATGACTTTAAGATAGGTACATCTGCGTTTGTATAAAACCTATGAGAGCTTTTATTGTTTAGTGTATTTAATAAACTATTCTTTGTTAAAACCGCTTTAGTTTGCCTAGCCACTGCCTCACCAGAATCTATAATATTTACGTGCTTTGGAAGCAACTCTTTTAAAACAGGCACTAAATAAGGGTAATGTGTACAACCCAAAACAAGATAATCTATATTATGCGCTAGCATTGGAGCCAAAAAAGTTTTTAATAAGGTTTTTGTTTCCTTAGAAGAAGCCTTACCAGCTTCTATTAAAGGAACCAATCCCTTACCTTCTTTTTCAATTATTTTAATGCCTTCTGCGTGACTTTTAACGGTACTATGAAACAAACTACTAGACAAAGTACCTTTAGTTGCCAATACGCCTACAGTTTTAGAATTAGACTGTAAAACAGCTGGTTTTATTGCTGGCTCAATACCAATAAAAGAAACATCTGCATACGTATTCCTTAAATACTTAATTGCATTAGTAGTTGCCGTGTTACAAGCCACTACAATTAACTTACAGTTATAACTTAGTAGAAGCTCTGTATTTTTAACACTTAATTGAATAATTTCCTCAGTAGATTTTTCTCCGTAAGGAGCATTAGCACTATCCGCCAGGTAAATCGTATTTTCTAACGGAAGTAATTTATGAATTTCCTTCCAAATAGACGTACCACCAACTCCCGAATCAAAAACACCAATAGGATTGCTTTGCATTTAACTATAAAATTTATAAACTTAAATATAACACAAATAAACAAAAAAGGCTGTGCAAAAATGCACAGCCTTTGTAATAATAAAGTCTAGTAAATTAGAATTTTAATTCTTTTTTTACGTCTGCTAAAAGATCTTTTCCTTTAGACACAAGTAGACCCGCACCTGGACTAGCATCAATTACGTAGTCATATCCTTGAGCAGCTGCTACTTTCTCTATAGCTTTCATTGCTGACTCTTGTATTGGAGCCAACAATTCTTGTTGCTTTTTTTGTAATTCTTGCTGCGCCGCTTGCTGTGCAGTTTGAATAGTTTTTTGATACGTCATTATTTCCTGTTCTCTTTTAGCATTTTCTTCTGCTGTTTTAGAAGCTGCTTCATTTTGGTATTGCGTAGCCTTGTTTCTAGCTTCTGTAACACTCGCTTGGATATCTGCCCCAAGAGTTTCATTTAATTTTTTTAATTCTGCATCTGCTTGCTTCATTGCAGGCATCTCTTGTAACAACTGTTGTACATTAATATGCGCAACTTTAGACTGTGCGTTTACAAATGCCGTTGTAGCCACAAATAATACTAATGCTACTGCTATTTTCTTTAAATGTTTCATAATAGTAATTGAATGTTAATTTAAGTATTTAGTTAATTTTAGTGTATAGACCTTTTTAATTATTGTCTTTTTCTTCTTTGGTTTTCTTTTGTTTAGCTGCTTTTTCTTCTAATAACTTTTTTCTTCTAGCCTCGTATGCTTTTTTACGTTCCTCTCTTAATTTTAACTGCTCTGCTCTTTTCTCTTCTGCACTTTTAGCTCTTGCCGCATCTGCTTCTTTGGCTTGCTCTTGTCTAATCCTTAAAGCTTCTGTAATTGGTTTTTCTTCTTCCTCATCATCAAATCTACTTCTAGCGCTTTTTTTAGGTGCACTAATTTTTCTGGTTCTGGAAATTGCTCTAAGTACTAGCTCACTAATGTCATTTCTTTTCTCTGCATACAACATTACAACATCTGCAGATTTATCAAAAATAAAATCGTAATTTTTATTTTGTCCAATTTTTTGAACTTCACTAAAAACCTGATCTTGTATTGGCTGCACCAACCTTAATTTTTGCATGACCAAGTCTCCCTGTGGACCAAATCTATCTTGCTGGTATTGCAACATTTCTTTTTCTAATAAAGCAATTTCTTCTTCTCGCTCTTCTATTAACTCATTTGTTAATAAAACTTTTTCAGCAAGCAGTGTTTGCCTCATATCAAAGATTTCCTTTTTTTCACCTTCAATTTCTAGTTTCCATTTTTCTACTTTACTAGCTAGTTGTTCGGTTGCCTCTCTGTACTCTTCTACATTTTCTAAAATGTATTCCATATCTACATAGGCAATCCTAACACCCCTTTGAGCAAAAATACTAGTTGACAGTAGCAACGTAGTTACAATTAAAAGAACTTTTGTTTTCATTTTGTTTATCGTTTTAATACATAGAAAATATCGTGCCAAAAATATTAATTACCCAAAAACAAGCTTATTAATATATGGTAAATTAGAAATATTCTTTGTAATTAAAACTGCTGACCAATGATGAAGTGCGTCTGCCATCCACTTGGTTCAGTAGAGGTTGGCAAGTTATCCTTGTCAAACCCATAACCAAAGTCAATTCCCAATAGACCAAAAGCTGGCATAAATATGCGCAACCCTACTCCGGCCGATCGTTTTATTTCAAACGGATTAAATTCAGTAAAATTGCTGAAAGAGTTACCTCCTTCTAAAAATCCTAGTGCATAAATAGATGCAGAAGGCTTTAATGTTATAGGATATCTTAGTTCCATAGAGAATTTATTATAAACCACACCACCTTCTTGCTCATTAGAACTAGCAATAACGGGTGTTAAAGATTGGTTCTCATATCCTCTTAATTGTATTGTTTCTCTTCCGTCTAAAGTAAAGTTACCTAAACCATCACCTCCAACAAAGTAACGCTCAAAAGGAACATTACCTATATCATTATTATAATTACCCAAGAAACCAAATTCTGCATTAGTACGTAAAACTAAATCTCCTGTTAAAGTTGTATACCAATCTCCTTTAAAACTAGCCTTATAAAATTCCAACCACTTAAATCTATCTTCCTCAATTTCCTCTAATCGAGTTTGCTCATAAGCAGTTAAATTTCTGGTTGTACGTGCTTCTTGTAACTCATCACTTTCCTCTTTTAACCCTTTATAATCTTTATCTGAAAATAATGAATAAGGTGGTGTTGCTTTAAATTTAAATTGGAAACTAGATCCACCACGCGGAAATATTTTACCACCTGCTAAAGATTCTCTAGACAAACCAAACGTATAAGAAAATGAATTTGCAGAACCATTACCAAAATTAAACAAACCTATATTGTAATCTTTAAAATCATATAATTGGTATGCTAAAGAGTGAGAGGCCACAAAAAAGTCATCTGGCCACTTTAACCTTTTAGCTAAACCTACAGAAATACTAGATATTGAAAACTGTCTGTCTTTATCTACTTCTCTTTCTTGATAGTCATAAGCAAATTGCTGCGTTCTAGACAAAGACATATTAAACTGCACAGGTTTTTTACCTCCTAGCCAAGGCTCAGAAAAGTTAAAACTATATACTCTGTAAGTTCTACTAGCTTGTAACCTAATAGAAAATGTTTGTCCGTCTCCCATTGGTACAGGAACATAAGCATCTTTATTAAAAATATTTTTTAAAGAAAAGTTACTAAAAGACAGTCCTAATGTACCTATAAAACCACCGCCACCGTAGCCACCTTGTAATTCAATTTGACTAGAACCAGCCTCTAAAACATTATAATTAATATCTACAGTACCAGCGTCTGGGTTAGGGTTAAGAACATCCGGTTTAATACTTTCTGCATCAAAATAACCAAGAGCACCTAATTCTCTAATACTTCTAATAATATCTGCTTTATTATATTTTTGACCAGGACGAGTTCTTAGCTCCCTAAATATAACATGGTCGTTTGTTTTGTCGTTTCCTGTTACAGTAACGTGGTCTAAAAAGGTTTCCTTACCTTCTATAATTCTTATTTCAAAATTTATAGTATCATTTTCTGCAGAAACCTCTACTGGGTTAATTGTAGAAAACATATATCCATTATTTTGATATAAACTTGTTAAATCGTTTGGATCTGGTTTCGTATTATCAGAAATTCTTTTCTTTAATAATACACCATTATACGTACTACCTTTTTTGATACCTAAGGCTCTACTTAAAATTACGTCCGGATAAACTGTATTACCAACAAAATCTATATCTCCAAAGTAGTACTTGTTACCCTCTTCTACATTAATATTAATTTTAATGTTATTATCATTAACATTAGTAATAGTATCAGAAATTACTCTTGCATCTCTAAATCCGTTTTCTGCATATTTCTCTACCAATGCAGTTAAATCGTTTTTATAATCTTCTTCTATATATTTAGATTTTTTCCAGAAACGGTAAAACTTCTTCTTTTTAGTTTTTTTAAGAGCCTTACGCAATTTTTTATCAGCTAACTGGCTATTGCCATTAAAAGTAATGTCACTAATTTTTACTTTTTCGCCTTTTTTAATATTAATAACCATTTTTTGAGCATTGGTTTCTGATGTATCTACAGCAGTAGCAATGTTTACTTTAGTATTTAAGTACCCTTGTTTTTTGTACTTATTTTTTAAGTAGTTCTCTGTGTTATTAATAAGACTTTGTGTTATTTTCTTTCCTTTTTTAAGGTCTGTATCATTTATTATATCTGCTACCTTACGTTTTTTTACTCCGTATACAGTAACATCTGTAAGCGTAGGGCGCTCTACGATATTAAGTTCTAAAAATACTTCTTCTCCCTTAATATCTGTAATATAAAAATTGATATCACTAAAAAGTTCTAAAGCCCATAATTTATTAATTACAGCACTAATTTCTTCTCCAGGAAGTGTTATTGGCTGCCCAACCCTAAGACCGGTAAATGTTATTACAGTTTGCTCGTTGTAACTTTTTACCCCTGTAATTTCTAAACCTCCTAAAATATACTTTTTACCATCTTCATAAGATGCCTCTTGCCCAAAAGCAATAAGGTTTGTAAAAAGAAAAAGGATGGTAATAATAGAACCAAAAGTAATGGTTCTTTTGGTTGTGTTAGTTGAGTTGTTCGCTAGTTTTTCCAAATCTTCGTTCTCTGTTCTGATAATTTTTAATTGCGTCTACTAAATGATGCTCTTTAAAGTCTGGCCAAAGAACATCTGTAAAGTACAGTTCTGCATACGCTATTTGCCAAAGTAAAAAATTACTTATACGGTGTTCACCGCTAGTTCTTATAAGTAAATCTACGTCTGGTAAATTTTGCGTGTAAAGATGGTTATTAATAATGATTTCATCAATATTTTCGGGAGAAATTATATTATTTTTAACTTTGATACTAATTTCCTGAACAGCTGTTCTAATCTCATCCCTAGAACCATAGCTTAACGCCAATGTTAGTGTCATACCAGTATTTACCGAGGTTTTTGACATTACATTCTTTAGTTCTTCACCAGCTTTTGCAGGTAATAAACTTAGGTTTCCTATTGCGTTAAGTTTTATGTTGTTTTTGTTAAGAGTTTTAACTTCTTTCTTTAAAGAAGACACCAAAATACGCATAAGCGTATCTACTTCTAACTTAGGTCTATTCCAGTTTTCTGTAGAAAAAGTATACAATGTTAAGTAACCTACACCAAGCTTAGCGCAATTTTCTACTACTCTACGCACTGTTTTTACGCCATTTTCATGTCCAAAAATACGCAGTTTACCTTTTTGTTTTGCCCATCTGCCATTACCATCCATAATAATGGCTAAATGATCTGGAATATTTTCTTTATTTAAATCTTCTATAGTATCCATAAGTATAATTTACTCAAAACAATCTGAGCACGGTTTTCTACCAAAGGTGTAAGTTAACGTAAAACCTGAAAAAACATACCAATCATCACTAAAAATATTTCCAAACTTAGGATCTATAAGGGTTGCAACATTAGCTTTTTCTGGATTACTAGCGTCTAAATTGTCTGTAAACGTATATCTAGCACCTATTTCGGCGCCTAAGATAAAAAATTGATTTAATCTATACTTTAAACCAACTGTCATTGGAATAGCAAAATCTCCTTCACGCTGATCTAAATCTTGCAAAAAACCAACTTCAAAATAATTATAATCATACCTAAAATAAGTTACACCTGTATATAAATAAGGTGTAAATGCAGGACCCAACTTGTGTAAATTGTACTCTACAAAATTAACCTCTAAACCTGCAGAGAATTCTGTAATAGTATTCTCCATTTTTAATTGCCTTTTTTGCCTGTATGCCAAACCAGACTTTAAATCGTCTGCAACAAACTTTCCGTGAAGTATACTAGCTCGCCAAGCATAACGTTTACTTTTATTCCATTTAAAAATACCGCCATAAGCAAAACCGCTTGGACTTATATAGTTGGTTCTACCAACGTCACCAATATTATTTAAACCACCAGTTAGCACACCAACTTCATAAGTTTGCGCACTGGCATTGCCTAAAATAAAAAATAATATAATAGCAATAAATATTCTCATAAATCCTAAAAGTTTGCAAATATAATAATATTAGATTTTAGCAGAATCCTATTATTACACCTCTGTTCTCTTCATTGAATAACAGTTTTATAGCACATTTATTGTTTAACAAACAATTAATTACGCTTATCTTCTCCCCACAAAAGTTTATTGCGCAGGGTTTTTAAAAAGCTTTCTGATGTGTACTCTATTAACTTAACGGTAAAGTCTGCTTTTTTCACAGTTATTTCCGTACCGTTTTCTAAGGTAACTATTCTAGAATCTAAAGAAAGTAAATGGTTTTTTTCTCTACCAGACACTTTTAATTTTACCACAGTATTATCAGAAATAACTAAAGGTCTTGCATTTAAGTTATGCGGTGCTATAGGTGTAATTACCAAAGATTTTGCTGTTGGGGTAATTACAGGACCTCCACAACTTAAAGAGTAGCCTGTAGAACCTGTTGGCGTAGATACTATTAAACCATCTGCCCAGTAAGAGTTTAAGTACTCATTATTTAAAAAGGTCTCTACAGTTATCATAGATGTAGTGTCTTTTCTGCTCACTGTTACCTCATTAAGCGCAAAATTAATAGCGTTAAACTCTGGTATATTTACGTTAGAGGTTACTGCCACTAAACTCCTATCTACAACAGTATAATCCTTAGACACAAACTCTTGCACTACTTTTTTTACATCTTCTTTTTTAAAGGTTGACAAAAACCCTAAACGCCCCGTATTAACACCAACAATTGGTATACCTAAATCTTTAACAAAAGTAATGGCTCGTAAAATTGTACCATCTCCTCCAAAACTTACAAACATATCAAAAGATGCATCTAAACCACTATCTTCTGTAAAAATTGAAAAATCTTCAATTTCTTTTGAGGCTGTTATAAATTTGTAAAAATCACTTTCAAAACTAATGCTCGCATTATGCAGTTTTAACTCACTTAATAGCTCAAACACATAGTCTACAGTATCATCATTATAAGTTTGTCCGTAAATGGCAACTTTCATACAGTTATACGTTTAAGTATTTATCTAAATAGTTAGAGCGTTCTTTTAAATCTTGCAGAAAAAGATCATCATCATTACCAAATAAAATACTATAATTATAACGCCTAAAAGATTGTGTAATTTCATTTAAATTGGCAGAGGTTACTTTTAATGTAATTTGCACAACATCATTTTCTATTGCTGTAATAAAAGCACCATACAACTTTGCATTGTTACTCTCTACTATTTGGGCAACCTCACTAAAAGAATAATCAGACATACCTTTTGCTACCACTAAAATTCCACCTGGCTCGGTAAAAAAAGGAGTACCAATAAACAAAGCAACAATATCTGTTAAGTCATAATAACCCGTAAAAGCTTCATCTTTATCTAAAACAGGTAAAATGTTAGCATCATTTTTAGAAAACACTTCTAAAACATCTAACCAAGAGGTGTCAGAATTTACTGTAAAGTTCTCTAATTGATATTTATAATCTTCAATTTTTTTACCTTTTTCAAAGGATTTAAAATCGTTTTCGGCAATCATACCTATCAATCTATTATCATCTACAACTGCAACGTGCGAAAAAGTAGTTGTTTTAAAAAAACGAATTACCCCTTCCATACTATCGTTTATAGAGAATGTAGGAATTGTTGTTAATATGTTAGACTGTATCTGCATAGCTTAAAATATTACTGCAAATTAATAATAATTTTTTCGACCTAGGTTATAAATTACAAGGCATTTAATAAAAATAAAAAACCTTAACAAAGTAATAACAAAAGCTATGCCTTATTTGTATTTTTGCAGTAGCTAAACAAAATAAAAATGACAAAATTAAGCGTAAACGTAAATAAAATTGCCACTTTAAGAAACTCTAGAGGAGGCAATGTTCCTAATTTATGTAAAGTTGCAACAGATATAGAAGCTTTTGGTGCAGAAGGTATAACTATACATCCAAGACCAGATGAAAGACACATTAGATACCAAGATGCGCGAGATTTAAAAAATATTGTTACCACAGAATTTAATATTGAAGGTAACCCTATTAAAAAGTTTATAGACTTAGTTTTAGAAACCCAACCTACACAGGTTACTTTGGTTCCAGACGCCATAGACGCAATTACATCTAATGCTGGTTGGGACACTGTTAAACACAAAGATTTTTTAAAAGATGTTATTGCTACTTTTAAAGCAAACAATATTAGAACATCTATTTTTGTAAATGCAGACTTAAAAATGGTTGAAGGAGCAGCTGAAACTGACACAGACCGCATAGAACTTTACACAGAAAGTTACGCAGATGCTTTTGCAGAAGGCAACAAAACAGGAGTACAACCTTTTACAGATGCTGCAATTTTAGCTCATAAACTAGGCTTAGGAATTAATGCTGGCCACGATTTAAGTTTAGAAAACATAGCTTATTTTAAAGAAAAAGTACCGCATTTGTTAGAGGTATCTATTGGACACGCATTAATTAGCGAATCTCTTTACCTAGGACTAGAAAACGTAGTAAACATGTACCTTAACAAACTAAAATAATGCCTACACTACATTCTAAAATACTTGGAGAAGGACAACCTTTGTTAATCTTACACGGATTTTTAGGAATGTCTGATAATTGGAAAACTCTTGGCAACAAATACGCAGAAGAGGGTTTGCAAGTACATTTAATAGACCAGCGCAACCACGGCAAAAGTTTTCACTCTACCGAGTTTAATTATGACATTCTTGCAAACGACATTAAAGACTATATTGCAGAGTATAATTTAAACAATTGCATTGTTCTTGGCCATTCTATGGGAGGAAAAACAGCTATGCAATTAGCATGTAGTTATCCAAACTTGGTTAGCAAATTACTAATTGCAGATATTGCTCCAAAGTTTTATCCACCGCACCACCATGAAATAATTAATGGCCTTAAAGCTTTAAACCTAAATACAATTACCTCTAGAACAGAAGCTAGTAACGAGCTAGCTAAACACATTTCTAATGCAGGAGTACGTCAATTTTTATTAAAAAATTTATATTGGGTAGAAAAAGGAACATTAGGTTTTAGGTTTAATTTAGACGTTTTAGCAGAACGTATGGAACAAATTGGAGAAAACATAGATGCATCTGCAACATACAACAAACCAACATTGTTTTTAAGAGGAGACAAATCTGAGTACATATCTCCAATGGACACAGATATTATTAAAACACATTTTCCTAAGGCAGATATACAAACCATAAGCAATGCAGGACATTGGTTACACGCAGAAAACCCTAAGGAATTCTTAGAAAAATCGCTTACCTTTATAAAAAGTTAACCCATAAAATACATTAAGCTATGAAAACTATACTACGTATATTATTAAGCGCTATTGCCGTTGTTGTATTATCTAAAATTTTACCTGGCATTGGTGTAGATACTTACACTACCGCAATAATTGTTGCTATTGTATTAAGCCTTTTAAACTTTTTTATAAAACCACTTTTGGTAATACTAACTTTACCAGTTACAATAGTTACACTAGGCCTATTTTTGTTAATAATAAACGCTTGCATAATAAAATTAGCCGGATATTTTGTAACAGGATTTACTGTAGATAGTTGGCTGTGGGCCATAGTATTTAGCTTATTATTATCATTATTACAATCCGTATTATTTTCAGTCTTAAAAACAGATAAAGAAAAATAACATAGTCTTTTGTATTACAACAATTTAAAAAGTTGTAGACGTAATTAAAAAGTACTATTTTTGCAGCCCATTTTATTTAAGTAAAATCAGATTCAAGAAATGAATATTACAAAAGAGCAGATTGATGCATTAAATGCAGTTGTGAAAGTTGCTATCACTAAAGAGGATTACCAAGATAAGGTACAAGCAATTCTTAACGATTATAGAAAGCAAGCAAACATACCAGGTTTTAGAAAAGGACATGTACCAATGGGCCTTATTAAAAAACAATACGGTAAGGCTGTTTTAGTAGACGAAGTAAACAAACTTATACAAGACAACCTAAACAAATACTTAACTGAAGAAAAGTTAGATGTTCTTGGTAACCCGCTACCTAAGCAACAAGATGACTTTAACTGGGATGCAGAAAATCTAGATTTTGAATTTGAATTAGGTTTAGCTCCAGAATTTGAAGCTCCAATTAAGACTAAAAAAGCAATTACTCAATATAAAATAGTTGCAGATAAAAAAATGATAGACGAGCAAGTAGAACGTATTGGCAAGCAGTACGGAAAACTTATCTCTAAAACTGAAGTATCTAAAAAAGATGAAGTAACTGGAGTTTTTGCCAACGAAGAAGAAGAAATTAACAACAAAACAACTATAGAACTTAGCAATGTTAAAGCTAAAAAAGCTTTAGATGCATTAGTAGGTAAAAAAGTTGGTGATGTGGTTACATTAAAAACCAAAGGTCTTTTTAAAGAAGATTACCAATTATCTAGTGCTTTAGGTTTAGCTGCTGATAAATCTGCTGATTTAAATACAGAGGTTACGTTTACAATTGAAGAAATTAACGAACGTGAGCCTGCAGAAATGAACCAAGAGTTGTTTGACAAGTTATTTGGAGAAGAAAAAATTACTTCTGAAAAAGAACTTAGAGAAAAAATAAAAGAAGATACAGAAAAGCAATTTGAGCAACAAGCAGATCAAAAATTGTTAAATGACATTACTGAAAACTTTATTGAAAATGTAAAGTTTGATTTACCTACTGAATTCTTAAAAAAATGGATTCAAATGACAGGTGAAAAGCCATTAACAGAAGAAGAAGCTGCTGCTGAATTTGAAAAATCTGAAAAAGGTTTACGTTACCAGTTAATTGAAGGTAAAATAATACAAGAAAACAATTTACAGGTAAATTTTGACGAACTAAAAGAATTTGCCAAAGGTTTTATTAAGTCTCAAATGGCACAATACGGACAATTAAATCCTGCTGAAGAAGAATTAGACAATATTGCAGCAAGAATTATGTCTAACCAAGATGAAGTAAAAAGATTGTCTGAGCAGTTAATGAGTCAAAAATTATTAACGCTTTACAAAGAAAAAGCAAACCTTAAAGTTAAGGAGCTTTCTTATGACGATTTTATTAAAGAAGTTTACGGAAAAGAATAAATTTTACCCTGTGCATTGTTAAAAAAACACTAGCACATATATGGTAAAACAAAAAATTCCGTTAAATTTAGTATCAAACTATAGCAAATAGCTTTAAAAGCAAATTACACTATAGGTCGTCACTAAAAAAAATAAGTATATTTACGGTGCCGAAAGTATAAATTTTCGGCACCTTTTTTATTTAAAAATACCAAATACTACATATGGACTACGGAAAAGAATTTAAGAACTACGCCATAAAGGACCAAGGGATAAACAGCATGTACTATGATAAAATATTAAGTACAATGTACCCAAGTAATATGACGCCTAACATTATTGAAGAAAGACAACTAAATGCCATTGCAATGGATGTTTTCTCTAGATTAATGATGGATAGAATTATATTTTTAGGAACTGGTATTAATGACCAAGTTGCTAATATAGTGCAAGCACAATTATTGTTTTTAGAAAGTGCAGATGCATCTAAAGACATTCAAATATATATTAACTCTCCAGGTGGTAGTGTTTATGCTGGCTTAGGTATTTACGACACTATGCAATTTATAAAACCAGACGTTGCAACAATATGTACTGGTATGGCTGCATCTATGGGTGCCGTATTATTATGCGCAGGAGAAAAAGGAAAACGTAGTGGCTTAACACACTCTCGTGTAATGATTCACCAACCATTAGGTGGCGCACAAGGGCAAGCTAGCGATATAGAAATTACTGCTAGAGAAATATTAAAGCTAAAAGATGAGTTGTACAATATTATAGCAACCCACTCTGGCCAAACTTTTGACAAGGTTAGTAATGACAGTGACAGAGATTACTGGATGAAAGCTGATGAAGCAAAAACCTACGGTATGATAGACGAAATATTAGTAAGGGAAAAAAATTAAAAAACCGACTAATAAACACCTTACTCTAAAAGAGAAGAAGTAGACTTATGGCAAAGGAAAATTTAGAATGTTCTTTTTGTAAAAGAACCAAAGCAGAAACAAACATATTAATTGCTGGTGAGGGCGCACATATTTGTGACCGTTGCATAGAGCAAGCATATGGCATTGTTATAGAAGACACTAAACAGTCTAAAACAGACAGTTTATCTGCAGAATTGGTTCTTAAAAAACCTATGGAAATAAAAGCCTTTTTAGACACTTTTATTATAGGACAAGAACGTACAAAAAAAGTAATGTCTGTTGCAGTATACAATCACTACAAAAGATTATTACAACCTTCTAGCGCAGATGATGATGTAGAAATACAAAAAAGTAACATTGTTATGGCCGGGCAAACCGGTACTGGAAAAACATTAATGGCAAAAACAATTGCCAAAATGCTTAACGTACCATTAGCCATTGTAGACGCTACTGTACTAACAGAAGCTGGTTATGTTGGTGAGGATGTAGAAAGTTTACTAACGCGCCTTTTACAAGCTGCAGACTACAATTTAGAAAAAGCAGAGCGCGGCATTGTTTTTATAGATGAGATTGATAAAATTGCTCGTAAAAGCGATAACCCTTCTATTACTAGAGATGTATCTGGCGAAGGCGTGCAACAAGGTTTATTAAAACTTTTAGAAGGTACTGTTGTTAATGTACCACCAAAAGGAGGACGTAAACACCCTGATCAAAAA
Source organism: Cellulophaga omnivescoria (assembly GCF_027915275.1). NCBI lineage: Bacteria > Pseudomonadati > Bacteroidota > Flavobacteriia > Flavobacteriales > Flavobacteriaceae > Cellulophaga > Cellulophaga omnivescoria. The sequence goes on along the minus strand of NZ_CP115819.1, from coordinate 2,167,557 downwards.
TTTATAGAGGTTAATACAGAAAACATCTTATTTATTGCTGGTGGCGCTTTTGACGGCATAGAACGTATAATAACCAAACGCCTAAATATGCAGGCAGTAGGCTACAGCGCATCTAAATTAGAGGACAACGTAGACAATACTAACATTTTACAATACATTATTCCAAAAGATTTAAAAGAATTTGGTTTAATTCCTGAAATTATTGGCCGTTTACCAGTGTTAACACATATGAATCCGTTAGACGAAAAAACGTTACGTGCTATACTTACAGAACCTAAAAACGCAATTATAAAGCAATATGAGAAGCTTTTTGCTATGGACGACATTAAGTTTTCTATAACAGACCAAGCCTTAGATTATGTAGTTTCTAAAGCAATTGAATACAAGCTAGGCGCAAGGGGACTGCGTTCTTTGTGTGAAGCAATTTTTACAGACGCTATGTTTGAGCTACCAAGTAGCCAAGACAAAGAGTTTAAAGTAACACAAGAATATGCAGAACAAAAATTATCTTATGAAACAGTTAAAAAGCTAAAAGCCGTTTCATAAAAAAACGGCTTTTTAAAACTATACTATAAATATCCTAAAGGTATGCTTTAGGATATTTTTTTTGCCAATACTTTAACCTTAGCCTCTTTCTTAACCTGTTCTGGTTTTACCATTACTTTTTTTAAAAGATCTAAGCTTACTTTTTTTATAATTTCTGAGTCAGAGTACATCTCGTGACCATAATTATCTACAACTTCTAAATCTACTCCAATAGTTTCAGACCATTTTACAGAAGGCCTGTACAAATCTTTGCTTCCAAAAAGCATTTTTACATCTACATCTACACGCTCTACTTCTTTACGTATTCTTGTTGCAGACACTGTGTACAAAGATTTCATTGGTAATCCTTTTAAGTTTGCCTTCCAAGCAATAGAACCACCCATACTAAAAGCAAGGTAGTGAGCTGGTTTAGTTTCTTTTTTTAACAAATGAGATACAGCAGTATCAATACCTCCTTCTACAAAAGCGCTGTGTATATTTTTCTCGTTTTGTTTTAACAAATTTACATTTGCTAACTCCTGAATATCATAATATTCTATATCATAATACTGCTGTAAATATGCTAAATATGATGTAATCCACATTCCTTTTTTTGGACCCCACATATCTGACAAAACAACTAGTCTTTCTGAATTCATAATTTATAGTTTTATACACTGGTTAGGTTTATATATGCAATATGATATATAACCAGTAAATAAACCAATTTATTTGTTCATTAGAAGCAATTCATCGATATAGTCCCTTTTATTAGACAATCTAGGTATTTTATGTTGCCCTCCCAGTTTGTTTCTATCTTTTAACCAGTCATAAAAAAGATTCTCTCTGGCACTGTGCACTTTAGGCATAGTAAGTGTTATATTATTGTAACGCTTAGCTTCATAATCAGAATTTAAAGATTTTAAAGCATTATCTAACAATTCTGTAAAATGGTTAATATCCTGCGGCTCTTTTCTAAATTCTATAATCCATTCATGTGCACCTTTTTCTTTACCTACCATAAATATTGGCGCAACTGTATAGTCTTTAATTTGCGCACTTGTTTTTTTACACACCTTTTTTAATGATTCCTCTGCATTTTCAATAATTAACTCTTCGCCAAAAACATTAATATGATGTTTTGTTCTACCAGTAATTTTAATTCTATACGGATTTAAGGATGTAAACCTAATAGTATCCCCTATTCTATACCTCCACAAACCAGCATTTGTGGTAATTACAATTGCATAATTTTTATGTAACTCTACATCCCATAAAGCAACTACTTTTTGGTCTTCTAAACCATAAGCATCCATAGGTATAAATTCATAAAAAATACCATAATCTAGCATTAAAAGTAAATCATCCGCATTGTTTCTATCTTGTATAGCAAAAAAACCTTCAGATGCATTGTATATTTCGTAGTAATTAAATTGCTTACGAGGCAACAAGGCCTTGTACTGGTCTTTATACGGACTAAAACTTACACCTCCATGAAAATAAACCTCCAGATTTTCCCAAATTTCAAACAAATGATTTTTTCCGGTTTGCTCTAACATATTATTTAGTAATACCAACATCCATGAAGGTACACCCGCCAAACTAGTTACATTTTCTAACTTACTTTCGTTAATAATGGCGTTTAATTTGGTTTCCCACTCACTCATTAAAGACACCTTATTACTTGGCGTGCTACTCATTTCTGCCCAAAAAGGCATATTATCTATCAATATTGCAGATAAATCTCCAAAAAAACTCCCGTTATCTTCATACAACTCTTTACTACCACCCAAGCGCAAACTTTTTCCTGTAAACAACTGAGAGTTTTCATTATTGTTAAGGTATAAACACAGCAAATCTTTACCAGATTTGTAATGACAGTCTTCTAAAGCCTCTGAGCTAACAGGTATAAATTTACTTTTGGCATTGGTAGTACCGCTACTTTTAGCAAACCATTTTATACTTGTTGGCCAAAAAATGTTTTGCTCCCCTTTTCTTGTTCGTTCTATTAAAGGCTCTATCTCTTCATAAGAAACAATTGGCAAACGCTCTGCAAATTCTTTGTAATTTGTAATAGTAGCAAAATTATATTGCCTCCCCACTTCCGTATCTTTAGCAATACTTAAGAGTTTAAACATTACTTCTTCCTGCACCTCTGCAGGATATTTTAAAAAAAGTTCTATCTGGTGATACCGCTTTTTAAGCAACCAAGAAGCAATAGAATTAACAAAAGGTATTGACATTTTTAGGTATCTTTATCCTGAAAAATTTCAGTGGTTATTTTGATAAAAATAGCCTATACAACTTTAATATTCAAATACATTTTATGCAGTACCAAGGTGTTTTACAAAAAATGCAAACAGAGAACGGAAACCCTATACAATATTATTTACTTTTTGAGAATGATTTTTTAAATGTGAACCAGATTTTAAATAAAACTATAGAGATTAACTTTATAAAACACCAGTGCCTTAACTGCAAGTTAGACAAGCCAATATACAGACAAGGGTTTTGTAAATCTTGTTTTTTTGAGATCCCAACTGCCGGAGATTGGATAATGAGACCAGAGTTAAGCACAGCCCACTTAGACCAAGAAGACCGCGATTTGGCCTATGAAAAAAAAGTTCAATTACAACCACATATTGTTTATTTAGCAAACTCTAGCAACGTAAAAGTAGGTGTTACTCGCAAAGCACAAATACCTACAAGGTGGATTGACCAAGGTGCACATGAAGCCATAGAAATTGTTGAAGTACCAAACCGCTATTTAGCAGGAATTACAGAAGTTGCATTAAAAGAATACGTAGCAGACAAGACCAATTGGCGTAAAATGCTTACCAATACGGTAGATGATGAAAACTTAATAGAATGGCGCAACAAACTAAAACAATATATACCTAAAGAAGCCTTACAGTATTTTATAGAAGACAACCAAGAAACTCATTTACAATTTCCAGTAATGCAATATCCAGAAAAAGTAAAAAGTCTTAATCTGGATAAAACACCAACCTACAAAGGCACTTTAAAAGGTATTAAAGGCCAGTATTTAATTTTTGAAGACAATACTGTTTTTAACATTAGAAGCAACGAGGGCTACTACGTTAGTTTAACTATTGTTTAGTAGTATCTTTTTCGGTTTCTTTTTTCTTTTTGCCAAACAAGCCTCCTAAAATTTCCTTAACAGCTTCTTTTTGGGTTTCTTGTTTGGTAGTTGTAGTTGTATTTTCTTTAACCGCAGTAGTATCTTTTTTTCCTAACAACCCACCTACAACGTCCTTAACTACAGAAGTTTTTGCATCCTCCTTAGTTAATGAGTCGGTTTTAGACTTATTTTTGTTTAACAAATCACTAATAACACTAGTAGCTTTGTCTTTGCCTTTTGCTATTAGTTTTTGCTTTTCTATTTCTATTAACTGGCTAGTTAAGTTTTTTACACCACTAGTTAAGTCTGTTTTTACCTCTGGATTTGTAAAATTACCACCAATATTAGCTGTAACCGGTATTGTTAAATCTTCTAGCTTTTTATCATCAATTTTAGCAATTAACTTAGTTACATCACTTCCTAAATATTTTGCAGGCACCTCTACAGTTGCATTATAAGCCAACTTGCTATCAAAAGTATGGCTACCAGCAACATTCATTGTAATATCACCATAGTTAAGCTTAAATGGTTTTACCGCCACTTTTCCATTATCAAAAGATAAAGCAGTTTTTAATCCGTTTAAGTTTAATTTTTCTGGTTTTAAAAAGCTAAGCTTATCACTTAAAGCTGTTACAAATTTTTCTTGTTTTCCATCTAATTCCGTTTGCATTAACTCTGCCAACACTTTACCGGATATTGTAGCTAAATCTGGTGTAAAATCATCCTTTAAATTACCTGCAACAGAAATATCTGAATTTAAATTACCTCTTATAATTTTTGCTACAGGAGCTAACACCTCTAACATTTCTAACCCTTTTAGAGCCTGACTTATGTTAAACTGATTCATTCCCAAATTCATAGCAAAAGTAGCAGCTTCATTTTTAGTAGAAACCTCACCATTAAAAGCCATTTTACCACCAAATAAAGAGGTAGTCATATTAGACAATGTAGCAGTTTCATCTTTAATACGCAAAGTTCCTTTTACATCTTTAAGCGTTAAATTGTCATACAATACGGTATTAGCATTAGCAGTAATTGTAGCATCTAAAAACGATGGAATTTTTAATTTTTCATCGGCTACAGTTTGCTTTTCTTCTGTTGTTTTAGTTGACGTTTCTGTCTCCTCAACCTCATCAACCATAAAATCATTTAAAGCAAACGTATTAGAATTTAAAGCAAAATCTCCTTTTACCTTTTCATCCTTAAACATAAACCCTAACAAGTTTGTAATTGTACCCTTTGCTGAAAAATCAGTCTTACCAGTTTTTCCTTGAAACTCATTTAATGATACCGTTTTTGGATTAAATGACAAAGAAGTTGTTGTAATTTGTACAGGATTTTTAAGCTCATTAGAATTATACTCAAAATCTTTTAAATCTAACGTGCCACTTGTTGCTGTATTTTGATATTGTTCTTTTTCTATAGAAGCCATATCAAAAGCTGTAGTAACATCTGCCTTTAGTAAACCTTTTAAATTTAAGTCTGCTGGTACAGGATATGCTTGTGATATGTTTGCTAAGTTCATATTACCATCTAAATGCGCTTTTACCTTAGTGTTACCCATTAAATCTGTAATCTGAGAATTAAGATTAAACCTATCTTGATCTATTGCAAAAGCTAATTTTTTAATATCTACAGAAGTATCCTCTACCAAACCAGTTGTATTATCTATAGCGGCATTTATAAATATATTAGTAACAGACTTTGGTAAGTCTGGATATTTAAATGACGCATTGTCCGAATTTAATTTTACAGAAAACTTAGGAATATGTGTTTCATCTACAATACCATCTAACTTACCTTCTATCGTAAATTTTCCGGTTGTTTTTACATTCTCTATACTCTTAGTATATTCTTCTGGCACCAATGCTAAAAAGTTTTTAAACTCACTAGACAAAGTTTTAAAGTTGATGTTTACTTCTTGGTTATCATCATTAACCTTAACAAAACCATCAAAAACTAATGGCAACTGATTAATTAAAGCCTCATTCTTTAAAAAAGAATATTTACTCTGCTTTAAGTCTATACCTATTAAAGCATCTAAACCAACTTTATTTCTGTTTAAATAATTTGTACCGCCCATACCAAAAGATACCAGTGCATTTGTTTTAGTATCCAACTCAGACTTCTCCAAGGATAAATCTCCTGTACCGGAGTGCTGCAAATCTGTTAAAGCTAAAGCCATACCAGACGTTTGGTCTACATACACAATACTAGAGTTGGTAATTTTATAAGACTCCATTGCCAAAGTAAAGCTACTACCCTCTTCTTCTGTTGTCTCTGGCGTTACAGCAACTGCAGGATCTTTTTTGGCAATATCATAATTAGCAATACTATCTTTATTTACTATAATATTTAAAGTAGCACCATCTACAGCCAAACTCTTTATACCAATAGCCTCAGAAGAATCTTTAAAAAGTTCAGTTATTGCCATATCTAAAGCAATTTCTTTAGAGGCAAACAAGGTGTCGCCAGCAAAAGGAGCCTTATTTGTTAACACTAAATCATTAATGGTAACCTTAGCATTAGGAAAACTAGAAAATAAACTTAAGTCTGCACTAGCAAAGTCTAATGTAGCCTCTATATTATTGTTTACTTTATCCTTAATAATTTTTTCTATTTTTCCTTGTAAAAAGAAAGGCGCAGCAATTAATAAAATTACAATTAGCAACACTACAATACCTACAATTTTTAATATTTTCTTTTTCATACAGAACTATTTTTATCTTTTAAATTTAGCTAAACCAGACAAACAAATTATTGTTTTTAAAGCTGTGATATAAATCTTACAATTAAAACAATAATAAGCCAGTTTTATTATGACTCTAATGTTATTTCTTGGTTTATTTTTAAATTAAATCTTTTTCTCATTATATATACGAATAAATACAAGAAAGGGGTGTCTACAAATGCTATAATTATCTTAAAAATAAAACCGCTAATTAACAAACCCGTAAACTTATCCCATGCAATTTCTCCAAAAGAACACAAAAGCAACAAAACTGTACCCGTATCTACAAGCTGAGAAAAGAATGTAGAAAAGTTATTACGCAACCAAAGATGTTTACCTTGTGTTAATTTTTTCCAGAAATGATACACCTGTATATCTACAAATTGCGCAAACAAATACGCCAACATAGACGCTGTAACTGCCAAAATGGTATTACCAAAAACATCTTTAAACATTGCGTTATTAACAGAAGACCAACTTGTGGCTTGAGCTGAGGATGCCAAATACACAATTAATAACGAAAAAAAAGATGCAAATATACCTGCAACCACAATTTGGTTGGCATTTTTTTTACCGTAGATTTCAGAAATTAAATCGGTTAACAAAAAAGTAACAGGATAAGGCAAAACCCCTACAGAAATCTCAAACAAAGTAGCGCTAAAAATAGTAACGTCTCCAAAAGGTTGCCAAATAAAAAACTTTTGAAAAATTAAATTAGAAACTACCAAAGAAGTTATAAAAAGTGCTCCTAGGTATAAATAAATTTTAAAGGCTAATTTTTTATCTGTTTTGTTCATAAAAAGCAACTACTAATATAAATTACAACTAATTTGTAAAGATACTTAAGTTAAGCTTTTAATACCTTTACAAAAAAGATATTTAATTTTAAGATAGTGCCTTAAAAACTATTTTATTTACTTTGTTTTTAAATGAAGAAGAACGTTACAACTGCATACCTATCTATAGGTAGTAATTTAGGTGATAAAATAGTAAACCTACAAGATGCCATTTTTTTATTAAAAGAAAAAGCTGGTGATATTGTAGGTATATCTAAAGTTTACAAGTGCCAATCATGGGGTTTTGAGTCGGACGACTTTTTAAACGCCTGTGTATCTATTAACACAACTAAAGATGCTTTTGAGCTTTTAGATATAATTTTAAAAATAGAAAAAGATTTAGGCAGACAACGTACAGATGAAGCTGGTTACCAAGCCAGAACCATAGATATAGACATTATATACTTTGGCAAAGAGATAATTAACACAGATAAATTAGTGGTACCACACCCAAACTTGCAATTTAGAAGTTTTGTATTACGCCCACTTGCAGATGTTGGTCCGCAATTTTACCATCCAATATTAAACAAAGACTCTAGAAACCTTTTTCAGGAATGTAAAGACAAAGGCACTATAGAACGTACAGAAAGAAGGTTATACCCTAACAGAGAAAGCTTATTGGCAAAAGCTCAGTTTTTAGCAATAGAAGGTAACATTGGTGCAGGTAAAACTACTTTAGCTAATAAAATATCTGAAGACTACAATGCCAAACTTATTGTAGAACGTTTTGCAGATAACCCGTTTTTACCTAAGTTTTATGAAGACCAAACAAGGTATGCTTTTCCTTTAGAAATGTCTTTTTTAGCAGACCGTTACCAGCAATATTCAGATGATACATCACAGCTAGACTTATTTAGGTCTTTTATGGTTAGTGATTATGACATTTTTAAATCGCTAATATTTGCAAAAGTAACCTTACACCAAGATGAGTTTAAACTGTACCGTAAGTTATTTGATTTAATGTATAAAGATGTAAAAAAGCCCGATGTTTTTGTATACCTATACCAAAACACAGAGCGCTTAATTGCTAACATTAAAAAGCGTGGTCGTGAATATGAACAGGATATACAGACTGATTATCTAGAAAAAATTAACAAAGGTTATTTAGATTTCATAAAAAGTTACCCACAACAAAATACCTTTATTATAGACGTAAGCGACCTAGATTTTGTAGCTAATGACGCTGATTATGAGCACATTTTACACGAAATACAAGGTTACATATTACGTAATCTTTAAAAAAAGACAAGTATTAAATTAACAGTTATTTCACAATTTATTTGCAATATTGAAAACGTTTTCTTTAATTGCATATCTCTTAACAGAGGAACTAACTAACTCAAACTACATAATGGACCCAACTTAGTTGGGTCTTTTTTTATGCCTTAAAACTAAAAAGGTGTTTTATTTGTCTTGTAGTTTAGACCACAAATCCCAAACCACAACACCTGCACTTACAGAAATATTTAAAGAATGTTTTGTACCGTATTGGGGAATTTCTAAAACCACATCACTAGCTGTAACTACATCTTGTGCCACACCTTTAACCTCGTTACCAAAAATTAGTGCATACTTTTGGTTTTCATTAACCTTATAATCATTTAAAAAAGTAGCATTTTCTGCTTGTTCTACAGCAAGTGTTTTATAACCATTGCTTTTTAACTCTTGCACTAGAGGCAGTGTTTCTTCTACATATTCCCAAGCAACGCTATCTGTAGCGCCCAAAGCTGTTTTTTGTATGTCTTTATGTGGCGGTTTTGCCGTAATACCACACAAGTATATTTTTTCAATTAAAAAAGCATCAGCTGTTCTAAAAACAGACCCAATGTTGTTTAAACTTCTAATATTATCTAAAACAATAACAATAGGCGTTTTTTCTGCTTGTTTAAACTCTTCAATATTTAATCGCTCTAATTCGTTATTTTTTAATTTTCTCATTCTATTTATATCTAGTAAACTTATCCACAAATATCAACAAAGGTTTTGTAACCAAAGAGAAAAACTTAAATTCGTTTTGTAATTTTTAAGTTAATCATTAAGATTTTTCAATTTGCCTAAAACAAGTACACCAAAGAAGAAAAAGGTAACTCCTTTAATGCAGCAATACAACGCTATAAAAACAAAGTACCCAGATGCTATGTTGCTTTTTCGTGTTGGAGATTTTTATGAGACATTTGGTGATGATGCCGTTAAAGCATCTAAAATACTAGGGATTATATGCACACACCGTAACAATGGTGGAGAAAAAACAGAATTGGCTGGTTTTCCGCATCATTCTTTAAATACCTATTTACCAAAATTGGTAAAAGCCGGACAACGTGTTGCAATTTGCGACCAGTTAGAAGACCCCAAGCAGACCAAAACCATTGTAAAAAGAGGCGTTACAGAATTGGTTACTCCCGGTGTGGCTTTAAATGATGATATTTTATCTGCCAAAACCAACAATTTTTTATGTGCTGTACATTTTGGAAGAAAAAAAGTAGGTGTATCTTTTTTAGATATTTCTACCGGAGAATTTTTAACATCAGAAGGTACAGAAGAGCAAATTGATAAATTGTTACAAAACTTTGCTCCCAATGAGGTCCTAGTTTCTAAAACACATAAAAAAGACTTTTTAAAAATATTTGGAACCGAGTTTCATACCTTTTTTATAGAAGATTGGATTTTTCAGGAAGATTATGCACAGGAAACACTTACCAAACATTTTAATACCGCTACTTTAAAAGGTTTTGGCGTTGCACATTTAGAGCAGGGCATTATGGCATCTGGTGCTGTTTTACATTATTTATCTGAAACGCAACACCACAAACTACAACACATCAATACGCTACAACGTATTGCTGAGGAAGAATACATTTGGATGGATAGGTTTACCATTAAAAACCTGGAGTTATACCACTCTTACAATCCAAATGCAGTTACACTTTTAGATGTAATAGACAAAACCATATCTCCTATGGGTGGGCGTATGCTAAAACGTTGGTTGGCTTTGCCTTTAAAAAATGTAGAAAAAATAAAAAGAAGACACCAGGTTATTACCTATTTACAAGCTAATGATACCATTTTACACCAGTTACAACAATCTATAAAGCAAATGGGAGACTTAGAACGTTTAATTTCTAAGGTAGCAACAGCCAAAATATCACCCAAAGAAGTAGTACAACTTAAAAACTCTTTAGAAGCCATACTACCTGTTAAACAACTTACAAGCACTAGTAAAAACGAAGCTGTAAAACTTATAGGAGACCAATTACACGGTTGTGATCTACTACGCGCTAAAATTAAAGAAATGATTAGCGAAGATGCCCCAGTTAATATGCTTAAAGGCGAAACTATTGCCAAAGGATATTCTGCCGAGTTAGATGAGCTACGTGGTTTGGCATTTTCTGGCAAAGATTACTTAAATAAAATGTTAGAAAGAGAAACCGAACGTACCGGTATTACCTCTTTAAAAATAGCTAGCAATAATGTATTTGGTTATTATATAGAAGTACGTAATACCCACAAAGACAAGGTACCACAAGAATGGATACGCAAGCAAACCTTAGTAAATGCAGAACGCTACATTACAGAAGAACTAAAGGAGTACGAGAGCAAAATATTAGGAGCAGAAGAACGTATACAAGTTTTAGAGTTAGAACTTTTTAATAAATTAGTAATTTGGATGCAAGAATATATTGCGCCAGTACAGCACAACGCACAATTAATTGCGCAATTAGATTGTCTTTGTGGTTTTACACAATTGGCAACAGACAATAAATATACCGCTCCTGTTATAGACAATTCTACAGATTTAGAAATTGTAAACGGAAGACATCCTGTTATAGAAAAACAATTACCTGTTGGAGAAACTTATATTGCCAATGATGTTACTTTAAACAGAGAAGAACAACAAATAATAATGATTACAGGGCCAAATATGAGTGGTAAATCTGCCATATTACGCCAAACAGCCTTAATTGTGTTATTAGCACAAATGGGTAGTTTTGTACCTGCAGAGTCTGCAAAAATTGGTTATGTAGATAAAATATTTACCAGAGTTGGTGCCAGTGACAACATCTCTATGGGAGAATCTACTTTTATGGTAGAGATGAACGAGACTGCATCTATTCTAAACAACCTTTCAGATCGTAGTTTGGTATTGTTAGATGAAATTGGACGTGGCACAAGCACCTATGATGGTATTTCTATTGCCTGGGCAATATCAGAATACCTACACCAACACCCAACACAAGCAAAAACATTATTTGCTACCCACTACCATGAGTTAAATGAAATGACAGCAACATTTAACAGAATAAAAAATTACAACGTATCTGTAAAAGAACTAAAAGATAATGTTCTGTTCTTGCGCAAACTTACTCCTGGTGGTAGCGAGCATAGTTTTGGTATACACGTAGCAAAAATGGCTGGTATGCCACAGCAAGTTATTTCTAAAGCTAATAAAATACTTAAAAAGTTAGAGAAATCTCACTCTAGTGAAGAGCTCACAACAAAGCTAACAGATGCCCAAAACGAAATGCAACTGAGCTTTTTTAATATGGATGATCCTCTTCTTTTAGAGCTAAAAGAAGAAATAATTGATTTAGATATTAACACGCTAACACCGGTTGAAGCCTTAATGAAACTAAATGAAATAAAAAGATTGCTTTCCGCACAAAAAAAAGATGAAGTGTAAAACGCTCATTTTATGTTATTTGAAAATAAATTCTAAAATTAGATAAAAAATATTGATATTTTTTTTGAAAATAGCTTTGTGGTTTAGAAAAATGTCTTAAATTTGCACCCGCATCTGATAAAGATGTACGCTCATAAAAATTGCGAAAGTAGCTCAGGGGTAGAGCATCACCTTGCCAAGGTGGAGGTCGAGGGTTCGAATCCCTTTTTTCGCTCAGAAAAAATTATACCAATTGCCTGTTAGTAATAACAGCTAATTTGCTCGAGTGGTGGAATTGGTAGACACGTTGGACTTAAAATCCAATGGACATTAGTCCGTATGGGTTCAAGTCCCATCTCGAGTACAAAACCCTTGTTAATCTAACGATTTTCAAGGGTTTTTGCTTTTTATACCTTTTTGCCTTTTACCTATTTTAACTTACTCTAAAAATTTTAATTCGCATAACTTATAAAATAAGGTACTATTTTACCCACTTATTTTTATATTGCCATAAAATACAGCCAATTTTTATGAGTGACATTACACCACACAACCAAGAAGACAACCAAAAACAGCAACAACAAGAAACTTACCAAGCGCAACCTATTATTATTAATCAAAACAATAATAATGGCAAATCTAACCCAATAGGCATTGCAGGTTTTATAATCTCTATACTTGCTTACATTTTATATTGTATTCCTATTGTGGGGCACTTAATATGGATTTTAGGACTTGTTTTATCTATAATTGGACTTTTTAATCGTCCGCGAGGGCTTGCCATTGCAGGTGTAGTTATCTCTTTAATATGGATAATTTTTTATGTTATGCTTATTGCAGGATTATTGTTTTTTGATGCGGCGTCAACAGGTTTAGAAGGGTTTTAGAAAATATATTATGACTATAAAAACCTACGCCTTACTCTTTTTTCTATTTCTTGTAAACGTCACCGGCACTTGTCAATATACACAAGAAACAGACACAACAAGCCATTTAAAATCTGGCTTTTATATTTTAAACGATTCTGTTGGAGTAAAAGTTTTTGTTCCAGATTTTAATAAACTACAATACGTAAACACAAAAACATTAATTCCTATTACAGCTATTAAAAAGTGTTCTACTGTTGGTATAGATGCTACATTTAGAAATACCGGAGAAAAACAATTTGGTTTAAATTTAACCTTTACACCCAAAGGAGATATTAAAATGCAAATTGCTACAGACATAGCTTTTGAAGAGCGTAAAAGCATAGGTTTGTTTATAGATAACAAAATTATTAATGCCTTTTACGTAAATAGTAAAATTAGAAACGGAAATTATTTTTTAGCCCTTAATTTACCTTTTGCAGAGATTAAGAAATTGGAAAAGAAAATTAATTCGGAACTTAAAAAAAAGAAATAAAACACTAGTTTTAACAGCTATGAGAAAAACAATATTAATTATTGGTGTAGCACTTGCCCTTGTAAATGTTGTATATAGTTTTATGAGAGATGCAGAAACTGTGCTATTTTTTGGCAAGGATATAAATATATGGGTATATAGGTTAATTTGGGCATTTATGGCTATACTTATTTTAAATGCTTACCGTAAAGAAGCTAAAAAATAAATTATTTAGCAACGGTAATATGCCTAACTCCTACAAATAAACATTAGCGCATTACAATACCCTTTATATACCTTAATTTGTACTTTTTAATTTAGGTACAAAATGATGCGTAACAACATAAGAAATGCAACCATAACCAGCAGATTTAACTTTCTGTACATATTTTTACTATTTTTTTTTATTACCATTTTGGTTTTTCTTTATGTACTTCTAATTACTAAAGAAGAAATTATATTATTTTTAATAGCCTTTATGGCCTTTGTAACGTATGGCATTTATTATGCCTTAAAAAGTCTCATTTTTTATAGAGCAAACGCTAAAAACATTAAAATTGGCATATTTAAAACATATACTTATAATGAAGTAAAAAGTATTGAGTTACATAGTTCTGTACCTTCAAAATTTATGTTTTTTACCATTTACGAAAAAGGACTTACCATACACCTAAAAAACAATAAAAAAATATACCTAAAAGAAGCCTACTACACTAACTTTTGGAAACTACGTTTACACTTAGACAACACCTTTGGTAATAAACAAATAAAAATAAGTAAACCTGTTACTAATAGCACTATTGCTATTACCAACAAAACCACACCCATACCATTTTATATTACACTAATAAAAGTAATTATATTAATAGCATTAACTTCCTCTATTATATTATTGCTAGAACTGTTTATTTCCAACTACCTAGATCCAGGATATTTTATATTTAGTACAGGTACATTTCTTTTTTTGTTACTTTTTACAACACAAATGGGCTATATAGAAAGTTCTAAAAATTACATCATTATTAAAAACTTAATAAATCCGTTTGTAAAAAAAATAATACCTACAAATGTTATTACCCACACAACTAAAGAAACAGTGGGCGGTGGCAGAAACAAAAGAACATTTATAATTATACACACCGTGTATCATAAAAAATATAAAGTTACCATAGATTTTATAAGTTTTAAAAGAGAAAAAAATATTATTAAACAAATTAATAAACTAGAAATCCCTTATAGCGATTACACATAAAATTATATGGTATGAAAATAATAAAACGACTTAAAATTCTATTATTTGCATTCTGTATGTGCAATAATGCATTTGCCCAAGAAGATTACAATTATTCTGACGAGCTACTTACAACCACATTTAAAGCCTACCAAGCAGTAGATTTTGATATGGCAAACAGTATGTTTCCTTTTGTAAAGGAGCGTTTTTTAGAACATTTAAAAGACTCCACTAGTTTTACAAACCCATATGATAGTTTATCTAAACATATAAGCATAAAATACAGCTTAGACAGTGTAGTAAAAACATATACTTGGAGCCAAAGAGACCCTGGCTGTTGCCACAGCTCTGTTAGTTATGCGCAATACAAAAACAGTACTGGAGCTATTACATATATAAACTTAAAAGATAAAGATGATGGTGACCAAGATGTGTTTATACTTGGTGTACACCATATAGAAATTAACAACAAACCGCACTACTTGTTATTAGGCTGGGGAACCTGTTGTGGAGGCAAACATTACAGCACAGCAAAAGTGTACAGTATAATTAATGGTGTCTTACAAAAAAGTAAGTCTGCCTTTATTAATGAAGATTATATTTTTACAGAAGCCAACCGCGGGCAAGACATTAAAATAACATACAATGAAGAAAAAAAAATATTGTCTTATTTTAGTTACCAAGAAGATGAGGAAACTGGTTTTTACAATAACGAACAAACACATACCCAATGGAAACTAACTAACAAAGGATTTAAAAAAGAAAAATAATAGTGCAACCACAACTACCAAAACATAAAGGAGATACAGCAGCCGTAGCCAACTTAAATAACTATAGCTATAAGCAAGTAAAACCAATAGTGCCAGAGCTATTAACTTGGTTGCAAGATTTAAACTGGCCAGTTGCAGGCCCAATAGCATTGTATTTACAGTCTATAACAGAACATATTACAGATGATATTATTGTCATTTTAAAAGGTAAAGATGAAGTTTGGAAATACTGGCTTGTGTTAGTTTTTGGCACTAATGCAACAGCTCCAATAACCCCAAAACTAATGGCCGAATTTAAACGAATTGCCACACAACCTACAAAAGCAGAAATAGCCGAAGAAACACAAGAATTGGCTTTAGAGGTGATTAAAAAAATGAATACTAAAACCTAGAAAAGTAACTGCTTTGCTTAATACTCCATAATTAATCCTATGACCCTAAAAGAATACAAAAATAAATATACAGAAGAAGATACTGTTGGTTGGGACTATATAGACTCTGCAATAGAAAAAATATACCCTGAGCAAAACCCACAACATTATGCTCCACAATTACCTTATGCATTAGGTGGCACAGAACCTATAGATGGTATTAGCGTTTACAATAGCACCTTGCAAGAACCACACTTTCATTACATTTCATACGGATTTTCTGAGCTATATTATAACGAGGAATCTGTAGAAGAAGAATATAGTAAACTTGGTTTTGAACTTACGTTTAGACTAAAAAAATATAGTGATGACGATAATGTTAATTGGGCTTGTAATTTAATTCAGAATTTAGGAAAGTATGTTTTTAGCAAAGAAAAATGGTTTGAGGAGTACCATCTTATACCTGCAAACGGCCCAATAAGAAGTAATTACAATACAGATATTACTGCTCTGGCCTTTGTTATAGACAAAGAATTAGACATATTAAACACTCCACACGGTGAAGTTCAGTTTTTGCAAATGGTTGGCTTAACCAACACAGAATATGAGGAACTAAAACAAAATCCTAGTACCACAAAAACAAAAGAATTACTAGATAAACTAAAACAAAACAACCCTTTGCTTGTTACAGATTTACAACGTAAGTAAAAATTAACTACACTAACACTACACCTACTCCAACTTTATGTAAATTAGCTTTACTGCATTACGTCTCTTAAACCAATAATAACTATGCCTAAAAAATTGTTTACTTATTTATTTTTTACACTAGTTACTTTTGGTGGCATATCTCAAACCAAAAACAACGCAAATTTATTAGGTAGTTTTCCGTTTACTTTCACTCCTAAAAACAACATTGCAGTACAGGCTATTTTAAATAAAAAAGATACTGTTAGCCTAATGCTACACACAGCTGCAGAATCTATCACTTTAATAAAAGATAGCGCTGCAAAAACAACTAGCGTACAATGGAACACAGAAGATACTGTAGAAAGTTGGGGCGGAAAAAGCACATCTAGACATAGTAATAGCAACACATTACAAATAGGAGATTTTAATTGGGAAAATTTACCTATTTGGGAAAATAAAAACTCGGGACCAGGAACAGATGGTAAATTTGGCCCTAGTTTATTTAAGGGCAAAGCCCTACATATTAGCTTTACAAACCACAAAATAACGGTATACAAAACAATACCTAAAAAAATAAAAGGGTATAAAAAAATCCCTTTAAATTATAAAGACGGATTTATGTTTTTGGGCGGAGAAAGTAGTATAGCATCAAAAAAATATGAGAATTCATTTTTAATTCACTCTGGGTACACTGGTTTTATTTTGTTTGATGATGATTTTGCTAAAACCAATACATTAGATTCGCTTTTAAAAATTATAGACACCAAAGAACTTAAGGATTCTTACGGTAATGTACTAAAAACACAAAAGGCTATTTTACCTAAATTTAAAGTTGGCAAAACTACATTTAAAAATGTACCTATTGGCTTTTTTAAAGGCGCAATTGCCAAACAAAGTATGAGTGTTGTTGGCACTGACTTTTTAAAAAGGTTTGATTTTTACATTAGTGCAAATCGAAAATTTACATACTTAAAGCCAAACAGAAACTATAATTTACCTTACGGCAAGTAGTTATTTATATTATTCAGAGAACTTAGACGGACTAACTCCTGTATGTTTTTTAAAAAATCTAGAAAAGCTACTTAAAGACTCAAAACCCAGCTCAAAAGCAAGCTCTTTAATTGTTACTTCTTTTTTTACAAGTTGCCTTTTGGCTTCAGTAATTTGACGTTGTTGTATAATTTGTTTAGCCGTTAAGTTTAATTTTTCATTCAAAATCTGATTTAATCTTTTTTCACTTAACCCTAGCTCTTTTGCATAAAAGCTAGCTTGTGTTTCATTTAAAAAATAAGTTTCCATCAACTCTAAAAAATCAAAAACTCTTTTTTGTTTCAGATCTTGCTCTATAAAATTGTCATTACCAATACGTATTAAATGTAATAGTAAAACTTTTAATAGTGTTTTTATCATTATATATGATGCAGTAGTGTTATACTCTTCTACCACCAAATAAACCACACTTTTTACTTTTGCTACTTGCGCTTTATTTTTTAAAACCAATTGTGGTTGTTTGTTAAAAAGCGACATCACATCTAAAGCATATTCTATATCATCTTCTTCTATTAAATCTCTTTCAAAATTTAGTAATATTCCTTTTTTATGAGAAAATGCTTCTTCTAAGAAATAATCATTTAAAGGTTTAAAAAACACTAGTGAATCTTTATTTGTATAAAAACAAAAAAAGATTCCAAAAGAATTATCTGAAAGCATTTTTGTGCCTTTAGTTACCTTTTTATCAATTTTTATTTTGTGTTTTAAACCAGTTTTAGGCATCTATATTTAAAATTTAATTTAAATATAGGCATACTATACTTATTTGCTATGTACTTCTATTTTTTTAAACGCATAGTAAAGTAAAATACCAATAACCAATGCTAATAAAGACGCTACACCATATACAATAGCATAATTTGCAGATATATACTCTATAAAAGTTGATAAAAATTGCCCACCAAAAACGCCCATTGAGTAAAGACCTAAATTTTTACCTAAATTTTTTGTAGCACTAGCCTCTATCATCATGTGGTTTAAAAGTGGTATGGTAAATCCAAAGCCTGCGCCAATAAATATTGCGCTTAAAATTAGTAAAGGTAAACTGCCAACTATGGCTAGTGTTATGTACCCTAACATAAACAACAAAAAGCCTAAAGCAACTACGCAACCATCTCCTATTTTTTTTACTACTCTTGGCATTTGACTTGCCGTTACAATTGCTACTAAAGAGATAAATGCCATAAAATAACCTGTATAAGACTCTGTAAAACCAATAGATTTTGGCAAATAAATTGGTAAAGTAACAAAACTAACAAAGAACAATACCATTGAAAGCAATGAGGCATAAAAAATGATTTTTATAGCTAGTTTGTCTTCTTTTTTATCTTGAGTAGCTACAGCTATGTCTTTTTTAACCGCCTTAGGTAATGATTTTACTACTAACAACAAACATATAATTGCAATAAGGTATAGGAAAAATGGGTACTGCCAATGCCACTGCCCAAGTATACCTCCAATAGAAAGAAAAATTACACCACCTAACTCTATAGACATACCTTGCCAAGCAATAAGTTTCATTCTTTTTTCACCCGTAAAAAAATCTGCAATAAAAGAAGTTACAGACACTTGCACTGCAACTGTAGCAGCACCTAATAAAAACCGGTCTAGCATTAAAATATAGTCGTTTGTAATATACGCCCCAGCAAAGCCTAAAAAAGCATAAGGCACCAACCCCAAACACAACATAATAAAAGAACCTTTTTTATGTAAAAGTTTACCCACAATAGGAGCAAATACCACAACACCTAAAGACGGCAATGTTATTAACCAACCTGGCGAAAAACCAAAATTTAAATTATCTACAATTCCTGTTAAAGAAGGCGCTATAACGGTACCTACCATTATGGTTAAACTACTTACCAATAACAAGGTAAATATTCCTAAGTTTGTTATCTTTTTCATAGTGCAAAATTGCAACACTAATTTTGCACTTAGTATTCTGTTTTTCTAATAGAGTATACCAAAATGGAAATAACAAAGCTACTCCCAAATAAATTCTTTATATTTAATAACATATCAATTATAATCCCCAAAATAAATAGTAAATGGATGTTTTAGATCATTTTACAGAATTAGTAAATAAGCACTTTATTACACAACACGAGATTTCCTTCTACGAAAAAGAACTTGGTTTAAAACCCAAGTATTTAAGTAAACTTGCTAAAAAAAAGAATTTGCAACCACCTTGTCAAGTTTTATTAGAAAAGCAAATAACACACGGCAAACAATTACTAAAACAAACAGATAAAACCGTTAAAGAAATAGCTTTTGAAATGAACTTTGAAGATCATTTTTATTTTAGCAAAGTATTTAAACGCAAAACTGGGCAAACGCCTACAGAATACAGAAGTTCTTTAAAGTGAACCTTTGTCCATTGCCAATTGTTGTGCACGGCCATACCTTTGCTCTATTAAAAATTAAAAATGAGCAGAATGAAAAATTTTACAAAGCATAGCATAGAAAGCGCTCCAGAAGCATCTAAAGAACTCTTAAAATACGGAGAGCAAAAATACGGAGCTGTGCCTAACTTGTTTAAATATATGGCTGGCGCACCTGCAACTTTAGAAGCGTATAACAGTTTATTTAAAATATTTTCTACTACATCTTTTACAGCTGGTGAGCAACACCTAATATTACTTGCTGCTAGTGTTGTAAACAAATGTGATTATTGTACTGCTGCACATACTAGAGCCGCTAAAGCAAATGGTGTAGCTTCTAAAACCTTAAATGCTATACGCAAACAAAAACAGCTAGAAGACACTAGGTTAGATGTACTTATAAACACTACTAAAAAAATTACAGAGACCAGAGGTAACGTTTCTAAAAATGATTTAGAAGTTTTTTACAATGCAGGTTTTTCTCCAGAAAATATAATGGAAATTATTGTTGGTGTATCCTTAAAAACTTTAAGTAATTATATTAACCACATTACAGAAAATGTAATAAACGAATCTTTAGAGCCTTTTGCGGTTGGTAAAGAAATTGAAGATTAAGAAATACAGATTGTCATTATTCTATTACAAAAACCACCACTTAGGTGGTTTTGTTTTTTTAACTTGTGTACTATTAAGTAGCCTGGTTAAATAACCAAAACAACACATTGTATTATGAACAAATTATTGGAAAAAGATTTTAATAGTTTTGACAAATTATTGCATAAAATAGCTGAGCAAGGAACAGAATATTTTAAAAATGTTGACTTAGAAAAAACAAGTTTACCTGTATTAAAAACGTCTAAAAAAATCTTAAATAACGAAGGCATAGGCGGATTAAAAACTCTAAAATTATTTAATGAAAAATTTAGACATACAATTGTTGCTTCTTCTGGCCCACGCTATTTAGGTTATGTTGTTGGTGGCACTACACCAGCTGCGGTTATTGGAGATTGGCTAACAACCATTTATGACCAAAACCCACAAACAACTACTGCCCAAGGTGATGTTTCTGTACAAATAGAACAAGAAACCATAAAATTATTACTAAACTTATTTCATCTTCCTAATAACTTTTTAGGTGGATTTGTCTCTGGTGCTACAATGTCTAACTTTACTTGTTTGGCAGTAGCCAGACAATGGATAGGTAAACAGGAAGGAAAAGATTTTGCAAAAAATGGTATTACCAGCACCATAAATGTACTATCTGCAGTGCCGCATTCTTCTGCTATAAAATCTTTATCTATGCTTGGTATTGGTAGTGCCAATGTTATAAAAATAAAAATTGAAGAAGGTAACAGAGAATCTATAAATATTAATGATTTAGAGGTAAAAATTAAAACCTTAAATAATAAACCATTTATACTTATCTCTAGTGCAGGAACCGTAAATTCTGCAGATTTTGATAATTTTGAAGCTATAAACGCCTTACATAAAAAATATAATTTTTGGTGGCATATTGATGGTGCCTTTGGCGCTTTTGCATCTTGCTCTCCTAAATACAGACACCTTGTTAAAGGCTGGGAAAACGCAGATAGCATTACTATAGATTGCCATAAATGGTTAAATGTTCCTTATGACAGTGCTGTATTTTTTGTAAAAGAAAAACATAACTTATTACAGTTAGAAACATTTCAAAATTCTAATGCACCCTATTTAGGAGACCCATCAGAAAACTTTAATTATTTAAATTTTTTACCAGAAAATTCCAGAAGATTAAGAGCGTTACCTGCTTGGTTTTCTCTTATTGCTTACGGTAAAGATGGCTACAAAGACATTGTAGAAAACTCAGTTAACATGGCACAAAAGTTAGAAGAATTTATCTTACAAAATGAAGAGCTTACACTACTAACTCCAACACGTTTAAACAATGTTTGTTTTTCTTTAAAGGATAAAAATAAACAAGATAAAATACCTCTTTTTATAACCGAACTTAACAAAGAAGGTAAAGTGTATATGACACCAACAGTATATAGAAATACTAAAGGAGTTAGAGCTTCTTTTGTTAATTGGCGTACTAATGAAAAGGATATTTTGATAATAACCAAAGAAATTGAAAAAGCTCTTAAATACATTAAATAAATTAGTTTATGCTAGAATACACTAGCTACCTAAAAACTGTATCGTAGGTTTTTTTCTACAGATTTAACATCATATTAATTACAACTCTGCTCTAAATTTATATTTTAGCAAATCCTAAATAACTACCAATTATGATGAATAAAAGTTTTAGCCTACTGTTGTGTGCCGTTTTATTACTAGCAAGTTGCAATAATAACAAACCAAAATGGAAACAACTTTTTAACGGTAAAGACCTTAAAGGCTGGCAAGTAAAAATTAAAAACCACCCTTTAAATGACAACTACGCAAACACGTTTAGTGTAAAAGATGGCAACATACAAGTTCGTTATAACAACTACGGAGATTTTAATCAGCAATACGGACACTTATTTTACAAAAAACCATACAGCGCATATTTAATAGGTGTAGAGTACAGGTTTGTAGGTGAGCAAGCTAAAGGTGGTGAAGGTTGGGCTACTAGAAATAGTGGTATTATGATACACGGACAATCTCCTAATACAATGGCGGTAGAGCAAGATTTTCCTAATTCTATAGAAGTACAACTTTTAGGCGGTAATGGTAAAGACGACCGCCCAACTGCTAATATTTGCACACCTGGCACACAGTATGTTTTTAATAATGAGATAATACAAGAACACTGTGCAAAATCTACATCTAAAACATACCACGGAGACCAATGGGTACGTGTTGAAGCTTTGGTTTTAAAAGATTCTTTAATAGTACACTATGTAAATGGTGAAGAAGTGCTGCGTTATACAAAACCTCAACTAGATCCTGTAAACGGAGCCAAAGAAGGAAAACCATTAACTAGTGGTAGCATCTCTTTACAAAGTGAGAGTCATCCTGTAGATTTTAGAAAAGTAGAAATAGTAAACCTAGAAAAATACATTACAGATAAAGGTAAGCTTACAGAAGTAATTAACGAACTACTTACCAAAAACTAAAAAAATTAAAGCCTTTAGCAATACTAAAGGCTTTTTTTATACAGCTCGTTTATTAAGCCGTTTGTAATTTAGAACGCATTGTTTTTGCTGCAGCTACCAAATTCTCTAAGGCAGCTTTTGTTTCTGGCCAATCTCTAGTTTTTAATCCACAATCCGGATTTACCCAAATATTGTCTGTTGGCAGTAACTTACTTGCTTTTTCTAAAAGATCTTCTATCTCTTGCAATGTAGGTACACGTGGCGAGTGTATATCATAAACACCAGGACCAATTTCATTAGGATATTTATAATCTACAAGCACGTTTAATAAATCCATTTTAGATCTAGAGGTTTCTATAGTAATTACATCTGCATCTAAGGCTGTAATATGCTCTATAATATCATTAAACTCAGAATAGCACATATGCGTATGTATTTGTGTTTTATCTGCCACTCCAGAAGTTGCTATTTTAAAACTCTCTACAGCCCAAGTTAAATATGCATCTCTATATTCTTTTCGTAATGGTAAACCTTCTCTAATAGCTGGTTCATCTACTTGAATAGCCTGTAAACCTGCATTTTCTAAATCTACAACCTCATCTCTAATTGCTAAGGCTATTTGCTTACAGGTTTCAGACCTTGGCTGGTCATTACGTACAAAAGACCATTGTAAAATAGTAACCGGCCCTGTTAACATACCCTTTACTACTTTAGAACTTAAAGACTGTGCATAGGCAGACCAATTAACTGTCATTGGTACAGGTCTAGACACGTCTCCAAATAATATTGGAGGCTTTACTGCCCTACTACCATAACTCTGCACCCAACCAAAACTAGAGATTGCAAACCCTTCTAGTTTTTCTCCAAAATACTCTACCATATCATTACGCTCACACTCACCGTGCACAAGTACATCTAACCCTATTTTTTCCTGAAAACGTATGGTTTCTTCAATCTCTTGCTTAATAAGTTCGTTATAAGCATCTAAACTAAGTTCTTTTTTCTTTAATTTAGATCGCCAACTCCTTACCTCTTTTGTCTGCGGAAAAGATCCTATAGTTGTTGTTGGGTATGCAGGTAATTTTAGTTGGTTTTTTTGTATTTTTTGACGTGATGAAAACTCTGCATTACGCAAACTATCATTTTCAGTTAAAAAACTAACTCTTGCTTTTACCGCAGCATTATGTATTACTGAAGATTCCTTTTTTGCCCTATGGGCTCTTTTATTATTTAATAATTTAGCTGCTACATCTTTACTAGCATTTCCTGTAGCCAGTTTTTTTAGTGTAACCAACTCATCTACTTTTTGCTTGGCAAAAGCCAACCATTGCTTTACACTAGCTGGTAGTGTTTCTTCATTCTGTTCTAAATCTAAATCGTATGGCGTATGTAGTAAAGAACAAGATGTTGCTAACCAAACATTCTCTTCTCCTATTTTCTCTTCAACCTTTTTTACAGTTGCTAAGGTTTCTTCAAAATTGTTTTTCCAAATGTTTCGCCCATCAATTAAGCCTAAACTAAGTATTTTATCATTCTTAAAATTAGCTGCATCAAAAACATCATCTAACTGTAAAGAACAACGTACCAAATCTAAATGTAAAGCGTATACTGGTAACTGAAGTACGGTTTCTAAATTATCTCCATAACAATCAAAATAACTAGTTAAAATAATTTTTAAGTCAGGAAACTTATCGGCTAATTGGGTATACAATTTAGTTACTGCCTGCCTATCTGTATCTGTAAGGTTTAATGCCAAACAAGGTTCATCTAATTGCACGTGTGTTGCCCCAGCTGCAACTAACTCTGTTATCAACTCAAAAAATACAGGCAACAAATTGTTTAACAAATCTATTTTATTAAAGCCCTCCTCTTTTTCCTTTCCTAAAAGCAAATAAGTAACCGGACTTAATACTACTGGCTTTGTGGTAATGTTATGTGCTAATGCTTCTTTAAACTCCTCCACAGGTTTTAAAGAGAATAATTCAAAATCTTGATTAGCTGTAAACTCTGGCACTAAATAATGGTAATTGGTATCAAACCACTTAGTCATTTCCATAGCAGTAACATCAAACTCATTATTTTGTAAGCCTCTTGCCATTGCAAAATACAGATCTAGTTTAGACTCTTTTTCTTTTATTGTCTGATATCTTGCAGGAATACAACCGTAGGTTAAGGTAGCATCTAAAACTTGATCGTAAAAAGAAAAATCGTTAGACGGAATAAGATCTACTCCTGCCTTTTGCATTAATTTCCAATTGTAAAGTTTTAATTGCTTACCCATTTCTAGCAATTCGGTTTTAGTAGCTGTACCTTTCCAGTACTTCTCGCTTACTTTTTTTAACTCTCTTTTAGCTCCAATTCTTGGGTAACCTAAAACATTAGTTTTCATAGCATTGTAAATTTATTATTCTATGCAAAGGTTAGTATAATAAATATTTAAGCTAAATAACTTACAAAATTTAGAAATAAGAACTACAAATAATATAGTAAAAAGAATAATAATCTTTTATACATTTGTTTTTTATCAACTTTTAGACAAATTTTCTATGAGTAATTTAGATCAGATAGACGTACAACTTTTGCGATTACTACAATTAAATGCAAACCTAACCTCTAAGGAGCTTGCTAATAAGGTAAATTTATCTACAACTCCTGTTTTTGAACGCATAAAAAGATTAGAAAGAAACGGGTATATAAAAAAATATGTTGCCGTTTTAGATGCTGAAAAGTTAGAGAAGGGGTTAACTGTTTTTTGTAATATTAAACTAAAACAGCACACAAAAGATATAGGACACAACTTTGTAAAAGAAATTAAGTCTATAAAAGAAGTAACAGAGTGTTACAATATATCTGGAGATTTTGATTTTTTACTTAAAGTACAAGTAAAAGATATGAAGCATTACCAAGATTTTGTGTTAAATGGTTTAGGCTCTGTAAAAAGTGTAGGTAGTACACACAGTACATTTGTAATGGGAGAAATAAAAAACACTTACGCTGTACCTATTTAAAGCAAACGCAAGTGTTTGTATTGTGGGGTGTTTTTATTAAAATCTCTTTATGGTTTTTATAGTATGCAATATTCCTATAGTTACTGTAGACCACTCTGTATTATTACCTAATTGTATGCCAGTGTAAGACAAATTTAGCTCGGTACTTTCTCCCATTAAATAACCTATTTGAGGCCTGTAATAAAAGCCACCATCAATGTCATCATTTAGTCCAAAACCTTGACCTAAATCTGCTCCAAAAGAAAAAGAATTGGACGTCCATACACGTACTGAAGCAGCCGCCTTTAAAAACTGAATATCAGGTAAATCTTCTGTTAAATCTGTATGGTATTTTTCTGCAAAGCCGTGTATGTAACCAGCTGTTACACCTAAATCTACCACTTCTCCTAAAGCCCACATATGGCCAACATCTGCTGCAACCATTAAACTTACTTTATCTGTAAAATCATCTAAAGGAATACCTCCTTGTATACCTATTTTTAATCCTTCTTGGGCAGATAAGTTTACAGTAATTACTGCAAACGCAATTAGTAATGCTATCTTTTTCATTTTTTTGATTGGGGTTTAGTTATTTATTATCAAAACTAAACGCTTATAAAAAAAATGCATAATTAATGTTGCAAAACACTTGTTTACCGTTGTAGAACATCTGTTTTGTATTCCTTTAATTAAAATTATTGTTTGTTTATTGTATTTAAAATCCACTCTAACTCTGGGTCAAAATTATTTTCACGGTCTTTTAAGGTTGGTGTAATAGCAACGTCTGGTTTAACACCATACCCTTTAACCGTGGTTTTATAAGGCGTTTCTAAAACCATTAACCCAAAGTACAGCATTAACTTAGAGTTTGGTAGTCTTACATATTTTGTTTGACCTGCTACAGTACTATTGTAAGCTCCGCCTGTTTCCTCACCAACAATAACTCCTCTTTTACGTGCTTTTACAACATTAGAAAACACAGAAGATGCAGAAAAAGAACGGCCATTTATTAATACGTACACGTTACCTTTATAATTATTTTCTTTAGGCTCTGCTACTTTAGTTTCCTTAAACTTATATACCAACTTGCCATTTTTTTTGCGTGCTTTAAAAACTTCTTTAAAAAATACAAATGGCACAAATAAAGACTTGTATGCTGCTCCATAAATTGTTTTATTACGAGACATATAAGACTTTATAATTGGGTATCTTGTGTTTACCTCTCCTTCTTCAATAAATTTAAATTCTTCTTTTGCTAAATAAGAATATAAATCGTGAATTTCTACCAATCTACCACCTCCATTATCACGTAAATCTATAATTAAATTTTCAGTTTTTGCAGAGTCTATTTTTTTAAAAGCCTCTTCATAAAAAGCTTCGTAATCACCTCTTGTAAAGCTTCTAATTTTCATATAGGCAACGCTACTATCTGCACCTATAAAATCTAAATTTCTGTTGTAATATTTTTCAGAATAACTATACCCGTATTTATGATAATTCTTTAGCTTTTTCTTTAACTTTTTTGAAGCAAGTTTACGCTCTTCTTTTGTTTTTTTGATTGGTTTTTGTCCCTTTAAACTATCTTTTTTTGCTTTAGGGAACCTTGTAGAGTCTCTTGGTATTCTCCTAAAAACTTTAGTGTATAAACTATCATTTTTAGAAAATGTAACCATTAAACTATCTAATCTTCCTTTGTCTTGATAGTAATATCTGGCTAGTTTCTGCGCAGCATATTTATCATGAAAAGTTGTGTTATACCCGTCTGAAGAAAAATAAGTTTTGTACTTATTTAGTAAGTCATCAATAGAGTCATCTCCTAACTTTACCACTCTGCTTCCTACCATTGTACTGTCTTCTCCAAGAGTATTTTTAACCAAAACAGCATCTTCTACGTTTTCAAACCTTAAATAAGACCATTCATTTTTTAGCTTATTTTGAGCTTTTCTTTCTTTACGTGTGTACTTTTTTGTTGGCACCGAAATACCTGCATGTCCTTGTTTAACCTCTGCTACAACAGGAACCAATTTTTCATAAAAGGCATAAGTAGTCATTGGTTCTGTAATACTACTTTTTAAAGCCAAAAACTTTGCATCTAACTCGTTTTTTGGCGTATAAAGGTATAATTGAGGGTGCAATTTTTGTAGTTTTCTATAGGCTACATCAACATCTTTATGAAGTACATTTACACTATGTAACTTGGTTATTTGCTCGTTGTGTTTTTTTACACTAGCACAAGAAGTAATTAGTAGTATGACAAATAAAGAACTTATTATTTTTTTCAAAAGCTTATGGTTTAATGAATTAAAGTTATATCATTTTTAACAAATAACACAACACATAGTATGCCAATAAAGTTAAAATATTGAATTTACTAAAAAGTATGTTTAACAAAATTTTATTTTCATCAATTCTAAGTCACTATTTTGTACCTTTAACTTGTATGAGGAAAAAAATTTACATATCCATTTGTATTTTAATTGCATTGCCATTATTGGCAATTTTTTGTTCTAATAGCGTTATTAAAAATGCTGCTAAGGGCAAAACATATTTTACAGTAAATAACATACCACACAATAAGGTTGGTTTGGTTTTAGGCACAACCAACAAACTAACAAACGGAAGCCCTAACCCTTACTACGTAAACCGTATTAATGCTACTGTTGCTTTGTACCAGGCTAAAAAAATAGATTATGTTTTAGTAAGCGGAGATAATGGAACTAAATACTATAACGAGCCAGATACGTTTAAAAAAGAGCTTATAAAGCAAGGTATACCTGAAGAAAAAATATTTTTAGATTTTGCGGGCTTTAGAACTTTAGATTCTATGGTACGTGCACACGTTATTTTTGGACTTAACAATGTTACCGTAATATCTCAAAAATTTCATAATGAAAGAGCTATTTATATTGCAGATAAAAAAGGACTTACTGCAGTAGGTTTTAATGCCAAAGACTTAGACGGCAAGGCCGGATTAAAAGTACAAACAAGAGAATATTTGGCCCGTGTTAAAGTATTTTTAGATATTATATTTAATACAGAACCCAAGTTTTACGGCGAAAAAATAGTGATAGAATAGTACATACTACAATGCAAAAAATTACAACTTTACTTAAAAATTTAGGACCAGGGTTACTTTTTGCAAGTATGGCAATTGGGACATCGCATTTGGTATTATCTACAAAGGCTGGCGCACAATACGGTTGGATTATGTTAATACCCATTGTACTGGCTAACATTTTAAAATATCCTTTTTTTGAGTTTGGAATTAGGTATACCAATGCTACCAATAAAACATTAATTGAAGGCTATTTAAACAGGGGAAAAGGCTACTTATGGTTTTATGCCTTAATTACGCTAGTATCTACCTTTACCATTTTGGCTGCTTTGTACTTGGTTACATCCGGACTATTAATAAACCTTTTTAAGCTCACAAATGTATCAATAAATTTAGTTGCTTTTGTGTTGTTTGGTTTTATATCTGCACTATTAATTATTGGTAAATATGTTTTTTTAGAGAAGTCTTTAAAAATTATAGTATCTATTTTAGGAATTGCACTTTTAGTTACTACTGTAATTGTAGTTTTTAAGGGTAAGGTTGATGAAGTAGCCAACTTTAAGCCTCCAACACTTTTTAGCAATACCAGCATTTTATTTATTATTGGCTTAGTGGGTTGGATGCCTACTGCCGTAGAAACTTCTAGCTGGTTAAGTATGTGGACTATTGAAAAGCAAAAACTAACTAGCAAAAAATTAAACCTTAAAGAAGCATTGTCTGAATTTAACTTTGGCTACATTATTACTGCAATACTTGCTATATTTTTTATGACAATTGGGTGCTTATCTCTTTATGGCACAAATACCGAAATGAGCAGTAGTGCTGTTGGTTTTGCAGACCAGCTTATAAATTTATTTACTGTGCATATTGGTGAGTGGACAACCATTTTTGTTGCTACAGCTGCTTTTGCTACTATGTTTAGTTCTTGTATGACGGCTCATGATGCTATAGCAAGAGTTAGTATTGATGTACTACAAAAACTAAAAAACAAAACAAATAATAACACTATAGGAACAAATAAACGCAGTAAATCTTACTTTACGCTAGCCGTACTTGTACTTGCGGTTATAAATTTAGGGGTAATTGTATTTTTTAATTCTAATATGGGCAAAGTTGTAGCCTTAGCTACGTTTGTATCATTTATTGTAGCTCCAATAGTTGGTTATATGAATTTAAAAAATGTTATGAGTGATGATGTTGCGTCCGAAGACAAACCGAAAAAATGGCTAAAGTTGCTTACCTATGCAGGTATTTTATTTTTAAGTCTTTTTGCGGTGTACTATTGTTATATAGAAATTATTGTATAAAAAACCGACTCTATAAAAAAGTCGGTCTAAATTACATACTGTGTTTTATAGTGAGTTATCCATAATTTCCTTAACAATTTCTGGGTTTAGCAACGTACTAATATCACCTAAATTCCCCGTATCATTAGAAGCTATTTTACGTAAAATACGGCGCATAATTTTACCACTTCTAGTCTTAGGCAAACCAGTGACAAATTGTATTTTATCGAGCTTTGCTATAGGCCCAATATGTTCTGTTATTTGCTGATTAATTTCATTGCGTAAATTATCTCTATCTCTAGTTTCTCCAAATTCTTTTAAAATAACATAGCCATACAATGCATTACCTTTAACATCATGCGGAAATCCTACAATTGCAGATTCTGCTACAGCCGGATGCTCATTTATGGTATCTTCAATTGGTGCGGTTCCTAAATTATGGCCAGATACAATAATAACATCGTCTACACGACCGGTAATTCTGTAATAACCAACACCATCTCTTAAGGCACCATCACCTGTAAAATATTTGTCTTTATAGGCCGAAAAATAGGTATCTCTATACCTCTCATGATTGCCCCATATGGTTCTGGCAATAGAAGGCCAAGGGTATTTAATACACAAACGCCCTTCTACCTGGTTTCCTTTTATTTCTTGTCCTTTTTCATCCATTAATGCAGGTTGTATACCAATAAAAGGCAACGTTGCATATGTAGGTGTTGTTGGTGTAACATAAGGTATAGGAGAAATCATAATTCCACCAGTTTCTGTTTGCCACCACGTATCTACAATAGGACTATTATTTTTACCAACATTGTTGTTGTACCAATGCCAAGCTTCTTCATTTATAGG
Organism: Cellulophaga omnivescoria; assembly: GCF_027915275.1. Lineage (NCBI taxonomy): Bacteria > Pseudomonadati > Bacteroidota > Flavobacteriia > Flavobacteriales > Flavobacteriaceae > Cellulophaga > Cellulophaga omnivescoria. The sequence continues at coordinate 2,136,554 of NZ_CP115819.1, read as the reverse complement.
TTCTCCTACAGAGCCCAAAACTTTTAAAGAAGATAAATCATGGTTTTCTACAAAATCCATATTTTCTTTTGCTAAAGCTCTAATAGCCGTTGGTGCGGTATAAAACTGAGTCACTTTATGTTTCTCTACAACTTCCCAAAAGCGTCCAAAATCTGGATAAGATGGCACACCCTCAAACATTACTGTAGTAGCGCCATTTGCTAAAGGACCATAAACAATGTAAGAGTGGCCAGTAATCCACCCAATATCTGCTGTACACCAATAAATATCATTTTCTTTATACTGAAAAATATTTTTAAATGTATACGCTGTGTATACCATATAACCACCAGTTGTGTGCACCATACCTTTTGGCGTACCAGTAGAACCAGATGTATACAAAATAAATAATGGATCTTCTGCATCCATAATTTCTGCCACACAATCTCCGTAAGCTTCATCTAACAGTGGTTGCAACCACTTATCTCTACCTTCTACCATTGTAACCTCTGCATTGGTACGTTTTGCTACCAAAACAGTTTTAACCCCAGGGCAATCATTTAAAGCAACATCTACAATACCTTTTAAATCAATGGATTTTTTACCTCTAAAAGATCCGTCAGAAGTAATTACAAGTTTACAGTCAGAGTCATTAATTCTTGTTGCCAATGCATTAGAAGAAAAGCCAGCAAAAACAACCGAATGTATAGCTCCTATTCTTGCACAAGCTAATAAAGAAACAGCCAATTCGGGAATCATAGGTAAGTAAATACAAACCCTATCTCCTTTTTTAACACCGTTTTCTTTAAGCACATTTGCCATTTTACAAACACGCTTATGCAACTCATAATAACTAATATGCTGTGCCTCTTCATTAGGATTGTTAGGCTCAAAAAGAATTGCTGTTTTTTCTCCTCTAGTTGTTAAATGTCTATCTATACAATTCTCCGTAATATTGAGTTTAGCATTTTCAAACCATTTAACCTCTGGTTTAGAAAAATCCCAACTTAGAACATTATCCCACTTTTTCCTCCATAAAAAATGTTCTTCAGCTATTTCTTCCCAAAATGCTTCTGGGTTACGTACAGATTTTCGGTATACCTGAAAATACTCCTCTAAATGCTTAATGTGATAATTACTCATACGTTATTTGTTTGTGCTTATGGTTACCAATAACTAGTATTACATCATTAAAACAATAGTTATTTTGTTTGATGATAATACACATCAACCTAAAAGAACTAAAAACATAAACACAATAAATTTACTAAATATGTGATTTTTTGCTCTTAAAACTATGTTTTAAAGAATGATTCCCTATAAAAATTAATTGAATTATTAAATATAGGAAAATATAGAAAAGTATCCGTTTAATTAGCATAAAAAAGTTATAGTAATATTCAATAAACTTAACTAGCTATAAGAAACACATTTAAGCATACTATAATTACAAAAAAAGAGCTGTATTAATACAGCTCTTTATAATTTAAAACAACAATGTTGCACCTACGGTTTTCTGCGTGAAAGTAGTCTATACAATACACACCATTTACACATTTGTTTAGTACGTGATCTTCTCCGTAACCAATGGTGTATAAAATATTTTTAGAAGGTACACCATTACTTAACAAGTAGTTTTTTATATTGTCTGCGCGAGCTTGTGAGACTCTAAAATTAGAAGAAGAACCTCCCTTACTATCTGTATGCGATTCTATTTGAAGGTTAAACTCTGGGAACTTTTTAATTATTGTTATTGCCTTATCTAACTCTTTTATAATGTCTGGTGTAAGTTTACTGCTTTTGGTTTTAAACACAAACTTATTTAACTTAAGCATTGTTTTTCCTTCTTTTTCTACAACAAAATCATCGGCAAAATCTAAATAAATAGGGGTCTGTTTTTTATCTTTTAAATCTTCTGCTGTATAAAACTGTCTAAATAAAGAGTATTTCTTTTTTGAGGCTATTACTGTAATTTTTTCTTGCCAAGGCACTTCTATTTCGTAAGAACCGTCATCCGCAGACTCTAGTTCCTTTATAACTTTGTTGTTTTGGTCTAACACCTTTATAATTACATTGGCAACCCTAATATTAGTTAACGGATTTAAAGTCTTTCCTTGTAATACAATGGTGTTTAGTTTAGGCTTTTCTGCAACTGTAAAACCATAAATATCATCTTTACCTTTACCTCCATCTCTATTAGACGAAAAATAACCTTCTAAACCACCAGTAGTATTGTTTTTTACAATAAAACCAAAGTCGTCTTTAACTGAGTTAATACCTTTTCCTAAATTTATTGGCACACCTGCACTGCCATCTGCCTTTAAATTAGACTTGTAAATATCCATACCGCCATAGCCATAAAAAACATCAGAAGAAAAATACAATCCATTTTCAAAAACAAAAGGAGAAATTTCATTTCCAGGAGTATTAACCCTTGGTCCCAAGTTTATTGGCGCAGACATAATTTGTCCGTTACTGGTATTTACATAATAAATATCTGTACCACCATAGCTACTATCTTCAAAATTAGCAGCAAAATATAAACGCTGAGAATTTGCATCGTAAAAAGGATAATAAAAACTAGTACTTAAGTGCTTAAGTATAAAATTAAACCTATTGTTACGGTCTACTTCTGCTATAGACAGTGCATTTTTACCTTTTTCATCGTATAACATTGCGCCATCTTTTTCATTAGAAAGTACATAAAATAACTTATCTAAGCTAGCTGAATAGTATGGTGTTGCTTCATGAAAGTTAGCTTTAGGAATATTATCAAATGGTTTTACATTGGTAATATCTCCATCGTTCTCTATTTCACTTTCATAAATATCTAAATATATTCTCTCTTCCTTTTTCTTTTTTTTCTTAGTTATAGTAAGCACCCTATCACTAGTAAAAAGTAATTTATCTTTGTAAAATGATGGGGAGAAGTCTGCCGCAATACTATTACCTTTAACATTAAAAATAGTATAGTTAGGTAGTACTACGTCTTTTTTATTTTCAATATCAAAATTAAACTTTGCATTTTCTGCCCAAGATGCTTCTTTTAAAATAGTATCGTTTTCTAAATACTTATTCATTTCATCTTTGCCAGAAATTGCATATAAGCTACGTAGCATTTTGTTGTAATGAAATGGAGACACAATGGCATCACTTTCCAATATCAATTTATAAGTATCCCAAGCTTTTTGGAACTGTTTTGTATTAAAATATGCCTCAGCATAATTTAAAAACTGTTGCGTAGTGAGTACAGTTTCTTTACTTTCTTTTTCATATTCTTTAACTGCTAGCTCATATTTATACTGAAAAAAATAACGATCTCCTGCCGATTTTAAATTTTGAGCACAAACAGATAGTACAACTAAATTTAAAAGTAAAAAGCTAAGTTTAAATTTCATATTGTTTGTATTAAAAGAATCTTGGTGTATCTATTTGTTTAGGCTTTTTATTGTCTTTTGGACCTTTGTTTCTTTTTACTCCTCCAGATCTACCTAAATAAAACTTTAAAATAACCTCGTGAGAACCATCATTATAGTTCTTAAATGCATTTGTAGAATAATCATAAGAATAGCCTACATAAATAGAGTTAGACACTTGAAAACCTGCTAAACCACTTACCGCATTATTAAACCTATATGATGCACCTACGGTTACCAAATCACTAATTAAAAAATTAGTAGATAAGTTTACGTTTAAAGGAGAATCGGTAATATAATTTACCAAAAATGCTGGTTTAAACTTTAGTTCATCACTTAAATCAAAAACAACACCACCAATAAAGTTAACCTGAGTTTTATCTTCTTCAATAACAGCAACCTCATCATTATACAGCGTACTTGTTAGCAAGTTAGGCACAGAAAGCCCTAAATACCAATTGTCTGCATAGACAAATGTACCTGCGCCAATAATTGGGTAAAACTCATTGTACTGTGTATCTTGTATTGCTGGTTCATTCTCATATTCAAAATCTCCTTTTGTAAAATCGATATCCAAAATTGAGGCTCCTGCATTTATACCAAAAGACCATTTTACATTGTCTGATAATTTTACTTGATAGGAATATGATATATTTATTAAAGACTGACTCATTGGCCCTAACTTGTCTGAATATGCATTAAAACCAAGTCCTGTTTTTTCATTAGAAAAAGGAATATTTGCTCCTAAGCGTATTGTGGTAGGTGCACCAGGAACACCAACCCATTGGGTTCTATACAAACTTATAATTTCTGGATCCTCTACACTACCAACATAAGCAGGGTTAAAGCTGCCTATATTATACATATACTGTGTATACTGAGGCTCTTTTTGAGCGTGTAAATTAGCGTTAACAAAAAACACTATTAGTAAGCCTATGTATTTATATATCTGAAGGGATTTTTTCATTTGTTTTTGTATCATCTTATGATTTGAATCCATCCTTTTTTAACTTCTGAACCATCTGCCAAATCTAAAACATAAAAGTAAGTTCCGTTTGGTAAGTCCCCTTTTTTCCAAGTACCGTCCCAATTGTTTTGGTAATTGGTTGCGCTGTAAACCTCGCTACCCAATCTATTAAAAATAGTTAAAGTATTATTTGGATAAGTCTCTATACAATTAATGCTAAGAAAATCGTTTATACCGTCGGAATTAGGAGAAAACTGATTAAATAAAAATCCGCACTCGTCATTACTTCTTGGCTCTATACTTATGGCAACAGATGCTATATTATTATCTACATTAGCCTCATCAACAGGGAAAGAATCTGTAATTTCTACAGTATTTACGTGTGAACCTTCTTCTAAAACCATAGCTGTAATTTCTAGAACCTGAGTTTCATTCCCTAAAACCTCATCTAAAAACCATATACCAGTTGTAGCATTATAATTACCTGCTGTAGCTGTATTAGATACGTATGTAAAGCCATTGGTATTATTTAAAAAATCTGTAATGCTAATGTCTGTAACTAAACCATCTGTCTCATTTGTGAGTGTAATTGTAAACACAACTACATCTCCTACAGTGGCGGTAGTTTTGTTTACAGTTTTAGAAACAGACATATCTATTTGTTTGATACCTACTGTAACAGAACTCTGGTTATTTGTTGTTTCTGTATCTATAGGGTTACTACTTGTTATTTCTGCGGTATTTATGTGTGTACCCCCATCTATAACAGTAGCTGTAATTTCTAATGAGGTACTTTCACCAGCTGCTAATTCTGCAATTGACCAAATACCTGTTGCACTATTAAAACTGCCTATTTCAGCAACATTAGAAACATACTCAAAACCAGTTGTAGCATCTAAAACATCTGTAACTTCTATATCAGTTACCGGATCACCAGTTAAGTTCTCTACTGTAATTGTAAAAACCACATCTTCGCCAGTAAAAACCTCATCTCTGTTTACTGTTTTTGTTACAGACAAATCTGTATCTGTAGGAGCACAATCTAACACCGTAATAGTTATATTAGTTGTTTCTGCTTCACAAGGAGTAACAAAACCAGTAGTTGTATATGTAAACTGATATTCTCCTAGTGGCTGATTTGCAAAATCTACACTATTTGCATCTATAGTAATAGAACTAGATGCAGGTTGCGAAGTTAATGTCCACTCACCAGTATCTGCGCCTGTTAATTGATCATCTAAATTTACTACTGTAACTCTACCATTACCTGGCAAAGAACAAGCCGTAGCGTCTGTACCAGTACCTGAAGATGGTTGTTGATTTATAGTAGCAATAACTTCTACCCTTGCAGAGGTACAACCATTTGCTGTTGCCTCTACGTAATAAGATGTAGTTGTTGTTAAAGACGGAGTGTCAAAATTTAATCCTGTGTGTACTAATGTACCACCTGTTTCAGCATTATACCAACGTAATGTACCGTCTGTAGTGGTTCCTGATAATGTTACAGAACCTTCTCCACACCTAGATGCAGAAGTTCCAGTAACAGTTGGACTATTATTTTGAACAATTGTAATTTTTAAAGGTGGACTAACACAACCATTTGCTTCATCTAAATAAAAACCATAAAACTCACCAGAAAATCCTATTATAGAACTATCATAATATGAAGAATCATCTAACAAATCATCACTACTACTCCACGTAAGTACAGTACCAGAGGGTGTAGCACTAGATACATAATCATTTAAGTCTTTAGTAAAGCTATCACAAAAAGTAGTTTCTTCTCCTGTTCTAAACTCCGGCGCATTAGGAGTTGTGGCACAAACTGGCTCATTATCTATAATTGCTATTCTAGCGGAACCCGCTAAAGGATTTATGGTATAGTTTGAGTTTTCTGAAATTGTTATAATTATAGTTTCATCTCCTTCAATCAAAGTATCATCTACAATACCATCTATATCTAAATCTGCACTGCTACTAAAAATAGGAATTAAAATAGCACCTCCTACTGAGCTATAATCTGTTCCGTTTGTAGCTGTACCTGTAACGGTAAAATTTACACGCAAACCCGTAAATGTATTTCCTGTTCTGGTGATCCTAAACCTACCAGGTACTTGCCCTGCTTCTTCTGCGTTAGTAATACTCTGCACAGAAACTTGTTGTCCTATAGCTAAAAAACTAAAACAAAAGAAGAACACTAAAAGACATAATCTCCTGTGTTTAGTAATACATATAAAATTGCCTAGTAGTTTAATTTTCATTTTTTTTATAGATAGTGTTACTCAACTATAATTTATAACATATAGACTACAATATTAACCAAAATGCCATTCGTCGATAAACATAATCGACAAAGGACATATTTTACCCCTCAGTAACAGTTATTGCCAGTAACTTTACTTATTTATTTTGAGGTATTTAAGCTAATTCTGCCGAAGTAGTTTCTGATGCTCTATTAATTTTTTTCACCAATCCCTGTAAAACTTTACCAGGACCAACCTCAGTAAATAAAGTTGCGCCATCTGCAACCATATTTTGTACACTTTGTGTCCATTTTACAGGAGCTGTTAATTGTGATATTAAGTTCTTTTTTATTTCTTCTGCACTTTTTACCGCTGTAGTAGGTACATTTTGGTAAATTGGACAACTTGGCTCACTAAAAATAGTGTTTTCTATTGCCGCAGCTAATTCTTCTCTGGCAGGTTCCATTAATGGAGAATGAAATGCGCCACCAACTGGCAATAACAATGCTCTCCTAGCTCCTGCTTCTTTTAACTTTTCGCAAGCTGTGTTTATTGCTTCTACTTCTCCTGAAATAACCAATTGACCAGGGCAATTATAATTTGCAGCAACAACAACACCATCAATCTCTTCACAAACTTTTTCTACAACAGCATCTTCTAAGCCTAATACCGCTGCCATTGTACTAGATTGCATTTCACAAGCTTTTTGCATTGCCATTGCTCTTTTAGACACTAATTTTAAACCGTCTTCAAAAGTTAATGTGCCATTTGCAACTAAGGCAGAAAATTCTCCTAAAGAGTGACCAGCAACCATATCTGGTTTAAAAGCATCTCCCATAACCTTACTCATAATTACAGAGTGTAAGTATATAGCTGGTTGTGTAACTTTTGTTTGTTTTAAGTCTTCTGGCGTACCTTCAAACATAATGTCTGTGATACGAAATCCTAAAATATCGTTAGCTTTTTCAAATAATTCTTGTGCCAAAGGGTACTTTTCATAAAGGTCTAACCCCATTCCTACAAACTGTGCTCCTTGACCAGGAAATATATATGCATTCATTTTTTTTATTTTTAAGTTGATTGACAAAAATAAGTAAACTTATGTAGAACGCATATTGCTTTTACCAAAGTTTATTCCTTGTCCTTAAACCAACTAGAATAAGTTACGTAATTATTAGCGATACGGTTTACTTCACCCTCGCTTAATTCTATGCTTATGTCTTTTATCTTCTTTGCTGGCATACCTGCAAATACCGTTCCAGAAGGGATATGTGTTCCTTTTGTAACCACAGCACCTGCGGCTATAATACTATTACTTTCTACCACACAATCATCCATTACAATACTTCCCATACCTACTAAAACATTATCTTTAATAGTACAACCGTGCACAATTGCATTGTGACCAATAGAGACGTTATTACCAATTGTAGTAGGACTCTTTTTGTAAGTACAATGTACAACTGCACCGTCTTGTACGTTTACTTTATCTCCCATTTTTATAAAATGTACATCACCACGTAATACAGCATTATACCAAACACTACATTGTTTACCCATTACCACATCACCAACAATAGTTGCATTTTCTGCAATAAAACAATCTTCCCCAATTTTAGGTGCTTTCCCGTTTACTTCTTTAACTATCATATATCAGTTTGTTTTTTTATTTTATTCAAAATAAGATAAAAGTATTTTCTTTTTTGATGCAGAAACCAGCAACTCTTTGCCATTATGCAAAACTACACTACCGCCTTTACCTTTCTTATATTTAGTTATTGCATTTACGTTAACAAGGTAAGATTTATGGATGCGTGCAAACGGAAAATCTTCCATTGCTTCTTCAAAATACTTTAGTGTTTTGCTCACTAATATCTTTTTATTCTCTAGGTAAATTTCAGTATAATTATCATCTGCCTTACAAAAAAGAATATCAGCAACATTTAAAACCTGAAAACCATCTTGTTGTGGCAGTGTTATTTTACCGTCTATTTTATTTGTTTTTGGTTGTAAAATTTGGTCTTCTAAAGCATTTTCCTTGCTTCTAATTTCACCTACATAATCTACGGCCTTAATTAGTTCATCTATATTAATGGGTTTCATTAAATAATATGCGGCGTGGCTGTTTAAAGCCTCCATAGCATATTGATTATAGGCAGTAACAAAAACGGTTTCAAAAGTTCTGTTTGGCACCTGGTCTAGCAAATCAAAAGCATTACCAAAAGGCATTTCTACATCTAAAAAAATTAAATCGGGTTGGTGTTTCTTAATTAACTCTAAACCTTGTTTTATAGATGAAGCTTCTCCTAACAAGTTTACAGATGGACAATATTTAGTTAAGTAGTTAGTTAAAATTTCTCTACTATTAGCTTCGTCTTCAACAATTATTGCATTTAATTTCATATTCCTTATTTTTAATACAAGACTACTATTAGTCCTTTTTTAAGGTTAATGTAACTTTTGTTCCTATGCCATTACTAGTTAAATCTGTAATTACAACAGCTACTTTATCTTTATACATACTATTTAAAATAGCAACTCTTTTTTTAATATTACCCATTCCTTTGGAGCGTTGCTTTTTTTGATTTTGTGTTTTTAACTCGGCAGATTTTTTTCTACCAATACCATTATCCTCTATAGTAATTTCTATGGCCTCTTTATTTTTTTGTTTTAGGTTGATGTTTAAATATCCTAATTCGTTTTTGTAACGCAAGCCGTGCCAAATGGCGTTTTCTATATAAGGTTGTAGCAACATAGGCGGAATTTTAAATGCAGCAACATCTATATTTGGATCTGTTGTTATGGAGTAATTAAATTTATCTGGAAACCGAGAATGCTCTAATTTCACATACAACTCTAGCAACTCTAATTCTTTTGTTAAGGGTATAAAATCTTCTTCAGAGTTTTCTAAAACGGCACGCATTAAGGTTGAGAATTCACTTAAAAAACGATTAGCACTACGCTCATCATTTTTAGAAATGTAGTTGTTTACAGAGTTTAAAGCATTAAAAATAAAATGGGGATTCATTTGTGACCGCAATGACTTTAAGGCCAAAAGGTTGTTAGCTAACTTTTGCTGCTTGTTACTTCTGTAAAAGAAGAAAGCTGCAACACCCAATAAAAACATTCCTAAAACTAAAGCATAAATTAATATTTTTTGTTTAGTAGATGTTGTTGTATCTAAATCTTGTTTCGTTTGCGCTAAGCTAGATTTACTCTCGTACAATTCTTTATCTTTTTCTAAACCAGTAATACGATTTTGTTTTTCTGCTATTTGTTTGCTTAAGCGTTCTGCTCTAGATATTTCTTGCTCTTTACGGGCATATAAAGTATCTGCAACAGCTGCATATTTTTTATAGGTTTCTAAAGCTCTAGCATAATCTCCCTTATCATCATACACCTCCGATAACTTACGTGTTGCGTCCTTTTGCACTACAAAATCATCTTCAATGGCTGCCTCATATATACTTTCTTCTAAATATGGGATTGCCTCGTCTAACTTATCTTGTACAATTAAATTATTGGCAATTTTATAGTTAATACGCTGCCTAGTTATAGGCACTTCAACTTTATCTAATGTAGCACTTCTTGCAACTGTTTTTTTCTTAGCAGAGTTTTCTAGGAGTTGTATATCTTCCAAACTTTGTTGGCGCAATTTCATTTCCTCATTATACAAACTATTTTTATTATAAAAATCTGCTGCCTTTTCACTAATTTCTAGTGCGCGCTCTGGTGCTTCTGACTCGGCAGATTTTAAAGAATTTTTAAAATAACCTACAGCCTCTTCGGTCTGGTTTGCATCACCATAAGCCTCTGCTATTTTAGTATTTAAATCTGTAATTTTAGGTTTTACCAGTTCTTTTTGGGCTATTTTTAATCCTTTTGTATAGTTTTCTACTGCTTGCTTGGTATTTTTTAAACTTTTGTAAGCATCACCCAAACCCTCATATATTACTATTTTTTGATAAACGGACAGCTTATTGTTCTCTAATAATTTAGCATACAGCACTTGAGCCTTATTATAATTTTTATTTAATAAGTAAGCATTTGCTAATTTTAATTGAGAATCACTAATTGTATTATAAGTTAAAGATTCTGAGTAATTCTCCACGGCCAAATCATACTGCTTATGGTATTCATAAATTTCACCTAATAATAAAAAAGACATTGCACGGTCTTTGTTATTACCTCTTTTTCCTAATTGCTCTAAAGAAAGCCTAATATAGTCTATACTTTTACCTATATCTGTTTTTTTAAATTGCTTGGCAGAGTCTATGTATATTTTATGCAAAGCACTTTTGCTTAGTTGCACATCTTCATCTAAACCTTCTACTAAAACGTCTACATCCTCGTCATCTTTTATACGATATTCTACGGTCTCAAAATCAAGACTTTTAAACAGTAAATAATCTCCAACTTCTGCTTTTATGCGGTAGGCTCCAAAAGCATCTGTATATACAACACTGCCACTGGTTGCAGACACCTCTACACCAGAAATAGGGTTTCTTTTTTCTTTAGTTTTTACCGTGCCTTTTATAGTTAGTTTTTTGCCAGTATTTACCTGAGAAAAAGCAATTGCTGTTACAAACAACAATAAAAATAGTATGTGCTTTTTTAACTTCATTTTTAAAATTAGATATGGTAAACTTAGTTGTTTTATTTGACTATAAAAAATGTGAAAATGCTGCTTTAACCATAAAAACTAGTGCTTTAAACAGGCTTACAAAGTTTACAGGTTTGTTTACTCACTCAAAATACTAGTTCCCTCATTACCTGTTTTTAATTGCAAACATTAAAAATACTTTTACCCTGTAACAAATAAAAATAAGCAAGATGAAAAATGTAAAACAAATAGCAGGCATAGCATTACTAACCTTTTTTGTAGGGAGCACTTTAAGTTGCGAGGCAAAAAATAAAAAGGAAATAACTTTAGCCACACAAGCTTTTGTAGAAACTAAAAAGCCTGATAAAAATGTAGTTAAAGTAGCCTTGTTACTAGACACTAGTAATAGTATGGATGGATTAATTAACCAAGCAAAGGCACAGCTTTGGGATATAGTAAATAAATTTAGTTATGTAAAATGTGGTAATGAAGACAGACCCCAATTACAAATTGCATTATATGAATATGGAAACAGCAGTATAGAAAAGCAAGACGGGTACATTAAACAAGTAATTGGTTTTAGTACAGATTTGGATGAAATATCTGAAAAGCTATTTTCTTTAACTACCAACGGTGGAGATGAGTATTGTGGCGAAGCAATAAGCACCTCTATTAAAGATTTAGATTGGGGCAAAAACCCTGATAACTTAAAAATGATATTTATTGCTGGCAACGAACCCTTTAACCAAGGTAAAATAAACTATAAAGATGCCACATTAGACGCAAAAGAAAAAGGGATAATAGTGAATACCATTTTTTGTGGAGACTATAACCAAGGTGCAAATAGCCATTGGAAAAGTGGTGCACAATTAACAGGAGGAGAATACATTGTTATTAACCACAATAAAAAAGTAATACACATAGATACTCCTTATGACGATGTAATTATTACGCTTAATAAAAAATTAAACAAAACATATGTGTCTTACGGTAGTTTAGGTAGTTCTAAAATAGCATTACAATCTGTACAAGATGATAAAGCTGCAGAAATGGAAGAAGCTGTTATGGTAAAAAGAGCAGTAAGCAAAAGCTCTAGATTGTATAACAATGCTTCTTGGGATTTAGTGGATGCTTCTAAAAACAAAAACTTTAATGTATCTAAGATAGAGAAAAAGCAACTACCAAAAGAACTACAAAATAAAACTAACAAAGAAATTGAGGCTTTTATTGAAACTAAAAAACAAGAACGAGAAAACATTCAGCAACAAATTAAAGAAGCAAACCAAAAACGTGAAGCTTACATTGCTAAAAACCAAAAAGAAGGTGCCAAAGGCGAATTAGAAAATGCAATGATTTCTGCCATTGTAAAACAAGGAAAAAGTAAAAACTACACTTGGGATAAATAACCTTTAGTAAAAAAAGAAAAAGCCTGTGACTTTAAAGTTACAGGCTTTTATATATTTGTTTATTCGTTTTAATAATTTACAGCAGGACACTTACAGTCAAACCTTTTTTCTGATACTTGACCAAAATTATACCCTAAAGTTAGTTGATGAAAACCTCCATTATCAAACCTAATGTCTCCCATTTGGTAAGAGTAATTGTAAGACACCAAAAAGTTTTTATAGTTTACACCAACAATAGGTGTAATTAATTGTAATCTTTGTTCCTTAGTGCTACCACTTGTATTTTGGTACAAAGCACCATCAAAACTACGCCTGTAAGATATTCCTCCCCAAAGCGTACCAAAGTCCATACTACGGTAAACTTTAGCATTCATATCTATAGTTTTTTCCTTTGTAAAATCTGTCATTTGCAACATAACAGAAGGCTCTAACTGCCAATCTCCTTTGCCAAAAACATAGCCTGCAGATAATACATATCTTCTTAAATTGTCTACAACAGTTGCATTAGGGTCATCTGCTCTATCTTTATAATACACATTACGTTTACTATTTAGCACGTTTAAAATAGTAGCGTGTGCATAAAACTCCATATAGTTGTATGATGCTCCCAAATCCATATTGTAATATGATGAGCTAATATTACCGCCAGTAATAATTGGGTCTGGAGTAACAGAATTAAATTCACTCTCATCTAAATTACTTTGCATTATACCTGCACTAATACCAAAAGAAAGCTGATTTAAGTTTCGTAAATCTCTAGAAAAACGTAAATGGTGTGCATACGTTAATTTTACACCTGTTTGTGAATGGTAACCGTTAGCGTCATTAAAAATAATTGCACCAACACCACTCTTCTCATTTAGTCTAAAATGTGCGTTTATTGTTTGTAAGTTTGGCGCCTCTTCAACATCAAACCATTGTTTTCTAATAGTTGCTCTAATTTTTCCTCCTTCACCTATACCTGCCATAGACGGGTGTACTAGGTAGTAATTATCTGATAAATAATCAAAATAGACCGGTATTCCTTCTTGTGCTGTTACACTAGAAACACCAAGTAACAAGAAAGAAAACAAGGCTAAGTATATGTTTTTCATAAATAAGGGCTAAAAGTCCAAAAGTATTAAATTTATATTAAAACGTTTACAACCACAATATTATTATGTATGCTATGAGTGATTTTGTTTGTACTTTTGTAAAAATTATTTTTTTAAGATGAAAGAGCACAATATAACTATATATACAACCACAAATCCTGCTATTTTAAAGTTTGAAACAAATCACTTTATAACAAAAAATAATAGCTACGAGTATAAAAATATTGATGAAGCTAAAAACTCTCCTCTAGCACAACAGTTATTTTATTTACCTTTTATAAAAACAGTTTATATCTCTGGTAACTTTATAGCGCTAGAACGTTTTGATATAGTTGCTTGGGATGATGTTAGAGATGAAGTTGCACAACAATTAGTAGATTATTTAAATAGTGGCGAAGTTGTAGTACATGAACAAGAAGATCCGCAAAGTGTGCCTGCAACAGTGTATGCAGAAAACACACCTAACCCAGCAGCAATGCGTTTTGTTGCTAATAAATTAATTGTTCCTACAATTTTTGAGTTTAAAAATAAGGAAGAGGCTAAAGACTCTGACTTAGCTACAACACTATTTCAATTCCCATATGTTAAAGAAGTTTTTTTAGACGAAAACTATGTTTCTGTTACTAAAACTGAAGCTGCAGATTGGAATGAAATAACGCTAGAATTAAGAGAAAGTATACAAGCATTTTTAACAGAAGGTAAAGAAGTTGTATCTGCAAACAGTATTAGCAAACAAAAACAAGAAGCCCCTGCTACGCAATTACAAGATGAAAATTTAGATGACACCTCTAAACAAATTATAGATATTTTAGAAGAATATGTAAAACCGGCTGTAGCGAGTGATGGCGGTAACATTATGTTTAAGTCTTATGACGAAAGTACTAAAAAAGTAAATGTTATTTTACAGGGTGCTTGTAGTGGATGCCCTTCTTCAACTTTTACCCTTAAAAACGGTATAGAAAATATGCTAAAAAATATGATGGGAGACAAAATTGGAGAGGTAGTTGCCTTAAATGGTTAACAATCAGTTTTAAATGTGAATTAATTTTGCTATTTTTAGAGAAATCTAAACACATTAATTATGGCAATTTTAAAAGTTATTGAAGTATTATCTAACTCTGATAAGAGTTGGGAAGACGCAACAAAAAAAGCAGTTGTGCAAGCATCTAAATCTGTAAAAAACATTAAATCTGTTTATGTGCAGGACCAAAGTGCAATTGTAAATGATGGTGAAGTAACAGAATTTAGAGTAAACCTTAAAATTACTTTTGAAGTAAAATAACGTTTACTACACAGAATAACACAAACAAATAGCGCCTAACGGGCGCTATTTGTATTTTAAAGCACTATTAATTTTACTTTAAATTAACTTTTTAAACTATTAGTAAATATTGGCGAAATAAGCCATTACAAGGTCTTTGCAGTCTTAAATTAAAATTTACATACAATTACCAATACAACAAATAAACAATTGATAAAGACAGCCTAATAAAGTTACACGACATTATTTTTAAACCATTAAAAGGAATATGAATATAATGTTAAAGCCCATTTATAAAACTATATTTTTTCTTTGCTTTGCATAAAAACATTAAATAAATATGAAGATGGATTTCTTATCAGACTACGAAGAATATGCAGAAAAATTTATAGGAAAGTTTTGGGAGTTTTTACCAGACCTAATAGCGGCAGCTTTAATATTAATTGTTGGACTATGGGTAACTAAATTTATTAACCGTATGGTTGCTAAATTCTTTTCGGTTAAGGATTATGATCCAACTCTAGAATCTTTTTTACAGAGCTTTATAAAAATTGCTCTTAAAGTAGTTTTATTTGTATTAGTTATTACGCAATTAGGCGTACAATCTTCTTCTCTAGTTGCAGTTATTGGTGCTGCAGGTTTAGCAATTGGTTTAGCTTTACAAGGTTCTTTAGCTAATTTTGCTGGTGGTGTTTTAATTTTATTGTTTAAGCCTTTTAAGGTTGGAGATTTTATAACAGCACAAGGTATAGATGGTACAGTTAAAGAAATATCTATTTTTACAACTAAGCTAAATACTTTTGGCAACCAAGTAGCAATTATACCAAACGGCGAATTGTCTAACAACAACATTGTAAATTACAATATAGAAAGTACACGTAGAGATAAAATTACTGTGGGTATTGGTTACAGCTCTAACTTAAAATTAGCTAAGGAAATATTATTACAAATTTGCAACGAAAAAGACACCATATTAAAAGATCCTATGCCTGAGGTGTATGTAGGAGAACTTGCAGACAGTTCTGTAAACTTATCTTTACGTTTTTGGGCTAAAAATGAGGATTTTTGGGCTGCTCATTTTTACGTTTTAGAAGAATTAAAACTTAGGTTTGATGATAATGATATTGAAATTCCATTTCCGCAACGTGTTATGTACCAAGGAAAATAAATTTTAATTTTATAAAACCATAGCCTTATTTAGCAAAAGTTAAATGAGGCTATTTTTTTGGTTTAGGTTTTTGAAGCACAAAGTCCTTAAGGTAATAAGGTTCAAAATAAGCTACATCTTCTAACTCTAAATTTTTAAATTTCACAAAAGACAATGCACACATTTCCTTTGCTGATGGCACTGCATCTAAAATATACACTGTATTTGTAGCCTGTATAGTGTTTTTAATTTTTTCTGCTCCAGAACCTACAAAGTGCACTTTACTATACGCACCTAACACATCACTATATGAAGTTTCATCAATAATTATTGCTTCTGTTTCTTTAATTTGATTAAAATCATTAGTGAAAACAGCAGAATATACCTCCATACGTCTAGCATCTAGCACAGCTACAATCGCTTCATTCTCTTTTGGTTTTGTTTGATGTGCCAAACTAGATAATGTAGCAACAGAAATTAGCGGTATATCTAAAGAAAAACATAAACCTTTAGCCGCAGAAACTCCAATTCTTAAACCAGTATATGATCCTGGACCTTTACTTACCGCAATAGCATTTATGTCTGCAACCAATAACGATGCCTCTTTTAGAACGTCTTCTATAAAAATATGCAACTGTTCTGCATGCGAAAAACTAGCGCTATTAAATTCTTTTAGCGCTAACATTTTACCGTCTTTAGCCACACTTACAGAGCAGTTTGTAGTAGCTGTTTCTATATTTAAGATAATTGCCATAGCTTACAAATATACAAGTTAATACATAAAAAAAGTCCATTAAACAACTAGCTCAATGGACTTTTTTAGTATTGTATTCTATTTTATTCTAACGTAACAGGTATACCGTAGTAAATTTCTAATATTTTAATTCTAAAAATATAATTATACTTTGCATTTACCACATCTATAGCCGCATTATCTAATCTAGACTGTGACTGACTAAAGTCAAAAGCATTCATTAACCCAACATCAAAACGATCTTTAGCAAAATCATACGCTTGTTTTCTGGCATCATATGTTTTTTGTGCTGCCTCATACCTTTTTCCAAAAGATCTAACATCTAAATAAGCTTGGTTTATGTTAGCTTCTAATGTTAACTTTTCTTGCTTAGCTTGTAGTTTAGTTTGTTCTAAATTTAGTTTAGATCGTTTTATATTATTACGTACACTAAACCCGTTAAAAATAGGAATATTTAAGCTCATACCATAACCAATACCATCATTCTCTGACAACTGGTCTGTGAAACTAGCATTTGTAATTCTTTTTACGAAACTAGAGTAACTTGTGTTATAACCTATAGATGCACTTAGTGTTGGATATAATAATCCTTTAGCTATTTTAACATCTTTCTCTGCAATATCTATATTAGTTTCAGCTAATTTTATATTACCTCTAATTGTAAGTGCTTTATCATAAACCTCTTTAGCCGTATAGTTATAAATTTCAGATGGAGGAACATCGTAAGTAGACTCTGCAATATCAAAATTTTGATAATCTGTAATTTGTAATAATTGAGCCAAAAATAATCTTCTTAACACCACATTGTTTTCTCCGTTTACCTTCTGTTGCTCATAATCTGCAATGGTAGCCTCTAACTCTAGTAAATCTCCCTTTGGTACTGTACCTGCTTCCACTAAAGCCTTTGTACGCTCATAATCTTGATTAGAAAGTTTTGCTTGTAGCTCTACAACTTTTAAAGACTCTTTAGCTGCTAAAACATCTAAATAAGCATTTGCAACATTAAGCACTATATTATCTTTAATACCATCTAATCTGTACTGGCTTGCAATAGTATTAAGTTTAGCTTTATTGTAATTATGTATGTTACGCAGGCCATCAAAAAGTGTTACTCCAGATGAAATACCTGCGTTTAATGAGAAAAAAGTACCAGAAACCCTTTGGTTAGTAGTTTGGTCAAAACCAGAACCTTTACTCCATGAACCATTACTAGATGCGTTTAAACTTGGTAAAAAGTCTCCTAAAGCATCAGATTCTCCTAACTTTGTACTTTGCAATTGCAACTCTAGCTGCTCTACGTCTATATTATTTTCTAGTGCATAATTTATACACTCTTCAATACTCCATTTTTTTTGTTGTGAGTAAGATAACCCAACAACAAACAAAAGGAATACTACAGTTAATTTAATTTTCATATAATTTATATTGATGATTTTAGTGTATTTAGCTACTATTCTTCGTCAGTAGTTTTTTCTTCATCATCACCCTTTTTAATAGGCTCAGTTTTGTTCCAAATTTTAACAGCATCGTCCTCTGTAAGTCCAGATAATATTTCTACGTTTACACCATCAGAAATACCAATTTCTATGTCTTTTCGTTTAAATTGTTGGTCTCCTGTTGCAACCTCTACATAAGGCTTATCTGTGTTTTTATCAAACTGTAATAATGCTTCTGGCAAAACCAATACATCGCTTTTCTTTTCTAAAGTAAAAGAAGCATTTGCACTATAACCAGCACGTATCATTACTCCTTCATCTATAGCAACATCTCCTTCTATTTTAAATTGTACAGCTCCGGTTTCTTCAACTCCTTTAGGTGCTATAAATCTTAATTTAGCGTCAAATTCCTTATCATCAACAGCTCCCAAACTAACTTTTAATGGCATACCAACCTTAAGTTTACCTACTTCACCTTCATCAACTTTACCTTCAAAAATCATTTTTTTAAGATCTGCTATAGATGCTATAGTAGTACCATCATTAAAGTTATTACTTTCAATTACTTGGTCTCCTTCTTCTACAGGAATTTCTAAAATTGTACCACTTACAGTTGCTCTAATATTTGTATTTGCACTAGAAGAACCACCGGCAGAACCTTTTCTAATTATTTGATAATCTGCTTGTGCATTAGATACATCTTGCAATGCCTGATCATACCTTAGCTTAATATTATCATACTCTTGTTTAGAAATAACGTCCTTTTCAAACAACAACTTATTTCTTTCAAACTCTAACTTTACATTATTTAAAGCTAATTGAGCCGTTTTTACTCTACCACTTGCTTGATTTAAAGATTGTTCATTAGGTACAACCTTTATAACAGCTATTAAATCTCCAGACTTAACTTCTACGCCTTCTTCTAAATATATTTTTTCAATAATTCCAGAAATTTGAGGCTTAATTTCTACCTCTTCCTCTGGAACAACTTTACCTGTAGCAACAGATTTTTTTTCGATATTAGAAATAAATGGTTTTTTAGTTTCATAAGTTATTGAAGACTTACTATTTGTCTTAATAAAGAAGGCTGCTGCCCACAATACAGCCAATACAGCTACCACAATTAGTGTATATTTTAGCACTTTATTCATTTTGATTGATTTAGTTATATTTAGTTATTATTTTTATTCTTCTCTTAATGCGTCTATGGGCTTAATACTTACAGCTCTCTGTGCAGGTATTAACCCTATAAGTGTTCCTAATACCACCATTATACCCAATGCTCCTAATACATAAGAAATTGGCAATGTTGGATTGGTATATGGAAAATCTGAGTCGTGTGTAGCAGAATCTATCCCATATAATACTAATGCTCCTAATACAATACCCATTATACCAGAAACAACAGTTAAAAAAACAGATTCTAATAAAATTAAATTACGCACTTCCCTAGGTGTTGCGCCTAATGCACGCCTTACACCCAACTCCTTAGTACGTTCTTTTACAGATATTAGCAATATATTACCAATACTTATAACACCAGCTAATATTGTTGCTATACCTACAATTAAAGACAAAAATGTAAGTCCTTTAGCAAAACCAGTAATTCTATTAAATATCTCACCTAAATTAAAGGCTCCTATAGCTCTTTCATCATCAGGGTTAACTCTGTGTATGCTTTTTAATACCGCTTTTACATCTTTCTCTGCTTGTATTACATCTGCATCATCATAAGCTGCAATAGTTAACCAATCTACATTTTCTCCAGTGTTATATAATTTTTTATAGGTAGAATAAGGAATGTACATATCTGTATCTCCTTCAAAACCACCTCCAGGCACATATTTATGTACACCTACAATCTGAAAATAGATATTATCTACTCTTATAAATTCTCCTATTGGGTTTTCTTCCTCATCAAATAATTCTTTTTGGGTACGCTCTCCTATCACAACAACTTTACGTGCCTCTTCTATATCCTCGTCGTTTATAAAACGACCTCCATCATATATTTTTTTAGTTGCAATTTTAGTATAGATAGGAAAATCTCCGTAAACAGGTGCCGTACCAGATTTTTGCCCTCTAACAACAGCTGCTTGGCTACCCCCAAATACCCCTTTTGCATTTCTTGGAGCTATGTATTGTATTTCTGGAATTCTGTTTTTTAGAGTGTTAACATCGTCTAACTTTAACTGTAAAGATCTACCTGTTTTAAACCCTTCATAAGGCATACTTGTACTTTGTGCCCAAACAAACATACTGTTCATTGCTGTGCTCTCAAAAGCACGTTCAAAACCATTATCTAAACCTTTGGCCGCACCAGCTAGTGCTATGTAAATAAAAATTCCCCAAAGAACTCCAATTACGGTAATTGCTGTTCTAGTTTTATTTTTTCCAATAGAACCAAAAATCTCTTGCCAAGTATTGCTATCAAATATAAACTTCATACTATTCGTCTCTTAATGCTACAATTGGTTTAATTTTAGCCGCTTTTCTAGCTGGTACATATCCTGCAAGTGCTCCACATATAATTAATAGTATGGTTGCAAAAATTGCAATTCCGGTATCAATATAAGGGTCTGTAATAAAATAGTCTTCTAATGTATCTCCCATTGCATTAAGGAGTACAGTGCCTAAAATCATACCCACAAAACCAGATATTGTTGTAATAAAAATAGATTCTAATAAAATGGTACTTATTACAGATTTTGGTGTTGCACCTAGTGCTTTTCGTATACCCAGCTCCTTAGTGCGCTCCTTTACCACAAAAACCATAATATTACTTATACCTATAATACCCGCTATAATTGTCCCAAATGCTACAAAAGAAACTATAATTTGCAATACACTTGCTAGTTGCTGATTTTGTTTTAATTGATCTGCAATGTTTCTAATAAACAACCCATTTTCATCATTAGGATTAATAAACTTTTTACTCTTAAGATATTTCTCCAAGCTATTTTCTAAAGACATAGCTCCAGAATATCCTATTTGAGGTTTAAAGCCTAGTACTATTTGACCAATTTTATCAGTGTTTTTCTCTATAAGTTGTCTTGTAGTGTACGGAATATAAATTTTACGCTCTTCATTATCTCCACCATCATCCTGAAAAACCCCTATAACTTTAAAAGAACTACCTCCAATATCTACATATTTACCTAGCGCATCTTCTCCTTTAAACAAATCCTTTTCTACCAACCTACCAATAACCGCGTATTTTGTTTTATCCTTAATATCTTGATTATTGACATAACGCCCCTTCATCATTATGGTTTTCTCATTAAATTGATGAGAAGGAGCTACACCCATATTAGTATAGTTGTTAGACTCGTTCTTGTATTTAACTAAACCGCCTCTAGTAATTCTTGGTGTAACATAGTCTACAAACATTGCAAAGTTCTTTTCAATATCTGCCAAATCACTATTATCAAACTCTATTTGTCTGTCTGCCTTATAACCAGAGTAAGGAACAGATGTTCTACCAGGAAATATAAAGAATACGTTGGTTGCATCATCTCCAAAAAATTTAGCGAACGTATTTGTAAGTCCGTTACCAAAGCCAAAAAGCACTACAAAAATGAAAATACCTATTGCTACTGTAAAACCAGACAAAAAAGTCCTAAGCTTATTTTTTTGAATAGTTTCAAAAATTTCTTTCCAAGCGTCTCTACTAAACATATTGCGAAGCTCTTACTTGGTCTACCATTTTATCTTCTACTATAACACCATCTTTTAAGTGCACTATACGCTTACACATATCTGCTATATCTGGCTCATGAGTAACTATTAAAATAGTATTACCAGCATCATTAATCTTTTGTAAAAGATCCATAACTTCATATGATGTTTTACTATCTAAAGCACCTGTAGGCTCATCTGCCATTAACACTTTAGGCTCTGCTGCCAAAGCTCTAGCAATAGCCACACGTTGCTTTTGTCCACCAGAAAGCTCACTTGGTAAGTGGCCTGCCCATTGTTTTAAACCAACTTGTTCTAAATATTTAAGTGCTTTTACCTGACGTTCTTTTCTGCCAACACCTTGGTAATATAATGGCAGTGCCACATTTTCTGCAGCACTCTTGTAATTAATAAGATTAAAAGATTGAAAGATAAACCCTAGGAATTTGTTTCTGTATTTAGCAGCTTTTGTTTCGTTAAGATTTATAATTGGCACGCCATCTAAAGTGTAAGTTCCCTCATCTAAAACGTCTAACATTCCTAAAATGTTTAGCAGTGTAGATTTTCCAGATCCTGAAGAACCCATAATGGCTACAAGTTCTCCTTCTTCTACATTAAAATTAATGCCTTTTAAAACGTGTAACGAGTTGCTACCCATTTTGTAAGACTTATGAAGGTCTTTTATTTCTATCATTGGTGTTAGTTTTTTTGGCTTTGTACTTAGTACACCTGTAAGACTACACAACTTATATTTAGTTACACATAAAATGTGAAAAAAATGTTAAAGTTATATAAGATGTAAATTACAACAACCCTAAAGCCTTTAAATGTGCACTTTTTTTAACCTAAAAGAAATTAAATAATAGGTTACAATAGCAAAGCATTAGCAACATTTACACTGATAAAACTAAAATTGTAGTGTGTTTATACTAAAAGAATGTTTAAAAAATTAAGCTTTCATTTTTTTGTAAACAAAATAAAACAACACTCCAACCAAAACATAAGGTACTGCCATAAGATATTTAATACCATTGTTTACCCCTTCTGCAACAGCAACATTTCCTTCACTCTCTAAAACAGCTCTGCACATTGCGCATTGAGCCTCTGATGACTGCGGAATTAAAAACAGGAATACAAAAGCAATAAATAATACTTTTTTCATAATAGCTGGTTTAATAAACATAATAAGGAGATATCATAACATAAACAACAACACCTGTAACGGCTACATACAACCAAATTGGAAATGTAATTTTTGCTAATTTTCTATGCGCATCATACTGTTTTAGGTATGCTTTTGCATAAGTTTTCATAACTAAAGGAATTATAATAATTGACAATATTATGTGCGTTATAAGAATAAATAAATAAACATATTTTACAATACCATCACCACCAAAAGAAGTAGATTCAGATGTCATATGATAGGCAATATACATTACTAAAAATGCTAATGAAAAAACAATACATGTAGTCATTAAATTTTGATGGAGTTTTTGTTTGCCATTTTTTATAGCTACAACGGCTGCAATTAAAAACACCGCTGTGATGCCGTTAATAGTAGCATAAATAGGAGGCAAAAAGGACAAAGGTTCTACATTTGGTATTTTAACACGAAATAAAAGTGCTACAACAACAGGCACAATAATGGATACAACAGTAATTATTGTATTAAACCTTTTTTCCTTAAAATTCACATCTTCAATCTTACTCATCTAACAACTTTTTAATATCTTCTTTTAATATGCTAATTTGTTCTTTTTCTCCTTCATCATTAGCACCATCTTCCTCAGAAATTGTTCCCCTGTAATATATAATTGGGTTACCAAATTCATCTACCCTAGAGCGTATATATCCTCTTTTATCTACTAAGGCAAACATACCAGAATGCTCAAAACCGCCAGGCACATTAGGGTTTTGCTGTGCAAATATATTAAAGCCCTGGTTAGCAAGCTTATATATTTCATCTCTTTGCCCCGTCATTAAATGCCAATCTAAATTTGTAATACCGTACGTTTCTGTATACTTTTTTAATGTAGTTGGCGTATCTGTTTTAGGGTCTATACTAAATGATGCTATTCCAAAATTCTCTACATCTTTAAAACTATTTTGAATCTGTACTAAGTTTTTGGTCATTACAGGACAAATGGTTGGACAAGAAGTAAAAAAGAATTCAACAATATACACTTTACCTAAATAATCTCTATTGGTTACAACTAAACTATCTTGATTAATAAAAGTAAACTCTGGTACTCTTTTTTTACTACCATTAATTTCTACGTATGCAAGAGCTCCCTTATTGTCCTTTTTGTTCATACGGTCATTCTCTACTATGGCATCATCCTTAATTCTGCTTACTATTTTAGGTATAAAAATAATTCCGAACACTAAAATTATAAACGAAATCCAGATATAGTTATAATTTTTCTTCTTCATAACATAAAGTTTATTACTTACGCTCTGCGTTATTCTTTTTTAAAGCCATACGGTATTCCGCTAAAATGATTTTTACATCATCTTCCATCTTATTATTTAACTCCGCCACAGAAATGGTATTAAAACCATATTTGGTACCCTCATCTTCATCATCTGTTCTTCCACGCAGGTTTAAATCTTTATCTACTATAAAAACATAAGGAGAGCTTAAATCGTCTTGTAAAACAATATCGGTTTTTAAATTTTTATGAAAAGCCTGTATTTGAGATGCATTACCATAAACAAATTTCCAATTTTTAATATCTGCTAAAACAGACAATTCTTTTTTTAGTTTTTGTACCTCTTGTTCTTGCCCATTGGCAACAAGCATTACAAATTGAAAATCTTTAAACTCGAAAAAATGTTTATAAATTTTTTGATTTAAATTAAAAGCAGTCCCTTTTTTCTGATCTACATTATTACCTAAAAAGCCAACAATAGATATCTTGTTTTTTAATTGGGTGTCTGTAGTAAAACTAGATAAGTCACTAACATTTTTGGTTAGTACAGGTAGCCTCCCAAAATTATGTATGCCACTTGCAAAAAAAAGGTATGCTACAATTGGCAGTATAAATAAAACTACCATTACAAAGGTTTTTTTCATAATGGTACAAAAATAAAAAAAGACGGTCTAAAAACCGCCTTTATATATTGTTAAATGATGCTAAATGTTAGAAGTTCCACTTAATAAAACCACTATGGTACACATCATAAATATAACTACCTTCAGTAAGTAGTATAAACACTAAGTAACTAATTAAAAATACTGGTGTCCAAACTATAGATCTTCTTAACCCTTTTTTCTCGTCACGCAAGTGCATAAAATCCCATGCAATGTAATAAGCCTTAACTATTGTAAGTACAATAAATATTAAGTTTAAAGGCTTTAAATAGATAAACGGAGACAATAAAAAGTTAAGTGTAGAACCTATTATACCTGGCTCAAAAGCAGATATTAATGGTTTCATAAAAATTGCTGGTTTATAAATACCTAATATTACCTCTACTAGAGTTACAATAGATAAAAAAATTAAAACACCCCAAATCTTTTGGACATTATCTTTAAATTTTAATCTTCCTCTAAAAATCGCTAATTTATGTTCGTGTGCCATTTTATACTATATTATTATACGTAATGTAATTTTTTAATGATATTATACTAAGTAGAAAAAAGTAAATACAAATACCCATACTAAATCTACAAAGTGCCAATAAAGACCAACTTTTTCTACCATTTCATAATGTCCTCTACGCTCATAAGTGCCAATGATAACGTTA
The DNA here is from genome assembly GCF_027915275.1 of Cellulophaga omnivescoria. NCBI lineage: Bacteria > Pseudomonadati > Bacteroidota > Flavobacteriia > Flavobacteriales > Flavobacteriaceae > Cellulophaga > Cellulophaga omnivescoria. The sequence continues at coordinate 2,110,817 of NZ_CP115819.1, read as the reverse complement.
AAGAAAATAATGATATTTAGTACCACTCCAGAAAATACGTGGAATCCGTGAAAACCAGTAATAAAGAAAAAGAAATCTGCAAACAATCTGCTTCCGTATTCATTGTGTATTAGGTTTGCTCCTTCTACTACGTATTTAGAACCGGCCAATCTTTTTAAAGATTCTTCTCTTGACAATACTATTTTATGTCCGTCCTCATTAATATTTTCTACCCTCACTAATATATTTGGATCTGCTTTAAAACCAGTTACCACCTCGTTAACCGAGTATGATGGCAAAGCACTTTCTCCGTAGAACCATACACCTTTATTATTTGCATGGTCTATTCTTTCTTCATGTAAAGGGGTAGCAAAATCTCTAATGGCAGCTCTTTCGCCTGTATCTGCTTTAACAAACTGTAATATTCTACCACCTTTAGTTTCAATAGCTCCAAAATCTCCTTTAATAAAGGTAGCCCATTCCCAAGCTTGTGAACTTAAAAATATAATACCTCCAATTACGGTAAAGAACATATACCAAATAACACTATTCTTTTTCATTTTATGACCAGCATCTACAGCTAATACCATAGTTACAGAAGACATAATTAAAATAAATGTCATTATAGCAACATAAATCATAGGATAATTACCGTGAACTAAAGGAACGTGTGTAAACACTTCATCCGCTATTGGCCAGCTATCTGCAAATTTAAATCTAGAAAATCCGTAAGCAGCTATAAAGCCCGAAAAAGTTAATGCATCTGAAACGATGAAAAACCACATCATCATTTTACCATAGCTAGCGCCTAAAGGTTTGTTATTACTTCCTCCGCTCCAAACACTTTCTGCTGTACCTGTTGTTACCGTAGTATCCATATACAATTTAAAATTTATAAACTAAGAACGTTTAACTACGCTCTATTATTTTTAAAAAACACTTAAATACACCTTAAGCATAATTAAGTTTCGCAAATTTACATTTTTTTCGGCTATACAAAAACCAAATTTTAACTGAAATTAACTTTATTTCTATTTATTATCGATATAAATAGAAAAACAAGATTAAATAAACCCATAACAAATCTAAGAAATGCCAAAAGGTTGCTCCAATTTCTAAACCATTAACCTCTATAGATGAGTACTTACCTCTCATTTGGTTTACAATAACCACTATTAAAGATACAAGTCCGGCTACAACGTGAGCAACGTGTACTACAGCAATTAAAAATATATAAGACATTGTTATGCTACTTGTTGGCCCTGTAAAGTAAAAACCATTCCCTATTAACTGAGAAAAACCAACAAATTGTAATACGATAAAAGCTATACCCAACACTAAAGTAGTCCACAAATATATGGTTGCTTGTGACTTTTTATCTTTTTTAGTTGCTTGTACAGCTAAAAAGTATGTAATACTACTTACTACAATAATTAAAGTACTCCAGAAAAAAGCAGATGGTAAATCAAAATCTTTTAACCAATCTTCTCTAGAGCTACTAACAATGTAAGCACTTGTCCAGCCTGCAAATGCCATAATTAAACTAACAATACCAAACCAAAGCATCATTTTTTTTGCATTGTCTGATTTTTGTTTTTCTGACTTATGAGTTAAATCCATTTAGTAAAACTTATTTATTTTATAAGGCAATATTATAGTTGCCCACTACTATTTTATTACACAAACTTATCTACCACATATACCACTTGCATAAGTGTAATATAAGTAACACTTGCTAACATTAGTTTTCTTGCAGATGCATTGTCTCTATTATCAAACAAACGAAAAGCAAAAAACAACATTACGCCACCCATTATAAATACAATTACGGCTGCCACTACAGATAACTGTAATGCTCCTGTAACACCAAAAGCAGGCACTACAGAAATTAGCATCATCCAAACTGTATACATAATTATCTGAATAATTGTTCCTTTATCTTTTTTACCTGTAGGAAGCATTTTAAACCCTCCTTTTTTATAGTCTTCATCTAACATCCAACCCAAGGCCCAAAAATGAGGAAATTGCCAAAAAAACTGAATCATAAAAAGAGTTCCAGGCTCAATTCCAAATTCATTTGTCGCTGCAACCCAACCAAGCATAAAAGGTATAGCCCCAGGAAAAGCACCTACAAAAACCGCTAACGGAGTAATAGTTTTTAATGGTGTATAAACGCAGGTATATAAAAATATAGATATTGCCCCAAACATTGCCGTTTTAGGATTTACAAAATATAATGAAACAATACCAGCAATGGTCATAGCTATAGCTACTACAGATGCAGTAGTCACCGTCATTCTTCCAGAGGGTATTGGTCTGTTTTTTGTACGGTTCATTAACGCATCTAAATCTTTTTCTATAATTTGATTAAATGCATTTGATGCGCCTACCATACAGTAACCGCCAAAAGCTAAAAGTAATAGAACTGTAAAATCTATTTTATCTGCGCCTAAGAAATAACCAGCTATTGAAGAAAAAACTACACTTACAGCTAGCCTTGCCTTTGTTATTTCTTTAAAATCTGCAAATGCCGAAACATCTGTAGCTTCTTTTACTGTACCAACCGCAGTTTTCATTCTTATTTTTTATGGACTGCAAAGATATAACCTAAATGATTTCTTTACAACCAATTATGAAGGTTTATATTTTTGTTAAAATTTTTACCCAAAACAAATAAAAAGGCCTGCCTATTTACCATAAGCAGACCTAATATTGATAGACAATTAACACTATTCTAATTTAAAGTTAATTGGTATTGAATAAGGTACTACAACGTTGTTTTTACCTTGCTTACCTGGAGTCATTTGTGGCAACTTAGAAATAATGCGTTGCGCTTCTTTTTCTAATATTTTAGAAGGGCCTTTCATTTGAACATCTTTTACCACACCATCTGTACCAATTTTAAACATTACACTTACTCTACCTTGCTCTCGCAATTCTATAGCTGCATTTGGATATCTAAAATATCGTTTAACGTGCTTTTGCATTTTATCATTAAAACATTCTTTTCTTTTTTCTTTAGCAACTTTTTCGCAACCAGGAAATATTGGAACCTCTTCCACAACATCTAAAGGAATTATTGGATCTTCAATAATTTTATGCTCTACAATACTGCTAACTGCTAATGGCTCTTCTGGTTCTGACTCCGTATCATCTATAAAGTCATTAAAATCCTCAATTGCATCATCTGGAGCAATTTTAATTTTATCGGGGTTTACAACAGCTTTTGCTAACACTTTTTCTTTTGGCTTATTTTCTTCTACTTTAAAATTATCTAAATCTGGATGGTACTCTACCATCTCTGCTTCTAGCTCTGCTGGCCTAACCTCTTTGTCTTCTACATAGGCATAAGAAGATTCTAAAGCCAAATAAACCAAGCCCATTGCCACAACTAAGCCAATTTGAAAGTTTAAGAAGCTGTTTTTTCGTAAATTTGCATCGTGCTTACTCTTTTTTGGAGTTGCATTGGTAGACGCTCTGTTGTTTCCATTGCCGTGGAAACCAACAGAATTTTCTGTGTTTGTTTTCATAATACTATTTTTTATTTGTTACAATTATGTTAAAACACAAATAGTATACCAAAAAACCCCAAGCAAGTGCTTGGGGTTTAATTTTTTACATTCACACGTATAAAAAAATCCGAATCAGTCTAAGTTCGGATTTTTTTGTATAATTTAAAGCTTGTACTGCCTATTGCAATCTAAAAGTAATAGGTAAACTAAATGGAACACGTACAGCTCTACCTCTTTGCTTACCAGGAGTCATCTTAGGAAGTTTACCAATAATTCTGGCAGCTTCTTTTTCTAAGTTTTTGTCTGGACCACGCATTTGCACTTGCCCAATAGACCCGTCTTTCTGAATAACAAAACGAACACTTACTCTACCTTGAATACCCATTTCTTGAGCAATTTCTGGATATTGGAAATGCTTTCTAATGTGCTTGTTCATTTTCTCATTAAAACAATCTCTTAAAGCTTTTGCTCCTTTTTTCTTTTCTTTTTCACATCCTGGAAAAATTGGTACATCTTCAATTACAGAAAAAGGTACATCTACATCTACTTCTACTTCTTCTTCTACAACGTCCTCAACGTCCATTACCTCTTCTTCCTCATCAGATTCAGTATCTTGAATAACAGATTCCTCAACCTCAACATCATCTTCTACAACGGCAATTTCTTCTGGCGCTGCTGGTGGTGGCGGTGGAGGTGGTGGTGTTTTAATTTGTTCTGTCATTGGAACTTCTTCATCTAACATATCATCAACATTCTGAGTAATGTCATATGTATTATCTTCATCGTATTTTTTGTACTCTAATGCACGCCAAACTATAAACATAACAAGAGCAAGTCCTATTGCAAAATAAAGACCGCTGTTTTTTGTTAAGTCAGCTTGTGGATTTTTCTTTGGTTCCATAGGTTTTAATTTAGTGTTCGCTAATTTAAATAAATATTATCTAATTAAGCAATTAATTTTTTCATTTTAATATTCTTTCTTTTAAAAAAAGTTGTTTGGCTATAAATAAGCCTATAAAAACACCAATTGTATTGGCAACAAAATCTAAAAATTCTGCACTTCTAGTAACGGTGATTGTATCTTGCAATATCTCAATAATTATGCCATAGCCAACTAAAACAACTACTAAATACCAAACAATTACCGTTTTAACTTTTTTTAAAGTAAAATGTTCTTTTAAAGACAGCACACCAAGTAATGTTGCTATACCGTAAAAAGTAAAATGTACCAACTTGTCTATATATGGTATTTTTACCGACGGCAAATCTGTATTACTAAAAGAAAATAAGCTGAGTAATGTAATGAACACTACCCAGCTTATAAACAATATGGTATAAATTGGCTTTTTAACCACCAATTAAATCTTTATAATCAGCATCAGACATTAAGTTTTCTGTCTCAGAAGCATCACTTATTTTAATTTTAATCATCCAACCATCTCCATAAGGATCTGAATTCACTTTTTCTGGTTCGTCTTCTAAAGACTCATTAAACTCTATTATTTCTCCTGATAATGGTAAAAATAAATCTGAAACCGTTTTAACAGCCTCCACGGTACCAAAAACCTCATCCTTACCTAAGGTTTCATCTAGCGTTTCTACCTCAACATAAACAATGTCTCCTAGTTCTCCTTGAGCAAAATCTGTAATTCCTACAGTAGCTATGTCGCCATCTATTTTAACCCACTCATGATCCTTAGTGTACTTTAATTCTGATGGTATGTTCATTTTAGTATAATTTAAATTAGTGCAGCAAATGTAACAGATAAATAATGATTTGAAAATTATTTAATTTGAAAAATCATAAGAAACTTATTATTTAAAACAAGTCTACCGTAATTATCAACTAAACCGTTTTAAGTGATACAGTTAATTTAGTTACCAAAGTTGTACTTAAATGTAAAACCTGTATTTATTGTTGTTTGTGGGAAAGCAGTTGAAACCGCAAATTTAGAGAATGAATGATCATAAAAGAAAGCGACCTCTAGCGATTTACTTAACGCATAATCTGCACCAAATTTTAATGAAAATACATTTTGCCCAGATGTAATTTGGTTGTTATTTAACTCCAGGTTTCTAATTATAGTAATATTGTCTTTTAAAGTAGCATCTAACTTTAAGTTTAAATCTCCTTTAAAACGCACTTTATCACCACCTATATTGGTAACAAAATTTACATCTTTAAACCTGTAACCTAGACCAACTGTATAGTCATTACTATTTAATTCTGTTAGTAAATTATTATCAAAACTCATTGTTAAGGCCCTCATTGTTTGTAATTCTGCAACAACACTCATAGAGTTTTTCATTTCAAAATCTAAACGCACTAAGGGATTAAACTGGTCTGTTAACACAACATTTGCCATAATATTCTCTGGTAAGAAATCTTGAGTTTCTGGATCTATTGTTGTGTTTTCTCTTTCTAAATTAGTTTGAAAAGAATTGATATTATATGAGGCTCTATAACCGTGACTAATAGAGAAACGCTTAAATTTTTCTTTAAACCAATTTATACGCATTAAACCAGTATATTTTAATCTCCAGTTAGGAATAGGAAAGTTTCTAAATGCTCCTAATTTAACTTTTGAAGCGTCTTGACCTGTATATGCAGCTACAAATGCAGGCAACAATACATCCTGACTAGTTTTACCGTAACGCTCTGGGTAACCTTCTGCATCTCTTGCCCCAGTATTACCCGCCAAACGATTAGCTATAACTAACCTGTTCTCTTTAAACTGATCAAAAGTTGCTGACTCAAACTCATCGCTTTTTGCAAAGGCTGTTTTTATCATTATTGTAGATATACCAAAATTACCATAGTTGTTACCTAATAGGTTTTGATATTCATATTCTCCATTTTCAAAAGCTACTGAGAAATTTTCTTGATAACGCTCAGATAAATTTCTATTTGCTGTTATATCTATAGTTAAATCTCTTATTGGCTCCGCTACAGCAGTAATATCTAACTGCCTGTTTGTCTCTTGAACAAACTGCTCGTTAAAGTCTGAAAATGTTGTTAACCAACCTCTTTTTGCCGCATCATAACGTATATCTTCTTGACTACCAAAAACAAACCCTAAGCTAGGTTTTGTTGTACCAACAAAACCAATTGAATTTGTATACCCTGGCAATTGCTTACCCCTAGTTTCTGTGTAATTAAAGTTTACACGTTTAACCATAGTTACCAGGTCTGTAGCAATCTTACCAAATCCGCCTTTTTTAGCTTTAGGTGTATTACCTGCCTTATCCTGGCGTGTAGTTGTTAACTGAGTTTTTCCTTTAGATTTTTTTAAACCAATCATATCATACAACTTTTGCATTGTTAAGTTTGCTGCTATTGTATGTGTACTAGCATTTTGAATTCTATTAATATCTTCACCTGCAACTTCCTTTAGGGCATCACCACCACGTTGCCAGTCAAAATTACTAGTATAAACATATTGTGCATTTATAAAGTCTAAAGCAGGTATTTTACTAAATGGAATATCATAATTTAACTCAAACTGTTGTGCGTGCCTATTTGGCTCACCAATGTCAAAAAAGCCATCCCATATATTTAATTGATCATCTATATCTACTCCTGTATCATCTTTATAATAATTACGAATTATATTATTGTTAGAAGCAGAAATATTAAAACGTAAGGACTTAGTTAAATTATAATTTATATTGTATTGCCAGTTAAACATATAATTACGCTGCTGCAATTCTGGCAACGCTAATGCATCTACTCCAGGCTCTACAACATCTCTAAAACGTTGTTGATTAAACTGACGGTTTATATTTGAGTTAACCGCTATGCTTGTTGGCAATAAATTTAAATTGATGTCTTTTAACCATTTTAAATATTTACCTGTAAATAATGAATCTTTTTTAGCAAAAGGGGCAACCTCTACTGGCTCAAAATTATGCGCATATGTTAAACCAGCAACAACGTTTTGATCTTTTAGTTTTGCAATTTCAAAATCTCTATGATTAACCTCATTGTAAGAATAATTAAAGGTAAAGTTTTCTATATCATAAAAATTAGCATCTGCTTCTTCTCCTCTATTTTTACGTACACCTATAAAATTTATACTGGTTCTTTTTGTATAATCTTCTGCTTGCTCCTCTATAGCTTTTGCATCCTCTGGCGTTTGGGCTGCTGCTATTCTATCTTCTAACTTTAGATCGTCATAAACAGGGTCAAACTCTGGTGTAATTAATTGTTCAGAAATTCCATAATTAAACGGTAATTGTATACCTAATTTCTTAGGTAATAATTGCCCAAGGTTAATATTTGTAACAGCATCATAAGACATTGCATCTTCTCTTGCACGCTCATTTGGCATTTGATCTATACCTCCAAAACCAGATGTACTTTTACTACCAGTAACAGATACGTCTGCAAAATCTGCAAGATTTAAATCTACCGCACCAATTGCTGCCCATCCGCCATTACTATCTAAACCAGCCAAACGCAACTCGTTAAACCAAACCTCTCCACGTGCAGCAGCATCACTAGTGTTTTTTACACCCACCATCATACTACGTATGCTACCTAAAGAAGGGTTACCTCTTAAACCTATACGCATTACACCAGGTTCACGAGCATCAAACTCACCTACAGGAACAACTTCCCCGTCTATAATTTCGTAATAATTTATTTGGTTTAGTGTTTGCCCCGCAATACCATAAGATTTTATTTTATTTAGGTCTGACAACTCAATAAGTATCTCGTTATCTTCTGGCCAAATTTTTTCTCTATCACTTTCTCCGTGTGCGGTAAACTCCAAAGGAACTTCTATTTGGTAAAAGTTTTCACTAAAATCTGTTCCAATCCTTAAAAAACCAACTAAAGGTCTTTCGCCATCCGGGAAATCTGATTCTAAAATTTCTTCTGCGTGAATAAACATTTTAAGACGCTCATACTGTCTAATATCAATATTTATATTTTTAAATACACCCCTGGAATCCTGAGACTCTAAATTTTCAATTTTGAACGAAAGAGATTGTTCGTTTTGTTGTACAATAGTATTGTTATTGTTTAGTTGCTCTCTACGTAAACCCGGAGGCAAATCATAAATAATTGGAGATCTTGTATTGTTTTCTTCAATATTAACTGTTGCCACATCTACAAAAGTGCCATCATCATCAGGATTATTATCTACATCTGGCTCTAAAGATTTAGTATAAGTACGCCAGTCACCCCTAACCAAATCTAAAGTTGCAAAACGCATTACAACATCATCAGAAAAACCAGTTAAATACATACGCATAAAACTAATAGATCTAAAATCTGTAATACCTCCAATGGCATCTGTAAAATCACTTAACGGAATTTTATACTGTATCCATCTTCTATTTAAAACCGTACCATTTGGTAAAGTTGGCGTTTGCCCTTCTTTAATATCTGTTACATACTTATCATTAATAGTTGTATTAGGCTTAATAGGAATTCTGTACTCATAGTAACTGTTTACAGTATTCATTGTTAAATCTCTATCAATATCTTCTACATCTGGCAATGTAGTAGAACCCCTGTTTGTATTAGTTACCTGTACAGGAGAATTTCCTTGCGGATTGTTGTAATTTATGTAACGCTCTAAAATACTACCTTCTTTATTTAGGTAATACTCATAATTATCTAAAGCAGGATCATTAGCAGGGTTATTTGTAAAAATTGATGTTTCATCTGCATCACTTAAACCATCATACCCTAAATCCTGTAATGTTCTGTTGTTTTCTTCTGCATCAAAAGCATACACTAAAGATTGTGTTGCTGGCACTTTACCCCATGATGTTTCAGAAACCAAGTCGTTACTAGAAATACCTGGCAAACCATTTTCATACTGTTTTTTACCATCTTTTAAAATATCTTCAGATATATTACCAATGTTAAATACCAATTCTCCAGAACTTGTAGTTTCTCCGTCTACATAAGGATCTAAAACCCAAAACTGCACAAATTCTACGTTTGCTTGTTCAAAATTTGTACTACTCATTGGACGCATAATTCCTGCCCATTTGTCTTCTGGATTAGTAGTATTAAAATCTGCATTGTTGTTATACGGACCTTTTAGGTTTGGGTAATAAGCCAAATCTAAAGTTCCTTGAGTTGTAGATTGTCCCTGTGCAATTTCTACCTTAGGAAAAACCTCATCTATAAATATTCTCCTAGTTGCATTTAAAGAAATATCGTTATCATTAATTCCTGATGGTCTTTGGTTAGAATAAAAAAGACGATCTATAGAATACCAAGCCATTTTAGCTCTTCCAAATCCATTTCTAAGATTTTCTGTATCATCTGGAGAACTACCATACAATTGTCCGCTTGGATCTGCAAACTCTAAAGGCGTACTTGCTAAATACCAACCTAATGAAGACCTTATATCAATTAAAGATTGTGCTCCTTCAAAATCATCTACATAGGTTGTAGTTTCTCCTTCAAAATTTGCATTTTTAGGCGAGTTTGGTTTTAATAAAGCTACCTCACCACGTATAGATAAGTTAGAAGGAACATCTGTATCTATATTTGGCAACTTATTAACTAACCTAGTTAAAAATGGTATTTCTGTAGAGAAATTTCCATTTAAACCAAACATGGTATTATTTACGGGTTCTACTCCATAAGAAGATTTTTGAGTAAGCGGACGCTCATTTAAATTTAAGAAAGTACCACCTAAAACAAATTTTTCGTTAAACTGATGCTCTACATTAACACCTGTAAAACGTCTGGTTTGCTGCCCAAACACCGCATTATTCTCTACAGAAATATTTATTGGCGTATTACTAGCCTCCAAACTAGGATCTAAAATTTGCACTGTTCCTGCAGAATAGTTTACGGTATAATCTATACCTTCTTGTAATTGTCTTCCTCCTGCGGTTACACGTACAGAACCTCTTGGAACATTAAAAGCGCCAATTGGAATACCATTAATACCTTGCGATTTATACTTACCTTTAATTATGAATTTATTTTTATCTGCATCTTCTAAAGCGGCAGATTTAGTGCGTGAGTACATATTTCGGTACACATACTTTTTTTGGTTATCATTATAACCTTGGTCATTATCTACATCATACACACCACCACCTAACTCTTCAAAAATATACTCACCAAAAGGTTCTACTTTTGTAAAAATTATATTTCCGTTTTGAGAATCTATAGTTAAACCTTCTACATAATCAAAAAAACCATCTCCACCAGATTGCACATCATTATACGCATTTAACCTATCTAAATTAAACACATCTAATAAAATACGCTCTTGCAATGGCTTTGGTGTTGTAGGCCAACCAGAACCTGCACCCTCTGCAACAGGAGTTATATAGTTTCTTGGCGTTGGGTCTGTATATAAAATATTAAGTTTAAAATCTTCTTGACTTAATTGATACGCCCCTGTGTTGTAGATGTTTTTCATCATTAAATCCCAAATAGGATCTTGCACAGCAGTAATATTACTCTTAAGTAACTTTAACACCAAAGTATTGTTTTCAACTACAGGAGTAGCACCTGCTGAAACCGATGTTGCCTCTAAACCTCCATTTGCAAACTCACCTACTTGGTAAACATTACCTTGGTAAGTATACTGAAAGGCAACAGCTAAAACCTCATCATTACTTAAACGCTGACTTAATGAGATATACCCTAGTTGTGGATGAAAAGTATACTCTCCTTTTCCTATATCTAATTTTCTAGCATTCTCCAAAATTGTATAATCAAAGCCTTGATTAACAGTATAACCTGGCACATTAAAACCAGCTTGTACGGTTGCTATATCTCTAACTTGACTTGTTAACGCACCACCATTGCCTATTAAAGCAGGATCATAATCATTGGCATTGTTTAGAGGTAAATTACCTGCCGCACTAGCATTAAAAAATCCTGCTGGAGCTCCGCCACTTTTACCAATTCTTGTTTGATCTGTGTTAGACTCTCCTAAATCTTGTATTGCAACAACGTTTCTAACATTTAATGTTTCTTGCCTTCTGTTTGTTACCCATACCTCTAACCTTGTAATTTGTACTTGACTACGGATATACGGGTAGTTTTCTAAAGCACTATCATAGTTATCTCTAAAATACTGCGCTAAAAAAAAGTGCTTATCCTCATCATAATCTAAAGCAGAGAAAGAGAACTCTTCTACTGTACCACCACCTTGGGCAACAACTGTATTATTTTGAGATCTTTGTTCCGATAAAACTGCTGTAACCAATGTTTTACCAAACTGAAGCTGTGTTTTAACACCAAATAAACTTTGTGCTCCAGTAATTAAAGAGCTATTTAATGGCATACTAATATTACCAACTTCTATTTTTTGTATAATATCATCCTCTGTAGGCGTATAATCTAACTTCACTAAGTTCTGAAAATCAAAAGTAGCCTCTGTGTTGTAGTCTGCACTAACTTGTAATCTTTCTCCAATTTTACCCAGCATACTTAACTGTATCTGCTGATCAAAGTCAAAACTAGTATTGGTACGTTGCCTAGGAGACAAAGATGGATTGTCATTTTTTTGCCAAATAACACCTAAATCCATAGCAACAGAACCTGTTGGAATAACCTCTATTGTATTGCCACCAAAGATAGATTGAAAGAAATTATTGTTTACATAAAAGTTTGGCAATAAGTTTTTTCTTGCCTCCTCACTACCTGCTTTTTTACCAGAAAAAGCATCTGCTTTTTCTTTAAAGTAGTTTTTCATTCCTTCTTTACGTGCTAACTCAAAATATTCATCTGGAGTTAAATAAATAGGATAACTTATATTAAATTCTCCTACTTTTTCTGAATATACATATTTATCTAAATTTGGGTCATAGGTATATTTAGATACAATACTATTAGGATTAGGCAAATTAATTTTACCAAGTGCAACACCTGTTTTTGTAGAATCTTGTTCTTGCTCCTGTTCTTCACCATCTTGTGCATATGCAAAAGTTGGCGCACCTAAGAAAAGCACACATATAATTAGTAACCTATATAATGGTGAAAGATTTTTTTTTGCCCCTGTTTTCAAACTTATTACAAATTTTTCAGCGCCAACTTAATAATGTTTTCAACGCTTAATGTTGGATCCTTGCTTACAACAGCATCTACAGTTTTTTCTGCTTGCTTACGTGCAAAACCAAGAACCTCTAAAGCAGATAACGCTTCTTCTTTATTTGTATTGTTTGAAGAAGTAGAAACTTCATCAATATCGTATATTTTTAATACTTTATCCTTTAAATCTAATATAACACGCTGTGCTGTTTTTGCGCCTATACCTTTTACAGATTGTATAGTTGCAACGTCTCCTCCAGCAATTGCATCTCTTACCTGAGCAGGTGATAATGATGATAACATTGTACGCGCAATACTAGGACCAATACCCGACACAGAAATTAACAACCTAAAAATTTCTCGTTCAGATTTTTCTGCAAAACCAAACAGTGTATGCGAGTCTTCTTTTACTTGTAAATGTGTAAACAGCTGTATATTTTCTTCGTCTGAAACCTTAGATAAGGTATGCAGTGATATGTTTACAAAGTAACCTACACCATTACACTCAATTACTAAAAATGTTGGATTTTTCTCTACTAATTTTCCTCTTAAATGTGTAATCATATGAATGGTATAGGTTGGTTTGTATTATTTATTTACTGATTGTTTTTAGCTTTTTTTCTTTTCTCTCTCTCTTGTGCATCTATAACAGCAACTGCTGTCATATTTACCATTTCATCTACATCTGCTCCTAATTGAAGAATATGTACAGACTTTCTCAAGCCTAACATAATTGGACCAATTGAGTCTGCATCATTTAACTCTTTAAGCAACTTGTAGGTAATATTAGCCGACTCTAAGTTTGGAAAAATAAACGTATTAACCTTTTTACCTGCTAATTTAGAAAACGGAAACTGACTTTGTAATAATTCTTTATTTAAAGCAAAATCCATTTGTATTTCTCCATCTACAACTAAATCTGGGTGTTTGGTGTGCAATATTTCTACCGCTTTTCTAACCTTAACTGCATTTGGCTCGTTAGAAGATCCAAAATTAGCATAAGATGTCATAGCCATAACAGGATCAAAACCAAAAGTTTTAGCTACGTTAGCCGTCATTAAAGCTATATCTGCCAATTCTTCTGCGTTTGGATTAATATTTATTGATGTATCCGCTACAAATAAAGGACCTTTATCTGTCACCATAATATTTACCGTTGCTGCTTTTTGCACATTAGATGCTCTTCCAATAACTTCAAAAACAGGTTTTACAACAGTAGGATATGCTCTAGAGTAACCAGAAATCATACCATCTGCGTCACCAACCTCTACCATCATAGAACCAAAATAGTTACGTTCTCTCATTTTAGCTTTAGCGTAGTAAAACGTAACTCCTTTACGTTTTCTGTTTTCCCAAAACTTAGTAGCGTATAATGTACGCTGCCCTTTAGACTCTGTTGCTTTAGTATCTATAATTTGTACGTCTGCATCAAACTCTAATTCTGCTTTAAGCTCTAAAATAGTTTCTTTTTTACCTAACAAAATTGGTTCTGCAATACCTTCTTCATAAGCAATTTGAGCAGCTTTTAGCACATCTAAATGGTCTGCCTCTGCAAATACAATTCTTTTAGGATTTACTTTTGCTCTGTTGTGTAATAAACGTACAACTTTATTATCGTTTCCAGAACGCCTAATTAACTCTTCTTTATATTTATCCCAATCCTCTATAGGTTGTTTAGCAATACCACTATCCATAGCTGCCTTTGCCACCGCTAAAGGAATTTCTGCAATTAATCTTGGATCAAAAGGTTTTGGTATAATATAGTCTTCACCAAAAGTTAATCTTGTTTCTCCGTAAGCAATATTTACTTGCTCTGGCACTGGTTCTTTTGCTAACTTAGCTATGGCTTTAACTGCTGCCATTTTCATTGCTTCATTAATACCTGTAGCCCTTACATCTAGTGCTCCTCTAAAAATAAAAGGAAATCCTAAAACATTATTTACCTGGTTAGGATGGTCAGACCTTCCTGTAGCCATTATAATATCTTTTCTTGTTTTTACGGCTAAATCGTAATTTATCTCTGGATTAGGATTTGCCATTGCAAAAACAATTGGGTTGCTTGCCATAGACAATAACATATCTGGAGAAACAATATCTGCAATAGAAAGACCTACAAAAACATCTGCATCTTTCATAGCCTCATCTAAAGTGTCTATTTTTCTGTCTGATGCAAACTCTAATTTTTCTTTTGATAGGTTATCTCTGTCTGATCTTATAACGCCTTTACTATCTAGCATTACAATATTTTCATCCTTAGCTCCAAAAGCTTTGTATAATCTTGTACAAGAAACAGCTGCTGCTCCCGCACCACTTACAACAATACGTACTTCTTCAATATTTTTACCTGCTATTTCTAATGCATTTAATAATGCCGCTGCAGAAATAATTGCTGTACCGTGCTGGTCATCATGCATTACAGGAATATCTAATTCCTCTTTTAATCTGCGCTCAATTTCAAAAGCAGCAGGTGCACTTATATCTTCTAAATTAATACCACCAAAAGTAGGTGCTATCATTTTTACAGTTTCTACAAACTTATCTACATCTTTAGTATCAACCTCTATGTCTACACCATCAATATCAGAAAAAATCTTAAACAATAAAGCTTTTCCTTCCATAACAGGTTTAGATGCCTCAGGGCCAATGTCTCCTAAACCTAATACAGCAGTACCATTAGATATTATAGCTACTAAATTTCCTTTAGAAGTATATTTATATACGTTTTCTTTATCTTTTTCTATTTCTAAACAAGGCTCTGCTACGCCAGGAGAATAAGCTAATGCCAAGTCTCTTTGTGTTGCATAAGGCTTAGTAGGAACAATTTTTATTTTACCAGGCTGTGGTTTTGCGTGGTAAATTAAAGCTTCTCTTCTATTCTTCTCGTTGCTCATTGCTTCTAATTTTAAGGTGCAAATTTAAGGGTATAGCACCAATTAAATTATAATATTAATCTAAAAAATCTATGTTACGTTGCAAACCAGAGAATTTAGTACGTTTTACTGCAGATTTTTTAAAAACTTTTCTAAAAACATCTTCAGTAATTTCTACCCAATCTTTTTTGGTCATAGACAACAAATCTGGGTGCGGATTAAATAGCGGCTCATTGTGTGGTTTAGAAAATCTGTTCCACGGACATACATCTTGGCAAACATCACAGCCAAAAATCCAATCATCAAACTTTCCTCTAACATCAGCAGGAATTTCATTTTTTAACTCTATGGTAAAGTAAGATATACACTTGCTACCATCTACAACATACGGATCTACAATTGCCTGCGTAGGGCAAGCATCTATACAGGCGGTACAAGTACCACAATGGTCTGTTACAGCACTATCATAAGCCAGTTCTATATCTACAATTAACTCTGCAATAAAATAAAAAGAACCTACTTTTTGCGTTATTAAGTTACTGTTTTTACCTATCCAACCTAAACCACTTTTTGCTGCCCAGGCCTTATCTAACACAGGAGCAGAATCTACAAACGCCCTACCTTCTACCTCACCAATATTGTTGGTAATAAACTCTTGTAACTCTCTTAATTTAGATTTTATAACGTGATGATAATCTTGACCATAAGCATATTTAGAAATCTTTAAAGCATCTGTATTCTGAGTTTCCTCTGGATAGTAATTTAACAATAAAGAAATTACAGATTTAGAACCTTCTACAAGCTTTGTTGGATCTAAGCGTTTGTCAAAATGGTTTTCCATATAAGACATTTGCCCATTCATATTTTTAGTAAGCCATTTTTCTAGTCGCGGAGCCTCTTCCTCTAAAAACTCAGCTTTAGAAACACCGCAAGACATAAACCCTAAGCGTTTGGCTTCATCTTTAATTAAAGCCGTTGTTTTTTCTTTATTTACTAGTGGTAACTTCACATCACAAATTTAATGGTTTACAAGCAATAAAAATTATTTAGTAAGTGTATTAAATACAAACACAACTTAAAAGCTGCACATACAATAACTTAACAAAATACTTACATAACTTTATTTTAAAACATATAAATTGCTTATTTTACTATTTATGAGCAAGCTTTACAATTCTAAATACTATCACAGAGATTTATCGTGGTTACGTTTTAACCACAGAGTACTGCAAGAAATAAAAGACAAAAGAAATCCGCTATACGAACGCATAAAATTTCTAGCAATTTTCTCATCTAATTTAGACGAGTTTTTTAAAGTTCGAGTGTCAGATATTAGGCAAATAAAAAGTATAGAGAAACCTTTGCGCAAAAAACTAATTACAAAGCCAAATAAGGTATTAGCTGAAATAAAAAAACAAGTAGACCTACAGCAGCAAGAGTTTGGAGACATTTTTTTAAATGAAATTATTCCCGATTTAAAATCTGAGGGCATACATCTAATTAATTATAAAGACTTTACCCTAAAACAAAAGCAGTTTGCAGAAGATTACTACAACACCAACCTAAAAAACACACTTAACATACAAACAGAAAAAACAGCAACTAAAAACTCTCTTTTTGCAGAAAATGAAGCATCATACCTAGTAACATTAAAAAATAATGAAGAAATAGAACTTGTAGAAATTCCTGAAAACAAACCTCGCTTTATTGTATTTCCTTCTACCAGCCAAACGCACTATATTACTTTTATAGATGATGTTTTAAAATACAACCTAAATAAAGAAAACAATAACAATTATTATGCTTTAAAAATTTCTAGAGACGCAGAATTGTATATAGAAGATGAATTCTCTGGCAATTTAATGCAAAAAATAATAGATGCTTTACCCAAAAGAAAAACAGGCCAAGCAACACGTGCATTAGTAGATGCAAGTGCACCAACTACGCTTTTAAATGCAATTAAAAGCACACTAAACCTATATAATACAGACATTATTTTAGGCGGAATTTATCATAATTTTAAAGATTTTTTTAGTTTTCCAAATCCAACTAAAAAACAGTTAAGCAATTCTAAATTAGAACCATTACAACACCCTTTACTAACACAATACAACTCGGTTTTTAACGCAATAGACGCAAAAGATCAGTTAATACATTACCCTTATCAATCTTTTGAACCTGTTATAAAACTATTAGAAGAAGCCGCAACAAATGATGAAGTTAAAACCTTAAAAATAACACTGTATCGCTTAGCAAAAACATCTAGATTAAATACTGCTATTGCTAAGGCTGCAAAAGCTGGTAAAAATGTGGTGGTGTTTATAGAAGCTAAAGCTAGGTTTGATGAAGACAATAATTTAAAATGGGGTAAAATTTTTAAAGATAATGGCGCAAAAGTAATCTATAGTTATCCTGGCATAAAAGTACATTCTAAAATTATCTATATAGAAAAAGAAAGCAAGGGCATACTTACAACTTACAGCTATATTGGCACCGGAAATTTTAATGAAAAAACAGCTACCTTGTATACAGATTTTGGTTTAATGACTACAGACAAAAAAATCTGCAAAGAACTAAATCGAGTTTTCTTAGTGCTCCAAGGCGCCTTAATTGTTCCTAAAGCAAAAAAATTACTAGTATCTCCTTTTACAACCAGACACGTTTTTTCTAGATTAGTAGAAAAAGAAATTGAGTTTGCAAAAACAGGAAAAGAAGGATTAATTATTCTTAAAATGAACAGCCTTGAGGATAAAAAAATGATTCAACTATTATACAAAGCAAGTAATGCTGGGGTAAAAATTCATCTAATAATACGTGGCATTTGCTGTTTAGTACCTGGCATAAAAGGACAAAGTGAAAATATTACAATAACAAGTATTTTAGACCGATATTTAGAACACGGACGTGTATATCTTTTTGGAAATAATGGAGACGAAAAACTTTTTATTGGCTCTGCGGATTGGATGACGCGTAACCTATCTCACAGAATAGAAGTAATTACACCCATACTAGACAAAGACAATTTTAAAATAGTAAAAGATATTTTACAAATTCAGTTGTTAGACAACGTTAAAGCCCGAGTTATAGATGCTAAACAACAAAATAAGTACGTAACAAATAGTAAAAACCCAACACACTCACAATTAAAAACTTACAACTATTTTAAAAATACTTAGATAAAATTGCAAGCACAATAGTTTTATTTTTTATTAGGTCTTATCACAAAATATTTAATACATTTGTTATGTAAACTTTAGGGGTGTTCTTTTTAAGAACTGAGAAATACCCTTTGAACCTGATGCTGTTAGTACAGCCGAAGGGAAAAGTTGAATTCTTTTTATGATTTCTATCTTTTAGTGTTTTTTCCGTTTTCCGGAGAATGCATTTTCACACACAGTTTACGATTTAGTTGGATTTTTTAACGCTATAACCTAGCACTTAAAATGTATCGTTATGATACCCATAAACGTAAATAACAAAGAGCACTTAATTCCTAGAGAAACTAATGTGTCTCAACTAATACAAACTCTAGAAATTACCATTTTTGGTGTTGCCATTGCTATTAACGGCAATGTAATACCAAAAACAAACTGGAGCACTACTATTTTACAACCTCATGACAATGTATTGTTAATACGTCCTGCTCAAGGAGGCTAACCTAAAACTTTAAAAGATTTTATTATGAAAAAAAAAGACACCGCACCTAAACAAGACGGTATTACAAGACATCCTTTTCCTAATTCTAAAAAAGTGTATGTTTCTGGCAAACTATTTCCAGAATTAAAAGTTGCTATGCGAGAAATAGAGTTAAGTGACACCGTAGATTCACTTACCAAAAGTCGTACTCCAAACCAACCTGTAACTGTTTATGATACTTCTGGTCCTTATACAGACCCTAATAAAGATATTGACGTTCATAAAGGAATAGAACGCATACGTGAGCAATGGATTTTAGACCGAGGCAACGTAGAACAATTAGATGGTTTTTCTTCTAAATACTGTAACGAGCGTTTAAATGATAAAAGTTTAGACCATTTACGTTTTGGACACTTAAAAAAACCAATGCGTGCAAAAAAAGGAGAAAACGTATCACAAATGCATTACGCAAAAAAAGGTATTATTACTCCAGAGATGGAATACGTTGCTATCCGTGAAAACCAACGTATAGATGAAATGACTCGTTTGTCTAAACAACACCCTGGTCAAGATTTTGGTGCTAGTATTCCTGCAAAAATAACACCAGAATTTGTAAGAGATGAGGTTGCCCGTGGCCGTGCAGTTATCCCTAGTAATATAAACCACCCAGAGGCAGAACCTATGATTTTAGGTCGCAACTTTTTGGTGAAAATTAATGCAAATATTGGAAACTCTGCCACTACATCGTCCATAGAAGAGGAAGTAGAAAAAGCAGTATGGGCTTGCCGTTGGGGAGCAGATAATATAATGGATTTGTCTACAGGACAAAACATCCATGAAACACGTGAATGGATCATACGCAACTCTCCAGTACCAATTGGAACCGTACCTATTTACCAAGCCCTAGAGAAAGTTAACGGTGTTGCAGAAGATTTAACCTGGGAAATTTTTAGAGATACTTTAATAGAACAGGCAGAACAAGGTGTAGATTACTTTACCATACATGCAGGTGTACGTTTACGTTATGTACCAATGACAGCAAAACGTATTACTGGAATAGTTTCTCGTGGTGGATCTATAATGGCAAAATGGTGCTTGGCACATCATAAGGAAAGTTTTTTATACACGCATTTTGAAGAAATTTGCGAAATAATGAAAGCCTATGATGTTGCTTTTTCTTTAGGAGATGGTTTACGCCCTGGTTGTATTGCAGACGCTAATGATGAAGCTCAATTTGCCGAATTAGAAACACTAGGTGAGCTTACAAAAATTGCTTGGAAACATGATGTACAAACTTTTATAGAAGGTCCAGGACACGTGCCAATGCATATGATAAAAGCAAATATGAACAAACAGTTAGAGGCTTGTGACGAGGCTCCTTTTTACACATTAGGGCCACTTACCACAGACATTGCTCCGGGTTATGACCATATAACATCTGGTATTGGTGCTGCAATGATAGGCTGGTTTGGTTGCGCAATGCTTTGCTACGTAACACCAAAAGAACACTTAGGCCTACCTAATAAAGATGATGTACGTACAGGTGTTGTTACTTATAAATTAGCTGCACACGCGGCAGATTTAGCCAAAGGGCATCCTGGTGCTCAGCACAGAGATGACGCCTTAAGTAAAGCAAGGTTTGAGTTCCGTTGGGAAGACCAGTTTAATCTAGCACTAGACCCAGAATTAGCTCGTGAATATCATGATGAAACACTACCCGCAGATGGTGCTAAAATAGCCCATTTCTGTTCTATGTGCGGACCAAAATTTTGCTCTATGAAAATATCACAAGAGGTTAGAGATTTTGCCGCTGTAAACGAAATAAAAGGAGACGAGGTTTTTACTAAAGGTATGGAGGAAAAAGCTAAAGAATTTAAAGACAAAGGATCAGAAGTGTATTTGTAAAATAAAGTGGAAGTTCCTACGCCTTTTACAAAGTAAGGCGTAGGCGGGCTTTCCGTTATATCTTTTGCAAAAAAGCAAAAGGATGCCACTACAATCCCTAACTTAAAAGCAACTTATGATAATACTTATAGCACCAGAAAAAGATATCCCTAATGAAATAGAAATACTTCATCAGTTATTTAATGCTGGTTTACAATACTATCATTTAAGAAAGCCTCATAAAAATATCCAAGAACACAAAGCATACTTAAATCAAATAAAACCAGAATACTACAACCGTGTTATTATACATCACCATCATGAACTAATAAATAGTTACAACTTAAAAGGTATTCATTTTCAAGAACAAAAACGTAGAGATACTATAGACAATCCTACACGGTATTTTAAAGACTTAAATATGTTTGGCAAAACCATAAGTTCATCATTTCATAATCCAGAAGAATTAAACAGTTGTTATTTTGAGTTTGATTATCACCTGCTTAGTCCTGTTTTTAACTCCATATCAAAAAAAGGTTATGAGGGGCTTGGCTTTAATGTAAATCATATAAACAAAACAATTGTTGGTATGGGAGGGGTTACAGCAGAAAACCTTAGCAAATTTAACACATTAGGTTACAAAGGAATTGGCGTTTTAGGAGGAGTTTGGAATAGCAAAAACCCTTTAGAAGCATTTAAGCAAATAAATGAGGCTTACATTACTAGCCTAAAAAACAGAAATAATGATTAGTAAATTACATTATATAAGTCAAGGTGATACTCCAGAAATACATTTGGCTAACATACAAAAAGCATGTTCTTCTGGTGCAGATTGGGTACAATTACGTTTAAAAAATGTAGATAAAAAAACCTTATTGCAAACTGCTTTAAAGGCAAGAGAAATAACTTCTCATTTTCAGACTAGATTAATTATTAACGACCATTATAAAATTGCTAAAGAAGTAAATGCAGATGGTGTGCATTTAGGAAAAACAGATGCTTGCCCGTTAGAAGCACGTGAGCATTTAGGAAAATGGATTAGTATTGGCGGCACAGCAAACACATTAGAGGATTGCGAAAATTTATTAAAAAAAGAAGTAGACTATATTGGTTTAGGTCCGTTTAAATTTACCACAACAAAACAAAATTTAAGTCCAACTTTAGGACCACAAGGATACCAAGCAATCTTAGACGAGCTACAAACAACTACACCTATAATTGCCATTGGCGGCATTACTATAGCAGATGTTCCTGAGTTATTAGAAACAGGAATTTACGGTATTGCAGCATCAACAGAAATTACAAGCAATTTTAACAACATTGCCACATTAAATAAAATTTTAAACACACCTGCAACACAAGAGCAAGTGTATAAGTTTGATAAAAACAAAAACGATGAAGGATAATTTAATACTAGCAGACAAAGAGTTTTCATCTAGACTATTTACCGGAACAGGAAAATTTAGTTCTTCAACCGTAATGAAAAATGCGTTACTAGCATCAGAAAGTGAACTAGTTACAGTTGCCTTAAAACGCGTAGATTTAGCAGATGAAGATGACGATATTTTATCACATTTAAATCATTCTAGAATAAATCTTTTACCAAACACCTCTGGCGTGCGTACTGCAAAAGAAGCTGTTTTTGCTGCGCAGTTATCTAGAGAAGCATTAGAAACCAATTGGGTTAAATTAGAAATTCATCCAGATCCAAAATATTTATTACCAGACCCAATAGAAACTTTAAAAGCTGCAGAAGAACTTGTAAAACAAGGTTTTGTAGTAATGCCTTATATACACGCAGACCCTGTTTTATGTAAACGTTTAGAAGATGTTGGCGTACAGTGCGTAATGCCATTGGGCGCACCAATTGGTAGCAATAAAGGATTAAAAACAGTAGATTTTTTAGAAATAATTATAGCACAAAGTAACGTTCCTGTAATTGTAGACGCTGGCATTGGCGCTCCTTCACATGCTGCCTATGCAATGGAACTTGGTGCAGATGCTGTTTTGGTAAATACCGCAATTGCAGTATCACAAAACCCAATTGCAATGGCAAATGCTTTTAGACTTGCAGTAGAGGCTGGTCGTATGGCTTACAATGCAAAATTAGCACCTATAAAGCAAACAGCAGAAGCAAGCTCACCTTTAACCTCCTTTTTAAATGAGTAATTTTACATCACTTTTTAATAATTATAATTGGGACGCCGTTGTTACAGATATTTATAGCAAAACTGCTGTAGATGTAGAAATTGCATTGCAAAATAACAAACGTACTTTAGAAGATTTTAAAGCCTTAATTTCTCCTGCTGCAAAGCCATACTTAGAGCAAATGGCACAAATGAGTAGTGCATTAACTAAAAAACGCTTTGGCAATACAATGCAAATGTATGCACCAATGTACCTAAGCAATGAGTGCCAAAACATATGTACTTACTGTGGTTTTAGCTTAACCAACAAAATACCTAGACGCACGTTAACAGATGCTGAAATTTTAAAGGAAGCTGCCTTTTTGCGTAGTAAAGGCTACAAGCATATTTTATTAGTTACCGGTGAAGCCAATAAAACTGTTGGTGTAGACTACATAAATAATGCTATTAAGCTGTTAAAAAAAGAGTTTGCTAATATTACCATAGAAGTACAACCATTAGACCAAGATGAGTATGAATTACTTGTTAAAAATGGCTTGTATGCTGTTTTAGTGTACCAAGAAACATACCACAGAGACGAATATAAAAAACACCACCCAAAAGGTAAAAAATCTAATTTTGATTACCGATTAGAAACACCTGACCGATTAGGCAAAGCTGGCGTACATAAAATTGGCGTAGGCGCTTTATTTGGATTAGAAGATTGGCGAGCAGACAGTTTTTTTACTGCATTACACTTACAGTATTTACAAAAAACCTATTGGCAAACTAAATACTCTATCTCGTTTCCTAGACTAAGACCACACACAGGTGGTTTAGAACCAAAAGTAGTTATGAAAGATGCGGATTTAGCGCAGCTTATATGTGCTTACCGTTTGCTAGACGAAGATGTAGAGCTCTCTATGTCTACCCGAGAAAGCGAAAAATTTAGAAATAATATTATTAACCTAGGAATAACATCTATAAGTGCAGAATCTAAAACAAACCCTGGGGGTTATGTGGTAGAACCACAGTCTTTAGAACAATTTGAAATTTCTGACGAACGCAGCACAGAAACTATTGCAGAGATGTTACAAAGTAAAGGTTTTGAAGTTGTTTGGAAAGATTGGGAAAATACGTGGTAAACTCTATTTTGTAATTCTCCTATAAAATAGGACTACCTCATATAATATGTCAAAGTACGAAATTTCAGCTAATTGACAATTTTTATTTTGCTTTGAAACTCCATTACATTTTGATTCTAAAACATTGTGCCTCTTTGCTGATATCTCACACTTAAAAGTATAATCCTTAAATTCAATTACCTCTATGAAAGGCTCAAACACTCTTAAGCGATCAGCTATTAATTTTTCACTATTTAAAAAGATTAATAATTCAGCTATTGCAACACTTTTTAAATTAGGAGAATAACTCTCAATATAATCAACACTTAACTCCCTGATTCTATCCAATTTATTAAGGAACGAGCTGTCATTTTTAAAGAAATTTAATAGAAAGTAAATTACAATTGACGCGTTAAAATTATAATCTATCAAGATTGAATCAATAGCAGCATTTTTTTTAATAATATTCTTTGAAGTAGTTAGCTTAAAACTTTTATTATACTTTAAAATCTCCCTAAATGTTAACAAATTGTTTTTTATCAAGTTTTGTAAAACATATTTTATCTGATCTCCAACTTGTTGGTTGTAGGTGAATAAATCATATCCTACATCTAAACTTATACTTTTCAAATACTCACCAACAATTACGGTTAAATATTCAGATGGAGAATACCAATAAATTGAGCTATAAAACTTATCAATATACCCACTAAAATCTGCATTAAAACCATATTTATGACTAAAAACGCTTTCAATATTTTTATAATCACAAACTAGAAGAACTTTATCAAAATCAAACTTATTGTCATT
This sequence comes from Cellulophaga omnivescoria, assembly GCF_027915275.1. Lineage (NCBI taxonomy): Bacteria > Pseudomonadati > Bacteroidota > Flavobacteriia > Flavobacteriales > Flavobacteriaceae > Cellulophaga > Cellulophaga omnivescoria. Next base: position 2,085,854 of record NZ_CP115819.1, on the reverse strand, counting down.
ATCTACTCCTCTAAAATCAAAATGACAAGAAAAAACATTAAGGATTCTGAAAATATGTTCAGGATCTAATCTATCCAAATCATCTACAACCAAAACAGTTGATTTTTTCTTTTTTTCTTTTAGCTTTACTATAAGCTTCCTAATTAGTTCTGTGTAAAAATCTTCTTCGTAAATATGACCAGTTTCATTTACAGGAGCTTTTAAATACTCTTCTAAAGGCTTAGAATCATCCTGCTGAAATTTTTTATGGTAATCCAGAAAGCCAGATCTCATTCTTTTGATTTGCTCAAAAACTTTTAAAGCTGCACTTCCGTACTTACCTGCAAACGAAAGAAAAGAAGCTAAGAAATCAACCTTGTTTTCTAGATCTTGAGTACTGGCTAAATAAGAATATAATGTTAGGTGATAAGGTATTTCTACCGTTTCAAAATCTTCTTTGGTTATTTTACCTAATAACTGAAATAAAATATCGTATTTAATAAGTTCAAAAATGTCTTTGTTAGAAACAACAGAATAGCCTACAGGGTATAAATGAATAGCCTGATAATCATTATTATTTGAAAAGAAATCATTTAAAAAAGTGGTTTTTCCACTGCCAAATACTCCAGAAAAAAGAACCTTAGAGTTAGCATCTAATTTTTTCTTGAAATCATCAAATGGTATTTCAACTTTCTCTAATCTATCGTTCATAATTAAGAATTAAAACAAACCTCCTTGCACACTCCCTTTTATTCTTCCCAAATGTTTGTATGCTAATTCTGTTACCTCTCTACCACGAGGTGTACGCATAATAAAACCTTGTTGTATTAAAAAAGGCTCGTACACTTCTTCTATAGTTTCTGCACTTTCAGACACTGCTGTTGCCAATGTAGTAATACCTACTGGACCACCTTTAAATTTATCTATAATAGTGGTTAATATTTTATTGTCCATTTCGTCTAAACCATGTGCATCTACATTTAAGGCATTTAGTCCAAACTTAGATATTTCCACATCAATTTTACCATTACCCTTTATCTGTGCAAAATCTCTTACTCGTCTTAACAGTGCATTACAAATTCTGGGGGTGCCCCTACTTCTACCAGCTATTTCTATTGCCGCTTCTAAATCTATAGGCACATTTAAAATATCTGCACTACGTTCAGCTATAGTAGACAGCAACTCTGTAGTATAATATTGTAACCTACTTTGTATACCAAAACGAGCACGCATAGGAGCCGTTAAAAGCCCAGAACGTGTTGTTGCACCAATTAGGGTAAAAGGGTTTAAATTTATCTGTACAGAGCGTGCATTTGGCCCTGACTCTATCATTATATCTATTTTATAGTCTTCCATAGCAGAATACAAGTATTCTTCTACAATAGGACTAAGTCTGTGTATTTCATCAATAAAAAGAACATCTCTTTCCTCTAAATTGGTAAGCAAGCCTGCCAAATCTCCTGGCTTATCTAAAACAGGACCAGATGTAACCTTTATACCAACACCTAACTCATTAGCTAAAATATGGGCCAAAGTAGTTTTTCCTAAACCTGGAGGTCCGTGAAACAAAGTATGATCTAAAGCTTCTCCTCTTTGGTTTGCTGCTTCAACAAAAACTTTAAGATTTTCCAAAACTTGATCTTGACCTGCAAAATCATCAAAACTCAAGGGTCTTAATGCTCTTTCTATATCAAACTCTTCAGAAGAGAAATTTTCAGATGTTGGGTCTAGGTTTTCATTCATAGTCTAACAAAGATACTAGAAATTATAGGCTTTCATAATAGAAAACATCAATCTAAAATAGTCTATTATTCCTTTTTTATTAATTGTGATGCATTTAGGAAGTCAACTATTGTAATTTTAGGTGTACCGTACAAATATGTTCTAGAACCACCTTTAGAAGAAAGTTCTAAGTTTTCTGATACAAATATTTTCGCATCTGGAGATTCATCTAAATTTAAAGATACATTAGTACTTTTTAAGCCATCTGCCCTTAACTGTGAATTACCAAAAAGATCTATATTAAAATCTGTAACGGCTCCTTGCAACTTTGCATCTGCACTACCGTGCATTGTAAGTTTGGCAGATTTGGTGACTAAATACAAGCCTAAGTTACTTTTTTGATCGAGAGAAACCGATACATCATCACAATCTACATTTAACTCAGCATTACTAGATCCAGACATACTTATACCTATGCTTGTAGCCAAAGCGTTTAAATTTAACTTAGATCCCCCTTGAAGGTTAATGTCTAAATAATCTGTAGTAACAATGTCTTTCATATCTATACGGCCATCTAACATTGTTATACTATTTAAGTTTACATAATTAACTATAAGTTCCAACTTTTTTTTAGAAGCAATTCTATAAAAGGAACTAATCTCTAAAACACTATCAATAACTTCAAATTTAAGAACATCTAAAAGGTTATCATCCCCAATAAACGTATAACTATTTTCTCTTGCTTTTTTTAGTTCTAAACGCAAGTTGTCTGCTACCTTAATACCATTATAAGGAGTTAAATCATTTGTAACTTCAATTACGGTTTTACTGCCCTTAATTTTTGGTTTTTTCTGTGCAAAACTTGTTGCAATAGCAAGCAAGAACACACTTAGAATAAATTGCTTAAACATATTTTGTATTTAATGGTTAGTTTGTGTTAGTAAACAAGATACTAAAATACTATTTAACCTCATATAAAGATGTAATTCAAATCAAAAAAAAAAGCCTTTTAAATAAATTTAAAAGGCTTTTAAAATTTTTATAAAATTCTAATGCGTAAGTTCTTCCTCACCATCTTGAAGAGGTACTACCTGAGGAACAAAATCTTGCCCCGGCAAAACATATTCTCCATTTTCATTAGTTTTACTATAATCATATGCCCATCTGTGAACTTCTGGTATAGCACCAGGCCAGTTACCGTGAATGTGCTCTACAGGAGTTGTCCACTCTAACGTAGTAGCATTCCATGGGTTTTGTTCAGCTTTTTTACCATAGAAAATACTATAGATGAAATTACCAACAAATACTAATTGTGTTGCACCAGCTATTAAAGCAAAAACAGTAATTAAAATATTAACATCTGTAAGCTCATCAAACATAGGAAATGCAGTGTTTTCATAATAACGTCTTGGAACACCTGCCATACCTACAAAATGCATTGGAAAGAAAACTCCATAAGCACAAATTGCAGTTATCCAGAAATGAACATAACCTAAGTTTTTATTCATCATTCTACCAAACATTTTAGGGAACCAGTGATAAACACCAGCAAGTAAACCATATAATGCAGATATACCCATTACTAAGTGGAAGTGAGCTACAACAAAATAAGTATCATGAACGTTGATATCTAATGTACTATCTCCTAAAATTATACCAGTTAAACCACCAGTAATAAACGTAGATACAAAACCAATAGAGAACAGCATTGCAACATTCATTTGTAAGTTTCCTTTCCAGATTGTAGTAATCCAGTTAAATGCTTTTACTGCAGAAGGAATTGCAATTAATAATGTTGTAAATGTAAATACAGATCCCAAGAAAGGATTCATACCTGATATAAACATATGGTGACCCCAAACGATAGTAGATAAGAATGCAATAGCTATAATTGACATTATCATTGCTCTGTAACCAAATATTGGTTTACGAGCGTTTGTTGCCATAACATCAGATACAATACCCATTGCAGGTAATATTACAATATATACTTCTGGGTGACCTAAAAACCAAAATAAGTGCTCATACAAAACAGGAGAACCACCCTGGTAATGTAATACTTCACCTTGTATAAATATATCAGACAAGAAGAATGATGTTCCAAAACTTCTATCCATAATTAACAACAATGCAGCTGATAAAAGCACTGGAAAAGATACAACCCCAATTATAGCTGTAACAAATAAAGCCCAAGTAGTTAAAGGTAATCTTGTCATAGACATACCCTTAGTTCTTAAGTTAATTACAGTAACTATATAATTTAATGATCCCAATAATGAAGAAGCAATAAATATAGCCATAGACACCAACCATAATGTCATACCTGCACCAGAACCAGATTGCGCCATTGGTAGTGCAGAAAGCGGCGGATAGATTGTCCAACCCGCTGCTGCTGGTCCAGACTCCACAAATAAAGAACAAACCATTATAACTGCAGAAGTAAAGAACAACCAGTATGATATCATATTTAATAAACCAGAAGCCATATCTCTAGCTCCAATTTGTAACGGGATAAGCAAGTTACTAAAAGTACCACTTAGGCCAGCAGTAAGCACAAAGAATACCATTATGGTACCGTGCATTGTTACTAATGCTAAATATACATCAGCATCCATAACACCACCAGGTGCCCATTTACCTAATACTGCTTCAAATAATGGAAAAGACTCACCTGGCCAAGCCAATTGCATTCTAAATAATAATGACATTGCTATACCAATGAAACCCATTATTAAACCAGTAATTAAATACTGTTTTGCAATCATCTTGTGATCCATACTAAATATATATTTAGTAATGAAGGTTTCTTTGTGATGATGTCCGTGATCGTCGTCGTGTTCGTGTGTTCCTGACATAATCAGATATTCTATTTTTGTTAGTTAACTTAGTTTCTTAAATCAATTATTTTATAGCTACTCCTGTTGCAGCTTCGCCACCAAAAGTTTTTTGAGAAGCTATCCACTTGTCATACTCTTCCTGAGTCTCAACAATTATTTTCATTTGCATATTGTAGTGAGATTTACCACAAATCTTGTTACAAAGTAAAATATAATCATACTCCCAAGGATCGCTATTTGGCTCTCCAGCCGCAGCTTTAGCAGCTCTAATTTTATTTGCTCTTTTTACCTTATCAATTACATCCGGATCTTGACGCATTTCTGCTGTAGTCTTAATTGGTGTAAAAGAAAATTGAGTAATCATACCTGGAACACAGTTCATTTGTGCTCTAAAGTGAGGCATATAAGCAGAGTGTAATACATCTTGAGAACGCATATGAAAATTAACTTTTCTTCCAACCGGCAAATGTAATTCTTTAACAATAATATCATCTGCTCCATTAGGATCAGACTCATCTAAACCTAAAATGTTTGCATTATCAATATCAATCATCCTAACATTAGCATCACCAAGAACATTATCTTCACCTGCATATCTAGCAGTCCAATTAAATTGTTGTGCATATAATTCTACTACTAAAGGATCATCTTCGTCATTAATATCCATAATGTTTGTCCAAGTATATAATCCCCAAAGTATTAAACCTGCCAATACAATAACCGGAATGATAGTCCATATAAACTCTAATTTATGGTTATCTGCGTAAAACAAAGCTTTTTTGCCTTTTTCACCACGGTATTTATAAGCAAAATAGTGTAGTAAAAACTGAGTAATTGTCTGAACAAAGAAAATGATAAGCATTGATACAAACATCAAGCTATCATACTCTGCTCCGTGTGCAGAGGCAGACTCAGGAAGTAATACTTTAGTATACTTATAAAAGCTAAATATAGTAATACCGTAAATAAAAACTAAGAAAGCAAACATCAGGTAACCATTAACTTTGTTATCGTTATCTGTTGCTGTTTCATTTTTAGCCGCTCTAAGTTGCGACAATTCAAAAATTTTAGTCATTTGCCAAATTGCAATCGCTATTAAGACTAAAACCGTTATAGTTAAAACTGTAATCATTGTATGATTTATTTTATGCTGTTGTAAACTTCCTTATTAATAATGAAAATGCTTGCTTTCGCCAATAAATGGGTTTCTTTTTGGCTGTAAAGGAGCAGTAGCTAAAGCTCTAAATACAACAAAAATAAACAAACCTGCAAAGAACAACACAGAACATATTTCTGATAATCCTATTGACCATTGATCGCCAACCGTTGCAGGCATAATCATATTAAATATATCTAAGTAGTGACCTGCAAGTATAACTACACCTGCCATAACAACAAACCAGTTAACTCTTTTATAATCACTATTCATTAACAATAATAATGGAAACAAGAAGTTCATAGCTATCATCCCAAAGAACGGTAAGTTATAATCCTGTATCCTTGTTACATAATAAGTAACCTCTTCCGGAATATTAGCATACCAGATAAGCATAAACTGTGCAAACCATAAGTATGTCCAGAAAATACTAATACCAAACATAAATTTAGCTAAATCATGTATATGGCTATCATTAACATCCTCCAGCAAGCCTTTAGACTTAAGGTAAATGGTTACCATAGCTATAACTGTTATACCAGAGACAAACATACTAGCAAATACATACCAACCAAACAAAGTACTAAACCAGTGTGGATCTACACTCATTATCCAATCCCATGACATCATAGATTCTGAAACTAGATAGAATACTAAGAAGCCAGCAGACCATCTAAAGTTTTTTATAAAATTTGTATTATCATCAGCTTCATCTTGAGCTAAAGATAATTTACGAGATATAGTTCTGTAAGCAATCCATCCTCCTAAGAAAATAGCAGCTCTAATTAAAAAGAAAGTTCCGTTTAAATATCCTGCTTTTCCTTGTAATAATTTATCTTCAGCTACAACATCTGCATCCATCCAAACAAATAAATGGTTCATATGCGCAACAGAAGCTGCAAGAATTACAAATACAATTATACCCCCTGGAACAATATAAGATGTTATACCTTCCATAACTCTAAATAACAATGGAGACCAACCCGCTTGAGCCGCTCTTTGTATTGCATAAAATGCTAACACACCCAATGCTATCATAAAGAAAAAGAAAGCCGCTACATACAATGCAGACCAAGGCTTATTTTGCAATTGATGTAATAAATGCTCATCATGTTTGCTATCATGTCCTTCTGCGTGCGCAGTTTCTCCATGAGTATTAGTGTTATGCGTTTCTGCACCAGCTTGGTGATCGCCGTGACCATCACTATGACTTGCTACAATTTCTTTAGCGTCTTCTACTGTACTAGGCATTGTAATAAAACCTATAGCGATACCTATAGCACCAACAGCCATTAATATAAAAGAAGCTATTTTTAGTCTGTTTGAAAAAGTGTACATATTCTTAATCTATGTATTATTTAGTTAAGTCTTGTTTCAATTGCATTACGTATTCAGCAACTTGCCAACGCTCTTCATGATTTAGCTGATTAGCGTATGAACCCATTGAGTTTAATCCGTAATAAATAGTATGGTAAGTGCTACCTACAGTAATATTTCTACCTGCATCTGCATAACTAGGAACACCTAATATTTTTTCTCTTTTCACTAAATTACCCTGACCATCTCCCTTATTACCGTGACATATAGCACAGTTGATAGCGTACAATTCTTTTCCATTAGCTAAATTAGCTTCAACTTTTAAAGAATCTAATGGGCTAGCCTGCAAACGAGCTAATTCTTTACCTTCTAGATCATTCGCAAACTCATAAGGCATATGACCTCTAGAAATTGTATTTTCTACAGGTAAACCAGCTTCCATACCAGTAGGTAAAAAATCCACTTCTTGGTAAGTTTCATAACCTACTGCTTCGTACATATTAGGCATATACTGGTAATTAGGGCTATTCTTATCTGCACAAGATGCTAAAAGAAGAGCAACTCCCAAAACCAAACCTATATTTTTAAATATCTTCATAACTATTATTAAGACTATTTTTCTGAAATATTAATTTCTACTGCTCCTGTATCTGCTAATAAAGATTTTAACTCTTCTTCATTATCATGAATTTCTATTTCCATTAAAAATAGATCATCAGTAGTTCTTACGTCTGGATTCTCAGCTTGTTTAAAAGGCCATAATTTACTTCTCATATAAAAAGTAATAACCATTAAGTGTGCTGCAAAGAAAACCGTAAGTTCAAACATAATAGGAACAAATGCTGGCATATTTTCTAGGTAACTAAAACTAGGTTTACCACCTATGTCCTGAGGCCAATCTTCTATCATGATGTAATTCATCATAAGAGTTGCTATTGTAATACCTATACATCCATAAATAAAGGCAGTTATGGCTATTCTGGTAGGAGCAAGCCCCATAGCTTTGTCTAATCCGTGAACTGGAAAAGGACAATATACCTCTTCTATATGATGCTTAGCTGCTTTTACTTTCTTAACAGCGAGCATCAATATATCATCATCATTATAAAATGCGTGAATAACTTTAGATGCCATAATTATTTATTGTTATTTAAGTTCTTGGCTTGTCCAGCCCAATCATCTCTTTGTGCTCTTCCTGGGAAAGATCCTGTTATAGAATCTAACAAATCATACTCTTTCTGAGTCATTTTACTAACCTGAGCAAAGCTATATATCCCAATCTGATTTAGTGTATGTTCCATCTGTGGACCAATACCTTTAACCTGTTTAAGGTCATCTGGCGTATCTGTTGCCACATCAAACTTACCTATAGAACTTAATAAGTCTGAAACCTTTTCTTCATCATTATTAACAACTACCTCTTCTGAAGGAACTGCTGTTGCAGCAACCGTATTTGTATATATTGTTTTTTCTGGCATAGTATATAATGGTTTCCCAGCATCTCTTAATTTCTTGTATTTACTACCAGAAGACTTAAGAATTGATTTAACTTCTGCCTGAGCTATTACAGGGAATGTTCTAGAATATAACAAGAACAATACAAAGAAGAAACCTATTGTACCAATAAAAATGCCTATATCTACAAATGTAGGAGAGAACATTGTCCATGAAGATGGTAAATAATCTCTATGTAATGATGTTACAATAATCACAAAACGCTCAAACCACATTCCTATGTTTACTACAATAGATATAGCAAAAGAGAACATAATACTAGTACGTAATTTTTTAGACCACATAAACTGCGGAGAGAAAACGTTACAAGACATCATTGCCCAATATGCCCAAGCGTAAGGACCTGTTGCTCTGTTTAAAAATGCATACTGCTCATACTCTACTCCAGAATACCAAGCCATAAACAGCTCTGTAATGTATGCACAACCAACTATAGAACCAGTAATCATAATTACAATGTTCATTAATTCTATATGCTGAATTGTAATATAAGCTTCTAAACTACATACTTTTCTCATAATTATAAGCAATGTGTTTACCATTGCAAACCCAGAGAAAATTGCACCCGCCACAAAGTAAGGAGGGAATATTGTTGTATGCCAACCTGGAATTACAGATGTAGCAAAGTCAAAAGATACAATTGTATGTACAGAAAGTACAAGTGGAGTTGCCAAACCAGCTAAAACAAGAGAAACCTCTTCAAAACGTTGCCAATCTTTAGCTCTACCTGTCCAACCAAAACTTAATAAACTATATATTTTTTTCTGAAATGGCTTAATTGCTCTATCACGTAACATTGCAAAATCCGGTAAAAGACCCGTCCACCAGAAAACTAATGATACCGATAAGTACGTAGAAATTGCAAATACATCCCATAATAAAGGTGAGTTAAAGTTTACCCATAATGAACCAAATTGGTTTGGAATAGGTAATACCCAGTACGCCAACCAAGGACGCCCCATATGTATTATTGGAAATAAACCTGCTTGTACTACAGAAAAAATTGTCATTGCTTCTGCAGAACGGTTAATTGCCATTCTCCATTTTTGTCTAAAAAGCAATAGTACTGCAGAAATTAATGTTCCTGCGTGCCCAATACCTACCCACCATACAAAGTTGGTAATATCCCAGGCCCAGCCTACTGTTTTATTTAATCCCCAAGTACCAATACCTGTAGATACTGTGTAAATTATACAACCAACTCCCCAAAGGAATGCTATTAGTGCAATAGAGAAAACAATCCACCACTGCTTATTTGCTTTCCCTTCTACAGGAGCAGCAATATCCACAGTTACATCGTGGTATCCTTTATCTCCAATTACTAGGGGTTTTCGTATAGGTGCTTCGTAATGCGACGCCATAATTTATGTTCTAGTTACGTTCCGTTAATTAATTATGATTCTTGTGTATTTCTCACTTTAACATGATAGAAAACATTTGGCTTTGTACCAATGTGCTCTAATAAATGATACATACGGTTGCTTTCTTTTAACTCAGCAACTTCACTCTCCTTATCATTTACATCTCCAAATACCATTGCACCACTACTACATGCAGCAGAACAAGCTGTTTGGAATTCACTATCTTTTACTGTGCGTCCGTCTCTCTTAGCATCTAAAATAGACTTTTGAGTCATTTGAATACACATAGAGCATTTCTCCATTACTCCACGAGAACGAACATTTACATCTGGGTTAATTACCATTTTACCTAAATCATTATTCATATGGTAATTAAACTCGTCATTGTTATTATACAAGAACCAGTTAAAACGACGTACTTTATACGGACAGTTATTTGCACAATATCTTGTACCAACACATCTGTTATACGCCATATGGTTTTGACCTTGTCTACTGTGAGACGTTGCAGCAACAGGACAAACTGTTTCACATGGAGCGTGATTACAGTGCTGACACATTACTGGCTGGAAAGCTACTTGAGGATTAGCAGAAGGATCTTCCAACTCACCAAATCCACCTAAAGAACCCTTATCTCCAGTTAAACCATCAAATTCATCTTTCTTAACATTATCTCCTTCAAATGTATCTTCAGAAGAATAATATCTATCTATACGCAACCAGTGCATATCTCTAGACTTACGCACTTCATCCTTACCAACAACAGGCACGTTATTTTCTGCGTGACAAGCTATAACACAAGCTCCACAACCAGTACATGCATTTAAATCTATTGATAAGTTAAAGTGATGACCAACAGAACGATCAAAATCATCCCAAAGACTTACTGAAACAGCGTCTACCTCGTTATGATTTAAAGATACCTTAGGAACAGGATTCCATTCTGCGTGATCTTTAGTATTAAAAATTTCTAATGTAGTTTCTTTGATTATATCACCTCTACCCATTAATGTCTTATGAAGCTGCACACAAGCAAACTCATGCATTCCTTCTGCCTTAGACACAGATACAGATTGATTAGAAACACCTCCTTGATATAATGCATAAGCATTAACACCAGTCTGCATTTCTGCTTGTAAGCCAGCTTTTCTTCCATAACCAAAAGAAAGACCTACAGAACCAGGAGCCTGACCAGGCTGAATAATTACTGGAACAGCCTTTAACTCTACATCTCCTACTTTAAGATTTACTTTACTACCATCTAAACCTCCGTTAGCAACATGATCATTAACAAGCTCTAGCTTTTCTGCATCAGCTTTAGATATAGTAACGTAGTTATCCCAAGAAACTCTTGTTATTGGATCTGGAAACTCTTGTAACCAAGGATTATTAGCCTGCTGACCATCTCCCATACCCACTTTAGAGTATAAAGCTAACTCCATACCAGACGAAGATGCTTTAGACAATTTTGAAGCCGCCATAGATAAGTCCACAAGAGACGACACTATTGACTCTTCTTCAGAAACAACTGAAGCTACAGTTTCTTCTACGACATCTATAATAGTTGACGGAGCTTTATAAACACCATCATGCAATGCTTGATTCCACTTACCGTCTCCTAATATAGAAGAACTCCAAGTTTCCTTTATATAATCATAATACGTTTTATCAGACCCCATCCACACTAATAACGATGATTGGAACTGACGCGTATCAAAAATCTCCTTAATTGTTGGTTGCATTAAAGCGTAATGTCCTTTTTTAATTTGAACATCACCCCAAGACTCTAAATAATTAGGTGCAGCAGCAGCATATGAAGCTACAGCTACAGTTTCATTATTACTCTGTGAGAAAACCACCGACAAATCTACCTTAGCCAATGCATCTGTAAATTCACCCGCATTTGGCATTGTATAAGCAGGGTTAACACCATCCATAATAAGCGCACCTACTTTACCAGCTTTCATATCTGCTAATAATTTAGCAACAGCTTTAGCATTACCTTGTCTTACATATTTTGGAGCTCTAGCATCAAAAGCAACACTTGCTTGCTTCTCATTAATTGCTAAAACAACTGCTTGCGCATCTTTATCGTCTAGCCCCGTAACAACAACAGCCTTACCTTTAGCCTTTTTAAACTCTTCAGCCGCAGCCAAAACAGCTTTCTCAATATTTACAGGCAATTCACCACCTACAGACACATTCATTACTTTAGCATAAAATTTTGCCAAAGCAACTTTTTGTTGCGTAGGAGTTAACAAAACCCTTTTATCTGCATTAGCACCAGTTAACGACATATTTGCCTCAAACTGGATATGCCTAGACATCTTTCCATTTTTAGGAACACGACCAGCAGCATAACCACTATCATATCCACCACCTTGCCAATCACCAAGAAAATCTGCTCCAAAAGAAACAATTAACTCCGCTTTTTCAAAGTTATAATCAGCAAGAGCTCTCTCTCCATACTTTTCCTCAAAAGCATTTAAAGCAGCATCGGCAGAAATAGCATCATAAGTAACATGATTTATATTTTCTCCGTAAACACTCTTAAACTCAGCTATCAACCTAGACGTAGACGGACTAGCGTAAGTTTGCGTTAATAACGCTATTTGCTTATCAGCACCCTTTAACGCGCTAAGTTTTGATTTTACCGCAGCATCTAAAGCAGACCACTCTACAGCCTCTCCCTTAGCCAAAGGACCCTGAAGCCTTTTACTATCATATAATGACAAAACAGAAGCTTGCACACGAGCATTTGCAGACCCGTTAACCTTAGCATCTGTATTATTTTCAATCTTTATTGGCCTACCCTCACGAGTTTTAACTAAAACACTTGCAAAGTCAAAACCATCTGCTATTGTAGTTGCATAATAATTAGCAACACCAGGAATAATTTGGTCTGGCTGAACAACATAAGGTATTGATTTTACAACAGGCCCCTCACAAGCAGCCATTGTTGCAGCAGCAGTACTAAAACCTACATACTTTAAGAAATCCCTTCTGTTTGTAGAACTAGAAGCCAAACCTTCCTTATTACCTAAGAAATCTTCAACCGGAATCTCCTGAACAAATTCGTTCTGTTTTAGCGCCTCAACAATGGAATCGTTAGGATTTAACTCCGCTTCGCTTTTCCAATATTTTTTGTTTGATGACATACGATATATCTGAAATTATCTTCTTTTACAATCAATTAATAGTGACACTTACCACATTCTAAACCACCTTGCATAGCAGCCGTAAGCTTCTCTACACCATATTTCTTAGAAAGCTCTTCATGAATTTTATCATAATAAGCATTACCTTCCATTTTCACATTTGTTTCTCTGTGGCAATTAATACACCAACCCATAGTTAAAGGAGCATGTTGACTTACAATTTCCATTTCCTCTATAGGACCGTGACAAGTTTGACACTCTACACCTGCAACACTAACGTGTTGCGAGTGATTAAAGTAAACAAAATCTGGTAAATTATGTATCCTAACCCACTCTACAGGCTTAGACTCACCAGTATATTTTTGATTTTCCTCATCCCACCCTACAGCAGCATAAAGTTTCTTTATCTCTTTTGTATAGAATTCATTTGTATAACCATTTTCAATATCAGACTGAGAAGGACCTTCTGGATTGCCCTTATACTCATAAATTGACTTATGGCAATTCATACAAACATTTAGTGACGGAATACCAGAAGTTTTAGAAACCCTAGCTGAAGAATGACAATACTTACAATCAACCTTATTATCACCCGCATGCACTTTATGAGAAAAATGTATTGGCTGAACAGGCTCATAACCCTGATCTACACCAACTTGCATAAAGTAACCATAGACAAAATAAGCACTTGTAAGCAATAAAAATATGACAGAAACCAACACCAAAAATTGATTCTGAACAAAAGCCTTCCAAATTGGAATTCTTTTTTCAGCCTTTTCGCGCTCTACATCAATACCATTAGCTTTAGCAATATTACGTAAGGTTTTATTAACCATAAACAACATTGCAACCAACAAAGCAAACACTAAAGCCAAAGCCCCCAATATTACCTCATTAGAAACCCCACTAGAGGAACCACCTGACACATCACCTGAAGCAGGAACAGCAGCACTAGCAGCAGGCTTCTCTTCTACTGCAGCAGTATAAGCCAAGATATTATCAATATCCCCATTACTTAATGTAGGAAAAGCAGTCATTGCAGTATTATTATACTCTGCAAAAATCTTATTCGCATAAGAGTCCCCAGACTTAATAACACCTGAACTATTTTTAACCCACGCATAAATCCACTCACGATCCAAACCTTCTTCCTCTAAACGAGACTCCACATTCCTTAAAGCAGGACCAGTTCCTTTTCTATCAAGAGCGTGACATGATGCACAATTCTGATTAAAGATCTGTTTCCCCTTTGCAGGATCAGCATTTTCTGATTGAGAAAATAGGGATACTGAAAATAGCATTGCAGCTATCAGATTGACACCCAAAAATTTAGAAAGTTGATTACGGTATAAAACCTTTTTCATATTTAAAATATTTCTATCGAAATCCTGGCACGATAATTACTATATAACAGGCACACGCCCTATATCGCTTCTTAAATTGAAGGCAAAAATACGACATAGACTTAAATTTGGAAATGTTAAGGGATTGATAATTTATAATTTATAATTGTTCTAAATAATAATTATGCCTTATGTTTGATTTATAATATTTTACATTTGTATACGCTTATTAATATTAACTTACACTACTAATGAAAACATTCTACACTAGTTTACTATGCTTAGGTTTTAGCGCTTTTTGTCTTGCCCAAGAAGGACAAGTAACACTAAAGCAAGACGAAGGACTAGAAAAGCTTTTAAACCTTTACAAGGAAAGCAACAAAACATCTAGATATTACACTATACAAATACACTCTAGCAAAGCATCACAAGGCGCACAAAATGCCAAGGAAAAAGCAGCAAAAGAATTCCCAGATTGGCCTTCAACTTTAGATTTTATTAACGAATATTACAAAGTAACTATTGGAAAATTCAACACCAAGTTTGAGGCTCAACAAAAATTAATAGAAGTTAAAAAAGAATATCCAAACGCCTTATTAATTGCAGACCAAAAAGAAGAATAAACAAATAAAATTACACCCTAAAAAAAGAGCAACTTATTTATAAGTTGCTCTTTTTTTTACATCACACATTTAGACAAATTTTCACATCATAAAATAAAACGCTAATTTTATAAGGAACAAAACCCAATACAAATGAAAAAAACAAAAATCTACATCAGTCTATTTTTAATAACATTTTGTTGCAGCTTATCTTTTGCTCAAGAAACCGAAATATTAAACAAAGGAGATAACAAAACAACAACAATTAACCAAAACACATTACTAACTCCTCCCTTCGCCATACAAATACACCAAAGCACAACCATAGCCGAAGCCAATAAAATAAAATCTGAAGCAAAAAGGAATTTCCCAGGAATGAGTACTAAGCTAAATAGCAACCAAAACATACACAGCATTACGCTTGGCAACTTCAATAACATAAGTGAAGCCCAACAGAAACTAAAGACAGTTAAAACAAAATATCCAGCAGCAATATTAATATCTAATCAAAAGGAATAAATAATAGTTTAACACAAAACAAAAGAGCGACTCATTTCTGAGTCGCTCTTTTGTTTTATAATTTAGAAATTATTATTTCAATTTCTTTTTAACTGCTACCTCTTGGAAAGCTTCAACTATATCACCTTCCTTAATATCATTGTAGTTCTTAACCTGAAGACCACAATCATACCCTTTAGCAACCTCTTTAGCATCGTCCTTAAATCGTTTTAAAGAAGCAAGCTCACCCGTGTAAATTACCACACCATCACGTATTAAACGTATACCTGCATTCCTAACCAATTTACCTGTTAACACCATACAACCGGCAATTGTACCAACCTTAGATATTTTAAAGGTTTCACGTATCTCTGCAGTACCAAGAATCTCTTCTTTCATCTCTGGAGAAAGCATACCCTCCATAGCATCCTTAAGATCATTAATTGCAGCATAAATAATAGAATACATTCTAATATCTATTTCTTCTTTTTCTGCAATTGCTCTTGCATTACCCATTGGCCTAACATTAAATCCGATAATAATTGCATCAGAAGCCGAAGCTAACAACACATCAGACTCTGTAATAGGACCAACCGCTTTATGTATAATATTTACTTGTATCTCCTCTGTAGATAGCTTCTGGAAAGAATCCGTTAACGCCTCAACAGAACCATCAACATCACCTTTAAGTATAATATTAAGCTCCTTAAAGTCTCCTAGAGCAATACGTCTACCAATTTCATCTAGTGTAATATGACGTTGCGTACGCACAGATTGCTCTCTTTGTAATTGAGAACGCTTAGAAGCAATTTGCTTAGCCTCACGTTCATCTTCTAAAACATTAAACTTATCACCTGCTTGCGGTGCACCATCTAAACCTAAAATAGATATTGGTGTTGAAGGACCTACTTTCTGAACATTATTACCTCGTTCATCTTGCATTGCCTTAATTTTACCACTACAAGTACCCGCTAAAACATAATCTCCTATCTTAAGCGTACCTGCCTGCACTAAAATTGTAGAAACGTAACCCCTACCTTTATCCAAGAAAGCCTCAACAACAGTACCAGATGCAAGTTTTTTAGGGTTAGCTTTTAACTCTAACAACTCTGCCTCTAACAATACTTTTTCTAAAAGCTCTTTAACACCCGTTCCTTTTTTAGCCGAGATATCTTGAGATTGTATTTTGCCTCCCCAATCTTCAACTAATAAATTCATTTGCGCTAGACCTTCTTTAATTTTATCTGGGTTAGCCGTTGGCCTATCAATCTTATTTATAGCAAAAACAATAGGAACACCTGCAGCTTGAGCATGACTAATTGCTTCTTTTGTTTGTGGCATAATATCATCATCTGCCGCAATAACTATAATTGCAATATCCGTTACCTGAGCACCACGTGCACGCATAGCCGTAAAGGCCTCGTGACCCGGAGTATCTAAGAACGCAATTTTTTGTCCATTATCTAACTGCACACCATATGCACCAATGTGTTGCGTAATACCACCACTTTCACCAGCAATTACATTTTCTTTACGTATGTAATCTAGTAAAGATGTTTTACCATGATCTACGTGTCCCATTACAGTAACAATAGGAGCTCTTTCTTTTAAATCTTCTGGCGCATCTTCTTCTTCTACAATAGACTCTTCAATCTCAGCAGCAATAAACTCAACCTCATAACCAAATTCCTCAGCTACTATAGACAATGTCTCAGCATCTAAACGCTGATTCATTGTTACCATAATCCCTAAAGACATACATGCAGAAATGATTTGTGTACTAGAAACCTCCATCATAGTTGCAACCTCACCAACAGTAACAAACTCTGTTACCTTAAGGATTTTACTTTCTGCTTCCTGTTTCTCTAAATCTTTCTCTGTCTGCTGACGGTGTTGATCTCTTTTATCTCTTCTGTACTTAGCACCTTTACCTTTTTTAGATTTCCCTTGAAGTTTCTCCAAAGTTTCTCTAACCTGCTTTTGCACTTCTTCTTCAGTAGGCTCAACCTTTACAACAGGAGCATTAAACCTCCCTTTTCCTTGACCACCTTTACCTCTATTGCCACCTTGACCACCAGGTCTATTATTACCACCAGGCTTATTATTACTAACAATTCTTTTACGACGCTTTTTCTTATCCGCCCCAGCAGCACCTGTGTTTTTAGGAGCTTCTTTCTTTTTAGGCTTATTAAACTTAGATAAGTCAATTTTTGCACCTGTAAGCTTAGGACCAGATAGCTTCTGATACTGAGTAGTTATCACAGTATTTTCCTTAGCTTCCGTCTCCTTTGCCTCCTCTGGCTTTTTCTCTGCCTCTACCTTTGGTTTAGGCTCCTCTTTTTTAACAGGAACTGGTTTTTTAGCCACTGGCTTCTTTTTTCCAGCATCTAAATCTATTTTACCAACAGTTTTAGGACCAGGCAACTCTACCTTACCTGTTTTAACCGTAGAAGACTCCTTAACAACTGGCTTTTCAACCGGCTTAGACTCTTCTTTTACCTTAGGCTTTTCTACCTCAACAGGTTTTTCTTCTTTTGGAGCTGGTTTTTCTTCTGCAGGCGCTGGCTTATTTTTACCGGAATCAAGATCTATTTTACCAACAGTCTTTGGCCCAGACAATTCTGCCTTTGCTCTAACAACTTCTTGAGCAGCTGCTCTTTTTTCTCTTGCCAAACGCTTTTCTTCTTGCTCTTGTTCCAATTGCAATCTAAGCGCTTCTTTTTCTTTACGTTTTTCCTCGCCAACTTCCTTAGAAGCAACTTTCTTACTCATGTCTGTTTGGAACTCATCCAAAAGAACTTGGTATACCTCATTGGAAATCTTAGTAGTAGGCCTTGCCTCCACCTCATGTCCTTTGGACGAAAGGTGGTCTATAGCCCTATCTAAAGAAATATTTAATTCCCTGAGGACCTTATTGAGCCTTATTGTTGCATTCTCTGCCATAAACAAGTATTCGTATTCTTAAATTTTTGCTAATATATAGCTTAATCTTCTAATTCTTCTTTAAGTATGCGTACAACTTCTAAAATAGTTTCAACTTCTAAATCTGTACGCTTTGCTAAATCTTCAGAATCTTGCTCCAATACGCTTCTTGCCGTATCTAAACCAATCTTCTTAAATTCTTCTATAATCCAGTTATCAATTTCATCAGAGAACTCTGTTAACTCAACATCCTCTTCTACTCCTTCACGGAATACATCAATTTCATAACCAGTTAATTGTCCTGCCAATCTAATATTATGACCACCCCTACCAATTGCTCTTGAAACCTCGTCTGGTTTTAAGTAAACTTGAGCCGTTTTCTTCTCTTCGTTTAATTTAACAGATGATATCTTTGCAGGACTTAATGCTCTTGTTACAAGCAACTGCGGATTGCTTGTCCAGTTAACAACATCAATATTCTCATTACCTAATTCTCTAACAATACCATGTATCCTAGACCCCTTAACACCCACACAAGCACCTACAGGATCTATACGATCATCATAAGAATCTACAGCTACTTTTGCTTTTTCTCCCGGGATACGAACAGCTTTTTTAATAGTAATTAAACCATCAAAAACCTCTGGTATCTCTTGAAAAAACAATTGTTCTAAAAATTTAGGTGATGTTCTAGACATAATGATAGAAGGCTTATTACCTTTTAACTCTACACTCTCTATAATACCACGGACATTATCACCCTTTCTAAAGAAATCTGAAGGTATCTGTCTATCCTTAGGCATCACTATTTCATTACCTTCATCATCCACTAAAATTACAGCTCTGTGCCTAATATGATGAACCTCTGCTGTATATATTTCACCTTCTAAATCCTTAAATTGCTTATAAATTGTAGTATTATCATGCTCATGAATTTTAGCAATCAAATTTTGACGCAAAGCTAAAATTGCACGTCTACCTAAATCTATAAGCTTAACCTCTTCAGATACATCTTCTCCTACTTCAAAATCTGGTTCAATCTTGCGCGCATCTGTTAATGAAATCTCCTCATTAGGTTCTTCTACTTCTCCATCTTCAACAACAATACGGTTTCTCCATATTTCTAAATCCCCTTTATCTGGATTTATAATGATATCAAAGTTATCATCAGAACCAAATTTCTTTTTCAAAGCATTACGAAATACTTCTTCCAAAATTGCCATTAACGTTACCCTATCTATGAATTTATCATCCTTAAATTCTGAGAAAGATTCTATTAGCGCAATATTTTCCATATTGATTTATTTATTAAAATTTTAATATAACTTTTGCTTCCTTAATATCAGAAAATAAAATTTCTTCTTTTTTCTGAACGGTCACTTTTCCTTTACCAATGGGCTTTTGCTCTCTCGCTTTCCACTCCAATGTAATAGTTTCTTCCGTAGCAGCAGTTAATTCTCCTTCAAAATTATGACCTTCTATTGTTTTTACCTCTAATTTTCTACCAATATTTTTTTTGTATTGCCTTGGCAAAACTAAAGGAGAAGATGCTCCTGCCGAAGCAACCTCTACAGAAAAATCTTGTTCCTCTCTATCTAAGTTGTGATCTATAGCTCTACTCACCGCCACACAATCCTTAAGTGTAACACCGTTATCCCCATCTAAAACTATATTAATTTTAAAGTCTGGTGTTATTCTAAAATCTATTAAGAATAACGATGGGTTTTCTTTTAAAGCCCCTTCTAACAAAGATGTAACTTGCTCTTTAAACATAACTCTTTTTACAGAAATTTTATTAAACCAAAAAAAGTATAGTTAATAAAAGAGGGGACTAATAAGTCCCCTCATGAATACATTATATTCTTTCAGCGATGCAAAGATACATAATAATTTTCACAAATTAAAGTGATCCTAACTGTAGTTTAGGTAATTATGTATATTTTTAAAAACTAAACACAAACTAACATCCAAAAATGGAAATATTATCTTCATACAATCTAATTATAGCCGCTTCAGTAATAATTATTATTTCTTTTCTCTTTAACGGTATTTCAAAAAAAACCAACATTCCCTCCGTTTTAATGCTCATTGTACTGGGGGTTATACTAAAATATGTTTTAGAATTTATAGGAGAAGACAACATTAACTTTTTTCCGTCCCTAGAACTACTTGGCATTGTTGGTCTAATAATGATTGTTTTAGAAGCCGCACTTGAACTAAAATTAAAGCGAGAAAAACTAGTACCTATTTTAAAATCTATGGCAATTGCCCTTATAGGCTTAATAGCATCCGCCTATGTTGCAGCTTTAATTTTACATCAATTTATAGAAGGCATGACTATGCAATCTGCATGGTTATATGCAACACCCTTATCTATTTTATCTAGCGCCATTATTATCCCTAGTGTAAGTGGCCTTCCCGAAAACAAAAAAGAATTCCATATTTACGAAAGCACATTTTCTGACATTATGGGTATTATGATGTTTTACTTTTTAACAGGAAACCTTAACCCAACAGAAGACGCAGGAAATGGAGCTGCAAGTTTTGCCGGAAACATTGGACTAACAATTGCAATATCTATTGTTGCTAGCTACGCCATTATATTGGTTTTCCAACAAATAAAATCACAAGCAAAACAGTTTTTATTAATTGCTGTACTCTTGCTATTATATGCCCTAGGTAAAAAATTTCATTTATCCTCGTTAATAATTATTTTAATATTTGGATTAATAATTGCTAATATGAATTTATTTTTTGGTGGGTTTTTATCTAAATACCTAAACAAAGAGCGTGCAGAACAAATTTATCATGAACTACACATTATAACATTAGAGACCGCTTTTGTAGTACGTACATTTTTCTTTGTAATTTTTGGTATAACCATAGTTATATCATCCTTGTTTAGCATAAACGTAGCAATTACAAGCATTTTAATAATTGCATCTATATATATCATTAGATTTGTTGTATTACGTGTTTTTGTTGGTGGCGATATTTTTCCACAGTTATTTATTGCCCCAAGAGGATTAATAACAGTATTACTTTTTTACGCGATACCACAAGAAGCACAAATAGAAACTTTTGATTCTGGCATTTTACTTTTTGTAATTATTGGCACAAGTTTAATTATGACAGCTGCTATGATTAAAGACAAACGCAAAATGAACACTATCTTGGATGAAATAGATGACGACATAGACGAACTAGACAAACTTCATGACGAAAATGCGGATGAAAACAATGAAGAATACGAAAGCAGTAGTACCGCTTTAGAGAACCTTGAAGAAAATAATACAGATAACACAGAAGACAACGAGCACATAAACCATTAAAAACAAAAAGCCCGATACCATATTGATATCGGGCTTTACTTAACATTGGTTGGCCCACAAGGACTCGAACCTTGAATGACGGTACCAAAAACCGGAGTGTTGCCAATTACACCATGGGCCAATGTTTGTTTTGAGGGTGCAAATTTATAATAAACTTTCGTTTACACAAAACATTTTTTAAAAAAATTTTTAAACTTTGTTAAACCTTTATAAAATTTTATCTCTCATATCTCAATTTATTACTAAATTCGCCTTAATTCATAAACAAAAAAACTATATGTTCTCTAACAATTTTAAAAAATGGGATACTATCCTTGGCTGGGTTGCTTTTTTAATTGCATTTATTACTTACTTAATAACTGTAGAGCCTACAAGTAGTTTTTGGGATGCTGGTGAATACATAGCCACTTCTGCCAAATTACAAGTTGGCCACCCACCTGGAGCACCATTACTACAAATGATAGGCGCTTTTTTTGCAATGTTTGCCACAGATAAAACACAAATTGCAAGTATGGTAAATTTTGTTTCAGGAGCATCTAGTGCCTTTACAATTTTGTTTATGTTTTGGTCTATTACCAACTTATCCAAAAAACTTATTTTAAAAGAAGCAAACAGTGTTTTAACCAATAGTAAGGCTATAGCTATTTTAGGCAGCGGACTTGTTGGTTCTTTAGCCTTTGCTTTTTCTGACAGTTTTTGGTTTAATGCTGTTGAAACAGAAGTATATGCTATGGCAAGTTTTATTATGGCTTTACTTTTATGGCTTGGATTAAAGTGGGTTGATGAATTAGACCAACCTAGAGGTAACAGATGGATAATTATGATATCCTTTGTTGTAGGACTTACATTTGGTATACAATTTATGGGCTTTTTAGCAATACCTACAGTTGGGCTGTTATTCTACTTTAAAAAATACAAAGAAACAACAGTTAAAAACTTTTTAATTGCAAACGTAGCTGTAATTGCAGTTTTAATGCTAGTATATAAATTTTCATTAACATACGTTTTAAAACTATTTGGATGGAGTGAAGTCTTTTTTATTAATAGCATAGGATTACCTTTTAATTCTGGATCCATAATTATGGGTATACTTTTTATATGCGCTTTTGCTTTTGGATTAAACTACACCAGAAAAAATAATTTTAAAACTGCCAACACAATTGTACTATGTTTAATGTTTCTGTTTTTAGGTTTTTCTACTTGGTTAATGTTACCAATTAGAGCAAACGCTAACGTAGTTATTAATGAAAATGATCCATCTGACGCAAGATCATTACTAGCATACTACAACAGAGAGCAGTACCCTGGTGTAGATAGCCCAATATATGGCGCATATTATTCTGATGCTTTTTCTTCTGGAGGAGAACCTAAAGATGGTAAACCAAAATACGAAAAAGATCTAAAACTAGGAAAGTACATAATTGTAAACAATTATAAAGACGCTGACCAAGGTGCAGACAAAAACCACACAGGTTTTTTACCTAGAATGTGGTCTAGAGAAAATGCAGAAAACTATATGAAGTATTATGGTGCTTTAGATTTTAAAATTAAACCAAAATACTTAAGCAATCAAGATTTAAGAAACATATCTAACCAACTTAAAGAAGGTCATGCCAGAGGTGAAATAGGAACAGAACAGTACATTGGCTTTTTAAGAGAAGCCAACAGTGAAGGCTATATAGATGTTATACCACCAAGCATTTGGGACAACATTAAATATATGATGGATTTTCAGTTTGGCTATATGTATTGGCGCTATTTTATGTGGAATTTTGTAGGTAAACAAGATGATATACAAGGAAGATACAACAACCATGGCAACTGGATTAGCGGAATAAATTTTATAGACAATCAACTGGTTGGAAGCCAAGATAACCTACCAAGTGACGTTGCTAATAACAAAGGAAGAAATGTATATTACTTTTTACCTCTTATACTAGGTATTATAGGTATTCTCTTTCAGATTAAAAAAGACCCTAAACAATTTTGGGCATTATTGGTATTCTTTTTATTTACTGGCTTAGCCATACAGTTTTACACCAATCCAACTATTTTTCAACCAAGAGAAAGAGACTACTCATTAGTAGGTTCTTTTTATGTTTTTGCTCTTTGGATTGGCATAGGAGTTGCTGGTTTGTATGACGAACTAAAAAAAATTACCTCTGCAAAAATTATAGCTCCAGTAATTACTGTTATTTGTCTACTTGCCGTACCTACACTTATGGCTTTTCAAAATTGGGATGACCATGATAGATCTAACAGATTTACCGCTAACAGTACTGCCAGATCTTATTTAGACTCCACACAAGAAGATGCCGGAGCAATTTTATTCACCATTGGAGACAATGATACTTTTCCGCTTTGGTACCTACAAGAAATTGAAGGCTACCGCACAGACGTACGTATTATTAACACTAGTTTATTTGCTACAGATTGGTACATAGACCAAATGAAAAAGAAAGCTTACACAAGCGACCCTATACCATCACAATTGACACATGAAAAGTATAGATTTGGCTCTAGAGATGTTGTATACGGAAACCCTTTAGAACAATTTAAAGACAAAAGGCTAGATATTAAAGATTTCATGAACTGGGTTGCTAGTGACAAACCACAAAACAAACTAAGATACCTTTACCAAAGACAAGGGGCAGACCTTAGTCAATATCCAGATAACATATTAGACCTAATTTACTACCCTACAAACAAAATACGTGTTCCTGTGAACAAGAAAAATGTTTTAGAAAGCGGGTTAGTAAAACCAGAAGACGCAGATTTAATTGTAGATTATATAGATATTGACTTACCAGGATCATTAAGCAAAAATCGTTTGCTAATGCTAGATTTATTAGCTAACAATGACTGGAAGCGACCAATATATTTCTCTGGAGGTAGCTTTGACAGTGGCGAGTATATTTGGATGAAAGAATACTTACAGCTAGATGGCTTAGCATACAAATTAGTACCTATTAAAACTAGAAACGCTAGTCCATACGATATGGGGCGCATAGATAGTGATTTAATGTACAGTATAGTTAAAAAGTGGAAATGGGGCAACTCTGGCAGTTCAGATATTTACCACGACCCGCAAACAAGGTCACAATCTATTAGCTTTAGAGGCAACCTTGCAAGACTTGCAGAACAACTTATAGAAGAAAAGAAAATAGAAAAGGCAAAAGATATTATAGACATTGCTGTTACTAATATGCCTGTAGACTATTTTGGATACTACGCCTTTGTAGAGCCTTTTGTAGACGGTTATTTTAAAGTTGGTGAAACCCAAAAAGCAAAAGATTTGTTTGCTCAACTAAAAACCAAATACCAAGAAAACTTAAGTTATTACAACACACTAGATCTAAGTCAACAATACATTAGAGAAAATGATATATTAGGAGATCTTGAAAGCTATTTTAGACTTGTAGATATACTTAAATCTAATAATGAGACCAAGTTAGCCGAGCAAGAAGAATTAATTGCCACAGAGTTTTTAAATAAATTTTCTCATTTTAACAGATCCAGAAGACTTTTAGAGGATGACACTCCTGAAGAACTACCAATGTCAGATCCTGATTTGCCAGACTCTAGTACAGTAGACACAAGCGCTACTGTACTACAAGATAGCATAAACTAACACAAGAACAACTTGTGTTAGTTTACAGTATAATATAATACTATCACTATTTTTTATAGGTATTCTTTAAGCAATGCAATAAGTGTATTTGCATCTTGCTCTCCGCTTTGGCGCCAAACCATTTCGCCATTTTTGTAGATCATTAATGTAGGCAAGCCTTTTACGCGCAAAGCTTGCGCAAGCTCTTTATTTTTATCTACATCAATTTTAATAATTTTACCTTTATCACCTAAAGCCGCAGCCACATCCCTTAAAACAGGGTGCATTTGTGATGATTGCTCATTCCATTCTGCATAGAAATCTAGCAATACCGGTACTTGTAAATCTATTAGTTCTCCAAATTTAGACATAAATAAATATTTGGGTTGTTAATCAAAAGTAAGAAAAATTGTTAAATTATAAAGTTTAACCGATATTTTTACCACTTTTACAGTTTTAAAACTAAGCCAACTCTTTCTTTTTAAGTGTAATTACCGTAATTTCTGGCCATATACCTACCCTACCAGGATAACCTAAAAAGCCAAAACCACGATTAACATTTATATACTGTCCCATTTCTTTGTAAATACCAGCCCAATAGCGGTACCTCCATTTAATAGGACTCCATTTTATCCATCCTGGAATTTCAATTCCAAATTGCATACCGTGTGTATGTCCACTTAAGGTTAAGTGATAATGGTAATCATCATTAATAACCTCATGCTCCCAATGAGAAGGATCATGACTCATCAATATTTTAAAATCATCCTTACTTACGTTTGCAGTAGCCTTTTTTAAATCTCCCGCTTTTTTAAATCCACCAACACCCCAGTTTTCTACTCCAACTAATGCTATTTTATCACTACCTTTTTGCAGAAATCTGCTATCATTTAAAAGTAAATCAAAGCCAATCTCTTTCTGTATCTCTTTCAACTTATTTAAATTAGCTTCTTTTAGCTCATCAGAATCCCAGCTAACATAATCACCATAATCATGATTACCCAATACAGAATACTTACCATCTTTAGCTGTAAGTTTAGAAAAAATATCTTTCCAAGGCTCCATTTCATCTGCTGTATTATTTACCATATCGCCAGTAAACAACAAAACATCACTTTTTTGCTCATTAATTAAGTTAATAGCATACTTAATTTTTTCTTCATCATCAAAACTACCACTGTGTATATCTGATATTTGAGTAATTTGATACCCGTTAAAAGCATCAGGCAAATCATCAAAAGCTAATTCATATTTTAATACTTTAAAGTTATACTTACCCTTTGCCATACCATAAAGCAAAGCCCCAAATGGTAATGATGCCAAACCTAAACCTATTAAACTCAAAAAACGTCTTCTACTAGGCATTACAAATTCTTTAGAATCACCAAAAAACTTTGTGTAAAGCCCCGCAATAAAACGAATAATATCCTCGGAAAAAAGAAATACAATAAGCACCAAATTAAATGCCATTACACTTAATAAAAAACCAAAAGCATAACTCATAGGCACACTAATTACTCTACCTTCATTACCAATACTAAATTGATAAATAAAATTGACCACAACTAAAACAGTAACAGCTACATACAAATAATGTAACCAATTAATTTTAGTTGCTGTTTTTAGTGCCTGAAAGGCATAAAACCCTAAAACAGAGTAAATAAATGCAAAAATAATCCAACGAAGCATAATTTATTTTTTTGCAAAGGTATTTGTTTGTTAAAGAGAAACACCTTTTTAAGACTTATTTAACAAAGCTACAACCTGCTGTATGGTCTCTACACTAGATACCGCAATTTTATTTTCCTCTAAAAAAGAATTAGAAATCATAGATAAAGGTACATCTGAATTTAAAGTTTTTACCAGAGCTACACCAGACATATGTAATGCTTTAAACCCTTCATTTTTAAAATTCACAACATTATCTACTCTTAAGCCGCCCCCGGGCATTACCACACAACTAGATGCTATTTTATTTAATTTAGAGAGTAATGAAATACCGAATACTGCAGAAGTTTTTTGCCCAGAAGACAACAAATAATTAACTCCAATTTCCTGCAAGTTTAAAAAATCCAACTCAGGATTAACAACCCAATCAAAAGCTCTATGAAAAGTAAATTGCAAATTATTTGACGCATCAATTAACAGTTTTGTTCTCTCTATATCAACTGTAAAATTAGAACACAAAACTCCTGTTACTATACCTGCACAACCAAGTTCTACACACAAAGCAATATCTTGCTTCATAACCTCAAACTCAGATTTAGAATACGTAAAATCCCCACTTCTTGGTCTAATTAGCACATGTACAGGAATATTTACTGCTTTTAACACCTGTTTTAATAAACCATAAGAAGGTGTTACCCCACCAACACCAAGTTCTGCACACAACTCTATTCTTGTAGCACCTGCTTTTTCTGCGTTTATAGCAGATTCCAATGAATTTGCGCACACTTCTAAAATCATATTCATTATATTTAAAGCCTAAAATTAGTTAACCTACTATAATGAAACGAAGAAAGTTTTTAAAAAATTCATCTTTAAGTACAGCTGTTTTTTTATCCGCTCCACTATTTGCATCTGGTGAGAACAAAAAAATAAAAAAGCCAACTAATGAAGATAAAACCATAAAACCTATTGTTATTTGCACATGGAATTTTAAAAACGCAAACAACAAGGCCTGGGAAATACTTTCTAAAGGTGGGAACTCTTTAGATGCTGTAGAACAAGGAGTAATGGTTGAAGAAGCAGACGCAAACAATAATACAGTAGGCTTAGGAGGAAGACCAGACCGTGACGGGAACGTTACATTAGACGCTTGCATTATGGACAAAGATGGCAACTGCGGATCTGTAATTTATTTACAAAACATTGTACACCCAGTATCTGTAGCACGCAAGGTTATGGAAAAAACACCGCACATAGTTTTAGCAGGCAAGGGAGCTGAGCAATTTGCTTACGAACAAGGATTTAAAAAAGAAAACTTACTTACCGAAAAATCCAAACAAGATTGGCTAGAATGGAGAAAAACCTCTAAATACAAAACCATAATTAACATAGAAAACCACGATACTATTGGTATGCTAGCTATGGATAAAAATGGCGACATCTCTGGCGCTTGTACCACTAGCGGTATGGCATACAAAGTTGCTGGACGTGTTGGCGACTCCCCAATAATTGGAGCAGGTTTGTTTGTAGATAATGAAGTTGGTGGAGCAACCGCCACTGGTGTAGGTGAAGAGGTTATAAAAACAGTAGGTAGTTTTTTAATAGTAGAATTAATGCGACAAGGAAAATCACCACAAGAAGCTTGCGAAGAAGGTGTAAAAAGAATAATGGCTAAAAATAAAAACCGTGAAGATTTTCAGATTGGCTTTTTAGCTATGAACAAAAAAGGAGAAACAGGTGGTTACTGTGTACATCCAGGTTTTACATATCGCAAAGCAACAAAAGATAGCAATACTAATGAACAAGTAAATTCTTTTTACAAGAAAGACGAAATACAAAACAACAATTAGTAGTTTTGACACTTAATTAAGATTATAAAATGGCAGATCAAAAAAGACTTTTTTTACTAGATGCATATGCACTTATTTTTAGAGGATATTATGCGTTTATAAAAAACCCAAGAATTAACTCTAAAGGATTAGACACATCAGCAATATTAGGTTTTACCAACTCCTTACTAGATGTTATTAAAAGAGAAAGACCAGACCATTTAGCTGTATGTTTTGACCGCGGGGGCAGTGTAGACCGTGTAGAAATGTTTGAAGCCTACAAAGCCAACCGAGATGCCACACCAGAAGCCATAAAACTTGCCATTCCTTATATAGAAGATATTTTAAAAGCAATGCACATACCTGTTGTTGTAAAAGAAGGGTATGAAGCAGATGATATTATTGGAACACTTGCCAAAAAAGCAGAGAAAGAAAACTACAAAGTTTTTATGGTTACGCCAGACAAAGACTTTGCACAGCTAGTCTCGGAAAACATTTTTATGTATAGACCAATGTTTGGTGGCGGATATGAAACTTGGGGAATACCCGAAGTACTAAAAAAGTTTGAAATTGAAAGACCTGAACAAGTTATAGACTACTTGGGGATGATGGGAGACTCTGTAGACAACATACCAGGATTACCGGGTGTTGGTGAAAAAACAGCCAAAAAGTTTTTAGCAGCCTATGGCAGTATGGAAAACTTACTAGACAATACCCATGAGCTAAAAGGAAAAATGAAAGAAAAGATAGAAGCAAATAAGGAACTTGGCTTACTATCTAAAAAATTAGCTCGTATAATGTTAGATGTCCCTGTAGATTTTAACGAGAAAGAATATGAACTAGACCAACCAGATTTACCAAAAGTTACTGAAATTTTTGAAGAACTAGAATTTAGAAGACTAGCAGACAATCTTATAAAAACTTTTGCTACAGAAACAACAACCAAATCTGAAGACAACACCGACAAACCTTCTAAGAAAAACACAAAAACAAGTACCGCAGGAGCAGGCCAATTTTCTTTATTTGGAGGTGGGAACAGCGCATCTGCAACACAAGTACAACAAGAGTTGTCCAGCAGAAAAACAAGTAAAGACATTCCGCACATATACCAAAGTGTTGCTCCAGGAATGGCTATGAAATTGTTTTTACAAGGTTTAATGAAACAAACATCTGTTTGTTTTGACACAGAAACAACAGGATTAAATCCGCTAACAGCAGAATTAGTAGGAATTGCTTTTTCATGGGAAGCAAGTAAAGGTTTTTACATCCCTTTCCCAGAAGACCAAGCCCAAGCCCAAGAATTAATAGAGCAATTACGTCCGTTTTTTGAAGATGAGAACATTGAAAAAATAGGTCAGAATTTAAAATACGATATAAAAGTATTACGCAAATACAACCTTATTATTAAAGGAGCATATTTTGACACTATGCTGGCTCATTACCTAATAAATCCTGATATGAGACATAATATGGATGTATTAGCTGAAACATACTTAAACTACACACCTATTTCTATTACAGAATTAATTGGCAAAAAAGGTAAAAACCAATTATCTATGCGACAGGTACCTGTAGAAAAACAGACAGAATACGCAGTAGAAGATGCAGATATTACTTACCAATTAGCAAGTCACTTTAGACCAGAACTTAAAGACGCTAAAACGGAAGACTTATTTAACAACATAGAAATTCCGCTACTAAGCGTTTTAGCCGATATGGAGCTAGAAGGAATAAACCTAGATGTTAATTTTTTAAACTCATTATCCGAGGAACTAAATACAGATATTAAAAATCTAGAAACTAGTATTTATGAAGCCGCTGGGGAAGAGTTCAACATTGCATCACCAAAACAATTAGGAGAAATACTTTTTGGGAAACTAAAACTTGTAGACAAACCTAAAAAAACAAAAACAGGTCAGTATTCCACCGCAGAAGATGTACTATCATACCTTGCACAAGACCACGAGGTAATTAAAAACATTTTAGAATACAGAGGACTTGCTAAGCTTAAAAGCACATACATTGACGCATTACCAGACCAAGTAGAAGAAAGTACTGGGCGTGTACATACAGACTATATGCAAACAGTTGCAGCAACAGGAAGACTAAGCAGCAACAACCCCAACTTACAAAATATACCTATACGTACAGAACGCGGGAGGCAAGTACGTAAAGCGTTTGTTCCTAGAGATGAAAACTACACACTACTTGCTGCAGATTACTCACAAATAGAACTGCGTATTATTGCAGCTTTAAGTGAAGAAACAACAATGATAGAAGCTTTTAAAAACGGAGAAGACATTCATGCTTCTACAGCTTCAAAAGTATTTAACGTTCCTTTAGACCAAGTTACAAGAGAGCAACGTAGCAACGCAAAGACAGTAAACTTTGGAATTATTTACGGTGTTTCTGCTTTTGGACTAAGCAACCAAACAGATTTAAGCAGAGGAGAATCTAAAGAGCTTATAGATGCTTATTATGAAACCTACCCTAAACTTAAAAAATATATGGGTGAGTTGGTAGATTTTGCAAGAGACAACGGTTACGTGCAAACAGTTTTAGGAAGACGTAGGTATTTAAAAGATATTAATTCTAGAAATGCCGTAGTACGTAGCGCAGCAGAACGTAATGCCGTTAACGCTCCAATACAAGGTAGCGCTGCAGATATTATAAAAATTGCAATGATAAACATTCACAAAAAACTTACTGAAGGCAATTTTAAAACAAAAATGCTTTTACAAGTACATGATGAACTTGTTTTTGACGCACATAAAACAGAACTAGAAGAAGTAAGAGCACTTATTAAAACAGAAATGGAAAATGCTTATTCACTTGCAGTTCCTTTAGACGTAGAGATAGGAACAGGAGATAATTGGCTAGAGGCACATTAAAAAATAATAAGATTAAAAAAAGGGACACTAGATTTTTCTAATGTCCCTTTTTTAATGTTTTCACTTCTAAAGATTTTAATTTTTTGTAAAAACAACATCTAAATCTTCATAATTATCAGCATCTATATCTTCACCTGCAATAATTAATGTATTACCGTTTAAGTCAACCTTAATAACAGTCTCCCCTCCTGTAGGGTCTGTAATAGTTAACTGGTTTCCATTTAAATCCCAAGTACCAACTAAAGTATCCGTTTCATCCGGACAATCTACTTCTATACCAGATCCATTAGATTCAACTTCAAAATAATTTAACTTATCCTTACCCACAAACGTATCGTCTGCATTAAAAGTATATGTAATTATTTTACATCCTTTATCTATCAGGTTTTTTGCAATCTCTTGAGGAAAGCTCACATTTGAAGACTCTTCCCTAGTGACATCAGAAATTACCCAAGTACCCACTAAGCTATTTTCAGAAAATAGTTCTTTTTCACTATCGGTAGAACAAGAAAAATTAAAAAAACAAATAGATGCTATTAGTAATATGCTTTTTTTCATCATTTTTTAGTTGATTTTTTTATTTAAAAAACGCAAAATACTTTAATATAGTATAATAACACTAATTTTACCTTATAATATAAACCTATAAGTAGCCTTAAGCAAAATAGTATTATCTTTCTTACGATCTAAAATTTGCCTATTTAAACTTCTACCAAGAGAATCATCTGGGCTTGCATTACCCGTTAAACCTTGAGACCATACAAGAAAAATTTCTGAACCAGGAATGTATTCCCAACGCAATACTAAATTAGATCTAAACTGCACAAATGAAAAATCTGGATCTCTAAACTCATAATCTGTAGTAGCATCTAAATCTTCATCAATAATATATGCACCATTTTCTAGTGTTATTTGGTCAGGATTATATAGCGTAATCCTATCATCAATTGTACTAGCAATAGGATTATCTACATAGTTAAAATTGGAATAAGTCCCTCTAGAAATAAAAGGCTGGCCATAATATTGAAGACTTAAGTTAGGGTTTAAATTATAATTTAAACGTATAGAACTACTAAATGTATTCTGATCTATTTCACCTAAAATATACCTTGTCACAGTGTTAGTTGAACGTTGTGTAACGTACTGTGTTTTAGTTTTTTCTGTAGAAAACTCGTTATCCATTGACAAACTAAAAGCATCTATAGGCTGATACGTAAACCTAAATACATATCTATTATAGGCAAATGTATTTTCTGCCCCTCTATTTCCCACAAAACCCAAAGTAGCATAAAACTTTTTTCTATTATCTGATCCTGCAAATAATGCCAAACCACCTTCTTTTGCATAGCGCCAACGTGGTCCGCTACGCAAATGAGCATTACTATAAAAAACAGGGTTATATGTTGCCTCTACCTCTGTCCACCAATTATTTTTATAACTTATATTACCATTAAACTGGTATGACATTATATTATAGTTTCCATCAAAATCAAAAGTAGAATATTGCCCTAACTGCAAACGTATATTTCGGTAAAAATCTGTAGGCTTTAAAAATAAACGTTGCACCTCTGCAAACTGAGTAATTTTATCTGCCTGACGTAAAAAACCAATATCATTTAATTCCAATTCTGGGGAATACCAAAGTACACCACCCTCATAACGCCAATTACCACCACCAGCTTTACCAAATTCTAACTTACCACCGGTACCAGACAAAGATGTTCTAGACGTATCTAACCCAACATGATTAGCATCTACCCTATTAAACAAATGCGTAATAGATTTTTGAGTATTAGTAATAGCCTCTTTAGAACCACGAACAGAACTTGCAACAAAGTTACCCTCTACATAATATTCTCTATTTTTCCAATTGTGCTTAAAATCTACACCAGCAGAAACAGCAGATTTACGTAAAAAGTCTAAATTATCTTCTAATCTTCTATTTGTTGATGTAAAAATTGCACCAACATAAGAATTCCTATTATTAAAATCTTTTTGAGCTCTAGCAACCAAATAATTAGTAAGCGGCTCTACAAGTTCATCTCTTTTTTCTCCGTTAGCATCTATTTCTGCAAACATCTTACCCGTAACACTCTCTAAAAGTCCTAAAGACCAACCACTTTTAGTTTTACCAGAGAATTTAGCTGCCCCAAGAATTGTTGTATTTTTAGGCACATCTGCATACTCACCATCTCCCAAGGAAGGTCTTCCGTGAGGGTTTCGCCCAATACGTCTGCTGTAAAATAAATTATCTTGACCACTACCAAATTCATAATCAAAAATGTTTTTATTTTCTATAAAAAATGGACGTTGTTCCCTAAAAAATATCTGAAAACCATCTAAAGCTATAGCGCCAGGATCAGCTTCAACCTGACCAAAATCTGGATTAACAGTTAAGTCCAAGGTCAAATCGTTTGTAATCCCAATTTTAGCATCTAACCCTCCATTAAGCTTATAATCAGATCCATCCCTATAAGGATTGCCCACTTCTTTTGGATAACTATCATATTGATTAACTACAAAAGGTTGAATTTCTAATTGTTTTTGAGGCTTAATATCAAACAAACCGCGTAACACACCAAATTCACTTACATAACCAGATGACTCTAAAGGAATACGCTGCCAAATAGATCTTTCCTCGGCTCTAAAAATTCTACGTTTAACTTGTAAACCCCAAATCTGCTCTTTAGCATCACCAAATTTGAGTTGACTAAACGGTATTTTCAGTTCTGCTGTCCAACCTTCATCATCTAACTTAGAGCTACCATACCAAATAGGATTCCAGCTACTATCCCAGCTACTACCATTTTCAGATATAAATTCATCTCCCTTTACACCTGCAACAGTAAAAGTAAAAGAAAAAGCTGTTCTTTTATCGTTATAACTATCAATATTAATTTCTACCCAATCTCCTTGAAAACCATCTCTTCTAGACAAACGCTTTTCAATTTTATCTAAATCAGCATCATAACATTTAAAAGCAACATAAAGAAACTTATCATCATATACTATTTTAAATTTGGTAGGCTGGGTAGGAGATGTATTTTCATCCGGTCTCCACTCCACAAAGTCTCCTTGCCACTCAACATTATCCCATGCACTATCTGTTAAATAACCATCAATAATGGGAGATTTTTTATTTTCTACACTATTTGTAGTGTACACCCTCTTAGGAACTTGTATATTTGCACTTTCTTGAGAAAAAAGAGCTGTAGTTAAAAATACTAAAGCACTTGTTAGACTAAACTTTAACATTGGTTATAATGGTTATTTTTTAAAACAAGGTGTAAAAATAGCACTCCTATTATATATTTAGAGGTAAAAAAGGCTAAATTTTGTTAAAATCGAAAAAATAAAACCTTTAAAAATCAAGAAAACAATAGCATTTTAAAAAAACAATAAAAATAAACGGAAATAAGCATTTGTATTTCAAGTAAATAATTGTACATTTGCACCCCGTTTATCGGGATTAAGTAAATAATAAAAATATATTAGTGTGGATACATTAAGCTACAAGACAATTTCAGCCAATAAAGCAACCGTTTCTAAGGAGTGGTTATTGGTTGATGCTGAAGGAGAAACGTTGGGTCGTCTTGCTTCTAAGGTTGCAAAAATCTTAAGAGGAAAGAACAAACCTAATTTTACACCACATGTGGACTGTGGGGATAACGTAATTGTTATCAATGCAGAGAAAGTTACTCTTAGCGGTAACAAATGGCAAACTAAGACTTATATAAGACACACAGGTTACCCTGGTGGACAAAGGTCTCAGACAGCTATTGAAATGTTGGAGAAAAACCCAGCACGTGTAGTGGAAAAATCAATAAAAGGTATGTTGCCTAAAAACAGATTAGGAGCAGAACTTTTTCGTAATTTAAAAGTTTACGTAGGTCCTGAGCACAACCAAGAGGCACAAAAACCAAAAGCAATAAACTTAAAGGATTTATAATGGAGGTAATTCATAAAATAGGCAGACGTAAAACTGCTGTTGCACGTGTATATGTTTCTGAAGGAAAAGGTAACATTACAATCAACAAAAAAGATTTAAATGAATATTTCCCTACTGCTACTTTACAGTACAAAGTAAAACAACCATTTGCTTTAACTAGCAATGAAGAAAACTTTGACGTAAAAGTAAATGTTTACGGAGGAGGTATTACTGGACAGGCAGAAGCTATTAGACTAGCTCTTTCTAGAGCAATGTGCGAAGTAGATGCAGAAAACAGATTGATATTAAAGCCAGAAGGTCTTTTAACTAGAGATCCAAGAATGGTAGAGCGTAAGAAATTCGGTCAGAAGAAAGCCCGTAAGAAATTTCAATTCTCTAAGCGTTAAGAATATATTCCGGAACATTGTTCCGGTTTTTTTACATCAGAATTTTTCTGATTTTTATACCCGTTGGTTCTGCCAACAAAAAACAAGTTCATTGAGAAGTCTTTAGAAAAAAATTCTAAAGCATAAATTAAAACAAGTTGTCGTTGTTTTCTGCTACCATACAGAAAACACTAGTTTAGCATCTAAATGTTAAAGACTGCATACGCACTACTTTAGCATTGCTAAGTAAAACGGAACGTAAACTATTACAAAAAAAATGGCAAACAAAATTGAAGTAAAAGACTTATTAGAAGCAGGTGTACACTTTGGTCACCTTACAAGAAAGTGGAACCCGAATATGGCACCATACATTTATATGGAGCGTAACGGAATACACGTTATTAACTTATACAAAACAGCTGCAAAAATTGAAGAAGCTAACGAAGCTTTAAAAAAGATAGCAGCATCTGGTAGAAAAATACTTTTTGTAGCTACCAAAAAACAAGCAAAAGACATTGTTGCAGACAAAGCAGGAAAAGCAAATATGCCTTACATCACAGAAAGATGGCCAGGTGGTATGTTAACTAACTTTGTTACTATTCGTAAAGCTGTTAAAAAAATGGCTTCTATTGATAGAATGAAAAAAGATGGTACGTTTTTAACCTTATCTAAAAAAGAACGTTTACAGGTAGATCGTTTAAGAGCTAAATTAGAGAAAAACTTAGGTTCTATCTCTGATATGACTCGTTTACCAGGAGCTTTGTTTATTGTAGATACAATGAGAGAGCACATTGCAGTTAAGGAAGCTTTAAAATTAAATATTCCAATCTTTGCAATGGTAGATACAAACTCTGATCCTAGACCAATAGACTACATTATACCATCTAACGATGATGCTTCTAAATCTATTGAAGCCGTACTATCTCACGTTTCTGAGGCTATTATTGAAGGTTTAGCAGACCGTAAGTCTGATAAACAAGCAGAAAAAGAAGGAAAAGATTCTACTCCTAAAGCAAAAGCAGCTCCTAAAGCAGAAGCTAAAACTGCTGCTGATGATTTAACAAAAGTTGAAGGAATTGGACCTAAAATTGCTGAGATTTTCCAAAACGAAGGCATTAAAACTTACGCAGACTTAGCTGCTAAATCTGTTGAAGATTTAAGCGCTATATTAACTGCTGCTGGTTCTAGTTTTGCATCTAAAAACCCTGGTTCTTGGCCAAAACAAGCTAAAATGGCTGCTGATGGCAAATGGGATGAGTTAAAAGTTTGGCAAGACAACACTAAAGGTGGTATAGAATAATCTAAACACAACCTTTTATATAAATAAAACAAAATATTAATTTAACATCGTTCTAAAAAAATAATATTTATTTAGAGCAATATTAAAACTTAAAATAAGATGGCAAAAATTACAGCTGCAGAAGTAAATAAACTAAGAAAAGCTACTGGCGCAGGAATGATGGACTGCAAAAAAGCTCTAGTTGAAGCTGAAGGTGATTTTGACAAAGCAATTGACGTATTACGTAAAAAAGGTCAGAAAGTAGCAGAAAAAAGAGCTGATCGTGACTCTAGCGAAGGTGCTGCTGTTGCTAAAGTAAACGCAGATGCTAACAAAGGTGTTGCAATTGTATTAGGTTGTGAAACTGATTTTGTTGGTAAAAACGAAAACTTTTTAGCACTTGCTAACCAATTAGGAGAATTAGCACTTAACTACAACTCTAAAGATGAGTTTTTAGCAGCTGATTTTGGCGGAATGACAGTTGCAGAGAAATTAGTTGAGCAAACTGGTGTAATTGGAGAGAAATTAGAAATAAACGCTTTTGAGACCGTAGAGGCTCCTTACGTTGGATCTTACGTTCACATTAATAAAATTGCTGCTGTTGTTGGTTTTACTGCCAAAGTAGACAATGTAGAAACTTTAGCTAAAGACGTTGCAATGCAAATTGCATCTATGGGAGCTACTACATTATCTTACAAAGATTTTGACCCAGCTTACATAGCCTCTGAAACTGAAGCTAGAATTGCTGTTATAGAAAAAGATAATATTGAGTTAGAGCGTTTAGGAAAAACTCTTAAAAACGTACCTCAATACATTTCTATGGCTCAATTAACTCCAGAAGTTATGGCCGCTGCTGAAGAAAGTGCAAAAGAACAATTAAAAGCAGAAGGTAAACCAGAGCAAATTTGGGATAAAATTTTACCAGGTAAAATGGAAAGATTTGTATCTGATAACACTACTCTAGACCAAGAGCAATGTTTATTAGACCAAAACTTTATTAAAGATGAAAAAATAAACGTAGCATCTTACGTTTCTTCTTATGGCGATGTTGCTGTATCATCTTTTAAAAGAGTTGCTCTTGGATAATAAGACACAAAACTTTTAAAGTCATAATTTAAGCCGTTTTCTATTTTTAGAAAACGGCTTTTTTTTATCATTAATCAATAACAAATTCAAAACAAAATAATAGAATTAAATATAACACATTCTTAACCGTTCGTTTTTTTCATTATTTTTGCTAACCATAAACAACACCAAAATGCAATACAAAAGAATACTTTTAAAATTAAGCGGAGAAGCCTTAATGGGCTCTAGACTATACGGCATAGACCCTGTAAGACTTGCAGAATATGCAACAGAAATAAAACAAGTAACAGACAAAGGTATTCAAGTAGCAATAGTAATTGGTGGAGGTAATATCTTTAGAGGTGTTGCCGGTGCAAGCAATGGTATGGACCGCGTACAAGGAGACCATATGGGAATGCTAGCTACCGTAATAAACGGCTTAGCATTGCAAAGCGCATTAGAGGATGCAGGAGTACAAACAAGATTACAAACAGCCATAAAAATTAACGAAGTAGCAGAACCTTTTATTAGAAGAAAAGCTATGAGACACCTTGAAAAAGGGCGTGTTGTAATTTTTGGAGGTGGTACTGGAAACCCGTATTTTACCACAGATTCTGCAGCGGTATTGCGCGCTATAGAAATAGAAGCTGATGTAATCTTAAAAGGAACAAGAGTTGACGGTATTTACACATCTGACCCAGAAAAGGATGCCAACGCAACTAAATTTGATAAAATATCTTTTCAGGATGTACTAAATAAAGGACTAAAAGTAATGGACACTACCGCTTTTACTTTAAGTCAAGAAAATGAATTACCTATTGTTGTATTTGATATGAATACTAAAGGAAATTTATTAAAATTACTATCAGGAGAAAATATAGGAACAGAAGTAAATTTATAAGTGGCACAGTATATGTTGAGCCAAGATTAAATAGTAAAACAATGAACGAAGAAATTAATTTTATATTAGACAGCACTAAAGAGAGTATGAATGGCACAATAGACCATTTAGAAAAAGCATTTATTAAAATTAGAGCAGGTAAAGCAAGCCCAGTTATGCTATCTAGCGTTATGGTAGACTACTACGGATCTGCGACACCGCTTTCTCAAGTAGCTAATGTAAACACTCCTGACGCCAGAACTATTTCTGTACAGCCTTGGGAAAAAAATATGCTTCAAGAAATAGAAAAAGCCATAATGAATTCTAACCTTGGCTTTAACCCAATGAACAATGGTGATTTTGTTATCATAAACGTTCCGCCATTAACAGAAGAAAGAAGAAAGGATTTAGCAAAGCAAGCTAAAGGTGAGGCTGACGATGCCAAAATTGGAATTAGAAACGCCAGACAAGAAGCAAACAAAGAAATTAGAGCTTTAGATGATGCGTCTGAAGATTTAAAAAAGAATGCAGAAGCAGACGTACAAGACCTAACCAATTTATACACAAAAAAAATTGACGCACTACTCGTTACAAAAGAGGCAGAAATTATGAAAGTATAACTCTACTAAAATTGATATGACATTAAATTACAGAGAAGATTTAAACGAAGTGACAATTACAGATAGTATTAGCACACAAAAAACAAACGCAATAATCTTCTCTGTACTTACTATTACAAGCTCCACCCTAAACATCATAAACAACAGAAGCAACCTCCTTTTTTACGCATCTGTCATTTTAGCTATTGCTTCCATCGGCTACGCTATATATTTAATTAGCAAAAAATCATATAAAAAAAGTTACAAACTAGCTCATATCACTCAACTTAAAACTATTACAATACTAGGCCAACAATATTATAGGTTTCAACTAATCACTAAAAAACATAGAGACTTAGAAGTTTCTAAGCAAGGCACATCACTAGCAGATCTCATAGAATTTTGCAAACAATATAAAATACCAATAAAAGATTAAGTTTTATTTAGGTTTAGCACGTATTTAAACCGCATTTTTTGGGAACACTAACAATCATTCTTTACCTTTGCGCACCTTAAATACATATAATGGTTGCAAAGATTACGCAAGGTTTTTGGGCAAAAACTGCTAGGATAATTCTAAGAAATAGAATTCTTATTATACTTCTTATTATAGCTTTTACGGTTTTTCTGGGCTTTCAATGGAAAAACATGAAGTTCTCTAACTCAGAAGCTAACCTATTACCCGATCATCATCCGGTAAACATTAAATACCAATCTTTTTTAAAATTGTTTGGTGAAGAAGGCAACGTTATAGCTATTGCAGCAAAAGACAGCACTCTGTATACCCCAGAAAAGTTTAACCGCTGGAACAAACTAAGCAAACAACTAGACGCATTTCCAGAGGTAGATTTTGTTTTATCTACAGACAATTTAAAAGAACTTGTTAAAACTGAAGACGGCCAAAAGTTTTTACTTCAAAACTTTATAAAATCTAAGCCTAGAACAACTAAAGAAATAGACAGTTTAAAACAGCATTTATTTAAAAACATGCCGTTTTATGAAAACCTATTGTACAATAAAGAAACTGGTACCATTAGAACCTTAGTATATCTAGACAAGGACATCGTAAATACATCCGTACGTAAAGATTTTATTTTAAAAGATTTTAAAAACCTTACAGAAAGATTTGAAAACGAAACAGAAATGAATTTACATATATCTGGCATGCCATATATACGTACAATGAATTCTAAAAATATTATAGATGAAATAAATAAATTTATACTTGCAGCCTTAGGAGTTACATCTTTAATTTTCTTTTTCTTTTTTAGAAGTTTTAGAGCCACATTTATATCTATGTGTGTTGTTATTATAGGAGTAATGTGGGCTTTTGGAATACTAGGCTTACTACAGTACGAAATTACCGTACTAACCGCCTTAATACCACCACTTATTATTGTAATAGGTATTCCAAACTGTATTTTTTTAATAAACAAATACCAGCAAGAAGTTAAAAAACACGGCAACAAAGCACTTTCTCTACAACGTGTAATATCTAAAATTGGTAACGCAACCTTAATGACAAATATTACCACAGCATCTGGCTTTGCCACTTTTATAATTACAGACAGTCAGTTGCTTAAAGAATTTGGTATAGTAGCATCAATAAATATTATTGGAATTTTTATTTTATCACTACTAATAATACCTATTATTTACAGCTTTTTACCAATGCCTAAAGACAAACACTTAAAGCACCTAAACACTAAGTGGATTGATACTTTTGTAAGCTGGATGGAAAACATTGTAAGAAATAAAAGAATTAGCGTTTACATTGTATCTGTTTTATTATTAACAGTAAGTATTATTGGCATTTATCAGATAAATATTTCTGGTAGCCCAATAGAAGATATGCCCAAAAAAGCAGAATTCTTTAAAGATATACGTTTTTTTGAAAAAGAATTTAAAGGCATTATGCCAGTTGAAGTTGTAATAGATACCAAAAGAAAAAATGGCGTTTTAAAGCCAGCCACCTTAAAAAGAATGGATAGGTTTGGAGAAGTTATTGAAGAAATCCCAGAACTATCTCATCCAATATCTGTTGTTAATCTAGTAAAATATTCTAAACAGGCCTTTTACAACGGCATACCTAAATACTATCAATTACCTACAACACAGGAAAATAATTTTATTATGGATGTGGCCCGTAACTCCAGCAGTAATGGTAATTTACTAGAAAGCTTTGTAGACTCCACAGGACAAACAGCGCGCATAACAACATTTATGAGAGATGTAGATACTGAGCGTATGCAAGATATTGAAAGTCGTTTGCAAGAAAATTTAGATAAAATATTTCCTAAGGAGAGGTACAACACATTTTTAACAGGGAAAGCTTTGTTATTTTTAAAAGGCACAAAATACCTAGTAAACAATTTAGTTTTATCATTAGCACTAGCAATAGGACTTATAGCACTATTTATGGCCTATTTATTTAGGTCTTTTAGAATGATTATTATATCACTAATACCAAACCTTTTGCCACTAATTATTACAGCGGGCGTTATGGGCTTTGTTGGCGTACCTATAAAACCCTCTACTATATTAGTTTTTAGTATTGCTTTTGGTATATCGGTAGATGACACCATTCACTTTTTAGCAAAATACAGACAGGAACTTGTAGTGAATAAATGGGCAATTAAAAAATCTGTATACGCCGCATTAAGAGAAACTGGAGTTAGTATGTTTTATACCTCAATAGTATTATTCTTTGGTTTTTCTGTATTCATCATATCTAATTTTGGCGGCACAGTTGCATTAGGTGCATTAGTCTCTGCAACATTATTATTTGCTATGTTAGCCAATTTAATTTTATTACCATCGCTTTTACTTTCATTAGAGCGCAGTATAGCAAATAAAGAAGTACTTAAAAAACCGCAAATAGATATTTTACCAAAAGAAGAGGTAAAAATTAAGAAAAAAAATCAAATCAAAAATCAAAACTAATTTAAGTGCTTTAATGACGATTTAAAAAAAGTTATCTTTATCACTTAAAATAAGAAGCATATTTTATAATGAACACAAACAGCATTAAGGATTTATTGTCCGGAAAACATCTTTTACAAGAAGTAACCGTTAGTGGTTGGGTAAAAACATTTAGAAGCAACAGATTTATTGCTTTAAATGATGGTTCTACTATACAAAACATTCAATGTGTTGTAGATTTTGAAAAATTGGACGAAAGCCTATTAAAACAAGTATCTACAGGCGCTGCAATAAAGGTAAAGGGAACCCTTGTAGAAAGCCAAGGAAAAGGACAATCTGTAGAAATACAAGTAGCTTCTTTAGAAATACATGGAGGCGCAGACCCAGAAACATACCCTATACAACCTAA
This sequence comes from Cellulophaga omnivescoria, assembly GCF_027915275.1. Classification (NCBI taxonomy): domain Bacteria; kingdom Pseudomonadati; phylum Bacteroidota; class Flavobacteriia; order Flavobacteriales; family Flavobacteriaceae; genus Cellulophaga; species Cellulophaga omnivescoria. The sequence continues at coordinate 2,042,646 of NZ_CP115819.1, read as the reverse complement.
AAAACACACCTTAGAGTTTTTAAGAGAAAAAGCACACTTACGTGTTAGAACCAACACTTTTTCTGCTGTAATGCGTATGCGTTCTGCATTATCGTTTGCAGTACACCAATATTTTCAACAAAACGGATTTTACCACGTACATACACCAATAATTACTGGCTCTGATGCAGAAGGTGCTGGTGAAATTTTTAAAGTATCTACCTTAGATAGCAAAAATCCACCTTTAAAGGAAGATGGAGCTGTAGACTATAGCGAAGACTTTTTTGGAAAAGAAACAAACCTTACCGTTTCTGGTCAATTAGAAGCAGAAACCTACGCAATGGGTCTTGGTAAAGTATATACATTTGGGCCAACGTTTAGAGCAGAAAACTCTAACACATCTAGACACTTAGCAGAGTTCTGGATGATAGAACCAGAAATGGCTTTTTACGATTTAGATGCTAATATGGACTTAGCTGAAGATTTTATAAAAAGTGTAATATCTTATGTGCTAGAAAACTGTAAAGCCGACTTAGAGTTTTTAGAAAAACGTTTGTTAGACGAAGAAAAAACTAAGCCCGCAGCAGAACGTAGTGAAATGCCTTTAATAGAAAAATTAAAGTTTATAACAGACAACAATTTTAAAAGAGTTAGCTATACCGAAGCTATAGAAATATTAAGAAACTGCAAGCCAAACAAAAAGAAAAAATTTAAGTATATTATTGATGAATGGGGAGCAGATTTACAAAGTGAACATGAACGTTATCTTGTAGAAAAACATTTTAAATGTCCAGTTATATTGTTTGATTATCCAGCAAAAATAAAAGCATTTTATATGCGTTTAAATGAAGATGGAAAAACGGTGAGAGCTATGGATATCCTTTTCCCAGGTATTGGAGAAATAGTTGGCGGCTCACAAAGAGAAGAGAGGTTAGATGTGCTTTTAGAAAAAATGAAAGCATTGGATATAGATGAAAAGGAACTTTGGTGGTATACAGACTTACGTAAATACGGAAGCGCCGTACACAGTGGTTTTGGTCTTGGCTTTGAACGTTTAGTACTTTTTGCTACAGGAATGGGGAACATTAGAGATGTTATTCCTTTTCCTAGAACACCACAAAATGCAGAATTTTAATAAGTAAAATATAAAAGTCATAAAAAGAATTAACATTAATGCTTAAACAACACCTACAATTTAAGTTATCACAAAAGTTGTCTCCACAGCAGATACAGCTTATGAAGTTAATTCAACTTCCCACTCAAGCTTTTGAACAACGATTAAAACAAGAGTTAGAAGAAAATCCAGCATTAGAGAGCGGCAAAGAAGAAACCGAAACTATTGAGGATGAATATGACGATTTGTACGACAATGATACCGAAAAAATTGAAGCAGAAGATATTAATATAGACGAATATCTTTCTGATGACGAAGTACCTGACTACCGTACACAGGCAAATAATTACAGTGCAGATGATGATGAAAAGAGTATTCCTTATGCAGCAGGAACCTCTTTTCATCAACATTTAATGACACAATTAAATACCGTTTATTTAGATGATAAAGACTGGGCAATTGCCGAGTTTTTAATTGGTAGTGTTGATGAAAGCGGTTATATACGCAGACCAATTACAGATATTATGGACGATCTGGCATTTACACAAAATGTATTTGCAGAAGAAGCAGACATAATTAAAGTACTAAATTTAGTACAAGAATTAGATCCGCCTGGTGTGGCCGCAAGATCTTTAGAAGAATGCTTAATTATACAGCTTTCTAGAAAAGAACAGACGCCTGCTATTGAATTAGCAATTCAAATACTAGAAAAGTCTTTTGATCAGTTTACTAAAAAGCACTACAAAAAGCTTCTGCAAAAACACAACATTACAGAAAATGAACTAAAAGAAGCTATTTCTGAAATTGAAAAATTAAATCCAAAGCCAGGAGGCTCATATGCTGGTAATACTAGAATAATAGAACATATTGTACCAGATTTTTCAATTAAAATTACAGACGGAGAGCTAGAACTTACTCTAAACGGAAGAAATGCTCCTGAATTACACGTATCTAGACAGTATAATAATATGCTAGAAGGCTACAAAAATTCTAAAACAAAATCTAAATCACAGAAAGACACCGTTTTTTTTATAAAACAAAAACTAGATGCTGCCAAGTGGTTTATAGACGCTATTAAACAAAGGCAACAAACGCTTTATGTAACAATGAGCGCTATTATGAACTACCAAAAAGAATATTTTTTAACCGGAGATGAGCGGAAGCTTAGACCAATGATTTTAAAAGATATTGCAGATACCATTGGCATGGATGTATCCACTGTTTCTAGAGTAGCCAACAGCAAGTATGTAGACACCCCTTACGGAACAAAATTAGTAAAAGAATACTTTTCTGAGTCTATGAAAAATGAACAAGGAGAAGATGTGTCCACAAAAGAAATCAAAAAGATTTTAGAAAATGTTATTAGTGAGGAAGAAAAAAGAAAACCTTTAACTGATGATAAATTAGCTGCAATATTAAAAGAAAAAGGATATCCAATTGCGAGACGTACCGTTGCTAAATACAGAGAACAACTAAATATACCTGTTGCTAGGTTAAGAAAGCAAATATAAAAATGAAAGGGTTTTACAAAATTATATCTACCATATTTCACCCTTTACTTATCCCTGTTATTGGCTGTATTTGCTATTTTAAAATTACACCGCAATATTATACACAAAACTACTTTTTAGGAAATACATTGCCAATTTTAATACTTACAGTTATTGTCCCAATTGTGTGCTACATTATACTTAGAAGTACAGGATATATAACATCATACACGCTACCAACAATAAAAGAAAGAAAATACCCTTTGTATATAAGCCTATCACTATTACTTTTGGTTATATATAAAGTTATACCAAATAACTACAGCTCAGAACTCTATTTTTATTTTATAGGATTAATTACTGCTGTATTTTGCTCCCTAATACTTCTTTTTATTCATTTTAAAAGCAGTTTGCACGCCACAGGTATGGGAAGTCTACTTATGTTCTTAATTAGTCTAAGCGTACATTTTGAGATTAATATTATTTACGCCATTGCAATTACTATATTTTTCACAGGACTAGTTTCTACCTCTAAATTATATTTAAAAACAAACAGCTCGTTAGAAATAATAGTTGGATTTATAATTGGCTTAGTATCACAACTAATAACAATAAAATATTGGCTATAAAATATAGAAATTAAATCCTATTCGTATTGGCCTCATAAGTAGTTGATCATCGTCTACAAAAGCATCATCTAGCAAACTATTTAAGCCATAATACACATGAATGTTCCAGGTATTATAACCTATATTAAATTGTAAGCCATATCTAAAATTAATAACATCATTGTTATTAAAAACTTCCTTATAGTCATCAGACACAAACTTAGACCTAGAAGAAAAAACATAACCAAGTTTAGCGCCGCCATATATTCTAAGAAATTTATACTTAGTAGGTGTAGACTTTCTCCATCTAAATTCTATAGGCATCTCAAGTAAATGCGTTACAATTTTACTTCTTTGATAGTCTGTATCCTCATCTGCAAAAGAGTAACTAATTTTGCCGTCTACTTTTGTAGCAATTAGGTTAGAATAGTAATTATTAACCGCATAGCCTAAACCAATACCAAAACCAACATTTCTATTTTTATTAATTGGCAAATCTTTTATAAAACCCAATTGCAATCCATAAGGTAAATTACGCTGCTCTAAACTAGCTGGTTTACTACCAAAGGTATTATATGTTAAACCTACATAAAACTGATCCTCTAAATAAAGACTATCTACGGCAGTGTTTTGAGCCGAAAGAGAAAAACATATAAGTCCAAATAAAATACATAAACGAATCATATAGTACGCATAAAAGTTACTGTATAAAAAAACGCTTCAAATAGTTTTACCTATTTGAAGCGCATATAATAGTTTAACTATCTAAATTATTGTAAATTTTTAAAAGCATCACCTTCATACGTAGTGTAGTTCACTTTTAAAGCATTTACTTTTCTCAACTCTTCTTTAATATCCATAACAATACCCATATTGGCATTTTTATCAATTTTTAAAGCAGTTGTAATAGAACTTTGAACCTCTTGAGGTTTCTTAGCTATTTCTTCTAAAACGTAATCTCCTACTTCAGAAACATTAGCAAACTTATCGTTTAACTGTATTTTTGGCTCTTTACCAAAAGCGCTCTGATATTTTTCTGTAGGTTGACCAACAAAAATATAAACTACTCTATCTTTCTTTTCTAGTTTCTTAATTTCAGATGCGTTTGGCAACTCATTTGCTACCAATGGCTCGCTATCTTTCATTACTGTAACCGTCATAAAGAAAAACAAAAGCATAAATACAATATCCGGAAGAGAAGCCGTAGAAACTGGAGGTAATTCTCCGTCTTTTTTCTTTTTAAATTTTGACATATTCCTTTGTATTAAATGTTATTAGTTTGTTGTAGTTTCAGCTTCAGATAATTTTTGAGGATAAAGATCTTGAATTTTCTTAATCTTTACCTTTAATTTCTCCTTAACATCATCTGGAGTTTCTTGATTAGAATATGCTTCTTCCATTTCTGTAAAAGACATATTATAACCTAACTTTTTAGCTGCTCTATTACGTAAAAAATTGTACGCTGCAACTAACTCATTCTGTACAGTTATATAAACAGAGTACTTAGTTTCACGATCATTTTTTAATGATATAACCGCTTTTATAGGGTTATCTGAAGACTCTGGACTTCTTGCACCTTCACAATAGCTACAGTAGTCAGGATCTCCTTTTACTGCTCCACCATTATCTAAAAATGCAATAGCTTTTTCTCTTAAATCTTTTAAATCTAAAAGGTCTTCTTCTACAAGCAACTGACCATCTTTACCTATTTGTACAGTAAAATATTTTTTTGCTTAAGTATTACTTGCTCATCAGTAGGCGGCTCTTTAGGAGGCAACATACGATCTAAACCTGCATCTGTTTCTATAGTAGTAGTTACTAAGAAAAAGATAAGGAGTAAGAAAGCAATGTCTGCCATAGAACCGGCATTTACTTCTGGTGCTCCACCTCTTCTTGCCATAATTATTCTTTTTTATTTACCAATTAGTTTTTTTACACTTGGTACAACCATAAGAACAACAGCTACTGCTACTAAAATTAAGAAAGTATAAATACCTGTTCCAATGTTTTTTACTGTACTAGTTGTAGTATTATTATCTGCTAAAAACTGAGGGTCTAAATCCTCTCCGTTTGAGATAAAATAAGAAACAATTACTACAAGTGCAAATCCACCTAAAGCAAATAAAGCTTTTTTAAGGTTTTCTGGTGTAGAAAACAAGTTCTTTAGTGTATAAACCAATGCTACTACAACTGCAACCCCTAATAAAAGGTAAGTTATAATAAACATAAAATTCATTGCACTACTATTTGCTGCCTCAGCTGCTACCTCAGGAATAGTAAAATCCCCTGATGGTAAAAAATACCATAGCACAGCCGATAGAATGCCTATTACTATTAAGGCTATTTTAATTATTTTTTGCATAATGCTTTTGTATTAAGGTCCGACTTATTTTTTGTGATCTACCAACATATCAATCAATGAGATTGATGAATCTTCCATATCATTTACAATACTATCAATTTTAGCAATGATGTAGTTGTAAAAAATCTGAAGAATAATGGCAGTAACAAGACCAAATACAGTTGTTAATAATGCAACCTGAATATCACCTGCAATTAAAGATGCACTTAAGTTACCAACTGCTGCAATCTTTTGGAAGGCCTGAATCATACCAATTACCGTACCCATGAAACCAAGCATTGGCGCAATTGCAATAAATAAAGACAACCAAGATACGTTTTTCTCTAACTGACCCATTTGTACACCACCATAGGCAACAACAGCTTTTTCAGCAGATTCAATACTCTCACCAGCTCTATCTAATCCTTGGTAGAAAATAGACGCAACAGGTCCTTTTGTGTTTCTACATACTTCTTTAGCTGCTTCTACACCACCAGATGCTAATGCATCCTCTACTCTTTGTTTTAATTTAGTAGTGTTTGTGCTTGCCATGTTTAAGTAAATTATTCTTTCAATTGCCACTGCAAGACCAAGAATTAAACATAAAAGTACAATACCCATAAAAGCAGGTCCACCAGTAATAAATTGTTCTTTTAATACTTGAACAAAACCTTTTGGCGCCTCTTTCTCCGCTGCATCTTGTAATAATGTAGCTGCATTTACTGTATTTGTACTAAAAACAAACAACCCAGCTACAGCTAGGATAGATGATAATCTTTTCATTTTCGAAACTTAATTTAGTTAGTTAATAGGGTTAAAGATAAAAAAAAAATGTTATAATAAAATTAAACGCAAACTTATCTGCAGAGAGGAAGGGATTCGAACCCTCGATACACTTGTGATGTATACACACTTTCCAGGCGTGCGCCTTCGACCACTCGGCCACCTCTCTCTTAATAAGTTTAACGGCGTCCAAATAACAAAAAAAATATTAGTTAAAGAAATATAATATGTTATTTTTATTGCAATTCTCCTCGCAAAGGAGTTTCAAAAAGTGTTTTAAATAGCTTTGGAGAGACTCCTGTTCCTAACAAATACATTAGCTTAGTAACAGCTGCCTCTGTTGTAATATCCTTACCATTAATTATTTGCAAGCTTTGTAATTCCTCACTAGTTTCATATTGCCCTAGTAAAACACTACCTCCAGAGCACTGGGTAACGTTAATAATGTACAATCCGTTTTTTATTGCTTTTTTTATTTCATTTAGCAACCATTTGTCTGTTGGAGCATTACCAGCACCATAAGTCTCCAAAACAAGTCCTTTTAAGTTAGGAATATTTAACACACTTTTTAGTACATTTTTGTTTAAACCAGGGAATAACTTTAATACAGCAACATTATCATCTAAGTTTTTATGCACCTTTAAAGCTTTGTTATGTTTCTTTTTTCTTAAATACTCCTTATTTACTTTTAAATGCACTCCAGATTCCGCTAACTCTGGATAATTTAATGACGCAAAAGCTTCAAAATGTTCTGCATTAATTTTTGTAGTTCTATTCCCTCTATACAATTTGTATTCAAAATACAAACATACTTCCTGTATAGTTGCTTTACTATTTTCTGTTAAAGCAGCAATCTGTATTGAGGTTATTAGATTTTCTTTTGCATCGGTTCTTAAATCGCCTATTGGCAATTGAGACCCTGTTAATATTACCGGCTTACTTAAATGCTCTAACATATAGCTTAATGCCGAAGCAGTATAACTCATAGTATCACTACCATGTAACACTACAAAACCATCAAAAGCATTATAGTTTTGTTCTATAATACTTGCAATTTTTACCCAATGTGTAGGGTTCATATTAGATGAATCTATTGGTTCTTCAAAAGAAACGCTATCCACAGAACAATCTAACTGCTTTAACTCTGGTATACTCTTCATTAAATTATTAAAATTAAAAGCCTTTAAAGCTCCTGTTTTATAATCTTTAACCATACCAATGGTACCGCCAGTATATACCAATAATATTTTTGTAGTATTTGCCATTTTAATAAGTTATTTTATACACCAAAAACGTCTACAGAATTTTTTGTTGTTATTTCTGCTATTTCTTCTATGTCCTTATTATATATATCTGCTAATTTTTCAGCTACATTTATAAGGTATGCACTTTCATTTCTTTTACCTCTAAAAGGTGTTGGCGCCAAATAAGGAGCATCTGTTTCTAAAACAATATGTTTAAGATCAATTTCATTTAAAAACTTATCTATTTTTCCATTCTTAAAAGTAACTACTCCTCCAATACCTAATTTCATATTATAAGATATAGCTAATTTTGCCTGCTCCAAAGTACCCGTAAAGCAATGAAAAATCCCTCTTAAATCATTACCTTTTTCTTCTTCTAAAATTTCAAAAACCTCATCAAAAGCATCTCTACAATGTATAACTATTGGCAATTTGTATTTTTTTGCTAGTTGTATTTGATGCTTAAAAGCTTGCTGTTGTTCTTTTAAAAAGGTTTTATCCCAAAATAAATCTATTCCTATCTCTCCAACAGCATAAAATTTACGCTGCTCTAGCATTTCTTCAATATGTACCAACTCTACATGATAATTGTCTTTTACATGTGTTGGATGCAAACCCATCATCAAAAAAACATTATCTGGGTAAGCCTCCTCTAAACTCAACATAGAACTTGTGTAAGTTGAGTCTATAGCAGGAATAAAAAATCGTTGCACTCCTTTATCAATTGCATTTTGTATTGCAACAGCCCTGTCTTCATCAAAAGCCTCACTATATAAATGTGTATGTGTATCTGTAAATATCATACCGCAAAAATAGAATTATCTTATATATTTTATTGTTTTTAAATTGATATAGTTTGATTTTATCTTTTCTGATAAAGATTGATATATATTTGCACTAAAATTGAATATATGTCTAGCTTAAAAAAATTCTTGCTTCAAAAAGATTACACCAAAATTAAACTTACATTAACTCCTACTAATCATTTTGAAATTAAAGCTAAGATTAACAATGTAGCCGGGAAATTTATTTTAGACACAGGAGCCTCCAACACCTGCATAGGTATAGATAAAATTGAAAACTTTAAGCTTACCTCTGAAGATTCAGAAATAAAAGCTGCTGGTGCTGGTGCTACAGAAATGGAAACATTAATCTCTTCTAACAACACCATAAAAATTGGAGATTGGAAATACAAAAAATTAAAAATTGTTTTGTTTGATTTGGTACACGTTAACCAGGCTCTTATTAACCATAATGCATTACCAGTAGATGGTATTATTGGAGCAGACATATTAAAAAAGACAAAAGCTATTATAGACTACAACAAAAAATGTGTTTATCTTAAGCTGTAAATAACAAATATCTTATTTATTAGTATTGTACCGATTTTTTAATGTTATGTTTTAGCAAAAACACACTTTTGTTTGCAAAACATTCTAACCATGTCTACATCTAAAATAAATCTATATTGCATACTAGCAATTGGCATTTTATTTACAACCAGTTGTTCTAATGACGACAACAACTACCAAAAAGCAGAAACAAGTATTTTAAAAGAGAAAATTACAACTCTTTATGGCTCACTAGAAACACTACAATTACCAGAAGAAACAAATTTAAGCAATATTCCTAGTGATCCTAAAAACCCGCTTACTCCAGAAAAAGTTGCCTTAGGAAAATTACTTTTTCACGAAACAGGCTTAGCCTTAAACCCAATAAAAGAAATTGGCACCAACACTTACTCATGTGCTAGTTGCCACCACGCAGCGGCAGGTTTCCAAAGCGGCAACATACAAGGTATTGGTGAAGGTGGTTTTGGCTATGGAGCAAAAGGAGAATCTAGACATATGTCTGTAGATTATTTAGAAGAAGATTTAGATGTACAACCCATAAAATCTCCAAGCATACTAAACACTGCATACCAAAAAGTAATGTTATGGAACGGACAGTTTGGAGGAACCTCAGAAAATACAGGTACCGAAAGTAGCTGGACAGCTGGCACTCCCAAAGAACGCAATAATTTAGGTTTTGAAGGCGTAGAGATACAAGCTATTGCTGGCCTGGGTGTTCACAGGCTTTTAATAGACACCAACTTCCTAAACAACAACGGATACAAAAGTATGTTTGACGCTGCTTTTCCTAACACCCCAGAAGAAAATAGATACACAACCATAACTGCCGGCTTAGCCATTGCTACCTATGAGCGTACAGTGCTTGCAAACCAAGCTCCTTTTCAAGAGTTTTTAAAAGGAAATGAAGCTGCATTATCCCCTAAAGAAATAAGTGGCGCTAACTTATTTTTTGGCAAAGCAGAATGCTATAAATGCCACAACGGACCAGGCTTAAACAAAACAGGGTTTTATGCTTTAGGAATGAACGACTTGGATCCAAACAGCTCACACATTAGTATTGATGAAGCTACAAAAAAAGGCAGAGGTGGTTTTACAGGAAAAGAAGAAGATAATTACAAGTTTAAAATACCATCTTTATACAACTTAAAAGATGTATCTCATTTTGGTCATGGAGGAAACTTTACGTCTATAAAAGAAGTTATAGAATACAAAAACAAAGCTATACCAGAAAACAGTAATGTTCCTAAAAGTCAATTAGCATCAGAATTTGCACCTCTTAATTTAACAACAGAAGAAGTTGATGATTTAACTGCCTTTATAGAAAACGGACTTTACGACAACAATCTTAAAAGATACACTCCAGAAAATCTGCCTTCTGGAAATTGTTTCCCAAATGCAGATAGCGAATCCAAATCTGACATGGGATGTAATTAAAAAAAAAGCATTAAAAAAGGGCTGAAGTTTAACTTCAGCCCTTTTTTTTATCTCTAGATTTAAGACTACATTTCTAACGCCTTCTTAACATCATTATTCATTAATAATTCCTCTGGATTCTCTAATGCTTCTTTAACAGCAACTAAGAAACCAACAGATTCTTTACCATCTATAATTCTGTGATCATAAGACAAAGCAACATACATAATTGGAGCAATTACAACCTCACCATTTTTAGCAATTGGACGCTCTACAATATTATGCATACCTAAAATAGCACTTTGTGGCGGGTTAATAATTGGTGTAGACAACATAGAACCAAAAACACCACCATTGGTAATTGTAAATGTTCCACCTGTCATTTCATCTACAGTAATTTCACCTTCACGAGCTCTAATAGCCAAACGCTTTACCTCTGCTTCTACACCTCTAAAAGTTAAGTTTTCTGCATTTCTAATTACAGGAACCATTAAACCTTTTGGTCCAGATACTGCAATACTAATATCTGCAAAATCATAAGAAATCATTTCCTTACCATCTATCATTGCATTTACAGATGGGTACATCTCTAATGCACGTACAACCGCCTTAGTAAAGAAAGACATAAAACCTAAACCAACACCGTGTTTAGCTCTAAAGTCATCTTTATACTGGCTACGCAATGCAAAAATAGGAGACATATCTACCTCGTTAAAAGTAGTAAGCATAGCTGTTTCATTTTTAGCTGAAACCAAACGCTCTGCCACCTTACGACGTAACATTGATAATTTAGAACGAGTTTCTCCTCGGTTACCTCCTGTAGTTGGCGTTCCCATAGATGGCACTGCTTTTACAGCATCATCTTTAGTTACTCTACCATCTTTACCAGTACCTTTAACGGCAGAAGCCTCAATTCCTTTTTCACTTAATATTTTTTTAGCTGCAGGAGACGCTGTTCCTGTTGCGTATGTCTTAGTTGTTTCAGCAGCCTTAGGAGCTTCTGCTTTTGGTGCTGCTTCTTCTTTTTTCTCTTCTTTAGCAGGAGCATCATCTGCACCTTCTGGTTTTGCAGCAGATGTATCTATTAAACAAACAACGGCACCTACTGCAACAGCATCACCTTCTTCTGCTTTTAATGTAATTACTCCGCTTACTTCTGCTGGAAGTTCTAAGGTAGCTTTATCTGAATCTACCTCTGCAATAGCTTGATCTTTCTCTACATAATCTCCGTCTTGCACTAGCCACTCAGCTATTTCCACTTCGGTTATCGATTCTCCCGGTGAAGGGACTTTCATTTCTAAAATCATCCTACTTTATTTGATGTGTTATTGTATTTATCTTTTTGTCATATTGTCTTTGGTTTTATCAAAGACATAATCTATTACTTGTTGGTGTCTACGTTTAGAACGTACTGCACTACCAGCTGCTGGCGAAGCATAAAAACGTCTAGACGCTACTCTTAATTTATTAGCATCTGCAAAATGCATCATTATATGACTCCAAGCTCCCATATTTCTTGGTTCTTCTTGTGCCCACACAATATCATCTGCATTAGTATACTTGCTAATAATTTCTGTTATTTTTTCTGTTGGTAACGGAAACAATTGTTCTACTCTTACCAAAGCAACATCTTCTCTGTTTTGCTCCTCTTTTTCTGCTAGCAAATCATAGTAAAATTTACCCGTACAGAAAACTAACGATTTAATTTTACTTACATCTGCTGTAGTATCATCTAAAACCTCCTGAAAAGTTCCGTTAGCAAGCTCATCAATTGTAGAAACAGCTTTTGGATGTCTTAATAAACTTTTTGGTGTAAATATTATTAAAGGCTTTCTAAAATTAACCTTCATTTGCCTACGTAAAATATGGAACATTTGTGCTGGCGTAGACACATCTGCAATGTACATATTATCTCTAGCACACAATTGCAAATATCTTTCCATACGTGCAGAAGAATGCTCTGCACCCTGCCCCTCATAACCGTGTGGCAACAACATTACTAATCCGTTCTGAAGTTTCCATTTATCTTCGGCAGCAGAAATGTACTGATCTAACATAATTTGAGCACCATTACTGAAGTCACCAAATTGCGCCTCCCAAATAGTAAGTGTTTTTGGACTAGCCATAGCGTAACCATAATCAAAACCAACAACACCATATTCAGACAACAACGAATTGTAAATTTGAAATCTGGCTTGTTCCTCTGACAAGTGGTTTAACAATATAATTTCTTCTTCACTTTCTTCAACTTTCATAACCGCATGACGGTGAGAGAAAGTACCTCTTTCTACATCTTGCCCAGACATACGAACACCAAAGCCTTCTTGCAACAATGTACCGTAAGCTAAAAGCTCACCCATTGCCCAGTCTAACTTGTCAGTTTCAAAGAACATTTTTTTACGATCTTTCACCAACTTTTCAACCTTACGCAAAAACTTTTTATCACCAGGTAATTCTGTTATCACCTTAGCAATTTCTGTTAATTTGTCTTTATCATAAGTGGTATCTACAGCCTCCATCATCTCCCACTCCCTAACAGAGTCAAAGCCACTCCACTCGTCTGCCATAAAAGGCGTAATAACTGTTTTATCCTCTTTTCTAGAGTCTTCTAATTCTTCTTCTAAAGAAGCCTTATACTCATCTTCTAATTCTTTTACAAATCCTTTCTCAATAACACCTTCTGCAAGCAAACGCTCTGCATAAATATCTCTAGAATTACTATGTTTAGATATAGCTTTATACAGCTTAGGCTGAGTAAAACGAGGTTCATCACCTTCATTATGCCCATACTTTCTATAACCTAATAAATCTATAAATACATCTCTATTAAAACGCATTCTATATTCCAACGCAAATAACGAGGCGTGTACAACAGCCTCTGCATCGTCTGCATTTACGTGCAATACAGGACTTAAAGTCACCTTAGCAACATCTGTACAATAAGTAGATGACCTTGCGTCTAAATAATTAGTTGTAAAGCCTATTTGGTTATTTACTACAATGTGTATTGTACCGTTAGTTTTGTAACCATCTAAATTAGCCATTTGAACTACCTCATACACCAAGCCCTGACCTGCGATGGCAGCATCTCCGTGCACAACAATTGGCAATACTTTTGAAAAATCTTCAGGAAAATGAGCATCTTGTTTAGCTCTAGCAATACCTTCTACAACCGCACCAACAGTCTCTAAGTGAGATGGGTTTGGCGCAATATTCATTTTTATTCTATTGCCATTACTAGCTTTACGCTCAGATGTCCACCCTAAGTGATACTTTACATCACCATCAAAAATCTCTTGCTCGTAATCTTTACCATCAAACTCGCTAAATATATCTTTAGCAGCTTTACCAAAAATATTGGTAAGTACGTTTAACCTTCCACGGTGAGCCATACCCATAACAAACTGCTCTACTCCCATTTCTGCTGCACGTTCTACAACGGCATCCAAAGCAGGAATTAAAGACTCGTTACCTTCAATAGAAAAACGCTTTTGCCCAACATATTTTGTATGCAAAAAGCTCTCAAAAGAAACAGCTTGATTTAACTTTTTAAGGATATGTTTTTTTCTGTCAGCATTAAATTTTGGGTGATTATCATTAACGTTTAACCAGTTTTGTATCCACTCTACTCTTTCTGGTTTACGTATGTACATATACTCCACACCAATAGCATCACAATAAATGCTTTTTAAGTGTTTTATAATTTCCTCTAAAGAAACAGCTCCAATACCCAGAATTTCTCCTGCTGTAAAAACAGTGCTTAAATCTTCGTTAGACAATCCAAAATTATCTAACTCTAATGTTGGTGTATATTTTCTTCTTTCACGAACTGGGTTTGTTTTAGTGAACAAGTGCCCTCTACTTCTATACCCATCTATTAACTTAATTACTTTAAATTCTTTCTGTAAAGACTGCGGCATTGCAGCTTCTATTGCCGGTCCATTTTCAGAAAACTCTTCTAGTGCTGTCTCTTGACCAAAGTCAAAACCTTGAAAAAAAGCACGCCAACTAGGCTCTACACTATCAGGGCTAATTAAGTATTTATCATATAAAGTCGCAAAAAATGATGTATGCGCTGCGTTTAAAAACGAATATTTATCCATTGAAATTATTCTCTGTCTTGTGAACAAAATTTATTCAAAAATACAACTTTTAGCTTTTATAAGCATATCTTAGTGCGTAATAATGTAAAAAAATAACAAGAATGAGAAAAAAGAAGCATTTCCTTTCAAAATTATTGATTTTAAGTGTCTTGATAACAGCTTTTACAAGCAATACTACAACTGCACAGGTTAGTACAAGCAAAGCTAACTTTTGGGAAAACGTGCGTTTTGGAGGTGGTTTAGGCATTGGATTTGGAAACGACAGCTTTAACGCTAGCGTATCTCCAAGTGCTATTTACCAGGTTAATCCAATGTTTGCTGTTGGTACAAGCTTAAATTTTAACTACTCTAAATTTGGAGATCACAAACTTACCGCTTACGGCGCTAGCGCATTAACGTTATTTAATATTGTACCAGCCGTACAGCTATCTGCAGAGTTTGAACAAATGCGAATAAACCGTGATTTTGGCGTAAATGGCAGCATTACAGAAGATAATTACTGGAATTCCGCCTTATTTTTAGGCGTAGGATACAGTAACCAAAATGTAACTTTTGGTGTTCGTTATGATGTTTTGTATGATGAAGAAAAAAGCATTTATGCAGATGCATTAATGCCTTTTGTTAGGGTTTACTTTTAATCTACTATTTGCATTTTTTTAAGCAGGAATGAGGCATTCATATTTTTGCAAATACCATTTTTAAATTTGTAATCAAAATGCAATTCATTATTAATAATTTCTGCATCAAAGTAGTGGTTTTTAACACCTGGCAACTCATCTGCAGCCTTACACAAACTAAGATCGTGAGTAGCTATAATTCCGGTAGATTGTGACCCCACCAACTTCTCTACAAATTTACGAGAACCAATAGCTTTATCTGTACTATTTGTTCCTTTTAAAATTTCATCTAAAACTATAAAATAACGATCGTTTTGTATTTCATCAACAATAAACTTTAATCGTTTTAACTCAGAAAAAAAGTACGACTCATCATCTGTAAGTGAGTCTGTTGTACGCATACTTGTAATTAATTTAATAGGCGAATATTCCGCTGCAGTACCACAAACTGGCAACCCCATATTTGCCATAACAATTTGTAATGAAACGGTACGCAAAAAAGTACTCTTACCTGCCATATTTGCTCCTGTTACTATAAAAAACTCCGCATTATTAATAGTGATATCATTTTTTATACTTTTTGCAGGATCTAATAATGGATGTGCCGCATTTTTAACCTGTAGCACTTTACCTTTATCAGCAATTGTAGGATACACATAACTTGGATTATTAAACGCAAAATTACCTAAACTGTTATATGCATCAAAAAAAGCTATAACACTAAACCAATCTTGCACTAAACCTCCGTGCAACTTTATCCATTGTTCAATTTTATAAGATTGATGAATATCCCACAATAAAAATCCGTTTCCAAGAAAACCAAAAATCATATTATTACGCTGCTCTAAAGCTCCTAAAATTCTAGAAAACTCGTGCAGCACTGCAGACGTTTTTTTACCATTAGCAACAACAACCGCTCTTTTTTCGTTAAGTAAACCAGAGACAAACTCTACATTTTCTATTTCTACAATTAATTTTTGATACTGCTGAAAAGTACTCTGTATTTTACCCATATCCGCAGCTAAGCTACTCACTTTTTTAAAGTAAAACCCTGTAATAAATAGTCCAAGAAAAAACCAACCAGCAACTAAAAAGCCCGAAATAAACCCCATAAAATACAACACAAAAAACAGTACAGAAACTACCGTAAAAATTGTTGGTATATACTTCATAAACCCAGGGATAAAAGCTGTATGTTTCTGCATCCAAGAAACAATTGTTTTATAGGACACCTCTGCTTTTACAAGCGTAGCTATTGCAGCAAACTCCTGCCTCCATTTTGGCTTAGAAGCCAACTCCTTTACCGCTTCTTGTTTTTGCGCTATATTATCTATATCATTTGCCGTAAATTGATTAGCCAGCTCCTCACTACCTTGCTCCAAAGCAGTTCTATTACTGTATTGGTAAAAAGAACCTTTACCAAACAAATCTATATCTTGACTATAAAAATGAAGCGGATCTGCAAATTCCTCTCCATCTGGAAGGTTATGAAATTTACGATGCAAAACATCAATCTCAATTTCATTAATTTTTATAAGTGCCATAAATTTATGATACACATATTGCAAATCTGAATGTCTAGACACCAAAAACACAAACAACACTATAGCCAATAAAATAACCGCCATTACTGCTTTGGTGTTTCCTATAAAAAAATAAATACCAAAACCAGCTAATAAAAATACCGCCAACCTTAACAAACTAGACAGTAATAATTTAGATTTAACCTTTGCAGATTCTTCTTTGTAGTTAGTAATATTTTGTTTGTAAAATTCAATAAGTTCTTTCATAAAAATAATGTAGTGGTGCGTAATGTATTATGTAACTAAAAAAATATTATTCCTTTAGCTTAGCTAACTCTGTTTGTTGTTTTTTGGTAAGTTTAGATACTACTAAATTGTATGAATGATCTATTAGTTCTTTTAGTAAACTAGGAGAAATACGTTCTATTAGTATTGTATTCCAGTGTTTTTTATTCATATGAAAACCGGGAGTAATTGCACCATCATATTTTTCTCTTAACTCCAATGCAAGTTCAGGATTACACTTTAAATTAATTTGAGGTGGCAAGCGCTCTAACGGTAACAAGGCAAACATTTTACCCACAACTTTAAATACCAAAGTATGCTCATCAAAAGGAAACTCTTCTGTAATTCCTTTTTTTAAAATGCAATATGCCCTAACCTCTTCTACATTCATACACAGCAAGTTTAAACTGTTGTAGAATCATATACCACAACCTTACTCCATAAATGAGCAGATTCTTCTATAAAAGTTAAGTGTGCCTCTTCATCCTGGTATTTCTGCTGGTTTTCCGCTGATGTAAAGGACACCAACAAACTAAACGTAAAGCTACCATCTACCACATCTCTAGTAGCTGCTGGCGGTACACCTATAAAATTAGTATTTGCATATTTAGAAGCATTTAAAAACTTGCGTAATGATGCTACAAAAGCTTTTTTATCATCTTCGCTATCCGGATTTTTTAACCAAAAATATACGTTATGCACAAATGCTGATTCAAAATTATTTACGCTCATAAAACACTATTTATTTATTTCCTTTTCTATTTGCTTTACCTCTTGTTTATTTTCAATTTTTAACGCAGAATAATCTAACGTCCACCCAATAGTTTCTACAATAGACTCTATTAAAAGTATTGCCTCTAACGCTTCTTTACGGGCCGTATCCATTAAACCACTTACTGGTATTTTCTCTAAAATATGCTCCTTTGCTTCTTTATTCACATTAGTTAAATCCTCTGGAGAAAACGAGTTAAATAATCCGTTTTTAATATCATAAAACTGAAGCTCAGGAGAAACTGACAACACCTCTGGCTCTGGAAAATTCTTGAGTATAATTCTCTTTTTACTATCATCTGCATTTAAAAGAATTTTTTTTAGATCGTACCCAATTTGCACTTTAGCATTTATAATTACTAATGCCTTTTTTTTACTACTTACCAAACTCATAAAATGCTCTTTGGTATTGTGGTATTGGTATACTTCTGCAAAATCTCCTTCTACAGATATTAATTTACAAACCCTTTTTATTTTTTCTAATAAAACAGTAGACTGTGTATGTGTAACTTCTTTGGTCTTTTTAGTTCTAAAAAAGGAATACACCCAATACATAAGTATAGCCCCTAAAATTAACCCTAAAAAAACCTCTATTAAACTATCCATTATTTATTTTATACGTTACAAAACAGCACTATTTAATACTGTTTTACTCTTCAATTTTATACAAAACAGGCCTACTAGGACTTGCATCATTCTCAAAAGGAGCTACTTGCAAATTTAAAAAATATGTACCATCTTCAATAGTATTAGCAACATATATAAATTCTGTTATAGTGGCATTTTCTCTAATTTTACCTTCAAAATTCCAAAATGCCTTATGAGAAACTAACTTACCATCATCTTTTTCCTTATCAACAGATGGCAAATCTATTAGCAAGTGCTCTACTCCTTTTTCTCTTAAAAAAACAGCTCCTTCCTCTAACAAGTAAGGTGGATTGGTATTAGAATATTGCGCTCCTATTTTATCTTCTAAATTAGGAATTGTACGAATAACAACAGCCTCTCTCTTTTTTTTACCTAAAGCATATTGCAATTGCTTTTTAGAAATAACAAAATCGTCTCCTATTTTTTCTGGTGCAATAGTAATTACTTCTGCCAAAAAGAAAAATTGTTTTAATTTTTGATTTACAGACACAAATTCCTCTGTAATATGCCCCACACACTCTGTATGCGTACCGTGTGCATGCGGATTAAACGTTATGTTTTTAAAGTTTACAGATGAACCCTCACTTACCAAACCAACAAAATCACCATCTGTATGTGGCTCTATAACTGGCGCACCAACATACCAAGCATTTACATTAGACTTATCCCCTTTTAAAGGCATACTAATATCTAATGCATCATTTAAATTAATTGAATATTTTTTTGTTCTTACTGTAATAACTGCCTTCATGAATCTCTTTCTATATTAATTTATAAGTTAATAATAAACAAATCTGCTGCTATACCATCACTTAAAAATTTACCTTTTGCTGTTACTAAAAGTGTATTATTTTTAAGTTGCAACAAACCTTTTTCAATTTTTTTATTTGCCTCTTTTTCTAAATAACTCACATATTTTAATCCAAAATCTTCCTGTACCTTTTGTAGTGAAACACCCCAAATAGTTCTTAAACCAGTCATAACATACTCATTATACCTATCCACTACAGACAATTTTTCTATCTCTTGTGGCAGCTTATTTTGCACTAATGCTTTTATGTATTTGGGGTTATTATTCACATTCCAACTCCTACTTTCCCCGTTAAAAGAATGTGCAGAAGGCCCAACACCAATATATTTTTTACCCAACCAATATGCAGTATTATTTTTAGAAAAAAAATCTGGTTTTCCAAAGTTAGAAAACTCATAATTTACAAAACCCTCTTTAGCCAATTCTTTTACCAAAATTTTATGATGTTCTTGAGCAACACTATCTTTTACAGGAGCTATTTCTCCTTTTTTAATAAATTTTTCTAAAGCAGTTTTTGGCTCTACTGTAAGTGCATAACTAGAAATATGTGGCAAACCAAAAGATAACGCTTTGTGTATGTTTTGCATCCATTTATCATTGCTCATTCCTGGAATACCGTAAATTAAATCTATAGAAATATTAGAAAAATACTTTGTCGCTTCAATTATACAACTCTCTGCTTCATAAGCATTATGCGCCCTATTCATCAGTCGTAAATCATCTTCAAAAAAAGACTGCACTCCAATACTAAGCCTGTTTACCTTTGATGCCGCAAGTTGTTCTATTTTTAAAGTAGATAAATCATCCGGATTAGCCTCCAAAGTTATCTCTGGATTTTTAACAACATTGTAATTTTCGTAAACTGTTTTGATAAGCCTATTTATTTCATTCGCATTTAAAACAGAAGGCGTACCACCACCAAAATAAATAGTTTCTACACTGGTTAGCAAAAACTCGTTTTTACGCAAAACAAGCTCTCTTGCAATTGCCTCTAGCATCTCATCTTTTTTCCCCATAGTGGTAGAAAAATGAAAATCGCAATAATGACAAGCCTGTTTACAAAAGGGAATGTGTATATAAATGCCTGCCATTTTTTTATTTTTTTACCCTATTTTGGTTTTGCTTTACAAAAGAATCCCAACCAGAGTAACTTTTACCTGTTTCTATTTTTCCGCTATTGTAAAAATGGCAAACCGCTGCTGCCAAACCATCTGTGGCATCTAAGTTTTTTGGTAATTCTTTTAACCCTAGAGTACTTTTTAACATACCAGCCACCTGTTCTTTACTTGCATTACCATTACCCGTAATTGCCATTTTAATTTTTTTAGGCATATACTCCGTTATTACTAGTTGTCTAGACAAACCTGCTGCCATTGCCACGCCTTGTGCACGGCCTAATTTTAACATAGACTGTACATTTTTGCCATAAAAAGGAGCCTCTAATGCCATTTCATCTGGGTGATACGTATCTATAAGCTCTATAGTGCGCTCAAAAATAAGTTTAAGTTTGGTGTAAGGGTCTTTATACTTCTGTAATAAAAGTTCATTCATTTGCAAAAACTCCATTTTTTTACCCACCACTTTTATAAGGCCAAACCCCATAATAGTTGTACCAGGATCTACACCTAATATAATTCTTTCTTTAGCCACTATTTTTATTTGGTATTTATTACTAAAGGAATTCTAAATTTGGCCCTTACCGGTATTCCTCTTTTTAAAGCGGGCTTTAATTTTGGTAGGCTTTTAATACCACGAGAAATTATACCATTAAAACCTGGTATTTGACTAGTAATAATTGAATCTTGCTCTATATCTAAAACAGAAATTTCTCCCTTACTATCTATTAACACATCAATACGTATGGTATCTTTAATGGTTCTATCTAAAACAAACTCAAAATCTCCTAGTATTTCTGAGTAATGCAACAATAACATTTCTTCAAAACATTTTTTCTGTACTTCTTTCGAAGCAAGTTCATCGCACCCTTCAAACAACGGAAATTGATCTATAGCATTCCAATTAATACCCTCCATTTCTTGCTTAATAATCTTCTGAGTTTTTTCTGCTCTAGAATCAAAAAAATCGCAAGAAACGCAAAGAAATATCATAAGAAATAAAGCTGCTCTTTGCATAAAAACTAAATTCTAGGCGAAATTTACAATTTTTTAATCAAGTGAACAGCATAGCACCAAAATTAGCAACACAAACTAAGCTATAAGTTAACTTTAAAAAGTAGGCATTACAAAAGATATAAATTACATATAACTAACAAAAACACACCTATTAGCACTATTTTACCTAAAAAAAATAATAATTAACATATATCAGGTTAATTTTTTATATTTATAACCACTTCAGAAATAAAAACTTATTTTTTTATTACGAAATTAAATTAAACTGCTATGAAGTTAACATACAAACAAACAGAGAAAAGGCCTGAAAACTCTTTCCTAGCTCGCCAAGATAGAATGCCTTGCATTGAGCAAAATTGGCATTTTCATAAAGAGCTAGAACTTATCTATTTTATAAAAAGCACAGGCACTCGTTATGTTGGCAACTCTATAGGAAATTTTGCGCCAGGGGAATTGTATTTAATAGGAAGCAACGTACCACACTTATTTAAAAACCATAAAGAATATTATGCAGACAAGCTAGAAGACGAAGCCGTAAACCTTATAGTTATTAAATTTGAAAATGATTTTTTAGGATCTGATTTTTTAGATTTGGCAGAAGCAAAAAAATTACAAGTTCTTTTTAAAAAGGCCAATATGGGGCTTCAATTTTCTAAGGCTGCAACATACTTAGCTCATAACCACATACTAGGTTTAGTGGGGAACAAAGGCTTATCTAGAATAATTGGCTTGTTAAAAATTTTAGATATTTTATCTGTAAGTGAAAACTATAAACCTTTATGCTCAGAGGTTATAACAAACACATACAACAAAAACGAAAAAGACCGTATGGCAAGAGTAATTTTATTTTTAACTGAAAATTTTGACAAAAAAATAGAGCTAGAAGAAGTTGCCTCTATTGCTTTTATGACTCCAAATGCCTTTTGCAGATACTTTAAAAAAAGAACCCATAAATCTTTTACGCAATACCTTAATGAAATTAGATTAAGGCACGCTTGCAAACTTTTAATAGAGGGGGAAATGCAAATTTCTACAGTCTGCTACCAATCTGGGTTTAATACACTCACTAACTTTAACAGGCAATTTAAAGCATTAATGAAAGTTACACCATCTGAGTATATGGAAAAGTATAACAAAAAAATAACCACTCTAATTTAAAATGGTAGTATAATGCTACTAACAGGTAAATACGTTGCACAATTAAAGAAATATTACGCCTATTTTTGTTTTATTATTTATAACCACACCTCACTATGCTCGCTTTAATTACGCTAACTGTTTGTATTGCTTTATTAATTATAGCCGTTACTGTATTTAAGGTTCATCCCATACCCGCTTTACTTGTTTTTGGACTATTACTTGGCTTAGCAACAGGCGGTAACGTAACAAGCGTAACAGAAAGCCTTTTAAATGGTTTTGGAAACACCTTAAAATGGATTGGTCTAATAATTTTATTTGGAGCCTTACTTGGAGAGATTTTGTCTAACACCGGAGGATCTGACTTAATAGCCGATAGTATTATAGCCCTCTTTGGCACAAAGTATTTACCCCTAAGTATGGCCATAATAGGCTTTTTAATAGGAATACCAGTTTTTATGGATGTTGCTTACTTAACACTACTACCCACATTGCACGTATTGTCAAAAAAGTCAGGACACTCCATATTAGTACTAGGCCTCTCCTTAGCAATTAGCTTAACTGTGGCGCACGCTCTAATACCACCAACACCAGGGCCATTAGCAGTGGCATCCGCATTTAATATAAGTGTAGGTAAAATTATACCCTTAAACGTTATTGTAGCTATTGCCGCTATAGCTGGGTGTTTAATGTGGCTAAAAATCAATAAAAAAAATTTACAAACTAGCAATAATATAGATACCAATAAGCTGCAGAGCACTACAAAAAAGAAACTAACAGGATACAAAAAAATTCTACCTTTTGCAGCCCTACTTATACCTCTTGTATTAATGTCTGTTGGTACAATAATAAAACAAGAAAACGCCTTTGTCGCGTTCATTAAAAACCCCATTTGGGCACTGTTAATAGGGATTATTTTTGCATTACCGCTACTAGAAAAAAAATCATTTTCTACTAAGTTAAATTCATACTTAAATACAGCTGGCGCTAAAACCGCTATAGTTATTTTAATTACAGGCACAGGCGGCGCTTTTGGTCAGGTTATAAAAGATACTGGTATTGTTAGCTCCCTTTTCTCAAACACAGACTCTATCTCTTCAATGGGTATAATTGTGCCATTTTTACTTAGCATGCTTTTTACAACTGTAACTGGCTCCATTACCGTTTCACTAATAACTACTGCATCTATAGTTGCACCACTAATTAGTAATGACACACTGGATCCTACCTTTACAACTGCTGCAATTTGTACAGGTTCATTAGGAGTTATACACGTAAATAGCAGTTTCTTTTGGCTATTTAAAGAAATACATCATATAACAGTCCCAAAACTGCTAAAATCCTTTAGCCTGTTAACCGCAATTGTTTCTTTATCTGGCGGATTAATGGTTTTTATAGCATATACATTTTTTAACAACTAACTCAATTGTCAATTTTGTGCTTAAAGGGTAAAATAGTGCTGCTGTAAGGTAAAATTCTTCAATAATCACATTCTATATTAAGGTTTCTTTGTGATATACAAATGAAAAGTAAATTATTTGCGCTTCATTATTCAAATCAACTATCACAAAAACCACTCATTAAATGAACACTTATTCATTAGCAATTATCTTAGTCATATTTGCGAGCTTTTTTCAAGGAACTTTTGGACTAGGAATGAAATACATAGCACCATTAAAATGGGAAGCTTGGTGGCTAATACAATCTTTTGTTGCTATGATTGCAGTTCCTGTAATCTGGGCATTTATTGTAATTCCAGATTTGTATAGCGTTATTACAGCTACAGATTCTAGCACGTTCTGGACCGCTGCATTATACGGCTTTTTATGGGGAATTGGAGGTATTCTTTTTGGTGTTAGTGTAGAAAAAACAGGAATATCTATTACATACGGTATAGTTATGGGACTAGCTGCTTCTATGGGGTGCATTATTCCGCTATTTCAAATTGAAGGTGCATTTTCGGAACCTTCTTTTCCTATTATTTTAACAGGCGTACTTTTACTTTTAATTGGTGTGGCCGTTACAGCTGTTGCTGGTGTTAAAAGAGATAAACTTAAAAGCAGTAACGATTCTAACACAACTAACAAATCTATAAAACTGGGTGTCTTAATTGCAGTTGCATCTGGTGTTTTATCTGCATTTTTAAATGTAGGTTTTTCTAATGCAGCTCCTGTAGCAAAAATAGCCGTAGATAATTATGATGTTAGCACACAAAATGCAAGTTTAGCTTCATGGGTTGTTGTTTTAATTGGCGCTTTTGCAATGAATGGTGGCTATGCAATTTTTAGATTAGTTAAAAATAACACTTGGAGCTCTTTTAAAGTAAAAAACAGCAAAAAAGCATACATATGGGCAATTGCTACTGGGATATTCTGGTTTGCTGCTCTTGGTGTATACGGGCAAGGCGCAGCCTTAATGGGAGATTTAGGTCCTGTTATTGGCTGGCCAATTCTACTAGGTTTAGCTCTTATAATAAGTAATTTTTGGGCATATAGAGCAGGCGAATGGAAAAATGCTAATGGTCCTTTTAAACTATTAATGGGAGGCCTAGCAATACTTATAACTGCTATATGCATTTTAGGATATGCCAATTATTAGATTGTAACACACATTAACCATAATTATAAAAATACACCCCTAATTGTTTATCAAATCTCTTAGGTGTCTAAAAATCCACTTTGGTATGAAAATAAAAAACATAGAGCCTTACGTAATTAGCCACGAGTTGGATACACCCTTTTATTTTTCGCAATGGCAATACAACACCAGAAAAATATGCCTAGTTAAAATTACATTAGAAGACGGAACATATGGCTGGGGAGAAGGCTATGGCCCTGCGGGTGTAATTAAAGCCGGTATAGAATTTTTTAAACCTTTTATTGTAGGCAAAAAGGCTATAGAAAACGAGGTATTATGGCAAGAAATGTACCGAAGATCTATGGATTACGCCAGAAGTGGAAGTTTACAAGCTGCTTTAAGCGCTATTGATGTTGCCTTGTGGGACATTAAGGGAAAACTACTAAATAAATCCGTTGCAGTGCTTTTAGGCGGTTTAAAAAACCCTACCATACAACCATATGCTACTGGCTTATATTTTACACGAGTAGATGACCTAGAAAAAGTTTTAATAAACGAAGCCAAACTCTATAAATCTCAAGGTTTTAAAGCAATAAAAATGAAAGTTGGCTTAAGTATTAATGAAGATGTAAAGTATGTAGCCGCAATTAGAAAAGCTATTGGAGATGACATTAGATTGATGATTGATGCAAACCACGCTTACAGTTATCAAGAAGCAATAGAACTTTGCCGAAAAGTAGAGAAGTATAATATTTCTTGGTTTGAAGAGCCCGTTTCTCCAGAAGATTATGAAGGTTATAAAAAACTAAGAAAAAGCACGTCTATTCCTATTGCCGGTGGCGAATGTGAGTATCTAAAGTTTGGTTTTAAACGACTTTTAGAAAACGAATGCGTAGATATTGCTCAGCCAGATATTTGTGCGTCTGGGGGCTTAACAGAAGCCAAACGAATTGCAACCTTAGCTCAAGTATTTAATAAAGATATTGTACCACATTCTTGGGGCACTTGGATTGCAATTAGTGCTGCCGCCCATTTTGTTGGCAACCTAGACAAAAACCCAGGCCGAATGTATAACGATCTGCCAACTATGGAATTAGACAGATCTGAAAATGCCCTAAGAGATATTGTTACAAAGTGCGACCTTACCATTAATAACGGACTATTATGCGTTCCTAACACTCCTGGTTTAGGTGTAGATGTAAATATGGATGAGTTAGAAAAATACCTTGATAAAGAAACACACTACAATGAAAAAAGATTTGAAATTCGGTAATAAAAAACTGTACATAAATGGCGAGTTAAGAGATGCTTCTAATGGAGCATCTTTTGATGTAATATGCCCTGCTGATGAAAAAGCTGTTGCTCACCTTGCTTGGGCAAGCAAAGAAGATACTGAGTATGCATTAGAAACCGCTGAGGAAGGTTTTAAATACTGGTCTAACCTACCTATAACCGAACGTTTAAACTGGATAGACAAATTAAGAACTAAAATAATAGAAAATAGCGATTTACTACGCAGTAGTATTATGCATGAAATGGGAAAAACTTGGGAAGGAAGCGAAGAAGACCTTACAAGTATTACAAATTCACTAAAATATTACTCAGAAGAAATTGTAAAACGTACCAATATAGAAATAGAAGATAAAGATGGTACTCATAAACACCATATTGTTTCACAACCACTAGGTGTTGCTGTTGCTTTTTTAGCTTACAATTTTCCACTATTAAATCTAGGCTTTAAACTTGGTCCAGCACTGGCAGCTGGTTGCAGCATTATACTAAAACCATCAGAATTCTCACCTTTATCCGCATACATTATAGGAGAAATTTGTCACGAGATTAATTTTCCAAAAGGTGTAGTTACTGTAATTTGTGGTGATGTTTCTAACGTAGGCATACCTTTATGCGAAAGTAAAATACCGAGACTAATTACTATGATTGGCTCTACAGAAACAGCACAAAAGTTAATAGAACAAAGTAGTAAAACATCTATAAAAAGATACAGTATGGAGTGTGGCGGCAATGCTCCTTTTATTGTTTTTGACGATGCAGATTTAGAGTTAGCCATAAATATAGGCGCTGCATTAAAGGTTGGAAACACAGGGCAAATATGTGTTGCTCCAAACAGGTTTTACATACACACTTCTGTTCTTAAAGAGTTTACAGAAGGTATGGTTGAAAAATTTAAAAACACAACCATTGGTTTTGGTAAAGAAAACAAACCAGAAATGGGTCCATTAACCAACAAACAATCTGTAACAAAAGTAGAACGCATACTAAAACAAGCAGTAGCAGAAGGCGGCAAAATAGAATGTGGAGGAAAAGCGTTAGAGCAACCTGGTTATTATTTTGAACCTACTGTAGTAAGTCTAAATAACCCTGAAGCTCCAATTTTACAAGAAGAAATTTTTGGACCAGTAGCTACTATTGTTCCTTTTTCTACTAAAGAAGAAGTTATAGAATACGCAAATAATACAGATGCAGGTTTGGCCTCTTATGTGTTTTCTAAGAACGAAGAAACTCTTCAATACTTTTCTGATAAACTAGAGTTTGGAGAAGTGCAATTAAACGGAGTAAAGTACGATATTTACTTGCCACATGGTGGTGTTAAAAATAGTGGTATTGGCGTAGACTGTTCTACCTATGCGTTAGATGATTACTTAATTAAAAAAAGAGTCACAAAAGCACTAAACTAAATGGCATTACCAAACTACTTTATTAGCTGTGATTGGGGAACTTCTAATTTTAGATTACGAGTTGTAGAAACAACTACATTAACAATTTTAGCAGAACACAAAACATATTGTGGTATAAAATTGCTTTATGAAAAATTTTTAAAGCAAAGTGATAAGGAACAAACTCTATTTTTTGCAGACTACTTAAAAGAACAGATATCTAATTTGCCTAAAGAACACCAAAAACATATAATTGTTGCTGCAGGTATGGCATCTGCTAATATTGGTTTATTTGAGCTTAACTATGCAGATTTTCCTCTTAATGCTTGCGGAAATAATTTAATTTGGAAGCATTTAGTTTTAAAAAATAATTTAGAAATACTTTTAATTTCTGGCGCAAAAACTAGTTCTGGAATGATGCGTGGCGAAGAAATACAAGCCATAGGATTAGAACAAGAATTAAAAGAATACAAAAAAGGGATTCTTTTACTACCCGGAACACACAGCAAACACATTACATACAATAATGAAGTTTACACAGAACTAAAAAACTATATGACTGGTGAGTTATTTGAGGTGCTTTCTAAAAAAAGCATTTTAGTTAATTCGGTTAGTACTAGCTCGTCAACTGTATTAGAGAAACCTTTCTTAGAAGGCGTTTCACTTGGATTGCAAGGGCAATTAAGTGCTAGTTTATTTTCAATTAGAGCTAAAGATTTACTTCAAACAAAAACAAAAGAAGAAAACTATTATTTTTTAAGTGGACTTTTAATTGGCGATGAAATTAGCTACTTACAGCAAACTACAGAAAACATATTTTTAGTGGCTCCAGACCCAGTTTTTAGCCTATATAAGTTAGCGTTAAAACAAATAATTAATCCAAAACAATTAATTCTCTTAGATGATAAAGTATTAGAGAATGCTCTATTGTTAGGTCAAAAGAAAATTTTATTACAGTATGACAACAAATAAACCTTTTAATTGGAAACTATATAATAAAGCTCCTATTGTAGGTATTGTAAGAGGCTTACCTTTAGAGACAGTTGTAGGTATCGCAAAAGCATATATTACAGCTGGTTTGTCTACTATAGAAATAACAATGAACACTGTTGGCGCAGCAGATATTATTGCAACAATACAATCTAATTTTCCTAATTTAAATGTTGGCGCGGGTACTGTTTGCACAATAGAAGATTACAATACGGCTGTTACAGCTGGTTCTCAGTTTATAGTAACACCAATAATAAATGAAGAAGTAATAAAAAAAGCCGTAGCAGACAAAATTCCTATTTTCCCTGGTGCTTTTACTCCAACTGAAGTTTACAAAGCTTGGTCTTTAGGTGCTTCTGCCGTTAAAATATTTCCTGCAACGCAATTAGGCCCTACTTACATAAAAGATGTTTTAGCTCCACTAAACAAAATAAAACTGCTACCAACAGGCGGAGTAACAAAAGAAAATATAAAATCTTTTTTTGCTGCTGGCGCTACAGGAGTTGGCATGGGCAGCTCATTATTAGACAAAGAGCTTATTAAAAACAAAGATTTTAACGGTTTAGCAAATCATTTTAAAAGTATTAAGGAAGAAATTGAAGCATATTTATAAACCACAACAAGACTATACTATGAAAATAAGAATAAAAATTACAGCACTTTCCGTATTAACCTTATTGTTTTTTAATGCTTCATTTGCACAAAAAACAGTAACTCTAGAGGACAATAACATAAAGGTAACTGTAGAAAACAAAAGTGGTAATTTTAGCGTAGTCGAGAAAAATTCTGGCCAAATATGGAATCCAGATCCTTGGGAAAATGCAGCTGGTTTATTAACACTTTTAGACAGTAAAAAAGCTAAGCAAACAGTAAACATATCTAACAGTAAAAATATAGAACTTACCAAAAAAGATAAAAATACGGTTATAATAACATTTAGTAATCCCACTTTTAAAGACGGCTCTGTAGCCAAAGGCGTAACTATACAAACTCAATTAAGCTTAAACACCAAAACATCTAAGCTAAGAGCAGAAATTATAAGTTACACATCTAGCAACCATAAGTTAATAGATCTTAGGTACCCATCTCGGCACTTTAGTTTAAAAACAGACCAAGATATTGGCGCAGCGGTAATTCCACAAAAGCAAGGTATTATTTGCCCGTCTTATATTTTCCCTATGAATGGTGGCCGTTTTTGCAAATGGGATGACACTACGTATAACAATAAATCTATTGGTACATTAGAGCTTTTTAATAACGGTACTGGCTTATCTATGCCATGGTGGGGAACGTACAATAAAAAATCTGCGGTAGTTGGTATTATTGATAATGACGTAAGACCAAAACTATTTTTTAATATAAATAACAACGGTCAGTACTTATTTAATGCAGAGGACAAAATGTCTACCTACCAAAGAATACAGTTTTTAGATCCTGTATGGGACATATCTAAGCCAGACCAAACAATTGGAGGTATAACATATTCTTTTATTCCTAAAGGAGATTATGTAGATATGGCTAAAGAATACAGAAAAGAAGCTAAAAAACGTGGCCATTTTGTTTCTTTAAAAGATAAACTAGCCAGAAACCCAGATGTAGATAAGCTACCAGGGGCAATCTATTTTGGTATTTATGGCGGTTATCCTCATTATGTAAATATGCCCGGTATGGCTTTTACTTTTGATGATTTAAAAGATATGATTACTACAATACACGACACTTTAAACGTAGACAATGCATTTATACATGCATGGGGCACGTTCTCTAACTACGTACCTAATAATTGGCCAATTAGCGATGAGCTTGGTGGTGCTAAAAAACTTAGAGAAGCCGTAGACTTAACCAACAAATATGGTTACTTATACTCATCATACCACTCCTACTCTGCATTATTAGAGAACGATCCAGATTTCTCAACCGAATTAATGTGGAAAGATGCAAATGGTAAATTACAAGAAACCAATAGTAGATGGGCACGTGTAGATAGTAAATATCAGTTAGGTTTAGCTAAAAAACACATTACTGAAGAAATAAAAACACTAAACTTAAAAGCAGATATTACTGATATTACGTTTGCTGCGTACAGAGAAAAAGGGAAAGAGGGCCGTATTGCTCTAGCCAAATATATAGACTCTCTAAACCTTGTAAACGGTACAGAGCACGGTCAAGAAGCCTGGATTCCTTATTTTGATATGTTTGAAGGTATGACCTATTTAGAAAGTGCTCCACTATCTACCATATCTAAAAAAGCACCATTATTTAGCCTAGTTTACCATGATGCAATAGCTACTTTTGGCAAAATACAAGATCCAGATAATGAAGTTACTAGTAATGGTGATTTTAGAATAAAAGCATTACGTAGCATACTTTTTGGAAGAGGAACAACTATTTTCTTTGCTCCGTATGAATTTGAAGGTATGTTTAACATGATTAAAATGGCTAATAAATTAGTAGCTCCAATACATAAAGAAACATTTTATGCAGAATTGAAAAGCCATGAATATTTAAGTTCAGATTTTAAAGTACAACGCACTAAATTTTCTAATGGAACCAGTGTAATTGTTAATGTGGGTAATGTAGACCAAAAAATAGAAAACGGACAAATAATTCCTGGTTACGGATATTACATAATAAGAGAAAACGGAGAAATTAGCAAAGGAAGTTTTAAAGTTAGCTTAGTGCAAGATTAACAACTTATGAAAATTAAATTAACCCCATTTTTAGTCGCTCTTTTACTATACAAAGCTATAGTTGCTCAAAACGATTGGGAGAATGAGCATATTTACGAGACCAACAAAATGGTAGCTCGTACTGCCAGTTATTCATACCAAAATGTTACAGACGCATTAGAAGGTAATAGAGACAAAGCAAGAGTAAAGTCTTTAAACGGTATTTGGAGATTTAAATATACTGCTAAATCTGAGGATAGACCATTAGATTTTACCGCAAAAAATTTTAATGGCAAAGACTTTACAACTATTCCCGTACCATCCAATTGGGAATTACAAGGCCACGGTCAACCCATTTACACAAATATTACATATCCTTTTAC
Organism: Cellulophaga omnivescoria; assembly: GCF_027915275.1. Classification (NCBI taxonomy): domain Bacteria; kingdom Pseudomonadati; phylum Bacteroidota; class Flavobacteriia; order Flavobacteriales; family Flavobacteriaceae; genus Cellulophaga; species Cellulophaga omnivescoria. The sequence continues at coordinate 2,011,001 of NZ_CP115819.1, read as the reverse complement.
ACCTAACATACAAGATCCAAATTTAAAGTACGGCTGGAGAGGACCACAACCTCCTATCCCTCCTAAAATTTACAGAGATAATCCAGTTGGTAGTTATTATAGAGATTTTGAAGTTCCAAAAGAGTGGAACAATCAATCCATAATTCTTCATTTTGGCGGCGTATCCTCTGCATTTTACGTTTGGGTAAATGGGGAAAAAGTAGGTTACAGTCAAGGAAGTCGCTTAGCAGCAGAATTTAATATAACAAACTACATTAAACCTGGAGCTAAAAACAGAGTTGCAGTACAAGTATTTAGGTGGAGTGACGGCAGTTACCTAGAAGACCAAGATATGTGGCGCTTAAGCGGTATTCACCGAGAGGTACTATTAATGGCGCAACCAAAAATAGCAATTAACGATTTTTATATTAAAACTAAGTTTGATGCCAATATAGAGAATGCAAAACTACAAATTAGACCTAAAGTTTGGGTTAAAGAAAATAAAGAGAATTTAAAAGACTGGACTATAACCGCAATGTTGTTTAATGCTGATAAAAAACAAGTGTTAAACAAAGAAATTACAGTGCCAGTTAGCACAATTTATAATGAAAGATGGCCTGCACGAGACATTACAAAATTTGGTTTGTTAGAAGCAGATATTAGAATGCCAAACAAATGGTCTGCAGAAAACCCGTATTTATATACCGTAGTATTAAATGTAAAAGATCCTAACGGAAAAATAGTAGAATCTAGAAGTCAGAAAATAGGCTTTAGAAAAGTTGAGTTCAGTAAAAAAAACGAACTATTAATTAACGGAAAAGTTGTAAAACTTATGGGTGTTAATAGACACGACCACCACCCAACAAGAGGAAAAGCATTAACACGAGAAGATTTACGTAAAGATGCAGAGTTAATTAAGCAATATAACTTTAATGCTGTACGTACATCTCACTACCCAAACGACCCGTATTTTATAGAGCTTTGCAATGAGTATGGCATTTATGTTATGAGTGAGGCTAATATAGAAACGCATCACCTAGGTAGTTACATACCACAAACACCATCATGGACGGCACCTATTTTAAGTAGAGTTTACCGGATGGTAGAGCGTGATAAAAACAACCCAAGTATAATATCTTGGTCTCTAGGAAACGAGTCTGGTACTGGCCCCGCTTTTGCGGCAGCTTCTGCCTGGATAAAAGATTATGACAGCTCTAGATTTATACATTATGAAGGAGCCCAAGGAGACCCAAACAACCCTAATTACGTAGAAAATGCCGGTTTTACATCTAACAATTGGCCTAGTATGGCAAACCCAACAGATCTTGCCTATGTAGACGTTATTAGCAGAATGTATCCAGATCAATCTCAATTAGAAAATCTTGCAAACAGTGCACATATAAACAGACCCATAATTATGTGCGAGTATATGCACGCTATGGGAAATTCTATGGGTGGCTTAGGTGAGTTTTGGGATGTTATTAGAACTAAACCAAACTTAATTGGAGGTTTTATTTGGGATATGGTAGACCAAGGATTAGAGAAAAAAAACCCAAATGGCAATACCTTTTACGCTTATGGCGGTGATTATGGAGACACTCCTAATGACCATAATTTTTGCATAAACGGCGTATTTGCATCAGACCGCACACCTAACCCACACGCTTGGGAAGCAAAATATGTTTTTCAGCCTGTGGTTTTTGAAACTGCAGATAAAGAAAACAAGCAAGTAAGAATTATAAACAGATTTACGTTTACAAACTTAGATAAATACACTATTAAATGGAGTGTTTATGAAAACGGAAAAAAGTTAGAATCTGGAGAACTTCCCCGTCAAGACATAGCCGCTGCTTCATCAGCCATAGTTACAATTCCCTATAAAAGTAATTTAAAAAATAATTCAGATTACTGGCTGCGCCTATCACTACATGAAACAAAAGATCGTTTGTGGGCAAAAAAGGGATATTTAATTGCTAAAGAGCAATTATCACTTAAAGCAAAGAGCACTATAACCAAACATATTTCTACCTCTAAAAAAAGTATTTCTATTTTAGAAAATAAAAATACTATTACAGTAAATGGGGCTAATTTTTCGGTAGGAATATCTAAAAAAAATGGTCAATTATTTTCCTATATAACCCAAGGACAAGAACAAATTATATCTCCTTTAAAACCAAATTTTTACAGACCACCTATAGATAATGATATTAGAGGTGCTAGCAGCAAAAAACTTAAAGAAGGCAGACAGTTTTGGAAAAATATTTTAGACAGTGTTAAAACAACTAAAGTTACTATTAGTAAAAAAGATGAAAAATCTATTAAAGTTATAAGCGAACAACAGGTAAATAACAAACTAAGTTTTACAACTACTTATACTATTTACAATGATGCTACTGTGCTAATTTCTTTTAACACCCAAGCTAGTAAATCTTTACCAGCTCCTACTAGAATTGGGTTAACAATGGGGATTAACAAACAACTAAAAAACACAAGTTATTACGGAAATGGCCCGTATGAGAATTATAGTGATCGTAAACGAAATTCTGAAATTGGAGAATACCATACCAAAACAGATGCTATGTTCACCAATTATGTAATGCCGCAAGAAAACGGTAACAGAACAGAAACGCGTTGGCTAAATTTAACAAACGGGAAAAAAGGAGGAATTAAAATAGTAGGTGTACCTAAATTTAGTTTTTCTGTTTGGCCGTATTCATCAGAAAACATAGAACAAGCAAAACATCCGTATGAGCTTACTCCACAAGGTTATTACACGCTAAATATAGACTATGCGCAAACTGGTTTAGGAGGCACACTATCTCACTTATTACCAAAATACACATTAAAATCTGGCGAGTATAGTTTTCAATTTCTTATTCAGCCATTACAATAATAGTTAAACTTAAAATTATGGATTACAAATTTAGTCACATAGGCATACCTACTACAGAAGAAAAAAATTGGGATGGATTTTACGAGCCTGGAAAAATTCATTATACAGAATTTGACAAGGATCCTTATAATATTGAATGGGTAAAGTTTGATGCTAATAGCCCAATGCCAGAACTAATGCGCACTGTACCACACGTAGCTTATTTTGTAGATAATATGGAAGATGCTTTACAAGGCAAAGATATTTTAGTTGACACTTTTTCTCCTGGAGAAGGTGTACGGGTAGCTTTTATAAAACATAACGGTGCTCCTGTAGAATTTATGGAAGTTAACAACTAACACACTTAGTTTAAATAACTCTATTTTAAACATAAAACTATATTTTAAAGTTAAAATAATGCTACACTAAGGTAATATGCATTAATCTCATTAACGTATTTTTCATTTAATTTGTTCCAATTCACTCATTTTTAACAGTGATTTTTAATAAAATGAAAAAAAATATAATTTATATTCTACTACTAACAGTAGCAATTACAGTAAAAGCCCAAGAGAAACCTAATATTATTTTCTTATTTTCTGATGATGCTGGTTACGCAGATTTTGGTTTTCAAGGCAGTAAAGTAATGAAGACTCCTAACTTAGATAAACTAGCAAAATCTGGAGCAAAATTTACACAAGGTTACGTTACAGATGCAACTTGCGGACCATCTAGAGCTGGGTTAATTACGGGTAAATACCAACAACGTTTTGGATATGAAGAAATAAACGTTCCTGGTTATATGAGCGCCAACTCTAAATTTTTAGCAGATGATATGGGATTACCTTTAGACCAATTAACCATAGCAGATTATTTAAAAAAACTAGGTTATAAAACTGCTATGTACGGCAAATGGCACTTAGGTGATGCAGACCGCTACCACCCAACCAAGAGAGGTTTTGATGAGTTTTATGGTTTTAGAGGTGGTGCTCGTAATTACTTTGGTTATGAAGATGTCACTAAAGCTCACCCAGATACCAGAATGGAAAGAGGTTTTGGTAATTTTCAAGAACCAACAGAATATGTTACAGATGCCCTAGCTAAAGAAGCCGTATCATTTATTGAAAAAAATAAAGACAATCCGTTTTTTATTTATTTAGCCTTTAATGCGGTACACACGCCAATGCAAGCAACTAAAGAAGACCTAGATAAATTTCCTAATTTAACAGGAAAACGAAAGGAATTAGCCGCTATGACTTTGGCTTTAGATAGAGCTTGTGGCACTGTTTTAAACAAGTTAAAACAACTTGGTTTAGACAAAAATACAATTGTTGTTTTTTCAAACGATAACGGAGGACCAACAGACAAAAACGCATCATTAAATTTACCATTAAGCGGTACAAAATCTAACCATTTAGAAGGCGGCATTAGAGTTCCTTTTTTAATAAGTTGGCCAAAACAAATAAAATCTAAAACTGTATACAACTTTCCAGTAAGCACACTAGACTTACTTCCTACTTTTTACGCAGCAGGTGGCGGCAATGTTACAGATTTAAAGGATATAGATGGTGTTAACTTACTGCCATACATTAACGGACAAAACAACAGCAGACCACACAATACTTTATTCTGGAAAAAAGAAGTACGCTTAGCTTATAGAGAAGGCGACTATAAATTAATAAGATTTGCAGACAGACCGGCTGAGTTATATGATTTATCTACAGACACTGCAGAACAAAATAATATAGCATCTAAACATCCTGAAAAGGTAACATCTATGTTTAAAAAAATGTTTGAATGGGAATCTACCCTTCAGCGACCTTTGTGGATGCTTAAAAGGTCTTTTGAAAATTATGACATAGACCGTATGGACCGTTACAGAACTCCAGAAATGGTTAAAAAAGAAATGGAACAATACACTATCCCTTTAAAAGAAAGTAACGGATATAAAAAAATAGAAAACTAACTATAACTCAACTTAATATATGAAACACATCACAATTTTGGCGTTTAGCGCACTGGTACTAGCATCCTGCGGCCAAAAAGAAAAAACAAAAGACACGGTAGTTACTGCAAATACAGAAAGTAAAGATTTGGCTTTAAATCTAGATTCTAATGCAGGTATTATTAACAATGCTAATAGTCCGCATGTTGCTTTTAAAAGTATAGATATGGGCGATTGCCAATGGACAGAAGGCTTCTGGGCAGATAAGTTTAAAATTGCCGAAACAAAAATGGTTCCGTACATGCGCAGTTTATTAACTGGTGATACAGGCCACGCACTTAACAACTTTAAAATTGCAGCTGGCTTAAAAGATGGTGAGCACAAAGGAATGCATTGGCATGATGGCGACTTTTATAAATTTATGGAAGCCACAATGTATGTTTATGCACAAAACAAAGATGAAGCTTTACTAAAAGAAATAGATAGCTATATAGACATTATAGGGAAAGCACAAGAAAAAGATGGCTACCTACAAACACAAATACAACTAAACAAAGATAGGTCTAGGTATGAAAACAGAAAGTTTCATGAAATGTACAATTCTGGTCACTTATTAACCAGCGCTTGTATTCACTACAGAATTACAGGACAGACCAATTTTTTAGAAATTGCCGTTAAACACGCAGATTTACTATACTCGTTATTTATGACAGATGATGAGCGTTATGGCCGTTTTGGTTTTAATCAAACCCAAATAATGGGCTTGGTAGAATTGTATAGAACCACAAAAGACAAACGCTATTTAGAGTTAGCTGAAAAATTTATAAACAATAGAGGTGCTTATAAAGTTGCAGAAACGCCAGAAACTAAAGGATATCCTATTGGAGATATGGTACAAGAACGCACTCCTTTACGTAAGTCTGATGAAGCAGTTGGCCACGCCGTTTTAGCATTGTACTACTATGCAGGCGCAGCAGATGTATATGCAGAAACAGGAGAACAAGCTTTAATTGATGCTTTAGATAAATTATGGATGAATGTTGCACTAAAAAAAATGTATGTAACTGGTGCCGTGGGTCAAACTCACTACGGAGCATCTACCAACAGAGATAAGATAGAAGAAGGCTTTATTGACGAGTATATGATGCCTAATATGACCGCGTATAATGAAACATGTGCTAATGTTTGTAACTCTATGTTTAGCTATCGTATGTTAGGTGTACATGGCGAATCTAAATATGCAGATATTATGGAAACCGTACTATACAACAGTGCTTTATCTGGCATTAATTTAGAAGGAGACAGGTATTACTATGCCAACCCACTTAGAGTTATACACGGCTCTAGAGATTACAGTAAAATGAATACAGAATTTCCAACAAGACAAGCTTATTTAGACTGTTTTTGTTGTCCTCCAAACCTGGTACGTACTATTGCAAAAGTATCTGGTTGGGCATATAGTAAATCTAAAAATGGTATTGCTGTAAACCTTTATGGAGGCAACACTTTAAATACAACACTTACAGATGGGTCTAAAATAAAATTAAAGCAAGAGACCGCTTACCCTTGGAATGGAGATGTTAAAATAACAATGCAAGAATGTAAAAATACTCCTTTTGATATGCTTGTTAGAATTCCTGATTGGGCAGAAGGCACAAAAGTTTTTGTAAATGATAAAGATGCTGGTGTTACCGTAAAAGCCGGTGAATTTGCCATAATTAATCGTGAATGGAAAAAAGGTGACGTTATACGCATTGCTATGCCATTAGATATAAATTTTGTTGAAGGCCACGAACGTATTGAAGAAGTACGTAATCAAGTAGCTATAAAAAGAGGTCCGCTTGTATATTGTGTAGAATCTGCAGATTTACCAAAAAACACTAGTATTTTAGATGTATTTATTAAAGGTGATGCTTCTCAATTAAAATCAGAATATAGACCAGACTTTTTAGGTGGTGTATCTGCTATAACAGGTAATGTTTTATTACGTAAAGACGCTGCTAAAACAGATAAAATGTATCACAAAGTAAACAAACCACAATGGGAAAAGTACAACACTACATTTGTACCTTACTATGCATGGTCTAACAGAAATAATGAAAAAGAGAGCGAAATGACGGTGTTTTTACCAGTTGTTTGGGAATAAGATTTAGTTTTTATTAGTAAAAAAAAGGGGATAAGTTGTAAAACTTATCACCCTTTTTTAATTTGTGTTAATTATAGTGTATTAAACTAATTTATAATCTTTAAGCGGTAATGTTCTATATCTATTACCTGTTGCTTTAAAAATTGCATTTACAATAGCTGGTGCAATAACTGGTACCCCTGGCTCACCAACACCTGTTGGTTTTTCGTTATTTTCTACAATTTCTATATGTATGTTTGGTGCTTGTGGCATACGTAACATTTGGTAATCACCAAAATTAGTTTGTTCTATAGCGCCATCTTTAGCTGTAATTTTACCGTAAAAGGCTAAAGACATACCAAAAATAGCAGCACCTTCCATTTGTGCCGTAATTGTATTTTTATTTACAGCCAAACCACAATCTATAACAGAATGTATGTTGTGTACTTTTACTTTATTATTTACAACAGATACCTCAACCACAGACGCAACATAAGATAAAAAGCTATAATGCACTGCAAGTCCCATTGCATGTCCTTCGGGTAATTTTTTACCCCAATCTGCATTTTTAGCAGCCTGCTTTAGCACGTGTTTTAAACGAGCAGTATCATACTTATATTCATTTTTAGTATCTTCAATGCGGTCACTACCAATAAGATTTAATCTAAACTCAAGCGGATCTACTCCTGCTTCATTAGCTAACTCATCAGCAAAAACATTAATAGCAAAACCGTGTGGTATGTTTATAACAGAACGCATCCAACCAATTCTAACATGCGCTGGTGCTTCTCCTGTTTCTACCTGCATATTAGGAATCTCAAAAGGTACGTTTGTAGCACTAGCAGCTTCAAAAGGAGCAGGATCTACAGTTCCCGGAGCAAAAGTAGACGCTATAGAAGGCAACGCAAAACGATGCAACCAACCAGTTACTTTTCCGTCTTTATCCAAACTACCTTTCATATATTGTGCTGCAATGGTGTGGTAATAACCATGTTGTATATCATCTTCACGTGACCATACAACTTGTACAGGAGCATTAATTGCCTTAGATACCGCAGCAGCTTCAACCACATAATCTGGCTTGGATTTTCTACCAAAACCACCTCCTAAAAACGTAACATTAACAGTTACATTTTTTTCATCTGTTTCTAAAAAAGCACTAACTTCTGTTCTTGTACGTTGTGGTTCTTGTGTTGGAGCCCAAACTTCGCACGTATTCTCTTGTACCCAAACAACAGCATTAGGCACCTCCATAGGTGTATGCACTAAATGTGGCAATTGGTATGTACTTTCTATAGTTTTTGTTGCAGATTTAAATGCAGAATCTACATTACCTACCGTTTTAGCAACCTTTCCCTTTTTCTGTACATTAGCTGTTATCTGTTTCATATACTCTTCAGTATCATAATTAGCATTTGCACCAAAATCCCACTCTACTTTTAAAGCCTCTTTACCTTTAAAAGCAGCCCAAGTATTTGTAGCAACAACAGCTACACCTCCTAATGGTCCAAAAGGTTTTTCTACCCTAGGGATTTCTACAACATCTATAACACCTGCAATTTTTAAGGCTTCAGTTTTATCAAAAGATTTTACTGTACCAAAAGTAACTGGGCAACGTTTTATTGCTGCAAATTTCATATTATCTAAACGCTTATCTAAACCAAAAACAGCACTTCCGTTAGATAAGTTTTCTACATCTTTGCTTGGTAAATATTTACCAATAAATTTAAAATCTTTAGGATCTTTTAAAACAACATCTTTGGGAACTTCTATAGTTTTAGCGATTTCTACAAGTTCTCCAAATCCTATTTTTTTACCACTATTACTTATAACAAAATGGTTTTCTGCTTTTAATTCTGATGCAGGAACCTCCCATTTTTTAGCTGCTGCAGCAATTAAAACTGCCTTTGTAGCGGCTCCAATTTTTCGCATTTCTTCATACAAAAGACGTACACTTTTAGAGCCATCTGTATTTTGATCACCGTACTTAACATCTCCTACAGCTTGTTTAATACTTACTCTATCCCAATCTGCCTCCATTTCATCTGCAATAACAGACGTTAAAGACGTACGCACACCTTGTCCCATTTCTGATCTAGAGGCAACCAAAATAAGATTACCATCAGAATTAAGCTGAACAAATAAATTAGGATTAAACTCTACAACTTCTTTAGGTTCACAGCCAATAAAAAGCGTTGTTCCAGAAGCAATTATTAATCCGCCTGAAGCCAAACCTAATCCTTTTAAAAAACTTCTACGACTTACATTTTTTACATTTTTCATACTAGCCTTTGTTTTTTAATTCTACAGAATGGTTTATAGCCTTTTTTATACGCGGATATGTACCACAGCGGCAAATATTACGCACCATAGCATTATTTATATCCTCATCAGAAGGGTTGCTATTACCGTTTAGCAATGCAGTTGCTGTTATTAATTGTCCAGACTGACAAAAACCACATTGCGGAACATTATGCTCTGCCCAAGATTTTTGTAACAACTGAAGATTTTCTGTCTGTCCCTCAACGGTAATCAACTCGTTATCTCCTACTGCAGAAACAGGCAACTGACAAGAATTTACTGCATTACCATTCATTAAAACCATACAAGCACCACAAAAACCTTTGCCACAACCAAATTTAGTTCCAGTAAAACCTATAATGTCTCTTATTGCCCATAACAAAGGCATATCCGGATCTACATCTATCGTATGTGTTTCTCCATTAATTTTTAGCTTGGTCATAAATCTTAATATTTAGTTTTGTAAAGATGTCTAAGTTTTAAATTTACACAAAAATAAGTACAACAAACCGCTATAATTAACCTATTAACACTTTATTTTACCAATAAAGCAGTAATTAAGATAAAGTTTAAATTAACCATCAGGTTATTAATAAGCCAACAGTTAGAGTAAAAATAGTAATACTAATTACAAATAAGGTAAAATAGTGCAAGGCACGGATAAACGAAACCAATATTTTATTGCTTCTTTTAGGTTATTTTGATAGTTCTTAATATTAACTTTTTTGAAATACATAAATGAGATACGTGCAATTATTACTACTACTTTTATTTATAAGTAGTTGCCAATCACAAAAAGAGACAAAAAAAGAAATCAAAAAAAAGCCAAATATTTTATTTATTGCTGTAGATGATTTACGCCCAGAACTTGGCACCTATGGTTCTGACATTGCCATTACACCAAATATAGATGCATTGGCTAAAAATGGTCTACAGTTTAACAATGCATACTGCCAAGAAGCTATATGCAGTCCGTCTAGAGCTAGTTTAATGACAGGAGCCAGACCAGAAAGCATAAGCGTAGTAGAAAACTTTACCTATTTTAGAGATGCTAACCCAGATATTATAACTCTACCTCAGCAATTATGGGCAAACGGATATGAAACCGTACACACAGGCAAAATTTACCACGGCAAATATAACGACCCTAAGTTATCATGGAGCAGAAAGCCAGTACCACATAGCCAAATGAGCGCTAGTAAAAAGCCTAAATTTGGCTTTAAATTACCAGAAAACATAAAATTGCATAAAGAAAATAGCGCTGCTATGGTAGCCAAGTACGGAGAAAATGCATTACGTAATGGACTAGGTAAAGGTCCGGCTTATGAGTTTGCAGATTATCCTGATAATGAATATGAAGATGGTTATAACACAGATCTTGCTATAGCAACTTTAAAAGATATGCTTAACAAAAACCCTAACAAACCATTTTTTTTAGGATTAGGAATGAAAAAACCACACTTAGACTGGTTAGCTCCTAAAAAGTACTGGGATATGTATAACGAAGATGATATAAAATTGGCTCAACAAAAGCAAGGTCCAAAAAACGGAGCTGTAATGGGGCTACACGCTTCTTTTGAGTTAAGAGCTAGAGCAGACATTCCTAAAAAAGGAGATATTACAGATGAACAAGCTATAAAATTAAAACACGCATATTTAGCCTGTGTAAGTTATATAGATGCACAAATAGGACGTATGTTAAAAGCCCTAGAGGAATCTGGACAAAGAGACAACACCATAGTTATATTATGGAGTGACCACGGCTGGCACCTTGGTGATATGGGCATTTGGGGCAAAGCAACAAACTATGAAATTGCAACAAGAGTGCCTTTACTAATTAACACTCCAAATATGCCAAAAGAAATAAAAGGCAAAAAAACAAATGCACTAGTAGAGTTGGTAGATATGTACCCAACATTATGTGACTTGGTTAATGTTCCTATTCCTAACACAGTAGAAGGACAAAGTTTTAAACCACTATTAAGTAACCCAAATTTAGATTGGAAAAAAGCTGTTTTTAGTCAGTTTCCCACACCTGCATTAAGAGAATGGGCAGCTAACCCATTATCTAAAGGGATGAAAGAAACTTCGTTTGGCCCTTTAATTAAAGAAGTTGAAGAAAAGATAAAAAAACAACAAGGAGATAAATGGAATAGAGATTTGTTTGAAAATAAATTAATGGGCTACTCTATGCGTACAAAAGAATATAGATTTATTGTTTGGAAAGATTATAAAGCCAAAAACGCAAAACCTATTTTTATAGAACTATACAACCATTTAAACGACCCTAACGAAACAATTAATATAGCTAAAGAAAATCCTGAAATTGTAGAAAAGCTACTTGTACAATTTAACAAAGGCTGGAAAGGCAATTTAGCACAACTTAACTAAGTATTAAGAGTATGATTTTTAATAAACACTCAAAGACACTTGTATTAGCAGTTTTACTAACTGCATTAAGCTGCACCAACAAACCAAAAAATATAGCACAAACAACAACAGACGTTAAAACTGAAACAGAACAACCTAATATTTTATTGGTTCTTTGTGATGATTTAGGGTATTCTGATGTTGGTTTTAATGGCAGCACAGATATTAAAACACCAGAACTAGACAGACTAGCAAGTGCAGGAACCATATTTACATCGGCTTACGTAGCACATCCGTTTTGCGGACCAAGTAGAGCAGCATTATTAACGGGCAGGTATCCACATACAATAGGCTCTCAGTTTAACTTACCTGCTAACGGAGAATCTTTAGGCAAAGGAATTGACACCAAAGAGCAATTTATAGCTAAAACATTACAAGAGTCTGGCTATTACACAGGAGCTATTGGAAAATGGCATTTAGGCGCCACAGAAGAGTTTCATCCCAACCAAAGAGGTTTTACAGACTTTTATGGTTTTTTAGGTGGTGGTCACAATTATTTTCCTGAGCAATACCAAGCACAGTACCAAAAACAAAAAAAAGCTAAGAAAAAAATAATTAGAGATTACATACTTCCGCTAGAACATAATGGTAAAGAAGTTAAAGAAACAGAATATTTAACTGATGCTTTCTCTAGAGAAGCATCTAGGTTTATAAAAGAAGCATCAACTAAAAACAAACCCTTCTTTTTATACTTGGCTTACAATGCACCGCATGTACCACTTGAAGCAAAAGAAGAAGATTTAGAAGAATTTTCAGCCATCAAAGATAAAGATAGAAGAACTTATGCCGCTATGGTTTATGCTGTAGATAGAGGAGTTGGCACTATTGTAAACACCTTAAAAGAAACGCATCAATTAGAGAATACATTAATTATATTTTTAAGTGATAACGGCGGAAATACAGACCACGGAGCAACCAATTTTCCATTACATGGAAGAAAAGGAGATACTTGGGAAGGTGGTTACCGCGTTCCTATGTTTATGTATTGGCCAAAAAATATTGCAAAAGGAGAAAAATACAGTTTTCCTATTACAAGCTTAGACCTTTACCCTACGTTAGCCCATTTAGGAAAAGCAAAGGTTCCTAATGATAAAATTTTGAATGGTAAAAATGCATGGGAATCTATAGTAGCAAATAAAAACCCTCATAAAAAAGAAACATTATTTGCAATGCGACACAGAGAAGGTTACACAGATGTATCTGCCAGAAGAGACGAATGGAAAGCCCTAAAAGTTAATAGACAACCTTGGAAACTTTTTAAAATTACGGAAGATATAAGTGAAAAAAACGATTTAAGCGCAGCACATCCAGATATAATAAAAGAGCTTGTAAACGATGCTGAACAATGGAGTAAAAGCCACACAGAACCACTGTGGTTTGACCCCACCTATTTGCAAGAAATGTGGAAAGACAGTACAATGGCAACTTTTAATAATACTTTTGCAGTACCCAAATAAATACAAACATATATTTTAACACCAGCTCCTTATACAACTAAGGAGTTTTTTATGCTTACTGTTAGGTGCTGTAAACGAAACAATTAACGCTCTAAAAATTAATTATAGTGGTTACCTACCCCAAAATACTCCTCTTTACCCTAAAATAGCCCCTTTTTAATTAAAAAGGTTAAAATAATGTTATCGAAAGGTAAAATTGATAAATAGACACCCTGTTTTTTACACTTCTTTTGAATTATGAAACTAATTTTTATGATATGCTCATTATTATTGTTTGAAATAACGTTAAAAACAATGTACTGCTTCATGTCTAAAAAAACTAAAACTACTAAAGCTATACTTATATAAATAAGCAAATAGCAAAAACACTATGTAACTAAAAAACTCCTAACGTAACAACTCAGAATTATGAAAAAACCAAAAATCAAAAAAATAGGAAAATATTTTCTCCTATCTAACAAATTGCTTTTAACGCAACTAATACTATTTAGTTTATTAACCATACCTTTAAATGCTACCGCTGCAACTAATACAACTATACCACAACAACAAAAAACCATAACAGGTACAGTTACAGATGAATTAGGCCCAATGCTAGGTGTTAGTATTGTTGTTAAAGGAACAACAAATGGTACCACTACAGATTTTGATGGTAATTATAGCATTACTGTAGAAGGAGATAATCCTGTTTTAATATTTACTTATATAGGTTACAAAGCACAAGAAATAACAGTAGGTAGCCAAACTACCATTAATGTAACACTGGCAACAGATGCAGAAAATCTAGAAGAAGTTGTTGTTTTAGGATATACTACTCGTAAAAAAGGAGAAGTTACTGGTTCTGTGAGTGCTATAAAAAGCGAGGAACTAGAAAAAACTTCAAACAAAGATTTGGCTAAGTCTTTAGCTGGTAAAGTTTCTGGTTTAATTGTAAATGATAGAGGTGGGTATCCTGGTTCTACAGGAGACGTATCTTTATTAATAAGAGGTAAATCTACTTTAAATAACAACTCGCCTTTAATATTAATAGATGGTGTTGTAACAGGAACTTTTTCTCAATTATCTCCACAAGATATAGCGTCTATTACTATCTTAAAAGATGGTGCTGCGGCAATTTATGGAGCTAGAGCGGCAAATGGTGTAATTTTAGTTACAACAAAAAGAGGTAAATCTGGCAAGCCAAAAATTAATATTTCATCATCCTATAACTTATCATCTTTTTCTGTACAACCAGACCTTATGTCGTCTGAGCAATATGCAATTTACGAGAATGAAATTAATGATAGATTAGGGCAAGCTCCTCGTTTTACCCAAGAGCAAATAAATAATTACGCATCTGGTACAGATCCTATAAATTTTCCTAGCACAGATTGGAGCGATTTAACTTTTGCTAAAACATCTCCAGAATCTAGAAACTCAATCTCTATTTCTGGTGGTAGTGAAGATGTCAAATATTTTGTTAGTGGAGACTTTATAAAGCAAGTTGGTTTATTTAAGTCTGGTGACTTAAGATTTAGGCAAAACCAAGTTCGTTCTAACTTAGATATTAAATTAACAAACAATATAAAATTAGGTGTAGACCTTTCTGGAAGATTTGGAAACACCCAAGAGCCAGGTGTAGATGATAATTTTATATATAAGCACATTTACACTAATGAACCTACAGAAGTTGGCATTTACCCTAACGGATTACCAGGTTGGGGAGGAGAAAATGGTGCTAACCCATACGTTATGTCTAGCAACGAATCTGGCTTTGTTAAAAGAATAGACAATACATTAAGAGGACGTTTTTCTTTAGATTGGGATTTAAAATCTATTACTCCTGGTTTAACGTTTAAAACTTTTGTTGGTGTACGTAGACAAAATAACGATCAAAAATCATGGTATACACCATGGACGGTTTATTCTTTTCAGGAGGCTACAGGAGAGTATGTACCAACCACAGGTAAATCTCAAAGAGGTGGTGAAAGAATACTTAGAGAAAGTTTCTGGAAGTTTGATGAAGTACAAGCAAATGCAACTTTATACTACAATAAAAAAATAGGTGAAAATCACTCAATTAACACATTTGTTGGTTATGAGCAAGCACAGTCAGAGCAAAGGCAATTTTGGGCACAGCGCCAAGGATTTCCAACTAAAGAACACACAGAGTTATTTGCCGGTAGTGATGATGGTCAGCAATCTTTTGGTACATCTCAAGAATGGGGAAGAGTTAACTACTTTGGATCTTTCTCTTACGATTATAAAAAGAAATATTTTGTAGACTTTACAATTCGTCATGATGGCTCTAGTAACTTTGGCCCTGGAAAAAGATACGGTACCTTCCCAGGTGTTGCCGCATCATGGGCAATTAATAAAGAATCTTTTTTAGACAATGCAGACTGGTTATCTGATTTAAGACTAAGAGGTTCTTGGGCTAAAATGGGTAACGACCGTATTGGAGCTTTTCAATACCTAACTCGTTTTAACTATGGCGGAGCAACAAATGTTGCAAACCCTAACTACTATATTTTTGGCACACCAGGTGTTAGTTACAACGGTTATACGCCAGATAATGTGCCTAACCCAAATATTACATGGGAAACTGCTTATATGAAAAACATAGGTATTGCTTTCTCTATGTTTGATAGTAAACTTACAGGAGACTTTAACTACTTCTACCAAAACAGAGAAGACATATTGGTTACAAGAGCAGCTGCTATACCAGATGCAGCTGGTTTAACATTACCAGCAGAAAACATTGGTAAAGTAGATAACTTTGGATGGGAATTAGAATTAGGCTGGAACCAGCAAGTAAACGATAATTTTAGCTATAACATTGGTGGTAACGTTACAAAAGCTAAAAATGAAGTTGTGTTTTTGGCAGAAGCTAATGATGTACCAGAATGGCGCAAAAGAGAAGGATACTCTATAGACTCTTACATAACTTACCCAACTGCAGGTATTTTTAGAGATCAAGCACAAGTAGATGCTACAGATGTTAAACTTAATGGTACTATAGAAGGAGAACCAATTTATTTAGATACAGATGGTAACGGTAAAATAGATGCTAATGACAGAGTTAGAGATTACAGCTCTAACATACCACAAATTCAATATGGTGTTTACGGAGGATTTAAATACAAAAATGTAGATATGAGTTTCCTTTTTCAAGGACAAGCAGAGGCTAAAATGTTAGTGTTTTTTGATCAGGCTGGTGCAAAACCAGAATATGTGTTTAACCAAAGATGGACACCTACAAACAGAGATGCCAGATACCCAAGAGCTTTTGGACAAGACGATAAATTTAGCGGAAACCAAAGTGGTAATCCAGAAAACTTTCAAGGAGCAGATTTTTGGCTTAGAGATGCATCCTTTTTAAGACTAAAAGAAATAGAAGTTGGTTATACTATTCCAAAAGATAAAATTGAGTTTTGTGATATAAAAATATTTGCAAGAGGACTTAACTTATTTACAATGTTTTCTGATGTATACAAGCTAGGCCTAGATCCAGAAGCAGCAGGATACAACAACTTTAGAGGTAGTACTTACCCATCTTTAAAAACATATACACTAGGTGTAAACTTTAGTTTCTAATTTAAAAAAATACAGATATGAAAAATTTAAAATTAATATATGCATTTATAGCAATTGGCTTGTTTAGTTTGTCTAGTTGTAATGATGTATTAGATGTAGAGGCTACAGACGCCTTTGCAGAAGACTTAATATATAACGACCCAGAACAATTAGAGAGGCTTGTGTATACAGTGTACAACAGTACAGAGAGTTGGGGCGTTAACAAAAGACAATGGTGGGGACGTAGGTTTAATTT
This sequence comes from Cellulophaga omnivescoria, assembly GCF_027915275.1. Taxonomy (NCBI): domain Bacteria; kingdom Pseudomonadati; phylum Bacteroidota; class Flavobacteriia; order Flavobacteriales; family Flavobacteriaceae; genus Cellulophaga; species Cellulophaga omnivescoria. The sequence continues at coordinate 1,994,081 of NZ_CP115819.1, read as the reverse complement.
AGAAGTAGGTTCTTACGAGGCTATTTTTAACTTTAAATTATTAGACCAATTTAGACTTAGAGCAGGTATGACACCAGGTACTGTTGGTATGTTAAACGGAAAATGGGACAACTACTGGGATTATGTGCGTTTAGCTAATGAGTTTTTAGACAAGGTAGATGATAGTCCCGCAATGAAAACCAACCCAGAAAAAGTAGCTGTTTTAAAAGCAGAAATGCGTTTTTTACGCGCTAATATCTACAGTAAATTAATTCGTTTTTATGGCGGTGTTCCTATTTTAGAAAATGCTCTTGGTATAGATGACGATTTTGCATTGGTACGCAATAGCTATGAAGAGTGTGTAGATTTTATTGTTAAAGAGTTAGATGCCGCTGCCGCTGTTTTACCAGAAACAAGACCTGGTAGCGAATTTGGTAGAGCAACTAAATTAGCTGCTTTAGCTGTAAAATCTAGAACCTTATTGTATGCAGCAAGTAAATTACATGATCCTGCCTTTGCTCCAAGCAATGATCCACTTTATACCTATACTAAACCTAATAAATGGCAAGATGCGGCAGATGCAGCTAAGGCAATAATAGACTTAGTTGGTGCAAGAGATTTAATTGCAGTTGCAGACGCAGAAGAATATCAAAATTTATTTTTATCTCCTAACAATGATATTCTCTTTGCAAGACCTTACAGTGCTTTATACTATGATTTTGGTACGGACGCAAACTCTTTACCAGACCAAGCAATGACTCCTAGTGGTTACAGCGGTTGGGCATTAGCTGCACCAACACACAATTTTGCCTTACAATTTAATATGGCAGATGGCACAACTACCAGCGATGCTAGCTTTGATCCTGCAAACCCTAATGATGGTAGAGAAATGAGATATTATGCAGATTTAAATTTTAATGGCGCAGAATTTAGAGGTCGTAAAGTACAGTATTTTTTATCTGATGACACCAATGCAAACCCACACGGTTTAGATTCTCCTGAAGGACTAGGAAACCAACAACATTCTTCTAAAACCGGGTATAATATCAGAAAATTTCAAGATGAAACAGTTGGCTCATTAAATGAAGAAGGTATGGTAGATGGTTTAACTGGTATATCTCCAGAACGTCCTTATATTTTATACAGGCTAGCAGAAATCTACTTAAACTATGCAGAAGCCCAATACCATTTAGGTGATGAAGCAACGGCTACTACATTTTTAAACAAAGTGTCTAGTAGAGCATTACAGCCAAATATTACTGCATCTGGAACAGATTTATTAGAGGCTATTAAAAGAGAAAGACGTATAGAACTTTGTTTTGAAGGTCACAACTTTTTTGATGAAAGAAGATGGATGAATGAAGATCATTTAGGCTTTGATGTTAAAGGACTTTCATGGACTAAAGCAGCAGATGGTACAGAAACTAGTGAAGAAGTAACTGTAGTACAAAGACCATGGATGGCACAGCACTACTACCTACCTATACCTGCATCCGAAGTAGAAAAAGCACCAACAATGGTACAAAACTTTGGTTATTAACAATAAAATTAGTTTAGTTCTCAATTGTTTGAGTTAGTTTATTTGTAAACACTAAAGAGCCTTACTTATGTAAGGCTCTTTTATTTTATGGCTCCATTAAATAGAGTTTATATAATTAACCAAATTTACATCCCTGTCTATCTTCATTTTTTTACGTAGCCTATGCCTTGCTACGTGTACACTACCTAAAGAAATACCAAGTAAATAAGCCATTTCTTTTCCGCTAAAATTTAACTTAATTAAGGCACACACTTTTAAATCTGCAGAACTTAAATCCGGAACTTTTTGTTTTAAACGCTCATAAAAACCTTCATTAAGAGCTAAAAACCTATTATTAAAGGCTTCCCATAATGTAACAGAACGTTTTCTTATTAACTTTAAAATTGCTGGTGTTTTGTTAGATGTATTTTCTTTTTCTATATAATCACTTAGTTCTTTTATTACTTTTTCGCGCTCTATTAATTGTAGTGTATTAATCATTAACTCACTATTTTTAATTGCAATTTGCTCATTAGAGTCTTGCTGCTTTTTTTGGTGTTTTAAAAAGCGTAACCTAAATCTAATTACCAATGCTGCTATTATTAGTAAAAACACTATTACAAAAAATAGTATTCTAAATCGTAATATTTCTTGTGTTTGGCTAGCCAACTCTAATTTCTGATTGTTTAACAATTCATTTTTTGCATTTAGTTGCTCACTATAATGGCTATGTATGGTTAAAAAACCTTGGTTACTATCATTTCTTGGGTTAAGGTATGTGTCATTAATTTCATTAGCAATACGCGAATTCTGGTAAGAGCTTTTATAGTCTTTTAGTTTGTACAAAACACCTGCATACCTAGAGTACACATAACTTCTATAAAAAGTTAATTCGCCCTCAACATCTCTTATAGTCAAGGCTTTTTCATAATTCTGCTTTGCAAGTTCTGTTTTTTTCTGCTTTCTGTATATTCCTCCTAACCTTGAGTAAAGTACAATTAAAAAACTATTATGTATTAGTGACGACTTTTTGTTAATAGCTTTAATAGAACTAGTTAATAGTTTAGATGCTTCATTTAAATTGCTACTCTTTTCTAATATAGATGCTTTTTTTTCGTCTAAATAAGCTTTGTAAATGGGGTCCATTTTTTCTCTTTGGGCAATAGCAGCACAATTGGCAATGTATTTTTTTAGCATTACAGTATTAGATGTCCGTTGGTAGTACAAGGCTAAATTGTAATTTGCGCTATACATATCCTTTGCAGGTATTTTTTTTTCATCAAAAGAAATCTTAAAATAGGTATAGGCCTTTTTAAAATTTACACCAGCCAAATCATCTTGCTTAAACAAATAATTTAAATACCCAATTTCTTCATTTGCTCTAGCCATTAAAAGTGTGTCTTTTAATTCCTCTGCTCTAAACAAAGCGTCTCCTCCGTGCATAAAAGCATCGCTATAATTCAAATTAATTCGCTCTAAATAACACAAATTAAGTAAACTCTCAATTACTGCAGATGAGTCGTTCTTTTTTAATGCAATAGCATATTCATTTTTAGCTTCTTTTAAACTAGTGACTAAATATTGTTCTGTAATAACAGGTCTATTTTTAAAGGCCTTAAACTGTTGGGCTTGTAAGGTGCTAAAGAACAAAGCATTAAGTAAATACGTAAGAAAAACAAATAACTTTATACAATTTAATACATTGAAAATCATACACTTAATATCATTTTATTTAAAATTTAAATTACTTTAAAGTTAAGTAAAAAAACACGAAAAAATAGCAATGTTAAGTTTTTGTAAGGTGATATATTACTGCTTTTATAAGAGTTTAGTCTAGATTTGAGATGACTCACCAACTCAATTTTGAATGAAAAAGTTAATTAAGATAATCTGTTTTATTTTGATAACAATTAGCTGTTATTCTCAAAAAAAACCTAATATCCTTTTTATTGCCATAGACGACCTAAGACCAGAATTGGGTTGTTACGGATCTAACATTGCTATTACTCCAAATTTAGACAAGTTTGCAACTGAAGGCCTGTTATTTAATAATGCATATTGCCAACAAGCAATTTGCGGACCATCTAGAGCTAGTGTGCTTACAGGCATACGCCCAGAGACTAGTGGTGTTTACCACAACTATATAAAGTTTAGAGATGCAAACCCAAATGTAGTAACCCTACCACAGCAATTTAAAAATAACGGTTATGAAACTGTGTATTGTGGTAAAATTTTTCATCATGAAGATTTAGATGATGAATTGTCATGGAGCAGAAAACCTGCAATAGATAGTATGCTTGTAAAAAACATTAAAAGACCTGGAGGTTTTGTACTAGAAGAAAATAATAAAGATAGAAAAGAGCAAAGGGCTAAAATGATTGCCAAATATGGTGAAGCAGCTAAATACGGCTTGGCAATGGGTACGGCTTATGAAAACGCAGATGTAGCAGATAATGAATATTTAGATGGTTACAACACAGAACTAGCCATTGCAACAATTAAAGAAATGGCAACCAACAACAAACCATTTTTTCTTGGTTTAGGCTTTAACAAACCACATTTAAACTGGACATCTCCAAAAAAATATTGGGATCTATACAACCCTAATACTATAAAACTGGCATTAGAAAAACAAGGTCCAAAAGGAGGTGCAGAAATGGGCTTGCACGCTTCCTTTGAGTTACGAACTAGAAGTGGCATACCAAAAAAAGAAGAAATTAGTAGCGAGCAAGCTATTAAATTAAAGCACGCATATTTAGCTTGCGTAAGTTATGTAGACGCCCAAATAGGTAAAATAATAACTGAGTTAGAAAAAGAAGGATTAAGAGACAATACAATTATTATTATTTGGAGTGATCACGGATACCATTTGGGAGATATGGGAATTTGGGGCAAAGCTACTAATTATGAAATAGCCACAAGAGTTCCAATGCTATTTTGGGCTCCAAATATGCCCAAAAAAAGCAGAGGTAAAAAAACAAATGCATTGGTAGAGCTTGTAGATATTTACCCTACTCTATGCGACTTCGCAAATATACCAGTGCCAAATTATGTAGAAGGGTATAGTTTTAAACCACTAATAAATAACCCTGGACAAAAATGGAAATCTGCTGCTTTTAGCCAGTTTCCCACTCCTGCACTAAGAGAATGGGGAGCTTACCCACTAAGGCCTGCAATGAAAGAAACCTTTTTTGGCCTGCTTATTAAAAATGTAGAAACAAGAATAATTCATCAGCAAAAAGACAAATGGAATAGAAATGTATTTGAGAACACACTTATGGGATATGCTATGCGCACAAAAAAGCATCGATTTATTGTATGGAAAGATAGAGACAACCCACAGAAACAACCTCTTTTTATAGAATTATATGATCATGATAATGATCCGTTAGAAACCACAAATATTGCTAATGTTAATCCAAAATTGGTAAAAAAACTAATGCTACAGTTTACTAAAGGATGGCACGGAAACAGACCAAAAAAATAAACCAAGCTACTTATTGTACAAAATACTGAATTATGGAAAGAAGAGATTTTTTTAAAAAAGGAACTAAAGCTGCTGTGGCAGCTAGTGTTATTCCTATGATTACAACGGCGCACTCTGGCCCAGAAGATGTTGTTTACAATAGAGATACTGACAAGTGGTATCATTTAGGAAGTGGTAAAACAGGTATACCAAACCGCAAAAAAACAGCAGATTATGATGTTGTTGTTATTGGTGGAGGCGCAGCTGGTATTAGTGCCGCAGTTGCTGCCGCACGCAATGGTTCTAAAACTGTACTTGTGCAAGACAGACCTGTTTTAGGAGGTAATGCATCTAGTGAAATGCGTGTGCATTTAAATGGCGTAAACAGATTAAAAAACGGAAAAGCAGAAAGAGAAACAGGTATTATTGAAGAAATGCTACTTTTAAATAGGTTTTGCAACGAACAAGAAGCCTATACTGTTTTTGACCATGTTTTGTACGAGTATGTTATGCGTGAGCCAAACCTAACTCTAATGCTAAACACACAAGCAATAGAAGCTGTAATGTCTGGCTCCAAAATTAAATCTGCCTTGTGTTGGCAATCTACAACAGAAATGCTGTACACACTAAACGCACCTATTTTTATAGACTGTTCTGGAGATGGTTTGTTAGCTGCAACGGCAGGAGCAGAATACAGAACAGGCAGAGAAGCTGCATCCGAATTTAACGAAACATTTGCTCCAGAAAAAGCAGATGGTTGGCAAATGGGAGCTACCTTACTTATGTCTTCTAAAGATATGGGAAGACCTATGAAATATACTCCTCCTTTTTACGCAATAAAATACGATTATAAAATAGCACATCCTAAACGTAAAATTGCTGGTTTTCAAAACGGAATTTGGTGGATAGAACTAGGTAGTGATGATGATATTATTGCCGATTATGAAGAAAACAGACACCGTTTAATGGGGTATTTACATGGCGTATGGGATTACATAAAAAACTCTGGTGAATTTCCGGAAGCAGAAAACTTTGCCTTAGATTGGGTTGGCTCATTGCCATGCCGTAGAGAATCTCGTCGTTTTATAGGAGACTACATTGTGTCTGAAAAGGATTTAACAGAGTACAAACATTACCCAGATGCTGTTGCTTTTGGAGGTTGGCCAATAGATGAGCATATTCCAGGAGGAATAGACAATATTACTGAGCCACCAACTCATTTTCATTATCATTTTCATAATCTTTATGAATTTCCGTTTAGAAGCTTGTACTCTAAAAACATCACTAACTTAATGTTTGCTGGGCGTAATGTTAGTCAAACTCACATTGCACTATCATCTAGCCGTATTATGGCAACTTGTGCATTAATGGGGCAAGCAGTGGGTACAGCAGCAGCTATTTGCAATCAAAAAAACACTACACCAAGAGAAGTTGGTAAAAAATACATAAATGAGTTGCAAGAGCAATTGTTAAGAGACGATGTTTATATTCCTAAAAGACCTGCAAACGATCCAAATGACTTAGCTAAAAAAGCAAGTTTAATTTTTGCTTCTACAACTTCTTCTGGCGATGCAAAACTACTTACCAACGGAATTTCTAGAGATATAAATGGTAAAATTAACCATTGGATGTCCAAAGGCTTACCTGCAGAATTACAATTAGAGTGGGATGCACCTACAGCATTATCTGCCGTAGAGATAAAATGCGACACAAATGTAAATCGTAATATTATGATGCGTAAAGACAGTAGAAATGATGAGTTATTTACTAATGGTGTACCAAAAGAAATGGTAAAAGCTATTAAAATAGAAGGTAGGGTAAATGGCAAATGGGAAGACCTAGGAGCTATTGACAATAACCAAACTAGGCTTATTAAATTTAAGTTTAACAGCAGCAAAGTAACAGCTATTAAAATAATAGTAACAGAAACCTACGGAGCTAATGATGTAAAACTATTTGAGATTCGTTGTTATAAATAATTATGCTAAATAAACTACATATACTTATTGTGATTTTCTTCTTAATTATTTTTCAAAAAGAGAATCACAATAATCTTAACAACATAGAGTATAAGGTTACTATTCATCATCCTGGAGAAAAAATGCCTATTAAAGCGGTATTAACCCAAGTAAAAGATAAAGCCGGATTTACTACAGGGTATTTTATGGATGTAGAATCTGTAATATGTTTAGAAAATGTGTGTAAAATAATTCCTGTACGTTTACATTGGGATGACATAGGTAATTACCAACGTTACGAGCTTGAAGAATTAGCTACCCTAGAAAAATACGAAGCAGATGTGTTTACTGCTAACGACTACAAAAAACTACACCGTATTCTTTTAAATAAAAACTCGCCATTTAAAGAAGTTTTTATAGGCGATATATTAACCGTAAAAAATGAACTTAATACTAATATAGACGCAATATCTGGCGCCACAGCTTTAGAACTAGACACCAAAGATACAGTGCCAGGAGCTGCTCTTACCTGTTTTACCCTATGGCATTGGGCAAACGGAGATGTAGTTAACACCATACAACAGTTAACCTCCAAAACTGCATCTACCAAACAATTAGTAGCTTACATAAAAACCAAAAAGCCTACGTATTACGCCTTGGCCTTAAAAGAACTAACCCACAGAAAACTATATAAAAAAGCGTATTTAGATGCTATTTTTAAACATATTAATAACTCACCAGCAATTGTAAAACCAACAATTACTTATTTTGAAAGCTCTACAAAAAATGGCTATTTTAAAAACATAAAAAAGTTATTTATTATAGGAAACTCTGAGCAAAAAATAGCTGCTTTAAAATCTATTACATTAACAAATAAACAAGCAACTCCCATTTATTTAGAAAGCATTAGCAGTTATGCAAAAACGTTACAAACTTACCAAGAAGTAGATGCTTTAATAAATATGCTAGAAAAAAAGCAATACTTCTCAAACCAAACAGCAAACAACCTAACTCCTTTACTCAATGGAGATTTTTTAACTGCAAGGCGTGTATACTGGTTTTTATCAAACAAAAAGCTAAGCAACACACAAAAGCAAGCAGTTATTAATTTTAAAAAATTATACAAGAACAAAATATAAACTTCTTCCCTACCGTTTAAACCATCCATTTTTAGAAAAAAAAACATACATAAAGTTATGTGCTAATTAAAAGTTTAGATACATATATTAGGTTACAAAATGTAATTATAAAACTAACGTACCTAAAAAATTAGCAACAACTACTAAAACCTTATATGTTAATTAATTACAACTTTTTTCACGATTTGCAAGAATAACCTTATTTTTGTACCCTAAATAACTTACCTTTAATCTATTATTAATTTTAAAAACCAGTAAAAATTTACAAATGATATAAAACTAAAAATCTTTTTTAAGCCACCATATCTTCCCCAGATTTGGCAAGTAATTTTTGAACGCTATTACGGGCATTAAATAAGAAATATACAAACCTAAGAACTTTAACCTATGAGAATGAAGAACTTACTACAGATTTCTGTATTTGTGATTCTGCTAAACAGTTGTTCGCCATCTAACGAGTCTTTAGCAGACAAATACAAAAAGAACGGAGACACAGAAAAAGCCATAAAACACTACAAATTGGCTATTGAGGATGGCAGCACAAGATCTATGAACAAATTAGCATTACTGTATGTTAACAACCATAATCTTAGTGAAGCAAAAAAATACTATCAAATGAGTTTTGAGCAAGGCAATGAGTCTGCCGCTCAAATATTAGCTTCTTTATGTGCTAGTAATGAAGACTATGAAGGCACAATTAAATACGCAAAAACATTAGCAGACAAAGGTAATTTAGATGTGATTTACAACCTTGGTAATGCATATTTAAAACTAAGAAGGTATGATGAGGCTATAAAATACCTAGAACTAGACTCTACTTCTGTCTTTACCAAAAACTTACTTGGTGAGGCTTATTATAAAAAAGGAGATTTAGTAAATGCAGAAAAAATTTGGAAATCTGCTGTAGACAACCACAAAAAAGGTAATGCAAGTTCACTTAGAAAATTACTAAAACTCTATTTAAAACAAGGCAATACTGCACAATATAACAAATACAAAAACCTAAAATAAAAAGAAGGTTAATACATACAACCACCACACAATAAACACATTAAAACACCGTTTAAGTGTGTGGAAAGTCCCGTGAAATGCATTCTTGTGTTTTTTACAACCTACAATAAGTAAAAAAAGCTACGGCCCCATGATAGCACCAAAAGAGCATATTAAAGAAAGAGAACGATTAGACAAACTACAATCTTACTCCATATTAGATTCCTTACCAGAGTCTGATTACGACAACATTGCAGCTATTGCAGCAGAAATATGCAATATGCCAATGGCTATGATAACACTTATAGATAAAGATAGGCAGTGGTTTAAATCTAGTTATGGTATAGATGTAGATGAAATGAACAGAGACATATCGTTCTGTGGGCACGCAATACATGAAAACGGACAAGTTTTTATGGTGCCAAACACCAGTGAAGATGAGCGCTTTTATGACAACCCTTTGGTTACTGGTGAAACCAATGTGCTGTTTTATGCAGGCGTACCTTTTACCACAGAAGACGGTTTACCTTTAGGCACATTATGTGTTGTAGACCAAAAACCAAATACACTTACAGAGCATCAACAAAAATCTTTACAAGCATTATCTAAACAAGTAATGAACTTACTTAGCCTTAGAAAAAGCAAAAAAAGATTAGAAGAAGAACTACAAAAGCAAGAAGAAAAAAACCTAGACCTAGAACGCTTTGCTTTTATTGCTGCTCACGATTTAAAGTCTCCTTTAAACAATGTATCTAGTTTAACAAGTATGTTTTTAGATATGTATGAGTCTAAAATAGATGATGAAGGAAAACAAATTTTAAAGATGATTATAGACTCATCAGACAAATTGAAAGGCTTAATTGAAGGCTTATTAGATTACAGTAGAAGTGAGAGTATTTTAGGCAAAAATAAGGTAGATGTTAAGGTAGAATCTGTTAAAAACACCATTTTTGGATTATTTTCTTTTGAAAAAAATGTAACCTTTAGCATGCACAACACTATTACAGATTTGTATATAAATGAAACTGCCTTAGATCAAATATTAATAAACTTAGTTACCAATGCTATTAAATACAATAATAAAGAGCACATACAAATAGAGTTAGGTGTAACTGATACAAAAACCCATTATCAGTTTTATGTAAAAGATAATGGGCCAGGTATACCAGAAGAAAAACAAGAACAAATTTTTAAAATTTTTGAAGTAAACGCTAACCAAGACAAATACGGCGTGCGTGGTAATGGTATTGGTTTAGCTACCGTAAAAAAAATAGTAGAAAAATCTGGTGGTACTATAAAAGTAAACTCCACACTAGGCAAAGGCTCTACCTTTAGTTTTAGTATTAAAAAATAATTATATTAATTATAAGTAATTGTAGCCATACAATTAACAACTGCCCTAAGTAAAGCTTAGGGCTTTTTTTATGCAATAAACTATAATGTCAAATAAGCCATAAAATGGTACAGACCTACACTATATTTTAATAATAAAAAAACACTTATAAAAATGTAGTAAACCAAATAGCAGCACAATGGTTACGCCTATTATAAAGTAAGAACATAATTTTACACTAATTAAAATTAACTAATTTTACATAGATAACTATCTAAAAACCAAAACACAAAAATTTTAAACAATGAACCCCTTAGATAATCTAAAAAAGCTAAATCTTGAGCTACCAGAAGTATCTACCCCAGGTGGCAACTATGTATCAGTAAACATTAGAGGAAATATAGCCTACATAGCAATACAATTTCCTATAGCAAACAACAAATACCTATACCAAGGGCGTTTAGGAGACCAAATTTCTACTGAACAAGGCTATAAAGCAATGGAAATATGCGCATTAAATGTATTGGCACAAGTAAATAATAAAATTGGGTTTAATACTATTATTGGTCTAAATCATATTGATATCTATTTTCAGTCAGGACAAGATTGGGATGATTCTCCAACTGTAGCTAACGGAGCATCAGACCTATTTGTAAATGTATTAGAAGAAAAAGGGAAACACACAAGAGCTATTTTTGGCGTACACAAATTACCCCGTAACTTTAGTGTAGGTTTAACAGCAACATTTACCATAAAATAATAACTAAAATTTATAAACTATGCCAAATAAAATTATCACCTAAAAAAAATGGCATACAAAAACCAATGAAACCAATATACTACGCTGATAGCGATGTAGCCATATTTATTGAACTAGTTTATAAAAATTACAAGCCAGTTACTCCCAAAATTAACCCTACTTAAAAAGTGTACTAATAAAAAACCACACAATATATTTTTTGCTATAAATAAACATTTATAAATTGTAAGAAAAATACACAAAACATGTGTTTACACAGCCATATTGGCGGAATAAACGCAATTAATTGTGTTTACTAACTAGTTGTAAACAATTATGAAATCGAGATTCGTATTAATATTATTTCTAATTATTCCACTTTTTGGTATCGGACAGAATTTTGAGCTGAAAAAACCAAATGTTGCGGAACTGAACGCGGAATTGAAAAAAAAGAATTATTCGCAAGACGTGACATACTTGTATCTAAATCGGAATTACAAAACGGAATCTAAAAAATTGGATGTTACAAAATATGATTATCCTGATTACAGTATTTGTGCATTTACACAAAAATTTGAACACGGAATTGTTTACTCAGAAGAACAGTGCAGAGAAGCAGGTGGAATAACAACTAAACTGACTTTACCTAAAACGGACAAAAAAAGTATTATTCAATGGGTTGAACTGATTTTTAAAAGTTCGTCAATGGACTTAGAACACGGATGGAATTCGGAGAAAACCAAATTTGGACCGACTGACGATGGTGCTGGATGTTACTTTGAAGTTAGAGAAACTGAAAACAATACTGAAATTGAAATGTATTGCGGATGTTAAAAATAACTGTTTACAACAATGTATAACCGCAATTACGACATCCTAACAATTGGGGAGACTACGTCAGAATCCACTCGGAATTGCTAAGGTCTGAGCTAAACAGAAAATTATTAACTTTAATCCTGTAACCAATGCTAATAAAGGACTAAATGAAAAATAAGGTTTATGCACTACCATATAAAAGTTAATTAATATAATAGCATAAAATTGTGTATAAACAATGAAATAAAATCAAGAACCACCAAAATCAGTTCCTAATAAAATCGGCTAGAGTGCTTCACATAATCAATGGGAACTTGGTAAAAAAATGTATGCAACAAAATGAAAATTATAGAATCATATAGAGATGATTACACCATTTCTACCAACAAGGATAAACTAGATATTTTAAGCATTCACAAATTCCTTGCAAACGAAACAGATTGGGCAAAAGATATTCCAATAAACACTTTAAAAACATCAATTAAAAACTCTTTAAATTTTGGACTTTACTACAAAAACCAACAAATTGGTTTTGCCAGAATAATTTCAGACTTTTCAACCATTGCATATTTAGGAGATGTTTTTATTTTACAAGAATACAGAGGAAAAGGATTAAGTAAATGGTTAATAAATGAAATCATGCAACACCCAAATCTTCAAGGATTAAGGCGCTGGATTTTGTTAACCAATACGGCCGAATGGCTTTACAAAAAATATGGATTTACAGAAATAGCTAATCCTGAGTTTTATATGGAGAAGCACAACCCTAATGTTTATAACTCTCGTAATACTACTAATACCAACAAAACCCTTAAGTAAACATAAGCGCTTACTCCTTAATAATTAATACAAACATTTAACATAAAATAGGCATTGCTTACCCTGCCATATATTGTAAAATATTACAGATAGCAGTTAATACAAATATGTAATAAAACCAGGTATTACCAATAATTATATTTAAAAATAAATTATATTGCTAAAATCATTAAAAAGTATAAAAAAATGGAACGATTTAGTAAAAAATTTATTATCACAAAAGAATTGGATTGGGAAGAACTTGGCGGAGGAGTTTCCAGAAAATTTTTAGGTTATGACAACCAAATTATGATGGTAAAAGTAAAGTTTGACAAAGGTGCGTTAGGAGCTCCACACCAACACTTTCATACACAAGCTACCTACTGCGTATCAGGTAAATTTGAGTTTACAATTGACGGTGAAAAGAAAATTGTTGAAGCAGGAGATGGCGTTTATATAGAACCAAACTTACTGCACAGTGCTGTTTGCCTAGAAGAAGGTATGCTTATAGACACGTTTAGTCCTGTTAGAGAAGATTTCTTGAGCGGTGACGGTGTATCTTATTTTGGAGATAAGAAATAACACTAAAAAAACGCTGTTTTTTAAAAGTTAACAGTACATTATGTATTAAAATTTCCGAAGCTTTGTTGCACGCGTTCCTGAGCTTCGGATTTTTTTTGCCTTATTTTAAAAACTATGAAACAAATACTACTGTTACTAGCTTTAATTTTATTTTCAAACTTATTAAGTGGCCAATCTGAAAATGACATTACTACGTTTAGCAAAAAACTAGATCAGTTTTACAACATACGTGATTTTTGCATTTCTAATAACGGTAATGAAGCCTATTTTACCATACAAAGTCCTTCTGGAGAAATTTCACAAATTGCCACACTAAAAAAAGAAGGCAATAAATGGTTAGAACCAGAACTACTACCCTTTTGTGACGAGTTTATGTATTTAGAGCCATTTTTAACTCCAGACCAAAACAGACTATTTTTTGTGTCAGACAGACCAATAAATAACTCTAGTATTCAAAAAAAAGATTTTGATATTTGGTATGTAGATAAAGACACCATAAACAATAGTTGGTCTAAACCAAAAAACTTGGGCAAACCTGTAAACTCTAGTCTAGATGAATTTTACCCTACCGTAAGCAGCAATAACAATTTATACTTTACAATGGCATCACCAAACGGCTTGGGTAAAGATGATATTTATTTTTGTGAATGGAAGCTAGGCAAATACAAAGAACCCGTTCTTTTAAACAAAAACATTAATAGTGATGGCTATGAGTTTAATGCCTTTATCTCTAAAAATGAAGACTTTTTACTATTTACAAAATACAACACAGTAGACGGACAAGGAAGTGGCGATTTATACATTTCTAAAAAAGACAAAAATAACAATTGGGCTAAAGCTACAAACTTAGGCCTTCCTATAAACACAAAATATATGGAGTATTGTCCTTTTTACGATGAAGAAAATCAAAAATTATACTTCACTAGCAAAAGAAAAAACATTAAAACACAAGACTTTAAAACAGTTTTAGACTTTAAAAACTATATAAAAGAGAGTAAAAACGGTTTAAGTAAAATATATGTTGCCAAATTAAACATAATTAAAAATTAAACTTACAAAAACATAAGTGGTATAATAATTGGTTGAAAGACACAGAACAAAAAATCTTATTTTATGAATAACTTTAAATTATCAATCTTATCACTATTAATTTTAATAATTACCACTTCTTGCAGTAGTGATGATGATAATGCCAGTCAAGAACTATACTCAACAGAAGATTTAAGTATTATGCACAATAACAGCTCTAAAACCTGGAAATTAGAAGCATATTTTATTGATTACAATTCCAAGCAAAAAAGTGAACAAAATGATTGTCTTGTAGATGACATTTACACTTTTAAGCCAAACGGAATTATTGAAATAGTAGCTGGGTTAGAAAATTGTTATTACGGAGATAACGAAATTGCTGAAGCAGAATATAGGTTTTATGAAGATGAAGGGCATTTGTTTGCAACAATGATAAGAGGTGAAATTACCAACAATCTTGTTAAAAGCACTTCTTTTAGCTTACAACTTATAGAGCTTACAGAAAAAAGAATGGTATTTGCTAGTGGAGACAAAGACAACTATAAAAAATCTTTAATTTTTATAACAGAATAAATCTTAAAACTTAAAAAGCCTTGATATCACTATCAAGGCTTTTTTTATTGTACTCGAGGTGGGAATCACTAGCGTTAATTGTACAACAAAGGTAAAAAGACCAAAAATAGCTTAAACACCCTATAATTAATGAGTTGAAGTTGTTCTAATTAAAAAATAAGTTTAAAAAGATTAAGTTAAATTCAATAGAATTAACTATTTTTCGGCAAAATATCGGCAAAAATTTAGTTGTGAATTTAAAATATTTCGTCATAAGAGGTAAAAAAAAATACGTTAGTATTTATGTGCGCTTTTGGGACAGTAAAAGGATTGATCAAAAAACAAAAACTGGAATTACCGTTAGTTTTGAAGATTGGTCAGAAAAAAAACAACGCCTAAAAATAAAACCATCAGCAACAAATTTTGATTTTATAAACGATAAACTTAACAAATTAGAAATTTTTATTGTTGACCAGTACAACCAAGATTATAGCAACAACAAAAGCATATCTAAAACTTGGCTTAAAGAAAGTGTTGCTAACTTCTTTGGGAGAGTAGATAAAAATGAAGAATATAAACTATACTTCGCACCTTGGGTCAAGAGATATGTAAAAAATGCCCCAAACAGATTACATAGAGGGCAGCACCTTAAACAAAGATCAATACAGAATTATAAATCAGCCCTCAATAAACTTGTTGCATTTGAGGCACATCAAAAAACACAATATCGATTTGAGGATATAGATTTAGATTTTCACAGAGAATTTATTACATATTGTAGAGACATTGAAAAGCTAAATAATAATTCAATTGGTAATTTAATCTCTAGAATTAAAACTTTCTGTAGAGAAATAGAATTAGAAGGATTTAAGATTAGCCCGCAATTCAAGAGTCCTCAATTTGATGTCCCTAAAAATGAAACCTTCGACACTTATTTAAATGAATCTGAAATAAATAAAATTTACAACTTTGACTTCAGTCATTCACAGCGCCTTAACAATGCTAGAGACCTTTTCATTATTGGCCTTAGAACAGGGTTACGTATAAGTGATTTATTGAAAATTGAAAAGAAAAACATTTTAGATAATGTTATTAATATAACAACAACTAAGACCAACCAAAACTTAACAATTCCGATACACCCACAATTTGAAGCTATCCTTAAAAAAAGGAAAGGAAAATTACCTGATAAAATTTCAGATCAAAAGTTCAATAAATACATTAAGGAGGTGTGCAAAGAGGCGAAAATTGATACACCCACATATGGCTCTGGATTAAAAAAGAACGCTAAGAAAAAAACTCTAGGAATTTATCCGAAACATCAATTAGTTAGTAGCCATATATGCAGACGTAGTTTGGCTACTAACTTATTTTTAGAAGGGTTTGATCCCTCAATAATTATGAAGGCCACAGGTCATAAAAGCACAAAACAGTTTTTAGTATACATTAAAGCATCAGAAGATGAACATATAAAAATGCTAAGCGATTATTGGAATAACCAAAAAATACTTGATAATGGATAAATACTATTTTCATAATCTCATTTCATCAAATGAATTTGAAAAATTGAAAACTTCAGAAAAAATTAGATGGTGCTTAGAAAAAGACATATTTTATTTTGCCCCTGAAGGATGCGTTAATTTTATGAAATTTAATTGTGTATCTTTTGATAATATAGATCTTTCAGATTTTGACAAAGAGCCTTTTATTTTAAACAAAATCTACAAGCTTAAAAAAGATATAATCAGCTTAAGTCACATTTTTAGTGAGGAAATTTTTTATAAAATTTGTGAATATTCAGCAGTCGGAAAAGGATATCTAATAGATAATGCAACCAATAGAATTCAATTTAAACTAAAATCATTAAATACAAATGAGGAAAAATTAAGTTATCTGACATCAGAAATTGACACATTAAATTTATTTGACCTACCTACTCTTGACATTCTTTATTTTAAAAATAGTAATGATAATGAACTATCTATTGGGCCCGCAGTGAAATATGACATGATGCAAGTAACTTCAGAAGTTCAATTAGGGTGGATTACTGGGAGATACGATTATGATTATTCTAACTTAGAATTAGAAGAGAATGAATTCTTCGTTAAATTTGAAAAGGACTACAAAAAGTATTTAATTTATGAATACTGTCAAAGAGAAATTAAAATGATAAAAGAGAACTCAAAAAGAATAGTACTAGAGCAAAAACCTTTAAGGAAGTTGGATAATTCTGTTCAAAAAATTATTTTAATTAATATGATTATTGAAAGTCCTAAATGGCATCAATTTACTAATAACAAAAAGGCAGAAATATTAACTTTATTAATTGATTCTCATAAAGATACCCTTAGAAAAGCTATTGATGTATTGGATTCTAGAACTCATTATAATAAAAAGGGGCTATCTGATGATTTTGTTAATGTAGAAAAACAATTAATAAATTTGGGCGTTAACTTGGGTAACCCAAAAAATTAAATCAAATTAAATAGTGTATAAATTCGCCTTATAAATCGAAAATTATAAGGTAATGAAAAAACAAATTCTTCAAATTGAAAACACACAATCT
This sequence comes from Cellulophaga omnivescoria, assembly GCF_027915275.1. Classification (NCBI taxonomy): domain Bacteria; kingdom Pseudomonadati; phylum Bacteroidota; class Flavobacteriia; order Flavobacteriales; family Flavobacteriaceae; genus Cellulophaga; species Cellulophaga omnivescoria. Next base: position 1,976,615 of record NZ_CP115819.1, on the reverse strand, counting down.
TCGGATTTTATCCCTCAAATAGTTCTACAATTAAAGAGGGCATTAGATGATGACAATAAAAATAATATTGACTCAGAAAAACTTCTTACAAGAGAAGAAACAGCTGAAATGTTGTCCATCTCTCTTGTTACTTTGTGGAAATATTCAAAAGATAATATAATTCCTGCATACAGAATTGGCACTAAAGTGAGATACAAAAAGAGTGAAATCTTATTAGCTCTTAAAAAAATGAACCAATTTAAATAATCAGGAATTTATGAATCTTCACAATGCTATTAATAGTCTTAGCAAAAGACTAGAACAAAATAATAACTTTAGGGTAACAGATAATGATATTAAGGCATTCAACTGTATAATAAAGTATGTAAATAAAACTATGGATAAGAACATATCGTTGAACCCAGGTTTTAAAAAATTATACACATATAATTTAGGACTTTTAGTGCAAAAATATGACGCAACGATTGGTTGCTCAATACCTCATTCAGAGTTACATCACATACTAAATACGCCTTACAATATCATATTAGAAAATTTTATCAGTGTAATTAATTACCAATATAAATACAAAGTGATAAAAAAGGCTGGTATAGATATTCATACGCATCCAGCTCTTATGACGGAAGATGTTAAATTAACAAATTTAGAGAAGTTAAATTCCATATTATCGCAATATAATTTTAATGACCTCCTCTTAAAAGATGCTTGGGAAGCTAAGGAAGCCGATGAGCTTATTACAAAACAATTAAATAATTTTATTAATGAGCTATAAAGAAATTGAGTCGGTAAAAGAACCAAGTAATAAGACATTAGCGTTAGAACTCTTGGAAAGCATAATTTCTAAGTTACCATCAGAAATCAGTCATATAATTGAAGAATCATTTACACATAGACGTATTCCAAAAGAATATTTATTTAGTTCTATATTGTTTGCTTACTGTAATGCTTCAGGTTTAGCTTTCAAAATAAAACATAATGGATTTACCAATCACAGTAATTTGTATTTTGCCATAATTGGAAATAGAGGAGATATTAAATCCCCTGCTATGAGCTTAGCTACCGAACCACTTAACAGATATGACAATAATGAGTACGACAAATATATGAAGGAGAAGAAGGCTCTTGAATCTAATAGTATGCCTTTGGAGCAAAATAATAGAAAACAATTATTAATACAAAATGCAACCATTGAAGCGGCAATGTATACCCATTGCAAAAATCCTTATTCGATAGGTATATATATTGATGAGCTATCTTTCTTAATTGAAAAAATGGCAAGTAAAAACAGTAATGATGGCAAAGATTGGAGAACATTTTTCCTTCAGGGAAATACTAATCAACATATAGACATTGGTAGAAAAACAACTGAAAGCTATAGATTAAAAAAATCATGTCCTTCACTTTTAGGATCATTACAAACTCAATTTATTAATAAACTTTTTGCTGATGGCAATTTAGAAAGTGGTTTTATAGATCGTATTTTGTATACAACTAAATTAACTAATAATAACAAACTGTCTAGAAACAAAGTTTCAAATGAAGTATTAATAAATTACAATGAGGCACTGAATAATTTATTAAAATATAGACGCGCTATTGAGGATGAAAATACCTCGTTAGAAATATTGCTCAACAAAGATGCTGATGAATTAATGTACAATTACATACAAAAGTTAATAGACAAGGAACTGACACTACCTATACAAGAAAAGGAATACAATGCAAAAATGCAAATTAACATATACAAATTAGTTCTAATAACTCATCTTTTAAAAAATTCAAAAAACAAAAACTATCAATCAAAAATTACCAAAGAAAGTGTAGAACTCGCAATTTCTATGAATGAATTTTATTTTCTAAATTTTAAAACTATTCTGTCACATAAAGCAACCGAAATAAATGAAAAACATTTTTTAAAGGAATTAATCAAAAGGGCTAAGAAAAATAAAGCTACGCAAACAGATATTACTAAAATTTTTGGTTTATCTAAAGGATATGTATCAAAACTTTGGAATAGATAATTTGGAAACTGGAAACTGGAAACTCGATAGATACTATCAAAACTCACCTCTTTAATAGAAAAGAATAGAATAAGAATTTGCTCAGCTCAGGTTATAGATACTGCTAACTATACTTTAAAAAAACTAATTTGTTCCAGTAAAAATTTCAGCCAGTAATTCACTTTGCACTAGCACTTTATCAGCTTCCATTTTTGCAACATCTGGCGGATAGCCATAGCGCATTAATATTTTCTTTACTGTTAACCTTAATTTAGCCCTTACATCGTCTCGTTTGCTCCAATCTACCGTTGCGTTGTTCCTAACCACGTCCACAATAGTATGTATTAACTCTTTCATCTTATCGTCATCTAAAAAACTCGTAGATCTGTTCTCTGATAGTACGGAATAGAAGGCATATTCTTCTGGTGTTAAGCCTAGTTCGTCACTTTTTTTATCTTCTAAGCGCATATCTTTTGCTATTGCGGATAGTTCTGCAAGAACTTGTGCCGAATCTATTTGGTTATTATGATAACGCTTAACTACAGATTCTAACATTTCGGAAAATCGTTTCCCTTGTACTATGTTTTTAGTTTTGCGTACGCGAACTTCATCACTTAATAATTTTTTAAGTAATTCAAAAGCTACATTTTTTTGTTGCATGTTTTTCACTTCCAATAAAAACTCATCCGATAATATACCAACGGATGGTGCTTTTATTCCTGCCGCTTCAAATACATCTATAACGCCTTCGCTAGACAATGCATCGTCTACAATTTGTTTAATGGCTGTTTCTACTTCAAAGTCTGACTTTGTACTATTACCTGTGAATTTATTTATTCTAGATTTTACCGCTTGAAAAAATGCCACCTCATCTTTGATGTTATCGGCTTGCGGACTAGGAATAGACATCGCAAACAACTTAGAAAGTAGCGTTACTTCTTTTAAAAATCTATTTTTGAGGTCTTCACTTTGTAAGATAAAGTTTTGTGCACCCAATAAAATTTGAAGTTTATTATTAGTTTCAGCTTTAAAATAGGCTTTAAAACCGAAACCGTTAAATTGCTGCTCGACCACTTCAAACTTTTCTAACATACCCGCAATAGCTTCTTTTATGTCAACAATAGGTGTGCCTTCACCTCCACTTTGTAAATAGGTTGCCATGGCATTACGCAAATCTTGACCTATACCTATATAATCAACTATTAATCCGCCTGGTTTGTCTTTATAGACACGGTTTACACGTGCAATGGCTTGCATTAAGTTAGCACCTTGCATCTTTTTATCGATATACATGGTATGCAAGTTTGGTGCATCAAAACCTGTCAACCACATATCTCTAACAATAACCATTTGCAAAGGGTCGTTTGGGTCTTTTATACGTGCAGCTAACATTTTTCGTTGCGACTTCGTAGTATGATGCGGTTGCAGTACGGCTTCATCATCACTGGTACTTGTCATAATGACTTTAATAGCGCCTTTGTCTAAATCGTTGTGATGCCAATCCGGACGCAAAGCAATAATCTCGTTGTAGAGTTTTGCACAAATTTTACGACTCATACTCACAATCATCGCTTTGCCTTCAAACACTTGTTGTCGTGCTTCAAAATGCGACACTAAGTCTGTTGCAATATCTTTTAATCTATCATCTTTACCTATAATTTTTTCTATCGCAGCACTTTTGGTTTTTGCTTTTTCTATTTGCTCTTCGCTTGCGCCTTCAATAGCATCTATTTGTGCATCTATAGATTTGGTAACTTCTTCATTGAGTTTAATCTTCACTAAACGCGACTCGTAACTAATAGGTACTGTTGCGCCATCGTCTACTGCTTGTTTTATATCGTACACATCTATGTACTCTCCAAAAACTGCTGGTGTAGATTTATCTTCCTTTTCTATCGGTGTGCCTGTAAAACCTATATAAGATGCTTTTGGTAAGGCATCGCGTAAATACTTAGCATTACCATATCTAATTTCTGAGCCTTCTTCTACATCTACAACGCGTGCTTTAAAACCGTACTGACTGCGGTGTGCCTCATCCGCAACTACAACAATATTTGTACGTTCTGATAAGGTATCAAACACATTGCCTTCTTCTGGCGAGAATTTTTGAATGGTTGTAAAAATAACGCCACCTCCAGACACATTTAATAATTCTTTTATGTGGCCTCTACTTTGCGCTTGTACAGGTGTTTGCCTTAGTAATTCTTTGCAATTCCCAAAGGTAGCAAAGAGTTGGTCGTCTAAATCGTTTCTATCTGTTAGTACCACAATGGTTGGGTTTTCCATTTGTGGGTGCGTTACTATTTGCCCTGAGTAAAACACCATAGATAAGGACTTACCAGAACCTTGGGTATGCCAAACTACACCTACTTTACGGTCGCCATCTTCACTATTTGTAGCTCTAATAGTTTGCGCTACTGCTTTTTGTACGGCGTAATATTGATGGTAAGCCGCAACTTTTTTAATTTTAACTTGAAAAATTAAACCTGTCTTCTCATCCTTTTTTTCTTCTTGCTCAAAAACCGTACAGTAGCGAATTAACTCTACCAACGTTTTTTTGTTAAGCATGAACTCGGTTAGAATTTGTAATTCTGTTCTTGGGTCGTTTTCTGTTTTTATTGGCGCTTTCCAAGATAAAAATCGAGAAAAAGGTGCAGATACACTAGAGGTTTTGGCGTCTATACCATCACTAATAACACAAATGCTATTGTAATAAAAAATACTTGGTACTGCTGTTTTATAGTTTTGTATTTGTTGATATGCTTTTTTAACGGTTGCGTTCTCGTCTGTGGCATTTTTAAGTTCTACAAATACTAAAGGTAAACCGTTGATGTAAACAACTACATCAAAGCGTTTTTCGTTGTTGTTTTCTTTAACTACTAATTGATTAACTACCCAAAACTGGTTATTCTCTGGGTTTACAACATCTAGTAGTTTTACATTAATGCCTTTGGTTCTTCCTTCTTTGTTAAACTCTACGGTGACACCATTGGTTAACAAGGTATGGAAACGCTCGTTGTTTTCCATAAGGTCTTGTGTACCTAGATTTACTATTTTTTGATACGCTTCTACTCTAGCAGATTCTGGAACGTCTGGATTTAATTGTTGTAATGCATTTTTTAATTGTTGCTCTAACAATACAGACTCAAAACCTTCTCGTTGTGGGTTATCGCTATAAGGTGCAATGTCTGGACCATAATAATACGTATACCCTTGACCAACTAATTGGTCTATAAAGGCTTGTTCTATTTTGTCTTCGTTAAGCATAACAACTATATTTTATAATGCGATTTAATTTTTTGAATTAATTGGGCATGGTTTTCTTTAAGCTCATCAATTGTCCATTGGTCTTTCTGCATAATTTGTAATGAATTAGGAAAAGACTCAATACTGTTATTAAAATACTTTGCTTTTTTTAGTGAAAAGTCTAAGCGACCTTGTCCAGCATTTTTTCTTCTACTTATTAAGACTAGATTACCCAATTTATGCGTCCACTCTTCACGTTCTTCTGGTGTAAAATCCTGAACCCATTGACTTGTATCTTGTGGATTTTGAGGTAAAATATGCTCTACCGACATTTCATTATAAGAACTTCTTTTTTCTGAATACAAAGGTGCGTCTAATAAGAAATCTATTTTTCTTAAAATATATCGTGCAAAACGTCTTCCATAAATAGTATGCTCTTCAATATCTAATAAAAAGTTAGCTGAATTAAAAGTAAAAACACCGTCTTCAAATAAAAGCTTTATTTTCTCTTCTTTAGACAAATCTGCTAAAGCATTAATTTCTTCTATTTTTTTAATGATAGCATTCATTCCTTCAATTCTAGTAGTAGGTGTCTCACGTGCTATCCAATCTCCAGAAAACTTATTATCTAATAAAATTAGAAAATTGAAAATTTTATCCTCTTCAAAATTCTCACGATACACCAATAATGGTGGCACCCAAATATCAGACAAGGCAGTATCTTGCATTACTTTTACTAAATTATCAAAAGCCCAATTGTTATTTATATGATGATTATTACCACTAAAAATGACATCAAAATGCGTTTTATATTTTTTAATAATATCAAACGTCTCATCACCACGTTTTAATAGTGCAGGTGCTTTTTCTTGTTTTTTAGTGGTGTAATTATACTTTTTAGGATTGTAAATATTATCATCAAACTCTTTTAATAAATTATGTCTTGCTTTTTCTTTTACTAAAATGGTTCTGATATACGATAAGAACAAATCAAAGTCTTCTTCCAATTCGCCTTCTAATTCTTCCCAATATTTTGCGTATTCTGCTTTTTTTGTTTCTGTACTAACTTCTTTTAGGTTTTGCGCTTTTAAAATATCGCTATTTCTAAGTTTTATTCCTCTATCATTTAAAACTGTAAACAGTCTATAAGCATCTTCTAGCTCGCTACTAGATACGTAAACTAAAATGACATATTGACGTAAGTATGGAAAAAAAGTATCAATGTTTAAGTTCTCTTCCGTTGTAAACCATTTGGTAATTATTAATATAGCATTTGCCATATTTCTGACTGATACATTTTTAGAATTATTGACTAGTTTTAATAATTCTTCTTTTTTTAATGTACCGCCTTCTTGTTTAATGTATGTATTAATAAATTCTTCAACCTCTTTACGAATAGCAAATTCAATACGTAATCGCTCCGGAATACCATCGTAAGGATTGCCTTCTTGAAAAATAGCTTTTGCACAAGTAGCTTTTAACCTACTATCTGTTGCTAAATCTCTAACTACAGCTTGCAATAGGTATAAAGTAGTTAAACGTTGTTGTCCATCTAAAACACTATTTTCTTGATAATTTGTATTACCGTTTTGTTTTGGCTCTGTATGTAATACTAACGAGCCTAAAAAGTATTGACTATCTGGTGTGTTTAGGGCAGAGTGTGCCACATCGTCTAATAAAGAACTTATTTGATCTTCTCCCCAAACATAAGGTCTTTGATAATCTGGTATAGAAAACCACATATCTTCTGCAAAGACGTCTTTTATGGTTATTTTATCGCTAGCTATTTGTTTACCTGTTACTTCTATTGCCATTATTTAGTTTTATTTATCCTAATTACTTTTTAAACCCATTAACCCTAATCTCGCCACGCATTAACTTAGGTAATAAAGCGTCTCTGGTCTTTGTTAAGGCTTGGATTTGTTTTTTATTTGAATTAATCTTTTCCATAAATACGGAAATCATTAATTCAAATTTTTCTAAATACTCTAGATTTAAATGCAATTCTAAGTTTCTAAAAGATGTTTTATTAAATTTTGGTTGAGCACTTCCAGTTATTATTGAATTTAACATATGCTTTCCAAACCTACTAGTAAATAATAAATAGAAAAAATTATTGAAATTTGATTTTACAACTATTGCATTTGGACCTAAAGTCATAGGATAATTTAAATCAGGACACTTAAATACTGTTCCTGCATAAGCTCCTACATTAGATATTATTATATCATCTCTTTCTAATTTTGATTTACTTAAAAATTCGTATGCTTTCTTATCTACATAAACAAAATCTCCATTAAAATCTCTATTAAAATCTGTCAACCGAATTAGTTTAGCATAATCAGGCTCTTGTTTGTAGTTAACATTTTCAGCTAAAGATGCAAAACTTCCATTAGCAACGTAATCAGTTACAATTGCATCAAAATCCTTTATTTTTATTGAATGCCAACCATCTGGTAACTCATCACCAACTTGGTATTTACCAAACCACTCTTTAAAAATAGTTTGTGCGGTTTGCTCTAAGGTTTGGTTTTGTGCGCGTAGGTTTTCTATTTTATCATCAAAAGCGGTTAAGACTTTGGCTATGGCTTTTTGTTCTTGGATTGGTGGAAGATTGAAAAGCTTATTAACTAAAACATCTGTTTGAACTCTTTGTCTTCCTGATGTTCCAGTCATTGCTTTAATTGCAACTTCTCGAAAATGTGGTGAAATAGATAAATAATATAAAAATTGTTTATCACTTTTATTATCTATTTCACGAATTACAATATATTCTGTAGAACCAAAACCAATCTCGTCTTCTTCTAAAATATCAACATAGGCAGTTTTACCATTTTCTAAACAAGGTGTAATTCTTGCTAATAATGTATCTCCATTTCTAAACTTTGTCCCTCCTTTAAAAGTTTTTTTATCAAAGGAATATATTTTTTTTGAAAAGGAATCAATACAAGCCATTGGAATATTGGTTTTTATATCTCCTTTTTTTATTGATTCTCTTGGGTTTATTTGTGCTACTTCATTTAAAGTAGTTTCCACCCAACCATCAGGCAATTTATCCTCTACACTACTCATAATGTAAATCCAATATTAGCCAGTTGTGTTTTAATCTCTTGGTTAAGCGCTTCCTCTTCTTGCATTTGTTGTTGCAAGGTTGCGGTAAGGTCTGCCATTTTGGTTTCAAATGGGATGCCATCGTCTTCTTCGTCTGGTATACCAACATAACGTCCTGGTGTGAGTACGTGGTTGTGTTTGCGTATGGCGTCTAAGGTTGCAGCTTTGCAGTAGCCTTTTATGTCTTGGTAATCACCTTCTTTTTTCCAATTTAAATAGGTGTCTGTTATCTTAGCAATGTCTTCTTCTGTAAAATCGCGGTGTACTCGGCTTTTCATAAAGCCCATTTCTGAGGCATCGATAAACAATACTTCGTTGGTGTTGGTTCTACCTCTACGCAAGTACCAAATACAAGCAGGAATACCTGTGTTATAAAACAGTTGTTTTGGTAAGGCGACGATACACTCTACCAAACCAGCTTCTACTAAGGCTTTACGGATATCGCCTTCACCAGAGGTGTTAGAACTTAAAGAGCCATTAGCTAAAACGGTTCCCATAACGCCACGTGGCGATAAATGGTACAACATGTGTTGCATCCACCCAAAATTGGCATTACCGTTTGGTGGTGTGCCATATTGCCAACGTGCATCATCTTGTAAAATGTCTATGCCCCATTCTTTTTGGTTAAATGGTGGATTGGCTAGTATATAATCTGCTTTTAAATCTGGGTGTGCATCTTTAAGAAAAGAACCTTCGGTGTTCCAAGCCACAAACTTGCTGTTAATGTTACGTATGGCAAGGTTCATACGCGAGAGTTTCCAAGTGGTTTGGTTGCTTTCTTGTCCGTATACGGTTATGTCTTTAATATTACCAGAGTGAGCAGTAACAAACTTTTCAGACATAATAAACATACCACCAGAACCAGACGCAGGATCGTAAATACGTCCTTTGTAGGGTTCTATCATTTCTACCATGAGCTTTACAATGGCTTTTGGCGTGTAGAATTGTCCGCCTTTTTTACCTTCGGCATTGGCAAATTCGCCTAAAAAGTACTCGTACACGCGACCAAACAAGTCTTTAGAGTTTTCGTTTTCGGCTTGTAACTCGGTATTCGATATTAAATCGATGAGTTCGCCTAAAGCGGTTTTATCTAAATTGGCTTTACCATAAACTTGAGGTAATACATTTTTAAGCTCTTTGTTTTCTTTTTCTACCGCATCCATAGCTTCGTCTATGATTTGACCGATGCTTGGTAATTTGGCTTGCGCGTGAATATGACTCCAGCGTGCTAGTTTAGGCACAAAAAAGGTGTTTTCGGCAATGTACTCGTCTCTATCTTCTGCGTCTGAATATTCGTCTGCTTCTAATTTTTGATACAATTCATCAAAAGATTCTGAAATGTATTTTAAAAAGATAAGTCCGAGAACTACGTGTTTGTACTCGGCAGCGTCTATGTTTTTACGCAATTTATCTGCTGCTTTAAACAAGTCTTGCTCAAAGGTATTTTTAGTTTTTGCCATTATAATTTGTGAGGGTATATAAAAAATTTTGTAATAATAAGTAATATTAGTTCTTTTTGTATTTTAAAACAAAGGATTTTTTATGAGATAACTATTAGCTTTCTCATTTAATTCTTCTGTTGTTAATTGCTTGTTCTTAATTAACCATTTATCTATATCTTTCTTGGAAAAAAATAATTTGCTTCCTTTTTTTATAACAGGTATTTTACGTTGATACACTAAGCCATAAATAGTACCTTTTGCAAAACCTAGGTAATCAGCCACCTCTTTTGTCCCCATAAGTTTTAAGCTAGAATTACCAGCTTCATCCAGCTGATTTTGAATAGAATCTACTTTTGTTTCTATCAACTCTAATTTTTCCATAATTAAATCAAAAGGGTTTTCCATAATTTAAGTTTGTGAATTAATAATATATCTTAAAAGCAAAAAGGTTAGGTAGTTTCATCAATAATGTAATCATTGATGTATGGATTTTTAATTCTTATTAAGACATCTCTGTATTTAGTAACAAAAGAATCTAATTCAAGTTTTAATCGTGGTTTTTCAAAATTAGACTCATGATGTTCATCCTCTTTGCAGTGGCACAGTACACAAAGAGATTTTAAATTATTTCTATGAGTATTTAGTAATGCATAACCATCAATGTGATGCGTGTGTATATAACGTTTATCATAGTTATTTAATAAATCATCCCCACCAAAACCACAGCATTCGCAAGTATAATTTTGCTGTTCTCTATACGCTCTGGATATTGCACGCCAATTAAATGGCCTACCTTGAATATCTATTCTTGTTTCACCAGTATTGGTAGCTATCTCGTTATCGTTAATATCTAATAACTTATGAAACTCATCTGTATTGGATATTTCTTCCTTCGTTCTTTCTCTAATAAGTCTGCTACAATTTCCGCATAGCTTCAACTCTTTATTTTTATATATTTTATTTGTTTCCCTATCGGTTAGCGTTACGCTAGGAGAATTAGACCAAAAGTAATGATTATGAAACCTACCATTCTGCTTTTGACTTATAATTGCTTGACATTCTAGTAAATGGAATTTGGGAAGTCCATATCGCTCTATATTAGGATGTTTAATATACATAAAGCCTCGTTGAAAGTTTCCGTGAACATTAAAAAAAACACCATTTTCCCTCCAATCAATATTACCATCATTTTCCTGTTCGGTAAAATCAATTTTATCTATTAAAACATTACTGTTATACTGCTTTAATCGAGGGACTCCAATAGAGTCTAAATAACTATGTGATATATTAAATTTGATTAATTCCATCTATTTTTCTAAGTCTTTTAGAACCTTATCAATTAATTTATCACTTGTTGTAATTATTCTAAATTCTACCCTTCTTGATTTTTCTTTATTAACAGGTTTATTAGTAATTATAGTTAAGTTTCCATCATCATCAACTGTCCTACCATACGACAAACCATTGGCCGTTAATAAATATTCAAGTAGAACAACTTTTTTAGATGGTAATTTCTTAAAGTATTCCATTTTCCTAAAATGCTTAATTACTTCTGAAGACCTTTTTTGAGAAAGCAAAGTATTGGCTATATAAGGATCTCTATCATATCTAGGAGAAGGAACATCATCTGTATGTCCCTCTACTCTAATCTCAGATATTTTATCTTTATATTTGTCTTGCAGAATCACATCAAAATATTTAGGTAAAAATTTATTCAATATTTTAGAGAAATAAGGTCTTATATTAGTTCTTCCAGATTGAAATAAAACATCTGGATTTGTAAACTTAATTGACAAATCTTTATCTAATTGAACTTCCCATTTTTCAAAATCTTCTTTAAAAACAGAGTTTAACTCACTGTAAAGTTCCTCTTTAGTAGCTTTAAATTCTTCAAATATCTCATCCCTTTGAGTTTGTGCCTTTTTTACTTGCATCATATATGAAATGGAAATAAATAAAAATATTATCATCAATACTGTCATAATATCGGAAAAAGAGACCCAATTGTTATCTGAATTTTCTTTCATTATGTCCTAGCTTTTTCAATTAGACGCTGGATTAACTCATCTAAACTGGTTAATGTTTGATTTAACTGAACAGTAAACTCCTCTGAAATATTATCTAAATTATTTCTCAACTCAACAGAGGAATTACTTATTATAGATACTCCTTCTTCCATATTAGTTTTAGTATTTTTCCAAAACTCACCATTTATATCCTTTATTTCTTCAATTTCTTTTAATCTAATAAGCAAAACATCAATAGATTCCTTAAAATTATTTTCCTTTAATATCCATTCATTAAGCTTATTTGTTGTTTCATCAAAGGTTTCAGTATTGGTCTTTATCGTATTAATAGAAGTTTCAAGTTTTGTAATAATATCCTGAAATTTGGTATCATCAATTAAAACACTCTGCAATTCTTTAATTAATTTAGATAATTGACTATTGTCATCAATTAGCCTATTTGTATTGCCTGTAATTTCTTTTAATGATGTTGCTGCTATCTCAAAATCATTAGAAACAGACTTAAATTGATTTGTTAAAGATGAAATCATTTCTTTATTTCCTTTTTGCCAATCATTTAAGTTTTGAACACTGTTATTTAACTCTTTGAAATTTTCTTGAACTAATTTTTGTATTAATTCTGTCATTTGATCATTAAATGTCTTTGTTACGCTTTTCATAACATCAACAAGGGCCTCTGTATTATTCTTTTTTAAAATTTCACCAAACTCATCAAACTTACTTGCTAATGATTTTGTAGTCGCTTGTTGTTCCGTTTTAATACTTTTCATTTGGTGTAAAATGCTATTTTCATTTTCACCTCCAAGAGTATCTTTAATTATATTTAAAGATTCCTTTTGTTCCTTTTGCTCTTTGTAATTATCAGTAAACTGTCCTCTTAATTTTTCTAATTGTGTTAGTAGACTTACTTCTTCATCACCAATTAGTGAAACTTGAATTTTATCTAACAAAACACTTTGATTTTCTTGCTCTTTCAGAGTATCTACAGTTTGGTTTCGTAGTTTAACTATCTGCGTAGAAAGACTAGTTTCTGTTTCTCCGATTAAAGCGCTATTTAGTTTGTTAAAATTTGAATTAGCTTCTGTTTTAGTAGATTTTAAGACTTCTAAAATTTCATTTAAAGCTGATAATTCACTAGTCTGCTTTGGCGGTTCTCCAAGCTCTACTGTACGCAGTATCAACTGACAAAAAACTCTAAATATCAAAGATAAAATGATACCGATTATAGAGGTAAGAAAGGCAAGTTTCATTCCTTCTAACAACATCGGTATACTACTTTCTATTTCATTAACGTTAAAGCTTTTTAAACCCAAGTATATTCCACCAAAAGTACCTAGAATTCCAATTGTGGTAAATATTGACGGTATAGAACTATATAGGTAAGCATTAAATGATTTTGTTGTTTTTCTATACCATAACCGCAATATGTAATACACGGAAAAAATAAACCAAATAACTAATGCTCCGTAAACAATGCTTGTTAAAAACTCTTTACTCATTGTAGTATATTATTTTTTTAATGATTGTAGTAATATTTGCGAATCTATTCAGATAGGCTTAAGTGTTATGACCTCTTTATATCTTGATGTGCAAATATTGCTGAAGCAGTACTATTTGCCGCAAATAATCCTTGATGCGCAGTCATAGATAATTCAACAGGTAAACCGTTATAAGGCTTAATGCCGTGTCCTAGTATGCCTGAATCTTTTAGTAAGTGAGCGCTGATGCCTGCCCACATAGCACCAATTGCAACGCCTTTATGTTTGTTAATGTATTTGTTAGTTTTATCCCAAAAAGGATGGTGGTCTTGAGGTAAGTTTTTATATGATTTATTAATAAGTTCTACCCCAGATCTCATTAAAAATTCAATTATAAACCCCATAATAATTGAGTGACTCATAAAGTGTCGGTGAAAACCAATCCCTAAAGCTAAATCACTATCTGGTAATCCGCCTTCAAAATCTTCACCTCCTGCGGAAGCAAAAAATATTAATATCCCCATTACACCAACAGAGATTAATTCTATTTTTTCATCTTTGGTTTTTTTTAAGAAATTTTCATTTACACTTATAGCTCTTTCTTTTATTTTTAGTCCTAAAGATTTTATATTATCAGGTGTATCGGATAATGATTTTTTAGTATTGCTAATGTCATTAACAAATTGAGCTTTAAAACCATACTTGTTATATTGCTTGGCCTTATTTTTTGCTGAAGAATAAGTTCTCCCCGAAAATTTACCAACTGCCTTAAAAAGTTTTATTGTAGTATCTTTTTTTGAATTATAAGTTTGCTTACCACTCTCTTTTATTATAAAATAAGATAAGGATAGTAAGTCTTCTTCTGAGTATGTTTTTTTAAGGGAGAAAATTAACTCACTTAAAATTTGTTGTAATTCAGTTTCTTGTTTTTTATTTATGACTAATGTTTGTCTCATAACATTTTAAAGTCTAGTTTGGTTGTTGGTCATAATTGATTTAGTCAAATGTAGGAGCACATTTGAGATTTTCATTATACGGCTGTATGTGTTTCCAAAATGCTTTACCTGCACTGTCATAGTGGTCTAAAGAGTAGTTAAATTTAGTATTAGAGCCAACTTGATAGATATATTCACTGCATGAAACAGAATATTTTTTCTTGAAACAAACAACTGCGAAATAGAGAGTTTTATAATCTACATACACCTCATAAAATGTAACTTTAGATATGGCTTCACTATCATAACTTCTATATGTTGTCCCTGAACTTTTTGATTTTACAAATTCCATTATTTCACTACAGGTTTGTGAATACGAATTAATAGTTATTATTATAAATACTAAAAGCATTAAATATTTTTTCATTGTAGTTGGTTTTTAGGTGAATTTACTATCCTTTATTTTTATATCCTTACGGCTTTCCGTAATGCAATTAAAAAAGTTTGAAGCCTTAATAAATCTAATATAAACGTATAGGGTTCAATTTTTTCGCATTCAACTCCTAACTCTAATTATTTGTAATGGCTTACAAATTAGAATTGTTCTTTGTCTATTACCAATAAATTGTATAGTTGGTATGTAATAGTTTACAAATGGTAAGTTTTGAAGTATATTTATATTTACCTCACCAGAAATATCTATGAAATAATAAATTTAGGATCTATAAAAGTTCCTCAATGATTGGAGTGTTTTTTTACAAAGCCATAAGTCTTAATCATAGGTGAGAAAGTCGTGTAATAAGACCTGTGTTTTTATATTGCTTATATAATGAGAAAAAAAAAAGAGCTCAAAGAACCAGTATTGGAATCTATGAGCTTACTATAATAATGCCGCAAATTAACGAAGAATTTGTTTGTATTATCATCTTAGTACTTTGTTGGCAACTAGTTTATTCTGATAATTTTTCAATAATATTTTGCATCCAATTATTAAATCGTGGGCATTTATCAATTATTGACTGAATATCTAACATTCCAAAAATCAATTCACTATCAGCAACCTTATCATATTTGAAAATTCTTTCTAGTCTTTTTGAAGGTGCATTTTCAGGATTACTGTTGATATCCTCTGGGTTAGGATATTCTTCAATAATATTTTCTATTAAAAGAAGCTTGTCGTCTTCATCAATAACTAATTCAAAACCATCTTTTTTAGCAAACATTAAAGCCTCAAGTTCATGTCTTTGTATATATGGAATTATATTTTCGTTATTATCAAAATCTATAGATATACCTTCTTCAATTGTATTAATTAATTTGGAATCAATCGTAAAGTTGGGAAAATTGGTAGGAAGACGGAAAAAATCAATAAATGTTGTTATTATTACATTTCCTTGTGCAAGTACTCTGTTGATGTCATTTTTTAAATATTCATAATTGACTACTCCTCCTTTTTTATGCTGTTTTCGATTTGTTATAATGGTTTGAGCATTCATTGGATTTTTGAAATCAAGATTGTATAAATATGGAATGACCACATCATTTATGAAAATAACTTCAGTATCTCCCTCTACAATAAAAACTAATCTTTTCATTTTTATTATTTAAAGAGGTTGACCACCAAACACATTTTTACCCCATACATCCCCCAAACTATAATCTTCCAACCAACTATTTAATTCTTCATTATTTAATCGATGAAACACTGTTTCATTTTTTTCTCTATCAGCAACAATTATATCATTTGGTTCAAAATTATCTATTAAATTTATGGATTGAGTAGAAACAATAAGTTGAGTTTTATCGGTAACTTTTCTCATTAAACTCGCCAGTTTGTTTATAGCTACAGGATGTAAACCTAATTCGGGTTCATCAATTATAATAGTTTTTGGCGGTTCAGGTTGCATAAGCAAGGTAGCTAAACAAATAAACCTTAATGTTCCATCAGATAAATTATATGCATCAAAATAAGCATCATAGCTACCCACTTCTTGCCATCTTAATTTAATTTGATTTTCATTTCTACCTGATGGTTCAAGAATAAAACCGTCAAAAAACGGCGCTATAGACTTTATAGTTTTTTCTATTCTTATAAAGTTTTTAGGATATGAATATTTTAAATGATATAAGAAAGCAGCAATATTAGATCCATCTTTTTTTAAAAAAATATCATCATCGATATTACTAAAACCTTTCATAGGTGAAGTATCACTAGTGTCATGGAAGTGATATACTTTAAATTCTTTTAATCTGTCATTAACATAAAAAGCTTGACCATGGTAAGTATATTTAAACTGTGATTCTGTAATACTTTTTTCATAATTTTGATAATGCCATTTATATGATTTAAAGGCCGTATCAATTGATTTAATGTATAACGAGTCCTGATTATTTGCTAATTTTACTATAAAACGATTTGTATCTTTACGTTCGCTACCAAAATGGAAGTCAAAAAATATTTCTTGAGTATTCTTTTTACCAAAATGAAGAAAGCTATCTGCTCCTCCTTTGCGAATAACGTAGTCTGCTAGATTTTGCTCATAGACAGCTCTAACTAGGGAAAAAATAGATATAAAATTACTTTTACCTACTCCGTTTCCACCAATCAATATATTTAAAGACTTTAGAGGAACGCTTTGCTCTCTAATTGATTTATAGCCTTTAATGTCAATTTTTGTAATCATATTCTATATTGCTAGAGCAAATATAGTAAAATGGAACTTTGATTTGAAACTATTGTATGTTTATGAATTTAGCATAAGTAAAAATGTAATTTAAACGTATTTCTAAAGCTCTCAAGTATGAGTAATTACTTAGTTGAACACTAAACTAAAAATCAGTGAGGGTTATCAGAAGTAAACGAGAAAAGTAAATTACTTATAGCCATTATTGGCAAACGTTTTTATTTAGTTTCAACTCTCAATCTATTAAACTTGTCGTAATAATCTATGTTAAGTTCTTCAAGATCTTCATAAGTTATTACTTCAATTCCTTTAAACATTCTGTTCAAATCTCCACTAAACTTGTCATTCATTTCAAGTTTTTCTTCTTTTCTACCAGCAAGTAGGATATGATCAAAATTTGAAGTTCCGTAACCTAATTTTGATTCTAATTCTGATTGATTATCTTTATTTTCAGAATATTCTTTATATCTCCAAACTTGCTCTAAATGCGATAAATAGTTGCTACTTAATTGAGGTCTTTTCGTTTTCTTTTTTACATAGAAAGTTACATCTTCTTTTTTTACCTCGAAAAATGTTGTTTTCAGAAATTCTGGGAACTCTGTTTTTAAAATATAGTCACATTCTTCATTTGTTTTTTGATTCAAGTCGTAGAGATTCTTTTCATATTCTAAGTCAACAAAAGCGTCTCTCAAAAGAATCATTTTATTTTGATTAAAAAAATCGTGTAAAATGGTTCGTTCGTTATTTCTTCTATCGTATTTGATATGATTATTGTATGTCGCATTAAATTCTGTAATTGTTTTTTCAATTTCATCTCTACCAAGAATCATCCAATCTAGTAATAATGGCGTTGGTAGGTTTATGTATTCTTTTGAAACGATATTTGTTTTTGATAAAAAAACAGTTTCCGAGTTATTGGCAAATGACTTTTTGTAATATGTTTTATAAAAATTAGAATCTTGGAAATTCAGAGTGTTTTTATTTAGAATTTCTAAATTTTCTAAATCTGTTATTAGTTTTATCCTCCATTTTTTTATTGTTTCCTCAAATTGTGAAATAAAGAAATCGTGCTGTCCAGATGTGTTTTTCTGAATTACTGCTTCAAATCCTTTTATTCCTATATTTTCTCTTGTTTTGTTTTGAGAATACAAAATCAACGGAATTGATTTTATTCTAAAATTCCCATTAGAATATGAAGTATTAAGTCCATTTTTAAATCTTTCTAAATTTGATGCTTGCATATTATCACCAAACATTTTAGAAGATTCGTTAGTGATTATGGCATCAATGTGAAGCTTGTTTCTCTCTAATTGATTGACTACAAAAGACTTTGTTTCTTGAAATGAATCGAAAAAAATTAGTTCATTTTCTTCATATCCATAATTTTTGAAAATATTCTTATAATTTTCGTGTTCGGATTTGAAATCATTTACTAATATTTTCATTCTTGGGTCAAATGTTTGCTAATTATATATAAACACAATTAACTGCGTTTATATCTCCAATATAGTTTTATAAACGCACATATTGGAATTCGGTTATTAAATTTTATACAATGTAAAACTATTTTTTTTACTGCAATTACGGAAATGTGTAATTGGATAAGAATTACTTATAAATGGTATAGAATTAGTTATGAATACCCTTTTCTTTTAGACTTTTAAAAGTTGGTTTGTCTGATGCTCTTGGATCTCCTTGCTGTGCAATTTTTCGTGTCCAAATAGCAGCTATACTATAGTGCCCAAATTCTTCAGTTACTTTACCGTAACACGCATACACACCAATACCTGTTATAGGATATTTATCTACTACTTTTGTAAAGTGTACAACATCAAAATAAGTACCTTCTTGGTCTATAAATGTACTAAAGCGCATATGTTTGTTGTGCTTGGTGGTATTAAAACGTGTGTTTACCAAAATACCGTACAACAAAACTTCTTTATGTACATAGTTTTTCATTTCTGTTGCTTTTGTGTTGCTAAGTAGTTGTTCTGCTATCATATCAAAATAGCTATACAAAGGAAAACCTAAAAGCTCCATTTGGTCATACGCATCTTCTAACCAAGAATGCTCAAGTACTGGTAACTGAAAATTTTTATGTTTTGGCTTAAATAAACTGGGGTTTGTGTTTCTTTTCTTAGACTTATTTAGTTTAAAGATTGCTTGCCAGTGCAATTGGTTTTTCTGTAGTTTAGTAAAGCTAAAAGCACCTATTCTTATTAAAATAGACAACTGCTCTATGCTTATGGCAACACGATCTATAAAATTATCTAAAGAACTAAACTTACCATACAACTGCCGTTCTGTGAGTAGGCGTTGTATTACTAATTTTTCAAGGTTCTTTACATATCCAAAGCCTAAGTAAATATTTTTACCCTTAATTATATTATGGTTGTTGCTATTGTTAATACATGGTGGATGTATACGAGCACCACACATACGAGCTTCATGTATGTAATGTTCTGCAGAATAAAAACCGCCACCATTGTTTAGTACTGCTACCATAAATTCTAATGGGTAGTAACACTTTAAATACATACTTTGGTAACTTTCTACAGCATAGGATGCAGAGTGACCTTTTGCAAAAGCATAACCCGCAAAACTTGCTATTTGTTCCCAAACCTTTGTGGTTAATTGGTCTGTGTAGCCTTTGGCTTTGCAATTTGCCTTAAACTTGTTTTCTACTCGTGTAAACTCTTCTCTAGATCTAAACTTACCACTCATTCCTCTACGCAACACATCTGCTTCTCCTAAGTCTAAATCTGCAAATTGGTTTGCTACTTTTAAAACATCTTCTTGGTACACCATAATACCATAGGTTTCGGGCATTATGTCTGCTAAAATAGGATTCGCTTGTTTACGTCTTTTAGGATCTCGGTGTCTTCTAATATATTCATTCTTCATACCAGAGCTAGATACCCCTGGTCTTATTACAGAACTTGCAGCAACCAAACCTAAATAATCGTTAACCCTAAGTTTACTCATTAAACCACGCATAGCAGGAGACTCTACATAATAAGCACCAATTGCTTTACCTTGACTTAAAAGTTTGTTGATGTTTTTATCTACTTTAAATTTTTCAACCTGAGTAATATCTATGTCACCTACTTCTGGTCTATTTTCTTTAATAATATCTATGGCATCTTTAATTTTAGCCAAACCTCGTTGTCCTAAAATATCAAATTTAAAAACACCTACATCTTCAGCTATGTTCATATCAAACTGTACCGTTGGGAAACCCTTAGGGGGTAAATCTGTAGCTGAATAATAATGTATTGGTTTTTCTAGAATTAATATACCAGCAGAGTGTACACTAATGTAATTTGGAAACCCTCTAATAAGTGCACTGTATTTTAAAACCAGTTTTCCCATTTCATCTATGTCATTCATAGAAAAATGACCTTTGCATAGTTTGTCTATTTCTTCTTTAGGTAAACCAAATACTTTACCTAATTCCCTAACAACAGCCCTATATTTAAAAGTGTTGTAGGTTGCTAATAAAGCGGTGTTTTTAAATCGTTTAAAAATATATGTGGTTACATCATCTCTATCTTTCCAACTAAAATCAATATCAAAATCTGGAGGCGAAGCACGATAAGGATTAATAAAACGCTCAAAGTATAAATCTAACTCTATAGGGTCTACATCTGTAATCCCTATTATATAAGCAACAATACTATTTGCACCACTACCACGACCAACGTGTAAATAACCTTTGGAATTTGCGTAGCTTACTATTTCGTGATTAATTAAGAAATAGGAAACAAAATCCATTTCTTTAATTGTTTTAAGCTCCACCTCTAAACGCTTTGTAACAGTATTAGTTATAGTAGAATATCGTTTTGGTAACCCAATTTTACAAAGCTGTTTTAGGTATTCAAAATCTGCTTCTTTGGACTCTCCAAATACTTGCTGATTCTGCGACACTCTATTTTCACCAAAACCAAAACTTATAGAACAAGTAGACAACAGCTTTTTAGTATTTTCTATAATAAATGGGAAGTCACCATAGGTTTTTAGCAACTCATTTATAGGTAACATTTTTTCTGAAGGAAGTCCTTCTTCTGTTTTTTGAAGTTTGCTTAATAACGTATTGTTTGCAATTGCTCTTAACAAGCGGTGTGCATTAAAATCTCTCTTATTTCTAAATGTAACTGGTTGCTGAATTACTAATTTTTCTACATAAGATTTGTATTTAGAAAATGGTAAGCGTTTTAAGTTTTCTATAGATATGCCTATGAACTCATTAGGTTTAAACTCTGTTTTTTCTAACTGCAAAACTTTTTCAAAAGGATAAATGAAGTATGTATTTATAAGCTCTGGCGCTGCCACAGGTAATGGTTTTGATGTATGAGAATGCAATGATAAAAAATCATTCAACTCTTTAAAACCTTCATTGTTTTTAGCTAAACCAACATACAATTGTTCTGCTCCGTTCCTAAAGTCAATACCAATTACTGGTTTAATACCGTACTCTTTAGATTTGCGAATAAAGTTTAAACAAGCAGAGGTGTTATTAATATCTGTAAGCACCAAACAAGACACACCAAACCCTTTAGCCATTTCCAAAAGTTCTACTTCTGAAAATGTGCCAAAACGTAAAGAGTAATATGTATGACAATTGATATACATTATTGCTTTCTGTGTGCTAAAACTATTGGTGGTTCTCCGCTAAATGGATTATGAAAACGACCTATGGTTTTTGCTCCCATAGACGTTGCTCTCATTATACTTTTTTCTCCATACTTTTTACGTATATGATCCATCGCATCATATAGATTTAGCATCTCTTCAGTGTCATCAAATAGGTTTATTTGATAATTACCAGTTACTATATCTGTATATTTTACCCCAACCAAGCGTATCAACAAGCGCCTATCATATAAGCGCTCAAATAACTCTAATATCTTAGGTATTAAAATATGATCTGCACTTGTGTATGGTATTTTTATTTGTTTTGAATAGGTTTGATAATCGGAGTACCGAAGTCGAACAGAAATGCAAGCAGTTAATTTATCAGCTCTACGTAATTGATACGCTAAATTTTCTGCCATAGCAGTTAATGTGGTTTTTAACTGCACCATATTTGTAGTGTCTTTAGAAAATGTACGCTCTGTAGAGATAGATTTACGCTCGTGAAAAGGAATTAAAGGAGGTCTGTCTATTCCGTTAGCTCGTTTCCATATTACTTCTCCTTTTACACCTAAAGCACTAATCAACATTTCTACAGGCATTTCTTGCACTATCTGAACTGTTGTAATGCCTAAATTGCGTAGTGTTTGATATGTTTTTGTACCTACAGAAGGTATTTTCTGAATTGATAAGGGTGCTAAAAATTGCTTTTCCAAACCATTATCTACTCGCATTTGATTATTAGGTTTAGCCTCACCAGTAGCAACTTTAGAAACAATTTTATTTGATGATAAACCAAAAGATATTGGCAAACCTGTTTCTTTAATTATAGTGTTGCGTAATTCTGTTGCAAATTTATATGTGCCAAAGAACTTATCCATACCTGTTAAATCTGCATAGAACTCATCTATACTTGCTTTTTCAAACAAGGGTACACGTTCTTTTATAATCTCGGTAACAGTTTGTGAATGTTTTGTATAAATACTAGAATCTCCTCTGATGACAGTTGCCTCTGGGCATAACTGCCTAGCAAGTTTCATAGACATACCAGAATGTACTCCAAATTTTCTAGTCTCATAACTACAGGCAGCCACAACACCTCTGTCTCCTGTACCCCCAACTAATAAAGGTCGCTTTAATAACCTTGAGTCAATTAAGCGTTCACAGGACACAAAAAAAGTATCTAAATCTAAATGTAATATTGATTCTGATTTCATACTTGGAAATAATCCATCATTAAATTGGATATTTTCCAAAATTACACATTAAAGCAAATCAAAACTCATTTTTAACATTGTTGTTATTAACAACAGTAATTTTTAGTAAATTATAGTAAACGGAATTAATTATGTGTTACGGAATTAGAGTAGTTAAAAAAGCTAAAGAAATAAAGATATTTTATAACCTAAGATCCATTGAAAATAATAAGTCTGTAGATGATGAGTATATATATAATTATGCTAATGGTTTTACTCATCCAAATTTATGGGTTTTACCTCAGGAAAAAATAGGATATATGATTCCAATGAAATGGGGACTCATTCCACCTTATGAGTTAGGTGAAAATTCTAAAGAGTACTACAAAAAAACAGTAAAGTATGGCTCTGGACTAAATGCTAGATCTGAAAAGTTATTTTACTCTAGTAATTATAGAAACAGTGCAACAACAAAAAGATGCATAATTCCTGTTGATGGTTTTTATGAACCACACACTGCAACAAAAAATGGAAAAGATTTTAAAATTCCTTTTTATTTTCAACGAAAAAATGAAGCTCTAATTAATGTTGCTGGAATATATGCACTGACAAAAGATAATGTTGCAACGTTTACTATACTTACCAAAGAGGCTACCCCACTATTCTCTAAAATTCACAACAAAAAAAATAGAAGGCCTGTTTTGTTGCAGGATACCGATATTGATGTATGGTTAGATAATTCTTTAACTGAAAGTGACATTGTAAATGTAATTGATGATGATATGCCCGATGAGCTCTTAACTACATATCCTATTAGCAAAGATTTATATAAACGAGATGGGCAAGGAGATAGAGAAGATATTATTACACCTGTAAAGTATGATGAAATCCAAATTAACTATAAATGATGTTTCCAGTTTCCAGTTTCCTATCGGATTAAAACTACCTAATTAAGTAAACAGTATAAATACAAGCAACAAAAACAAATAATAATTCTGTTGCTAAATAATATTTTTACAAAAGCAACAAAAAATTACCATAACCTCTATTCCAACAAAAATTAAAAATCAATTCTTAAACTAATGCTTATGTGATTCCTATTTTAATATTTTCAAAAAAATTCGGCAAAAATTCGGCATAAAAACAAATAAAAAAACCGCAAGTAATTGAAAATCAATTAAATACGGTTTTTATCAGTACTCGAGGTGGGAATCGAACCCACACTCCGAAGAACTGGATTTTGAATCCAGCGCGTCTACCAGTTCCGCCACTCGAGCAATTGTAACGGGCTGCAAAAGTAAAAATAATTTCTAATTATTTTGCAAAAAATAAAAACAATTATCCTTTAGCTTCACAAATAAATTTATAAATTTGCACCTCGTTTAAAAAAAGGTATTTAAAATACTGATAACGACCAACATAGAAATCAACAACACAACAATGTCATACACAGTACCAGAACCTAAAATTTTTGCATGTACGCAAAGTACTGCTTTAGCAGAAAAAATTGCCAAATCATTTGGATCTGACTTAGGAAAAGTAAAATTCTCAAGATATAGTGATGGCGAGTTTCAGCCTTCTTTTGAAGAGTCTGTTCGTGGAGCAAGAGTTTTTATTATTGGATCTACAAATCCAAGCTCAGAAAACTTAATGGAAATGCTTTTAATGTTAGATGCAGCCAAAAGAGCATCTGCAAGGCATATTACAGCTGTTATGCCTTATTTTGGTTGGGCAAGACAAGACCGTAAAGACAAACCAAGAGTGCCAATTGCTGCAAAGTTAATAGCTAAAATGCTAGAAACAGCTGGTGCAACTAGGATTATTACTATGGATTTACACGCAGACCAAATACAAGGATTCTTTGAAAAACCAGTAGATCACCTTTTTGCATCTACATTATTTTTACCATACTTAAAAAGTTTAAAACTAGACAACTTAACTATTGCTTCTCCAGATATGGGTGGTTCTAAAAGAGCTTACGCATACTCTAAAGCACTAGAGAGTGATGTTGTTATATGTTACAAACAAAGAGAAAAAGCAAATGTAATTTCTCATATGGAGCTTATTGGTAACGTAGAAGGTAAAAATGTTGTACTTGTAGATGATATGGTAGATACAGCAGGTACATTAACAAAAGCAGCAGATCTTATGATGGAAAGAGGTGCACTTAGCGTAAGAGCTATTACAACACACGCTTTACTTTCTGGTGATGCTTATGAAAAAATTGAAAAATCTAAATTATTAGAGCTTATTGTAACAGATTCAATTCCGTTAAAAAAACAAAGCTCTAAAGTTAAAGTTGTAGAATCTGCAGAGTTATTTGCAGATGTTATGACTAGAGTACACAACAATACATCTATTAGTTCTAAATTTTTAATGTAATATAGATCTAATACACTAATTTTGCACATTAATTAAATATATATAATGAAGTCAATTACAATTACAGGATCACAAAGAGAAAGCGTGGGCAAAAAAGCAACTAAAGCCTTACGTAATGCTGGAATGGTTCCTTGCGTAGTATACGGAGGAAAGCAACCACTACATTTTTCAGCACCAGAACTAGCGTTCAAAGATTTAGTGTACACTCCAAACGCGCACACAGTTGTGATAGATTTGGAAAACGGAGAAAAAGTGAATGCAGTTATACAAGACATTCAGTTTCACCCAGTATCAGACAGAATTATTCACATAGATTTTTACCAATTATTTGATGATAAAGCGGTAACTATGGATATTCCTGTTCGTTTAGTTGGTAACTCTCCAGGGGTTAGAAATGGTGGTAGATTATTATTTAGAAAAAGAAAGCTTACTATTAAAGCTTTACCAGCTAAATTACCAGATTTCTTTGATGTAGATATCAATAAATTAAAAATTGGTGGTAACATATCAGTATCTTCATTAATAAATGATGATTTTACTATTTTACACCCAAACAATACAGTTGTTGTACAGGTTAAATCATCTCGTAACGTTGTTGCTACTGATGATGATGACGAAGAAGAGGAAGCTGCTGAGGCTCCTGCTGCTGAGTAAATCTCAACAAATATAAATTAAAGCATCCTGCCTTGGAATTTACCAAGTTTCAGGATGCTTTTGTATTTTTGATGCTTTTATAACTTATGATTGCACAAATAATCAAATCAATTTTTAGAACAAAACCATTGTTCGTTTTAGAAGAGAAAGATCCTATGAAAAAGTTTTTAGTAGTAGGCCTAGGAAATATAGGCGCAGAATATACAGAAACAAGACATAATATTGGCTTTAAAATACTTGATGCCTTCGCAAAAAAAGAATCTTTAACTTTTGAACCGCAAAAATTAGGGGCTGTTACTACGTACAAAATTAAAGGACGAACCATTCTTTTTTTACAACCTTCTACTTATATGAACCTAAGCGGTAAGGCTATTAGATATTGGTTAGAAAAAGAAAAAATTCCGTTAGAAAATTTATTAGTAATAACAGATGATATTAATTTGCCTTTTGGCACTATACGCGTTAAAACCAAAGGTAGCGATGGTGGCCATAACGGCTTAAAAGACACACAAAACGTATTACAAACTAGTTCTTACAACAGATACAGATTTGGTGTTGGTGCCGATTTTGGAAAAGGCAGACAGGTAGATTATGTTTTGGGGGAATGGAACCAAGAAGAACAAGAAAAGATGCAAGAACGTTTAGAGCGCTCCATAGAACTTATTAAGTCTTTTGTATTGGCTGGCGTAAAAACTACTATGAACCATTTTAACAACACTTAATTACTTAGCTTTAAACTCATAAATTCCAGAGTCTGATGAGTTTCCCTCTTCATCTATAGTTACAACTTTCCAGTAGTATACAGTATTAACTACCACACCTACTTTTACCGTAGTATTATCTGGTGCATTTGTTGTTAATAATCCTGTTGGTGGTGATACCGTTCCAAAATACACTTGGTAACTAGCTATATCATTATCTACATCTTCTGCTATCCACTCTAAATCTACATCGTTATTGGTATCTTTAAATACCGTTTGCCCAGATTTAGGAGCTATTATCTCTGCCGCAAAAGGCGGATATGTAGTTTGCGAACCTGCATTGTAAAATTTCCAAATTTCACTGGCTGTTGTCTCTGAAACCTCATCATTTTTAGCAATTACAAACCAAGAGTAAGCAACTCCTTTATCTAAAACAACCTTTTGCGTAGTGGCTGTTGTAGTTAATGTTTGCGTTAAATTAGTATTTAAATTGGTAATCTTTACATCGTATAAATCTGTTCTGGCAGATGCATTCCACTGCAACTCTACCTCACTTGTATTAGTTGTGCCTATAGTAATACCAGTAGTACACTCAGAGCTTTTTAAAGGGTAATCAAGTTCTGGTGATGATGGTGGCTTTGGAGAACTTTTAGAACAAGACAGTGTCAATAATAGACACAAAAGCATTAGTAATTTTTTCATTTCTTAATTAATTTTGTTTCACCTTTAACCACACCTCCATCAAACAATACAACATACATACCCTTTGCTAAGGCAGATACATCTAAATTCACTTTTCCGTCTTTAACAGTATATTTTTTCTGCTCTAATATTTGTCCGCTTAAAGTATAAATAGTAACCGTTACAGAGCCAGATAAAGTACCTAAATAAGCCACAGCCTTACCTTGTGTTGGGTTTGGTGATATTACCGGATTTGCTGCAATATAAATTTGCTGCTGGTACACCCCTTGGCATTCTAAACCTGTTGACACTTTTACTGTATTTAAACCATTTTTAAGCGCCAAGCTAGCTGTTTTATCTGTAGTTTGTAGCGTTACTCCATTTAACTCTACATTGTACAAATTAGCACCACTTAACTGCAAATTAAGTGTTTTATTCTGCACAGCAGATAATACTTGTAACACATCTGGTTGGGTAACAACAACTGTTACACAATAATCTTCATAAGTAATTGTACCGTCTGTACCAGATATACAAATTTGGTACGTACCAGCACTTAAATCGTCTAAACTTACTGTATCTGTAAATGCTTCTGTAATATTAACTCCGTTACCAGTTATGGATACACTGTAATTAATTTCTTCTACAGCATCAATAAAAATTTCTCCATCATTGCTAGTAGAACAAGCTTCACTTTCTATAGAAATTGTAAAATTATCTGGTCTAAACCTGTAAATAGCACAACCGTTAACATCTACCTCTGCTCCATTTGGTGTTCCTAAACAAGCATCATCTCCATCATCAAAAACACCATCATTATCTGCATCTGGTCTAGACAAACCTTCTACACATATTTCTAAACTAAAATTATTTATTTGTCCACCATCAGAAGAAGCGCCATCTTTTACCTCTAAAATCCATTCGCCTAAAACCGATTCACCATTTAATGAGGCCAATGAACCCAACGGCCTAACACTACCACCAATTGCTGCACCAGAGCCACTACCACAAACAAAACTTGCACTATCATCATCAAAAACCGCATTAATATCCTGAAAATCTCCACAAGAATTTGAGGTTAACACCACTCTTGTTCCTTGAGGAGAAATAAGGCTTATAGTTAAATCGCTTAAAAAACTATGGGTAATATCTACACTAACATTTACATCTGTAATTGGTAAATCGTCTAAAAAGGTAATTTTTGACTGCAGCACAGATGTACCCACGGTTGGTATGGTTTTAGGTAAGTCTTGAGCCTGCTTGGTATTACAACTAACCAAGGCTGTAGTAAATGTATACGCTGGACCAAAAGTACCTTCTGCACACAAACTTTTTGGTTTAACACGCCAGTAATACGTTGTTTCTGCCAACAAACCAATAGGCTTATATGTGGTAAAAGGAGTTGTTTTTTCTTCAACTATATTGGTAAAAGCAGCATCTGTGGCTATCTCTAAATCATAAGAAGAATATGCTACGTTTTCTTCCCACAGTAGCGTTTCGTTCATATTAACACCGGCCGCACCATTACCTGGAGAAATTAACCCCACATCTGCAAAACTAGTATTGCCAATTACTAATGTAATAACCACTCCCGTAGTATTTGTTGCAGATGTAGAAAGTACAGTAATTTCATAAGTTCCTGGCGCTACATTTTGGGTATTAGACAAGGTTAAATCTACATTGGTATTATTTGTATCTGCCGTTGGAGTAGAAAAAGCTACGCCTAAATTTGTTGGCGCACCAAAAACACTAAACGTAGAGGTCTCATCAAATCCATTATTAACAGTATATTTAAAGGGTATTACTACATTGTTAGGCTGACATACATTATAAGTTAACTCTACAAATTCCAAGTTAACATCTGATGTATTTACAGTAAAGTTTGATGAATTAATGGCATAATACACATTATCTGTAGGCATTACACGTATTCTAGCAGTTGTTGTAACAACATTTGGTATTTGTACAATTTGCGATCCGTCATTAATTACATTCTCTGCCAATACAATAGGAAAAGACAATCCAGAATCTATTGACATATAAATATTTACTGCCTCTGTGTTTATGGGTGCCGCATTAGTACCTGCCACATCCCATGTTACCAACTGTACAGAACCAGATTGGTATACCTCATTAGTAGATTGTGATGTTACCTTAAATGGCCCTGCAGCATTTACCACTCGCACATTCATAGTTTCAGATACTACTTGTCCGCCTCCAACAACATTGTCTCTTACTGTTAAAGCAAAATTTAAATCTCTCTCTACATCAGAAACTGATTCCCAAGAAGAACCTTCAGAAGGATTTACCTGAGTTAAATTACCCTGTATAACACGCTCTATTTTAGGAAAATAACGTTCTTTTTCAATTGTAGGCTTTAAAGATCTAAAATTAGCTCCACTAGGGTTCTCTGGTCCAAAATTAGTTCGGGTAACAACGCCATTATCTATCTGCTCCCAGGCATATGTTAACACATCTCCAGCATCTAAATCTGTTGCCTCTCCAGACAAAACAAACGGGGTTGACTTAGGAATTATATAGTTAGACAAAGGACTTATTACAGGCGGATTATTGGAAATTGCCGTAGTTACACCACAACTTATGTTACTAACATACTCAGCAATTTGAAAAATACTATAATAATGAAAATAATCATCTCCGTTAGTTTGCACATTATTACCATCTGCAATGCCTGCATACCCCATAATTGTAGACCCACTAGCTGGTTCTGCTTGCACTAAAGTTCCTTCAGAGTCAAAAGACCAAGTATGGTTTGCTCCAAATTGGTGTCCAATTTCATGTGCAACAAAATCTACATCAAACAAATCTCCTTCTGGCGTACTACGAGAAGAATAAGCTCTACCTTTCCAATTATCGTCACAAACAGAACCTACTGTACCAGCATTACCTCCGTTTGGTCCTTGATGAAAAAGATGCCCTACATCATAATTAGCAGAACCAATTACCGTAGTAAATGTATTTTGGGCTTGTGTATTTAAACTACCAGAATACGGATCTGTTGCTGCATCTGTGTATATAACTTGGTCTGTATTTGCTACCAGTTCTAAATGTATTCCTAAATCGGTCTCAAAAACCTCGTTTACTCTTGTTAGTGTTGCATTTATTGCTGCCAATGCATCTGCCACACTACCACCATGATAAGCTGTATATTCACCAGATGCAGAAATAGCTATTCTGTATGTTCTTAAAGTTTGGTCGTTTATTTGCCTAGCTGCAGATGCTTTTTTACTTGTAGCAATAACAGATTCAGTTTCACAAACAAACTCATCTTTATGCCGGTGCGCACTTGCTTTGTACACTACATATTCTTCTTTACTTTGTTTTGTAGGCTGCATATAAATCGCCTCTTCTCTGTCTGCAGACACCATCATACTTTGTATACCTTTATGAGACATACTAAAACGTATTCTTTCTTTTGGATTTACAACACCGTACCCTACATAAGATTTAATATTTGGATATTTTTTTGCAAGACCTGGTGCAAAAATTGTATGTTCATTTACATAAAAGGCTTTTAATTCTCCATTTACATCTGGAAAATAAACCACTTTTTTTCCTTTAGCACTTTTATTTGCTTGTAATGTTGTAGAAAATGCTGATTCATCTAAATAAAACGTTTTTGCTTCATTTACATCTAAATTTTGTATAGATTTAGCTGCCGAATTACGTTGCAAATCACTAGTTTTCCAATAATTCTGTTGTGCAATACCGTAAAAGCTACCAAATAATATGGTTATTGAAAAAACAAGGCGTAGTTTTGTAATCATTCAAAGCAATTTAATATTCAAAAATAGTCTTTTTATTATTTTAGTCTCGTGATAACAATTAAAAGCATTTCAAAATTCGACAAAGCACACGCTACAGTTATTACAATTGGTACTTTTGACGGTGTACATATTGGCCATAAAAAGATACTAGAAAGACTCATAAATAGTGCCAAACTGTTAGAAATAGAAAGTACAGTACTTACTTTTTTCCCACATCCTAGAATGGTTTTGCAACAAGATAGTAATATTAAATTACTTAACACTATTGAAGAAAAAGAAATGATACTAAGCAACTTAGGCTTAGACTTTTTAATTGTTCATCCTTTCTCTAAAGAATTTTCTAGACTAAGTGCAATAGATTTTGTCCGCGACCTCTTAGTTAATAAACTCAATACTAAAAAAATTATTATTGGTTACGATCACAGATTTGGGCGTAACCGTAATGCAGATATTAACGACCTTAAAAATTACGGCATTACATTTGATTTTGATGTGGAAGAAATTACTGCACAGGAAATTGATGATGTATCTGTTAGCTCTACTAAAATTAGAAAAGCTTTAGCAGAAGGTGATGTTAAAAAAGCAAACAGTTACCTTGGTTACAACTATATGCTAACGGGTATTGTTACAAAAGGTAAAGGTTTGGGCAGGCAATTAAATTTTCCTACTGCAAATATTTATATTAAAGAAGAATATAAGCTAATTCCTAAAAACGGAGTGTATGTAGTTAAAACTAAATTACACAATGTTACTGTTTTTGGTATGATGAATATTGGCTACAATCCTACCGTTAACGGCACAGAACAAACTATAGAGGTACACTTTTTTAACTTTAACGAAGACCTGTATGGTAAAAAAATACAGGTAGACATTTTAGACCGCTTAAGAGATGAGATAAAGTTTAACTCTTTAGACGATTTAAAAAATCAGCTTACAAAAGACCAAGAAACTGCTACTAGTTTAATTGCTAAACTATGACCACTTTCCTATTTAAAAAAATAGACAATGCCGGCTTAATTCTTTTTAGAATATTTTTTGGCATACTTATAAGTTTAGAGTCTTTTGGCGCTATACTTACTGGCTGGGTAAAAGCCAACCTGGTAGAACCTACTTTTAATTTTAGTTTTATAGGTTTTGAGTGGCTAAACACAATTACTGGCCCAAGTATGTATGCTTATTTTGTAATTATGGGTATTACAGGTATTTTTATTTCCGTTGGGTATAAATACCGCTACAGTATGTTAACTTTTGCGTTGCTATGGACTAGTGTTTACTTAATGCAAAAAACATCATACAACAACCATTATTACCTATTAATGTTAATTTCTTGGATAATGGTATTTTTCCCTGCAAATGCAGACAACTCTACAGATGCTAGGAAAAATCCAGAAATACGCACCAATAAAATGTATGCGTACTACAAGTACATAATTGTATTACAATTAACCATAGTTTATACGTATGCATCTGTAGCTAAATTATATGCAGACTGGTTAGACTTTGGTTTTATAAAAGTACTTATGCAAAACAAGGCCAATTATTTTTTAATTGGAGAATTTTTACAACTAGCTTGGGTACATAAAGTAGTTGCTGTTTTTGGTATTTTGTTTGATTTACTTATTATTCCGGCATTA
This sequence comes from Cellulophaga omnivescoria, assembly GCF_027915275.1. Taxonomy (NCBI): domain Bacteria; kingdom Pseudomonadati; phylum Bacteroidota; class Flavobacteriia; order Flavobacteriales; family Flavobacteriaceae; genus Cellulophaga; species Cellulophaga omnivescoria. Next base: position 1,944,024 of record NZ_CP115819.1, on the reverse strand, counting down.
TTATGGAAACCTAGCCGAAAAATAGCTTTTGTTTTAGCTATCTTTTTTCACTTGTTTAACTCTATTGTTTTTCAAATAGGTATTTTCCCATACTTGGCTTTAGCCTTTACCGTTTTCTTTTTTGAGCCACAAAAACTTAGAAAAATATTTTATATGGTAGAAAAAAAGGCTCTACCAATTACCACAACTACTCCTAAACATAAAAACCTTGTTGTTAGTATTTGGATAATTTATTTTTTATTTCAATTAGTATTACCTGTAAGACATCATTTTTTTAAAGACGATGTTTTATGGACTGAAGAAGGACACAGACTTAGTTGGCGTATGATGTTGCGCTCACGTTCTGGCAGCGTTACTTTTACTACAGTAGACAAAGACACAAATGAAAAAAAGAGAATTAATTTAAGCAACTATCTTACTAAAAAACAACGCAGAAAAATAGGAGCATATCCAGATTTTATTTGGCAATTTGCACAACATTTAAAAAAAGAAGCTAAAAAGGAAAATAAAAATATTGCTGTGTACGTAAACTCTAGAGTTAGCGTTAACGGCAAACCATACCAACCTTTTATAGATCCTAAAGTAGATTTAGCACAAGAAAAATGGCATCATTTTAAGCACAATAATTTTATTTTACCTAGTCCAAAGTAAATTACAAGCACTAAACTCTTCAAGTTTTACGCTTTCTCTTTTGCGCAATCCCTTTTTACCATTAAATTTGCTTTTAAAATTTAAATAAATGCTACAGCTTCAAGCTATCCGAGAACAAAAAGACGAGATTATTATCGCCCTAAAAAAGCGTAATATAGATGCAGCTCCTTTGTTAGAAAACGTACTTTCATTAGATGAAAAACGTAGAGATGCACAAACCAAATTAGACAACACACTTGCAGAGAGCAATAAGTTATCTAAAGAAATTGGTATGCTTTTTAAGTCCGGAAAAGCGCAAGAAGCTAACGTTTTAAAGGAACGTACTATTGCTTTAAAAGAAGAATCTAAAACCTACCAAGAAGAACTAAATAGCGTTGCAGAAGAATTACAAAGCTTGCTATACCAAATTCCTAACGTACCACACTCAAGTGTGCCTGCAGGAAGTACTGATGAAGATAATGAGGAAATTTTTAGAGAAGGAGATATTCCTGAATTAGCAGAAGGTGCTTTACCGCACTGGGAACTAGCTAAAAAATATGACATAATAGATTTTGAACTTGGAGTTAAAATTGCTGGTGCCGGTTTTCCTGTTTATAAAGGAAAAGGAGCAAGATTGCAACGTGCCTTAATTTCATATTTTTTAGATAAAAATACAGCTGCTGGCTACCAAGAAATTCAGGTTCCGCATTTAGTTAATGAAGCTTCTGGTTACGGAACAGGGCAGTTACCAGACAAAGAAGGACAAATGTACCACGTTACTGCCGATGATTTATACTTAATACCAACTGCAGAAGTACCAGTAACTAACATTTTTAGAGACAGTATAGTAAATCAAAAAGATTTTCCTATAACCTACACAGGTTACACTCCTTGTTTTAGAAGAGAAGCTGGTAGTTACGGTGCACACGTACGAGGATTAAATAGATTACACCAGTTTGATAAGGTTGAAATTGTACGCGTAGAACACCCAGACAACTCTTATGCCGCATTAGATGGTATGGTAGAACATATTAAAGATATTTTAAGAGAATTAAAACTACCTTACAGAATTTTACGCCTATGTGGTGGCGACCTTGGTTTTACTGCTGCGCTTACGTTTGATTTTGAAGTTTTTTCTACAGCACAAGACCGTTGGTTAGAAATTAGTTCTGCGTCTAACTTTGAAGCATACCAAGCAAACAGACTTAAGTTACGTTTTAAAGATGACAATGGTAAAAGCCAATTTGCGCATACTTTAAATGGTAGCTCTTTAGCTTTGCCACGTGTTTTAGCCGGAATTTTAGAGAATTACCAAACAGAAAATGGCATTAAAATACCAGATGTTCTTGTGCCTTACTGTGGTTTTGATATGATAGATTAAGTTACTTTAACAAGAACTTCTTATATTCTTGGTATCTTTACTAAAAAATAGATTTCTTGAGAATATTTATACTTATACTAGCCTGCTGTTTTGCGCAACTTTCCGTTGGGCAAAACAGCTTTTTAGCTAAACAATATTTTGATGATGGCGATTTTGACAAGGCTGTAGTTTTTTACGAAAGATTGGTTAAAGAAAACCCAAGAAGATCAGACTATCAAACGTTTTTAATTAGTTGTTACCAACAGTTAGAGCGTTATGCAGATGCAGAAAAACTTATAAAAGCAAACCTACAATCTCCCAACCCACACCCAGTTTATTACATAGACTTAGGGCACAACTACACCTTACAAGGTAAAGATGCAGAAGCCACAAAGTATTACGATTTAGCATACTCTAAAGTTGAAGAAAACCCTAGAGATGGCTACGGTTTAGCTTATAAATTTCAGAATTATTCCCTTTTAGACTATGCGGCAAAAACGTACAGTAAAGCAATGCAACTAAACCCTGCTTTAGACTTTAATTTTCAATTAGCGCGCATATACGGAGAACAGGGTAATGTAGAAAAAATGTTTTCTAGTTTATTAAACATAGTGGGCAAAGACCCAAATAAAATGCCTACTGTAATACGTAATTTAGACGATTTTATTACAGCAGATTCTGATTACCGAAACAACACAATATTAAAAAAACTTATACTTAAAAACGCACAAAGGAGTCCGGATATTATTTGGAATGAGATGCTAAGTTGGTTATTTATACAGCAAAAGCAATATTACAGTGCCTTTAGTCAAGAAAAAGCTATTTATAAGCGCTCACAAGACGCCAGCTTAAGAAGATTACAAACATTGGCTAATATATGTGTTGATGAAAATGAAAAAGAAACTGCACAAGAAATTTTTAATTACATTGTAACAAATAGCACTAGAGTAGATAATATAAAATTATATGCAGAGTTGCAGAGAGTAGAACTAGACTTAGATTTGTCTGAAAATAAAAACACAGAAGCAGCTCAAAAATCTTTTAACTATCTTTTAGAAACCTATGGCTATAAACCACATAGCATACAATTACAATTAAAATATGCCAATTTTTTGGCCTTTAAAAAAAACAGTACCGCAGAAGCTACATCTGTCTTAAAAAAAACTTTAGAGTTACAACTTAACAGATATGAAGAAGCCAAAGTAAAAATGGCTTTAGCAGATATTTTGGTTTATAATAAAAGATTTAACGAAGCCTTAATTTATTACACACAAATACAAAAAAATCTAAAAAATGATATTTTAGCGCAAAATGCACGCTTTAAAGTAGCTAAGGCTAGTTTTTATAAAGGAGATTTTGATTGGGCTTTGGCACAATTAAAGGTCTTACGTAGCTCTACTTCTCAATTAATTGCAAATGATGCAATGCAACTTAGCCTTTTAATTTCAGATAATAGTTTGCAAGACTCTACCAAAACAGCACTTAAAAAGTATGCTACGGCAGATTTATTAGCATACCAAAATAAAACCGCAGCAGCAATAGCGGCTTTAGATGATATTTTAGAAAATCACAAAGGAGAAAAAATTGAAGATGAAGCCTTATTAAAACAGGCAGAGCTACTTATAGAGCAAAAAAAATATGAAAAAGCGGAGTTTAATTACCTGAAAATTATAGAGTTTTATGGAACAGGTATTTTAGCCGATGATGCTCATTATGCTTTAGGTAATTTGTACCAAAACATACTTTATAAGCCAGAAGAAGCTAAATATCACTATGAAAAAATAATATACAGTTACCAAGACAGCTATTTTTTCCCGTTAGCAAGAAAAGAGTTTAGAAAACTTAGAGGAGACGCTATAAATTAGTTATAGCTTTGCAAACTGTACAAAAATAAACATTACACTAAAAAAAAGATTATGTATATATACAACGTAACCATTAATGTAGAGGAAGAAGTGCACGATAAGTGGTTGTCTTGGATGAAAGAAACACACATACCAGATATGTTAGCTACTGGTAAATTTACAGGTGCAAAAATGTGTAAGGTTATTATAAAAGAAGAAATGGGAGGTGTAACATACTCTGTACAATACAGCACACCAAACAAAGAAACTTTAGACGTTTATTACAAAGATGACGCAGATAAACTACGCCAGGAAGCAAACAAGCTTTTTGCTGGCAAGTTTGTTGCTTTTAGAACAGAGTTAGAAGTTATTGGAGAAGCAGTATTAACTCCTGCAAAAAAATAAAACTACCTTTTGCAAAAAACAAAGTTTTAAACAATTAGCTACATAAATATGTCTAAAAAAAAGAAAGAATTTTTCAAGAAAAATAAGGCCGAACGTAAAAATGATAGTCCTGTTAAGGCTAAAAAACACCTTGGCCAGCATTTTTTGACAGATGAAGCTATTGCACAACAAATTGCAGAAACATTAACTCATACTGGGTACACAAACGTTATAGAAATTGGTCCGGGTACTGGTGTACTTACCAAGTACATTTTAAAACATAATTTAAATTTAATAGCTATGGATTTAGATACTGAATCTATAGCATATTTAAATCAGAATTTTTTATTAGAACACCCAGATTTACTTAACCGAAAAGGTACATTTAAAGTTGTGGAGGCAGATTTTTTAAAACAAGATTTAACTACCATTTTTGGCGACGAACAATTTGCTATAAGCGGTAATTTCCCGTACAACATATCTACACAAATTGTGTTTAAAACACTAGAACACAAAGAGCAGATACCAGAGTTTACAGGTATGTTTCAAAAAGAAGTTGCAGAGCGCATTTGCTCTAAAGAAGGTAGTAAAGCTTATGGTATTTTATCTGTATTAACACAAGCTTACTACCACGCAGAGTATTTGTTTACTGTACCTCCAACAGTTTTTAATCCACCGCCAAAGGTAGACTCTGGTGTACTAAGGCTAACTCGTAAAGAAAATTTAGACATAGGTGTAGATGAAAAATTATTATACCGTGTTGTAAAAGCAGTATTTAATCAGCGTAGAAAAACCATCAGAAATAGCTTAAAAACCTTTGAACTTTCTGATAATTTAAAAGAAGACCCTATCTTTGGCAAACGTCCAGAACAATTAGCAGTTGCGGATTTTGTAGCACTTACAAAAAAGATAGCCAATGACACCGTTTAAATTAACAGACGAGTTTTTACAGCATATAGAAACATTAATTTCCAATCAAAAAGATGCAGATATTCAGCTTCTTTTAGAGGAAATACACTATGCAGATATTGCAGAAATAGTTAATGAGCTAAATACTGATGAAGCTACTTACATTATTAAACTATTAGAGAGTGATAAAACCTCTGATATTTTAACCGAGCTAGATGAAGACGTAAGAGAATCTATTTTAGGAAACTTATCTACCAAGGAAATTGCAGATGAGCTTAATGAACTAGATACAGATGATGCCGCAGATATTGTTGCAGAGTTACCACAAAACATTGTACAAGAGGTAATATCTGAACTAGAAGACAGGGAACATGCAAAAGACATTGTAGACCTTTTACGATATGATGAGTATTCTGCTGGTGGATTAATGGCAAAAGAACTTGTTAAAGTAAATGTAAATTGGAATGTGCTTACCTGCGTAAAAGAAATGCGCGCACAGGCAGAAAATGTAACCAGAGTACACTCTATTTATGTAGTAGATGACGAAGAAAAATTAAAAGGAAGATTATCATTAAAAGATTTACTTACCACATCAACAAAAACACACATTAAAGATGTGTATATCCCAAAGGTAGATTCTGTTTCTGTAAACGAAAAACCAGAAGAAATTGCTAAAATAATGTCTAGGTATGACCTTGAAGCCATACCCGTTGTAGATGAAATTGGCAGACTTGTGGGTAGAATTACTATTGATGATATTGTAGACGTAATTAAAGAAGAAGCCGACAAAGATTACCAAATGGCGGCAGGTATATCACAAGATGTAGAAGCAGATGATAGTATTTTAGACCTTACAAAAGCACGTTTACCTTGGTTAATACTAGGTCTTTTTGGCGGTGTAGGCTCTGCCACTATTATGGGCACTTTTGAAGGCGTTATTAAAGGTCACATATCCTTACTATTATTTACACCATTAATTGCCGCTATGGCTGGTAATGTTGGTGTACAATCTAGTGCAATTATAGTACAAGGTATTGCTAATGATGACCTTAAAGGTAGTATGATTAATAGGCTAATTAAAGAGATTCTACTGTCTGCCCTTAACGGTACTATACTAGCTATAATACTTTTTAGCTTTGCTTGGCTAATGGAAGGCGATGTAAAAATGGCATTTGCGATTTCTATTTCATTAATTGCTGTTATAATTGTTGCTGGTATTATTGGCACGTTTGTCCCTATTTTTTTACATAAAAGAGGCATAGACCCTGCCATTGCAACTGGTCCGTTTATCACTACTAGTAATGATATTTTTGGTATTATAATTTATTTTTCAATAGCTAAAATGTTCTTATAAAACATAAGCGGTATCATTCTTAATTTCCTCTAAAACAAAAGAACTTTGCACGTTAGATATGCCCTTAATTACAGATAATTTATCTAATACAAATTGTTGGTACTGCGTCATATCACTAACAGCAACTTTTAGTAAAAAATCGTAATTACCAGACAAGTGTTGGCAGCTCATTATTTCTGGCAAATTAGCCACGCTATTTTTAAAATTATCTATTAATTCCCTAGAGTGCGTTGCTAATGTAATATGGCAATATACTTTAATGGTTTTATTAATCATTTCCTCACTAAGTAATGCAACATAGCCTTTAATATAATTTTGCTGCTCTAACTTTTTAATACGCTCAAAAGTAGGCGATACTGTTAGTCCAATTTTATCTGCAATTTCTTTAGTGTTTTGCTTTGCATTTTGTTGCAATAGCATTAGTATTTTTTTGTCTACAGCATCCATATCAGTATATTTTTTTGTTAGGTCGATAAAATTCAATTTAAAACAGAATAATCATACTGAAAATAAAAAACATAACAGTATTATTTATCAAACTAACAACAAATTAAAGACACTTTGCCTGGAAATACTAATTTTACAGCATTAAAACCTACTATACTACTATGTATCAAAACATATCAGAAAAAGACACAGAACGCCTTTACAAACTAAAGGAAAACATAGAACAAGCCAGAGATACATTTTTAGGTTACCCTGTATCTAAAGATTTTGATTATTCTGAGCTTAGCAGCTTTTTACAATACCCAATAAACAACTTAGGAGATCCGTTTGAAGATGGTACGTACAAAGTACAAACCCACGAAATGGAAAAAGAAGTTGTTGCTTTTTTTGCAAAACTATTTAGAGCACAACCAACAGATTATTGGGGTTATATTACCAATGGTGGCTCTGAAAGCAACTTATACGGTTTGTATTTAGCAAGAGAATTATACCCAAAAGGAATGGTGTATTATTCTGAGTCTACACACTATAGCGTGCGCAAAAATATTCATTTGTTAAATATTCCAAGTATTATTATTCGTTCTCAAGAAAATGGAGAAATAGATTATGAAGATTTTGAGAATACAGTTAAAATGAATCGTCATAAACCTGCCATTGTACTCACTACATTTGGCACTACAATGAAAGAAGCAAAAGACGATGTTTCTAAAATAAAAAGTATTTTAAAAAACTTAGCCATACAAGACCATTACATACATTGTGACGCTGCATTATCTGGCACATACGGCGCATTTATGGAGCCACGCATACCGTTTGACTTTAAAGATGGGGCAGATAGTATATCTATAAGCGGACATAAGTTTATAGGTTCCCCTATTCCGTCTGGTGTTATAATTACCAAGCGTAGCAATAGGGATCGTATTGCAAAAGGCATCTCTTACATTGGTTCTTTAGATACTACAATTACAGGTTCTAGAAATGGTCATAGTCCACTATTTTTATGGTATGCACTTAAAAAACTAGGCGTAAATGGCTTAAGAGCACGTTACCAAAAAAGTTTAGAAACTGCTGTGTATTGTGAAAACAGACTAAAAGAAATTGGAGTAAACGCTTGGCGTAATCCAAATTCTATTACTGTTGTATTTCCTAAAACAGCTATAGAAGTAAAACAAAAATGGCAATTAGCTACAGAAGGTAATGTTGCCCATGTTATTTGTATGCCCAATGTTACAAAAGCACAAATAGATGAGTTTATTTATGGTATGTCGCAAGCCAGCACTATTGAAGAAGAAGAATTTGAGCTAGATTTTTAGATTAACACTACTAGTTTAGAACCTAAAAGTCAATGGAAGTATTTTCCATTGGCTTTTTTTGTTACCAATTGGTTATCTTTATAAATAACAAAGCAATAACCAATGATAAAAAACTTATTACACATATGTGTTTTACTGCTTATATTAAGTGCTTGCAAACCCAAAGAAAAACCAATAAATACAACAGAAGACACCAATCAAAAAGCAACAGAAAATAGTACTCCAAAGATTACCAATACTGCATTGGTTATTTTAGGAACGGTACAAGATGCTGGTTCACCACAGATAGGATGCAAAAAAGATTGTTGTAAAGACTTATTTACAAACCCTGACCCAAGCAGAAAAGTTGTTTCATTAGGAGTTGTAGACACCAAAAACAAAGCAACTTTTTTGTTTGAAGCCACACCAGATATTGCAACACAAGTAAAGACCTTAAAAAACAGTGCTAATTTTAATGCATATGAAATTCCTACCGGTGTTTTTTTAACACACGCACATATTGGTCATTACGCAGGTTTAATGTACTTAGGAAAAGAAGCTATGAATGCTAGTAACACACCTGTTTATGCTATGCCTAAAATGAAAACATTTTTAGAAAACAATGGGCCTTGGAGTCAGCTTGTGGCCAACCAAAACATAGAAATAAAAGCTACTGAAAACAACAAAACAATACAGCTAACCTCTACTTTAAAAGTAGTTCCTTTTACTGTTCCACACAGAGATGAGTTTTCTGAAACCGTAGGTTACACCATAATTGGACCAAACAAAAGTGCTTTGTTTATTCCAGATATTGACAAGTGGAATAAGTGGGAACAAGATATTATTACTGAAATTGCAAAAGTAGATTATGCCTTTATAGATGCTACTTTTTTTGATGCCGCAGAAATAAACAACAGAGATATTTCTGAAATACCTCATCCATTTATTGTAGAAAGTATGGAATTATTTAAAGAGTTAACTTTTACAGAAAAAAGTAAAATAAACTTCATCCATTTTAACCATACAAACCCAGCCTTAAACATTAAAAGCGCTAAGGCAAAACAAATTATAAAAAACGGTTTTAACATAGCACAAATTAACGGTGTTTACAACTTATAAAAACACCTTACAAATACTATATTTACTTAAAAATTACACCTATGAAAATTAAACTATTTTATCTTTTAGTTTGTGCACTTTTTACAACGGTAACCAACGCACAAACCTATGCTAAAAATGGTATGGTAGTATCAGACAACAGCGTAGCATCTAAAGTTGGCACAGAAATACTAAAAAAAGGCGGTAATGCAATAGATGCCTCTGTAGCAACTGCTTTTGCACTAGCAGTTACGCACCCACAAGCAGGTAATATTGGCGGTGGTGGCTTTTTGGTTTTTATGAAATCTGATGGCAACGCTACTACAATAGATTTTAGAGAAAAAGCACCTTTAAAAGCAACTACAAATATGTTTTTAGATGAACAGGGCAACTTAAAACCTGGCTCTAACCACAATGGTTTACAATCTGTTGGTGTACCCGGAACCGTTGCAGGCTTGTTTTTGGCTCATAAAAAATACGGCAAACTACCTTGGTCTTCACTAGTACAACCAGCTATTAATTTAGCAGAAAACGGTGTGCCTTTGTCTTATACGCTTTATAAGCACGCCTTACATTACAAAAAGGAATCTGAATTTATGGCCAATTATTTTACCAATGAAAAAGGTGAAATAACACAAATGGATGAAATTTGGAAACAACCTGTACTTGCCGCAACGCTAAAAGAAATTAGAGACAATGGTAAAGACGGTTTTTACAAAGGTAAAGTAGCCAAAGAAATTGCTCGTTTTATGAAAAAAAATGACGGTTTAATTACATTAAAAGATTTAGCAAAATATGAAGCCGTGGAAAGAACTCCTTTAAGAGGAACTTATAAGGGATACGACATTCTTGTAATGCCACCTCCTAGTTCTGGTGGAGTTGCATTGTTAGAAATGATGAATATTATGGAGTTAGCAGATTTTAACAAAAAGCCTTTTAACTCTACTCCTTACGTACATTTGGTAGCAGAAGCTATGCGTAGAGCTTTTGCAGATAGAGCAGAACATTTGGGCGACCCAGACTTTAATTTAAATATGCCTTTAGAAAAACTTACGTCTAAACAATTTGCTAAAAACAGGTTTAAAAATATAGACTGGCAAAAAGCATCTGTAAGCGATTCTACCAAATTTGGACAAATTTATGAAGGCAACAATACCACACATTTATCAATTTTAGATAAAGATGGCAATGCAGTGTCTTTAACATATACCTTAGAACACTCTTATGGCTCTAGATTAGGCTCTCCAAAACTTGGTTTTATTTTTAATAATGAAATGGGCGATTTTAATCCGCAACCAGGATACACAAATAGCAAAGGCTTAATTGGTTCCGCTGCTAACATTATTAAGCCAGAAAAAAGAATGCTTTCTAGTATGACACCTACAATTGTTGCCAAAGACGGTAAAGCTGTTTTGGTTATTGGTAGCCCAGGCGGAAGAACAATTATAAACACAGTTTTTCAGACAGTTTTAAATGTTATTGAGTTTAATATGCCTATACACAAAGCCATTGAAGCTATGAAAATTCACCACCAATGGTTACCAGACCGTATTTTGTATGAAAAAGATTTACTGTCTCCAGACACTGTAAAGTCATTAGAAGCTATGGGACACACTATGGTAGAACGCGAGCACTTAGGCAGATTAATGGGTATTACTGTAGATACTGAAAATAAGGTTTATATTGGAGCATCAGACTCATCTAGTCCAGACGGTGGCGCAATTGGTTATTAATTTTAATAGATTTTATTTTGAAAACCATCAACCTAAAAGAAAAACAAAGCAAGTTTAGTAAACACTGGCATCCACACCAAATTGCTGTTGTAGACAATATGCAGGTACTTTTAGCCAAATTAAAAGGCGACTTTGTTTGGCACGCACACGAGAATGAAGATGAACTTTTTCAGGTACTAAAAGGTACATTGTATATGCAATTTAGAGACCGTACAGAAATAGTAAAAGAGGGTGAAATAATTGTGGTACCAAAAGGCGTAGAACATTGCCCTAGAACAGAAAACGATGAAGTTGTAGAGGTATTGTTGTTTGAAAAACAATCTATTTTACATACAGGTACTGTTATTGACGAGAAAACACAAACTGAATATCCAAAAATATAATAATGAAAGTATTGCATTTAGATAAAAACCATCCTTTAATAATAGAACAATTTAAAGGTTTTGGTTTTACAAACGATGTAGATTATACAGCAAGCAAAGAAGAAGTTGAAGCTATTATTCATAACTACGAAGGCTTAATTATACGCAGTAGATTTCCGTTAGACAAAGCATTTTTAGATAAAGCAACAAACTTAAAATTTATAGGAAGATTAGGTGCAGGCCTAGAAAATATAGATACCAATTACGCTACGCAAAAAGGCATTTTTTTAGCCTCTGCCCCAGAAGGCAACCTTAATGCTGTTGGTGAACATACGTTAGGTATGATTTTATCTTTATTTAACAAGCTAAACAAAGCAGACCAAGAAGTACGTAACGGAAAATGGGACAGAGAAGGCAACCGTGGAATTGAGTTAGACGGCAAAACTGTAGGCATAATTGGTTATGGAAATATGGGCAATGCTTTTGCTAAAAAACTACGTGGTTTTGATGTTGATGTATTGTGTTATGACATTAAAGATGATGTTGGAAACGAAAATGCAACACAGGTATCTCTAGAAGAATTGCAACAAAAAGCAGATGTATTAAGTTTACACGTACCACAAACAGAGCTTACCAAAAATATGGTGACAAGTACATTTATAAATGGCTTTAAAAAGCCGTTTTGGTTATTTAATACAGCTCGTGGTAAATGTGTAATAACAGCAGATTTAGTGGCAGCACTAAAAGAGGGTAAAATACTAGGTGCTGGTTTAGATGTTTTAGAGTATGAGAAAGCTTCTTTTGAACATATGTTTACAGATAACGAGCTACCAGAAGCTTTTGAATATTTAATAAAATCTGATAACGTATTACTTAGTCCGCACGTAGCAGGTTGGACGGTAGAGAGCAAAATTAAACTTGCACAAACTATTGTAGACAAGGTAAAAGCAAAGTTTTTGTAACTTTAAAACAACCAATACACAGCCAATTATGCAATCTAAAGCCACAACACCAAACCAATACATTAAAGAGCTGCCAGAAGAGCGCAAAGAAGCTGTATCTAAAATTAGAGAAACAATTTTAAGCAATATTCCTAGTGGTTTTACAGAAACTATGAGTTATGGTATGTTAGGCTATGTTGTACCACATACTTTGTATGCAGACGGCTACCATTGCGATCCTAAATTGCCGCTCCCCTTTATAAATGTGGCATCACAAAAAAACTTTATAGCATTGTACCATTCTGGTATTTATGCAGATCCTGACCTTTTAAACTGGTTTACTAAAGAGTATCCTAAACACTGTAAGCGCAAATTAGATATGAGCAAAAGTTGTATAAGATTTAAAAAGATAGATGATATCCCATACGAGTTAATTGGCGAACTGGCTACAAAAATGACAGTACAACAATGGATAGATTTATACGAGAAAAACACCAAAAAATAAAACCAATATGAAAAGAGTTACAGGCTTAGGAGGATTCTTTTTTAAAACAGAAGACCCTGATAAAATAAAACAATGGTACAAAGAAAGGTTAGGACTAGATACAGACCGTTATGGTTGTACCTTTTGGTGGAAAGATAAAGAAGGAAATGATTGCAGTACACAGTGGAGTCCAATGAAAAATGACACCACGTATTTTGAACCTAGCAAATCTTCTTTTATGATGAATTTTAGGGTAGAAAACTTAGTAAAATTATTAGAAGTTTTAAAAGCAGAAGGTGTTACTATTGTTGGTGAAATAGAAGAATATAGCTACGGAAAATTTGGATGGATACTAGACCCTGAAGGAAATAAACTAGAACTATGGGAGCCAAAAGATGATGCTTTTAAGTAATAATTAAAAAAAATTACTACATTTAACCCACAATTAAATTAAACCAACACACAAAAATTATGTCAGAAGAAAACAAGGATTTTGCTGATGAAGCAAAAGAAACAACAAACGAATTTGCAGAAGGCGCAAAAGAAGCTGCTAACGATATATCTGAAGGCCTAAACAATATGGCTGGAGGAGAAAACAAGAAAATGCTAGTTGGTATTTTAGCAATTATCTTTGGATCTTTAGGAGTTCATAAATTTATTTTAGGCTACCAAAAAGAAGGTATTATTTTGCTAGTTGCAACCGTAGTAGGTTACGCAACTCTTTGCATTGCTGTTGGTGGTATCATTCTTGCAGCAACTTGGATTATTGGTATTGTTGAAGGTATTATGTACCTAACAAAATCTGATGAAGAATTCTACAACACATACCAAGTAGGTAGAAAGCCTTGGTTCTAAAAAATTAAAACAAATTACAGTACAAAAGGGCTATCTATTTTTTAGATGGCCTTTTTTTTAGTTGGCAGACTCATAATCTAGTGGCAATGTATTTGCAATTCTAAGTAAGCCCATATCACCACCAAACAACACTACATCTACAGGAGAATGGTTTCCGTGAGCATCAATATAAAAAGGATTTTGAGTTACCATAATAAAAGAATTACTCCACCTGTTGTGCAGTATATTTAAACGTTCTAAAGACTGAATTACTTTAGCGCTGCCATCTTCTATTTTTTCTATTTTGTAATAATCATAAGGCTGTACCTCCAAGCTTTCTTTAAAAATTCTAAATTTTTCTTCTGTTAGTCGCTTTGCAGACAAAGCACGCATAAAATGCAATGTAGAACCAAAATAAGTAAGTTCTCTATTTTTAATATACTTACGTCTTGGTTTTTTACCAATCTCCATAAACAAAGTAGTTCCTGCATAAAATACAGAACCTGTTAGCCTAAAACCATTGGCATTGGTTTTGTATCTAACTTCAAAATCTTGCAAATGATACTCTAAATTATACCCTAAAAATTTATTTTGAACTTTAATAGGCTTGTTAGCATAAGCATATAGTATGTCTTCTTTTTTACTATAGTACAAGCGTACATCATCTTCATTTAAAATTTTACATTTTTGCGCTGGTAAAGTAGTTCCTAAAAATTGATTTCTAAAGATGCGTAATTTCTTTTCTCTACTCCAAGTATCTGGCTCCAATACAACTTCATTTAACTGCTCTATTTCTTCTGGCAAGTAAATGTTACCAAGATTCTTTTTATCTGTAACCTTTATAACTTTATTTTTGTATCCAAAATAACTTATTACCAAAGGGGAAGTACTATTCTTTTCTGTAGAAATACTAAAATAACCATCTGTATTAGTGACTACACCAATGGTTGTGCCATCATAAAAAACAGATGCACCTTGCAATGGCTCTTTACTAACCTCATCTAAGACATAGCCAGTAACCGTATTTTGCGTATATGCTTGTAAAAAAAGAAGTGCAAATAAAAAAAAGAGTGTTGTTTTCATTTGCATTTAATATTATTCTGCCTGTTCGTTATTGTGTAGTTTTTGCTCCAATTCTGCCTGAAATTCTTCCATAACAGGTTTTACAGTACTCTCTGGTATATCTGCAATTTTAATATACATTAAGCCATCTACAGAGTTGTTAAAAAGCGGATCTACATTAAAAGCTACCACTTTTGCATTTTGTTTAATGTATTTTTTAATTAAAACTGGCAATCTTAAATTACCTGGTTCTACTTCATCAATAAGTCTATCAAACTTATTTAAATCAGCCTCAGTTTCATCAAAAATAAATTCTTTATCTGCGTCTTTTAATTTTACCTTAAACTCTTTTTTAGGCCTAATATACTGCGCTACATATGGGTCCCAGTAGTTAGATTTCATAAACTCTATCATTAAAGATTTAGAGAAATTAGAAAACTGATTACTAATACTAACACCACCTATTAAATATTTATGCTCTGGATGTCTAAGTGTTGTGTGCACAATTCCTTTCCATAATAAAAACAAAGGCATAGGTTTTTGTTGGTATTCTTTAATAATGTATGCTCTACCCATTTCTATGGTTTGTTTCATCATACCATACAATTCTGGCTCTAACCTAAAAAGATCTTGTACATAAAAACCATCAATACCATATTTATCAAAAATTTCTGCACCTAATCCCATACGGTATGCACCTACAATAGCTTTACCTTCATCATCCCAAAGAAATAAATGGTGATAGTAATTATCAAACTCATCTAAATCTATTGCCTTGTTTGTACCCTCACCTATGGCTCTAAAAGTAACTTCTCTTTGCCTACCTATTTCTTGTAAAATAAATGGCATATCTACTGCTGTAGCTAAAAAAACCTCATAAGACTTACTTTGTAAAAGTCTACAATCTTTTTTGCGTAACTCTTCAATTTCTTTCTCTATTAGTTCTCTACTTACAGGAGTTGCTATTTTTTTTGGTGCCTTAGGTATTTTAAGTGTTGTTGGCACTTTATCTATTAACCTCTCTTTTTCAAAAGCATTAGATAGCATATAGGTTTTTCTACGTAATAGCTCGGTAAAATCTGCCAAACTACTTTGCTCGTTTTGTGTTTTTACTGTTATAGGCTGACCAATTCTAACCTTAATAACTCTGTTTTTTTGCGTAGTAACCTCAGAAGGTAATTTAGCAGTTCTAAAAACATCACTAATTTTAGACAACCTATAAAACAACCTACTATTTTTTGCGTGAAAATAGATAGGAACAACGGGTACTTCTGCTTTTCTTATTAATTTTAAAGCGGTTTCTTCCCAAGGTTTATCTACAATTAATTTACCATCTCTGTAGGTAGACACCTCTCCTGCTGGAAAAATACCTAATGGGTGACCACCTCTTAAATGTAGCATTGCATTTTTAAATCCGGCTAAACTACTTTTTACTTCCTTTCTAGTCTCAAAAGGATTTACGGGAAGTATGTAAGGCGACATTGGCTCTATTCTGTTTAACAGAAAATTAGCCATTATTTTAAAATCTTCTCTATGCTGTAATAATAATTTTAATAGCAAAACACCATCTATACCACCCAGCGGGTGGTTAGATATGGTTATGTATGCACCGTCTTTTGGAAGTCTTTTAAAATCTTCCTCAGGAATCTCAAATTTAATTTGGTAATGCTCTAAAATAGCATCTAAAAAAGCTGTTCCGTTAAGGTGTTTATGGTTGTCATAAAAGGTATTAATACTAGATATTTTAGTCACCTTCATTAACAACCAACCTATAAAAGTGCCAACAAAACCAAACTTATCTACTTTAATGGCTTGCGCAACTTCTTTTGCTGTAACTAATCCCATACATTATATTGTGATAAACAAATATAACTTATTAGTTTTAATGTAAAACAATGTAGCTTATTATAATGCCAATAAGATATTACTTTACCACCAATTGTACGGTTTCTTTAGCTCTTTGTTCCAATAAAATTTCTTTTCCGTTTTGTATACTTTCTATGGCTTTTGTGTTAAAATGACGAATAGTATACAGAGAAACTCCCTCTTGGTGGTTTACCTTAAACTTTCCTTTTAGTTTGTTTAATAAATCTGGTAACTGATCAAACTTATTATCTACACACACAGAAAAACTAATAGCAGAATTTTGTATTAAATCTACCTTCATTTTATGGTCATGCAACAATTTAAATAACTCACTAATGCTATCTTCTACAATAAAAGAAAAATCTAAAGAAGAAAGTTTCATTAGAACTAAGTCTCTTTTAATAATAAAACAAGGTACTTTTGGTTCTATTCCTTCACCTTTACCTACAGTAGTTCCCGCATCTAATGGGTTTAAAAAAGATTTTACACGCAGCGGAATTTCTTTACGCTGTAAAGGCTGTAATGTTTTTGGGTGAATTACAGACGCACCGTAAAAAGCAAGTTCTATTGCCTCTCTGTATGATATTTTGTTTAGCAACTGTGTTTCTTCAAAATACCTAGGATCTGCATTTAAAACACCTGGCACATCTTTCCAAATGGTAACCTCCGTAGCATTTAAACAGTACGCTAATATAGCAGCAGAATAATCAGACCCCTCTCTACCCAAAGTAGTGGTAAAGTTGTTATCATCACTCCCTAAAAAACCTTGTGTAATATTTAGTTTACTTTTATCTATACCTGCAGTAATTTTCTCTTGTGTTTTATCCCAATCTACAATAGCATCTCTGTAATTGTCGCTTGTTTTTATAAACTCTCTAACATCTAACCAGTTGTTTTGTATATTAACTTGGTTTAAATACGCGCTTAAAATTGTAGTAGAAAGCAACTCTCCATAACCAACAACTTGGTCGTACACAAAACTACGTTTTGGTGATTTGTTCCACGCTAAAAACCCTTGCACCTCATCAAACAAAACTTTTACTTTAGTATAAACTTCGTGCTGTGTATTGTCAAACAAATCATTTAAAATGTTTATATGAAAATCTACAATTTCTTGTATTGTTGCCGGCAAACCAGCTTTATTATTAAAATATGCATTAACAACATCTTCCATTGCATTAGTAGTTTTGCCCATTGCAGAAACTACAACTAAAGTATTTGTATGCCCAACTTGTTGTAACACATTTACAACATTTTTTACACCAGCAGCATCTTTTACAGAAGCGCCACCAAATTTAAAAATCTTCATTCTATTATGTTATGTTTTGTATTAGCTAACCTATTACCTATAGGTTTGCTATATAATTTTTAATCCCTTTTTCATCTAAATGCACAACGTCCCAATCTCTTTTTACGTCTGCACCTTTACTTTGGTAAAATTTAATTGCCGGCTCGTTCCAATCTAAAACTTCCCAACATATACGTTTAACACCTTGACTATGGCCGTACTTTATAACCTCATTTAACAACAACGTTCCCACACCAGAACCTCGCATTTTTTGGGTAACAATTAAATCTTCTAAATGCAAAACAGGTCCCTTCCAAGTAGAGTATCTGTTGTAAACCAAAGCCAAACCAACAACTTTATTATTTGCTTCTGCAACAAAACAGTGAAACAATTTATGATCTCCAAAACCATCTAAAATTAAATCGTCTACAGTAACCTCTACCGCTTCTGGTTCTTTTTCAAAAAGCGCCAATTCCTTAATTAAATTAAGCACTTGCGGCATATCTTCCTTGGTTGCATCTCTAGTAATAAACTCCATAATTAATCTCTAATAAACTGCAAAGTAACACGTTTAAGCGACTTTAAATAGCGAAATCGTTGTAGTATCACAAAATTATCGATATTTGTAGTTAAATAAAACACAGCTATTAATGGACAAAAAAAACAAGACTTTAGGAGAATTCATTATTGAAAACCAATCCTCATTTCAATATTCTTCTGGAGAACTTTCTAAACTGATTAACGCCATACGTTTAGCCGCAAAAGTGGTTAACCATGAGGTAAACAAAGCAGGATTAATAGACATTTTAGGAGCCGCTGGCGACACTAACATACAAGGTGAAGACCAACAAAAACTAGATGTTTTAGCTAATGAAAAGTTTATACAAACGTTAAAAAACAGAGAAATTGTTTGTGGTATAGCATCTGAAGAAGAAGATGATTTTATTAGCATTAATAGCCAAGATGAACAACACCAAAACAAATATATTGTACTAATAGACCCATTAGATGGCTCTTCTAATATAGACGTAAACGTGTCTGTAGGTACTATTTTTTCTATTTATCGCAGAGTAACTCCTGTTGGCACACCGGTTACAATTGATGACTTTTTGCAACCAGGAGATAACCAAGTAGCAGCAGGCTACATTGTTTACGGTACATCTACAATGTTAGTATATACAACAGGTGACGGTGTAAATGGTTTTACATTAAATCCAGCAATTGGTACATTTTACCTATCGCACCCAAATATGCAATTTCCAGAAACTGGCAAAATATACTCTGTAAACGAAGGTAACTACATACACTTTCCGCAAGGCGTAAAAGATTACATAAAATATTGCCAGCAAGAAGAAGGAGACAGACCTTACACCTCTAGGTATATTGGCTCATTGGTATCGGACTTTCATAGAAATATGATAAAAGGTGGCATTTACATGTACCCAAAAAGCAGCAAGGCTCATGAAGGCAAACTACGCTTGTTATACGAGTGTAACCCAATGGCATTTTTAGCAGAACAAGCTAATGGTAAAGCAAGTGATGGTAAAGGGCGTATTATGGCTTTAAAACCAACAGAGTTACACCAACGTGTACCTTTCTTTTGTGGTAGCACCAAAATGGTAGAAAAGGCAGAAGAATTTATTGCAAAGGCTAATAAATAAAAATAAAAAACGAGGCAAATGCCTCGTTTTTTTTATACTCTAAAACACTATTTGCTTATTTTCTTACCAGCATAGCATAATCATCAAAATCTAATTTACCTCCAAAAATTACAATAGATCTAGAGATAACTTTATCTGCAGACTCATTAGAATATCCTAAACCAATAGCATATTTTTTTATAAGTACTCTTTCATCATCATCAATATCATGATCTGCAAAAATAATTTTAAACAAATCATACATACGCTCTAAACGTCTGTCTAAACTTGTTGGCGGATCAATTGGGTAAGCCCCAGGGTTTTTCATTACCTCTTTGTACTCAGTTTCAGTAATATCTAATTTACGTGCAAAACGGTCTAAAACAACTTTTTCTGCATCGTTAACCTCACCATCTACACTTGCTAAAGAAGCAATAGATGCAAAGTGTGCAACATTTTTTCTATGTTCGCTATTACCGTATAAATCTTTAAAAGACATAATTTATAATTTAATTTAGATTGCAAATATAATTTTTTGCAATAATAGAACTTCAAAATTTTAAAATTATTTTGGACGTTCGTTAAAACCACTGTTTTTAACGCCGTGCTATACGTTACTAATCCTCGCAAAAAGCTGCGGGTTATTCACTGCTATCACTAACGCAGTAAAATTATAAAACGTAATTACAATTAACCTTTATTTTACCACGCATTGTACTTTTTAAAATTAGCTACAAACTATAATTGTTTAAAATTGTAGCTTTATATTTGCAAAAAATGTATTGACTTTTGGGAAAATCTCTCATTTTAAAATCGTTGGCACAGCTTCCGCAAATGCAGAAACTGCAAACTACTATTGCCAAAAATGAAAAAAACACAACACTTACAGGTTTAATAGGCTCTGCCCTATCCTTTGTTTTAGCTGAAACTTTTAAAGAAGCAGACACTCCTTTTTTGGTTGTTTTTAGCGACAAAGAAGAGGCTGCTTACCATTTAAATGACTTGGAGCAATTGGTAGGCGAAAAAGATGTGCTGTTTTATCCTGGCAGTTACCGTAGGCCTTACCAAATAGACGAGGTAGATAATGCCAATGTACTGCTACGTGCAGAGGTTTTAAACCGAATTAATTCGCGTAAAAAACCAGCATTACTAGTTACGTATCCAGATGCGTTGTTTGAGAAAGTGGTAACCCGTAAAGAACTAGATAAAAACACTTTAAAAATTAAGGTTGATGACACCATTACCCTAGACTTTTTAAATGAAGTGTTGTTTGAGTATAAGTTTAAACGTGTAGACTTTGTTACAGAACCTGGAGAATTTTCGGTTCGTGGTGGTATTGTAGATGTTTTTTCGTTTTCTAACGATGTACCTTACAGAATAGAATTTTTTGGTGACGAGGTAGATAGTATTAGAACTTTTGATGTAGAAACACAATTATCTACAGACAAAGTCACTAAAATTACCATTGTACCCAATGTAGAAAATAAATTTTTAGACGAAACTAGAGAAAGCTTTTTAAAATATATTGCTTCTAAAACTGTCATTTTTTCTAAAAACACAGAGCTTTTACACGACAGACTAGACTCGCTTTACGCAAAAGCAGAAGAAGCCTTTACAAAACTTACAGGCGAGCTAAAACACGCTCAACCAAGTGAGTTGTTTGTAGATTCTAATCAGTTAAAAAAAGAGTTTGATGCGTTTAATGTTATACGCATTCATCAAACAGCAACAAATGCAGACAAGTCTATTGTTTTTCATTCTAAACCACAGCCGTCTTTTAATAAAAAGTTCGACTTGCTTATTGAAAACCTAGATCAAAATCACGCTAATAACCATACCAATTATATTTTTTGTGCTACAGAGCAACAAGCAAAACGTTTTCATGATATTTTTGATGAAGTAGAGCAAGATGTACATTACCAAACTGTAGTTTTACCTCTTTTTCAGGGTTTTATTTTAGATGATATAAAAGTTGCCTGCTACACAGATCATCAAGTTTTTGAGCGTTACCATAAATTCAACCTTAAAAATGGCTATGCTAAAAAGCAAGCTATAACACTTAAGGAACTTACCAAATTAGATATTGGAGATTATGTAACACACATAGACCATGGCGTTGGTAAATTTGGTGGTTTACAAAAAATAGATGTAGAAGGAAAAAAACAAGAGGCTATAAAATTAATGTATAGCGAGCGAGATGTGCTTTACGTAAGCATACACTCACTACACAAAATATCTAAGTTTGCTGGTAAAGACGGTAAGCCTCCTAAAATATTTAAACTAGGTTCTGGTGCTTGGAAAAAACTGAAGCAGAAAACCAAAACCAGAGTTAAACAAATTGCGTTTGACCTTATTAAAGTGTACGCCAATCGTAGACTTAAAAAAGGGTTTAAATACGCACCAGATAGCTATTTACAGCACGAGTTAGAGGCTTCTTTTATTTATGAAGATACGCCAGACCAAAGTAAGGCCACCGAAGATCTTAAAAAAGATATGGAAAGTGACAGGCCAATGGATCGTCTTATTTGTGGCGATGTTGGTTTTGGTAAAACAGAGGTTGCTATACGTGCCGCCTTTAAAGCGGTAGATAATGGCAAACAAGTAGCTGTTTTAGTACCAACAACTATATTGGCTTTTCAGCATCATAAAACATTTGCAGAGCGTTTAAAAGACATGCCTGTAACGGTAGACTATGTAAACCGTTTTAGAACTGCAAAAGAGAAAAAAGAAACACTACAACGCCTAGCAGAGGGTAAAGTAGATATTATTATAGGTACACACCAATTAGTTAATAAAAACGTAGTTTTTAAAGACTTAGGCTTGCTAATTGTAGATGAAGAGCAAAAATTTGGAGTTGCTGTAAAAGATAAATTAAAGTCTATTAAAGAAAATGTAGATGTACTTACGTTAACTGCTACGCCAATCCCAAGAACATTACAATTTAGTTTAATGGCAGCCAGAGATTTATCTACAATAAATACAGCACCTCCAAACAGATACCCAATAGAAAGTCACGTTGTACGCTTTACAGAAGATACTATAAGAGATGCTGTTTCTTATGAAATACAAAGAGGCGGACAAGTATTTTTTATACACAACCGTATAGAAAATATTAAAGAGGTTGCTGGTATGTTACAACGTTTGGTTCCTGATGCTAAAATTGGCATTGGTCACGGGCAAATGGACGGTAAAAAACTAGAGACTTTAATGCTTGCTTTTATGAATGGCGAGTTTGATGTTTTAGTGTCTACAACCATTATAGAAAGTGGTTTAGACGTGCCTAACGCCAATACTATTTTTATAAACAATGCCAACAATTTTGGTTTAAGTGATTTGCACCAAATGCGTGGCCGTGTTGGGCGTAGCAATAAAAAGGCTTTCTGTTACTTTATTACACCACCTTATGACTCCATGAGTACAGATGCCCGTAAACGTATACAAGCTCTAGAACAATTTACAGAGTTGGGTAGCGGGTTTAATATTGCTATGAAAGATTTAGAAATACGTGGTGCAGGTGATAT
The DNA here is from genome assembly GCF_027915275.1 of Cellulophaga omnivescoria. NCBI lineage: Bacteria > Pseudomonadati > Bacteroidota > Flavobacteriia > Flavobacteriales > Flavobacteriaceae > Cellulophaga > Cellulophaga omnivescoria. Next base: position 1,920,975 of record NZ_CP115819.1, on the reverse strand, counting down.
TTTAGGTGGTGAGCAAAGCGGATTTATTAATGAAATTGGTTTTGATGCCTACCAAAAAATATTAGCAGAAACGGTAGAAGAATTAAAAGAAAACGAGTTTAAAGATTTATACGAAGAAGTAGAAGGCAAAGACAAAGTGTATGTAAAAGAAACCCAAATAGACTCAGATTTTGAACTTTTATTTCCTGATGATTATGTAAATAATGTTACAGAACGATTAAACCTTTACACCCAATTAAACCAAATTACCACAGAAGAAGGTTTAGCAAAGTATGAAAAAGAATTGGTAGACCGCTTTGGAGAAATACCTAGTCCTGTTGAAGACTTACTAAACTCCGTTCGTATAAAATGGATTGCAAACAGTTTAGGTTTAGAAAAAATTGTACTTAAAAAAGGTAAAATGATTGGGTATTTTATAGCAGACCAACAGTCAGGATTTTACCAAAGTGCTAAATTCACTAAAGTTTTACAATTTGTACAAGCCAACACCGCAATTTGCAAAATGAAAGAAAAACAAACTAGAGCTGGCTTACGTTTACTTTTAGTTTTTGATAAAATTACTACTGTAGAAAAAGCATTAAAGAGCTTAGCTCCGTTTAACACACATTAAAAATGAACACAAATACTTAGTTTGGTTCGATTTTTGAAAATAAGCTAAGTAACTAAGCAATAACCATTGCTAAAAAGCATACTATGAAAAAAACATTAACTTTATTATTTGCATTTATAGCTGTATCATTAGCAGCACAACACACTATTTCTGGCACATTTTCACCTGCTAAAGAGTATACTTGGCTTATTGCATACCAACTTAAACCTGGCACACAAGTTTATGTTGCAGATACTAAAATAGAAGATGGTAAATTTAAATTAGAATTACCAGCAAGTGCAGCAGCCGGAACTTATAGGTTAGTATACGCGGTCCCGCAAGAAGAGTTTAATTTTGATGTTTTGTACAACGGTAAAGAAGACATTGTACTTAATTTTAATGCTCAAGATGGGGCTACCTACACCACATCTAAAGAAAATAAAATGCTTAATAGTTACTTTTTAGAAATTAATGCACTACAAAAGCAGGTTATTGATTTTTACACCTCTAACAGCACTAACAAAAAAGAACTAGCAAAGCTTTATGATAAAATAAATAGCACACAGGCTAAGTATGAAGCTGATGCTAAAGATTTAATAGCTCTCAATTTTATTAAGGCAAATAAGCCATATATAGCAAGTAATTTTGAGTCTATATATGAGTTTGTAGAACATAAAAAGCAAAACTATTTTACAGCAATAGATTTTAAAAACAAGCAGCTACAAGCCTCTTCTTTTTTAACAGATAAAACACTAAACTATGTATTTACATCTTTGCCGTTAAATAAAATTACAAAAGATGCTACAGAAACAATATTACAGCAAAATGTACAAACTGTAGCTAGTAAACTAGATGGTGTTACTGATACTTTTAAGTTTAGCTTGTTTTATGATATGTGGATTTATGCTGCCAGTGCAAAGTATGATAAAACATCAGATTTTATCTACAGTAATTTCCTAAAAAAATTAGGCTCAGTTACTAATAATCAAGAATTAATAAAAGGTATAGAGGCACATACAAGATTAAGAATTGGTGCAAAAGCTCCAGAAATTACTTGGAATGATGGAAAAAACAGTCTAAGCAAGTTAGCTGCTGCAGACAATTACGTAGTTGTGTTTTGGAGTAGTACCTGCTCTCACTGTTTAAAAGAATTGCCAGAACTTAACAAAGCAATACAACTATATAACAACGTAAAAGTACTTGCTGTAGGCCTAGAAGATGAATACAATTATTGGGACACCGAGTCTGCTAAACTAAAAAGCTTTACTCATGCAATAGCCCTTGGAAAATGGGATAGCAAATATGCAGAATTGTACAACATTTCTGCAACACCTACTTACTTTATTTTAGACAGGGATAAAAAAATTGTAAACAAGCCAGAAACCTACAAAGAAGTTCTAGAATATTTAAATAAAAAATAGTACAAATAGACTTATAAAGCCTTTAGATCTTTTATAGTTTTAAAGGCTACGTCTACCTGCTCATCATTTACTAAAATAGTAAACTCATTGGTTGTAGAAATCACCTCAAAAAGCACAATACCTTCCCAAGCCAAACGCTGAAAAATAAAGTAATAAATACCAGGTACAGATACATTTTCTGCTGGTAGCTTTACTGTTATAGACGATAAATTTTCGGCCTTTTGTGTGCATCTTTCGTGTTTAAACAGTTCTTCCACCGTATTATCTAGGGTGTTGTTTACCACAATATTTAGCTCATTTACACCTCTAGAAGATGTGTAAAAAACGTCTTTATTTTTATTTACTTCTCTAATTAATTTAGTTTGGTTATCTAAGATAGAATCAGACAGTAAAAAAGTAAAATCTGTTAAAGAAGACCTTACGGTAATTTCGCCAATATTTTTTAAAACCTTAACAATTTTGTGTGTTGCTCTAAATTCTAAATCGTCAGACAATCTTTTTAAAGCCATAACAATAGCTCCATTTCTAATATCTTTTCCTAATTCAGATTCAATTTCCGGCTTAATTATTCTAGATAATGAAGTTAAGTTAATAATACTCTGTGCTAAAGCGCTTTGTAAAAAAGGTTTCTTTTTAATGTACTCCTCTACTACTGATGATATTGTTTTCATCTTGTTACAAGTTTAAGTTAATTTTTGGTTGTTAGTTTGTATGTGCTATCAAAAAAATCTTCAATAAAAAAGAAAAAAATACATTTTGATGATTCAAAAATAACAAATTGTTTTAAATGTAACAATTGTAATATGATAAAAATAAGTAGGGTGAATTTTAAAAATGATAAAAAGCATCCTTTAAATGCTCAATTTTTAAATTATCTGCATTTTTAAGAATTGTAATAATATCAAATCTAACCTCTACATCTAAATCATTATCAGCAACATAGTGGTCTGCCGCCATTACTAAAAGCTTTATTTTTTTTGCGGTTACCGTATCAGCAATGTTCTGCAATGCCTCACTACTTCTAGACTTAACCTCTATAATTGCAAGTGTATGTTGTTGTTGAGCAATAATGTCTACCTCAGCTTTTAAATAGCGATAATTAAGGCGCTTTATAGTGTAACCATTATCTTTTAAAAATTGCACTGCAAGCTTTTCGCCTTCCTTACCAAACTCATTGTGATTACTCATAAATAAAATTTAACACACAAATTACAGTATTTCATCGAAAAAAAAAGCCTTTCATCATCTAAAACTACTTAATTTACGTAGCTAATAGCGTTATGTTGTTAAATTTTTTAACCATAGATATACTGTTATGTATATTTTATCGTTAAAAATAAACACACAACCCAATAACCGATCAATACTAATGCAATAATTATTATGGAATATTTTGTGAATTGCAACTCTGCATCGCTAAACCCCATAGCTGGCTCACTAGACAAACAAAAAGCTGAACATCTATACAGGAGATTAGGTTTTAGTGCCTCTGTAGACACTATTACTAACGCAGTAGGGCAGAATGTTTCTGCTTATGTAGACAATTTAATAGCTGAGGCTATTAGTATGCCAGGGATTGCAACCCCAACTTGGGCAAACTGGACCGGAGCAGATTATCCAGAGGATAATGATGCAAAAAGTCAAATTACTACACAACAAAAACGCGAGTTCATAAACCTATATATTAATGGTTTAGTTACAAATAATTTAAAAGACAGATTAAGTTTCTTTTGGAGCAACCACTTTGTTACCGAATACAGAAACTATATGGCTCCGCCACTATTATACAGGTATGTAGATTGTTTGCAACGCAATGCAATAGGCAACTTTAAAGATTTTGTAAGAGAAATAGGCCTTAACGATGCAATGCTTTTTTATTTAGATGGCGTATTTAATAATGGAAACAACCCTAACGAAAACTATGCTCGTGAGTTGTATGAGTTATTTACTTTAGGCGAGGGTAATGGTTATACAGAAGAAGATATTATAGAAACTTCTAGAGCATTAACGGGTTGGGTAGAACGCGGTGAAGAAAGATACACTCCTATTACTTTTGACCCTACAAAGCACGATGCTGGAACTAAAATAATTTTTGGTCAAACAGATACTTTTGATTATGATGGCGTTATAGACAATTTATTTGACCAAAGAGAAGAAAAAATTAGCTGGTTTATTTGCAAAAAACTTTATGAATTTTTTATTCACCCAGATTCTGATGATGAAGAAAATAATGGGAATGCAAAGCAAATTGTTAATGATTTAGCCGTTGTTTTTAGAAACAGTGGTTTTGAAATAGCAGAAGTATTAAGAGTACTTTTTAAAAGTGAACATTTTTATGATGAGGAAGCTGTAGGTGTAATTATAAAAAGTCCGTTTGATATTTATATTAATTTAATAAACGAAACAAACTTTGCGTTTGATGAGGATACAATTGCAAGCGTAGAAAACACGTGTAGACTATTAGGACAGGAAATTTTTAACCCTCCTGGAGTAGAAGGATGGTACAGAGATAGGTACTGGGTAAACACCAATTTTATGATTGGACGTTGGTTGTCTGCAGAACTATACTTACAAACTGCATACAATGCAAACTCTGAGCAATTTAGAGAATTTGCCATTTCTGTTACACCCAATGCATCTACAGAAAGCAGTCCAGATAGAGTTACAGATGCCATTTTAGGTAAATTATTACCAAAAGGTATTGCTGCAGATGAGTTACAAAATGCGTATGATGTATTTAGAGATGATGCACTTGTACAATATTACGCTCCGCCTGAAGGAGACGGCACCTGGAACTTATATTACCCAGGCGCAGAAGTATTAGTTTTTCAGCTTATGATGCATATTATTAGACAACCAGAATTCCAATTAAAATAACCATTTATTATGTGCAATACAAATTCTAAAGTACAACATGCAGATAAAGAGGCTCATGACTTAGAGCATAAAAAATGGAACAGACGTTCATTTTTACAAGCAATGGGTATGGTTGGCTCTGGTTCTATGCTATTAGGCAGTAATGTTTTAAACGCTTCGGCCAAATCTCCTTTATCTACTGCAATTGCAGATGCAGAGTCAGACGGTAAAGTTTTAGTTTTAATAAGACTTGCAGGTGGTAATGACGGTTTAAGTACTGTTATACCAATAGAACAATATGATACGTACGCAAATGCAAGACCAAATATTTACATACCAGAAAGTAAGGTTCTAAAATTAACCGATAATTTTGGTGTGCCGTCATATATGACATCTCTAGAACGTATGTGGGGAGAAGGCCAATTTAAAGCTGTGCACGGTGTTGGATATGAAGGCCAGAGTTTATCTCACTTTACAGGATCAGATATTTTTGCCAATACCGACTTAACAACCACAGGTTTTTCTGGTGAAAATACAGGTTGGATGGGTAGACATTTTGAAGAATTATATCAAGATTATTTAATAAATCCTCCAGAAGCTCCTGCTGCCATTCAAATAGGACAATACGGTAGCTTAGTATTTCAGGGAGAAGAAACTAATTATGCCTTTGTTACTAGTAATATTAACCAACTAGAACGTATTGCAGAAACGGGTAACCAGTATGAAATAGCAGACGAAACTATTTTTGGTGACTGTATGTATGGTGACCAAATTAAATTTTTAAGAGGTGTTGCAAACACAACTTATGAGTACTCTGGCAAAATACATGAAGCTTATGAACGTGGTGAGGCATTGGGTTGTGGTATAGAATACCAAGACAATAGTTTTGCTAGACAATTAGCTGTGTTAGCTAAACTTATAAAAGGTGGTTTAGGCACAAAAGTATATATGATTTCTATGGGTGGTTTTGATACACACGGAAATCAGCCATTAGCGCATGAGCGTTTAATGACAAATTTATCTGTTGCAGTAAGTGATTTCTATCAGGATTTAGCCTGTACAGACCAAGACGACAAGGTTTTAAGTATGACTTTCTCTGAGTTTGGACGTAGAATTTACGAAAACGGATCTAATGGTACTGATCATGGTAAAGCCAGTCCTACCCTATTTTTTGGTTCTGCTTTAAATGGTAGTGCCTTTGTTGGTGATCATCCATCGTTAGATGACCCCAACGAAAGAGGAAACCTAGAGTACACAATGGATTTTAGAGATTTGTACGGTACTGTTTTAGCAGAATGGTTATGTGTACCTAGAGAAGCTGTAGAAAGGCATTTATTAGGGCGCACTTATGTGCCAGTAGATTTAGGTTTTAGTTGTAGTGGAGAAGATTTTCCGGATATTGCAATTGATGATGAAACGCCTGTTTTACCAGGTCCTGGTGACGGTGGCACAGATCCTACAGAACCAGACCCTGTAATAGAAAATATGGTAGTACACAAACCATATTATCCTACAAAAGGAAACCCAACAATACATTTAGAAATGCCTTTTACGGCACATGTAGATATCCAAATTTATAACATTTTAGGGCAAAACATAGGCACGGTATACAATGCTATGACTACTGAAGGAGCCCAAGAAATTAACATTAGAGAACGCTTACCTGTAAACCTTGCTACCGGCAAATATATATACAGAATAAGTGTTAAAGACCAAAAAATGAGCAAATCTGTAATGGTATCCTAAATAGTTTACGTTACAATTAATGTTACTTTAATGCACCTTCAACTTACGTTTTAGGTGCTTTTTTTATGCCAATTTGGTATTGTTTTTTTTGGTTTTAAAATCTAGCTCTTTTTTAACTCTAGAGTTTTTGTTTTTGTACACACGTGTAATATCATCTTTAGCTTTAGTTGTGTCTTTTATAGCATCTAGATCTACAGACTTTAAAATATCTTTACGTACTGGTTTGCCACTCATAACTTTATCTTTTTTATACTATTACAACTAAAAAATACAGCATATATTTTAAATAATCGTTGTAATGCCACAGTTTTTAAAAGCAACAAGCGCCTGTATCACGTATTTATTTCTATCTTTTTCTTTAGTACTGCTGGCTAAAAATGTATTTTTGTGCTTTAATTCAATTTTAATGGCACAGCAAACAAAAACACCAAACAGATATACAATTACAGCAGCATTACCCTACACAAACGGACCAATACATGTTGGGCATTTGGCAGGTGTATATGTTCCTGCCGATATTTATGCACGTTATTTAAGAGGAACAAATAAAGACGTTGCCTTTGTTTGCGGTAGTGATGAGCACGGTGTAGCTATTTCTATGAAAGCCAAAAAAGAAGGTATTACACCTAAAGAAGTTATAGATAAATACCACGCAATAATTAAACAATCGTTTTTAGATTTTGGAATTACGTTTGATAATTACTCGCGTACTTCTGCACAAGTACACCATGATACAGCTTCTGAGTTTTTTAAGAATTTGTATGACAAAGGTGACTTTATAGAAGAAACCACAGAACAATTGTATGACGCCGAAGCCAATCAGTTTTTAGCAGACAGATTTGTAATTGGTACCTGCCCTAAATGTGGTCATGAAGAAGCCTATGGAGACCAGTGCGAAAACTGTGGATCTACCTTAAATGCTACAGAATTAATAAATCCTAAATCTACTATATCTGGTGCCGTACCAACTTTAAAGGAAACTAAGCACTGGTTTTTACCATTAGATAGGTACGAGGACTTTTTAAAAGAATGGATTTTAGAAGGCCATAAAAATGATTGGAAACCCAATGTTTACGGACAATGCAAATCTTGGATAGATGATGGTTTAAAACCACGTGCTGTAACCAGAGATTTAGATTGGGGAATTCCGGTACCTGTTCCTGGAGGCGAAGGCAAAGTACTGTATGTTTGGTTTGATGCTCCTATTGGTTACATTTCATCTACCAAAGAATGGGCTGCTCGCGAGGGTAAAGACTGGGAACCATATTGGAAAGACGAGAATACAAAAATGCTTCATTTTATAGGTAAAGACAATATAGTGTTTCACTGTATCATTTTTCCTAGTATGCTAAAAGCGCACGGAGATTTTATTCTTCCTGAAAACGTACCAGCAAATGAGTTTTTAAATTTAGAAGGCAATAAGTTATCAACCTCTAAAAACTGGGCTGTTTGGTTGCATGAGTATTTAGAAGATTTCCCAGATATGCAAGATGTGTTACGTTATACATTAACTGCAAATGCACCAGAAACTAAGGATAACGATTTTACTTGGAAAGATTTTCAGGCACGTAATAATAACGAGTTGGTAGCCATTTTTGGTAACTTTATAAACAGAGTTGTGGTATTAACAAACAAATACTATAACGGTGTTTTACCTACTCCTGCAACATTTTCTGAAATAGATACAGCTACTTTAGAAGAGGTTAAAAAATACCCAGAAATAATTTCTAGTTCTTTAGAGCGCTATAGATTTAGAGAAGCCGGACAAGAATTAATGAACCTTGCCAGACTTGGTAACAAGTACTTAGCAGATGAAGAACCTTGGAAAGTTATTAAGCAAGATGAAGAACGTGTAAAAACCATAATGTACGTTGCTTTACAAATAGCATCTGCATTGGCTGTACTAAGTGAGCCATTTTTACCTTTTACATCTGCTAAACTTAAAAACATTTTAAATATAGCTGCTGCAGACACAACTGTAGAATGGAACACCGTTTCTACCTTAGATGTGTTATTACCAGCCGGACATACAATTAACAAAGCAGAGTTATTGTTTAGAAAAGTAGAAGACAAAGAAATTGAAGCTCAATTAGCAAAATTAGAAGCTACAAAAAAAGCAAACTTACAAATGAATAAAGAAGTAGCTGCGCAAAAAGACACCATTACTTTTGACGATTTTACAAAGTTAGACATGCGTGTGGGTACCATTATAGAAGCTGAAAAAATGCCAAAAGCCAAAAAACTATTGGTTTTAAAGGTAGATACTGGTTTAGATACCCGCACTATAGTATCTGGTATTGCAGAAAGCTTTACTCCTGAAGAAATTGTTGGTAAAAAAGTTACCGTTTTAGTAAACCTAGCTCCAAGAGCTTTACGCGGTGTAGAGAGTGAAGGAATGATTTTAATGACAGAGAATGCAGATGGCAAATTAGTTTTTGTAAACCCAGATGAAGATGCTGTTAATAGTGGTGAAACAATAAATTAATTTTGTAATTTTATAAAAAGAAGAAAATTATGTTATCAAAAAATATAGAAAAAGCACTTAACAATCAGATAAAAATAGAAGCAGAATCTTCTCAAATTTATTTAGCAATGGCTTGTTGGGCAGAAGTTAAAGGGCTAGAAGGTGTTGCTGGTTTTATGTACGACCAGTCTAACGAAGAGCGAGACCATATGCTTAAACTGGTTAAATTTGTTAATGAGCGTGGCGGACACGCACAAATTTCTCAGCTTGCGGCACCAAATGTTACCTTTAATTCTTTTAAAGAAATGTTTGAAAAACTTTTTGAACACGAAGTATTTGTATCTAACAGTATTAATGAGTTAGTACACATTACTTTACAAGAAAAAGATTATGCCACACATAACTTTTTACAATGGTACGTATCAGAACAAATAGAGGAAGAAGCTATGGCACGTACTATTTTAGACAAAATAAACCTTATTGGAGATGATAAAGGTGGCTTGTATTTGTTTGACAGAGATATACAGCAAATAACAGTATCTACAGCCTCTACAGAAAATCCGCAATAAGTTTAACAAAATAATTTTATTTAGATTAATTTAAAATAACTACTTTTGCCTTACTATTTTTAGGCATAAGTAGTTATGGGCAAAAAAAAGGATAAGAAAAAGGAAAAAAAAGCATTAAAAAAATTACAAAAGGCAACAACTCCAAAAGTTGCTGATAAGGTAAAAAGTAAATGCTGTAAAAAATACAAGAAATCTGAAAGCAAACGTTGTAAAAAATGTCCTTGTTTTGATTTGCTTAAAAAAGTAGCATAAGACTACGCACTTCATCTAATTTACAGTTTTTTTCACATCTAGTTAATACAACATCTAGTATCTTTACATAGTATTTGGACTACAAATTTATTGCATTATCATTTTATGCAAATGAGTTACTATGTGGTCTAAAAAAACAGTTATTTCGTATATACAAAAACAAACAAATATTATGAAACAGTTAATAGTACTACTACTTGCAGTAAGTTTAGTTTCTTGCGGAGCATCAAAAACCGTTAGAACATCAAAAAAAGTAATTAAAGGAGAATGGACACTTAGCAACATATCTTATAGTGAAGCTGGTGAATATAACGTTACCCTTTTAAACGATGTCTCTAAAGAGTGTTTCCAAGGCAGTTCTTGGTCTTTTATACCTAACAACAATACTGGTAAGTATAGCATAAACAATGCAAATTGTGCTACTGGAGAACGTAATTTTATTTTTACTATTCAGGAAATTGATGAAACTACAGGTTTGTACGACTTTTTAATTAAGCCTACAGACGCAAGAGGTAAAAGTCAAAACAACGTTGGTTTTAGGTTATCACTCGCCTTGTTAACAGAGTCTAATATGACCTGGACACAAACTTTATCTGTAGATGGAAAACCATTTACAATTACAATGAATTTTACCAAAGCAACTTTGTAATAAACACAATCCATTAATTATTTAATAATTTAAAATAACCTTATGAAAACAATAATAAAAAAGATAGCTACAGCAGCATTTGCATTACTATTAATGGCAAATTTTACAAGTTGTGATGCTGTACAAAACGCAAACAACAAACAAAAAGGTGGTGCAATTGGTGCTGCTGGTGGTGCAATTTTAGGCGCTATAATTGGCAATAATGTAGGCAAAGGAGGCAATGGCGAGCTAGGTGCTGTTATTGGCGGTGTTGTTGGTGGTGGTGCTGGTGTGCTTATTGGTAACAGAATGGATAAGCAAGCACAAAAAATTGAAGAAGAAATTCCGGGTGCACAAGTAGAGCGTGTAGACAATGGTATTGTTGTAACTTTTGATGAAAACAGTGGTGTATTTTTTGACACAGCTAAATACAACATTAACGGTGCTTCTAAAACATCTTTAAACAAATTAGCTAATGTATTTATAGAGTATCCAGACACTAATATTTTGGTTGTAGGCCATACAGATAGTTCTGGTGCTGCAGATTATAATATGACATTATCTAAAAACAGAGCAAACGCTGTAACATCATACCTAACAGCAAAAGGAATTGCTGCAAGCAGATTTACTACAGAGTGGTTTGGAGAAGAAAAACCAACACATGATAATAGTACTCCAGAAGGTAGAGCAAAAAACAGAAGAGTTAACGTTGCAATTTTACCTAATGAGAAAATGATAAATGATGCTAAAATGGAGTCTGGCGAAAACTAGAAAATTTATAGCACATAAATTCGATTAAATCAATTGAGTTAAATATATTAGAGACCTTATAAAACTAAATTTATAAGGTCTTTTTTAATGATAAAATATATACTTAAACACACACAGTTACCAGAACTAAGTGTAAAAAATACTATAGAGCTTTTAAATGAAGACTGTACCATACCTTTTATATCTAGATACCGTAAAGAAAAAACAGGTAATTTAGACGAGGTACAAATTGGTGCCATTGTAACCTACAAAACACAGTTTGAAGCCTTAGAAAAAAGAAAAACAGCAATACTTAAAGCCTTACAAGAGCAAGACGTTTTAACTACAGAACTACAAGCTAAAATTGCTACCACAGACAACATTACAACGTTAGAGGATATTTACTTGCCTTATAAGAAGAAGCGCAAGACAAAAGCTGAAACCGCTATTAAAAACGGTTTAGAGCCTTTGGCTAAAATAATAATGGCACAGCGTAATGATGAAATTGAATATACAGCCTCTAGATACCTAAATGATGTTATTGTTAATGAAGATTTGGCGTTAGAAGGAGCCAGACATATTATTGCTGAATGGATTAATGAGCGTACTGATATTAGAAACGGTATACGCCACCAGTTAGAAAATTATGCACTTATAACAACCAAAGTGGTTGGCACTAAAAAAGAAGACGAAAAAGCCCAGAAGTTTAGAGATTATTTTGATTGGAGCGAGGCTTTAAAACGATGCCCATCACACAGGTTACTTGCTATTTTAAGAGCCGAAAAAGAAGGTTTTATTCGGGTTAAAATAGAAATAGACAATGATAGAGCTTTAGATAAAATTGAAAGCAGAATTATTAAAAGTAACAATGCCTGTAGCGCTCAAATAGAACTTGCTATACAAGATGCTTACAAAAGACTGCTACTACCCTCTTTGTCTAATGAGCTTTTAAAAAATGCTAAAGAAAAAGCAGATGCAGATGCAATAGCTGTTTTCTCTAAAAATTTAAAACAGTTACTTTTAGGTTCTCCGTTAGGCGAAAAAAGAATTTTAGCCTTAGATCCTGGTTTTAGAACCGGTTGCAAATTGGTGTGTTTAGATGCGCAAGGAGATTTGTTGCATAATGAAACCATTTATCCGCATGCACCACAAAATAAAAGCACAGAGGCTATTAAAAAAATTAGCTCGTTAACAGATGCTTATAAAATTGAAGCCATTGCTATTGGCAACGGTACAGCATCTAGAGAAACAGAGCATTTGGTAAAACAAATACATTTTAAAAACCCTGTAGAGGTTTTTGTAGTTAGTGAAGCGGGAGCATCTATATACTCGGCATCAAAAATTGCTAGGGACGAGTTTCCTAATTATGATGTTACCGTACGTGGTGCAGTTTCTATTGGGCGTAGATTGGCAGACCCGTTAGCAGAATTGGTAAAAATAGATGCAAAATCTATTGGTGTTGGGCAATACCAACATGATGTAGACCAAAGCAAACTAAAACAATCTTTAGACACCGTTGTAGAGAGTTGTGTAAATGCCGTTGGTGTAAATATAAACACCGCAAGCACATCTTTACTTAGTTATGTGTCTGGTATTGGACCAAAATTAGCCGAAAACATTGTAAATTACCGTAATGAAAATGGTGCTTTTACAAGCAGAACAGCTATAAAAAAAGTACCGCGTTTGGGCGGAAAAGCATTTGAGCAAGGTGCAGCTTTTTTACGCATAAAAAATGCAAAAAACCCCTTAGACGATTCTGCTGTACACCCAGAAAGTTACAGCATAGTACAACAGATAACTAAAGATACCAAAGTACCTATTGAGGAGTTAATTGGCAATAAGGAGGTTTTACAAAAAATAGACCTACAAAAATACTGTACAGACACTGTTGGTTTACCAACATTGCAAGACATTGTTAAGGAGCTAGAAAAACCAGGTTTAGATATTAGAGAAAAAGCCAAGGTATTTTCTTTTAACCAAAACATACGGTCTATTACAGATCTTGTTGCTGGGCAGTTATTACCCGGTATTGTAAACAATATTACCAATTTTGGTTGTTTTGTAGATGTTGGTATTAAAGAAAGTGGCTTAATACACATATCAAACCTGGCAGACACTTTTGTAAAAGACGTAAATGAGCACGTAAGCCTACACCAACAAATTGTAGTAAAAGTATTAGAGGTAGACGTTGCCCGTAAGCGTATACAACTGGCACTACATAAAAAAATGTAATACAAAAAAGGCTTTCTAAACCAGTATAGAAAGCCTTTTTAATTTTGGTTAGTGTTTGGTATATTTTTATCCTTTACCAAGCATTAAAATCTCGTTACAATTCACCTCTGTACTATATCTTTTTTCTCCTTCTTTGGTCTCGTAAGACCTGTTAACCAACTTGCCTTCTAAAGCAATTTCTTTTCCTTTGGTTAAAAAGTTCTCTACAATTTCTGCGGTTTTACCCCAAGCAACAACATTGTGCCATTGGGTATCTGTTATTTTTTCGCCAGCAGCGTTTTTGTACGTCTCATTAGTAGCTATAGAAAAACGTGCCAATTTTTTACCGCCATCTAAGTTTATAATTTCTGGATCGTTACCTAAGTTCCCAATTAACTGTACTCTGTTTTTAAGTGCGTTCATAATTTGTATGTTTTAATGTTTAACAGTTATTACTACCAAAGCACTATTGCAATGGCACTGCAAACCTAAAACGGCAACCAAACTATATGCGGTTACAAAGTGCTTACTTTCGGTTGTAACTATTTGTAGTCGTTTAAAAACGGTAAAAACAACCTTAAACTAAAAATACAAAAAGGTTTTATTTTAGTGCATTTTACACATAAAATTGGGCTAATTACACATTTGCGTAATTATAATACAGAAAATAATTATAAATTGTGAGAAAAATAACAACCAAAAATGCAAAATGTGCGTTTACACAGCCATACGGGTGGAATAAACGCAATGTATTGCGTTTATATGTAGTTGTATGTAATTAACAAAATGAAAAAAGTAATATATCTATTATTAATAATATCAACTAATATTTTTGCTCAAGAACATATTGTAACTGCTAAAAGTGGTTTATCTATTAGGAGGGAGCCAAGTATTGAAAGCGATAGAATTGGTAAATTAAACTATGGACAGACAGTTGATGTATTAAAAGAAACTATAGAATCCTTTCAAGTTATAGATAATAATGAAACAATATCTGGCTATTGGGTAAAGATAAAAGTGGATAACTCTAATTATGGGTATATTTTTAATGGATATTTAAAATTTAAAAAAGACTACACCGATTATACCGTAGCTAAACAGTTTCTTAATGCTCACGTTAGAGGTAGTATTTTAGAGAAAAGATTTCTTACCACTAAAAACTTCAAGGAAATATGTAATAAAACATCAGAACAAGATTTTTATTACGAGCCTGAAACAGGTTACAAAATAGCGCTTGATGCCGACCTTATTTTAGATGCTCAAGATTATCCTGATGATGGATTTAAAATATCTAGTTTTGATTCAGAATCTGGTTATGTTATATTAGAAGGAATTGGATGGGAATCATTTAAAGTTACAGTTAAAGTAGTAAATGAAAATGGAATATTTTTGGTGGATGGCTCAGGAATAATAAATATACCTCCTGATAAAAGACCTAAAAGATAAAACTACATACAACACAGTGTATAAAACATAGCTAATAAGTGCTCAACCAATAAGGTTTGTGTATATTTAGAAAATCCGCCAAATTTTTTAATTTGGCTTTTTAAAATTGATAAGTTAAAAACAAAATATAAAAATTCGGCTCTGTGTTAATTCGAAAAGTTAGTATCTTTTTGCACGCTACGTTTCATACACAAGTCCGTTGTACACCATATGAGAAAAGCATTCGTAATCATATTAACTTTAATCGGATTTTTAGCATGTGGACAAGAAAATAACCTTGACCGAATTGATAGCGAAGTGAAATCAATAGAATCGGATTCCACTATTGTGAAAACTGAATTTGATTGGGTGGAAATTACTGGAATTACTACAGATGGTGGTGGAATTTTAAAAGTTTGGCGGAATGAAAAACAGATTTGTAAAATAGTTGAGGAAATCGGACTTTCTTATGGTCGAATTAGAACAGTTATTTATCTGAAAAACGGAACACCAATTAAAATATCAGAAACAGAAGAAAATTTCGGACACGAAAATGGAGAACTTAATTACAAAGAGCTGAAAGAAGTTTATAGAGAAACTCTTTATATTTTTGATTGGGAAAATGACGAGGCAGAAATTAAACAGATTGGAAAACGAAACTTGAGTGAAGCAAGTTGCTCAATGTACGAATTAGCTGAATCAGTAATAGAAAGGGCTGAAAAAGCAAAAAAAGAATAAAATACGGTGTACAACACAGTATAAAAATAATTGCTATTTTAGGCTTAACCAAAGGTAGTTGCACTTTTGTTACATCTGATTTTCCTGCGGAAAATCCTCGCACACAAAAACGCAACTATTCTTATACATAAACGTTAGGCAATATTAGAAAACTGAAATGAAATTAGACATAAACTACTACCAAAATTGCTTTAACAACTCCAAAAAAAAGTTTTCTTCTTTAACTGGATTGCATCCGGCTATTGAAAAATTTAAATTATTAATTCCCCAAATTAATATCAATCAAAATGTGGCTAAATTAACTGAAGAAATTGAAAGAAATATTTTGGAATATTGGACAAATCAAAAGTTTCGAAAATCTGATTTAGAAACAAAATTAGATGCGCTACTTTTTGAATATGGACATCTAGATGAAATTGACTCTAAAGTATATGCATATGGAATTATAGATTATAATCCTGACGTTTTAAGTTTTCCCGAAATTATAAATTTAGATAATTATGATTTGTGTTCTGATTTTCAGGCTCATCCTGGTTTGACATTATCAATTACTAATGACTTGCATAATATTCATTGGCAAAAATTAGAAGATGAATACCCCAATTTAGAAATCTATTTTGAAAAAGGTTGGAATGAGTTAATGGAAGTTTATAAAAATGCTATTTATTTATGTCTATCTAAAGCTTTTAAAAAAATTATATATAAAGGAACTCTTGATAAAATAAATATGAATTCTGATTTTTATATTTTTATCCAGGAACACGATTGTGGAGCAAGGTTAATAGCAAAAAATAACATTGCCTAACACTATATATAGCAAATTGGGCGTTTAGTGTTTATTCAAAAGGTCATTACCTATTTGCAAAGTCGCCAAATCTTTTTATTTGGTATTAAAAGAGAAAAATTAAAACAAAATACAAAAGATTTGGCTTGTGGTTAAACCGAAATTAATCGCTGGTTTTGTGCTCAACTTGCCATATATTTAACGTTGGCGGTAATTAGACAAATCATATGACAGAAGATATTTGGAAACAACCTGCGAAAGGATTTACTGATGAAAGTATTGGAAGAACGGAAGAACAAATCGTTCAAAAAGAAACTGAAATTGGATTTAAATTTCCAAGTCTTTACAGGGAACATATGAAAATCCAAAATGGTGGATATTTATGGAAAAGTGCTCTAATCCATAATGGTGATGTTAATGAACTTTTATTTAATGGTTCGACAATTGACAAAATTATCAATCACGGAGGTTATAAAACTTTAAAAGGTGTATTACTTGAATATATGGACAAAGAAGAACTTGAAAGTTCGACAGATTCCGAATTCATTAATTTAGAAAGGCTTCCTATTCTCTCACATATGGATGGTCATACAATGTTATGTTTTGATTATGGTTATAATGTTGAATCAGCATATGAAATTCCTCAGATTGTACATTTTGAATTAGAATGTGCTGATAATGGATATGAAGAAAAATTAAGAGTTAAATCCTATGATGACTTAATTAACAACTTAGTCTATTACGGTTATGAATCAACGTCATTTTTTATTGGACTAAAATCTGATGATCCAATAAAGCAAATTGCAGAGACAATTAATAAGACGTTTGACTTAGAACTTGAGCAAAAGACAGATGATGGTTATGGGTGGTATAATTTCGAGAAATGGTACTACGGAGAATTAAAGATAAATTCAAAACTGTCTGCTCATCTTAGAATAACCCCAAATCAATTTCAAAGTAAAACCCATCTATTCCAAAACAACAAAGATTTTAATTATGTTTTGGATATCGATATAAGAATTGGAGTAGAATCATTTCAAGACAATTCTAATTATTTAAAGTCAATCATTGAGGAATTTCTTCAACCATTTTTATCAAAACAAAACTGGGACTTTTTACAAATTCCATATCATAAAGAAAACCCTGAAGAGTTAGAGAAATTGGAGAAATTATTTGATTTCAAAGTGAAGTCGAGTGATGAAAAACTACCGCCAACAATGTATAAGAGCAATGGCGGAGAAAGTGATAAATCAAACGATAATACTAATAACAAAAGTAGGTCTTGGTGGAAAAGACTGTGGTCTTAAATCCGCCACTAATCATACACAAAACCGTTACCACACATATGAGAAAAACGTTACTAATAACAACATTACTTCTATCTTTCAATGGATTTTGTCAATCTACCCAAGATTGTGAAAAAATTCTAAAAAAGGAAATAAATCTGATTCCAAAGGACACGGTTAATTTGAAAAGATTTGTAGAAGACTTCTCACTACTTAAAAATTGTGGACTTGACGATGGGGATATCGAAGTTTTTTCAAATGGTCCAGTTTTAGGAACAATTTTAGTCGAATTATCCTCTAATAAAGAAAGTGATGCCAAACTAACATTTCAAAATCTATATGATAAAGTATTGCAATTTAAAGAATCAGAAGCTTATGAATTAACCAAAACGACAATATTAGTTTCAAATGAACTAGCAAAAAGACCTGCGAATATTCACAATTGGAACCAAGACAAAATTTTATTAGAAAAATTGGAAGTCCCATCTGTTTTTATTGATGAGTTTCATAATTATTTAAAAGAACATTCTAATCCGGAAAAAACATATAAACAAGTTTTCGCAGATTTTCAAGAAATTAAAAAATCAAAAAAGTCAGAAACAAAGCCAACCGAAAAAGAATATGATGGAATTTTTAAAAACGCTGGTAATGTGGACTATGATGACCTTTTAAATGAATCCATAGAATTTAAAAAGCCATTGCTTCTATATTTTACAGGCTATGCTAGTGTAAACGCTAGAAAAATTGAACATTACGTTCTATCCGACAAAACAATCACAGAAAAATTAAAAAATGAATTCCATTTTGTGAACCTTTATGTTGACGATAGAATAAGTTTACCCGAAAATGAAAGAATAAAATCTAAAACAAATGGAGAATTCTTAAAATATGTTGGACAAAAACATTCGGAATTGCAAAAAACAAAATTCAATAGTAATTATCAACCATATTTTGTAATAATTGACAAAAACGGAAACATTATAAAGGAACAGGGATACACAACAGATATTAAAATATTTGAGGAATTCTTAACTATAAATGAATAAAATACGTGTGCTAACACTGTATATAATTTATTGCTTTGGCAAGTGCTTATTTGGAAAATTCCTTCGGAATTTTATCGCGTTCGTTTTTGTTTACTAAATTAGTTACTTAAACACGTAACTAACCATACACAATCACGTTGTAAACCATTCTGAAAAATGATTATCACAAAAAAAATCCCCAATGTCATCAGGTTTGTTCCGGATGTTAGGGCAATAGTAAAAACAGATGGTTCAATCTCTGACTTAAACGACCAAACAGTTGGAGTATTTGAAGACTCAAGACAAGTTTTTGTCGTTGACAATGATTTTATTGTACTAAACAGTCTAAATCAATCATTTTATCTTAAAACTGGAGAACCATTTTTTAATGAACAAAGAATTTCTAAAGTAGACGAAAAATATATTCTGACTTATATAAAAAAAACACCAAGAATATATCAGGTCTATTTAAAGCATAATAGACAGTTACTAGATGAACAAACGAAATCATATGGGCAACATATTTTTGGAGACTTGATTATTGAAGGGTTGGGAAATTCTGAATCAATTATTGTAAAAAATTTAAGACTAGGGAACACCATATGCTCATTTAAAATTTCTGAATTAAACAAATACTACAATGAATCAAAAAACTACAAATTAGAAGTTTCAGAATTTGCTGGAGTCTACAGTAATGTTCTTATCTGTTCATTTAGTAATGGAGAAATTTTGTTATTGGACTTAGAATCGGGAAAAGAAAAAGTGTTTTTTAAAGATGCAAAAGTTCGGAAAGGATTATACCCAAATGAGGAAAATAATGGCCTTTATTATGGTCTAAGTCATTCTACATTTATCGAAATTGATATAAACAATTGTATAATTAAAGAACATATTAACTTGGATTCTGAATTGAAAAAACTTGGACAAATACCCGTTGAATCACCAAATTGGTTGTTCATTAGTACATCTTTTTACAATGAAGGACTCTATTATTTTCTAACTAGTGATAACTCTGTTGGAATTTTCGATACCGAAAAAAAGAAAATAATCGATACTTATAAATTTAAATTTGAAGGCAAACTTACTCAAACTAAAAGTTTACAATTATACGATAACAAAATATATTGCTTAGACACAGCAAATGTACTTTACATACTTGAATAGAAATAAACGGTTTACAACACGATATATAGCAAATAGGGCGTTTGGTAGTTTACGAAAGTTCAGTGCAATTTACCAACACCACCAAATCGTTGATTTGGCTTTAAAATGAATAATATAAAAACAAAGTAAAAAGTTTTGGCTAAGTGCTAAATCGAAAGTTTAATGCTTTTAATTCCCGTACTAACCATAGCCGAGACGTTAGCTACAAATACAAAAAAAAATGGGACTATTCGCCAAACTATTTAAAAAGAAAAAGGAAGTGGAAATTGAAAAAACTTCTGTAAATAAAAATGCTGTTGAAAAAAATAAACAAATTATAGAGCCCCAAATCAATTCAGATTTAGGACACTTAAAAAATGTTCTTCCAAAACTAAAATTTGGATGGGAATTTGAATCTAAAAAGACTACTATTAATGGAGAAGTTATTGAAATACCGAAAGGTGAACTTCCTGCATCTACAAGAATAGCCCAAACTTCACTATCTGTTATTTTAATGAAAGATGAAAACCAAATAGTTCAATGGATAAAAATCCAAGACCTAAATGATGTAGAAATTAATAAAGCTCTTGAAACTTCTTTTAAAAATTTATTAGACCAATACTCTGAAATAAGTATTGGAGGAATTGACACTAAAAGTTCTGAAATTGGAAAAGTTGGAATGATAATTAATGCTTCTATGTATTCAGGAAGCCTTATTTTATTGGAGCAGATATGGGAACAAATATTTCAATTCATTGGTTCAGAAGAAATTAATTTTATTGTTCCTAATTCTAGATTAGTAATTTTTTGCGACTCAAAAGATTTGAAGGGTAATGGATACCTATATGGTAACGCAAAACATCACTTTAACAATTCTTATGACGCCATATCGGAATTTGTTTATTTTAAGAAAAAAGGAAAAAGCATAATTGAGTTAAAAGATGAAGAATTAGAATATGACGTATAAAGGAACGTTTGCTAACAATGGCTATAATTAATACGGGGTTTGGTCTTTAAATCAAAGTTTAGTGTATTTTTATAGAGTCCGCCAAATAGAATATTACGCGATAGCAAAATAGTCTTTTTTGGCTTTTAAAAAGAGAAAAGTTAAAAACAAAATATAAAAATTCGGCTCTGTGTTAAACCGAAAAGTTAGTGTCTTTTTGCACGCTACGTTTCATACACAAACCGTTGTAACCAATTTGAGCAATGAAACGCATACTATTCGGAATTGGAATAATCTTAATCGTCGGAATTTTAATATTGCGATGTAATATTCCTATGACGAAAAATAGTGTAGTCGGAATTTATGCAAATACCAATTACAGAAACGAACCTTGCTGTGTTGAAACACCTCATAAAGCGGACACTCTGAATTTAAAATCTGACGGAACTTTTTCGAGCGAATTTTACGGAGACGGAACTTATGATGTAAACTACGGATTGCTAAACTCTGAAATTGAACTACATTATGAATATGAAATGGGAAAAGCAAAATATCATACGTACTTCAGCAATAAGATTTTTGAGAAACCTAAAATTATTTTGAATTACGATTTGAATCATTACTATGAAAAAGTGGAATAAAAAACTGGTTACAACTATGTATAACCGTAATTACGGCGGATTCGACTACGTCCGAATCCACTCCCAATTGCTAACGTCTGTGCTAAACCGAAAAACATTAACTTTAATCCCGTAACTGGCGGTTATACGATACCGTTGGCTGTAATGTAAAACGACATTCCCGAAAACAAAGAAAATGACCCAATCTGAACTTATAATTTTAAATTTAATAGAAATAAGAAGAAGAAGCATAAAACTTTGGAATGGACTACCTGAGAAATATTATAATTGGAAACCTGACGAAAAAGCTATGAGTGCGTCGGAAATGATAAGACACGTTTTGGAAGCTGATTATGGATGGAATATTATTATTAATCATGGAGATATGACAAATTATAAAACACCTTGGGAAAACCGACCATTCATTAACGTTACTGATGAACTTGAATTTGCCGAACCTTATAGAAAAAAAATTATAGAAAGTGTATGGCAATTTTCGGATACGGAATTAAACAAAACTGAAATCATTCATCCAGGGAACGGAGAAAAGAAAATACTTGGAAAATATTTATTGCGGATTGGATATCACGAATCAGTTCACGCAGGACAATTTTTGTCATATTTAAGAGCAATGAAAATTGATAGACCAAAAATATGGGATTAAAAAAATGGGTTTAGACATTAATTTAAGAGTAAATAATTACAGTGAAATAATCACGGCTAAATACTTTGAGAATAGTAATCTATATTCTTTAAGCAGAGAATTTAGCAATCTAATGTCTAGACCAGGCATAGTTAAACACAAACCTGAATTTGACCAAATAGGTGAAATAACAAATATCGATATATCTCATTTATACAAAATGACCGAATACCCAAGCGAAGAGGAAGAAACAGATATGATTGAATTTGCGGAAAATGAAGAAGAAAAGGAACGTTTAAAGTCTGATTTCGAAAAGAGAAAACAAGACTTAAATGGAAATATAAATCACATAGAAATTCTTGTAGAGAAGTTAATTAATAGTCTAGAAAAAATTGATAATCCATACGAGAGATTAATAAAAACTGATTTTGACTCTATGAACTCTGAATACTATTTTTCGGACTTCACTAAAGACAAAGGAGATGGCTATATTGGAAATAATTTTGGACAAGACTTAAGGAATTTCAAAAGATTTATTGACTATGCGATTGAACGAAATTCGAAAACAGTTTGGTTTGAATATGAATAAAAACGATTTACCAACACCGCAAATAATTTATTGCTTGTTCTAGCCTACTTACAATTCCTTATAGTGTTGAAAATTTTAATTTGCTAAACTAGGTGCTTAACTATTTAAATAACCTAACACAACCAAAAAGTATACAACATCTGAAAATTTGTATAAGCGGTTAAGCCTATTACTACCTCATCTTTGCAATGTTATTTTAATCTATAAAAAAACAGACAGCAATGAAAGCGAATAAATTTGGCAAAAATGGTTGGACACCAGAAAGAATTGATGATTTAAGCGGTAAAACATTTGTTATAACAGGCACTACAAGCGGAACCGGGTTTGAAGCAGCTAAAATATTGCTGTCTAAAAATGCTAAAGTGGTAATGCTTAACAGAAACCCCAAAAAGGCTGATGATACTATACAAACTTTAAAGCAAGAAGTTGGTAGCCATAGCAATGTTATAAATATAACTTTAGACCTATCTATACAAGCCTCTGTAAAAAAAGCTGCCCAAGAGGTGCTTAACACCGTTACTAAAATTGATGCGCTAATTTGTAATGCGGCAATTGCACAAGTACCAAAATTAACGCTTACTGTAGATGGTTGGGAGAGTCAAATGGGTACAAACTATTTTGGAAACTGGACGTTACAAGCCTTGCTATTTCCTCTTATTCAAAAATCTAAAGGACGTATAGTTACTGTTGGTAGTATGGGGTATAATATGGGAATTAAAACCATAAACTTTAATGATTTAAACTGGCATAAAGATTACACTCCAAACAATGCCTATAGCCAAAGTAAACTTGCGCAAATTATGACTATTTATGAGCTACAAAATAAATTAGCTATAAATGACAAAACAGATGTTAAAGCATTTGCTTGCCATCCTGGTTCTTCTAGAACCAACTTAATTAATACCAGTGGTAGTTTTATAATGAAATTTATCTTTAATTTAATGAAACTATCTCCATTAACTCAATCTGCAAAAAAAGGTGCTTATCCACAATTAATGTGTGCAACAGAACCAAATTTAGACCAAAGTGGTTTTTATGGTCCTACAGGCAGAAACTTTTGGACTGGTCCTGTTGGCGTTCATAAATTAGAACCACACGCAAAAGATAAAGTTGTAGCAGAAAAATTATGGCAACTGTCCGAAAAAGAAACAGGTGTAAAATGGAATATATAAATTTGTAGTATGCAACATTTTAAAACACTATCTGCTTATTTAAATTATTTAGAACTGCCAAGACCAGAGCACCCAATGCTTAGCGTTTTTAATTCTAAAGGCAATGGTAATTTACCTTGCCCTAGAGATAGCTCTCCGCCAATTACTAATGACTGCTACTCCATTAGCTTTAAAAAATTTGTTGTAGGCGAGTTAAATTACGGACGTACTAAGTATGATTTTACAAATGGTGCACTAATTTGTATTGCACCAAGACAGGTGTTACAATGGGATAGCAGTATGGTTTTTGAGCACAAAGGTTTTTCAATAAACTTTCATGAAGATTTTATTAAAGGAACAGAGTTAGCACAACAAATAAAAAATTACGGATTCTTTTCGTATGCTGTAAACGAAGCTTTGCACCTATCACCAAAAGAAGAAAAGCAGCTAGAATTGCTAGTAGAAAACATTGAAATAGAATACCAAAACAACCAAGATGCTTTTAGTAAAGAAATTATTATATCGCAACTAAGTACCCTTTTAAAGTATGCTAACAGGTTTTATGATAGACAGTTTTTAAACAGAAAAGAGTTATCTACCTCTTTATTAGAACAATTTAACAGGCAAATATCTACCTATTTAGAATCTGGACAATTACAAGAAAATGGCATACCTAGCATAGAGCAAATAGCAAAGAAAATGTTGGTATCTCAGCGCTATTTAAGTGATACACTTAAAAAAGAAACAGGCAAAACCACTACAGAACATTTGCACTTGCATTTAATAGATGAAGCAAAAAATATACTATTGCAACCCAATAAAAGTATTTCTGAGGTTGCTTATGAGTTAGGCTTTGAATATCCTCCTTACTTTTCTAGGTTATTTAAAAAGAAAGAAGGTATAAGTCCAACACAATACAGAGAAAAATATAAACTTAATTAAAATATGGAATTACTAAAATTAGCTACAGAATGGGCAAAAGCCGAGGTTTTCTCAACCCGCTTCTTTATTTTATTTGCCACTTTATTTTTAATTGCCAGTGCCGGTTTTTGGCAATTGGGCAAAACCGATTTAGCAAAGGCATATGTTATTCCTACTTTAGTAGCCGGTGTATTGCTTATGACTATAGGTCTGGGATTATTTTACACAAATAAATCTAGAGTTAATCAGTTTAAAAAAGCATTAACAACCAACGCATCTGCTTTTTATAATTCTGAAATTGAACGTACGGAAAGTACTTTAAAAGAATACACTGTTGTATTTAAAGTTATTCCTATTTTAATCGTTATAGCTGCATTACTAATTCTTTTTACTCAAACCTCAACATGGAGAGCTATTAGCATAACTACTATTGCTATGTTAATTGTAATTTTATTAGTAGATGGCACTGCCTATGCCCGAATTGAAACTTACCACAAAGAGCTAAAATCACTTGATAAAAACAGCTGAAAAGAAAGAATAAAATTGTTAATTTTCTAATAACCATTAATTAATCTGCTTATCATTTTTGCCCACTAACTTTGGTTTTTGTTCGTATTAACTTAAACCAAATTTTAAAATGAAAAACCTACTTACACTAAAAACAATAACATTAATTATTGTTTTAGGCAACTTGCAATTTATTTTAGCACAAGACGCTAACCACATGAATAAGCAAAGAAGATATGATGAAATCTCATGGCTTATAACCCACAATGCAAACAATAATAATACAAATGGTCCACAAGGTTTTTTTGGCTGTTTAGGCGGTAGAAATCAAGGAAAAGGTATTAAAGCCCAATTACAGGATGGCGTTAGAAAATTTATGGTAGACATACACCGTGTTAATGGCGAGCTCAGGCTAAAACACGGAGCTCCCAATATGTGTATGATGGATGCCAAAGATTTTAATATTATAATTTATGATTGGCTAAAAAATCATCCACTAGACATTATCACATTACATGTACAAAGTGGTCCTAACCTAGGGATTTCTGGTATGGACGATATTTTTTACGGAAGAAGAAGTGGTTATAAAAATATGTCTAATTACATATACAACCACAGTACCTTTGTTAGTACTAGCAGACCTGCAAACTCCGGTTCAGACACATACCCAACAATTCAGGAAATGATTAACTCCAATAAAAGACTAGTAATATTTAGTGAAACTAACTATAATAGTAATATTTACAGCTATGAGTTTACACATACAGTACAAAACCCGTATAGAGCAGGGCAAGTAAGTCATCTTTGGGATAATAATAAGTTTAAGGTAGACAGGGGTATAGACCATAAAACTATACTTACAGTAAACCATTTTGCTGGTGATGCTCCAACATATAATGGTGACGTTAACAAGTCTAAAGATGCAAATAAAGATGTAAGTAAAAAACTAGTAACTGCTTGGTTTCAGTTTGGGCACAGACCTTCTATTGCTTTAGATTACTATCATTTATCTAACGGAAAATCTACCATATCTCAGATTAATGAGGTAAACACTTTTAATGAGGTTAGAGGAAAGTTTATTGACTCTAGAAACCCAAATTCTCACATAAAAAATGTAACTACTTATCTGGCAGAATATGTAAACGGACAATGGAAAAAAATTAAAAATATAGAATATAAAGGAGATAGAGCTAAATGGAATTTATTTTACTCTTTTCCTGCAAGACCTAATGACAATAGAGCACTATTTTTTGAACATCCTAACTATAATTTTTCTCCAAAATTTATTAAAATTGGAGATTATGATGGCACACAAAGTAAAACATTTACCATAAACATATCTGCCAATCAAAAAAGTGCCTCAAGAGCTTTTGTACAAAACACCACATCAGATCCTTTAGCTGTATACCCAAATCCGTCAGCAAACGGGACCTTAATATTTAACTACAATACACAAAACCCTAAAACTCTTATACTAGATTTGTATGATTTAAACGGACAACATATTAAAAGTATAACTCATAAAACAGTTAAAGGAGAAAAGGAATTGCACTGGAACTCAAACGGCTTAAAAGGAATTTATATTCTTAAAGGAAAATTAGGAAAAGATGCTATCAGTAAAAAAATACTATTTAAGTAGTAAAACAAAAACTAAAGTAGTTATAATTACGTGCGTAGATTCTTATAAATTGCTATATTACAATTTTAATTAAAAAATTTACATAAATGAAAAAACTTAACACATTAGCTACTTTATTTTTAGCATTAGCTTTTTTTTCTTGTTCCTCTGATGATAATTCAGAAGATGAAAAAGATGATATTAAACTTGATTATAGTGAGATGATTGTTGGGGAATGGAATTTTAAATCACAAGCCGTAAATGGTGTAGATGAAGAATATCCAGATGAATGCCATAAAGAGTTTGAGTATCAAATTTATGAAGAAAACGGTTCTTACAAACAAACCGAGTTTGAAAACCATAGCGGTAACGGATGTGAAGAAGTTACTCCTACGGCTGGAAGTTGGGATATAGATGAAAACAACAACCTACTTCTTACTATTAATGACGTAGTTTATACTGTAACCATTACCAAGTTAAACCAAACAGTAATGGAATGGGAATTAGAAATAGATTACGATGAGGATGGCACAATAGATATTTACACCCAAGTGCTAACAAGAAGAAACTAAAATGCATAGAAAAAACACTAAAACTTCAAGAGCCAAATTAAGTAACAACTTAAGTTTGGCTCTACTTATTTTTTTTATAACCGTAGCAAGCACTGCACAAACCATTAAAGGTACTGTTTTAAGTAAGGAAACAAACTCACCAATACAAAATGTAAATATTACTATAGTAAACAATAGCACAGGTACAGTAACCAATACTAAAGGAGTCTTTAAATTAAAAACAAGTATTAATTTAGCGCCACAAACCAAATTACAGTTTTCTAGTATAGGATATAAAACTTCAGTAATTACCATACAGTCTATTAAAAATGCCAATTACATTGTTTATTTAGAGTCTAATGCAGAAAAATTAAAGGAGGTTGTTGTTTCATCTAACAAAAAATTAAAAAAAAATATTGGCTATAAAAAACTAGCAGAAATGCCATATGGTGTAGCTAACTTTGGATCTACAATTGTTGATGATAAACTTTACGTTACTGCTGGTGATTTATCTTTTATTGAGGAAAATGAAAAAAGAGCTATAGATAATTCAGAAACTATGTCTGAGTTAGTTTCAAACTTAAAATTAAATGGCTCCTGGGAGAGTTATAGTAACAAGATACAGATTTATGATTTTAAAAATAACTCTTGGAAAGTTACTAAGGAAAAACTAGATAAGAAGGCATTTCATAAAACAGTTGCTGTTGCCAACAAATTATATGTTTTAGGAGGTAAAACAATATCTGCAAACAAAAAAAGAGAATATTTAAATAATAAAATTGAAATATTAAATACTGCCACAAATGAAATTGTTATTGATGATGCCTACCCGCACCAAGCCGTAAACTTTACTGCTGTAGCCTACCAAAATAACATAATTATAATGGGAGGATCTACAAAATTATTAGACAACGGTAAAAAATTGTATCGTAACAATTCTTATTTATATAATACCACAACCGGTTATTGGTACCAATTAACAAAAATGTTAAAAGGTAAAGAAGCTAACGGTATAGTAGCTAATGATAAAGTCTTTTTAGTTGGAGGTTTTCATAACGGACCACTAAAAAATATTGAATCTTACGATTTAGAAACCGCTAAATGGGAGTTACAAGGAACGCTATTTAATGGGATTGAAAGACCTGCTTTAGCTTACGATAACAACATTATTTATATTTTTAACTCAAAAAAAATACTTACTTACAACACTAAAACAAATGTTTTAAAAGAATATAAAATAGATATTCCTTTAAAGTATGCCAATATGCATTATTTTAATGGCAAGTTGTATATACTTGGTGGTTCTAAAAATTTTAATTATCAAATAAAGGTATCTAAAGAAGTCTATAGCATAGATTTAGAAGAGTTTAAGACCACCAAAGTTTTTAAGGAAAAATATTTAAGTTAAAATAGCAGCACAGTTAAAAGCCACAACAAAAATTTGGTATTTGTTGCGCTTTTATACTTCTATAATTAAGTTTATTTAGCTTTATCAAAACTTAAAAACACTCTATTATCTGCATTAGCTGCAACATTTAAGTTACCGTGTACATATCCCATACTTGTATTAGATAATGATACTATTGGCCAATTGTTATTTAACACTACAAAATCTGCTAATTTGGTGTCAAAATCTAACATTAAAATTAAACCTTCTTTTTCATTACCAGTAATTGTCCAGCTACCATCTACAACAGTATTATCTGCCTCTGCTATAACTTTACCAGAGTCTTTAAAAACAAAGGTAAAACCAGATAACTTAGAAGTCCTATCTATATAAGCAGTTAATCCTTTTTTCTGAGTTAAGTTGTCTACTGTCCACGTATTTTTTAAAAGAATATCTGTTAATAATACAACGGTAATACCCTTTTCTTCATTATTTTGATTTTCTTGATTGCTTTGGTTATTAGGGTCTTCATTACTACCTTCTTCTCCATTAGTTTTATCATCCTCATTTTTAGTATCAGCTTCGATATTTTCAGCTGTTTCTGCCAAAGGTACTTCTGCTTGTTGTTTAGGAGTTTCAAACTCTTCTTCAGTCTGGCAAGAAGTTAGTACTAAAGTTAAAAGTAAGCTTAAAAGTAATTGTTTCATTTAAAATTATGTTAGGTTAATTTCTAGATCAACCTTTAAACAACTTTAATTAAAAATTCCCTACTGTTAAATATTTCTTAATGCTTTTAATTTAGTTTAAAAATAATGTCCTGCTCCTCTAATTCCGCTAACAATTGTGTGGTTATATTTATTTTTTGTTTTCTGCTAGATAAGTCTACTTTTATTTGCTCTTGCATTTCATAAACCTCAAACTTTAGAGGATGTTTTCCTTCTTGCTCGTCAGAGTTCAACGTCTTTTTTAAATTAAAAACATCTTCTTCCTTAAGTGTATCTATATTTAGTTTTATAGTAAGTTTTTTAGCATATTGCTCCATTACATCTTGCAACAACATAAAACTATTAAATTGCAATCTCGGATCTCCTTTTTTACCTGTATCTTTATTAGTCCATCCTTCTCTAATAAATAGTTTTACATACACAAAAGAGCTAATCATTAAAAAATGACGAAATTTTAAATACTCTTCTCCAAAAATTCTAAAATCGTATGAATCTGTATAATCTTCCATAGAAAACATAGCCCAACCTTTTCCGTTTTTAGAAACTCTATGTTGCACATCTGTAATTACACCTGCAATAGAAAGTTCTTTATTTACATATTGCTCCATATTATGTACGGCTGCAATACCAGAATTACAAAACGATTTTATTTCTGATTTAAAATCATCTAGCGGATGACCAGAAATATAAATACCTACAACTTCCTTTTCCTTACGTAGTTTTTCCATAGTCCCCCACTCTTCACAAGGTGGTACTACAGGTTCTGGAATTTGTACATCACTAGCCTCGCCAAACAAACTTACTTGAGACGAGTTTTGGCTTTCTTGAAACTTAGAGCCATATTTCATTACTTTTTCTAAAAACGTAATTCCGTCTCCTTCATCGTGTAAATATTGTGCTCTATGGGTATCTCCAAAAGAGTCAAAACCACCAGCTAGAGTTAAGTTTTCAAAAGCTCTTTTATTTGCCGCACGTAAATCTATACGTTTTGCCAAATCAAAAACAGATTTATACGGACCGTCTTTTTTTCTATTTTCTACAATAGTTTCAACAGCACCACGACCAACACCTTTAACAGCTCCCATACCAAAACGAACTGCACCAGCGTCGTTTACAGCAAATTTATAGTAAGATTCGTTTACATCTGGCCCCAAAACCTCTAAGCCCATACGTTTACACTCTTCCATAAAAAAGGTAACTGTTTTAATATCATTCATATTATTAGACAGTACCGCAGCCATATATTCTGCTGGGTAGTGTGCCTTACAATATGCTGTTTGGTAAGCAATCCATGCGTAACAGGTAGAGTGAGATTTATTAAATGCATATGCCGCAAAAGCTTCCCAATCTTTCCAAATTTTTTCTAATTTATCTACCGCATGTCCTTTTGCAGAAGCCTGTTGTATAAACTTTGGCTTCATTTTATCTAGAACGTGCTTTTGCTTTTTACCCATTGCCTTACGCAATACATCGGCTTCACCCTTGGTAAAATCTGCTAATTTCTGAGACAAAAGCATAACTTGCTCCTGGTAAACCGTAATACCATAGGTTTCTGCTAAGTACTCCTCACAAGCATCTAAATCATAAATAATTTCTTCTGTACCGTGTTTACGAGCAATAAAACTTGGTATGTATTCCATTGGCCCTGGACGGTACAATGCGTTCATGGCAATTAAATCTGCAAACACGGTAGGTTTTAGTGATCGCATGTGTTTTTGCATTCCGGGAGATTCATATTGGAAAACCCCAACTGTTTCACCTCTCTGAAAAAGCTCATATGTTTTTTGATCATCTAACGGAAAATTCTCTGGATCTAGCTCTACACCGTGCTTTGCTTTTACAATTTTAACGGTATCCTTAATTAGGGTTAGTGTTTTTAACCCCAAGAAATCCATTTTTAGCAAGCCGGCACTTTCCACAACAGAGTTATCAAACTGTGTACAATACATGTCTGAGTCCTTTGCTAATGCTACAGGTACAAACTTTGTAATATCATCTGGAGTAATAATTACACCACAAGCGTGTATACCAGTATTACGCACAGAACCTTCTAAAATATAAGCTTGGTTTAAAGTTTCAGATTCTAAATCATCTCCTTCAGAAATTTCTAAAAGCTCGTTTATTTTTGCTAGTTCCTCACTATTAAACTTACTTTTTAATGTTTTTTCATCTACACCAATAATTTTTTTAAGCTTAGACATGTTAGGTATAAGCTTAGCCATACGGTCTGCATCACCCAAGGGTAAGTCTAGCGCACGGGCAGTATCTCTAATAGATGATTTGGCTGCCATTGTACCGTAGGTAATAATTTGCGCTACTTGGTTAGAGCCGTACTTATCAATTACATAATCCATTACGCGTCCACGTCCTTCATCATCAAAATCTATATCAATATCTGGCATAGATACACGATCTGGATTAAGAAAACGCTCAAAAAGTAAATCGTACTTAATAGGATCTAAATTGGTAATCCATAAACAATAGGCAACAGCAGAACCTGCTGCAGAACCACGACCAGGACCTACAGACACGTCCATTTTACGAGCCGCTCTAATAAAATCTTCTACAATTAAGAAATATCCTGGATATCCTGTTTTTTCAATTACTTTAAGTTCAAAATCTAAACGTTCATCAATCTCTGGTGTAATTTCTCCATATCTTATTTTTGCACCTTCGTAAGTTAAGTGTCTTAAAAACTTATTTTCTCCACGTTTACCACCATCTAGCTTATCTTCTTCAAAAACAAACTTTTCTGGAATATCAAAAGCAGGCAATAATACGTCACGTGCTAGTGTAAATGTTTCTACTTTGTCTACAACTTCTTGTATATTGGTTATTGCCTCAGGTATATCTTTAAAAAGCTCCTTCATTTCATCAGAAGACTTAAAGTAGTATTCTTGGTTAGGCAAACCATAGCGATAGCCACGACCACGACCTATTGGTGTGCTTTGTTTTTCTCCATCTTTTACACACAATAAAATATCATGTGCATGTGCATTTTCTTTATCTACATAATAGGTATTATTTGTAGCCACAAGTTTTACATTGTGTTTTTTAGCAAATTTTATTAAAACCTGGTTTACACGGTCTTCGTCTTCTTGGCCGTGACGCATAATTTCCATATACAGGTCGTCTCCAAACTGCTCTTTCCACCAAAGTAATGCCTCTTCTGCTTGGTTTTCGCCCACATTTAAAACCAAACTAGGTACCTCTCCGTAAAGGTTACCTGTAAGTACAATTAAATCTTCTTTGTACTGTTCTATAATTTTTTTATCTATTCTAGGCACATAGTATTTACCATCTACAAAGGCAATAGAAGACATTTTTGCTAAGTTGTGATAGCCATTTTTATTTTTTGCTAAAAATACTACTTGGTACCCATTGTCTTTTTGAGATTTGTTAGTGTGATCCTCACATACCTGAAACTCGCACCCAATTATTGGTGTAATTTCCTTTTCTGGCACAAACTCATGTAACGGTTCTTCTCCCTCTTCTAAACGCCCCTCTTGCGTAGCTTCATACCGTATTTCATTAGCATCATTTCTAGATTTTACACCTTTGTTGTGGTTAAGAACACCATTTACAAAATGAAATGCACCCATCATATTAGCATGATCTGTCATTGCTACGGCAGGCATATTATTTTTAGCAGTAGCTTTTATAAGATCTGGAATACTAATAGTAGACTGTAATATAGAAAACTGTGTGTGGTTATGTAAGTGAGAAAACTCGGCCGACTCTAAAGTTGCTAAATTTTCTTTAATTTCTTCTTTACTAACACCACCAGTATCTTTAGCCCACAGTGCATCTGCTATTTTTTTAGATGCCTTTTTTAGGTTAATGTGTTTTAACCCTATAAGCTCTATTGGCTTAGGATTAGCTTCTGAAAAGTTTTTAAAATAATCTGGCTGAACATCTAACTGTTCTGCGGTATATTGCTGCTTACGAATAAGCTCTAGAAAACAACGCGTAGTTGCCTCTACATCAGCAGTTGCGTTGTGCGCTTCTCCAAAAGGTTCACCAAATAAAAATTGATGCAATTCTGTTAGTGTTGGCAATTTAAATTTACCTCCACGCCCACCAGGAATTTGGCACAAGCTAGCAGTGTGTTCTGTACACGTATCTAAAACAGGTAACTCTTGTAGTTGGTTTTCTACCTGAAGACGATGAAACTCTGCCCCCATAATGTTAAGGTCAAACCCAACATTTTGTCCAACAACAAATTTGGTTTTTTCTAATGCAGCATTAAATTTTTCTAAAACCTCTGCTAAAGGCACACCATCTTGTTCTGCTAAAGCAGTAGAAATACCGTGTATTTTTTCTGCATCATACGGAATATTAAATCCGTCTGGTTTCACTAAATAATCTTGATGTTCTACAACATTACCCATACCATCATGCAATTGCCAAGCAATTTGAATACACCTAGGCCAGTTGTCTGTATCTGTATAAGGCGCATCCCAACGCTTAGGTAATCCGGTAGTTTCAGTATCAAAAATTAAGTACATAGTGTATTGTTTGTAGTGGTAAAAAAGCAGTGGATAAAAATACCAAAAATCCTCCGTTTTATAAAGCTATAGCAGCAAGAGTTATTAACGTTACAAAAAAGAGCAGGACTTATGCCCTGCTCCCTCAACAATTAACCAAACATACAAGATAATTATGAAACCATTTCCTGATACACCTTTGCAGTGTTTAACGCAGATTGCACACTATTGCGCTGCGCTATTAGCAGGTTTTCTGTAGATGGTGGCAACACCATATCTTTGTCATTTAATATATCATCATACTCTTCTATAAAAGATTGTTCTCCGCGTTCTACCTCGTCTAAAATGCGTTCTTCTTCATTAGAAGACAAAGTTGCCGTTAGGTTCATCCAAGTTCTGTGCAAGTCACCCTTAATTGTTCCGCTCTTTTCTGGCAAGTGTCCGTATGCCAAAATCTCAGACTTTAATTGATGCCCAAAATTATAACGCTGTTCTACTTTACTTTCCAAAAATCTTTTTATGGATGGATTTTCAACTTTTTCGGCGCCAAGTTTATATCCTTTTTCGGCGTCATAAGTTTTCTCTAATAAATTGTTTAATCTGTTTGTAATTTCTTCTGTATACTTCATAATATCTCTTATCATTTAAATTAATTTACATTGCTGACTATCAACAATCTTGTTCCTCTAAATTACAAACCGAAACACCCAATAACAAGAAAATACTGCGGTTTAGCCTAAGTTTAACGCCAAGTCTTAATAAATGTTAAGCAAAAACTGTTATTTTTGCCATTCAAAACATTGCAGATTAAACATAAATTGTATATTTGCACCCGCTTTTAAGCCAAAAGCAATTAAAAAGAATTAATAACAGGGGTCGGGCACCCTACAAATTTAATGTGATATGCCAGTTAGAATTAGATTACAAAGACACGGAAAAAAAGGAAAACCTTTCTATTGGGTAGTAGCAGCGGATTCTCGCTCTAAAAGAGATGGTAAATTCTTAGAAAAATTAGGAACTTACAATCCAAATACTAACCCTGCAACAATTAACTTAGATGTAGATAGTTCTGTAAAATGGTTATCAAATGGTGCACAACCATCTGATACAGCTAAAAGAATTTTATCTTACAAAGGTGTTTTATTAAAGCACCATTTACAAGGTGGTGTACGTAAAGGTGCATTAACTGAAGAGCAAGCTGAAGAAAAATTTAATGCTTGGGTAGCTGAAAAAGAAAAATCTGTAGCTGGTAAAGTTGAAGGTTTAGATAAAGCTAAAGCTGATGAGGCTGCTAAGAAATTAGAAGCAGAAAAAGCAATTAATGAAAAACGTGCAGCTGAAGCAGCAGCAGCGGCAGCTCCTGTAGCAGAAGAAGCAGCAGCTGACTCTGAAGATGTAGCAGCAGCTTCTGAAGAAGAATAAATTTATATATAAACGATATGCAAAAGGAAGATTGTTTCTACTTAGGTAAAATCGTTTCAAAATATAGTTTTAAGGGTGAAGTGTTAATTAAGGTTGATGCAGATGAACCCGATTTATACGAAAATATGGAATCAGTGTTTATTTCTTTAGGAAATAACCTGGTTCCATTTTTTATTGATAAATGTAGGCTACATAAATCTAGCTTACTACGTATAAAATTTGAAGAAGTTTTAAATGAGTCTGATGCAGACCGCATTATGGGCTCTAAACTTTACCTACCACTTACAATGTTACCTAAATTAACTGGTAACAAATTTTACTTTCACGAAGTTATAGGTTTTACTTTACAAGATGATGTACACGGAGATATTGGACAAATTACCAGTGTTAACGACACCACATCACAAGCACTTTTTGAAGTGGAAAAAGGAGACAAACAACTGCTAATCCCTATTAACGACGAAATTATTACCAAAGTAGATCGTGAAAATAAAACCATTTTTGTAACTACTCCTGAAGGCTTAGTAGATTTATACTTAAGTTAAATTTACCTCTTACATAATAAAACCTGTATTTTTGCGTATATAGTACACATATTATGCAAAACAATCAGAATATAAAAGTAGCTGTAGATGCCGTGGTTTTTGGCTACCATAACAATGCTCTTTATGTATTGTTAGTACAACAAAAATATGGCTTTTATAAAAACCAATGGGTATTACCTGGTGGTTTAGTACAAAACGGAGAAACACTAACCAAAGCTGTACACAGAGAATTACATGAAGAAGCTGGAATAAAGGTTAATTACCTAGAACAGCTTTATACTTTTGGTGATGATGTAGAACGCGATAAAAGAAACCAAGTAATATCTGTATCTTATTTTGCATTAGTAAACCCCGGCCTTTTACAACTAGCGGCAGCAACAGATGCACAGGACGTAAAGTGGCAAAACATTAACAACATACCTTCACTGCCTTTTGATCATAATTTAATAATAGATACTGCTTTTAAAAGAATTAAAGCAAAACTACACTACCAACCTATTGGCTTTGATTTGCTTCCTAAAAAGTTTCCTTTTTCGGATTTAGAGCATTTGTATGCAACTATTTTAGAACAAGACATAGACAGGAGAAACTTTAGAAAAAAAATTCTGAGCTTTGGATTTATTAAAAAATGTGATGAAAAGCAAAAAAATGGCAGCGGAAGACCAGCACAACTATACACGTTTGAACCAAACAAATACAAGGCTTTAGAAGAAAATGGAATTCATTTTGAAATTAAGTTTGCGTAATTTTAACACAAAATATTTTTACTTATCCACTTACTTATTTAACTTTGTGTAAAAATAACGCAAATGATATTAAATTTAGATCCACAGTTTAACCCGTTCCCAAATCAGAAAAGCATCGAATTTAAATCGTTTTTATTTTCTGGTGGTGAACCTCACATTAAAATAGAAGACAATTTTAATACCTCAGATACAATAACAGTAACACACAGACTACAGTCTTTTAATGATGTTGGCTTGTTATTAATTACCGTAGATGCTTTAAAACGTATGGGCGTAAAAACAATTAATGCTTTTATACCATATTTTCCGGCTGCTAGGCAAGATAGGCTAATGGTTTCAGGAGAATCATTATCTGTAAAAGTGTATGCAGAATTAATAAATAATCTTCAATTAAATGAAGTTATTGTTTATGACCCACATTCTGAGGTTACACCTGCTCTATTACACAATTGCACTACAATTACAAATTACACTTTTATACAAAAGGTATTGTCAACCTTAAACAGCAATGTTGTACTAATTTCTCCTGATGGTGGTGCGCTTAAAAAAATTTATAAAGTATCTGAATATTTAGGGGGAAAAGAAGTAATAGAGTGCTCCAAAACTAGAGATGTAAAAACGGGAAAACTTTCTGGTTTTAAAGTATATGCAGATGATTTACAGGGTAAAGATTGTTTGGTTGTAGATGATATTTGCGATGGTGGTGGAACTTTTAATGGTTTAGCACAAGAACTAAAAAATAAAAATGCAGGCAATTTATACCTAGCTGTAAGTCACGGTATATTTAGCAAAGGTTTAGAGAGCTTAAGTAATTATTACAATGGTATTTTTACTACAGATGCTTTTAACACAATTACAGAACAACCAAAGGTTACACAAATACCAATTGCAACCATATTAGAATAAGACATTAGAAACAAATTATAGATATTATGAATCCACTATTATATACAGATGGTTACAAAGTAGACCACAGAAGACAATATCCAGAGGGTACAACCTTAGTATACTCTAACTGGACACCAAGAAAGAGTAGAATAGACGCTATAGAAGAAGTAGTGTTTTTTGGGCTACAATACTTTATTAAAAAGTACATTATAGAAGAGTTTAATACCAACTTTTTTAACAAACCCAAAAAGGAAATTGCAGAAAAGTACAGCAGAAGAATTAATAATTATTTAGGGCCAAATGCTGTTGGTATTAAACACATTGAAGATTTACACGATCTTGGTTATTTACCAATGGTAATAAAAGCATTGCCAGAAGGTTCTAGCGTTCCTATTCGCGTTCCTATGATGACAATGTATAACACATTACCAGAATTCTTTTGGCTAACTAATTATTTTGAAACTATATTAAGCACTACTATTTGGATGCCTTGTACCTCTGCAACTATTGCTAAACAGTACAGAAAAATATTAGATAAATATGCAAAAGAGACATCTACAGCACTTGAATTTGTAGATTGGCAAGGTCACGATTTTTCTATGCGAGGTATTGCAGGTATGGAAGCTGCTGTTATGAGTGCATCTGGCCATTTACTTAGCTTTTCTGGTACAGATACAATTCCTGCAATAGACTTTTTAGAGGAATACTACAATGCTAATTCTGATAATGAACTAGTTGGTGGCTCTGTAGCAGCCACAGAACACTCTGTAATGTGTATGGGAACAAATACTGGAGAACAAGAAACTTTTAAAAGATTAATTACAGAAGTTTACCCTAACGGAATTGTTTCTATTGTTTCTGACACTTGGGATTTATGGAAAGTACTTACCGAATACTTACCTAACTTAAAAGAAGATGTGTTGGCAAGAGATGGCAAAGTAGTTATTAGACCAGATAGCGGCGACCCTGCAGATATTATTTGTGGTAATCCTAACGGAAAAACTGAAGAAGAGAAAAAGGGAGTTATAGAATTGTTATGGGAGATATTTGGCGGACAAACTAATAGTAAAGGCTATAAAGAATTAGACCCACACATTGGTGCAATTTATGGCGATAGTATTACTACAGCACGCGCTACAGACATTTGTGAACGATTAAAACAAAAAGGGTTTGCCTCTACAAACGTAGTTTTGGGTATTGGTTCGTTTACATACCAATACAATACTAGAGATACTTTTGGTTTTGCAATGAAAGCTACCTATGGTGAAGTAAACGGTGAGGGAAGAGAAATTTTTAAAGATCCTATTACAGATGACGGAACTAAAAAGTCTGCCAAGGGTTTACTTAAAATTGCAAAAGAAAACGGAACTTATAAACTTGTAGACCAAGTAAATTGGGAGCAAGAAAAAACAGGAGAATTAAAAGAGGTCTTTAAAGACGGTAAATTACTTGTTAATGATTCTTTACAAGATATTAGAAACAGAGTAAGATAAACTTCTTAATTTTGCAACCGTAAGAGGCAAGCTTTTTTACAAGCTTGCCTCTACTGTTTTAAAAAACTTTATAATGAGCAAACCCTTTATTTTTAAACAGTTTACAATTAATCAAGACCGTTGTGCTATGAAAATTGGTACAGACGGAGTTTTACTTGGCGCCTGGGCATCTGTAGACCACAATCCGTATTCAATTTTAGATATTGGTGCTGGCACAGGAATAATAGCGTTGATGTTAGCACAGCGCAGTGCTGCAGACAATATAGAAGCTATAGAATTAGATGCTGATGCCTATGAGCAATGTACAGACAATTTTGAAGCATCTGATTGGGCTGACAGGTTATTTTGCTTTCACGCTGGTTTTGACGAGTTTGTAGATGAATATGCTACAGACGAAACAGAAGAAGATGAGTTGTATGATTTAATTGTATCTAACCCTCCTTTTTACGCAGAAGAAGTTACTAGTGGTAATGAAGCAAGAGACAATGCACGCCAAAATACATCTTTACCTTTTAATGAGTTGGTAAGCGGCGTAGCCAAATTATTAACCGCAAACGGAAGGTTTGCTACCATAATACCATATAAAGAAGAAGAAAAATTCATCAAACTAGCAGAAAATTTTAAACTATACCCACTAAAAGTTACCAGAGTTAAAGGCAATGCAAAAGCAGAGGTAAAACGTAGTCTGTTAGAGTTTCAAAAAACACCTTCTACCAATTTAGAAATTAAACAACTTGTTATTGAGGAAGATAGACATATTTACACTCAAGATTACATCGACCTAACAAAAGATTTTTATTTAAAAATGTAACAATTACTCTTTGTATTGTTATATTTCTTTAACTATCTTTGGTTACATATCCTAATACATAGCTATGAAACCAGATTTATTTGAAGCACCAGATTATTACAATATAGACGATTTAATGTCTGAAGAACATAAATTGGTGAGAGATGCAGCCCGCCAATGGGTAAAAAGAGATGTATCTCCTATAATTGAAGATTATGCACAAAAAGCAGAATTTCCAAAACAAATAATTAGCGGATTAGCAGAAATAGGAGCTTTTGGTCCATATATACCAGAAGAATATGGCGGTGCAGGATTAGACCAAATAAGTTATGGTTTAATTATGCAAGAGATAGAACGTGGTGATAGTGGCGTACGCTCTACGGCATCTGTACAATCTTCTTTGGTAATGTACCCAATATATACTTACGGTACAGAAGAACAACGTAAAAAATACTTACCTAAACTTGCTAGCGGCGAGTTTATGGGTAGTTTTGGTTTAACAGAACCTAACCACGGCTCTAACCCTGGTGGTATGGAAACCAAGTATAAAGATATGGGCGACCATTATCTTTTAAATGGTGCCAAATTGTGGATTTCTAATTCTCCTTTTTGCGATGTAGCCGTTGTGTGGGCAAAAAATGAAGAAGGTAGAATTCACGGACTAATTGTAGAACGTGGTATGGAAGGCTTTTCTACTCCAGAAACACACAACAAATGGTCCTTAAGAGCATCTGCCACAGGTGAGCTTATTTTTGACAACGTAAAAGTGCCAAAAGAAAATTTACTACCAAATAAAAACGGATTAGGTGCTCCATTGGGTTGTTTGGATTCTGCTAGATATGGTATTGCTTGGGGTGCAATTGGCGCTGCTATGGACTGCTATGATACTGCCTTACGTTATGCAAAAGAACGTATACAATTTGGCAAACCAATTGGTGCCT
This sequence comes from Cellulophaga omnivescoria, assembly GCF_027915275.1. Classification (NCBI taxonomy): domain Bacteria; kingdom Pseudomonadati; phylum Bacteroidota; class Flavobacteriia; order Flavobacteriales; family Flavobacteriaceae; genus Cellulophaga; species Cellulophaga omnivescoria. The sequence continues at coordinate 1,880,118 of NZ_CP115819.1, read as the reverse complement.
ACCAATTACAGCAAAAAAAGTTAGCAGAAATGATTACTGAGATTACCAAAGCACAGTTACTAGCATTGCGTTTAGGACAGCTTAAAAACCAAGGTAAAGCAACTACTGCACAAATATCTATGGCTAAACGTAACAATGTAGATATGGCTTTAACTATTGCCAGAGAGGCCAGACAAATACTTGGAGCAATGGGTATTACTGGAGAATATAGCATTATGAGACATATGATGAATTTAGAAAGTGTTATTACGTATGAAGGTACACACGATATTCACTTACTTATAACTGGTATGGACATAACAGGGCTTAATGCCTTTAAGTAAAAAATAATTCCTTATCTTTACACAGTCTAAATAAGGGTTGTTTTAGACATAACAACCCTTAAAATTATAGATTATGGAAACACTACAACATATCTTAGTTTTTATAACTGCAGCGATTGCTTTTGGGTATATCGTTAAAAAATTCTTTCTTCCTAAATCTCTTTTCACAAGTAACAAAAACAAAAAATCTTGCGGTTCTGATAGTTGCGGATGCAGCTAAACAAACCAACAAATAGTCAGTATTTTTCTTAAAACATTCATAATTTCGTTAAAGAAATAAGAATTCTATATTAAAATTATCAAAAAACGCTTTTTTGTAGTCCTTATATTACTTTAATTAGCCCACGGCTAAAAAAGGCAACAAAAAAAGGACTATACAAACTACTAAAAACCATAGTATTAGGTTATTTTTTAAGTTGTTTTAGCTTTATTGGGCAACACAAACCACATTGTTGTTGTCTATACTAACAAGAAACAAAACTAAAGAATCAAAAATGCGTAAAACTACTCAACTTGCTTTATTAATCATTACTATTATAACAAGCAACATTGCTAAATCTCAAGAACTAAACGCTAGCATTAAAGATGCTAACAGCAAAGAACCAATACCATATGTTTCAGTTGTTTTATCTAACAAAAAAGGTGTTATTACAAATGGTGAAGGTAAATTTTCATTAAGTACAACAAATACAACTGCTGTAGATTCTATTTTTATTTCTTGTATTGGCTACAATACCATTGCGCAACCAGTATCTACTTTTACAGATAGTATAATTTATATGTCTCCCAAAACAATAGAGCTTAGAGAAGTATTGGTTTCTAACAAAAACTACACCGGAGAAGAGATTATAGACATTGTAAAAGATAGTTTAGACAAAAACTACAATGAGGAGTTTACAAGAAAAAAAATGTTTTTTAGAGAATCATACTACCAAGGTTTTGATAAAACAAATTACACATTTATGAAGTCTACAGTTAAGGAACTAAATAAACCTTTTATTGATAGTATTTTAAATGCAGTTCCAAAAAGAGACAATAGTTATTCTGAAATCTTATGTGATTTGTACGGAAACTACAATAGAGAAAATATGAAGATTGACGGTATAAAAGCGTGCAAATTATATGATGAAAAATCGGAATTAGATATAAACAACCTTGAGGAAAAGTTTAATGAAATTATAAAAGATAATGTAAGACCAGATTCTTATTTTAAAATAAAATCGGGCATATTTAGCACAAAGGTAGATGCTGAAGAAATGGGTGTTGCAACTATAAAAAAAGACAGCACAGAATTAAAAAAGCAACTTGAAAAAAGGAAAGAAGAAGAACGAATAAGAAATGAAAACTTTGCAAATCATAGAAAACACACTATTGGTAGGCAGTTTGAAAACTTGTTTTATATGGAGGATGCAAAATTAAATGTAATATCAAAATCTGGCCGCTACAATTTTACTATTAAAGACTACACATATTGGGGAAATGCACCAGTATACATATTAAATTTTGAACCAAAAAGAGGTGAAGATTACAAGGGTACAATGTATGTAAATGCAGATGATTTTGCAGTTATACGAATTGATTATCAGAACGTTAAAATGCTAAAAAGCATAAAATTGTTTGGCATATCTTACCAAGAGCATTTAGCAAATGGAAAAATGATTTTTGCTAAAAATGAAAATAACACCTATGACTTACAATATTTAGAGAGAGAAACGGGAAGCAAATCTGGCATTAACAGACCTTTAAAAATAATTGAAAAAAACAAAATTGTAAAAGGAAAAAACCGACAAAATGAGCTATATGTTAAGTTAGATATGGCATTTACTAATGTAGTAAAATATGAAATTGTTGTTTTTGATGCAGAACCTATAACAAAATCCACCTTTACTAATTTTGAAGAGAATAAAGACATTAAACCTAAACACTTACGTAAATACGATCCGGAATTTTGGAAAGGTTATAACATTATTGAACCTAACCAAGCCATAAGAGAGTTTACGGCAGTAGAATAATAAATATAATTACACTTACAAAACGGTAATTAGTAAAAGCGCCCAACCTAGGACTAATCCCAAACCTCCTAGGGGCGTTATTGGACCAAGTATTTTTACTTTTTTTCCTTTGGCAGCAGAAATACACAAACCATAAATGCTAAATGAGAATAAAAATACACCTATAATAAAGGCATAACCCATTACAACCTCAATAGTTGTAGAAAAACTATAATTAAAACCTAAAACTAACAATACAATAGCATGATACATTTGATACTTTACACCAGTTTCAAAATTTTTGAGTTGGTCATCTGTGAATATTTTTTTTAAAGCGTGTGCTCCAAATGCGCCAAAAACTACAGCTAACATACCGTACAACGCTGCAAAAAATTTAATTGTGATAATCATAAACCTTAATTAAGTAGAATTTATTTTAAGCTAGATAAGCTGTCTAATTTACTAGAAAACAATGTATACATTTTTTCTGTTTCCAAAGAGTCTGAAACATTAAAAAAGAGCTGGAGCGTATCTTTATAAGTCACTTTAATTTTTTGTGTAGATAATTTATCTACAAAAATGTATACGTCTGTATTATAAATAGAGTCTTTAAAAATGCCTTTTTCTGTTTCACTCACAGAAAACCCATTAATACGCTCTAGAGACGGTATTTTATCAACCATTTCTACCATATTAACATCGGTAAAATTTATCTTTTTATAGTATATACCAGATAATATTTTAAACTGATTGCTCTCTACGTTAATCCAGTTTTTGTAGTGTGCCATAAAAGCAGCAACTATAACCATTAGTGTTAGTACAATTACCACATTCCATAGCCAGTGTATTTTTCTATTTTTCATCACAATTACGAATGTACAACAGAATAGATTTGTAGAAAAATATTACTTAAAATTATGTACAAAACCCAGTTGATAGGTATTAGAAAAATAATTATCTATTGTATAGACCTCAACTCCTAATTGCAGTTTAGTAAAATTAAATAACCTATAGCTTAAATTCCCTATATAGCGTTGAAAGGTTGGTTCATTGGTTTCTGCAAATATACCCGCATCTAATGTACCATTAAACTTACTTTTCTCTGTTCCTAATTGCAGTAAAACTCCTGGCCCTGCGTATGCCCTATTTTCTGCCATCCAATAAGGAAAACCACCTCTGCGTTCTACACTTCCTTGACCATAAGAAACTTCTGCATAAGGAAATAGCTTATGGTTTATACCATTTAAAACTCTAAACTCAGATCTACTGGTTAATATTACTTCTACCTGAGAATCTGTATAGTAGTTACCTTGTAACGCAAAAACTTGTCTAAAGGTTTTAGATAGCAAAAACTCGTTATAATTATCTAGCATAAGTCTATAAATATTTGCACTGTAACCTGCGCCAGATTTTACAGGAAAAAAATTAGCTTCAAAAGAAGTAAAGTTCCTTTCCTTATTACTAATTAAGCCCGCTCCTATTTTATAAAATAAATCTTGAGACTCCACATCTTTTTCTAATCCTCCATTTGCCCAATACTGCAGTTCCTCTTTACTAGTATTTTTATATCCATACATAAAACCAAATAAAGAATAGCTATTGTTATTATTTCTGGGCCTACCAGTTCTAATAGGGCTCATTACACTTTGTGTAACAGACAAGCTATGTACATTAAATTTTTTATCGTACAAATTATAGCTTAATACATTTGCTAAGCTTATTGGTGAAGTTGCATCATAAATTGCCTCTGTATTACCACTAACAGAATTACCCTCTTGCAAACGTATAGCGTTACTAATATCTGTACTAACATTTTTATACAAAATACCATCATCAGAAGCTATTACTTTACGCTGGTCTCTTATATTTAAATTTTTTAATTCCGCATTAATTTTAGCTTTTAACCTGGTTTTTCCAATACCTTTTGGTATTGTTTTAGCAATTGCTACAGAGCCATTAACCTTACCACTATACAACAACAATAAGCTCATATGAAGTTTGGCATTGTGATCCTCAGGATTAAGGGCTATGTAGTTACTATAGGTGTTAGACAACAACTCGTATTCTTTTAACTGATGATACCATGATAATACAGATGTAACGGGCAAATCTTTTGCACATTTACCCCAACTTAAAGCTTCTCTATACAACTTAAAACCTTCATAAGCATAAGCAATATCCTTTGCCAAAGGCACTAAACTACTATCTGTGCAAGCCTCTTTATTTTGCAATTCTTTAAGGGCTTTTTTAGTGTTTTTTTGAAGCAGTATTTTTATGTATAAAGGAAAATTTAATGTTTTTAGCGAATCAAAATTAGAACTGTAAGCCCACCAATTTTGCTTTGTCTCTTCATCAATATCCAAGCTACATTTAGACCAATCTAAAGCCTTATCAAACATAAAATTATCTGCATAAATCCACGCTATTGCAGTTGCAGAACTCATGTATCCTTCTTCACAGGCATCAATCTTATTTAGCTCTGTAAAAAGATCATCAAACTTAAAGGCTAATAAGTGCTCTATGTATTTTTTTTTGTTGTTTTCATTTGGTTCTACAATTGCTATTTTATTTAAAACATCTTTAATTTTTGTTTTATTAAGGTCAACAGAAAAATAATCTACATATTCTTTAAGTATACTAATATCTTCTGTATTATCTTCTATGTGCCTAGTAAGCCAAGTTTCTCTAATTTTTAAAGTAGAATAATCTGCAATTTTAGAAATTGATCTAGACAATTTAACTACCTTATTTTTATGGTTACTATTCTGATAAAATTGTTCTACAACTTGCCATAAATTATTTTCTTTTTTTTGCCATACCATATAAGTGGCATAATCTAACCACTGAGACCTTGTTATATTAACTCCTTTAAGAATGTTAGTTTGGAACAAATTTGTTGCGCTGTTTAAATCTCCTTGCTCTACGTATGCATTAATTTGTTTGTTTAATGGTTGTAAAATAGTTTGCCTATTTAGGTATTCATTTTTTTTGTTGTTAACCTCCTGAACCATTATGGCATTAGGTATACTAGCAAACTCATTTTTGTATTTTAAGTTTGGCAATGAAAGAGTAGTTTCGTCTGTACTAACCGTAAATAAATAACCATTTAAAAGGGCTGTTTTTTTAAACTTGTGTTTATTTTTATTTAAATCTTCCTCTAAAATTTTTGTATTATTTGCAGCTGAATACACCAACCAATAATTGGTATTACCACCAAAATAATAATCTGTATCTACCACATACCTATCTGCCTGTTGCAAATGGGTGTAATAGGCATACCTCCAGTCCTGAACTATTTTTGAAGACTCTGTTGCGTTTAAAAACCTGCTAAAAGGGTGTCTTTTTTTAAATTGTATAATGGTAGACGTAAACTTATCTAACATTCCTTTTTTACCATTAGACGTATACCAGTTTAGCTCGTTTTGATTTCTGAATGGATAATGACTGCTTGTAACCTTATTAGAGGCATCTGGAATTTGAAAAACATCATCTGGATGTACAAAATGGGTCCAAATACCCGTATAAATATTCATAGACTCCAATGCAAACAAATTATCACTGTCTAAATCAAAACCACTTGTAATTCTTGGATATCCGAAAAAACCATTGTGGTAAGGATCCGGATCAAAATCTCTGTCTCCACCATCTTCTATATCTCCTAAATAAGTACTTTGCACATATTTTATGCTAGGCATAGCCTTTTTTAATTGTGCTAAGCCAATACTGTCTATATAATTAGAAGGAGGAACATATGATACAGGCAAAGCTCCAAAACCTACCGTTTTCCATTTTTTTGCTGCTGTTGCTAATGCAGTAGCCATATAGTCTGGCTGTTTCCAATCTGTGGTTAGTAAAGATACATGATTATAACCGTGTAAAGCCATTTCATGGCCGCTAGCAATAATATCTTGACCAATCCATACACTTTTTTCTAAAATTTTGTTATCGTTTACAAATACATTTCTATCCCATTCTTTAAAAATAAAAGGAGGTTGTACTTGCTCATTATAATCAAAAACAGCATATGCCGTATAAGTTAAATTCTGTTTTTCTGCCAATTTTTTCATATCTGGCCACCATACATCTTTTACATAATCTGCTATAGAAAGATTTAACTCTTCCTTAATTGGAGTTTTATAAATATCATAAAGTGGAGAGGGAAAATCATCTAAAAATATTGTTGAAGTATTAGCTATTGGGTATGGAACTCCTTCTAGACCATTTAATGTTGTAGAAAACAAAATACCTCTAGACCATTTATCAAACTCTACATTGGAATTGTATAAAAGTACTTTTCCTTTACCTATTTGATGTTCTAAAATTACAGGATATTGTGTATTAGTAGCTGTAACTAAAACGTTTACCTTATTTGTGAAATTTTCTTTTGCTAAACCATTGTGTATACTTTTTAATTTTAAGGAAAACCCTTTTAAATCTGGAAAAAGCGGCTGTTTAAAATAATATCCCGATGCCCGGTTATTTGTATTAAAATTAGCTACAGGATTAAGCCCTAATAAAAAACTTAACCTTTTATCTTTTGTCGCCTTTAGTAAAAATAAAGTACCGCCTTTTGCTACAAAACTTTGTATACTATCTAAAGTGGTATTTTCTAAAAGCTCAGAATTATAGACACACAAAACCCTTGTACTTTTGGCTATATTTTTATTTGTATTAAAAGCATCTACTCCTATACTCTGGTAAGGTATTTTTGTATACTCTAGTGTTTTTTTAAGATGATTAGCTTGATTAATATTATTGGCGTCTGTACCATCTACAACAAATTGAACCAAAGATGGCTCACTACTAACTTTAGGTTTTGTGTATTTGTGTGAAAAATTATATAGTTCTTTTTGGCAACTTATAAGCAAGCTAGCCAGTAACAATATAACTATAAGTGATTTGGTAAGCCTCATAGTTTAATAATAAGATTGTTTAGGTTTGTAGAATTTGGGATGTTTACAATTTTGTAAACAGTTAAATTTGGTGTTTTATAGTAAACTTTTACTGTTCTGTTTTTGCTTGTTAATGTATGTAAAACGGTTTCAATTTTCTGTACTATTGCTGTATTGGTTACCAAATGACCTTCATTTTCTTTTTCTGTTGTTTTAGACACAAAAACAAACACACTATTTGGTAAAACATACTCAGGATTAGCTTTTAAAAATGGTTTATTATTTTTATTTAAATGATAAATAGAATCTCTATGCGTGTAGTTGGCTAAAAAATCTTTGTAATTAATAAAGGTGTGTTCAGATTCTGATAAAAAATGACCGTAACTAGAATTTACAACCCCATAAGAATACGGCAAGTTATTAGTAGATAAATTATGGTAAACGTTTAAAACACTTGTTTTTAACTCCTGCTTATTAGCTACAACATAATTAGTGTAAACAGGATTAAACTTATAAGCTGTTAACGCTATAATTACAAAAAGAAATAGTACTATTATAGGTTTGTATTTACGTACGTCTAACAAAAAAGTGTCTTTAATATAGGCCGTTAATACACCCACTAAAATACCTATTACAACAACAATAAAAACAGATAAAGATTGATAATATAAATCTACATCTAACCATTTAAAATTTAGATTAACCAAAAAAGTAATTACAATAAAAAACATTACAAAAATAAGTGCAGGCAACCATTTTTCTTTATTAAAAAATAGTTTAGGCAACAGTACTAAAAATGTAATTATAGCTATGGCTTTATAGGCAAACAATAAGTTATTTAGTGTTATTGCTAAATGTGGAAAATAGGTGTATACGTCTACCAGAAGCAAACTTCGATATAAAAAATCTGCAAAAGATTTATTTACAAAGTATGACGCTGCGCCATAAACACTAAGCATAAAACCAAGTGCTGCAACAAATGCTAATATACTTTTAAAAACGTATTTTTTATTAATTTTATTAACGCATAAAACCGCAATAACCAAAAAAACTGGCACTATAAATACGGCCACAAAAAGATTAACAAAACAAACAACTACGTATAGTAAAAATACAATTAAAGTGTACCTATTTTTACTTACTACTAACATAGTAGGCTTTAGTGTAAATAGCATTGCAGGCAATAAGAAACACAATGCAAAATACAACGGGTTATGCTCTAATAATATATTTATATTAATAGGCATAAAGTCATAATAAAAGGCAAAAAATAACACACTTACTATAGGCGCTACATAAATTGATTTAGCCATTTTGCTAACAACCCAATATATAACTATACCTAAAATAAAATTCTCTATTAAGCCAAAGGAATGCATAGCAATTTCCTCACTAATTCCTGTTATTTTGCTATAAAAATTTACAAAAACTAGCTCTCCTTTTAATTCCAAACCACTAGTAAACCATTTGTTTAAATTTATTTTTTTTACAATTGATAAATTTTTAACCCATAGGTTTGACAGTGTATATAAATCATTTTTTAAAAAAGCATATCTAGATATAAAGACCGCTAAAGCAGTAACAAAAGCAGAAACAAAAACATAGTTAATTTTCACTATTTTTAGTGAGTTCCACCTTGTTTGTAAAGACTGTTTGGGGTTGTGCTCTAAGAATCTAAAAAAAGACAATAAAAAAGAATACCTTTTTTGTTTAAAATTAGATCTCAGAGTAGCTAATTTGCCAAAATTAAAATACTGAAGAACAAGCATTACAAAAAATAATGACAGTACCGTAAACGTGTCGTACATATTTACTTGCACTAACACAAAAACCACTACAAAAACTAAACTACCGTAAAAAAATAAGCGCTTTAAAACATAGTTTAAACTATATGTACTTAGTGGTTGTTTAGTTATCATTTGGTGTATTACAAATAGCATTATAATAAGCAGAAGTACACGCAAAGGCCCAATTAATGTGATGTCTAAAACTGGCATTACTTATCCTGTGGTTTAAAAAAATTAGGAATACTTTGCAGCTCTATATTTGCTATAAAAAAAGGAAATTTTAACGTTTTAAGCCTTTTATGCAAATCATTTTTCATCTTATAAGTGTTGGTATACTCTAACAACAATATTGGTTTGGTTACGCTATTACTTACTTTTTTAATATTATTTAAAATCGTTTTGGTATCCTTTACTTCTCTAAAACTATATTCTTTGGTTTTAAAATTATAATTGGTATAAACAGACTCCATAAGTATTGCATCTGTACTCTGTTTTAGCTCTTTGGCTATAAATAAACCCGCATTTTGTACCACATAAAAGTTTTTGTGTTTAACTTTAATACTCTTTATAAAATCTATAAGCGGTTTTTTATAATCCTTAAGAACTCCCCATTTAGATGTATTATCTAAATTATCTAAAAACACTCCGTTAAAACCTTTGCCTTTTATGTTATTAATTTCTAGATGCAAAGCTTCTATTGTTTGCTTAGCAGCTAAATCTAAATAAAAACTATTCCAGTTGCTATTTTTACCAAGTGTAGTACCCTTTACGTTTTTAAAAATACTTGCGTATTCATTGGCTTCTGTTGTGCTTAAATAAGCTACAACTTTATCATTATTTTTTTTAAAAAGGCAAATTTCATATTGGTTATAATGTGCGCTTTCTAATATTACAAGCTTATAACCCTTAATTAAACTAGGTTCTACTTTGCCATAACATATAAAAAAGCTTTGATTAGCTACAGTTTTTTGCGCCACATTTATATTAGAAACAAACGGCACAATTAGATATAAAAAATTAATAAGCCGCATAATAATAGTAATCTAATTTTTTAAAAAAAATATAGTTATCTCTAAGTGTTAAGACTAAAAAAACAATTGAGCCTACAAGCATTCCTACAACACTATACTCATAACTAATTGTTCTACTTAAAATAAAACCAACAATAAAGTTTACAACAACAGAAATTAGCAACGCCCTTAGTGCTTTATGTGGCTTGTTTAATGTAAAAAGATACAATGTGTTTAACATAGCCCATGTTAAAAAGAAATATCCAACACCACCAAGTACACACACCTTTATACTTAAAGCACCTAACTGCTCACCAAAAGCACTAAAATACCCCCAAGGTTCTGTAATTATATAGTAAAGTATTACAACTGCTACCATTGCAGATACAAATAGGAGAGCAATATGGCCCCAGTACATTTTATAAAATTGGGAGTTAAATTGTTTAGTTTGTAAAAACTGTACTTTTTTCTGATTAATATCTAAAAACTTGCTAAATGCAGCTATAGCATACTCCATAACCCCTGCAAGTAAAAAGAAAACAAGTATGGCCAAATCCATCCCTATTTCATAATCTTTTTCATATAAAAAAAGAAATTTTTTTGTCTGAGTTACATCGGCAGACCAAGCTAAAATTCTATCTAAAAAAATAAAAACATAAATTAAAGCTCCGTAAAAAAAATAAAAGTAATTACGGTACAATACAATTAACCTTTTTGGTCTAATTTCACCTTCCGTACTAACAACATAAGGTTTTAAAAAGTAAGCTAAAAACAATTTACTTAAGCCTATTGCTGTACTAATACCCAACCAATGTGTTATGTATATGTGTATAGATGTATGTAACTTAAGAAACAAGGCTAAAACTGTTGCTATAAGTACCACTACAGATATTACCCAACGCTGCTTTATGGTATGAAAAGGTGCGGTATAAAGTAACAAAGTACCTATTAACAAGGAGTACATAAAGGTTACAAACCAAAAAGTAATCGGAAAAAGAGAAAACAAAAAATTAACTACAGCCAAACCTACAAAAACAGCGCAAATACCATAAATTCCAGACTTTATAAGCTTTTTTATTACAATTTTTGATTTGTAATATTCTTTATGGTTCCAGTAAAATGACGCTTGTTTTCCTAAAACCTGTACATAACCTCCAGATATAATTAGGCCTAACATAACACCAACAACTACGGCTGTAGACTGCATTACATTAAACTCTGTAAAAGTCCATAAGGAGTACCCAAAAAATACTATAGTAACAATTTGTAATAACACAGGAAACAAATGAAAAAGACCTATTGGATAAAACTTAAAAAGTAATTTTGCTTTTACCCATAAGTAACCAGACACCGGAATATTTTTATCTAATGTTTCTTTTTTCTCTAACTCTTTTACATTAAATAATTTTTTCTCATCTGTTGCTTTTAATTTATTATAAATAAAAGAAGATAAACCATCTAACGAGTTATAACCGTAGTCTTTAAGCATATCTTTTTCGCGCAAGCCAAAAGACTCTAACGTTGCTTTTACTACCATTACACTTACTGGATTGCCAATTTTAGAGACAACCTGTGCGGTTAAATCATCTATAGTTGGTAAAACTTGGCTCATCTTGGGGGAAACTTGCTAATTTTGAGATTTTATTTTTTGTATTTAACAACTCATAAGTTTCTTCAAACTCATGAATAAAATTTTTAATGGTAAAGTTTTCTTGTATTTTTTTTCTACCATTTTCTGCCATCCAATTGCGTAATGAAACGTCATTTAACAGCAATGTTACTTTTTCTGCAATTTCAATATAATTTTTAGGTTTACATATAAAACCGCAACTATCATCAATAGCTTCAGATACTCCACCAACATCTGTAGCAACTACAGGAACTCCACAGCTCATAGACTCTATTACTGTAAAAGGAAAACCTTCTGAAATTGATGTTAATATGGATATATCTCCTTCGGAGTAGATTGCCTCTGGTGTAGAATGAAAACCTGCCAATTTAAAATTTTTGCTCAGGTTTAACTCTTCAATTAAATTTTGACATTCTTTAGTGTACTCTGGCACAGCATCTTTATTACCATAAACCAAAAATTGTACATTTGGTATTGTTTTTCTAACCTCATTACAAGTTCTTATCATTGTAAGAATATCTTTTAGGTCAAAAATTCTTGCAGCGGCAACCACAGTTGGTGTATTTTCTAAATGCTTAGGCTTATTTCTTGGGACAAAAACATTAGGGTCTACACCGTTATATATAACTTTTGTTTTATTAACATCTGCTCCATAATGTTTTTGCCAAGCAATGTTAAATTTGCTTACAGAGGTAATTTTAGCAGCATGGTAATAAACTAATTTAGTAATGCACTCAGAGAAATGAATAAGCATTTTCTTTAAAAAATACGAGTAATCTGCTGCACTAATTGCAATTAAACGTTCTCTTATAAAAACACCATGTTCTGTAACCAAAATAGGTGTATTGTATTTATACTTTAAACATAAGGCAGGCAACACTGCTATTCCAGAAATTGTTATATGCGACACATCTGCTTTAGGAACATCTATGGCTATTGGTATTAAAAACCTATATATCCATCGCATAGCAATGGTTACATCTTCTAAACTAAGTTTAACGAGTTCATTTTGTGGCAAGGTACTTTTTAATACTTCTGTAAATGCATCCCAAACAGGTTTGCTGGTCATTGCTACTTTATAATCATAATCATTAAAAAAAAGCCACATATTATAAAAACAATCATCTAAAACAGTAACCGACTGCTCTTTAGAATAAATTTCTTTGATAAAGGTTATAAAGTATGGTACAAATTTTTGAGAAATAGCATCTGTAGATGTACGTTCTCTTTTATAAATAACATCAGAGTATTTAACATCATAATAAACACAGTCAAAAGGCTCCTCGGCAGACCACATTGGCACCTGTATTACCTTTTTTACATTATTGCTTAATTTGTATTTTGGTTTAGGTTCTACCATTGCATTAATGGCATAAAGTGTATAGTCTACATTTGTAATTTCATTACACAAGTTATGTGCCCATGTAGATACTCCTCCGTGGTTAAACGGATAAGTACCTTCGGTTATCATTAATACATTAATTTTACTTTTTGTAGTCAAGTTTAATATTGGATTTGTGCCAGAACACAAAACAACTACCAAAAAATATTTTTTAAATAAGAATATAGTTAAGTTGCCTATTTACTCTATAAAATAGATAAAATACACCATTGGACTACAAGTTAAAATATGTTAAAAAAATTGACTAGTTTTCCTCAAAAAAGTTGAAAGCGTCAATAATATCCAAATAAACTCCATCAAATTTTCTATCTAAAATTTTGTCTAAATAGGCACCTTCATTACCAAAAATTAAATTTTTCCAATCCTTATTCCAATACTTAACTTTGTAGTTTCCTGGCCAATTTCTATTTTCTTTGTCTAACCAAGCTGGAGTAGTAGATTTCCATTGTGGCTTCCAATAATACCTGTAATCTTCGGCTTCTCCTATAGACATATAGCATATTACCAATCTCTTACCTCCGTTTTCTTTAATCTTAAGTTTTTCAATTTCAGAAACTGTAAAAGCTACATCTCCATTAAAAAACAAATCAATTATTAGCACATCATAATTTGTGTTAGCAACATCACTTATAAACTTATCTTTAAGCTCATAGTTTTCAGGATTAAGCAAATACAAAAAATTACCAGCCTCATTTAATGTTGTAATGTTTTTATTTGATGCATTGTAAACTGGCACATTTGGTATTACATTTAAGTCTCTTTCTGTAGCTGCAAAAGAAACAAAACCCAGATTATTGTTACTTGCTTGTGAATTTTTTATTTTATATTCTGAAGAACAATAGTCTGTAACCAAAATTGTTTTTCCTCTATTTTTAGACAACTGCAACAATTGCGTTATATAAGCTGTTACTTTTTTAGGCGTTGCACCATTATCTTTTGTATACCCATAAAAAAGATCTTCTTGCCCGTGGCCATCTATTGCGTCTAAATATGTAGTATTAATTTCTGATGAAATCTCGCCATCACTAGTAATTAATTCTATACCGTTTTGTGGTATTACTAAAAAATTAGGGTTTATATTTTTTGCATAGGCACTTAAACCTACAACAAAATTGCGCATTTCTTGCCTATAATTTATAGAGTCCTTAGCAGCAACTTTTTCGTCTAAGTTATCATAATTAACAGCAGAGCTACCACAACTAAACATTACAATAAAAAGTAACAAGCTAGTTATTTTTTTAATCGACATAATTTTTGATTATTTATATATTATCCTCTAAACAAAAAGAAATCTTCTTTCATTTTTTCTATTGCTACCGCACTATTAGTTGTAATATAGTCTATTGCCTTATTTGTAAACCCCTGTCCTTTTTCTGTAAGTGATATAATGTTATTATTTATCACTATCATATTATTTTTTAATGCCAAATCTAGTACAGTTTTAGATTGCATTTTTCCCCAATTAATATGCTCACTTAAATGGTTTATGTGTCGTTCTGACTCTTCACTATGGTTTTGCAAATGCAACATAAATGTAAGTAGATACACTTCTACCTGTTGCCTTTTTTGCCTAAATAACACAGAAATTAGACCTTTACTTGGCGCAAATAAATAAACCAGTAAAAATAGAACACCTAAAACTGTGGTCATAGAACCCGCTATAGAAGCATCTAAATAATGTGCTACCCAATAACCAATTATTGCAGAAGCCACACCCGCAAAAACAGCAATAACTAACATTTTTTTAAGGTTATTTGTAAGCAAATATGCCATTGCAGCTGGGGCAATCATAAGCGCCACAACGAGTATGGCACCTACAGCATCAAAAGCACCAACTGTTGTAACAGATGCAATAGACATTAAACCGTAGTGTATTACCAAAGGAGAAAAACCTAATGTAGCCGCCAATTGCTTATCAAAAGTACTTACTTTAAGTTCTTTAAAAAAAGTAACCAATAAAATTAATGTAACAACTACAATACTACCAATTACCCATAACGATTTTGCTCCTAAATCTACACCATTAACCAACAACCTGTCAAATGGAGCAAAAGCTAGCTCGCCTAATAAAACGGCATCTACATCTAAATGTACATCATTAGCGTTTTTTGCAATTAAAATTACACCAATACTAAACAATGCAGGAAAAACCAAGCCTATAGCTGTATCTTCTTTTACAAGTCCGGTTTTTTGAATATACTCTACTAAAACAACTGTAATTACACCAGCAACAGCAGCCAATAAAATAAGCCAAGGCGAGTTTAAATCTTCTGTTAAAAAAAAGCCTATTACTAAACCTGGCAAAATAGAGTGACTAATAGCATCACTAATCATTGCCATTTTACGTAGTACTAAAAATGTACCAGGTATAGCACAAGCTATAGCCACTAAACAAGCAATAAGTTGTATCTCTAATTGTGCGCTACTCATTTTCTTCTAATTGATTATATAAATTTGCAGCCGTACTAAATCCTTTTTCTGTTAAAGACCACATTGTTTTAGTTACCGTAATTAGTTCTCTGTCTTCTAATTTCTGAAGGGATTTACGCGTAAACCCGTGAAAATTATTTAATATCTTTATAGCGTGTGGGTGATTTATATTATCATGTGATTCTACAATTTGATACATAAAAGCCAACGTTTTGTTTAACTCCAAATCTTTACGGTTGCTGCGGTACCTAATTTCCCTAAATAACAATCCTCTTTTAGGTGAAAAAATAAACGAAAACAATACAAAAACGGCAGCTATTAAAACAATTACTGGTCCTGTAGATAAATTGTTAGAGCTGGCACTAATTGCAGTACCAAACACTCCTGAACAAGCACCAAAAATAGCAGCTAAAACTACCATTACACTTAAACTATTTGTCCATTGCCTAGCTGCTGCTGCTGGCGCTAATAGCATAGCACTCATTAAAACCACACCAACTGTTTGTAGCCCCACAACAATAGATATTACTATAAAAAAGGTAATTAAAACATCTAAAAATTTTACATTAAATCCTAAAGATTTAGTGTAGTCTACATCAAAAAGCAAAAGCTTAAACTCTTTCCAAAACACCAATAAAATAAGTAAACTTAAACCCGCTATAATACACATTGTCCAAACATCACTGGCCACTAAAGTTGCCGCTTGCCCAAATAAGTATTTATCTAACCCAGCTTGGTTTGCATTAGGCATTTTTTGTATAAAGGTTAACAACAACATCCCAAAACCAAAGAATAGTGATAATATAAGCCCTAAAGCCGTATCTGTTTTTAAATGTGTTTTTTTTACAATGCCTCTAATCCAAAAAGTACCAACCAAACCGCTTACCAAAGCACCAATTAATAAAGTATTGCTGTCTTTAGCTCCTGTAATTAAAAAAGCCAAAGCAATACCAGGTAATGCTGCATGTGATATTGCATCTCCTAGCAAACTTTGTTTACGCAACACCGCAAAACTGCCAAGCATACCACACAAAGCACCTAAAATTGCAGTGCCTAAGGTTATGGTTTGCAGTGTATAATCTGTAAACAATAGGTTAAAATATTCGGTTACGGTCACTATTTAATTTTTTAGTATAATTTTACTCTTGTACACTAACCTTATAATTTATACCATAAGTTTTAGTTAGGTTACCATCGTTAAAAATATCTTTAACTGGCCCAGTTGCAATTTTTTTTACATTTAAAAACGTAACCCAATCAAAATACTCTGGTACTGTTTGCAAATCATGGTGTACAACAATTAAAGTTTTTCCGGCTTTACGTAGCTCTTTTAAAATATTAATAATGGCTTTTTCAGTAGTAGCATCTACGCCTTGGAAAGGTTCATCCATTAAATAAATACTTGCATTTTGCACTAAGGCTCTTGCTAAAAAAATACGTTGTTGTTGTCCGCCACTAAGCTGACTAATTTGTCGTGATTTAAAAGAGAGCATACCCACTTTTTCTAAGGCTTCTAATGCTGCTTTCTTTTCTTTTTGCCCAGGTCTTTTAACCCACCCCAAACTACCGTAAGTACCCATCATAACCACATCTAATGCAGTAGTAGGAAAATCCCAATCTACACTACCCTTTTGTGGCACATAAGCAACTTCTTTAAACTGTTTTTTATAGGGTTTACCAAATATTTTAACACTACCTGCTATTGGTTTTATTATACCTAAAATAGATTTTATTAAGGTAGATTTACCTGCTCCGTTTGGACCAACAATAGCCATTAGTACGCCTTCTGGTATTGCCAAGTCTATATCCCACAACACGGGCTTGTAATTATAGGCAACCGTTAAATCGTCTACTGTTATAGCGTATTTAGTTTCCATAAGCATTTATTTTAATGCATTTACAATTGTGGTTACATTGTACTTAAACATTCCTATGTAAGTGCCTTCTACAGAACCTTTATCTCCCAAAGCATCAGAATACAATGTGCCACCTATGGCAACATCATGATGTTTAGATTTAACTGACGCCTGCAGAGCCTCTATTGTACGTTTAGGTACAGAACTCTCTACAAAAATAGCTTTCACTTTGTTGTCTATTATAAATTTAGACAATTCTTGTACATCCTGTACTCCTGCCTCTGTTGCAGTAGAAATACCTTGTAACCCAACCACATTAAAGCCGTAAGTATTACCAAAATAGTTAAATGCGTCATGGGCTGTAACCAGTATTCTTTTATCTTTTGGCAACTCATTAATTTTAGCCCTAACTTCCGCATCAAGCTTTGTTAAGTCTTCTAAATATTTGTTACTATTTTTCTCAAAAACAGATGCATTTTGGGGATCTGCCTTTTTTAATTCATTTGTAACATATGTAGTTATCTGTTTCCAAAATGTAACATTAAACCAAATATGAGGATCATAATTAGATGCAAAATACTCAGAACCTATAAGTTCTTTTTTGTCTAAAGCATTTGAAACAGCTATGGCTTTTTTACCTGTTTTTTCCATTTTCTCAAATACCTCAACAAGTTTACCCTCTAAATGTAAACCACCATAAAAAACTACATCTGCGTTTACCAGTTTACTTACATCTCCTTCACTAGCCTTGTACAAATGCGGATCTACACCACTACCCATTAAGCCAACAACATTAATAGCATTACCACCTATATTTTGTAGCAAATCTGTTATCATTGTAGTTGTTGTAACTACATTAAGTTGTCCGTTATCTGCATTCTTTGTATCGGTTTTACAACCAAACAATTGTAGCATTAGAGCACTTATTATTATATATTTAATTTTTTTCATTTTATTACTTATTCTGTTATTTGCACAAATAAATTAGAAGCAATTTGGTTAGATACGTTAAAACTATTGGCATTTATTTTTAACTGAAAAGAACCATCAAAATCCTCCTTATCGGTCACTTCTATTACATCTCCTAATGCAATTTTATTTTTATCTAAAAACTTTAAAAACTGACTAGAAGAGTCCTTTACTCCCACACAAATACCTTTATCATTTACAGAAAGTTCACTCAAAAGCTTTTTATCTATAACTTTGAAATTACCATTCTTATCTGGTATTGGATCTCCGTGAGGATCATATTTAGGAAAATCTAAAAGTTTATCTAATTTATCAATTAACTTTTCACTTTTAATGTGCTCTAATTGTTCTGCAACTTCATGCACTTCATCCCAAGAAAAATCTAATTTTTCTACCAAAAAAACCTCCCACAACCTATGTTTTCTAATAATAGACAAAGCAGTAGATTTACCTGCATCTGTTAAAGAAACACCTTTATACTTTTTATAGTTTACCAAGTTTTTTTCTGATAATTTTTTAATCATATCTGTTACAGAAGATGGCTTGGTTTCCATTTGCTCTGCAATAGCATTAGTAGAAATATCATTTACTCCTCCCTTACCTATGTGAAAAATTGCTTTTAAATAATTTTCCTCAGAATGCGTCATCAAATTTAATTTTTACCAAAAATACATTTTTATTTCTAAAAACAAATTTTTAGCTTTGTCTAAATTTAATTTTAAATTAATGAAAAAAGTAATTTTATTATTCTTTATACTTCCCTATTCTATTTTTTCTCAAGACATTAACATTAAAGGAAAAGTAAGCAACAATACAAATCCTTTAGCGTATGCAACTATATACCTTAAAGAAAAATCTATTGGGACTACTACTAATAAAGACGGATTTTACAGTTTAAAACTTGCTAAAGGTACTTATACTTTAATTTGCCAAAGTGTGGGTTTTGCAACTGTAGAAAAACAAATTACGGTTACCCATAACCAAACTATTAATTTTAATCTTAAAGAAGATGTTTTGGGTTTAGACCAAGTTGTGGTTACAGGCACAAAAACAGAAAAAAGAAGAACAGATTCTCCTGTTATTGTAAACCTTATAAATAGCAAAACGTTAGACAATGTTGTTGCTACCAATTTATCTGAAGGTTTAAGATTTCAGCCAGGATTAAGGGTAGAAACAGACTGCCAAACCTGCAACTACACACAATTACGTATAAATGGCTTGCAGGGAGGCTATTCTCAAATACTCATTAATGGCAGGCCTATTTTTAGCCCTTTAACAGGTTTATATGGTATGGAGCAAATACCGGTAAATATGATAGAACGTATGGAAGTAGTTAGAGGTGGCGTGTCTGCACTTTATGGTTCTAGTGCTATTGGCGGTACAGTTAATGTAATTACCAAAATACCTATTAAAAACGAATACAACTTAACTTATACCTACCAGAGTATAAACAACAATGCATCAGACAATATTTTGTTAGGTAATGCTACTGTAGTTAATGATGATAGAACTGCTGGCGCTACGTTTTTTATTAATAAAAGGGACAGAAATACGTATGATGATAACGGAGATAATTACTCTGAATTACCCAGTTTAAAAAACAATTCTTTTGGTGCTAATTTATTTTATTTACCATCTGAAAACGAAAAAATAGAAGCTAGCATTAGTAGCATTTATGAATACAGATATGGGGGCGAACAAGTAGATAAAGCAGCACATTTAGCAAAACAATCTGAAGAACGAACTCATAATGTTGTAATGGGAAGTTTAGATTATCAAATAAATTTTAATGAAGATAAAAATAGTTTTATTGCCTACTATGGCGGACAAATTACAGATAGAGATCACTACACAGGTATACAGCCTGATGATGAAGATGAGTTAAATATTTTTTTAGCAAACCCTCCTTACGGTACTTCCAAAGTAGAAACCCACCAAGCAGGCTTGCAGTTAAACCATAAAGTAGATTCATTTTTAGGAGGAGAAGCAATTTTTACTTTTGGTACGGAGTATGTGTATGATGATGTTTTAGATGTAATTGAAGCTTATAACTATAACATAGACCAAACTACCAGAAATTGGGGTGCATTTTTACAAAACGATTGGGATGTTACTCCTAAAATTAACCTCTTATCAGGACTAAGAATAGACAAACACAACTTGCTAGATAACGTAATTGCTAGCCCTAGACTATCGTTTTTATACAAACTTAATAAAGAATCACAGTTTAGATTGGGCTGGGGAACAGGTTTTAGAGCTCCACAAGCTTTTGATACCGATTTACACATTGCTTTTGCAGGAGGAGGAATTTCTAGAATTTCTTTATCTGATAATTTATTTGAAGAACGATCTAACAGCTACACGGCTTCTTTTAATTATGACAAAGCTACAGAGCATTTAATTACTGGTGTAACAATAGAAGGTTTTTACACCAAACTAAATAATGCCTTTTATCTTTTTCCTCTAGGCGAAGATAGTTTTGGCGAATTATTTGAAAAAAGAAATGGCGACGGCGCAGTTGTAAAGGGTATTACCCTAGAAACTAGAGCAAATTTTAATTACGTTTTTCAGGTAGATGCTGGTTTTACAATACAATCTAGTAAATTTACAGAGGCAGTAGAAAATATTGAAGGTTTGCCAACCAAAAAAGAATTTTTAAGAACACCTAACACATACGGCTACGCTAACTTTACTTACACTCCCAAAAAAAAGCTTAGCGTTTCTGCTAATTTAATATATACTGGTAATATGGACATTGCTCATTTTGGAGGTGAAAACACGGGCCAAGTTAGAGATGAGTACAAAGAGACACCATCTTTTTTAGAAACAAGTTTAAGACTAGGCTACACATTTAACAGTGTTAAATTAAATACAGGAATTGAGTTTTTTGGAGGTATAAAAAATATAACTAATGCTTACCAAAACGATTTTGACACTGGTAAAAATAGAGATAGCAATTATGTTTATGGCCCATCTCTACCAAGAACAATTTTTATAGGTTTAAGAATAAAAAGCTTGTAATTAAAATGAAATCTTACTACAAAAAAGCACTAATTTTATTGCTAATAAACTACATCACCTGTACACAAGTAACTGCGCAAAATAATGAGGTAAACTGGCTAAGTTTTAATCAGCTTGAAGACTCCCTAGCAGTAAAGCCAAAAAAAGTTTTTATCCATTTTTATGCAGACTGGTGTGTATTATGCAACAAAATGGAACGTAAAACATATAAAGATTCTACTGTAATTAACATACTTAACAAGGAGTATTACGCCGTAAAAATGAATGTAGAATCTACAGAAAAAATTACATTTGGAGGTAACACTTATGAAAATAAGAATGCTAAAAAGGTAAATTCTATTCATCAAATACCTCTCTTAATGGCTAGCCGCAAAAACAAGCCGTTTTCTTTACCCGCAACCGTTATTCTAGATGAAAATTTTATTGCAACAGCCAGATATTTTCAGTTTTTAAACTCAAAACAACTTTTAAAAACAATACAATAACAATGTTTATCGTTTGAAAAAAAATAACTTTGGTTACATTTACAAAAAAAAGCTATGAAAAACCTTGTCTGTTTTTTTACCCTACTGTTTTGCGTTATCACAATTAGCGCACAACAAGAACAAGACACTACTTTTACGGTTAATACAGGTAATGATTACAGATTACTGTTTTCTGCTAATAAAAAGGATAACATACATATAAGTTTAAAAGCTAAAGGAAAAGGAGATATAGTTTATACCATAAGTAAGTATAAAGATGTAAATACAGCAATTTTTAAAACTTTAGGCAAAAAAGCAAATTATTGGCTAGAAGCTCCAGACACAGACCTATACCAATTAATTATAAAAACCAGCAATAGTAAGGATTCAAAAATAAGCCTAAATTTTAAAGTAGATTCTTTTAACAAACAAGCGCCTATTATTGCCTACAAAGAAGTTGCAGACACAACATATGCTACACCAATAAAAACAGACACAGAGGTTACTAAACTAAAAACAATCTCTTTACAGCAAGATAATTTTTACCTTAACAGTAGGTCTAACGACTTATTAAAAGGAGGAAAAAGCAGAGTTCTAGTACCAATTGCATTACCACAAAATACAGTTTCTTGGTATTACGTTTTTAGTGCCTCTAGAGAAGAACAAGACATAAAAAACACAATAAAAAGTTTTGGTTTAGCCTCTACATTGTCTAATTATATAGATACGGAAAATTCTTTTTCGGGCGCAGTAGAAAATTTGAGTCCGCCACCTGGAGCTAATATTTGCGACATTTATTTACTAAACGAAGAAAATGCATTACTCTTTAAACAAAAAGAAGACTATGTTCCCTACTTATTTGGCTCTAGAGAAAACTACAAGTCTGGTATTGTAAATGTAACAGATACTACCAAAGGCACATTTTATTTAGGACTTAATAATCCAGATAATATTTACGGCATACACATTGGCATAGAGGTTATTTGCATTGTAGAACAACAGCAAACCATACAGCAAATGCTAAGTAAGCCAATAATTACATTAAAGAAGGTTCCGTATTTGGTAGACTAAAAAGTTACACTTTTCTGGTCATTAGCCATAACCCAAATTGCTCTAATGCTTCTTTGTTTGTAGCAGGTATTTCTAGCTTATCTAAAACATTAAAGGCTTTTTGCGTATAATCTTCTATAGCTTGCTTTGTAGCAACATCTGCTTTAGACTCTTCAAAAATAGCTTTTACCGTAGCTATTTTATCATTATTATTTGTTGGTTGTATAGAAAACAACTGATCTAATGAGTTTTGCTCTGCCTTAGAGGAGAGTTCTAACGCTTTTAAGTACAAATATGTTTTTTTGTTTTCTATAATATCACCTCCAACTTGTTTACCAAATGTCTTTGGGTCACCAAAAGCATCTAAATAATCATCTTGTAACTGAAAAGCGATACCTAAATTTTTACCAAACTCATAAATTAAGTCTTCATTTTCTACTGTAGTTTCTGCTATTATAGCTCCCATTTTCATAGCAGCAGCAACCAATATCGCTGTTTTATACTCAATCATTTTTAAGTATTCTGGTATGGTTACATCATCTCTGGTTTCAAAATCAACATCATATTGTTGGCCTTCACAAACTTGTAAAGCAGTAGTACTAAAAAGCGCATTTAATTTTTTATATTGGTTACCATCATACTGTTCTAAAAGCCTATATGCTTCAATTAGCATAGCGTCACCAGACAAAATACCCGTATTAATATCCCATTTTTCATGCACAGTTGCTTTTCCTCTTCTTAAAGGCGCATCATCCATAATATCATCATGCACTAAAGAAAAATTATGAAAAACCTCTACAGCCATTGCAGCTGGTATAGCATTTTTAAAATCTGCACCAAAAATATCTGCAGTCATTAACGCCAGTATAGGTCGTAAACGCTTACCTCCCAAATTCAATATATAATTAATTGGGTGGTATAAGTTTTTAGGCTCCTTTTCTGTTGTAATTTTGTTTAATTCTTCTAAAAAAGACTCTCTATACTGGTTTATGGTATGCATCTGTATTTTTTTACCAAAAATACATGAAATACTTTTTAAGCAATTATAAATGTAACATTCATTTTAAACTATAGTTAAGATATAACAAAACTTTGGAAACTTTTTTTGTATTCTAAGTTTCCTGAATTATCTTTGCCAAGCATTATGAAAGATAAAATTTTAGAAAAAGCTACAGATTTATTCTTAAAATTAGGATTTAAGAGTGTTACTATGGATGACCTTGCTAATGAGTTAGGAATGTCTAAAAAAACTATTTACACTTATTTTGACAATAAAACTAGATTAGTAGAAGAAAGTACTTCCTATTTATTTAGTAATATTACTAATGGTATAAATAACATATGCTCTTTAAAACACAACCCTATTGTAGAAATGTTTGAGATTAGAAAATTTATAATTTCAAATTTAAAGGATGAGAGTTCTTCTCCTATTTACCAGTTGCAAAAGTATTACCCTAAAATTCATAAATCTTTAAAAAAAGAGCAATTTACATTTATGCAAAAATGTGTAATTGAGAACTTAAAAGAAGGGATAGAAGAAGGCTTATTTAGAAAAAACTTAGATATAGAGTTTATATCTAGAATATATTTTTCTGGAATGACAGCAATTAAGGATGATGACTTTTTTCCGCCAGAGCAATTTTCTAAAATTAAATTAATGGACAATTATTTAGAGTACCACTTACGAGGAATAGTAACAACAAAAGGAAAAAAAGTATTAACAGATATTATCAAATCAAATCAATCATAAATGAAAAGGAGTTTAACATTAGTACTATTGCTTTTGGGCATACAAATGGGTTTTTCACAAGACAAGCCCACTAGTTTTTCGCTGCAAGAGGCAATTAATTACGCACTAGAGCACAACTACAGTGCTATAAATGCAGACCGAAATATAGAAGATGCGCAAAAGCAAAAATGGGAAACTATTGCTAGCGGTTTACCACAAGTAAACGGTGCAATAAGTTACCAAAACCAACTAAAACAACCTGTATCTTTAATACCAGGAGAATTAGCTGGTGGTGCACCAGGTTCATTTATTCCTGTGGTTTTTGGGCAAAAACAATCTACCAGTGCAACAGCAACATTAAGTCAGCAAATTTTTGATGGCTCTTATATTGTAGGTGTACAAGCAACAAAAACCTTTATAGACTACAGTGCCAACAGCAAAGAAAAAAATGCCTTAGATGTTCGCAAAGCTGTGGTAGAGGCCTATGGAAATGTACTTTTAGCTGAAGAAAGCACTGCTATACTAGAAAAAAACAAGGCAGCACTAGAAAAAAATCTTAATGAAACACAAAAGATTTTTGAAAACGGTTTAACAGAGGAAGAAAATGTAGAGCAATTACAAATTACATTAGCATCTGTAACCAACCAATTAAAAAATGCCATAAGGCTAAAAAAAATTACAGTACAAATGTTAAACTTAGTAATGGGGTTAGAGTTAGATAACCCAACTAAATTAACTGAAGACTTAGATATATTAACAGAAAAACAAATAGATTTTAACTTAATAGAAAGTAGCTTTAATTTAGAAAATAATGTAGACTATAAAATGGCACTTAACCTTAATGAACAACGTGCTTTAGAGCTTAAGTTAGAAAAAAGTAAAGCCTTACCTACACTTAATGCCTTTGTAAATTTTGGATATACAGCCTACAGTCAGGAATTTGATTTTTTAAAGAAAGAGACAGACTGGTTTAACTCTTCTATTTTAGGGTTTGATCTTAATATTCCTATTTTTAGTTCATTACGCAGAAGCGCATCTACACAACGTGCTAGAATTGCATTAGAAAAAGCAAAAACACAAAAAACAGAAGCAGAAGAGTCTTTACGTTTAAACTGGGAAAATGCAAAAAGCGAATACATTTTAGCTATTGAGCAGTACCAAACAAACAAAGATAATTTAGGATTAGCAGAACGTATAGAGAAAAAAAACCAAGTAAAGTATTTTGAAGGTTTAGCTACAAGTTTTGAACTTAGACAAGCGCAAACGCAACTATACGCAGTACAACAAGAGTATTTACAGTCTATGGTAGACGTAATTAATAAAAAAACAGCTTTAGAATTAATTCTAAATAACTAACCCCATCACAACAATTTGTAATACAAACAACATGAAAAAAATATTCTACATAGTAACACTTACAGCAGTTGTTACTGCCTGCGGAGGCAAAAACGACTCCATAGAAAGTATTATTGCTACAAAAAATATAGATAAAATAAGAGCAAAAAAAGCAACCGTTTCTGAGGAACACAAAACCTTAGAAAAACAAATGATATTATTAGATTCTGCTATTGCTGTTATACAAGGAAACAAAAACCTTCCTTTAATAAGCACCCTAACTACCAAAACACAAGTTTTTAATCACTTTTTAGAGTTGCAAGGTAATGTACAAACAAAACAAAATGTTTTAATTTACCCAGAAATGGCTGGTACGCTAAAAAGAGTATACGTTAAAGAGGGGCAAAAAGTAAACAAAGGACAAGTACTTGCAACTATAGATGATGGTGGTATGAGCAGCCAACTTGCACAGTTAAAAACACAAGCAGAATTAGCTAAAACTACGTATGAAAGACAGCAAAGGCTATGGGAACAAAAAATAGGCTCAGAAATACAGTATTTACAAGCTAAAACAAATTATGAGGCTCAGGTAAATGCTATTAAACAAGCAGAAAGCCAATTAGGAAAATCTACCATAAGAGCCCCTTTTACAGGTATTATAGACAATGTTATTAAGGAACAAGGTACTGTTGTTGCTCCTGGTATGGGATCTGAAGTTTTTAGAATTGTAAACCTTTCTAATATGTATTTAGATGTAGAAGTGCCAGAAACTTACATTAAAAGCATTAAAAACGGTAAAGAAGCTGTTGTTTATTTTCCAATTTTAAACGATAGTGTTACAACTAAAATTAGACAAACAGGCAACTTTATTAACCCTAGTAACAGATCCTTTTCTGTAGAGGTTTCTGTTCCTAATAAAAACGGTAACATAAAACCAAATTTAACAGCTAAAGTTAGACTTAATGACTACACTAACAACGAGGCTATTTTAATACCGCAAAGCGTAATATCAGAAAATGCTAACGGGGAGCAATATGTTTATGTAGCAGAAAAAACTGAAGAAAATTACGCAACTGCAAAAAAGAAAATAATTACTACAGGTAAAAGTCAAGGTCCGTTAATAGAGGTTATTTCTGGATTAACAGCTAATGAACACGTAATTAAAGAAGGTGCAAGAACAGTTAAAGACGGACAAAAAGTTGAAATTTTAAATCAATAATTCCATGAGCAAAATACAAAAAAACGCCGACAAGGAATTTAAAATATCCTCATGGGCTATAGATAACCCTTCGGTTATTTACGTACTTATTGGGCTATTTTTATGGATAGGACTCTCTGCATACTTAGCTATGCCCAGAGAAGATTTTCCAGAGGTAATAGAGACCAAAATATACATTAGCACACCATATCCTGGTAACACTGCTGAGGATATAGAACGTTTAATTACAGATCCCTTAGAAGATAAAATTAAGAACGTTAGTAACGTTGTAGAATTTACATCTACCTCTCAAGAAGATTATGCTATGATTATAGTAGAATTTGATGAAGGTATAAGTGTAGAGGAAGCTAAGCAAAAAATTAAGGACGAAGTAGATGCCGAAAAAGCTAGTGAAGACTGGCCAACATTTAACGGCGCTAAAGTAGAGCCTAATGTTTTTGACCTTAACTTGTCTGAAGAAATGCCAATAATGAACATTAACTTTACAGGAGATTACCCTGTAGAAAAGTTAAAAGATTTTGCTGAGTATTTACAAGATGAAGTTGAAGACTTACAAGAAATTAAAAAGGCAGATATACGCGGTGCTCAAGAAAAAGAGGTAGAAATTGCGGTAGACATTTATAAAATGATGGCTGCTAAAATTAGTTTTGATGATGTTTTAAACACCATTAGAGGTGGTAACGTTACTATGTCTGCTGGTAACTTAAAAACAGAAGAGCAAAGAAGAACCATCCGTATTTTAGGAGAAGTAAAAGACCCTCAACTACTAAACAACTTTGTTGTTAAGTCAGAAAATGGCGCTACATATCTTAGAGACATTGCAAAAATTACGTTTTCGGAAGAAGACAAAACCACCTATGCCAGAGAGTTTGGTGAAAGTGTAGTTATGTTAGATGTTAAAAAAAGAGCCGGTCAAAACTCAATTTCTGCATCAGACCAAATTAAAAAAATAGTAAAAAAAGCACAAAAGGAGTATTATCCGCCAGACTTAAAAATTTCTATTGCTAATGATTCTTCTACTAAAACCTTAAACCAAGTTGATGACCTAGTAAACAATATTATTTTTGGTATTATACTGGTTGTAACTGTATTAATGTTCTTTTTAGGATTTAGAAACGCCCTATTTGTTGGTTTTGCCATTCCTATGTCTATGTTTATGTCTTTTATGATATTATCTTGGCTAGGTTACACCCTAAATACAATGATTCTTTTTGGAATGATTATGGGACTTGGTATGCTTGTAGATAACGGTATTGTTGTTGTAGAAAACGTGTACCGTTTAATGGATGAAGGCTTATCTAAAGTTGAAGCTGCAAAAAAAGGTGTTGGTGAAATTGCTTTCCCAATTATAGTATCTACACTTACCACAGTTGCGGCCTTTGTACCTCTTGGTTTATGGCCAGGTGTAATGGGGCAGTTTATGAAGTTTTTCCCAATAACATTATCCGTTGTTTTAGGTTCTTCATTATTGGTAGCAATTTTAATGAACTCTATGCTAGTTTCTAGATTTATGGAACTAGGCGAAAAAGAACTTACCGTTAAACAACTTATACGTTTAAGTATTATTCTTGGTGGTTTTGGTATATTGATACTAGTTTTTGGCGGCGTAATGAGAGGTTTAGGTACTGTTATGCTTATTACTGCTGTAATGTTCTGGGCGTACAAATATTTCATTAAAAAATGGGCAATTCGTTTTCAAAAAAACACAATGGTTAAGTTTGAAAACTGGTATGAACGCAGATTAAAACACGCCTTAAGAGGTGGTAACGTTTACTGGTATGTATCTATAACCTTTGTTCTTTTAATTGTTGTATTTATGCTTTTTGGTATGTCTGTTGGCAGCAAAAGAACCAAAATAGAATTTTTCCCAGACAATATACCAAATGAAATATCTGTATATGTAGAATATCCAGAAGGTACATCTATAGAGAAAACAAATGCTATAACTAAGGTTATAGAAAAAAGAGTTTATGAGATTTTAGATGATGACATATACAAACACGATGGGGAAAACTTTATTGTAGATTCTGCTGTATCACAAGTAGGTGAAGGTGCTGGTAACCCACAAACCGATGGTGGTTCTGCTGCAGAAATGCCTCATAAAGGTAAAATAACAGTAAACTTTAGCGAGTTTAAATTTAGGAGAGGAATTAATACCGAGGAAATACGTGCAAAAGTGCAAAAAGCATTAAGTGGTATTTACCCAGGTGTAAATATATCTGTAGAAAAAGACGTAAATGGTCCACCTGCTGGCTACCCAATTAACATTGAGTTAGAGGGTAAAGATTACAATGAACTAATTTCTACTGCAGAAAGCGTTAAAAACTTTATTAATACCAAAAACATAGCTGGTATAGAAGAAATAAAGATTGATGTTAACAAGAGTAAACCATCTATGGAAGTAGTTGTAGATCGTGAAAAAGCAGGAGAATTAGGCGTTTCTGTTGCACAGGTTGGCAACCAATTGCGTAGAGCCTTATTTGGCGAAAAAGCAGGAATTTATAAAGAAGATGGTGATGATTATGATATTAACGTGCGCTTTAATGAAGATTTACGCTACAATACAAATGCGTTATTTAATCAGAATATAATTTTTAGAGATCCATCTAACGGACAAATAAAAGAAATTCCGGTTTCTGCTGTTGCCAGCGTTAAAAATACATCTGGTTTTAGTGCTATTAAGCATAGAGACAATGAGCGCGTGGTAACTATTTATTCTGGTTTAGAGCCTGGTTATACAGATGCAGCTGCAATTGTAGATGAAATACAAAAAGAAATGGAAGATTATAAAGGTAAACCTGATACCGTAAAAATTGACTATACAGGTCAAATTGAAGAGCAAAACAAACAAATGAAATTTCTTGTAAGTGCGTTCTTTTCTGGTTTAGGTTTAATTATGCTTATCTTAATTTTTCAGTTTGGTGGTATTTCTAAACCCGTAATTATTATGATTGCTATCTTCTTAAGCTTTATAGGAGTATTTGGAGGATTAATGATTACTGGCTGGTCTTTTGTTATTATGATGACTATGATGGGTATTATATCCTTAGCGGGTATTGTAGTAAATAATGGTGTTGTTTTGTTAGATTATACCCAAATACTTATAGATCGTAAAAAAGTAAAACTTGGTTTAGATGAAAAAGATGTACTGTCTAGAGAAGAAGCTACAGAAGCAATTGTAACAGGTGGTAAAGCAAGACTAAGACCCGTAATTTTAACTGCGGTTACAACTGTACTTGGTTTAATACCTCTTGCAATAGGCTTAAATATAGATTTCTTTGCCTTATTCTCTGAGTTTAACCCACATATATATATTGGTGGTGACAATGTTATTTTTTGGGGACCTTTAGCCTGGACAGTTATTTTTGGACTTATGGTAGCTACATTTTTAACCCTAATAATTGTACCTGCATTGTTTGATATAACATACAGACTAAAAATAAGGTTTTATAAAAAAAGCTAAAGTAAGTGCAGCGTAAACACTGCAACATACCATAAAAAAAAGGCGCTAATAATAGCGCCTTTTTGTTTTTTAAAACTTTATTTAAAAAAGTTATTCTTTTATTTTTTCTTGTATTTTTTTAGAAATCATAAATATTACCAACAATACTATAGCACACAAAGCCGCAACAATACAGATAAGTGCAATAGTACTTGGGCCACTAAGTGGATCTTCAAAATTAATTTGAGTTACATTGTACCCAATTAACAACCCTGCTATTAAAAACAAGATTATAAATACTACTTTATTCATTTTAACTACTTTTTAAAAGAGTTCATTAATATTTGCAGCAAATAATTTTACCGCTATTGCCAGCAAAATTACACCAAAAACTTTTCTAATTACACTTAATCCGCTTTTTCCTAGTACTCTTTCTATTTTTTTAGAAGACTTTAACACTATATACACAAAAAGTATGTTTACTAAAATGGCTACAATTATATTTTGAACGTGATACTCTGCACGTAAAGATAATAAAGAAGTCATTGTACCTGCTCCTGCTATTAACGGAAAAGCAATTGGCACTATAGATGCCGTTTCAGGAACATCATCTTTGTAAAGCGTAATACCTAATATCATTTCTATAGCCATAAAAAAGATAATAAAAGAACCCGCTACAGCAAAAGAATTTACATCTATACCAATAAGGTTAAGTATTTCTTCTCCAACAAACAAAAATGCTACCATAATTAAAGTAGCTACCAATGATGCTTTTTCAGACTGTATGTGTCCTACTTTTGCTCTTAAACTTATAATTATAGGTATACTACCAATAATATCTATTACAGCAAACAAAATCATACTTGCAGTAACAATCTCCTTAAAATCAAAAAAACTAGAAGGCATAATTTTACTTTTTTTAAAAATCGGTGCAAACTTACACTTTATAAAACGGTTTTAAATTACTAAAATTAAAAATAACAGCTTATTAACGTTAAAAAAGTATCTTTGCACACTTATATTACGCATATGTTTCAAATAGGAAAAACCATAGTATCTGAAGAAATTATTGACAACGATTTTGTTTGCAATTTAACGGCTTGTAAAGGTGCTTGTTGTATAGATGGAGACGCTGGAGCTCCTTTAGAAGATAAGGAAACCGAAATTTTAGTTGACATTTACCAAGATGTTAAACCTTTTTTAAGACCAGAAGGTATTGCTGCCATAGAAGAACAAGGTGCATTTGTTAAGGGAGAAGACGGTGAATGGGAAACACCTTTAGTAAACGGTAGTGAATGTGCATATGTAGTTTTCTCTGAAAATGGAACCGCAAAATGCGGACTAGAAGATGCCTATAACGAAGGTGTTACCAGCTGGAAAAAGCCTGTATCATGCCATTTATACCCTGTTAGAACACGAGAATATTCAGAATTTACTGGTGTAAATTATCATAAATGGGAAATATGCGACACTGCCTGCTCACTTGGGCAAGAGTTAAAAGTGCCCATTTACAAGTTTGTAAAAGAGGCTTTAATTAGAAAATTTGGAGAAGATTGGTATAACGAGTTGGACCTAGTTGCTAAAGAGTATACCAAGTTAAATAATGGGAATAGTTAAAGTTACTTCTGTCCCTAGCGCAGTGCCATCTTCATCTTTTAGATCTACAAACTCTACTTTAAAAGAATTTAAATAATCTTTAGAAAAGTTTTTAAGGCGCTCTTTAGTAATATCTATACCTAAAGATTTTCTTTTAAGCACTTTAGCTTCTTTAATTTTTTCTGATGCTGCTCTACCTATACCATTATCTGTTATACTAATTATTATAAACTCTTCATCTGGTTTAGAAATCTGAAGATCTATTTTTTTAGCACCTTTTTTAGAGGACAAACCATGCCATAATGCGTTTTCTAAAAATGGCTGTAAAATTAATGACGGTATTTTTACCTGGTTAATATCTACATCTCTACCAACATGAACAGTAAAATCTATTTTGTTAGAAAAACGAATGTTTTCTATATGCATATACAAGCTAACGGTTTCTAATTCATCTTCTAATGAAATCTCTTTTAAAGATGAAGCTTCTAGTATTTTACGGACCAATTTAGAAAACTTATTTAGATAGTGTACAGCATTCTTTTTTTCGTTATTAATTATATATAATTTAATAGAATTTAAAGAATTAAATAAAAAATGTGGATTCATTTGGCTACGTAACATTGTTTGCTCCAATGTCAACATTTTTTTATCACTAGTTAATTGATTTTGTTTATAAAACACAAATAAAACCACTGCCAACAGCAGTAAAGAAATACCAATTATTAATAAAGTAGCTCTATTTTTTTTTAGTTTTAGCTTTACAATTTCATTATCTTTCCTAAGGTTTTCTATTTCATTGTTAATTTTTTCATTCTCGTACCTTAAAATAACATCGTTAGCGTAACGTATGTTTCTTGTGCTACTAATTTGTTTTTCTAATTCTATTGCTCTTTTATAATACGTTAGGGCTTTGTCATAATTTCCTTTTAAATGCTCTAACTCAGACAATCTTTTGGTGCCCAAAGCAATTATTCTTGGTATACCTTGTTCTTTACCAATTTCTATACTATTTGTTATATGTTTTTCTGCCTTTACTATATTATTTAACTGCATAAAAGCCCAACCCATATTTGCCTCTACAAAAGCAGTAATAAATTTGTCCCCTAATTGTTTGGCTCCTATTAAAGCAGTGTCTAAAAGTACAATTGCTTCTTTTGGTTTGTTTTGTTTTAAGTATACTTGTGCTATGCTATTGTTGCATATAACTTTTCCTTTGTTTGAGTTTATTTCTTCATTATAAGCTAAAGAAGTTCTGTACTTATCTAGTGCCTCTTGTAATTTCCCTTGCTCCTCTAAAGCCTCTCCTATATTTTGGTAATTTATAGCTAACCCAAGTTTATTCCCTAATTCTTCCTCTATTTTTAAAGACGCATGGTACCTGTTAATAGCTAAATTATATTGCTCTAAACTATGGTATAAATTACCAATACTATTTAAAGATACATTTATACTTCTTTTTAATTCTTCGTTAGGATTTTTTACGCTTTCTGCCAACTCTAGTGCTTGTTGGTTGTAATCTAAAGCAGTACGTATAGCATCTATTCTTCTATAATCTACCCCAAGCATATTTAAACTGTAAACCTTAAACTCCAAATTATCTGCATTGGTAGAGGCTTGTAATCCTAGTTTATGTAGTTGTATTGCTTTTTTGTACCTTGAAAGGTTTCTATACACGGTTCCTAATTGATTGTATGCATAGGAAACTCCAATATAATAACGATGCTTTTCTGAATTTACAGCCAAATACCTTAATAATAGAGTATCCTTTTTACTGTATTTAATAACAGTATTTATCTCTTTATACGTTTGCGGTTTTGCTAGTATTAAGCTATCTATCTTTTTTTTATATGCATTACTTAAAGTAGCTTGCCCCTTGGCTCCAATACAAAATAAGAACAAGACACACAGCAGTATAATATGCAATATTGGCTTTATAATAAGTATGTTGTTTTTTAATTTAAACGTCATGACACTGTTATAGCAAGTCTAAAAAATTAGACTTTTTTTGCCTAGAAACGGGAATTCTGTCATTAGACTGTAGCACCAAATACCCATCAGTTTTTATAAACTCTTTTACTTTATTTACATTGACTATGTACGAATTATGCACTCTAAAAAAGTTTTCTAAGGTAAGCATATCATCTACCTCTTTAAGTTTTTTTGTAAGTACAACTTTGTTACCATCATCTAAATACAGTGTACTATAATTTCCGTCAGACTCCGCATACATAATTTCGTCACTATTTAAAAAAATTAACTTACCATCTGTATTTATGGTTATTCTTTTATTTACCATATTAGAATTAAAACCAATAAGCAAACGTTCTAAGCGCTCTATAGTATCGTTTTTCTGATTGTACTTTTTAATTTTAATAATAGTGTCATTTAAATCATCTGTATCTATAGGCTTTAACAAATAATCTATAGCCTCATTTTTTAAGGCTTTTATAGCGTACTGGTTGTACGCAGTAGTAATTATAATAGGGTATTCCCTATCTTTTACTTTTTGCATAAACTGAAAACCATCCATTATAGGCATTTCTATATCTAAAAATACACAATCTGGTATGTTTCCTTCCAAATAGTTAAGAGCCTCGTAAGGATCTGTAAAAGAAGCTACCACTCTAATTTCATCACTAAAGTTGGTTAACTCCCAAGTTAAGCTCTGTATGGCTTTTATTTCATCGTCAATTACAACTGCTTCTATCATAATAAAGATTTAGAATAGTAAATGTACAATACATTGTTTAAAACAATATTTTTTTTGTGTAGTTGGCATAAAATTGCGTGTTAATTGCTCAAAAAAGGTATAAATCATACAAACTACACAGTTTTTTTTGCCATTTATACATTGTTAACCAAAAGATTACTAAATGATTATAAATTAGCACTGTATTAGATGTGCGCAATACAACAATTATAAAGCAAACTTAAAAGCAATTATAGTATTATGAAAAAATGCATTTTTATGTTTAGTCTGTTAGTAATTACAATAGCTGTTGCTGCACTAATGGAAAATAACAAAACAACAACGCTAAATAAAGAAGAACCTGTATTAGCAAATATGAACAACAGTACAAAACCTTTAATACCAACAACAATAAATAAAAAAGATAAATAATTTTATGATACCACCAAACTAAGAGTTTACGATTCTAAAGGACGTGTATTAAAAAACAGAATACACAACTGCGTTAAGCAGCCTAGCTTTAGTTAAACGTTAAATGATTTTTATTGCAAATGATTTAAAGGTTTCGGGGGGAACTACCTGAATCATATAATATTTCATTTTTGTAAAAACTAAAGCCAGAATCGTAAAGTTTGGTGCGTCATAAATTGCTACTTCACTAGCTCACAACACTTATAAACAATATACTTTTTGGTTTATTTTTTTAGAACATTTTTATGTTTTAAAAACTAAAAAAACATATAAATTCTTCAAAGGCAATAAACATCACTAGCGAGCACACATGTCAACAATTGCTGTTAAAAACTTATAAGCTAAAAGCAGCAAAACCCCTTTACCATGTGCCTACATTTTACAATCTTTGTAGTCCCCCAAGGTTTAAGGAACAATTCTCCTTAAAATTTTAAAAACAGTTATAATCCAGATTTAAATTATGTCAGCAGCAATAGAACCTATTTTAGAAAAAAACGAAGACAGATTTGTAATTTTTCCTATTAAACATAATGATTTATGGGATTGGTACAAGAAATGTGAAGCTAGTTTCTGGACAGCTGAAGAAATAGATTTACACGCTGATCTAGATGACTGGAAAAACAAATTAAACGACGACGAACGTTATTTTATTAAACACATATTAGCGTTTTTTGCTGCATCTGATGGTATTGTAAATGAAAACCTAGCAGAAAACTTTGTTAGTGAAGTACAATATGCAGAAGCAAAATTCTTTTATGGTTTTCAAATAATGATGGAAAACATACACTCTGAAACATATTCGTTATTAATTGACACTTATGTTAAAGATGAAAAAGAAAAAGATATTTTATTTCATGCATTAGAGAACTTCCCTGCTATTAGAAAAAAGGCAGATTGGGCTTTAAAATGGATTGAATCTCCAAGTTTTGCAGAGCGCTTAATTGCTTTTGCAGCAGTAGAAGGCATTTTCTTTTCTGGTTCTTTCTGTTCTATATTTTGGCTTAAAAAAAGAGGCCTAATGCCTGGTTTAACCTTTTCTAACGAATTAATATCTAGAGATGAAGGTATGCACTGTGATTACGCAGTACACTTACACAACCACCACTTAATAAACAAAGTACCTAAAGAGCGTATTACAGAAATACTTGTAGACGCATTAGATATAGAAAGAGAATTTATTACAGAATCTTTACCTGTAAGCTTAATTGGTATGAACTCTAAATTAATGACACAATATTTAGAATTTGTAACAGACCGCTTATTAGTAGAATTAAACTGTGACAAAGTGTACAACTCTACCAATCCGTTTGACTTTATGGATATGATTTCTCTTCAAGGAAAAACAAATTTCTTTGAAAAAAGAGTAGCCGAGTACCAAAAATCTGGAGTTGCCAACAATAATGATGGTGACGACGCACAGAAAATTAGCTTTGACGCAGATTTTTAAAATTTAACCCTTTTATTTTTTAGAATACACTTCTAAAAAAAGCACTATAAATAACCAATTTGTTGAGTCTCACAAGACTTGACCTAACCAACGTATCACTAAAAACAATTGTAGCATGTATGTAGTAAAAAGAGACGGCAGAAAAGAATTAATAATGTTTGACAAGATTACGGCAAGAGTTCGTAAACTTTGTTATGGCTTAAACGCATTAGTAGACCCTTTAAAAGTGGCTATGCGTGTTATAGAAGGTTTGTATGATGGTGTAACAACATCTGAGTTAGATAATTTAGCAGCAGAAATTGCCGCTACAATGACAACTACTCACCCAGATTATGCAAAACTAGCAGCACGTATATCTGTATCTAACTTACATAAAAACACGAAAAAATCTTTCTCTGAAGTAATGAAAGATTTATATGAATATGTAAACCCAAGAACAGGTAAAAAAGCACCTCTTTTATCTGATGAAGTCTTTAAAGTGATACAAGACAACTCAGAAAAACTAGACTCTACTATTATATACAACCGAGATTTTGGCTACGATTATTTTGGATTTAAAACCTTAGAGCGCTCTTACCTATTAAAACTTAATGGTAAAATAGCAGAACGACCACAACACATGTTAATGCGTGTATCTATAGGTATACATTTAAACGATTTAGATGCTGCTATAGAGACATATGAACTTATGTCTAAAAAATACTTTACACACGCTACACCAACATTGTTTAACTCTGGCACGCCAAAACCACAAATGTCTTCATGCTTTTTACTTGCTATGCAAGATGATAGTATTGATGGTATTTATGACACTTTAAAGCAAACTGCTAAAATATCTCAGTCTGCCGGTGGTATTGGTTTATCTATACACAATGTAAGAGCTACAGGTTCTTATATTGCAGGTACAAACGGTACGTCTAATGGTGTAGTACCAATGCTGCGCGTTTATAATGACACGGCTCGTTATGTAGATCAAGGAGGAGGAAAACGTAAAGGTAGCTTTGCTGTTTATGTAGAACCATGGCATGCAGATATTTTTGAGTTCCTAGATCTAAAAAAGAACCACGGTAAAGAAGAAATGCGTGCGCGTGACCTTTTTTACGCAATGTGGATTCCAGATTTATTTATGCAAAGAGTTGAAGCTAATGAAGACTGGACACTAATGTGCCCTAATGAATGCCCAGATTTATACAAAAAACACGATAAAGAATTTGAAGAAGCATACCTTGCATTTGAAGCTCAAGGCAAAGGAAGAAAAACAATAAAGGCTCGTGACCTTTGGGAAAAAATACTAGAATCTCAGATAGAGACTGGCACACCTTATATGCTTTACAAAGATGCCGCAAACCGTAAAAGTAACCAAAAGAACTTAGGTACTATACGCTCTTCTAACCTATGTACAGAAATTATGGAATACACTGCTCCTGATGAAGTAGCTGTGTGTAACCTTGCCTCTATTGCTTTACCAATGTTTGTAAAAAATGGAGAGTTTGACCATAAAGAGCTTTTTCGTGTAACTAAACGCGTTACCAGAAACTTAAACACTGTAATAGACCGCAACTACTATCCTGTAATAGAAGCTAAAAACTCTAATATGCGTCACAGACCAATTGGTTTAGGAGTACAAGGCTTAGCAGATGCGTTTATTATGATGCGTATGCCTTTTACTAGTGATGAAGCAAAAAAACTAAATCAGGAGATTTTTGAAACATTATACTATGCTGCCGTAACAGCTTCTATGGAAATGGCTAAGGAAGAAGGTCCTTACTCTAGCTACGAAGGATCTCCAATATCTAAAGGAGATTTTCAGCATAACTTATGGGGCATTAAAGATGATGAACTATCAGGCAGATGGGATTGGGAAAAATTACGCAAAAGCGTACTAAAAAATGGAGTTAGAAACTCTCTATTAGTTGCCCCAATGCCAACGGCTTCTACCTCTCAAATTTTAGGTAATAATGAGTGTTTTGAACCTTACACATCCAATATTTATACACGTAGAGTTTTATCTGGTGAGTTTATTGTAGTTAACAAGCATTTATTAGAAGATCTAGTACAATTAGGACTTTGGAATGAAAGCCTTAAACAAGAGCTTATGCGTGCTAACGGATCTATACAACACATAGATATTATTCCTCAAGAAATAAAAGAATTATATAAAACTGTTTGGGAGTTAAGTATGAAAGACATTATTGACATGTCTAGACACCGTGGGTATTTTATAGACCAAAGTCAGTCTTTAAACTTATTTATGGAAAACGCTAACTACTCTAAGTTAACATCTATGCACTTTTACGCATGGAAAAGCGGACTTAAAACGGGTATGTACTACTTAAGAACAAAAGCTGCGGCAGATGCAATTAAGTTTACAGTAGACAATAGCAAGAAAAAAGAAACTCCAAAAGTTGAAATTCCTGAACCAAAGTTAGCTGCAGTTAGTACTGCTCCTAAAGCTGCGGCAACGGAGTTAAAAGTTAACCCTACACCTGTAGATACAGATGTAGAACCTATGAGTGCAGCAGAAATGAAAGCACTTATAGAACAAGCTAAAGCTGGCCAAGCAGATGACGATTGTTTAATGTGCGGCTCATAACAGCATAAAGCTTTATGAACACCTCTCGTTATGGACGAGAAAAAAAATACCTCAACTATGCCCTCCCCTAATTTGGCATAGCTTGAGGTTTTTTATTTAACATTATTATTTTACCAACTACACCAAACAAAAAAGCATCATTAAACACTACCATAATAGTAGATTTAATGATGCTTTTAATTTATAAAGCCAAGAAATAGTCTTAACTATTCTTTTCTAAGTCTAGGTCTAATAATTGTAGAATACACTAGTGCAGAAGTATACACAATTAATAAAATAAAATAATTCTCCATAGTAGTTCGTATTTACAAAAAGAGAAATATTACCCTTTTGTTATTTATACGTTATGAAAATACAAAAACTTTACATACAACCAAATAAAAGTGCAGTTAATCGATAAAAATTTATAGAATTTAACTTAAAATTACAATTTCCAACATAACACAAGCATATAAAATACAAAAAAGCCGTGCATAAGCACAGCTTTTTAGTACGTTAAACAACATATTTAAATAAAATTATCCACTTCTTTATAAGCATTAATAACAGCACGTTCCCCTGCTTTATTTTGCATAGAGTTTCCATGCTCCATACCTAAAATGCCAGTAAAATTTTTATTATAAATAAATTTAAAAACGTTTTTATAATTTATCTCCCCAGTTGTAGGTTCCTTTCTTCCTGGGTTATCTCCAATTTGTATATAAGCTATTTCATCCCAACATGCTTCCATATTTGGTATTAAATTACCCTCTTGAATTTGCTGATGATAAATATCAAATAAAATTTTACAAGATGGAGAATCTACAGCCTTACAAATTTCATAAGCTTGTGGAGAATCTGTTAAAAACAAACCAGGGTGATCTCTAAAGTTTAACGGCTCTAACACCATAACTATGCCGTGAGGCTCTAAAATAGAAGCTGCTTGCTTTAAAGACTCTATTACATGTGCCGTTTGGTACCCCATAGACTGTTTTAAATCTACATGACCTGGCACAACAGTAACCCATTTAGCATTAACACGCTTAGCGACCTCAACAGATCTTTTAATTTCGGACAAGAACTTTTCTCTTAAAGCCAAATCGCCAGAAGCCAAACTAGGCTTTTTCCATAATATTTCATGAGCAACAAAAACCCCCATTTGCATCCCCAAATTTTGCATTGTTTTTGCAAGTTTATTTTGAGTAGCAACATCACGATTAAGCATAGTATTATCTTCTAACGCTGTAAAGCCCTCACTTGCCATAAAATGCAGTTGATCTTCTAAACTTTTAGCATAATTAGAAAACATACCAAAATGTGGCGCATACTTTAAATTAAATGTATGCTTAGCTTTCTCAATATTATTAGAAGCAGCACCATAAGCAACACCTAAGGTTATAGCCCCTGTAGTTAATGCCGATTTTTGTATAAAACTCCTTCTCTTCATAAAATTAGTTAATTACAAAGCCCAAGCTTTACCTCCTGTAAATTCGTCAATAGTACCACAAGGAACATACTTTCCTGGAATAGGGTCAAAAGCTAAAAAGTTTTTAGCTATTTCTTCGGTTGCTTTATAACCTCTAATTGTCCAACCTCTAAGCTCTTGCGCAAAAGCAATTGCCCCAGAGTTTACATCTAACTCTCCTACTTCTCCATTGGCAATAGCATTATTATAATTACGCATAGTAATATCTTGTTGTTTTATTTGCTCTTCAGACAATTTTAAACAACTTGCTAATGTATTTTCAAGCTCTTCAGCAGTAATATCAGAAACAGCTTCTTTTTTTGAATTACTTTTTGCTAAAGATAAAAAACTAGCCATTTTAGCTTTAAACAAAGCCTTTTCTTCCGCTGTGTTAGACACATTAATATATTGGTCTACAAACATATGAACATTTGCTTCAGATGCTGAAGGAGAATCTGTTTTAGGTAAAATAATATCCATTAGGGTTACTACAACATCACCTTCTTCTTGAGAAAAAAACTCTGGAGTAAAAGCAACACCTTTATCATTTTTACAACTTTGTACAATACTAATTAAGGTTGGCGTAGCTACAACATAGCCTAATGACAAACCTAGGTTCTTAAGTGCTAATCTTCTATTCATTATAATAATCCTTTTTTAAATTGTTCTGCAGCATGGTTTGCCGCTCTTGCAGTAAAAGCCATATATGTTAACGATGGGTTAACACATGAAGATGATGTCATGAAAGACCCATCTGTTACATATACATTTGGTACAGAGTGCACCTGATTGTATTTATTAAGCACAGATGTTTTAGGATCATGACCCATACGAGCCGTACCCATTTCATGAATACCAAGACCTAAAGCCCCAATATTATCAAAGACATTAACATCTCTTAATCCTGCAGATTTTAACATAGCTGCGGCCTGCTCTTTAATATCTTCACGCATTTTAAGTTCATTCTCCTTAAATTCTGCATCAAAAGTAACAGTTGGCAATCCCCAATCATCCAATTTATTATAATCTAGAGTAAACCTATTATCTTCATAAGGCAATACTTCACCAAATCCCATAATACCCATAGTCCATCCGCCTGGCTTTAAAATAGCATCTTTTAAATCTTTGCCATAACCTGTTTCTGCAACAACCTCTTGCCAGTTACCTCTGCTTGCACCACCTTGGTAACCGTAACCTCTTATAAATTCTTTACGATCTGTATCACCTCCTAAATTTCTAAATCTAGGAATATATATACCGTTTGCCTTTCTGCCTTTATAATATTTATCTTCAAAGCCATCAAACTTACCATTTGCACCACAACCTAAATGGTGATCCATAATATTTCTTCCTAGCTGGTCTGACTCATTACCCATTCCGTTAGGGAAAGTATCAGACTTAGACTGCATTAATATAGCTGTAGAAGCAATAGCAGAAGCACATAAGAAAATTACCTTTGCTTTAAATTCTATTTTTTCTTTTGTTATTCTATCAATAACTTTAACTCCAGTTGCTTTTTTAGTTTCTTCATCATAAATAACCTCATAAACAATAGAGTCTGGCCTAAGTGTTAAATTACCTGTAGCCTCTGCAGCTGGTAACGTAGAAGAGTTACTACTAAAATACGCACCAAAAGGACAACCTCTACTACAACGATTACGAAACTGACATTTAGACCTACCGTCTCCTGCAAACTTTTTATCACTAGTAATGTGGGCAACTCTACCAGCTGTTACAACGCGGCCATTAAAATTTTCAGCTACACTTTCTTTTAACTTTTCTTCAACACAATTAAGCGGCATTACAGGCTCAAACTTACTATCTGGTAATTGCGGCAAGCCTAAGCTTTCTCCAGACACACCAATAAAAGTTTCTACCTTTTCATACCACGGCTCTATATCCTTATAACGAACAGGCCAATCTACACCGTGACCATCTTTTTTATTGGCTTCAAAATCTATATCACTCCAGCGGTAACTGTGCCTACCCCACATTATAGATCTTCCTCCAACATGGTAACCACGCATCCAATCAAAACGTTTAGTTTCATTGTAAGGGTGTTCTAAATCATTTACAAACCAATGCTTTGTATCTGCATTTGTAGTATATCCAGTTCTAGACTGTTTTTCTTGTTTTGCTTTTTCTTCAGGAGAAATGGCTCCGTTATTTGGCAAATCCCAAGACTCTTTAAAAGCGGTTGGGTAATCATCCCTATGTTTTACCATTCTACCTCTTTCCAAAATTAAAGTCTTTAAACCAGCCTCACACAATTCTTTAGCGGCCCATCCTCCACTTATGCCAGTTCCTACAACTATAGCATCATAAGACTCTTGTTCTTCGTTATAATAAAATTTGCCCATTCTTTGTATTGTTTATTTCATAATTTTCTCAAATATAAAATAAATTTTCTACATTTAAACCCTATAAATATTGAGGGTAACGTACTATAACGTTATAGTTGATGTAAATTCCTAAAAATTAAATATCTAAAAAATGAAAGTTAAAAAACTAGTTAAACAGAGTGTTAAATACCCATTAATTTTACTTGTTTTTTGTTTTGCATCTTGTAAGGATGCTCCTAAAAAAAATGAAGAAGCAAAAGAAGAAGTTGCAGTAACCAACACCGAAGAGCAAAAACCATTTTTTAAATTATCATTAGCGCAATGGTCTTTACACAAACAAGTTTTTGATGGTGGCAATCCTTATGATTTTGCAGAAAAAGCTAAAAGCCTTGGTTTTACTGGCTTAGAATATGTTAGCGCCCTGTATAATGATGTTAAAGAAGCAAACTATTCTGATGAAGCTATGGCGCAATTTATTGCAAAATCTAACGAAGCTGCAAAAAAACACGGAATGACAAATGTATTGATCATGATTGATGGTCAAGGAGACCTTGCATTGGCAGATAAAACCGAACGCAAAAAAGCAGTAGAAAATCATTACAAATGGGTTAAAGCAGCAGCAGAAATGGGCTGTCACGCCATACGCGTAAATTTATCGGGCTCTACTAATGAACAAGAATGGGTTACTAGTTCTATAGACGGATTAAAACAACTTGGTACTTTTGCCAAAGAACATAACATTAATGTTATTGTAGAAAACCACGGTGGTCTATCTTCTAATGGCAAACTACTATCAGAAGTTATGAGCCAAGTTAATATGGA
The DNA here is from genome assembly GCF_027915275.1 of Cellulophaga omnivescoria. Classification (NCBI taxonomy): domain Bacteria; kingdom Pseudomonadati; phylum Bacteroidota; class Flavobacteriia; order Flavobacteriales; family Flavobacteriaceae; genus Cellulophaga; species Cellulophaga omnivescoria. The sequence goes on along the minus strand of NZ_CP115819.1, from coordinate 1,836,164 downwards.
TAACGTAGGCACACTGCCAGATTTTGGAAACTTTTGCATAAAAAAATCAGAAGAAGGCTGTGAAGAAATGTATGACAACTACAAAGGTGTTACTGAGTTAATGCCTTATGCAAAAGCTGTTAGCGCAAAGTCTTATAATTTTGATGCTGAGGGTAAAGAAACTAAAATTAACTATTCGAAAATGCTACAAATAGTAAAAGATGCAGGTTACACAGGGTTTATTGGTGTTGAGTATGAAGGTGATGAAAAAGGTGAAGAAGAAGGTATTATTGCAACAAGAGATTTATTAGTTAATGCTGCAAAAAACTTAAAATAAAAAATTAAAAAAACACTTGTATGAGTAAAAAAATAAGACTAGGAATACTAGGCGGTGGCGGAGATTCTTTAATTGGTGTTTTACACAGAGTAGCTTCATTTATTAATGATAATTACCAAATTACGGGCGCTGTTTTTAACCCTAATTTACAGGATAGTTTAAACTTTGCAAAGCAAATAGATATCCCTACAAACAGAATATATAAAGACTTTGATACCTTAATTGAAGAAGAGTTAAAATTACCAACCGAAGAAAGAATACAGGTTTGCTCTATACTTACACCTAACTTTTTACATTTTCCTATGGCAAAAAAGTTATTAGAGAATGGATTTCATGTTATTTGTGAAAAACCAATGACAACCACTTATGAAGAAGCTAAAATTTTACAGGCTACACTAGAAAAAGCAGGTACTATTTTTGCCGTTACACATACCTATACAGGCTACCCTATGGTACGCCAAATGCGTGAAATGATAAAAGCTGGGGCCATAGGAAACATCCAAAAGGTAGATGCACAATACTACCAAGGTTGGATAAACCCTATAATACATGAAAAAGATAAAAGAACAAGTACTTGGCGATTAGACCCAGAAAAATCTGGAATTAGTTGTTGTATGGGAGATATTGGAGTACATGCGTTTAACATGATAGAGTACACAACTGGTATGCAAATAAAATCTTTATTATCAGATTTAAACTATTTGTACGAAGATAATAAAATGGATATTGATGGTACAGCACTTGTACGCTTTAACAGTAATGCAAAGGGCATAATAAGAGCTAGCCAAATAGCCACTGGTGAAGAAAACGGACTTACCATTAAAATTTATGGTAACAAAGGTGGATTAAAGTGGGAGCAAGAAAATCCAAATTACTTATATGTTATGAGTGACGACAAGCCTTTACAGGTTTACAAACCTGGTCACGCTTATAACTCTGATTTATCTTTAGACGGAACAAAGTTACCTCCAGGACACCCAGAAGGTATTTTTGATGCTATGGCAAATATCTATTTAGGTGTAGCCAGAGCCGTAAGAGGAGAAGAATTTAATGACGGTGAATTTCCTACAATGTTAGACGGTGTGCGCGGACTAAACTTTATACAAAGTAGTGTAACGTCTCACCAAAAAGGAAATATTTGGGTAGATTTAGATTAATTCACCAAGCTTATACAAAACAAAAACCACACTTTTAAGTGTGGTTTTTTTGTACGTATTTTTTTTGATTTTTTTAAAAAACTTTTTCAAATTCCTCACAAACTACAATCATACTATCTGTGGGTACACGCTTAAATTCTGCCAACTCTCTTTTGTAGTAGTCCACATGTGTTGTTTTCCAATATTTTAAACTTTTATCTCCCTCACCTTCTTTTTGCGCATACGCTTCATCAATACTAAATAAAGGTTTTAATTTAACAGCTGTAGTACGCACAATACATTTTGCTTGTCCGCTCCAATCAGTAACAATTCTAAAATCGCCAATTTTAGGTAAAGGTTCTTTACGTAATTGCAAACCCAATAAAGAATGTGTAGTTGCTTTTTTAACCCCTTTTTCAACAAGTGTAGCACACTCATTAGCATCTTTTTCATTATCGCAGAAATGTTCCACTTTAGGGTCTTTTACAAAAGCATCTTCTAAATGCTTATCTAAATAATCTCCCCATAAATTTTTAGCCGATCTATTGTTTTCCACAGATATAGATTTATATTTTTATTTCAATACAGGTTTTATGTTGTTCGTTACACAAAACCTCTCAATTCATATAAAAAAGACCACCTATTCGGTTACAAATTATTATATTTATAACTTGGGTTATTCCTCTTTATAACCTTATAAATTAAACGTTAAATATAGCATTAAATTACATAATATAAACACATAAAATGAAGACAATAAAAGGCCCATCGGTATTTTTAGCACAATTTGTAGACAGCAAAGCTCCTTTTAACTCCCTAGATGGCTTATGTAAATGGGCGGCCAACCTTGGTTACAAAGGCATACAAATACCTACTTGGGAAACTTTTTTAATTGACTTAGATAAAGCAGCAGAAAGTCAAGAATATTGTGACCAACTAAAAGCAAAAGTAAACTCTTACGATTTAGAAATTGCGGAGTTATCTACTCATTTACAAGGACAATTAGTTGCTGTACACCCAGCTTATGACGTTATGTTTGATGGTTTTGCTCCAGAACATTTGCGCGGAAATCCTAAAGCAAGAACAGAGTGGGCTATAGAAACAGTTAAAAAAGCTGGTACTGCCAGTAGGAGACTTGGCATTAAATCACATGCTACTTTTTCCGGTGCACTACTATGGCACACAATGCATCCATGGCCACAGAGACCTCCTGGGTTAGTAGAACTTGGTTTTGAAGAACTTGCAGAAAGATGGTTACCAATATTAGATCATTTTGACAAAGAAGATGTAGACATATGCTACGAATTACACCCAGGAGAAGACCTGCATGATGGTGATACTTTTGAGCGTTTTTTAGAGGCCACAGGAAATCACAAGCGGGTTAATATTTTATATGACCCAAGTCATTTTGTACTACAACAGTTAGATTATATAGCCTTTATAGATCATTATCACCCATATATAAAATCTTTTCATGTAAAAGATTCTGAATTTAACCCAACCGGAAAAAAAGGAGCTTTTGGCGGCTATAATGATTGGATAGACAGAGCAGGTAGATACAGATCTTTAGGAGACGGACAAATAGATTTTAAAACTATTTTCTCTAAACTAACGCAATACGGATGCGATGTTTGGGCTACTATGGAATGGGAATGTTGTATTAAAAGTCCAGAACAAGGTGCAATAGAAGGTGCTAAATTTATAAAAGATCATATAATTGAAGTTACTGATAAGAAATTTGATGATTTTGCCGGAGCAGAAACAGACAAAGAAATGCTTAAAAAAATGCTTGGTATTTAAAAAATACAACAAACAACAATTACTACTTATGAAAAATACATTACTAATAATTTGCCTATCTGCTTTAGCCCTTAGTTGCAAAGAAAAAGCTACCCAAAATACTAAAAAGGAAATTACTGCAGAAAACGCCATTAAAAAAGATGAACCTAAAGAAAATAAATGGAAGGTTTTATTTGATGGTAGTAATCTAGACAATTTTAAACTATACGGTAATGACAATACTATAGAAAACTGGAAAATAGAAGGTGATGCTTTAGTGTTTTACCCTCCAACAGACAGGCCAAAGGACACACACTATAACATTGTAACAAAACAAGAGTATACAAATTTTGTTTTGACTGTAGATTGGAAAATATCTGAAGGAGGAAATAGTGGTATTTTTTGGGGAATTAAGGATGATGGAACTTATTCACAACCTTATGAAACAGGCTTAGAGGTACAGGTATTAGACAACAATAAGCACCCAGATGCTAAAAATGGCACAGACCGACAAGCGGGTGCTTTGTATGATTTAGTTTCCCCTAGCAAAGACGCCACAAAGCCAGTAGGAGAATGGAACACAACTGTTATTACAATAAATCATAAAACCAACAAAGGTAGTTCTATACTAAACGGTGTTACCGTAGCAGAATTCTCTTTAAGCGGAGAGGAATGGAACAATATGCTTAAAAACTCAAAATTTAACGGTTGGGACGGATTTGCAAAATACAAAAGAGGCAAAATAGGCCTACAAGACCACGGAGATATAGTATCATACAGAAACATAAAAATTAAAGAATTAAATTAAGCATGAAAAAAATTATCTGGTCTATTTTAGGGCTTCTAATTATTAGCTGCCAAGAGAAAGCAACAGTAGAAACCCCTGAAACCAAATCTGAAGTAGATTACATAATCTATGAGGAATACAGTGGCACAGAACCTACAAAACCTGAAGAAACAGAATTATACAAACCAGTACCGCCAACAGTTACACCTGCAAAAAATAATGCCGCTCCTAGTGATGCTATTGTATTATTTAACGGTAATAACTTAGACCAATGGTTAAGCATAGATGGTAAAACAGCTCCGTGGGATATAAACCAAGAAGATGGTTTTTTTACCGTTAAAGATAAATCTGGAGATATTAAAACCAAAAAAGAATTTGGAAGTATACAATTGCACCTAGAATGGATGTCTCCAAAAGAAATTTTAAGAGACGGCCAAAACCGAGGAAATAGTGGTGTTTTTTTTCAAGACAGATATGAGATTCAAATATTAGATAATAATAACAATGATACTTATGTAAACGGACAAGTAAGCTCTGTATACAAACAACATATCCCACTTGCTAAAGCCTCTGTACCAACAGGAGAATGGAACACTTATGACGCTGTGTACCACGCACCAGAATTTAATAAAGCTGGTAAAAAAATAAAATCTGGAACACTAACACTTTTACATAATGGAATTCTAGTTTTAGACCACGTAGAAATTAAAGGTACAACACCTTATATTGGATGGCCTAAAAACGAAGCTCACGGCAAAGCCCCTTTAAGATTGCAAGATCACGGGGACAATAGTAGAGTTAGCTATAGAAATATTTGGGTAAGAGAACTGTAAGTACCCTACACTTAATATAAAAATCTGTTTATTCTAAATAAGCAGATTTTTTTTATGTTTTTTTTAAAATAGTGAAATAGAGTTAATAAGATAAGCTCTTAGTCTCAACTAGTATAGTTTATTTATATTTGCATAAAATTTACAATATATGATTCAGTCCATGACCGGATTTGGAAAACACGTAGTGCAACTTCCATCAAAAAAAATTACCATTGAAATTAAGTCTTTAAACAGCAAAAGTTTAGACCTAAATGCACGTATGCCATCTGCATACAGAGAAAAAGAATTGGAGTTACGCAAAACTATTGCTAACGGTTTACAAAGAGGTAAAATAGACTTTAATCTTTATATTGAAAGCACAGGTGCAGACACATCTTCGCAAATAAATGAAGTAGTGGTTAAACAATATATGCAACAATTAAAAAGCATAGCAGAAGGAGATGATGTTAAGCTTTTAGAAATGGCTTTACGTTTGCCAGATGCTATGAAAACAGAGCGTGAAGAAATTGACGCTGATGAATATAAAGCAATACAAAATACATTAGCAGAAGCTTTAAAAGAAATTAACGTGTTTAGAACTGAAGAAGGTGCTGTTTTAGAGCAAGATTTTAAAGACCGAATTTCTTCTTTAGAAAACTTGCTACAACAAGTAATTGCTATAGACCCAGATAGGCAAACTGCGCTGCGTGAGCGTTTAGCAAAAGCTGTGTCTGATCTAAAGACCGAAGTAGACAAAAACAGGTTTGAACAAGAACTTATTTACTATTTAGAGAAATATGATATTACAGAAGAAAAAGTTCGTTTAGCAAACCACTTAACATACTTTACTACAACCATTAACTCTTCAGATTCTAACGGAAAAAAACTTGGGTTTATTTCTCAAGAAATTGGGAGAGAAATTAACACCATAGGCTCTAAAGCTAATTACGCTCCTATGCAACAATTAGTTGTGCAAATGAAAGATGAGCTTGAAAAAATTAAAGAACAAATGCTAAATGTTTTATAATGAAAGGCGGCAAACTTATCATATTTTCAGCACCATCTGGTAGTGGCAAAACAACTATAGTTAGGCATTTATTGGCCAAAGAACATTTAAATCTAGCTTTTTCTGTTTCTGCTACATCTAGACCAAAAAGAGGAAAAGAAAAAAATGGAGAACACTACTATTTTTTATCTTTATCTGAATTTAAAAATCATATAAAAAACGATGATTTTTTAGAGTGGGAAGAAGTATACCGAGATAACTTTTACGGAACTTTAAAAACAGAAGTAGAGCGTTTATGGGCCGAAGGTAAAAACGTTATTTTTGACATTGATGTAGTTGGAGGCTTACGTATAAAAAAGAAGTTTCCAGAACAAACGCTTGCTGTATTTGTTAAACCACCTAGTATTGATGAACTAAAAATTAGATTAAAAAAACGCAGTACAGAGAGTGACGACAAAATTAATATGCGTATTGCAAAAGCCTCTGTAGAGCTAGCTACAGCCCCACAATTTGACACGGTTATAAAAAATTATGATTTAGATACTGCTTTAGCTGAAGCAGAAAAACTGGTTGAAGATTTTATTAGTAAACCAACTCCCGAAAAAAAGAATAGTATGAAAAAAGTAGGGTTGTATTTTGGAACTTTTAACCCCATACACTTAGGACATTTAGTTATTGCAAATCACTTGGTAGAATTTACAGATTTAAATGAAGTTTGGTTTGTGATTACGCCTCAAAGCCCGTTTAAAACAAAACAATCTTTATTAAGCAACCATCATAGATACCAAATGGTTTTAGAGGCTACTGAAGAGTACCCTAAACTAAAACCATCTAACATAGAGTTTAATTTACCACAACCAAATTACACGGTACACACTTTAGCTCATTTATTAGAGAAGTACCCTAGTGGGTATAATTTTTCATTAATTATGGGAGAAGACAATTTAAAGAGTCTTCATAAATGGAAAAACTATGAAGTAATTTTAGAAAACCACGATATTTATGTGTATCCAAGGGTTTCCACAGGTATAGTAGATCATCAATTTAAAAACAACCCTAAAATAAAAATGGTAACCGATGCTCCTATAATGGAAATCTCATCTACCTTTATTAGAAAAAATCATAAATTAGGAAAAAACATTACACCATTACTTCCTGCTGCGGTATTTAAATATATGGATGAAATGAATTTTTATAGGTAAGTTTTTAATTTATACTTCTGTATTCATTTACCATAGCAATAAATTCTAGTTCTAATTTTAAAGGAGAGCCATCTGCAGCAATGTTTGGATGATCTTTACCGTAATCAAAATCATTATTAGCTATTCGTAATTTTAAGCTAGTTAAACCCATTAAAATATTACCTAGATGGTTGGTAAAATTAGTAACAACTGGCATAGGCTTACCAAACTCTTTTACTATTAAATCTTGATTCTCTTTTAAACCCTCTAAAGCCACATATGCGGCTCTAAGCTCTTTTATTTTTTGATTAATTACTGTAAAATCTAAAGTTAAAAGTCCATCTACATCTCTACCACCTATTTCATTTAAAATAGCTTCTGCTGCGTTTATAGCACTAAACAAATTGTATTGTACAACAAGTTCTTGCTCCTTGTACTTTTCTTTTTTGTATTTTTCTACATCATCTTGTAATCTATAAAAAACTATAGACATATCATCAAAAGTAGAAAAGTAGTTACGGTAAGCCTCTAGTAATTTAATATGTAATTTTTTAGTCTTATTTTCATTAACAGGCACCACAATTCCCTTTTTATAATAAGCATCTACCTCTACTATTGTATTGTATAAAATTTCTGCTGTTTTATACACTAAAAGCATGTTAGCATCTACTTTTTTAATGGCAGGCCTGTGAACAATGGTAGACTTTAAAATGTTTAATTCTTCTAAAGGCAAACCAATTTTACTTTTTAAGTTTGTTGTACCATTAATTTCTTTTTGGTTTACCCAACTTAAATAGTTAGCATAAGACTTACGAACTTTATCATCATAGGTATTAAAAAATTCTATGTAATTGTTATACTTTATAACAAACTCGGTAGAATTATAAGAATCTTCTATAGTAGTAACTACAAGTTTTTGTTCTTCTGAAGAAAAAGGTTCTAATGAACTAGTAACAGTTTGCTTATCACTATCATCCTTGTCATCCTTTTCTTGCTTTACGTTTTTGCAGCTTACAAATACAAAAGCAATTAAACAGGTATGTACAAGGTAGTTTTTCATTTCTTATTTTTAATGTGGTGCAAAAATAAACAAAGTTATTATGTTAACTATCACGGCATACCGTGATTATTTATAATTGTTATGAACAATCTATTATTATATTAACTTTTTGCTAACAAACATACTTTTATACATTTATTATATTGTGAACCTAACAAACCACTAATGAAAAAAATACTCTTATTTTGCTTAGCAGCATCATTATTTTGTGCTACTAACACAACTGCCCAAAAAAAGAAAAAATCTAAAAAAGGCAAAATCGAACAAACAGCTCCTGCTCAAAAATCAAAAAAAGGAGACATTAAAAATTACAACCAAGTTGTAACCAACGATGCCATTACAGACAATGGACTATTTAAGGTACACAAAGTAGATAAAAAGTATTTGTATGAAATACCTTTTAGCAAGCTTGGCAAAGATATGCTGTGGGTTACTAGAATATCTAAAATACCTACAGGACTGGGTGGAGGTTATATGAACGCCGGGTCTAAAACCAATGAGCAATTAGTACACTGGGTACGTTTTCAGGATAAAGTTTTGCTTAAAGGTAAATCTTATGACAACGTAGCAGATAGTAGCAAAGCTATTAGCGCATCTGTTAAAGTTAACAACTATGAGCCTACATTATTTGCTTTTGATATTGAAGCTTTTAGTACAGACTCTACAAGTGTGGTAATAGATGTTACATCGTTATTTAGTACAGATGTACCTGCAATAAGTGGGTTATCTAGTAGATTAAGAAAAACCTACAAAGTAAAAAGACTAGACCCGCAACGTAGCTTTATAAACAGTGTTAAAAGTTTTCCTGAAAACATAGAAGTAAAACAAGACTTTACATTTAACGCCTCAGAACCATCTACACTTAGAGCAACAGAATCTATTAGCTTACAGATAAATCAGTCTATGATTTTGTTACCAGAGGAACCAATGCAACCACGTATTTTTGATCCCAGAGTTGGCTTTTTTACTGTTAGCCAATATGACTTTGGCAGTGATGAATTAAAGGCTGATGAAAAAACTTATATTAGACGCTGGAGGTTAGAACCTAAAGACCCAGAAGCATACGCAAGAGGAGAACTAGTAGAGCCGGTAAAACCAATAGTTTACTATTTAGATCCTGGCACACCAGAAAATTTAAAAGAATACATTAAACAAGGTATAGAGGATTGGCAGAAACCATTTGAAACTGCTGGTTTTAAAAATGCAATAATTGCACGTGATGCTCCAACACCAGAAGAAGACCCTGAGTTTAGTCCAGAAGACATTAGATACTCTATGATACGCTATGTTGCTAGTACAACAAGAAATGCAGTTGGCCCAAGTGTATCTGACCCAAGAAGCGGTGAAATTATTGAGAGTGATATTATTTGGTACCACAACCATTTACGTAGCTACCGAAATAGATATTTATTAGAAACTGGTGCTGCTAACCCTAATGCAAGAACACTAAACACAAACCCAAAAGAAATAGGTGATATGATGCGTATGGTAATAGCACATGAGGTTGGTCACGCATTAGGTTACCCTCACAATATGGCTGCTAGTTACGCATATCCTGTAGACTCTTTACGCAGCGGAGAATTTACTCAAAAAAATGGTATTGCAGCTAGTATTATGGACTACGCCCGCTACAACTACATAGCTCAACCTGGTGATAAAAACATAAGATTTATAAGACAAATGGGGCCGTACGACCATTATGTAACTAACTGGGGCTACCGATATTTAGAAGCCGATTCTCCTGAGGCAGAAGTACCTACATTAAACAAATGGATTTTAGAAAAAGCAGACAACCCTATTTATAAATTTGGAAGACAGTCTAGCCGTTTTGATCCGCAATCACAAACTGAAGGATTAGGAGACGACCCGGTTAAAGCAAGCACATACGGAGTAAAAAATCTTAAATATGTAGCAAAAAACCTTAGCAATTGGACATCTGACCAAACAAATAATTACGATGATTTAGAGGAATTATACGGAGAATTATTAGGCGTGTATAGCAGATACGTAGGGCACGTAGTTACAAACATTGGTGGTGTTTTTGAAAACTTAAAAACACCAAAACAAAACGGAACTGTTTATACAGCTTTAAGCAAAACAAAACAAAAAGAATCTATGAAATGGCTGCAAGACAATGTGTTTAGCACACAGTCATGGCTAGTAGATAACGCGATATTACAAAACATAGATTATGCCGGATACCCAGAAAACCTGCGAAAGGTACAAGCAAGACATTTAAATAGTGTTTTAAGCGCAGACCGCATAGGTAGACTTTTAGATGCAGAAACCACCAACAAAACATTTTACAGTGCTTTAGAAATGTTGTCTGACTTACGTAAAGGCATATGGAAAGAAGCCTACGTAGGTAAAAGCGCAGATATTTATCGTAGAAATTTACAGCGCACGTATTTAGAACGTATGGAAACTTTATTAAATGCGCAAAATAGCAGCAGATCTAATTTTAATATAACCACATCTGATATAAGCGCATTAGTTAGAGGGGAATTAAAAACCTTACGCTCTAAATTAAAAGTAGCAAAAAACGGAAGCATTAATACTGTTACACGCTACCATTATGAAGACGCTATTGCTAAAATAGAGCAAGCTTTAGAACCAAAATAGTCAATAAAAATATCATAAATATAAAAGGGTAATCTGTAAAGATTACCCTTTTGTATTTATATTCTTAAATGCTACTTTTTAGTTAGCACATCTGTACCTAGAAGTTTATTATCTTTATTGGTATACCAAGCTCTAACGGCTGGCATACGCACACCATTTATAATTTCTATATTAGACAATAAAATGTATTCTCCATCATTTTTAGACTCGTCATGAAAAAACTGATACATCTCCATATCTAAAGACTTAGGATTAAAATAAAAATACCACGTATCTTTACCCACTTCTTTATCATAAGTTACCTTAATAACCTTATACCACTTTTTATTAATTTTTTTAGAATAAAGCTTAGGGTCTACTATGGTACCTTTATCTTTAAGTTTCATTGGCAAACCGTATAAATAAGTATAATAGTTCCTCATAAAAAGCGCTCGTTTAGTGGTAAACTTAAACTTTTTTTGCTCTACATTATTTACAATTTGTCTGTCATCAACAAAAAAATGAACACTATCATTTACAATTTTAGTGGTGTGTTTTTTACCTTCTACAACATTAGACAATACAAAAGTGCTCTTAGGAATATTTATATGAATATCCGTTATCCTATCTTTTTTATTTGGCGTACTCATAGTAACAATCAAATCTCCTTTAAAAGTAGGCCAATTATTATTGGGATCATGATGTGCAATAACCTCATCTAAAAACTCCAAAGCATCAGTTTCTTGAGCTTTTAAATTTGCTAATGACAATATACAAAAGGTATAAATTAATAATTTGATATTCATATAAGTGTTTTTTTACAGTAACAGAGCCCCTAAAGTATAAAAAGTATTTTAAGTTTAATTAAAAATGCATAATTTGTAAGAAAAATACTCAATGAAAAAAATCTCACTTCTTATAGCTGTTTTAGGCATAATTACAACTAACACAGTAGCACAGCAGAAAAATAGATTTAAAATAGATTCCACACTAAACAACAAATCTATAAACAAAAGTTTTATTAGTCTTTACAAGAAAAACAACTCTGACACTTTCTCTAAATTTAAGGAGAACAATTTGTTAAAATACAAACAAATTGATTTTAAGAATACCGTCCCTTTTAAGCAAAAAGAAACATTTACATCTACAATGCCCATACACAAACCTAAGGGGAAGTTTAACGCCAGAAACATTAAAATAGACACTACTTACAATTATAGCCTAAAAATTATTAGATTATAGAAATATAAATTAGAAGTACTGAAAAACAAAAAAGCCCAACAATAATTTGTTGGGCTTTTTTATTTTATACACTTATTACTTATGATATTGTTGCAGGTGGCACACTGCTATCATGTTCATTGTAATATAGCTCTAGCATTGTCATTGTAGCCGTCATCAAATCCTTAGTTTCTAACAACAATGAGAAATACAACGTTGTATTTTTAGGACTAGACTCCTCAGTTCTAGTACGCTCTACTTGTTTTTGAATTTTCTGAGACAACAAAGTAAATAATTCTTCTTTTTCTTCTAAAATTTGCGCAATCCTATCAAAAGAACGTGTTTCAAATACAACTTGAGTTTCATTTAATATATGCTCTAGCTTGTAATCTATTTCTTTAAGCTCCTTAATTTGGTTGTATTTTAATTTTTTATGATTGTTGTTTATATGCTTATACGATATTTTAGTAATATACTCTAATGACTGTGTCATATCTTGTAATGATCCTAAAATATTGATATAAAAATTACTTGCACCCACACTAGCATCATCTAAGTTTTTAATAAAATAAAAGATATGGTCTCTTAAATCATCAACCTCATCACCTAATTTAACAACACCTTTTTTATTCTTTTTTAATATATCTAAGTTTTGTTTAGCTAAGCCATCAATTGCATTAGTGTAAATTTTATTTGTTCTTTTTACAACATTAGCAGTGTTTTTTGCACTTTCCACAATAACACCTTGTATAGAGCTACTTTCTGCTCTTCTAAGACTATCTTCTGCTTTAATTTCTTTAGATTTTTTATTGTAAGAAATATAGTTTCTAGCCAAAAGTAAAATAGCAACAAACAGTAAAATTGCTATAGCAGCACCAGTACCAAAATTAATAAGCGTAAGGATAATACCAGCAGCCGTAAATGCTATAATTGCAGTACCAAACCAACCACCAATTACATTTAGCACACCAGCAACTCTGTATACTGCACTTTCTGCGCCCCAAGCTCTATCTGCTAAAGAAGTACCCATTGCCACCATAAATGTAACATAGGTTGTAGACAATGGCAATTTAAACGATGTAGCTACCGATATTAAAATACCCGCTACCACCAAGTTAACAGCTGCCCTTACCATATCAAAAGCAGGCATTTCATACGTCTTATCTTTAGCTAAAGCTATTTTTGGTTTAACAAATCTGGCCTCCACCTTATCTGAAATAGATTTTGGCATTACTGCTGACGTATATGTAGATATTGCCATTCCTATTCTAACAATACCCCTAGATAAAAAGTTTGGCTCAAAACGCTCTTTACCTTCACCTTCTCTAGACAAGTTAATTTCTGTTTCTGCAACATAGCGTGCTTTTTTAGAAAACCAAAGAGTTGCAACCATAATCATACCAGAAATAAATAACAACAATGTAGGAGTTGGTACTTTTTCTGATAAAATTGACATACTAAAAGCAGAAGCATCTACACCAGATGCAGACCACTCTGTGTAAGATTGGTATGCTGCAATTGGTACACCTATAAAGTTAACCAAATCATTACCAGCAAACGCCAATGCCAGAGCAAAGGTACCAACACCAATAATTATTTTATAAATATTAAGCTTAGCAAAAGCAGTTAATATGTATGATAAAATAAACCATACTACAAAGTTTGCTAATACTATAGGAAACCATTTAACTTCTAAAAAGTCTTTAATAGTCATATTTCCAATAAGTTCAAAACTTTCGCTAGCAAATGCAGTACCTTTAATACCTTTCATAAAAATGAAGTACGTAATGGCAGATAAACCAATACCTCCAAAAACAGCTCCTACCCATTTTGCTTTTTTATCAAAATCATAAGATAAAAGCAAACGAGAAAACCACTGTACAATTGCACCAATTGAGAAAGCAATAACAACGGAGAGGAGGATACCTATAATAATTTCTGTTGCCTTAGAGGTGTTAATGTAATTAACCACGTCTGATGCACTACCACCAGCTTGCAATATTTTAATTAAGGCCATTGCTACAGCAGCACCTAAAAGCTCAAAAACTATAGAAACCGTTGTAGAGGTAGGCATACCCAAGGTATTAAAAAAGTCTAACAACAGAATATCTGTAATCATAACAGCCATAAAAATGAACATAATCTCATTAAAATAAAACTCATTAGGATTAAAAATTCCTTTTCTAGCAACCTCCATCATTCCACTAGAAAATATAGCTCCGCAGGCAATACCTACACTGGCAACAATCATTATAGTTTTAAAAGAAATAGCCTTAGATCCTATAGCCGAATTTAAAAAGTTGACAGCATCATTACTCACGCCAACTACAAGATCTGCAATAGCTAAAACCGCTAAAGCTATAATCATTATTAAATAAATATTACTCTCCATAATTTATAAAAATTCAATTTGCAAATATGCTTTGTTTTAAACTGTCTAACGTTATGTTAAGGTTATTTTTTTTAGTTAAAAATGCACCTCTAATTGCAGTCTACTTATAAGCCCCTCAGGACCATTAACTTCGTTTAAATAAGTAGCATCTGCTTGCACCTTTAATTTATGTCCAACAATATATTTAGATACTCCTAAAGTGTATTGCAACTCCTTGTTTCTGCCTGTTATTTCTTTATCTAAATTTACAGCGGTATACCTACCAGATAATTCCCAATTATTTTTAAATAAGTAACCTAACATTAAGTTTAGTCCGTTACCTACTTGCACTATATCACCAGTTAGCGTACCATCATCATTTTTTGCAATAGCATCTGCTGCATTTCTGTCTGCATATTCCCCCATAAACGAAAAACCATTATACTTGAACATTGTATTTACAAAAAACGTTTTTATATCTGTAGTGTAAAATCCAGTATCAGTAAACATATAATCCCCTTGGTTACTTCTTGTTTTTACAGCATTATTGTTATAATCATAAGCTGCGCCAATCATTAACTTGGGGTGCCTTTCTCTTTTTAAATCACCACCTGTAAACTGAGTGTTGCCTGTAAAATTTCCAAAGGGTAAAAAATCTACTCTTGCTGTATATTGATATCCTCCTAAATTACCTTTAGTTACATTTCTACCTTCTCCTTGAGAAATTGCTAAAGCTTCCTTTACAATAAAATCTTCTGAAATATTAAATTTATGTCTTAATTGAATACCCATATCTCTATCTAGAGTAAATCTGCTGTTTAACAAAGACCTATCTACCATTTGCATATTTCCAGAAGAAACTATGCGCTCTATATTTCCTGGTAGTTTGGTTTGCCCTATCCATAATTCAAAATCCTTGTAAAAATTCCACATTATAAACGCATCTAAAATATAACGGGGAGTATCATGAGTAAACTCAGATCCACCAGATATGTCTCTGTTAGACAGACCAAGCTCTACTTTGTATTTGAATTTTGGAGAATACGCAAAACCATTAAACTTTAATCTGGCCCTACGCACTAAAAAGTTAGACCCTACAGAAGCCAAGTTTCCTTGTTCATTTTCGCCCCATTGTCCAATTCCTAAAAATTGCATGCGAGCAGATGCCTTCATAGTCCAAGTACTATCCTGGCCTACAAGGTTTAGTATACCTTTACCAAATTGGGGCACGTTAATTTCTTGAGCTTCAAGCGTATTTAAACCTACCACAAAAAACAATACTGTAAAAATTCTAAAACACATAAATGCTATTTTCCACCTGCAATGATCCTTTCACAAATGTTAATTAATTGTATCTAAATTATTAACTAGATGCAAATTTAGGTAAACTAACTTAAAGACAAAGGTGTTATTACAGATAACCCATACAACCATAATTTGTGAAGCGCAGAAATATACTTTTTAAGTTTATTCTACTTTATTTAAAAAGCTATTTAAGTATCTTGCAACTTTTAAATTATGTACTATGAATTGGGAGCAATTACTATCTTTAAAGCGCTTTGGAGACACTAATAAAAGACTACGTAAAGAACAAGATGAAACCAGATTGGGTTTTGAAGTTGACTATGACCGTGTAATATTTTCGTCTGCATTTAGAAGTTTACAAGATAAAACCCAAGTTATACCACTTTCTAAAACAGACTTTATACACACTAGGCTTACGCACAGTTTAGAAGTGTCTGTAGTTGGCCGTAGTTTAGGACGCATTGTGGGAAAAAAAATATTAGAAAAACACCCACACCTAAAAGAAGTGCATGGCTACCATTATAACGATTTTGGCGCTATTGTAGCTGTGGCATCCTTAGCGCATGACATAGGAAACCCACCTTTTGGTCATAGTGGAGAAAAAGCAATTGGCGAATATTTTAAAACAGGAAACGGACAAAAGTATAAAGACAAACTTACGCCTAAAGAATACCAAGATATTATAGATTTTGAGGGTAATGCTAACGGTTTTAAATTACTAACAGAATCTAGAACAGGTGTAGAAGGCGGTTTAAGATTAAGCTATGCTACCTTAGGTACCTTTATGAAATACCCTAAAGAATCTTTACCTAAAAAACCAACAAAGCATATTGCCGATAAAAAATTTGGTTTTTTTCAGACAGAAAAGGATTTTTTTAGCGAGGTAGCAAAAGAACTTGGCTTATTGCAAACCAGAGATGGTAAAGACATTTCTTTCTCTAGACACCCGTTAACTTATTTGGTTGAAGCAGCAGATGATATTTGCTACACAATTATAGATTTTGAAGACGGAATAAACCTTGGTTTAATATCTGAAGATTACGCTTTAGAATATTTAATTAAGCTAGTTAAAGACAAGATTAATACAAAAAAATATAACCAAATGGTGTTTATGCAAGACCGCCTTAGTTACCTAAGAGCTTTAGCTATAAACACTTTAATTACAGATGCCGCTACAATATTTTTGGAAAATGAAGAAGCAATTTTAGAAGGCTCCTTTGACGTGTCTTTGTTAGACAAAAGCAATTACATTGCCCAAATAAAAGACATAATATCTTTAAGTGTATCTAAGGTTTACAAATCACAAGAGGTAATTGAAAAAGAAATAGCTGGCTATAAAATTATATCAGATATTTTAGATGTATACACAAATGCTTTAGTAAAAACAGCAGAAGGTACTGCTTCTAATTATGATAGTATTGTTTTACAAACATTACCAGAACATTACCAAAATACAGATGCACCATTATACAGTTTACTTTTAAATACTTGTTGCTATGTTGCAAGTTTATCAGACAGCGGGGCTGTACATATACACAACAAAATTATGGGCAAACAACTTTAAAAATCATAAGATAACCCCACACCAAGTAGCTGCTTAAATTGTATTTTAGGTCTACCAGGTGTGGTAACTACACCATCTGTTACTACCTCATCAAAAACCACATCATCATCATATAAAAGATTGGTACCAATATTGGCTTTTACGTACTGGTTTACTTTCATATCTAAACGTAATTCCCAATCTACGTCTACATTACCAAAACTATTTAGGTAATCTGTATAAAGTGTTAAATCATGGGCTAAAGTCATATTTTTAGCCACATTTGTTTTCCAAGTATTGGTTACCAAAAAACCAAACTCCATTAAAGTACGCTCACCCTTTTTAGTAATATTACCGTCTGCATCTCGCTCTGCCTTTTGCACACCAAAAGCACCAGCATTTGCTAAATCTTGATCTAATACAAATGTTGCTTTTTGGGTAATAGGAGATATGTATAAATTAAACTTTTTACCCTCTGGAATATAGGACGTACCAGCACCTATAAATACATAACCTGGTGCCATAAATGTAGAAATTATATTTTCTGTATTAGGGTATTTATAACCATCTGCAAATTGCGAGTTAAAATTTGCCTTAACAGAATAATACCAATTACTAATTGTATCTCTCCTATAGGCAAAAGTAGAGCTAAAACGAATTGCATCATCTGCCTTTCTTAACTTCTCTCCTTCTATAGCACTAAGTCCAAATCTTAAATCCAAACTATTGTTCCATTGCACGTATCTAAACTTGTAATTACGAACAAATTTTACATCACCAATGGCAGACACAGAGTTATTTCCACCAGCTTTCCAGTTTACAAAAGCAACCTCGTTAATAGCAATTCCAAAATGGTTTGTTTTATCCCAAAAAGAGGGAACTTTAAACCAGCCAAAATTTTCTTTACGCGGATTAGCTTCATACCTAATTCTTGGGTTAGCCAACTTTACACCTCTAGGTATGTTTTTTATTTTTTCTTGATTTTTACGTACAACAATTGTACCTACTATGGTAGTGTCTACCTTAACGGTGTCTACCTCTACTGGATTAGAAATTTGAGCGTTTAAGTTCGCCACACAAAAAGTTAAAATCAAAATTACAACTGTTCTCTTTAACATAATCCTATTCCTTTGTTTGTAAAGACTCTATTAAAGTCTTAAAACTATTTGCTCCTATATTATTTAATTCATGTAATTGTAACACACTACCATGTTGCACAAAAACATCATCTATGCCTAAAATATGAATGCTATTAGTAAAATTATTAGTATTTGCAAATTCTAAAATTGAAGTTCCAAATCCTCCTATTTTACAACCATCCTCAATAGTAACTATTGTTGAGTATTTGTTAAAAATAGACATTAATTTTTTAGTGTCTAAAGGTTTAACAAATCGCATATTTATGTGGCCTATTTTACTTGACTCCATATTATTTAAAACCGTGGCAACCATATTACCAATATGTCCTAAAGATAAAACCACAATTTCTGTGCCCTTTTTTAGTTCTATAGATTTTCCTATTTCTATTTTTTTAAATGGTTGTTTCCAGTTCTTAGTTACCCCTCTTCCCCTAGGATATCTTATAGCTATTGGATGTTGTAAACCTAGCTGTGCAGTATACATAATGTTTCTTAAGTCCTCCTCGTTCATAGGAGCAAAAATTAACAAATTAGGAATACAACGTAAGTAGGCAATATCATAAACTCCATGATGAGTTGCACCATCTTCACCAACCAAACCTGCTCTGTCCAGACAAAAAATTACAGGTAAATTTTGTAGCGCTACATCATGAATAACCTGGTCATAAGCACGCTGTAAAAAAGTAGAATATATATTACAAAAAGGAATTAA
This sequence comes from Cellulophaga omnivescoria, assembly GCF_027915275.1. Classification (NCBI taxonomy): domain Bacteria; kingdom Pseudomonadati; phylum Bacteroidota; class Flavobacteriia; order Flavobacteriales; family Flavobacteriaceae; genus Cellulophaga; species Cellulophaga omnivescoria. The sequence goes on along the minus strand of NZ_CP115819.1, from coordinate 1,817,195 downwards.
ACCCTCTGCAACCATACCAGCAGCCAAAGTTACGGCATGCTGTTCTGCAATACCAACATCAAAAGCCCTATCAGGAATTTCTTCCATCATAATTTTTAAAGAACTACCGGTAGGCATTGCTGGTGTAATACCTACTATTTTTTTGTTTTCTTTAGCTAACTCTACAATAGTTAACCCAAAAACATCTTGATATTTTGGAACACCTCCGTCATTTATTTTTGGCAATAAATCACCAGTAATTTTATTAAACTTACCTGGAGCATGATACACAACTTGGTTTTCTTCTGCTTTTTTTAGCCCTTTTCCCTTTGTAGTTATTACGTGTAAAAACTTGGGACCTTTAACAGTCTTTAATCTATTTAACTCTGCTATAAGTAAAGGTAAATTATGGCCATCTATAGGACCAGAATAATTAAAATTTAACGCTTCAAAAACATTGTCTTGCTTAGCGTTACCCTTTTTAACATTGGTAAGATATTGTTTTAATGCACCAACGCTTGGGTCTATACCTATAGCATTATCGTTTAAAATAATTAACACATTAGCATCGGTAACACCTGCGTGGTTTAAACCTTCAAAGGCCATACCACTAGCAATAGATGCGTCACCAATTACCGCAATATGTTGTTTTGAAGTTTCTCCTTTTAAGTTAGAAGCAATGGCCATACCTAAAATAGCTGAGATAGAAGTAGAACTATGACCTGTACCAAAATCATCATAAACACTTTCATCTCTTTTAGGAAAACCACTAATGCCATTTAACCTTCTATTGGTTTCAAACACATTTTTTCGGCCAGTCAAAATTTTGTGGCCATATGCTTGGTGGCCAACATCCCATATTAATTTATCTACAGGAGTATTAAATACGTAATGCAACGCTATAGTAAGTTCTACTACGCCCAAACTAGCGCCCAAGTGCCCTTCCTTTGCAGAAACAATATCAATAATAAAATCTCTAAGCTCTTGCGCTACAATTGGCAAATTTTGCACTTGTATTTGTCGCAAATCATGCGGATTTGTTATGTTCTTTAAATATGCCATTTAAACAACAAATTTAAACGGTATTTATGAGTTTATAAAGAAATAAGTAAAGAGTTATACCTTTACAACCAATTGTGTTACAAAAACTTGGTATTTTTATTTTTAGACTGATAAAAAACAGCTCCTTACACTATAAATAGCTGCGGCTAATTTTATATTTTTACTTTATGATAAATCCTTTTGACGACACGTACTTTATGAAAAAAGCTTTAGAGGAAGCAAATGCAGCTTTTGATAAAGGCGAAGTACCTGTTGGCGCTGTAATAGTAATTAAAGATCGTATTATAGCACGTGCCCATAACCTAACAGAACAATTAAATGATGTTACAGCACACGCAGAAATGCAAGCTATAACTTCTGCTGCAAATTTTTTGGGCGGAAAATATTTAGAAAACTGCACACTTTATGTAACCTTAGAACCTTGTCAAATGTGCGCAGGAGCCTTGTATTGGAGTCAAATTTCTAAAATTGTTTACGCAGCTAAAGATGTAAAAAGAGGTTTTACTGCAATGGGTACAACCTTACACCCTAAAACAAAAATATCTGGTGGTTTATTAGAAAAAGAAGCCTCTGAACTTTTAAAACGGTTTTTTATTGAAAAACGAAACTTGAATTAAAAATAAAAAGCCTTGCATTGCAAGGCTTTTGTTTTAATCAAAATAAATATACTTTATTAGATTACTTGCACTTGTGCAGCAACCACTCCTTTTCTTCCTTCTTCTTCTACGTATTCTACTTTGTCTCCTTCGTTTAGCTCTACTCCGTTTAGCGATGTTGCATGCACAAAGATGTCTTTTCCTGTTTCGTCGTTTGTAATGAATCCATATCCTTTAGAGTCATTATAAAATTTTACTGTTCCAGTCATTAAAATAAATTATAAAAAATGTTAATACTCAAATATAACATATTTTAATTAGAGCTATGTAAACAGAACATAAAATTGTTTAAATTTATTGATTATCAGTCTTTTCCAAGTTTTTTCCTTGCATTTTTCTGATATTTTCTTCATTTAACATGTAATTTTTAACATTCTTACCCTTACTAACACGTATTAAAAAAAGAGGCATTGCTATAAAAAATATTCCTACAGTTCCAAAGCCAATAAACTTATGTGCTATGGTTTCATTCCCTTCTAAAATAATAAAACCATACACTATTAAGCCTATTGCTACTAAAGCTACTATACCACTACTATATTTCATCATACATTATTATTTTGTAAAGTCTATTAATTTTTTTCTGTAAGCTGTTAATAGTTTAGATTTAGACACAAAGCCTATATACTTCCCTTCTTTAACAATTGGTAAGTTCCACGCACCCGAAAGTTGAAATTTATCCATTACTGCTTGCATATTATCTTCTTCGTAAACTATTACCTCTGGCACAGACTGCATAAAATTTTCTACTTTTAACGTTTTATACAGCTCTTGTTTAAACATTACATCTCTAATATCATCTAAAAGTAAGATACCTTTTAAAGCCTTACCCTTTTTATCTAAAACAGGAAAAATATTTCGGTTAGATTTTACAATTGCCTTATGTACTACTTCCCCCAACGTCATTTTTTGTTTTAACGGTATAAAGTTCGTTTCTATAACCGTATCTATATCCATTAATGTTAAAACAGCATGGTCTTTATCATGGGTTAAAAGCTCACCCTTACGACCAAGTTCCATAGTGTAGACTGAATGAGGATAAAAATACTTTGTAATACCAAAAGACAACGTAGCTGTAATCATTAAAGGTACAAAAAGCTCATAACCACCAGTAACTTCTGCAATTAAAAATATAGCTGTTAATGGCGCATGTAAAACTCCTGCCATTAAGCCGGCCATACCAATTAAAGTAAAATTACTTTCAGACACTGGTGAGCTAACCAAGCCTGTGGCATTTATAATTTTAGCAAAGCAATTGCCCATTATGCTTCCCATAAACAGTGTAGGAGCAAAAATACCCCCTACACCACCTGCTCCAAAAGTTAAAGAACCTGCTATTACTTTAAAAAACACCAAACCACCCAACAAAGCTATAATTACCCATACATTATCCAAATCTAAGTGTAACGAATTATTTGCCAGAGCTTTTTCTGGATGCCCTGCCATAAGATGGTTAATAACATCAAAACCCTCTCCGTATAGTGGCGGAATAAAATAAACTAAAACCCCAATAGAAAGTCCACCAATTATTAATTTTTTTAAGGGCGATTCTATTTTATCAAACAATTGCTGAATACGATCATAAACCTCTGTATAGTACATAGAGATTAATGCAGAGACTACACCTAATGCCATATAAAAAGGAACATCAGAAATAACAAATTTGTCTTCTAATGTAAACGGAAGCAAAACATCGTCTCCAAAAAAAAAGTAAGATGTTATTATTGCTGACAACGATGCCAGTAATAAAGGTAACATAGACGCAATAGTTAAATCTAAACTAAATACTTCTATAGCAAAAACAATTGCCGCTATGGGTGCTTTAAATATTGAAGACAAAGCACCAGCTGCAGCACAACTAATTAGTAAGTTACGCGTTGTTTGGTCTAGATGAAAAAAACGAGATAAATTAGAACTTATAGCAGCACCTGTAGCTACCGTAGGGCCTTCTAAACCTACAGACCCACCAAAACCAACTGTTATTGGAGCTGTAATTAAAGAACCAAACATTTGATACCTTTTCATAAACCCTTTACGCTTAGCAATTGCGTACAATGTTGAAGGTATACCGTGACTAACCTTGTTTCTAATAATATATTTAACACATAAGTACACTAAAAAAAACCCTAGTATTGGCGACAAAAAGTAAAAAGCATGGTGGTAATTAGCCACCAATTTACCCTCTAACGCGTGTTGTATAAAATGGGTTGCATTTTTTAGCAACACTGCACCAATACCAGATGTTATACCTACAATTACACTAAGAATATAAATAAACTGCCTGTTAGTAATGTATCTTGCTCTCCATACTAAAATACGTTTAAGCAATTTTTTGTTAGACATTACGTGGCTTTTTAATTCTTAGTTATTTATATTAACTTGTAAACTTAGCTCTTTTAGTTGTTCGTCATCAATAGGTGCAGGAGCATCTATCATAACATCTCTACCACTATTGTTTTTAGGGAAAGCAATAAAGTCTCTAATTGTTTCTTGTCCTCCTAAAATAGATACTAACCTATCCAAACCAAAAGCTAAGCCTCCGTGTGGTGGTGCTCCATATTGAAAAGCGTCCATTAAAAAGCCAAATTGCTCTTTAGCCTCTTCTGGTGTAAAGCCCAAATGTTTAAACATTGTAGCTTGCGTTTCTTTATCGTGTATACGTATAGATCCTCCTCCAATTTCATTTCCATTTAAAACCAAATCGTATGCATTTGCTTTTACAGCACCTGGATCTGTATCTAAAAGTTCTAATTGACCTGGCTTAGGAGATGTAAATGGGTGGTGCATTGCATGGTAATGACCTGTTTCTTCATCTAACTCTAATAAAGGAAAGTCTATAACCCATAATGGTGCAAACTCATTTGGTTTACGTAAACCCAAGCGTTCTGCCAACTCCATACGTAAAGCACTTAGCTGCGCTCTTACTTTATTTGTTGGCCCAGAAAGCACACAAACCAAGTCTCCTGGTTTAGCACCTGTTCGTTCTGCCCATTTAGCAAGATCTTCTTGGTCGTAAAATTTATCTACAGAAGATTTAAAAGAACCATCGTCATTACAACGAGAATAAACCATACCTAAAGCACCAACTTGCGGACGCTTTACCCAATCTATTAATTTATCTATTTCTTTTCTAGTGTACGCGTTACCACCTGGCACAGCAATACCAACAACTAACTCTGCATTATTAAAAACACCAAAATCTTTATGTTGTGCTATATCATTTAGCTCGCCAAATTCCATTCCAAATCTAATGTCTGGTTTATCATTACCATAGAAACGCATAGCATCATCAAACAACATTCTAGGAAACTTATCTACTTCTACACCATTAATTTCTTTTAAAAGGTGGCGTGTTAAGTTCTCAAAAATGTTTAAAATATCTTCTTGCTCAACAAAAGCCATTTCACAGTCAATTTGCGTAAACTCTGGCTGGCGATCTGCTCGTAAATCTTCATCTCTAAAACATTTTACAATCTGAAAATATTTATCCATACCACCTACCATAAGCAACTGCTTAAAGGTTTGTGGCGATTGTGGCAAAGCATAAAACTCACCTTCGTTCATACGACTAGGAACCACAAAATCTCTAGCACCTTCTGGTGTAGATTTTATTAGATAAGGTGTTTCTACCTCTATAAATCCATTATTTGACAAAAAATTACGCACTTCCATAGAAACCTTACTCCTAAAAATAAGATTGTTTTTTACAGGATTTCTACGAATATCTAGGTAACGATATTTCATACGTAAATCTTCACCACCATCAGTTTCATCTTCAATTGTAAATGGTGGCACAATAGCCTTGTTTAAAATAGTTAATTCAGATACTAAAATTTCTATTTCTCCAGTAGGCATATTAGGGTTTTTAGAAGCCCTTTCTATTACCTTACCTTTAACTTGTATTACAAACTCACGCCCTAATTTTTGGGCACGCTCCATCATTTCTTTACTTGTACGCTCTTCATCAAAAACCAATTGAGTAACACCGTAACGGTCACGTAAATCTACCCATACAATAAAACCTTTATCTCTTGACTTTTGCACCCAACCAGAAAGTGTAACCTCTGTATTTATATGAGTTGCGTTTAATTCTCCACAATTGTGACTTCTATACATTTTTAATAGCTAAAGTTGAAAGTAGCAAAGGTATAAAAGTATCTCATTAACTTAAAAACTATATGAGATTTAAAAAAATAGTATATAGTAAGAAAAAAACTATAAATAAAAACTTAAATTATATGTGTTAAAAACTAACATTTGTTAATTTATTATTTGTTTATGTGGAAAAAATGTCATTATCTTGTGATATAACTAATAAAACACTTAATTAAATGAAAAATTATTTATCAAGAAAACTACTTGGTTTGGTTTTACTTGTTTCTCCTTTATTTGCTATGGCGCAGGGTGAGATAAGTGGAACAGTAACAGACCAAAACAATGAACTTTTACCAGGAGTAAACATCATTATTAAAGGAACAACAACCGGAACAACCACAGATTTTGATGGTAATTACAGTATTACTGCAGAGAGTTTTCCTGCAACATTAATTTTTTCTTCTATAGGCTTTAATACCAAAGAAATTGTTGTTAACGCCGCAGGTAAAGTTAATATGACTTTACAAGAGGGTTTGGCTTTAGATGAAGTAGTATTAACAGGTAACAGATCTAAACCTAGGACTATTTTAGATTCTCCTGTGCCAATAGATAATATAGGCGTAGCAGAACTTACAAGTAGCGGTAAACCTACGGTAGACAGGATGCTTACTTTTAAAGTACCTTCATTTAATGCACAAACACAAGCAATTTCTGATGCAACAGCGCATTATGACCCAGCAGATTTACGTGGTTTAGGTCCTAGTAGAACTTTAGTTCTTGTTAACGGAAAACGTAAAAACCAAAGTGCACAGGTTTACTTAAACAGAACACCAGGTAAAGGTGAGGTTGGGGTAGATTTAAAAAGTATACCTACTGCTGCTATAGAAAGAGTAGAAGTTTTAAGAGATGGTGCTTCTGCACAATATGGTTCTGATGCCATTGCCGGCGTAATTAATATGGTATTAAAGAAAAACGCTAAATATACAACAGTATCTGCAAGAACAGGTATAACGTCTCAAGGAGATGGCTTTAACTTTGCTGCAGACGCTAACACTGCTTTTAATTTTGGTGACGGAGGATTTATAAACCTAACATTAGGTTACTACAACCAACAACTAACAAACAGAGCTGGTTCTCCTGGTATTGCAGATTTACCTGCAGATGCTAGACCAAATGAAATACAATGGGCTACTGAAAATCCTGAATTAGGAATGAAGGTTGGACAACCAGATTTAGAAAAAGGAGATTTATTTATTAACCTAGGGCACCCACTAGGTGAAAATGCAGAACTGTACTCTTTTCACGGTTACTCTACCAGAAAAGGACGTAGTTTTGCATATTACAGAGCCCCTTATTGGAGAAGAGATGTGGCGGACTCAGAATTTTTAACCAGGTCTGAAGATTTTGTAGGATACCAACCAACCTTTGAAGCGGCAATAGATGACCATATTAATGCTTTAGGTTTAAAATTTGACATTACAGACACTTTTAATGCAGATGCGAGTGTTACGTATGGATCTAATAGTGTAGATTATACTGTAAACAATTCTTTAAATAGAGATTACCTAGTAGATAATGGCACTTCTCCAAGGTCTTTTAAACCAGGCGGATATACATTGAGTAATGTTGTAATGAACCTAGATTTTGCAAATGCTTTTACAGAGCAATTAACATCTTCTTTTGGTGTAGAATATAAAAAGGAATACTATGAAGCAATTGAAGGCGACCCTTTGTCTTATTACAAAGGTGGATCTGACTCTTTTGCTGGTATAAAGCCAGACGAAGCTGGAAAGTGGAACAGAAATAATATCGCTTTTTATGCAGGGTTAGATTATGATATTACAGAAGATCTTTTATTAGGGTTAGCTGGTAGATATGAAGACTTCTCTGATTTTGGAGACAACTTTTCTTGGAAAGTTTTTGGCCGTTACAAATTAGGAGACAAAGGTGCTATTAGAGGGTCGTACAGTACTGGATTTAGAGCGCCAACATTACACCAGCGTTACTTAACAAACAGTCAATACATCATTGTATCTGGTTCATCAGAGCCATTATTACAAGGTACTTTAGCTAATGATAACTCTGCTGTACAAGCCTTAGGAGTACCTAGTTTATTTGCTGAAACGTCTAGAAATATTTCTGCAGGTTTTACATATAAAATAAATCCTAAATTTTCTGCGTCTATAGATTTTTACCAAATACACGTAGATGATAGAGTTCTATTTTCTTCGCAAATTGGATTTGACGGAGATGATACTAACACAAATCCTGTAGAACAGATACTGGAAGACAACAATGTAGTAGCAGTACAATTTTTTATAAATGCTGGCGATACAAAAACTACAGGAGCAGATTTTGTACTTAACTACAGAGGTATAGATATGGGACAAGGTAAATTTAACGTGAGTTTAGCTGCAAATATTAATGAAACAACAATTGATGCAATTGAAACTCCACAAGTTTTAGCTGACAATGGATACAATATTTTTACAAGAGAAGAAAAAGGTTTAATTACAAATTCTAGACCAAAATCTAAATTTATTTTAGGTATGGATTATGACACTGATAAATTTAACATTGGTTTAAATAATACTCTTTTTGGTAAGGTAACTGTTACTGCTCCAGAGACAGGAGGTATAGACCAAGATTTAGCTTCTATGTTGGTTACCGATTTAAATTTAAGCTACAAAGTAACAGACAAACTTAGCTTTACAGGTACAATTAACAACCTATTTGATGTATACCCAGATGTAACTTTGGCTAGCACACAAACAGCACAAGCTGGCAGCAGATTCTTATACTCTTCAGAAGTGCAACAAGGTGGACAATTTGGTACTAACTTTAGCTTAGGAATGAACTATAGTTTTTAATAAAATTTAAACTTTCAATTTAAAAGCGGCCTATGAGCCGCTTTTTTTATCGTTGCATGTTAAGTGTTAAAAATAATTAAATAATTGACTTACAGTCTTTTATGTTTTTAATGTAAATTTAATGTTAACTTAAAGCGTATTTATTGTAAAATAAAATGTATCTTTATATCGTTAATGTTAAGAAATTAAAAATTAAAACCTACATATCATGAAAAAAATAGCACTAGCATTCGCATTTATATTCTCAATAGCAATAGTTAACGCACAAAGTACAAAACCAGTTTTTGAAAAAGCAGATAACAAAGTAAAAGCAACTTATTTTCACTCTAACGGAGAGGTTGCACAAGTTGGACACTTTTTAAATGGTAAATTACACGGTGAGTGGACTATGTTTAATGAAGAAGGTAAAAAAATAGCAACGGGTAATTATACTGAAGGTAAAAAAACCGGAAAATGGTTTTTTTGGAATAAAACAGAATTAAACGAGGTAGATTACAAAAACAGTAAAATTGCCAATGTTACAAAATGGAATAACGAGGGAACATTAGTAGTAAACTAATTACTGCTTAAATAAAACCCATTAAAAAACCCAGAGAATATATATTCTCTGGGTTTTTTATTTTTTGTTTACTTATTAAACAAATAAATGGCAATCTTTACAGTCTTTAATTTCCCCATAATACGTTTGTCTATACTTGTACAAGGTTTTTACAGGAACTCCTAAAACGTATTTCTTTACGTAGGTTACTTTAGCCGCAAGTTGCCCCATCCTTTTGGTGTATCGCTTTTCTACTTTGCTTTTTCTTTTGACTTGTATAATCTTCATAATTGAAATTGTTTCCCTACAACATACATTTATACAGGCCAAATGCAAGATAAAAGTGTTAATATTTTGTTATAACGATTAAAAAGATACACTACAACGTTATAGCAACAACTTAATTTACAATTACTTAGTTTTTTAAACTGAAAAACTAGCACCAAAAAGCAGATGCTAGTTAAACAAACTAAAAAACGATATTTAAAAATGTATGTAAATACCTTACTTTAAAATCCACATTTGTGAATTAATATTATCACCAGAAGCAAACTGTCTATTAATAGCTTCCTCTAAATTTTTAGGGTTATTAGTAGACTCACTTGTTGGATACAACCATCTTTTTGGTATTCTAGCTTCGTTTAATGCACCACCTCCATCTACATTAAACTCCGGATAACCAGTTCTACGTTGGTCATAAAACATTTGCCAACCAGTATTTAAAAACAACGCTATATGCTTTTGAGTTGCAATACTCTCTATAGGGTTTGTAGCATTAAGTTGTACAGCAGAATTTACTAAATAACTATCTACATCTGTAATACCATAATACTCCATTGACGCTTTAATACCTTGCGTATAATAAGTAGAGACATCACCAGAAATCCATCCTTTGGCAACAGCTTCTGCTAAAATAAATTGAAGTTCTGCATAACCTAATAATAAACTTGGTTCATTAACAGGATCATTGTAATACCTTGGAGCAATTCTAGATGCATTACCAGCAACTGCCTTTGCTGCATTATCACTAAAAACAGCACTACCATATAAGCCTCCATAGGCATTAAAATCTGTTTCATCTAACGCAGAGGCACTTGGCATTTTTTCTGCAAAAACAAATAACCTTGGGTCTTCTAAATTTTTCAACGTATTTACAAAAGACTCTTCTAAATAATATGCAGTTTGCAAATTGTTGTTATTAAATAATGGGTAACGGTTGTTTTGTATGTTTACAAAAGTTAATGCTCCGTTGTCATTATTAGAACTAAACAAAGGATATTTACTTGGGTTATCTACAACCTCTTTAAACCTACCCACAACGTTTAAAGACGCAACATCTGCTTTATTAGATAACATTAACAAGACTCTTAAATAGTAAGAGTTAATTAACTTTTGCCATTGTAGTTTATCACCATTGTAAATTACATCACCCAAAATAAGTTCATCATTAGCAGCAAGCTCGTTAGAAGCCGATTTTAAATCTGTTAATACCTGTAAAAAGATTTCTTCTTGGGTATCGTAAGCAGGAGTATAATTTTGATCTTCCACTGCAATTGCTTCACTGTAAGGAACATCACCAAAAACTAATGTAAGCTCTGTTATAAAATAGGAGTTAAAAAATTTACCAAGAATAGCGTAAACCTCAGCCTCCGAATTCTGGCTCTCTTCAATCATTTTATGAACTTGCTTTATATTGTCATAATTAGCAAAAGAAGCTTGTTGCCAATTGTAGTATTGGTTTTCATTAACACCGTCTGTAAATGCTAAATATCTACTTGCTAAAGCACTATTTAAGCTCACATTATTAAACGCTAAGGTTTCTATATTAGTTAATAGTAAGTCTGGACTAACTGCTGTTGCTCTGTTAGGATCATCTTGCAACTCTTCTATATCTGTACAACTTGCTGTAAAGAATATTGCACATAAAATATATATACTAAATTTTTTCATTATGCTTTTATTTAAAATTTCACATTTAAGTTAAGTCCAATATTCCTAGTTGACGGTGCCTGTAATGCATCTACACCAGAATCTGGATCTACATTTGGCACATCAGAATTTAACCAAAGGTTACGTCCAATTAAGGACAAACTAAACTCATGTATAGGTGTGTTTGCTAATGCTTTTTTTGGAAAGTTATATGTTAGTGTAACCTCTCTAAGCTTTACAAAAGACTCTTTGTAATAGTGGTAATTTTTATTTTGACCGTTACTAGTTGTCTGCATAAAGTTAATGTAGTTAACAGCAACATCATTAGGAGCATACGTACGCGTATCACTAGTAATATTACCATTAACATCATACGTTGCTGTGCCGCTTACAACCTTTACTCCTGGAGCTACATAAGAACTAACTCCGTTATTTGCATCATCTCTAAACTGGTTTACTGTGCCTTTGTGTTTACCACCCCACCACATTTTTTGATTAGTAGTAGAGTAAATTAAACCTCCTATTCTACCATCAAATAAGAACGATAAATTAAGATTTTTATATTTTAACGTATTGGTAATACCATAAGTCCAGTCTGGATCATCATCACCAATATATCTTTGGTATGGATCGTTTACAGGAAAACCATTTTCATAAATAACCTCACCGTTATCATTAGTTTGGTATACGTTAGCATAAATTTGATCTGTACGTTCACCAACTTTTACAAAGCCCTCTGTCTGCTCTCTATCTCCATAAATTTCTTCTTGAAATCTTCTAAACCTACTAAAGTTTACAAGCATATCCCAACTAAAATTAGCTGTTTGTATAGGTTTAGCATCAAAAACAAATTCTAAACCTTTACGCTTGTATTCATCACCGTTAAGCAAAATACTTTCATAACCAGATCCTTCCGAAATTGGACTATAAATTAAATTGTTATAGTCTCTGGCCTCAAAATAAGCAACATCTAAACCTAAACGATTATTAAAGAATCTAACATTTGCACCAACCTCCCAAGTGTCTGATGTTTCTGGCTCTAAACCAGGAGAAAGCAAGCTAGATCCAAAAGATGCTGACGTATTACCGTTCCACGTTGTTCCCTTATCATAAGCTTGTATATAACTATAAGGATCGTCTCCTATTTTACCTTCTGACACTCTAGACCAAGAACCTCTTAATTTTGCAAAACTAATAGCCTGTGGCATATCAAAAAGGCTAGATAAAACTAAAGATCCAGATACAGATGGGTAAAAGAAAGAATTGTTTTCTTTTGGTAAAGTAGATACTTTATCGTTTCTACCAGTAATAGATAAGTAAAATGCATTGTAAAAAGACATGTCTACAAAACCATAAATACTCTTTATAGCTTCTTCTTGCTCTAAGTTAGATGCAATATAACTTGCCCCTGCATTATTGGCCAAATTGTAAAAACCAGGAATATTTAAACCATCTGTTTGTGTACTAGCCGCTGTAGATTTGCGATAGTAGTTAGAGTAAGCAACTTCACTTTTTAGTGTAAAATCATCAGAAAAACTCTTTTCAAATTTTAGTCCAAAATCTGTAATAATATCAAAATATCTACTATCTGCATTGGTAAAATTACCAAGAGATTTATTGCCATAACCCACATAACTTTTAGGCTCTTTATACGTTCTGTTTAAGCTGTAAACATTAATACCACTTGTGCTTTTTACGCTAAGTTCTGGCGTAACATTATACTCAAAGGCAACATTACCATACACATTATCTTTATCATAACCACGCTCATACTCATTGGCTTGAAAATAAGGATTGTTATAATAAGAAACGTTAAAATGCCTTTGCTGGTAACCTTCTTGTCCTTCTCTCCAGTAGTTACGCAAATCTTTAACATCTACATCTACACCTGTCCACAAAACCAAATTGTACAAATAATTTGTTGGTCCGTAACCAACCTCAGGAAAATTATCTGTGTATTGCTTATTGTAAGTTAAATTAGAGCTTACTTTAAAATTATCAGACGGATTTAAAGTACCACCAATTGTAAAAGAAGTGTTGCCCAAATCTGTATTTGGCACAATTCCTTTTTGGTATACATTAGATAAAGACATTCTATAACTAGCTTTATCATTACCCCAATTAACACTAATATTATTGGTTTGTATAGATCCTGTTTGAAAAAAATCTTTGATATTATCTTTACCTCTAGAAGTAAAGGGAATTGGAATTAAATTACCAGCAGCATCTGTAGGACTATTGTATTGTGTAGTTTCAAAAAAACCACTTGCCGTGCTTAGGTCTAACTGATCTACTTTAGGTCCCCAAATCCAGCCACCACCTTCAGAGCCACTACCTAAACCGTTAATATACGCGTATTGCCCTTGGTTACCATTGCCATAAACTGTTTGTACATCTGGTACTTTTATAAAAGAAGGTTGAAAAAGCACTGAACTATTAACTGTTACAGTTAACCTTCCTTTTTCTCCTTTTTTACTTGTAATCATTATAGCACCGTTTCTACCAGCAGAACCATAAAGAGCAGATGCAGTTGCACCTTTAAGCACACTAATACTCTCTACATCATCAGAATTAATTTTCCAGATATCTGCAGACCTATCTGGTATACCATCTATAACAACTAATGGTGTTGCGCCTCTTAAACTAATTTCTGGATTCTGAAATAAGTCGGTAGAGTTTTTAATATTTAAACCAGCTACTTTACCCGTTAAAGAATTTACCAAGTTAGGCTCTTTCGCTTTTTCTAAAGAAGCTCCTTTTACTTCTTGTACTGCATAACCCAATGCTTTCTTTTCTCTTTTAATGCCCAAAGCCGTTACCACTACCTCTTCTAATGCAGCGGCATCCTCCAAAAGGGTAACATTAATTACAGTAGCATTTAACACTGTAATTTGTTTTGTTTTAAATCCCATAGATGAAAATGTAAGCACATCTCCCTTTGCAGCATTAATGGTATAATTACCATCAAAATCTGTTGTTGTGCCATTTGTAGTATTAGCAACTACAATGCTAACACCCATTAGTGGTGTATTGCCCTCATCTACAACACTACCCGTAATAGTTTGTTGTCCGTAGCTAAAACAGCATGCAAACAACATTACAATAAACGTAAGTCTAAAATTCATTTTCTTTAATGTTAAGTTAAATTGGTTTTTAGTTATTGTTTATGTACCAAGTATTAAGTACATTATTTGGAGTTTCTAATACTATTTTTAACATCTTGCCCATATGCTTTTTAAGCGATAGCGTAGTCTCTTCATTAGTCAAACTCACTGTTACCTCCTTTATGTAAGTATCTTTTTTTCCTTCTTTAAATAGATTTGTAGTAGAAGTGTAAATTGTTCCTTTTACATTTTTATCTGAATTATTTTTCCAACGGATGACAATTTTGTCTCCTTCTTTAACAGCTGATAAACCATAAGCATCTACCTCGCCTATAAAAGGAGTACCATCTATTTCATAAGCAATATCTTTTGAAACATCAATATTTAAAAAACGAAGCATAGTTGGGTAAATGTCTGTAATTGCCAAGGTTTCATTTTTAAAATAACTGTTAGTGTTTTTCTCATTAGTTACAATCCAAGTAGCACGCTCCCTATCTGTTTGTCCTCCATGATGGCGCCCATCTTTTGGACTACGACCGTGGTCTGTAGTAACCACCAACAACCAATCTTCATTAAAATTAGCTTCACGTATTTTAATAGCATTCCATATTTTGCCCACCAAAGTATCTTCATATGTAATTGCATCATCTAGTTGAGGACTATCACCTAAACCGTGGCCAACATCATCTGTATACTCTAAATACACCCAAGACAAGTCTGGTGCATTAGTTTTTATATACCTAGCGGCATCATCAGCCACGTCATTATCAATTTTTTTAATGTATTGCTTGTAAGCATCATGCGGATAATTAATGGTATCAATCTCTAAACCATCAAAAGCATAATCTATCTCTACATTTTTTGTTTCAGATTCGCCCTCAATAAGTTTTGTTCTGTTATCTAGCCAAGTAGAAAAAATAGCTGTTTTTTTAGTTGGATATTGATCTTTAAAGACCTTAAAAATTGTAGGATAATTGTAGTTTGGTTTTTTTATACTATTGCCATAAACATTATGCTTATTAACCCAAGTACCAGTTAGTAAACTATTGTAACCTACTGCAGAAATGGTTGGTGTTTGTGAGTAACCTCCTTTTTTACCACCCACATATGCTTTAGTATAACTGCCTGTATTAGCTATACTATCTAAAAAAGGAGTTGGGGCTTTTTGCAGCATATCTGTAGAAATACCATCTACTATAACAAACACTACTTTTTTATTATTTAAAGACTTGCTAGTTTGTTGACTAAAACTTACTTGCACAACTAAGCACATAACAAATACTACATATTTAATTTTATTCCCCATTTTTAGATTGATTGGTTACATTAAAATCTGGGTCAAAAGTATTTTTATAAATTATAAATTGAATGAATGTTCAATTAATAAAACTTTAAATAAATGTTAACTTGCACCGGTAAAGCAAGGCTTGTAATTATCTTAAAATGTTACATTTGCCTAAATAAAAATCTTACATGGGAAGAAAAAGTGTATCTGTACAAAGACGAAAAGAAATTATAAAAGCATTTTACAAAGTTGCAAAAGACATAGGCCTAGAAAACACCTCTATTGCTAAGGTTGCAGAACATTTAAGCATAAGTAATGGCTTAATAATGCACTATTTTAAAACCAAAGATGAGCTATTAATTGGCTTAAATGAGTTTATATTAGAACAGCATTTAAACATTGTACAAAATGATGAAAATGGAGAAATAAACTCCAAACAAAAACTTCACAATCTAATAACATCACTTTTTTCTAGAAACTGGAACAAATATTTTGATGATGGTGTTTTTTATAGTTGCTACGCTCTAATTTACAGGAAAAAAGATTTTAACGATAGCTTTAAAAGCTACTTACAAGCGCTACACACGGTTTTACACAAAAAATTAACAGAAGCAAAAGAGCACCAAATTATTACCAATACAAACATTGATGAAATAACAGAAGTTATTTTTGCCTTAATAGATGGTGCTTACTATTATTTGGGACTTTTTAATGAAAAAACAGAAGATTACAAGCAAAAAGAGGCTATTTACATTAAGTATGCGTTAAATATTTTAGAATTTAAAAACGAGTAAACGATTACTTAACAAACCTAACAATAGCATAGAGCCCAATACAAGCCCATACAGCGTTAACTACAACATTTGGGAAGTCGTTTAACGCAAAGCCATTAATAATTAGGCAAACAGCGCCTAATATATTTAAAATATGGTACACTTTAGATTTAGATGATAGTTTACCTATGCTTAGCAACAAGTAAGACACTACAAATAATATGGCCCCGAGCCAACCTATTATAGAAAACATAGATTTGTAATTTTAAGACTGAAAAGATACAGGAAAAAATAAAACAACTACAAACTATAAAATCTTAGAAACTATATAAAAGCAAAAAACCTCAACTATTTCTAGTTGAGGTTTGTTTTGCTCCCCCTCTTGGGCTCAAACCAAGGACCCTCTGATTAACAGACGGTTACATTTACTTTTCAAAGACTTTCATTTATTTTCAATGAATTGATTTTCAAATACATAACAAAAACGAGATTTTCATTGGTTTTCATTATCTTCTAATATTTAAGTATAATGTTGCACCTATGTTGCACCCAAGATTTATTCTTGTGCAAATGATAAACACTCTGAGTATACTTCCTTAAACTTCAAAAGGTGTTTAATTTCCTCTTTAGGCAGAATAACTTCCATAGTAACATACGACTCTTTTTGGGTGGCTATCTTAATAATCTCCTCCAAGGATAATATACCCTCTCCTAAATTACGCTGATTATAGAACCATTGTTTAAGCAGACCTTTATCTCCTTTCATATTTTCATACTCCAAAAGTGCATTAACAAACTTATCTTCTTGTTCTAACAACTGACCTACCTGCCAAACTCTATAATACATTTCTGCAAAGATGCAGTCGTCATTTCTAGTCTCGCACACACAAGGAAATACATGCATACGCTGGTCTTTAATCCATCTACTCCATTTATAACATTCGGTCTCCTCAGCGCAAGAAACCATTTTGTTATGGTTCGTTTTCAACCATACTTGAATATTTTGCAATTTATTTATATTCATACTAGTCAGCTATAACTCTACCCTTCGGGTCATCACCATATTTATTTGCTCCAATTGACCCATCTGCAAAAAGGGTATATATCAAAAATAGGATATTAAAAAACGGTATATGAAATAATAGAGCCCACCACCCATTTTTTCCTATATCTTGTAATCGCTTTATAAGTTGCAAAAAAAACGCAAACAAACATACTAAGCCAACTACTACTCGTAATACTAGAACTACATAAAAATTATTTACGTCAAAATAATCATAGTCAACCTGACCAACAATAACTAAAATTAAAATTATCACTCCAACTCTAATCGCATAAGCGTTTCTTCTAAGACGACCTTTGTCTGACCAAAACTTTTCTGTTTTTATAATCTTCTTAGCTTGTATATTATTTACATTCTTACTAGGAGAGTAAAAAGAATAAACCCTGTTTTTTTTTAAAGCCTTAATAAATGAATTACCCTTGATACTACTACTTAAGCTAAAAGAGTAAGTTAAAAGTGTACTCCATATCTTTTTAAGTAAAATCTTAATTTCCTTGTCTGTTTTATAAAAAACCCAAAATACCCCTAAAGCCAAAAGTATTAAACTGATTAAGACTAATGGCAAATATGGCATTTCAATTCCTAATAACTTTACGTGGTAGTAACTTATCGGAACGTCGATTCCACTCTCAATTAAATGGACAATATAGTTATTCTCATAGGGATCATATTCTTTGGCTATGTAACCATAAAACAAAATACATATTGAGCTAATAATAAGTCCCATTGATATTTTTTTGTCGAAATTAATTTTCATAACCTATATGTTTAGTCCACAGTATAACTATCCGATGAAATTTCATAAATAAAAGTTTCTCCAATGCCTATAGAGAAATCACTCTTTGTAAAGATGATATTACCACTACTATCTTTAATTTCTATGAGTTCAACACTTGCCTGACTCTCAGTATTCGTTTCGTACTTAAAGCCGACCTTATCAAATGCAGTTAACGTATAGTAATCCCCACTAAACAAATTAGAGGTTACAACTTCAGAATTCAATTCTCCATCAACATCATCTGTATAGTAAGTCGTTTCTAAAGAGTATTCTCCATATTGACCTTGGTGTTCGCCATTAAAATAAATTTGAAACTCTTCTGCTCTTGCAGGACATAGTTCGCATTCCTTATACATTATAGTAACTAGTGTATTATCATTGTAATCAGTTCTCTGGATTTTAAAATCATCTTCAAATTCTATAATATGTTTTAAATCAGGGTTCTCTTGCCATCCCTCTACTGTCTCATCAGGATCGGGATAGAATTCAATTAACACGTTATTATCTATTACCTCCCAAACTCCATCATAATCCTTCTCACTATTATGATAAATTGATGTACCATCTTCATTGTACGTAAACCATTTATCCTCATAATCCGTTGTGGGGTACCACACCCCTACTAACCTTTGCTCAATTTCACTTAAGCTTGAAGATGAATCATCCTCTTTACTGCATCCAACGAATGCAAAAACCCCTATTAATACTAAGAAAATCTTTTTCATAATTTTGTCTAAAATGTTTATTAAAAGCGGGGGAAGGATATAAGTAACGTCAATTAAAATAAAAGTATTGTAATGATAAGGCAAGATTAAGATATCTTTTTTATAATAACACTCTTAAAAGAGATAATAGTATACATGTCAAATACTCAATTTTTTTAAAAAAAGAGCAAGTATAAAATTATTTTTTGGTGATAATGCTTATCTACAAAACAAACAGAAGTGAATATTTCAAATTTGACATATTTTCTAAGATTATTAAAATGTTATACCTGAATATTTTAATATACACCGAATTGTACACCTTTTTGCTACTTGTTTTTAAGTAATGGTAAATTGCGGGTATGTAGATTATGGATAGAGGTACTTAATAAGAAAGCCAGCAAAGATGAAATATCCCTATAAAATCTCAGAAACTATATAAAAGCAAAAAACCTCAACTATTTCTAGTTGAGGTTTGTTTTGCTCCCCCTCTTGGGCTCGAACCAAGGACCCTCTGATTAACAGTCAGATGCTCTAACCAACTGAGCTAAGGAGGAATGTTAGCAGACGTAAAGCCTGTAAGCGGGTGCAAATATAAAAGCTTTTTTAATATCTACAAAACAAAAAATAAAAATTTATATAAATTTCTTTATAATATTCCAGATGTCGTTTCCAAACACAATTGCCATTAGTCCCATAAGTATTACAAAACCAACAATTTGCCCCTTTTCTAATACTTTTTCACTTGGTGGGCGACCAGAAATAATTTCATACAATAAAAACATAACGTGTCCACCATCTAAAGCAGGGATAGGTAATATGTTTAAAAAAGCCAACCATACAGAGAACATTGCCATAAAAGACCAAATAAATGTCCAGTTCCATTGCTTAGGCATCATTTCTACAATACCAATAGGTCCTTTTACTTGTTTGTAAGCTCCTGTTTTAGTGTTAAAAATAACTTTAAACTGTCTAATTTGTTTAGTTAGTACCTCAATTGTTTTGTTAAAGCCTTCTGGTATTGCCGCACCAAAACTATAGGTATCTGTAACAAATAAGTCTTCTCTGTTTAACACAACTCCTATTGCCGCTTCTTCAGGTACAACCATATGTAATTTTTCTGTTTGTCCTTTTCGCAATACTTCCAATTCTATCTCTTTATTTGGCGACTTTTTAATAATGCTTACAAACTCGTTCCAATACGTGGTTTTTTGTCCGTTAACAGCCACAATTTCATCTCCCTTAAGCACTCCCGCTTTTTCTGCAACCATACCAGATACCACACTATCTATCATAGCTTTTTGTCTGTAACCTAAAAAGTTTCTGCCTTGTGTACTAAAAACTGCCTCTTTGCCTTCTGCACTTAATGGCACTGTAATTTCTTTACCATCTCTTTTAACAGTAACCTCATCACCTAAAATAATGTCCAAAACAGCATCTGTAAACTTTTTACTTTTTTTGCCATCTATAGCTAAAATTTTATCTCCAGTTTTTAGTCCTAATTGCTCTCCTATAGAATCTATTAAAATTCCGTGCTTTAAATTATCTGCAGGTATATACTTATCTCCGTTATTAAACAATAGCATTGTATAAATAAACCACGCTAAAAAGAAGTTTACAGTTACCCCACCCAACATAATTATTAAACGTTGCCAAGCTGGTTTACTTCTAAATTCCCAAGGTTGTGGTTCACTCTTCATTTGCTCGGTATCCATACTTTCGTCTATCATACCAGCAATTTTAACATAACCACCTAAAGGTAACCACCCAATACCATAAACAGTATCACCTATCTTCTTTTTAAAAAGTGAAAATTTGACATCAAAAAATAAGTAAAACTTTTCTACTTTAGTTTTAAAATATTTGGCAGGAATAAAATGCCCCAGTTCATGCAAAATAACAAGCACTGATATAATTAATATGAACTGTACTATCTGAATAAATAATTCCATTAAATCTCTTTTAGTTTTTAAGAACGAACAAAAGTACACTTTTACGAGTTCTTACAAAAAGATATACTTGCAATGACAGTATTTTTATGAATTATTTAATATGCTATTGTATTGATTATTACCTACACCTATTGTAAATTTGCATAAAAAAATATGGGCGCATTTTTTAGTAAATTTAAAATTTTTGGAATTGTACTTTTAATAATATCTGCCGTAATAATCACCCTCTTTTACAATGCTTTAAAACCAGAAGTTAAGCTTCCTATTTACCAGCCAGCAGATTTTAACACAGAATTGGTAGACTCTACACTTTTACACAAAAAGAAGTACCATACAGTTGCCAATTTTAAACTTACAAACCAAAACGGAGAAACTATTACCCAAGACAATTATGCCAATAAAATTTATGTAGCAGATTTCTTTTTTACCACCTGCCAAACCATATGCCCTACTATGACAAAAAATATGGCAAAAATACAAGAGGTAATTAAAGACGATGAAGATGTAATGCTATTATCACATTCTGTTACTCCAGAGATAGATTCTGTTGCTCAACTAAAAAAATACGCTGTTAATAAAGGCGTTATAGACAGCAAATGGAATTTAGTAACTGGAGACCGAAAAGAAATTTATGATCTTGCGCGCAAATCTTATATGGCCGCAAAAACAGACCTTAACAACCCATATAGTATGGTGCATACAGAAAATTTTGTTTTAGTTGATAAAGAAAAACGTATACGTGGCACTTATGATGGTACAAATGCTAAGGAAATTAAAGAGTTATTAGAGGATATTAGAATTTTAAAAGCATCATATAAAGAGTAATTTTGACATTAAAGAATATAAAAAAAGCAATGTATAAGTCTGTTGTTTTGCTTTTTTCCCTTATTTTTGCTCTTACTTAAAATCAATCTAAATAAAAATTGAGCATTACTGTAGCACAACTAAAAAAAGGGCAAAGAGGAATTATTAAAGATTTCTCTGAAGACACCCTACCCATAAAACTCTTAGAAATGGGATGTTTACCCGGTAACGTTGTAGAACTTATACAGATTGCTCCTTTAAAAGACCCAATTTACATTAATGTAAATGGCTCACATATAGCGATAAGAAAATCTACAGCCAACTTAATTGAAGTAGATTTAATTGAATGAATGTAATTGAGTATGAGCAAAAATATTAATGTAGCCTTAATTGGAAATCCAAACACCGGAAAAACATCAGTCTTTAATCAGCTTACAGGATTAAAACAAAAAGTGGGTAATTACCCAGGCATAACTGTAGAAAAAAAAGAAGGTATTTGCAAACTACCTAGAGGTGTTAAGGCGCATATAATAGATTTACCAGGAACATACAGCTTAAATACAACATCTTTAGATGAGAGTGTTGTTGTAGAATTACTTTTAAATAAAAACGATAAAGATTTTCCTGATGTTGCTGTTGTTGTAACAGATGTAGAAAACCTGAAGCGTAATTTACTTTTATTTACACAAATAAAAGACCTTAAAATACCTGCCATTTTAGTAATTAATATGGCAGACCGTATGACTAGAAAAGGCATTACACTAAACATACCTTTATTAGAAGAAAAACTAAACACTAAAATTGCTCTTGTAAGCACAAGAAAAGGTGTTGGGATAAACACCTTAAAAGAGCTTATTGCAGATTACAAAAACCTGTCTATTAAGCCAAATATAGACACTACATCTATTGCTCCAGATTACTTTAACAAACTTAGATCTGCTTTTCCTAAAGAAGATGTTTATAAACTTTGGTTAGTTATAACCCAAGATGTAAACTTTATGCCAATAGAAAAAAAACGCATAAAGGATGCTACTTTTTCTATAAAATCTAACACAGAATTAAAAAAACTACAGCATAAAGAAACTGTTTTAAGATATCAATTTATAAATAATATTTTAAAAGAAACTTATACTGTAGACCTTACTGTTGCTAAAGGATTTAGAGCAACTTTAGATAAAATTTTAACACACAAAGTATGGGGTTACGTAATATTCTTTTTAATATTATTAGTCATTTTCCAAGCTATTTACGAATGGAGTAGCTACCCAATGGATTTTATAGATGAGTCTTTTGCGCAAATGAGCGAATGGACAAAAGCTAGCTTGCCGCCAGGTGCATTTACAAACTTACTTGCCGAGGGTATAATTGCAGGTATTGGAGGCGTAGTAATTTTTATACCACAAATTGCATTTTTATTCTTGTTTATATCCTTACTGGAAGAAAGTGGGTATATGAGTAGGGTGGTATTTTTAATGGATAAACTTATGCGCCCATTTGGGTTAAGTGGCAAAAGTGTTGTACCACTAATTTCTGGTACTGCCTGTGCCATACCAGCTGTTATGGCAACCAGAACAATAGAAAACTGGAAAGAACGCCTAATAACTATATTAGTTACTCCATTTACAACTTGCTCTGCCCGTTTACCTGTATACTTAATTATAATTGCACTTGTTATACCAGAAGGGAAATTTTTAGGACTTAGCTACCAAGCGCTAACACTTATGCTGCTATATTTACTAGGGTTTGGAATGTCTATTTTTTCTGCAATGGTTTTACATAAAATTTTACAAATAAAAAGCAGAACATTTTTTGTTATTGAAATGCCAAATTACAAGCTACCGCTATTTAAAAATGTAGCCTATACTGTTTGGGAAAAAACTAAAAGCTTTGTGTATGGTGCTGGTAAAATTATTTTAGCCATATCTATTATTTTATGGGTATTAGGCTCTTATGGCATATCAGACAATTTTAAAAACGCAGAAGAAATTGTTAAAAACAGAATTAAAACTGTTGGTTACTCTGAGTTTAACCAGGAACATATTAAAAATGAAATAGCAATTTATACGGGTGAATTGTATACAAACTACCCAACAGTAAGCGGTGCAGTTATTAAAGATTCTATTGCAATGCGCTCTAACGCTTTAAAATTAAAAGCCGAAAACGAAGAAATAGCTAGTTTTAAATTAGAACACTCTTTTATTGGCTATGCTGGCAAAGCTATAGAGCCAATTGTAAAACCTTTGGGTTATGATTGGAAAATTGGTATTGCAGTAATTACATCATTTGCAGCTCGTGAGGTGTTCGTTGGCACACTAGCTACAATTTACAGCGTTGGTAATGATGAAGAAGAAACTATTAAAAACCGTATGGCTGCCGAGATTAACCCGTGGAATAACAAACCTCTATTTAACTTAGCTTCTGGCGTGTCTCTACTACTATTTTACGCTTTTGCAATGCAGTGTATGAGTACCCTAGCCGTAGTAAAAAGAGAAACCAACAGCTGGAAATGGCCTGCAGCGCAATTAGTTTTTATGAGTGGGTTTGCTTACATAGTTGCTCTTATAGCTTATCAAATTTTAAAATAATTTACGCAAATCTATAACTTAAACTCCCGTCCTTTTTTTCTATTATAAATATTACAGATGCCTTTACATTTAAATATTTTATAAAATTTTTGGTTGATTTTAATTGATGAATGAAACTTTTATAAACTTCAGATTTATAATCCCAAGAACAT
The DNA here is from genome assembly GCF_027915275.1 of Cellulophaga omnivescoria. Classification (NCBI taxonomy): domain Bacteria; kingdom Pseudomonadati; phylum Bacteroidota; class Flavobacteriia; order Flavobacteriales; family Flavobacteriaceae; genus Cellulophaga; species Cellulophaga omnivescoria. The sequence goes on along the minus strand of NZ_CP115819.1, from coordinate 1,792,866 downwards.
CGTAATTCTAATGCTCTTTTATGATCTATAAAAGAATGATGCACTATAAACAAACGGTTTTGCAAACAACTACGTTTACCAATACTTTGTTTGCTGTAATAAAAATTAACTATTTTCTCAGGAAACTCAAAACTAAAGTTACTCCTTAACTCTTTAGGAACTAAGGTTCCTTTTACATCAAAACGTAAATTTTTATCTTCAAAAAATTCTATATCATATTCCTGAGACCTACTGTTTGGATTTCTATTAACACCATTTTGTGCGTAAAAAAGATACTCATCGCACCTAGCACATTGCCATAAAAACCACCTCCTTTTAAAATAATTTTTATCATCTTCTGGCAACTTAGAAATTGCAAGCTCTAAACTAGCTAATGTTTTACACTTAAATAGAGACACTTTTTTATCGGTAATATTGTTTTGTATTTTTCCCCAATGCAAAGGTATTTCTGGAGCAAGTTTTTGCAACTGTTTGCTAAGCTCATCAAATTCTAATGCGTTCATTATAATATCTTTTAAGATGAAAACGCAATACTAAAATTTGGTTACACAAACTAAACTTATACTGCTAAGGTTTCTCTAACCGCTAAAGCAATTGCTTTAGCTAATAAAGGCGGCACAGCGTTTCCTATTTGCACCATTTGTTTTCCTTTTGCTCCTTTAAAAATAAAATCGTCCGGAAAAGACTGCAATCTTGCCATTTCACGTACCGTAATAACCCTAGATTCTATTGGGTGTATATTTACACCACCGTGGTTTTCCTTTATTGTACAACTAGCTTCGTTCCAAGGACATTTTTTCCATGAGTCGGAATAATTATCATATAAACTTTTGCCTTCTGGAACTTTAGCCAAGCGCTTTTTCATAGCATCACTATGCTTGGTTCTAACGTGGTTAAAAGCAGCATTATCTTTTAACGTAACCAAATCTTCTATAGCTTGCTTTGTGGTAATGTACTTATCTGGAGTAAGCATTGGCTTAGGATGCAAATTTTTTTTACCAATTCTGTTTGCTATAAAAATTATACGCTCTCTTTTTTGCGGTACATAATAGTTAGCTGCATTTAGCACAGTAACATTTACTTGATACCCTAAATTAGCTATATCCTCCTTTATTTTATCTTCTACCTTACCCTTTAGCATAGAACGTAAACCTTTTACGTTTTCTGCAACAATAAATTGTGGTTGCAACTCGTCTATAATCTGCAACATATCTTTGTAAAGAGAGTTACGTTCATCTTCTACAATACGGCTACCAGACATACTAAAACCCTGACAAGGAAATCCGCCAGACAAAACAGTTAATTGCTCTCCATTAAGTGCACTTTTAACAGTGTTAATAAACTCATTCTTAACACTCCTTTCTGTAATATCACCTAATATGTGTGGGTGTTCAAAATTTTCTCTGTAGGTCATACCAGCTTCCTTAAACCAATCTAAACCTCCTACTTGGGTAAAGCCAGCCATTTCAAACCCTTTTGCCATACCACCAGCGCCACAAAACAAATCTGCAGATGTAAGCTTAGTTTGTGAGGGATTCTCCCAACTGGCAGAAATATCTACCCAATTAACATCATCGGTCTTTATAGACTTAGTTCCTTTTTTAACCAATTGTTTTATTGGCTTAGCATCTAAAATTCCACTATTTCTAAATAAAACAATATCTTTAGGTTTTATATAATGTACACCAAGCGTTTTGGTAGATTTTAGTGCGCCAGAATGTATGTGTTTCCTAATTATTTTTTGAGAAACACCTAATTGTAATGCAATGTCTTCAATTCGTAAAAACTCCTCTTTTACCGCCATACATTAATTACTCTCCTAGTTCTGTAATTTTCTTTTCGTATAAATTTTTACTTTCTATAACTGCCACATTTAGCTCTTGCATAATGCCTTCTACCCTACTTTCAATACTTTCCATTTGACTATTTATATTGTCAAAAGAGTTTAACGCAGCAGCAACTTCTAATGCTTTAACAACTTCTACGGCATCACCGTGTAATAAACGCAACTTAGCAATTGCTTTAGAGGTATTAGCTAAGGTGCCATTGTATTTTGTTTTAGCTTTATTAATAGCTTTTAAAAGTGTTTTTTTACTCTGCTCATCACTTAAGCTATTAGTTTGGGTCTCCATAGCTGTAAATAAATTAGAGGCTTTAGTTTTTAAATCCTCATATTCTTTATTTAGGTTTTCTACACGCTTGTTTACCTTTTCCCAGTCGCCATAAACCTTAGCAAACTCTTTATCTTCATTTTTAGCATCTTCTAAGGCTCCTTTTAAGGCACTTAAAGATGTTAAACCTTTGGTTACGTTTTTATTTGCGGTAATTTTTTTCCTTTCAAAAGAAGCAACTTGTGACTTAAACTTCTCTTTTAATCTAATTAAATCTTCTGGACTTTTATTTTTCCAACAAGATGATAATGTTAGTACAACTACCAACAAAGCAATACTCTTTTTCATATAATAATTAAGTTAATGGTGGTGTAAAAATAGAAAAATTAAACCATTACTGTTTTGCCCTTTGGTAATCTGCTAATTTTTGTGGTCCTTCTAACAGTACTCTTACCACACGCAATGTACCATCTTCTGTGGTTGCAATTTGCCATTTTATTAGGGATATTTTACCGTTTTCTATTTCAATTCCTGTTATACTTCTTGGATGCACGCAACTACCATCATTAAAAAACGGGATATCTCCTGGCTCCGGAAAACGCGGCCTATGTGTATGGCCAACAATAGTAATTTTTTCATTGTTTTGTAATATCCAACGTTTAATTCGCTTTTCAACCTTTATTAATTCTTTGTGATTTTTAGCCGGACTAGTAGGGTCTGCAATTCCCCACACCTGCAAAGGTTTCCATAACACACGTACTAAAAACCTACCAACGCGCCAAAAATTATAGTTCCACCAATCTGCTTGGTGGCCGTGAGTTAAAAAAAGTTCTTGAGCTGTTTGTTTGTGTTTTAAAACTATGCCTTCATGATAGGTAATACCAACAAATAAATCTTTGTCTTTACCATCTATAGGCTCAAAATAACTAGATAAATATTTTTTTACGTAATCAGGGTCTTTATACACCATATCATGATTTCCCCAAATCATAAATAAACGATTTTGCAGGTGGTACTGCCGTAACAATCCGTATATGTTTTTGTGAGCCGTAAAAATAGACTCAAATGAGGTGTTCTCCCAAAGTTCATCACCATCGCCCAACTCAAAATAACTAAAACCCTCATTAAAGTAATGTTGTAATGCGTGGTAATAAATATTCCTGTTATTGGCAAAATCGTCTGCAAAACTATTATCACCTCTGTGGCAGTCACTAAAAAGTATTAACTTAGAACTATCATCAAAAGGCACAATTTTAGACTTTTTATACGCTCTGGTTAACCTAGTAAAAGAGGACATATTTTAATTTTTATATAAATATCTAAAAAAGGGATTAATTAGGATTATAACAAACCTAATAAAAAGTAATAATTATTTTGTAATTTTGTATGCTATTCTTAGACTAAGTAGGGAAGATGAAAGTTGAAAACGAAATAGAGTTACCACTAAAAAGTCTTGTAAGTTTTGACAAGTTACTTAAACAGTACGATAAAATGGCTGTAGGTAATGACGTGTTCCTTGCCCAAAAAGCTAGATTTATCCTAAACTACCAAAAACCTTACCCAGAATTACGTGAAGGTTTTACAGATTTAAATTTACTAGAAAAATATAAAGATGTTATTAATGTTATTCTACAAGATACTTTTTCTGAAGTATTAACTAAGAATGAAATTAAAGCAGCAACACTACCTTACGCTAACGTAATTTTTAACTCTTCTGAAAGATTTAAAAAAATTATAGAAGATGCAGGTGAAGGATTTGTGCTAGAAATAAAAAACGTAGAGGATAGGCTAAATTACATTATGGCTGGCACCGTAATATTAAACTTTCATTATGGTTTTAATTTAGACTTTAGAAGACCTATGTTTTATGAAATTCCGGATAAAAACGGAGTTATGAGACACTACAGAATATTATACAATGCAGATTTTATAGACATTACACCTAATGAAAATGCAAAAAAACTTACACAAGCAGATGTAGATGAACTATTAGAAAACTTTGATGATTTAGAACTTTGGAAACAAAAAATTCCGCCTAACAGTTTTACCTCTAAAGGTTTTGTAATTTCTAATATGTTTGATGTTACTGCGGAGCACTCTATTTCAGAAATAAAATCTAGTCTTATTTCTAGCGACAAAAGAGGCTCTGAGTTTTTTATGGAAGATTTTCAAAATACCTTTAAGTCTTTATTTGGACTTCCTAATTTAAAAGTTGGTTTTTCTATACACAATAGCAAAGAAGATACTTTTGAAAAGGTCCCTGGTATTGGCATTGACAGTTTTATACTTAACAAAAGTGCTAATGTAAATTGTAAAACTGCCCTTTGTAATGACTCCTACAAAACCATTTTAAAGGACCATAATTACTATGTAATTTCTGATCTAGAAAATTACCATAAAAAAGCACCAGAAAATAGTTTGTATGCTACTTTAGCAAAGCAAAACATTAAAAGTGCCATAATTGCACCTATTTCTAACGGAAAAGAATTACTAGGGGTTTTAGAACTTGCCTCTACAAAAAGATACAATTTAAATAATGTAAATGCTCAAAAGCTGCAAGATGTAATGCCTTACATTGTTACCGCAGTATTGCGCTCTAAAGCTGAAGAAGAAAATTTAATAGAAGCTGTAATACAACAAGAATGCACAACAGTGCACCCATCTGTATTATGGAAGTTTGAAAATGAAGCCATACGATTTATTAGAGCAAATGCAGAAGGATTAGAGCCTACTTTTAAAGAAATTGTTTTTAAAGATGTGCATCCACTTTATGGCCAAATTGATATAAAAGACTCATCTACTTTTAGAAACAGCTCCATACAAAAGGATTTACTTATACAATTATCTGAAATAAATAAAATACTTACCAAGGCTTGGGAACTAAATAAGTTACATATTTATGAAGAACTATTATTTAGAAGCAATAGCTATATAGATGAAGTAAAAGAAATACTAAATACCAATAGTGAGCAAACTATTTTGGAGTTTGTAAAAAAAGAGATTACACCTGTTTTTAAGCATTTAAAAAATACAGAACCTAAAATTGCTACTTTAATTACGGCATATGAAGCTGGCATAGACAACAATACTGGCTCTTACTATGATCATAGAAAAAACTATGATGAAAGTGTTATGAAAATTAACGAAAAGCTTGCTCAGGTTTTAGATAAAAAACAGATTGAAGCACAAGAAATGTTTCCGCATTACTTTGAGCGCTATAAAACTGATGGTGTTGAGCATAATATGTATATTGGCGCATCTATATCAGAAACAAAAGAGTACAATCCCTTTTATTTAAAAAATTTAAGGTTGTGGCAATTACAGGTTATGTACGATATGGAAAATGAGTACTACAATCTTAAACCTAAATTACCTATAGACTTAGATGTAGCATCTTTACTCTTAGTATACAACGCATCACTATCTATTAGGTTTAGAATGGATGAAAAACGTTTTGATGTAGACGGTACTTACAATGCCAGATACGAGGTTATAAAAAAACGTATTGACAAGTCTTTTATTAAAGGTACCAATGAGAGGTTAACACAAAAAGGAAAGCTTTCTATTGTTTACTCTCAGAAAAAAGATGAGTTAGAGTACTTACGTTACATACGTTTTTTACGCTCTAAAGGTTATTTTTCTAAAAACATAGAGGTTGTAGAGCTAGAGGGCTTACAAGGTGTTGCTGGTTTAAAAGCAATACGAGTTGAAATTTTATACAAAAAAGACAAACAGTCTAAAGAAACATACACGTATGACGATTTAATGCACGAACTAAAACGTTAATACCACCAAAACATTAAAAAAAAGGCGAATATTACAAATAATATTCGCCTTTTATATATCTTATATATGGCTGTTATAATATTACAGCCTCTCTTGGGCCGTAAAAATGCAATGCTAAAAAGAAAGATAATACAGAAACTATCATTCCAAACATAAATATAGCGTAGGTCCAACGCAATAGCTTATATTTTCTATCTAATACAAGTCCTAAAAAGTATAAATCTTTAGTTAAGGAAGAGTATACATAAGACTGGTCTTTTATTAACTCTTTCATAGCCCACTCATAATCTTCTAATTTCATTTTATGAAAATTACCAAAAAACAATAAGTTTACTTTTTTATTATCTACATCTTCCTTAGTAAATTGTCCGCTTGTGATATTTGGCCTTGTAGCAATAATGGACAACACCATAGAAATTACACTAAAAAACATAAATAGCGCAGTTGGCAATATTAAATATTTGTTAGACGGACTATCTAACTTAGGCATTAAATCTGCCAACACTAAAGAAATTATAATAGCATTTACAGACAGTAAAATATTGGCTTTAGTATCTGCAATATCACTAAGTTTTAAATGGTTACGCATTGTAACCCTGTACATTGTTTGCACACCTCGTTCTGGGCTCTTATCTTTAAACTCAGACTTATATTGCGCCTTAACTTTTTCTTTTTTAACCAGCTTTTTCATTTTTTTCCTAGCTTTAATTAGTTTGGCTAGGTTATCATCTTTGGTTTCTTGCCAATTTTTAATAGCATAATCGGTATAAAACCTATGCTTTGTCTGAAACATTCTAATATTAGTATCTCTCCACTCCGCAGGCGAGTAATCTATAAGCCCTAATAATGATAATTCTTCTCTAAGCATTTCAGTTGTTTCTAAATAACTTTCTTGCCCTAAGTGAGACCCATCTGCATCTCTAATTATTTCTTCGTGTAAGTTTGTTGGCTCATAGCCTTTTTTTGTTGCTAAAATTAAATTGCAAATATTTTCTATTCGTTTTTCATCAAAAGATTTTTGTTTTAAAAACTCCTTGGCAATATCGCAACTTCTTTCCTCATGTTCTTTGGCACTTCTGGTATAACCTGTATCATGAAACCATGCCGCTAAAAGTAAGTCCTCGTGCTCTTTTACGTCTAACTTGTAAAAATCTAACAATTCTTGCGTACTTTTGACAACACGTTGGGTATGCCTAATATTGTGATATAAAAAACTAGAACTTAACTCATTGGTTAACAAACTAATTACATAATCTTCGGTTTCCTGAATAATATTTGCCATCGTTTTTAATAAATAAGGTGCATCACAAATTACAAAATTTAATCTTTATGAATACTTCCATTAGAAAATATTGTTGGTCGTTATGTATTTTAATCCTTACTAATTGCGCTACACAAAAGGCAAAATATACAAATACAGAACAAGCCAAAGATACTACTACTAATAAAGATATAGAACATACGTTTTATTTAATTGGTGACGCAGGTAAATCTCCTATAAACGGAATGAACCCTGTATTAAAATCATTTAAAAAAAGAATTGAAAAAGCTACAAAAAATAGTTCTGTGTTATTTTTAGGCGATAATATTTATCCGGCAGGAATGCCAGACCCTAAAGATTCTACACAGGCTTATTTAATTGCAAAAAGTCATTTAGACGCCCAATTAAATACCTTAAAAAATTACAAAGGAAAACCATTGTTTATTCCTGGTAACCACGATTGGTATACAGAGGGCTTAGTTGGTTTAGAAAGAGAGCAAGATTATATACAAGAAGCCCTAGACAGCAAAGATGTTTTTTTTCCTGAAGATGGCTGCCCTTTAGAAACTATAGAAGTTAATGATAATTTAATAATAATTGCCATAGATACAGAATGGTATTTAACAAACTGGAATAAAAGACCAGATATAAATGATAAATGCGATATAAAAAGCAGAGAAAAATTTTTAATAGAGCTAGAAAGTTTAATCTCTAAAAACAAGCAAAAAACTACAGTTATTGCAATGCATCACCCAATGTTTAGTTATGGTTCTCATGGGGGGCAATATTCTTTTAAAAAACATTTTTATCCAAAATCTGGAGTAGGACCTTTACCTATTGTTGGTACATTTTTAAATTTGCTTAGAAAAACTGCCGGTCCATCTTCAGAAGATTTACAAGGCAAAAGATATAGAGAATTACGCAACCGCGTTGTTACACTTGCACAATACTCTAACAAAGTAATATTTGTTTCGGGACATGAACACTCTTTACAATACATTGTAGAAGAAAACACTCCGCAAATTGTTAGTGGGGCTGGTGCAAAAAGTGGTGAAACTAGACTTATTAATGGCAGCAAATTTTCTACTGGAGAAAAAGGATATGCTACATTAGAGATTTATAAAGATGGCTCATCTAGAGTGCGTTTTTATGGTTTAGACCAAAATAATAACGAGAAGTTTCTGTTTACTTCACAGGTTTTACCAGAAGACAAACAACTATTTAAAAAGGAGCTACCTAGTAATTTTCCGGCAACAACAACAGCATCCATATACACCCAAGAAGAAATTACCAAAACAGGTTTTCACAATTTTGTTTGGGGAGATCGTTACCGCAAATACTACGGCACTCCTGTAACTGTACCAACCCTAAGCCTAGATACTATATATGGTGGACTAACACCTGTAAGAGCTGGTGGCGGACACCAGTCTAAATCTTTACGTTTAGCAGATAAAGACGGCAAAGAATATGTTATGCGATCTATGCGTAAAAGTGCAGAACTATACCTGCAATCTATGGCTTTTAAAGACCAATACGTAGTTGGTGAGTTTGAAGATACTGCCATAGAAAAATTACTTATGGATTTTTACACTGGATCTCATCCTTACGCTCCATACGTTGTATCTAAACTATCTGATGCTATAAATATTTACCACACCAATCCTAAGTTATACTATATTCCTAAACAAAAAGCACTAGGAGATTTTAACGTAAATTACGGAGATGAATTGTACATGTTTGAGGAACACGCTGGTGATAATCACGGCAACCTTAAAAGCTTTGGTTACGCCAATGAGCTTAAAAGCACAGATAGTATGCTTGAAGATTTGCGTGATGATGAAAAATATGCCGTAGATGACAAAATGTACCTTAGAGCTCGACTTTTTGATATGGTTATTGGAGATTGGGACAGACATACAGACCAGTGGAGATGGGCAGAAAACAAAGAAAAAAACAAGGTAATATACAAACCAGTCCCTAGAGATAGAGACCAAGTTTTTTCTAATATGGGAGATGGCCCACTAATGAGCTTAGCAACCAGAATTGTACCCTCTTTACGCTTAATGGAAGGTTTTAATGACGAAATAAGAAGCGTACGCGGATTTAACTCTTCTCCAAAAACTTATGTATTAGACATTGCCTTATTAAGCGAAACTAAACTGGAAGATTGGATTGCAGAGGCTACATACATACAACAAAATTTAACTGCAGAGATTATAGACCAATCTTTTAAAGATTTTCCTGTAGAGATACAAGATGAGTCTTTACCTAAACTTAAAAAAATATTACTATCTCGTATATCTCATATTAAAGAGTACGCTAAGGAGTACCATAGAATACTAAACAAATTTGCAGTAGTTACAGGCACAGATAAAGACGATTGGTTTGAGATTAATCACCTAAATAAAAAAGAGGTGCAAATAAAGGCCTACCGCAACATTAAAGGAGAAAAAGAAAAACTATTCTTTGACAAAACTTTTAGTAGTGATGTCACTAAAGAAATTTGGGTTTATGGCTTAGATGATGATGATTACTTTGAAGACTATGGAGCTAACCAAAGTCAAATTAAAATTAGAATTATTGGCGGCCAAAACAATGATATTTACAACCTAACCAACGGAAAAAATACTATTGTTTATGATTACAAGTCTAAAAAAAATACGTTTAAGGCTAACAATAACACTAAAATTAGACTTACAAATGATTATAACACAAATGTGTACAACCCTTTAGCAATACGCAATAGTGTAAACCAAATTATACCAACAGTTGGTTTTAATCCAGATGACGGTGTTAAAATAGGCTTTACCAACACCTATACTTATAACGGTTTTAGACTAAATCCGTTTACAGAAAAACATACATTAAATGCCTCTTTTTACTTTGCTACTCAAGGATTTGATGTAGGCTACACAGGTGAGTTTGCAAATATTTTTGGCAACTGGAATTTTGAAGTAGCTACCAGGTTTACGAGTCCTAATTTTAGTGTTAACTTTTTTGGCTACGGAAATAATACAATAAATAATGATGATGATCTTGGTATGGATTATAACCGTGTTAAGTTAGAGCAAATTAAAGTTGCACCATCTGTTGTATTTAATGGACAACTAGGCGGAAAATTTAAAGCCGGACTAGCACTAGAAACCATAGAAGTAGAAGAAACACAAGACAGGTTTGTAAATACTTTTTATGTAGCTAACAATGAAGATGTGCGTAACACTTTTTTAGGTGCAGATGCCACCTATACTTATGAAAATAAAGACAACAATGCTTTTCCAACAATGGGTATGTCTACAATGGTAAAAGTAGGTTACAAGCAATCTTTAGTTAATGATAGTCAAAATTACGCCTACATAATTCCTAGTCTTGCTTTTGATTATAAGTTAGTACCAAACGGAAGATTAGTTTTAGCTACAAAATGGAAAGCTCATTTTAACATAGGAGACGATTATGAGTTTTACCAAGGAGCAAGTATTGGCGGTATAGACGGACTAAGAGGTTACAGAAACCAACGTTTTACTGGCAAAAAAGCCTATTACCAAAATACAGATATACGTTATAGCTTAAGAAAAATGAAAACCAATATTATACCACTTTCATTGGGTGTTTACTCTGGTTTTGATTATGGACGTATATGGTTGCCAACAGAGGATTCTAACGAGTGGAAAACGTCTTATGGTGGTGGTATCTTTTTAAACGGTGCAGATGTTATTTCTGCTAGGGTAGCATTGTTTTATGCTGATGAAGGGCCAAGATTTACATTTGGACTAGGGTTTGGTTTTTAAACCCTAGTTTAATGTATAAACATATAAGTTACCTCCTGTTTTTTTATGGTATTCATCTGCCAAATACAAGGTATTATTTGTAATAAAGCAAACAGACTCTAATTGAGTCCTAACACCTAAATCTACAGCCTTAACAGTTCCTTTAGTAAAGTTATCTGTAGTAAAATTTGTAAAACTCCAAAGCATACCATTACTAATTAGCACTATAGTTTTTTTATCTGGTGATATTGCTGCAGATGTTATTCTGCTAGTACGTTCATCTGTACCCGCCATAAAGCTACCTACAAGCTCTGCCTTATACTTGCCCTTAGTTGCAGGTATTTTGTAAATAAACGCCTCTCCATTAAAAGGTGTAGCTCTATTTTTGGTTATAATAAAAAGACTATTATTCCAGTAAAAAAGTGATTCTGCGTCATACAATAACTCTTTTTTCTTAGGAGAAAAATCTGTCTGTTCTGGGTAACTAAATTCTATTTTTTCTGCTTCAATATCATCTCCCTTTTCATTATCAGGATTAGGTACTTTTAGTATTTCTAGGTTATCTCTATCACTAGCATTATTACCAAAGTCCCCAATATAAACGTTGCCGTTATCGTCTTTAGTTAAATCTTCCCAATCATGGTTTTTACCATTTTTAACTTTTAGTGTTTTTTGCCAATTACCTTTTTCATCTACATTATAAAGCTCATCTTTATTACCTTTGTCTTCAACAAGCCACAAGCTATTTTGCCCTGTAGACACTAAACCAGACACCTCTTTAAACTCTTCTGGTATGTTGGCTACTACTTTTAATTGCCCATAATTACTACATCCAACTAAAAGTAGCAAACAACTTAGTCCTACATATTTTTTCATAAACTATGCTCCTGGAAAATTTGCTTTTCTTTTCTCTAAAAATGCAGTAGTACCCTCTTTAAAATCTTCTGTTCCAAAGCAAGCACCAAAGGCTTCAATTTCTACATCATAACCATCTTTAACAAAACCTGCATTAACTGCTTTTATAGCAGCAGAAATTGCTACAGAAGAATTGTTTGTAATTTTACCTATTAATTTATGGCAAAGTGGCAATAATTCTTCTTGTGTTACCACATAATTTACCAACCCGTAGTTTAACGCTTTATCTGCAGAAATCATTCCTGCTGTCATTATTAATTCCATAGCTCTACCCTTACCAACTAATTGTGGTAAACGCTGTGTACCACCGTAACCAGGTATAACACCTAAAGAAACTTCTGGTAAGCCCATTTTTGCATTATCGCTAGCTACTCTAAAATGGCAAGCCATAGAAAGTTCTAGTCCACCACCTAGTGCAAAACCATTAACAGCAGCAATAACTGGTGTACTCAAGTTTTCTACTAAATTAAAAAGTTCTTCTTGTCCTTTACGTGCCAATCTTGCCCCTTCTTCTTCAGAAAAATTAGCAAACTCAGAGATATCTGCACCAGCAACAAAAGCCTTATCACCACTACCCGTTAATACAATTGCTTTAACACTTTTATCTGCTTCTAAATTTGTAAAAGCCTTATGCAATTCTAAAATAGTAGCCTTGTTTAAAGCATTTAGCTTTTTTGGTCTGTCTACAGTTACAATTGCAGTGCTATTTTGCTGTTCTACTAAAATAGTTTCAAAATTCATATTTGTTAGTTTTAATTATTTTCTTTGGGAAAACGCACTACAAAAACTGTCCCTTTTTGTGGCTGAGAAGTAAATGTAATGTTCCCTTTATAGGTTTCTACAATATTTTTTACCATTCCTAATCCTAATCCCATACCGCTAGTTTTAGTAGTAAATTTAGGTTCAAAAACTTTATCTTTATAATCGTCTGCTATACCAACTCCGTTGTCTGCTACAGATATTTTTACATAATCTCCTTCTGATGCTACTGTTACCAATACTTTAGGATTTTCTACCTCTGGTACGGCTTGCATTGCATTTTTTACCAAATTAGTAACCACACGCACCAATTGTGTTCGGTCTAATTTTGCAACAATAGTCTCTTCTTCTGCTATAAAGTGAATATAACTTTCATTAAAGATATCTACAGCCAATTTAACAATTTTAACTACGTTTAAGGTTTCATTTTGCTGCGCTGGCATTTGCGCAAAATTAGAAAAAGCAGATGCAATACTACTCATAGTATCTATTTGCTGAATTAATGTTTTTGAATACTCTGCAAGTTTCTCTTTAACATCTGGATCTTCTGGATTAAACTTACGCTCAAAACTCTGCACACTTAAACGCATAGGAGTAAGCGGATTTTTTATTTCATGAGCTACTTGCTTTGCCATTTCGCGCCAAGCTTGCTCCCTTTCACTCTTAGCTAGTTTGGCTGCACTTTGCTCCAACTCATCAATCATTCCGTTATAAGCATCTACTAAGCGTCCTATTTCTTCGCTAGGGTTATCTATTAATATTTTTGGATTTCTAATGCTTAAATCAGTTTTATTAAGCTTATCTGAAATTGTTTGTAAAGATCTTGTTATGTATTTAGATGTAAAATAAGCCAATACTATAGCAATTATAAACATGACTATATAAACTAGGCCTAAACGTAACAAAAACTCTGGCAGCTCTTTATCTTCAAAAGAGGTATCTTCTACATACTCTAGCTTTAAAATACCTATATCTCTAAATTTTAAATCTTTTATAAAAGTGTAAGAGGATCTAAAAATTTTTTCTTCATTAGATATTTTTTCAATATGACTAACTTCTTCTACATAACGTTGGTTATCACTAGTTTTTAATTTTTGAAGAACAACAGCATCTAAACAACTTGAAACAGATGTTTTATTAAGCAAAGGATGAGAATCTATAATTAATTCTCCCTCTAAATCATAAATACTAAAATTTACATTTTGAATTTCTGCAATTTCAAAAATCTCTTCTTTAAAAATTAAATGAAGCTTTTCTGTAATACGTTCAAAAGAGGTTTTTCTAATGGTAAGATTTACACTTTCTTTTATCTGTGCCTCTTTACGTTCTAAACGGTCTTGGTTATATTCTTTGGATTGTTCCCTATATTGGTAAATTGTTACACCAGCTATTAATATTGATGCCATAAGCACCAAAAACATCATGGTAATAAAAATACGCGACCTAAGTGATAATTTTTTAAACAAGAGTTTATTATTTACCTTCAAATATAGCAATTATTACGCCAAAATTAATTGCTCAGAAACCACTATTAATTAGCTAGAATATTGACTTTTGTACCACACCTTTTGCCATTCTCTTTTTAAGATTAAAAATGCCACTTGATCTGCTACCTCAACTGCATCTGTAACTTCAATTTTTTTAAGTGTTTGTTCTGGAATATCAATAATATACAAGAGATTAAGGTACTCTGTAAAACGTTCTAAAAGCAATTGATAAATTTTTTCGCGTAGGCCAGCGGCAAGCTCTTCTGGAGAAACTGTTTTATTTTCTTTAAGCAGATTAAAGTCTATGTTAGCTAAACCAAAGTCTTTTTGTAATTGAGTTACCAAATTACCATATAGGTTTTGACTCGTTACAGAGCTTAAAAGAGTTTTGGTATTTGGATAATTAAATGTCATTTCTTTTATGTACGCAAAAAAATAAAGTATGGTTTACAGTAAAACCATACTTTATTACTTTTAACATTAGCTTGTATTTAATTTCTAATTTTTTGCTCCCAATCCCAGGCAGATTTCATTGCTTCATCTAGGGTAGATTCTGCTTTCCAACCCAAAACAGTATTTGCTTTTGTAGTATCTGCATAGGCAGTTGTAATATCTCCTGGTCTACGATCTACAATTTTATAATTTAATTTTTTACCAGACACACGCTCAAAGCTTTTTATTGCTTCTAAAACAGAACTTCCAGTACCTGTACCTACGTTAAAAACTTCATAGTTTGCACTATTATTACCGCCAATTAAACGTTCTAAAGCTACAACGTGTGCCTTTGCTAAGTCTACAACGTGTATATAATCTCTAATACAAGTGCCATCTGGCGTAGGATAATCTCCTCCAAAAACAGACAATTGCTCTCTTAAACCAACACCTGCTTGTGTTATAAAAGGTACTAAATTTTGTGGCACTCCTATTGGCAACTCTCCAATTTCTGCACTTGGGTGTGCACCCATTGGATTAAAGTAACGCAAAGCAATTGCGTTTAAAGCAGGCACAACTTTACAGGTGTCTCTTATAATTTCTTCGCCCATTTGCTTGGTATTGCCATAAGGAGACTCTGCTTCTTTTACTGGTGCATTTTCTGTAATTGGCATAATGTCTGCTTGACCATATACAGTACAAGAAGAACTAAAAATAAAATTAGCTTTTTGCATTGCAGATAATTCTTGTAACAAATACACCAATGTTCCTATATTGTTTTCATAATATAATAATGGTTTTTCTACACTTTCTCCTACAGCCTTAGAAGCTGCAAAATGTATAACACCAGCAATATTAGAATGACGTTTAAAAAAATCTTGAACCTTAGATTTTTCTTTTAAATCGAACTTTTCAAAAGTTGGCTTTGTACCTGTTATGGCCACAATACCATCTAATACTTTTTCTGAAGAATTAGATAAATCATCAATAATTACGACTTCAAAACCCTTGTTTTGTAATTCTACCACAGTGTGCGAACCAATAAAGCCTAATCCGCCAGTTACTAATATTTTCATCTATTTCTATATTATGGTTAGTTATTTAAAAACTCTAAAACAGCATTGGTTATATAAGCAATTTGCTCATCATCTAACTCGGTATGCATTGGTAAAGAAATTACCTCTTTAACCAATTGGTTTGTTACAGGAAAATCTGCTTCATTATACCTACTATCTTTATATGCTTTTTGCAAGTGTAGTGGAATTGGGTAATACACACCACAAGGAATATCTTTAGATTGCAAATGTTTTACAAGTGCATCTCTATCATTATTTTTTATCTGTAATGTATATTGATGAAATACGTGACAATCACAAACACAAGTGTCAGAAGAACAACATACAGTCATTTTAGGCGTAACAATATCTTTATGGTTTGCTAAAGCCATAGAGTATTTTAATGCTGCAGCTCTACGTTTTTGGTTGTAGGCATCTAAATTAGGCAACTTGGCCCTTAAAACTGCCGCTTGTATAGAGTCTAACCTAGAGTTTACACCAACAACATCATGGTGGTAACGCTCGTACATTCCGTGGTTTACAATACCTCTTAATGTATGGGCTAGCTCATCATTATTTGTAAAAATAGCTCCACCATCTCCGTAAGCTCCTAAATTTTTTGAAGGAAAAAACGAGGTTGCAGAAACGTGACCCATTGTGCCCGCTTTTTTCTTGCTTCCGTCTTTAGAAATATAACTTGCACCTATAGCCTGTGCGTTATCTTCAATAACATATAAATTATGCTTTTCTGCAATTTCTAAAATAGCATCCATATTTGCACATTGTCCAAATAAATGTACAGGTACAATAGCTTTAGTTTTTGGCGTAATAGCTTTTTCTATAGCAGCAGGGTTTATGTTAAACGTATCTGGTTCAACATCTACCAAAACAGGTGTTAATTGTAGCAACGCTATAACTTCTACTGTGGCAGCAAAAGTAAAATCTGCAGTAATAACCTCATCTCCTGGTTGCAGCCCAAGTCCCATCATTGCAATTTGCAAAGCATCTGTACCATTTGCACAAGGAATCATATGTTTAACACCCAAATAGTCTTCCATTTCTTTTTGCAAAGCATGTACTTCTGGACCGTTAATATATGATGATGTTTCTAATATTTGAGAGATAGAAGAATTTATCTGCTCTTTTATATCTTGGTATTGACCGTTAAGGTCTACCATCTGAATTTTTTTCATTGCCTTAATTTGAAAGGTAAATTTACAAAAATACCAATGGGCAACAATGAAATTAATGAAAGAAACGTATTTTTACGACAAATAAACTCTAGGTGCATCTTTTATATAACTTTGTAGTACATATTGCCGCTATTTTAGTTAAAATTATTGCTAATTTTAATCCTAAAATAAAACTCTTTGTAAAGGGCCGTAAAGACACTTACAACACCCTAAATAATAACATAAATACCACAGATAAGGTTATTTGGGTGCACACCGCCTCTTTAGGTGAATACGAACAAGGCCTACCTATTATTGAAAAAACAAAAGAAGAATACCCTACTTATAAAATTGTAGTTACTTTTTTTTCTCCCTCTGGTTATGAGGTTAAAAAAAATGATAAAATTGCAGACGCCATTGTTTACTTACCGTTAGACACATTAACAAATGCCAAAAAGTTTATAAATGCTGTAAACCCTAAAATTGCCATTTTTGTGAAATATGAGATTTGGCCAAACCACCTTAAAGTTTTAAAAGAAAAGCAAATACCAACACTTTTAGTTTCTGCTTACTTTAAAAAAGAACAATCGTTTTTTAAATGGTATGGTGGGTTTATGCGTAAAAGTCTAACTGCTTTTACACACTTTTTTGTGCAAGACTCTAACTCAAAAAAGTTACTTAAAAGTATTGGTTATAACAATTGCACTGTTAGTGGTGATACAAGGTTTGACCGTGTTTCTAAAATATTAGAACAAGATAATACATTGGATTTTATGAGCAGTTTTGTACAAAACAAAACCTGTGTAGTAGCCGGTAGTACTTGGCCAAATGGGCAGTTATTTTTATCAACCTATATAAATAATACAACTGTAGAAAACGTAAAGTTTGTAATTGCCCCACACAATATTATACACTCTCAAATACAAGAATTAAAAAATAGTATACAAAAAAAAGTAGTTTTATTTTCTGAAATTAATGGCAGAGACATTTCTGGTTTTGATGTTTTAATAATTGATACGATTGGCATTTTAACCAAAATATATAGTTATGCAAACATTGCTTACGTAGGTGGCGGTTTTACAAAAGGTGGTTTACACAATACTTTAGAACCTGCTGTTTTTGGAGTTCCTATTATCATTGGTCCTATTTACAAAGGCTTTAAAGAAGCTGAAGATTTGGTAGAGCTTAAAGGTATTTTAACCACAGCTAACCAAAACCAATTTACAAGTAATTTAAACCAGTTACTTACCAATAAAGAACACTACAATACCACTGCAGAAATAAACAAAACATATGTTGCCCAAAATATTGGAGCCACAAACAAAATTGCCACATACATACACCAGCTACTTGTAAAATAACATACAAAACCACCAAAAAATAAACGCAACCTGCTGATTTACAGTTGCTAAAATGAATTTTAATTTGTACCTTACTAGAAACTATTGAGATATGAAAGAATTAACTGTTGGCACAAAAGTCTTAAACAGTTTCCTAGGCGCAATGGTTGTTGTACTTGTTGCAATATTAATTGCCGTTGTAGGATGCTTAATTTTGGCTGCCGTAGGTGTCTTGTAAAAAAGACAAAAGCACTTTTCCCACGTCTTGTTTTTGAATTTAGCTTTAAAACGCTATAAATTATAATAAAAAAAGCCCTTCTAAAATGAAGGGCTTTTTCGTTGAAAAAGTAGAGAACTAAAAAACTTTAACAACTAACTTAAAAAACATAACAATTAAAAAACTAATTCCATCCGCCACCTAAAGCGTGGTATATATTTACGTGCGCTAGCATTTGTGCTTTTTTGGTTTCTACTAGTTCTATTTTTGCCTCTAAAGCATCACGCTGTGTTAGTAATACCTCCATATAATCTGCTCTTGCAGATTTAAATAACTTATTAGAAATTTCTATAGACTCTGTTAACGCATTTACTTCTTGCTGTTTTGCCTCAAAACTTTTTTTTAGATTTTTTATGTTAGACAATTGGTTTGTGGTTTCTATGTAACCGTTTAAAATAGCCTTCTCATACTCGTATACCGCTTTTATTTGTCTTTTATTTGCATTTTTATATGCTGCCTTAATAGCATTACGGTTTATTAGTGGTGCAACAACATCACCAACAATATTATAAAGCACAGACTCTGGCGTTTTTGTTAAAAACTTAGGCTTAAAAGCCTCTAACCCCACACCTGCTTTAATACCTATTGATGGATAAAAATTGGCTTTGGCTACTTTAATATTTAATTTATGGGCCGCTAACTCATACTCCGCACGCTTAATATCTGGTCTGTTTTGTAGTAACTGACTTGGTACACCTGCATACACTGGAGTAGTAGTAATTTCTACAAAATCTGTTGTGGTTCTTGTAATATGCTTAGGATAAGATCCCATTAGAAAACAAATTTTATTTTCTGCCTCTGTAATCTGTTGCTGTATTTGGTATCTAGAACTTTGGTTTTTTAAAACCTCTGCTTCAAAACGTTTAACACCTAATTCTGTTGCTCTTGCTGCTTGTTTTTGCAGCTTGACTATTTCTAGCACGTTTTTTTGAATAGCTATATTCTGGTCTATTATTTTAAGCTGATTGTCTAGAGCTAAAAGCTCATAGTATGAAGAAGCAATTTCTGAAACCAAATTGGTAATCATAAAGTTTTTGCCTTCTTCACTTGCCAAATACTCTAAAACAGCAGCTTTTTTAGAATTCCTTAGTTTTTTCCAAACATCTAACTCCCATGACGCAACTGCAGCTACTTGATAATTAGGTAATGGTTCTGGAAATTCTTTTCCGTCTTTAATATCTGTGTTAGCATCGTTGGCGCCTTGACTTGTATAACGACCTACTTTTTCTACCTCTGCACCTGCTTGTATGTTTACAAATGGTAAATACTCACCTTTTCTAACCAAAATTTCATTTTTAGCCACCTGTACTTCTTGTAGCATAATATTTAGCTCTTGGTTATTAACTAAGGCAGTATCTATAATTGCTTTTAAATTGGGATCAGAAAAATACTGATCCCATTTCATAACAGCAGAATTTACAGTGTCTGTAGTTGTATTATTGTATACAGTTGGCACAGTTGTGTTTTCATTTTTTATTTCTCTTACTGGTACACAAGAATAAAAAGCAAACACACAAATAACACAAACTAGATAAGCTTTTTTAAGCCTAAGTACAGTTTTATATTTATTAATTATCTTCATTTTTAGCTATTAATTTTTTCAAAAGTTGATTTATTTTCTCCATACGAGCCTTTATTCCGCTTTTACGTTCACTAGCTCTCATAAACTCTTCAGAAACCGGCATTGTATCTTCATCTTTAATAAGACTACGCCCATCTGCCATTTTTGCAAAAATGTAATAAAGTCCAGGTATAATAAGTACACCAAATAAAGTACCTAAAAGCATTCCTCCTAAAGAAGAACCGCCTATAGTTTTATTTCCTATTGCACCTGCTCCTGTAGCAATAATTAGTGGTATTAAACCTGCAATAAATGCAAAGGAAGTCATTAAAATAGGTCTAAAACGAGCTTTTGCACCTTCTATTGCTGCGTCAAATATTGTAGAACCTTGATTCCTTTTTTGAACCGCAAACTCCACAATTAACACTCCGTTTTTACCTAACAAACCAACTAACATAATCATACCAATTTGTGCGTAAACATCATTAGAAAGTCCCATCATTTTTAATAAAAAGAACGACCCAAAAATACCCACGGGTAATGATAGTATTACGGCCAAAGGCAGTAAAAAGCTTTCATACTGTGCTGCCAAAACCAAGTAAACAAACACTAATACAATAGCAAAAATGTAGATAGACTCGTTACCTCTGCGTGCCTCATCATAAGACAATCCCTCCCAAGCAACGTCATACCCATGTGGTAAAGATTCTTTAGCTACTTCTTGTATTGCTTTTATAGCATCGCCACTAGTATAACCAGAAGCCGGCAGCCCCCTAATTGCAGCAGAATTGTACAAATTGTACCTAGTAATTTCATTAGGGCCAAGTGCTTTTTCAATCTTCATAAAAGCAGAATACGGTACCATTTTACCTTCTTCACTCTTTACAAAAAGTTTTTCTAGGTCTGATGGTAAACTTCTGTACTCTGGTGCTGCTTGGGTATATACTTTAAAAAATCTACCAAAACGTATAAATCCTTGCTCATAAGTACTACCAATTAAAATATTTAGGTTTTCCATAGCAGCACCAATAGATACCCCTTTTTGCATTGCAGCTTTATTATCTATTTTAAGTTTATACTGCGGATAGTTAGCTGCGTAAAAAGTAAACAAACCACTTAACTCCTTACGCTTTCCTAACGCTTCCATAAAGTTGTTGTTTATTTTCTCGAACTCATGATAGTCTGTACCATTAGTTTTATCTAACAAACGCATAGAAAAACCACCAGAAGATCCGAAACCAGGAACTGCAGGCGGCTCAAAATACTCTATAACGGCACCTAAATTTTTGGTTTCTTCCTCTAATTCTTCCATTATTTCATGAACAGAATGATGGCGCTCTGACCAAGGCTTTAAATTAATTAAACATGTTCCTGCATTAGAACCACGTCCTTCTGTCATAATCTCATAACCTGCCAAAGAAGAAACCGATGCTACACCTTCTGTTTCTTCACATATGGCTTGTAGTTTTCTG
Organism: Cellulophaga omnivescoria; assembly: GCF_027915275.1. Taxonomy (NCBI): domain Bacteria; kingdom Pseudomonadati; phylum Bacteroidota; class Flavobacteriia; order Flavobacteriales; family Flavobacteriaceae; genus Cellulophaga; species Cellulophaga omnivescoria. The sequence continues at coordinate 1,771,474 of NZ_CP115819.1, read as the reverse complement.
GCAACCTCGTTTGTACGTTCTAAAGTAGATCCTGGAGGTGTTTGTATAATGGCATAAATCATCCCTTGATCTTCATTAGGAATAAAACCTGCTGGTAATACTTTATTAGCCAAGAAAATACCTGCGCAAAATATTGCTAACACACCAAAGGTTAATACCCTACGCGCAACAATTTTATTTAAGATTTTTACATAACTACCAGTAAGTCGTTCAAAGCCTTTGTTAAACCAATCTATAAACTTATCTACTGGAGATTTTTTTCTTTTTCCATTATTATGCTTTAACAACATTGCACATAAAACCGGCGTTAATGTTAAAGCAACTAATGCAGAAATTACTATTGAACCAGCCATTGTTATAGAAAACTGACGGTAAAACACACCTACTGGACCTGTCATAAAAGAAATAGGCACAAAAACCGAAACCATTACCAACGTAATTGCTATAATGGCACCACCAATTTCGCCCACCACACTTTTTACAGCTTTATAAGGCGATACGTGTTCTTCTTCCATTTTAGCGTGCACAGCTTCTACAACTACAATAGCATCATCTACCACAATACCAATAGCTAAGACTAATGCAAAAAGCGTTATTAAATTTATAGACAATCCAAATAATTGCATAACAAAAAATGCACCTATAAGTGATACTGGCACTGCTATAATAGGAATTAACGTTGATCTCCAATCTCCCAAGAACAAGAATACTACAATAGCTACAAGAATAAATGCATCTCTAAGCGTGTGAATTACTTGCTCAATAGATGCATCTAAAAAATTAGAAACATCATAACTTATTTTATACTCAATACCAGGAGGTAAATCTTCTTTTAACTCTTTAAGTTTTTCTTTTACGTTATCTATAACATCACTACCATTACTACCAAAGGTTTGTTTAAGCACAATGGAAGCAGATGACTTACCATCTAAATTAGAATAGATATCAAAAAACTCGCTTCCTAGTTCTACATCAGCAATATCCTTTAGCGTTAAAATTTCTCCTTCTTCATTGGCTTTTATAATAATGTCTTTGTATTGCTCTGGCTCACTATACCTATCCTGGTAAACCAACGTATATTCTAATGCTTGTGATTTTTTACCAGAGCTTCTACCAATTCTACCGGGTCTGGCTAAAATACTTTGGTCTTCCATTGCTTTTAAAACTTCTTCTGCAGAGATATTATAAGCACGCATATGATCTGGTTTTAACCAAACACGCATAGCATACTTACGGCTACCCAAAATTTTAGCACTTGCAATACCATCTATACGCTGTATTTCGGGTACCATTTTGGTGTAAGCATAATTATATAGGAACTTTTCGTCAGTATGCTTTTCATTACTGTATAAGTTAACATACATAAGCATACTTGGCTGTACAGGTGTTATAATTACACCTTCACGCTGTACCAATTCTGGCAACAAAGGCATTACTTGGTCTACACGCGTTTTTATCTTAACCACAGCCTCACTTGGGTCCGTACCAGGCTCAAAAATTACACGTAAAGTTCCTTCACCCGCACTTGTAGCATCTGATGCTATGTAACGCATACCCTGCACACCGTTTATAGAAGTTTCTAGTGGTATTAATGTAGACTTTACCAACACATCTGCACTAGCACCAGGATACGCAATAAAAATATTTACTGTTGTTGGCGCTATTTGCGGAAACTGGGATATAGGCAATTGGTTTATTGCTAACAGTCCTGTAAAAATAATAATTACAGAAATTACAATAGCCAACACAGGCCTTTTTATAAATTTACTAAACATATTTTTATAGTTCTATTTTGTAATTATTCTGCATACAGGTCTAGTTCTTTTAGTACCGTATTTGGTTCTAAAAACTCTGTTTGTATTTTTTCGTTATTTTTTACCATACGCAAGCCTTCTAGCAGTATTTTGTCTTTAGTAGAAAGTCCTTTGCTAACAATAAATAAGTTAGGTAAACTAGCCTCTATTGCTATTTCTCTTTGCTTAACCTCACTATTGGCATCTATAACATACACGTAAGTTTTATCTAAAATTTCAAAAGTTGCTTTTTGTGGTATTAGTAAAGCATTACTATAAGGAACAGACATAAGTACACTACCAGTTTCTCCGTGTCTTAATATTTTATCTGGATTGGGAAAGGTTGCTCTAAACGCAATGTTACCAGTTTGGTTATTAAACTCACCCTCTATAGTTTCTACAACACCTGTTTGGTTAAACATTTTATTGTTTGCCATAACCAACTCTACTTGTTTAGCTCTTGCTTTACCCGTATTTGTTATATAGTCTAAATACTCTGCCTCTGGTACATTAAAGTATACCCACATTTTACTGTTGTCTGACAATGTGGTTAATTTTTCTCCTTCATCTAAAAGGCTACCTTCTCTAGCTTCTAAATGATCTACAATACCATCAAAAGGAGCTCTAATATCTGTAAAACTTAAATGGGTTTGTGTTAAAAACACCTCTGCTTTAGCTTTATCATATTCTGCTTTAGACATTGCTAATTCATTTGCAGAAACCACATTACTATCTGCTAGTAGTTTTGTGTTTTTGTATTCTATTTCTGCTACTTCTGCTTCAGCTTTTGCTTTTTGTAAATCTGCCTGATATACGTTTGGCATTATATTAAAAAGCTTTTGACCTTTTTTTACAAACTGCCCCTCATCTATAGAAATTTGTTTTAAATATCCTTTTTCTAAAGCACGTATTTCTATATGCCTAATAGAGTGTATTTGGCATACGTAGTCTTTTTTAATAATGGTGTCTTTTTTAACAGGATTGGTAACAAGAAATTTAGATTCCTCTTTTTTTTCTTCTTTTTTAGACTCACAGCTGGCAAAACAAAGCACAAGCAATAGGCCTATGAGTGTAGAAGTTCTCCTCATAATACGATTGATTTTTTAAAATAATTGATTGTTAATACGTGTGGCAAAAACGCACAGAAAACTATACGTATATTACCGCTATGTCCTTAGACAAAATAAATAATGGTGTGGTGTGCAAGCAGTATTAGTAAGTGGCTACTGCTTTATTGGTTTTCTATATAAGTAGTACTTGGTACTTTATATAAATTTTTAAAACACTCCCTAAATTGGTGTGTAATAAATAATGCGTTTTAGTAAGTGGTGTAGATGGTAAACCTAAAATTTGAGCAGAAAAAAAGGCAACTTTAAAATTGCCATTGTTATTACTTAATTTTTTAGGCGTAACATTTTCTGTTACTTCTTCTTCATCTGCCTCTGTTAATTCTGTAGCAAAATTCTTGTGTTGCTCTATAACAGGCAAACCTACATTTTCTATTTGCTTAGTAACAGAATCTGTATTGGTTGTTTGCTGTAAAGTACCACTATTTTCTAATGAAACATTAGCGTATAAGCTACCCAACATTGTAAAACACAATGCTAATAAAAGAGCAGTCTTATTTTTTAGTGATACTGTCATACAGAATGCAAAATAATGCGACAGATATTTACTGGACAAAATTTTACTGTTAATAAACGTTAAAGGTTTATTTATTTTTAAATAAGCACATTACAACCAATTAAAATTGATTGATTATTTTTATGATTATAAATGGATTTATTTAACACAGACATACAAAAAAATATACTTCCTTTTGATGGCGAAGTGTATTATTACGGACCAATACTTTCTATAAGTAAGGCTCAGGAATACTACAATTATTTATTTAACAATATACAATGGGAAAATGACAAAGCTGTTATTTTTGGAAAAACCATAACTACTAAACGCAAAGTAGCTTGGTATGCAACCAACCCATTTAGTTACACCTACTCTAAAATTACCAAAACAGCCCTACCGTGGACAAAAGAGCTACTAGAACTAAAAAAATTGGTTGAAGAGAAAACCGGAGAAACATTTAACTCTTGCTTGTTAAACTTATACCACTCCGGAGAAGAAGGTATGGCTTGGCATAGTGACGGTGAAAAAGATTTAAAAGAAAACGGGGCAATAGGGTCATTAAGTTTTGGTGCAGAACGTAAGTTTAGTTTTAAACATAAAGAGAGCAAGCAAAAAATAGATATTAATTTAGACAGAGGAAGTTTATTGGTAATGACAGGTGCAACTCAAAAAAACTGGTTACACAGACTACCACCAACAAAAAAAGTAAGTACACCCAGAATAAACTTAACGTTTAGGACTATTGTAAAATAAAAAAAGCCCTTCAGTTTCCTGAAAGGCTTTTTGTTTGTACAGGCGGAGAGACTCGAACTCTCACACCTCGCGGCACTAGATCCTAAGTCTAGCGTGTCTACCAATTCCACCACGCCTGCATTTTCAACTAGCAATTTTGCCAATTGGGTTGCAAATATAATGCAAAAAATCAATTTTGAAATACTTAATTATAAAAACTTCTTTTTTTTGTACATTTATACTTTATCAAAAACATATTATGCAAGACGTAAAAAGCTTTATAGATAGTAATAAAGACAGATTATTAAATGAACTTATAGAACTTCTAAAAATACCATCTGTTAGTGCAGACCCTGCCTATGCGCATGATGTACTTACAACTGCAGATGCTGTTAAAGATGCTTTAGTTAAAGCAGGTTGTGATGCAGTAGAAATTTGTGAAACGCAAGGTTTTCCTATTGTTTACGGAGAAAAAATAATAAATAAAAATTTACCAACGGTATTAGTTTATGGTCATTATGACGTGCAACCAGCAGACCCAATTAACCTATGGGACTCTCCGCCATACGAGCCTGTAATTAAAAAAACAGAATTACACCCAGAAGGTGCAATTTTTGCTCGTGGTGCTTGTGATGACAAAGGGCAAATGTATATGCACGTAAAAGCATTAGAATTTATGGTAAGCACCAACCAACTACCTTGTAACGTAAAGTTCATGATAGAAGGCGAAGAAGAAGTTGGTAGCGTTAGCCTATCTACATTTGTAAAAGAAAACAGAGAAAAGCTTAAAAACGATGTTATTTTAATTAGTGACACTGGTATGATTGCCAAAGACGTACCATCTATAACAACAGGCTTAAGAGGTTTAAGCTATGTAGAAGTAGAAGTTACAGGACCTAACAGAGATTTACACTCTGGTTTATACGGTGGCGCTGTTGCCAACCCAATAAACATACTAACAAAAATGATTTCGTCTTTACATGACGAAAACAACCATATTACCATTCCTGGTTTTTATGACAATGTAGAAGAATTATCTGCAGAAGAACGTGCAGAAATGGCAAAAGCTCCTTTTAGTTTAGAAAACTATAAAAAAGCATTAGATATAAATGCTGTTTACGGAGAAAAAGGATACACTACAAACGAGCGTAACTCTATACGTCCTACTCTAGACGTAAACGGTATTTGGGGTGGTTACACTGGCGAAGGTGCAAAAACCGTAATAGCAAGCAAAGCTTACGCAAAAATATCTATGCGTTTGGTACCAAACCAAGACTGGGAAAACATAACAGAATTGTTCGCTAAACACTTTACAAGCATAGCTCCAGAAGGCGTAACAGTAAAAGTAAACCCACATCATGGCGGACAAGGTTACGTAACACCTATAGACAGCATTGGGTACAAAGCAGCATCTAAAGCGTACGAGACAACATTTGGCAAAACACCAATACCACAACGTAGCGGTGGTAGTATACCAATAGTTGCCTTGTTCGAGAAAGAACTACAAAGCAAAACCATACTAATGGGCTTTGGTTTAGATAGTGATGCCATACACTCACCTAATGAGCATTTTGGAATTTGGAACTATTTAAAAGGTATAGAAACAATACCTTATTTCTACAAGAATTTTACAGATATGAATTCTTAAACACAAATATAACAACATTAAAAAGTCCGTTTCTTACCCATAGAGACGGACTTTTTTTGTGTAAATATTTTTATTAGAGCGTTCCTACGGGCAGGCTATGCGCTACAAGTCCTCGCTACGCTGTGGGCTTTTCACTACTATCCTTAACGCAAAATACTAGCGTAATTACTTTCAAATAAAATAGTACATTTACAAAACCAACCTTTAAAATTTAGATATGAAATTAAAAATATTATCGCTTCTTGCTATTTCAATATTTGGAATAAGTAATATAGTAGGTAGAGCAAGAATTCCAATACCCTACGGAGAAGAGCAAAAAATAGTAAAAATAGTAGACCTTCCAGACACAGAAGATTTTCAGTTAGAAGACGGCTCCTATTTTGATATTGGTAAAATGTATACTATAAGTCATATTGTTTGGTTACCGTACAGTAATACAGAGCCTATAATAACTGGCTATGTAGATGATGACACCTATGTAGAGTTATCTGCAGAAAACTTAAAAGAAATAGCAGAAATTGCAAAAATAGAAATTCCAGAAACTGCATCTGCATCGTTTTTTGACCGTTTAGGCGGAAAAATAATTTTAGGCTTAATAGGCTTAGTTGCTCTTTACGGAATATATTCTAGCTACTTTGGCAAAGACGAAGACGAAAAAGAAACAACATAAAATAACTGTTTATCATATTTAAAAGTCCGTTTCTATTAAAGAAACGGACTTTTTTTATACGTACAAAAAGTTGTAAAAACCAAGCTAAGAGACACGTTTTAAAGCCATAACAACAATCTTTATATAAAAATAATTAACTCTACATTTGTAGAATTCATTTTTTTATTCTACGTTTGTAGAGAACATTCTAACATTGTAGAGTTATGCAGTTATCAAAATCTGAAGAAGAACTAATGAACCACCTCTGGAAATTAGAAAAAGCATTTTTAAAAGATTTGCTAGACCAATATCCAGATCCTAAACCTGCAACTACCACAGTGGCTACAATGTTAAAACGTATGGCAGACAAAAATTTTATAGCCTACAATCTTTATGGTAAATCCAGAGAATATTATCCGTTAGTAAAAAAGAAAGCCTATTTCTCTAAACATGTAAATGGCTTAATAAAAAACTTTTTTAACGATAGCGCATCACAATTTGCATCGTTCTTTACTAAAGAAACCAACTTAACAAAAGAAGAGCTGGCGCATTTAAGAGAGTTAATAGACCAAGAACTAAAAAATAAATAGTTATGCTTATATACCTATTAAAATCTACAGCTTGCTTGGCCATTTTATTTGTCTTCTACAAAGTGTTTTTAGAAGGGCAAAATATGCACAAGTTTAAACGTTTTTACTTACTAGCTGCTTTAGCTTTAAGTTTTGGCATACCACTAATAACGTTTACAACGTACATACAAGTACCAATAGCAATTTATGAAACACCATTGGATTATGGCAATATAAACACTACAGAAACTATTGTAGAACCTACCAATTATTGGCCCTACTTAATTTGGAGTATTTACGGCTTGGGTGTTTTAATTTTTAGCATAAGATTTATTAAAAATAGCACTAACCTATTTTTAAAAATAAAGCAAAATCCTAAGCAAAGACTAGAGAACCATACCAATGTACTGTTAACTGAGAAAACTACACCCCATACTTTTTTAAGTTACATATTTTTAAATAAAAAAGCCTATCAACATAAACAAATACCAAAAGAGGTGTTGCTGCATGAAATTACACATGCAAAGCAAAAACACTCTATAGATGTATTACTTATAGAGATTTTACAAATTGTATTCTGGTTTAATCCGCTTATCTATTTTATAAGGCACGCTATTAAATTAAATCACGAATTTTTAGCAGACCAAGCTGTGTTAAACCAAGGTGCAGACACTATTAATTACAGAAAAATTTTACTTGCATTTTCATCAAATGCTATAGAGCCACAAATGGCAAATTCAATTAATTATTCATCAATCAAAAAACGATTTACAGTTATGAAAAAAAGAACCTCAAAACGGTCGGTTGTATTAAGAAGCTTGCTACTTATTCCTTTAGCAGCATTGCTTTTTTACAGTTTTAGCAACCAAAAAACAGAAGAAGTCTTAGTAGACTCTCAAGCCACACACGCAAACAAAAATGTAGGCAAAGGTGCTTCAGAAAAAATGATGCAAGAGTATATTAATTACATTCAGAATTACCAAAACACTAAGAAAAAGGTAATTAATATGCCAGATTATAATAGAATAGTTGCCATTTATGATCTAATGACAGAAGAACAACGTGCAACTGTTACAGACCATAAAACAATTATTAAACTTCCTAGCGTAGATCTAAAACACACAACAAAAAAAGCGCCAACGCAATCGGAATTTAATTCTTGGAAAAACAAAGAAAACTTTGCTATTTGGATAGACAATAAACACGTTCCTAATTCTATATTAAACAAGTATTCGGCATCAGATATTGTTCATTTTAACAATAGCTTTGTGTACAAAAATGCACGTAGCGCAAAATTTCCTCAAGAACACCAAGTAAATTTATTTACCAAACAAGGTTTTGCCAATACATACATTAAAGCTGATGTAAATAAGTATAATAATATACTCCAAAATTATAATAGCGAGTTAAATGTATTTAAAAATAACAACGCAATCTCTAACGATGATTTAGAGATAAAAAATGTTCAATTAAAACAACTTTATGCTAAGTTTAGCAAAGAAGAAATAAAAAAATATAATATTGTTTCCCCTGAAAGTATTCCTGTTAAAAATTCTGAACAGTTGGGTATAGTTATAAAAGAAGAAAAACAAGATCCTTTAGAAACCTATAAAAAAGAGTACAACACATATATAACCTTAACTAAACAAGAACCACATTATATACATAGATCAGAAGCTGAGAAAAAGAAAATGGATGATCTTTTTACGCTTTTAGGTAGCCTATACTTTAGCTTAAGCAAAGAAGATAGAGCTAAAGTAAAAAGAGCAAAAGCACCTATATTACCATACGTAATACTAATTAGAAATGGTAAAACAGAATATAAAAAAAGCAGCGAGTTAACGGCAGAAGATAAAAAATTATTGCCACCACCTCCACCACCACCATTACCTCCATCAAATAACACACAAGATTCTAAAGAACTTGCAAAAGCCAGAGCTGCTTTTAAAAAAGATGCTAATGCATATGGTACTGCCGTTAGTAAATACAGAAAACAAGGAAAAGGGACTAGGGAAGAATTAAATAAATTACACAAAAAAACAATGGAAAGTTATGAGAAATGTAGTGCTTTAATTAAAAAAGAAAAAGGAGTTGCTCCTTTACCACCACCGCCACCTCCTGCTCCACCAATAAAGAACTAATTATTCATAATAATGTCTTAAAAAGTAATAAAAAGCCTCATTTAGAGGCTTTTTTTGTAACAAATCATTGCAAAATGCGTTCTTATAGGTACATCAATCATCAAAAAAAGAACACATTATGATTAAACGTTTTTTTATACTCTGCTCCGGAGCAGATACTGCTATACTAGAAACTTGCTCTAACGGTGAGCAAAACAAATACGCTGGTATTGGCGCAACTGTTTTTTTTACTGCTGTTATGGCTTTTATAGCCAGTGCATATGCATTGTATACTGTTTTTGATAATGTTTACTACGCTGTGTTTTTTGGACTTGTTTGGGGCTTACTTATTTTTAATTTAGACCGTTTTATTGTTTCTACCATTAAAAAAAGAGACAATTTTAAAAGTGAATTGTTACAGGCCACACCACGTATTGTTTTAGCTATTATAATAGCTATTGTTATTTCTAAACCTTTAGAAATGAAGATTTTTGAAAAAGAAATAAATCAGGTTTTACTAGAACAAAAAAACGATTTAACGCTTGCAAACAAGGAGCAAATTGCATTACAATACAGTCCTAAAAAAGAAAGCATTCATCAATCTATAGAAAAATTAAAACAAGAAATTAAAGCTAAAGAAACAGAAACAAATGCGCTTTACAACACTTACATTGCCGAGGCAGAAGGCAGAGAAGGCACTAAATTTCTGGGTAAAGGACCTGTTTATGAAGAAAAAAGACAAAAGCATGATGCTGCCCTGCAAGAATTAAAAAAGCTAAAAGAAAACAATGCTGCAAAAATTACTACGCTAGAAGAACAAGCAGTGGCATTAGATACAGCATATGCTACCTCTGTTAAAGACTCACAACCCATTATTGATGGTTTTGATGGTTTAATGGCGCGTATAACGGCTTTAAACAAGTTACCTTGGTTACCATCTTTCTTTATATTTTTATTGTTTTTAGCTATAGAAACATCTCCTATAATTGCAAAATTATTAGCTCCTAAAGGGATGTACGATTTTAAGTTAGAGGAAGAAGAAAGTGTTATTAAAACTTGGGTTACACAAAAAGTAGAACAGCGCAACACTTTAATGCAAACAGATGCTGCAATAAATAAAAAAGTATATGAAGATATTGAAAAGGAAAATGAAATTTACAATTATAAAAAACAACAAGCAGAAAAGTTGTTAAAACAACAAACTGATGCTTTCCATAACATACAAGCAAAAAACTTGTAATAAAAAAAGAGGCTAGTTTAGCAAAACTAGCCTCTTTATATTTTAAAATACAATTACTTAATTAGCAAAGTACACGTATATTGCTACTACTATTAAACAAATAACAATACCTATTTGGTTTACGTATTTGTAAGGCTTAATTTCTACCTGCTCTGTATATTTTTGCTCAAAAGCAGTTTCTCTTGGTTTTATTTTACCAATAGCCAACATTATTAATGAGTTTACTACACACAATATAGCCATTACGTGTAAAAAATGCGGATATGCGTCTGCTTCTACAACGGCCAAAGCATCTGCGCCAGAAATACCTGCAGCTTCTGCTTTACGTAAAGCTGAATCTACAAAATAAGGTTTCATTATAAACTGACTAATAATATATAATAATGAACCAGATATAATACCAACCTTTGCCGCAATAGCCGGTACTCTTTTAGTTAAAAATCCAATTATTATAACAGAAAAAATTGGAATACTATAAATACCATTTACTTCTTGTAAATAACCAAATAAACTACCTGCATTTGCTATAAAAGGCGCAATAAACATTGCCGCTAAAGCCAATACAATACCAAATATTTTACCGTTTTTAACAACTTTAGTTTCACTAGCTTCTGGGTTTATATGTTGTTTGTAGATGTCTAAGCCAAATAAGGTTACAGAACTGTTTAAAACACTATTAAATGAACTTAAAATTGCACCAAACAATACTGCTGCAAAAAAGCCAACTAAATAATCTGGCAATACTTTACCTACTAGTAAAGGGTATGCGCTAGAAGAATCTATTTTACCTTCAAAAATATGAAACGCTATAATACCTGGTAAAACTAAAATTAATGGACCTAATATTTTTATAAAAGAAGCTAGTAACAGTCCTTTTTGTCCTTCTGCTAAGTTTTTAGCACCTAAGGCTCTTTGTATAATTTGTTGGTTTGTTCCCCAATAAAAAAGGTTAACCAACATCATCCCCGTAAAAATTGTAGAAAAAGGAACTGAGTCTGTTTTAGTTCCCATAGAATTAAATTTTTCAGGATTTTGTGTTGTTAAAATAGACAAACCATCTAAAATACTACCATCTCCAATATACATTAATCCAAAAATAGGAATTAAAATACCACCTATTAGCAAACCTATTGCATTTATAGAATCTGATACCACAACAGCTTTCAAACCGCCAAAAACTGCATAAATACCGCCAATAATACCAATACCCCAAACACACAACCATATAGATGCAGTGTGACTAATTCCTAAGTTTTCTGGCACATTAAACATTCCGCTTATTGCCACAGAGCCAGAATATAAAATTACAGGCAGTAACACAACTACGTAACCTGTTAAAAACAAACCAGATGTTATTGTTTTTGTTGTAACATCAAAACGTTCTGCTAAAAATTGTGGTACAGTTGTTAATCCACCTTTTAAATACCTTGGCAATAAAAAAATAGCAGTAATAACTATTGCTATTGCTGCTAACGTTTCCCAAGCCATAACAGACAAACCATCTGTGTATGCATCAGAATTTAAACCTACTAATTGCTCTGTAGAAAGGTTTGTAAGTAATAATGAACCTGCAATAACACCTGCAGTTAAACTTCTTCCTCCTAAAAAATACCCATCAGAAGAGTTTTCATTAGTTTTTCTAGTAGCCAAATAAGATATAACGGCCACCAAAACTGTAAAGCCCACAAAGGACAGTAATGTTAATAACATAGTGCTAAATAAGTTTGGTTTAAGCTCATAAATATATTGGTTTAATTTGTGTATAAAAAATTACAAAGACATCATTTATACTTCTTTGAAATAAATTTAACCGAAAACGATGTAGTTCAACTTAAACTTTAATGTAATTAGCAAAGTATTGCTATTTTAGAAATACTTTTTTTTAAAAGCACGTAACAATTAATAATACTAAGCGTTAGTATAACGTAATCTTAAGAAAACAAATGATGAAGAAAATTGCATTACTACTTATGTTATGCTTTGGTTTTACCGCCACTGCACAAAAAATGCAGGTAAACTATAAGTTTAGTGAAAAATATGCTGACAGATACAAATATTCTAATTTACTTACCATTGATAATGATGGTGCAGACGGCACCATACTTGTGCGCTCTTACTACACCGGTTTAATATTAAAACCAAAAGGGTATTATATAGAGCATTACAATAAAAATTTAGATTTGGTAAGTGAATACAACTACAAACTTAAAGATAAAGATTTTGTTAACGGTTTTATAAGTAACAGGCAATTGTATCTTATATTTTTAGAATACAACCCAAGCAAAGAGACTTATGATTATATAGCACACCAAAGTCCGCTAAATAATTTTGCTTTTACACAAAAAACAATTTTATCTGTACCATCAAAACAAGTAGATAATCCTTTAGATAAAAACTATTACAACCGTAATTTTGCGTCTGGCTTTACAACTTCTGTATTGTTTAATAAACGTAAAGATGCTTTTGTTATTAGTGCTCACTTTAAAAAAGCAAAAGACAATCAGCATTTTATATATGTTTTTAACAATAACTTAGATTTACTTATTACACACGATTTTTCTGCAGAAGTAGAAACTAAAAACTATGCGTTTGAAAGCGTGGAAATAACAAAAAATAAAAAAGAGGTATTTTTAGTTGCCAAAGCTTATTTTAAAAAGAGGCGTTTTTCTGCCCTAGAGCGTAAATTTCAGTATGAACTTTTAAAGGTTTCTGAAGAAGAACGAGTTATGAAAACTTTTGATGAACCGGGTAAGTTTTTAGAAGCATTAAAACCCATACTTACCGATGAAAAATTTGTGTGTGTAGGCTTTTATGCTAATAGAAAAGATAACCGATACAACGGATTAAGTTACTTTAAGTTAGATGAAGGTTCTTTAGATGTAAAAGACAAAAAATTTATTCCGTTTTCTGCGCAATTTATGGCAGACAAATTTGGCAAAGAAGAAGATAGTAAAGAGGTAAAAAACTTAGTATTTAAAAATGCAGAAATTGCTAGTGATGGCTCTATACTTTTTAACGCAGAAGAATACTTTGTAACCTCTGGTTACCAAAGCAACCCTGGTGGCGGATCTAGAGTTAAAATTAGCAGGTACCATTATAATGATATGGTTGGTGCTAAACTTAGTGATGATGGCGACCTTATTTGGGTACGTAACATTAATAAGTCTGAGGTTACACAAGGTGATGGTGCATACGCATCATACAGTACATTTACAAAAGGAGACAATACTTACTTTTTTATTAGTACGGCGGCAGAAAATCCGCAATTAATAAATAATGAGCGTTTGGTTTTTAGGCAAGGTTTAAGCAGAAATAGAAACATATTTTTAATTAAGTTAGATGCTAAAGGCTTTATGACCTATGAAAAAATTATAGATAGTAAAACGGCAAGGTTACCTTTAATGGTTTCTAAACCATTAACTAATAAAAATAATATTTTGTTTTACGCTAAACGTGGCACAAAAAAACAGTTGGTGGAAGTTACTTTTTAAAAAAACAAAACTTATTAATTACAATCCTCTTGCTAAAAAGTAAGAGGTTTTTTTTTGTTTTGTGTATACATTTAAAACCAAAACCTCACTTTTTTAAAGGTTCTTATAGTGTATTTTCCTGCTTTTAATTACTATTTTTAAATTTTTAGTGTTCGTTATAACATTTAACCATTCGTACCATATGAAGAGCCAACAATTAGAGAATTTACTCGGGAAAAATATTTCAAAATTGAGTAAGATTATTGGTGAGGAGTTTGAAAACGAACTATTTGATAGTAGTTTTTATTACATAAAAAATGAACCAATAAAAAAGAATTTATATGGAATGCAATATAATTCAGTAACTGTTTTAACTGATGAAAAAGATAACATTAACTCAATAAGTATTCATTTTGATAAAACCATAAATAAATATTTTTATGAATCTTTTATTGAAGATTATAATAAGCCAAATAATATTCTTGTAATTGAAGCTTCAGAAACCACAAGCGAAGGATTTTTGGAAGGTAAGTCATTTAATCAAAAGCTAAGGAAAAACAATATACAATTAAGGGAAGGAAAATTTGATGAAAACCCATTATTTATAGTTTGGACAAAAGAAGATTATGAAATAAAGTTCTTTTTTAGATACAATAATAATTCAAGCGAAGTAACATATAGATTACTACATTAACCAGCTACTTTATTTTTTTCATTTTAATATGAATATGGTGGTGAAAGGCTGAAAAAGTTTTGATGGTAATGGAATATCTGGGCTTATTAGATATAATTTATCAAAAAAAACTTAATCACAGTAGTTGACAACAAATTGAAGTCATAAAAATTGAATAAAACATGAATTTTACTAGCCCCCAAGAAGCTCTAATAGTAATAGAAGAAGGTCATAAAAAAAGTAAAGAAGCAATGAAAGTTGGTGACTTTAGAACCAATAATAAAATAATATCACAAGAAATGATGCCAGCATTTTTATACATAGAAAAAAATAATCTAACAAAACTCCTCATTCCCTTTTTAAAAAATAAAGATGTTGATTTAAGCCTAATAGTCTCGAGACGACTGCTACCGTATTACGAAGAAATAGCAATCAATAATTTAAATGATATTATTCAAAAAAAAATACCACATAAATGGGATGTAGCTGAAACTATTATTAAAGAGTGGAAAGGTTTGCCACTTTAATAAATTTTGATATGAAATATTTAAGAGTAGAAGATGCAATTAATGGGTTTATTAGGTATTCCAAAATACACTGTATAGCAACAAATCAATCTCCAGATTCCAAAATTGCAAACTTGGCATATAAAAGTATTTTAAAAAGCCCATGAGTATATAAAAAATGAATAAGGATTTAAAGAAATGAGAGAATTAATATCATATAAAAACCTTAAAATAAGGTCGTGGTCTGCCAGATACCTGTTAAAGCTCTATAAAAAAGAATCATTAAAAGTTTTAGAATATATAGCCAAAGGAGAATCAAATTCCTTTAATGTTGAAATGACTATTAATAATGGAAAGAAGATAATTTAACTTTTTAGTATTATGAAAAAAATAATTTTAACTCTTACTTTTTTACCACTTTTAATCAATTGCAAATATATTAAAGGAAATAGTTGTAATAACACCTACCCTGTTGAAGGCACCTACTATAGTGATTATGATAAAGAAGCCAAAAATATTTTAATTATAAAAGCCGATGGCAGTTTTGAACAAGTTTTAGCAAAAGACAACAAGATAAAAAAGAACAATGGAACTTGGATTTTTTATAAAGAAGATTGTGAAATAAAGTTTACCAATCTAAAGTTTCTGCATAACTCCCCTAAGAGTTATACAAATGATAACCCATATGAGTACCCTGCTGTTTTTAGAACAAATAATATTTACTTTATTGACCACGATGATATAAGTTTTTTTAGAAAAGAATAGAATAATTTAACTCTAAAACATACCAATAAAATATTGCATAAGGCTGGGTTATAAAAGCATTACAAGATGTAAAAGTCCAAGGTGTAAAAATAATCACTAACATCCCTTGGGGTGGAAAAAATTAAAAATATGAAAAGAGATCAAAAAATTTTAGATGAGTTCGGAAAACAATTAATACATACTGTCTATGACTTTAATTATAAATTATTAAAACAAGCAATATTACATTTAAATAAAAAAGGTGCCATCGTAGATAACTTGGATTTTTTATGTTCAGAAACATTTGAAAGTGTTTTGTTTAACATCTTAAATTTTTTTGAAGAAAACGAGCAATTTAAAATTGTTTATGAAGAAGAAGGCAAACAGGTTAACCTTGTAGAGATTAGTGAAATGCTTAAAACAGAAATTCACGGCGAAAATGGTTGGATAGAGCGTTTTAGCGAAGAATTAAAAAAAGATAATGACAGTTAACAATTGGCCTATTTAGAAATATAAAAAAGTTAGACAATTTTTTAACTTAACTCTAAAACACACACCAAGAAATTAATGATATTAATAGAAGACATAGGGGTAAGCTGGTATAATAGAAGGGAAACATTAAAAGAATGTACAGAATCATTCATCATTTTTATGGAGAGGCTTAAGCTATTAGATTCACGTTTTGACATATGGTATAAAAAAGGATGGAGTAAAAAAGAAGCTTTAGAACAAAAAATCCCTCTGGAATATGATGCCATTAAAAATGAAATATGTAAAATATGTAAAGATGATGAATACCCTGAGCATTCATTCCGGATAGCCTTATGGAATGGCGCAAAAAAAGATTCAGAAGCTTTTGGAATTCGCGCTTCTTTAGGCAGTTCTGAAACAGAAAAATGGAATAACAACTGTTCTCTATCCTTTCCTTATGAGGGAGAAATTTATGAGCATTATATAATAAAAGAAAACAAAGAGAAATTAAAGGAATTATTCATAGACCATTGGCAACCTGAAAAAATAATGGGAGATGATGGGAAATGGATTAACTTATGAAAACAGCCAAAGAAATCTATAAAGATTAGCCTGAAATTTTAAAAGCTCTAGGAATATGAAAAAATTATATTACATATATGCTAATTGGAGAAAAAATGACGTTGATTTCATCAATAGTTTAGATATTAGTAAAAAAATAGATATTGGACCTTGTTCTTTTTCTTTAAAAGAAGGGGAGGATTTAGATAAAATCGTAAATCATTACTCAAAAAAAGATGGTCTATTTTCAAAAACTAAACCAAAAGATTTTGAAATAAAACAAGCAAGTTGCCTTTTTACTAAAGAAGAATTAAATAATTCTAAATATTATGCTATAGAACTATTGGGTAGTGAAACGTCTACCAATAGATGGCCTCAACCAAACAAAAAACAAGAATACCAAGAGCAAATATTTATTTTTGATAAATATAAAAATGGCCAAATTATAAGTATGGCTAATAAAAAACAAATTTCTCCTTTTAAAATTATGCCACCAAAGTGGAAAAAAACAGAAGTTTGTTTTAATTTAGGTTTAGAATATGAATATATACTTTTTAAAAAAGAATTCTATACAGAAGCTCTTGCTCCACTAGGCTTAGAAGCTATGGAAGTTATAGACTACAAAACTAATAAAATACTAGATGATACTGTTCAACTAATTATACCTAATGCTAAAAGTAAATTATTACTTAAAAATTCAGCTTTTGATATTTATCCAAAAGAACAAACAGGAGGATTTAAGCAATATACAACGCAAACTTTAGATTTTTTTCCTGAATTTGAAACAGATTTTAATTTTCATATTTGTTATAGCCTAGAAGATTTTCTTGGAGGACATAAAAAAATTATAATATCGAAAGAGTTTTCTAAACTATTAATTAATCATAATATAATTAGCAAAAATAAAGAGGGATTAGTACCTCTAAAAAATAGTAAATATACATTTCACTAACATCTAATTCCTTCCTGAAAGTTTCCTACCTTATTTTCGTCTAACAATACATTAATACTAAAAGATAAAATAGTTATGCAAATACATATATGGTCAGATATTAGATGCCCGTTTTGTTACATTGGAAAACGTAACTTTACAGCTGCATTAGATAAATTTCCGCACAAAGATAAAATTACGTTAGAATGGAAAAGCTTTGAGTTAGACCCTAACTTAAAAACGCAAACAGACATTAATGCTATAGACCACTTTATGCTAAGCAAAGGTGTAGACGAGGTTAATGCTAAAGGTATGTTTAACAGAGTTACAGAAATGGCTAGTGGTGTTGGTCTTAATTTTAAAATTGAAGACATTGTTACTGCAAATTCTTTAAATGCCCACCGTTTATTGCAATATGCAAAAACAGTAGGTTTTGCAGATGCTACCAAAGAAGCATTGTTAAAAGCACATTTAGAAGATGGTAAAAATATAGATGATATAGCGTTTTTAGTAGATACAGCTGTCTCTGTTGGTATGGACAAAACTACTGTTGAAGAAATATACAAAACAGATGCTTTTACCTACGAGGTTAGACAAGATGAAATGGAAGCCAGAAACCTTGGCATTAGCGGTGTACCTTTTTTTGTTTTAAATAACAAGTACGGAGTTTCTGGCGCACAACCAGTAGAGGCCTTTACTGAGGCTTTACAACAAGCTTGGGAAAAACACCAAAAAGAGTCGCTTACTGTTTTACCAACAACAGGCGGAGAATCTTGTGATGTAAATGGCAATTGTTGTTAATTTTTAATTGCAAACAAGTAAAAAGGCGCTATTAGCAATTGTTAATAGCGCCTTTTGTACTTTAAAATACTTTTACTTTAGTTCCCATCCTTTTCTATAGTCACGAGAAACCCATTCGTTAGCCATATCAAAATTTGTAACTTTCATATTGGCGGCGTCCCACTTTATGGTACGTCTACCAGGGTAGTTATAAGGATCCCAATCTCCTACTTTTTTACCCGCTTTTAGTGTTTTATATTGGTATGCTTTAATAGCTAAATTACCCATAAGCACACCCTCTGTTAATGGTCCGGCTTTAGTTACAAAGTCTGATGATGCGGTTGTACCATTTAAACAACCCTCTACCCAGTTATTTTGATGTCCTGCAGAACCACCTTTTATTCTTGGTAATGTTTCTTTTGGCTTATTAAACATACTATTAACATCTGCTGGCAACAATCTAGGGTTAGCAGAATACACATCTGTTAAAATAATCCCTTTTGTACCGTGAAAAACTACGCCACCATCTCCGTTTCCTAATTTTTCTCCATCTGCCAATTCACTTGGTATATCTGGCATAATTCCGCCATCATACCAATTTAAGTCTATACTTCCTTGGTTGGGCGCATCTACTTTTAAACGCACTACAGACGAAGGCGGACAAGAGCTAGAGTAATCTGCCTCTACAAAATCTCCAACCCAAGTAGTTGTACAACTAGCTTCAGCTTCTGTTGGTGATCCAAGACCTAAAACACTATACGGAGTTTCCATAATATGGCAACCCATATCGCCTAAAGCACCCGTTCCAAAATCCCACCAACCTCGCCATTTAAATGGCAAATAAGCAGGGTTATAATCTCTCATTGCTGCTGGTCCTAACCACAAATCCCAATCTAGCTCTTTAGGAATTGGGTGTCCGCCTACAGGTGTTTTTACACCTTGTGGCCAAACAGGTCTGTTAGTCCAACAATCTACTTTAGTAACATCTCCAATTACCCCTGCATCTATCCACTCTTTAGCTGTTCTACTACCAGGACTAGATGCTCCTTGGTTCCCCATTTGGGTAATAATTCCGTTTTCTTTAGCCACTTTGGTCATTAACCTTACCTCTTGTATATTGTGCGCCAAAGGTTTTTCTACATACGCGTGTTTTTTTGCACGCATAAAAGGCAATGCAATAGTTGCGTGTGTATGGTCTGGTGTTGCCACCATAATAGCATCCATTTCATTTAAATGCTTATCATACACATCCCTAAAATCTTTATATCTTTTTGCTTTTGGGTGTAATTTATAACTATCAGCAACACCTCTTTGGTCTACATCACAAAGGGTAACAAATTTTACTTTACCAGTATCTGTAAGTTCTTTAATAACAGAAGCTCCTCTTCCTCCTACTCCAAATGCTCCTATGTAAAGTGTATCACTAGGTGGCACGTGGTTTTTACCAAGTACAAAACTTGGAACAATAGAAAAAGCAGCAGAAGACGTAGCTACATTTTTTATAAATTTTCTTCTTTCCATAATAAGGTTGCTTGTAGTTTATTGGCTGAAGATACATAAAAAATGGCAGCAACACTTTTTCAAAAAATGTTAAAAGAGTAATTACAACCTTAAATTAAATACTATTATTCTTTACCGTTCCATTCGTTATAAAACTGGTCTAAAAAGGCAACCATATACATATGTCTTTGCTCTGCAAGCTTTGTTCCGCTTTTGGTATTCATTTTATCTTTTAAAAGCAGTAATTTTTCATAGAAATGATTAATTGTTGGCGCTGTAGATTTTTTATATTCCTCTTTAGTCATATTTAAATTAGGAGCAACATTGGGGTTGTACATTTCCCTGTTTTTAAATCCGCCATAATTAAAAGCACGTGCAATACCAATAGCACCTATAGCATCTAACCTATCTGCATCTTGCACCACTTGTAGCTCTAAAGATGTAAAAGGTTTTACTGTGTTTTCATCATCAACCTTTAAACTGCTTTTAAAAGAAATGTTTTCTATAATTTTTACAACGTGATCTATAATTTTGTCATCAACCTGTATAGATCTTAAAAAATTTGTTGCCATTTTAGGCCCAACAGTTTCATCGCCATTATAAAATTTAGCATCGGCTATATCATGTAATAAAGCACCAAGTGCAACTACTAATTGGTCTACAACTTCATTTTTAGCTAAAAGCATTGTGTTATTATACACACGCTCTATATGAAACCAATCGTGACCACCTTCTGCTCCTTCTAAAGTTTTTTTTACAAAGGCTTTAGTTTGTGCAATTATATCAGAATTTATCATTTAAAAGAGGTTACACCTGCGGTTACTGTTTGTTCTACTTCTGCAATTATATCATTATCATCTGCATTACCTTTTATTTCTACAGGTGTGTGCACGTCTATTGTAAAATGGCTGCCTAAACCATATGGATATTTACCGTATTTTAAAAGTTTCCAAGAGTTATTAATACTTATAGGCACTATTAGGGCTGATGGTGCATTTTTCATAAGTATTTTAAGTCCCATTGGCTGAAAACGTTTTGGGTGCCCTGTTCTACTTCTTGTTCCTTCTGGGAAAATTACAGCACTACGATTGTGTTTTTCTATGTATTTACCAAGTTTTGCAATTTCTGTAAGTGCTTGCCTGGCATCTTTACGGTCTATTAAAACAGAACCTCCGTGCCTTAAATTATAAGATACACTTGGTATACCTTTACCCAACTCTTTTTTGCTCACAAACTTTGGATGATTTTTTCTAAAGAACCAAATAAGTGGAGGAATATCGTTCATACTTTGGTGGTTTGCCACAAAAATAATTGGTCTATTAGTAGGTATTTTAGACTTTTTCCTAAAAGAATAATGCGTACCTAAAAAGTGCGTGCTACGCATTAAAAACCAGTTTAAAATACTAACACTTTTTTTGTGTGCCGTATAACCAAATACATTGTAGCAGACCCATTGTATAGGATGAAAAACAACTAATGATAGTCCAAAAAATAAAAAATACAATGCCGTTAACGGATATGATAAAAGTTTTTGCATGCTACAAAAATAAAAAAACCGCTCTTTGTACAGAGCGGTTTTTTAAGATAATTTAAATTCTATTAATTAACAGAATTCGTTGTATGCTTCTTTTAAGTTTTCAGCAATCATTTCAGCAGGTCTACCTTCAATGTGGTGACGTTCTATCATATGAACTAATTCTCCGTTTTTAAACAAAGCCATACTTGGCGATGATGGAGGAAAAGGAACCATTAGTCCTCTTGCTGCGTTAACTGCTTCTGTGTCTACACCTGCAAAAACGGTAACCGTATTACTTGGTTTTTTATCATTTAATAAGCTCATTTTTGCGCCTGGTCTTGCATTAGCAGCAGCACAACCACAAACAGAGTTAACCACTACCAAAGTAGTACCTTCTGCATTTATTGCTTTTTCTACAGCTTCTGCTGTGAATAATTCTTCAAAACCTACAGAGGTTAAATCCTCTCTCATTGGTTTTACTAATTCTGCTGGGTACATATATTTTAATTTTTTATGTTAATAAGCGTTATACAAAAGTAACCAATTTGTCGCATTTTTCTACAAACCTTAACTTTTCATTTAATCTTAACGTTTATCTTTGAAAAAATTTTTTAGAAAAAAGTATGTTAAAATGGTTATTTGCAATACTAGGGAGTGTATTTTATAAAATTCCTGGTGGTATTGCTGGTTTTTTTATTGGTAGCCTTTTAGACAATCTTGTGGGTAGCAAGGCCAATAAAAGTAGAGGTTCCGTATTTAATGATATGACTCGCCAAAGTGTGTCTCCTGCAGATTTTGAAATGCAATTAATATCGCTATGCTCTATAGTTATTAAGGCAGATGGTAAAGTAAGTAAAACCGAGTTGGATTACGTACGCCAATATTTTGTACAGACCTACGGAAAAGAAAAAGCTAACGCTATTTTTAGAACCTTTAATGAGGTAAACAAAAAACACGAAATTTCTGCAAAACGTATTTGCTATTACCTAAACCAACGTGTACGTTATGAAGTTAGGTTGCAGTTAGTACATTTTTTATTTGGCATTGCACAGGCAGATGGTTCTGTAACCGCTGCAGAGGTAGAAGTTATTAGAGATATTGCTGCGTACTTTAAACTTGGTAAAAGAGATTACGAAAGTGTTAAGGCAATGTTTGTGGCGTCTGCAGATACGGCTTACAAAATACTAGAGATTGATAAAAGTGCTACAGATGACGAGGTAAAAAAAGCATACAGAGCCATGGCTAAAAAATACCACCCAGATAAGGTTGTTACCCAAAATGAGGCCATAAAAAAAGGAGCAGAAGAAAAGTTTAAAGAGGTACAAAAAGCCTATGAGACAATACAGAAAGAACGAGGCATTAACTAGCAATTTTAATTATTATTTACACATAAATTATGGAACAGTTTTTATTTTACATTGGTTTAGGACTAGAGCACGTATTGGATCTTAGCGCATATGATCATATTTTGTTTTTAACTGCCTTAGCTATTCCTTTTACATTTAAAGACTGGAAAAATGTATTGCTTTTAGCTACTGTGTTTACTGTTACACATTGTTTTTCTTTGGGTTTATCTAGCTATGGTTATGTAACACCAGATGTAAGTTTAATAGAGTTCTTAATTCCTGTAACTATATTTATTACTGCATTATTTAATATCTACGCTGCAAAAAACAAGCAAACCTTAGCATCTGTAAAATTACACGTTATAGCTACGGCATTTTTTGGATTAGTGCACGGTTTTGGATTTTCTAATTATTTTAAAATGCTAATGGCAGAAGAAGACAATAAGTTTACACCTTTACTTGGTTTCGCTACTGGTATAGAAATGTCTCAAATATTAATACTAATTTTAGCTTTATTATTAACTTATATAGTGGTTAGTTTATTTCAAATTAAGCAATGGTTGTATGCCATAGTTGCATCAGTAATTGTACTGGCTATTACAATACCAATGTTAATAGATACGTTTCCTTACTAAAAGGTTTTAGTGTTAAAATTATCCTTTATTGATTGTGTGCGTTAGCTAAAGCCTGTATCTTGTGGCCATTACAACAAAAATGAAAGACAGTAAACAAAGAAAATACGATGAAGCTTACTTGCGTATGGCTCAAGAGTGGGGCAAACTATCCTACTGTAAACGCAAGCAAGTAGGTGCTATTATTGTTAAAGATAGAATGATAATTTCTGACGGATACAATGGTACTCCAACTGGTTTTGAAAACATTTGCGAAGATGAAGAAGGCTATACCAAATGGTATGTGTTACATGCAGAAGCAAATGCAATATCTAAAGTAGCATCCTCTACCCAATCATGTACAGGAGCAACTTTATATATTACGCTATCTCCTTGTAAAGAGTGTAGCAAACTAATTCACCAGTCTGGCATAGTACGTGTGGTATACCAAAATGCATATAAAGATGATTCTGGTTTAAAATTTTTAGAAAAAGCGGGTATAAAATTAACTCATTTACCCTTGTAAAAGTTGCAATGAAAAATAAAATGTATTACATATGGCCTGTTTTAATTGCAGCTGCTTTAGCACTAGGCATTTTACTTGGTGGCAAGTTAAATTTTAACGACTCGCCAGAGCGTCTTTTTACAACAAACTCTAAAAAAGACAAACTTAACAGGCTTATAGACTACATAGATTATGAGTATGTAGACGACGTAAATACAGATAGTATTGTAGATGTTACCGTAAATAATATTTTAGGCAAATTAGACCCACACTCTGTTTATATTCCTAAAAAAGAAATGGCAGAAGTGTCTGAAAGTATGAAAGGTGACTTTGTTGGTATAGGTATTAATTTTTATATGTACCAAGACACTATTTCCGTAATAAAAACCGTAGAAAATGGTCCAAGTTACAACAAAGGAATAAAAGGCGGAGACCGTATTTTAAAAGCAGATGGCAAAGAATTGTTTGGCAAAAATTTACCTAGTGGTAGTGTTGTAGAACAGTTAAAGGGCAAAAGGGGCTCTACAATAGATTTAGAAGTTTACCGCAAAAAAGAAGACCGCACATTTACTGTAACTGTAAAAAGAAATACAATACCATTAAAAAGTGTAGACAGCTATTACATGCTTACCAAAGATATTGGTTACATTAAAGTAAACAGGTTTGCCGAGTCTACCTACAAAGAATTTAAATCTGCCCTAAAAGCATTACAAAAACAAGGCGCCACAAAACTTACCTTAGATTTAAGAGACAATCCTGGTGGTTACTTGGGTATTGCAGAGCAAATGGCAGATGAGTTTTTAAAAGACGGAAAGCTTATTTTATTTACCAAAAACAAAAAAGGAAAAATAGAAAATGCATACGCCACGGAAAAAGGTAGTTTTGAAGACAAACCCGTTTTTGTTTTAATAAATGAGCGCTCTGCATCTGCAAGCGAAATTGTTGCCGGCGCATTACAAGATAACGATATAGGAACCATAGTTGGCAGACGCTCTTTTGGTAAAGGTTTGGTGCAAAGAGAAATGGATTTGGGAGATGGTTCTGCTGTGCGTTTAACCATATCTAGATACTATACTCCCACTGGAAGATCTATACAACGCGATTATAAAAAAGGTAATGCTGATTATTACCAAGAGTTAATGAAACGTTATGCAAACGGAGAAATGCGTGAAGCAGACAGTATTAAAGTGGCAGACTCATTAAAATATACTACACCTAAAGGTAAAACCGTATATGGTGGTGGAGGTATTATTCCAGATGAATTTGTACCAATTGGAAACAATGAACAAGAAGCTATAATAGATCTAGATAGTTATGGCTTTTTATCCTACTTTACTTTTGAGCACTTAGACAAAGACAGGTCTAAATATGATATGTTTACCCGTGATGAATTTATTAGAGATTTTAAGGTTGATGAAAACCTGTTTGTAGAGTTTATTACCTATGCCAAAAAAAATAATATTTCTTTAGATTTTTATAAGTACGAGGTTAGCTTAAAAAGATATTTAAAAGCCGCTTTGGCAGACCAGCTTTTTGATGCAAATGCGTATGCTAAAATAAAAAGTAAATCTGACCCAATGCTACAAAAAGTACTGGAGCTAGCTAATGAGAGTTTTGAAGATAAAGATTTACCAAATCAAGAAGAAATAGACAACTAGTATTTAGCCCACACAAAGCTCTTTTTTGGTATATTGCATACTATGATGGAGATACTACAAAAGCAGCAAAAGTTCTTTAAGTTGCAACAAACTAAAGACATTACCTACCGTATAAACGCTTTAAAAAAACTTAAGCAAGAAATTACTAAAAAAGAAGCAGATATTTGTAATGCTATTTATGCCGACTTTAAAAAGCCTAAGTTTGAGTCTATGGCAGCAGAAACGCAATTTGTTTTAGCAGAGCTTAACTATACCATTAAAAATATTAAAAAATGGGCTAGACCAAAAAAAGTATCTGGTGCATTATTAAATTTTCCATCATCAGACTGGTTGTATAAAGAGCCTTACGGCACTGTACTTATTGTTGCTCCTTGGAACTATCCTTTTCAACTAGCAATTGCACCATTAATTGGCGCTATAGCAGCTGGTAACACTGCGGTAATAAAACCATCAGAAATAACACCCAATACATCAAAAATAATAGCAGAAATAATTGATGCTGTTTTTAAAGACGAATATGTTGCCGTTGTAGAAGGAGGCGTAGAGGTTTCCAAAAATTTGTTAGACCAAAAATGGGATTATATTTTTTTTACAGGAAGTACTAAAGTCGGAAAAATATTTTACCAAAATGCCGCAAAACATTTAACTCCAATTACTTTAGAACTGGGCGGAAAAAACCCTGCTATTGTAGATACTACCGCAAACATAAAACTAGCCGCTAAACGTATTGTTTGGGGTAAATTTTTAAATGCCGGACAAACCTGTATTGCTACAGACTACATTTTAGTGCATAAAGATGTAAAAGATAAGTTAGTAGCTGCTTTGCAGCAAAGCATTTTAGACTCTTACGGAAAAAACATAGAAGAATCTAAAGACTATGCCCGAACGGTTAGTAAAAATCATTTTAATAATCTTACTGAATTGTTAGAAGGACAAGAAATTATTTTTGGCGGACAAACAAATGCCAACGATAATTACATTGCTCCTACGCTTGTTAATGAGCCTAGTGAAGATAGTAAATTAATGCAAGAAGAAATTTTTGGTCCTATTTTACCAATTATTGCATATACTACAGAAAAAGATATAGAAAGGTACATAATGCGATATGGCAAGCCATTGGCAACATATGTATTCTCTACTAATAGAAAATTTCAGCAAAAAATAATAAACAAATACAGTTTTGGAGGCGGTGCAATTAACGACACTGTTATACATATAACCAATAAAAAACTACCGTTTGGTGGCGTAGGTTCTAGTGGTATTGGCGCCTATCATGGTAAAACTTCTTTTGATACTTTTACGCACCAAAAAGCAATTATAAAAAGAGCCAATTGGTTAGAGGCTCCTTTGAGGTATCCGCCGTATAATTTACCGCTAAAATTAGTAGAAAGAGTAAAGCATTTATTTTAAATAAAAAAGGAGGCAATATTTAATTGCCTCCTTTTTTATTTAAAATAATTAGTTTATGTTTAGAACTGGTATCTAATACCTAACGCTATATCTAAATCTAAATCATCAGAATAGTCATCATTAAATCCTAATTCTGGTCTCATATCTAGAGATAAAATTAAAGGAAAATCAAAATTATACTCTATACCTATATCTCCAGCAACTAAGGCAAAAGTACCATCATTGTCACCTGCATCAAAAGATCCTATACCTGCACCAGCACCAACAAACCAGTTAAAATTACCATCTAAAGGCATTACCCATTGGTACAAACCTACTAGTTTAAAAGCATCTACATCATTAGAATCTCTCCATCCTAAATCAAATTCTAATCTGTTATTTTCTCCTAAATGACGTTGGTATGATATTTCTCCACCAAAACCATCATTATCACCAATACGTAATCCTATAGCGTTGTCTGCAATAGATTGCGCTTGTAAACTACATACAGTAAGAGCTAAAATTGAAAATAAACTTAATATCTTTTTCATTGTTTTATGTTTTAATTATTAAATATACGGTGTTACCACCAAAAAAAGACAACGCTAACGTTGTCTTTTTGTACTAAAATTATGTTAATTTTAGTTATTCGTTGTCGTCTACAGCATCATCTATCTCGTCTCCAACTTCCTCTACTCCTTCTTCAATTCCGTCTCCAACTTCTTCTACGCCATCTTCAATTTTTTCTCCTGTAGTTTTAGTGTCTCTACAACTAGTTAATATTGTACCTAGTGCAAATGCAAATACTGCAAAATATGCTATCTTTTTCATTGTTGTTGCTTTTTAAAAATTAATATTCTCGTTTATTTGTGTGAGTTTAGGTGTGCTAAACGTTTCTTTTTCTTCCAGTAATTAATGACACTACAAAAAGTATCAGAAATAAAAAGAATAAAATTTTAGCGATACTGGCAGCACCTGCTGCAATACCTCCAAATCCTAAAACTCCAGCTATTAAAGCTAGAACCACAAAGGTAATTGTCCATCTTAACATAATATTTTTAATTTAAAGGTTAATACTATTTTTTTGCGAATACTTAAATTCTACACTACAAAGATGAAGCTTGTTTAGAGATCTTGTTAACACAATCAATGCAATTCTTAACTCATTTAAAAACAAGCAAATAAATGCAATTATATATATAATAGGTATACTATTTTATTATTAGCATATGAGTTAATAATCTATTTAAAAGAGCAAAGCTAACTTGGTTGTTATAGGTAGTTTTGTGTAGAACAATTAAACATAAAGAGTAGATATTCTATTTTTTAACAGTTAAACTAAACCCCACAAACCTTATGAATTATTTAAACATTAGCGACAACAAATTAGTGCCTGTAGTAGGCGAATTAAATATGTTATTAGCAGACTATAGTGTGTACTACCAAAAATTAAGAAGTTTTCATTGGAATGTTTTAGGTCAAAACTTTTTTGATTTACATGAAAAATTTGAAGAATTATACACAGATGCCAGAGTAAAAATTGATGAAATAGCAGAAAGAGTTTTAACATTAAGGTACCACCCAGTAAGCAACTTTAGCAAGTATTTAAAAATCTCTTCTGTAAAAGAAGTTACTCCTTTAATTACTGATAAAGAAATGGTTGCCGAAATTTTAAGCGATCATCAAAAAATATTAAAGCAGATGAAAATTACTATTGAAGCTGCAGAAGAAGCCGGAGATGAAGGTACTATTGATATGATGGGTTCTTACATTGCAGATTTAGAGAAATCTAGTTGGATGTTAGACGCTTGGCGCAAAAACACAGAAGACCAATTAAAAATTAGAGCCAAAGAGCTTACCTCATAAGGCAAATTGTTTAACCACAACTATTAACCTTATAAATTACACCACATGAACGACAAAATACAAGCTTCTTTTATAGATATATATGATAAAATTGAAGGTTGGGTAACTACATTAATAGAAAATTTGCCTAACATAATAGTAGCCATTATTGTAATGGTAATTTCCTATTATGCTGCACGTTTTGTAAACAAATGGGTAGTTAAACTAGCTTCTAAACGTATACCACAAGACAGCATATCTAACCTTATTGGGCGTATTAGCGCAACTGCAGTAGTATTGCTTGGTTTATTTTTAGCTCTAGGCGCAATGGACCTAAGCAAAACATTAAATACACTACTTGCTGGTGCCGGTATTTCTGGTTTAGTTATTGGTTTAGCCTTACAAGGAACTTTATCTAACCTCTTATCTGGTGTGGTTTTATCGTTTAGAAAAAAGATAGAAATAGGAAACTGGATAGAAACAAATGGTTATTCTGGTGAGGTAATGGATATTAACTTAAACAGTTTAGTACTTAAAGAGTTTGATAACAATTTGGTAGTTATACCTAATAAAACCATAATAGAAAATCCGTTTAAAAACTATTCACTTACCACACGTATGAGAATTGTAGTTTCTTGCGGTGTTGGCTACGAGTCTAATTTAGAACAAGTACAAAAGTTAACTAAAGAAGCTGTTGCTGGTTTATATAAGGATGACGACGACTCTGAAATAGAATTTTACTTTACAGAATTTGGAGATAGCTCTATTAATTTTATTTGTAGATTTTGGGTAGATGCACAGAATGCTAAAAATAAACTAGATGCCAAAAGTGTAGCTATAAAAGCCATAAAATCTAAGTTTGACGCCAATGACATTAACATACCATTCCCTATTAGAACATTAGAATTTAATAATAAACTAAATATAAATTCACCTGAAAAAGGTTCATAAAATAAAACACAAAATACAAACAAGCTTATTGTTGTTGAGTAGCTTATTATTCAACGTTTATTTGTTTGGTTTGTGGTGATGAAAAAGGCTTCTTTTAAATAAGAGGTCTTTTTCTTTTTTAATAATTAGTACAGATTTCATAATAAATTCATAAATACAAAAAGAGTATCTGTGTACTTGCTATATTTGTATTTATACTTATGATAAAGACAAGTAAACTTCAATTTTCATATTCATCAGAAAACAGCTTTAGTTTTCCAGATATTTCATTGCCGCAAGGAGAACACCTGCTTATATTGGGTTCATCTGGTGTTGGTAAAACTACCCTTTTGCATTTATTAGCGGGTTTACTACCTTCAAGTTCTGGTAGTATTACTATTGGCAGCACAGAACTCCAAAAGTTATCAAGAAAAAAACTAGATGCTTTTAGAGGTAGAGAAATGGGCATTATTTTTCAGAACGACTATTTTATAAATGCACTTTCTGTTAGTGAAAACCTAAAATTACGTCTTTATTTTCCGGACAAAAAGAAAGATACCACTAGAGTAAAAGAATTAGCAGAAAGACTAGGAATAAGCAATCTATTACACAAAAAAGTTACTGCATTAAGTGAAGGCCAACGCCAACGCTTGTCTATTGCTCTTGCATTAGTAAATAAGCCAAACATAATTTTTGCAGATGAACCTACTGCTAGTTTAGATGATGAAAACTGTGAAAAGGTGGTTACTTTACTAAAGGAAGAAGCTAGTAATAGCAATGCAAATTTGCTAATAATTACCCATGACCAAAGAGTAAAAACAATGTTCAAAAACCATTTGTATTTATGAATCTTGTAAAGCTCAGTTTTAAAAATTTAATTTCTAAGCCACTTAATGCTTTACTAAGCTTACTGCTTTTAGTATTAAGTATAGCCTTGGTTACCTTTATGTTGCAATTAAGTGCACAAGTAAAAGGCAATTTAGATAAAAATATAAAACCGGTAGACCTAGTTGTGGGTGCAAAAGGAAGTCCATTACAGCTAGTGCTTTCATCAGTATTACATATTGATGCTCCTACAGGAAATATTAAATTAAAAGATGCCGAAAAACTAAGAAAAAGTAGACTTGTAAAAACAGCTATTCCTGTTTCTTATGGAGACAATTATAAAGGCGTACGTATTTTAGGAACAGAAACTAGTTACCTAAAATTATATAATGCTGAGTTAGCAACGGGTGAGTTGTTTACTAAATCACAGCAAGTAGTTTTAGGCAATTCAACAGCAAAAAAATTACAATTAAAATTAGGTGATACTTTTTTAAGTTCACACGGTTTAGCAGACCAAAATTTAGAAGAACACCACGGACATCCGTTTACTGTGGTTGGCATTTTAAAATCAACTGGCAGTGTGGTAGACAATTTAATAATTACAAATTTAGAAAGTATTTGGGATGTACATAGCCACGCTGATAAGCATAGTGATGATGAACACCACCATTATGAAGAAGATTTAGAGGTAACATCTCTGTTAATACAATTTAGCAACCCAATGGCAATGATGCAGTTACCAAGGTACATTAATGACAAAACCAATATGCAAGCTGCTTTACCATCTTTAGAAATTAACCGTTTGGTAAAATTATTAGGAGTTGGAGTGCAAACAATACAGCTTATTGCAATTGCTATTTTATTAGTATCTGGCCTTAGTATTTTTATTAGTCTACTAAAAGCTATTAGAGAGCGTAGACAAGAACTTGCTGTGCTGCGTACTTACGGTGCTACAAGTGCGCAATTATTATGGCTGGTTCTTTTAGAAGGCTTATTTTTAGGGTTAATTGGTTATGTTTTAGGATGGATAATTGGTAGGATTGGTTTATGGACAATAGCTAACTACGCACAAAACAGTTACGGATATACGTTTAGCCTAGCCACACCAACAACGGCAGAAGCATTACTATTGCTAGCCACATTAAGTATTACAATAATAGCATCTGTACTAGCTTCACTATCTATTTTTAAGCTAAACGTTTCTAAAATTTTATCCTCAGAAAAATAAAAGTGCATTTGGAACAATTATTGGATTACTATCTTTGATAAAAAATTACAACTATGATAAAAAAGTTAAGCATTTTATTACTTTTTATAGTCGCTACTCAAGTAACTTCTGCACAAGCCTTATTAGACTGGGAAGATATGATACAAGGTGTTAGCTACACAACACCAGAAGGTGGTGCAGAATTAGGTGAATTTTTAAAGCCAACTTACAGCAAAAAAATGCTAGCCTTAGAAGGACAAGAAATTTCTATTACCGGTTATTTTTTAATTTTAGAAGGACAAAAAGATTCTTTTATGCTGTCTAATAACCCCATGGCATCTTGCTTTTTTTGTGGTAATGGCGGACCAGAAACTATTATAGAGTTGTATTTTGACCAAAGACCTAATTTTTTTATGGACGATTTAATTTCTGTAAAAGGAACTTTAAAGTTAAACAGAGATGATCCGGACCATACATACTACACAATAGAACACGCAAACGGTTTTACTATAAAAATGTAAAAATTACAACATAAACATACACTAGCTCTTTATTTTATTAAAGAGCTTTTTTTATACTCTTTTTCTAAATCAGTTAAAGATTTAATTGCTTGCGTTACTCTCTTTTTTAAATTATTCTGAATTTAGTAGTGGTATTATTTACGCCAATTTCACCACAAACTATGACAACAAAACAGAGTACCATCATAAAAATTAGCATAGCTGCTATTGCCCTGTGTTTACTTACTCTTTTGGGTACTTATTTGTATGCCAAACATAAAATAAATCAACATTTACAATACAACTTACCTAAACATTTAAAAGTAAGCTACAGCGGTATTAACATTAATATATTATTGGGTAATATTACCCTACATGACATTGTATTTATACAGCTTGTTAAAGGCAGTAATAAAACTAAAACATTTGCAAAGGCTAAACAAATTGCCTTAAAAGACATTGGTTATACCAACTTGCTACTACATAACCAATTTAGTGCAGATAAGCTTACTATTAATAGTCCACAATTAACGCAAAACACCTTTTTAGATACTATTACAGCGCGCAATACCACTCCAAAAAAAGGAGTATTTGCCAAGCCAATTAGTATATCAGAATTTAAGACAACAAACGGAGAAATAGCTTTTATTACTAATAAAAAAGATACCGTTGCTAGTGCAGAGCATATTTTTGTTAATTTAAAAGATGTTATTATAAAAACTAAGAGCTGCACAAATTCACTACCTATTACGTACAAAAATAGCACAGTTTCTGCCCAGCAGTTAAAAGCTAATTTAGGGGATTTTGAAACCCTTAAGATTAATAAATTAGATGTTAATAACTATACTTTAAACATTAAAAATCTTCAACTTAAAACCAAATATTCTAAAGAAGAATTATCAAAAAAAATACGCACAGAACGCGACTATTTACATCTTAACATACCTAATGTAAACATAAAAAATTACAACTATGCGTTTAAAAATAAACAGTTTACGTTTGCCGTAGAAAACATCACTATTCATAAACCAAACCTAGAGGTATATAGAGATAAATTAATTGCAGATGATTTTAGCTACAAGCCAATGTATAGCAAAATGCTTAGAGGTATGCCCTTTTATTTGAATATAAAAAACATAGCTATTAATAAAGGCAAAATTACATATCAAGAAAAAATAGAGCAACACATAAAACCAGAAAAACTAACCTTTAAAGACTTAAACGCAACAATAGCTAATTTGCAAAATTACGAAGACAAATCTACTGTTGTACACACAAACTCTTTACTTATGGGCAAAACACCTTTAGAATTAAACTGGAGCTTTAATACCTTAATAAAAACAGATTTTTTTAAGGCCTGGGGAAACTTTAAAAATTTAGATATACCAAGTATAAATCCGTTTTTAAACACCAATTTAAGAGCAACAGCAGAAGGAGATATGCAACAAATGTATTTTACGGTTAGCGGAACAAAACAAAAATCTGCAGGAGATTTAAAAATTAAGTATAACAACTTTAAATTCAAAGTTTTAAAAAAGGACAGATTAGGAGTAAATAAGCTGTTAACCAAATTGGGTAACCTATTAATTAAAAAAGACTCCAAGCAAAACCCTAGTAATTTTAGGTACGGAGAAATAGAGGTTGAACGCAACCCTTCAAAATCGTTTTTTAACTATTTATGGATAAATGTAGAAAACGGACTACTAGATGCTTTAACTGGTAAAGGAGTAAAAGAAGAATAAACACCACATAAAACAAAGTATAACATTAAAAAATAAACAAAATGGGAGTAATTGCAACAGATAATAATAAAATAACACTAATTTATAACTCAGAAAATAGAATAGGCAAACAAACAATTGGCTATGTAAAATCTGCAGAGAAAGAGGTACTTACTATAGACAATTCTAAAACTAAAGTTACAGGTACACAATGGGCAGAAATAGCAGACAAACTAAAAATTAACATTTGTGATTTAATAGACCAAGAACATCCAAATTTTGTAGAAGTTTACGGTGAAGAAAAAGTAGATATTACTACTGATGATTGTATTAAAGTGCTTCAAAATAGCCCAGAAACACTAGCCTACGCTATTTTAATTAATGCAGATAAATTTTATGTAATTAAAACACCGTCAGACGTAGAAAAGCACATCAAAATTAAATCAAACAATAGCAACCAGTAATATAATGAAAAAGCGTAAAACATATAAAAAGAAAAGGTACATAGTTCCACTAACAATAGTAACTATTGTTATAGTGGCACGCCTACTTTTACCTACGCTTGTAAAAAATTATGTAAACAATGTTTTGGCAGAAATACCTGGCTATTATGGCCAAGTTAAAGATATAGACATATCATTAATTAGAGGTGCTTACGTAATTAATGGGTTGTATTTAAATAAAAAAGAAGCTAAGTCTCAGGTGCCTTTTATTGCTGTAGATAAAACTGATATATCTATACAATGGAAAGCACTATTAAATGGTAAAATTGTTAGTGAGTTGTACTTAACTAAGCCTAGTATAATTTATGTTTTTGAAGACCATAAAACTACAGATAGTACAGATATAGAAGATTGGTCTAAGGCTTTAACAGACATTGTACCTATAGACATTAACCACTTAACTATTACCAACGGAAAAGCTGCTTTTGTAGAAATTAATACCAGCCCTAGTATAGATTTACATTTAAGAGACATAAATTTACAAGCAAACAACCTTAGGAACGTTGTACAAAAACAACGTAACCTACCCTCTACTATTACAGCTTCGGCAATATCTATTGGTAACGGAAAATTAAAATTAGATGGCAAAATGGATTTGGTAAAACAAATTCCTGATATGGATATGTCCTTATCACTACAAAATGCAGATGCAACCGCTTTAAACGATTTTACAAATCACTACAGCGGTATAGATTTTAAAGAAGGTAATTTTAATGTTTATAGTGAAATTGCCATTGCCGATGGTTTTTTAACTGGGTATTTTAAGCCCATTTTAAAAGATGCTAAACTTATTAGTAAGGAAGATGGATTTTTTGAAACCCTATGGGAAGGCTTTGTGGGCTTTTTTAAGTTTATTTTAAAAAACCAAAAACAGAATA
Source organism: Cellulophaga omnivescoria (assembly GCF_027915275.1). NCBI lineage: Bacteria > Pseudomonadati > Bacteroidota > Flavobacteriia > Flavobacteriales > Flavobacteriaceae > Cellulophaga > Cellulophaga omnivescoria. The sequence goes on along the minus strand of NZ_CP115819.1, from coordinate 1,736,027 downwards.
CATTAGCTACCAAGATACCCATTGAGGGTGACTTGAACAACGTAAAAACAAAAATTTTTCCTACGGTAACCAATATTTTTAAAAATGCTTGGATATCTGCTTTTAAAGGTAAAGTAGATAATAATGTTGCATTTAAAGATGCTGAAAAGGGTGCAGATAAAAACAAAGAAAAAAAGAAAAAGAAGTAACTTTATACTAGCAATAATTTAATGTTTTGCGTTAAAAAAGCACTTTTATCTTACTTAATTTTGTTGAACAAGACTTATTAATTTTTTAATTATCACAACAATGAGCAACACTATAACAACAATAAATCCGTTTACCGGAAAAGATATAAAAACATATAGTTTACATACTAAAGATGAAATTGATTCTATTTTATCTACAGGAGAAAAAACTTTTAAAGATTGGAAAAAAACAAGTATTAAAGAACGTACTTCTCTATTAAAAAAATTAGCTAAACAGTTAGAGAAAAAACGCGAAGATTTATCTGCTTTAATGACTGCAGAAATGGGAAAACCCATAGCACAGAGTAGAGCAGAAATAGATAAATGCGTTTGGTTATGCGATTTTTATGCTAAAAACGCAGATAACTTTTTAAGTGATGCCATTATAGATACAGAAGCTCAAGAAAGTTTTATTAGTTATGATCCTATTGGCGGCGTGTTAGCTGTAATGCCTTGGAACTACCCTTTTTGGCAAGTATTTAGGTTTGCCGTACCAACACTAACAGCTGGTAATGTGGGCGTTTTAAAACACGCTGCAAATGTAACTGGTTGTGCATTGGCCATACAAGATTTATTTACAGATGCTGGGTATCCACAGGGTTGTTTTCAAACAATTATAGCAGACCATAAAGCAACAGAAACTGTTATAGAAAGCAGTTTTATACAAGCTGTTAGTGTAACTGGCAGCGAAAAAGCTGGTAAATCTATAGCTAGTATTGCTGGTAAAAACCTAAAAAAATCTGTACTAGAATTGGGTGGTAACAACGCGTGTATCGTATGGGATAATGCAGATTTAGATACGTACATACCAACTATGGTAAAAGCTAGGTTTCAAAACACAGGGCAAAGCTGTATTGCTGCTAAGCGTTTTATTGTTGAAGAGGGAATATATGATGAGTTTTTAGATAGATTTAAAAAAGAAGTTGAATCTTTAAAAGTTGGAAACCCTGAAGAGGATGAAACTTTTATGGCATCTATGGCGCGCAAAGATTTGGCTGAAGAATTAAAAAAACAAGTTGATGAGTCGGTACAAAAAGGAGCAAAAGTAATTTTAGGCAATACGCTTAATGACGCTAATTATGTACCAACCATACTCACAAATGTTACAGAGGATATGCCTGTTTTTAAGGAAGAAACATTTGGACCAGTAGCTGCAATTATAAAGGCAAATAATAAAGAACACAGTTTAGAGCTTGCAAGCAACTCTAGATTTGGATTAGGAGCTATGTTATTTACAGAGGATATAGACGCAGCCAGACAAGCAATAGACCAAATAGAAGATGGTGCTTTTTTTGTAAACGAAATGGTAAAATCTGATCCAAGATTACCTTTTGGCGGCACAAAAGCCTCTGGTTACGGCAGAGAATTGTCTAAAGAAGGTATGTTAGAGTTTGTAAACAAAAAGACAGTTTACATTAAATAATATAACTTACAAGACAAAAAAAGCTTCAAACTAATGGGTTTACAAATAGTTTGAAGCTTTTTTTACATTAAAATATTAGTTTACTAATCGCTTAATTTTAGCAGCTAATTTATTAAGGTTTTTTTCATTGTATCCCATAGAAATATATACAACCACTCCATTTTTATCTAACACATAGTTTAGCGGTATTCCTTGCTTTCTATAAGCACTGTAAAACTCATTTTTAGGATCTAAATATACATTAAAGTCTACTCCTCTATCTTTTAATTCTGTCATTTTTTTAACTACAGTAGTGCGGTTTTCTCCAACAGATACTGGTATAAAAACAAAGTTTTTATCTGTATTTGGTTCCAAAATAACTTCTGGTATTTCATAAAACTCTCGTAAACAAGGTACGCACCAAGTTGCCCAAAAATTTAACAATACTACTTTGCCCTTTAAGTCTTTACTTTTTAAAACATCTCCATTTATATCTTCTAGGGCAAAAGCAGCAATAGTATCACCAACTTTAATTTTAGAAGCAGATACCGCTTCTTTTTTTGCAACTTTTACTTCTTTACTTTTAGACTTATTATTAACTAGCTGTTTTTCTTTATTGGCTAACATTTCTTCATCAGAAAAGGTTTCTATTTTCATTACAAAGTTGTTATCCAATCGTTCTTTAAAACGTTTTACAATGGCTTTTTTCTCTTTTTTAGAAACACCGTTATGCATTGCTTTTATCTTATTTTCTTTTTGCAAAACCATAAGATATTCTTCTGTTACTTCTTTGCCTTCGACAATAAAAATCATCTTTGGCTTTGCTATTTTTTTATCTTGTGCAATAGTATTAAATGTACTTCCAAGACATAAAAAAAGTACAGAAACACAAGTGTATTTCTGTACTATATTACATATTTTCTTCATTTTTTACTTTAAAGTTATTTCAATAACACCATCTCTACCCTTAGAACCGTATTTAGCTGTTGCACTTTCATTTTTCAAAACATTTATTACCTCTATATCTTCAGGATCAATCATACCAACATCAAAAGGTTTAGGAACTTCTTGTCCGTTTACAACAAAAAGTACGTTATCCATTGTTGCGTTATTATTTATTCTAAAACCAATTTTCTCTATGACTTTTGATTTTTCTGAAGTAGTTACATAAAAATAAAAAGGATCAATGGCAATTTTATCAACCTCAGTGTATGTTTCCGTTTTATTATCTTTTGTTTTATAAACTGCAGATATACTTGTTAAATTACCCTTAGCATCTCGCTTTATTCTAGTAAAAGACAAATCTACTTTTTCTTTTTTTGCGTCAGCAATATAGCTAGCTAAATCATTTTCTGTTGTTTTAGAGTTTATGTCTATTTTTAAAAGTTTAAAACTTTCATTACCCTCTTTTTTAGAAAATGTAAAGCTATTAGATTGCGCATTTATACTTAAGCTTAACAGGCAAAATACTGCTGTTAAAATAGATGTAGTCATCACAATTTTTACTGATTTCATTTGTTGTAACATAACTGTTCGTTTTTAATTGATTAAAGATTGATTTTTATTTTTTTGTTGTAATTTCTACCACACCATTTTCTCCTTTTTTACCAAACCTATCTATAGCAGATTGATTCTTAAAGATATTTATATGCTCAATATTTTCAGGAATTAACAGATTCATATCAAAAGAACTTGGCATTACCTCGCCATTTACAATTATTAATGGTTTTTTACTTGTTAAATAAGAATTTTCATGTGTTTTGGCTTCACGTATTGGCGTAGTCATAGAAACAGGAGTAATAGAAGTTTGTACATTATCTTCTATTTGAAAATTAAATGTGTTAGACACTTTAGCCTGTTGTTCTTTTGATTGCTTTTCTTTGGGTTGCGTAATAACAGTTTTAGCTTGTTTTTTAGGCTTGGTTACTACAGTTTTAACAGAATCTTTTACACTTACAGTTTCACTATTTTCTGTAACTGTTATTTTAGGAACCTCATTAACTAAGTCATTAGAAACAGGTTTAGATTGTGCAATAGTTTCTGTATTAAAAACAACAACGGCACAAAACAACATTGGTATTACCAATCCCATTTTTAGTATGCTTTCTTTTCTAGACTTGCTTTTGTTAAGCATTACAATGCGTTTTTTAACTAATGAATTAAAAAATGTATTGGTAACCGTTAAAGATGCCATACTATGTACAGACTGTTGCAATAACAAATACTGGTATTCTTTTTTATTTTGATGAGATACAATTGCATCATCTACAAGGTACTCTAAGTTTACAGAAACCATTTTTTTGTACCACCATGCAAACGGATTTGCCCATTGCAATACACATAACAAATGTGTAAGTAACATATCTAGAGAGTGTTTTTGCTTAGCGTGTAACTCTTCGTGCTTTATAATTGTTTTAAGCTCATTTGCTGTGTGTAAACTTGGATTGTAAACTATGTAATTAAAAAATGAAAATGCGCTGGTATCCGCAGTAACCTCAACCATTTTATATTTACCTACTCTTGTGCTTGTTCCTTTATTAATTAAACTAAATAAAGATGCTAGTTGCATTAAAAATCTACCTAAGAAAAATAAGCAACCCGCAGCATAGGCAATTAAAATTACCAACCACCAATTTATATTTTCTACTGATGACTGATTGACAACTATATTGGTTAATTTATTAAAATCTACAACAGGAGTATTTACAAAAACTATCTTGGTTATAATTAAAAAAGGAAATGCCATTGCTACAAATATACCCGCTAGCAAAAACCATCTATTCGCTTTAAAAAATGTTTCGTTACGTAAAAACACCTGAAAACAAATAGAAAACAAGGCTATAACCAAACTACTTTTAGCAATAAAAATTAAATACTCCATTATTTATTGTTTTCTATATGGTTAATAATCTCTTTTAGTTCATCTACGCTAATTTTATCTTCATTAACAAAGTTGGATACCAGATTTTTGTAAGAGTTGCTATAAAAGTCTGTAATTGCCCTACTCATAAATCCTTTTCTGTACACCTCTTTCTCTACTATTGGGTAATATTGATGAGTATTGCCGTATGCAGTATGACTAACATATCCTTTTTCCTCCAAATTTCTAATTATAGTAGATAGCGTATTGTAATGTGGTTTATCTTCCTTAAATTCTGCCAAGACATCTTTAACAAAAGCTTTTTCTAGCTTCCACAAAATTTTAAGTACTTCTTCCTCTTTATTTGTTAACTTTTTCATATTGTATCTATTACAACTAATTTTATCACACATCAAACTTAAACCTAAAATTTTAGTTATGCAACTATTTTTATAGTTAACAAACTAAAAAAACAGTTTTAAACACTTAAAAACGAATAAAGGCTACTCTTATTAGGAGTAGCCTTTACTTTATAAACTAATACTATTGCTAGTATAAAACTACCAAATACGGACTCTTTCTTCTGGAGTTACATACATTTTATCACCTTCTTTAATATCAAAAGCTTCATAAAACGCATCAATATTTAATAAAGGTTGTACCGCTCTAATCATACCAGGAGAATGCGGATCTGTTTTTACTTGGTTACGTAATGCCTCATCTCTAGACTTAGTTCTCCAAACAGTAGCCCAAGACATAAAGAAACGTTGTTCTGCTGTAAAACCATCAATATCTTCTGGTCTTCCAGTTTCTTCAAATAACAATTGTAAACCATCATAAGCACCTAAAACACCACCTAAATCACCAATATTTTCACCCAAAGTAAATTTACCGTTTACATAAACACTGTCTAATACCTCTAAATTGCTATACTGTGCAGCTAAAGCATTGCCTCTTTCTGTAAAAGCAGCTAAATCTTCATCTGTCCACCAGTTTTTAAGATTACCCTCTGCGTCAAAACGCGCTCCACTATCATCAAAAGCATGAGATATTTCATGACCAATTACAGCACCAATACCACCATAGTTAACAGCATCATCTGCAGTATAGTTGTAAAAAGGAGGTTGTAAAATTGCAGCAGGAAAAACAATCTCGTTGTTCATTGGATTAAAGTAAGCATTAACCGTTTGCGGAGACATTCCCCACTCGCTCTTATCTACTGGCTCACCAATTTCTGCAAAATTCTTATCTCTACCCCATTTACCTACAGCTGTCATATTATCAAAATAAGACTTATCTGCGGCTACTTCCATAGCAGAATAATCTTCCCATTTATCTGGGTATGCAATTTTTACGGTAAACTTGTCTAATTTTTCAATTGCTTTAACCTTAGTATCCTCGCTCATCCAATCCAATTTCTTAATTCGGTTTTTATAAGCGGTAATTACATTATTAATCATTTTTTCTGCCTTAACTTTAGCTTCTGGCGGAAATTTAGCATCTACATATAATTTACCTAAAGCCTCACCCACTGTACCGTTTACAGTTGCTAAAGCACGCTCGTCTGCTGGGCGTTGTTTTTTAGCACCTCTTAAATACTTACTATAAAACTCCCAACTAGCAGTTTCTGTAGCCGTAGTTAACCTACCAGCAGCACCGTTAAAAGTATCCCATTTTACAAGAGTTTTTAAATCTTCAATAGGCGTGTTTTTTAATAGTTTATCTAATGCAGCTGTATACTTTAGTTGTGTTACCAAAATAGTATCAAACTCTTTTGTCATTCCTAAATCTGCAATCATTTTTTTAACATCTAAAGAAGATAGCATCGCATCTGCCTCTGCTACTGTTCTAGGATTATTAAAGTTTCTTGCATCACGACTTTCTACTTTATCTAAACGTGGCTCTGCTAATTTAGTTTCTAAAGCTAAAATAGTTACAGCCGCTTTGTCTGCATCTTCTTTAGAATCTCCTAACATTTGCAACATTTTAGAAACGTACTTTTTATACTGTTCTCTAATTTCTTTAGACTTACTATCTTGTTCTAAATAATAGTCACGGTCTGGTAAACCAAGGCCAGCACCACCCATATAAACAGCATTGATTGCAGAGTTATTTAAATCTGCACGTACACTAAACCCAATAAACGGAGAAGAAACCGCTGGATTTTTAGCTAAAACTGTTTGTAAATCTGCTAAGTTTTTAACTTCCTCAATAGCTTTAAGAGCTGGTTCTATAGGAGTTAATCCTGCCTTATTTCTAGCAACCGTATCTAATTTAGTTTCAAAAATAGCTAATGCTTTTGCTTGGTCTGTGTCTGCACCGTACTTACCACTTTCTTTTGCTTCTGCAATTATTTCTAAAACATCTGCATCTGTAGACTGGCGTAGTACAGAAAAACCACCCCAACTAGATCTGTCATCCGGAATTTCTGTATTTTTCATCCAACTACCATTAACGTAGTTGTAAAAATCTTGTTTAGGATCCACATTGGTATCCATATTCTCTAGTACAATGCCAGGAATTTTTACTACTTCTTTAGTTTCAGTTTCTGTTGCTGCAGTTTCTTTTTTACCATCTTTACAAGAAGTAACCGCTAAAGCACCAACCAAACCTACCATAAGTAGTGATTTGTTAGTAATTTTCATTTTTTTGTTTTTAAGAGTTAATTAGTCTTTAAATGCTAACCAAGTTTGCATCTACACAAAAATAGCAAAAAGATAAAATAAAGTTGTGTTTGATATGTTAATTACATTTTTACAACCCAAACATTAAGGTTAAATAAAAAAATTGGAAATATTTTTAGCAATACATAGCACTAAACAAGTATTAATTATCCCTAAAAAACAGTATTTTTACTGTTTACTGAAGAAACGGTATTAGGCTTATGAAGAATGAAAATATAAAAAATGTGTTTAAAAATGGTGCAATATCTAGTGCTTTTATAGCTGAAGCTATTGCCAAACACCAAAGTAAAACACAAATTGGCGCACATAATATATTTTTAGGCCAAGTAAGGCAAGATAAGATTGATGACAATACTGTAAAAGCAATAGAATACACTGCTTATGAAGAAATGGCTAATCTTAAATTTCACGAAATAAAAGAAACTACTTTTTCTAAGTTTGATATTACTTGTATGCACATTTACCACAGTAAAGGTATTGTAAACATTGGCGAAATATGTTTATTTGTGTTTGTATCTGCTCCGCACAGGCAAGTTGTTTTTGATGCACTTAATTATGTGGTAGAAGAAATTAAAGCACAAGTACCTGTTTTTGGAAAAGAAATTTTTGAAGACAGCTCTTATCAATGGAAAGTAAATAAATAACAATGGTAGATATTACACAAAAAGCAATTACGTTAAGAACTGCAATTGCACAAGCTGTTGTTAAAGTAAGTAAACAGGCTACCATAGATGCTATTAACAACAAAACTGTTCCTAAAGGAGATGTATTTGCGATGAGCAAAGCTGCGGGTTTACTTGGTGTTAAAAAAACACCAGATTTATTACCAGATTGCCACCCTTTACCAATAGAATATACAGACATTAGCTACCAAATTAATGGCTTAGAAATTACCATTATAATTACTGTAAAAACAAACTATAAAACTGGTGTAGAAGTAGAAGCTATGCACGGGGCAAGTATTGTTGCATTAAATATGTATGATATGCTAAAACCTATAGACAAGGGTATAGAAATACACCACATAAGGCTTTTAAAGAAAACTGGGGGCAAATCTGATATTACTAACGCGTAAATTATTACCTACTACAATTTACATGTAATTAACTTTATAGGTTTTGCATTTTTAATATAATAGACTAATTTTAGTAACTCGCATACTGCGTGTATTACAATTCTCTAAATATATTAGTTATGAATAATCTTAAACGGGTAATTGTAGATTTTAAAAAACTTACTCCCGAAGTCTTAAAATTATTGGTAGAGCGTTATCCGGCAGGATATGGCGATAATGATATTATTGTTTTTAAAAACGCAAAAAACGAAACCATTGAAGCTGTAGAAGTATTAACTAACGATACTAAATACCTTGTGAAAATTAGTGCCAAGTTAGAGCATACTATGGAAAATTATGACGAGGACGACTATGAGGATTTTAATGATGATGACCCCACAGCCATCCCAGACATAACTTTAAAAGCTGATGACGAAGAATAGTTTAATTTGCTAAATTCTTCAACATTGTTTCTGTGGTTTTCTCTAAGTCAAATTCTGCTTTCCAACCCCAATCTTTTTCTGCTGTAGAAGCATCAATACTTTGTGGCCAAGAATCTGCAATTTCTTGTCTAAAATCTACATTATAATCAATTATAAATTCTGGTATTTGTTTTTGTATACTAGCTGCAATTTCTGTTGGTGTAAAACTCATTGCCGCTAAGTTATATGATGAGCGCTCTTTTATATTTTCTGCTTCAGTTTCCATAATAGATACAGTAGCTCTAATAGCATCATCCATAAACATCATTGGTAGTTTTGTATTTTCAGACAAAAAGCAAGTATAAGCCTTGCTCTCTAGTGCTTTATGGTAAATTTCTACGGCATAATCTGTAGTACCACCACCTGGCTGGGTTTTCCAACTAATTAAACCTGGGTAACGTAAACTACGCACATCTACCCCATATTTATTAAAATAATAACTACACCAACGCTCACCAGATTGTTTACTAATACCGTAAACCGTACTTGGTTCCATTATAGTATTTTGTGGTGTGTTTTCCTTAGGAGTATTTGGTCCAAAAACAGCAATGCTAGATGGCCAAAATATTTTATTTATTTTTTTGTCTTTTGCTAAATTTAATACGTTAAAAAGAGATCCCATATTTAAATCCCAAGCACGCATAGGAAATTTTTCTGCAGTAGCACTTAGCATTGCAGCCATTAAATATACTTCCTCTATCTCATAATGCATCACAACATTTTCTATAGCTTTATAATCGGTTGCATCTAAAAGCTCAAAAGGCCCACTAGACATAAGATCCTCACCGCCTTCTCTAATATCACTAGCAACTACATTATCTTTACCATGTTTTTCTCTTAAAGCTAAAGTAAGCTCTGTACCTATTTGCCCACAGGCACCTATAATTAAGATAGATTTTTGCACAATAATTGGTGTTCTAAAGTTAGGCTACAAAGATATATTTATTAAATTAACTTTAGTGGTAATTACATATTTACTACTTATTTAACTAAATTTATAAATGAATTGAAAGTGAACAAACTTCTTATCTTATTCTTTTTTTATACTTTCGTCTTATGAAGAGATTTTTCCTTTTTTTAATTGTAATTTTTAGTCTAGTTTCTTGCACAAATACCAAGAAAGAAGTCGTAAAAGAAGAGCAAATTATAGATGAAATTACTTTTAACGCTAAAAAACTGCCAAAAAAGATAAAACTAGATTCAAAAGTAGTTCCGGTTTTAGAAAATTGGCAAGAGTATAAAGATTTTAATACAGCTATAGATGGTTTGTACAAAGCAGAGAATGATGAAGATTTACGTTTAACCTTAGACCAAATTATAGAGGCTCAAAAAAAGTTAGAAAAATCTGTTTATCCTGAAGAATTTAACAAACCACATATTAAAAGCAGACAAACTGTAGTTAAAACCTACACCTTAAAAACTAAGGCTGCAATAGAATATAGTTTAAATGTATTAGAGCCAGCATCTGAGCTAATTAATGCATATAATAGTTTTAGAAACCAGTTTAATATTATTGCAAACAATACATTAGACACTAATTTAATTTTAGAAAATGAATAAGATTTTTCTTTTACTATGCCTGTTAGTTGCATCATTGCAAGTAACTGCACAAAAAGCAGAAATTAATACTGTTGTAGATGCTTGGCATAAGGCTGCCGCAGATGCTAATTTTGATACTTACTTTGGCTTAATGACAAAAGACGGCATTTTTATTGGAACAGACGCAACTGAAAATTGGCAAAACAAAGATTTTAGAGCTTTTGCTAAACCGTATTTTGACAAAGGAAAGGCGTGGAGTTTTACGGCTCTAGAACGCAATATATACATAGATACATCTAAAAAAATTGCTTGGTTTGATGAGTTACTAGATACCCAAATGGAAATTTGCCGTGGTTCTGGTGTTCTTAAAAAAGTAAAAGGAAAATGGAAAATAGCGCATTATGTTTTATCTATTGCTATACCAAATGATAATGTTAGTAAGGTGGTTGAACTTAAAAAAGATAAAGACCTAGAGCTAAAAAAGCAATTAAAACAAAAATAAAAGCTATAAAAATATAAGACAATAAAAAAGGAGTGCTGTTAGCACTCCTTTTTTATTCTATAATGGTACTATTATTTTTTAGGCGCCTCTACATCTGCCTTTCTTGCCTCAATAGCTTGCTTGCTTAAACTAGCCAAGTTAAAGTTAGGCGCAATTGCTAATGCTTGATTAATTAATGCCAAAGCAACATCTGGCTTAGACTGGTCATTGTTATACTCAATTAATGCTTTTAAATGTAAAAAAGCTGCTTTAATAGGTACTTCATAAGGTTGTTGTCTTTCATAAAAAGCATATTTCATATCATCTTTAGCGTTAGCCAAACCATACTCAATATTAACTAAAGCACCTGCCTTGTCTCCTGTTTGTATTTTTAAATCTGCTAACTCATACGCTAAAAAAGTATTAGGTGTTCTTTTGTTTAAAATTTCAAACTGGGCTATAGCTCTTTTTACATCTCCTAACGCTTTTAAGGCTAAAGCTCTTACTTGTACAGCAAGGTTAGAGTCACTGTCTTTTGTATCTACACCAATTACGCGCAATGCTTGCATATTTTGGTTACTGTTTACGTATAAAAATGCCAAAGTATCTTTACGTGCCTCACTAGGCTCCAAAACATTTAGGTGCGTAATAGCGTTAATTATACCTTGCGTATCTCCTTGAGACTTCATTTGTTTGTAAAACGCTTTGTAGTGCGTTAGTAAGTCGCTCTTATTTTGTGCCCCCATACTTACCGTAAAAAGCAACACAACTGCAATAATTATCTGTTTCATTCTCATATTTTTAGTGCGTCAAAACTATAAAAATTATTCAAGTAAACACTAAAAAAACATACAAGGAAGGTTATAATACAAAAAAAGCCCTCTAAAGAGGGCTTATAGGTTAAATTTGATAATAAGATTTGGGATCTTTTTATATCATTTTTATGAAAAAGGCCAGATTTGGGAAAAAAGGCGTTTTATATCGTTTGTGTAATTTTTAAATTTTAGATTTTTTACAATCCTTATTTCTTAATTACAGTGTAAAGATATGGCGAACCTTAAAAGTCTGGCAATTTATGTTGTGAACTTGCTCTATTCTGTTGTATAAAAAATAAGCGGTTCATTTTCTTCGATAAAGTGCGCTTTTCTAGATAAATAGTAATTTATTTACGCTAACATTTAGTACTCGTCTAAATGCTCTGGGTATAAAAAGTTGTTGTAAGGAAAACGCGTTACATGTATGTCTCTAACCTCATCATAAACCCTTTTTCTAAACGTATCTAAATTTTCATTATTTAATGCAGATATAAACAAAGCCCTATCGCCTACTTTCTGCATCCACGTTTTTTTCCACTCTTCTAATGTAAAATGTATTTTGGTTTTTTCGGTTACCAAATCATCATCATCTATAGTCTCATGCGTAAACTGATCTATTTTATTAAAAACAATAATAGTTTTTTTATCATCAGCCTTAATTTCCTCTAATATTTTATGTACCGATGCAATGTGGTCCTCAAAATTAGGGTGAGATATATCTACAATATGCAATAACAAATCTGCCTCTCTAACTTCATCCAAAGTACTTTTAAAACTTTCTACAAGTTGCGTTGGTAATTTTCTAATAAACCCAACAGTATCACTTAATAAAAAAGGTAAATTTCCTAATACAACCTTACGCACAGTAGTATCTAAAGTTGCAAATAATTTGTCTTCTGCAAAAACTTCACTTTTACTTACCACGTTCATTAAGGTAGACTTGCCCACGTTTGTATACCCAACCAGGGCAACCCTAACTAAAGCACCACGGTTACCACGTTGGGTTTCCATTTGCCTATCTATTTTAGAAAGTTTCTTTTTAAGTAACGTAATACGGTCACGTACAATACGCCTATCTGTTTCTATTTCTGTTTCACCAGGACCGCGCATACCAATACCACCTTTTTGACGCTCTAAGTGTGTCCACAAACCTGTTAATCTTGGTAAAAGATACTCATACTGTGCTAACTCTACCTGAGTTCTAGAATAACTAGTTTGGGCACGTTGCGCAAAAATATCTAAGATAAGTGTTGTTCTATCTACTATTTTACATTTTAAATGGCGCTCTATATTACGCTGCTGGCCAGGTGTTAGCTCATCATCAAAAATAACAGAACCTATTTTATGCTCCTCTACGTACTGTGCAACCTCATCCATTTTACCACTACCTATATATGTTTTAGGGTTGGGCTTATCTATTTTTTGTACAAAACGCTTATAAACTTCTCCTCCGGCAGTGTAGGTTAAAAACTCTAGTTCATCTAAATATTCTTTTACCTTTTGCTCTGTTTGTGTGCTACTTATAACTCCTATAAGTACCGCTCTTTCATATTCTACGACTTTCTTCTCTAGCATATGTTTAATTTATAATGCAAATCTAATCAATACTTGCTAAGCTATTTTTGTATTTTAGCATCTAATATTAAAAAGTAAACACTTTTTTTACTACTTTAAAATAATAAAATAAGATTAATTTGGTAACAATTGCCTTTTACAATTTAGAAAATCTGTTTGATACTATTGATGACCCCACAACTTTAGATGATGACTTTACTCCTAAAGGAGAAAAAAGGTGGACAAATAATAGGTACAAAAAAAAGGTTTTTAAACTCACTAAAACCATTTCTGAAATAGGAACTCACAATACAGATGAGCCTCCTGTACTTGTTGGAATTGCAGAGGTAGAAAATGAAAATGTAGTTAAAGATCTTGTAGGTAATAGTAATTTAGAAAATATAAATTATGAGTATGTGCATTATGATTCTCCTGATGAACGCGGCATAGACACTGCACTTATTTATAACAAAGATTATTTTACGGTATTATATTCTGAGCCTATACATGTACATATTATTAATACCAATGGCGAGGTAGATAATACTAGAGACATACTTTATGTACACGGCATATTAAATGACGAAGAAGTACACGTTTTTGTAAATCATTGGCCCTCTAAAAGAGAAGGAAAAATTTCTACAGATTACAAAAGAATTGAAGCTGCCAAGGTATTAATTAGCTACATGGCTAAAATTGAAGAAAAATATCCTAACCCTAACTATATTATTATGGGCGATTTTAATGATAGTCCTAAGTCTGATAGTATAAAAACTTTAATGGATACAAATAAGTTTTACAACCCTAGTGAACATTTATTAACTTTTGAGAAAGGAAGTGCCAGCTACAAGAGAAAATGGAGCTTATTTGACCAGATTATTATTTCCCATAGTTTTTTAAATTATGAAAAAGGTACACATAGCTTTTTAGAGGCTAATATTTTTGATGAGCACTTTTTAACTGAGTTTGATGGCAAGTTTAAAGGCACACCGTTTAGAACATATGTTGGCCGTAAATACGTTGGTGGTTACAGTGATCATTTTCCTGTTTTTATACAGCTTAAGTACAATAAGTAACCACCGGTTTACACTCGTTTAATTTCATTTTCTACCAGTAACTCCTCATTGCGTAGCCTAAGAAAAACTTGAGCTATAGCAATAACATCTAACTCGCAATATTTTATAATACGGTCTATATCATTATCAACATAAAAAACATCTCTAACCATACTACCATCTATATCTTCTTTAGGAGATGGAACTCCAAGTACATTAGTCATTAATTTTAAGGATGTATAGTGTTTAAAATCGCCAAACTTCCAAAGCTCCATAGTATCTATATGTGGTACTTCCCAAGGTTTTTTGCCAAATAAATTTAGTTTTGGTGGCAGGTCTATACGGTTAATAACCATACGGCGAGCAATGTACGGAAAATCAAACTCCTTACCGTTATGAGCGCAAAGCACGTATTTAGGTGATGCAAAATGTGTAGTTAATAGGTTTTTAAATTCTTTAAGCAGTACTTCTTCTACTCCAAAAAGGTTGTTACTCTAAAATTACGTACATCTCCTTTAGTGTTAAAATATCCTACAGAAATACAAACTATTTTCCCAAATTCTGCCCAAATACCTGCCTTATCATAAAATTCTTCAGGCGTAAATTCATCTTGTCTTTTATAGGCTGTTTTTTGTGCCCAAAGTTCTTTTTTTTCATCGGTCATTTGGCTATAGTTCTCATACTCAGGCACAGTTTCTATATCTAAGAAAAGCACATGTTCCAAACTAATTTTATGAAGCATATTAATGGTTTAGAGTTTAAAAGAAAACTGAATATAAGTATAAATTACCATTTAACGAAATACAGCATACCTAGCCAATAGAATCTTACAAATACAGTTAAGTACCTAAACAATATATATACTTATGAGATTAAAATTATTACCATTAGCCTTAATTGCAATTACACTTTTTTCTTGTTCTAGTAGTGACGATAGTGATGACACCAACAATGTAGATGATGCAGAAACCTCTGAAGAACAAAACACTAACTGTAATGAAGTTAAAAATTATGTTTTTGTAGAAAAAGATGGACTTGTAAGCGTAGAGTTTGAGAATGCTGTGTTTACGGAGAATTGGATCCAAAAAAATGACGGTAATAATATTTCTGGCAAAGGATATATGGTTTGGGAAGGAGACCAATACTTTGGAAAACCAGGAGAAGGTTTGGCTACGTATAGCATTAAAATTAATAAACCAGGTACGTATAAATTTTTATGGAAGTCTGCTGTTAAAAAAGGTAACTCTGGATCTGAGCATAACGACACTTGGTTGCGCTTTGCAGATGCTAGCGATTTTTTTGGTGAAAAAGAAGGTAGTATAATTTACCCTAATGACACAGGAAAAACACCTAACCCAAAAGGATCTTCTAAGGATGGTTGGTTTAAAATATACAGAAGTGGTAATGATTTAGATTTTAAATGGCAAGCAAATACATCAGACAACGATAGTCATCCTGTATTTGTAAAATTTGATAAAGCTGGCACTTACACTATGGAAATATCTGCTAGGTCTTCTGGACACGCTATAGATAAATTTGTTTTATTTGATGACAGTGTAAAACAAGCTGATGCAATTGCAGATGAAACAGAATTAAGTGAAATTACTTGTAAAAACTAAATCGTTTTTATTACTTAAAAAACAAAAATCCGATTTATAATTAAATCGGATTTTTTTATACTTTAAAACAAAGTTGTTTGTGTAACCGGACTTTCATGCTCTAGCAACCATTTTTTACGATGTAAGCCTCCTGCATAGCCTGTTAAAGAGCCATCACTACCAATTACTCTGTGGCAAGGTACCATAATCCATAGCGGATTTTTACCGTTTGCTGCAGCTACAGCCCTTATGGCCTTTGGGTCTCCTAACACTTTAGACAACTGTAAATAAGAGCAAGTTTTACCAAACGGTATTTGTAATAAGGCGTTCCAAACTTTTTTTTGAAAATCTGTGCCTTCCGGATTTAACTCAACACTAAATGTTGTACGTTCTCCTCTAAAATACTCTTGTAGTTGATAAACAGCATCTTCCAGCACTTCAGGAATTACTTCCGTTATTTTGCCATTATCAAATACAGAAATTACAGAAAGTCCGTTTATATCACCTTGTAATTTAGCAATGCCTAACGGAGTCTTTATGTAAGCTGTTTCTATCATTTAATATCTTCCGGAGTATCTGTTTTTGTTTCAGAAGTATCTATTTTACCATCTTCTTCTACAATTAACCCTAACTTTTTTGCTCTATTCTCCCAGTTTTTACGGGCTAAAGATTGTAAATCTGCAATATGGTCGCTCTCATCCATAATTTCCATTCCTAGTAAGGTTTCTATAACATCTTCCATAGTTACCAAACCACTAACAGATCCGTATTCATCTACAACCAAAGCTACGTGTTCCCTTTTCTTTATAAAGGTTTCAAATAGTTGCGGAATTGGTGTATTACGTTCTGTTGCTAAAATTTCTCTTTTTATGCTAGACAGAGGAGAATCTCCGTTTTTATTAATAACTTCTTCTAATATGTTATCTTTTAAAACAAAACCAGTTATATTATCTAAAGACCCGCTATACACAGGAATTCTAGAGAAACGCATTTTTGGGTTAGCCTTATAAAACTCGCCTATAGTTGCTGTTTCTGCTGCAGATTTTAAAACCGTACGTGGCGTCATAATATGCTTCGCTAAAATTTCATCAAACTCTAATAAATTACGTATAATTTTAGACTCAGACTCCTGAAAAACGCCTTCTTCATGAGCAATGTCTGCCATAGTTGTAAAATCTTCTCTACTTAAAACGCTACCATGATGTTCTTTACTGCCTACTAGCTTAGTAAATACTTGTAGTAACCATAAAAGCCCGGTCCATTTTAAAATTAGAACCATAATATTTAAAGCTTTTGTTGTAAAGTTAGATAGCTGTTTCCAGTATGTAGCACCAATAGTTTTAGGTATAATTTCTGAGGCAACTAATATTAAAATAGTCATAATGGTTGATACTACTCCTACCATTAAATCTTCTGTAAAAGTTACACCAAAAATACTGGTTGTAGCTGTACCATACATTTCTGCATAAGCAACTTTTGCCTGTACACCCACTAAAATTGCACCAACTGTATGCGCTATAGTGTTTAAGGTTAAAATTGCAATTAAAGGCTTGTCTACATCCTTTTTTAAGTTTTCTAAACCTTCTGCATAACTTTTTCCTTCTTTCTTTTTTACATTAATAAAAGTAGGAGTTACACTAAGTAACACTGCCTCTAGTATAGAGCAGAGAAATGAAAAGAATACCGAAATAAACGCGTAAAATAATAAAAGACCCATAGTATATGATTAGATTACGAAAATAGCAAAAAGTTAGCAGTTCTGTATAAATAAAAACTACTACCAGATATTACCACCTTGCATTATAACAAATACTAAAAAAATTAAAGAATAATTTAAACCTTAAGCTTAGGCTTAACAAAATAGCGCTCTCTTTTTTTTGTTTTATATATGGTTAATGTGGCCATAACACTCCAAATTAAATTAGAAACAAATGATGGTATAGCATTATAATAATAACAGTTTATTGCTATTAATACTGCTCCAAAAAGGTTTAAGTACTTTGCATAGTTAACGTACTTATTATTTTCTATAAGTGTAATCCCATAAGCAAGGATTAAAAAGCCAGAACCTGACCAACCTAATACATCAATTAACAATTTCATTTTTACTAATTTGTTTCATTTATTGGGGTTAAATTATGAAGCAAATTTGCGCTAACAGGCGTTAGGTATTATGATACAAATACGGCTAAAAATGGTAATTTTACGCCAGTAGTATTTTTTTTCTAAATTCAGTTGGGGTAAAGCCTTGATGTTTTTTAAAATATTTTACAAAATTTGTAGGTTCTTCAAAACCAAGTGTATAACCAATTTCTTTTACGCTATCTAAAGTATGTACTAATAAACGCTTAGCTTCTAATATTACCCTAGCATCTATCATTTGCTTGGGTGTAATGTCCATTACTTTTAAAGTTGCTGCACTTAAGCGCTTTTGCGTAACATTTAACTGCTCTGTGTATTTAGCTACAGATTTTTGCCTCATAAAATTTTTATCCAGCAAGTCTCTAAATTTAATAACACAATCTAAATCTGGTCCCTTATTTATAAAAGCAATATTTTGATTTTGTCGCTCTCTTTCTGATAATAGTAATATATTTTGAAGATAATTCCTAAGTATATCAGATTGGTAATTGTCTTTAACCGTGTTTAATTCTTGTTCTATAAATTGAAAAATACTATTGTAAATATGCGTATGCTGTTTTACTTGTATGGTAGATATGGAATATAAATCATTAAAAAGCATATTGCCTCTTAAAAACTTGGTATCTTCATCTGTTTTACAAAAAAAGTTATCTGTAAACAGCAAAACCTCTCCTTCTACAGCAACATTTTCATCAAAACATTGTACACTATTTTTATCTACAAATAAAATTGAGTTTGGTTTAATATCTATAGGATTAAAATCTACCATATGTCTGGGATTTCCTTTTTTAAACCATATAATTTGATAAAAATCTGCTCTGTGAGGAACTATTAAATCATCAAAAAAATTGTTGTACAAGTCTGCAAGATTTACCAACTCAAACTCTTGGGGCAATCCTTCTTTAAAACCATGTTTTTGAATTTCTGATGATGTAGACATCTATTTACAACTTAAAAACCAAAAGTATGGTATTTTATGTTAGTATTAAAGCGTAACTAACGTTGTAATATAATGTGTTTGCTTTTTACTTATACTTAAGCTCTAGTATTTTTAGAGCGTATCTTTTTCCTAATTCTCTAACTCCTTCAGAATTAAAATGTACGCTATCTGTGCGGACTTCACAACCTTTAGAAGAAATAATATGAGCTGTTGGCACTACACTTGGCAATGTATTAACTATAGGGTTCATACTTTCACACTTACCACCTTGTTGCTCATGTACCATTTCACCAGCAAGCAAAGGTACTTCTTCTTCTTTTAAAGACAAATCTGCCAGCATATTGTTGTAAACTGTACGCACATATGTTGGCCATTTTTTATCCCCAGTATTGCTTTCACCCTGGTGTAAAAGAATGCCTTTTATAACACCTTGTTTTTGTGCCTGCTTTGCCAATTGTATTAAATGGTTATAAGGATTACCACTGTAGGCGTTAATTTTATCTGTAAACCAATCTTCCTTATATGTATTAAGATAATTACTGTAAATGTCTTTATCAAACAATCTAATATCAGATCCGCCAACGGCTACATTTACAACTCCAACAGTAATACTGTCTGGTAAATTATTAGCCATTGTTTTTCCAAAATAATCTGCAGGAGACAAACCTGCGTAACACTGACTTAAAGGAGCTACAGCCGTATACCATTCCCCTTTTTTTCTTTTAAGATTATCACAATCTAAAGACTGTAATACTTTAAAACGGCTGTTCTCCAATAAATCTTGATCTTCTATAGTTGCAGAACCTTCCATATTAGACTGTCCAAAACATATGTAAATATGAAAATTTGGATTAAAATCTATTGTATTAGACTCTGTAGTGTGTGTTGTATTTTTAGTGTTAAAAGTAGTTGAAGTAGATGATGCTGGTAAAAATACTTTATAAAAAGTAAACATAAATGCAGTTAAAGCAATGTACTTTATAAATGTAAATTTCATTGTTTCAATATTTTAAACAGCAATAACTTCAATTATTAGTCAACAACGAATGTAAAAACTTTAAGATTTAAACAATTAGTAAATTATGCGAAATATTAATACTTTCATGAAATAGTAATGCGCAACACAGGTTCTAAAACCGGTATTGCGCATTATTCTACTAAACAAATTACTTAGTCTAACAAACCTTTTGTTTGGTCCCAAAGACTTTCTCCCTGCTTTAAAAGCTCGTCTTTTGTTTTTTCCAAATTTTCGGAGCTTGTATACTTATTGTATTCTTCTGTAAAGCTTTTAAATTTTTCTAAAGTTTCAAAAATTTCTTTAGTATGTGGCACATTTTGTTCTTCCATAAGCCTTTGCCAATCTACTTTGGCTAAAATAGATAACATGTATTTTGTGGCAATTTTACTTAAAAAATACTTATCATAAAAACCGTTTAATACTTTTCCGGGCTCCCTATTTTGTACATATATTATAGATTCTGCTAAACGCTCTTTTTCATCTGCAGAAAGTAATTTACTAGCCTGCAACCTCTTTAAAGCTGCTATTGCTTTGTCATTTTTTTCTTTTTTTAGATATAAGTAAGACTCTATAGACCAAATTACCTCATTATCTAATCCTATTTTTTTTGAGTCATTTAAAAACATTTCAAAATCTTCAAGCGCACGTTCTTCATCTATATCACGATCCATCATTAACCTATCAAAACCTCTAAATAAATGATTTAAAGAATGAAAACCAATATGAGTTTGTTCGTTATTTAAGTTTCCCCACTGAAACATTGCTCTTGTAAGAGGTAGGTTTACGTCTTTATTAGCATTAAGCCAATTTATGTTTGATGATATTTCATCCTCCGACAAATAGTACAGTCCTTTTTCAAAAAACAAAAAGCCTCGGTAGTATTGCAAAAGAGCTTTAATTTCAGAATCTGGCAATAATTCTGGGTTGGTTTTAGAACACTCGTATAAAGACACCTCTTTACCAATGTCTCTACTTAAAACTACAATTGCACTTAAAACAGAGTGTTCTATATTCTGAACATAATTTTTTTGCTCTCCTGCCAACAAATTTTGTTTTGGTGTTTCTGGAGCTGCGTTTGCTCTACTAAAAACCTCTAACAAAGTAGGAAACTCATCTTCATCCGTTTCCATTATAAATTTCTCCATCTTTTTATAATCTCTATAAATAGATATATAATCTAAAACACTTAGACTTTCAGAATCTTTAGCGTCATAATTAGAAACCTTATTAAAAATTCTATCTAAGTCGGACTTAAATTTGGAGTACTCAGGACTAATATTACTTTCTGCTGCTGAAGCCCTAATTAAAATTTTAGCAAATTTATAGGTCAAAACTTTATCAGAATCTATACTTTTAACTAGTGTTTGTTTGTCTATAGCTAACAGTTCTTCATCTGTTTTATCTCCACCAAAACAACTATTAAACAGTATTACAATTAATAGTAGTAATATTTTTTTCATAAATCAATTTTAAGGTTGATACAGTAAGATGTAAAATTAAAACAAGAGTTACTCTAATTACACCCTATTTACAGGGTTATTAAAGATTACCTTCTTTTAATTTATCAGACAGCTGACTTAAACCTAACACATTACTTATTTCTCCGTTTTTAACCACAAATAAATCTTCACATAACAGCTCACAATTCTGCTTGTTTGTTAATATCATATATGCATGAATGTCCATAAATTGATTGATATGTTGGGTATCCAACAAATAAGAACATACATAAATAAGCCCTTTTCTTGGAATAGAAACCAAGAGTTCATTAGAGTTTAGCATTTTGTGTGCCTCTAACATATGTTTTCTACTCAATATTTTTTCACTCGAAAACGGGGTAATTCTGGTTGATAAAATTTCGTAATCGCTTTTTTCATCAGTAAAATCCCAATACATAAAAGGCAATTCTAAATTATCTAAATTGGCTAAACTATGTTTATCAAGCTTTTTATAATCTTCTTCTGTTTTGTTACTTGTTTTTATATGAAAAACATCTATTTCTCCGTTTGTCCCCTCTTTGTCTTTATCCATCATCACAAAAGTCTGCACCGTAGGAGCATAAATATCTTCCGATTCATAAAAAACCGAAACTAACTCATTTGCTAAGTCTAGTTCTTTTGTTTTTTTAGAAACCAAATACGGATAAACCATGCTATAATCCATTTCTAATTTATCAGTAATAACTTCTTTTACAACGGTCGTGGCTTGTGTATTAGCTGTGGGCTTTTTACGTAAATTTTTGGGTTCTGCAGGGCCAAGTCCTAAAATATTTCTCAAAAACTGTATCATATATATATTGTATTAGTACATTAAATAAGAGTATTAAACAGGACTAAACTATATATTTTTGTAGGACTATTATAATGTGTACCTATTTCCGAAAGGTTTTAACCTTTATTCGTAATAGTAAATTAAATATTTTAATGTATTACAAAAAAAGCCTACTAAAAAGTGTATTGTACTTTTTAGTAAGCTTTTAAAATTTGTATTTATAAAATTACCCTAAAATACGAATTGCATCTTTAGCAAAGTAACTGGCAATAATATTTGCACCTGCTCTTTTAATTGCTGTTAGTTGCTCCATAACAACAGCGTCATGGTTTAACCAGCCTTTTTCTGCTGCTGCTTTAACCATAGCATACTCGCCACTTACTTGGTAAACTGCCACTGGCACATCTACCTCGTTTTTAATTTCGCGTACTATATCTAAATAGCAAAGTCCTGGTTTTACCATTACAATGTCTGCCCCTTCATCAATATCCATTTCCGTTTCTCGTATAGCTTCAAAACGGTTGGCATAATCCATTTGGTATGTTTTTTTATCCTTAGGAACATTTTGCATATCTACAGGTGCAGAGTCTAAAGCATCTCTAAATGGTCCGTAAAAAGCAGAGGCATACTTTGCACTGTAGCTCATAATACCTGTGTTGTAAAAACCATCATCTTCTAAAGCTTCGCGTATGCTTAAAATACGGCCATCCATCATATCACTTGGTGCAACAAAATCTGCTCCTGCTTCTGCATGAGACACGCTCATTTCTGTAAGTACCTCAACAGACTCATCATTTAAAACCAACCCATTTTCTATAATACCATCATGGCCGTAAGAAGAATAAGGATCTAAAGCAACATCTGTCATAACCAACATATCTGGACAAACGTTTTTTACTGTTTTAACAGCGCGTTGCATTAATCCGTCTGGATTTACGGCTTCTGTACCTTTATTATCTTTTAAATTATCGGGCACTTTAGCAAAAAGTAAAACCGACTTTAAGCCCATTTTCCATAACTCCTTTACCTCATTCTCTAACAAATCTAAACTATACCTAAAATAATTTGGCATAGACGGTATTTCTTGCTTAACACCTTTACCTTCTACCACAAAAAGTGGTACTAAAAAATCGTCTGGAGAAATAATGGTTTCACGAACCAAAGAACGGATTGCCTCGTTACTACGCAATCTTCTGTTTCTAATAATTGGATACATAATTATTGTTTACTTTAGTGGTGTCAAAGTTACTTAATATCAACCAAAAATATAGAAACCAAGAGCCTTCATTTGAGTACTATTAACAACATTTTACAATTTAAGTTTACTTGGCGTACCTATCAGCAAAAATTCTTAGACAATTTTGATACGCATATTAACGACAAGCACCTACACGTTGTAGCACCACCTGGATCTGGAAAAACAATTTTAGGCATAGAAATGCTTAAAAGAGTTAACCAAACTACTTTGGTATTATCTCCTTCTTTAACCATTAGAAACCAGTGGAGAGACAGGATGCTCACCTTTTTTTTAGAAGATAAAAGTTATACAAACTACTCTTTAAACATAAAAAAACCAAAGCAAATTACCTTTACTACCTACCAGGCTTTGCACGCTTTACATAAAGATTTTAACAAGCTAGATAATTCTAAAACTCTGGTTAACTTTATAAAGACAAACAACATAAAAACTATTGTTTTAGATGAGGCTCACCATTTAAAAAATGAATGGTGGAAATGCTTGTTTGAAATAAAAAAGGCAGATGATATTACTGTAATATCATTAACCGCAACACCACCTTACGATAGCGAAGCTAAAGAGGTGAAAAAATATTTTGATTTATGCGGACCAATAGATGATGAAATTGTGGTTCCAGATTTGGTTAAAAACGAAGATTTATGTCCGCACCAGGATTATGTACATTTTTCTAAACCAGACAAAGAACAAATAAAACACATTGTTACCTACCGTGAAAACATATTAAACTTTATAAATACCCTTGTAGATGATACTGAGTTTACCAACATATTACAACAACATCCGTTTTACAAAAACACCGAAGAAGAGTTAGAAAATATTTATAATAAACCACTGTATTACTCATCTATTTTAATTTTTTTAAATGCCGCTAAAATTCTAGTTCCATTGGAAAAAACAACTGTTTTGGGCTTTAAAGATGATAAAATTGAGTTTCCAAACTTAAACTACAACTGGCTACAAGTATTATTACAAGAAATACTTGTTACAGAAAGAGAGTTGCTTTTACCTTTTGAAGAAAAATTGCACGCCATTGAAAGAGATTTACGTAAAATTGGTGCTTTTAGTAAAATGCGAGTAGATTTTGTTGGTGTTGAAGATTTGTACAGAACATTAGCCAATAGTCCCAGTAAATTAAAAAGTATAAATGCTATTATTGCTGCCGAAAGTGATAATTTAAAAGACAATTTAAGAGCTGTTATTTTAACAGATTTTATACGAAAAGAATTTTTGTATTTTGATGGCTCTAAAGTTGATGAGTTAAATAAATTAGGTGTTGTTTCTATTTTTCAATACTTACGCACGCAAGGCAAACTTAAAGAGCAACTGGGTATTTTAACTGGCTCTATTGTTATTTTACATAAAAATGCCCTTATCAATTTAAAAAAAATAGTAGGTAACACAGAGTTTACCATAAAACCATTAGAGGTTGATGAGGATTTTGTGATTATAACATCGTTTGCCAAGGGTAAAAACACTATAGTATCTGCAGTTACAGCACTTTTTGAAAACGGAACCGTAAAAATACTAATTGGTACAAAAGCTTTACTTGGAGAGGGTTGGGATGCTCCTGCAATTAACACCTTAGTGTTAGCTTCTTATGTAGGGTCCTTTGTATCGTCTAACCAAATGCGTGGCAGAGCCATTAGAACACAAGCTGGCAACAAAAATAAAACTAGCAATATTTGGCATTTGGCTTGTTTAGATCCTACAGATCCCGAAGGTGGTAAAGATTTAGAAAAACTAACCCGAAGATTTAATGCATTTATGGGTGTTGCTTTAAAAGGAGAGCCCTACATTGTTAATGGCTTAGATAGGTTAGGTTTGCCTTTGCAATACACACCAGAATTAGATATTAAAAAATTAAACAAAGAGACTTTTGCTATTGCAACCCAAAGAGATTTAATTTCTAAAAGATGGCAAAAAGCCATTGGTAAAGGAGAGGTTTTTATTAGAGAACTAAACATTTTATACCCTTACAAAGAACCATATACCAAACAAAAAAAATTACGCAGTGTAAACGCCAGTAAATTTCTTTTTTTAGAAGTACTAGTTGGTACTTTTGCCTTAATACCAGAGTTTATTTTAAAAAATGTTGGCATACTCTTAAGCAAGGGCGTAATGCAGTTTATATCGTTATTTTTTGGAGCTGTTTTTTTAGGTTTTGTACCTAAAGCATATAAAGCGCTTAAGCTCTACTTTTTGTTTGGAAATATGGAGCGTAAAACACAGAAAATAGCACAAGCAGTATTACACTCTTTAGCAGCATTACATAAAATAACAACACCATTAGACAACATAAAACTAGAAACCGACCGCTATAGCAATGGTGTTTTTGCATTTTACATAACAGGTGTAACTACTAATGAGAGCTCTGTATTTATTACTGCACTAG
This sequence comes from Cellulophaga omnivescoria, assembly GCF_027915275.1. Lineage (NCBI taxonomy): Bacteria > Pseudomonadati > Bacteroidota > Flavobacteriia > Flavobacteriales > Flavobacteriaceae > Cellulophaga > Cellulophaga omnivescoria. The sequence continues at coordinate 1,710,255 of NZ_CP115819.1, read as the reverse complement.
AAGAAATTATTGCTCCAGTAGAAAATCCAAAATACTTAATAGACAATAGTTCTTGGTTAAAAAGAAAGTGGAATTTACGTACCTATTACGTTGTACCTACCATTTTTTGTAAACGTAAAGCAGAAGCTAAAAGATTTCATTTTTATTGGGAAGAATTTGTTGGTAAATCTTCTTTAATTTACACCAGAACAAAGTACGGTAGGCAACAGCTAATTAAAGCAAGGCTAGCACATATTGTTTATCAGTTTAAAGATGCATCTAAAAAAGCAATTACTTGGAGATAATTGTTAAAACAGTAAGACATTTCTTAAAATAACTATATAAAAGTGTAACAAGTTAACAAATATAGTTACTAACCTAGCAACATCACTAAAAATAAAAAATTACATATGCTATCTATTAAAGACCTAAACAAAACGTATCCTAATGGAACAAAAGCGTTAAACAATGTAAATTTAGAAATTAGCAAAGGTATGTTTGGCCTTTTAGGACCAAATGGCGCTGGTAAATCTAGTTTAATGAGAACCATAGCTACCTTACAATTAGCAGATAGCGGCAGTATAGAATTTAATGGTATTGATGTTTTTAATAAGCCCGAAGAATTACGTAAAGTTTTGGGTTACTTACCTCAAGATTTTGGGGTTTACCCAAAAGTTTCTGCAGAGATGATGCTAAACCATATTGCAAAAATAAAAGGTATACAAAATAGTGGTGAGCGTAAAGCATACGTAGCAGATTTGCTAAACAAAGTAAACTTATACAAGTTTAGAAAAAGAAATTTAGGAGATTACTCTGGTGGTATGCGCCAACGATTTGGTATTGCACAGGCACTTATTGGCAATCCAAAATTAATAATTGTAGATGAGCCTACTGCTGGTTTAGACCCGCTAGAGCGTAATCGCTTTCATAACCTATTAAGTGAGTTAGGAGAAGAGGCTGTTGTTATTTTATCTACACATATTGTAGATGATGTTATTAACCTTTGTACAAATATGGCTGTTTTTAATGAAGGGCAAGTGCTTGTACAAGGTCATCCTATGGAGCTTACAAACTCTTTAAATGGCAAGGTGTTTAGAAAAAGTATTAAGAAAGAAGAAATTGCTACTTACGAAGAAAATTACACTGTTTTATCGTCTTATTTACGTGGTGGAAATCTAAACATAAATGTATATGCAGACGGTAACCCTGGAGAAGGTTTTGAAGTTATAAGTAACACTTTAGAGGACTTTTACTTTTACAGTATTAACCAAAAGGCTAAACAAACTGTGTAATTATGAAAGAGATATTTTTATTTGAACTAAAGTACAGGTTACGCAGACCAGTAACTTACATTTACATTTTTCTACTGTTTATAATTCCGCTATTAATTTCCGTTTTTGAGGATTCTGGAACAGCACAATTTACAAATAGCCCTAACGCAATTGCTGGTGTTTTAGGTAGTCTAAGCATTCTTGGCTTGTTTTTCTATGCAGCAATTATGGGTGTACCAGTATACAGAGATGAAGAGCATAAGACGGCACAAACATATTTTTCGTTTCCAATAACAGAAAAAAATTACATTATAGGCCGCTTTTTAGGTAGTTTTACCATTGTTACTGTTATGAACATTGGTGCTGTACTTGGTGCTATGATTGGCTTTACTATTGGAGCGTTATTAAACAGACCAGATTATGGAACATATACTAGTTTTGATTTTACAGCTTATTTTCTTCCGTTTATATTTTTCCTAACACTTAATTCGCTTTTTATTGGCGCATTATTTTTTAGCTTAATGACATTTTTTAAAAGAATGTCTATTTTATATTTAGGCGGAATTGTAATCTTTATTTTAACTAATGTAGCCGGCACTTTATTGGCAAATTTAGACAGCCAATGGCTAAGCATTTACTTAGACCCATTTGGAGCACAAGCGTATAGATTTATAAAAAAATATTGGTCTATTAACGAAGTTAACACCCTATACTTACCTTTGTACGGCGAGTTTTTACTAAACCGCCTTATGTGGTTTGTTATTAGTATTGGAATTTTTGCTTTTACAGTATTTAAATTCTCATACCCTAGCTTTTTAATTCCTAAGAAAGCTAAAAAATTAAAAGAAGACACTACAACTCCACAGAGTTCTGTGGCAATAGAAAACATAAAACAAGTATTTACTAAAAAAGCAAATTGGGGAAATTTATGGTCTTTAAGTAAAATTGAATTTTTATCAATTGTTAAAGAGAATGCGTTTAGAATTCTTATTTTAATTGGTATTATTTTCTCTGTATTTATAGCTACACAATCTACTCAAACATACGGCACACCATCATTACCAATAACTCGTTTTATGGTGCAAGAGTTAAGCTCCGGATTGTTGGTTTTTTCTATTATTATATTAGTTATTTATGCTGGTGAGGCAGTGCACAGGACAAGAAACAATAAAACATTTGAATTTTATGATGCTTTGCCTGTTACCAACACTACACTTTATATTTCTAAAATTATAGCATTAGTAGGCGTTGCTGTTGTACTTACCATAGTTACAATAATAGTTGGTATGCTATACCAAACCTATAACGGATATTTTAACTATGAAGTAGGTTTGTATTTAGTCTTTAATTTTGCTAACATATTTCCTGCATATATTACAACCGTTCTACTGGCATTTTTTATACATATATTAGCAAACAATAAATTTTTAGGGCACTTTTTAGTTATTGTGATTTCTTTGGGTTTACCCATTCTAATTACATTAGTTTTTAAAGTAAATAACCCATTATTTATATATGGCGGTTTACCTAGTAGTTTTTTAAGTGATTTAAATGGATTTGGCCATTATTTAATTGGTGGGTTCTGGTTAAATCTATACTGGATTTTATTTAGCTGTATTTTAGCTGTAGTTGGTTATGCCTTCTGGAATAGAGGATTTTACTCCAATTTTAAAGAAAGACTACGTTTAGCTGCTAGTCGTTTTAAAGGAAAAACCATAATTGCTTTTGTAGCATTTATTATTGGTTTTATTGCTGTTGGTGCATATAGCTACTACAACTTACAAGTACTAAATACTATAGGAAGTGCAGATCATAGCAATAAAATTGTAGCAGATGCTGAAAAAAATTACGCAAAATACCTAAACAAACCGCATATACAAGTTGTAGACCTTAAGGCTAAAATAGATATTTATCCAGAAGAAAGAGACGTTTATGCAGAAGGTAATTTTACTGCAGTAAATAATTTTGACACCCCAATAGATACACTCTTAATGGAAGTAAAATTTGGTGTTGCAGATACTAAAATAACTAAAGTTGTTTATAACGGAAAAGAACTACAACCCTTTTTAAAAGATAGTGTTTACAGACTATTTATATACAAGTTACCAAAGCCTTTACAACCAAAAGACACTGCTTCTTTAATTATTAATACTAGGGCAATAACAAAAGGTTTTGCCAACGGATTAGAGACAAATGTATTAAATAACGGTACATTTTTTAGAGATGATATTTTTCCTTCTTTTCATTATGAAATTGCTTTAAATGATAATGGTACTCGTAAAAAGTACGACTTAGAAGAAATGGACTACTTATTTCCTCCTAGAACCGATAGTACTGCTCTAAAAAAGAGTTTGTTTAATGAAGATGCAAACTACATGAATTTTGAAGCTACTGTGAGCACCTCTAAAGGGCAAACTGCTATTGCTCCCGGTAATCTTATTAAAAAGTGGGATAAAGACAATAGAAGCTACTTTACTTATAAATTAGATGAAAAAACAGATTACTTTTTCAACTTTGCATCTGCTGCTTATGATGTTGAAAAAGATTACTGGACAGCACCAAGTGGTAAAAAAGTTGCTATAGAAATTTATCATTCTCCAAAACACAAAAGAAATTTAAAACACTTTATAAACGGTATAAAAGTATCATTAGACTATAACTCTAAAAACTTTTATGAGTATCCGTACTCGGTTATTAGAATTGTGGAGTTTCCTGCATACTCAACTTTTGCGCAATCTTTTGCCACAACAATACCCTACTCTGAAGATTTTGGTTTTGTTGCCGATTTTTCAAAAGCTGAAGATTTTAACTATGCGTTTAGGGTAACATCTCATGAGGTTGCACACCAATGGTGGGGACATATTGTTAGTCCTAGTAAAACATCTGGATCTAATATTATTTCTGAAACTCTTGCAGAGTACGTGTCTTTAATGACAATGAAAAACGAATATGGAGAAAACGGAATAAAATCGTTCTTAAAAAACTCTTTAGATTCTTATTTAAGTGCACGCCAGTTTAGTTTTAAACCGGAACGCTCATTAATCAATGTAGAAACTGGTCAGCATATTTGGTACCGCAAAGGCTCTATGGTAATGTATGAATTACAAGATGTTATTGGTGAAAACAAAATTAATGGCGCTTTAAAGCAATTTTTAAATGAATACAAGTATTTTAATAAAGGCGTGTACCCTACATCCGATAATTTATATGATGCATTGTATGCTGTTGCTCCAGACTCTTTAAAATACAAAGTTACAGATGGCTTTAAAGAAATTGTTTTGTATGAAAACAAAGTAACAGAAGCTAAAACTAAAAAGCTAGATAACGGAAAATGGGAAACTACTTTTACTGTAAACTCTTCTAAAATTTATTATGATGATAAAGGAAAAGAAAGAGAAACTGATACTAAAAAGAACTTAGTAGATGTTGGCCTTTTTGGACCTGATATTAAAAATGAAGAGAATGTAACTCTAAAAGATCCTTATTATTTTGAATTGAAATGGTTGGCACCAGGAGACAATACATTCACAATTGTTACAGATAAAAAACCTGAAAAAGCGGGAATAGATCCTTATAACAAATTAATAGATCGTAAGTCTGACGATAACTTAAAAGAGGTTTTAGAATAAACTACAACCAAATACTTATATAAACAAAACGCTCCTTTTGGGGCGTTTTTTTGTTTTTTAGAATAAAAAATACATCAATATAAAAAAAGACAACTTTTTTAAAACCCTCTTTTAGTTTTTGCCGTAGGTAAGGTCGTAATCACATATTAAAACACACAAAAATGAAATTATCTAAATTATTAAAATCGACTTCACTAGCTATTATTCTTTTAATTGGAGCAAACACATTTGCACAAGATAAAATGATGAAAGCTGAAACAAAAATGGTTGGTGGCGCAGAAATGTACCCATCAAAAGATATTGTATCTAACGCTGTAAACTCTAAAGACCACACCACACTTGTTGCTGCCGTAAAAGCTGCAGATTTAGTAGAAACGTTACAAGGAGAAGGTCCTTTTACAGTATTTGCACCAACAAATATGGCTTTTGAAAAATTGCCAAAAGGAACTGTAGAAACGCTATTAATGCCAGAAAACAAAGCAACATTACAAAAGGTACTTACTTACCACGTAGTTGCTGGTAAACATTCTGCTGCAGATATAATGAAAGCAATAAAAATGGGTAAAGGAAAAGCAGAATTTACTACTGTTGCTGGTGAAAAACTAACAGCAATGGTTACTAAAGGAAAAGTACAATTAAAAGATGTAGCTGGTAATGTTTCTACAGTTACAATTGCAGATGTAAACCAGTCTAACGGCGTTATACACGTAGTAGATACGGTTGTTTTACCAATGAAATAGTTTTTTATTAGTTTGATTGATTGTTCCCCAAATGTAAAAAGGTGTCTAATATAATTTTAGACACCTTTTTTATTTTAATACGCTTATAAAGCTTTACACTACACCCACTCTTTAGGTGTTTTTAAAACCTGAAGCAATTTTTCTTCCTCACTACCTTCCTCTGGGGTATGGTCATAAACCCATTGTACGTGGGGAGGCAAACTCATTAAAATACTCTCTATACGGCCGTTAGTTTTTAATCCAAACAACGTTCCCTTATCGTGCACCAAATTAAATTCTACATAACGGCCACGTCTAATCTCTTGCCAATCTCTTTGCTCCTTAGTGTAAGCCAACTCTTTTCTTTTTTCTACAATAGGCACATAACACGTTAAAAAGCTATTACCAACCTCTGATACATAATTGTACCAATCTTGCATAGACATACTTTCTGTAGCTTTACAATAGTCAAAAAACAAACCACCAATACCACGCGCTTCATCTCTATGAGCGTTCCAAAAATACTCATCACAACGTGCTTTGTATTTAGCGTAAAACTCTGGGTTGTGTTTATCGCAAGCGGTTTTACATACGTTATGAAAATGAGTAGCATCTTCATTAAACAAGTAATAAGGCGTTAAATCTTGTCCGCCACCAAACCATTGATCCACAATATTACCGTCTGTATCATACATTTCAAAATAGCGCCAATTAGCGTGTACAGTAGGCACCATTGGATTTTTAGGATGCAACACCAAACTTAAACCACAGGCAAAAAAGTTAGCATCTTCTACACCAAAATACTTTTGCATACTTTCTGGTAACTTTCCGTGTACTCCAGATATATTAACTCCGCCTTTTTCAAAAACAGCACCGTTTTCTATAACTCTGGTTCTGCCACCACCACCTTCTGGACGTTTCCAAATGTCTTGCTTAAATTTAGCAACACCATCTACAGCTTCTAACTTAGCGGTTATAGTATCCTGTAATTCTTGTATATAGTTATAAAACTTGTCCTTCATTTTAAATCATTGATTTATTGCAATATGTTTCCTTTTCAAAATCCCTTATGTTAATAGCTATAAAAGAGATTTCTGGGAAAAACCGACTTAATTTACGTGTTATTTGTTCTGATAAATTTGCTTTTTGCTCTTTAGTTCTGCCTTCCATAATATTAGCAAAAACGTGAATAAAAGGTTCTTGTTTACCTCCCACCAAATAATGCTCTGCAAAAGGATTTAAACGTACTTTTATATCTGCCTCATCAAACAAATTAGTCGCTACAGCTACTGCGTGTACTGATTGTAAAACCTCCGTTGGATTTTGCAATTTTAAAACATCACTAGAACAATCTATAACAAAGTGTGGCATATAAATTATTTTTTAACAACTAAGGTTTCGTTCTTTAAAATTTCTACTGTTTTTACTGTTGCTGCTGTTACCGACAGTGGTAAAACAAGAATTATACCTACTAATGGCACAAATAAAAACAGCATAAAAACAATACCGTTACCTATAGCTAAACCTCTATTATTTTTAACAAAAGCTATACTTTCTTTATAATTAAAATGGCGTTCTAGGGTATAATCTATATTACCAAAACCAGCATAATAGGCTTGCATTAAAAACAACAATATGGTTGAAGCTACACCAATAACTGGTATAAAACCAAGTAATAGAATTGGTATGGTAAATAAAATTTCTTTTGCCAAATTTCTCACGTTTATGCGTATACCTCTCCATAGTTGCTCACTAAAAGATGTGTTTGTATGGCTATGTGCCGGTACACCTGTTAAATGTGCCTCTATTTTTTCTGATACCGGACTCATAAACGGTGCAGACAATGCCATTACAATGTGTTTGTATAACAATAACCCTATTACAACAATAACTGTTGCACCTATAAAGTTAGAAACTGTTGTAAAAGTCTCTTTGCCCCAATCCCAAATCCAAATTTGTGCTATAAAACCACCAATACTACCAGACAACCAAATAGCCAACAAAACAATTATTGCCGCCGTTAACACGCTAATTAGTACAGGAACAAGAAAATATTTCCAAAGTTTAAGCTTAGAAATTAAAGCAAAAGTACCAGCATAGGCTTTTATTCCTTTCAAGATATTTTTGAGCATTTGTTATATTTTAAAATTCTTAAAAACTAAGATACAATATAAACCATATTAGCAGGATATAGTTTTATGTCTTTTGCATTTGCAATTTTTTCGGCTACCTTACTTTTTTCTAAAATAAAGTTTATTAATTCCGATTCCTTTTTGTCTGCATAATTAAAAAAATAAAGTCTGCCTACCGCATTATTTTGCAAGTCCATTAATTCATCTAACTCATTGTTATTGGTGACTTTTTCATACAAATCGGTTACTTTTTGAGCCCAAAACACACTTTTTTGCTTACTTTTTGTGCGTTTTAGCGTGTAAGTACACAATAGAGCATTCCACACTGCGTGTCTAAATGCATTGCCTTTATTGCTTTTACCGTGGCCATCTGGATAGTACGTATTGCAAAAAGCAAATGTTTGTTTTGTTGCCTTTATACTAGGAACCAATAATAATGGATGCCTTAAAAACAGTAAAGACAGTTTAAAAAACTGTCTTATACTTAAACTTTTTATTCTGTTCCAGATTTTCACTAGTTAGCTTTATACTCTTTTACAGCATCTATAAATGCTTTTGCATTTTCTAGCGGTATGTTTGGTAAAATACCGTGACCAAGGTTTACTATGTACTTATCTTTACCAAATTCATTAATCATTTGGTGCACCATTTTTTTAATATCTTCTGGTGGAGACAAGAGCCTAGATGGATCAAAATTACCTTGTAGTGTAATATTACCTCCTGTTAAATAACGTGCATTACGTGCAGAGCAAGTCCAGTCTACACCTAAAGCAGATGCACCAGACTTAGCCATATCTCCCAATGCAAACCAACATCCCTTACCAAAGGCAATAACAGGAGCTTCATCTTTTAAAGCATCTATAATTTGCTGTATATACTGCCAAGAAAACTCTTTATAATCTGTTGGTGACAACATACCTCCCCAAGAGTCAAACACCTGAACTGCATTAACTCCTGCCTTAACTTTCTCTTTTAAGTAAGCAATGGTAGTGTCTGTTATCTTTTGTAATAATTGGTGCGCTGCAACCGGGTTTGTAAAACAAAATTCCTTTGCCTTATCAAACGTTTTACTACCTTGCCCTTGTACGCAGTAACATAAAATTGTCCAAGGAGAACCAGCAAAACCTATTAAAGGAATATCATCATTTAACTTCTCTTTTGTCATTTTAATAGCATCCATAACATAACCAAGCGTGCTGTTTATGTCTGGCACAATAACAGAGTCTAAATCTTTAGAAGTACGAATAGGGTTTGGTAAATACGGACCAAAATTTGGCTTCATTTCTACCTCAATATTCATTGCCTGCGGAATAACTAAAATATCAGAAAATAAAATAGCAGCATCCATACCATATCTGCGTATAGGTTGTACTGTTATTTCTGATGCCAATTCTGGTGTTTGGCAGCGTGTAAAGAAATCGTATTTTTTTTTGATTTCCATAAACTCTGGCAAGTATCTACCAGCCTGACGCATCATCCAAACCGGTGGTCTGTTTACAGTTTCTCCTTTTAAGGCTCTTAAAAATAAATCGTTTTTTATCATATCCTATCCCTAACCTTCTTCAAATAAGAAGGAATTTGTTTAACTTAAACTCAACTTTATAACAAACAAAAGCTAAAAACCAATAACCAACAGCCTAGGTTAAAAGTTAGCTATAATGCTCATTTACTAAATCTATAACACTTTCTACTGTTGGTAGTTTTGCTACTCTAACATCTGAAAAATGTTTTCTTGCTTCTGCAGCCGTTGTATCTCCAATACAAAAGGCAATTGCATTGGCTTTATTTTCTTTTAAAAAGCTTTCTATACCAGACGGACTATAAAACAATACAGCCTCTACGCTACTTGGCACCTTTTTGGCATCAAACTTTGTTTGGTAAGCCTCAACTTCATTAATTTTAATATTGTTTTTCTCTAAAATAGAAGGCATATCATCTAACCTTAAATTACCAGAAAAATAGGTTATTTCTTTTACCGCTAAGTTAGCTACTAAATATTCTGCTAGTTCTTTTGCACTTTTTTCAAAATGCGCAACCGGACCAATATTGTTTTTTATAAAACGTCTGGTTTTACGACCTACACAGTAAATATTATTAAATTTTAGTTCTGACCCTGCGTAATTTGCAAGCACAGATTCTACTGCATTTTTACTAGTAAAAACTACATTTTCAATCTCTTTTTTAAATACTCTTGGTGGTATTCTGTTAGAACTAATTTTTATAAAGTCACTACTTTCTACAGCAATACCATTTGCTAACCTATCTTTTTGGTCATTAGTTAACAATTTGGTAGAAAAAACAGTGGTTTCTTTATTAGCACTGTGTAAACCTTCCATAATATACTTACCACCACGTTCTAAAACGTGTTCTGCAGCTTCTACAGCCAAGTTATTATGATCGCCTAACTTTACAAGTCTGTCTACCTCTATTTTCTTAGTTCCATCTGGACTTAGTAATACAGCTCTAAAAATTACTTGTTCGCTTTTTATGTATGCCAAAGCACCAATTGGAGCAGTACAACCACCTTCTAACCTATTTAAAAAAGTACGTTCTATTGTTGTACAAATTTCAGTTTCTCTGTGGTTTATTTCATCACAAATGGCTAAAATTTCTTCCTCATCTTCTTTTGCTGTAACCATTATTGCACCTTGTCCTGGCGCAGGAATCATCCAATCTAAATTTACTGCCTCTTCTGGCCTTAAATTTAAACGACCAATACCAGCAGCAGCAAATATAACTCCGTTCCACGTATCAGAATCCTCTAACTTTTGTAAACGTGAATTTACATTACCACGTATATCCTCAATCTTATGTGTAGGGTAACGGTTTAACCACTGTGCTTTACGGCGTAAACTACTTGTAGCAATAATACCATCACGAGCGCCTAAAAACTCTTCGTTATTTTTATAAACCAAAGTGTCTTTAACATTACCACGTTCTAAAACAGCTGCTTGTACAATACCTTTAGGCAAAACAGTTGGCACATCTTTTAAAGAGTGTACAGCAATATCTATTTCTCCTTTAAGCATAGCTACGTCTAAGGTTCTAGTAAAAATACCAGTTATACCTAGCTCATACAAAGGCTTATCTAACTGTAAATCTCCAGTAGATTTAACAGCTACTATTTTGGTTTTAAATCCTAGGGTTTCTAATTCAGATTTTACTCTGTTTGCTTGGTACAATGCAAGTTCACTATCTCTGGTACCAATGCGTATTATTTTGCTCATTTTGTTGTATTCACTTCTAATTGAAAAACTTTCTGTATTAAGTCTAAACTATTGTTAGCGTCTGTATTTTCATCTTTTAAGTGATTGGCAAACTGCTTTGTAATTTTCTGTATAATACGGTCTGTTATAATATCTGCCTCTTCTAAGTTAAAGTTAGCAGCCTTTTTGCTATGAAAATCTAGCTCTTCTTCTTTAATAGTATTTAGCTTTTGCTTTAACGCCTTAATTACCGGAGCAAACTTTCGGGTCTCTAACCACTTAATAAACTCGGTTTTTATTTCATCGTTAATTGCTTCTGCCTGTGGTATAAATTGTTTTCTTTTTTCTAAAGTTTCATCTGTCATTTGAGATAAATGATCTAAATGAATTAAAGAAACATTGTCTAATTCCTCTACATTATCTGCCACATTTTTAGGTATAGAAAGATCTAAAATTAAAAGCGGCTTTTTTGTATAAATTAACTCTTTAGAAATGGTTGGTTGTGCAGCACCAGTGGCAACTATTAATACATCTGTATTTCTAATTTCTGCCTGTAAATCTCCATAATCTTTAACCACCAAATTAAACTTACCAGCAACTTTTTCTGCCTTGTCTTTGGTTCTATTAATTAAAGTAATGTGTGAGTTTTGTGTGTGCTTTATTAAGTTTTCACACGTATTACGCCCTATTTTACCGGTTCCAAAAAGTAAAATATTCTTTTCTGAAATGTTAGGTACGTTTTTAATAATGTATTGTACAGATGCAAAAGCTACAGATGTTGCTCCGCTAGATATTTCTGTTTCGTTTTTAATACGCTTACTTGCCTGTATAACCGCATTACACAAACGCTCTATAAAAGGGTTTGCTAAATTATGCTTTTTAGAACGAACAAAACTTTGCTTAAGCTGACTTATAATTTCAAAATCGCCTAGAATTTGACTATCTAAACCAGTACCAACTTTAAACAAATGACTAATAGCGTCGTTGTTTTTGTATACATATGCTACCTCCTGAAACTCTTCTACAGTACCCATTGCATTGTCACACAACAATTTTATTAATTGAAATGGGTGCTTTGCAAAACCGTGTAATTCTGTTCTGTTACATGTAGAGGTTACCAACAAACCATCTATACCTTCTTCTGCCGCCTCTACTAGCAATGCATTCATTGCTTTTTCATCTAAACTAAATTTGCCTCTTACTACTGCATCTGCCTTTTCATAATTAAGACCTATGGTGTAAAAGGAACTATGTTTAGAAATATGATAATTCTTCATTGGGAATTTTTCAAATCGGTTACAAAAATAAATCTAGCATTAGAATAAAAATAACGCTAGAAGAACAATAAGTATCGATTACCGCTTTTTAACCTCTTATTTACACAAAAAAGGAGCTAAATACTTATATTTGTTACTATAAGAATGAATAGCTCTTTTCTATTTAGAAAGTTTCTAAATAGAATGAAACTGTAACAAAATTTAAAATGGAAGTAAAAAATACCGCTCAAGGTTCATTTGAAGAAGTACTAATTGAAGATGGTTTTTACGTACTTAAAATACAAAACGATAGTATTGAAAATCAAAAAGTTGAACGTGAAATAGACAGTTCTTTCATACAGTTTCATTATTGTTTAAAAGGCAATGGAAAGTTTATTTTTAATGAGAGCAGCTATGCCTTAGAGGTTTCTGAAGAAAACTCGCTTTTGCTATACAATACACAAAAAGATTTGCCACTAAACCTAGAGTTAAGCCCAAATTCTTGGATGGTATCTGTAGTAATGACAATTCGTAAATTTCATTCACTATTTTCTAAAGAAGCAGATTACATTCCGTTTTTAAGTTCAGATTTTCAGGATAAAAAATACTACTCTCAAGAAAATGTGAGTCCGGCTACAGCCATAGTTCTAAGTCAGATTATGAACTACAACCTGCACTCTTCTATAAAAAGCTTGTACATAAAAGGTAAAGTTTATGAACTTATTGCTCTTTATTTTAACAAAAGTGAAGATGCAGATATTGAGCAATGCCCTTTTTTGGTAGATGAAGATAACGTTAAACGTATACGTAAGGCCAAAGAAATTATAATTGCTAGAATGGCAGAACCACCTACACTAGCAGAACTATCTGATGAAATTGGTTTGTCTTTAAAAAAGTTAAAAGAAGGTTTTAAACAAATTTATGGCGACTCTGTATACAGTTTTTTGTTTGAGCACAAAATGGATTACGCACGTAAAATGTTAGAAACTGGTCAACATAATGTTAACGAAGTGGGATTAAAAGTAGGTTACAGTACTGCCAGCCATTTTATAGCAGCTTTTAAAAAGAAATATGGTACAACACCTAAAAAGTATTTAATGTCTTTAACTAACGGCTAATTTAAATGGGTCTTGCAACCATAATACCAATATTACTTTTTATCTTTTTAAGATAATCTACTAGTGGTAACTTAGTAACCTCAACCTGCATAGACCCCGTAGAGGCGTGCAACATATGTATACGTCCATCTTCTGCACGTATAGCAATACCTGTATGCGTTACATCTAAACCATTAATAGAGGTTGCTAGCGCAATAATATCACCCGTTTTTATTAGGTGTTCATTAGCAGCAATATCTTCTTGTGCTAATACACAAAATTCATTTTGGTTTAATGCTTCTTCGGTTTTTAATATGGTATTGTAATTACCGTCATTTTTTAAAAAAGGATACAAATCCCTGTGTGTACCCATAAAGTTAATTTCCTTTTTAACAATTTTACCACCAATTTGGTTGGTAATATTTTTTACCAAACCTTTGGTTTCATTATTAAAAATCCACTCGGTAAAATAATGCAACCTAGAGCCATAACCATCTAAATTACCATCTCTATACCTAATTTTTTGTAAGGTGTTTGTAAACGCAGTAAAATTTAGACTATCTGCTCTAGAAATTAACCCAAAAGCAAGCACGTTTTCTACAAAAGTGGTACAATCTAAACCGTGCAAGTTAACCACCAAAGACTCTTTTTCTCCTATTTCTAATGTTTTAGCAACATAAGGTGTTTTTAAAAAGGTTTTACCTATAGCCACTAAAGAATCTCCAAAGTTACTGGCATTACTTATTAATTTAACCTGCTTAATTTTAGTTTTAAATGCAACGCTATCTTTGGGACTGCAAGTAATTTGCTGCGCAAAAGAAATTGCACAACAAAAAAATAGAAACATTAAAAACAATTGTTTTTTCATATAAAGTAAATGTAACTAAAGTTTAGTAATTGTAATATCCAAAATTTCTGTTATACGCATTAGGTCTATAAACAGCAGCACGCTTTCTATCTTTTAAAATAAACTCTTCTGTAACCATATCTATAACCTCTTGCTCACTAAATACATCTTCTATATTTTTTCCGTTATTTTGATAAAATGGATGCACACCAATTTTATTAGTTTTAGGATAAACTAATAAGTATATTTTTTCAGTTTTATCATAACTTGTTTTCTGAGAAAACTTATAGTAATAACCAACGTATGTATTTCCTTTGTAGTTTATATCTTTTTTAGAGATAAATTCTACAGTAAACTTATTTCTATTATACTTATTGCGCTGGTAAATTAGACTTTCCCCTAAACTTTGTTGACTGTAATAATCCTTAGGAAATATCTGCAATTTTTTAGCCACTTTAAGTTTATCAAATAATAATTTTCTGCTCTCTGGATTAGCAGCCAAAGAATCTAAAATACCATTTGGTATAGGAGAGTTAGACCTAGCTAGTAAAGCTGTATACGTTGTTTTAACAGCCGCATCATTACTTAGTAAAAGTTTGGTATAAAACCATTGCACTTCTTTTTCTTTTCTAAAAGGGAAAAGCAATATTGTATAATCTTCTAATGTGTTGTAAGAAGTATTTCTAGAACCAAATACTCTAGCAACACCATTAGTATTATCTTTACCTAAATGCCTTTTAAGCTGAATTTTAGCATCATTTAAAATTTGCTTTTTATATTTTTTATAAGTAGAAATTTTTATGTGCGAATGTAGTTGCAAACGTGCCAAAATTGAAAATATTGGTGCCTTGTACTCCTCAATGGCACTATACTCTAAAATTTTAGGAAACAGTTGTTTTGCCAAAGGAAGACTATCTAAATATGGTTTAAATATGGTGTTAATTTCATAACTATTACTCACCAATGGTAAATCTTTAGACATTAAATCTAACAATGTTTTTACAGATGCCTCACTATTTTTAGCGGCTACAGCTTGTAAAATTTTGGTTTGTGCATTAGAGTTGTTATAGGAATCTTCATAAAAAGAAGTAAAAAATGGTATTACTCTATTACTTTTAAGTTTTCCCATTTGTTGTATTAAATGCGATTGTATTTTCTTTTGACTGTCATTAAAATTAAACTCAGTTACGTAATACTCTAAAGAATCTAAATGTTTAGGTTCAAAATTTATAAACCGATACCCATTAAGTGCAATACTATCATTTTTACGCAGCGCTTTAAAAAATAAAGGTGTTTTATCTTCTAAAAAAGATTTACCAATAACGGTATCTACTGGCGTAAAATTATTTATAAAAGTAGTAATGTAAGTACTAGATTTTTGAGTAGTATCTATAACCGATTTTATCTCATACAACAAACCATCTTTAGCTATATTTCTAACAAAAATACCTCTTGTACTAGCTGTATCAGTTAAAACTAAATTTAACTGCTCATACCCTTCTGGAGTTTTAGATTGTTGCTCTTTGTGTATTACAAAACTCTTTTTTTGATACATTTTTTTTCTTAATGTCCAAAGAGAGTCTACACTTGGCAACATTAAAAAGTCATGTGCTTTATTTACAGCAACACTAATTATTTCACCGTTGTTATTTTGGTAAATATTTGTTTTGGTATACGGGTTGTACTCTTTTGGTTTTTTTCTACCATTGTTAAAACTATAATTATTAACAGAAAAATTAGGTGGCTTAACTGTAGATTTTGTGGTAAAATATAAAGCAGTGTCTTTAACAAAAGTAAAATCTTTATTGTACGTTGGACTCTTTAACTCTAAAGAATTAAAATAGGTGTTTGCAACGGCAGAATCTTTACTAACTGCACCTAGCAAATAATAGTTTATGCCGTTTACAACAGATTTTAAAAATAATTTTTTACCAGAAACAGAATCCAAAACTGCGCTAGAAACTAGTGCTCTGTTTTTAGGAGCTTTGTAGTTAGCCTTTATTTTTAATTGTTGATAAAAGCGTTTTTGTATTTGTTTAAGCTCAAACGTATCTTCTTCAATAAAGCGTAAATCGTTTTGTGTTACTTTTTTAAGAAAAAAGTAGTCTTCTGTAGCATCATCTACACCTTGTACCAAGCGGTCTCCAAACCTATATTTATTTGGAAAAATGTAATTAGATGGCATTTCTACAGAAAAATCATTAAATCCAGAGGTAACCTTAACCCTTTTTAAAGGATGCTTTTTTAGCTTTATAGTATTAAAAATAGTGTCTGAAAACTGTTGTACATATGTACCCTCACCACCCATTTTAAAAATAATTATTTCTAAAGGTGTAATGTAAATTTGATAGCGTTGGTGATCACCATTTTTAAGTAAGTTTTTAATTTCAAAAAACGGAACACCGTTTTTCTCTAACTTATTTTTCTCTAAAATTTTACCCGGTATATTCTCAAAAAGTAATTCATCAATTTTATTAAAATCAAACGTTCTATCATCTTTTAAATAGGAGAAAGTAGGTATACGGGTTATCATTACATAGCTTCCATTTGCAAGGTCTGGTACAATATAGCTTGTAACATTACTATCTGTAACCGGGTACATTTTATTAGGTAGCATAACCGTAAAAGCATCATCATCTGGAGCCTGCTCTTGGTAATTATTTTCCCTAAACCTTTTTACTATTTTTTCTTTTAGCTGCTTGCCTTTAAAGCCAGATTTAGAGGTTAACGGTTTTACGGTATAACCTTTACTACGTAATAAAGAGATTACACCATTATCTCCAGGTAAATGAGCCGCACCAATACCCGTAAAAACCTTATTAGTCTTTAATAATGTATCTAACTTATTAACCATATTTTGGTTACGTATATACAGCATATTTTTTAAATAATGATTGGTGTATATACCAGAATCTAAAGAATCTATTAAATTTATATTTCGCTCTCTATATGCATCTTGCAATAAAAAATCCATACCCTTTTGTTGCATTTTTTTTAGCAACCAATCGTCTGGTTTGTCTTTCATTGCATTTAAATTAGCCCTGCCTACCAAAATTGCAGACTCTTGCAAATCTTCTAAAGCAACAATTTGTTTATTAAACTTTTGTCCGGCTTGGTATATAAACATATCTAAATATGTTTCCTCTTCAAAATCTTGAGCAAAAGAATTGGTTCTGTACAACAAGCCATTTAAAATACGGTCTTCAAAAGCTAAATAAGACCCTACTTCTTCCGTTTCTGGGTTATTCATTATAAAAGAACTCGCATAAAAACCCTTGGGCACATAATTGTAACGTACTGCCGTTTCTGTAATATCTTCTTCTAACCAGGTAGCTGGGTCCGACTCCAATGCTACAACATCACTTTTTAATAACGATTCGTAAAAAACATCATCTAACCTAAAAGCCACCTTTTTACTCACGTGCATTGTTCCGTATAAATAAGAAGTTTGTTTTAATCCGTTACCAGATATCTCCCAAAGCAAACTATTTTTTTCTTGGGCAGTGCCAAAACACAAAAAAAACAGTAAAACAGAACTAATAAGAATGCGCATAAACAGTATTTTTATGAAATAACAACGTAAAATTTAATTGTAAGTTGCATTAAATATAGTTATCCTAAAAAAATTAGACACTAATTAACGTTACATTATGAAGATAGTAAACTTTTAAAAATGATTGTAGCTATTAAAGAATAAGTATAAATTATAACCAAAAGTGTTAAAATTGAGCAACAAGCCTTATTTTTGCATTTATAAAAAGATACAGTTGTGAAAGGAGTTTTATTAGTAAATTTAGGATCACCAGATAGTCCAACCCCTAAAGATGTTAAGCCATATTTAGATGAGTTTTTAATGGATGAAAGGGTTATAGATGTACCTAATTGGTTACGTAATATTATTGTACGTGGTATTATTTTACGTACCAGACCTAAAAAATCTGCTGAAGCATATAAAAAAATATGGTGGGAAGAAGGTTCTCCGCTTGTTGTAATTTCAGAACGTTTTACAGCTAAAGTAAAAGAGCAAACAAAAATGCCTGTTGCTTTGGGTATGCGTTACGGTAGTATGACCATTAAAAACGGATTGCAAGAGCTTAAAGATAAGGGCGTAGATGAAGTTTTATTAGTTCCTCTATACCCACAGTACGCAATGTCTTCTTTTGAAACCGTTGTGGTTAAAACAATGGAAGAAAAAGAGCAGCATTTTCCAGAAATGAAAATAACTACGCTACAAGCTTTTTATAAGAATGAAGATTATTTAAAAGTACTATCTAACAGTATAGCAAAGAGCCTAGAAGGTTTTAATTATGATCATATATTGTTCTCTTACCACGGTATTCCAGAACGTCACATAAAAAAATCAGATCCAACTAAGTTTCATTGTAAAATAGATGGTTCTTGCTGCGCTACCAACTCTGTAGCTCACAATACATGTTACCGTCACCAATGTTATGAAACTACAAAAAGAGTTACTGCTCTTTTAGGCATACCAGAAGATATAATTAGTGTATCATTCCAATCTCGTTTACCAAACGACCCTTGGTTAAAACCGTATACAGATTTTGAGTTTGAGCGTTTTCCTAAAGAAGGCAAAAAGAATTTAGCAGTAATTACACCTGCATTTGTGGCAGACTGTTTAGAGACTTTAGAAGAGATTGCTATGGAAGGTAAAGAGCAATTTACAGAAGCTGGCGGTGTAGAATACAAACACATACCTTGTTTAAATACAGATGAAAACTGGGTATCTGTAATGGCAGACTGGGTAAATAATTGGGAAAAAGATGGTAGTTTACCAAGCTAAAAACCAATAATAACATACTAATGGAAGAATATTACCTGTATATAAAATCGCTTCACTTAATTTTTGTAATTACGTGGTTTGCTGGTTTATTTTATATACCAAGGTTATTTATTTACCATATTGAAGCCAGTTTTAAACCTTCACCAGACAAAGAAATATTAACAACACAGTTTAAATTAATGACTAAGCGGTTGTGGTATATTATTACCTGGCCATCTGCAATTTTAGCTGTGTTATTTGCTGTATTACTACTTATAATTAACCCTTCGTTTTTACAACTGCCTTGGATGCACGTAAAACTTGGGTTTGTATTTTTATTGATTTTATACCACTTAAAAAATCATCAAATAGTTAACCAATTACAAAAAAACCAAATAAAGTACAGCTCTAAATTTATGCGTATTTGGAACGAGGCTTCTACGCTCATTTTATTTTCTGTGGTATTTTTAGTAATAGTAAGAAACGCTATTAACTGGGTTTACGGTGTGCTTGGTATTTTTACCTTGGCTCTACTTTTAATGCTAGGTATAAAACTATATAAGAGCATTAGAAGTAAAAATCCAAACGCCTAAATCTCTCTACTTTTTAATTTCCTTGGTTTATAGTTTTTCCCTATTTTTAGAGAGACTAATTACAACCAAGAACATTATGAAACTCAATCACTTAAAAAACAGCACATTTTTGTTGCTGCTTTTATGCATTTCTCAGATTTCTTTTGCCCAAAAAAGAAAACAAAAATCTACAACAGAACAATATCCAGAAGCTTTATATAGCAGTATGCAATACCGCTTAATTGGCCCATTTAGAGGTGGTAGATCTGCGGCAGTAACTGGTGTACCTAATAAACCAAACTTGTTTTATTTTGGTGCCACAGGTGGTGGTGTTTGGAAAACCGAAGATGGTGGCAGAAGCTGGGGCAATATTTCTGATGGCTTTTTTGGCGGTAGTATTGGCGCTATAGAAGTTGCACAAAGTGATCCTAATATTATATACGTAGGTGGTGGCGAAAAAACTTTACGTGGCAATGTTTCTTCAGGTTATGGCATATGGAAAACTGAAGATGGTGGTAAAACTTGGACTTCTGCTGGCTTAAGCAAAAGCAGACACATACCGCGTATAAAAATTCACCCTAAAAACCCTAACATTATTTATGCAGCAGTTTTAGGCAACATATATAAACCTACAGAAGAACGTGGTGTTTACAAAAGTACAGATGGCGGTAAAACGTGGCGCAAAACCCTATTTGTTAATAGCAGTGCAGGCGCTGTAGATTTAACGTTAGACCCAAATAACCCACGTGTTTTATATGCATCTACCTGGCGTGCAAAAAGAACACCTTATAGTTTAAGCAGTGGCGGAGATGGTTCTGCTTTATGGAAAAGTACAGATAGTGGAGAAACTTGGGCAGAAATCTCTAAAAATGATGGTTTCCCAAAAGACACCTTGGGTATTATTGGAGTTACTGTTTCTCCTAAAAACTCGGAACGTGTATGGGCAATTGTAGAAAACAAAGAAAAAGGTGGCTTGTACCGTAGTGATGATGGTGGTAAAAAATGGACGCAAGTAAATGCTGAACGTAAATTACGCCAACGTGCTTGGTACTATACACGCTTGTATGCAGACACAGAAGATGTAAACACTGTTTATGTACTAAATGTACAATACCACAAATCTACAAATGGCGGTAAAACATTTAGCACTTTTAATGCACCACACGGAGACCACCATGATTTATGGATAGCTCCAGAAAACCCAAAAAGAATGATAATTGGTGATGATGGTGGCGCGCAAATTACCTATGATGGTGGCGCTACTTGGAGCACGTACAACAACCAACCTACGGCACAGTTTTACAGAGTTACAACAGACAATGCTTTTCCGTACAGAATTTACGCAGCACAGCAAGACAATTCTACCATACGTATAAACCACAGAAGTGACGGGCGTTCTATTAGTGATAATGATTGGGAAGAAACCGCAGGCGGCGAGTCTGCACATATTGCGGTAGACCCAACCAATAACGATATTGTTTATGGTGGTAGTTATGGCGGATTTTTAACTAGAAAAAACCATAAAACAGGTACAACAAGAGCTATAAACGTATGGCCAGACAACCCAATGGGTTATGGTGCAGATGGGATGAAATATCGTTTCCAATGGAACTTTCCTATATTATTTAGCAAACACAACCCTAAAAAACTATACACATTTTCTAACCACGTACACGTTACAGAAAATGAAGGTCAGTCTTGGAAATTATTAAGTGATGATTTAACTCGTAATGATCCTAGCAAACTAGTTTCTAGTGGCGGACCAATTACACAAGACAATACCAGTGTAGAATACTACTGTACCATTTTTGCCGCTAATGAGAGTCCGCTTAAAGAAGGTTTGCTTTGGGTTGGTAGTGATGATGGCTTAATACACGTATCTAAAAACGGAGGTGAAACTTGGGAGAATGTTACACCTAAAAATATGCCAGAATGGTCTATGGTAAACAGTATAGAGCCTTCTGCTTTTAATGAAGGTACGTGCTATGTAGCTGCTACAAAATACAAGTTGGGCGACTTTGCACCTTACTTATACAAGACTACAGATTACGGACAAACCTGGACAAAAATAACAAACGGTATAAACAATGAGCACTTTACACGTGTAGTGCGCGAAGATCCTAAACAAAAAGGGTTGTTATACGCTGGTACAGAAACAGGTATGTATATTTCTTTTAACGATGGTGCTAGCTGGAAACCTTTTCAGTTAAACCTACCAATTGTACCTATAACAGATTTAACAATTAAAAACAACAATTTAATTGTTGCTACGCAAGGTAGAAGTTTATGGATTTTAGATGATTTGTCTGTATTGCATCAGTTAGATGAAAATACAAAAAATGCAACATCTATATTATACAAACCAAAAGACACTTATAGAACAAAAGGTGGTAGCAGTAGCAGACCATCTAAATTAGCAGGAAGCAACCACCCAAACGGTGTAATTACGCATTTTTATATTAACAAACTAGAAGAAAACGATAACGTTAAACTAATCTATTTTAATAAAAAAGGAGATACTTTAGCTACGTTTAGCAATAAGGCCAAAGAAAAAAACAAGAAATTAAAAGTTAAAACAGGAGGCAACACTTTTGTGTGGGACACGCGCGGAAAGGGAGCCGTGAAACTTAAAGGTATGATATTTTGGTGGGCTAGTTTTAGTGGTCCAAAAGCAGTACCTGGAGAGTACAAGGTACAATTGGTGGTTAATGGCGCTACACAAACCAAAGACTTTACCATTGTGCCAGACCCAAGAGCAGAAGCTAGCATTGCAGATATGCAAAAGCAGTACAATTTTATAACTGAAGTAAATGCTACGGTAAATAAAGCACATACGTCTATTAAAAAAATGCGAAAAATTACAGCACAACTATCTGCTTTTGAAAAACAATATAAAGATACTGAAGCAACAAAAGAACTGGTAGAAAAAGCCAAAACAATGCGAGAAAAGCTAGAGAATATAGAAAAAGAGCTGTACCAAACTAAAAACAGAAGTAATCAAGATCCGCTTAACTTTCCTATAAAACTCACAAATAAATTAGCGCATATAAATAGTTTAATTGGCTTGGATGACTTTGCGCCAACAGACCAAGATATTGCTGTTAAAAATGAACTAACAGCAAAAATTAATACACAACTAACTGCTTTTAATAAGGTGTTAGATGATGAAATAACCGCTTTTAATACTGCCTTTAACAGCTTAAAGTTAAATTATTTGTTTGTTGAAGAGTAGGCATATGTAACCCTAAATAATGTTCTAATGACACATCTATCAGAAGACGCGTACAACATAGGATCCTATAAAAGAAAATATGCGTTTGCAGAATACCCTTCTGTAAAAATTTACAAATCTTCTGATGGTAGGTCTTGGGGCAATCATCTTTTATTTGGTGATTATATAAAAATTTTAGATACCAAAATTGTAAATAATAGGGTATTTTCCAGAAGCAGAAATACCAATGGTTGGGTAAAA
Source organism: Cellulophaga omnivescoria (assembly GCF_027915275.1). Lineage (NCBI taxonomy): Bacteria > Pseudomonadati > Bacteroidota > Flavobacteriia > Flavobacteriales > Flavobacteriaceae > Cellulophaga > Cellulophaga omnivescoria. The sequence goes on along the minus strand of NZ_CP115819.1, from coordinate 1,687,295 downwards.
GTAGATGAACTTAGAAAAGAAAGGTTATTAGAGGTTAACTTTGTAGATATTGGCCAAGGAGACGGTTGCCATATTGTTACTCCAAACGATAAACACATACTTATAGATGCCGGAAAAACCGATAATATGAACCGGTATCTATCATGGCGTTTTAATTTGTATGACCGTAAATCTCCCTTATCTTTTCCGTTCACAACAATTATTAGTCATTCTGATGCTGACCACTACCAAGGTTTTGGGTATGTTTTTGACAATGATAAAATAAAAATAGACACCATTTACCATAATGGTTTAGTAGAACGCCCTGGTGCTAACAGATTAGGCTCTAAAAAAGATGGCTATTATACAAATGTAATAACAACTACGGCGCAAATGCTGCACTTAATTACAGACGCTAAAAACAGAAAAGGTGCAGGGTCTACCTATTGTAAAACACTGTACAAAGTATTAAAACATAACCCTAATGTTAGTTTTAAAGCGTTAGACATTAGCGCTAATTATTTGCCCAATTATAATAAAGAAAGCACTGTAGATAATACTAAAAACTCCATAAAAATATTAGGGCCAATTACTAAAAAAATTGAGGGTAAAGATGCACTAAAAAGTATTAACAATTTAGGAAAAGATAAAAACGGACACTCTGTTATTTTAAAGTACGAGTTTGGTAAGTCTAAAATTCTTTTAGGAGGAGATGTTAACACAGAGTTTGGCCAAATACTACAAGATTATTACAAAAATAATGCTCAGTTACATGAATTACAAGTAGATGTAGCCAAGGCTTGCCACCATGGCAGCAATCATTTTCATTATGGCTTTATACAAGCAATAAATTCTAGTGCCACAGTAATATCTTCTGGTGATGATGAAAGTTATGCTCATCCAAGGCCAGATACTATTGGTGCGTTAGGCAAATGTGGTTATGGAGAAAAACCACTTATTTTCTCTACCGAATTAGCTAGATCTACAAAAGAAATAACGTATATTAAACTACAAGGTATTTCTAAAATGTTTGAAGACTTAAAAATTATAAAAAAGAACTATAAAGACGAAACCGAAGAAGCGCAAAAAAAGAAGTTTTTAAAAAGTATAAAAAAAATTAATAAAGAAATAAACTCGTTTTTAACCAAATACGGAATGATTAACCTTAGAACAGATGGTGAGCGTATGATAATTGCCCAAAAACTAGAGCGTAATGCGGGCCATAGCAAATGGGACATACACAAACTAAAGTATTCTAAAACTACAAAAAGGTTTGAGCAAGAATAGTATTTTTACGTGTTAAACCTTATTTAAAAACAAGCCTTATTTAAACCAAAAAACAATGAACCTAAACCAGGTAACTGTACCCTCTTTAGATTTAACAAAGTCTATACCGTTTTATGAAAAATTAGGGCTAAAACTAATTGTAAAAGCATTACCGCATTACGCAAGGTTTGTGTGTCCAGATGGCAACTCAACTTTTTCTGTTCACCAGACAAAAGAATTGCCAAAAGGAGAAGGTATTTATGTTTATTTTGAATGCAAAAACCTTGACGAGCAAGTGAACGCTATACAACAAAACGGAATTAATTTTGACCTACTACCAACAGACCAAAGTTGGATGTGGAGAGAAGCCAGGCTAAAAGATGTAGATGGAAACCAACTGATATTATTTTATGCTGGTGAAAACAGACTAAACCCACCTTGGAGAATAGAAAACTAAATTATAATTTATACAAGCCTCTTTTTAGAGGCTTTTTTTGTGTTATGTAATTATTTAATTAAAAAAATAGAAATTACGTATTTCTGTAATTGTAGTACAAAAAATGTTTTTATATTGTAAGAAAAATAGTAGCCAAAAATGCAAAAACGTGCGTTTATACCACCAATATGGCCGAACAAACGCAATAAATTGCGTTTATTAACTAGTTGTGTGCAATATAAAAACCAGAACGAAATTGAACGAAATTGATAAATATTTAGAACCTTTAGAGTCTTTAAAAGAACAAAAAATAGAAGACAAATACGAATTAGACAGTTGGAAAGCAAACGCTATAAATATCATTGTCAGAATTTATGGCAATGACAGTAAACAAGAGGCACAAATAAATAATGTAAAATATAGTTCTTTTGGAGGAATTTCTGTTGGCGGACCAAATGGTATGTACCATTCTCCTAGTTCTAATAATATTTCAAGTTGTAAAAAACAATGTAATCAACTTGTCGACGGAATTATTAATGACCTAAAATCATTCGGATTACCAAAACTAAATGAATCAAAAGATGACAGCAAAGGAATTAATATAGCGATTAATCAAACCCAATCTGTAAAACAAAAAGTCAGTCTAAATATTATTCTTGATGCAATTCAAGATGAACTTACAGGAAAACAACTTAAAGAATTGCAAAATATTATTGAGAATGAGGACAAGCCAGATAATAAAAAGAAAAAAATTGTAGAAAAAATAAAAAGTTTCGGAGCTGATGTAGCAACTAATATAATTGCTGGAATATTGACAAATCCTGCGATATATGGAGGATAAAAATACTGCACACAACAATGTATAACCGCAATTACGGCGGATTCGACTACGTCCGAATCCACTCGGAATTGCTAACGTCTGTGCTAAACCGAAAAGTCTACGTATATTAACCCGTAACTGACGGTTATACCTACCGTTCTGGTACATATGCCAAAAAAATGAAAAAATGAAAAATACACTTAAATTGTCCTTCGTAATAACCCTAACTCTATTAATTAATGGATGTGGGAAAGTTGAAAAAAAAGAACAAGAGTCAATTAAAAAAGAAACTGCCATAGTTCAAAGCGAATTTGGAAAATGGAAAACAAAAAATGATAGTCTTGGTGTTGAACTGAATACTGAAAAGTTCAATAATTGGAATGATTTAGTTGAACGAGCTGGAAAGATTGTTTGTAATGACAGTATTCCAAAAATAACGTTAAATACAAATAATGAAATTAGAACCATCTATTTTCATAATCCTTGTTGGAAAGGTGATTCCTATAGAATTGTCAAATCAAAAAATGTTATTGAAATTCATAATGACACAATTTTTAAACATAAAAAAGGAAGTTTTCCTTTAGATAGTTTAGAAAGTGTTTTAAAAATGGATATTAACAATAATGGAATAAATCCTATGTTGAGTGAAAATTCAAAAAAACTAGTGATTTTTATTTCTTATGACAAGAAAAATGAATTTAACAAACTGCTTGAAAATTTAGATAAATTAACCGAACAATATTATGGAATAACAAATAATACGGATATTAAAATATGGTTAACTGATAAAGAGTTTTTGATACCACCACCAACATTCAAAAAATAAATTGAAATTAACTAAAAAATACGCACCACAACAACGTTGTACACAATTATGAAAAAAATATCAATCCTAATTATTTTAGTAACATTGTTTTCTTCTTGTAAAGAAAAAAAAGACGCTAAAATAGATAGTTTAGAAATAGTCGATGAGTTTATTTCACGGATTCATACCTCTAGTATGGAAAGTGACTTATACCAAATTCTAGGCAAGACTTCTTTAGAAAAACATAATACGGATTTTGAAAATATTGATTGGAAAAGCAACTATTGGAAAGAGTTTAAATCTGAAACTTTTAATATGACAGACTTAGAAGTTCTCAACAGATATGAACAAAGGTATTTGTCCATTAGTACGGCTCCTAATACCGAAGATTCGTTTCAATTTGTTGTTGGATTTGGTACTCATTTCGAAAGGGATGACCCAAATAATCCTTATAGAAAGATTAAACTTTATATGACGGAAACTGAAAACGAACAAATTCCTAAGGAACTAATTGGTTTATTCTTAAAAAAGGACTTTGATGGAGTTAAATCTAAATTGAAAAACTTTTATCTAATGGACGAAATAGAGGATTTATACAGAAACAAAAAATAACGTGGTACAACAAACCCTAAACGTAATGCGGGCTTTATGGCAAAACCGAAAGGTCCGTGTATATTTATAATGTCGCTAAATCTTATGGATTTGGCTTATAAAAAGAGAAAATTAAAAACAAAAATTTAAAAATTCGGCTTGTGTTTCATCCGAAAAATTAGCGCTTATTTTCAGCACTACTTTTCATATACAAGACCGTTGTAAGTAATTAAACCAAAAAAAGAAAATGGAAGAAAAAATAATAGAAATAAGTAAATTTAAAATAATTGGATTAATTGGACTATCTCTAATCTTCGTGTTTTTAGGAATATGGATTGCATATTATGCGCCAATTGTTAATCTTGAGATACTAAATAATAATATTTTTCGAAAATCAATTGGATTTCTTTCCATAATCTTCTTTGGAGGAATGGGAATATTAATTGCAAAAAAACTCTTTGAAAATAAATACGGAATAAAAATTAATGATGAGGGAATATATGACAACTCAACTTCCATAAACTCTGGACTTATAAAATGGGAGAATATTGAAAGTATTGAAAAAAGCAAAGTCATAAATCAAAATTTTATACGAGTTATTGTAAATAACCCGAATGATTTTATCGACAGACAAAAAAATGTCCTAACAAGGAAAAACGTTGAGACTAATTTTAAAAAGTTTGGTTCACCTATTCAAATATCAACAAATGGATTGAAAATTAAATTTGAGGAATTATATGAAATAATGACATCTGAATTGAATAAAAGAAAATAACTACTTACAACAATGTTTAACCGCAATTACGGCGGATTCGACTACGTCCGAATCCACTCGGAATTGCTAACGCCAGTGCTAAACCGAATATTAACGCATATTAACCCGTAACTGACGGTTATACGAGACCGTTGTACACAATTATGACAAAATCAATCTACATATTTATCTTTCTTTTGATTTTAAGTTCCTGCTCAAATTTGAAAGAAAAAAAACCTTTGGCTGAATTATTTTCAGAAGATTTTAAAAGTTTCGAAATTGATGACAAGATTGGAATTATAGATTTAGATTCAGTTTCAAATTTTGCGGAATTGAGACAAAAAATGGGCAAATTGACCTGTGAGGGAAAATCGTCAGGTTTAAGATTTAAATCAAATGATACTATTTATCATTTAACTGGATTTGCTGACTGCCCAACTTCTGGAGAAATTGGATGTTACTTCAGGCGGAATTTATTGTTTGTTAGAAATGATTCTTTGGTAATTAAATATGGAAAAAACAAAAAAACCGAACCAATAGAATTCCTAAAAACGGAACTGAATAAGATAATATCTAAAAAGTATAACTTTCAGTATAACGAAAACAAACTAAAACCAGCTTTAATTTATTTTTACGTTGAAGATAAATATCCAATTGAAACAACAAAAAGAGCTCTAAAAGAAATTGTTAGACAGTTTAAAGAAATTAATTCACAAAACGGTTCTGACTATTTTAAATATAACATTCTTTTTGAGGGATTTGACATTACAAATATTCCACCGCCACCGCCACCAAAACAGAATGAATTTGATAACGAATAAAAATAAAAACGATTTACCAACAATATATAACCGCAAATACGCGGATTCGACTACGTAGGAATCTACTCAGATTTGCTAACGTCTGTGATAAGCCGAAAAACAATAACTTTTAAACCATAACGGACGGTTATACCTACCGTTGCCCACAATTATGAAAAACGTACTTTCAATATTATTAGTAGGATTATTAGCAATTTCTTGCGGTGTGAAAAAATCATCCAAAACGCAATTGGAATTTGAAAACGGTTGGTACTTTGTTACGGAATCAAAATCGGAATCTAAAATTGTTAGAAATAATTTTGGAGTAGATTTTATAACAGTGGAACCCAACCCAATAATTAAAGCTTCTGAATATTCGAAAATCGGAATAGCTAGGCCGAATTGGGGCGGAAAAGAAATGACCATAATTGAATTGGTTTATGACGGAATTGCAAAAGAAAAATGGGCAAATGCAACTGAAAGAATGTCAAAAACTAATGAAAAAGTAGTGTTTATTTACAATGATAAATTTATCTCGACTGCTTCGGCATTCAGAAGAATGGATAATGGATATGCGAGCGTGTGGAATGAAAATTTTAATGAAAAAATGCTGACTGAAATTATAACCGATTTAAAAAAACAAAAATAACTGTGGGCAACAATATTTAACCGCAATTACGGCGGTTTCAACTACATCCTCATCTACTCAGATTTGCTAACGTTTGTGCTAAACCAAAAATTAATTGCTAATTTGCACGCCTAAAACCCTATACAAGACTTATATCTGCAAGCAAAATTGATATTATTTTGATGTACACAATTTCTTCTATAACAATATTTATCTCATTATTTTTAGCGTTCTACTTATTCACGGTTAAAACTAAGATTAAAGTTAGTAATTATCTTTTTTCAATATTTTTAATTCTGACTGCTATAGATACCAGCGGAATTATATTTGACAAGCTAGCATCAAAGCCATATAACCTTATTATTTTTAGAAGTACATTTTCTTTTTTACAAATACCTACTTTATACTTATATATAAAATCTGTTTGCTATTCTGATTTTAAGTTAAAACCAAAACATTTAGTACACTGTATTCCTTTTGCAATTGGAAACTTACTATATATGCCCAGATTTTACCTAGTTGAAACTGCAGATAAAATAAGTTTTTTAAAACAGCATAAATATATGTTTGAAATACAACTCAATCATATAATTTTTCATATGCAATTTGTATGCTACATTATTGCTATTTTTATGTTGCTAAGAAAAATTAAAAAAATCTACTTAGAAAACTACTCTGGAGTTAGTGTTAAAACATACGATTGGTTATTTCAATTTATAGCCACATTATCTTTTTTATACACCATAGCATTATTAAAAAACATTATTAAATTTTCTCAATTTTCTGCCATCTCAAGCCATTTTAAAATAGGAATACACCTCATCTTATTTCTTTTAATTTGTTGGTATTTATATAAGGCTTTAAATAATCCAGAGCTTTTTAAACAAATAAATTCTACTTTAAAGCCCATAAAAGAAAGTATTCTGCCAGAGGGATTGAATAATGAAATTGCGCAGTATGAACAAGAGAATATTGAGAAACTAAAAAACCATATGAAAAACCACAGACCATTTCTTAATCCTTCTTTAACCATTCAAAATGTTTCAGATGATATAGGAATTCCTGTTAAAGAGCTTTCTATTTTAATAAATCATAAACTAAACCAACATTTTTATGATTTTGTAAATTCTTACAGGATAAATTATGCTAAGAATTTATTGAGTGACGCCACGCAAAAAAAGCGTACAGTTCTAGAAATTTTATACGATTCTGGTTTTAATTCCAAATCATCCTTCAATACTGCATTCAAAAAAGAAACTGGAACAACACCAACATCTTATCGTAAAATGTTTACAATAAGCTAATTGTAGATAATCGGTCGTTTTAAAAAAAAGATTCGAACCAAAATAAAGTAAAAAATGCGTTCGAATCTTTTTAATCGGTCGCATAGGTTTAAATGCTTTGTCAAATTTGTCTCATAATTTAAAATTAAGAGATATGAATAAACATTTAAACATTTTAGCAGTAGTATTAATTAGTACGTTTTCTTTTGGGCAAAACTTAACCAAAAAAATCGATTCAATAATAAAAGATAATTACCAAAAACACCCTGAAGTAAGTATTAGCGTAGGTTATATATATAACGGCCAAGAAGATTATATAAGTTATGGAAAAATAAGCAAAGAAAATTCTATAGATGTTGACAAAAACACGGTGTTTGAGATTGCGTCTGTAACAAAAGCCATAACAGGAAATTTAATAGCTCAAGCAGCAAATGAAGGAAAAATTAAACTAAACGACTATATAGAAAATTATCTCCCAAAAGATTATGTTTTGCAAAAACAACTGAGACGCAAAATAACGGTATCAGATTTAGCTTCTCATCAATCAGGATTAGATGATATTGATTGGAAAGAGTTATTCAGTAAAAACCCTCAAAATCCACTAAAAGATGTAACCAGAGCAACTTTTATTGATATTTTTAATAATTGTAGTGCCTTGCCTGATTATGGCACATATCGTTACCATACTATTGGCTTTATATTATTGGGTGAAATATTAGAAAACACATACAAAAAGAGTTATGATGAAATTGTACGTGAGAAGTTAATAAACCCAATAAAAATGAAAAACACTTTAACAAATGAGTTTGATATTAAAAATATAGCAACGGGTTATAATAGTAATGGAGTTAAGCAAAATCTAATGTCTTGGAATTCAAGTGCTGCTGCAGGTTTACTTAAATCTTCTGCCACAGATATGGTTAAGTATTTAAAAGAAATATTAAATGAAAACTCTGATATAGCCAAGGCAAGTATATTGACAGAAAAAATATTTTACAAAGCAAAAAAAGGACCCAGAAAAATAGGTTTAGGAATTAATATTTATAGTGACGAAAACAACACTTTTTTTCGAAAAACAGGAGATACTATGGGGCAATCTTCTATTATCTGTTACAATAGAAAGAACAACTGGGGGGTAATTATTCTAATTAATCAACAAAACTCCAAAATGAGACAAGAATTGTGGAATAAAATTTATGAGACTATCTTAAAATAAGGTGCCAATAAAACCAAAAAGTAACACGGTATAAAAAACTTAGAGCAGCATAATATTGTTTTAAAGGAGTGCTTATATCCGCATAATAACCAAATGTAAAATCTCTTGTTAAACTATTAAAGATAAATAAAACATTAACGGATAAATAGATATTAAATGTGTTTCTTAATAAGAACGTTTGTAAGATAAAAGTCAATTTTTGAAATAAATAGTAAATTTTTAATAGAATAAGTAACTAAGGTTAACAAATAGTTTATTGCTTGTTTCTGCCTACTTCTGAATCCGGAAGGCATTGAGACCCGCACACTTCCTATGAGTGATTTATTTGTTAACTTTAGTGCTTTAACTATGCTAATAACCATACACAAAACCATTCGCAAAATTACAAAGCCTACAAACAATACTAATCTCAGGCCTTACTCCCTCACTCTCCTATCTGTTAATTTTTTAACACCGAATATAAATTGAAAAACCACGAATATACATTGGTGGTTACTTTAGTATTAAATAATCTTAATATTTAGACTGTTAAAAATTTGAAAAGATTACAGTTATGATTAAGAGTACTCACATATTAAGCATAGTGTTCTTATTTGTTTGTTTTTCTTGTAAAAAAGCCATTAGCCCACAAAAGGACCAAACTAGTAATGAAAAAAAAATATTAGCAAACGATGAAGCTTCTATAATTAGTGCTGCCAAAACAGCAACAAAAAACACTGTAGATTTAGACATAATATCTTCAAAAGGAGTATCTATTATGAGTAAACATATAGTTACATTTGATTTTGGTGATGATAATTTTTTAGATGCACTAGTGTTCTGGGGGTTTAAAAATAACTCAGACAATTCATTTTATAAATCAAAAATTTTATTCTTAAGAAATAATGGAAAAGAACTAATAGCTACAGATTCTTTAACTTCTACAAGCAAATACATAATACCTTCACAAAGCAAAACCTTTTACTCTAATAGAGGTGATGGTATTATAATTGAAAAATACTCTTCTGATGCTTACGGAAAACTATCAGATACTATTAGCAGTAGAGGAATAGTTATTTATCTTAAAAATTCATTAAAACTTGATTATATATCAACCAACGATATCAAGTTCAACTTTACAAGAACAAACCATTGGAAATACGTATCAGCAAAAAAAGGTCTTTATTGCAGAGATCAACCTGGAAAAAAAGGAAAAGTAATTCATACATTAAGTTACGGAGAAGCTGTTAACGTTATCCGAAGAACAAATAAAAAATTAACAATTTATAATGAGGATATAAATGAATACATTACTGGAAACTGGGTGTCTATAAAATTAAATACAAACAGTACATATGCTACTGAAGGTTATGTTTTTAATGGTTATTTAACAGACGATAATCCTAATTAAAACACAGTAATTAATTAAAGTTATTGCTAATATATTAAGGCTTAAGTATAAAGATCTGTCTATTTTTAGATTTGTGTTTTTAAAAATAAGACGTTTAGACTAAGTGTAAAATTAAATAGTTATCATTTTCTATTAGCTACTTTAAATAGCCAAAGCCCTTGCCATACATCATATGAAAAAAATTACACTTTTTATATTACTAATTTCATTTCTTGGCTTTGGTCAAAGAAAAAGAAAAGTAATTGACAGTATTCACTTAAAAAGATTGTGTGTAGAATATCCTGGAATTACTTATATACCAAAAATTTTGGATGAATTTAAAAGGTCTGAATACGTATTTACAGGAAAAGTTATAGAAATTATACGAAAAGAAACACTTCAACCATCAGACTTAGATGAAAACGGACCTACTGACTTACGTCCTATCCAAAATTACTGGTATGTTTTTGAGGTAACGGAATTATTTAAAGGAAAAAAGAAAGACCAAATTAAAATATTTGCAAGAATTTATAGTAGTATATCTCCATTATTAATGCTGGATAAAGAGTACCTTATTTATGCAAAAAAAGTAACAGAAAGAGAAGAAAGATTTTTACACCAATCTTATCCATATATTTATTGCGGAGACAGGTCTTGCCATATAAAGTATGCAAAAAATGATGTTATTGAATTAAGAAAGTTAAGTAAAAAGTAATGCATATTTATACACTATATTTTATACACAAGACCCTAAAAAGTTAATTTAAGTTAGAACAATTTAAAAGCTAAAAATATGAATTTTAGAAAACACAAATCAAAACTATGTTTAATAGTTCTTTTATTTGCTTTATACTCTTGCAATAATAAAACTGAAGAACAACAACTTCAAATTAATAATTTACAAAGACAATTAACAGCTAAAGACTCTATTATTAATGTTATATCTGAGGATTTAGACAAATCGAACCATAAAATTGAAAATAATAACGCTGAAATTTTAACTTTAGAAAACCAAATTAACGCAGAAACTCTAATTAGTTTTACTGGTGATTATACTCCAATTATAAATACCAAAAACTTTATAAAATTTGCTTTTAAATCTCATGACCTTGATCATATAAATATTATGACAAGTATATGGAGCAGTCAAGCGTTGGTAAATAGAAAAATTCTTGGAAAAGTAAACCCCACCCTAGATCAGTTTTCTGTTGTAAATCATATCTGGAGTAGTATAGATAGGAGTCCAGAGAACTTAGAGAAACTTATAACGCCTAAAGAAAAACAAGTACTTTATTCATTATTTAAAAACAACAATTTATACAAAGACTCAGGTGCGTCGTCAATAGTAAAAGCCTTATTAACTGCTTATACTGAAATAGAAAATAATGAATCTATAAGGTATGAAAACGACTTAACCAACAAAATGTATTCTCAAGACCCAGACGCAGATAACTATTGGGATGTATATGAAGAAATTGAGAATACAATTAATAATTTTGCCAGCGAAGAAGTTAAAGATATTTTGTCTGATGAAAATTACTCTTCTAAAAAAGACCAAGGCAGTAAATTAAGCAACAGAGTGTTTTTTGTTTATTCATTTTGGATAAGAAGGTATAAAGAAAAGAATCAAACACTAGTTTATAATTTACTAAAAGAACTTCACCAAAACGTATCTAAGGAAAGCTCTAATCCTTTTTAAAATATTCCATTGTATTTGTGTCCTAAATTAGGCGCTTAACCTCTTTACTAACCATATACGAATAGGTTAGCAAATATTAAAAAAATGAAAAAAAGAAGATTAAACATACTTACATTATTTCTATTATGTAGCTTTTGTTCGTATAGCCAAAATATAGTAGACCTATTTTATATATTACCTGAAGAATATACAATTCTAGGTAAACAAGAACGAAAATCTTTAGTGAAAAATAAAAAAATATCGGATGGTGAGATGAATCAAAATATCTTTATTGATAAAAAAAATGGTTATTTATCAATAAAGACTTCTTTCGATTCCAATATTAATACAGAAATTAGATTTGAAATGTGTTACTGGAATTTTGAAAATAAAAAACTGATTGCTATCTCTACTTATGGTGGAAATACAAGAACATATAGTTATGGTCAAAGTGATTTTAAATTTTTTATCTATGATAATGACCTAAAAATTTCAGACAAACCTATATTCAAAGAGTATTATCCAAATTTAGAGGTAACAAAAAGGTTAATAATTACTGATTTTTATTCTAAAATGACTCGTAAACAAATTTTAGAATACGAATCTCTCCATCCTTCACTTACTTTTTCATTACCTAGAAAAGGGAAAAATATAGAAATCAAATATGAAAATCAAAAATCAGAAAGTGATTCTGGACCATTCTTTGATACACCTACAAAAATTTTAAAATGGAATGGAGATGGAACATTTAGCGAATAACGTTTGCTAATACCGTATGTAATTTATTTCTAGTGCTCCCCTCCTTTAGAATCCCGAAGCGTAGGGACTTGCGGATTTTCTGCATATTATTTATTTGTTAACTTTAGTGCTTAAACTATATAAATACGTTAACACACATAAATATGAGTGAAAAACTTAACAAAATTAAATTAGAAATTGATAACTACGCAAAAGATTCTAATTTAACTGAATTACAAATAGTTGAAAAATTAGAAAAACATTACTTTAATAAAAAAGTAAACGATAATTTAAAACTCTATAAAAAACGAAAGAAAAAAGTAAGTGAAATTACAAAAGACCTGAAAATATCTCCCCGAAAATTTTATGCAATTTTAGAAAAAAAGAAAATAGCGCATAAAAAATATAAAAAAGACTAAAGCAACAAGAGCAAAAGTATTCCTAAAAATTCTTGGTTTTAGTGTATTGCAATGCAAAAAAGTTTTAAAATGTGAGTAACAATATATGAAATCAGAAAACGCATCTGTTTTTTATCAATCTAAAAAAGAAAAAGTTATACGAATACTTGTGTTTACTATTCTTCTGCTCTTTTTTATAGGATTATCAACACTCTCTTTAACAATGTTTATGAGTTTTTTTGATGGCAAAACTATAACTGATATAAAATCTATATTTTTCTTAATATTTATGTCTATTATATTGCTTTCTCCTGTAGTAATTTCAATTTATTTACTGCTAATGATTTACAATCAGTTTAAACAAAATAAAGTAATATGTACAATTAACAATAACAATATTTACGTTTCTGACTACGCCATCTGGATAAGAAAACCAACAACCATTCTTGCCAATACAAAAATTCCACTCTCTGATATTAAAAGTGTAGAAACCAAAAAAGTACTTTTTAAAACCATTATAAAGTTAAATTTTACTCTAGATAAATACAATATGCTTAAAGGAAAAATAAACTCCTCTTTAAATAGAATATCTGCTAAAGACAAAGAGTTTTTTAAAAGTAGAATTGAAGCTTTACTTAATTACAACCAGAACATATGAATGCCCTTGTTTTAGACAAAACGTTTACCAAAGAAGACTACAAAACAAACAGGTTGGCTCTTGCAGAGTATGATAACTGTACTTTTGTAGAGTGTAATTTTACAGAAGCATACTTGTCTGATAATAATTTTATAGAATGCACATTTATAGAGTGTAACTTTACCAACGCAAAAACTAAAAACACTTCTTTTAACAACGCTACATTTAACAATTGCAAGTTGCTAGGTGTACAGTTTACTAGCTGTAATCCGTTTTTATTGTCTTTTACTTTTAATGATTGTAATTTACAGCTGGCATCGTTTTACAAGTTAATAATAAAAAAAACACTTTTTAATAACTGTAATTTAGAACAGGCAGATTTTTCTAAAGCAACATTAAATGAGGCCATTTTTAGCAATTGTAATTTAAAAAATACAGCTTTTAATACTACTGTTTTACATAAAACAGACTTTACAACGGCTTATAACTTTGTTATAGACCCAGAAAATAATGCCATAAAAGGAGCTAAATTTTCTAAAGATAGTTTGTTTGGCTTACTCACAAAATATAAAATTAGTGTTAGCTAAATTTCACATAACAGTTTTATTTGTAACTTGTTAAACATAAAACCATTAAAAAGTTACTTATAAATTTGGAGACTAATTGCTTAGAATGCGGAAAAAAACTTGTTGGTAGAGCAGATAAAAAATTCTGTGAAGACTATTGCCGTAATGCTTACAACAACAAAATAAATAAAGACAGTAAAAACCTAATTAGAAACATAAACAATAGGCTGCGTAAAAACTACCGTATTTTAGATAGTTTTACACTTACAGAAGGAAAAACTAAAACTACGCGTACAAGGCTTATAGACAAAGGTTTTGACTTTGAGTTTATTACCAACACCTATACCACCAAAAAAGGAACTACCTATTTTTTTGTGTATGATCTTGGTTATTTACCCTTAGATAATGATTTTTATATGATTGTGAAACGCGAGTAGCTCTACTCCTTTTTAAATAAAAAAATAGGTGTGCACTAAAATACACACCTATTTAAAGCAATACCACGTACGTTATTAAAAAATTATAGTTCCTTTTTTAATCTTTTTAACAAACACTTGCTTACCTATAAAAATAAATATCACTGAAAAAATAAGTAATACAACTACTTTTAATAAAACCGAACTATTTATTGGTGGCTCGTATGTAAAACTAGGAAGTTTTTTATAATCGTTAGTTGTAAAATTCTTATTACCATACAACATAGGCTTAAAAAAGTTACGCCATTCTTTAGAAAACAAAGCAACCTGATTTCTATAACTCTGGTAATGAGTTGTAGAGGTATGCGCCAAATTATTAAAGCTTTGCTGCATAAGTATGGCTGGTGAACTATATTGCCACAACCTTACCCAATTTTGCTGTTTTGTTAGCTGATCTTCATAAGAGCTAATTAAAGGCTTTAACTCCTCTTCTACCAACTCTTGAGATGCTATATATTTATGCCAAAAAGAATAATTACTATTCCCGTCTTTAGATGCATACTCAGGATGATCTCTTAAAAAATTATCCAATATTTTATCTTGTTTGCTAGATAATTCTTCTTTTAACTCTCTAACCTCAGTAATCATTTTAGT
This sequence comes from Cellulophaga omnivescoria, assembly GCF_027915275.1. Lineage (NCBI taxonomy): Bacteria > Pseudomonadati > Bacteroidota > Flavobacteriia > Flavobacteriales > Flavobacteriaceae > Cellulophaga > Cellulophaga omnivescoria. The sequence continues at coordinate 1,672,261 of NZ_CP115819.1, read as the reverse complement.
TCTAGATGGTATTGGGTAAAATGAGTTCGCCAATTGCCCAACTACCGCCGGAATAATTAAAATTACAAAAACCCAAATTGCTAATAAACTTACTGCATTTTTAGCCGAATTATTAACCACTAGATTAACTAATAAAACAATAGTAAACCAAAAAAGTATATAAGCACACACTAAACTTATTAGCTGTAAAAATGCTGAGAAATTAGTTTTAAAGTCAAACCCAAAAAACAATAACGTAATTGTAATAACAGCAAGAGTTATTAAGGTTAACCAAAAAAATCTAAGCGCTGTTTTTTGTACTATCCATTGGTAAATAGATATTGGCTGAGATGCCAATAATTTTAAAGAGCCATATTCTTTTTCTTCAGATAATATATTATAACTAAACGCAATAATTATTAACGGCAATATATAAATAATTACAAAAGACAAATCAAAAGAACCAAAAAGTAATTGTATTGGATTTGCAAGCTCAGAGTAATCTAAACTAAAACTATCTCCATACGCACTAGGTTTAATAAAATGCGTAAAAAGATCGCTCTGCCCTGTAGAAATAAATGTTAAGGGTGCTACAGGAATTGCTGCAACCCTAGGATAGTTATAAGCTACATTCATTGGAGCATTAGGCATTCTCCTTGGGTTAACACTTACCTGCAGACCACTTTCTATAGAGTCTAACACCAATGCCATTGCAGCGTCGTTAGTATTTGACTCTAGCACAACATTTTTTAGTTCCTGTGTGCGCTCTTTAACTTTTTCTTTTCCATTGTAACCTGCAAATAAAACTACAATTAAAAGTAGTAATGATAACAGTAAAAGCCATCTGCTACGTAGCAACGACTTTAATTCATATTTAAAATTATATCTAAACATTTTAATATTTTTTATTGGTGAAAAACAATAGTGCAGCAGTAAGTACAAACCAAATTATAAGCACAGAAAACACGCTTGAATTTTGTTTGTAAACTTCAGAAAAAGTTGGACTCTCATAATTAAACTCTTCTAACTTACTCCATGTGTCTGCTGGTGCTACGTAACGTTCGTTATATTTAGCATTTTTCTCTGTAGTGCCATTTAAAAATCGCTGTACACCTACTCTATATTCTTCTGCTGCTTCTGTAAAAGCCCAGTGAGACTCATAATCTGTATTGGCAATTGCCATAGATAAAAAACGAGTTGGTAAAAATGGAGAAATTGCAGATAATGACTTGTACACTCCACCTTGCTTTTTAGCTTTTTCCTTTAAAAGACCATAATGTTTAGCATATACTTGAGCTTGGTACTCTTCGCTCTTCTGCATTAAAAACGCATTAAAGTTAAAAGGCAATTTATGTACACTATCTACTTTATATTCTTTTAAAGTTTGCTCTCGCAGTTTTTGAGATTCTTCATTCCAAGGTTTATGTCCGTCTAAACCTTGCTTGCTCTCGTTAGCAATTTGCTCATTAAACTCTTGATGAGATGGATAAGGATATTTAGCATCTGCCAAATTACTAGCTACTTTAGGTGCCACAAAACAAGCTAAAACCCAAAACACCAAATTAATTACAAGTGCAATACCAGATTTTTTTACTTTAGATGATATAAACAATACCACGTTTGTAAATATTAAGTAATACAACACATATACACAATACAAGGCCAAAATCTCTTTCCACTCAAATAAACCAAAGTCATTTAAACTTGTTAGTGTTACAGCTGCTACAACAAATAATACCGTTGCAATTACCAATGTAGGTAATAAGGCAGCAAGCCATTTACCAATAAACAATTTCCAACCAACAACACCTTGACTTTTTAGTATAAAAAAGGTACTTCCTTCAATCTCTTTTGAAAAAATATTATACCCAATTAAAATGATAATTAAAGGGATAATGTATAGCAAAATAAAATCTGGTGTTAAAGCTCCAAACCTAGACAGTGCTGTTTGGTCTGCAGCATCACTAAAAGCAGCTTCATTTCTATTATGAGCTTCTAAAAAAACAGAAATACCTGTATATTTATCTACACCTTGATCTATTAAAGACAATGGAGATTTAGGCTTAAAAACATAATTTCCGTAGTGTGCAGCAGAATGCGGATTTTTGGCTCCTTGAGACTCCCAAACTTTACGTTCATTAGCCTTAGCTTCATTATACTGTGCTGCCGTATTTTTATACTGTTTAAATGTCACAAAAAAGGCAACAACTGCCAATACAAATACTATTAGAGCAGAAATTTTAAAGCGTCCGTCTCTAAAAATTTCTTTTATTTCTTTTTTTACAATGTAGCGTATCATACAGCAGTGTTATTTAAGGTCATAGTCTCTAAATACACTTTTTCTAAATTTTGCAGTGTAATTTCATCATTCCTAAAATAATGCTTTAAAACACCTTGTTTCATAATACCAATATGCGTACCTATTTCCTTGGCTCTAAAAATATCATGTGTAGCCATAAGTATGGCTACTTTGGCGTTTTTCATACGCTTTAATAATTCTCCAAACTCGTTACTAGATTTAGGATCTAAACCAGAGGTTGGTTCATCTAACAACAATACTTTGGCTCCTTTTGCAATTGCTAATGCAATGCCTACTTTTTGCCTCATTCCTTTAGAGAAAAACTGTACACGCTTATTAAAAGCTTCTTGTTGTAAACCTGCTTCCTCTAAAAAGGTTTTTAGCTCTGCTTTTGAAAAACTTTTACCACCTATACCCAAAAAATAATCTAAATTTTCTATAGCTGTTAAAGTAGGATAAAGCATTAAATTTTCTGGAATATACGTTAAGTATGGCTTCGTTTTTTTGGGGTTTTTTACCACGTCTAAACCATTAATATAGGCGTTACCAGATGTAGGCGCTATAAAATTTAGCAGCAAATTAATAGTGGTAGATTTTCCTGCTCCGTTAGCACCAAGTAAGCATAATATTTCTCCTTCTTTAATTTCAACATTTAAATTATCTAAAGCGGTAAAATCGCCATATTTCTTGGTTAAATTAGTTGTTTTTATCATTTTTTATCTTGTTGTGATTTTATATATTTTAATACTGTTTTTATAAAAACATACAATAAATAATAGCCGTTAATATGCTATAGTGTGTTTGTATACAACAACACATAACATACTTATACAAAACAACATACCAACAAAGTAAATTGGTATTATTTGTTTACAACACTGTATTATTTTTTGTGAAAAATTACGCTATTAAGCTTGTAGAAGGTGGTGCCCTGAGCGGACTGTTACTTAAAAAATAGAAAAATGTATATGGCTCTACATATGCTGTTTTTAAATAATGCGTTGATGTTTCCTTTTTAATTTGAAGCTTATTTTCATAAGCTACAACAATTTTAGATAACTTAAACTGATGACAAAGCAAACAGTCATATATAGCTGTAGTAAATTCAGTATTCTCTAGCAGTAAAGAATTATGATCTACACTCTTAGATTCTAATGTGGTGTAATGATTGTGATTGTGAGGTTCTAAATAAGTATGAAAAACATAGCTTACCTGGCTTACAAAAAATAGCAAGCAGAAGAATATAGCAATATGTTTTTTAAAGAATCTCAAGAGATATATTAATTAAACCTAATTACAAATTTGCATGCCAAAATAGACAATAAAACATAGTGCCATTTTTTAATTTTGTTAATTTTTTCTAAAAAACTAATAAAATGACAACAAAATGAAAGAATATCAACACAATTATTAAAATGAAGAGGTGTATTTTATAATATTATGTTAAAAATGAGGTTTACGTAAAGAATAAATAACAAAAAAATGGTTTCTGGGGACAGAAACCATTCATATAAAAATAGAAATCATAAGGTACGCTATTTATAATTTTGCCCATTTAACTTTAATGCTGCAACTACTACATCTTTTCTACTAATTTGCCCTACTAAAATATCGTTTTTAAGCACAGGTAGTCTACGCCTATTGTGCTTTACAAAAATACCTGCAGCGTCAAAAATACTTATGTCTGGAGAAATAAACTCTACATCTCTGGTCATAAAATTTTCTACACTTTTGTTTAATATTGGCTGATTAAAATAGCGACTCTCCGAGATTTGTTTCATACAATCTGCCTCAGAAATAATACCTACCAAAAATCCGTTATTATCCAAAACCGGCCCACCAGAAATATTGTGCTTGGTAAACAGCTCCATAACTTCTAAAATAGACTGGTCTGGTTTAAACGTAATAAGTTTTTTAGTCATATAATCCTCTACTAAAATTGGTGCTTCAAATTCCTTTTTAATGGTCTTCCGCACTCCTTGAAAGCTTTTTATTCCCATAATATTTAGTTTTAGGTTAATCTTAAACTTAGTGATTTTTAATGAATTATCTAAATAAATTGCGTTAAAAGCACCAAATTTGTATAATTTTAAGGTATCAATTTGGAAATACGCAATAAAATGAGCAAAATAGCAAGAGTTTTAATCTTATTACTTTTAGTACTAGCCACTTACCTAAGTTTTAGCACTATAATGCCAACATATAAGGAAGATAGTAGCGCTACTAAAACATCTTTCTCTACAGACAGGGCATTAAAACACGTTGCAGAAATTAGCAAAAAACCACACGCAATAGGTTTTAAAGGGCATACCGAGGTAAAAAATTATATAATTAATGAATTAAACAAACTTGGTTTAAAAACTACACTACAAGAAGGTTACACTGCTGGTGATTGGGGAAATTTATCATATGCTAGCAATATTTTAGCAAAAATTAAAGGAGAAAATAGCAACAATGCTTTGTTGCTGCTTTCGCATTATGATAGCAATCCACATTCCTCATTAGGCGCTAGTGACGCAGGTAGCGGCGTAGCTACTATTTTAGAAAGCGTACGTGCCTACTTAGAAGAAAATAAAACCCCAAAAAACGATATTATAATTTTATTTTCTGATGGTGAAGAACTTGGCTTAAATGGAGCTGAACTTTTTGTAAATAAACATCCGTGGGCAAAAGATGTTGGTTTGGTTTTAAATTTTGAAGCTCGTGGTAGTGGTGGCCCTAGTTATATGCTTATTGAGACCAACCAAGGAAACAGCAGACTTATTGAAGAATTTACCGCTGCCAACCCAGAATATCCTGTTGCAAATTCTTTAGCTTATAGTATTTATAAAATGCTTCCTAACGACACAGATTTAACTGTTTTTAGAGAAGATGCAGATATACAAGGTTTTAATTTTGCTTTTATAGATGATCATTTTGACTATCACACAGAGAAAGATAATTATGAGCGTTTAGACAAAAAAACTTTGGCACACCAAGGAAGCTACTTAATGCCGTTGTTACAACATTTTGCAGATGCAAACTTATCAACCTTAAAAACCAATAAAGACACTATTTACTTTACCGTTCCTGTATTTAAAACAGTGTCCTACCCTTTTAGCTGGATTTGGCCAATGTTTGCTATTGCTGTTCTACTATTTATAACACTACTTATATTAGGTTTTAAAAATAAGAAATTAGATGCCAAAGAAATTATAGTTGGCTTTGCTCCGCTACTTATATCCTTACTTATTACGGGCGTAGTTGGCTATTTTAGTTATACCGTTTTAAAAATTATTTACCCACAATACAAAGATATTCTACACGGCTTTACCTACAACGGCTACACCTACATAGCAACATTTACTCTTTTGACTTTGGCTGTATGCTTTTACGTTTACCATAAATTTAAAAAACTAAAAACACCAAATTTAGTAGTTGCGCCAATATTTATATGGCTTGTAATTTCTGGTATGGCTGCAGCATTTTTAAAAGGCGCCAGTTACACAATAGTACCTGTATTTGCCCTATTAGTGTCTTTTATGATTGCTAGCAACCAAAAAAATCCAAATCCTTTTTTACTATTCTTTTTAACCTTACCGCTATTAGCCATATTTGCTCCTTTTGTAAAAATGTTTCCAGTTGGTCTTGGTTTAAAAATGTTGGTTGCAAGTACTGTTTTAACAACACTTTTATTTATTGCTATTACGCCAATATTTGGCTTTTACAAACATAAAAACAGACTTGCATTACTTTGTCTATTGTTAAGTTTAGGTGGTTTTGCAATGGCACATTTAAAGTCTAACTTTACAAAAAATAATGCCAAACCTAGTAGTTTACTTTATGTATTAGACGTTAACAGCAATACTGCTAAATGGGCTACTTATGACAGTTATTTAACAGAGTGGACGGCACAATATGTAAACAATACAAAAACAAAACCACAGCAATTGGCCAGCAATACAATTAGCAGTAAATACAACTCTAACTTTACATACGTTACTAATGCTCCAATAAAAAATATACTTGTACCTAAAATTGAAAAAACAGTTGATACACTTATAAATAACCAAAGACATTTAAAAATTTGTATTACGCCGCAGCGTAATGTAAACCGTTTAGATATTTATAAAAATAATGTAGCTTTAGCAAAAGCCACAGCAAACGGAGTACCATTGCCTGACTACTCTTTATTAAATACAACAAATAAGTTTATAACACATTACATTAGCAATAACAACTACACAGAAATTAGTTTAATTTTGGAGCCAAATGCACCTTTAGAACTTACTTTTTACGAGGCCTCTAATGATTTGCTAACCAACCAACATTTTAGCATACCCGCAAGACCTGTAAATGAAATACCTATGCCTTTTGTTTTAAACGATGCAATACTAATTACAAAAACAGTAAAATTTTGAATAACAAAATAGCCGTATTTGGCTGCGGATGGCTGGGTTTACCTTTAGCCACTTCATTGCAAAAGCTAGGATATAAAATTAATGGCAGTACTACTACTAAAGATAAATTGAGTCTCCTAAAAGAGCTTTCTATAATACCTTTTTTAGTTGATTTAAATGATAATGACTTTACTACACAATTAGATGCTTTTTTAAGCAATGTAGATATACTCATTATCAATATTCCGCCAAGAATGAAAAATGGAGACGCAAGTAGTTACCTTGCTAAAATGAAAATTGTACATAAACAATGTAAAATTACAAACGTAAAAAAAGTAATTTTTGTTAGCAGCACATCTGTTTATGGTAATTTAAATGGGGACATAACCGAAAAAACCACACCTAAGCCCCAAACAAGCGCCGCAAAACAATTAGTAGCAATAGAACAGTTATTTTTAAATGATAGTAGCTTAAAAGCTACTATAATACGTTTTGGAGGCTTAATTGGTAATGGTAGACATCCAATTTATCATTTAGTTAAAAAAAATGAAGTAACTAATGGAAACTATCCTATTAATTTGATAGATATTACAGACTGTATTTCAATTATAGAGCTAATAATAGAAAAAAACTATTGGAACGAGATTTTTAATGCTGTGTACCCTAATTACCCGAGCAAAGAAGAATACTATACCCAAATAGCTCATAACAAAGGACTTAAACCTCCAGTGTTTACAAGTGATGAGAGCAATTCTGGCAAGAAAGTTATTTCTTACAATTTAATTTTTGTTAAATTTTACAATTTTGTGACATCAGTTTAAGATACTTTCACAACACTTTTTTAATGTTTCACAACAAAGGCATAGACCAAGTGTTAATTATAAACGCTGATTAACAGGCTTTTGCAGATTATTTGGTAAATTAGAGGTATCAATTAATCAAAAAATAGAATGAAAAATACAGATATTAAATCAAGGATAGAAAACAACATCTATAGTTTAATTTCTTCTACATGTTCACAAAGAATAGATGATAAATCTAGAGCGTTACATACTGCAATTATTAAAAAACACTATAACGCCACAGAGGTAACTATAGATTACTTTAGAAAAAGGTTAGATATGGATTTAGTAATAGACGATACGTTTTACAATCCTAATACTATAAACACATACCTACCTACTTTTAAAGCAAACTTTTATTATTTAGATTTACAAGACTTTTTACGATCTTGTATAGAAAGGGATGACAGAAGCATTGCTTTTTATGCCAGCTTATTAAAGTCCTTAAATTTTTTGGATGAACAGCACAAGCTACTTAAAACTGCTTAACAAGTAAAGTACATACATAAAACAAAAAAGACCGCAATTGCGGTCTTTTTTTATATTGTAATTACAGTGTATTAAAATGCATAGTTTAAACCTAGCATCCAAAAAGATTGTAATTTATTATCTACGTTTTCAAAATCTGGAACTGCTTGTGCAGGAACCGCAGTAGCATCAAACTGACCTAAAGCATAGTTTAAAGCTTCTTGTTTGTTGCTTCTTAAACCAAAATCAAAACCAACACCAATCATTTTCCAAAGTGTATACCCAAAAGAGTTTGTCCAAGTTACGTTAGACAAGTCTGAGCTTTTGTAGCTTTGAAACATTGACAAGTTAGACTTAAAGTTTACTGCTCCAATTTTTTTAGTGTAATCTGCAACTATTTTAGCACCTAAAGAAGACTCAAAAACAGCGTCGTTATCTGCAAAAACAAAGTTATAGTTTAATGGGTGTATTACCACTACTAAATCTTGTATTGGAGTCCATGTAGCACCAACACCTAAATCTAAGTAACCAGGATCATTAAAGTTATTTAATATAGTAGTTCTGTATTCTGCTAAACCAGATATAGCAAATTTCTCAGACAATTTACGCCCATATAAAGATGTTAATGTAAAAACATCTGTAGTACCTTCAAACTTATCACTATCGTTAGGATTATCTTTATCATCTAACTTTACCCAAGCAAGGTTAACGTTAGCAGAGTTTCTCCAGAAAAATTTATCTTCTTTTAAATTGGCATATGCATTAACTGTAAAACCAATGTTACCAGAGTTATTGTTTGGAGAACCCTGAGCGTACCAGTTATCAAAACTAGAGATAGTACCACCAATAGTACCAAAAGCACCCATTTTCCACCCTGGCATAGCGTCTAACTTAGCTTGTATAGCTCCAATTCTTGCTTGTATTGCAGCAACAGAATCTTTTTTAACTGCTTGCTCTGCTTTTAATTCTTCTTCTGTTTGTGCAAAAGATACAGTTGCAACAAATAATAATGCTGCTGTTAAAACAATTTTCTTCATTTTATAGTTTTTTTTAATGGTTTAATGAACCGCAAATGTAAGTATAGTTCTTTAAAATAAAAACCAATTTTTATTTTCTCTTGTATAGAGGCACAGAAGAACAGGCCTCACCGTACATAATACTTTTAGCGTAAGACTGCATTTTTGCTGTAGCCCATAAGTATGCATTTGGCGGCACTGGCTTGTTGCTACAACCCTTAATAATAACGGGTTTGTCTTTATAAACAGAAAAATCTAAGTTAGCTATAATAGACTGGTAAACAGAAGAGTACAATTCCTCTAGGTTTCCTTGCACTATATATTTTGCATGTGGTTGTAGCTGCGTAGTAATTAACATATATGCCCAACCAGGCACAATGGCATCTGTGGAACAATGTAAAGCTACATAGGCATTAGTATACTGCTCCCAGTTGTGATTTGCAATATGTTTTCTAAAATCTTTTTCTTTTAAAATAAAGCCTTCAAAAAGCCAATCTTTTATATCTAAAAGCACTTTTTCTTCCTTTGGAAAGTAATCTTCCAAGTCAAAAGTAACAAGTTTAGAACTTGCCACTCTATTTATAATTTCATTAGACTGTGCCATATAGTAAGATTTAAATACCAGAAAATTTAACTACTAATTACAAAAGTCCAAGCTCTAATTTAGCCTCTTCACTCATTAATTCTTGTGTCCAAGGCGGATCAAAAGTAATTTCTACCTCGGCACCCTTTACAAGGTCTAAGGATTTTACTTTTTCTTCTATTTCTACAGGTAAAGATTCTGCAACTGGGCAGTTAGGAGATGTTAATGTCATTAGTATTTTAACATCATTATCTTCATTTACAAAAACATCGTAAATTAAACCTAGTTCATATATATCTACAGGAATTTCTGGATCGTAAATGGTTTTTAAAACTTTTACAATATCTTCTCCTAATTGGTGTGTATCTACTGCTTCACTCATAACTTATATACTTGTTACTTGTTGTTATTTTAATTGCGTTTGGTATGCAATGGCGTACATTTTTATTTGCTTAATCATACTTACCAAACCATTTGCTCTTGTAGGAGACAAATGCTCTTTTAATCCAATTTCATCAATAAAACTGGTATCTGCATCAATAATATCTTTAGGGTGTTGCCCACTAAAAGCACGTATTAAAATGGCTATAATTCCTTTGGTAATAATAGCATCACTATCTGCGGTAAAAGAAAGTTTATCTCCTTCTAAATCTGCATGAACCCAAACTTTGCTTTGGCATCCTTTAATAATATTATCATCGGTTTTGTATTGCTCATCTATTAAAGGCAATGACTTTCCAAGATCTATCATATATTCATAGCGTTGCATCCAGTCATCAAACATAGAAAACTCGTCTACTATTTCTTCTTGTATTTCTTTAATTGTCATAGTTCCTTTTTAATTTTACACAAAGCCGAAGCGTTTATATTTAAAACAAAAATACGATAACAAAAGTGCTTATCAAATTAGCGTGTAGTAATTAACTTTTTATTGTAGCATTGCTACTGCTCTTTTTACACCAGCAACTAAAATATCTACTTCTTCTTTTGTATTATAAAAGCTAAAGCTAGCCCTTACAGTACCTGGTATTTTGTAAAAATCCATTATAGGTTGAGCACAATGGTGACCTGTACGTACAGCAATTCCTAATTTATCTAAAATAGAACCAATATCATATGGGTGAATGCTGCCTACATTAAAAGATATTACAGATGTTTTTTGTTCTGCTGTACCGTAAATTTTAAGTCCGTCTACAGTTAATAATTGTGCCGTTGCATACTCTAACAGTTCATGCTCATAATCTGCAATAGCACTAAAACCAATAGCATTCATATAATCTAAAGCAGCACCAAAAGCTATACCACCGCAAATGTTAGGTGTACCAGCCTCAAACTTATGTGGCAAATCTGCATAGGTTGTTTTATCAAAAGTAACCTCTGCAATCATTTCTCCACCACCTTGGTAAGGAGGTAGTTTGGTTAACCACTCTTCTTTACCGTATAACATACCAGCCCCTGTTGGTCCGCACATTTTATGTGCAGATACAACATAAAAATCTACATCTAAAGCTTGCACGTTTGCTTTTATATGTGGTGCAGCCTGTGCGCCATCTATTAAAACAGCTGCACCAACCTTGTGTGCAGCGTTTATAATTTCTTTTATAGGATTAACTGTACCTAAAGCATTAGAAACGTGGTTACAAAAAACAAGTTTAGTATTGCTACATAGTAATTTATAATACGCCTCTATATCCAATTCACCATTTTGGTTCATTGGAATAACTTTTAAAATAGCACCAGTACGCTCACATAACATTTGCCAAGGCACAATATTAGAGTGGTGTTCTAATGCAGAAACAATAATTTCATCTCCTTTTTTTAATAGTGATGAAAAACCACTTGCAACAAGGTTAATACCGTGTGTTGTACCAGCAGTAAAAATTATTTCATGTGTATGTTTGGCATTAAAATGATGTTGTATTGTTGCTCTAGCCTGCTCATACTTATCTGTAGCTTCTTGAGAAAGTGTGTGCACACCTCTATGTATATTTGCATTGTAACCACTGTAATAGTCCACAATAACATCTAATACCTGTTTAGGCGTTTGCGATGTTGCTGCATTATCTAAATACACTAAAGGCTGCCCATTTACAGTTCTACTTAAAATAGGAAAATCTTTGCGTATTGTTTGGATATCTAGGGTTGTTTTCTGCATAATTTTTTAAGCTATCAGATTGTATTTTTTACAAGTCAAAACCTAAATTAACACCTAGTTTATTAGCTATTAATTTATTAATTCTAACTTTTAATTCTGGTATACGTACGCTTTCTAATACGTTATTTGCAAAGGCATACATTAGTAATGCTCTTGCTTCTTTTTTAGGTATACCTCTAGACTGTAAGTAAAATAAAGCTTCTTCATCTAACTGACCAATAGTACAACCGTGAGAACATTTTACATCATCTGCAAAAATCTCTAATTGTGGTTTTGTATTAATAGTAGCTTTATCACTAATTAATATATTATTGTTTTGCTGAAAAGCATTTGTTTTCTGAGCAATTTTATCTACTATAATTTTACCATTAAAAACACCTGTAGCGCTGTCTGCATAAATACCTTTATAATCTTGGTGACTCTCACAATTTGGTTGTATATGGTGTACAAGTGTATGGTGATCTACGTGCTGCTTGTCTCCAATAATAGTTATACCCTTCATGGTAGAATCTATACGTTCTCCATTTTGGTAAAAATTTAGGTTATTACGCATTAATTTACCTCCAAAAGAAAAAGTGTGCACTTTTACGTGACTACCATCTTTTTGATCTACGTAAGTGTTATCTATAAGAGATGCAGAATCTACATCGTTTTGCACCTTATAATAGTCTACAATTGCATTTTTTGCAGCAAAAATTTCTGTAACGCAGTTTGTTAATACCGCATTGCTAGTTAAACTTTGGTGACGCTCTATAATTTGCATCTCTGAGTTTTCTTCGGCAATAATTAAGTTACGCGGCTGCAACATTAAAGCAGCATCATTACCAGTAGAGAAATGTATAATCTCTATTGGTTTTTTTGGCACTTTATTTTTTGGTATATAAATGTATGCTCCCTCTCTACTAAAGGCTGTATTTAGTGTTGTTAAAGACTCGTCTTTAGAAGCTACTTTATTAAAATAAACATCTATAACAGCCTTATACATTGGTTTAGTTAATGCTGCGCTCATTAAACAAATATCTACACCATCATGTGTAGTTTCAGACAAGTTAGAGCTATACACACCATCTACAAACACTATTTTATAAGTGTCTATTTGATGAATAAAGTATTTTTTAACATCCTTGTATTCTAAAGAACTTTCTTTTTTAGGAAAGATGCTAAAATCTATTTTTTGTAAGCTGTTTAACGAGGTGTATTTCCAGGCTTCCTCTTTTTTAGAAGGAAAACCTTTAGTCTCAAAATTTTTAATAGCCTCTGTACGTACATCGTGCACAGGGTTGTGTACGTCTACGTTATTCTCGAACGCTAAAAATGAAGAAACTAATTTATCTTTTAAATCCATATTATTTAATGTTGAGTAGTAAGTGAAAATTTAATGTATTTGATATATACATTAAACATATAACTCAGTACTTTTTTAAACTGCCGCTTCTTGCTTAATCCAATCGTATCCTTTTTCTTCTAACTCTAAGGCAAGTTCTTTAGTTCCAGACTTTACAATTTTACCATTATAAAGTACGTGTACATAATCTGGCACAATGTACTCTAACAAACGTTGGTAGTGTGTAATTACAACAATAGCATTGTCTTTATTTTTTAACTTATTTACACCGTTAGCGACAATACGTAATGCATCAATATCTAAACCAGAATCTGTTTCATCTAAAATAGCAAGTTTAGGCTCTAGCATTGCCATTTGGAAAATTTCATTACGTTTTTTTTCGCCACCAGAAAAACCTTCGTTTAATGAACGAGATAAAAACTTACGGTCTATTTCTAACAACTCAGACTTATCACGAATAAGCTTTAGCATGTCTTTAGCAGGCATATCTTCTAAACCTTTAGCTTTACGAGACTCGTTTATAGCAGTTTTCATAAAGTTAGTTACAGATACACCAGGAATTTCTACAGGGTATTGAAAAGATAAAAATACACCGTTGTGAGCTCTTTCTTCTGGAGAAAGGTCTTCAATGTTTTCTTCATCTAAAAAGATGTCTCCTGCAGTAACTTCGTAAGTTTCATTACCAGCTATAACAGATGCCAATGTACTTTTACCAGATCCGTTTGGACCCATAATAGCATGTACTTCACCAGCACCAACTTCTAAGTTAATCCCTTTTAAAATTCCTTTGCCTTCTACACTAGCGTGTAAATCTTTAATTTTAAGCATTTTATCGCTACTTTAATGTTCTTTATTATTCTTTTGTTTTTTTGAGCGTTTTTTTCATTTATCTAAAAACACCACCAAGCGTTTCTTTGTTAAAGAAACAAGCTTATCCTACAGAGCCTTCTAAACTAATTTCTAATAGTTTTTGTGCTTCCACAGCAAATTCCATTGGCAACTTATTTAATACCTCTTTACTAAAACCGTTTACTATTAATGCAATTGCTTTTTCTGTATCTATACCACGTTGGTTACAATAAAAAATTTGGTCTTCACCAATTTTACTTGTTGTTGCCTCATGCTCTATCATAGCAGTTTTGTTTTTAGCCTCTATATATGGAAATGTATGTGCACCACACTCATTACCCATTAAAAGAGAGTCGCACTGAGAAAAGTTACGCGCATTTTCTGCACGACTACTTACTTGTACCAAACCTCTATAGCTATTTTGAGATTTACCCGCAGATATACCTTTAGAAATAATTGTACTTCTGGTATTTTTACCAAGGTGAACCATTTTTGTACCAGTATCTGCTTGTTGGTAATTGTTTGTTACTGCAATAGAATAAAACTCTCCAATAGAGTTATCTCCTTTTAAAATACAAGAAGGATATTTCCAAGTAACCGCAGAACCGGTTTCTACTTGTGTCCATGATACTTTTGCGTTTTTCTCGCACAAAGCTCTTTTTGTAACAAAATTATAAACACCACCTTTACCCTCTTTGTTTCCTGGGAACCAGTTTTGTACGGTAGAGTATTTAATTTCTGCGTCATCCATTGCAATTAATTCTACAACGGCTGCGTGTAATTGATTTTCATCTCTAGATGGCGCAGTACAACCTTCTAAATAACTTACATAACTCTCTTGATCTGCTACCACCAAAGTACGCTCAAACTGACCCGTACCTGCTTGGTTAATTCTAAAATAAGTAGAAAGCTCCATAGGGCAACGTACGCCTTTAGGTATGTAACAGAAAGACCCATCTGTAAAAACAGCCGAGTTTAATGCTGCGTAAAAGTTATCTGTAGTTGGTACTACAGTTCCTAAATACTTACGTACTAAATCTGGATGTTTTTGTATAGCTTCAGAAATTGGCATAAAAATAATACCCTTTTCTGCTAATGTTTTTTGAAAAGTAGTGGCAACAGAAACAGAATCTACAACAATATCTACAGCAACATTTTGCAATTTCTTTTGTTCGTCTATAGAAATACCTAGCTTTTTATACATTTCTAACAACTCTGGATCTACATCGTCTAAAGTTTTGTTAGGATCTGCTTTTTTTGGGGCAGAATAGTAACTTATTGCCTGAAAATCTGGTTTTTCATAATTTACGTTTGCCCAGTCTGGTTCTTCCATTTTTTCCCAAACACGGTATGCTTCAACACGCCAGTCTGTCATCCACTTAGGCTCATTTTTCTTTTTAGAAATAGCTACTACAATTTCTTCACTTAATCCTATAGGAAAAGTATCAGATTCTATGTCTGTATAAAAACCGTACTCATATTCTTTGGTTTCTAGCTCTTTCTTTAACTCTTCTTCTGTATATGCCATATCATCTTAATTTGCTACTAAAAACACTATTTTACTAGCTAATTTTTAAATCTTTGCTTTTATAATTTTAATCATTGTTTATAACGAAAAACTCTCGCCACAACCACAAGTTCTTTGTGCATTTGGGTTATTAAACACAAAACCTTTTCCGTTTAATCCTCCAGAATACTCCAAAGTAGTTCCTACTAGATATAAAAAACTTTTTTTATCTACTACAATTCGCACCGCATTATCTTCAAAAACTTTGTCTGTATCTGTTGTAGTTTTATCAAAATCTAACTCGTAAGATAAACCACTACATCCGCCGCTTTTAACACCAACACGCACAAAATCTTTTTCAGCATCAAAACCACTTTCTGTCATTAAATCTATGACTCTCTTCTTTGCTGTATCTGAGACTTTTATCATACTAATCTTTATTTAAATTAGAGTTAAACACAAATTTAATTTGGTTTAGTTCTAAACAATTTACAAATATAGTGTATAAGTAGGGTTTTACCATACATCCTAACATTATTATAACGAATGATAACATAAGATTTCTCTATTTACCAAAAAAGTTAATCTATATTAAGATTCTTTTATGTGTAAAAAACACAATTAATACAATATCCTTATTATTTTTGCATCATGTTAGACGATAAAAATCCAAAGAGAACATCTCTTGAACAATTAGGCGAATTTGGTTTAATAAACCACCTTACTAAAGATTTTACTTTACAGCACAAATCTAGTATTAAAGGTATTGGTGATGATGCTGCTGTTTTAGATTTTAAAGACAAAAAAACAGTAGTTTCTACAGATTTACTTATAGAGGGTGTGCATTTTGACCTTAGCTATGTACCTCTTAAGCATTTAGGATACAAGGCCGTAATGGTAAACTTGTCTGACATTTATGCTATGAATGCTACAGCAACACAAATTACTGTTTCTATAGCGGTTTCTAACAGGTTTCCGTTAGAGGCTTTAGAAGAATTGTATAGTGGTATTGCACTTGCTGCAAAAACATATAATGTAGATTTAGTTGGTGGAGACACTACATCATCTACAAAAGGTATGCTAATTAGTATTACTGCTATTGGCCAAGCAAAAGAGGAAGATTTAGTTTACAGAAATGGTGCCAAACCAAACGATTTACTTGTTGTTACAGGAGACCTAGGTGCTGCTTATATGGGACTACAAGTTTTAGAGCGCGAAAAAGAGGTTTTTAAAGTTAACCCTAATAACAACCCAGATCTATCTATGTACACATACATTGTAGAAAGACAATTAAAACCAGAAGCACGTAAAGACATTGTGCCTTTATTAGATGCTTTGGGAGTTAAACCAACCTCTATGATTGATGTAAGTGATGGTTTGTCTTCAGAAATTTTACATTTATGCGAACAAAGTAATGTTGGTTGTAATTTGTATGAAGAAAAAATACCACTAGACCCAACTGTTATTAGTTCTTGTGAAGAGTTTAAAGTAAACAGTACAACTGTTGCCTTAGGCGGTGGTGAAGATTATGAACTGCTTTTTACTATAGACCAAAAAGAATTCCCGAAAATAAAAGGGAATCCTAACCTAACTGTCGTAGGGCATATGACAGATAAGAATGAAGGTGTTCACTTAATTTCCAGGAATAATACTAAAATTCCGATTACCGCGCAGGGCTGGAACTCTTTATCTGAAGAACCATAACACTATACCGCATGTTGCGGAGTGTGTTGGCGTTTTTTCTTATAAACCTTTTGTAAAGTATTGTTAATATCCTCTAACTCTGGTGTTAGTGCAGACAAATTTCCTGTTACATCTGTAGTAACTTGTTTTTTACAGTGTATGCACTCGTACTCGTTTATATGGGACGTTACTTTTTTTGTTACTGCGTAATAATGACCAAAAATTCCACAACATAACGCGTTAAAAACTGAACTAGAAGTGGCTAAAAATTTTTTCATAGCTTGTAGGATTTAAACAATGTTTGGTGGGGACCAGGCACTGATATTAATAATATTTTTTTGATGATTGATAACCATTAATTATCATCATTTTTAAAATAACGTTTCATTGTTAAAAATATTGAGCTTATGTTAATTTTTTTTAACAAAAAACATTTTTTTCGATGAAATACACAAAATTTTATGAACAAGTAGTCGTTTGTCGATAATTTAGAATACACTATCTTTCCCTTTTAATACAATACACACCCAATGAATAATACCAAAGAAACACTAGTATCTGCTTTTGCATTGTTTTCGCTCTTTTTTGGCGCAGGAAACCTAATTCTTCCTCCTTTTATAGGCTTTAACTCTGGAGAAATGTGGTGGGTAATGGCTATAGGCTTTTGCCTCTCTGCTATACTAATACCTATATTGGGTATTTTTGCCCATGCAAAATTACAAGGAACCATTTTTGACTTTGGTAAAAAAGTATCTAACACCTTTAGTTTGGTATTTTCATTTTGCATTTATATTATAGCTGTTGCGTTGCCTTCACCCAGAACGGCATCAGTAACACATGAAATTGGTATTGCTCCTTTTTTTGATACACCCTCTATATACACAAGCATTGTATATTTTAGCCTGGTACTTGTATTTGCTCTAAACAGATCTAAAATTTTAAACCTACTAGGTAAGTTATTAACTCCGGCAATACTTATAATATTACTAGCAATTATTGGAATTTGCGTTTTTAGTTTTGATTTTTCCTTTGGCACATCTACAATAAAAAACCCATTTACAGACGGTATTTTAGAGGGTTACCAAACTTTTGATGCCATTGCTGCCGTTGTAGTAGGTGGCGTACTAATTATATCTATTAATCTAAAAAACAAAAATATATCTTACACAGACCGTAAAGCACTCATTAAAAACGCCGGTATTTTTGCAGGTCTAGGTTTACTATTTGTTTACGGAGGTTTAATATTAACAGGCGCTTTAATGCATACTAGTTTTGATAGTGGCATAAACCGTACAGATTTACTAAACGGTATTAGCAGAACACTTTTAGGTCATGAAGGAAACAAATTTTTAAGTATTTTGGTAAGTTTAGCCTGTTTTACAACGGCAATTGGTATTGTTACAGGTACTGCAGATTTTATTAAAGGCAGGTACAACAACTCTAACAAAGCATATACCATTACTGCAGTTATAAGCTGTATTTTAGGCATAGTTATGGGTCAGTTTAATGTAGATTACATTATTATTGTGGCCATACCAGCTTTAATGTTTATTTACCCAATTACTATTATTTTAATAGTGCTTAATGTATTGTCAGATAGGTACACAAAACCAAAAGTTTTTAGAGCGGTTGTTTACACTACCATTTTGTTTAGTGTTCCAGATTTTTTAAACAGCATAGGTATAACAAGTGTTTCTAATTTTACGGCAGAATACCTACCATTAAGTAAATTTAGTCTTGGCTGGGTTTTGCCAGCTGCAGTTGCTTTAATTATTGGAAATTTAACGTACAACAAAAATACTACGGTATAATTTTTGACTATTATTAAATATTGATAGAGCTCTGGTTACCATACCATTTGTTTTTTTAATAATTTTACCAACGTATGAACACTATATACTCCTATTTTTTAAAAATTACTGCTCTACTAATGTTTATAGTAGTGAGTTTTGGCTATGCGCAAGAGATAGAGAATAGCGCAGATGTTTTTTTAGAAGAATATTCAGATAATTTTCAAGAAGCCTTTTTTGAAGGACTAAAGCAAAAAGGTATAGAAAATTATGACCGTGCAATAAATAGCTTTTTGGTTTGCCAAAAACTACAACCAGATAATGCAGCAGTAGCTAATGAACTTGCCAAAGCTTATATAAAAAACAAACAGTATAGTTTGGCACAAGAACAAGCAGAAATTGCGCTTAGTAAAAAACCAGATAATTTGTGGTATTTAGAGAGTTTATACATATCCTTAGTAAAACAATACAAAAACGTTAGTAATTTAAAAGAAATAGTACCCTATAATAACTACAACCTAAAGCAAAACTTAGCGCACTTGTTGTACTTAAAACAAAATTATAACGAAGCAAAAAATATACTTGCTGAACTAAAAGATGATGCGTTTAAAGAAGATTTAAATGCAAAATTACAGGCTGCCATAGCACACAAAAAAGCCAATACTAGCACTTATACCTTTACAAGTACTAGCACAACCACTACTAAAAATAAAAATACAACAACTACTAAAAGTGTTAACAACAGTAGTAATTCTGCCTTTAATTACAAAAACAGATTAAAGTTTACACTAAAACAGAAAAATTATATTTTTTTAGAGACCACTGCTAAAGAGGCTCTAGAGGCATACCCATCTCAGCCTTACTTTTACTATGCGTTAGGAGCTGCATATAATGGTAAAAGAAAGCACAGGCAAGCTCTAGAAACTTTAAAAACAGGATTGGACTATGTGTTAGATGACATACGCCTTGCAGATGATTTTTATAGAGAAATTGCTGCCGCATATACAGCAATGGGCAATCCTGCAAAAGCAAATATGTACTTATCTAAAGTAAAATTTAAAAAATAACAAATGACAAAAAATCTTCAAATAGCACCAAAACTAGGACTTGCACTTATTATTGCGGTGTTTTTTGTATCATGTAAATCTAAAAAGGTTATCGCAAGTAATACATCAACCTTAAAAAAACTTAACACAAAAACTGTTGTTAAAAACCATTATGCAAACGCCTTAGATTTTAAAACATTACGCGGAAGATTAAAGATTGATTATACCGATGGCACAGATGCACAAGGCTATACAGTTAGTTTTAGAATGGAAAAGGATAAAGCTATTTGGATTAGCGCCACGTTAGGTGTAGTTAAAGCCTACATAACACCAACAAGAGTTAGTTTTTACAATAGGTTACAAAATGAGTATTTTGATGGAGATTTTACATATTTAAGCAATTTACTAGGTACAGAATTAGATTATAATAAATTACAAAACTTACTTTTAGGACAAGCATTGTTTGACTTGCGAAAGGAAAAATATACCACCGTTGAACTAAACAAGCAATACCAATTGGCACCTAAAAAAGCAAATGAGCTTTTTAAAACACTGTTACAAATAGAGCCTAACAATTACAAAATTGCTGGTATGCAATTAGCACAGCCAGATAAAAATAGGTTATTAGATGTACAATATAAAAACTACCAATTAGTAGATAAAAAACTAGTGCCAAATATTATAGACATTTATGTTACAGACAAAAACAAAACGGACTCTATTGCTCTAACTTTTAAGAACATAGAGTTAAACAAAAAATTTGGTTTTCCTTACAAAATACCAAATGGTTTTAAAGAAATTGTTTTAAAATAACCATACTATTTATGCGCCAAATTACGTTTTTTACATTACTTATTTTTCTGCTATGCGGAAGTTTTTTGGCTGCACAAACCAACCAGCAAATAGCATTAGAGAAAAAACGTGCGCAATTGCAAAAAGACATAAGAGCTATAAACCGACTTTTATATGCTGAAACTAAAGAAAAAGGCAATGTTTTAGAACAAGTAGAGAGTTTAGAGCAAAAAATTAATGCCCAGCAACAATTAGTGCGTATTACCAACCAACAAAGCAACTTGTTAAATAGGCAAATAAATGCTAACGTGCGTAACATAGGCACCTTAAAAAAGGATTTACTGAGCTTAAAGGAAGATTATGCCCAAATGATACAAAAATCGTATCAAAACAAATCTCAACAAAGTAGACTGTTATTTTTACTTTCTTCGGAAAACTTTTTACAAGCATACAAACGACTGCAATACATAAAACAGTATACAAATTACAGACAAGAGCAAGGTAAAGCCATACTTGCCAAAACGGACACTTTAAAACTTAAAAACCAGGCTTTAATAGACCAGCGTAAATTAAAGGAACAGTTGCTTAAAGAAAATTTAGCTACAAAAAAAGAATTAGAGCAAGAGAAGAAAGCTAAAGATGCACTTTTAAGCACTATTAAAAAGAATGAAAGTAAGTACACTGCTAGTATTAATAAGAAAAAATCTGAAGCACGTAAAATAGATCAGCAAATTGAAAAATTAATACGTTCTGCAATTGTAGCTACCAACACAAAAACTACCGGTAAAACCACAACAAAAACCAGTAGCACTAAATTTGTATTAACACCAGAAGCTAAAATTGTTGCTAACAATTTTACTGCAAATAAAGGCAAGCTTATTTGGCCTGTTGCAAAAGGATTTAAAAGTAAGGGATTTGGCGTATACAAAGATGCTGTATACCCGGGTATTAAACACCAAAATAATGGTGTAATTATAGCTACAGACAAGGGCTCTAAGGCACGCTCTATTTTTGAAGGGGAGGTAATAGCGGTACTTGCTGTACCTGGTGGTAATAAAGGCGTGCAAATAAAACACGGTAACTACATAACTACATACTATAACCTCGCTACAACTTACGTAGAAAAAGGAGATAAAGTTACTGCAAAGCAGGAAATAGGAGAAGTTGCTACCAATAAGTTTAGCGGACAAACATTATTAAAGTTTTATTTATACAAAAACGTTAGCAAGTTAAATCCTGAAGAGTGGATTTACCAACTTTAACCCTAGTAAATATAAGTAACAAATTACTTTGCAAGTTTTATTTTCCAAGGATTAAAGGTCAAGGTATTCATATACTCTTGCTTATGTACAATTAGCATTTTGTGTACACCATTATCTACAATGGGCAAATAACCAAATTCATAACAAAAGAAATAAACTCCGTTTTTAAACGGAAAAATATGAGTAAACAAATCTACCCTATAACCAAGTTGCACTAAAACCTCTTTTTTAACTGTACTTTTTCCACTTGGACAAAAGTGAGCAAGCAAACTTCTATTTTTTCTAAGAGCGCTATTAATTTGCTTAATAGTTATTTCATGCATTGGTCTGTTGGTATTGTGGTAAGAACTTCTACAGTCGGTATCACAAAATTTTTTATCAGACCTACCAATTAACTCTTTATTACACTGCAAACAAAATTTAATTTTCATACATAATAGTATTATTATACGTTTATAAACGAATATAATCGCTTAAAAATAAGCATTTTAGTGGTATTATAATCATTTTTACGGCATGAAATCTATTATAACAAAACACAACTTACCAAATACAGCATCTACAAAACCAGATTATGTGTTGGCTGTGTCACTCATGCAACAAAAGTTAATATTAAAAAATTATAGTAAAAACACTACAAAAACATATTTACATATGTTTAAACAGTTTTTAAAGTACATATATCCAATGCCTTTGCACCAGGTAACTACTGCACATATAACATTTTACCACCAAGAGTTAATTACCAAGCAAAACATATCTACATCATACCAAAACCAAAGTATTAATGCACTTAAGTTTTACATAGAAAAAGTATTAAACTTACCAAAAGTACAGTATGATTTTTGCCGACCAAGAAAAGCTAAAAAACTACCTAAAGTATTATCGTTAAATGAAGTTGATAGTTTACTTAAGTGCACATACAATATAAAACATAAAACTATTTTTATGATTATATATAGTTGTGGCTTACGTATATCTGAATGTTTAAATTTAAAAATTGAAGACATAGATTCTAAAAATATGCGGGTATGGATAAGAAATGCAAAGGGTAATAAAGATAGAATTACACTATTATCGCCCACTATGCTTATACAATTAAGGGCGTATTACAAGTTATATAAACCTAAAGAGTGGTTATTTGAAGGCTTAGAAGGCAAGCAATACAGTGCATCTAGCATTAGGCAAGTTTTTAATAAATCTAAAAGAAAAGCAAATATAAATATACCTGCAACAGTACATACCTTAAGACATTCTTTTGCAACACATTTACTAGATTCGGGCACTAATTTAAGGTTTATACAACAATTACTAGGCCACAACAGCTCTAAAACTACAGAAATTTACACGCATGTAAGTACTACTAATCTTATAAATATTACAAGTCCTTTAGAAATGTTACCTAAATAATATTATATTTGAAAGAGAAATAAACGCAATAAACTGCGTTTACTAACTAGTTGGCAATAATATAACAGAACGCACTCAAAAATGAACAAATTGAATAAAACCGAAATTCTGACAAACCTATTGTGGACATCATTTGGAATAATTGGTGGAATAAGTTACTACTCAAAAGCGGAATATTAGATTTGTGTAATAATGTTTTTAATTGGAATTTTATCCGCTTACAAACTGATTAAATCATAACGAAAAAATGAAAAAAATACACTTTGGGAATTTGAATAAAAAGGGTCGTTGGATTTTATTGCCTCTGATTTTAATTGGGTTATTTCTAATAATTAATGGAGCCTTTGATTTTATTGAATTTGCAAACCCTAAAATGAATAAATATTTGAACGCAATCGGATATTTAATAGTCTTCGGATTTAGTACACAAATGTTTTGGTATCAGAATTATGTTCAGTGGAATAAAAGAGGAATCTTAATCAGAATAAAATCGTTCTTTGGGAAAAACATAAAATTCAAAGAAATAAAATCATGTGAATTGAATGATAAAAAGTTGATTATAACAGAAACGTATGGAAATAAAATTGAGATTGATTTAAGTCACATAATAGAAACTGACGTTGAAAAATTAATGGGTATAATAAACAAAAATACTATTGCCAACAAAGTACTGTGGTAAAAAACAAGTAAAAACTAACTAATTTTTAGCTAAAGTGCTTCTGTAAGAATCATCATATATTAGTCCTGATTTTGCAATAGCAAAGGCTTGCTTTAATAGTTTATTACACACGGCTATTAATGCTAACTTTTTACTCTTTCCTTTGGCAACGATACGCTCATAAATATCACGACAAGCTTTATTGTATTTACAGGCATTAAAGCTACACATAAATAAGAGATTACGCAGTTTTTGATTTCCTATCTTACTAATTCTACTTCGTCCATTTACACTTGTTCCGCTATTTCTTATCACGGGTGTTAACCCAGCATAACTACATAATTCACTACCGCTACTAAATCGTTCAAAACCGTCCGTTAAAACCACTAACATTAAGGCTGTTTTAGCTCCTATTCCGGGTATAGTTTTTAACCGTGTTAGCACATCTTGGTGCACTTCTTTTACCAATAACAATAATTTAACTTCTAAGTTGTCTATTTCTTTTTCTAACTGTTTTAAACTTCGTTTTATAGAACTCACAACCGCTTTACTTGGATTTCCTAAAACGGTTTCACCGTGTAGTTTATTTTTTAACATTGTGCTCTGTTTTGTATACACAGAAAGGAGTCTGGTCATTTGCAAGCATTCTATTTGATGCTTGGAACTGCCTTTCCACAACTTTAAGTCTACCTGACTGGCATACTCACATATAAGTTTAGAATCACTCTTATCTGTCTTTATTTTAGACAACTTCATTTGTATAAATCGCTTTACCGCTAATGGATTTTCTACAGATATTTTAATACCTGATTCAAGCAAATAATAAGCTAACTGATAGTGATAATATCCTGTTGCTTCCATCACACAATGGCTCGATAGATCTAATAATTTTTCGAACTTTTTAAAGCCTGAAATAGTGTTTTTAAACTGATAATAATTACCATCTGAATCTGTAACATCAAAAACCAAATGACTAATGTCTATTCCAAAATATTTAATATCTTTATTCATAAGAAATTGTTTTTTTGAAAGGACAACCTACGCGAGTTTCAACGACTTAAAATCGAGGTCTTAAAAGCCTCATAGAACTGTACGAAATCTGTGTAGAAAAGAGAGGGGATTTTCAATGTTGACGAGATCTGTAGTCTCTGCGTGTATAATAACCTTAATCCTCTCTTTTGTGCTTTCTGTTTATGTTTCTAATTTAATGAATTACAAACTTAAGACGTGTATAATTAATTGCTTTGGTCGTTGCTTATTTGGAATATTCCTTCGGAATTTTCTCGCGTTCGTTTTTGTTTACTAAATTAGTTGCTTAAACACGCAACTAACCATACACAAACACGTTGTAGTGCATATGAAAAAAACATTTCTACTAATTTTAATAATTATGATTTCTAGCCCAAATTATGGACAAAAATTGAATGGAAAATGGATACTGAAAGAAGTTGGATATATGGAATTCAAAAAAAATCCCGGACTACAAATTCTTAATTTTAAAAATGATACTGCTAATGTTTTTACCAATTTGCAATTAGAAAAATCTGACTTGAATTTAACTGTAAAAGACAGTTCTCTAATTCTTGAAAATGGAGAAAAGTATGCAGATTTAAAATTAATCAATGAAAACTTATTGAGACTTTATGTCAATGGAACTTTTAACGCAGACCCTGTTCAAATGGAGATGAACTTTGTCAAACTTTCACCTACTAAAACGGAGTTAAGTCAAGATGAAATAGAGTCCTTAAGTTTTGAATTTCAGGAAAAAGGAAAATCAAAAACCAAAATAGCTTTCAATAAAGAACTCTGGGATAAGAAAAGATTGGAAGAGTTAGAAATTAAGGAAGGTTCGAAATGGATTTTAGAAAAGTTAGATGAAACTTATTTAATAACCATTTTCAATCGTGGTAGAAAAGGCGTTACATTACCTATCAGCGAAGTAAGTAAACAGTACTTAAAGTTTTATTGCGTTCCAAATGAAACTGGAGAAGTTATTGCAACTCGGACGGAATAAATACGCACTACAACAAAACCTAAACGTAATGCGGACTTTAGTGTAAAACCGAAAGGTCTGTGTATATTTAGAATGTCGCTAAATCTTATGGATTTAGCTTTGGACAAGAAAAAATAAAACTAAACAATAAGCTTTAGCTTCGTGCGCAGACGGAAACGAAAAGTTTCCTTACCACCGCACTACGCTTAGCTAAACCGTTAGGCATAATTAAAAAAATGACGAAAGAAAAATCAAATACCGAAATAAATGAGTCAAAATCTGATCTTAGAAAAAGAGCTGACGAAATAAAGGATTTGAGATGTGAAAATTTAATTGCCGTACTTGAAGAACCAACTGATGTGAAAAATATAGCAACGGTTGTTAGAAATATAAATGCACTCGGAGTTGAAAAACTTTATATAATTGACAGTAAAAAAAGATTACCCGAAAAATGGGAAGAAATGCGAGAGCGAAAATCATTATTAAAACCCTCTGTTTCTGCTATAAAGTGGAGTTTTGTAAAAACTTTTGAAAGTACTGAAAAATGTTTTGACCATTTAGAGAAAAATAGATTTACATCAATCGTAACTTCTCCACATATCAAAGGACAAAAAAACACTTTTCTGCATAATGGAAATTACACTCAGAAAAGATTAGCTGTTTGGTTTGGAAATGAATCACGTGGAATTAGTGAATTAGCGGTTAAAAATTCTGTAGCTTGTATTCAAATACAAATGGCAGGAATAATTGAGAGTATGAATCTTGCGACAAGTACGGGAATTGTGCTTTATGAAATAACTAAACAGAGAAGGGAATATCAAAGTAAAAATAAAAGAGGGAGAAAAATAGACCCCGAAATTATAGTTGAGTAAAAAACTATGCCTAACAACACCTATGCGATAATGCGGTTTTAGGTTTAATCCAAAGGTTATTGTCTATTTGGTTTGTCGCCAAAGATTTAAATTTAGTATTTTAGAAAAAGATAAAAACAAAATATAAACTTTGGCTAAGTGCTGGATCGAAAGTCAGTGATTTTCTGCACCCGCACTACGCATAGCTAAACGTTGGCAACAATATGAAAAACCGAAAACTTTGAGAATTAAAACAGTATTTTTCATATCATTCTTATTTTGCTTTTTCTCTGTATTTGGACAACGGACTATAAGAGGAAAAACTATCGACCAATTTTCTGAAAGTGCAATTGGAATCACAATATTCGACAAAGACACAATCAAAATCGGACAAACTGACTTGAATGGGTATTTCCAAATCAAACTACCCAAAGAAACGAATAAATTGATTTTTGCTGGAGTTGGTTATGAATGGGCAGTTGTTACAGTTCCATCGGAATGTGAAAATCTAGAGATAATTTTATTTTTGGCTTCTACTTACGATTTTATGTCTCCTAGAAAAGTTGACAGACTTCGGAAAAAAGAATTTAAAAAATTAACCGAATTGCACTATAAAGCTTATAAAAAAGGAATTTTTGAAACCGAAAAGCCTTGTGTTATTCGAAAGTTCGAACCGAATTGGCCAAAATAATTGAATGAAAATACTGTTGCCAACAATGTATAACCGCAATTACGGCGGATTCGACTACGTCCGAATCCACTCCCAATTGCTAACGTCTGTGCTAAACCGAAAAACATTAACTTTAATCCCGTAACTTCGGTTATACCTACCGTTGGCATTCATTAAAAACAACAACTCGTAGCTAAAATTCTACATTTGAGAAACAAAAAATATATGAATAGGAATGGTGCTATTAAATTTGAACTATTAAACTCTAAATTATTTAATTAAATGGAAAATATAATTGGAGATGAAATAGGTTTAGTCCATTTGATTTCATCTTGTTTTGCTCTAATATTCGGGACATATATTCTAATTGCGAAAAAAGGAACAAAGCAACATATTAAAATCGGATACTTATATGTAATTAGTATGGGAATTCTGATTTTGACAGCATTTATGATATATCGATTGTTCAATGGTTGGGGAATATTTCATTATACAACATTATTGAGTTTAATTACAATCGCTCTTGGAATGATTCCTATTTGGATAAAAAAACCAGTAAACAAATGGAAATACCTTCATTTTTCATTTATGTATTGGTCTGTTATTGGACTTTATGCAGCATTTTCAGCTGAAATTTTGACCAGAATTCCTAAAACACCCTTTTTTGGAATGGTCGGAATAGCAACTGGAGGAATAATGCTCGTTGGAGGAATATTTTTTGGAATGAATAAAGCAAAGTGGATAAAAACATTTGAAATTGAGAAAAAATAACGAAATGCCAACAATGTATAACCGCAATTACGGCGGATTCGACTACGTCCGAATCCACTCGGAATTGCTAACATCAGTTCTTTACCGAAAATTATTAACTTTAATCCCGTAACTGACGGTTATACGAAACCGTTAGCAACTATTAGAAAAAACTTACTTCAATAATCGATTAACATTAGCCTTATAATATTTACCAATAGGAATAATATGGTCTGAAATAAATATCCTGTTTCCCTCGATACTTTTAATATGCTTTGGAGCAACAGCAAATGATTTATGAACCTGCAAAAAATCTTCTTTCGGTAACAAATCTAATACGTTCGATATTTTTTCTCGAACAGTAATGGTTTCGTTTTTTGTTATCACATTTGTGTAATTTCCTGATGCTTCGATAAACAAAACAATATCGGTTTCTACTTGTATATACTTTTTATTGGTTCGAAGAAAAATACGCTTTGAATCTACATTGCTTTTAAACGAGATAGATTCTTGTGTATTTGATGTACTGAACGTTTTATTAATCGCCTTTAAAAAGCGTTCAAACCCAAAGGGTTTTAATAAGTAGTCTGAAATATTAAGTTCATATCCTTCAAGAGCGAATTCTTTATAGGCAGTTGTCACAATTACCTTTGGCGGATTTTTTAATGTTTTAAGAAATTCAAAACCTTTCAGTTTAGGCATATTCAAGTCTAAAAAAATCAAATCAACATCATTTTTATTCAGATATTCAAATGCTTCTAATCCATCATAGCAATTTTTCATTAATTTCATATTTGGCAATAAATCACAATAGTCTTTTATAATGTCGTGTGCTATATGCTCATCATCAATAATTAAATAAGTAATCATATTAGTTTAAAGTTAATTGTGCATTGAAAGTATTTTCGGTATTCGAAAACAACAAGCTGTGCTTATTTGGATGCGTCAATTCTAATCTTCGTTTTAAATTTTTCAAACCAATTCCAGGCTTTTTTTTCAAGTTTTCAGAACTATCAAAATTATTTTCTATCGTAAACTTTATATTGCTTTCTGATGAAGTTAAATTGATCGTCACGGTCGCATCTTCCCTTAAATTCTCAACGCCGTGTTTAAAAGCATTTTCTAAAAGATTTATAAATAGTAGTGGAGCAACTCTTTTATTTTCATCGATATTACACTTGAAGTCAACTACTATATTCTTGTGATAACGCATTTTGTGAAGCTCAATGTAATTCTTTAAATAATCAACTTCCTCTTTTAAGGTTACCGTTTCATTTTCACTTTCGTAGATGCTGTAACGCATCATATCAGAAAGTTTTAGAATTAATTCTTGGGCTTTTGTTACGTCCTTACCTACCAAACCATATAAATTGTTAAGCATATTAAAGAAGAAATGCGGACTTACTTGACTTTTTAAGAGCATTAGTTCCACTTTCGATTTTTCGTTTTTCAATTTTGCAATAAAAATAAGTTGCCGAATAAACCAATAAACGCCCAAACCAAATAGCAGAATATAATAGGAAACAACAATTATAGCTAGTTTAGGATTGTAATTTCCTAGAAATACAACGGATTTATCATCCGTAAAAATGACTTCATAAATTGTAATTAATATAGGTATTAAAGCAACTGATATTAAAAATAGTATCACCCACTGCTTATTGCGTTTTTTGGTTTTCATACAACAAAAATAGTAGTATAAATTACCTTTCAAAAAAAGGTTGACAAACATCAAATTCAAGGTTATGTAATGAAATTAAAGTGTGATGAAATGACTTTACATACGATACAAAACCCTTTATACATCTACCAAGGTTGTCTATCACTATTATTATACGCGTAAATTAACTCGATTTATGTTTGCTGAAATTAAAATCACAAATAATGAAAAAAAGAATTCTTAGATACGTAAAACACGTATTCATAACATTTTTAATCATCACTATTTCAGTAATTCTATTTGGACTTTATCACGGAGCAAGTATGCACTATGGAGATAATCCTAAAATGATGGATTGGGATAAAGATGGACCTTATGTTTTTTATAAAAATGATAGTATTTTAAACGTAAATTATATTAAAGGAAATCAAAATGATGGCTTCTTTCTAGAACAAAAAGAACATTCAACAAACTCAAAAATTCCAGCTTTTTGTTACTTCCCACTTGATTCGACACGCTTTGAATTTTCTATAAATGCAGACATCAAAAAGCCCTTAAGTACCTATGATGATAACAGTAAGATTTTAGCAATTTCGGATATTGAAAGTGGCTATAGAACTTTTCGTGATTTTCTTATTAATAACAAGGTTATTGACAAAAACCTAAATTGGATATTTGATACTGGGCATTTAGTTTTAGTTGGAGATTTTGTTGATAGAGGCTTTTCAACAACCCAAGTCCTATGGTTTATATACAAATTAGAACAAGATGCTATAAAAAAGGGTGGTTTTGTTCATTTTATTTTAGGTAATCACGAATTGAAAAATATGCAAGGAAATTATGATTCTTCATCGCCAAAATACTTTCACATAGCTTCAATTTTAGAAAAACAACAACATCAATTATATGATTCAAATTCTTTTATAGGCAAATGGATGTCAAGTAAAAACACAATGGAACTCATTAACGGTATACTTTTTACACACGGAGGAATACATCCAGATGTAGCTCATTATAATTTAAGCATAGATGAAGTCAATGAGATTACAAGTAATAACTATTATAAACCATTTTATCCCAAACCCGAAAAAACCAAAGAACAATTTTTAAATTCAACCCATACAGGAGTTTCTTGGTACAGAGGTTATTTTAAAGATGATTTAACCCAAGAAGATGTTGAACTGGGTCTTCAGAATTTCAATGCAAAAGCAGTAGTTGTAGGTCATACACTTCAATCCAAAGTGAATAGAATGTACAATGGAAAAGTCATAGGAATTGATGTAAAGCATCCCAAGGATTATCATAAAAACTTTCCAAATAGTGAATCAGAAGGTATACTCATAGAAAAAGGCAAATATTATAGAATTTTACACGACGGACAGAAAGTAGAAATATAACAGTTGCTAACAACGTGTATAAGCAATAGCGGTTTGAGTGCTAACTCGAACCGTTATTGCATAAATTAAAGTATATTGTTAACTGAAAAGTAGTCGCATAAAATCCGCTACTGCTCATACACAAAACCGTTATGTAACATTTACCAAAAAATGATAGTTACACCCTCAAAAGAGAAACTTATAATTGAGAATTTTATCGAATATTCATTTGATAATGACAATTATGAATTTACGCCAGATTTTGAGATTTTTAAAAAATTAAACTCAACCGACCAATATTTTCTCGCTGAAAATTATAATTGGGACGACGGAATTGAAGTTTTGAATTGGATTATCAATAGTCCAAAATGCGACAAAGGAACTGCAACACTAATTTTCTGGAGAGCGGAACCAAGAGATTACACGGAATTTAATGCTGAGAATGTTGGAGAAAGTGAAAAAGAAGTTTTTGATTTACTTCAAAATATAATTTCAAAGATTAAAAGTCGTGTATTCAAAAAAAGTCGATTTGAATTTATTCCGTCCGAATACGATGTTGCTCAATATAAAAGCAATTTTGATATTTGGAATTTACCGAATGAATTAAAAACTGGAAATAAAGGCATTTTACCAATCAGCCTGAGTAAGATAAAATCAATAATTTGGAATTATCAGCGAAATAGAAGATTAAAAAAAAGAGAGAATCGAAAAACTAAAAGAAAAAAAACGTCACATAACACGGGCTATAATTAATGCGGGATAAGTTACTTGTCGAAATGGTCGCTGATTTACATCATCGCAAAAGCTTTTTTCTTATTTTTAACTACAAACTAAAAAACGGCAAAAGCTTTTGCTTGTGCTCAGCTTGAAATTCTCCGAATTTCTGCACCCGCACAAATCATAGCCTAACCCGTTAGCTTTAATTTTGAAAAATCGTTGAAAGAAGAGGATGAAACGAGATGAAATTTTAATCATGTCCATGTCTTTAATTGGATTTGCCTCATTATTAGTATGGTTTGGATACCTATCATTTGGAATTTTTCAAAACTCGAAACCAATAATCTTGGAAACTCCAATTACTGGAGTTATCAACGACCTATACCAGTACAAAGGATTCACTTATATTCTTCTCGAACAAGAAAATGAATATTGGAAAATAGATGGTAGCTCAAATTATGATTATTCAGAGCCTTTTATTGCCGATTTTTTACTGAAAGGAGATTTTTTGGAAAAAAATAAATGCTCGGACACACTTTTTATTAAAAGGGATAATCAAAAATTTCATTTCTTGATTGGCGACGTACTTTATAATAGCAAAACTCGTTCGAAAGAATTCATAGAGTATTGGCGCAATCAAAGACGAATTATAACGGAAAAAAGTGACTGTAAATAAAAAAACTAAAGCTAACACAGCCTAAACGTAATGCGGACTTTAGGGCAAAATAGAAAGGTCTGTGTATATTTATGAAGTCGCTAAATCTTATGGATTTAGCTTTGAACAAGAAAAAATAAAACTAAACAATAAGCTTTAGCTTCGTGCTCAGACGGAAACGAAAGGTTTCCTTACTTCCGCACTACGCTTAGCCTGACCGTTGTAACACATTTGAAAAAAAAATCTGTAATGGAATTTAAAATTTCGGAAAATATTAAAAGACTTGAGCTCCACGACTCGTCAATTGATTTGCTGGAAATAAATTCCGACAATATAGTTTTGATTTTTGATTGGGCAAAATTGGAAAATTATAAAGAAAAAAATCTGGACGGATTAATTTTAGGAAGATGTAAATTGGTATTGAGCGGAATAACCAAAACAACATTTGAAATTATGACTGATAAAGAAACCAAAATAACTGAATTCCCAAAAGATTTCCAATCGAGACTTGAAATTATTGGCGACAACGAAAGTAAAGGTGATAATCATTTACGTATAGGTTCACTTATGAATAATGACGGAGAAT
The DNA here is from genome assembly GCF_027915275.1 of Cellulophaga omnivescoria. Lineage (NCBI taxonomy): Bacteria > Pseudomonadati > Bacteroidota > Flavobacteriia > Flavobacteriales > Flavobacteriaceae > Cellulophaga > Cellulophaga omnivescoria. The sequence continues at coordinate 1,638,940 of NZ_CP115819.1, read as the reverse complement.
TAGCTTGGACAAATTGGAATCTAAACTTTAATAAATTTAGTTTTTATTGGAATAACCACGTCACTTTTGAGGAATGGAAAAATGGAGCAATTGCGGAATAAAAAACGTGTTACAACAATGTATAACCGCAATTACGGCGGATTCGACTACGTCCGAATCCACTCGGAATTGCTAACGTCTGTGCTAAACCGAAAATTAACGCATATTAACCCGTAACTGTCGGTTATACGAGACCGTTGTACACCATTTGAGAAAAACATTTGTAATCATATTGACCTTTATCGGATTTTTGTCATTTGGACAAGAAATGGAACTGAATTCGATTAAACCAAGCCAATTGGATAGCATCTATGTTCAAGCATTAAATAGCAGATTTGACCTTTTACTATCGAGTGGTTGGAAATATATCGAACTGAATGAAAACGGGAAAAGGATTTCCAAACTGAACGTATCTGACCGATACAAATTCTTGACCAACGAGGAACTAGTTGATTTGTCAATTAAAGAAAAAAAGACAATTCGGGTTTTGCGTCTGACTCACAAAATAATTGGAACTGATACAGTTGACGTGAATTTTGGAATTGTAAATGTTACTGGAAAGCGGCAAATTCATTTCAACAATGGACTGAAATTTAAAAAAGCGGATTTTGCATTAGACTGTGGCGGAACAAATGGCTACGTTCCTGATATGAGATTTGTGTTTGACCGAAAGAAAAATAATTGGGAATTAGTGGAAGGAAAGTATAAAATACCAGCTGAATAATATATGAGATATGTTATCAAAATTTGGTTATTTACGATAATCGTTTCGCCTCTTTTATTAGCATTAATATTAGGTGCTATTATAAATGATTCGAGTTTTACGAGCATATTAAATTCTTACGAAATAATATTTGTAATGATTATTATCGGCTTTCTTTCGTCAATTCCTGCAATGGCAATATTTTGGTTAATTAAAAGGTTTTTGAAAAATAAATACTCAACCATAAACGAGAAGATTATATTATCAATTTATAGCTTTCTATCGGTTTGGATTACATTTTTCATCGTTGATAGCGGATTTATTACAAGATGGTCTGAACAAACAATTTGGGTTTTGATATATTCGCTAACAATAGTGATAGGAGTTTGGATTTTTGAAAACAATAATAAAGAAATAATTGAATAAAAAACGGTGTACAACACCGTATAAAAATAATTGCGGTTTAGTGCTTAATCAAAGGTCGTTGCGTGTTTGTAACGTCTGATTTTCCTTCGGAAAATCCTCGCATACAAATCCGCAACTATTCTTATACATAAACGTTGTGCATAATGCCTCAAAATTTCAAAAATCAATGAACAATCTGAATGGAACTTGGTTAAAAATTAAAACGGGAGATGACTACTGTCAACCTGAATTTATTGAATTTAGTGAGGACCAAATTATCCATTTTGAACTTGAATTAAAAAACGGAAATAAATTATCCAAAGTCCGAACTGAATGGAGTGAAAAACTTCCAGAATCTAAATATGAATTCGTGAATAATAATAGAATCAGAATATATAGAATGGGAAAAACGCACACTGTGCTGAGTGAAACTGAATCTATAATTAAAGACACTGAATTTTGGACTGATTACGAAAGAATCGAATCAACAAAAACGGAACTTGAATTTAACAAAATTGAAAAATTGGAGTTTAATGCTGAATGGAATAATGAGAAAATACCTTTAAAATTCAACGTGATTTTAGACAGTCCTGTTATCCAAGAAAGTAATAAGAAAATGAAAAGAAATGGACGCAAATTAGTTCTTGAAAATTTACAAGGGACTTACTTTGCTTCTATTTATGATAATGACGAAAGAAAAACTTTAATCGGAATAAAGGAAATAGACTTGAACAAGGCAATTTTATTTGGATTCCCTGAAAAACCATATGAAATCAAAGCTGAATAAAACACTATGCACAACAAGGGCTATAATTAATACGGGTTTTAGTGCTTAATCAAAAAGTTGGTGTATTTTTATAAAGTCCGCCAAATCTTTTGATTTGGCTTTAGAACAGAAAAAGATAAGACAAAATAAAAAGTTTTGGCTAATCGCTTAATCCGAAATTAAATACTAATTTAATCCCGCACTAATCATAGCCGAAGCCGTTGGCATTCATTAAAAACAACTCATCGCTGAAATTCTACATTTGAGAAACAAAAAATATATGAAAATATACAGTACTATTAAATTTAAACTATATAACTCTAAATTATTTAATTAAATGGAAAGTATAGTTGGAAATGAAATAGGTTTAGTTCATTTGATTTCATCTTGTTTTGCTCTAATATTTGGGACATATATTCTAATCGCGAAAAAAGGAACAAAACGACATATCAAAATCGGATATTTATATGTTATTAGTATGGGAATTCTGATATTGACTGCTTTTATGATTTATAGACTTTTCAATGCTTGGGGAATATTTCATTACACAACTCTTTTGAGTTTAATTACAATTATTCTAGGAATGGTTCCTATTTGGACTAAAAAACCAGAAGACAGTTGGAAATACCTTCATTTTACTTTTATGTATTGGTCTGTAATTGGACTTTATGCAGCATTTGCAGCAGAAATTTTAACACGAATTCCTAAAACACCTTTTTTTGGAATGGTCGGAATAGCAACTGGAGGAATAATGCTCGTTGGAGGAATATTTTTTGGAATGAATAAAGCAAAGTGGATAAAAACATTTGAAATTGAGAAAAAATAACGAAATGCCAACAATGTATAACCGCAATTACGGCGGATTCGACTACGTCCGAATCCACTCGGAATTGCTAACATCAGTTCTTTACCGAAAATTATTAACTTTAATCCCGTAACTGACGGTTATACGAAACCGTTGGCAAACATTATGAAAAAAATCCTGCACATAATTATACTTCTGACCTCTATTTCGACTTTTTCTCAAGAAAATTTAGGCGGAAAATATTGTTCAATTCCAATTGGAGAATCTGACGTTACTTGCATTGATTTTAAAGAAAATAATCATTTTGAATATTCTGTTTCAGGCTGTTTAGGAACTTCACATATTGGAACTGGAATTTATGAATTAAAAAACAAAATTTTAAAACTGGAATTTGATAAAAAGGAACAACCAACAAAAAATAAAGTAAAAGTTACCGAAATAAAATCACAATCTGAAAAGAATATCGAGTTTGAATTTATTATAACCGACGAGAATGACTTACCTCTTTATGTCAATATTGTTGAAAAACCGAATATTAAAGGATTTGAAATTTATGAAGAGAAAAATAAAATTGAGGTTGAGAAAAACAAATCAAAAATAAAATATGAAATTCTCTCATTAGGTTATGAAACTGTTGAATTAGAATTAGAACATAATTCGAGTAAAAAAATTGAAATAACTATGTTTCCAGTTCAAGCAAAAGTTATTTCAGAAAAAGTATTTGAATGGAATTTGACAGAATTAAATGAAAATGAATTTAAAATCGGGACTGAAATTTGGAATACTTTTAGAAAAATGAAAAAATAACGATTTGCCAACAAAGTACTGTGGTAAAAAACAAGTAAAAACTAACTAATTTTTAGCTAAAGTGCTTCTGTAAGAATCATCATATATTAGTCCTGATTTTGCAATAGCAAAGGCTTGCTTTAATAGTTTATTACACACGGCTATTAATGCTAACTTTTTACTCTTTCCTTTGGCAACGATACGCTCATAAATATCACGACAAGCTTTATTGTATTTACAGGCATTAAAGCTACACATAAATAAGAGATTACGCAGTTTTTGATTTCCTATCTTACTAATTCTACTTCGTCCATTTACACTTGTTCCGCTATTTCTTATCACGGGTGTTAACCCAGCATAACTACATAATTCACTACCGCTACTAAATCGTTCAAAACCGTCCGTTAAAACCACTAACATTAAGGCTGTTTTAGCTCCTATTCCGGGTATAGTTTTTAACCGTGTTAGCACATCTTGGTGCGCTTCTTTTACCAATAACAATAATTTAACTTCTAAGTTGTCTATTTCTTTTTCTAACTGTTTTAAACTTCGTTTTATAGAACTCACAACCGCTTTACTTGGATTTCCTAAAACGGTTTTACCGTGTAGTTTATTTTTTAACATTGTGCTCTGTTTTGTATACACAGAAAGGAGTCTGGTCATTTGCAAGCATTCTATTTGATGCTTGGAACTGCCTTTCCACAACTTTAAGTCTACCTGACTGGCATACTCACATATAAGTTTAGAATCACTCTTATCTGTCTTTATTTTAGACAACTTCATTTGTATAAATCGCTTTACCGCTAATGGATTTTCTACAGATATTTTAATACCTGATTCAAGCAAATAATAAGCTAACTGATAGTGATAATATCCTGTTGCTTCCATCACACAATGGCTCGATAGATCTAATAATTTTTCGAACTTTTTAAAGCCTGAAATAGTGTTTTTAAACTGATAATAATTACCATCTGAATCTGTAACATCAAAAACCAAATGACTAATGTCTATTCCAAAATATTTAATATCTTTATTCATAAGAAATTGTTTTTTTGAAAGGACAACCTACGCGAGTTTCAACGACTTAAAATCGAGGTCTTAAAAGCCTCATAGAACTGTACGAAATCTGTGTAGAAAAGAGAGGGGATTTTCAATGTTGACGAGATCTGTAGTCTCTGCGTGTATAATAACCTTAATCCTCTCTTTTGTGCTTTCTGTTTATGTTTCTAATTTAATGATTTACAAGCTTAAGCCGTGTATAATTAATTGCTAGTATTCGCCTACTTACGAATATTCCTGCGGAATATTCTATTCGGTTTTTATTTGCTAAATTAGTTGCTTAAACACGCAACTAATCATACACAAACACGTTGTACACAATACGCTGGACGTAAAAACATAATAAAAAAACATCTGATTTAAATGACAATTTTATCTTCACTATTTAGCTTCGGACAAAATAAATTTGAAAAAATTAAAAAACACGTTATCGAATCTAATTATGATATTGAAAGTTCAGATAAATTAGAAATACTTGATTTAATAAAACCTACAATTGGAATAAAAACCAAATCGAAAGAAGACAATGAAATAGGAATTGGAAAATCTAAAATTGGAGGAAATCCAGACCTACCAAACGATTTTAAATGGCCCAAATTTGAAAATGAATATTTGACTTTTTGCGCACAATACAATTTAAGTGAATTGAGTAAATACGATTTACAAAATAAACTTCCAAAAAATGGAATGCTTTATACTTTTGTATTTATTGACCAAGATTATCCGGGATTTATGAATAAAGAATCAAGTTACAAACTGATTTATCTTGAAAACACGGAAAACATTGAAAGAATTGAATTCCCAAAAGAATACTTTTTAGAAGGCAAATTTAAGTCTGCTCAAATTGAATATTTTGAGTATTATACATTGCCAGATGACGAAAATTATAAAATAAAGAAATACGAATCAAAATATGATGACTTTAGCCATTTCTATGAAACTGTAACTGAATTTATTGACAATCTGACTAATCAAGAAACTGATAATTTTCATCAAATTCTTGGAGAAGATAGGTCTGTTCAGTCAAGTGTAGTGTTTGATTTCGCAACTAAAAAATTGGAAATTAAAACTATTGAAGATTACGAATCAAAAAAATCGGAAATTGAGAAAATTTCAAAAAAATATAGAATATTATTACAACTCGACTGTAATGACAGAAATTCAGATTTAAGTAGATTTGGCGGAAATGCAGTAATGTATTTTGGAATTGAACCTGAAAATTTAGAAAAGAAAAATATTGAAAATGTAATTATGGCTTTTCAAGGAACATAGAAAATAAAAAGTACTGTGTACAACAATGTATAAAAACAATTGCTAGGTCTGTCCTACTCGGAAAATCCTGCGGATTTTCCTCTGGTTCGACAACTTTTGCTAAATTAGTTACCAAACCACGCAACTGTTCTTATACGTAACCGTTAGCAAGCATATGAAGAGACAGACATTATTAATATTCGGAATTTTAAACCTTCTTATTTCTTGCAAACAGGCTGAATCTAAATAAGTAATTGAATCAGAAAATAAACAAAATTCGGAAATAAAAATAGAGGAAGAAAAAGTAGAACTCGAATCGACTTATGTTACTGAAGCATATTTTGAAAATGACAGTCTAACTTCTTCTCTTAAATCAAATTTGGAAAAAATTGCGCTTGACCCAAAATTTGAGATTAATAGAAAACCAATTAAAAACAGACACGTGGACAATTTAGTAGATACGATTGTAACAAAATCTTATCAGAGTACTGAATTGACTTCATATAAAGCGGAAAGTGAAGAATGGGTTTACAAAGCTAAAATTGGAGATGCAGATTTTGAACTAAATGATTTTATAAAAGTTGGGACGAAAAAATATGTTGTAGAAAAGTCACTTGCTAAAAGAATTAATAATGACATATTAAAAATCGGGAATTTAGAACAGACTTCTGTATTCAATTTAATATTCGAATCGGGAATTCTAAAATCGATTGAATATGATGGATATTTGGACTAAAATACGTTTGCTAACAATGTATAACCGCAATTACGGCGGATTCGACTTCGTCCGAATCCACTCGGAATTGCTTAAACTAGTAAATAACTAAAAACTTTTGGCTAAATTAGTCCTATAACTAAAGGGTTATACGAAGCCGTTACACAACATTTGACAAAGAGCAAGAGAACTGATTTAAAATGAGAGAAATAATAGAAATACCATTAAGTAAAAAGAAAATATATCTTAAGATTTTAGGCTGTTTATTATTTGTAGTAGCCGGAATTTGGTTGTTTTTTAATGCAAGTTTATATCTTGATTTCCCACTAAAATTATTTAGAAATCCAATGGTAATTGAAGGAGTTGGAATTTTAAGTATACTATTTTTTGGAACAATTGCAATTTTACATAGTAAAAAAATATTTGATAAAAATGCGGGATTGATAATTGACTCAAGCGGAATAACGGATAACTCAAGCGCAACAAGCGTTGGATTAATTGAATGGAATGATATATTTGATATTAAAACAAAAAAAATAATGTCAACTAAATTTCTACTGATCAACATAAAAAATCCTGAAAAATATATTGGAAAAGCAAAAAGCGCTACGAAAGCCAAACTTATGAGGTCGAATATGAAAATGTATGGAACACCACTTTCGATTACCTCAAATAATCTAAAATATGATTTTGAAAAACTTGAACAATTAATACAAACTGAATTTAAACAAAATAAAAAAGTTAGAGAACAACGTGTATAGCTCATTACTGCTAAATTCCTAATCGGAATTCATTGCATAATGGTTAAGGCCAAATAACACTGTGTTAAACCACGCAACAAACCACATACAAACGCATTGTGGTTAATAAAAGCAGGTATAAGCTATTTAAACGAAATGATAAATAAAAGAACTGCAAATACAATTGTTGAGTATCACTTAAACAGGCATCAACCAGAAAAACCACAGTTGGCCATTCACGATTTAAATGATTACATTACCAAACACAAAGGACATACTACAAAACCGCATATTCACAGTTATTTTCAAGTTATTTGGTTTAAACAAGGTAAAGGAAAACATTTTATAGATTTTGATGAGCATAATGTACTGGACAACACTATTTTATTTGTTGCCAAAAATCAGGTTCACTATTTTGATGACAACACTAATTACCAAGGAATTTTATTACATTTTAATGAAAATTTTATTGTTGAAAAAGATAACGAAACAGATTTTTTCTTAAAATCTAATCTATTTAATAACCCATACAATCAGCCACTTTGCACACTAAAAAAACCAACAGCCAACATATTTGATGAATATATTACGCAAATAAAAAGAGAGTTTAATACACCAGACATATTTGGTAAAGAAGAATTATTAAAGTCTTACTTAAAAGCGTTTCTTATACAAATACAGCGTGTAAAACAAGCCTGCGAGCAAACAGAAAAACAGACTAGCGCTGCGCCTGACGACAAAAAAGTACAACTTATAAAATTTATAAACCTCATTAACGAAAATTACACCAAAGGACTTTCTGTTTCTGAATATGCTAAACTATTGTTTATATCTTCTAGAACATTGTCTGATCTTACCAACTTGCAATTAAACAAAACACCATCGCAAATGATACAAGAACGAATTGTTTTAGAAGCGCAACGTTTGTTATTGTATTCCGAACTAAACGTGAACCAAATTGGCTATCGTTTGGGTTTTGATGATCCGTCGTATTTTGTAAAATACTTTAAAAAACACACAAACCTCTCGCCTTTAGGCTTTAGGAAGTCCGTTTCCTAAAAGTACCATTCCTTTTCGTTTTTGTCCATCTTATACTACTGGAGTTATCCTGAACTTTGCAGTGTAATTAAAAAAAGGTATATCATGGAAAAAATACAAGCACTTATAATTGGCGGAACTACAGGAATGGGAAAAGCTACAGCACAACTGTTACTTCAAAAAGGTATTGAAGTTACCATTGTTGGTAGAGCCAGCAAAAATTTAGACACTGCAAAAACAGAATTAGCAACTTTTGGAAACGTAAAAACCAAAGCAGTAAATCTTTTTGACATGAATGAAGTAAAAGTATTTGCTGCATCAATATCTGAAGATATACCTAATTTAAAATACTTGGTGAATTCGGCAGGATATTTTAGTCCAAAACCTTTTTTAGAGCATACTGAAGCAGATTATGACATTTACCATAATTTCAACAAAGCGTTTTTCTTTATCACACAAAAAGCAGCAAAAGTAATGGCTAACAATGGTAGTGGTTCTATTGTAAACATAGGATCTATGTGGGCAAAACAAGCTATAAAAGCCACTCCATCTTCGGCATATTCTATGGCTAAAGCAGGTTTACATAGCTTAACACAGCATTTAGCAATGGAGTTGGCAGAAAGTAATATTCGTGTAAACGCAGTATCTCCAGCAGTAGTGGTAACACCAATTTATGGTTCGTTTATAGCGAAAGATAAAATTGAAGAAACCTTACAAGGTTTTAACGATTTTCATCCTATTGGACGCGTAGGTACATCACAAGACATTGCCAAAACAATAGCCTTTTTATTAGATGAAGATAGTGCTTGGGTTACAGGTGCAGTTTGGGATATTGACGGTGGTGTAATGGCAGGAAGAAATTAAAATGACAAAAGCATATTTAGAAATTAGTCTTAAAATAAACGAGTTGGACAGAGCAAACGCAGCAGCTGTGTACAGCAAATACAAATCACCATTTTTAGAAACTATTACTGGTGCAACATCCAAAAAACTTTTAATTAGAAACGAAGATGTACAAGTGTTACATGGTTTTAAAACCACAGAAGATGCTCAAAACTATTTAGCAACAAACTTATTTACTAACGATGTGGTAACTGGTTTAAAACCGTATTTACAGGATAATCCTGAGGTAAGAATCTATACCGTAGCTTAATTAAAAACAAGTTACTAGGTTAACAAAAGAAGCTTTATTGGTTTAAAATAAGGCTTCTTTTTCTTCTTTAAAACTTTTAAAATTATGGAACCAAGTTTTTATTTTTATACCATATTAGCAGCTTTAGGTTACCTTTTAATAGAATCGATATTTATGGTTGGCGTATGGATTTCGGCAAAAGGCGAAACGGAAAAAATGCCAAACGGAAAAGACTACGACAGCGAAATGATTTTATATCCATTTAAAAAAAGAGTTATGAAATCGCAACAAGAAATTGTAGTTTATAAAGGAGTTTATTTTAAAAAACTTATTGAAAAAATACGCGTACAAATTCCCGAATTCGACTTTAATAGCTCAGAAAAAGAAATTCTACTAACTAGAGACGACAGCAATTTTGTAGCTTTTATAAACCTGTTAAATGAGCGCATAAAACGTATAGACCCAAAAATAATTGTAACTCTTACCAACTCTGGCGTGCAGTTTCATAAAGAATACACTCAGTACAAAATTAATAAGTACTTACGAAAACCAATTATTCAATGTCCTATTTGTATATCGTCTGTATGGAGCATATTTACGTATTGGATTCCAATACTTTATTGGTTTGGTTTTAGCTGGCCAATTATATATTTAGGTATTGCAAATACATGCATACTAGCCTGTGTAAATTGGTTGGTGTTTTCTAGTAGACCTCAGTAATTTAAGGTTAATAATAAAAAAGCTATTGTACTTTTACAATAGCTTTTTGCTTAAAATGAATTTATGAAAGAAAGAATTATAATTATAGGTGGTGGATTAAGTGGATTAACCTTAGCTTATTTATTATCAAAAAGAGGAATAGAATCAAAAGTTTTAGAAGCTTCTTCAAGAATTGGCGGAAGAATTAAAACCATAAAAGGAGCATTAGAAACACCTTTAGAGTTGGGCGCTACCTGGTTTTCTGGTATGCACAAAAATTTAATGACGTTAATTACTGAATTGGACTTAGAAAAATACCCGCAATATTCAAAAGGAACTTCGTTATTTCAAACCAAATCATTTGAACCACCGCAAGAGTTTTTTGTTCCCGAATCTGAAAATCCTTCCTTCCGTTTAAAAGATGGAACACAAAAACTTATCCATACGTTAGCTCAAAAATTACCTTCTAAAAATATACATCTAAATACAAAAGTTGTAGGTATTACTGAATTTGATAGTAAATTAATAGTTAAAATATCTAATGGAGAAAAACTTTATGTAGACAAGGTTGTGCTTTGTTTACCACCACAATTAATAGGTTTAAATATTAAGTTTTCACCAGAATTGCCTAGTTCTGTTTCTAAACTATTGCCAAATGTGCAAACTTGGATGGCAGGTGCTATAAAGTTTGTGTTAGAATATGAAGTTCCTTTTTGGAGAAATAAAGGGTTTTCTGGAATGTTGTACAGCCACTCCGGAATTGTTTCAGAAATGTACGATCACACGAATTTTGAAGAAAATAAATTTGGTTTTACAGGTTTTTTAAATGCAGGGGCTGTGTCTTATCCTCAAAAAGTAAGAAAAGAATTTGTATTAAAACACTTAACAGAATTGTTAGGAAAAGAAGCATTAAATCCCAGTGCCTATTTTGATAAAATTTGGACAGACGAATTTTTAATTAGTGGAGACCAATTCACTCAAAGAGCGCATCAAAACAATGGTCATCCATCATTACAAAATTGTTATATGAATGGAAAGTTATATTTTTCAGGAACAGAAACAGCTACAGAATTTGGAGGATATATGGAAGGTGCGGTTATTTCTGCCTTAAGCATAGCAGAAAAGTTAAAATCTAATAATACCTAAACTACACCTATTACCTAGCTAAACTGCTAGTTGAAATAACTAAAACAAAGTAACATATTTTTAATCTAGTCGTATTTTAAGAAAGTTAACAGTTATTTACTTAAATTAACTACAAAAAACTAGCAATTAAAAATGCCAAAATTAACCAGAAGAAAATTTATAAAACGAGGAATTTTAGCCTCAATTGGATTAGTACTTTTAGACTCACTTTGGTTTGAGAAATATGTAATTGACTGGAATTACTTTGACATCTCAAAATCGCAAAAAAACAAAATAAAAATCATTCAAATTTCGGATTTACACTTTGACCAATTAAGATATTTTCATAAATCTATTGCAAAAAAAATAAATTTAATTAAACCTGATATAATATTTATAACTGGAGATTCTGTTGACAAAACTGAAAAAATAGATTCACTGAACGATTTTTTGCAATTAATAGATAATTCTATAAAAAAGTATGCGATTACCGGAAATTGGGAATATTGGGGTAAAGTCGATTTGATAAAACTTAAAAATACTTATTCTAAAAATAATTGCGAATTATTAATAAACCAGAACAAAACCATTTCAATTAAAAATCGTAAAATCTCAATAATCGGAATTGACGATTTAGTTGGTGGAAATGCTGATTTCGGAAAAGCAGTTGAGAATCTAAAACAAACCGAAACCAATATCGTTTTATCACATTGTCCTGAATACAGAGATATAATCACAAAACAAAAAGAGAATTTAAATATTGATTTAGTACTTTCTGGTCATACTCACGGCGGACAAATTACAATTTTTGGAATTGCTCCTTTTAAACCAAAAGGAAGTGGAAAATATTTAAAAGGTTGGTACAAGGAATCTAACCCAAAAATGTACATATCTAAAGGAATAGGAACAAGTATTTTACCTATTAGATTTGGAGCAAGAGCAGAAATGGTAGAAATGGTAGAAATGGAAATTTAAGTATTAAAAACATATTTCTAATTTAATATGTTTATTATTAAAAGATACAGGCAAAATATTATATTTGGTCCATTAGTAAATAAATACTCTTTGCTATTAATTTTTCTATAAGTTATTACTCAAATTAAAAAAGAACTTTTTCTTGTGAAAAGAACACTATATCGTTTAAAAAAAATGAAAAAACTACTACTATCTACGCTATTAATTTCTATTTTATTTATTGCTTGCACTGGTAAAAATACACAAAAAAATAGCCTCCAGACTTTTTTTAGTTACTCTAAGGATAGTACGTTATTAATAAGTGCGCATCGTGGCGGAAAAGGTTATGTTGGCTATCCTGAGAATTGCTTACAAACTATGCAATACATTAAAAAACACATACCTAACGCGTTATTTGAAATTGATGTTGCTAAAAGTAAAGATAGCGTTTTACTATTAATGCATGATAACTCTTTAGAAAGAACAACAACTGGTTTTGGCAGAGTAGACCAAAAAAATTGGGCAACACTATCACAACTTAAACTTAAAGACGATTTTGACTCTATTGTTGATTTTAAAATTCCGCTATTTGAAGATGTTTTAGATTGGGCTAAAAAAGAAAACGCCATACTTACAGTAGATATTAAGCGTAGTGTTGACCCCGCAGAAGTGCTTCATTTTATTGAAGAAAACGACGCTTTGGATCAATCTGTTATTATAACGTACTCTATTAAAACGGCTCAAAAACTATATAAATTAAACCCAAACGTAGTACTATCTGTAAGTATTAGAAATATGGAAGAATACAACAGAGCTGCCAACTCGGGTATACCTTGGAAAAATATGGTTGCATTTACAGGCACTGTTGAGTCTGACCCTTTATTATATAAAAAATTACATCAAAATGAAGTTCTATGTATGCTAGGTACTTTAGGAAACCTAGATAAGAGAGCTGCGGCAAAGGGCGAGCACCTTTACAGAGAATGGGCTAAACTAGGAATTGACATTTTTGCTACAGATAGACCATTAGAGACTCAAAAAGCGCTTAAAACTCATAAAAATTAAATGGTACTATTTATTTAAATAATCTTTAAGTTTTATAACACCGCAAACGTTTTGGCTTTTGTTTGTTAAATTACACTTATAATTACAAGTTAACTAGCAACGCATTACACTAAAACTTATGAAAGCGCATTTTTCTATTGAAGAAAACATTCTTTTTAACTTTTTAAGTCAAGTTTACCCGTTAACAGAAACAGATTTTTTGCCTTTAAGAAAGGTTATTAAAAAAAAAGAAAATTAAAAAAGGGGAATTTTTATTAAATATAGGACAAGTAGAAACCAAAACCTCTTTAGTGTTAAATGGTTTTATTCACCAATATACAATAATTGAAGATAGGTTATTTACAATAGATTTTTCACTTGCAGGTATGAGTTTTAATAACTTTACAAGCTATATGGAAGCTTCACCCTCTAACCAAATACAGGAAGCAGTAACCGATACTGAAATTATTTATTTTGAAAAAGCTGCTATTGAAAAGCTACTGCTAAATAGTCATCCTTTTTCTATTATTTATACTAAATTATTTGAGCAAGTACACTTAGAACGCGAAAAAAGATCATTAATATTACAGCATAAAAATGCGTATAAAAAATACGAGCTTTTTTTAAACTCAATTGCTAAATCTAAAAGGTTTTTAGAAGAAGTACCACAAAAGTTAATTGCCAATTATTTAGGTATGACTCCAGAAACATATAGCAGAGTTAAAAAAACATATTTAAATAAAGCTTAATTTCTTGATTTAAAATAAGTTTTAAGTTTTAAAGATTTTAGATTTTTGAAAAACAAAGTCTAAGGTTATGAAACTTACAACGTTTATTGCACTCTTCACAATATTATTAAGTTGTTCTGCTACTGATGATGATTTTGACATTATTGGATCTAAAGATCAATTTATAATAACCTCAACAATAGTAAATGACAACTACCCTATTTATGTATTTCTACCCAAAAATTATGACAGTAATTTAAAAAATCAGTTAATTATTGCATTAGACGGTGATGCCAGGTTTAATTCTATTGCTAACATATTATCAAAAAAAGTAGAAAAAAATAGTATGCCACCTTGTATATTAGTTGCTATTGGTAATAATAAACAAAGAAACAGAGACTATACTCCTACGGTTTATGCACACGGCTCTGGTGGCGCAGAAAATTTTTATCAGTTTATTAAAAATGAATTAATTCCTGAATTAGAATCAAGATATAGTATAGATTCATCTAACAACAAAACATTAATTGGACATTCTTTTGGCGGGTTATTTACTCAATACGTTATGGCAAAAGAAAGAGCTTCTAACCCGTTTAATAAGTTCATTTCTGGAGGCACATCATACTGGTACGACTCTGGTATTATATTTAATTTTGAAGAATACTACGCAAGCGCTAACACCGATTTGGATGTGATATTTTATAACGGAATGGGCTCTTTAGAAGGCGGTGTTATGTTAGCATCTTTTGAAGAAATGAACAATAGACTCCGTTCTAGAAACTTTCCAAATTTTAAGCATAAAAGTGAATTGATAAAAAAAAGTGGCCATAGCGGCTCTGCAACTAAAATAGTTAAAAAAGGTTTAGACTATGTATTTGGTAAATAAAGTAATTTTAGCTCTGGTATTGTGTGTTTCTGCAACAACCTTATGGTGTCAAAAAACAAACAGCAACAATTTAGAAATAGGTGTGATAGCTGCTGGCGATGAGGCTTTATATTATGGAGGATATAGTAAATACACCACTCCACTGTCTCAAAACAAACATCATTTTACCTTAGCATTTTCAATTGTTGCATATTTTGACTTTAAGGGAGAGTCTGAGCCAAATGCCACATTAAAAAATGATATAGATATGCGTTTACTACCAACAATTAATTTTGGTTACTCCCTTAATTTTAATAGCGTACAAATAAATTTTGAAGTTCCTGTTGGCGCAAGCATAGCTATTACCAAAGGAACTTTACTAAATAAAAAAATAGGCTTTAAAAAAACCTATTCTAATACCGAAACCTTTTTTAACTACGGCTTGTCTTTTTCTCCAAAATACAAGCTTAATAGCTACAATAGTATAGGTATTTACAGTTTTATACCTTTAGTTAGTGACAAAGCACAATCTGGATACCAAATAGGAGTTGGATGGACTAAAAATATAAGTGTTAAAAACTAATAAATTTCAAATGTTATATTGTCTATGTCGCACTTATAAAAAATACTCCCTATATAATTCTCAAACTTTGCTGGTAACATAACTTTTTTAAGCATTTTATTAATTCCAAAACTTGCCTTAGGTATTTCTGTTAAATGATCTGGTATAGTTAGTTCTTCAAAATTATTTTCTGCAAAGCAATCGTTACTTATATTTTTTACCGATTTTGGTAAATTTAAACTAGTTAAAGCATTACCTACAAAACAAAACATTGGTAAAAATTCAATATTAGACTCAATAACAAGTTTTTCAATAGTATTACGTCCAAAGGCACCACCGCCTATTTTGTTTACTTTACTTGGTATTATTACCTCTTTTATTTCATTATCATAAAAAGCATCTTCACCTATATATTCTAATAAACTTGGTAATGTAACCGCTTTAATTCCTTTTTCGCAAAAAGCCTCTTTGTAAATATAAAGTACAGGCTTATCATTTATGTAATCTGGTATTCTTATGTTTTTAGCTTCGCCTATATAATCTAAAATAGCTATGCCATTACTAAACTGCCTAAAAGAATAATCTTCATTAACTAAATCTACTACTACTTCTTCCATAATTATATTTATAATTTTTACATTTTTAACTAAAAAATAGCGCTACACAAAGAGTAACCCTGTTAGTATTAATTATTAAATATAATTGGTTAAATAAAAATGTTTATAAAGCAGTTTATTTTCGTAGTTGTTCTTTTTGTATTCGTAACTTAAAGCAAATTATGTAATTTTACACCCAATAAAAACTACTCCTTTTACAAATTACAAACACATTATTATGACTAAAAAAAAGTATATAACCCTTATGGGTATAACGTTGTTTATAAGTATAAACTTAACGGCCCAAACTCTAAAAAACAGTACTATTTTTAGTTTTAAAGATGTAAACAACCTTGTAACCCAAAAAACCAAACAATACGGAGTAGAAAATGTACTTGTTATTGTAGATATAGACAATACACTTTTAACCAGTAATGTAGATCTGGGCGGAGACATTTGGTACAATTGGCAAAGAGGTAAAATTGAAGATGCTATACCTACAAAAAAACAAAAAATTGAAAACTGTTTTTATGAAGATGTTATTGGTTTATTGTACGAGCTTGGTACAATGAAGTTAACAGACTCTTTAATACCCAAATACCTAAAAAACTGGCAAAATAATGGCACAACTGTATTTGCACTAACATCTAGAAGTCCTAGGTACAGAACCGCAACAGAAAGAGAATTGTTAAAAAATGGTATAAACTTATCTAAATCTCCTATAACACAGATTGATGGCTCTAAAGCTGTTTACAATTACACTTTAGAAAGAGAAATGAGTTACAGAGACGGACTTATGATGACTACTGGGATGAATAAGGGTGATATGATAGCACACATACTTGGCAGAACCGGAAGAACATATAAGGCTATCATTTTTGTTGATGACTCAGAAAAAAATATAAAAGACGTTACACATAAGTTTAAAGACAAAACAGCTATTGATTTTACTGTTTTTTATTTTGATAAAATAGTTAGAGACCGAAAAATAGCAAATGGTGGTGTTTTAATAACCAAAAAACAAGCAAAGAAAATGACTTCAGATTGGGAGAAATTATCAAAAACATTAAACACTATTTTCCCTGGCAGAAACACCAAAAACAAATGTGTTAGTCCTAACTAACACACTTAAACAACTTAATCTATTTTTTAGCGTTCATTGTACTTAACCAATTAAACTATAATTACAATATGAAAAAATTATTTTTCACGCTATTATTTACCGCATTACTATTTTCTTGTTCTTCTGACGATGACAATTCACCAAAAAGCTTAGAAGAAACTGTTTTAGAGGGGTCTTGGTTTTTTCAAAGATTAGGAGAAACTTGTGATAATGATTACGATTTAGAAGCAGGAGACCCTTATGCTTTTAAATTCTTAGAAAACAACACTATTGAGTTTGAAGATCCAGGTTACCTATCTAGCTCTATGTACACTATAGATGGTAACAATTTAACCTTAGAGACTATTTACACTTTACCTTCTGGAAACAAACGCAAATTTGTAGGCAATTACACTTTTTCTGAAGATACAGGTAACTTTACTGGTACAAATACGTTTACAGCTTATAATGATATAGAAACACAGTGGACCTGCCAAGGCTCTACTAGTATCTCTAAATAATAACATTAACCCTTATATAAATGAGCTATTCATATGTAAATTTAAACATATGAATAGCTCATTTTTTTTACAACAAAATTTTCAGAAAATAATCACCTATTTAAAATTCCTATATTTACTATAAGCAATAAACTATTAAAATATATGAGCTTTTTAAAATCACTATTTAAATCAAAAGAAGAGCCTATAAACTCTTACGAAGATTTTTGGAAATGATTTTCTAAAAACCAACAAGCATTTTACACTGTAATTAAGGATAAAGGCAATATTAATAAAGAGTTTTTTGAAAAGCTATCATCCAAATTAGATCAACTTAAAGACGGAATTTGGTTTTTAGCAGGTATGTTTAATGACACTACTGCCGAACTTATTTTAACTCCAGACGGAGTAATAAAAAACATTGTATTTGTAGAAGAGTTTGTAGCTGCAGCACCTGAGATAAAAAATTGGAAAATAACAGCTCTTAAACAACCATCTGAGCTAGGAAAATTTGGAATAGAAATGGATGGCTATACCTTTAATGAAAGTAAAATGCAATTTTATGCAACAGAACACTCATCTATGCCAGATGAAATTGATATCACTATTACTCATGAAGATTATACCGAAGATAATAAGGCCATAATGACCAACGGTGTTTACCTTGCTCTAGACCATTCTTTAGGAGAGTTAAATTCCGTAACAAAAATAGATAACGTTAGCATTATTGCTTCACAGAATGCCACATCAGAACTAGTGCCTTTTAAAAAACTAAAAGACTTTTTAATATGGAGAGAAAAAGAGTTTGTAGAAAAATACAAAGGGCTAAGGCACAATACCGAAAACGATAAATACTCTGGGTTAGAGGCAACTTTAAATAACGGATTACCATTAATTGCAGTTGTAAATACTGATTTACTTGCTTGGGACAGTAAAGCCTCTCATCCTTGGATTGCCGTAATGGAAATTAAATATAATGGTGAAAATAACAATGGAATGCCAGATAGCAAAACCTACGAATTGTTAAACCAAATTGAAGAAAAAGTAACTGCAGAACTTAAAGATTCTGATGGTTATTTAAATGTAGGCAGACAAACAGCAGAATCTGTAAGAGAAGTATATTATGCCTGTACGGACTTTAGAAAACCTGCTAAAATATTTCATAAAATAACAAAAGAATATGCCCCACAAATTGAAATAAACACAGACATATATAAGGACAAGTATTGGCAGTCTTTTAATAGGTTTATAGCTCATTAAACCGCGTAATGAACCTTAAAGATTTTACAACATTTTTTTCTTTATTAATTGGCTTAAATATTGCTGGTTACCTCTTAAACATAGGTATTAGTATGGTGTGGAACAAAGTGTACAAACACCAAAATGCCATTATAAAGAAAGAAGTCTTTTCATCTTTAATAATTCTGTTAATTAACATCTTAATAGCAATTCCGGGATATATTTTGTGGGTTAAAGGCTTCATT
Organism: Cellulophaga omnivescoria; assembly: GCF_027915275.1. Taxonomy (NCBI): domain Bacteria; kingdom Pseudomonadati; phylum Bacteroidota; class Flavobacteriia; order Flavobacteriales; family Flavobacteriaceae; genus Cellulophaga; species Cellulophaga omnivescoria. The sequence goes on along the minus strand of NZ_CP115819.1, from coordinate 1,619,842 downwards.
ATATTTAATAATCAAAACCCTTGGCTAACTTTTTTAATTCTATTTCTATTATTAGATTTTTTAATGTATGCTTTACATTGGGCATCACACAATATTGGTTTTTTAAAACCAATTCATTTGCAGCACCATGAACATACAGAACGTTTTAATATAGTTAGCCTATACTATATGTCTCCTTGGGAATCTATACTATTTGGTTTGTTGCTAACTGTAATTGCATTAGTGTTTTCTTTAAACATATATGGTTTTATAGCTTTTCTTGTATTTAATTGGTTTTACGGTGTTGTAACACACCTAAACACTAAAGTAAGTAACCCATACTTTTTAATATTTACAACCAATTATTTCCATAAAAATCATCATAAGCTATTTTCTAAAAACTATGGTTTTTATACTATTTTATGGGATAAATTATTTAAAACTGAAAGTAGAAAAATATAGGTAATATTCTTTTTGCTATATTTAAACTAAATCAAAAAACACAATAATTATTATGGACTACCTATCTCCTACCTATTTTTTTGATTATGAAACAAAAGAAATTCAAAACCTTATAGCAGCATATAAAAAGCCGACGCTTACACCCAAAGAGCAATGCAAACTTGTATATTTAAAAATAAGAGATTCTTGGAGGTACAACCCTTACAACCTTAGTTTTTCTAAGGAAAACTATAAAGCAAGTACAATTGCTAAAAGAGATAGCGGACATTGCATAGACAAATCTATTTTATTAATTACCTGCTTAAGAGCGCTTAATATACCTGCTAGGCTACACTTAGCCAAAGTTAAAAACCACATAGGAGCAGAACGCCTTATTGAAAAATTTGGAAGCAATGAATTAACTAACCACGGTATGGTTAATGCTTTTATAAATGACAAATGGCTTAAAATGTCTCCTGCTTTTAACGCATCACTATGTAAAATGTTTAATGTTGATCCTTTAGAGTTTGATGGAGAAAATGATTCCGTTTTACAAGAATTTAATAGAGAAGGGAATACTTTTATGGAATATTTAGAAGATTACGGACATTTTGATGATGTGCCAGTAGCATTTATGATTAAAAATGCTAAAGAACATTATCCGCATATTTTTGACACTGCCAAAAACCAAACAGAATTTAAATTATAGTTTTATTACGCTTATAATGAACGAGATAAAAAAACCAATAAACAGAAGTAGAATACGGCAACTTGTAGGTAAGGAATATTTTATATTAAAACGTAAATACCATTGGTTATCGTCAGGCAAAAAATGGGCAACGACCAAAGGTAATAGCGATTTTAAAAATTTGGTTTTTGAACACAGCTCAATGATTTTACGTCCGTTAAAAGATGTAGATATGTATTTACAAGAAAACAAGAGAAAGAATTTAGAAATTGCAATTAGCCAAATAAATACTGTTATTATTAAACCAAACGAAACATTTTCTATTTGGAAACTAGTGGGCAGACCCACAAAGCGCAAAGGATATTTAGAAGGTTTAATTCTAAGTCAAGGACAAATTGCTAAAGACACAGGAGGTGGTCTGTGCCAACTTGGTAATTTACTATTTTGGATATTTGCACACTCACCATTAACAGTTACAGAAAGGTATAGACACGGTTTTGATGTTTTCCCGGATATTAACCGCAAAGTACCCTTTGGAGCCGGCGCAACATTATCTTATAATTACATAGATTTGCAGGTAAAAAATAAAACTAAAAACAGCTTTCAGGTAAACTTATGGTTAGATAAAACTCACTTAAATGGCACACTAACTTCTAAAAATAAAGTTAACGCTCTTTATACGGTTGAGGAGCGTAACCATATTTTTAAACAGCAATATTGGGGAGGTTATTCTCGTCATAATCAAATTATACAAATTGAAGATTTAAACGGACAGCAAACTGAAAAATTACTAGTTACTAACAATGCTATTATGATGTACAATCCGTTTTTAAATGAGTAACAAGAACAAAAAAATTAAAACAACCTTTATAATCTAGCATTACAGTTTAAAAATAAAATTGTATTTTACTAGAATGTTACAAAGTCAAAGAATACAATTTACACCCTTAAGTACAACGTACAGAAAACCACTAGAAGACCTGTTTTGCAAAAATCCGTTGGTTATGCAAAACACTTTAAAAGGTCGTGTTTTAACTGCTAATGAACTACAAAAAATAGTTGAAGATGATTTTATTACCACAACAGATGAAACTGTTGGTTTTTGGTGCTTAACAAGCAAAGAAGATAATGCCTTTATTGGTGTATCTGGCTTATTAAAGTGCAATTACCTTGGCAAAGAAAGTTATGAGTTTGGCTTTATATTAGATGATAAATTTTGGGGCAAAGGCATTGCTACAGAAATAGGTAAGTTTTGGATAGACTACGCTAAAAACGAACTTAATTTAACTGAAATTTTAGCTACCGCTAGCCCAGAAAACCACGCATCTAGGAGAGTTTTAGAAAAGTTAGATTTGCAAATGGTACGCCAATTTACATCTAAAGAACGTGGAGCAAGGTTGTTGTTTAGCAAAAAACTATAAACACCAAGCAGCTACTTATCTAACCAAATTTTAAAATTTTTAACCCCAAACTTGCTTACTAAAATAGGTTTTGCACTTGCGTGTGCCACTTTTAGATGTAATTCTATTTTTTGCGGATTATGTTTTACAATCTCTTTTATTGCATTTATGTGTATAATATAATTTCTGTTTACTTTAAAAAAGACTTCTGGGTTTAGTTTTTCTGATATATCTCGTAACGTGTCTTTATACAAGTAATTTTCAGATGTGGTTGTAAATAAAAAAAGATTTTTTCCTTCGCTATAAAAAAAGGCAACCTCAGCACTTTCTATAGATTTTAGCTGATGACCAGATTGTACTAAAAAACGATCTTGTAGCGTTTTACTATCTAAAGCCTCTAGAGATTTTGCCGTGTTGTAAAATGAAAAATTTTCTTTTATCTGCGTATACTTTTGCAATGCCTTATACACATCTTTAGCTTCAAAAGGCTTTAGTAAATAGTCTATTGTAAAGTGTTTAAATACACGTATAGCATAATCATCATAAGCAGTAGTAAAAACTATAGGAGCAGTAATATTTGTTTGTGTAAAGGCCTCTAAACTTTTACCATCACCTAAGTGAATGTCCATAAAAATTAAATCTGGCTTGGCATCATTAAAAAAAGACACCATTTCTTGCACAGAACCCAAATGTATTATTTTAGTTACAGGCACAACACTTTGCGCTTTTAGCAAACCAATTAAATAATCTGCTGCCAAATCTTCATCTTCTACTACAACTACAAGCATATTATTTTTTGTATAAAAATAAAAAAACCCGATAAAATTATCGGGTTTAGTTGAACAATAATTGCTCGCTGACTAACTCGTAATATTATAATTCCGGGTTATTTAATCTTGCATCTGCAGGGAAAGGCAAGGTATACCTTGGGTCATTTTCACCTAACTGAAAATCTTCTCCGCTTAAACTATGCGTAATAGCTTTTTGGTTACTTCTTCTTAAATCAAACCAACGGTGACCTTCTAGCGCCAATTCTCTCCAACGTTCTGCATATAACTCTTGCATAAACTCATTAGCAGACATTGGGTTAATAGCTGTTGCTAAATTAGCCATATGTGCACTTTGGTAACGGTTTTGCATAAATGCTAACAAGGTAGCTTTTGCATCCTCTAAAGCTCCTAATTTGGCCTGTGCTTCTGCCTTTATTAACATCAACTCAGACACTCTAAACGAACAATTAAACTCTTGCTCCCCGCCTTTTGCTGCTTTATAATTACCGTTGTCTTCTGTAAAATACAATGCAAACCTTAAATCGTTTGTAGTATCATAAACAGCCAATAAATCATTAGATATAAAAGAACTATTTCTTACACTAGAGTCAAGCACATCTTCTAAAGCCATAATAGACTCTACAGATGTGTATAAATTTGGAAATTGTGGCGTGTCATTTAAATTAACAAGCTCTTTATTTAAAGCTAAAGCAGCATTTGCAGCCGTTAAAGCGGCTTCACTATTATTCATATATGTATGCACACGAGCCTCTAGGGCTAAAATTGCTGTTTTTGTAAATCTGTAATTTAAACCTGCTTCAAATTTTGTAACGTTTAAAAGCGATTTAGCTTTTTCTATATCTTTTAAAACTTGAGTATAAACTTCTTGTACAGAGGCAGGCACAAAAACCTGCTCTAAATCTATCTCTAGTGCCAATGGCATGCCAATGTCTGTAGCTGCAGTTGTTGCATTATAAGGCACGCCGTAAAGGTTTACCAAATCAAAATGTGCATAAGAACGTAATGCATACGCCTCTCCCAATAATTGATTTTTTTCTTGTGATTCTTCAATTTTTTCTGCTCCATCCTGTATAACATGATTAGTGTAAAAAATAGAGTTATACACTTGTATATAAGGGTAAGGTGCCGTTTGCGGATCTGGGTTAGAATCTTTCCAGGTAAACACATCTTTGTAAGAAGGAAAATCAAAACTATTTTCATCTAAAATAAGTTCATCTGTTCTGTATACAACTCTAGATTTTTGCTCCGGAAAAATATCATATCCTTTAGTTAAAACAGCTCTAAACTCTTCTAAACTTTCTGGAATAACTTTTCCTTCTGGTTCTATTTCTAAATAATCATCGCAGCTTACAGCAAAAAATGCTACTAATGCTACTAGGTATATATATTTTTGTTTCATTATTTACTATTTTAAAAAGTTACATTTAACCCTATTGCAATTGTTTTTGCTATAGGCTGCGCGTATATATTTCCGTATGTTTCAGGATCAAAATAACCGTTATAATCAGACCCAAATACCAACAAGTTTTTACCCTCTAGACTTAAGCGGAAGCTATTAATATTTAGCTTAGTAGTTAAGCTTTTAGGAAAACTGTACCCAACACGCATACTATTAATTCTTACATAGCTCATTTCTTTAACCCAAGTATCTAACAAAGGCATTGTTTCTATAGGGTTTAAGCCTCCAAACCATTTGTAAGCCATCCAAGAATCTCCTGCGCCAGATGTTTCACCAACAATAGCTGGCAAATTGCTAGTTGTGTTTGTTGCAGACCAAGCATCTAAAACTCTAGCAGAATAGTTTTGTCCACGATCTAATTGTGTACCATTATAAGGTTGGCGCTCTACAACTGTCTGTTTTAAGTTAAAGTTAGCAGCAACAGTAAAATCTAAATTTTTAAATTTAAAAGTGTTTATAATACCGCCACTATATTTAGGGTCCTGGTCTCCTACATAAGTAAACAGGTTTCTAAATTCTTCATTAGTTAACTCTGACTCTGTTAAAAAGCCTGGGAAAAAATCTGCCCAAGGATCTTTTAACTTAAAAAAGTCTACTGCAGAAACAACCTCATCTCCACGTTTAAATAATGGGTAACCACTTTCATCTATACCAGCCGTTTTTAAAGCAAATACAGCATTAACAGGCAAACCTTCTCTAGATGGTAAAAAGCTATTATCTCTAACTTGTATTTTATCTACGTTACTTTTGTTGTGAGATATATTAATGTTTGTAGTCCAAGAAAAATCTTTAGTTACAATGTTTCTTGTAGACAAGCTAATCTCATACCCTTTATTAGTTACCTCTGCCCAATTTAGGTTGGTAAACTCAAACCCATTTTCTAATGGTACAGAACGCAAACCAATTAAATCTGTACTGTTACGCTTGTACACATCTGCAGCAATATTAATTCTACCATTAAACAAACCTAAATCCATACCTACATTGGTATTGGTTGTTTTTTCCCAGCGTAACTTTGCATTTGGTGGTGATGTAACTACAATTGTTTCTTCTGATGTACCTGGTAAAATACTAGTAGTGTCATACTCACCAATTACAAACGGAGAAGTATTACGGTCTATATTACCTTGCAAACCATAAGATCCTCTAAAACGTAGGTTAGATATAACATCACTTGTTTTTAAAAAGTCTTCTTCACTAGCCAACCAAGATCCAGAAACAGACCATAATGGTAGATATTTATATTTAGGATCTACTCCAAATAAGTTAGACCCATCATAACGTACGCTACCAAAAAATGTATATTTACGGTCATAAGTATAAGAACCTGTAGCGTAAAAAGATGCGTATGCATTTTCTGCCGTTGTTTTATCATAAGTTTGATAAGAACTTTCATTAGCTGTATCTTCATTAGGGAAAATTATAGGTGTAGTAGTTAATGTATTTTTATTATACCCAAAACCACGACTCATAATATTAGTATACTTAGAGCGTCTAAACTCAGACCCCAACAAACCTTCTACTTCATGTTTACCAAAGCTAGCATCATACGTTAGTAAAGACTTCCAGTTGTACTGAAAAAAGTCTTCATTCCAGTTTTGTATAATTCCGCCTTCTGGTAAAAAGTAGTAATAATCACTTATACTAGAATCATAACGTCTACTTTTTTCGCGTTCTTTTCTAGAGAAATACGTTTCTCCTGCTGCGTATTTTTCAGTGCTAGTTTTATCAAACTGTAAACCTAATTGTGTAGATAATGTAAGATTGCTTGTAATTTTATAAGCACCATCAAAAATTGCTTTTACGGCTTGGTTTTTTAAATCGTATGCCGTGTTTTCTCTTTCCTCTAAAAAGTTAAATGGCACATATCTACCGTCTGTACCCTCTATATCTTGGTCGTAATTGTAAGATCCATCTGCTGCATAAGGCATAAAATAAGGATTTACATTTCTGCTGTAATTTGCTGGGTTAGTAAATGCATCTGTACCCGTTAAGTACGACTCTTTTTTAGATTGAGAAAGAAAAATAGAAGCACCAGCACTTAAGCGATCACTAATATCAAAATTATTTTTTAAGGTGATGTTGTAACGCTCTAAACCTGTACCAATAGTTGTACCTTCTTCATCATAATAGCCTAAAGAAAAGTAATAGTCTGATGTATCTGTACCTCCAGAAATACCTAAACTATACTGTGTGTTTACACTAGTTTGATAAAGCAAATCTCCCCAGTTGGCATTGTTATTTTTTAATGCATTAATTTGAGATTGTGTATCAGAACTTAATGAAGAAAAACCATTAGTTTGGTACGTTCCTAATTCGCCAGAATTATTTAAAATACGTGCAACCTCACCTTTATTAGTTCTAAAATCTAAATCTGTACGTGCTGCTAAACCAAGTTCAAAATCTACTTTTTGCTCAGAGTTCATTAAGTTTAACTCATCAAAATTAGGCTTTGTAGAAAAAAACGTATTTGCAGAAAAGTTAACTCTCATTTTTCCGCTTTTTCCTCTTCTTGTAGTAACTACAATTACACCATTAGCCGCTCTTGCACCATAAATAGCAGTGGCAGCAGCATCTTTTAAAATGGTAATATCTTCTATATCACTAGGGTTTAAACCAGCAATAGCGTAGTTACGCAATTGATCTATATTGTCTTTATCACTAAAATCTGGCACATCATTACCCTCTAAAGGCAACCCATCTACAACCCATAACGGATCTTGTGGGCCAGATAAAGATGCTGTTCCTCTAATTCTAATTTTAGCAGGTGCTCCTGGTGCTCCTGTTTGTGTGGTAGCAACTACACCGGCAACCTGGCCTTGTAATAATTGATCTACACTAGCAACACCAATTTGTTCAATGTCGTCCATCTTAACCTTAGCAACGGAAGAAGTTAATTTTCTTTTTTCTACCTTTTGGTATCCTGTTAAAATAACCTCATCTAAACTATCTACATTTTCTTTTAAAGAAATAGTATAGTTATTAGCAGCAGTTAAGTTTATGGTTTTAGTTTGATAACCTAAATAAGAAACTGTTATTTGTGTTATTGCAACTGGTATTTTTAAAGAAAACTTACCATTAAAGTCTACAACAACACCAATAGATGTATTTTCTATTACACCAGCAACGCCGGTTTCATTGGCAATCATATTTTTAGAGACATATACCGATGCTCCCGGCAAAGGCATACCGTCTTCTGCTCCTATTACCTCTCCGGTAATTGTTCTCGTATCCTGTGCCCACGCTGCCGTAACAGCCACAAAGAATAACGTAAAAAGGAATTTATTCATAAAAATTGGTATTTAGGGGTTAAAATTAGAATTTTAATGTGTTTTTAATACGATAAATCAAATCATTATAATGCGCTTGCGTATTTGCATCGCCTTTACGCTTCTTTTTTAGTAACAATTGCAATACATTTTGCAACTCTTGGCGCTTGTATGACGCTATTTCTGACGTGCGCGTCATAGAAGTAAAATTTATGTTACGTGCTTGCTTTTCTTCTGCTAATGCAACTGCACAAAAAGTAGTTGGTTTAAAAAAGCTTGCAGTACTAAGTTTGTCAACTGTTGTTTTTTCTAAAATTTTTTGTGTGTCTATTAGCAAAACATCTACATAGTTTTTTTGTGTCATACGCTCTACTAATGTTAAAGACGCTCCTTTTTCAGTTCTTTTAAAAATATGTGAACGTAAGTCTGTAAATAACTCTTGTACCGTATAGCGGGCTTGTTGTTGTGGATTATATAAGTTAGCCTCTACCATACGCAGTAAGCGCTCATTATTAAGTAACTTATACAACGTATTGTATTGTAAAGATCTAGACAAGGTATAAGGTGCTTGCTCAAAAGGTCCTAATGGCGAATCCTTAATTGCATATGTGTACTTTAAAACCGGATTAAAAAACAACCACTCTGGTATGGTTAATACATTTTTATTTAGGTATGCTACAGCATCTTTTTGTAATTGGTAAGGTACTGGTTGGTATGTTAACTTGCCATCTTTATGCTGTGTAGAGTTAAGGTAAATACCACCAACGTTGTTAGTAACATGGTCATTATACATACTCCATTGCCCAATAATGTCCATATATAATTTACCCGTGTTGTAATAATCATCACCTTCTTGGTATGTCCATTCCTCTAAATTATTGGCAACACGTTTTAAGTTTTTTAGTCCGTATGTACTTGCCAACATTGCGTTATCTCCTAAATCTTCAGATTGTGACCTAGGATCTACAGTGTTTAAATGCGGTTGTTGTTCTCCATAAAAATAAAGTGGATTATTAGCGTGGCTATCTACCAATGCTTTTAATTGTTGTTTTTCTTCTAAGCGCGATCTAAACCATTGGTAGCCCCATTGTATAGCATAAGTATCATACAAGCCTATTTTTGGTGTAATAGCCGTAACGTTATCTTCTGGTTGGGCAACATAATTGTAACGAGCATAATCCATTATTGAAGGCGCAGTACCGCCCATTTTATCTGTAAATGTTTTAGAGCGAAGGGAATCTACCGGGAAACTATGGGAAGCACCCATATTGTGCTTTAATCCAAAAGTATGGCCTACTTCATGAGAAGACACAAACCTAATTGCTTCTCCCATATGCGCATCATTAAATACATTAGCTCTAGACTTGCTGTCTATAGGTCCGGTTTGTACACGCATCCAACTTTGCAAGGATGTCATTACGTTATGCCACCAAATAATATCTGCCTCTATAATCTCTCCGCTTCGTGGATCTACAACAGATGGTCCCATAGCATTTGCTTGCGGAGATGCTGCATAAGTAATTACAGAATAACGCACATCATCAACATCAAAATCTGTATCATTAGCATCTGGTTCCTTTGCAATAATTGCATTTTTAAAACCAGCTTTTTCAAAGGCAACTTGCCAATCTACTACACCTTGCTTTATATAACTTCTCCACTGTTTAGGTGTTGCAGGATCTATATAATAAACAATTGGTTTTTTTGGTTCTACCAATTTACCACTTAAGTACTTACCTACATCTTCTGGTTTAGGCTCTAAACGCCACCTAGTAATAAACTCTTGCTTTTTCATAGACTGTTGTTTATCATTAAAAGACCAGTGTTTTTCTGTAAAAAAACCAACACGCTTATCTAGTTCCCTTGCTTGCATAGGTACTTTAGGTAGCAATACTATGTTGCTAGTTACACCTAAGGTTACGTACATAGTAGGTCCGCCTTCATTAACTGTTGTAGTTAATAAAGATTTTACCACAATATTTTTAGGGAACGATTTAACTTTTTGAATGTACGATAAGTCACTTTTTACACTGCCACCTAAACCAACATTATTAAGCACATCATTAAAACTTTTTTCTTTACCGTTAAAAACCTTATTAACCTTTATTAATGGTGCATTTGTTTTAGGATTATAACTTTCAATATCAAACTTTTCTATAATAGATTCTGCAAAATTGTCTTTTACAGACAAGGTAATAGCATCATCTTTTGGAGAAGAAACCATTGGGTTACTTGTTTTAACCCAAATTGTTTTAGACAAACTATCTTTATGAAACGTAATTAATTTGTTTTCATAATTCATTCCTTTATTTAACCCGTGCTCATTTATTGCTAAAGGAACCTGAGATATTTTATTAACTATTAAAAATTGCCTTGTAAAAAGACTATCAGAAATTTCAAAGTAATAATCGGTATCAGTTTTTATAACAGAAAACAGGCCTTTAGTTACTGTTGCATCTTTTAAAAGTTTAGCATAATCTTTATACCCTTTATTTAGGCTATCTTTAGATTGTTCATTATCTTTTTTATTGTCTTTTTGAGCAGAAACACCAACTGTACTTCCTAAAAAAAGAATAAATAGCACTATTTTAACTATAAATGCAGACTGATTTTTACGCATAATGAGGTTATAATTTTGCCTAAAAATCTGTGTTTTACTAAATACTCACAAAAAAAGGAGAGTGAGTGGGTATTATTAAGGAGTGAATGAACTATTTAATAATAATGTAAGGTAAATTACATATATACTGAGAATTTTTCTGATAATTTGTGAAATTATTTACATTATAATAAGCGTAAATGTTTTTTAGATAGTCTATTCCAAAGTGATTGCTTTTTTGAGGAGTTGCTATTGGTTGGTAATTATTTTTCACTTCTACTCCTATTTTATTTATAGTTACTGTTATAGTGAGCGGATTACTTTTAGTTGCCGTATTGTGCTTAATAGCATTTTCTACAAGGGTTTGCAATGCTAAAAAAGGAATGTATTTGTTTTCTGCCAGATTAACATCACCCAAAATAATCACTTCTAAACTTTTACCAAAACGGGTTTGCTGCAAGTAAATATACTCTTTAAGTAACTCTAGCTCATTTTTTACAAGGGTAATATTGTTTGCTGGCGGTGTAATAAAATAACGGTAGAGCTTAGAGAGCTTTAAAGCAAAGGTTTTAGATTTTTCTTTATTTATATCTATTAACATATACAAAGAGTTAAGAGCGTTAAATAAAAAATGTGGATTTATTTGCTCTTTTAATTGCTGCAATTGCAAAAAAGAACTCTCTTTTTCGGCAATTTCTTTTTGTACAATTAAATTATTTTTCTCCTTTAGTAAACGCTCCTTTTCTTTGTACTGTTTTTTATTACGTTGATTAAAAAAATAAAATACAAATAGTAATAATATGGTAGATATACCATAGATTAGAAAAGTGTATTGCCTAATTTTAGTAACATTTTCTTCACTAATATTTTTAGGAGAACTTACTGCAATATACCAAGAGGTTTCTTTTAATTGCAAGGGCTGTAAGTAACGTATAACATCTAATTGTAAATACTCAGACTTTACAACGCTTGGCACCTGATTATTAACTGTTAACTCTATGGTATCCTTAGGAGATATAGAACTAAATGTAAACACACTTTTACCTAATAAATTTTCATCTGGATGTAATAAAACCAAACCATCTTTATTAAAAACATAAGCGTAATTAATAGATTTAGAGTCTACGTTTGCAAAATAACGTTGCAAATCTTTTAATGCAATATCATACCCTAAAAATAGAGAGTCTTTTGCAGCAGTAACTACAGCAAGCTTATTACGCCAAACATACCCAGTAGAAGTAGGCACGATTACACTTTGCTTTTTTACTACTGCTAACGATTTATTTTTGTTTTTAAAAGATAAAACAGTGTCTTGCAAGGTTTCTATAGATGCTAGCGTATCTGTAGATTGCGTAAAAGATACTTTTTGCCATGAAATTAGTGAGTCTAATTGTTTTGGCTGAAAAGAAACCCATGTATTAAAATTTTGCTGTAACTCATCTACAGAGCTAGAGCCATTAACAATAGTTTCTAATCTTGCTAAAAAATCCTCTAAACGTGTAAGCTCTTGGTAAACGTCATCGTACTTTTCTCTAAAATTACGTTTGGCAATATCTTCACTTACAATAGTAATTTCATCTGTAATTAAATAGCTTAAAGCCAAAGTACTTAACACTGTAACTATAACCATTACAAGTATTAATGTGGTGTATTTAATTTTAGAAAAAAAACGAATTATTTTCATTAAAAAAAGTAGGTTATAGTACTTGCAAATGTAATTAAACAAAATTGAGTATTAGAATGCAAATCACTTTCTTTAACATATAATAAATGTAACTACCTAACACATAATAACAAATCAAATCTTAACAAAAAACCAACACTTATAACGAATTAAAAACCTTTATTGTTCTTTATTTTTGTACAACCATATAAAGTACTACACTTTACTTATTAAAGCAAAACATATAAAAAATGGAACAAATAAAAGGACAAAAAGCTCTAATTACCGGTGGTAGTAGAGGACTTGGTAAGGCTACGGCTTTAGCACTTGCAAAAGAGGGTGTATCTGTTGCCATAACAGGAAGAAATAAAGAAACATTAGAAGCTACCGTGGCAGAAATTAAGGCTTTAGGGGTAGATGCTACTTATGCTGTTTTTGATGTTAGTAACCAAGAAGAAGTAAAAAAAGGAATTGCGTCTGTTTTTAATGATTTTAAAAGCATAGACATTTTAATTAACAACGCTGGTATTGCTGCTTTTGGTTCCTTTAATGATATGGAGGTAAACCAATGGGCACAAATAATGCAAACCAACGTCATGGGCGTTTATTATGTTACTAAAGAAGTTTTACCGCATTTAATAGAGAAAAACGCTGGAGATATAATTAATGTGTCTTCTACAGCTGGTTTAAATGGTAATGCAAACACATCTGCTTATTCTGCTTCTAAATTTGCTGTTATTGGTATGTCTGAGTCATTGATGAAAGAAGTACGCAAAAATAACATTAGAGTAAACACCCTTACACCAAGTACAATTGCATCAGATATGTCTATAGATTTAGGCATTGCAAATAAAGACTCTAAAGATAGTGTACTGCAGCCTGAAGACTTTGCAGAGCTAATTGTTGCTGGTTTAAAATTACCTAGGCGAGCTATGCTTAAAAACGCTTCATTATGGTCTACCAATCCATAAAAACAACTAATGTATTGCGCTAAAAATAATAGCGCAATACTTTTTTCAGGTTTATACTATTTACCATCTAATGACCACTAAATGCCTTTAGAAAAAAAACCAAATAAACTTGAATCTAAAAAGAGTTTTTATAAAACTATTGAAAACCATTACAAACCAATAGTTGACGATAAAATACCAAAAAGTATATTGTCTGATTTATGCTTGTATTTAGCACACTCACTACACAAGTCTTACAAAATACTAAGAAAAAAACACCCAAAGTCTAAAGACCGATTTTCCAAATTTAATACAGTAGACCTACACTACCCTTTTACGCAATATGGTATTACAAATTTTTTAAAAGGAAAAGATGCTGTAAATTACACAACCTACTGCAAAATACTTTTTAAAATGAATGACGAAGAACTTGCAAAATATTTAAAAGAAAAACACACATACGAAACAAAATAATAAGATGAACCACATTAAAAACGCCACTTTATTAGTTCTTAATTATGATGATACCATTGCGTTTTACACACAAAAACTAAATTTTATTCTGGTTGAAGATGTACAACTTGGTGATGGTAAAAGGTGGGTTACAATACAAGCAAAAGACCAACCTAATTTTGCATTGGTAGTAACACTTGCAAATACAGACTTACAAAAAGCAACTGTAGGCAAACAAGCTGGTGATGGTGTTGCATTTTTTATGCAGACAAATGATAGTAATAGAGATTACGTAACTTTTAGTAAAAACGGCGTTCAATTTTTACAAAAACCCACAAAACAACCCTATGGTACAGTTGCAATTTTTAAAGATTTGTACGGTAATAAGTGGGATTTAATTGAGCCTGCCAAATAGCAATTAGGCTTTCTTTTCTTTATAAAAAAGATAAATCCAAATAATTCTAGAATACCTGTAGTTAAAAGTACTTAAAATAAGAGCAAAAAACAGTACACCAAAAAAAGTATACAGAATTGGCATTTTCAAAATAAAATAAAAAAGAATAGAAAATGCTATAAATTCTGCCACAGCCAACGCATAACTAACAAACATTGCTCCAAAGAAAAAGCCAGGTTCTTTCTCAAACTTAAAATTGCAATTTTTACACACAGCATCCATCTCCGGAATAGATAGTAAAAACAACCCTTGTGCCGCATTAAAAATATTTCTTTTTTTACACTGCGGACATTTTCCTTTTAAAAGCGATGATACTAATGATGCCATAATTTATTTTTTTTACAAAGGTAATTTCTATCCTACTAAAAAAGGTAGTACAAATTTCTCCATTATTTGTACTTTTAGGACATTTTAAACACTATATGAAAATTATTCCTGTACTAAATATTGAACAGTTTGAACACAAGGTTCCTTTAAGCGACTTTTACAGCAATGATTTAGTCACACATTTACAAAAAAATGCCACTGTTGTAAATAAACCACATAGTCACAACTTTTACCTATGCGTTCTGTTTACCAAAGGTAAAGGTGTTCATGAAATAGATTTTAACAGTTATGAGGTTAATACTGGTAGTGTTTTCTTCTTAAAACCAGGACAAACACACCATTGGAAATTTACAAGTGATCCTGAGGGTTACATTTTTTTTCATACTCAGGATTTTTATGAGATGCATTTTTCAACCAGTAAACTAGAACAATTTCCTTTTTACTACTCTCACAAAAACACTCCATCTTTAAATATAAATAGGCATAAGCTTGCACAATTAGCTCCCATTTACAAATCTATAAACAATGAGTATTATGATAACTTGCCCTATAAAAAACAAAAAATAGCAAGTTTAATTCATACCGTATACATAGACTTAGCTAGATTATACAACACAGAAACTATTACAACAGAAACAAACTCTGTTGCATATATAGAAACATTACGAGCCTTAGAAAAAGAGATAGAAGCACATTATAAAACAGAGAAATCTGCGCAATTTTATGCAGACCGTTTACACATTACCGCAAAACATTTAAATCGTATTTGCAAAGCAACAATAAACAAAACAACAACAGAGTTAATTACAGAACGTGTAGTTTTAGAATCTAAAAGGTTATTGGTGCACTCCAAAAACACAATGTCATCAATCTCTGAAAATTTAGGCTTTAAAGATTATGCCTATTTTTCAAAAGTATTTAAATCTAAAACCAATTTAACTCCACTAGAGTTTAAAAAAAGTTATCAGTAATTTTGTAATCCTAGGTTGCTAAATTTTTATCTATGAAAAATAAACTTCACATATTTAAAAGCGTTGCACAGCACGCTAGTTTTACCAAAGCAGCAGAGCAGTTATTTATATCACAACCAGCAATATCTAAAGCTATTCGTAACTTAGAAAACAACTATAAATGTGCATTTTTTATTAGAAAAAGAAACTCTATAGAACTTACTGCAGATGGTAAAGCCTTTTTGGTTTACGTAAACAGAATTTTAGATATTTACGCAGAAATAGATCAGCAATTTTTACATAAAGAAAAAACATTCCCAGATGAAATTAGCTTTGGTGCAAGTACTACAATTGCTAATTATATTTTGCCAAAAGTAATAGCTAAGTTTAAAACTCAGTTTCCTAACACCAATGTAAAAATTGACAGTGAAAACTCTGATGAAATAGAAGAATTAATTTTAAATCAACAAATAGATTTTGGAATTACAGAAGGCAAAAACACAAATCCAAAGTTACATTTTACTAAGTTTATTAAAGATGAAATTGTTCTGGTAACCAACAGTAAAAATAGCAACCACAAAAAAGGAATAATTAATTTAAATGAGTTAAAAAACTTACCAATTGTAGAACGCGAAATTGGTTCTGGCACCAAAAAAATAATTCAACAATTTTTGCACCAAAACAATATAAAAAAATTAAATACCGTAGTTACCTTAAATAGTACGGAAGCTATTAAAAACTATCTATACTATTCTAACAGTTATGCATTACTATCTATAAATGCAGTTACAGAAGATTTACTACACAACAAGCTAAAAATTATTGACATTAAAAACTTTAGTTTGGAACGCTGGTTTTATTTTGTATTTAGAACAGGCTACCAAAATGCTACTATGAGTAGCTTTGAAAAATACATTCGCTCTAATTATAACTTTTAGTTATAACACATAGCTTAAATGTTTGCAAAATAGTTATATGTTACTAGTAGTTTTGTATCAGATTAATATAGTTTGATATGAAGACACTAATTACAAAACTTCTCTATTTTAGTATAGTTATAGCCACAATAAGCGGATTAATAAACAGTGCAACCGCACTAACATTAGGTTTTGTTTATACACTAATTTTTAAAAATCCTTTTAAAACGTATAGCCACAAAGCTATTCACTACTTTTTAAAAGTATCTGTTGTTGGTTTAGGTTTTGGAATGTTTATAAAAGAAACTATACAAACAGGTAAAGATGGTTTAAGTCTTACTTTTTTATCTATAATGCTTACCGTAAGTTTGGGGTTAATACTAGCACGACTTTTAAAAATGGACTTAAAACTGGGGCATTTAATTACCTCAGGAACAGCTATATGTGGCGGCAGCGCTATTGCTGCTATTGCTCCTGTTATAAAGGCTAACGGAAAAATAATAAGCATTGCATTAGGTGTGGTATTTTTACTTAACTCAATTGCTCTATTTTTATTCCCTGCTGTGGGTAATTGGCTTGGGCTCAGTCAGTCACAATTTGGGCTCTGGTGTGCTATTGCTATACACGATACTAGCTCTGTAGTTGGTGCTGCTTTAGATTATGGAGACCAAGCTCTTAAAATAGCAACAACCGTAAAATTATCTAGAACACTATGGATTATACCTCTGTCTATTTTATCTATGTTTATTTTTAAAACTAAAGGAGAAAAAATAAAAATTCCGTATTTTATTTTACTATTTATTGTCGCTATTATAGTTAATAGCTACCATATACTACCCACTTTTGCAACCACTAACATTGTACTATATTCAAAACGTTTATTAGTACTTACATTGTTTATTGTGGGAACAACCATTTCTCTAAAGGACTTAAAAGCAACAGGACCAAAACCTATTGTTTTAGCTGTTTGCCTATGGATTTTTATCTCTTTATTTTCACTAACATACATTCTACAAATGAGCTAAATAACAATTGATATGTTTAAGAATTAGTTTGTCATTTTTCTAAAAAAAAAGAGGCTTTTACACTTTTAACAAAATTTTTAATTGAGGTATTTGGAATATATATTCCAAAAATTATACCTTTGCCCTATGAATAAAAAAGAAACCATAGTACAAGCAGCCTTAGAGCTATTAGTAGAAAACGGTATACACGCTACACCTGTTTCTGCAATAGCAAAAAAAGCTAATACAGGTATGGGAACTATTTACAATTATTTTGAAAGTAAAGAAGTACTAATTAATACTATTTACGTAGCTATTAAAGAAGAAGAAAAAAAAGTTTTAGATACTGTGTTTAATAATGATTTACCAGTTAAAATTCAGTTTGAAAAATACTATACTATTGTAATAGAATTTTTCACTAAAAACAAATTGTATTTTGGATTTATGGATCAATTACAAGCTTCACCAATAATAACTAACGAGAGTAAAACTGTAGGTTACAATGCCATTGAAGGTGCAATAGCTCTCCTTATAAAAGGAAAAAAAGAACATATTATTAAAAACATAGATAATGATGAGCTACTACAATTTATAGGAGGTTCTATATTATCGTATTTAAGGTGGATAAATATGCCTGGTAATAACAATAAATCTTTAAAAAACCAGATTAATTTGGTTTGGGACGCAATAAAAGAGTAAAAAAAATTTAACCAAAATTTGGAATGAACATTCAATCCAATTAAAACAAATAAGTATGAAAAAAAACGTATTAATTACAGGAACATCAACAGGAGTAGGTTTAGAAACCGCTCTAGTATTTGCTAAACAGGGGTATAAAGTTTATGCAACTATGCGGAACCTAGACAAAAGCAATACATTAAAACAAAAAATTAAAGAAGAAAATCTAGATATTGAAATTCTAGAACTGGATGTAACCAAACAGGAAACAATTTCTAAAACTGTAGAATACATTATTACTAAAGATAAAAAAATAGATATACTGATAAATAATGCAGGCGCAGGATTTGCTAAAACATTAGAACAGGCTTCTACTGAAGAAATAGAATGGGTTAACAATGTTAACTACCTAGGTGTTGTGTATGCCACAAAAGCTGTTTTGCCATATATGAGAAAACAAAAAGCCGGGCGTATAATTACTGTATCATCTGTGGGCGGTTTAATTGGTCAGCCGTTTAATGAGCTATACTGTGCTGCTAAATTTGCAGTAGAGGGTTTTATAGAAGCTTTGGCTACGTATGTGGGCCCATCTTTTAATATAAAATTCTCCGTAGTAGAACCTGGTGGTATTTCTACCGAATTTATGAAATCTGCAATAAGTAATACAGCTATAAACGGACAATTTGCAACTGGAGAATACGAACCAATTTTTGCTAAATATTTAGAAGGAAATCAACGTAGAGCTAATGAAGAAGCAGAAAATACATACCAAACTCCTTTAGAAGTTGCCACAGTTATTGCCAGCATAGCAGAGAATGAACATCCGCCATTGCGCAAAAGAACATCAAAATGGGCAGAAGAGTTTACCAAATTGAAGACTGCGTTAGACCCAGACGGCTTAAAACAGATACAGCAAATAACAAAAACATTTTTATAATACCAATTAGTATTAATTTTACAACTAAAACACTATTAATCAGCTACCATAAAATATACCATTTGTTATTTATCTATAAATATTGCTTTTAATTCAGTTGCATCTTTAGGCTTTAGTTTACCTGCAAGCACTAAACTTAATTGTTTTCTACGTAAAGCAGCATCAAAACGCTCAATTTCTAAATCAGTTTCAGGAATTAATGCTGGTACTTCAGTTGGTTTCCCTGTATCATCTACAGCAACAAAAGTGTAAATAGCCTCATTTGCTTTGGTTTTTTCACCGCTAAACCTATCTTCTATCCAAACATCAATAAAAATCTCCATAGAGGTTTTAAAAGCTCTAGATACAGCTGCTTCTACCGTAACAACACTTCCCACAGGAACAGATCTGTTAAAAGCTACGTGGTTTACAGATGCAGTTACAACTATACGTCTGCTATGTCTACGTGCAGCTATACTTGCAGCCCTGTCCATACGTGCTAACAGTTCGCCACCAAACAAGTTGTTTAGAGGATTGGTCTCACTAGGGAGTACCAAATCTGTCATAACTGTTCTACTATCTTTAGGTGTGTGCATTCTCTATTTTTTAAATTTTGCGCAAAGATACTGCGCTTTTAGTTTAAAAAAGAAAATATTTTATTTTACTGAAAGTAACCAAGCATCTGAAGATACACTTGATTTAATTTTTTGCAAAAATTTTAAACCTTCGTTAGCATCGCTAAAACTAGCATAAGCTACTTGGTGCAAACCATATTTGTTTACGCCAACATACAAAGCATTGTAACCTTGTTCTTTTAGCTCTTCTATTTTACGATTTGCATTTGTTTGCACTCTAAATGCACCAGCAATTACATAATGCTCTTGTGATGCTGGCTTGGCAATAATATCTAAAGATAGAGAGGGTAACTCTAAAGGTGTAGTATCAAAAAAGGTTGCCTCTTGTATAGTTCTAGATATTTGCTCTTGTGCATCTTGCTGTGCAATTTCTTGTATTGCAACAGTTGTATTGTAGTAACGTAAACCAGTTAAACCAGTAGAAATTGCCAATAACGCAATTGCTGCATATTTTAAATAAGGTCTAAATGTTTTAGTTTTTCTTTTCTCTGGTGTTATAATAAATGGTACTTCCTCTTCTAAAGTAACCACTTCTTCTTTTAACACTTCTCTAGTAATTGGTGATGCTACTACTGCTGACAAACCAAAAGAGGTTGTTAAGTAATTAACTTGGTTAGCTGGTAAAAATTGAATTTTCTGGTCTTCATTTAAAAACAACTCACCAACAGAACCAAACTTAATTCTTTGTCCCAATTTTAACATTCTCTTCCAATGCTCAACTTCCTTTGTCAACGCTTGTAAAACTACCTCAAAAGTAGATTTTTCTGCCGTTGCAATATATGTTATTAACAAGCCATCATTAGAATTTACTTGTTGGTTAAACGAAACTATCTTTGTAGGTGGCGTAAAGTTATTACTAGCCTCATCCAGTTCAGCAGATTTTTTTTGCGTTAAAAAAGCCCCAAACTCAGGTATTACAACACAGTTGTACCTATATAATAATTCTTCAATATATTGTTCTGTTCGCATTGTGGCAAATATTGTAAAAATTCATCTTTCTTTTAACATTTAGCGTAACTTTTTATTAACATTTTAATTGTTGTATTTTGTAGCCAATTACAGAACACCTCTAAATGACTACAACAGAATTAATTGCAACTTTAAGACTACAGAGCATTCCTAATATTGGAAGCGTAACCGCTAAAAAATTAATTGCACATTGTGGTAGCGCTTCGCAAATTTTTAGCAGTTCAAAAGCAGATCTTTTAAAAATTGATGGCATTGGAACACTAAAACTGAAAAATATTTTTGATACAGCTCATTTAGATGCTGCAGAAGAAGAACTTCAATATATTGAGAAAAACAATATTGAAACCCTCTATTTTAAAGATGAAGAGTATCCAGATTATCTAAAACACGCTATAGATGCCCCTATTTTACTGTTTAAAAGAGGTAATATCAACCTAAATAACCGAAAAATAATTAGTGTAGTTGGTACCCGTAAAATTACAAGCTATGGCACAGCATTTTGTGAAAAATTTATAGCAGATATAGCGCCTTTAAATCCTGTTATTGTAAGTGGTTTTGCATACGGAGTAGACATTTGCATACAAAAAGAAGCTATTAAACACGGTTTGCAAACCATTGGCTGCTTGGCCCATGGCTTAAACCAAATTTATCCAAAAGTACATAGCAAATACACAGCAGACATAGAAAAAAATGGTGGATTTTTAACAGAATTCTGGAGTACCAGCACACCAGAACGCGAAAATTTCTTAAAGCGGAACAGAATTATTGCTGGACTAAGTGAGGCTACAGTGGTAATAGAATCTGCAGAAAAAGGTGGCAGTTTGGTAACAGCAGATATGGCACACGGTTATAACAGAGAGGTTTTTGCAGTTCCTGGCAGAGCGCAAGATAAATATAGCTTAGGATGCAACAACTTAATTAAGCAACAAAAAGCACAAATGATAACCTCTGCTGCAGATGTTGTTTATTTGTTAGATTGGCAACCCAAACAAGAGCCAAAAATTACACAACAACAATTGTTTGTAGAGCTCACCGAGATAGAACAACAAATACACTCTTTTTTACAAACTGAAGGCAAACAATTACTAGACACTATTGCTATAGCTTGTAATATTCCTGTATTTAAAACCTCGTCTACATTACTTAATATGGAAATGAAAGGAGCTATTAGACCCTTGCCCGGAAAATTGTTTGAAGCTATATAAAATCACTATAAAAAAAGCATTAATACTGCACTAACCCATCTAAAACAAACAAACTAGTTAGTTTGCTGCCCAAATAAACAATAGCTTACTGTACATTAATAAAGTTGTTGGTCTAATAAATATATCTAATAATCCTAAAAAATATAATGGTTGCTGTTGTAAAATTTTACACAACATACCAAGTAGTTTGTTTTAATAAATTATTAAATAGAAAATTAGACTTGAAGAAATACTACAGATTTTGGTTATTTTTGAGTGAAAATTTAGAAAACAAAAATGAAAAAATTAGTAGTAGCAGCATTAGCTCTTTGTATATGTACCGTTAGTTATGCTCAAAAAAAGAAAGACTTAATAAAGGAAGTAGCCGCTTTAAAATCTGAAGCTTCTATCCTAAAAAATGAGTTAAATGAGCTTAAAAAAGCCAAAGAAGTAAACCTAAACGACAGTATACACAAATTTAGTTACGCATTTGGTGTTGAAATAGGAAGTAACCTTAAAATGGTAGGCATAAAGTCTATTAATTATGATGTTTTTGCAGTTGCTTTAGAAGAAACTTTAAATGGCAACGAAAAAATAGCTAAAGTAGATGCTAGTGATTTAATTCGTAAAAACATTTCTGAGCTAAAAGAACTGGAAGCTAAAAAACAGCGTAAAGAGGGTGAGCTATTTTTAGCAGAAAACGCTAAAAGAGAAGGTGTAAAAACTACCGAAAGCGGATTACAATACGAGATATTAACTGCAGGAAATGGAGCAAAACCAACTGCTGATGATGAAGTAGAAGTACATTATGAGGGTAAACTTATAGACGGAACTATTTTTGATAGTTCTATACAACGTGAAGAATCTATAGTTTTTGGCGTATCACAAGTTATAAAAGGATGGACAGAAGCTCTACAATTAATGCCTGTAGGCTCTAAATATCGAATTTATATTCCTCAAGAACTAGCGTATGGTGAGAGAGGAGCAGGAGGCCAAATACCTCCTTACGCCGCTTTAATTTTTGATGTAGAATTAATTTCTATTAAATAATATAACCATCAGTAGCTTAAGAGCAGAAGTTAGTAACCAACTTTTGCTCTTACTCTATTTAATACCTCATTTGCAACTGCAGATGCTTTTGCTGCTCCTTTTGCTAAAGCAGCATCTACCTCATCCAAATTATTCATATAGTAATTGTACTTTTCACGTGCATCTGCAAACTTGTCTACAATAAGTTCAAACAACTCTTGCTTGGCGTGTCCGTAACCATAATTACCTCCTTTATACTTAGCACGCATTTCTTCAACCTGTTGTGGTGTTGCTAATATTTTATACAGTTCAAAAACATTATCACCTTCTGGCTCTTTAGGGTCTTCCATTGGTGTACTATCTGTCTGTATGCCCATAATTTGTTTTCGCAACTTTTTATCTGTCTGAAACAAATTAATTAAGTTTCCCTTACTCTTACTCATTTTATCGCCATCTGTACCAGGAATAAATTTAGACTCCTCTTGTACTTTTCCTTGTGGTAAAACAAATGTTTCTCCTAGTTGCGCATGAAACCTAGAGGCTACATCCCTAGTAATTTCTAAATGTTGCATTTGATCTTTACCCACAGGCACAATCTCAGCGTCATACAACAATATATCTGCCGCCATAAGCATAGGGTAGGTAAACAACCCAGCATTAACATCGTCTAACCTATCTGCTTTATCTTTAAAAGAATGTGCTAAGGTTAATCTTTGGTACGGAAAAAAACAGCTTAAATACCATGATAATTCTGTGGTTTGCGGAACATCACTTTGTCTGTAAAAAACAGTTTTTTCAATATCTAATCCAAAAGCAAGCCAGGTAGCAGCTACAGCATAGGTGTTGTTACGTAATTCTTCTCCGTTTTTTAT
Source organism: Cellulophaga omnivescoria (assembly GCF_027915275.1). NCBI lineage: Bacteria > Pseudomonadati > Bacteroidota > Flavobacteriia > Flavobacteriales > Flavobacteriaceae > Cellulophaga > Cellulophaga omnivescoria. The sequence continues at coordinate 1,596,215 of NZ_CP115819.1, read as the reverse complement.
TTGCGTTAGTGAATGCATATCTGCAATAAAAAGAAAAGATTCGTTTTTAGGGTCGTTTGCCATTTCTATAGCTGGCATAATTGCCCCTAAAATATTCCCCAAATGTGGCACTCCTGTGCTCTGTACTCCTGTTAAAACTCTTGCCATTTTATTTAAAATAATTGTAAAAATCAAAGGTAGTGCAAATAGAAGAATAGACCAACATTTTGGTTTTTGCTTTTTTTGAATTTACTACAATTTAAAAAGTAAACTTTTTTAACCATAGTTTTAATTAATTGCTATTTTTGAAGCTATGTTCACTCTTTTAAAAAACACAGGTCATTTACTATACAGAATTTGGTTTTATATACTTGTAGCACTGCCTATACTCTTATTTTTTCCGTTATTATTTATCTTTTGTATAAAAGAAAAATGGTATCCTTACTTTTTTTGGATGGCACGTAATTGTTGGGCAAGACCAATATTACTGGGTATGGGTTGCCCACAGCAAATAAAAAGAGAACAAAAAATAGAAAAAGGGAAAAGCTACATGTTAGTTGCAAACCACACCAGTATGTTAGACATTATGCTAATGCTGCGTGCTAGCAGAAACCCTTTTGTTTTTGTAGGTAAAAAAGAGCTGGTTAAAATTCCGCTTTTTGGCTTCTATTACAAACGTGTGTGCATTATGGTAGACCGCAGCAATACCAAAAGTAGAACTGCTGTATATATGCGTGCACAAAGAAGATTAAAACAAGGACTAAGTATTTGTATTTTTCCTGAAGGCGGTGTGCCAGAAGAAGATGTTATTTTAGATGAATTTAAAGACGGAGCTTTTAAAATGGCTATTGCCCATAAAATACCTATTGTGCCTATGACATTTTTAGACTGCAAAAAACGTTTTTCATTTACTTTTTTTAGCGGAAGCCCAGGTTTATTGCGCGTAAAAATTCATTCCTTTTTTGAAACCAAGGAGTTAGATGAAGAGCATAAAGCAACATTAAGAGAAGACGTACGAAACGTTATACTTAAAGAGCTACAAAGCAAAAAACCAACTGGTATATCTTTTTAAAACTTAAAACTAAGACCACTATAAACGCCCATAGAAAAAGGCTGAAAATCTCCAGAGCTATTAGAAAATGTATTTAATTGGTATTTAAACATTGGCTCTACGCTTAACTGCATTTTAGGCGTAAACATGTAATTAAGTCCAAAACCAACATTAGTACTAAAATTAAGACTATTAATATTATTAGACTCTCCTATTTTAGTTACTAAATCATCAGATTCTAAGGAAATAGAATTATCTACTAAAAACAAAGAACTTACACCGCCTATCAGGTTTACACCAAATTTACCCTCTGTAAGCGCATAATTAAGCTCTAAAGGAACCTCTAAATACCCAAATTGCTGTACCATTTTACCCTCTCTACTAGTACTTTTATTTGCATAACTAAATTCCTCTGATTTTGGACTGCTCGGTACTAAAAGTGCATCTGAATCTGTTTGTATAACTATACTTTCTGCATTTGAACTGTAATCTATTGTATTAACCATACTATTACTTTTAGGATCAAAAGCAGACTTAAAAAAAACATTATTGGTATTGTAGCCATAGTCTACCTTATGTACACCAGAGCGTATACTTAATTTCTTATTTACAGTATAAGCTACAGTAACACCGTAACTCATATTTACATTACCAGACTTTGAGTTTGATACAAAACTAGGGTCTACAGGAGAACCATCTTTTAAAGAATTAAAATATACTGGCGCCACATTAGCACCTACAGACCACTTGTCTTTTTTTACAGACGCAACAGCTTTTTCTTCAGTCTCATTTATGGCATCATAAATAGATTTTTTACCAATAGTATCTGCACTTACAACTGCTTCTTCTATTTCTTTAGAAAAAAATTGTTCTTTTTCTTCTTTTAGGTTTGGTGTTGATTTTGTTTCAACACTATCTACCTTACCTACTTCTTTGTTGTGCTTTGCCGCATTTTTAACTAAAGCAGCTGCAATAACACTATTCTCTCTGTTTTTAACAGTTAATAAAGTTGTAGCTTTTTCTCTTGTTACTTTATGTTTTTGTGTAGCTGTAAAAGTATTAGCTTTGTTCTTATTGGTTACAGATGCATTATTAACGTGTTCTTTATTTGTAGTAGTTACAACAGAACCTTCATTAATAGGTAAATTAATATTGTTCTTACTAGTAGTGTCCTCTCCATTTATTTTTGCATTCTTATCTACAATTTCTGCATTTGTATTAGGCAATACCTTTTCTGTATCTGTAATTGCAGGCACTATTGCATCATCAGCCATAAAAAAAGGCTTTACCGCAAAAAACAACAAAGCAAAAACAGCAGCTATTCCGCCAAGTTTCCACCAGATAGGAATTACAAACCTATCTTTTTTCTTATCGTCTAAAGACGCATTTAGCCGCTGCCAAACTTTATCATCTGGCATTTCTCCAAAGTCTTTAAACTTATCCTGGAATAGCTTATCTAAATTTTCTTTACTCATTTTAATATTTATATACCAATTGCTATTAAAATTGCAACCAACAAAATAGCACTATTGCAACTACTATTTTTAGCTTTGTTTTTTCTATTTTATCCTTTAAAATTTGTCGCGCTCTTGCTAAGTTAGATTTAGATGTGCCTGCCGTTGTACCCAACAAATCTCCTATTTCTTTATGTGTATAACCATCTAGCACATATAAATTAAACGTGGTTCTGTATTTGTACGGCAACTCTTGTATGTAACTTAATAGCATTGACAAAGAAGGTGTGTCTTCCTCTACCTCAACCACTACAGGCTCCTCTATTTTTTCTTCTTCTTTTATAGCTACGTAGGTTTCCTTCCTGTATTTCTGTAAAACAGTATTAACGGTAATTCGTTTTATCCATCCATCAAAAGAACCATTAAACTTAAACTGACCAATTTTATTAAAAATGACCATAAAACTATCATGTAAATTGTCTTCTGCCTCTTCTTTATTTTTTGAATATTTTAAACAAACACCATAAAGCATAGGTGCGTAATGGCGGTAAAGTTGCTCTTGTGCAGCTCTATTGCCTTTTACACAGTTATGTATAGTTTCATTTAAATCCAAAAAAAATAAAATGGTTGGTTATAAAATAGTTTATTGGTTTACTGGTACTGTAAACTCTATATACTGGTCTTCTCCGTCTTCATTTTGTCCTGTCCAAAATTTAAACAAATAATCTTCTTTGTAAATTACTTCAAAATCAAAATTTACTTCTACCTCTTCTGTACTTGCTTGGCAATTATCATTACCTATTAATTCTGTACCAATAGGATACACTTCTCTTTCTGTAAGTTGATGTTTATGAATGTCAAAACCCTCAAAATAAGTACAAGCATTAGGCTTAGCATAGGTAACATAAATGGTATACCTCTCTCCAAAATCAAAAGACTCTGGCACCTCTGCGCTAAGCACCTTTAAATTTACATATTTAAAATTAGTATTATCATCATCATCTAAAGAACAAGCGTTAAAAGAAAAGCTTATTACCAAAAGCATTAAAATACTTAAACTTTTTTTCATAATGTAATTAATTATATTGTTGTTATCTAGATGATTATTATTTGGTAGGGTTGCGTTAAAAACGACAAAATCCCGAAAAAATCGGGATTTTGTATACTTAAACCTTTATAAAGGTTTAAAAGATATATTTTAAGATAAAAAATTAAGCTGTAACTGCCTTAATTGCTTCTTTAATTTTAACCTCTAACTCTTCAAGCAATTCTGGGTTATCTGCTAAAATATTTTTAACAGCATCCCTACCCTGACCAAGTTTTGTATCACCATAACTAAACCAAGAACCACTCTTTTTTATAATTTCATATTGCACACCCAGGTCTAAAATTTCTCCAACTTTAGAAACACCTTCTCCATACATGATATCAAATTCGGTAGTTCTAAACGGTGGTGCAACTTTGTTTTTAACAACTTTTACACGTGTTTTGTTACCTTGCACGTCACCATCTGTATTTTTAATTTGTGTAGATCTTCTTATATCTAAACGCACAGAAGCATAAAACTTTAAAGCATTACCACCAGTAGTAGTCTCAGGGTTACCAAACATAACACCAATTTTTTCTCTTAACTGGTTAATAAAAATTACCGTACAATTTGTTTTACTAATAGAACTTGTTAGTTTACGCAATGCTTGTGACATTAGTCTTGCATGTAAGCCCATTTTAGAGTCACCCATTTCACCTTCAATTTCACTTTTAGGTGTTAAAGCAGCAACAGAATCTACAATAACAATATCAATAGCACCAGACCTAATTAAATTATCTGCAATTTCTAAAGCCTGCTCACCATGATCTGGCTGAGAAATAATTAAATTATCTATATCTACTCCTAGTTTTTCTGCATAAAAACGATCAAAAGCGTGCTCTGCATCTATAAAAGCAGCAATACCACCAGCTTTTTGAGCCTCTGCAATAGCATGCAACGTTAATGTTGTTTTACCAGAAGATTCTGGTCCATATATTTCTATAACTCTACCACGAGGATAACCTCCTACGCCTAAGGCAATGTCTAACCCTAAAGATCCAGAAGATATAACAGCTACATCTTCTACAACTTTATCTCCCATTTTCATTACAGAACCCTTACCGTAAGTCTTATCTAGCTTGTCTAAAGTTAATTTTAACGCTTTTAATTTTGCTTCTTTTTCGTTGCTCATTTCTAATAGTGTTTGTACCGCTAAATTACCATTTCTTTTGTCATAATACAATGCCTACGCAACCTTTTTACCAAAGCTGCATCTACAAGGTGTGTTCACCTTCAATCTTAAAACGAAGGCGCCCTAAAATTATACATTTTTAAGGCAGGTTTATTTTTCCGCTTTGTTGGTTAAGTTGGAAAAAGCATCTAAAAAGGGTTTAACTTTGTGTTATAACCCTTTTTTGTTGTCCAAAACCTCAATATTTTATAGCTTTGCCGCTATTCTTTAACTTAATTAAATTAGTATAGCATGCAACTGTACAATACATTAAGCGCCAAAGAAAGAGCAGCCCTAATTGAAGAGGCTGGTAAGGAACGCCTAACCATTTCTTTCTATAAATATGCGCACATTGGCAACACCTCTTTATTTAGAGATCACCTATTTATAACTTGGGACCAATTAGAAGTTCTTGGTCGTATTTATGTAGCAACAGAGGGCATAAACGCTCAATTATCTGTTCCTGCAGAAAACTTTAATGCCTTTAAAGCACATTTAGATAGTATTACATTTTTAGAAAATGTACGCTTAAATATTGCTATTGAACAAGACAATATGTCTTTTTTAAAATTGAAGGTAAAAGTGCGCAATAAAATAGTTGCAGATGGTTTAAACGACAATGCTTTTGATGTAACAAACAAAGGAGTACACGTTAATGCCGAAAAATTTAACGAACTTATTGAAGATCCAAATACAGTTTTGGTAGATATGCGTAACCATTACGAAAGTGAAATTGGTCACTTTAAAAACGCTATTACTCCAGATGTAGATACTTTTAGAGACTCTTTAGATATTATAGAAAACGATTTAAAAGACCACAAAGAAGATAAAAAACTAGTAATGTATTGTACAGGCGGCATACGTTGTGAAAAAGCAAGTGCCTATTACAAACATAAAGGCTTTAAAAACGTTTACCAACTAGAAGGCGGTATTATTGAATACACAAGACAAGTAACCAACAAAAACCTAGAAAATAAGTTTATTGGTAAAAACTTTGTTTTTGATCATAGACGCGGTGAGCGCATTACGGATGATGTTATTGCAAACTGCCACCAATGCGGAGATCCTTGTGACACGCACGTAAACTGTGCTAATGAGGCCTGCCATTTGCTGTTTATACAATGCGAAAAATGCGCTACAGAAATGAACAATTGCTGCTCTACAGAATGTAAAGACATACACGCATTACCATATGAAACACAAAAAGAGCTTAGACGTGGCAAAACAGTAAGTAATAAAATTTTCAAAAAAGGAAGATCTGAAGTATTAAGGTACAAAAAATAGATTTTAAAAAACATAAAGCCAAAAATAAAAAGCTGCTAAAACACTTGTTTTTAGCAGCTTTTTTGTGCCAAAATAACTACCAACATAAAACTATTTTACTCAGTTTAAATAATTAACATTTTACAATAAACTACTGTCTTATTTATTTCAACTTAAAAATAGTATCTTTACGGTTAAGTAAATTAATATGAACCTTTTTTGACAAGAAGTAGCTTTACTTTTTTAGTCAAATCAATATATATAATATGGGTTGTAGCAGTTGTTCAACTGGTAAAGACGGCCAACCAAAAGGATGTAAGAACAATGGTACTTGCGGAACAGATGGCTGTAATAAATTAACGGTTTTTGATTGGCTCTCTAACATGTCGTTGCCAAACGGGGCAGAGCCTTTTAATTGTGTAGAGGTACGCTTTAAAAATAGTAGAAAAGAATTTTTTAGAAACACAGATAAATTATCTCTAGCAATTGGAGACTTAGTAGTAACCGAAGCAAAATCTGGTTATGACGTTGGTATGGTAACACTTACAGGGGAACTTGTAAGAGTACAAATGAAAAAGAAGAAAATTGCTATAGACAGTGATGACATTTTAAAACTATACCGAAAAGCTAGTCAAAAAGATGTAGATACGTGGCAAAATTGCAGGGATAGAGAAGAAGCCATTAAAAAACGAGCCCGGGAAATTGCAATTGCTCTTAACTTGCAAATGAAAATATCTGATGTTGAGTTTCAAGGAGATGGCTCTAAAGCTACATTTTATTACACAGCAGAAGACAGGGTAGATTTTAGACAGTTAATAAAAGATATGGCCAAAGCATTTTCTATACGTATAGAAATGCGCCAAATTGGCTACAGACAAGAAGCACAACGCTTAGGAGGTATTGGGTCTTGCGGCAGAGAGTTATGCTGTTCTACTTGGTTAACAGACTTTAGATCTGTTAGTACCGCTGCAGCACGCTACCAACAATTGTCTCTTAATCCTCAAAAGTTAGCTGGCCAATGTGGCAAACTAAAATGTTGCTTAAACTATGAGTTAGATGTGTATTTAGATGCCTTAAAGGATTTTCCTAGTCAAGACACTAAAATATTTACTGAAAAAGGTGTTGCATACTGTCAAAAAACAGACATTTTTAAAGAGATGTTATGGTTCTCTTACAAAGACGATGCAGCAAACTGGCATATGCTTACCAAAGATCAAGTAAATGAACTTGTTGCACTTAACAAGCAAAAAGAAAAAATTGTTAGCTTAGAAGATTATGCCTTAGAAAACATTGTTGAAGAAAAAGCAATGGTGTTTGAAAATGTTGTTGGCCAAGACAGTTTAACTCGTTTTGACAAACCAAAAAAGTCTAACAAAAAGAGACGCAACAATAATAAAAAACGCAACAACAACAACAACAACAACAACAACAACAACAACAATCCAAATAGCAAAAGACATAAACCAAAGCCTAACCCAAACAGCAAGAGCAACAACGCTAAAAGTCCGGCTAAAAAAAGACCTGTTACTAACAAAAAAAATAACAACCAAAATAGCAACAGCAACCCTAACAAAAAAAGACCTTCAAAAAATGCTAAGAAATAGTTTTATCATTTTTTTACTTGCACTCTTAGGTGCCTGCAACTCTAATATTGTAGAAACCAAATACAAGGCAACTAAAAATGGCGTTTGGAATAAAGATGAAACAATAAATTTTTCATTTAATGCACCAGATACCATTAGCAGGTATAATGTATTTATCAACCTAAGAAATGATAATACATTTCCTTACAGCAACTTATTTTTAATATCAGAGTTAAGTTTCCCAAACGGAACCGTTATAAAAGACACCCTAGAATACCAAATGGCTAAACCAAATGGTGAGTGGCTAGGCAAAGGCGATGGAAGCGTAAAGGAAAATAAGCTCTGGCTTAAAGAAAACATCGTTTTCCCAGAAAACGGCGTATATACATTACAAATATCACAAGCTATGCGTAAAAATGGTAATGTAAACGGCATAGTAAATTTAGAAGGCATCACTGATGTTGGGTATCAAATAGAAAAAATTAAAGAATAGCAATGGCAAAGGCTGTAAAGAAAAAAGAAAGTAAACCGTTTTTTAAGTTTATTAAATGGTTTTGGATATTATTTGTTGTAGGTATTATATCTGTAGTGCTTATATTTTTGTTAGCATCTATGAATGCTTTTGGCGAGTTACCAGATTTTGAACGCTTAGAGAATCCTCAAACAAATTTAGCTAGTCAAATTATCTCCTCAGATGGTGAGTTATTAGGCAAGTACTATTATGAAGACAACAGAACAGATGTTGCATACGAACAATTACCAAAACATTTAGTAGATGCTTTAGTTGCCACCGAAGATGCACGTTATTTTGAGCATTCTGGCATAGATGCTCGTGGTACTTTAAGAGCATTTTTCTATTTAGGAAAAAAAGGAGGCGCTAGTACAATTTCTCAGCAGTTAGCAAAGCAATTGTTTACTGGCCAAGCAGCAAGAGGATGGCAACGTTACACTCAAAAAATTAAAGAATGGGTTATTGCAACACGTTTAGAGCGCCAATATACTAAAGAAGAAATTATAGCTATGTATTTTAACATCTATGATTTTGGTAACAATGCAGACGGTATACGTTCTGCCTCTCGTATTTATTTTGGTAAAGAGCCAAAAGATTTAGACGTTAAAGAATCTGCTATGCTTGTAGGTATGTTTAAAAACTCATCTTTGTACAACCCTACTCCTAAAAGAAACCCAAAAGGAACTTTAAATCGTAGAAATGTAGTGTTAGCACAAATGGCTAAATACGGCTACATTACTCAAAAGGAAAAAGACTCATTACAAAAAACACCGCTAAGTCTTAACTTTTCTCCAGAAAACCATAAAGAAGGTCTTGCAACATATTTTAGAATGTACTTACAAGGGTTTATGAGCGATTGGGCAAAGAAAAACCCTAAGCCTGCATTAAAAGGAGAACGCGACAAATGGAACTTATTTTTAGACGGTTTAAAAATTTACACCACTATTGACTCTAGAATGCAGAAAAACGCAGAAGTAGCTGTAGAAAAGCACATGACAAAGCTACAGGCTGAGTTTTTTGTTCAAAACACACCAGAACGTAATAAAACTGCTCCATTTTTAGACCTAAACAAAGACGAGGTAAATAGAATATTGGAAAGAGGTATGAAAACTTCAGACCGCTGGAGATCTATGCAGAGAAACGGAAAATCTGAAAAAGAAATAAGAGCTGCATTTAAAAAGCCAATTCCAATGAAGGTTTTTAGCTGGACAACCAAAACAAAAAACAAAGACACCGTAATGTCTCCTTTGGACTCTATTAGATATCACAAATCTTTTTTAAGAACAGCTATGATGTCTATGGAACCACAAACAGGACATGTTAAAGCTTGGGTTGGCGGTATAAACTATAAGTATTTTCAGTATGACAATGTGTATAGCGGGTCTAGACAAGCTGGTTCTACATTTAAACCGTTTGTGTATGCTGCCGCTATAGACCAATTGCGTTTATCTCCATGTGATTCTATTATGGACACTCAACATTGTATTGCAGCTGGCAAACACGGCAATACAGACGCTTGGTGTCCTAAAAACTCAGATGGCAAGTATTCAGGAAAAATGATGACGCTTAAACACGCATTAGCAAATTCCGTAAACTCTGTTACTGCAAAATTAATAGATGAAGTTGGCCCTGCTCCTGTAGTACAAATGGCAAAAAAATTAGGCATTTCTAAAGAATTACCAGAAGTACCTTCTATTGCTTTAGGTACGGCAGATATGAGTGTGTATGAAATGGTTGGCGCATATGGCGCATTTGCAAACCAAGGCGTATATGTAAAACCTGTAATGGTTACAAGAATTGAAGATAAAAACGGTACTGTTTTATACGAGTACACTCCAGAAACAAGAGACGTTATGAGCAAAGATGTTGCTTATGCCGTTGTAAATTTAATGGAAGGTGTTACCCAAGGTGGCTCAGGAACAAGGCTAAGACATAAATATCAAGCGAACAGAAGAGACTACAAAGAAGTTATGACTGGCTACCCTTATGAACTTAGCAATCCTATTGCTGGTAAAACAGGAACTACACAAAACCAAAGTGATGGTTGGTTTATGGGTATGGTGCCAAACCTAGTTACTGGTGTTTGGGTTGGCGGCGAAGATAGAGCAACACATTTTAAAAGTATAACCTATGGACAAGGTGCAGCTATGGCTTTACCAATTTGGGGTATGTACATGAAAGCAAACTACGCAAATAAAGATTTGGGTATATCAGACAAAGCATTTACTAAACCAAAAGACTTATCTATTAATGTAGATTGTGCTAAGGTTAGAAAAGAAATGCAACAAGACCAACGTGTGGACGACGATATAGACGATCTTGATTTTTAACTAATTCTTATTTAAAATGATTAGAAAAACAGTAACAAACGTTAAAGAAGCATTAAAAGGTGTAAAAGACAATATGACTTTTATGGTTGGTGGTTTTGGATTATGCGGCATACCAGAAAATGCAATACAAGAACTAGTAAACCTAAATGTTAAAGGCATTACCTGTATCTCTAATAATGCAGGTGTAGACGATTTTGGACTTGGTTTACTACTACAAAAAAGACAAGTAAAAAAAATGGTGTCTTCATACGTAGGGGAAAATGATGAGTTTGAGAGACAAATGTTGAGTGGCGAACTAGAAGTAGAGTTAACACCACAAGGTACCTTAGCAGAAAAATGTAGAGCAGCTCAATCTGGTTTTCCAGCATTCTATACACCAGCAGGTTACGGCACAGAGGTAGCAGAAGGTAAAGAAACAAGGGAGTTTAATGGTAAAATGTATGTTTTAGAAGAAGCTGCTAAAGCAGATTTTGCTTTTGTAAAAGCCTGGAAGGGTGATGAAGCTGGTAATCTTATATTTAAAGGAACAGCACGTAACTTTAATGCAGTAATGTGTGGCGCAGCTACAATAACTGTTGCAGAGGTTGAAGAATTACTACCAGCCGGAAGCTTAGACCCAAACGAAATTCACGTTCCAGGAATATTTGTACAACGTATTTTTCAAGGAAAAGATTATCAAAAAAGAATAGAGCAACGCACTGTAAGAACCAAATAGTAACATAGCATATGAAATTAGCATATAGATGCCCTTCTTGCAAAGCAACAAATTACTACACACCAGTAATTGCAACCAGAGGAGATTTACATATGAAAATTGGTGATAGTTTTGATGCTAATTGCTCAAATTGTAATTCTAAAGAAAAAGTACATATAAATAAAATTACCGCAGTACAAGACAAAAAACTAATATTAATAGGCGCCGTAATTGGCCTTGTCACTGCAATAATCTTATGGTCTATTTTTGGCGCTATCGGAACAGTTGCAGTAGGTATTCCCATAATATTTATGACTGTAGAAAGTAGTGCTACAAACGCCTTTAACAAATATATGATAAGACGCAGGTAGCTTATCAAAATAAAAATATTCAATTTTATAGTAACTATTATGCTAGATAAAAACGGAATAGCTAAACGAATAGCAAAGGAAGTACAAGACGGATTTTATGTAAATCTGGGTATTGGCATACCTACTTTAGTTGCCAATTTTGTAAATAACAATATAAGTGTTGAGTTTCAGAGTGAAAATGGCGTTTTAGGTATGGGGCCCTTTCCTTTTGAAGGCGAAGAAGATGCAGATATCATTAATGCTGGCAAGCAAACTATAACAACTCTACCAGGCGCTTCATTTTTTGACTCTGCAACAAGTTTTGGTATGATAAGAGGCCAACATGTAGACCTTACAATTTTAGGTGCTATGGAAGTTGCAGAAAATGGCGATATAGCAAACTGGAAAATACCTGGAAAGATGGTAAAAGGTATGGGAGGAGCAATGGACCTAGTTGCATCTGCAGAAAATATTATTGTTGCAATGATGCATACAAACAGAGCAGGAGAATCTAAATTACTAGATAAATGCACCTTACCCTTAACTGGTGTGGGATGCGTAAAAAAAATAGTAACAAACTTAGCAGTTTTAGAGGTCACAAAAGATGGATTCTTACTTTTAGAAAGAGCTCCTGGCGTAACAGTAGACCAAATAAAACAAGCAACTAAAGGCACATTAATTATAAATGGCGAAGTTCCTGAGATGGATATTTAGGCAAAAAATGTAGTTATACAACACAAAAGTTTAGTTATACAACAATTGTTTTAAAATTATAACTATCAAATATATATTTACAAAGTATAATAAGTTTAACCCCAAATTAAAACTTTTAACAACCTAGATTATGAATACCCAAATTTACCCAACATCAGAGAAAGTAATTTACAAGAAAAGTTTCTTTTCTGGAGTTATTAGCTTAACGAAAAAACTATTTATGTTCTCATAAATGAGTTTAAACTGAAGACATTAAAAGGAGCTACATTTTAATAAATGTAGCTCCTTTTTTATTCTAACAGCAAACAAAACTAAAGCCCTTTAATACAAAATATATAATTAACAGATAAGTTTACATTAAATTATATTAAAATAGGCTTAAAACGCTTGATTTGCTCGATAAAGGCACGTAAATTACGTACTAAATATTATTAGAATGAAAAACATTAAACACACCACACAAATTTTAGTATTGTTATTTTTTACAATGGTTGTATCTGCACAAGTACCAAAAGACCACAACAACAAAGAGCGACTATTAGGAAAAATTAGCAAATCTGACTTAACAAAAAACACCTTTGCAAATTGGTTTACACCAAATTACAATAATTATAAGGTAGATGCAGAGACCATTAAACGTATAGAAAAACAACTTAAACATTACAAAATTGTTGCGTTTATAGGCACTTGGTGCGAAGATAGCAAAAGAGAAACACCTCCTTTTTACAAAGTACTAGAAGCCGCAAATTTTCCAATGGAAAATTTTAGTATTGTTGCGGTAGACAACGCCAAGAACAACTATAAAAAAAGCCCCGGAGGAGAAGAAAAAGGGTTAAATATTACACGTGTGCCTACTTTTATTTTGTATAAAAATGGTAAAGAAGTAAACCGAATTGTAGAATCCCCAATAACAAGCATAGAAAAAGACTTAGAAGCTATTGTAACAGGAAACACTTATATTCCAAATTACGCAAAATAGAACTAAGAGGAATAAAAAAATCCCAAGTTGTAACAACTTGGGATTTTTAATTTTATAGCGGTAGCGTATTGCTTAACCTTTAATATTTGCAGCTAAAAACTCACGGTTCATACGCGCAATGTTTTCTAAAGAAATTCCTTTAGGACATTCTACTTCACAAGCTCCAGTATTGGTACAGTTACCAAAACCTTCTAAATCCATCTGAGCAACCATATTTTTAACACGGTCTACAGCCTCTACTTGTCCTTGTGGTAATAATGCATATTGAGATACTTTAGCGCCAACAAATAACATAGCCGAAGAGTTTTTGCAACTTGCCACACAAGCACCGCAACCAATACAAGTTGCAGCATCCATAGCTTCATCTGCAGCGTGTTTAGAAATAGGAATAGCATTAGCATCTTGCGTATTACCAGAAGTGTTTACAGATATATAACCACCTGCATGCTGTATACGGTCAAAAGCACCTCTATCTACAACTAAATCTTTTAAAACAGGAAAAGCTTTTGCTCTAAAAGGCTCTATAGTAATTGTATCACCATCTTTAAACATACGCATATGCAACTGGCAAGTAGTAACTCCTCTATCTGGACCGTGCGCTTCTCCATTTATAAACATAGAGCACATTCCACAAATACCCTCACGACAGTCGTGATCAAAAGCTACTGGCTCTTCACCAGAATTAATTAATTGCTCGTTTAAAACATCCATCATTTCCAAGAAAGACATATGTTCTGAGATCTCAGTCACTTTATAATCGACCATCTTACCTTTCGACTGAGCGTCTTTTTGACGCCAAATTTTAAGTGTTAAATTCATAATGTCTATCTTATTTGTATGAACGTTGTTTTAATTCAATTTCATTAAACTCTAGCTCCTCTTTATGAAGTACAGCCTCGCCAGGTTCTCCCTTATATTCCCATGCAGAAACAAATGCAAACTCTTTATCATTACGCTTTGCCTCTCCTTTTTGTTCTCCATCTAACTCTACAGATTCTTCTCTAAAGTGTCCTCCACATGATTCTTCTCTAACAAGTGCATCTTTAGCAAATAACTCACCTAGCTCTAAGAAGTCTGCAACACGTCCAGCTTTTTCTAACTCGGCATTTAATTCATTTGCATTACCAGGAACACTTACGTTTTTATAAAAATCTTCGCGTAATGCCTTAATCTCTGCCATAGCTTCTTTTAAGCCTTCTGCGTTACGAGACATACCGCATTTCTCCCACATTATGTTACCTAATTTCTTGTGGTAATAATCTACAGAATGCTTACCATTGTTATTTACAAAGAAATCAATTTTATCTTTAACCTCTTTTTCAGCAGCATCAAACTCTGGTGTGTTAGTAGGTATTTTACCTGTTCTAATCTCGTGAGATAAATAATCACCAATTGTGTAAGGCAACACAAAATAACCATCTGCTAAACCTTGCATTAAAGCAGAAGCTCCAAGTCTGTTTGCACCGTGATCAGAGAAGTTAGCCTCACCAATACAGTATAAACCGTCTACAGTAGTCATTAAATTGTAATCTACCCATACACCACCCATTGTGTAGTGAACTGCAGGATATATCATCATTGGCGTTTTGTATGGATCTTGATCTACAATTTTCTCATACATCTGGAACAAGTTACCGTATTTAGCCTCAACTATAGCCTTACCTAAATCGTAAATTTTTTGTTTAGATGGATTTTGAATATTGTGAATTTTTGCTTGCTCTTTACCATAACGCTCAATAGCTGATGCAAAATCTAGATAAACAGCTTCACCCGTTGCATTTACACCGTAACCAGCATCACAACGTTCTTTAGCCGCTCTAGATGCAACATCACGTGGTACCAGGTTACCAAATGCAGGATATCTTCTTTCTAAGTAATAATCTCTTTCATCTTCAGACAAATCGGTTGGCTTTTTCTTACCCTCACGAATTGCTTTAACATCTTCAATATTTTTAGGCACCCAAATACGTCCATCGTTACGTAAAGACTCAGACATCAAAGTTAATTTAGACTGATAGTCTCCTGAACGAGGAATACAAGTTGGGTGAATTTGCGTGTAGCAAGGGTTTGCAAAAAACGCCCCCTTTTTATGTATTTTCCAGGCTGCTGTTGCATTAGAACCCATTGCATTGGTAGATAAGAAATAAACATTACCATAACCACCAGAGGCAATTACTACTGCATGAGCAGAATGACGTTCTATTTCACCAGTAACCAAGTTACGAGCAATAATACCACGAGCTTTACCGTCTACTTTTACAACGTCTAGCATTTCATGACGATTGAACGGAGTAATTTTACCACGCGCAATTTGTCTGTTCATTGCAGAATATGCTCCCAATAATAACTGTTGTCCTGTTTGTCCTTTAGCGTAAAAAGTTCTTGAAACCAATACGCCTCCAAAAGAACGGTTATCTAACAAACCACCGTAATCACGTGCAAAAGGAACACCTTGAGCAACACACTGGTCTATTATATTTGCTGATACCTCAGCCAAACGATAAACGTTTGCTTCGCGAGAACGGTAATCACCACCTTTAATTGTATCGTAAAATAAACGGTAGGTAGAATCTCCATCTCCTTGATAATTTTTTGCTGCATTTATACCACCTTGTGCAGCAATAGAGTGCGCTCTACGCGGAGAATCTTGGTAGCAAAATGTTTTAACATTGTAGCCCAACTCCGCTAACGTAGCAGCAGCAGAACCACCAGCCAAACCAGTACCAACAACTATAACATCTATATTACGTTTGTTAGCAGGGTTAACTAAATCTATGTGGTTTTTATAATCGGTCCACTTTGTTTTAAGCGGGCCTTTAGGTACTTTAGAATCTAATACAGACATATGATACTATATTATTAATGATTAAAATGATGAAAAAGGGCTATAAAAATAAATCCTAAAGGAATTATTATAGCATAAGCCTTACCAAAAGCCTGAAGCTTTTGTTTTCTCATAGAGCTAACTCCAGAAGATTGAAACGCAGAACTAAATCCGTGCATAAGGTGTAAAGATAAAAACACAAATGCCAAAACATAAGCGCCAACTCTTATTGGGTTAACAAACTTGTGTGTAAGCTCTTCGTAATAACGAAAACCTTCACCATCCGCTAACAATCCAGACATATCGCCTTGGATGTATTTGGTGTTTATTTCTGGTAACCAGAAATCAATAAAATGTAATACTAAGAAACCAAGGATAGCTAAACCGCTATAAATCATGTTTCTACTCATCCAGCTAGAATTAGCCGCTCCATTGTTTTTTGCATACTTTACAACCCTTGCTTGTCTATTTTTAAATTCTAAAATAAAGCCCATAATAAAATGGTACATTACTCCAAAAATTAATATCGGTTGTAATAAATACTGTACCGCCCAAAAAGTACCCATAAAATGAGAAGCCTCATTAAACGCGTTTGGACTAAACACCGATAAAACATTAATAGCAAAATGCTGAAGTAGAAAAAACATTAAAAATAAAGCAGAAAGCGCCATCGCATACTTTCTACCAATTGAAGATTTAAAAAATCCGCTCATTTGTTGTTAGTTTTGTTTTACAAATTTACGACTCAATTAAGTTATCAACAAACTTTGCTTAAAATATGTAACGTATTTAGAATTATTTTAAAGAAACTTTGATTAACAATTCTGTTAATTACTATTTTTGACCGATATTCATAGAAAATTTAAGAGTAAAAAATGGACATTGGCTTACTTTCTGTTAGTATGGGCGTGTACTCTACACGAAGAATTGCACAAGAAGCAGAAAAGCGCGGGCATTATATAGAGCTCGTAGACCACACCAAATGCTCCGTAAAGTTAGGAGCAACTACTCCTAAAATTTATTTAAACGAAGAAGACATTACCAATGAGTTTGATGCTATTATTCCTAGAATAGGGAATAAAGTAACCAGGCACGGTGCAGCTGTAGTTAGGGAGTTTGAACTAAATGGTGTTTTTACCACTGTAAAATCTTTAAGTATTTTAAAAGCAAGAAACAAGGTAAAAACATTACAAATAATGTCAAGATGTGGCGTACCTGTTCCAGAAACTTTATTTTCTATAAACCCAAATAACATAGAGTCTCAAATAGCACTGCTTGGTGGAACACCAGTAATTATTAAGTTGCAAGAAGGCACACAAGGTTTAGGTGTAATACTAGCAGAAACAGAAAAATCTGCAAAATCTATAATAGATACTTTTTACAAAATGGATACAAGTATCTTGATACAAAAATTTATTAAAGAATCTAACGGAGAAGACATAAGAATTTTTATTGTTGGCAACAAAATTGTTGCTAGTATGAAAAGAACCAGTGAAGCTGGGGAATTTAGATCTAATGTACACAGAGGTGCCTCTGTACAGGCAATAGAACCAACAGCATATGAATGTAAAATAGCGCTTAGAGCAGTAAAACAACTAGACCTTGGTGTTGCAGGCGTAGATTTAATACGATCTAAAAACGGCCCTTTACTTATTGAGGTTAATGCATCTCCAGGGTTAGAAGGCATAGAAAGTGCAACAGGCGTTAATGTTGCCAAAAAAATTATTGAATACGTAGAAAAAAATGCTTTTAAAAGACGAAAATAAAACCATAACCATTGGTACTGAAAGTGTAAAACCAGGACAAGAAAAACTGGTAAGTATAAAAATTGATAGATTACCTACTGGTACTATTATAGATATACCTATATACGTGTTTAACTCAAAAAACCCTGGGCCAACATTATTGGTGCAAGCGGGTTTACATGGCGATGAAATAAACGGCATTGAAATTGTACGTAGAATGCTAGACAAAAAGTATTTTAACGTTACAAAAGGATGCATTATAGCAGTACCCATTTTAAATATATTTGGATTTATACATTTTTCTAGAGAATTACCAGATGGAAAAGACGTTAATAGAAGCTTTCCTGGTTCTAAATCTGGATCATTAGCAAGTAGAATAGCATATCACTTTACAAAAGAAATTTTTCCTCAAATAGATTTTGGAGTGGATTTACATACTGGTGGCGGAAGTAGATCTAATTATCCTCAAACTCGTTATACAGCAACAGACAAAGACAGTGAAGAGCTTGCTACTATTTTTAATGCTCCCTTTACTTTTTCATCGGACCTAATACCTAAATCTTTTAGAAAAACTGCTTTTACCAAGGGCATACCAACCATTGTGTACGAAGCTGGGGAAAGCATGCGTTTTGATGAATATTCAATAGAACAAGGAGTACAGGGAATTTTAAACATTTTACATCATTTTAAAATGATTAATAAAACTGAGGCACTATTAGCTGAAAAAGAAGAAACAGTACACTTAACCAACAGAAAATGGTTAAGAGCTCCTACCGCTGGTATGTTTTTGCCTAAAATTAAGAATGGTAGTGATATCAAAAAAGGGGCTGTTATTGGTATTGTTACAGATGCGTTTTCTAAACGAAATAAAGAAATTAAAGCTCCATTTAATGGTTGTGTTTTTTGCATTAACCATCAAGCAGTAGTTAACCAAGGAGAAGCACTTTTTCATATTGGAGAATTGGCCAAATAAGAGTTAATTTTTCAAATTAAAATACAAAACATTAAAAATTTAAACTTCAATTTACAAACCAATTAGTTTGCACCTTACCATTTACCCAGTCAATATCTAACCGAGTAAGCATTTTATCGTCCTTTAATAATATTTAATGGTGTGTAGATGATACTCATCAAAAAAAACATAATATAATAACAAACTATTTGGTTTGTTTATTAACATCTGTTATTAAGAATAATTACAATTAGTAACCTTAACTTAAAATAGTAACATTAACACAAAATTTACTTAATACAAACACCATAGTGAGTTAACAATATTGGTGCTGTTGAATAATACTTTTGCTCTGCGAGAAATAATAACCAACAACACTAAAAAAATGTATAAAAAATTATTAGTTAAAACTTTTGTATTCTCTTTAATAGGAGCAAGCATTATGAGCTGTAATCCAGAAGATGGATTAGATGGCACTAACGGAAAAGATGGTATTGACGGCATTAACGGTCAAGATGGTGAGGACGGTGAAGATTATACACCGCCTGCAACTATTTTTGAAAATAAATCTAATATGAAACCTTTAGTTGCCGTAGATGGTCAATTTAACTTTGTAGAAGCTTATTCTTTAGTAAGCTCTAGCGATGTATTAAACTTTGGCGGTAGCGACTTTAGAATTGGTGGCGGTGCAGATGGTGCCGGATTAATTAAAAATGGAGATGGCTACGAATATGTAGTAAATTTTGAAGATCATTTTGCTGTAGCAAGATTGTCATTAGACAAAGAATTTAATATAACTGATGCAACTTACTTACTAAACTCTAGTGTGGCAGATTATGCCCGCCAGTGTTCTGGTACTATGTGGGAAAAAGAAATTCATGGTGGTGATAAAGATTTATTTTTATCTGCTTCTGAAGCTTTTAATTTTGATGTAAAAGGAATAGATCCCTTGGTAGAAACTCCTACGCCAACTGCAGATTTTGGTTTAGATGCATTGGGTGAATTTGCTTGGGAAAATGCTACTCCTTTACCACAAGGCACTTATGCAGGGCAAACAGTAATTATTGGTGGGGATGATGATTCATCTGGTTCGGAAGGACAAGTTATTATGTATCATTCTACTGCTGGTGACGCTGATTTAACTGGTGGAAAAATTTATGTTTTACGCTTAAAGCAAGTATCTGATGGCGCTGGTGCAGTAATGGCAGCAGCTGCAGACACACAATACAACGAAGGCAACTTAGATTTTCAAGAAACATATGACATAGAGTTTGTAGAAATTGTAAACGGTTCTAGTTTAACTGTAGAAGAAATGGAAACAGCTTGTAATGACGTTTTTGCATCTCAATTTATGAGAGTAGAAGATGTAGATTACCAAAAAGGAGGAGACGATAATGCAAGAAACGTTTACTTTGCAGTAACGGGTCGTGGACCAGGTAGAGGTACTTATAACGACTGGGGAACTGTTTATAAATTAGAACTAGATGCTACAAACCCATTAGAAGGTAAACTAACACAAGTAATAAGCGGTAACACAGACACAAATAATATGGATGGTAATTTAGCAATGTTACAAAGCCCAGACAACATTTGCGTAACAGAAAACTACATTTACACACAAGAAGACCCTAACTCTTTTAATAGAGGTCATGCTGCTTATATTTATCAATCGGATTTAGAGGGCAACAACTCTAGAAAAGTATTAGAATTAGTTGTTAGAAATGATTTGGCTATAAACAAAACCACTGGTTTAAGCGGAGAATTTGGTTCATTAATAGATATATCTGATAAAATTGGAGAGCCAGATACTTTTATGTTGGCATTACAACCACACTACTGGAAAAGTAATGATTTTGCTGGTGTAGATGGTGGTACACAATCTTTACAACACCCTTGGCTAGGAGACTCTCCTTACCTAGAAGGTTCTCAAATTGTAATAATTAAAGGTTTACCTAGATAAAACAAAACATATATTTACTAAAAAGATCCCTGTATCGTCTGATACAGGGACTTTTTACTATATAAATACCGCTACAAATGCCTAATAAAATTTATAAACTATTAATTGTTATTCTGTTTGCTTTATCTGCGTGTAAAGAAAAACAACAAGGCTATACAAAAACTATTACTGAAAACGATGTTAACTGGAAAGCCGCACAAGAATATTACCTAAAACACATTACAAAAGCTGGCAATTTAATAGACACGCTAAACACTGTAAAGTACAATGACAGTTTGGCAAAATCTCTATTTTTTGAGTTACGTATTGCATTTAAAAAGGCAGAACCTTTTGCAGGCGCTTTAAACCCATCTGTAACACACAAAGCAAACGGGCCAGCTTTGCCCACTTATAATGACGACAGTGGAAGAATAGTTTCCCCTGTTGGTTTACAAAAAATAGAAGAAACACTTTTTGCAGAAGATGGCAACCAAAAGGATTTTTTAAGAGAATTATATTACCAAAAAGGATTTGTAAACAACTTAAAAGAAAATATTAAAAAAAGAGACTTAACCCCTAAACGCTTTTTTATTGGCACGCACCAACAACTAATGCGTATTGCAAGCTTAGCTATGGCAGGTTTTGACACTCCAGTAACAGGTAAAAGCATAAAAGAAACTACAGTTTCATTACAAAGCTTACAGCAAGTATACAAATTAACATTACAGCCCTTAATACAGCAAAAAAACAATAAGTTAGATAAAGATTTTATTAAAAATATAAATAAGGCAGTAACATTTATTAATAACAATTCTGATTTTATAAAATTTGATAGGTATACTTTTATAAGAGATTACCTAAACCCAATTACAAAAAACTGGGTAGAAATAAGACAAACATCTCAACTTTGGGATGGAAAAACTAATGCCTATCCGTATAATTTTAATGCACCTACTTTTTTTGATGAAGATAGTTTTAACGTAAATTACTTTTTAGATGTAAATGACAGAAACCCTTCTCAAGAGAAAATTGCCTTAGGTAAAAAGTTATTTTTTGATAAAAAACTTTCTAGTGACGGCACAATGTCTTGCGCAACATGCCACTTGCCAAACAAAGGGTATACAGACGGACTAGCTTTAGGCAAAGATAATAGCAAAGGTTTATTAGAAAGAAACACTCCTACTTTACTTAATAGCATTTACCAAAAAGCTTTTTTTTGGGACGGTAGGGCTAATACCATAGACGACCAAATAAGCGCTGTTTTTAAAAACGATAAAGAGTTTAACACTAATGTACACAGGTTTTCTGGGAACATATTAAAAGACACTAGTTACATAACATTATTTAAAAATACATTTGGAGTTGTACCTAATAGTAATAGAGAAACCGTTAGAGCTATATCTGTTTATGTATCTACCTTAATTGGTTTTAATTCTAAGTTTGACAAAGATATGCGTGGTGAAACAAGTAGTTTTACAGCTGAAGAAAAAAATGGTTTCAATTTGTTTATGGGCAAAGCACTTTGTGCAACATGCCATTTTATACCATTAACTAATGGTACAGTGCCTCCATTTTTTAAAGAAACGGAAAAAGAAGTTATTGGAGTACCAAAAACAAGCAGAAACAAAGTATTAGATAGCGACAGAGGTTTTTACTGGGTTTTTGAAGAAGACTTACACGACAAAATGTTTAAAACACCAACTGTTAGAAACATTGCTTTAACAGCGCCATACATGCATAATGGCATTTACAACACCTTAGAAGAGGTTGTTAACTTTTACAATTTAGGAGGTGGTGCTGGTTTAGGCTTTAGTCTAGATCACCAAACGTTACCTTTTGATGAATTAAACCTCACAGAAAAAGAACAAAAAGACATTATAGCTTTTATGCAAACATTAACCGATAATTCGGTAGCCAATTTAAATTAAAAAGTAAAGCCAAAAACTATTTTTTGTTTTTGGCTTTATGTTTTTTGTTCAGATTTATGTATCCCCCAAAGACTACATTCCATTGAGAGAACAGAAAATCTTGTTTTCCTCTATCTGTATCTACAGGTGTGGTAATAATACTTGGCAAATTTATATAACCACTTTTTAATTCGGTCTGAATAAAAAAGACCTTAAATAGCGTTAAGTTTAAGCCTCCTGTAGCGCCTACACCATAACCTGCTAAATGAAACTCATCATTTTTACCTTTATTAAGTAAATCTGAATTTGTTTTAGGTATTAATACGCCCGCATTTACACCAACCAGCAAATTAAGGTCAGCAAAGCTAGTTAAGCTAGCTAGTTTATCATTTCTTCTAAGACCAACATTTACATAGTTTAATCCATCAGTATGTTCAAACTCTAAAAAGCTTTCTTGATCAATTACAATATCATCATTATCATAAACACCATCATAAACAGTACCTGTACCCTTTATATAGCCAGAAATTTTTACTGTTTGCAAATCATTTACTACATATTTCATATGGTCTGTACCAATAGAAATATCCCAGTGATCATTTAAAAAATAACCCACTCTAAAATTAAATTGAGGTATGGTTAAACGGCCAGGATTTAAATGCTCACTAACTTTCCACCTTAAATCATGGTCATGAGATTTTACATTCTTTAATACAAAATTATGGTCCTCCCCTTTAAATTCAATATCAGATGAAGAGTACTGGGCGGTATTCCAACCCCAATAAAAGTATAATTTGCCTTTTTTAGAATCTGTACTTAAAGTCAGATTCTCTTGTCCGTAAGCAGATGCTACTACGCTTAAAATAAAGAGCAGTATATAAAATATACGCATTTAGTATTATAAAAAATTAATAAAAATAAAAAGGATGCAAAACTAAGGCTTTAAAAAATTAGACTTTAGTATTTATAGGTTTTTTAACATAAGAAAAAGCCAAGAAATTAATCTTGGCTTTTAAAATGTAACAATAGGTATATTTATTTTATTTCAAAATTGGTAGTTGTATTAGACCCATTACCAGACAACTCTATTTTATACACCCCTTTAGGCAAGTATGTTTTTCCGTCTTTAGCTTGTTGCAACTTTACTTTATTCTTTTTTAGAAAGTTAGATTTTCCTGTTTTAGAAAAAGCAACATCATAAGATAACACATTAAACCCTTTTTCACCATCTACGGTTACAGAGCTAACTTCTGTATTGTTCATAGTTAAAATACGAGCGGTAAAACTGCCTTGTTTATTTGCGTAAAAACTAATATCTACTCCAGGCGTATTTGGTCTAAACCTTGTTGATTGAGCATTACCCCATCTGCTAGAATGTTTAATGCTTTCTGGTTTAAACAGGTGTAATTTTTTAGCCAACATTTTAGGTGTCATTTCCTGAAGCTTGGCAATATTAGTTTTATAAATGCTTCTACCATGCGTACCAACCAATAAATCTTTTGCTGTAGTTTGTATTACCAAATCATGTACGGCTACAGCAGGCATACCATTAGTAAATAATTCCCAAGTATTTCCCTTATTAAAAGACACATACAAACCGTTATCTGTACCTACAAATAATAAATTTTCATTTTCAGGATCTTCAATAATAACATTTACGGGAGAAGCAGGTATGTTACCACCAATATTTTTCCAGCTTTTACCATAATCATCACTTACATATACGTATGGTGTATAATCATCCCATCTGTAACCATTTAAAGTTACATAAACACGTTCTTTTTTATGGGCAGACGCAACTACTCTAGACACCCAAAGCTCCTCGTTTTTAAGGTTATCACTTATTTTTTCCCATGAAGCGCCGCCATTTTTAGTAAGTTGTATGGCTCCGTCATCACTACCTGTGTAGAGCAATCCAAAGGTAAAAGGAGATTCTGATATTGTTGTTAACGTACCATATGCTACATTTCCTTTTTTACCTCCATTTGTTAAATCGTCAGAAATAGTTTCCCAATCATCTCCTTTATTAAAAGAACGGTGTAATTTATTACCTCCTAAATATAAAATATCTTGGTTGTGAGAGGATAATAATATTGGTGTTTGCCAATTAAAACGATAAGGACTCTCTCCTAAATTATGTTTAGGCTGAATGTATTTTTGAGAATCATTTTCTCTGTCTATTCTAAAATAGTTTCCAAACTGAAAACCTGTATAAACGATATTAGCATTTCTACTATCTATCTGCACTTGCATACCATCACCACCCATTAAACTTTGCCAAGGGTACTTACCTGTTTGGTGCCATCTTACACTTTCTCTTGCATTATTGGCTCCAACCCAAACTCCGTTATCTTGCAAACCACCATACACATTATATGGTTTTTCATCATCTACATTAATTGCATAAAACTGACCAACAGCTGGTGAATTATTTTTTATCCAATTCTTACCATCATCGTAAGATATATTTATTCCTCCGTCATTACCATTAATTAAATGTCCTTTTAAATCTGGATTAATCCATAGTGCGTGATGGTCCGAGTGTACATTTGGACCATCAATATTATTAAAAGTTTTACCACCGTCATTAGATTTTATTAGCGGTACACCAGCTAAGTAAATTTCATCTTTATTTTTAGGGTGTACTCTTATTTGTGCAAAGTAATAACCATAACTATAAAACAAATTATCTATATGCTCTTGGTTTGTTTTTTTCCAAGTCTTCCCTGCATTATCACTCCTATATACTTCTGCTCCAACAACAGGCGTATCAAACAACATAGAGTTGGCATCTTCTAAATACTTAGCAATATCTATTGGTTTAACAGTACCAACACGTACCATTTGCTTAACATTTGGCGCTCTATGCTTTTCATGAAAACCGTTTGTTTTTAAAAAATTATTAAGCTTAGAGTCAGACAAAGCCAAAAATTCTTTGGTTGACATTGTTTTAAAATCGTCCTTAACCAAATCCGTAGTTTTATCTTTTTTCTTTTCTTCTGCAGGTCTTCTAAACTGGCTATCATGTACAGCGTAAACAGTGTTTTCATCAAAAACGGCTAAACCAATTCTACCAACACCTTCTCCAGTTGGAAAACCACTTTCCTTAGTTGTAATTTTGGTCCAGCTACTACCACCATCCGTGCTTTTATAAATAGCAGAATTAGAGCCGTTACCAGAAAAATTCCAAGCTTTACGGTCTTTTTCCCAAGCAGCTGCATATTGTACATTAAAGTTAGTTGGCACCATAGCAACGTCTATAATACCAGTAACATCATTTACAAAAAGTGTTTTTTTCCAAGTTTTACCACCATCTGTAGTTTTATAAATACCACGCTCCTCATTAGCAGAGTATAAATGCCCTGTTGCACCCACAACAACCTCATTAGTATTTTCTGGATTAATTAAAATACGGCCAATATGGTGCGCATCTACCAAACCCATATTCTGCCAAGTTTTACCTTTATCTGTAGATTTTAATAATCCCACACCAGCATAAGAAGATCTAGACGAATTATTTTCTCCTGTACCAATCCATATAGTTCCAGATTGCCAGTCTACGGCAATATCTCCTATATTTTGCGTGCTTGCATTGTCCATAATCGGAGTAAAAGTTGTGCCATTATTGTTGGTATACCATAAACCACCAGACGCATATGCCGCATAAAACTCAGTTGGTTTATTAGGGTTAACGGCTACATCTACAATACGGCCACTCATTACCGTAGGCCCAATATTAGTAAATGTTATATTTTTTACAACAGAAGATTCTTCCATTTGCTTTTTTTGCATTAACGCATTTTCTACAACGTTTTGGGGAGTTGCCGTTGGCTGCGCAAAGCTTAATGCACTGGTAAATAAAATGCACAAGGATAAACTTTTTCTCATTTTTTTGGTTTTGTTCGTTAGGTTTTGTTCTCTTAATTAGTCTAATTAAATAATTTACGGAAGTTATAAATAAAGGGTGTTATGCCAAAATAATTTTTTGCTACCTGTACAAACATATTTATCTGTTAGTTATTTGATGCCCCAAATACGTTAAAAAGACACTAAAAGATATGTTTTCTTATGCACAAAAATAGATATTCATTACTTTTGGATACATCTTGAAATTTTATGCGATTTTGCCTCTAAAATTTCAATATAACAACAGAAAAATTAAGAAATGAAATACAATCAAATCGATTCTAAATTATTCGTGAAAAACCGCAAAAAGTTTATGGCGCAAATGAAGCCTAAGAGTGTTGCTGTTTTTAATTCTAATGACATATACCCTATTGGTGCAGATAGCACAATGCCTTTTGAGCAAAATAGAAATATTTTTTACCTAACAGGTGCCGACCAAGAAGAAACTATTTTGATTCTTTTTCCTGATGCACTTAACCCCAAACATAAAGAAATTTTATTTGTACGGGAAACAAATGAACATATTGCGGTATGGGAAGGTGAAAAACTTACCAAAGAGCGCGCTACAGAAGTATCTGGAATAGAAACAGTTTATTGGTTATCTGATTTTGACAAAGTTTTCTTTGATGTAATGACAGAGGCAGAAACAGTTTACTTTGACACCAATGAACACTACAGGCAAGCTGTAGAAACAGAAACAAGGGAAGACCGATTTATAAAAAAATGTAAAGCTGATTACCCTGCTCACCAATGGGCAAAGAGTTTCCCTATAATGCAAAATATTAGAGGTGTTAAAGAGCCTGAGGAATTAGCATTAATGCAAGAAGCCTGTAACATTACAGAAAAAGGTTTTAAACGTTTATTAAGTTTTGTAAAGCCAGGTGTTTGGGAATATGAAATTGAAGCGGAATTGCTACACGAGTTTGTACGCAACCGCTCTAAAGGCTTTGCATACACCCCAATTATTGCTTCTGGTGCTAATGCAAACGTATTACATTACATAGAAAACAACCAACAGTGCAAGGATGGCGATGTAATACTTATGGATGTTGCTGCAGAATACGCAAACTACTCTAGTGATTTAAGTAGAAGTATCCCTGTAAGTGGTAAGTTTACTAAAAGACAAAAAGAAGTTTACAACGCAGTTTTACGTGTTAAAAATGAAGCTACAAAAATGCTTGTTCCAGGAACTATTTGGGCAGAATACCACAAAGAAGTAGGTAAATTAATGACCAGTGAGTTGTTAGGACTTGGCTTACTAGACAAAGCAGATGTACAAAACGAAGATAAAAACTGGCCTGCATACAAAAAATATTTTATGCACGGAACCAGCCACCACATTGGTTTAAACACCCATGATTATGGAGAACTAAAAACCCCAATGAAAGCAAATATGGTATTTACAGTAGAGCCTGGTATTTACATTCCTAATGAAAATTTAGGCATAAGATTGGAAGATGATGTAGTAATACAAGAAAAAGGGGAACCCTTCAACTTAATGGCAAACATTCCTATAGAGGCAGATGAAATTGAAGAATTAATGCAAGCAAAGTAGCATTAAAATTTGTTTTAATAGTAAAAACCTCTTCATTACCGAAGAGGTTTTTTTTATGAATAACTTAAAATTTTACTCTTTATCTTCTTCAAAGCCATTATTAACATAGGTATCATATTTATTTTCAGATACCACAAACTCCACTCTCCTGTTCATTAGCCTTCCTTTTTCGTCGTTATTACTTGCTAAAGGAATTTGATCTCCGTAACCCTTCCAATTAATACGATCAAAAGTTAAACCATTGTCTAATAAAAATTCTCCAACAGATTTTGCCCTGTTTAAAGACAGTAGCTTGTTGTATTTTGCATCTCCTTCATTATCTGAGTGCCCAAATATAGTAACATTTAAATGCGGGTTTCTTTTTAAATGCCTAACCAACTCTCTTAATTGCCCTTTTGCTTCTGGATTTATGATATAACTATCCGTAGTAAACATTAAATCTTTAATTACATATATTTCATCTAGATTAATGCCCTCATACTCGCTAACAGAAACATTATCAATATAATAATAAGAAGCTTTACGCAACCTGTCATTAACCACTTTTGTCCTAGTTCGTTTATCTCTTTTAAAATTACCTAAGGTAACAAAGCTTTCTGTTCCATTGGCTATAAATGTAATTGATACATTTGTCCAAGTTCTGCTATTAGTGTATCCATTAGCAGATCTCACTCTTAACAATCGTATTTCTTCAGAATTATTTACATAATCTATAGCAATACTTTTTTTAGTACTCCACTTTGGAGATTTTTCAGTAAATAAAATCTGAAATTCATCAACAGCTAAACCCGCCTTATCTGCAAGGCTAACCATAAATGATACTTTATATTTTTTTCCTTTTTCTAATGTTTTAGCTAATGAACCTGTAATATATTCTCTGTAATTGTCTGGACCAAGCATATAAAAGCCCGCAAAAGCTTTACCTTCATAAACTTGTTGCCTACCAATAAAATTATGGTTAGTACTCATTTCTGGGCTACAATCGCTGTAATAATCTGTACTACCGTCAGATGGCGTACGCCAATCCAACACATCTTTTTGAAAGTTTCCTGGCTTTTTACTACATTTTTTAGAATACTCAAAACTCGGATTTTTAACTAAGTTTTGTGCATTTATTTGCAAAAATGATAAGCATAAAATAAAGCAAATAATTTGCTTATAGGTAGGTTGTATTTGGGGGTTAGTGTGCATAATTAAACATTTATGATTTGATGTTCATATGCAAATTAACATACAAATGACTGATTTGTAACAATTTGAGACCTGTATTGTTGTGAAAAACAGGAGTTTTGTAGGTGAATTATAGCTTTTTTGATGTGTAAAAAACACAAAAAAACCCCATAAAAGGTAATTTTATGGGGTTAAAATGCATTTTACAACTTGTTTTTATTCTAAAACCGAGTAATCTCCAATGCTAATTGTTTCATAATTGCCATTGTATTTTACGTGGTTACCAACCATTGCATTATCTAAATTTGCATTTTCAATTTTGCTATTGGTTTGTATTAAGCTATTTTTTATTGTTGAGTTTTCTATAACCGTATTATCCCCTACAGATACATAAGGGCCAACAGTGGTGTTTTTTAGCACTACGTTTTCTCCTATGTAACAAGGCTCTATAATATTTGCATTTTCTAATGTAACAGATTTAGAAACTAATGCCTCACCATCTTTTTCTAAAAAGCCTAACATACGCATATTGGTTTCTACGGTAACATTTTTATTTCCGCAGTCCATCCATTCATCAACCTTACCAGAAACAAACTTTTTACCCTTTTGCATCATTTGTTTAATACCATCATTAATTTGGTACTCTCCACCATTAATAATGTTATTATCTAAAACGTGCTGCAATTCATTTTTTAAAACAGCAACATCTTTAAAGTAGTATATTCCAATAACAGCTAGGTCAGATACAAATTCCTCTGGTTTCTCTACTAATTCTACAATTTCGTTTTTATCATTTAGTTTAACAACCCCAAAAGCTTCAGGTTTTTCTACTTGTTTTACCCAAATAACACTATCTGCCGTTTTATCTAAGTCAAAATCCGCTCTAATAAGGGTATCTGCATAAGCAATTACAGCCGGCCCACTTAAAGAGTCTTTAGCACACATTATAGCGTGTCCTGTGCCTAAAGGTTGGTCTTGCCTATAAATAGATGCTTTTGCACCTAAACTCTCTGCTAAAGCTTTTAAACTAGCTATAACATCATCTCCAAAAAATGCAGGGTCTCCTAATATGAAAGCTACTTCTTCAATTGGCTCATCTAAAACTTTAGCTATATCACTCACTAAACGGTGCACAATTGGCTTACCGGCTATAGGAATTAATGGCTTAGGAACTGTTAATGTATGTGGTCTAAGACGGGAACCTCTACCCGCCATTGGAACTATAATTTTCATTTTTTTCTTTTTTTAAATCTAAGCATACTTACGCAAGCTTATATTAATTATGGTTTATGTTTATATTATTTATTTTGTACCAGTGCTACCAAAACCACCTTCACCTCTAGCTGTTTCAGATAATTCTGTAACCTCTATCCATTCTGCTCTTTCGTGTTTAGCAATTACTAGTTGTGCAATACGCTCTCCGTTTTCTACAGTAAAGTCTTCCTCCGAAAGGTTAACTAAAATTACACCTATTTCCCCTCTGTAATCTGCATCTACAGTACCAGGTGCATTTAAAACCGTAACACCTTTTTTAGCTGCTAATCCGCTTCGTGGTCGTACTTGAGCCTCATAACCAACAGGCAACTCTATAAAAAGCCCGGTTTTTATAATTGCCCTTTGTAAAGGTTTTAACGTAATAGGTTCTATAATATTGGCTCTTAAGTCCATTCCTGCTGAAGCCAAAGTTTCATAACTAGGAGTTGCGTGTGCAGATCTATTAATTATTTTGATTGTCATTTTTTCTTTATTATTTTTCGTAATATTTCATTTTCCATTTTGTACACTAACCCTAAAAACACCAGTAATAGTGAACAACCAACCCATAAATTTCTATTAAAAATATAAAAAGATAGAATTGAAAACACCACAGATAACGTAAAATAGAATATTATTTTACGCATGTTATATGGTATTGGGTAATTTTTTTTTCCAAACCAATAAGATAATACCATCATTGTACCGTAAGCTAACACCGTTGCAATTGCAGATGCCATATAACTTAAGGTAGAAATAAGTGCTACATTAATTACAATAGTTACAACTGCACCAATAACAGATATAAAAGCACCGTAACGTGTTTTATCAGTTACTTTATACCACACAGATAAGTTGTGGTAAATTCCCAAAAAGAAGTTTGCCAAAACAATTAACGGAACTATCTTCATAGCTTCCCAATACTCAGAATTATCTACAAACAAAAGTTTTAAAACATCTGCAAAAACCACTACAGCAAGCAAAATTACACTCCCTAGTATTACAAAATAATTGGTAATTTGAGCATATGCTTTCTGTGGGTTTTTAGCGTTAGAATGACTAAAAAAGAAAGGTTCTATTCCCATTCTAAAAGCAGTGGCAAACAGCGTCATAAATAATGCCAATTTATAACAAGCCGCATATTTACCAACTTCTGCCTCTGCTATGTTATTTGGCAAAAGCCATTCTAGCAAAATTTTATCAAAAACCTCATTAATTGTAAACGCAATACCTGCCAATAAAACAGGCCCTGCATATTTCATCATAGCACGCCACAATACTTTATCAAAAACATATTTACTCTTAAGATATAAGCCCAACATTAAAACTAATGTTACTCCGCTTGCAATTAAGTTTGATATAAATATATATGAAATTTGAAAATCTTCTTTATAGATTGATGTAAAAACAGAATCTGTAGTACCAACAACAAGCTTTGGCAACAACAATAAGAAAAAGAGGTTTAAACCAAGATTGATGCATATGTTCACAATTTTAATAATTGCATACTTCATTGGCTTCTCTGTAGCTCTAAGCAATGCAAAAGGGATAATCACCAATGCGTCTAAAGACAGTATAAAAATTGCGTAGGTAATAAACTCCTCTCTAATACCTGCAAAACTTGCTAAAGGATTTTTTAATACCAATGCTACAACAAAAAAAGTTAGAGTAGAAACAGCTATAGAAATTAATGAGGTAGAGACCACCTTTTCTTTATCATTATGCTTATGGTAAAACCTAAAAAAGGCTGTTTCCATACCATATGCTAAAAACACATTAAAAATTGCAAACCAAGCAAAAATAACGGAAACCTGGCCATAAAGATCCGGATCCATAACATCTGTGTACACACGAACCAAAAGGAAAGACAGCATTCTGGGCAACACTGTTGCCAAGCCATACACAAAGGTTTGCTTAAAAAGTTTTTTAAAAGGATTCAATAGCGTTTAATTAGAGTTTAAAAGTAGTTATTTATACCCTAGCAAACAAAGTCTTACTCCTTAGATCTAGAAGGATAAATAATAGCCTGCTTGTGCTTTATGTCCTTAATCTTAACATAGTTTATTACATTGCCTTTGTAATAACTTAAAACAGCTTCATCGTAAGCCAACTCAAAAGGAAAATCTTTTTGCAGTTTTTTGGCAGCTGGCTTGTTGCCCAATTCCTGTTTTGGGTCTGAATGCATAATAATATCTTTAGGAGGAACCATAGTTTTTGCAGTCATTGTTGCAACTACAAACTTCTGACCTTCTTCGTTTATAACTTTTACATAGGACTGTTGACCTCTAAAGTAAATAGAATTAACCCTGTAACCATCTAGATTTGCAACCGGAACTTTTAACTCTACCCCTGCGCCAGATTCTTCTTTGCCACCATACCAATCTTGGCAATATGCTTTACCAATTTCAAACGGAGCAGAATCTACTAAATTCTTTTGTGAAGAACAGCTACTTAACATTCCTAAAACAACAAGTATACTAAAAATTGAATTTTTCATAATGGGGGTATTTAGATATTTATAAAGATACAATGACAAATTTAATGCCAAGTATTTCTTTTTAAAAGATTTCAAAAAAACAAAAACCTCACGAAAAGTGAGGTTTTAAGTTATATTATTCGTCTAGTTACGTAATAAATCAGACTTAAGCCATAAATTTAGTTTATCAAAAATGGCTTATAGTAAACTAATTTTTAGTTATTTAAAGCTTCTGCACCACCAACAATTTCTAATATTTCATTAGTAATAGCCGCTTGCCTTGCTTTGTTATACGTTAACTTTAACTGGTCTCTAAGCTCTGTTGCGTTATCAGTTGCTTTATGCATTGCCGTCATACGTGCTCCATGCTCACTAGCAAAAGAATCTCTTACACCTTTGTATAATTGTGTTTTTAAAGACTTTGGTATTAATTGTTCTACAATTTCTTTTTCAGAAGGATCGTAAATATAATCTGTGTTATTAGCAGAAACCTCTTTATCTGAAGCTACAGCTACAATAGGCAAAAATTGTTCAGTAATTACGATTTGCGTTGCGGCGTTTTTAAATTTATTATAAACAACCTCAATTTTATCATAAGCACCATTAACAAATAACTCCATTAAATTCTCTGCTATTGCAGCAACATTATCAAAAGTTAAATCGTCATAAACAGCACTATGATTAGCAATTACATTGTAATTTTTAGAAAGAAAATCGTTAGATTTTTTTCCTATAGCAAGAAACTCTACTTCCTTACCAGCATATGTGTTTTCTGCTAAAGAAACACTTTGCTTAAGTATGTTAGAATTAAATGCACCACACAAACCACGGTTAGAAGTAATAGAAACTATTAAAACCTTATTAATCTCTCTCTCTTCAGAAAACTTACTACCAGAATCCGCATCTAAATTAGCACTTAAACTTTGTAAAAGCTCAGTTAATTTATCAGAATAAGGCCTCATTGCAGTAATTGCATCTTGCGCCTTCTTTAACTTTGCAGCAGACACCATTTTCATTGCGCTGGTAATCTGCATAGTTGAAGAAACTGATGCTATTCTGTTACGTATTTCTTTTAAGTTTGCCATATTTTCCTCTCCTAACCTCTCCAAAAGGAGAGGGATTGATTAGTCTAATTTAAATACCCTTTTCTTATTGTATTTCTACAAAAGATAAGGACTATGCTTTATATTTTGCTGAAAGATCTTTACACACAGCTACCAAAGTATCTGTAACCTCGTCAGTTAATTTACCTGCTTTTAACGTATCTAAAACATCTCTATGCTTAGCATTTAAGAATTCTACGTATTCAGCTTCAAATTCTTTTACTTTTTCTACTGGCACATCTCTTAACAAGTTTTTAGAACCTGCATAAATAACTGCTACCTGATCTTCTACAGTGTAAGGATCGTTTTGAGCTTGTTTTAAGATCTCCACATTACGCTTACCTTTTTCAATAACGTTTAAAGTAGATGCATCTAAATCTGATCCAAACTTAGCAAACGCTTCTAATTCACGATACTGAGCCTGATCTAGCTTTAAAGTACCAGATACTTTTTTCATTGATTTAATTTGTGCAGAACCACCAACACGAGATACAGATATACCTACGTTAATTGCCGGACGTACACCTGAGTTAAATAAATCTCCATCTAAGAAAATTTGTCCGTCTGTAATAGAAATTACGTTTGTTGGGATATATGCAGAAACGTCACCAGCCTGAGTTTCAATAATTGGTAAAGCAGTTAAAGAACCACCACCTTTTACCATTGGCTTTAAAGACTCTGGTAAATCATTCATATCCTTAGCAATGCTATCATCATTAATAACTCTTGCAGAACGCTCTAATAATCTAGAGTGTAGGTAAAATACATCACCAGGGTATGCCTCACGTCCTGGAGGACGACGTAATAATAAAGATACCTCACGGTAAGCAACAGCTTGTTTAGATAAATCATCAAAAACAATTAAAGCTGGTCTACCGGTATCTCTAAAATACTCTCCAATAGAAGCACCTGTAAAAGGAGCATAAACTTGCATTGCAGCAGGATCTGATGCGTTTGCAGCTACTATTGTTGTGTAAGCTAAAGCACCTTTTTCTTCTAATGTTTTAGCAATTAAAGCTACTGTAGAAGCCTTTTGACCTACAGCAACATATATACAATATACAGGGTTACCTGCATCGTAAAATTCTTTTTGATTTAAGATGGCATCAATACAAACAGTAGTTTTACCCGTTTGTCTATCTCCAATTACCAACTCACGCTGACCTCTACCAACTGGAATCATAGCATCAATTGCTTTAATACCTGTTTGTAATGGCTCAGTTACTGGCTCACGATATACAACACCTGGAGCTTTACGCTCTAATGGCATCTCATAAGTTTCTCCAGCAATTGGTCCTTTACCATCTATTGGGTTACCTAAAGTATCTACAACACGACCAACAATACCTTCACCTACTTTTACAGATGCAATACGGTTTGTACGTTTTACAGTAGAGCCTTCTTTAACTCCTTTAGAACCACCTAATAATACAATACCAACGTTATCTTCTTCTAAGTTAAGTACTATACCTTCTAAACCACCTTCAAATTCTACTAACTCTCCGTATTGAGCGTTAGCTAATCCGTAAGCGCGTACAATACCATCACCTACTTGTAATACTGACCCTACTTCATCTAAAGATGCGCTAGCGTCAAATCCTGATAACTGTTGCTTTAAAATTGCTGATACTTCAGCGGCTTTTACTCCTGCCATGTTGTTTTAATTAATATTTACAAAGTCCGTAGTGTAAACCAAAGACTATAGACTGTTTGAAAATTCTCTTTTTAAACTATTTAATTTATTAGCTACACTTGCATTGTATTGCAAATCGCCAATTCTTAATACAAAACCACCAATAATACTTTCATCTATAACATTTGTTATAGCTACTTTTTTACCAGTTAATTTTGTTAATTGCTCCAAAACTTTTTCTTCTAAATCTTTAGTTAAAGCAACTGCAGTTGTTACTACTGCTGTTTCTTCTCCTTTAAGCTTTTCGTTTAAAACAATATAGTGCTGAGCAACATCTTTTAAAAGTGATACTCTTTTATTATCTACAAGCAAAGAAATAAGTCCTTCTGTAATGGTATGACTTCCTGTAAAAACAGCTAGCAAAGCATTCTTTTTTACATCTCCTTTAATTATTGGGCTAGCCAATACATCTTGAAGTTCCTTGCTGTCAGAAATTGTTTGCACAACAGAATGCATGTCTTTTTCAACTGCATCTGTAGCCTTACCTTCAACCGCTTGGTTTAAAATGGCTTTTGCGTATCTAATAGCTGCTCTAGACTCGTTCATTTTTTCTTATTAGTTTAGCTTAATATCGCCTACCATATCTTCTACCAACTTAAGTTGCTTGTCATTATTAGACAATTGCTCCTTAATAACTTTTTCTGCAATTTCTACAGATAAGTTAGCTACTTGGTTTTTAATATCTGCTACTGCTGCTTTCTTTTCGCTTTCTATAGTAGCTTGTGCTTGTGCAATTATTTTATCGCCTTCTATAATAGACTGCTCTTTTGCATCTGCAACAATTTTCTCTTTTATTTCGCGTGCTTCTTTTAACATAGCATCACGTTCTGCACGTGCTTCTTGCAATAACCTTTCGTTATCTGCTTGCAGATTTTGCATTTCTTTACGTGCATTTTCTGCCTCTTCTAAAGCGCTTTTAATACCGTCTTCTCTTTCATTTAAAGCGTTCATTATTGGTTTCCATGCAAACTTAACCATTAAGAAGATAAGTACTAATAAAATTATTAGTAACATGAAAAACAACCCAGGCGAAAAATCGTTTAATAACTGATCCATTATAAAATATAAATTATATTCTTTTTGTTTTTTGTTTAATTACAAACACATCCTGTAACCAACCGTTACAGGAATGCGATTGTTGTTTTTGTCCTTAAGCTTTTCCTAAGATCAAAGCACCGAAAGCTAAACCTTCTAATAATGCTCCGATAATAATCATTGCTGTTTGGATTTTTCCAGCTGCCTCAGGTTGACGAGCAATACCTTCCATTGCTTTACCACCGATTTGACCTAAACCGATACCACCTCCGATAACGATTAATCCTGCTCCAATTAAATTGTACATAGTAATTGATTTATATTAAATTAAACAAACTCTTATTTATAACTAAAATTAATGGTGATCATGCTCTTCTACAGCCATACCAATAAACAATGAAGACAACATTGTAAAAATAAAGGCCTGTAAAAACGCTACTAAAATTTCTATTAAAGAAATGAATAACGTTAAAAAGAATGATACACCTAAACTACCACCAACACCTAAAGCTTCTCTTGCTGTAAATGTTACAGCTACTAAGCCCATAACTACGGCGTGACCAGCAGTAATGTTAGCAAATAAACGAATTAATAAAGAAAATGGCTTTGTTAACATACCCAACACCTCTATTGGAATTAAAGCTATTTTCATTAAAACTGGAACACCAGGCATCCAGAAAATATGTTTCCAGTAATCTTTATTACCGTTAAATTGTACAATAAAAAATGTAAATAAAGCCAAACAAACTGTTACCGCTATTTGTCCTGTAACATTAAAACCTATTGGAGTTAAACCTAACAAGTTTAATATCCAGATAAAAAAGAATACCGTTAACAAAAAGCCCATAAACTTACGGTAGTGCTTTTCACCAATATTTGGTCTTGCAATTTCATCTCTTACGTATAATACTAGCGGCTCTAAAACACGACCAAAACCTGTTGGGATTGGGCTCTTTTTATACCCTCTAGCTAATGAGCTAAAGCCCCAAAGCATTAACAAACCTGCCAACAAAATACCTACAACTGTTTTAGTAATTGAAAAATCCCAAACTTTATGTGCATTTGTAGCATGGTGCTCCTCGTCAAAAGAAACTGCTGTAGCCCCTTCTTCTAACTCATATATTTTACTGTGAATTTTGGTTAACTTAACACCATCCTTATCAACAATAACATGACCATCATCATTATGGTGAAATTCTGAAGACATAAACGTCTTAAGACCTTGACTTGTCCAAACAATAACTGGCAACGGAAAACCAAAGTGCTCACGCTCCCCTTCATCATTTGTATAAGAATACAAAGTGAAGTCGTGTGAATCTGCTAAGTGATGGCTAATGTAAGCCTGAATCTCTTCGCTACTATTTACTTGTGAATCATTTTCTTGTGGCTCATTGTTGTCGTTCGCAAAAGAACCCAAACTAAACACAAGTGCCGTGACTAAAATAATTTTACTAAAAAATGTATTTCGCATATTGCTCAAAAAATATCGGTCTCTAAAAATCGGTGCAAATGTACGCTTTTCTGTCAAAAAGAAAAAAACCTTTTTTTGATTATTTTA
Source organism: Cellulophaga omnivescoria (assembly GCF_027915275.1). Classification (NCBI taxonomy): domain Bacteria; kingdom Pseudomonadati; phylum Bacteroidota; class Flavobacteriia; order Flavobacteriales; family Flavobacteriaceae; genus Cellulophaga; species Cellulophaga omnivescoria. Next base: position 1,557,932 of record NZ_CP115819.1, on the reverse strand, counting down.
ACACCAACCATAAACCGCATCGTTTTAAAACGTTAATCTAAGTTTTTGAGCACTTTAGCAATAAAAAATGTCTCTATCAGCAAACATATACTGTACGGGACAAAAAATGAAGCAAATTCTGTTAAGTTAATATTGTCATCTGCATTAAAAGATGGGTAAAAAAGCATAAAAAAGAAAAGAAATTTTATAGCACTGCCTACTATAAAAAATATACCTAATTGTGTTTTAAATTGGTTTCTTAACAGGTAAATAATTGTAAATATTGCAGTTACCAACACAAAATTAATAACATAAGAAAGCACAATTTTATTACCAAATAAAGGTTTTTGCATATCATCTAGTACCAATAGATGAACACCAAAAGCTACCGCTAAAGAAATAAGAATTGTGATAAAAAAATAGATAAGCAACTTATGGTTTGCCATTAGAATTTAATTTTTTTTAATTGTGTAACTACCGCAAAAATAGAAATTGCTACACCAGAAAGTGTAGCAATTATAGTAAAAATTTCGTTTTTGATGTTATAATAGCCATCCAACCACACACCTACTTTATGAGCTAAGTATATTATAGCTCCCATCTGAAAAGCAATACCAGATAGCATTGCGGCATTTTTTAAGTGGTTTGGCTTATTGTTATTAGGAAGCTTTGGAAGTTCCACCAGCTGAAGCTTGTTTAGCGCCAGATAAGGCTCCGTTTTTACCTCCCATAACACATGATGCATTAAAAGTAGCACCAGGCTCTACAGCAAGCTTAGATACAGAAACCGTACCTTCTATTACTGCTGAAGATTTTAATGATAATAAGTCAGATACTAATAACTCACCGTTAAAACCGCCTTCTATGTCTGCATTTACACACTCTACCTTTCCGTGAATGTAGCCATCTTTGCCAATAACTACCTTACCAGATGTTTTTACGTTACCATCTAACTTACCGTCAATTCTAAAATCGGCTTCTGAAACTATATCACCTTTAATTTTGGTGTTTTTTCCAATTCTGTTAGGCTGGCCGCCCATATCTACAACATCTCTAGGTTTATTTTTGTCTGAAAACATATTTTTATTACGGTTTTGGGATTAATAGTGTTTTTTTATACTCGTTTAATTTTTTGTGTACTTGCACAACTTTGTAGTTGTTGGATAAAATTACAAAATTCTGATGACCAACCTTGTAATCTTTATTATTTTTTAATAATTCTGCATATCCCAATGCAAATTCTTCTGAGGCAAACCCATGTACCACTACAAATTGTTGCTCTAAATTGTAAATATCTTTAGATACTTTATTTTTATATTTTAAATCTTCTACAGATTTATTTAGCAGTTTGTACAACTCATTAGCTGCTGCATCATTATTTCTACTAAAAGGGAAAACCACTTTCCAGGTACCCTTTGCATTAGTAGATTGATCTACAAAATCTGATTTCTCTAATTGTGGAATTTGATATTTAATCATTTCCTGTGCTCTTTTACCCTCTGGATTATTTGGATAATTAAGCGCTACATAATTTAATGCCTCCTTAAAGGCTTCAAAACCTTCTATTCTTCCGGTTGCCATTGCTTTTAAAATCTCAAACTTAGGTGCAATTTCATCTCCTGTATATCTGTTAATGTTTTCTTCTGCACCAGTAATAACTTTTAAGTACTCTTGGTTCTGAAACATTTTATACAATCTTGTGTACCTAGCGTTTGGAGTGTCTGCAGACCCTTCTAAAATTGCTTTAGGATTTAACAACACCTCTGCATACCTAGAACCTTGGTGGTTTGCTATAATATCTTGTTTCATTGCAGCGGCTAAATTACTGCCAGATTCTTCATATATTTTATATAAATTATACTTAGATGGTAGTATTAATCGCTCCTCTGGGTTAGACTTTAAAACCGACTCTAGTTTACCAGCTGCCAAAAGGTTTTCTTTAAATTTTTCTTTATAAATTAACCCTAATTGGTAGTTTGCAAAATTGCGCTCCTTTTTTAAGCTATCTATTACCGCAACACTAGTTGGTAATTTATCCATATAATAATCTACCTTATACTCTTGTCCTTCTTCTACAATAGCATTAGATGCGTTACCAGCAACTGCAGTATCATCATTAGTTTGCAATACCACATTTTTGTTAGACCAACGCCAATTATCCTCTAGTTTACGAGAACCCCAAGCGGTTTTAAAATCGGTTTTACCATAACCTAAACTTGTAATATTGTAAAAATAAAATTTGCCCTTATTTTGTTTACCTGCTTTGGTATTAGCAAAAGCTGCTATACCTGCGTTTTGACGCTCTTTTTCTTTTTTTGCAGCCGCCTCTTCCTTTGCTTTTTTATCTTCAATAAATTTTTGAAAATAAGTTATTTGCTTCTCTTTAGGCAAATTGTAAATAGTTACAACACTGTCTGTATACTGCACAATATCTTCATACTTTACAACATCTTCTAAATTGTCTAATTTCTTTTTAATTAAACGGTGCTTTTTACTGGTTTCTACCAAATTGGTAAGTGTACTATCAAAATACGCCCCAGCTTGTTTGTAGTTATTTTTATCAAAATAATACTCACCTAAATTCTCATAATTAAGTGCGTTTAATTTATTATCGTTTGTGGTAGCGCGCAAAGATTTATCAAAATAAACCAAGGCCAAACTATCTTGTTGTTGATTTAAAAAAAACTGTGCTTTTTGCCTGTATATTTTATCTAAAAACGGCCTATTTTCTCTGTTCTCTTCTAAATCTGTTAAATACTCTAACATTTCCTCTTTGTTACTGGCAGTAACAGCTGTGTTCATTATTTTTTGCAAGTGCGCATTAATAAAATAAACACGAGGAGATTTTCTGTTTAAATCTATAATTTTATCAAAGGCATAATTGGCACTATCTTTTTTGTTAAGCTGATTGTACAACTGTCCAATTATAAAATAATACCTTCCTTTTTCTTCTTGTTTTTTTGTGTAGACCGATGCTCTTTTTAATTGCTGAATTGCAGTATCTGGAGCATTTAAATTAATATATGCCTGAGCCATAACCGCTCTTGCGTCTGCATATTCTTGGTCAGATAAGTCGTCATATTTAAAAAGCTTTTTTAAGTTTTTAATAGCAAGCTCATCATTCTCTAAACGCACATTGGTTTTTTCTCTCCAAATACGAGCCTCGTTAAACTTATCGCTCTGTATGTAATTTTTAAGCACATAATTAAAAGCCTCTTGAGCCGGAATAAAACGCTGATCAAAATAACGTGCTTTTCCTAAAAGTAAGTAAGCCTCATCTGTTTGCGGGTTACGCTCCCTATCTTTAATAACCATACTATGTTTTTGTATGGCTTTTGTTGCTTTTTCTTCTGCTATTACAAAATTTGGATTGTTATTTTCTGAATCTAGTTTAACATCATCTGTAACTTCTAAACGCTCTATTGGTAATAAATCCCAATAATTATCTTTGTAATTGGCATTTAATTCTTCTCTACCCTTTTCAAAAGCAATATTACCGTTATAGAGCACATTAAATTTTGTATTTAATGCGTGCCACTCTCTGTTAACAAAGGCGTTCTTTTTAGTAGAACAGGCATTAAAGACTAATGCTGCTAGCGCTACTGTTCCTATAATTTTAGTTTGAAGCTTCAAAATTGTATCTATTCTTACCTAAACAAAACTAAAAAACCGCGGTATTATTATGTTTAAGGTGCATAAATTTACTATTTATTTTTATTTATTTGGTTTGATGAGCTCAACAACTAAAAAGGCCCATCAAATTTTATACAAATTGATGGGTCTTTAAATTTTAGAAAGTCGTATTTTAATTAAAGCAACTATTTATTCCTCATCTTCAAAAACAGCAACTGCCGCATCTGGAGCCTCTGCACCTGAAAAGAAAATTTCTAACTCTTTTAAAGTTGCTGCAGATGTTTTTATGTCTTTAACCAGTTCACCTTTATCCAACACTACAATACGCTCACATACCTCTGTAACATGACTAAGATCATGGCTAGAAACCAAAACTGTGGTATTTTGATTTGCTGCCAAATTTTTAATTATACCTTTTAGTCTTATTTGCGTTGTTGGATCTAAATTTGCAAAAGGTTCATCTAAAATTACCAACTCTGGACTACCAATAAAAGAAGCTACAATACCAGCTTTCTTCTGGTTTCCTTTAGATAAATCTCTTAAATATTTTTTTTGATTTAATATTTCTCCATGAAAAAAGTCTTCAAAACTATTAACAAGTGCATCTACATCTGCTTTGTTTTGTCCTCTTAACTCACCAATAAAATAAAAATACTCTTCTGGTGTTAGGTAGCCAATTAAAAAAGATTCATCTATAAATGCAGAAGTAAATGGTTTCCAATCTTCACTGGTATTTACTTGTACATTGTTATTTATTATTTGCCCTGTAGAAGGCTGAATAAGATCTAACAACAAACTAAAAAATGTTGTTTTTCCTGCTCCGTTATTACCTACAAGACCAAAACATTGTCCTTTTGGAATTTCTAAATTTTCTATATTTAAAACCGTAGCTGTGCCGTATGTTTTTGTAAGGTTCTGTGCTTTTATCATGGTTTTTGTTTTTTATGGTTATACTCTTAACAGAGCTACTTATTTATGCTTTTTGTTTGTATGCGTGTATAGTTTTATACTTTTCTTTTTTGTAGATTTTCTCAATCTTATTAAAAACTATATTTCTAAATGCTAGTCCTAATATACCAGCCGCAGCAACAAGTACATAGCCTGTTGTTGGGTTTACTAGGTAATATCCGGCAGCAAAAATTATCATTGGCAGTAAAAGTTTAGGCAATGATAATAACATTGTTTTCATATTAAAAGCCTGTTTATCTCCAAAGGCTTTTTTATTTGATGTTAAATCTATAGGCATTTTTATAAAGGCACCACCCAATAACACTAAATGTGAGTTTACACCAATATTATAAATTGCACCAACCAATACGGCTAGGTATGCGTTTATGCCAAAAAATAAATAAAAAGAAGCCAAAACAGTACTAATTAAAGTGGCAATTACCACCAAATACCATTTAGAGGTAATGTAGTCTCTGTACTTTATATTCTGACTCATCATTAATTGGTAATACGCACTATCCCAACTTGGCACAAACTGTCCAAATGTGAATAAGAAACCACCCGAAACAAATATTCCACCAAATATTTGCCAAACTGGTCCATTATATACCTCAACAGCTCCCGACCCAAATAATAAGCCATAAAACAAGAATAGAAAACTCATTAAACCAGCTGTTTTTGGTCTTTTATTTCTTTTTATAAGTTTAATATCGTTCTTTAAAAAGGTTCCTGTACTTCCAAATTTATCTAAGAATGACAAATCTTCTGTTTTTGCTATAGCGTGCTTTGTTTGTAAACCAGCATCTAAATACATATTTTTTATAAAGTAATTAAATGCAGCATAATACAAACCAATAACTGCTATCCAAGGAAAAATAACCATCCAAGGAGCGTTATATAATCCATTAAAAAATGGCGCAGTGTAATTAGTAATATCAAAAACACCAAAGTAATGGCAAGCTCCCAGTGCTACAAAAACAGCTATTACTGGGTAAAAAACACTGTCCTTATTATTAACTAATATATTTATAAAATTACTACAAAAAATAAGTGCAAAAATACCAAAGTGCCAAGCTACCACACCAAGCGGATTATAGCCCTCTATTAGTAATACAATAGAAAATGGCAAAAAGAAAAAAGCATAACCCCAATTAAAAAAGGAAGCAATTGTTTTTCCTAAAGAGTAATTTACAACTTGTGCTTTTTTTAAGGGTAAATACAGTAAAGGCTTAATATTGGCTACAGGCATTTTTTGTAACATATACCTAATTAGCAAATCTAATACAAAAAGGTATATTAGGTATTTGTTTACCACCTCTAGTGGATCTCCCATATCTGCCTTTTTTATAAGATAAAAAGAGCCAACTCCCATTGAAAGGAACACCACAATAAAGTACAGCGCAAAAAAGCCCATAAATATTTTTAGTGCCAGGTTAGTTTTAAAAGAAGCCGACCTAAAAAAGGACTTCCATTGCAGGCTTAAAAAGTGTTTTAACATAATTTTAGGTTGATTAATTATATTTTGTTAGTGGCAACAAATGCCAATTTGTTACACTATTTTAAATTAAATTGTATTCTGGGTACGTTTCTTCTAACAATTCTTGAGCTTTACTAGGCATTACATAAGAAGTAATGTAAAAAGTTAAACATAGTAAAGTAGCAGCTATGGCAATAAGTGCCAACCAGTAACTATGCAAGTCACTAAAATTAAAACGCATAGTATTTACAATATTAAAAACATTAGAAAATGTTATTACAGAAAAGCCATTTCTGGTATCACCAATCATAGCTTCTAACATAAACAGCTTTTCTTTTTTCTGCTTTTGTTTTTTCTCTTTTTTTCTTCTTTTAAATTGATGATAAAAATCTACAGCTACTAAAATTAGTATTGAACCCATTAATACATATGATGCTTGCTTTAAATGAAGCACCAGAAAAAAGCCCATAAAAATTGCAATAGTGGTTAACAGCTTTGGCAACTGAAACCACTCTTTAACAAACCTAAAAAGTATTTTTCTGTAACGTTTGTTCATAGCTTTTTGGCGTTTTTCTACAACATCCATAAAACCAAAAACACCAAATTTTTTAAATTCAACTTGCAAAGCATCATCAAAAGATAAATTTGGATTTTGCTCCCATTGCTCCTCTATACCATTACTTAGGTGGTCTACTAGCTCCGTCTGCAAATCATAATGCATTACATAATGCTTGCGGGTAAATGCGTACAATTCTTCTATTTGTTCTTTGGTTAATTTCATATTCACACTAATGAGTATTCAGGGTAAGTTTCACTTAATATTTCATTTACTTTTTTTGGAATAACATATATCATAACAAAACAAATAAATAGATACATTACTGTATAAGCTGAAAGTGCATATTGAAGATATATATTTTCAAGAACACCACTAGAAGGTGTATACCAATTGTATGTATAAATTGGTAAGTAAAAAAATGCTATGCTGTTTCCAAACTGATAAATAATATCTTTTAACAACCATCTTTTACCTTTCTTCAGCCTTTTTTTATTTAAGAATGAAGCAATTATCAACAAAACTGCTGAAAATAATAGAACTCCGTTAATTAGATCTAACTTATAATTATTAGGAAAAAAATTGATGCCAAAATTGAATACAAAAATACACCCTAATAAGAATAGTATTTTTGGTAACTTAAAATAGTCCTTATAAAAATGAAGAATTAGCCCAAAATACTTTTTATTCATTTGCACTTTTTTACTATCTACAACATCCATAAAACCAAAAACACCAAATTTTTTAAACTCAACTCCTAAAGCATTATCAAAAGATAAATTTGGATTTTGTTGCCATTGTTCTTCTATACCATTACTTAAATGATCTACAAGTTCTGCTTGCAAATCATAATGCACCACATAATGTTTTCGGGTAAATGCGTACAATTCTTCTATTTGTTCTTTGGTTAGCTTCATACTAATCTTTTATAAATTGATTTGTATTTTTTAAGTTGTTTAACAAACAATTGAATAGATATATAGAAAAAAGGAAACAACAACGCCAATACTATAAACATATAAATAGGTGATAGTTGCTCTCCTTCTTCTAAAAATATTTTAGGTGCAAATAACAATCCATTAACAAAACTAACTCCAGAAATACTAGATAATAAAGCAGTATTTATAGTTAATGACTTAAATGTATTTTTTAGATTAAATAATGAAACTAAAGACGGAGTTAATGCCATTACCATTAATAGCAATAATAAAGTCTTATGCATTGTTTTTACAGCAAAAAACTCTTTGGTATATAAAAATACTATGAGCACACATGCGTATAGTATTAGTGACTTAGCATTGGTGAAAAACAGCCTTAAGGCTTTTCTTTGAAGCTTTCCAAAACCCTTAGTTAACCCCTGTCTTTTTTCTTCAATAAACTCTTTATAACCAGACGAATCTGCGTACAAACTAGGAAAAGTATCCCAACCGGTATTTTCCTTGTTAAGTCTTTTTATAGTTAAATCATTACCAAATTTTACATGAACTGTTTGCATTGCATTGGTAAAACTAGATCCTACTTTCATTAGAGCTTCTACCTCATTACTAATATGGTCCAAAAGCTCCATACGAACATCCCAATATTTCACTTTATTTTTAATAAGATAATCATCTATAAATTCTATTTGTTCTTTGGTTAGTTTCATATTAAGCAATAGTATAATGGTTGGTATATTTTTTATGAAGATCTAGAATCACCGCAATAAACGCAGTAGACAGCCCCAGTAATAAAACAAAAACCAAAGTAAAATAGTAGTCGTTTATAATTACAGATTTTTCATTAAAAAAAGGGTTTTGAAAAGCGTTATATAGTTGGAAACTTAAAGTAAGTATAAGTCCAGTTCTTTCAATTCCAGATAAACGTTGCCCACGCTGTTTTAACCCTATGAAGAAATATACTAGTATAGCAATTATTAAAAAACCAAATGGTACAAATTTTAGAAACTTCTTATCTCCCAAAGGAAAAAACTGTATTAAAAGAAAAGAGCTAGCCACCATAATACAGATATTTAATGGCGCTGTAAACTTTTTAAAAAGCGATTTAAGTACTATTTTATCTGTAGTTTTTTTAAACTGCTTATTGTACTTTAATAAATCTTTTTTATGCACAACCATATACGCCTTAAAAGCGTCATAAAACGTTAGGTTTTCTTCTTCCATTTTTTCTAATACCGCAGTAGCAACATGGTCTACCATTTCTGTTCTAACATCTGTAAACATAATATCAGAATTTTTAAGATAGGTGTCTATAAATTGTATGTTTTCTTTGGTTAGACTCATACTAAAACATCATTTAAAAATTTATATTCTTTTTTAATCTTCTTCTGCTTAAATGTTACCTCAACTAAAGCCGCAATATTAAGTAGCAAAGCAAAACTGATATATCCTAAAAACAATGGTAGATACTCCAAGAAAAAGTCTTTAAATGGAGTAAACATATAAAGTAGTAAATGAGGTAAACTAAAAATATTAAAGAGATAATTAGTACTTAATAGTTTTAACTTAAGTCTATTCTTAAAATGATTGTATAAAAAGAAAATAAACTGAAAAATAATTACACCAAAAAAAGGAAACAGTACAGCCTTTTCAAACAACTCTAAACTAAGAATTGTATATAATTGAAAATATACAAAAGCTATAACAAACGTAATTAAATAGAAATAAGGCGATTTTATAAAAACCAAAACTCGCTTCCAAAGATCTTTTTGATATCCCCAATGCATAGTCTTAGCCTTAGCTTCACTAACTTGTTTACACCAACTAATTCTTTTAACTAAAAAACTATTTAAACCTGGACAATTATCCAGAGACTCATACTCAGATACCAAATGGTCTATTAGCTCGAACCTTACATCTGCAAACTTTATACCTTTCTTTTTTAGATAAGCGTTTATATTTAATATGTCTTCCTTAGTTAATTTCATACCTCTACTCTATACTCCATTTAGGGTTTACTAAATTTTGCATACTACGTATAAACTCCTCTAACTCTGCCAATCTGTTAACGGTTTCTTTTTCACCTGCTTCAGTTAGCTTGTAATATTTACGCAAACGATTATCTACTTTGGCAACCTCAACATCTAAAAGTCCTTCCGCTTCTAATTTATGTAAAGCAGGGTACAATGCACCTTCCGTAATTTTAAGTTCTCCTTTGGTTAACTCTTTTACTTTTTGTGTAATCTCATACCCATACATCTTGCCTTTTTCTTCAAGCAACTTTAAAATAATAGTATTTAAACTACCCTTGTATAATTTAGAATTTCCCATTTTTCTGTTCTCTTATTTTGCTTTTAAAACAAACATCTCCTATTTCTATAACAACTTTTAGCAGTAAAATTGTTATTACGAATATATACATAATTTTCTTATGCATAAGAATTCTATGTATTAAATTTTAGTGAACTAGGTTTTTTATCAAAAGGGCAATGTGTATTTTTGTAGAAAATATTTTTTTATGAATCATTTTCATCCGTTAACGGTACAACATATAAAGGCTTTAACACCTAGTTCTGTAGCAATAACATTTGCTATTCCTAAAGACTTAATTCAGACTTTTAAGTTTATATCTGGTCAATACATCACTATTAAAAAAGAAATTAAAGGCAAAGAATTGCGTAGAGCGTATTCTATTAGTTCTTCTCCTAAAAAAGATTGTATTACCATTGGTGTTAAAAAAGTAGATAATGGCGGTTTCTCAGACTTTGCACATTCCAAACTTAAAGAAGGTGATGTTCTAGAAGTTATGCCTCCAGAAGGTAGGTTTGTTTTTAAACCTACAGATGCCGTTAAAAATGTTGCCGCTTTTGCTGCTGGTAGTGGTATAACACCTATTATTAGTATTGCAAGGTCTGTATTAGACAGCAACCCAGAAAACAAATTTGTTTTAGCATACGGTAACAAATCTTTTGAAGAAACAATGTTTCACACAGACTTAGCCAAGCTTCAACTAGAATATAATAACCGATTTTTTGTATACTTTATTTATAGCCAAGAACAGGATGAAAACTCTATTTTTGGAAGAATAGAGAGGTCTACAGTTAACTACATTACTAAAAACAAACATAAAGATATTGCTTTTGATGATTTTTATCTTTGCGGTCCAGAGGCTATGATTAATACAGTTTCTGATACTTTAAAGGAAAACGAAGTTAGCGAAGACAAAATACATTTTGAACTTTTTACAACTACAGAAATTAAAGACGAAATGCCTGTTAAAGAAGGCGGAAAAACGGCAGTTACTGTTATTGTAGATGATGAGGAATTTACTTTTGAGATGGATAAAAGCACAATTGTTTTAGATGCTGTTTTAAAAGAAAATATAGATGCACCATACTCTTGCCAAGGTGGTGTTTGCAGTAGTTGTATTGCTCGCGTTACAGATGGTAAAGCAGAAATGGTTAAAAACCAGATTTTAACGGATGGTGAAATTGAAGAAGGATTAATTTTAACGTGCCAAGCACACGCAACAACACCTACATTAAAAGTAGATTTTGATGATGTTTAAAAACAGCGTCTAAAAAAAATACCAAGTCGTTCTATATCTAGAACGACTTTTTTTATTCCTTTAATTGAGCTTCTAAAGCTCTACAGGCAGCATCATAACCAATAACAAATGCTTTTTCTATACCCTTACGGTCTAACAAACCTATTTTGTCTACCTCTTTAGATTCTAACAGCATATTACAAGCACTAAGCTTTTTTTTTGCAGATGCGTATATCATTAAACCGGTTACCCTACCCGTAAGCTGTAATGAGTTTTTAAGGTCTTTTTTATCTAACCTTGCAACAATAGATACATTACTCCCAATAATATAATCGCATGTATTTAGCAATGGCTCTAACGGAAAATTGTTCATTATACCACCATCTGCGTATAGATTACCATTAATTTCTATTGGTGAAAAAACAGGAGGTAAAGCAGCCGATGCCAACATAGGCCTAATTAATTCTCCATAAGAAAAAAATTCTTCGTCACCGTCTTGTAAGTTGGTTGCTACAATATGCAACTCTCTTTTTAATGCTGAAAAAGCATTCTCTGGAAAGTATTTTGCAAACAAGGCAACATATTTTTCTGTATCTAAAAAACCTGCTTTTGCAATGGTTAAATAATGGTAATGAAAAAGCGGTGTTTCTTTAAAAAACCTAAGCATATCATCTATAGAACTTCCATTAGCGTACAAAGCACCCACCAAAGCTCCTACACTACTTCCAGAAACAGCTTTAGCATCTATTCCAAACTCATTCATTGCCTTTATTAACCCAATGTGCGCCATACCACGCACACCTCCTCCAGAAAGCACAAGACCAATAGATTTTGATGTAGTAATTTTAGCGTTCATTTAGCCTATTTTTCTTCAAATTTACTACAAAATGCTATTAAAAAGTACTTCTTTTTTTAAACTGATTGGTTTGTTACTTATATTTTTTTGACACTATAATTAAATTTTGATGCAATCAACCTAAAAAAGCCAACGCTTATAGACATTTGTTATTGATTAATACATTTATAAAAAACAAAAACCAACTATACAGTTGGTTTTAATGTTTTTGTGCATTAATTAAAAAACGTACTTAATTCACTAAAATTTTGCGAGCCTCATTAAGTAATTTCACTCTTTTTTCTAAATTAATTTCTAATGGTAACTGTGCTAAACCAATAATTCTACGCAGTATTTCTATTCCCATAAATTTATAGCATAATACAGTATCTAAATCCGCTAAGGACTTATATCTATCTACAGCTTTTTCTATTAACGTGTTAGCCTGATTTGCCATTTTTAAATGTGCTAGTAAAACGCCAATTTCAAATTCGGGCTTACCAAAAAAACAAAACTCAGGATCTATAACTTTTAAGCCTTGTACAGTTGCCAACCAACTACCAGGAAAATAATCTCCGTGCAGCAACGTATTACCATCTTGTAAATACAAATCTCCAAGTTCTTTTACAGCTTTTTTTAAAGGTTCATCTGTCTTAAAACGTTCTGCTTCTTTTTGCAACCCTGGTAAAATATCATCTAAATTAATACCATTATTTAATACATATGGGTAATTAAAAATATGTTCATGGTTAAGAGCTCGCATTTTAGTATTGGTAATTCTGTCCTCTTGTGTGTGGACTGTAATACTGGTATGCAATGTAGCTGCAAAATCTACAACAGCATACAAATCCTCTTCTAAAAATTGTTTTCCTAATTGATACAAATATGTAAAATCAGACCCATTACCAAGATCATTCATAACCATAACATTGTTAGCTTTATCTAAGCCAATTAATGTAGGCATCATTTCTTTTAAGTTAGGAACCTTTTCTATTATTTTATAAAATTTGGCCTCCATTAATACCCGGTCTTCTGGAGCGGCAACCTGCGGATATTTTTCTACATATTCTCTACTTTGCTTAACAATAAAAGATCTGGTTTCTGTAGTAATACGCAGCGTAAAATTCATATTACCATCTCCAGGCTTTTCTACAGCAACAATGGACTCGTTATTAGTTAACCAATCTTTACTTTTTAAGTAAAGGGTTAAATCCTCTATATTGTTGTTTAATTTTATCACGATACTATTTTTTAAATGTTTCCATTAATTTCTGATGGTAATTAGGCACTACATCGTAACAATAAGTTACTGCTGCACCACCTTCTTTTGTGCACAATAAATAAGATTTGTAGACCCTATTCTTATTCTCTTTTACAGTATCATCTAAATTAATCTCCAAACGGGCCTGTAAAGGTTCTGTTATAATATCTTCTGGGGCAATTATATAATGGCTAGCCAAAACATCAAACGGATTAAAACCTTCTGCTCCCTGATTTTTCCATTGCTCTATCCAAGGCTGTGATGCGGTTGCCAACCATTTCATAGCAGGTGTTGTAGATTTTAATGCTTCAAGGTCGTTTTGTTTTATCCAAACCTTACTAGAAATTTCATAAGGACAAAAAACCAACGGGACATTATTTTCTAATAATATTCTAAATGCTGTGTTGTCTAAATCAAAATTTAAATCCTTAGCCAACACACCTTTGTTTCCTATTTTAAAATAGTCCAAAGGGGTTCTACGACCAGCTACTAAAACAACCTCAACTATTTGAGATTGTAACTCTGGATATTTTAATAGTAGTAAACCAACATTAGTGGCGGGGCCAATTGCCAAAATAGTTAATGGCTGCTTTTTTAATGCTGCAGCCATTGCCTCTACAGCATCATTAGTTACCACACTGTCTAAATTAATTGCAGCACCAGCACCTTTATAAACTTTAATTTTTTGTGCTGCAAACTCCTTACTTATGTAGTTGCCAATAGCAAAAGCATTTTCTACGCTGTTGTTACCAAAAACAGTACTTAAACCGTTAATTTTTACGTTTTTGGCCTGTAATAATTGCAAAACCGCATAGCCATCATCTACATCAGAATAGCCAGGTTTTTCTATATTCTTTTTTCCAACAGCTAAATCTGCGTCTATCCAAACTTGTTTTACTCCGTTTACAATTCCGCTTGGCTTTGCTTCATCAGCAGCTTCTGTTTTTGCCTCTTGTTTTACTTCTACGGTAACGTTCTTAGCCTCTTCTTTACAAGCCGCAAACACCATAAACACAAGCAAAATACCAATTAGTTTAATTTTTTGTTTCATAATTATCATTCTATTTTTCCCACCAGCCTTTGCTGTTTATATTATCCCCACCAATACGATCAACAGCTTCTTTATAATTTGCGCTATTGGTAGCTTGCTCTGACTCTGGATACAAATACCGAACGGGATATTTGTCATTATTAAAATTATCGGGACCAGCCTCTAAATTTGGAATCCCGGTTCTACGTACATTAAACCAAGCTTCATGGCCAATATTAATTAAACTTAACCACTTTTGAGTTAATATTTTTTCTAAATCATTTGCAGTGCCATCTAAAGAAATTGCTGGCCTAGTAAAATAATCATCAGGGATTGGTGTATTGTAATACTCAAAACTAGCTGTAACAGCATTTTGGTAATACGTATTTGCATCTCCTGTAATATAACCTCTAGATGCCGCTTCGGCAAGTGCAAATTGCACTTCTGAATACTGCATAAATTGCGCATCTACACCGTCTGCAACATCTCTAAAAATACTGCCAAATAAAGATATGTTGTTTAAATCTATACCACTTGCATTTATGGTGCTACTAGATTGTCCGTTTTGCAATCCTTTGTATTCTGGTGTGGTAGAGTTTTTACTTGCCGCTGTAGGCTTGTAAAGTACAGCAACACGAGGATCATCCCAAGCAGTTAATATAGTTTCTACAGTTTTTGTCATTGTATGCTCTTGGTACAACCCTAAAGCTGCGTTAAACATAGGAAACTGGTTAGGAGCAGATGCCAAATAAGGCACAACGGCATTGTCTGCATTAGACTGCATTAACTTACCAGAATCTGCCAAAGTTTGTAAATCTGTAAAATCTGTTGTTCTTTTACTAATACGTAATAAGTAACGTACTTGAAGCGAGTTTGCAAAACGCACCCACTTCTCTAAATCTCCTTGAAACATAACATCACCCTGAATTACGTTGTTTGTATTTTCAAGCGTGTTAACTGCTTTTTTAAGCACTGCCAATATTCCCGTTTCGGCATCTGAATATATACTTTCCTGTGTATCATACTTTGGAGAAAAAGTACCATCTAAAGCTGCTACTGCTTCTGTGTAAGGCACATCACCCCAAAGGTCTGTTAACTGAGAAAAAAGGTAACTCTGCATAATATCACCAACAGCCACGTAAGCATCGTTTGCCGCTGGTGAGGCTTTCATCGATTTAATATCTGATAATAATCTAAAAATAGCACTCCAGTACTCACTATTAGATCCCATTTCATAACGGTCTATACGCTCAAACTCTATACTTGCTGCAAATTGCGCCAAATAATTAGCTTGCCTAAAACCTTGTTGATAGGCGCTAAGGTCTGATGATACAGAAACCACATTGGTTAACAAAAACTGCGGATCTACACTTTCTGGCGCATTAGGATTGGTGTTTTTTTCTTCAAAATCGTTAGTACAAGCAGTAAAAATAGTGCTTGCTACTGCGGTTGCTACAAATAGCTTTATATATTTTTTCATCTTTTTTTACTTCTTAAAATTCGGTTTTTAAACTAACTCCAAAGCTTCTGGTAGAAGGGTATGAAAAATCTTCTACACCATAAGTAATGCTTTGCTCTTGCAACGCATTTAACTCTGGGTCAAAATGCGGATTCTCTGTAAACAGCAATAAATTGCTACCTACCAAACCTATTTTTATTTTATTAAAACCTATGGCATCAACAATTTTTGCAGGAAAATTATAGTATACACTTACTTGTCTTAATTTTACATAAGAAGCACTGTAAAGCGCACTAGCCTCATTACCACGATCAAAAAATGCATTGTTGTAAGCTTGGGCTGGCACTACTGTTGTATTTGGTGCGTATTGCGGGTTATCTGCTGTACCTGTATTTATAACGCCAGCACCAATAATACCAGATTCTCTACCTTCTAATGTTTCTTTTAACACGCCAGACGTACTACCTAGTGCTTTTGTTCTAGAAACTATTGTTCCACCTTTACGCCAATCAAATAAAAAAGTAAAATCTAATCCTTTGTATGAAAACTTGTTATTAAAACCCATTGTAAAATCTGGGTTATAATTTCCTAGTAAACGTAAGTTGGGATCTTGAACAGGAAACCCGTTAGAGTCGTGTACAATTTGCCCATCTACCTCAACAAAACCTGTACCGTACATATCACCAACACGGCCATCTTTTTTTGCTATATAAAACACAGAGTTAGATCCGCCACCGCCAGAAAATATATTGGCAGTACCAGTTACAAACTGGTCTACACCCTGTGGCAACTCCTTAACCTTACTTCTAAACGTAGAAAAGTTTACCGAACTCTGCCACTGAAAATCTGCATTTTTAATTACGGTACCACTAAGTAAAAGCTCTAAACCTGTGGTTTGTACTTTACCACCATTTACGTTAAAACTACCAAAACCACTAGATTCGGATATTGGTCTAGATATAATTTGATCTACACTTGTATTTTGGTACGCTGCAGCATCTAATTGCAATCTACCATTAAAAAACCAGGCCTCTATACCTGCTTCAAAGGCATTAAGACGTTCTGGTTTAAGATTTGCATTTTTTAAAACCGTCTCGTTAGTCACCCTAAAATTAGATCCGTAATTCTGATTAAATAAAAAGTTTTGCGTGTTTTGGTACGGGTTAGTATCATTACCAACACTTGCAGCACTAAATCTAAAATTTAAGTAAGATATTGGCTCTGGTAATTTTAAAAAGCTACTAGCCACAAAACTAAGTCCTGCAGAATAATACCCAAACGAATTGTTATTAGATGGCAATGTACTGCTCCAGTCATTACGATAGGTAAGGTCTAAATACAAAGCATCTTTATAAGATAAATTACCGGTACCGTAAACACTGTTAATTCGTTTTTCAAACAATCTGCTATCTCCTTTAAGCGGAGTTCTAGAATTTGCCAAGGTGTAAATCCCTGGTAATGCTAGTTGTGAAGCTTCAGCGTAGCTGTACTCTATTTCTTGATCAAAACGGTTTGCACCTACAGAAACAGTATATTTTAAATCGTTGTTTATAGCATCTTTATAAGACACCAAAATATCTGTATTTAACTCTCTAAAACTTATATTATCTTCTCTAAAAGAACCTTGCGGATTTGCATTTGTACTCACCGCTCTTCTAAACTCGCGCTTGTCTGCATACGTATCTAGGCCTGCGCGTACTGCAACATTTAGTTTATCTGTAATATCATAAACTGCAGAAACATTACCTAAAACTCTATTTTTATTAAAACTATTGGTGTTTTCATTAACCGTTAAATATGGGTTTGTAAGCCATAAGTAATTAATATCATAATGCTGCACTCCCTCCTGACCTGCTTGCCAGTAATGTTTTAAAGCAGAAACATCTGCTTGCCTGCCTGTCCAGTTAAAACCATACAAAGGATTCTCATAACCGTAACCAAGGTTTGGCCTGTTACCACTACGTGTATTTATATAATTAACAAAAGCGTTTACATTTAATTGTTCTGTTAATTTTTGATGTAAACTAAGCGAAATACCATCACGATCTAAATCGGTATTTGGTACAATGCCCTCGTTTCTTAAATTACTATAAGACAATCTACTGCTTCCGTTTTCACCTGAAGAATTAATGGCGATGTTGTTTTGTTTGGTAATACCCGTTTCAAAAAAATTACGCACATTATTTGGGTTAGACACCCAAGGAGTAGCAGTTATAGGTGTAAAACTACCATCTGCATTTGTACGTGCAATAACATCACCAGCACGCACAGGGTTTCCGTTAATGTCTACAGAAGGACTATCAAACTGATTTACCAATAAGCCCTGATCCAATCTTGGGCCGTAGCTACTTAAACCACCATCATTTACACCAGCACCTTTACCGTTCTGGAAAGAGTATTGACTGTTAGACCCACCACCATACACATTTTGGTAATCTGGCAACGTTAATAAGGTTTCTACCGTAAGTGAATTGCTGGTAGTAACCCCAAATCCTTTCTTATTTTTACCACGTTTTGTAGTTATAACCACAACACCGTTTGCTGCTCTTGCCCCATAAAGTGCCGCAGAACCAGCACCTTTTAAGATAGAGATTGATGCTATATCGTCTGGAGAAATTTCTGAACCACCGTTTCCAAAATCAACTTCTTGCAAAGCACCGTTGTTTACTAAGTCGCTCGTAATTTGTTCATTACTAATTGGCACACCATCTACCACAAACAATGGCTGATTGCTTCCGCTTAAAGAATTTTCTCCACGTATAACAATTCTAGATGAAGAACCCACACCAGATGATCCATTAGTAATTTGCACACCTGCAACTTGGCCTGCTAAACTATTAACCACATTGGTTAATGTAACTTCTGTTAGTTTATCTGATGACACCCTAGTAACAGCAGAAACAAGGGATTGCTTTTCTCTTTCTATACCTAGAGCAGTGACTACAATTTCGTTTAACTGCTCGTCTGATGTGGTTAAAGTAATACTTGGAGGTAAATTACCATTTATAACCGTAACTTTTTTTGATGTATACCCAATAGAAGAAATCTCCAATACAAAGTTGTTAGTAGTTATTTGTAATGTAAAATCACCATCTATGGTTGTGGTTGTGTAGTTATTTTTACCTACTTCTTTTACCGTAGCAAAAGGTATAGGTTGGTTGTCTTGGTCTACTATTTTAGACGAATATGTATTTGATTGTGCAAATACGGTAAAGGCAAACAGCTGCATTACAGCCATTATAGCTATTTTCATAATTAAGTGTAATAAGGTTGATAAATTATTTTATAAGCAGTCACCACCAATTGTAATTTAATTGGTTTTTACTTATAAAAATGCCGAATGAAAAAGTTTACAAATTAGGCGGACCTCTACGTAAAAATGAAGTTGAATAAAAAGACGTAATAACACCGCTAGCAGCATTAGCTTTGGGTGTTACTTTAAAATTTAAATGTGCAATTATAAAGTTGCTTAAAACCAAATTAGGGTTTGAATAAGCAAATTGCATTGCTTCATTTGTTGTATCTACATCTTGTAATGTTTCTAAAATTGTAAATGACACATTATTAGCAATTGCCAAGTAGTGTATTTTTTTAGATAATTTTGATGTTAACCACGGTAGGTTTTTAAAAGCATCTTCATTAAAAATACTTTTATGCACACCAAATAGGTAAATACCACCATCTTTAGACGGACCAAAAACTACTTTTTTAGTAGCCATGGCATCTACGGCCTGTTGTATATGTTTAGCAGTAAGGTTTGGTGTATCATTACCTATAGAGATTACATTGTTGTAACCTTGAGCATAGAGGCTTTTGTAAGCATTGGTATAACGCTCTGCAAAAGTGTATCCTTCTTGTTGTGTTTCATCTAACCAAACAACATCTACACCACTATTATTTGCAACCTTTAGCGTATTTTTTATTAAGAGGTTAAAAAACTGCTTAGAAACACTTTTTTTATGACCACCGAATACAGATTTCCTCTCTGCTTCTAATTTAGCGGAAAGAGAAAAAACTAATAAAACCGTTTTGTTATTGTGTAGTTTCATTGTGGTTGCTTGGTCGTTAAAAAACTAAAACCTTAAAATCTTTTATAAAAATAATACAGAAAATAATAAACAATCTTTAATTATAAGACAATTACTACAAATTTCCTTTTAAATAAACATTTTTTGTTAATTATTTCCTTTTTTGCACAATAATAAAACAAACCAAGTAGTTTATACACTAGGGTAAACTATATTTTTATTTAAAAAATAGTGTAGTTTGTCGTTCCCCATACCATTTACACCTATAAACACACGTTGCGATTACAAAACAAAAAGTAAGCAGCAAACTAACCAGTCTTTTTACTGTAAAAAGAAGCTATAATGGAAAAGAACTTAAAACGTATGGCCACAATGCAAAGAATGCAGTCTGTTGGTCTAGAAATATTTTATAAAAATGGATATTATGATACCAGTGTAGATGATATACTAAAAGTATTGTCTTTATCAAAAGGGGCGTTCTATTATCATTTTAAATCTAAGGAAGAATTTTTTATAAGTATTTTACAGAATATTATTTTCCCAAAAGTATATAGCGAATTAATTGCTCCTTTTGAAGGACTAGAAAACCCTGCTGTAATTTTAGACAAGTGCTTTGACAATGCTCTTGAAACGGCAGAACACAACCAATTAGACAATGGCTTTGTGTTAAGTAATTTTATGACCGAGTTTAGCGGCAAAAATGAAACCATTGTAAAGCTCCTTAAAGAGATGTTTAAGGTGTGGGAAGTAAATTTGATTACCAATTTACAAAAAGGAAAAACTGACGGTTATATAGACCGCCACGTAGATAGTGAAGCTGTTGCTAGCTTTTTAATGTCTTCTTATATGGGTGTACGTGTGTTAATGATAAATGGTAATGCAAAATTATTTCGTTACAAATACATTCAGCAATTGCGTAGTTACTTTAAAACTATTGCTGTTAAGCGGTAGAGATTAAATTATCGTTTTTAACGATGTTTAAGTTTTTCAAAATAGAAATTTAAAAACATTTATGCTATTTCGAATTACCCAACAACCTCCAAAACCTTTTGTACAACATCGTCTGGCAGTATGGTTTTCATTGCTTTTTCATAACCAGGCGGAAATTTATTGCCATACACAGATGTTGGTATAAGTGGGTAATTTTCTCTGTTTGCTAACAATGCATTTGTGCTTTGTTGCGCAAATGGGTAAAAACCAGCAAATGGGTGTGTAACTCCCCAAAGTGTTATTGTTGGCACCGCAAACATTGCGCTTAGGTGTGCGTTACCGCTATCCATAGCTAACATAACGTCTAGGTTTGAGATTAAAGAGAGTTCTTCTGTAAAGCTTAGTTTTTTAACCACCGAAACACAATTGCTATACGTTTGTTCCCAGCTATCTAAAACTTCTTTTTCTTTATCTCCTCCTCCAAAAAGGATAACAGTATAAGCATTGGTTGTATTTAAACTGCTTACTACTTGTTCCATAAGCTCTAAAGGGTACGTTTTACCCTCAAAAGCAGCAAATGGTGCAATTCCTATCCACTTTTTTGGTTCTTTTGGCAGCAATGCAATAGCAGTATCAGACAGTTTTTCTTTTGTCAAAGCACAAGATTCATCTAACTTAATGGGAAATCCTAACTTACTAAAAACAGAAACGTACCGTTGTTGCGTAGTTTTCAGCTGCTTAAAAACTTTATTTTTACTGGCCGTTAACGCTTTTTTATCGGCTCTGCCTTTATCAATTTGTATAAAAGGAATACCAGATAATTTAAAAAACTGTTTTAGAATGTTAGATCGTAAAACGTTATGAATATCAGCTACCGCAGTTATTTTTAACGCTTTTAGCTCTTTAAACAATTTATAAAGTCCGTTTACGCCTTTATGTTTGCCCTTAACGTCTGCCTCATAAACCTGTACGTTAGGCAATTGTGCAAACATTGGGGTAAAAAACCGTCTTGTTAAAATGGTAATTTTTAAATCTGGATTTTGGATTAACAACCCTTTTACAACGGGCACAGTCATTGCAACGTCTCCCATTGCAGACAACCGAATTATTAATATGTGCTCTTGATGCTTAGTTTGCACGAAGCACTGGGTTTAGCTCGTCATCATTGTACATTTTCATTTGCTTGTACACTTTCATATATTTGTTACCAGCTTCAATATCTGCTAATAGCTGATCTATTGCGGTAGATAAGTCTTTTTTCTGCTCTAATAATACATCTAATTTAGCTTTACACTTTTGCCTATGGTCTTCAGTAGCATCTGCTCTTGTAGCTTCTTCCTGCATATGGTAAACCTTTAATGCCAAAATAGACAATCTATCTACTGCCCAAGCAGGACTCTCTGTATTTATTGTAGCATTATCTTTAATTTGTACCGTATGGTATTTATTTAGAAAATAACTATCTATATACTCTACCAAATCTGTCCTATCTTGATTACTTGCGTCAATTTTACGTTTTAAATCTAATGCATCTACAGGGTCTATATTAGGATCTCTTATGATGTCCTCATAATGCCATTGTACGGTATCTATCCAGTTTTTACGATACAACAAATGGGCAATTTCGTCTTTTGGATATGGGTTTTCAAAAGATTGATATACATTATCTAAAACGTGGTATTTATCTATACTTTGATTAAATATTTTAAAGGCAAAATCACTGAACATACTGTAAAATTTTAGGCAAATATACCAATTTTACTTTAGTATAACCTTAAACACAAACACCGTTATTGGTACAACAATAGCTATAAAAAGATTTAATTCTTTAAAACGAGGTTTACGTAAAATTTCTATGTAATTGGTTAAAAAGACTGCTGCCGGAAAAAAAGTAATCATTATTGGAAAATAACCAAGAGAAGTCTCAAATAAGGTTATAAAAATACCCACGGTAAAAGATACAGCAACTAAACGCATACTTGCCAAACGACCAACACCACTTTTGCCAAGTTTAACACTACTTACTACACCTACAATAATTACAACAATTAAATACACTATAGTTGCAGAGCTTTTGCTCCACTCCCTAAACATATCTGCGTTAATATTTAATGTAAAAACATAGTGTTGTAATACAAAATTGAACTTACCAAGCACTGCAAAAACAGCAGATGTAATTAAGGCAACTGTGACCAAGGCAGATAATGGTAAAAACCAATTTCTAATATTTTTTGGTTCATAAATATAAATAGCAATATAAACCCAAACAAGATAAAGTAGAGCCCAATCATAAAACAAGCTGGCTACTATAATCCACATAGATGCATCAAAAATTTTATACTTAATTTCTTTTAATGATTTAAGACTTAATATTTTTCGGGTAGCCAAAACAATAAAAAAACTGCAAAAGATACCGTTAGTATCTGTTAAAGAAGCAGGAAAAAAAACACATAATAAACCATAAAAAAGTACAGCAAAAGAGTTTGCCTTTGTGATTTTATTACGTTTAACAATAAAATTTACAAGGAAAATTGTAAAAAATAGTACTGCAACTATACCAATATTAGAAGCTACTAACCCCAGTGTAAACAAGGTATTCTCTCCAAAAAAACGTACCGTACCATAAAACACCAACAATAAAGTAAGTACAATTATGTAATTTATAGGTTTTGTTTTTCCAAAAAAGCTTGAAATCATCTAGAGTTTTTATATTTTTGCACGGTAAATATACATATAAGATGAAAACATTTTTTAAAGCAATAGAGGATTTATTTGTTGATGTACTTTTTGCTCCTTTAGATTTATTAAGAGCATTAGAATTAGAAAACTGGTGGGCTGCAAATACACTTAACTGGATTTTTATGATTATTGGTGCAATAGCAATGGTATATTGGATGTTACAACTTAAAGAGCACGCTGCTAATGGCGAGGAAGACAAGAGCGCTAACGCACACTCATTTATTAAGATCTAAAAATATCTTTTATTAGCTGTACCGGCTAAATTAGATTTACTCATACACTAAGAAAACCCAACTAGCTACTTATGTAGTTACTAGTTGGGTTTTTATTTTATTGTTTTTTTTTGGTTTTACAAATCGAAACCTAGATCTTTTCTATAGTTTATTTTATCAAAATGTAGCTTTTCTACGTTTTTATACGACTGTGCTAAAGCCTCTTTAAAATTAGCTCCAAACGATGTTACTGCCATTACACGGCCACCACTAGTAACCACTTTATCACCATCTAACTTAGTGCCTGCATGAAATACAATAGAACCCTCTACTAAGTCTAAGCCTGTTATCTCTTTACCTTTTTCATAAGCTTCAGGGTAACCACCAGATACTGTCATAACTGTAGTTGCCGTACGCTCATCAATTTTAATATCAATGGTATCTAACGTTTGGTTGCCTACAGCTTCAAAAACCTCAACTAAATCGTTTTGTAAACGTGGTAAAACAACTTCAGTTTCCGGATCTCCTAAGCGCACATTGTATTCTATAACCTTTGGTTCATTATCAACTTTAATAAGCCCAATAAAAATAAAACCTTTGTACGGTAAATTATCTTTAGCAAGGCCTTCTACCGTTGGTTTTACAATTTGGTTGTGTATTTTACTCATAAACTCATCACTAGCAAAAGGAACAGGAGAAATAGCACCCATACCGCCTGTATTTAAACCAGTATCACCCTCGCCAATACGCTTGTAATCTTTAGCTGTTGGCAATACTTTAAAGTTTTTACCATCTGTAAGCACAAAAACACTAAGCTCTATACCGTCTAAAAACTCCTCTATTACAACTGTTGTACTAGCATCTCCAAATTTAGAATCTACCAACATAGAAGCAAGTTCTTTTTTAGCTTCCTGTAAATCTTGTAAAATTAAAACACCTTTACCTGCTGCTAAACCATCTGCTTTTAAAACATAAGGAGCTTTTAAGGTTTCTAAAAACGCTTGTCCTTCTGCCAACGTATCTGCTGTAAAACTTTTATATGCTGCAGTAGGAATATTATGACGCATCATAAATTCTTTAGCAAAATCTTTACTACCCTCTAAAGTTGCGGCTGCTTTTTGCGGACCAATTACTGGAATATTTTTTAAATCGATGTCGTTTAAAAAGAAATCATGTACACCATTAACCAAAGGGTCTTCTGGGCCAACAACAACCATATTTATCTGTTCTGCAAGAACAACTTCTTTTATAGCTTGAAAATCATTAACACCAATTGGTATATTTTTTGCTATTGAAGCAGTACCAGCATTACCAGGTGCTACAAATAGTTTGTTTAGCTTTTTACTTTGATTTAGTTTCCAGGCAATAGTATGTTCTCTACCACCAGATCCAAGGATAAGAATATTCATAATGTAAAAGTTTGCCCAAAAATACAGTAAGGCAAATTAATATCCTTTAAAAAAAAGAAAAAAAGAAGTGAGAGTATAGATAGCTTCGCTGTTAAAAATAAGAATATAGACTTACTGTTAAGGTAAATAGATACAAGATCGCTGCGCTGATAGATTCTAGATGCAAGACCAACTCATTTTAATCTATTCTCTATTTTCTATACTCTAGTCTCTATGTCTCTCTATTTAGAAAAATCTCTATGTTCTTTATCTTGTAATTCTTCAGGGGATAACGACTTAAAGTAGTCGAAAACAATTTTTAGTCCTTCTTCCCTAGAAACCCTAGGTTCCCAACCCAACAGTTCCTTTGCTTTAGTAATATCTGGTTGTCTTTGCATTGGGTCATCTGTTGGTAAAGGCTTGTAAATTACCTTTTGCTCTGTACCAGTAAGTTTTATTATTTCTTCTGCAAATTCGCCTATTGTAGTTTCGTGTGGATTACCAATGTTAACAGGATAGCTATAGTTGCTCATTAGAAGCCTATAAATGCCCTCTACTTGATCATCTATATAACAGAAAGACCTTGTTTGCTTTCCGTCGCCAAACACCGTTAAATCTTCTCCTCGTAAAGCCTGACCCATAAATGCTGGTACAACACGACCATCGTTTAGTCGCATTCTAGGCCCGTAGGTATTAAAAATCCTAACTATACGCGTATCTAGTCCGTGAAAACGATGGTAAGCCATAGTAATAGACTCCATAAAACGTTTAGCCTCGTCGTAAACTCCACGTGGCCCAACCGGACTTACATTACCATAATATTCTTCGTTTTGCGGGTGTACTAATGGATCTCCGTACACCTCTGAGGTAGAAGCTACCAAAATAGTCGCATTTTTTTCTTTTGCTACTCCAAGCAAATTATGTGTACCTAACGCACCAACCTTTAATGTCTCGATAGGAATTTTTAAATAATCTATAGGACTTGCTGGTGATGCAAAATGTAATATATAGTCTAATTTACCAGGAATATGAATAAACTTAGACACATCATGATGTTGAAACTCAAAATTTTCTAATGGAAAAAGGTGCTCAATATTTTTTAAGTCTCCCGTAATTAAATTGTCCATTGCAATTACGTAGAAACCCTCTTTTATGAACCTGTCGCATAAATGAGATCCTAAAAATCCTGCTGCTCCAGTAATAAGTACTTTTTTCATTCTATTTTTTAATATGCCTTTTCTTCTCCAGAAACAGCGTTAAGTACGGTTTGTACTATGATTTTAAACTCCTCTTGAAAATAAAACTGTAGTAACCGTTTTAAATATAATTCTTAAATCTAAAGTAATAGACCTATTTTTAATGTAATACATATCATACTCTAATTTTCTAATAGAATCATCTAAATTTTCACCATACTTATATTTTACCTGTGCCCAACCTGTAATACCAGGCCTAATCAAATGTCTAACATCATAAAAAGGAACAATTTTATTTAGTTCTTTAACAAAAACTTTTCGTTCAGGCCTAGGACCAATAAACTGCATATCTCCTTTAATAACCGAAATAATTTGAGGCAATTCATCAATTCTAAATAACCTCAATATTCTTCCAAAAGGTGTTATTCTTGCATCGTTTTTAACAGCCATTTTTGCTCCAGATTTCTCAGCGTCAGTAACCATTGATCTATATTTATAAATTTTAAATTCGTTACCATATAAACCCACTCTCTTCTGTGAATAAAACAAAGGACCTCGGTTGAAAAACAAATTAAGTATAAAAACAAATGGTATGGTGAACACAAAAAATAGTCCAACAAAAAGCGCTAACATAAAGTTTACCAAAAAACTAAATATTCTTAATAAATATCTAATTTTAATATTTCTAAACTGAAGTATTTCATAAAAACTATCGTTATGAGATTTAATAGGTAGAGCCTCATACATATTTTCATAAAAAGAAGTAAAAGAAATGACTTCTTTTCCTTTTAACATTGCCATTATAATAGCTTTTTCTAATTCTTTAGAAAAATTATTGTAACTATCTGTATTTATTATCCAAGTATCAATTTTATCTGTGGCTTCTAAGATAGATTTCTTATTAGTAAATTCCTTATGATTAGAAGTAAGAGTTAGCTTAACTTTATAAAAGGTTTCTAAATCAGTTCCGTTAATTTTAGCTATTTCATCCTTTATTTCATCTTTGTTTTTTTCGTCATAAACGTATAAAACATTTTTTGTTACTGGAATTATATTAAATACATTACGGTAAAAAAAACGCCATAATCCAATTTGAACTGGAGTTAAAAGCAAAAAACACAATAAAGGAATTCTCCAAAAGCTAACATCAAAAAATATAACAGTGAAAACAAAAATTGATAACACATATATCCCCGATATATATAGAGACTGAGAAAGTAAATACTTTTTTTTAGAGACTTTTTCTAAATTATAAAAGTCAAGAATATATGCAAGCATTAAGTAAAAAAGCAACCCTATTGCAAAAATTAAGACCTTAAGATTTAATGATACAAATTGTTTATCTATAGCAAAATTAATAAGTAAATTTAATGACGCTAAAATAATTAACAAGTCACCTATTAAAAGAATAAATTTTCTCTCGACCGAATTTAAAATTGAAGGTTTAGCCATTAATTATGTACTCTAATTTCTAACAAAAATAAGATTTCAATTTTAAAACAACCGCTGTAAATAAATAAAAAGAAGATTTAATAAACGAAAGCTTTTCTTCTTCTCTATATATTTTCCATTCATATTTTAATAAATCTAGTTTATTGGAGGAAATAGAGTTATTCACTATTCTATAAGAAGCTAAATTTAGATTTAATCCATACGCATCGGTAATCTTCAATAACTTTAACCATAATGCATAATCTTGTCTCTTTCTAATTGACGGCATATAATGCTTCCCTAGACTATCACAATTATAAATAACCGTCAAACACCCAATAGGGTTCTTAAATAATGCCCTATTATAATTAACGTGATTTAACACCTTTTTACTCTTTGACAATACATTTCCCTTTTCATCAATTACGTCATAGGAAGAAAAGGAAAAATTGTGTTTATTTTTTACCATAAATTCAATTTGTCTACCTAATTTATCCTTATGCCAAATATCATCACTATCTAAAAATGCAATATAACTCCCGCTTGCTAATTCAATTGCCTTATTTCTAGAAACACCAGCACCACTATTTTTCTTTAATTTCACATAGATAACCCTTGAATCTGTCTTAGCAAATTCCTTAATAATAGAAGCACTTAGATCTGAAGAACAATCATCTACCAAGATGTGCTCCCAATTTTCATATGTTTGATCCTGAACAGATTGTATACAGTCTGAGACAAACTTCTCAGAATTATATACAGGCGTCACTATAGAAACTTTGTTATTCATTTAAAAAAATTAGAGCTATTTTTATTAAATTAGATAAAAATGTTTTAGACTTTTTTATAATTTACAAAGAAATTAAAAAATTATGCTTAGAAGAAAATTTATAACAGCTATGTCTTTATCTGGAATTATTACCTTTATAAAACCTCAAAGTATATCTGCTAAATCTCATAAACACAAAGCTAAAAGTGGAGACAAAGATAGGGCATATTGGTGTAACCTACTTTTTAAAATTTCTTATCCTGTTTTTTCAAATTTGGCAAATGAAACATTAGCAAAAAATATGCCTGCAACCAAATCTCCTACTTACGATGGTCGTAAAAATGTCACTTATTTAGAGGCAGTTGCAAGAACAGCTGCTGGAATTGCCCCTTGGCTTTCCTTACCAGACGACGAAAGTAAAGAGGGTAAAATGAGGAAAAAATTAAGAAGTGTATTCTTGAAAGGAATGGTAAACGCGGTCAACCCTTCAAGTCCGGATTATCTAAATTTCAGGACAGAAAAACAACCAATAGTAGATGCAGGACACCTTGTACAAGCATTCTTAAGAGCTCCAAAACAACTTTGGGAGCCTTTGGATGAAATTACAAAAAAAAGATTTGTAGAGGAGTTAAAAGCATTAAGGACAAGAAAAGCATATAAAAACAACTGGTTACTTTGTAGAGCGATAACAGAAATATTTTTACTATCTATTGATGAAAATTGGGAAAAAAAATATGTAGATGAAGCTCTTGATTATTATAAAGATTGGTATATAGGTGACGGCTGGTATAAGGATGGCGTAAAGTTTTCTTTTAATTATTACAATTCCTTTGTAATGCATAGTATGCTAGTAGATACACTAAACGTTTTAGTAAAGAAAGGCTTAACAAAAGAGGAAGAGTATGATTTATCTTTAAAAAGAATGATTAGATTTGCTGTACAATTAGAAAGAATGATTTCTCCTGAAGGAACATATCCCGTTATAGGAAGATCTATAACATACAGAACGGGAGCATTTCAAACCTTATCTCACGTTTCTTTATTAAAAAAATTACCAACAAAAATTAAACCCGCGCAAGTGAGATGTGCTCTAACAGCCATTAAAAAAAATCTATTTATTGATGACGTTTTTGATAAAGACGGATGGTTAGAGTTAGGGTTTAGGGGCAACCAACCTGAACTTGCAGACTATTATACATCAAGGGGTAGTTTATATATGACTACACTAAGTTTTTTACCCCTTGGTTTAAACAAAACAGATAAATTTTGGTCTGGAAAAGATGAAGATTGGACTTCTAAAAAAGCTTGGAACAGCAAACCTTTCGAAAAAGATTTTCAAGTACAATATTAAATATTTTTACTGTTGCATGTTACATCTAATTTATTCAACAATATGGGCACTACAATAGAATAGAAAATAATTCCATTGTACCTAACAAGCATAGATTCAAATACTAATGATATTATTAAAACAATAAGCATACTTAGATTATATATATTTGAAACTCTATAACCTATTACTGCAAATGGTAATAAAAATAATATTAAACCCAGAACACCAACCTGAAGAGTTGTTTGAAGAAATTGATTATGAGCATTATATTCATTTTCTGCATTTGTAATATAATCTGATTTTAAATACCCAATTAGTAATTCTTTATCTGCATCACCAACTCCATATCCTAGGAAAGGAGATTTCTCAATCAAATCTAGTGCCACTTTCCAAGATAAAATTCTTGATTGAGAAGATGTAGTATACTTGTGGTTTTCTTTCAAATTAAAATCATTAAGTCTTTTAATTCCTTGATTAATTCTTGGATTAATAAAAACTAATATTCCCAAAAAAGCAACAGTACTAAAAATAATTATTCGACTAGAATTTTTGTAATAGATTAAAAATATAACACCAATTAACAAGAGTAGAACTAATGCTGATTTGGAAGATAAAAAAAAGATATATACTGATAGAGTTATTAATAAGAAAAGTTTTATTTTTCTTGATAACGAACTTTTTAAAGTGTAAATAATACCCACTAAAACATATAAACCTACATAGCTTGGATGCATAAAGGTAGAGAAGTATCCACCAAAAAAGTAATTTCCTCCATCAATAATTGATTCTTCAATATTTAGACCTGCTTTTATTGCTGAATTGAAGTTTACTCCTTCTTCATTAATTGTTAAAGAAGAGTAAAAAGCTTTAATTAAATTAAAAATAAATGTAATAAATATACCAAAAATAAATGCCTTAGATACTTTATCTATAATCTCCTTATTTGCTCTAATAAACATAAAAATAATAGGAAATATGATTAAAGGTAACGATCTTTCTATAAGTTTAAGACCTTCTTTAACATCATAACTATAATAGAGACTTATAGTCATAAGGAAAAAAAGTAATGGAAAGGACCAATTAATAATGTCTAAACTATATGTTTTTTTAATCATAAAAATACTTGAAACACCAAAAAACATTGACAGAATAAATAAAAAACTAGATGGCTGTATTCCAAAAGGTAATGTAACAAAACCAAGGAGAATAAAATTCCAAAAAAGATTAATTTGTACGTTATTTTCAGTTTTAATAAAAAGACCTTTCATAAATCTCAATAAATGATTTTGTGCATTCATCCCAATTAAATTTTTCTGATTGCTGCAGCGTATTTTGAGTAAGCTGCTCATATTCTTTTTCAATATAATCCACTGCTCGTATTACATCATTCACACTATCGTTCCTTACAGATACTCCTACCTCGTTTTCTTTAAAAAAACCATCAACACCCTCTCCTTTACAAAATACTATAGGTAAACCTTGACTAAGAGCTTCTACATATACTAAACCAAAAGTTTCCTTAATAGATGGCATAACAAATATTTGACTCCTTTTATATATTTCTAAAAGTTTAGAAAAATTATAAATATGCCCATGAAAAATAACGTTATTGTCTGCCATCTTTTTAACAGTATGTATAAAATTACCATCTCCTACAACTTCCAGAACATATTTTTTTTTACTTTTTTTATTAAGTTCTTTTAGAGCATTGATAACAACATCTAGTTTTTTTCTTTTAACAATACGACCAACATACAAAAGTCGTATGGGCTCAACAATTCTTTTTTGCACTACTAAATTAGAAAACCACTTGTCATCAATAGCGTTAGGAACGACACTGATTTTGTTTAAAATATCTGAGTGAAATTTACTTAAATATTTTTCTTTAAAAATTTCAACATATGATGGGTTAATGAAAATTACTCTTTCCGCTTCATTCATTATTTTATTTCCAAATTTTCTTAAATGAAACATCCATTTAAAAAAAGTAAATATATCAGATGCTCTTACACTAACTACATAAGGAATATTATACTTTTTTTTAATTTTATAAGCTACTCCTCCGTCACTAAATAAGAAATGTCCATGAATTAAATCCACCTCTCTTAAATCCACTTTACTCTCAAGATCTTGCAATATAATATTGATTTTCTTATGATACTGTAATCTAAACAAAAGAGATCTTTTAAGAATATATGAATAGTGATATTCAACATTTTTAATACTTTCATCTCTATTTCCATCTATTTTATCTTCCCACTTAACAGGAACATAAACTATTTGATTATATCCAAAATTTGACAATCTATTAACAAGGTTAACATATATTTTTTGATCAGGAAAATCATTTGAAAGTTGTAGTATTGTTTTTGCCATAAAGATTATAATTCTATTACTTTAGGTGAATATAGACTACTAAGGTATAGTGCATACATTCCATATATAATTCGGATATCTTCTAAACCTCCAGTTTTTGAATAACATAATATAAGAAATATTAAGATTAATTTAGAAGTTACTTTTTTTGTTTTATAGAAAAATATGAAAAATAGAAAACTTGACAATATAAGAAAACCCAAAACACCCAATTCAAAAAGACTTTCTATTAAAATATTATGGGGATACCCTCTACCATCATTCCCTGTATACAAAAACATAAAACTACCTATTCCTGAACCAAACAATAAACGTATTGGCCCTTCTGTAATACTATCAAAAGAAAATGATAAAAAATCTAACCTTCCGCTAATTGAAGCTCCTCCACTATCAGAATTAAACATTACGTAAAATCTATTAAATGTTCTTTGAAAAAGATTAAAAAAAAGGTTTCTTAATGGGGTGGCAAAAATTACCAAAGCTATAATTCCTCCAAAAACCAAATTCGTGTTGCGTATTCTTAATTTTAGACTTTTTATTTTAAATAGAAAAAATAAGAGCATTGTAATAATAAAAAAAATAAGAGGTCCCCGTGCACTAGAAATAACCAATAAAAATATAGGTAATACAACCTTAAGATCAAAGTTAGACTTAAGCTGATTTCTAAAACAAATATTATAATAAGCAATAAGTCCTAAGAACATTCCAATTGTTAAGTAATGACCTCTTATTTCATCTGCCCTTTCAATATTTATAAGCGTTTTATAAGGAGTCCACCTTACAAAATTCAAAAAAATAATAAATACGCTAAACGGAATTATAATATTATATAAGAGACTAAAAAAGGATTCTATGGTAATTTCTTTTCTAAAAATCGGATATATAAAAGCAATAATATTTAATATCAGTAATAAACTTTTATAGTAACCAAAACCAGTAGATGCAGTGTAAAATAAACTTATAAAAACAACACATTGAAAAAAAATTATTAAAAATGTATAGACAAGTTGCTTATTGTTAATCAGTATTTTTCCTTTCTTTTTTATTGTAACATAGACAATATCACACAATATCATTAAAGCAGAAATAGCTGTAACATCTATGAACCTAGGCACTCCAATATAGAAAAATATTGACTTTATTATTCCTGAAATAATAAAAATAGTGAAAAGCGCATTTATAAAAAATCTTTTACTTAGCTTTAATTTCCTCAATTTGATATTTGTAAGACATGTATATTATAATAACCCCATAAATTAAATAAAACAATAGAATAATCCAAGTATAGAGCTTTAAATACATTATTAATGATAGACCATCTGCATAAAACAAAAATAATACTACAGCAAACTTACTTATCTCCCATAGTGAATTAATTTTAAATTTTTTCAAAGCAATTAGTACTTTTCCTAAAGGTGAAAATATAAGCATTATTGCTGACCCATAAACTAATATTTTGGCATATTTCCCAGAATTTTCCCAGCCTTCTCCCCCTATGAAAACAAATATTTCTTCTCCATAAAATTGTATTAACAATATAAACAAGGTAGAAAATGATAATAACATAAGAATCACAGACAATAAGAGTGGTAAAATTTTTTCTTTCTTGTTAATTAGTTGACTAACTCGCTGGAAAACAACTTGAGATATCGCAATAGATATAAATACAGACGGAATAGCTAATATTTTTTGGGTAAACTCCAGATAACCCACTTCTTTTATATCAAACTTACTTAGTATTAAGAAAGTTAACGACCCTAATACAAATGTATTTAAAATATTAGGAATTAAAGTAAATACTGGCAACTCTCTATACTCATACATTACTTTCTTAATCCTGATAAGGCTAATGTTTTTTAACGAAGTCATTGATCTTACTTTCCAAAAAGAAAAAGCGCCTTGAACTGTGTTACCTATTGTATCACCAATTAATAAACCATTAGGATTTTTAAAATATCCAAAAAGAAACTGTATTAAGCCCTCTGAAAAACGTCTAGATACTTTACTCGAGGAAGACAACAAAAACCTTTGCTTTCTGATTAAATACATATTAAATGTATTAAAAATTGAATAACTATAAACACTAATTGGTAAAAGGCACATCGCTAAAAAAGAAAATTCCTTAAAGTAGTAATGTACTCTATTTTTAAAAATTAATATTATGATAAATAACAACAAGCAAATAATTGTACTAATAATCACACTTAAGTAAAGTACATGTTTAGAGTCAGTGTCTTTTTTTGGAAGCAGAATGGCATTTTCATATTTTAAGGATGAAAGTGCTACTAAAATAGAAAATGACTTAAGGAATACATCGTATGTTCCAAAATCCTCAGGTGAAAATGTTCTTTTTAAAAAGGGTTGCAGTAATAATGGAATGACTTGAGCTAACAAAATCCCAACCGAAAGAATTAAAACATCTCTCCCTAAACTCTTTGTTGATTTAAAAAAGTCACTTATATTAGACATCAAACAAAATAAGGTATTTCTTTTTAGCTTCTTTCCAAGAAAATTTATCCTTGGCCGTTATCAAACTTTTCTTTAAGCCCTCTTGTTCATCATTACTCATGTTAAAAAAATAATCTATTTTTTTAACAAATGAATTTTCTCCAACAACATCAGCAGTAAGCCCAACATTATTATCTATTACATACTTCCCAATTTCTCCTGTATTAGTTACTAAAGCCGGTAACTCAAATTCTCTAGCTAATGATAATGGACCACTTTGAGAACCTGACTCCAACTCATAAGTCAGTATTAATAAATCACTGCAACTATAATATAAAGCCATTTTTTCTTCTGAAATATAATCTATATCAAGCATATAATTTTTCATATTATGCTTTGTAATCCACTTATCAATATCCTCTTTAGTGACCGACGCTTCAGATCCAGCAATAATTAATTTTGGTTCCTTATTAGACTTAGAAACATTTTCTATTGTAAACTCAATATTCTTATCTTTACGCAGCATACCAAAGAAAAGAATAACATTATCATTTTGTTTTAACCCTAATTCTTTTCGAGCTAAGGGTTTTGAAACCTTTTTAAATGGGATAGAACTAGGGTATTGAATAATATGTATTTTATGATCCTGAATTTTTAAAAATTTAGAAATTTCAGACTTTATATATTTACCATTTACTACTATACCTTGAATGTTATTTAAGATTTTATTATTAAAAATATATTTAAAAACACTTTTGTATAAAGAGTAAATTATATCCTTAGACTGAAACTTTGCACTATGAATCCATAAAAAAGTTTTTATTACCCCTTTTTTATTTAACTTTTTAATTAAGGTTAACAATGGAATAACATCATAATCCATAATGTATACCAAATCATTCTTTTGAATAATACCAGACTTTACTATTTTTTTATAGTAACAATAAGAAACATATTGCTTCATAATTGCCCTAAAATATGGTGCAAACTTACCGTATTTAACAAAATTCTTAGCGTCTGTTTTTACATAATTTACTCCAGTGTAATTAACTTTTATATTAGGCGGAGTGTCTATCTCTGTATCTGAGGCTAAATGTAGAATTATATTGAATTCACTCTTTAAATTATCACAAAAATTACGGACATACTCAAAACCATGTCCCTTTGTTGAATACATTGCTGAAATAAGGTGAAGTTTTCTCATTTATATTGGTTTAGGTCAGTACTATATAAAACTGTAAGTTATTTATTTCTTATCTTTGTACCTAATTTCTACTTTTGGTCTCTTAGCTAAATCATCTGAATTACTTGAGTAAAAACTTATCATATTATTTTTTGAATTCTCATTTACTAATCTAAACATAAAACCTAAATTTCTATATTCTTTCCTTGCAAAGCCCTTAATAAAATTAGAAATATCTATCTTGTACTTTTCTCGCTTTCCTCTAGAAGAATCAACAATAACCTCGTTTTCTCTACTTATTGATGGCTGACCATCCCACGTAATTCTATTTTCTACCCAAGGATAAGTTATCCTTTGAACGTAAAAATTAACATCACCATTCGTTTTTAAATCATTCCTATATAAGTAAATAAAAGCTGAATCTATTTCAGCCGCTCTACTAATTTCAGGCATATCAAAGCCCAATACAAACCTGTTATCATCTTTTAAACTGTCATTTTTAATTCTAGAGATTAAATGTAACACTTTATGATCTCCATAATTATTTGTAGGATACGCTTTAGAAATTATAGCATCCTGTCCATTTTTTTCATTTAAAACAATATTGTAAGTTTTGGAAACTTTTTCTGTTTGACAGCTATAAAAAAGTATTACAACTAGTAATTTCCATAATTTTTCAATCTTTATCAAAACTAAATTATTTTAAGTTAATCAAAATGCTAAAAATTCTTATTAAGAATAAGTGTTACTATGATTTTTTATTTCATATTCATCTGAAATTTTCAACTCAATTACAATAAACTAATCTGTATTTGTTGCTGTATACCAATTATAAATCATTCCAATACCCTCCTCTAAATTAACCTTATGTTTCCAACCTAAATTATTAAGTTTGGTAACATCTGTTAGTTTTTTCATTGTTCCATCGGGTTTACTTGTATTAAAAACAAACTCTCCCTTATAACCCACTGTTTTTGCAATTAATTGGGCTAACTGAGCTATGCTAACGTCTTCACCAGTTCCTATATTTATGTGAGTGTTTCTTACCTCTTTAATGTCCTTTACTACATCTCCAAAATCCCTTTCCTCCATAATATACACACAGGCATCTGCCATATCTTCTGACCATAAAAATTCTCGTTTAGGCTTGCCGGTTCCCCAAATCTCTACACTAGCTTTAGATTGGTTCAATACAACTCCAAAGTCTGATAAAACTTGTTCTATTTCTTCCTTAGAGGCAGATCCGTTTATACCTTTTATTGGTAACTTGTTTAGGTCTGAACTGATATAATCCCAGTTTTTCTCTTCTAATGCTTTACCTAAGGCTACTTTTCTAATTAATGCTGGTAAAACGTGTGACTTTTCTAAATCAAAATTATCATTAGGACCATATAAATTTGTTGGCATTACAGAAATAAAGTTAGTACCGTACTGTAGGTTATAACTTTCACACATTTTTATACCTGCTATCTTGGCTATTGCATATGGCTCATTTGTGTATTCTAATGTGTCTGTTAATAGGTAGTCCTCTTTCATAGGTTGCGCACAGTTTTTTGGATAAATACATGTGCTACCCAAAAACAACAACTTCTCTACCTTATGTTTGTAGGACTCATGAATTACATTGTTTTGAATCATTAGATTTTCATAAATAAAATCTGCTCTGTACGTATTATTAGCCACTATACCTCCTACTTTAGCTGCTGCTAAAAATACGTACTTAGGTTGCTCTACCTTAAAAAAATGAGATACTGCTTCTGTATTAGTTAAATCTAACTCTTTATGAGTTTTAACTACTAAATTATGATATCCCTTACTCTTTAAATTTTTAACTATGGCACTACCTACAAGACCTCTATGACCCGCTATATATATTTTTGAACTCTTATCCATACTATTCAAAGTAGTTTAAAATGCGGTAACCACCGTCTTTTAAATACTGCTCTTTTTGCATTAACTTTAAATCACTCTGCACCATATCTTTTACTAAATCTGGAAGATCATACTCTACGGTCCATCCTAATTTTGTTTTTGCCTTGGTTGGGTCACCTATTAATAAGTCTACCTCTGTTGGTCTAAAATATTTTGGATCTACTGCTAATACCTCTTTACCTATCTCTAATTGGTATTTTGGATTATTACATTTTACAACATAAGCTTTTTCGTCTACACCAGTCCCTTTAAACTCTAACTCTATGCCAGCTTCCGCAAAACTCATTTTTACAAACTCTCTAACTTTTGTAGTTTTACCAGTTGCTATAACCCAGTCTTCTGCTTCGTCTGCCTGTAATATCATCCACATCATTCGAACATAGTCTTTAGCATGGCCCCAATCTCGCTCGGCATCTAAATTTCCTAAATAAAATTTATCTTGTAGTCCTAACGCTATTTTTGCCGTTGCTCTGGTTATTTTACGTGTTACAAATGTTTCTCCTCGGATAGGAGATTCATGATTAAATAAAATACCATTACATGCATACATATTGTATGCCTCTCTGTAGTTTACTGTTATCCAATATGCATACATTTTGGCAACTGCATAAGGGCTTCTTGGATAAAAAGGAGTAGTCTCTGATTGTGGAACTTCTTGAACTTTACCATACAACTCTGAAGTTGAGGCTTGATAAATTCTTGTTTTATTTGATAAACCCAACATACGAACTGCGTCTAATATACGTAAGGTTCCTATACCATCTGCGTTAGCTGTATACTCTGGTACTTCAAAAGATACGTGTACGTGACTCATTGCTGCCAAGTTGTATATCTCATCTGGTTGTATCTCTTGTATTAACCTTATTAGGTTTGTACTGTCCGTCATGTCTCCATAATGCAGAATAAAATTCCTATCTTCTATATGAGGATCTTGGTATAAATGGTCTATCCTATCTGTGTTAAATAAAGAAGATCTTCTTTTTAAACCGTGTACTTCATATCCCTTTTTTAATAAAAATTCACTTAAATATGCGCCATCTTGGCCTGTCACTCCTGTTATTAAAGCTACTTTCTTTTCTGACATAGTTATGGTGTATTCGTTTATAGTTGTGTTTAATTATATATAAATTAGTTATAACTATTACCCTCACCAATTCTATAATATACAAAGCCAATTTCCTGAAGCTTATTTCTATCTAACACTCCTCGTCCGTCAAAAACAAAGGCTGGTTTGTGCATATTATCATAAATACGTTGCCAATCATAGGTGCTAAACTCTTCCCATTCTGTTAAAATAGCTATTGCATGGGAACCTTTACAAGCCTCATATGCATTACCACTAACTTCTAATCTATTATCTACTTCTTCGGCTTCAATAGAATCCAAATAATTAACATCAGCATAGATTTGGGATTCTTTTACCTTAGGATCCCAAACTGATATTTTTGCCTGTTCTGACAATAATTCCTCTGCAACATATATTGCAGGAGACTCTCTAGTGTCGTTTGTATCTTTTTTAAAAGCCCAACCTAAAAACGCAATTTTCTTATCAGAAACTGTATTATAAAGTG
Organism: Cellulophaga omnivescoria; assembly: GCF_027915275.1. Classification (NCBI taxonomy): domain Bacteria; kingdom Pseudomonadati; phylum Bacteroidota; class Flavobacteriia; order Flavobacteriales; family Flavobacteriaceae; genus Cellulophaga; species Cellulophaga omnivescoria. The sequence goes on along the minus strand of NZ_CP115819.1, from coordinate 1,518,736 downwards.
TTTTAACAATATTATGTGCAAACCGTCTTTTTTGATGGTCATTTAATAGAATTACTTGCTCCCAATAATCTGCTACTTCGTTTAAACCATAGGATTTGGCAATATAAACTAAGTTTAATATATCTTTTTGAAAACATGAGCCACCAAAGCCAACTGACGATTTTAGAAATTTTGGACCAATACGACTATCCATTCCTATTGCCTTAGCGACTTCATCTACATCTGCTCCTGTAATTTCACAAAGCTCACTCATTGCATTTATAGAGGAAACTCTTTGCGCTAAAAAGGCGTTTGCTGTTAGTTTAGATAATTCTGAAGACCACAAATTAGTGGTTAAAATTTTATCTTTAGGCACCCAGTGAGCATAAACATCTACCAAAGCCTGTACTGCTTGTTTTCCTTTTTCCGTTTCTTGTTGTCCACCTATTAATACTCTATCTGGATTGGTTAAATCTGACACTGCCGTGCCTTCTGCCAAAAACTCTGGATTAGATAGTATTTCAAAATTTACATCGTTACCAGTGTGGTCTAATATATTTTTAATTGCTTGTGCCGTTCTAACAGGTAAAGTCGACTTCTCAACCACAATTTTATCGGAGGTAGCTACGCGTGCTATTTGCCTTGCACAGAGCTCAATATATTTTAAGTCTGCAGCCATACCTTTGCCCTTACCATAGGTTTTTGTTGGCGTGTTTACAGAAATGAAAATCATATCCGCCTCATCAATAGCTTTATCAATATCTGTATCAAAAAATAAATTTCTTCCTCTTGCCTCAGCAACTACATTGGACAAACCAGGTTCATAAATAGGAATATTAGAGACATCTGCATCATTCCATTGGTCTATTCGTTTCTGATTTAAATCGACAACTGTAATTTCTAATTCTGGACACTTTTGGGCAATAATAGCCATAGTTGGCCCACCAACATATCCTGCTCCGATACAACAAATCTTTTTTATCACTTTATATATTTTTTATTATAATCTAAATTAATCACACAAAAGTGCGCTGTTCTTAGGTCTTTTAGCAAAACTACGATAATTATTAGCCCTTACAAGCTTTGTAGTCTTATCTAGCTGATTTTTTTTTAATATTTCTTTAGCAAAATCAAACCACGTCATAGGCGTTCTGTCCGTATAGTGCTTAATCCCAAAATCCTTATTATCAGAAATAATTATATCTAAAATATACTTAGCTAAATTGTTTGCATCAGTTGGGCAACCAATTTCTGTGTCTATAACAGACAAATTTTCTCCCTTCTTAGCCTTGTTTAAAATAGTTTTATAAAAATTATGTCCAAATTCCGAATACAACCAGGACGTTCTAACTATAAAATATTTTTCTAATATTTCTTTTATAAACTCTTCTCCTCTCAACTTAGATTTTCCATACTCATTAATAGGGTTTGTACTATCTGATATTGTATAAGGGGAGCCTTTTTCTCCATCAAAAACATAATCTGTTGAGATGTGCACTAATACTACATTATGTTTTATACACTCTTCTGCTATGTTTTTTACTCCATCACCATTTACCAAATAAGCTTTATCAGGAGTTTTTTCTGCCTGCTCTACATTTGTATACGCTGCACAGTTAATACAGTAATCAAACTTATCTTTATCAAAAAAAAGACGTAATCTTTCTTTATCAGTTATATCTAAATCCTTAGAGTCACAAAATGTAAACTTTATATCACTATAGTCATCTTTTACTTTTTTAAAACACTGTCCTAATTGACCGTTTGCCCCAGTTACTACAATTTTAATCATACCAAAACCTCTTTCAATGTTGGTAAAGTCAAATCTTTTTCAGAAACTTTAATTTCCTCAGGTCTAACTTTCCAATCAATATTTAAAGTAGCATCGTTGTATATTACCCCTCCTTCAGATTCTTTATTATAATAGTTATCACACTTGTATAAAACCTCAGCAGTATCAGTAAGAACAGAAAATCCATGAGCAAAACCTCTTGGTACAAATAGTTGTTTTTTATTTTCTGAAGACAATTCAACAGAAAAATATTCTCCGTAAGTTTTAGAATAAGGTCTTAAATCTACCGCCACATCTAAAATAAGGCCATTTAAAACACGTATTAACTTTGCCTGTGCATTATTTCCTTTTTGATAATGTAACGCTCTTATAACTCCCCTTGTAGAGAATGATTGATTATCTTGAACAAAATTAACCTCTTGATCAACAATATCATTAAACCGGTGGGTATTATAGCTCTCAAAAAAATACCCTCTTTCATCATTATATAGTGTAGGCTCTATAAGTACACAACCTTCCAATTTTGTTTTTGTAACCTTCATTCCTAATTATCTAATATTCCTAAAAGGTTTTTTCCATAACCACTTTTCAACAATGGTTCTGCCAAAGCTATAAATTGATCTTTATTGATATAACCCATTTCATAAGCCGCAGCTTCAATGGCACCAATAGTTAAACCTTGACGCTCTTCTAAAACCTCTACAAATTGTGATGCCTGCATTAAGGACTGAAAAGTACCCGTATCTAACCAAGCCGTACCACGATCTAATATACTTACACTTAATTTACCTTTTTCCAAATACACCTTGTTGACATCTGTAATCTCTAGCTCACCACGTTTGCTTGGTTTTATATTTTTTGCAATTTCTACTACAGTATTATCATAAAAATAAATACCTGGAACAGCATAATTAGACTTAGCCTCTAACGGCTTTTCTTCTATACTAATAGCTTTGCCTTCTTCGTTAAACTCAACTACTCCATAACGTTCTGGATCATACACTCTGTAAGCATATATTATTCCGCCTTCAGGATCATTATTAGATTGTAGTAATTGTGCTAAACCAGATCCATAAAAGATATTGTCTCCTAAAACCAGCGCTACTTTATCATCTCCTATAAATTCTTCACCAATAATAAAAGCCTCCGCTAAACCATTAGGATTTTCTTGAACAGCATATTGAAAACTACAACCATACTTAGTCCCATCACCCAATAAATCTTTAAACAAAGGCAAATCTTTAGGTGTAGATATAATTAAAATCTCTTTTATACCAGCATACATTAAAGTAGAAAGCGGGTAATAAATCATTGGTTTGTCATAAATAGGCATCAACTGCTTGCTTACACTTAATGTAATGGGATGCAGCCTAGATCCAGAGCCTCCAGCAAGTATAATACCCTTCATAACTCTTTATTTAATTATATATTTTTTTATAATACTCTTGATAAGTACCAGAAGTAACACTCTCTAGCCATTCTTCGTTTTGCAAATACCAATCAATTGTTTTTTCTAACCCTTCTTCAAAAGTTACGGACGGCTTCCAACCTAATTCTTTATTAATTTTTGATGCGTCTATAGCATACCGTAAATCGTGCCCAGGTCTATCTTTAACATAAGTAATTAGTTTTTCACTATCACCTAAAGGCCTGTTTAGTTTAGCATCCATTAAACAACACAACAACTTTACCAAATCTATATTTTTCCACTCGTTAAATCCGCCTATGTTATAAGTCTCTGCGTTTTTACCCTTATGAAAAACCAAATCTATAGCTCTGGCATGATCTATTACATAAAGCCAATCTCTAGTATAATTGCCATCGCCATAAACAGGTAATCCCTTTTTATGAATTATGTTATTGATAAATAACGGAATCAATTTTTCCGGAAAATGATTTGGCCCGTAATTATTAGAGCAATTGGTGATTACATAAGGTAACTTATACGTTTCTCCGTATGCTCTTACAAAGTGGTCTGAACTTGCTTTAGAAGCCGAGTAGGGCGAATTAGGATCGTACGCCTTAGTTTCTGTAAATAAACCAGATTCTCCTAAAGCACCGTACACTTCATCTGTACTTATATGATAAAATCGTTTACTTTCTAAGTCATTTTTCCAAGAATCTCTGGCAGCATTAAGTAAATTTACTGTTCCAATAACATTTGTTTTTACAAAGGCCATAGGATCTGTAATAGACCTGTCTACATGCGACTCTGCAGCTAAATGTACAACTCCATAAAAATTATATTTTTTGAATATATCTTGAATAAAATTCTCATCTGTAATATCACCTTTTAAAAAGGTATAATTAGAAGAATCTTCTATATCTGATAAATTCTCTAGATTACCAGCATACGTCAAGGCATCTACGTTATAAATATGATAATTTGGATATGACAGAACAAACCTCCTAACTACATGAGACCCAATAAAACCTGCCCCACCTGTTATTAGTATATTCATTATTTTCCTGGATATTTTTTTAATACTTTATTAAGCTCCATCAATAATAAGAACACTAATAATATATTAACTAATACTATAGGCAACATAAACTTATACTGACTCATAACCCCCCCTAATTTAGCTCCCCTAGTAGGGAAATCCGAAATTACATTAAGGATAGTTGCTTTATTGGCTTTTTCTAAATTTAACTCTACAATTTTCTGCTTCAATTCGTCCCGCTCCTTTAAAAGCTCTATTTCTTTATTTTTTCCTCCTCCATTATCTGCCAAGCTAATGTTAGTGCCTCCAATTTCTTTTGAGGCTTCTTTAACCATTACGTCTTTATATAACTCCTGAAGCGAAATAATTTCATTTAATTGCTGATTGTATATCTCTTCTTGAAAGCCAATATTTTTATCATTTGTAGCCTTCTGCTCCTTAAAATAGGTATTACTAGAAATAGATTTAACAATAGCTGGTTGTGCTTTTTTAGCAACTGTACTGTTTGTACTTATCAGGTTTATTTTATGAAAACGAGCATCAAATGTATTAAAGTTTTCTAGGTAAGCATCAAAATCTAAGTTCTTAACGGTTGTAGAATCTAACTCTCTAATAAACTTATCAAACAACAAAACTTTTTGGTTTTCATCTGAATAGGACTCTATCTCCATTTTCATTATACTAGCTGCTTCTGTCGTTGTTATATTTAAAGAATTAGCCAACGTAATAGAGTCCTCTGCTTTGGCAAGTTCATTGTAAAAAGTCACATTATTATACAGCTGTTGTACACTATTAAAGTTTGGCTCTACTACCATACTTGAAATGTATTTTTGATCGTTTTTAATATCTAAAAATATACCCAAACCAATACCTATAACTCCTGCTATTACAAACTTTATAAAGTGCTTTTGAATAAATAATAAAAACAACATTAAAACGTGGAAAACACCTTTAAATATGCTTGCTATAAAAGCAAATAGTTTTTTAAAAGCATTTCCTATTAACTGAAATAATTGACCTAAATCTATTTCTTCTGAAGATTGCTGTGGTTGTTGGTTATTACTCATTTTATAATTTAAATAATTGTTCTAAAATTTTATTAGTTATTAAGTATGTTGGTTTTACACCTGTTGTGCCTAAACCACCAGATGCCAACGTACTGCCTGTTTCTAGAGGATTATCTGAGGCGTAATAAGCATATCTTACTTTTACATCTTCTTTAATACTTTTTCGTATTTTGGAAGCCGCTTGTATCGCTTTTTGGTAATGCACACCCTCCATCTCTAAACCAATTACTCCCCAAGTAGAGTCCTTAAAGAATTGCAATATATCTTTGTTTTGTAATGATGTTCCTAAGACAGTTACCATTGTTCCTTCTAAAACTTTTAATCCGTGACCTTCAAAATCGGCTGCAGATAGTTCGTTTTTAAAAGGGTAATTGTCTGCTGTTCCTTCAAAAATATGGGCAGTAGCAATCATAATATCACCTTTACCTCCTTCTAAAATTCCGGCTTTACCCATTATAGAAACAGATTCAATATTTAAGAACTCTTTTACACCTTCTTTTTCATACGGTTTTAAAAGCTCATCTATAGTTTCATATGCTTGCTCTCCAAAGGCATAGTCCATTACAAAAATAACAGGCTTTTCATCGTCATTTAACCCCTTTGGAAGATCAAAACAGCATGCTTTATCTCCAAACTTAGCTGAATCAAAAATCTGAACATCAATATTTGTTCCAGAGGTATCATTCAGAGAAATCATTCCGTTTTTCTTGGCATACGCAGTTACTTTTGCCCGTAACTTATCGTTTTTTGGCTTGCTTAAATCTTCATAAATTTCTAAACTATCTTTGGAGTTTGGATACTCTTTTGACAATGCTTTTTTAGCAAACAAAGAGTTCATTACACTGTGCATATTTGCACTAATTATGTGTATTGGTCTATGCAGTATACCGTTTTTTTCTAAAGTCTCTTTTATGGTTAACGCCCAAAGATCTCCGTGAATATGGTGACCTAAACGCTCACGTAAAACAGGACTAAATGTAATTATTCTTTTATCGCCTAATGTTTCTTCTTCTATGGCAAGTTTACCCATCCAGTAAATGGTACGCAAAAACTTTTCTGGATTTTCTTTTGTTGCAAACACTTGGTGCATTGCTTTAACCTCTACAAAAGACCTGCCAAGTATGTTAGCAGTATAACTTAGTGCAACTTCTAATTCTGCCTGTGATAACTCATCAGATTCTAAGGCAGTTTCTAACTTAGTCCAATCTCTTATTGTTTTCTTTGTATCTTCAATTAATACACGTTTGCATATTTTTTCGGACTCTATAAACAAAAAAGTTAAGTGTGTAAGAATATCGTAAATATCAGATCTACCTCTGGTAATTACAATATTCATTTGGTCTTCATCTATACGGTAACAATCTCTTCTTCTTTTTGCAGGTATTATGGCTTTAAAGTGAGATTCTCCGTAACCTTCATCTGAAGTTAAGTTAATGTACCTACATTGTTCTATTCCTTCTGGAAGACGCTCTAAAACATATGTTAAACCATTTAATTCTGATTTTTCCTCTCCTACAGACCCATATATTTCTGGTCTTAATTGCAATAATGCATTACGTAGTGTTTCTCCTGAAACACCCATTGGCTTGTAAAAACCTCTGTTAAACAGGTGTCTCATTGTTATATACAATCGTTCAATTGCATTTGTAGACTCCTGTGCTCTGGTTGTATTTATTATCTTATTCATATTTCTTATTCATTACAAAGCTACATAAATTAACAGTATATTGTTAAGGTTGCTACTTTAGATTAAGGTAAATTCTTTCAAACCATCTGCCAATTTTCGATCATTAGACAAACGTTGTACTTTATTTTGGCCTCCAAACTTACCAATACTTACCATATAATTTTTAAATCCGTTTTTCTGGACTTTAGTTATTTTTAATGTTTGAAGGACCTTTCCTTCAATTAAATCAAAGTAATAACTATTTTGTTTTTGTAAAGATTCATCTATTGTTTTTATAAATAAATCTAAATTCTCTGGTTCTTTTTCAAATTCTATAAACCACTCATGATAGGGCAACTCATTGGTTGTTACAGTTTGCGGCGCAACTGTAAATTCATTAATTCTTGCATCGGTTGCTTTAATAGCCATTTGCATAGCTTCCTCTACTTCTTTAGCAATAACGTGCTCTCCAAAAGCTGATATAAAATGTTTTATTCTTCCTGAAACAATTACCTTATAAGGACTTTTAGAAATAAACTGAATGGTATCTCCCAAATTATAACCCCATAAACCAGCATTTGTAGAAATTATCATTACATAATTAACTCCTATTTCTATGTCTTTTAGAGTGATTCGTTCTGCATTATCTTCATAAAAATCATCTGCCTTAATAAACTCATAAAAGATACCAGAGTTTAAAAGTAATAGCATACCCCTTTCTTGCTGAGAATTTTGATATGCAAAAAAGCCTTCACTAGCAGGAAAAAGCTCAATACTATCTACCTTACGCCCAATTAAATTCTCAAATTTTGCACGATAAGGCTCGTAGTTTACACCTCCATAAATAAACAACTGAAAATTTTTAAATAAATCGCCTACATTTTTACCGGTGGCTATTTGTAATTTTTCAAAATACATTTGAACCCAAGATGGTATACCTGCAATTACGCTCATATTCTCATCTTTAGTTTCTTCAACAATCTTATTTACCTTAGTTTCCCAATCTTCTATACAATTGGTCTCCCAGCTAGGTAACCTATTACGCTGCAAATACTTTGGCACATAGTGCGCAGAAATACCCGATAAACGACCTAATTTTATTCCGTTTTTTTCTTGTAAAACAGGACTACCTTGTAAAAATATCATCTTACCATCTACAAAATCTGCTTCACCAGTTTCGTGAATGTAATTTAAAATAGCATCCCTTGAGGCTTCAATTTGGTATTTAATAGACTCTTTGGTTATGGGTATGTATTTTGCTCCTGATGTAGTACCAGATGTTTTTGCAAAATAAGCAGGTTTGCCTGGCCATAGTACGTTAGACTTACCTTCTACAACCTCATCTACATAATTTTTAAATGCCTCATAATCCCTTACAGGTACATTTTTAACAAAGTCTTTATGCGTTTTTATAGCATTAAAACTATGGTCTTTACCAAACTTAGTATTAGCTGCTTTTTGTATTAATTGATGAAACACCTTTTCTTGGGTTTCTATTGGTTTAGAAATCCATTTGGTATTTTTGGTCGCTATATTCTTAGCAAAAATTTTTGCTGCAAAAGATTTTAAAGACATAATTTACTTATTTAAAATCTATATAATTTGTAGGGTTTACAGAGGTACCATTACTCCACAACTCAAAATGTAAGTGCGGGCCCGTAGTTATTTCCCCTGTATTACCAATAGTTGCAATAACCTCACCTGCTTTTACAATTTCTCCTTGCGCCTTATGTAAAGCACTGTTGTGTTTATAAACAGATAAAAGGTTGTCTTTATGTTCTATTATAATAACATAACCAGTTTCAGTAGTCCAATCTGCAAAAATAACTGTTCCCTGCGCTACAGATTTTATAGGACTGTCTTTTGGTGCAACAACATCTACTGCAAAGTGCTTTTTATCCTTGTCATAATTTTGAGAAATTGTACCACTAACTGGCGAAAATAATACTAAGGAAGATTCTGTTTTAGTATTACCAAATAAATTGTATTTATCTTCTAAAGCAACTTGAGCTCTTAAATTTAAATCCTCTTTAATTGGGCTAAGGTCTACAGTATTAGGATCTATTTTGACTTGCTCAAAGAGCGAATCTCTATTCATTTTATTATTGGCAACATCACCGCTTAAAACCATACGTATATTAGATAAATACTTATTGGTATAATTTAAAACATTAACCAGAGAATCTGTTTTATAGGTAAGTTCTGTGGCCTGTTTTTTTAATTTGGTAGATGAATAACCCGGAATATACTCTCGCAAAGGAGTAAAAGCTATAAGCACAGTTGTAAGTGCAATTAAAACAAAAGTAGAAATCCAACCTAAAACAAAAACATTAAGTCTACTTAGCTTAAAGGAAATTTTTTCTTCAAAAGTATCTTCATTAAGAATAACCAAACGATACTTATTTAAAAGCTTACGTTTAATCTCCTTTCTTTTCTTCCTGTCTTTTGCCATAACAAACAAATATAAACTTTAGAATTATACTATACTAACAAAAATGGGGTTCAAAGTATCAAAATTAAGTTAAATACGCCTAAAACATTAAGTACAAGCACAAAAAGTAATTCTATTACTAATATTAACATTGTTATAGTTACTTTTTATTATCTTTGTTTTTCAAAATTAATTATTATGATTTCATCAAATATTATGTTAGCCATTCCAGGTGGTGCATCTATAGCACTTATAGTTGTTGCAGTTTTATTACTTTTTGGAGGTAAAAAAATACCTGAATTAATGCGTGGTTTAGGAAGCGGCATTAAAGAATTTAAAGATGCTTCTAAAGACGATGATTCTAATGACAAGCTAGAAGAGAAAAAGTAAATTACAATATATCTTAATTTTACAAACCCTGCACGAAAGTGTGGGGTTTTTTGTTCCTAAAATATAGATTTTACCAAAAAATAAAATTCTCTTACCACATTTTTAAGCATCTTTAAACACATATACGCCTCATTTACAACAATTAAAGTTAAAAAAATACAAAGTAACTCTATCTTTGTATTGTTTTAAAAGTTACTTTGTACAGTTTTAATTATTTCAAAAAAAATACCTTTTAACCTTAAGTACTATTAATTATTAACACACTTATACACGAAACTTTAAATAAAGTCGTTAGTTATAGACTGGGGCAACTTTAAAAAAATACTTTTAAAGCTCAACTGCTTCTCAAAAACTTAAACTAAACCCTAGATTTTTTTAACAACTTGTAATGAAAAAATTAATACCTACTTTGTTTTTAATGTTAGCTTTAAGTGCGTCTTCACAAGAAACACAAAAAGAAACAACTACTACTATTTCTAATCCTACTATAGAAAAAGGATTTCCTGTTGCTAATTTAAAATCTGCAGAAAACAGTTTTTACTTTAATAATGATACAGAAGAAAATGTTACCACCAAAAAAGGGAAGTTTTCTGCTAGTAATAGTAAACTAATAAAAAAAGCAAATGAGTATTTTAATATGCTTTGGTATGCAGAAGCTGCAAAATTGTTTGAACAAGCTTTAGAGGAAAATAAAGAAAACTACACAAAAGATATATTGCAAAAAGCAGGAGACTCTCATTACTACAATACAAATATGGAGAGAGCTTACCATTGGTATCAAATTTTATATGACACATATAAAGATGATTTATCAGCAGATCAAATTTTTAAATATTCCCACGCCCTTAAAGGAAATGGTAAATATGGTAAAGCAAAACGTTTTATGCGTTTATATAACCGTATGAAAAAAGATGAACCTACAGAGGTTAAACTAAACAAAGAAGTTAATGCACGTAATGAGCAAATACTAGATGCAATTTTAAACAGAAAACCTACTTCAGAGCTTAAAAATTTAGCTATAAACACAGAGAATTCAGATTTTTCTCCTATGTTTTATAGTAATGATAAAATAGTTTTTGCCTCTGCAAAAGACTCTTCGTTTTTTAGTACAAGAAAATACAAATGGAACAACCAACCTTACTTAGATTTATATGTTGCAAAGGTTAACCAACAGTCTGACGATTTAAAAGACGCTATAAAATTCTCAAAAAAAGTAAATACCAAATACCACGAAGCCTCTGTTACCTTTTCTCCAGATAATACTACAATGTACTTTACCAGAAACAACTATGGTAAAAAACTTAAAAGAGATAAGAACGGAATGAATAACCTTAAGTTATACATGTCTAAAAAAATTAATGGCGAATGGTCAGAAGCTGTAGAATTACCTTTTAATAGTGATAATTACTCTACTGGTCACCCAGCCTTAAGCCCAGATGGTAAAAAATTATACTTCGTTTCGGATATGCCAGGCAGTATTGGAGAAACAGACATTTTTGTAGTAGATGTTTTAGAAGATGGTTTATTTTCTTCTCCAAAAAACTTAGGGCCAGAAATTAATACAGAACAAAAGGAAATGTTCCCTTTTATTAACAATCAAAAACTATACTTTTCATCTAATGGGCACATTGGTTTAGGTGGTTTAGATGTTTATGAAGTTGCTTATGATGAAGAGGGTTTTAAAGAGGTTATTAATGTAGGACAACCAATTAATAGTAATAAAGATGATTTTTCATATATAATTAATGAAGAAACCCAAAAGGGATACTTTGCATCTAACAGAAAAGGCGGCAAAGGAGATGATGATATTTACTCATTTAAAAACTTAATTGTAGAAGAAGTTAATGAAAACGCAATTGCTGGTGTAGTCACAGAAATTGTAACTGGTGAACTAATGCCTAATGCTTTAATCACCTTATTAGATGAAAATAATATTAAATTAAAAGAAGTAGTAACAAAAGATGACGGTAGCTTTGTTTTTGAAGATTTAGACAGCAATACTAAGTATAAGTTACAAGTTAACAAAGAAACTTTTTATGAAGAAAAGCTAGATACCTTAACTGAAGAAAACCAATTAGTAAATGTAGATATTGCAATGAGAAAACTACATGAAATGATTGCTATTGAAAATGGAATTAAGAAGCTTAAAACTGAAAAAATCTTCTTTGATTTTGATAAATCTTACATAAGACAAGATGCTAGTGTAGAACTTGATAAACTTGTAGATGTTATGACAGAATACCCTAATATGAAAATTAAAATTGAATCTCATACCGATGTTAGGGGTAATGATGCTTATAATAAATATTTATCTGATAAAAGAGCTAAATCTACCAGAAAATATATTATATCTAAAGGTATAGATGCAAGCAGAATTATTAGCGCCATTGGTTATGGAGAAGAACAGCTAATTAATGAATGTGAAAATGGTGTAAGTTGTAGTAGAGAAAAACATCAAGAAAACAGACGATCTGAATTTATAATTGTAGAAATGTAAAATATAATCCTAAAAAAACACATATTAAAAAAAGCTTCTAGGTAAAACTAGAAGCTTTTTTGTTTACATATATTACAAATCTTAGACTGTCATAAAGACTTTACCTACAAAAAAATATGAGCTAACTATCTGATAATGTAGTTCATCGGATAAATATTTAAATTATTGGAATAGAACCTTTTTAGATAACAGTTTAACTAAAATTATTGCTTTGTACCGATCGCCCATACGATATTTACTGCTTAATTAATTAAATGCACGCTCATGAAAGGAATTTTACTTTGTAAAGAAATCTATGTAAATGGATTTAAAAACCTTGGGCACTTTATTTTAAAAAACTATTTCAAGATGTTTTCTTGGTTTTGTTTTACATTAATCGTTATTGCAGCTTATGCTTTAATGTATAGAGTGCTAACCGGGTTCGCTTTTGTTTAAATAGGCAAAAAGGTTTAAACAAAAAGACACAAATTAAAAAGCTAACCAATTGCATTTAATAGTGCAATACTATGTGAAAATTAAAGGCTCCAATTTTATTGGAGCCTTTTTAGTTTTAATATGTAGTAAGTTTAAACTTAATTAGAAGCCTCCTTAGGCACAAACTTTAATGTTTTAATAATAGCTTCCAGTTCAAACATAAAGTCTCGTTTAACAGCTGCAGGAGCAAATGTAAAGCCTTCTACAACTAATTTACGTTGGTTAGCTTCATCATTAATAATATAAGATACATAAGGACCCGCCATAGAATAATTGTAGATTTCCCATCTTCCTCTAATTTCAGCTGCTTTTTTACCTCCAATTTCTGCAGGAAATACAGATGGTGCAAAAGCCTTTTCTGTATCCATATACGTACCTTCATTAGGTCCAGGAATGTATTTTTTACCTATAGAATCTCTTTTTCTAACAATATCACTAATAAAAGTTGCCTTATTATTAAAAGAGTCCCAAGGTAATTCATACACAATTAAATTCATTGTGCCGTTTTTAATATCTCTATCTAGCCATATAAAATTATCCTCTACTTTACCTATAGAATATACTGATGGTATATCCATTGTTACACCAAACATATCTTCAATACTAGTATCTTGTAACAATGAGCGTTTAAAATTACTTTGTGTTACTTGCAAATCTGTTTTATTAAATTCTGATATAATTTGATCTGCCTTTTTATTAATAGTTTCTATAAGCTCATCTTCTGTAGGAGCAACAATAACTGCTACGTTTTGAGGTCTAGAATAGGTGTTTTTATTTATGTATGATAAGCTTGTTGTATCTTTTTTTTGAACAACTAAAATAGATCTAGATTTACGAACAGCACCAGTAAAAACTGTTTCTGGTAAGTGACGTAATGTAAAAATTGGTTCATTCCAAGCAATACCAACTACAGATGCAGCAAAATGGTCTCTTACATTGTCTCCTACCTTACCTTCCCAAAGCTCATTACTCATTACTACCGTAAGTGAGTTTACTTGCCCAATAGAGGCAGGGGTAAAATCTTGCTTAGTACTTGTAGCATCTTTACATGAAATAAATGCTAAACTGATGGCAAAAACTAAAATTGAAAATTTTTTCATCTGATTAAAATTGGTTTAACGGTTATATTTTTTTTGTAGAACAATCACACAACATAATTTTTGTGCCTACTTTTAAATTCTTACCACTAATACCGTTCCAATCTTTTAAATTGTCTACAGAAATTCCAGAATATTTTTGAGAAATGGTCCAAAGTGAATCTCCAGATTGTACTGTATGCGTTTTAGCACCTGGAGGAATAGGCTTTTGTTTAGATTGTGGTTTTGCAGATGCTACAACAGCTTTAGAGTTTCTAGAAAAAATAGTTAAACGCTGCCCTACTCTTAAATTATTGCTTCGCAAACCATTCCATCTTTTAATTTCACTAACCCTAACTCCAAATTTTTCTGCAATTTTACCTAAGTAATCTCCGCTTCTAACTCTGTATCTAGATTGTGATTCTGCCTTTACTAACTGAGGTAATGGTTTTTCAATTTTTTTTAACTCTTCTTCAGCTAAAACATAAATAGCATCTTCATTAGTCACAAATTTACCCATAACACTGGTTGGCAAACGTAATGCATGGTTTCTATCTTCTTGAAAAGGTATTACATTTAACTTGTATGATGGATTTAAGATTTCCAGTTCCTCTACACTTACACTTGTAAATCTAGAAATCTGATCAAAAGTAAGCATACTTTTTACATGAACCGTATCAGTTTCAAAATAAGGTCTATCTACAACCTCACCATATATTCCGTGCTCTTTAGCGTATTCAAAAATATACATTGTAGCTAAAAATGCCGGCACATAACCCGCAGTTTCCCTTGGTAAATGATTTCTAATATTCCAATAATTGGTATAACCGCCAGAACGTCTAATAGCCTTGTTTACATTTCCAGGGCCAGAGTTGTAGGCGGCAAGTGCCAAGTCCCAATCGTTATAAATACTATATAAGCGTGTTAGGTACTCACAAGCAGCTCTGGTAGATTTTATAGGATCACTACGCTCATCTACATAGCTATTAACCTCTAGATTTTGCTCCTTACCTGTACCGTACATAAACTGCCACAAGCCTGTAGCTCCTACTCTAGATTTTGCTCTTGGGTTTAAGGCAGATTCTACAATAGCTAAATATTTCATCTCTAACGGCATATTAAAATTATCTAGCTCCTGCTCAAACATAGGAAAGTAAAACTGACTAATAGTTAGCATACGTTCCATTAAGCCTCTGTTACGAGATAGGTACGATTTTATAACGCGTTCTAAAGACTCATTATACTGTACATTAAAAGGTGTTTTAACATTTAAGCGAGCTAGCCTAGCTTTTAATGTATCTGTTGGTAAATCTATAAAACTAACTGGTATATTCTCTATACGTTCAGTAGCAATTTTATTGTAAATAGTATCAAATAAAGAAGCACTTTCTTTTATTTGTTTTAACCAAGCTTTATCATAATTAGCCGCATTATTGTAGTCTGATAATTGATACTTAGTAGCAGAAGAGTCTCCAGAGACCAGTGCAATAATAGGTTGCACTTTTTGTGGTACATCTGCTTGCTTTTTTGCAATAGTATCTACAGTGTCATTCTTTACAACACTTAAAATTTCGGTACTTACAGCCGTAGTAACAATGCTATCTTTTTCTTGTGCAAAAATAGCGGTACCAGAAAACAGTAGTACTCCTAAAAAAATACGTTTCATTTAAAATTCTCTTTTGGTTAGTTTAGTTGATTGCTTGGTAAAGTCGTGTTTTTTTATTTAAAAATAAAATTTTTAACGCTTTTTAAAGCAATCAAAAATTGTGCCTAACCTTTATTTATGCAGTAATGGCTGCAATACCCGGCAAAGATTTACCCTCTAAGCTTTCTAACATTGCACCTCCACCAGTAGATACATAGCTTACTTTGTCTTGAAAACCAAATTGCTTAACTGCGGCAACAGAGTCTCCACCTCCTACTAATGAAAAAGCTCCTTTTTGGGTAGCTTCTGCTATATAATTTCCTATTTCTATAGTTCCCTTGGCATAACTTTCCATTTCAAAAACACCAATAGGGCCGTTCCATAAAATAGTTTTAGATTTTAAAATTACCTCTTTAAAAATCTCTAAAGTTTTTGGCCCTGCATCTAAACCTTGCCATCCTTCTTCAATTTTATCTACATCGGTAATTTTAGTATTTGCTGTATTGCTAAACTCATCTGCTGCAATAACATCTACTGGTATATGTACCTCAACACCTTTTTCTTTTGCTTGTTTTAAAATATCTAAAGCAAGTTCCATTTTATCATCTTCACAAATAGAATCTCCTACTTGTCCGCCTTGCGCTTTTATAAAAGTATATGTCATACCTCCACCAATAATTAGGTGGTCTACTTTATCTAAAATATTTTCTATAATTGTAATTTTAGAAGATACTTTTGCACCTCCTAAAATTGCAGTAACAGGTTTTTCCCCTGTTTGCATTACCTTGTCTATAGCTTCAATTTCTTTGGCTAATAACGCTCCAAAACATTTGTTTTCTGGAAAAAACTTAGCAACAACAGTTGTAGATGCGTGTGCTCTGTGGGCTGTACCAAAAGCATCATTAATATACACATCTCCTAATTTAGATAATTGCTCTGCAAAAGCATCGCCACCTTTTTCTTCTTCTACATTAAAACGTAAATTTTCAATAAGTAATACTTGTCCGTTTTCTAAATTAGAAGCAGCTTTTTCTGCTTCTTCACCAACAGACGTAGAAACAAAATTTACTTGCACACCTAACACATCAGAAACAGTACTGCAAATGTGTTCCAAAGATAAATCTGGTACAACTTGCCCTTTTGGTCTTCCTAAGTGGCTCATTAAAACAACACTACCGCCATCTTCTAGCACTTTAATTATTGTTGGCTTAGCCGCTTCAATACGGTTGGTATCTGTTACATTAAAATTTTCATCCATAGGAACATTAAAATCTACACGAATTAATGCTCTCTTGTTTTCAAAATTAAAATCGTTTATTGTTTTCATAATGTGCGCTTGTTAAATTTAGCTTAGTTAGACTTACAAACTCCAAATGTAAAGATTTAAGTAAAGCCTATAAAACCATTAACAGTATTTTTAGTATTGCCCAGTGTAAAGCCAATATCATTATCATAAAAACTAATTATAGCTTATATTTTTATGTTTTTTACATTTATTTATAAACCTATTTTAAAAACTTGTAAAATAAGCTGTTATGTTTGCTTGTATTTTTAAGCTATTGCACCATTTTTAATTTACTTCATTTGCATATCTTTGACGGTATGCAGTTTCAAGATATTTTAGGACTTTCTCACATAAAAAAACACTTATGTTTAAGTGCAGATGCTGGTCGTATACCACACGCCCAGCTTTTTGTAGGTAATGAGGGCTGCGGCACATTACCAATGGCCATTGCCTATGCACAATATTTATTATGTAAAAATATAAACGGAGAAAACACTGGCGGTATTGAGGCTTGTAATTTAAAATGTGGTAATCTATCACACCCAGATTTGCATTTCGCTTTTCCGGTAACAAACTCAGACAAAGTAAAAAGCCACGCTGTTAGTAATCACTATATGCAAGATTGGCGCGAGTTTGTAAACCACCAGCCTTATGGCAATTTGTTTGATTGGTACCGACTTATTGGTATTGAAAAAAAACAAGGACAAATTGGTGTAGATGAAGCACAGGATATTGTTAAAAAACTTACTTTAAAATCTTATGAAGGTGGTTATAAAGTAATGATTATGTGGATGGCAGATAAAATGAACATAGCCGCTGCCAATAAACTGCTAAAACTTATTGAAGAGCCACCTGAAAAAACCATATTTATTTTAATTGCAGAAGACGAAGAGCAAATTATACAAACCATACGTTCTAGGTGTCAAATTTTGCACTTTCCGCCACTAGCAGAAAATGCAATAACTGAAGCACTAATAAAAAAAGGATTAGACCAACAAACCGCTTTTAAAATTGCACACGAAGCAAACGGAAATTTTAACAAAGCACTAGACCTTATGAATAACGACTCTGAGGATCTTGTTTTTGAAAAATGGTTTGTGCAATGGGTACGTACAGCTTTTAGAGCAAAAGGAAACAAAGCTGCTATACAAGATTTAATTTTGTGGAGTAATGAAATTGCCAAAACAGGTAGAGAAACACAAAAGAAATTTTTGACCTATTGTATGGCTATAATGCGCCAAGCTATGTTAGTAAATTACAATACAAATGAGCTCGCTTTTATGGAAATGCATGTAGAAGGATTTAAACTAGAAAAATTTGCTCCTTTTATTCATGAAAACAATATTTTAGATATTATTACAGAGCTCGAACAAGCAATGTACCACATAGAACGTAATGGTAATGCAAAATTAATTTTAACCGATTTATCTATAAAACTAACAAGATTTTTACACAAAAAAGCAAGCTAAAAATGACTAACGTACACGAAAATATTACTGAAATTTTATTACTAATCTTTTTAATTATTACTTTTTTACAAAGTGGTTTTGATAAGATTACAGATTGGAAAGGAAACTTGTCTTGGTTAACCGGACATTTTAGTGAAACGCCTTTAAAAAACACGGTCCCTTTACTGTTAGGAATTATCTTGGTTATAGAAGTTATTGCAGGCGCTCTTTGTGCTGTTGGTGTAGTACAGTTTATTTTAGACGGACAAAGTACTATGGCTATTTACGGTACAATTTTGTCATGTATTACTTTATTATTTTTGTTATTTGGACAACGTATTGCAAAGGATTATGAAGGCGCAAAAACTATAGTTATTTACTTTATGCCTACAATATTTCTTCTATATCTTTTAGCCAATAAATAGATTATGACGAAAAAAAATTTGAACTTTTAATGCTGTTGCTAGTTGTAGTAATGGCATTTAGTTTTTTATATTTTGAAATAACAACCTACAATTTTCTTATCCTAATTCCGGCTGCGGCATACATTGCAAGCGGAAGATTATTCTTTAAAAAATGACAAATTTTCCAGTAACTGCCTCTACTCTTTCCGCTACAGCTTTAGGCACGATGGTAAAACATCAGTATAATTTAACTGAAGATTTTAAGTGTTCTTTGTTTAGAACAGGCATAAATCACACTTATTTTTTAAAAAACATAAATACTACATATGTTCTGCGCGTATACTGTTACAATTGGAGAACAAAGCAAGAGATTTTAGAAGAGTTAAAACTTTTAGAGCTGTTAAAGGACAACAAGCTTAGTGTTTCTTATGCATTAACAGATAAAAACAAAAATTTTATACAGCAAATACAAGCACCAGAAGGTATACGTTATGCTGTACTTTTTTCTTTTGCTGAAGGAGGAAAAGTTAGGTTTTTAGACCATCAAACAACCTTTGGCATTGGTGCGCTAATGGGAAAAATACACAACACCACTACAAATAAAACAATAGCGCGTGTTAACTATACCACAGAAACACTGGTTACCAAACCCTACAATTTTACGCTTAAACATTTTAATGCCAATTTACCTGAAATGGAATACCTTAGGGAAATAGGTAAAAAGGTAGAAGAAGCTTTTAAAAACAAAAAAATACCAGAAGGTATTGTACATTTAGATGTTTGGTATGATAATATGGCCATAACAGATAATAGAAAAATTACAATTTTTGATTTTGATTTTTGTGGTAATGGTTATTTGATATTAGATGTTGCCTATTTTTGCGCACAACTTTTTCATATAGAAACAGATAAAGAAGCCTATAAACTAAAGGTAAAAGAATTTTTAAAGGGGTACCAAACCAAGACTACGTTAAGCAAAACAGAGGTAGACTTAATACCTATTGCCGCAACCGCAATATGGCTGTTTTATTTAGGTGTACAATCACAAAGGTTTGACTGGTCTAACGTATTTTTAACGGAAAACTACTTAAAAATGTATTTGGGAAAATTAAAAAACTGGATAAATTTTTGTGAAGAAAACCCTATTACTTTTACACTTTAAGTAATGCATCTCTTTTTTTAATTAAATAAGTTTTCTCTGCAAAATTGGGCACATTTTCTATTGCAACATTTAAATATGATATTGCTTTGTCTTTTTTTCCCAGGCATTGGTAGTATTTGGCTTTAACACCATAAAACAAATATGAACGCTGTTCTAGAGCTTCTGGCTCCAATTTTTGTATAATTAAAAATGCTTCTTGTGGTTGGTTTAGTTCTATGAGCACCACTGCTATAGATAAAGAAATAATTGTATTTTCTTGGTGTTGCTCTAACTGTTTGTAAAGTTCTAAAATTTGTTTCCAATTGGTATCTTGAAAAGTAGTAGCTTTTATATGCTCTATAGCTATGGCAGCTTCAATATGGTAAGTACTATAATCTGGGTAGCCATTAGCTTTTTCCAAAGCATTAGTGCCTAAATTTATTAACGGTAAATACCATTTGGTACGATCTTGATTTTTTAAATCAATACTATTAAAGTTTTCATCTACTTTGGCACCTAATCTAGCAGAGTTTAAACATAACAGCGCAAACAAAGCGTAGCTTGCACCACACCTAAACTCCTCTTTGGTTAAAATAATTTTAGTTAATCTAAGGGCTTCTCCGCATAGTTCTTTACGCACTAATAATTTATTGTGGTTAGAATGAAAACCTTCGTTAAAAATAAGATAAATAACCTCTAATACATTATGCAATCTTGCCTTTAGTTGCTTTTTAACAGGCAATTCAAAATTAATTTTTTTGGAAATTACGGTTTGCTTTGCTCTCGTTAATCTCTTTTTTACAGTTTCGGGCTTTAAAAGTAAGGCTGCAGCAATCTCTGATGAGCTAAAACCACCAATGGTTTTTAAAGCAAACGCTATTTGGTCTTTAGCATCTAATTTAGGGTGGCAAGCAGTAAATATCATTCGTAATTCACTATCCTGTATCTCTTCTTTTTCAAACAAGTTGTTAAAAGCTATTGCAGATGCGCTATAGTTCATTTTTTCTATTCGGTTTTTATCCGCATCTAACTTACGTAAAAGGTCTATAACCCTATTTTTTGCCGCTGTAGTAAACCAAGCCTCGGGATTTTCTGGAACTTTTTTGCGCCATTGTATGGTTGCTTTTGCAAAGGTATCTTGCACAGCATCTTCAATAATTTCTAAATTTTTTAATCCAAAGATTCGAATTAAAATAGAAACCATCTTTCCATACTGGTGTCTAAAAAGATGGTCTATAAGTTGTTCATTTTGCATATTACATTTGGTCAAAAACTAAAACCTCTCTAACTTCTACAGTATTACCCAAATCAAAGTCCGGAAAATCTTGTGCAATTTTGCAAGCATGATCCAAATCTTTGGCTGTAATCATATAATAACCACCAACAATTTCTTTAAGTTCAGACGCTGTACGGTCTGTTACAATTCTGTTAGGGCCAGTAATTTGCCTAACTTCTGGGTGCAAAGCCTCGCCGTGTTTTACAACACCCTCTTTTTGCATTTTTTGGTTCCAAGCAAACCATTTTCCCATTCGCTCTTGCATTTGCTCAGGAGAAAGTCCTAGGTCTGTGTACTCTTTACCAATAAAAATAAGCATAAAATCTTTCATTCTTTTTGTTTTAAAATTAATAATTAATTCACTATCAACCCTATAACGAAACAAAAAATAATATGGGGACACTTTTTAATTCTAAATTTAAACTTTTAGTATCTTAAAATTCAACTTGCAACAATTATTACAAAAAAGACTACAAAGTACTATGTATAAAACTACGGCTTAAGAGCTTATTTGTTAAAATAACATTACATATAGTTAAAAAACAATCGTTGAATTACATAATTTTACCGTTTAACGAAAACAACACAATATAGAAAATACAAATACAAACTGTAACGTTAATAAAGTTACAAGTTAAATTCCCCAAACATAACTATGCAAAAATTGTGGTTCAGATACCGTAAATGGTATATAAATTATATTGAGTTTGAAATTACAACAAGCCATAAAGGTTTAGATTTTTTTAGAGATAAATTATTTATTTCTATACTATTATTAGTTAACTTCTTTGGTGTATTGGCATATATACCAAGCGTAATTGTGGCATACATAAATTTAGAAATGAAATTGGTTGTCATAAATACACTTGCCGTATCTGTATTACTTTTTGTAGTATTTAATAAGAGCATTACTTTACAGTTAAAAAAGCATATTTTTTCTGGAAACTTATTAATATTATCTACTCTACTCTTTATTAATAACGGCCTTAGTGGTAACGGACCCTTAATTTTATTAATGACCACATCTGCAGTTACATTATACAGTGGTAAAAAAACCGGTTTTATTGCATTTGGTTATGCTGTTTTAGTGTATGTCTGCATATTAATAAGTGTTAAACTTGGTTATTATAATTTTATACATACAACTGGTTATAATTTTACAGAGTATATGGTAATTAGTTTAAATAACTTGCTGTTTAACTTAATACTAGTTTTTTCAATTTCTTTTTTAATTACCCAATTACACAAAGCCTTACTTAATGAAAATAAGTTACAGAAAGAACTAATTGTAAAACACAACAATGCTGTTGCTGCAAGAAATAAGGCAGAACAGTCTGAGCAGTTAAAATCTGCATTTTTAGCAAATATTAGCCATGAAATTGGTACACCAATGTATGGTATACTAGGAACAACAGATTTGCTTAAAGAGTATAATAGTAAAGATGTAAGTTTTCAAAATTCATTAAAACTTATAGAAGAAAACGGCAACAAACTATTAGATATTATTGCAGATATTGTAAATATATCCAAAGTAGAGTCTGGATTAATGCCTATTACCCCAACAGCTTTTAATATTAAAGCCTGTGTAGAAAATATTTATACTAAACTAAAAAGTGAAGTAGAAGATAAAGACTTAGACTTTACGTTAACAAATTTAATTAGTACAAATGAATCTTTAATTTATACAGATAAAGAAAAGGTTGAAGCCATTTTAAACCACTTGGTTAAAAATGCAATAAAGTATACAGAAAAAGGAAGTATAGACATTAAATGTTACTTACCAGAAGATGGTGTTGTAGCTTTTGAAATAAAAGATACCGGAATTGGTATACCTAAAGACAAATTTAGATCTATTTTTAAGGCTTTTTATCAAGTAGATACCAGCCAAAAAAATGCACTTCACGGATCTGGAGTAGGACTTGCCATATCTAAAGCGTATACCGAGATGCTTGGTGGTAAGCTAAGCTTAAAAAACAACCAAGAAGAGGGTTCTACCTTTGGATTTACCATTTGTACTCATTGGCAATGTCCAGATAAAAAACAAGATCTAAAACCTGTGTTAAAAAACTAGAAACAAAAAATGTTCTTTTATAGCTAAAATTTACTGTTTAACGAATAACAAGCGTAAGCCTTATAAAATACTAGTATAATTCTTACTTTTAGGTAGTTACGTGTGTTAAATAGTATAAACTACCTATAATGGTGCAAAAATGGTGGAAATCTTACACAAGCTGGTTTGTAAATTATAGCAATTTTAAAACAGTAAATAAAAAAAAAGGATTAGAATACTTTAGAGATAAACTATTTATATCTATACTTTTACTTACTTTTTTTATTGGTGGAATTGCTTATTTCCCTAGTGGATATGTTGCAATTGCCAGAGGGGAATTATTTGTACTTTATATAGACACACTAGCAATTTTAGCTTTAGTTGCCATTATTTTTATAAATAAAATAGACTTTGACACTAAAAAAATTATTTTTTCCTATACACTATTCGTACTTTCTTTTGGTCTCTTACTTCATTTAGGTTTTAAAGGAAATGGTAGTATACTTTTATACACAACAACATCATTAATTACATTATACAAAGGCCGTAAAGAAGGAATAAATTGGGTGCTAACCACTGTTGTATTATATATAATACTATTAACTGGGTATTATTTCAACTTATTTTATTTTCCTTTTTTTGATGATTATGATTTTGAAGTACTAGCTGTAGTTACAGTAAATAATGTGTTGTTTAATTTTATACTAGTATTCTCTATATCTTTTTTAATTAAGCAATTACACCAAGCGCTAATTAAAGAAAACAAGCTACAAAAAGAGCTTGTTATTAAACACAATAAAGCTGTGCTTGCAAGACAAAAAGCAGAAAGCTCTGATAAATTAAAGTCGGCTTTTTTAGCCAATATAAGTCACGAAATAGGCACACCTATGTACGGTATTTTAGGAAGCACAGACTTTTTAAAAGAATTGCACAAAAAGGATAAAGAATCACAAGAATATTTACAATTAATTGAAGATAATGGTAATAAGCTTTTAGCTATTATTGAAGACATTGTAAACATATCTAAAATTGAAAGTGGTTTAGTTACACTAAACAATTCTACTTTTAATATAAACAACTTAATTAATACCGTTTTTACAGCTACAAACACAATAGCTAAAACCAAAGGCATACAAATAAAAAATAACAACTTAATTAGTAATAATGAAGCACTAGTACATACAGACAAAGAAAAACTTACTACCGTGCTAAAACACCTTTTAAACAATGCCATAAAATATACCGAGCAAGGTACAATTACGCTAAGGTGTTATTATAAAAATTTTGATACCATAGAGTTTTCTATAAAAGATACAGGAATTGGTATTCCTAAAGACAAGTTAAGTGCCATTTTTAAAGCTTTTTACCAGGTAGATACCAGTCAAAAAAATGCGTTACACGGGGCTGGTATTGGCTTGGCTATTGCAAAAGCATATACAGAAATGCTTGGCGGAAAAATAACATTAGAAAACAACCAGGAAAATGGAGCCACATTTAAGTTTACAATAAGTGCGCAACTGAATAAAAGTTAACGTATTTCTTGGCCATATGGAACAGGTCTATTTATTTTATTCTAAACCAAGAATAACGTTAAAACAGCCCATATTTAATTTAAGGTCTTAATCTTTATCATTTTATATAACCGATAATAAATATATGTTGGAATAGCAATAAGTACTAAAATTAAAAGCCACCTACCTGTAATACTCCAAAAATTTGTTTTAGAATTAATTTTTATCCATTTCCAACGCAAAATTTTTGCTTGGTGATTGCTAACCAATTTTACGGTTACAACATCTCCTATATTTGCTCCTCCACAAAACGCCTATTCCATCTCATTTTTAAAAGGAGAAGCATTGTTCATTAAACTATATATAGAGAAATTTTTGCGGTCACTACTATCATTTAGTAGTTCTAAATTAAACTTTACAACTGTTCCATATTCACCAGAAATAGGGCCCAAACTGGTCTCTATACCTATTATCTTTGCTTGTTTAACATAACCAAAAACTAAGTGCTCATTATACTCTAATCTTAAAAGTAAATACGAAAAAAACAAAAAAGGAACGCTCAAAGCTCCAAATAGGAAAAGGTTAAAAAATTTTGTATTCTATTTTCATTAAAAAACATAAAACTGTTATGCATGTACTAAAAAATACTCAACGCATAAGAAAAGAACAGCTACAACAATTGTTAAAGCCAAAGCACTGATTAGTTTAAATATAATTGGCTGTATTTGGTTTGACCTCTTTTTTAAGTAAAAAAGATCTAATATAATAAAAGTAACTATTGTTAAAGCTGCTATTAAAACAGAATCCATCATTAAAGTTAGACCGTAACCCCAAGCCATTAATTGCTCTAAAAATGTTGAGCCAACTTCTTGAGGGCCCATCCATAAGCGTACTATCCCTAAAGAACAAAGGTAAATAGGAATAACCCAAAGAATGTACCCAATAATGAGTTTTAATATTTTCATAAATATTTAATCCTATAAAATAATACCAATTAGTATTTAACAAAATAATAACCAAACATATGTACTAAAGCGGGTAAGACTCCAAAAATAATACTAATTAACAGTAAAAGGATTTTTTTCAGCAGGTAACTCTAAGTTTGCCAATACGTTATCTAAGTTTTTAAGCGATTCCTCCTCTACTTCTTTTATATTCACAACCAACTCTTTATTGGCTGTTTTTAAAATATATTGCTCTTTAGTTTTTCTAATATAGGTAATATCTTTTTATGCAATTTTTTTGGGAAAGCTGTCCCTTCTTTCAGAATTCCGTTTTTTAGAACCAAACAATAATTAGTAGATTTTAATATGCTTTTTACAAACCAAATAATAGCTATAACCAGTAAAATAAAACCAATCCACTCTATAGCATCGCTTTTTATAGTAAGATATACCGACTTGTATAATGCATAAACAACAAACAAGAATGAGAATAAAATATTAGTACGTACATTTTTTTTAGTGTATCTGATTTTCTGCATTTTTTGCCTCTTTTAATTTCAGATTAAAAAAACTTTTAACTTTTGGCATATTCAAATAATCTTCTTGTAAAATTGTTAATATTTGATCCCTTACAGCTTGAAGGATTTGATATTTTTCAATTCCAAAATTCTCAATGTTTTCAATTTTATCTGAATATGTCAACTTATTAATTTCAAGAAGTTTCCTGTATAATTTATCACTCATCCAACTTCTATCATAACTTATTAATACTAACTGTAATCTTAGATCATTATAATTCTCTGTTGATTTAAAAGCAAAATGGCAAGGTTTATCATTAACAATATGAGTTGATTGAAAGTATATCAATATTTTTTCAATTGACTCATAAACTTCAAGCCTTTTACTAATTGTTATTTTCCAATATTCTTGGTTATACTTACGCTTTTCAATAAAATAGTTAGCTCCTACTGAGACCATTGTAGAAACTACAGTACTAGTCAATAGTATAATTATCCAATCTTGATCCATAATAAAACTTTATTGATAAAAAATAAATCTCGGGGAAAGAATTGCCCCACAAATATATAACTTATCGCACTAAAAAATTACGGAAATACGTAACACACCAAAAAAATAACAGGCAATGTCTTACTTAAATTCAGTTATATATCAGAAAATAAATATTGTTTAAAGAGTAAAACTAAATGATACCTGGTTGGTAATGTGTTCTAATACCTTCATTTTTGATTTTAAAGTCATTTAAGAGCATTTTATGCTTTTTACATACAACTTACTAAACACAGGCATACTATTAGTTATAAAAGCCTTAAAACAAAAAAGCCTCAGCATAATGCTGAGGCTTTTTATATGTGTAAACAACAAGATTATTTCTTGTAGTTATCGTTTAAGATTTTAGTAATCTCATCTGTAAGGTCATCTGCGTCTGTACCGTATAAAACGCTACCACCGTCTCCACCACCAAAAATGTATGAGAAACCGTTTGTTTTACCGTAAGCTTTAATTTCTTTTTTAACTTTAGAAACTAAGCTATCCATTTCCGTTTGGCTGCTTACTTGTAATTGTTTTTCTTCTGCTTGCAATTGCTGACCAATAAACTGGCTCTTCTGTTGTAACATACCGTACTCTTCTTGAGCTTTAGCCTGAGACATTTTTTGTGCCTTTGCCTGGAAAGCTTGTGCTTCCATCTGGAAAGCTTGCTGTACACTATCTCTCTTTTTACCAAAAGCTTCTATCTTAGTTTTAAACTTAGTTTCTAAGTCTACTTTCTCCTGGTAGTCGTTCATAAGTTTTACGTTATCTACGTAACCCAATTTACTTTGTTGGCATCCTACTAAACCGATGAATGCAAGTGCAAAAATTATTTTTTTCATTTCTAGGTTTTTAATGTAAACTCCCGAACCGACGGAAAGTTATTTAAGTTGAGCAAAAATAGAAAAGTTTTTGAATCTGAAAGAAAAACACTCTTTAGTTTTAAAATTGACTAAAATTAAATTTTAAGCAAATTTTTCAAAAAAACAAGAAAGCCTAAAATCATAGTTAAAATCAATATAAAAACAAGAATCAATACTTAACACCTATAATAGATAAACGTTATTGTTTTGTGTTCTTTAAAAAGAAAATACCTATTAAAAAGTACATTTTAATGTTAATTCTAATGGATTAAAACAAAAAAAAGGGCTTAGTACTTGATACAAGCAATAAACCCCTCTTAAATGGCTTTAAAATGCGTTTTAATCCTTTTTAAGGACATAAATAACAGAAGAATGCTCGTTGGTTCTCATTGCAGATAAATTAGAACGCAAACCTCTATAAAAAGCGGTAAACATATTTTGCTTTCCTGTTTTGTATTTTTCAGATAATAAGGAAACATAAAAAGCATCAAACAACATTGGCTTAGTTTTTATAAGTTTCATATTGTGCTTTGCAAAAATCCTTTTTATAGCTGTTTTAGAAAAATGCCATAAATGTCTTGGCACATCATAAGCTGCCCAAAACTCTTTATAAAATTTTGCGTCGTAACTTTTAAAATTTGGAACTGCAATTATTAAAGTACCATCTTCTGCTAATTTAGATTTTAGCATTTTTATTTGCTCGTCTAAATTTGGCAAATGTTCTAAAACGTGCCAAAGTGTAATTACGTTATATTTTTTTTCAGGTAGTGTCTCTAAACTACTAAATAAATCTAATCCTTTATCTTTTGCTTTTTGTCTTGCGGTATCATTTGGCTCCACTCCATCACAAGTCCATTTATTGTTTTGTGCGGTAATTAAAAAATCTCCTGTACCTGCACCAACATCCAAAACAGATTTTTCTCCTTTGGTGTAATACGTAATTAACTGAATCTTTTTTTGCAAACTGTAATTTTTTACAGCTTGGTACAATTTGTCCACAACAGTTTTTTTTGCGTCTGTATGAGAAATGTAATCTTCACTCTCATAATAAACATCTAAATTTTCTGGTTGCGGTTCTGTAACCAACATATCCAATTCTTCATTATAGTTTAATGTAAAATTTTCTTGTGTTACAGAATGGTCTTTAGTTTTTAAATAAAAGTTCATTGTAATTGTGCGTAGCTAAATATTCTTTCTTTAATGCACGAAGATAGTTTAAAACTAAAGGACGTGAAAGCGAATTTTTATCCAAGCAATCTTTTCCGTCATCGTCTGTAACGCTTATGGCAATATAATAATTACCTTCTACACGTAACTGAGGCTCTTCATTAAAAAGATCAGAAGGATTGTCACTAGAACCAATAGCTCTATTTGCAACAACTCCTAAAGTAGGGGAAAGTATATCTATACTCTTATCTTTTTTTTCTACTTCATAAAATGAAAAATAATAAGGAACATCGTTTATGAAAAAAGGAACGTTGTAAAAAACATCAGTATTGTATAATTGATATTTTACATCTACATAATTATAAAACTCACTTTCATCTTTTGGATCTTCAAAAATAAAAACTTGGTGCTTGGTTAATCCTCTATTAAAACTTTTTCCTTTAGCAATTTTATAATCTTCAATATTGGGAGAAACACGCAACGGAATACAAGATTGCACAAAAGCTAAAATAACTAGGATGAATACATTTTTCATTTTTATTTTTTTTGATTTGAATGCTTTTTTATCAGCAACAAAAATTGAACCAGAAGTTAGAAGTTGAAAATTGGAAAAATTAAATTATTAAAACAACAATCAAAATAAAACAAAATTTTTAAGCACTACTCCTTTCCAATTTCTTTAAAAAAATTCTCTCTCGCTTTTTTACTTTTTTTGGATTGATAAAAAAAACTCAAGCAGAAAAAATTAAAAAACGATAAAATTAAAAACTTAAAAAAATGAATTTTAAAATGAGCTTCTAAATTTTAGAAAGCAAAAAAATAAAATAAAAATCACTCTTAAAAAATTAGAAAAAAAAACTAATAACACCCAAAAAAGTATAAAAGCAAAAATTAACGAAGCTGAAAATTTTGTCTAAAAAAAATTAAGAACTAAAATAAAAAGCATCAAAAAAAAGAAAAAGGAAAACTGAAATAGAATAAAAATTAAAAATAAATTCATTTAAAAAATGAACAGAAATAAAAAAATAAAAAACAAAAAGCGATAGAAAAATCAGAATTTTAAAATCAAAAAATAAAGCTCAAAATGAAAGTGTAAATTGAATAAAAAAAGAAGATAAAAAATAAAGAAAACGACACAAAAATAATTCGTAAAATTTGAACAAAAATTAATTAAAAAAATAAAATAAATATGAAGAGA
Source organism: Cellulophaga omnivescoria (assembly GCF_027915275.1). Classification (NCBI taxonomy): domain Bacteria; kingdom Pseudomonadati; phylum Bacteroidota; class Flavobacteriia; order Flavobacteriales; family Flavobacteriaceae; genus Cellulophaga; species Cellulophaga omnivescoria. Next base: position 1,488,938 of record NZ_CP115819.1, on the reverse strand, counting down.
AAAATAAAACGTGAAATCAAAAAAAATAAAAACAGTGATAAAAAAATAGAAACAAAAAAATCTGAAATCAATTATAAAAATAAATATCAGAAAAAATAAAAAAGATAAAATTTAAAGTAAGGATTCTAAAAACAATTTAGCTTCAAAAAAAATTGAAGCTGAAAATTTAAAAATTCAAAAAAAACAGAACACTTAAATTTTACAATTGAGCTAAAAAAAGAGAAAATATTTTCCAGTAAACCCACAGTAAAAAAGTAAAAATAGATACTGAAAAAACCGACACGAGAGCATCAGAAATTTTTAAACAGAATTAAAATTTACTCTAAACAAACACACAATAAACAACACTAACCTACCGTTATAAAAACCATAGAAAAAGACAAACAAAAACACCTTTACTAAAACAAAAAACCCAATTGTTCCACGTGGAACAATTGGGTGAATCTTATATACTTTAAACTTAAATTACCTTCCCATAAACACAAGTAATACACTTATGTCACTTGGCGAAACGCCACTAATTCTAGAGGCTTGGGAGATAGTAACCGGTCTAATTGCCTCTAATTTTTCACGAGCTTCAAAAGACAAACTCTTAAGTTGTCGATAGTCAAAACCTTCAGGAATTTTAATATTTTCTAAACGCTGAAGCTTATCCGCATTGTTCTTTTCCTTGGCAATATAGCCTGCATATTTAACCTGAATTTCGGTCTGCTCCATTACTTCTCTATCTATATTTTGAGCTTCAATAAATTCTGAAACAGACTTTAATTTACGCATATGATCCATAGTTACATTAGGCCTAGAAAAGCTCTTAAACATCTTATGAGATTGTTTAACTGGGGTGGATTTTACTGACTCTAAAATAGGATTTATATCCTCTGGAACAACACTTGTTTCTCTAAAAAAGTTTACAAAAGCATCAGATTTTTTAAGCTTTTCTTCCATTCTTTTTAGTCTAGAATCTGATGCTAATCCAATTTTATGAGCCATTGGAGTAAGTCTAATATCAGCATTATCTTGCCTTAAAAGGGTCCTATATTCTGCTCTAGAAGTAAACATTCTGTATGGTTCTTCTGTACCTTTTGTAATTAAGTCGTCTATTAAAACACCTATATAAGCCTCATCTCTATTAAGAATAAATGCATCATTTTCATTCACTTTTTGGTGTGCATTTATACCCGCCATTAGACCCTGACTAGCGGCTTCTTCATACCCTGTTGTACCATTAATTTGACCTGCAAAATACAGGTTATTTACAAGCTTAGTTTCTAATGTATGCTTTAATTGTGTAGGTGGAAAATAGTCATATTCTATAGCGTAACCTGGTCTAAAAAACTTCACATTTTCAAAGCCAACAACAGAGCGTAGAGCTTTAAATTGTACGTCCTCTGGTAGCGAAGTTGAGAAGCCATTTACGTATACTTCTACCGTATCCCACCCCTCTGGTTCTACAAATAATTGGTGCTTATCTTTGTCTGCAAACCTATTAATTTTATCTTCAATAGAAGGGCAATAACGCGGTCCTAAACTCTTAATTCTGCCGTTAAACATAGGTGATCTATCAAACCCTTCACGCAATAAATCGTGCACTAAAGCACTTGTGTGAGTCATATAACAGTCCCTCTGATGAGCTAATGCATTGGTATTTGTATAGCTAAATTTTTCTGGAATTGCATCACCTGGTTGCACTATCATCTTAGAATAATCTAGCGATCTACCATCTACTCTTGGTGGTGTTCCAGTCTTCATTCTACCACTTTCAAAGCCTAACTCAACCAACTGTTCTGTAATACCAGTAGCGGCTTTTTCACCTGCTCTACCACCACCTAATTGGCGTTCTCCTATATGAATTAGACCATTTAAAAACGTACCATTTGTAAGCACAACAGACTTAGATCTGATCTCTATCCCTAAAGAAGTTCTAACTCCGCATACCTTATCACCTTCTATAATAAGGCCAGAAACCATCTCCTGATAGAAGTCACAATTAGGTGTTCTTTCTAATGCCAAACGCCATTCTTCAGCAAAACGCATACGGTCATTTTGCGTTCTAGGACTCCACATTGCAGGTCCTTTTGACTTGTTTAACATCTTAAATTGTATAGCAGATTTATCCGAAATAATACCACTATAACCACCTAAAGCATCTATCTCACGTACAATTTGGCCCTTTGCAATTCCTCCCATTGCAGGGTTGCAAGACATTTGTCCTATGGTTTGAAGGTTCATTGTAACCAACAAAGTTTTAGAACCTAAATTAGCGGCAGCAGCAGCAGCTTCTGCGCCTGCGTGCCCGCCTCCTACTACAATAACATCGTATTCTTTATCAAACATAATCTTAATGTTCCACGTGGAACAATTTAATTTTTTCTTCTTCTTTACTCCTCATTACCGCAGCTTCTTCGTTAGTCTTATCTTTATAACCACACAAATGAAGTATACCATGAGCCATAACTCTTAATAATTCTTCATTAAAATTGACTTTGAAATCTGCTGCATTTTCTTTAACACGCTCAATAGATATATAAATATCTGAGCTAATAACCGTCCCATCTGTATAATCAAACGTAATAATATCTGTATACGTATCATGATCTAAGTACTGCTGATTGATGTTTAACAGGTAAGCATCATCACAAAAAATGTAATTAATATCACCTACTAAATGGTCTTCAGAAGCTATTATCCTATTAATCCAATCGATATACTTGGTATTACCTTTCAGATTAAAATCTGTTTCATAATGAAAATCAATCATTGCTTTTAAAATATTTTTGCACTTTATTTTGATAAATTTGCTGCAAAGGTAGTGCTTGTCTATTTAAGATTTCTATTTCGTTACGATAATTCTCCAATGCCTCTGGCTTAGTCGTAATAGGATTACTAAACTTATTTTTTGCTTTATTAGCTTCTCTTGTACTTTTCTCCCCTTGTTTTAAAGCTGCATTTTCTAGCTTCAAAAGTTGATGTTGTATATTATTTGCTTTGGTTTGAGTTCTATTTGTTATACCATTTTCCAGTAAATCGTTCTCGAAATCTTCCATTTGTTGCAACAGTTTCTTCGCTAAATTCTTATCTTCTTTGGCAATCATATCATTTAATTGCTGTTCTAAAGCCTGTCTAATTTGCTGTTGTTCTTTGTAAATTTCATAAATTTCTTTTAGTTCTTCCTCAGATAAACCTTGTCCTGTAGAACCATTCTCACCATTTTGGGTTCCATTTTTACCCTTAGAATTCTTATTTTCCCCTTCACCATTAGCTCCATTTTTGCCATTATCACCTTCTTTTCCACTCTCTCCTTCGCCACCTTTTTCACCAGATTTCCCTTTTTTACCATCAGCCCCTGGTTCCTTTCCACCAGATTTTTGACCTTCACCAGGCTTTTTGCCATCAGAAGACTTGGAATCTCCTTGTTTACCCATTTTATCTTTTAAGCTATTTTGAGCTTTAATTATATCTGGCAATTGAAAACCTTGACCCTTTCCTTGACCTTGTCCAGCACCAGATTTCATACTCTGATTCATATTATCTAACAAATTAGCAAGAAAATCTGCCAAACTGTTTGATGAATTAAGTACATATTTTTGATTAGACTTAGCTAAATACGACCTATTTTCCGCTAATTGTTCTAATGATTTATCAATATTATAAAATACCTCTGTGATATCTTTAGTTACTTTTTCTGATATTTCAGCTTGTCTAAGAGACAAAGCAAAAAGGCTATCATCTACGTGCTCAAATAATGTACGTAATTCCTTTTGACGCTTAATTGTTGTTGAAAATTTAGTGACGTCATTATCTCTAGCGCTTATATCCTCAAACAACTGTTCCTGTTTAAAAGAAAAAATAACAAGGTTTTCAAGAATTTGACGTAACATTTCAGCATCTTCCGTAATAGATTCTCCACTAGAACTAGATGAAGACTGCTGCATTTGACTACTCATTTGCTTCATTTTATCAGCTGCAGATTTTTGTTTTTTTGCAGCTTTGTTACTGGCTTTACTATCAGATTTAGAAGAATTATCACTCCCCTGTTCCTTATTTAGCTCTTCTAAAGCATCATTCTGATCCTGTTTAACGGCGTCTTGTTTTGCTTTATTAGCCTTAATATCTAATGGTTTTTGTAATTTTTGATTGTCCTTTTCAAGCTCATCAAGTTCCTTAGTTAAATCTTCAAAGGCTTTGTTTAATTTTTCCTGCTCCTCTTTTTCAAAATTTTGGTCCTGTTTAAGCTCTGATAGTACCTCTTGTTTCTCTGCAAGTTTCTCTAAATCTTGTTCTAATTGGGCCAATTTTTCTGTAACATAATATTTTTTTGTGAGCTCTAAAAGCTGTTCTAGGTTACGCTCACTATTTTTTTGGCTCTTACCAAGTTCTTCCAAACGCTTACTAAGCTCTTCTTTATTTATTTTATCAGCAACTTTATTTAACTCTTCAAGCAATTTTTGATTCTTTTTTGCTTCCTGCTCCTGACGTTGTAGTCTTTCTTGCAGTAATTTATTCTGTTTATTGTCTGTATCACTCTTTTGTAAATTCTCTTTTAACTGCTTACTAAATTTTTCCATCATCTGCTCCTGCAGTTGTTGCTTTTGCAGATAGTCTTTAACCTCAGACTGTTCGGTATAATTTAATGAAGATTTCTCTTTTTGCCTATTATTTAGCTCTTGCAGTTTTTCTTTCTGTTCTTTAAAATTATCTAAAGAATTGTCCAAGTTATCCAAAAGCTGTTGTTGTTGTTCTAAATCGTTGTTTTTAAGGGCATCAGCATCTAGTAAAACTGTACTAAAAACCTGACTTTTAGATGTTTTACCATTATGTACAGCGTCATTATCCGTAGCAGAAAAATAAAAACTATAGTTAATATTAGGCTCTAATTTAAGGCCAGATGGGAATGTGTAATAAAACTGGGCAACATTATTATTGGGATTAGAAATAGTCACTATTTGTTTATCTTTAGCATTATTAGTAGGATAACAAACTAATTTAATACTCATCAGTTTATAATCATCAGAAGCAACACCGGAATAGTATAAAATATTTGGATTTAAACTATCCTTTACTTGACTAACCTGCAAATTAGGACTAGCATCTTTTACTACTGTGAATTTATAACCTAACTTTTCATAATTAGAAACATTGTTATTTGATGTATTAATTACATAATCTGTACTATTATAAATTCTTTTTGAGAAAGAAAAAGAATTATCCATCTTATTAAATCTCAAAATAGTATCATTTAAACCCAAGGAAATGGTACTAATATGGTCGCCTTTTATGTTCCAGCTAACTTTAGTTCCTTCTGGAAAAACTGCATTACCAGTGCTTTGTATTGTTTCTGGTAGTTTATTGGTATAAGAAGGATAAACCAATTTCATACTAAAATCTTCTAAAAAAGGTACGTCTAAAACAGAAAGATTATATTGTTTTGAGGTTATGTTATTGGCTAAAAAGTAAAAAGAAATGCTTTTATCAGGAGAAACAAAGGTATACTCATAAAATCCATTGTTCTCTTGCAAAAGAAATTCAGTGCCACTAACAACTATAGCAACATTTTCTGGTTTAATTTTACCTTTGGTAGTAACTTTTAAGGTTAAACTCTCTCCTCTTAAAACAGTTAACTTGTTATTAATGAGATTAAAAGAAAAAGGTGCAGGTTTTTCATAAGCCATTTGGTAATTAACAACCCTATCATATGAGCCCAAAAAAGAACTAATGTTTCCTGTAATCCATACAACCAAAAATACAGCAAGGGGTAAAAGCAAATACTTAACGTATTTAAAATTTTCAGAAAAATTTATTGCTTTAGCGAAAGGAACAGCATCTAACTTTTTAGAACGTTGTTCTATACTAGCCAATAAAAGCTCAGATGTTTGTTGGTTATCTGCTAAATCTAACAAATTATACAACTTATCTCCTACCTCAGGAAAATGTTTACCTATTAACATAGCTGCATCCTTATTAGATATTCCTTTTTTAAGTTGAAATAAATAAAAAAGAGGTGTTAAAATATAAGCATACAGAAGGTAAAAAGTAATTGCCAAAAGGGTTAAAAGTAACAACAATCTACCTGTAGAATTAAACCATAAAAGGTACTCAAGCCCTAATATTACTAATAAAGTCAGCAATGCAAAACTAATAAAAAGAAGTAATCCTTTAAGTAACTTTTGGGTATAAAACCTTTTAGTAAAGGCCCTTAATTTTTGTAAAATATGGTCTAAACTATTCAAAATCTGTGATATTTAATACCAAGATACCCACAGTTTAAGAAAAACATAGAAAAAAATTGTTAAAAAGTGAGTATAACACTTTAATAGGACAAATAACTAACTGTATCTTTGTAGTAATAAATATATATTATGAGTTCTAAAGTAAGAGTACGTTTTGCTCCAAGTCCTACCGGACCGTTACATATTGGTGGTGTGCGCACTGCCCTATTTAACTACCTTTTTGCTAAAAAAAATGGTGGAGATTTTATTCTGAGAATAGAAGACACAGATCAAAATAGATATGTAGAAGGTGCTGAGCAATATATAATTGACAGTTTAAACTGGTGTGGAATTGGTTTTGATGAAGGTCCTGGAAAGGAAGGAAAATTTGGTCCGTATAGACAAAGCGAACGTAAACATTTATACAAAGAATATGCAGATAAGCTAATTGCAAATGGTAAAGCATATTATGCTTTTGATACTGCAGAAAGTTTAGATGAACATAGAAAAAGCCATGAAGCTAATGGCAAAACTTTTATTTACAACTGGCATAATCGCTTAAAATTAAACAACTCACTGGCACTAAGTAAGCAAGAAGTAGATGCCAAATTAGCTAGTAATGAGCCGTTTGTAATACGTTTTAAAACTCCTGAAAACGAGAAATTAGAACTGACAGATATCATACGTGGTACTATGCATATAGATACTAATGTGTTAGATGATAAAGTATTGTTTAAAAGTGATGGAATGCCAACATATCATTTAGCAAATATTGTTGATGACCATTTAATGCAAATTTCACATGTTATACGTGGTGAAGAATGGTTACCGTCTTTAGCATTACACCAACAATTGTATGATGCTTTTGGTTGGCAAGCTCCAGAATTTGCCCATTTACCATTAATAATGAAGCCTGTAGGTAAAGGTAAATTAAGCAAAAGAGATGGTGAAAAGCTTGGGTTTCCTGTGTTTCCGCTATCATGGAAAGAGTCTACTGGTTATAAAGAAGAAGGCTATTTTCCAGAAGCAGTAGTAAACTTTTTAGCATTACTTGGCTGGAATCCAGGTACTGAGCAAGAATTGTTTAGTTTAGAACAATTAATAAATGAATTTTCTTTAGAAAGAGTAAATAAATCTGGCGCTAGGTTTGATCCAGATAAAACCAAATGGTATAATACACAATACTTACAAGCAAAAGACAATGCAGAAATTACAACATTATTAATGCCGACTGTTTTAAGTCACGTGCAAGAAACACATCCTTTAGCTAAACATGAAATTGTAACCAAATTGGTAAGTTTACTAAAAGAGAGAGCTACTTTTGTAAAAAATATATGGGATTTAGCAGACTATTTTTACATTGCTCCAAAAGAATATGCTTCAAAAGCTGTTAAAAAACAGTGGAAAGAAGAAACTCCAGAGATTTTAAACCAATTAGTATCTACATTAGAATCAATAACAGACTTTAGCTCTAACAATACAGAAACAATTGTAAAAGAGTGGATTACAGATAAGGAATTATCATTTGGTAAAGTAATGCCTCCTTTTAGATTGGTTTTGGTTGGTGATATGAAAGGACCACACGTTTTTGATATTGTAGAGTTACTAGGAAAAGAAGAAACTATTAAAAGAATAAAAAATGCTATTGAAAGATTAGCATAAATTACATAACATTTACTGAAAGCTACAAATGTAATTATGCATTTGTAGCTTTTTTTTTATAAAAATGTAACATAAGCCCTATTTTAGTTACATATATATGTACAGTATTTGTACATTTAAAACATAAACCTAAAAACCTTAAAAATTATGGGAAGTTATTTATTAATACCACTAATAGTATTTGTAGTATTTGTAATATTTTCAGCTGCATTTGTAGTTAAACAGCAAACAGCAGCTATTATTGAAACATTTGGAAAATTTAGTAGTATTAGACAATCTGGACTACAATTTAAAATACCTTTTATGCAACGTATTGCTGGTAGATTAAGCTTAAAAATTCAGCAATTAGATGTAATTATTGAAACAAAAACTTTGGATGATGTTTTTGTAAGACTAAAAGTTTCTGTACAATACAAAGTTATAAAAGATAAAGTATATGACGCTTTTTATAAATTAGATTATCCTCATGATCAAATAACATCTTACGTTTTTGATGTAGTACGTGCAGAAGTGCCAAAAATGAAATTGGACGATGTTTTTGTTAAAAAAGATGATATTGCCCTTGCAGTAAAAGCAGAACTTAATGATGCAATGTTAGATTATGGTTTTGATATAATTAAAACCTTAGTAACTGATATTGACCCAGATGCGCAGGTAAAACAAGCAATGAACCGTATTAACGCGTCTGAAAGAGAGAAGATTGCAGCACAATTTGAAGGTGATGCAGCACGTATTTTAATAGTAGAAAAAGCAAAAGCTGAAGCAGAAAGTAAGCGTTTACAAGGACAAGGTATTGCAGATCAACGAAGAGAAATTGCACGTGGATTAGAAGAATCTGTAGAAGTACTTAACAAAGTGGGTATAAATTCTCAAGAAGCTTCTGCCCTAATTGTTGTTACCCAACATTATGACACGTTACAATCTATAGGTGAAGAAACTAATACTAATTTAATATTATTACCAAACTCTCCACAAGCTGGTAGTGATATGTTAAATAATATGGTTGCATCATTTACAGCTAGTAATATGATTGGCGAGTCTATGAAAAAAAATGCACCAAAAAATGAACAGACTAAAAAACTAGACAAACCAAAAAATGAATAAAACCAAATTATAATAAAAATTAGAAAATCCGATAGAAATATAAATTTCTATCGGATTTTTTTATACTTATAAAATTTTACAAAAAATTAAAAAGCAAAACTTGGTAAAAAAGGAACTTTTAATACAAAAAACTATTTAAATGAGCTTACACAGCATTATATTAAACTACACTTATAATGACATTAAGTATTTTTAAAAAACGCTTAGAACTCACTAAAAAAAGCCTTTTTTAATAAGAAATAGTAATTGTTTTTAAGTTAACATCAATAAAACTTATACTAACTTTTTTGCTGAATTTTTGCCCATGAATCTCTTAAACCAACAGTTTTATTAAAAACTAAATTTTCAGGTGTGCTATCTGTATCAATATTAAAATAACCCATTCTTTGAAACTGAAAAAGATCTCCAATTTTAGCTTCTTTTAAACTCGGTTCAACAAAACCTTTAATTACTTGTAAAGAATCTGGATTTATAAACTCCATAAAATCTTTATCTTTATGCGTATCCGGACTCTCATCTGTAAATAACCTATCATATAACCTAATTTCAGATTCTATAGCATGTTTAACAGACACCCAATGTAAAGTACCTTTTATTTTACGTAAACTTTCTTCGGTACCACTACCACTTTTACTTAAAGTATCATACGTACATTGAATTTCAATAATATTCCCATCGGTATCTTTTGTGCAAGATTCCGCCTTTATAATATAAGCTCCTTTTAAACGCACTTCTTTACCAAGCTTTAACCTAAAGAATTTTTTATTAGCCTCTTCCCTAAAATCCTCCTTTTCTATATAAATTTCTCTCGAAAAAGGAATTTGTCTGTTACCAGTAGCAGGATCTTCAGGGTTATTTTCTACCTCCAACCATTCTTCTTGATCTTCTGGATAATTAGTAATAACAACTTTTACAGGGTCTAAAACACCCATTACTCTTGGTGCAATTTTATTTAAATGCTCACGAACATGAAACTCTAATAATGATACATCAATGAGATTTTCTCTTTTTGCAATACCAATAGTATCTGCAAAATTACGAATAGACTCTGGTGTGTAACCCCTTCTACGCATACCAGAAATCGTAGGCATTCTAGGATCATCCCATGATTTAACAACACCCTCCTCTACCAATTTAAGCAACTTTCTTTTACTTACAACGGTATGGCTAAGGTTACGTCTGGCAAACTCTCTTTGTTTTGGTCTTGTTTTAGATTCATCATATACTTGGTCTAAAAACCAGTCATACAATTCTCTGTGCATAGCAAACTCTAACGTACAAAAAGAATGAGAAACTTGTTCTAAATAATCACTTTCACCGTGCGTCCAATCATACATAGGATAAATACACCAATCGGTATTTGTTCTGTGATGTGCCTTGTGTAATATACGGTACATAATAGGGTCTCTCATAAGCATGTTAGAGGAACTCATATCTATTTTAGCCCGTAAAACGTGTTCACCTTCTTTAAATTCGCCATTTTTCATACGCTGAAAAAGATCCAAATTTTCTTCAACAGATCTGTTTCTAAAAGGACTAGCAACACCAGGTGTTGTAGGCGTACCTTTTTGTTCTGCCATAGCTTCAGAAGTTTGGCTATCTACATAAGCTTTATTTTCCTTTATAAGAAAAATTGCCCAATCATACAACTTTTGGAAATAATCTGAAGCAAAGCATTCATGCTCCCATTTATAGCCTAACCAAGAGACATCTTTCTTAATTGCGTCTACGTACTCTTGTTCTTCTTTCGCCGGATTTGTATCGTCAAAACGCAGATTCACAGGTGCATTGTATCGTAAACCTAACCCAAAATTTAAGCAAATAGAACTAGCGTGTCCTATATGTAAATAGCCATTAGGTTCAGGTGGGAAACGAAAACGTAAATCCTCTTTTGAGAAACCATTTTTCAGGTCTTCCTCGATAATGTGCTCTATAAAATTTAATGATTTTTCGCCTTCATTCATAGGATAAAATTAAGCTGTAAAGGTACAAAATTAGATTAATTATAGGCCTTAAAAAATCGGTCACCATACAATAAAGCCATTTTCACAACATATTTAAATACTACTACAACAATAAATTTATGAACAAGTTATAAACAACCATATTTGTTTAAGCAAATTTCGCACACGCGTTAAAATGTTTGCAAAAATTTTAAACGTTTAATCTAACTAACTATGTCCCCAGACAATAAATAGTTACAAAAAAAATCATCTCATGAGAACAACACCTACTACAGCTCTTTTGGTACTTTTATTGTTATTTAGCTACTCGCTAACAACAACAGCCCAAATCTTAAATGCTCCCGAACCAATTGCCGATCCAAGTGGTGGCGGTACAAGCGGATGGACTGCCGCATGTGCATCTTCCGGATTTAACTCTTACTGGGTAAACTTTACCTGGATTAATGCACCTGCTGTAAACAGCGACAACAAATTTATATTAGAATTATCTGACTCAAATGGCAACTTTGGTAGTCCCGTAGCTCTTGCCACTTTAGATGATAAAAATTCTAATTACGATTTCAATATTCAATTTGCTTTACCTACAGACACTAGAGGAGAAAATTACAAAATACGAGTAAAGAGTACAAGTCCAGAAAAAGTGAGTCCTGTTGCCGGCCCTTATTCTATGTACTATGTAGACTTTAACTCACCAATATTAATGAGTCAAGATGGTAACGGTAATATACCATCTGGTGGTACTATAGAAGTTTGCGACGGTACAGCAATCACAATGGCACCACACAACGTACCAAATGCAAGTACTTACAAATACAATTGGTATAAAAGTGGAACTTTATTATCAGAAAAAGGTCCATCATTAACTACAACAGAAGCAGGTATGTATTCTGTACAGATAGATTATGGAACAATATGTTCTGGATCTGCAAGTACAGACTCAAATATTATAGAAGTAACAACAGGCACAAGTTTAGGAGTTGCATTAAATACACCGTCTAAAACTAGTCTTTGTTCTACAGAAACAGAAACACTTACTGCAAACATATCTGGCCAAGGCTTAACGTATGTTTGGTATAAGGATGATGTTGCTATTACATCACCAACTGTAGATAACCATACATACACAGTAGATGGCGCTACTGCAGGTTTTGAAGGTAACTATGCAGTAGAAATAAGTGGCCCAGGAGCTTGTTTAGAGCGTTCTGCAGCTATTTCTATAACAACTGCATCTAATGTTACATTAACAAGAGATAATGAAGCTAACCTTGTTATTTTACCAACTAAAACTAAAACATTACAAGTAACTAGTAGCAGTACAGCTGTAACTTATGCTTGGTACAAAGATGGAGTAGTACTTAGTGGAGAGACTACAAATACATTAGTGGTAAATAGTGCTGGTGAATACTTTGCTCGTATTGCAGATAATGGTGGTAGCTGTCCTTTTACAATAGATTCTGATAAAACAACAGTAGTAAGTCCGGCTTCTTTTAACATAGCAATAGATTATACAGCGGCTTACACAGACTGCCAAAACACAACAACAACATTAGATGTAAAAACAATTGAAGCCGTTGCCGCAGATGGTACAAAGACAGATGTTACAGCAGATCTTAAAAATGAATTTACATACCAATGGAAAAAAGATGGTGTAGCAATTTCTGGCGAAACCAACAATGCCATTGCACTATCAGATATTACTGCAAACGGAGATTATACTTTAAATGCAAGCATAAGTGGTTACAGCGCTACAGATTCTAACACTTTAGGCGTTATATTATTAACATCAGAAACCGTGGCTATTACAGCAAGTACTACTACTTTTTGTAATCCAAGCAATCCGGTAGTATTAAGTACAACAACAGCATTAGCCGGTGAAACCTTTACTTGGTACAAAGATGGTGTTAGTTATAATAATACAGATGAAACTTTAAGCAGTACAGAAACAGGAACATTTGTTCTAGAAGTACTAAAAAATGGCTGTCCGTTACGTTCTAACGAAGTTGTTATTTCTCCTTTAAACGAAGATTTAATTACGCTAGACAGCGCAGACCCAGTTATTCTTATAGAAGGACAAACTAAAACAATATCTGCAAACGGTGGTACAAGTTACCAGTGGTTAGATGCAGCTAATGTAGAATTAAGCACAAGCTCATCTGTAACAATTACGGCAGAAGGGACTTATACGCTTATAGCAAAGATAGATGACTGTGAAATTATTAAACAATTTACAGTTGAATACAAAGATACTTTTAACGTTCCTAACGTAGTAACACCTAACGGTGACGGTAAAAATGACCTTTGGGTATTACCTAACTCTTACTCTAACAACCCTAATGCAACTGTTATTATTTACAACAGTAACGGTGAGGAAATTTTAAATGAAAAAGGTTATAAAAACAATTGGCCTACTTCAACAATGAGTTTTCCTAAGCAAAATATGGTGTTTTATTATAAGATTTTAGATGATAAAGGTGGTCAAAAACAAGGGACTATAACAATTATAAGATAATTTAAAATGTTTAAGTTTAAGTACATATACTTTCTATTATTAGTGATGGTGCTAGCCAATGTTAGTGCCCAAGAGGTTAATCCATACCTATCATACGATGTTCCATCGCAGAACCTATTAAAATACAATAGGTTCTTAATAAACCCTACGTTTTCTACGGTTAGGGAAGATAAGTCGTACATAAACTTATTGCATAGAAACCAATCGGTAGAATTTACAGATAACAATCAAAACTACTTTTTAAGCTATAGTGGACGTATTAATGACCGTACAGGTTTAGGTTTAAGTATATACCAACAAACAGCCGGTACACTAACAAATTACGGTGTACTTGCTAACTATGCTTATGGCGTAAAACTTAACGACAAAAGTAACTTTACTTTTGGAGCAAATATGTCTTACTACGCTAGTGGTTTAGATAAAAGTAGAGTAAACGCCGCAGATCCAGATGATCCATTTTTAAACGGTCAAAGAGACAATTTACTACAGTTTCAGCCTGGTGTTAACTTGTCTTATGGTAAGTTTGATATTGGTTTATATGCCGAAAACTTATTTGATTATAACTTAAAAACAAGCGAATCTATTACAGAATTTGCAGATAAAACTTTCTCTGGTCACCTACAATATACACATCAGTTTGATAAAACATCTGGTATTTTAGAACAAGGTAGATTAATGCCTTTGGCTAGAGTACGTAAAGGCGGACAAGAAGATGTTGTACTTGGTGGAAGCCTTATATTAGATTTACCTAAACTTGGATGGGCCCAAGTTGGTTATGATGACCATTATGGTGCCGCTGCAGGTTTAGGTTTTAATCTAAACAAACGATTATCATTAGGCTATACTATGGAAAAAGGTATTTCTGGTGATTTAGATAATTTTGGTGTAACACATGAAATATCAGTTGCATACTCATTTACTCCAAATTTAACAGAAGACAGAGTAATGTTAGAAGATGATAACGATAATGAACTTGCTTTTAATGAAGAAGATACCAACTTAGACGAAGAATTAGAATCTGAAAAATTTGAAGAACTTAAAAAACGTTTAGCTGAAAATGATCAAGTTTTGGCAGAGTTAATGTACAGACAAGATTCTTTAGAAGTAAACAGACAAAGAGATCTAGAAAAAAGGTTTGAAAGAGTGTTACGTATGGTACGTAGTGAAACTCAAGGTAAAAGACCAGATTTAGAAGAGAGAGCTAAAAAAATGTATTTCATTAATAATGATGAAAATGCAGTTGCAGAAAACACTACTAATAAACCAAGTGGTATAGAAAAAGATGCAACAACAGTTGTTGCTCCAAAAACCTCAACTTCTGGCTACCAAAATGCTACTAATAACACTATTGAAAATGCAACTGTGGCTACAGATGCTACCAATACAAACACAGCAATAGCAAATAACCAAAAAACAACTACAGTTAAAACAAATGCTTCTACAATAAAAAGAAGAAAATTTAAACATTTAAGTGGTGTACAAGATGGTTACTATGTAATAGCAAACGTATATAAGGGCCAAGGATACTTAAACAAGTTTATAAAAGATCTTGAAGATAATGGCTTATCAGCAGATTATATAAAAGATCCAAAAACAAATTTAAAGTATGTGTATCTAGAAAGATATGATACTTGGAAAGAAGCAGAAGCAGCACATAACTCAAAACTTAATGGCGCATACGATTATGATATGTGGATTATGAATGTAGATAATAGCTCTAACCTAGACAGTAGATACAACAATACAGGTTATGCAGCAACTACAAAAGATAAAACCCAAACCAGGGATAAATACAGTAATGACAACCCTAAGTTTAGAAATCCAGTACAAAAAGATAACGTTGCTAATACTTACCCAACTCCAAAAATTGTAAAATTTAATGGAGTAGATGCAGGATATTACATTATTGCTAATGTATTTGCAAGTGCCAAAAATGCTAACAACTTTGTTAAGTTACTTAACAAACAAGGTTTACACGCTAGCTATTTTATAAATCCTGAAAACAATTACAGATATGTTTACTTAAAAAAGCATGGCACTTGGAACAATGCTTTACTATCATACTATTCTAAAATTAACAGCTCTTACCAAGACCGTATGTGGATTATGAGAGTTACTCAAAACAACATAGCGTAATGGATAAGATTTTTTCTAAAATAATACTTTTTTGTGCACTATTGCTTACGTGTATTGCATTAGCTAACACAAAAAATACCAATAAGTATACTGTAAAATTCAATGACAGTATAACAACAAACAACTCAACTCAAACTAATTACTCACCAACAAACACTAAAAACATTCAACCTAATGAATAAGTTTTTAAAATCATTATTTATTATTCTTTTCTTAGCTTTATCTCATTCAGGATTTAGTCAAGTTAAAAACAATTTTGAACCCAGATATGACAATAGCATTCGTGGAGACTTAACTATAATAGCAAATAACATAGTTAACCGTGAGGGTGATGAAGGTTATTGGGAAAGAAGAATAGTAAGAGGAAGATGGAGATGGGTTTATGTATCAGATCCAAAGGTTGCTAATGACCCATACAACCAAACAGGAAGTAGCTCTACAGCAAATGATAATTGGACAATGCAATACATAGATATAGATGGTGACCCATCTACATTTAGCTCTAGTAGTGCAGAGTTAACAGTACCTGACGCTAGTTGTTCTAGAGTTAGGTATGCTGGTTTATATTGGTCTGCTGTTTATGGCGACTCTGATAGAAGTAATATTGGGAACATTAAGTTTAAAACTCCAGGAGGTAGCTATATAGATATCTCTGCAGACGACATTCTTTTTGATGGTTTTGGTGATTCTGATTTTGGATACTATAGTCCATATGCAAGTTATAAAGATATTACATCAATAGTAGCAGGCCTAGCAGACCCAAATGGAGAATATACAGTAGCAAATATAAGAGCTAGCCTTGGAGATGCACCAAGTGGCTCTGGTGGATATTCTGGTGGATGGACAATGGTTGTTGTTTATGAAAACCCAACTTATCCAGGTAAATACATTACTACTTTTGATGGCTATGCAGGTATAAAATCTGGAGAATCTGTAGATATTCCAGTATCTGGTTTTACAACATTACCAGCTCCTTTCCCAGTAAATGCAAGGCTAGGGGTTAGTACTTTAGAAGGAGATAACAGTTTAGGAGGAGATGGTTTATCTATAAAAGCAAGCGGAAGACCAACTTTTACTCCTTTAGGTACAGCAACGGGAAGCATAAATAGAAATAACAACTTTTTTGACAGTAATGTCACTTTTGAAAATAATATCGTAACTACTCGTAACCCCAACAGTATAAATACATTAGGATGGGATGCAGACCTTTTTACAATACCTAATACAGGTTGGTCTACCATCCCAAATGATGAAACTAGTGCTATATTAAGAGCTAGTTCTACACAAGATAAATACGATATTTTCTTTACATCTTTTGATGTAGAAATTATAGAACCACAAATGCACTTAGCCAAAAGGGTAGAGGACATTGGTGGCACAGATATTACGGGGCAAGGTGTAAATCTAGGTCAGGTTTTAGACTACGTTCTATCATTCCAAAATGTGGGTAATGATGATGCAGATAATTACACAATTAGAGATGTACTCCCTGTAAATGTAACATTAGATGAAACTAATATTACGATGCCTGCGGGTGTATCCTATACTTATGATCCTACTACAAGAACAGTATTGTTTACAATACCAAATAACCTAGTAGTACAAGGCGGACCTTTAGAGAGCATACGCATGCGTGTACGTGTAGCAGAAAATTGTTTTGATTTTATAGATGCTTGTTCAGATCTTATTCAAAACCTAGCCTATTCTACCTATAGAGGTGTAATAAATTCTAACGAAATTACAGATGATCCAAGTGTTACAGATTTTGATACTTGTGGATTTACAACACCTGGTGCAACAAACTTTTTATTAGACGATTTAGAAAGCTGTGACTATAATAGAAATGTAGAAATTTGTGGCGCAGATGCAGTTCTAGATTCTGGTGATGGTTTTGATGATTATGTTTGGTACAAAGACGAAAACGGAAACGGTGTTATAGACAGTGGAGATACTGTCTTAAACGACGGTAATCCAGATGGCGATTTAAGTACACTTGTTGTAGATGATATAGGAGTTTATATTGTAGATAAAATAATAGCAGATCCTTGTAAAGGTTTTCAAGAAGTTATAACTGTAACACGTTTTGGAACCACACAAACTAACCCTATAATAGATTTAATAAACGATACTTCTAACACCGTTGATGGTGAAGTAACTATTTGTCCTATTGATGGTGACCCATTACCAAAAATATTTTTATGTGGTTTAAATGATATAGAACCAATAAGCATTAATATTCCTGATGCTACAAGCATACAGTGGGAAAAATTAGATGAAGGTAGTTGCACGGCTTCAGTAGAAGATTGTGCTAATAAAAACGGAACCTGCACATGGAACCAAGTAGCAACAGGCCAAACATTTAATGCAGAAGACGAAGGACAATATAGAGTAGTAATTAACTATTTAAATGGTTGTTTTACAAGATTCTACTTTAATGTATTTAAAAACGATTTAGACCCTAGAGCAACAGTTGAAGATATTATTTGTACTACAGATGGTAGTATTAGTGTAACTAACGTACCAGCTAATTATAATTTTCAGTTATTAGATGCAGCTACAGGAAATATTCTTGTTCCTTACAGCGCAAATAACGGTCCTGTTTTTCCAATAACAAATAACGGAGCCTACACAGTAGAAATGCGTCAGCAAGGTGTTGTAGATGGTTGTGTTTTTAGATTAGAAGACATAGGGGTATTAAGAAGAGACTATGTAGTTAATATTACAACAAAAGATACAGATTGTAATGGTTTAGGAGAAATAAGAATATCTGCTGAAGACGTAGAACCACAGTACTATTTTTCAATATCACAAGGTGGTGTAGAGGTAGATACGTTTGGACCAACTAATGACAATGACCATACTTTTGAAGGTTTAAATGATGGTGTTTATGATGTAACCGTTAGTACAGATGATGGTTGTACATTAACTAGAGAAGTAACTATTAATGATGTATCAGACCTAGCAGGTTCTGCACTAACTACAAAGTCTATAGATTGTACAGACGGTACTATATCTGTAACAGCTACTGGTGGTATTGCTAATCCATCATATAGCTATGCAATATGGAGTAAAGATGGTGTAGATTTATATCCTTCTCCTTTTTCTTTAAGTGATATTCCTGCTAGTGCATACCAAACTACAAGCGATTTTAATTTTAGTGCTGCAGAGGCTGGTACTTATGAATTTATTGTTGTTGGTAGTAACAATTGTTATATAATTACTAATGAGGCTACAATAGACATAGCGCCTGCAATTACATACAATCCTAACATTACAGATGAAAGCTGTTTTGGTGCAGAAGATGGTAGTTATGATATTAATATAACAAACAGTAATGGTTATACGTTATCCTACAGTTTATTATATCCAGACGGAACAACAACAAGTATTAACAATTCTGGCAGTTTTTCATCATTACCGCAAGGAAATTACATACTTACCATAACACAAACCATAGGTGGTACATCATGTGATTTTGATGAACCTTTTACTATTGGTGGTCCTACAAATGGTGTTACAGGTGATGCTGTTTTAGTAGATGACTATACATGTTTACAAGAGGCAACAATACAAGCTCAAAATGTAGCTGGTGGTGCTGCTCCTTATGAGTATAGTATAGATGGTGTTAACTTTAACTCAGGTGTAGGTGCAGATACATTTGCAAACCTAACTAATGGTAGTTATACTATTACAATTAGAGATGCCAATATGTGTACGTTTGTAACAAATGAAATTGTTATAGATGCATTAAATCCACCAACAGATTTAGATTTTACAGCAACGGCTCCAAATTGTCCTACACAAACATCAAATGTTACAGTAACAGTTGCAAATGGTACTGCTCCTTATGTTTTTGACATTATTGCTCCAACAGCAATAACGGCTACAAGTACTACAGGAAACACAGCAACTTTTAATGGTTTAGCACCAAATACATATACTTTTAGAGTAACTGATGATAAAGGTTGTGAGTATGAAGAAAGTTTTACAATTAGACCTGTAAATCCTATAGTTGTAACAGGCAGATTAGTAAGTAATGTTTCTTGTTTTAATAATACAGATGGAGAAGCAGAATTTACTGTAACAGGTTTTAATTCTACATACAGTTATACAATAACAGGACCTACAACGGTACCAGCTGGTACAGCAGTAAATAATACATTAATTTCTTTAGGTAATTTAGATAATGGTACATACACAATAATTGTAACAGATACAGAAACAAATTGTACTGCAACCACAGATGTTACCATAAATGAACCAACTGCAGCTTTAACTTTAACTGTTAACGAATCACAACCTACATGTACAACAGATGGTAGTGTTGTTTTAACTGCTACGGGAGGCTGGGGTAGTAACAGTTTTACAATTACATACCCAGACGGTACAACTACATTTACAAATGGTACTGGTACGTTTAATAACCTAAACCAAACAGGTACTTTTAATGTAAGCGTAGAAGATGCTAATGGATGTATTGTTACTTCAAATTTTGACTTAGATCCTTCAGTAGCTCCTACTTTAGAAATTGTTCCAAATAACGATTGCTTTACAGCAGCTGCAGGACTAGAACTTACTGCAAACTTAATTGCAGGCGGAGATGGCTCTTATCAATATAGAATTAATGGAGGCGCTTATAACGCAAATAACGTGTTCTCTGGCTTAAATCCGGGTACGTATACTATAGATGTTATAGACGGAAATAACTGTACAGGAACAGCTTCTATTACAGTAAATCCAGAATTAACGGTTACTGCAACAGCAGATAATATTACAGCTTGTGCTACAGATGCCATAGTAACAATTACTCCTGCTGGTGGTAGCGGTGTAAACTATGTATATGCAATTGTTACTGATGGCGCTACTCCGGTTGCAACAGATTTTACAAATGTTAATCCTAGAACGGTAACAACTGGTGCTGGTGATTATGATGTGTATGTGCGTGATAATAACGGTACAGGAACTTTTTGTGAGGCTATGTACGATTTAAACATTGCTCAAGATCCTGCTTTAACAGTATCTACTACAAGCACAGACATTCTTTGTAGTGGTGAAGCACAATCTACCATAACAATAACTGCTGGTGGAGGAGAAGCTCCTTACCAATACAGTATAGATGGTGGTACTACGTATCAACCAACAAATACTTTTAATAACCTACCTGCAAATAGCTACAACATTGTAGTTAGGGATGCAAATAACTGTGAAATAACAGATACACATACCATAACAGAACCTTTTACTTTATCTGCTTCTGCAGCAGTAACAGCTTTATATGAGTGTAACCCAACAACTGGTGCTGAGGTTAGAATTACAAATGCACAAGGTGGTACACCTGCTTATGAATATAGTTTTGATGGTGGAGTTAACTATAGTACAAACCCAATATCTAACCTATTACCAGGTACGCATACATTATTTATTAGAGATGCTAATTTATGTACGTATGAAATGACAGTAACTGTTGATGAAGCTCCTGAAGCCCCTACATTTTCTCCTTCTATAGCTTATGATTGTGAGGGTCTTGGCGAAATTACAGTAACACCAAGTAGTACAGATTTTGATTATGTATACTCTATAAATGGTTCATTTAACACACCAGATAATACAAGTAATGTATTTACAGATGTAGCAGCTGGCACACATACAATTAGAGTAGATTATACTTCTAATGCAACTCCTACACCAAGTAATTTACTATCAGAAGATTTTGGCGTTGGTGCAAATACATCAATAACACAAATAGATCCTCTATACTGTTATGAACCACAAGATGGTACAGTAAGGCCTTGTGACCCAGGAGTACATACAAGAATTAATGATGGTGAATACTCGGTTACACAAGCAATAGCTTCACCATTTAGTACTTGGAGAAGTCCTAACGACCATACAGGTAATGCTAATGGAAGATTTTTAGCAATAAACGTTGGTGGTGTAGCTGGTGTTGGTGGTATTGTATATGCTAAAAGAGGTATAGAGGTTATACCAAATAGAGATATTACAATATCTACTTGGGCATACAACTTATTAAGAACCGGTGAAAGTGGTGGTGATCCAACAATAGAAATCCAATTAGTAGATGCTGGTGGTACAGTAATTAATAGTGTATCTACAGGTAATATTCCTAAAAACAATAATGCTAATGATTGGCACAATTATATAGTAACATTAAACCCTGGTGCCAACACAAACCTAGATATTGTTATACGCACAAATTCTGCTGTTGTTAATGGTAATGATATTGCTATAGATGATATACAAGCGTTTCAATTACCAGAAGTTTGTTCTTCTTCTGTAACTTTTGATGTTGTAGTTGAAGCAGGAAAAGCTTTTACAGCAAATATCACAAACCCAAAAAACATATCTTGTTTTGGTGGTAATGATGGTGAATTTGTTATTAATGCTGCAAATTTTGGCGCTGGCGGATTTGAATATTCTTTAGATGGTGGTACAACTTATGCTGGGCCTTTTACAACTTCGCAATCAGTAACTGGTTTAACTGCCCAAAACTATACTATTGAAGTTAGAGATGTTGATGATAATGCGTGTAGTATACCGTTAACACAAGAATTAACAGAACCAACAGCTATCACGGTAACTGCCTCTATCACCGATGAATTTACATGTAACAATACAGGTGCTACAATAACTGCTGTTGCAAATGGTGGTACACCAACGTATAACTATCAATTAGAAATATACAATACAGTAACAACAAGTTATACTGTTTTTAGAGCATATCAAACATCTGCAATATTTATAGATGTACCTGCAAATGCAGCTAATGAAAATTATATTGTAAGAGTACAGGATAATAATTTGTGTACAAATGCCATAACACCTGCAGTAACTGTTACTGCTCCAGAAGTACCAACTTTTACAGTAACTCCTACAGCGTGTTATTCTGGTGAAAACGATGGTGAAATACAAGTAGACGTTACGTCTATTCCTGGGAATGGAAACTTCCAGTTTAGTATTAACGGTCGTGCTTGGATTACACCAACTCCGGCAACTGCAACAAGCTATACTTTTACTAACCTAGCAAATGGTACATACACTATAGATGTAAAAGACGGTTATGGTTGTGTTGGCGTACAAGAAACAGTTGTATTGAATCCTGTAATTAATGCCGATATAGATGTTGTACACGTTAGTTCTTGTGCAGATGGAAGTATTACTGTTGATGCAACTGGTGGAGATGGTAATTTAGCTTATGCTTTTGTACCTACTGGAACTCCTGTAACAGCAGCAGATTTTAGTAATGTAAATAATTATAGTGTAGCCGCTATTGATGCTGGTGACTATGATGTTTATGTATGGGATAATAACGCAGCAGATCCACATTGTGAATATATGGAGACCGTTACAGTTAACCCTGCAACTCCATTAACTTATAATGCAGTACCTACAGATCCTACTTGCCACGACGGTACAGGAACTATAGCAATTACAGTTACATCTGGTATAGCGCCATACACATATCAAATTATAGATTTAGATAATGGTGGTGCATCTAATGAAACCACAACCAATGTAATAAACAATACTAAAACATTTTTTAATTTAGCACCTGGCAACTATACAATTAATGTTACGGATGCAAGCGGATGTACAATAGAAACAACTCCTGTATTAATTAATAATCCTGATGAGTTAGTAACAGATATAGAATCTATTTTGTCTGGTAATTGTGACCCTGCAACAGGCTTTAGATTCTTAAACTACACAACAACACTAAACGGAACATTAGAATTTAGTCATGATGGTGGTACTACTTGGCAAACATCTGATGAGTTTAATGCTCCTACATACACATTAACTTCTGGTGATGCTGTAGACCCTTCTATTAGAACGGTAGATGCTTCTGGTAATACATTATGTAGATTAGATTTACCTAGATATATTATATCATATCCATTAGATAATTTAGATATTACAATTTTACCAATTGTAGTAAATTGTAATGAGCTACAAGTAAGTGTACAAGGTAATCAAGGTACTGCACCTTATCAATATACGTATACAGACGATCCTGTTAATTTTGATGCAACTACACCTATTAATCCTTGGACTACTCCTGCAAAGGGACTATCAGATCCTCACACATTTACAGGTTTAATACCAGGTAGAACGTATGTTTTTTATGTAAGGGATGCTAATGGTTGTGTTAGACAAAGTGATGTTAATGTAAACGATATAATTACGTTACCATTAGAAATAACATCTACTTCTGTACCAGCTTGTTTTGGTATGACAAATGGTAGTATTACATATACAATTACAGATAATCAACTTCCATATGGTACAGAATACAGATGGGAAGTTTTTAATATGATTACAGGTACTCCTGTTTCTGTAGCAAATAGTGGAGGTAACATTCCTTTTTCTTCACCACAAACAGTTACAGTATCTGGTTTAGGAGCTGGAGAATATTTTATACAAGTTACCGAAAGAGATAGTGGAGTAGATAGTTGTATATCTGCATCAGAAAATCTATTGTTAGAAGAGTTAGATGATATTACAGCTACATTAAATAAAATACAAGATATTTCATGTGCTACACCTGGACTTATTGAAATACAAAACATTAATGGCGGTGGCGGTACTTATACTTTTACAGTAACTGGTCCTGCACCTTTTACAACTATTACAGGTACTACAGATAATCCTATAGAAATTCCTGCTAATTCACCTGCTGGTACTTATAACGTAACTATTCAAGATCAATATAGTTGTGCTAAAAATTTAGGAGATGTTATAATGACATTAACTCCTAACCCAACAATAGTTAGTATAGATGTAAACAATTGTGCTATACCAAATACTTTACGGGTAAATGCATCAAGTACAGCTACACAAATATTATACTCTATAGATGGTGGTTTAACTTATGTAGATAATGGAGGTTTGTTTACTAATCTTGCAGTTGGTACATACAACATTTCTATAAAAGATAGTAACGGCTGTGTAGCTACAGATAGTGCAACTATTTATCCAGTACTAGAGGCTAATGTTAGTCTTACTAAACTAATGGATTGTAATCCAGGTACTGCAGAAATTACAATTGAAGCTATAAATGGATCTGGAGATTACGATTATGAAATCACAAACGGTTTAGGAACTGTTATTGCTAGAACAGCATTGGCAACAAATCCTCTTGTAGCAACGGTAACAGTTGTAGATACTTATACTGTAATTGTTTATGATAATAATACAACTGGTCCTGAATGTTTTAGAAGATTTACAATAGAAGTTCCTGCAGCAGTAACCCCAATATTTACGCACACATTTACAGATATTACTTGTAATAGTGCAGAAGATGGTACTATAACTTTATACCAAACAGATAATGGAATAAACCCATTAACATTTACAATTACGCCTGCAGTTGTTGGGTCATTAAATCCTGCAACAAATACGTTTGAGAACCTTCCTCCAAATACGTATACAGTAACTGCCACTGGTACTAATGGTTGTACAACAGATATTACTAATATTGTAATTAGTGAACCTAATCCTATTGTAATTGTAAATGCAGATGTAGTAGAATTTGGTTGTACACCTACAAATGGTAACACAAATAGCAATGCTAGTATTACTATAGATAATACTGCTGCTAACATTACTGGTGGTAGCAATACTTATGTTATTTATGAATTTATAAATGATAATAACACGGTTGCAACTGGCGATGATACAGTTGTACAATCTGGCTCTAGTAATGTTTATATAGAAACCAATACTGCCGGAGGTTCTTATACTATTAACGTATATGATGATAAAGGCTGTGTTGGTACAATAGAGGCAGACATTGCTCCTTATGATGAATTATTAACAGCTACTGCTACCATTACAGGTGATATTACTTGTGATCCTGGTACAGATGGCGAAATAACTATATCTGTAACTTCTACTGCTAATGATACTTCTAAATTTGAGTATAGTATTGATAACGGAACAACGTGGCAAACTACTGTTTCTCATACTAATCCAGAAATATTTACTGGTTTAGGTGTTGGTACGCATAATTTCTTAATAAGACATGCAGATACTGGTTGTATTATAACAACATCAGAAACTATTACTAGTCCAGATGTATTAGAATTAGATGCAACTGTATTAAGCAATGTAATTTGTTTTGGTGGTAATGATGGTAGTGTTGAATTTAATTTACATGATGATGCTAATGTTACTTATGCTAATGGTGTGACATTTACCGTGTATGATGCTGTAACAAATAATGTTGTACAAGCTTTAGCCTCTGACTTAGATGGAAACTTTGTTGTTAATAGTTTAATAGCTGGTACATACTATATAGAAGTACAACAAACTCCAGATCCTAGATGTACGTATACACAAGCATTTACTATAACTGGTCCTAATGCTGCAATAACT
The DNA here is from genome assembly GCF_027915275.1 of Cellulophaga omnivescoria. Classification (NCBI taxonomy): domain Bacteria; kingdom Pseudomonadati; phylum Bacteroidota; class Flavobacteriia; order Flavobacteriales; family Flavobacteriaceae; genus Cellulophaga; species Cellulophaga omnivescoria. The sequence continues at coordinate 1,462,962 of NZ_CP115819.1, read as the reverse complement.
GCTGCTACAGAAGTTACACCTGTAACTTGTATGGGTAATGACGGAGTTATAGAAGTTATTAATGCTGCTGGTGGTTGGGGAGACTATGTTTACTTTGTAGATGTAGCAACTAATCCTGCTCCTGTTTACCCAACAGATTATGTTTCTAATCCTAAATTTTCAGGTTTAGCTGGTGCTGCAGCTCCTGCTGGTACAGATTACCAAGTTTGGATTGCAGATAAAAATGGTTGTATTGTTCAATTAGCAGATGTTAATTTAGTAACACCAGATCCTATAACTGCAACTTTAAGGGTAAACCAAGAAAATTGTACAAACCTAGAAGGTGAAATTGAAGTAATTAATACTGTAGGTGGACAAGGAAGTAACTATACATACCAACTTATTAAAGATGGTACTGCAGTTGGTTCTCCACAAACTACTACAATATTCTCTGGTTTAGGTGCTGGTTCTTACACCGTATTAATTAACGATCAATGGTCTTGTGACTTTACAACACTTGCAACAGTATTGTATGAAGAAATAAATGTTTCTACTACTGTGGCTAAACCAATAGATTGTACAGTAGATCCAGGTGGACAAATTACAGTGAATGTAACAGGTGGTTCTACAAACTTAGAGTTTGTAGCTACATTACCAATAAGTGGTTCTACTATTACAAACACAACTGGTGTATTTACCGGCCTAACAGAAGTTGGTTTGTATAGCTTTGTTGTACGTGATTTAGACACAAGTGCACCAATATGTGAAAAAACAGTTACACAAGAATTGGTTGATAAGGTAGATCCTATTTTATTAGCTTCAACTATAGAAAATGTTAGTTGTTTTGGTTTATCAAATGGTAGTATTACTGCTAATTTAGATCCAGCAACAAATGTAGATCCTATCTATAACTATAATTTATATGATGCTACTGGAACAATTTTATTAGCCGGACCACAAACTAGTCCTACTTTTACAGGTTTAGCTGCTGCTTTTTACCAAGTAGAGGTAGTCTCTGCTAAAGAATGTGCAGTAATACAAACTGTTGAGGTTACTCAGCCTACAGAATTATTGATAAGTGCAGTTGCAACAGATTTTGCTTGTGCTCCTAATAATACAGTAAATACAGCAACAATTACAGTTACTATAGAAGACGGTGCTACAACACCTGGAACTCCTTCTGGTACTAGTCCGTATTTATATAGTATAGATAATGTAAACTTCCAAACAGGAAATACATTTACAGTTACAGATACAGGAGTAACACAAACAATAACAGTTTATGTTAAAGATAATAATAGTTGTCCGCAAACAACAACAGTAACAATAGAACCAATTAATAAATTTACAGCTGTAGTTACTAAAAATGCAGACATATCATGTGCTGGTCCAGAAGAGGTTACAATTACAGTAACAGATAATGGTGATGGTACAAATGTATACACGTATGAGTTATTACCTATTGGTAATACAAATGCTACGCAAACTGGTACACCTACTTACAATACTGCAACTTTTGAATTAACAGCAATTGGTGGTTATGTATTTAGAATTACCGATACAAATACAGGTTGTTATGTAGATACAGATGTATATGACATTGCACCTTATGACTTAATTAAAGTTTCGGCTAGAGCGTCATCTCCTGTAACTTGTTTTGGAGATACAAACGGAGAAATAGAAGTAACGGTAACAGACGCTACAGCACCATTTACTTATTCAGTTTTAAATGCTGATGGTACTTTAACAGGCATTAATGGCAACGCTACAGCAAATACATTTACGATACCAGGTTTATCTGGAGGTAATTATTATGTAGCAGTAACAGAAGATAATGCTCCTTTCTGTACAGAAGATTCTAATGTTATAACAATAGCATCGCCAGATATGGCACTAACAGCAACCATAACACAAAATGCTGCAGTAACTTGTGATGATAATGCTGGTGAAGTAACTGTAAACCCAACAGGTGGTTACGCACCTTATGACATTGTTTTAAGAAACAATACTACTGCTGTAGAAACCACATTTACAGATGTAAATTCTGCTAGCTATGTAGGCTTAAGTGCTGGTACATACACAGTAACAATAACAGATGACAGTGGTTGTATATATACCAATAATATAACATTAAACCCTGCAATACCAATTACTGCAGATATTACACCACTTACACAAATGTTAACTTGTTTTGGTGATAGCAATGGTAGCGTAAGTGCAATAAATGTATTAAATGGTGAAGGTGTTTATACCTACCAGTTAAATGTTTATGATAATGCTGGTATTACATTATTATACTCTAGTACACCACAAGCAAACCCAATGTTTAATAACCTAGGAGCTGGTGTTTATACAATAACAGTTGCAGATGGATGGAACTGTGATGTAGAAACCGTACAAGCCGTTATAACAGAGCCTACAGATATCACTGGTTCTCTTGTTCAAGTATCTCAATTAACGTGCGTAGATCCAGCAGAGATAAGATTAACAGCTACTGGTGGTACTGCTCCGTATGAGTTTAGTGTAGATGGTATAAGCTTTACTCCAATGAGCGGAGGTGATACACATACATTTACAGTAATAGAAGGTGTGTACCAATACTACATAAGAGATAATTTTAACTGTGGTAATATTCTTAGTAATAAAGTAACTATTGATGCTGTACCACCATTACAAATAGTATTAGATGAAACCGCCGCGGTAATAAACTGTAACGGAGAATCTACAGCTAGTATAAATGCAACTGCTATAGGTGGTTTAGGTAATTATAATTATGAATTGTTAGACAATCCAACTAGTACAAGTCCGTTACAAGGACCACAAACTAGTGGTGTATTCAGAAATTTAGGAATTGGCACTTATTATATTAGAGCAACATCAGATGGTGGTTGTGAAAATGTGTCTAGAGCTATTACAATAATAGAACCTGCCCCATTAGTAGTAGAAAACGAAGAATTTACAGATGTGCTTTGTTTTGGAGAAGAAAATGGTACTATAACTGTTGAGGTTAGTGGTGGTACTGGAGAAATTAAATATTCTATAACACCAAATTTAGACCAGTTTGATACTAAAAATGTATTTACAGATTTAGCACCTGGCGTTTATGATGTAATTGCACAAGATGAAAACGGATGTTTTACCACTTTTAATTTTACAATTAGTGAACCTAGTGCAATACAATTAAGTACAACAACTACTGGCGAAACTTGTACTGGTAATGAAGATGGTATGGCTACAGTTACAATAACTGGTGGTACTGCGCCTTACAGCACAAGTTTAGATTCTAATGATCCTGCAGATTATGTGCTAGACAGAGTAGATTTTACAGGTTTAACTTCTGGTACACACGTAATATTAGTTAAAGATGCAAATGGATGTGATGCTAATATTGTAATAGATATAGCACCAGGTGTAAATTTAAAAGCCACAGCAACACCTATTTATGAGTGTAGTACAGATACTCCAACAAATTATTTAGACGTTGTTTTAGAAGACAACACAATAACAGACGTATTATACGGTTTAGATACTACAGATCCTGGAGCAATGCAATTAACACCAGACTTTACAAATATGTCTGCTGGTAATCATTATTTACACATATTGCATGCAAACGGATGTTCTGAAACTATTGACTTTACTGTAGCAGATTTTGAACCGTTAACTCTTGTATTAGAGAATAGAAATATTAACGAAATAACGGCAATTGCTGCAGGTGGTAACCCAAAATATACTTTCTATCTGGAAGGAAACAATAATGGGGAAGACAATACGTTCAGAATACGTAAGACTGATACTTATACCGTAGTTGTTGTAGACGAAAATGGTTGTGAAGCTACTCAAGATATATTTATTGAGTTCATCGATATAGAAATCCCAAATTTCTTTACACCTAACGGTGATGATGTAAACAACACATGGAAGCCTAAAAACACAGAAGGGTTCCCTAATATACTAACTATTATATATGATAGATATGGTAGAGAATTATATAGAATGGGAGCAGATGACAAAGGCTGGGACGGAACTTATGATAATAAGGAACTACCATCTGGAGATTACTGGTATACTATTAAGCTTAAAGATGAAGTAGATGACAGAGAATTTGTTGGACACTTTACATTGTACAGATAAAAAATAAAAGAACTTAACCTATAATTATGCGATTTAAATTAGCAATCTTATCATTATTTGCTGGCACAATGCTATCAAATGCACAGGAGCTAAATTCCCCACAGCTCTCACAGTATTTAGCAGATAACCCATTTGTTTTATCACCAACATACGCAGGTATTGGCGATCATGTAAAAATTAGAATGAACGGTCTTGCTCAATGGGTAGGTATTGAAGATGCACCAAGGACACAGTCTTTGGCTGCAGATGCCAGAATTGGTAACAAATCTGGTTTAGGTTTATTTTTATATAACGATAAAAACGGATACACTAAACAACAAGGTGCAAGAATTTCTTTTGCACACCACCTAACTTTAGATAGGTATGAAGACGAGTTTTTATCCTTTGGTATATCTTATAACTTTAACCAATTTAGATTAGACATACAGGAGTTTAACCTAATTGCTAACCCAGACAATGCTGTAACGGATGACAGGTCTACTACAAACCATAACTTTGATGTTGGACTTATGTATAGAATTAATAAATTTTATGCTAGTTTAAACGTATCCAACCTTGTTAACAAAGATATATCAAACTTTAATGAAACTTTTGAGCCAAATGCTTTAAGAAACTATTACTTGTATACTGGTTACAGATACAAAAAAAGTAGAAATAGTGATTGGGAAATAGAACCATCTGTACTTTATAAAATGTTTGAAAGTGATGGAAGATCTGAAACTGATTTAAACCTTAAGTTTAGAAAATACGATTTTGAAGATTATTATTATGCTGGTGTAAACTACAGATTTTTAAATGATCAAATTGGAAAACCATTGTATTTGGCACCTTTTGCAGGTTTAAAAAAAGATAACTACTACTTTGGATACTCTTACCAAATAATTTTAAACGATATTTTAAATTACAGTACAGGTACACATGTTATTACAATTGGTGTAGATTTATTTCAAGGATTAAGTAATTGTAGATGTACTTACTAAGTATTTATTAATTCTATTAGTTAAGTTTGCACATATAAACTAAACCAAATGGGAAAAATAACTGTAAGTACTATTAAAACATATGCTTACCACGGATGTTTAAATGAAGAAGCCTTAATTGGTAGCGATTATTTAGTAAATGTTACCGTAAATGCAGATTTAACTAAGGCATCTGTAACTGATGAGTTAGTAGATACTGTAGATTATGTACATATAAACCATATAGTAAAAGAAGAAATGGCTATACGGTCTAAATTATTAGAACATGTAGCTAAACGTATCATAGATCGTATTTTTAAAGAAATACCAATTGTAACCGAGTCTGAAGTAACGGTATCTAAATTAAACCCACCAATAGGAGGAGATGTAGAAATGGTTTCGATAACATTGCAATTAACTCGTTAAACTGCATATTAGTAAATTTTTTATACATATAAATATATGTACATTTGAACTCTCCCCCGCATAAATGGCATTGTGGTCGAAATGGATAGACATAATCCCGCAAGGATTAGCATAGTGGTTCGAATCCACTCGATGCCTCGAAAAAAAATGCAAAATTGATTTTAAAAAACTTATTTGCTTATGAATTTATTTTTGTAAGTTTGCAGTCCAAAAAATGGCATCGTGGCCGAGTGGCTAGGCAGAGCTCTGCAAAAGCTTGTACAGCAGTTCGAATCTGCTCGATGCCTCAAAAACCTCCACTAACGTGGAGGTTTTTTTGTTTGTAGTTATTGCTATAAAATTATCTATCTTAAAATCAAATAATTACATAATAATATTTTATTTATTTAATAAAATGTACAGCAGTTCTCCCGAAGCTTCGGGATGCTCGATGCCTCAAAAACCTTCACTAACGTGGAGGTTTTTTTGTTTATACTAACAACTATAAAATTATTTATCTTATAATCAAGTAATTACAAAATTAGCATACAATTTATAAAACTATGTACAGCAAGTATTTTAGAAATTAAAAAATCAATTTTATATAATAGAAAGTAATCCTAAAGAAACTAAACGTTTACTGCTCCCAAAAAATTCTAGAAATTTATTAGATTTTATGCTTCTAATTTTCTCACATTCTTTTTTAAATTTAAAATAATCCATATCTATTTCATTTAAATAGTTACCAGCATAGCTATTTTTATTAGCTAGCATAGCAAGTATTATATGTTCTGGATTTACTTTTATATCTGAATAAATGCGAGCGTAAAATAAACCGTTTCTTAAAATAGCATCAAACTCTTTGGTTAGATAATAATCTGCTACTATTTTTTTATCATCTGATTTTAATAATTCTATTAAATTCTGAAATTTCCAATCGTAAGATTTAAATATTTTTTGAGCAATATTATCAGATTGTAAAGTAGCTATTAAAAAATGAAAAGAAGAAATATACTCAGAATTTAAATCTATTGCTACAAGTCTACTATTTGCTATTATTTTTTCTAGTTCAGACCCCATTCCATTTTTAAACACAATAGTTTTTAAACAATTATTTTTCTAATAACTCTAATCCTTCTTGTATATTTAATTGGTCCTTAGGCAAAAATCCTTTGGTTATTAATACCAAACCACATATAACAAGTATTATACCTAGTATTTTTTTAGTTAAAAAAATACGTTTTGGAGTTAAGTATCTTTTTAATTGTTTAGCTAATAAAATTTTAATTATGTCTGTAATAAAATATGTGCCTAACATAGCAGAAAAGAAAACTAAAATTCTGTTAGGATTGTTATCTAGACTAGGACCTACAACTAAAATAACACCTAACCAAAACACCAAAACACCAATATTTATAAAGTTTAATAAAAAGCCCTTAACAAATAGACTTAGGTATGCACTTTTACTAGATTTAAGTTGAGTTGGCTTTTCTTTTACAGGTTTTTTTATAATTACAATTATGCCATAAACAAGTAATATAACACCACCAAAAATATATAATCCTGGTAAATTACTTAGGTTTTCTAATAGTTGGTAACTACTAAAATAAGCAACAGTTAAAAATAATACATCTGCTAAAATAACGCCAAGATCAAACATCAATGCAGCTCTAAAACCTTTAACAGCACTGGTTTCTAGAAGAACAAAAAAAACAGGACCAATCATAAAACTTAAGAAAAAGCCTAATGGTATTGCTGCCTGTATATCATCTAACATGTAATAGTTTTTCTTATTTTCTAATAATTTTACCGCCAAAAACAGTTTTTTCATCCATTTTAACTGGGTCGCCATAAACCAAAACTTCACCGCCAGCCTTTACAGTAGCTTGTACATATTTAGCTGCATTAATTTCTGCATTACCGCCCGCATTTACACTTATTGTGGTAAGCTCTGTTTTAAAATTTTTACCATAATAAATACCACCGGTATTAATTTTTATATCTTGGTTTTTAGCATTTCCTCTAGATGTAATGACCCCGCCAGTAACAGATTTCACTAATAATTGTGTTACGTTAGCATCTATAATTAGTTCTCCACCTTCTTGAGATTTTAACTCTAACAAATCTTGTTTTATAGTTTCATTAGAGCTAATTCTGGCATCTTCATTAACATCTATCACAGTTAAATTATCTGTATAATACAAATCTATAAAAGTTCTATAACCACTAAAAATTTTATCCAATTCCATACGTAGTTTTAGAACACCATCATTATTAACAATTGCAACTTTTTGTGTGTTAACACCAGTTATAACTGCTTCATTTTTAGTAGACTTTATAAGATTTACAGATAATCCATCAAAAGCTTTAACCTCTGAAAAATTTTGTAGCTTTTGTGTAATTTTTTCGTTTTGTGCATTTACTAAACTAATAGCAAAAAATATAAACGTAAATAAGGTTAACTTATTCATTTTGTTGTTTTTAGGTATAATTCCTAATCTAATTTACAAATTTCGTTCCAAGAATACTTTATTCTGCCTTTCTAAGTAATGAGAAATCTAAATGTCTTTTTACTAAATCTGTACTTTTAACCATAACCACAACTTGCTCTCCTAACTGGTAGCTGTTGTTTGTACGTTGCCCTACTATAGAATAGCTTTTTTCATCAAAAGTATAGTAATCGTCCTTAATATCTCTTATACGAACCATACCCTCACACTTATTATCTATAATTTCTACATAAATACCCCATTCTGTTACTCCGGAAATTACACCAACAAATTCAGCATCCTTATGATCATCCATAAATTTAATTTGCATGTATTTTATAGAATCTCTTTCTGCACTTGCTGCTAAACCTTCCATATCTGAAGAATGTTTACATTTTTCTTCATAAACTTCTTGTTTTGCACTTGCGCCACCATCTAAATAATGTTGTAATAAACGGTGTACCATAACATCTGGATACCTACGTATTGGAGAGGTAAAATGAGAATAGTAATTAAAAGCCAAACCGTAATGTCCTATATTATCTGTGGTATAAATAGCTTTACTCATACTACGTATAGCAAGCGTATCTACTAAATTTTGTTCTTTTTTACCTTTTACATCTTCTAATAATTGGTTTAAAGAGCTACTTATAGTTTTTTTACTTTTAAAATCTAGCTTATGACCAAACCTAGAAATAATACCATTTAAATTGGCTAATTTTTCTTCATTAGGTTCGTCATGAACTCTATATATAAATGTTTTTTCTGGTTTTTGTTTGCCAATAAATTCTGCTACCTTTCTGTTAGCAAGTAACATGAACTCTTCTATAAGTTTGTTAGCATCTTTAGACTCTTTAAAGTAAACACCAGTTGGGTTTGCGTCTTCATCTAAACTAAACCTAACTTCTACTTTATCAAAAGAAATGGCTCCGGCTTTCATACGTTTACCACGCATAATTTTTGCTAATTTATCTAATGTAAGCGTAGCATCCACAATTTCATTACTAACACTATAAGCTCCGTTTTCTCTAATAGAAATAGCCTCTGGAATGGTATTTTCACCAGTTTCTATTATATGTTGTGCTTCTTCATAAGCAAAACGTTCATTAGAGTTTATTACAGTTCTACCAAACCATTGGTTAATAAGTTCTGCTTTTTCATTAATCTCAAAAACTGTAGAAAAGGTATATTTTTCTTCATTTGGTCTTAAAGAACAAGCATTGTTAGATAAAACTTCTGGTAACATTGGTACCACGCGGTCTACTAAATATACAGATGTAGCCCTGTCATAAGCTTCATCATCTAAAATGGTATCTGGTTGCAAGTAATGTGATACATCTGCAATATGAACTCCTATTTCATAATTACCATTTTCTAATTTTACAAAAGATAATGCATCATCAAAATCCTTTGCATCTTTAGGATCTATAGTAAAGGTAAGCGTATCTCGCATATCTCTACGTTTTGCAATTTCTTCTGCTTTTATAGATGTATCAATTTTATTAGCATAATTTTCTACTTCTAACGGAAACTCATATGGCAATCCGTATTCTGCTAAAATTGAATGTATTTCTGTGTTATGTTCTCCTGGTTTACCAAGTACTTCTACAATTTCTCCGTAGGGTGAGTCTGCATCATCTGGCCAATCATTCATTTTTACGATGACTTTATCACCATCTTTAGCATCATTAATTTTATCCTTAGGAATAAAAAAATCTGTATACATTCTAAAATCTGTAGCTGTTACAAAAGCGTAATTCTTTTGCAATTGTACAATACCAACAAAGTTAGTTTTGTCTCTTTCAATAATTTTAGTGATTTCACCTTCTAATTTTCTTCCCTTTCTTCTAGGAAAAATATATACTTCTACAATATCTCTATGAAAAGCTTTTTTTAATTTATTGCTAGAGATAAATACATCATCTTCTAAACCTTCTATAACTATATAGGCATTTCCTTTACTAGTAATATCTACTTTACCTGTATGGTAAGTTTTAGTATCTCTAGCTACAGCTTTATATTTGCCTCTACTTTCTTCTATAATTCTTTTTTTCTCTTTTAATTGTACTAATCTCTTTACTAGTATATTTCTCTTATTTGCATCTGTTATTCCTAATTTAGCAGCAATTTGCTTATAGTTATAACTAGCATTAGGATCTTTTTCTAATACCGTAAATATACCTTTAGTAATAAGATTACGGTCTTGGTTTTTAGGTCCTTTTTTTTTCTTAGTCATTCATTTTATTTATTTCTGGTAAATTACAAATTATAATCTACTCTTATCTTAATTAAACAGTTTCTTAATTTTTTAGTAAAGAAAACGTTGTTATAAACATATATATAATATACTATTTTTCTTTTATTAAATTTTAAAAAAAAATGGTGATTATAATAGTGTGTTAATATCTACAATAAAATTATGTAATATTTCTTGTGTTGAACAGTAATGTAAATTTATTGTAAAGTTATTAAGTGTTTATTTTTAACTTTTTATTTAGAAATCAATCTATTACCATAATTATTAACGGTTATTAACAACTTCTATTAACATCAAATTTTTAATAATTAACCGCTAAAAAATTGTTTACATTATTAACAATAGTCTTAATATCTTTTATCTAAAAAGTAAAAAATAGATTTGGTTGAAGAAATTCTATGCTATAATGCAACAATTTTTACGAAAAACAAAATTTATGTTTTGTATACTTATTAAAGTGTTGTGAACAACTTGTTAGTTGTATGTGATACAATCAAAAATGTATGTAAAAATGGGGGTTTGTATTTATTAACAATTTTAGAATAGGATATACAATGGTATTTGTACTTTTGTATTGTAAAACTACAAAAAACAATATAATGCATATAGCTATAGGTAATGACCACGCCGGTACAGAGTATAAATTTGCGGTATTAGAACTTTTAAAATCTAAAGGTATAGAAGTAACTAACTACGGTACAGATAGTAATGATAGTGTAGACTATCCAGATTTTGTGCACCCTGTTGCTGCAGATGTAGATACAAAAAAAGTAGATTTTGGTATCCTTATATGTGGTAGTGGTAATGGTGTTTCTATGACAGCCAATAAATACCAAAATGTTAGAGCTGGTTTATGCTGGACTAAAGAAATTGTGTCTTTAACACGTGAGCATAACAATGCAAACATATTAAGTATACCAGCACGTTTTGTTTCTTTACCGCAGGCATTAGAAATGGTTACTACATTTTTAAATACAGAATTTGCTGGCGGAAGACACCAAAACAGGGTAGAAAAAATAGCATGTAATTAATACTTTATATGGTAATAAGTGTTAAAAGTTTTAACGAGCTTACTACAAAGGATTTATACGCAGTTCTACAACTTAGATCAGAGATTTTTGTTGTAGAACAAAATTGCGTTTACCAAGATATAGATGGTAAGGATTTTAAAGCTCTACATGTTTTAGGTTTTAAAAACAACGAGTTAGTTGCATATACACGTATATTTAAACCTGGAGATTATTTTAATGACGCTAGTATTGGTAGAGTAGTAGTTAAAAAATCTGAAAGGAAACATAAATATGGGTATGCAATAATGGAAGCATCTATTACTGCCGTAAAAAGTTACCTACAACAAACAACCATAAAAATATCTGCTCAAAAATACCTTTTAAAATTTTATAATAATTTAGGTTTTAAAGAAGAAGGAGCAGAATATTTAGAAGACGGCATACCGCATATGGTAATGTACAAACACTAAATTTTTATAGGTGTTTTATTGGTAAGGTTTATATCTTCTAACATTGTATCGGTAAATTTAAAATGTCCTTTGGTAGTAATAATTCTAAATCTGTTAGAGTTCATTCTACTTAAAGTATCTAAAAACAGCCACTTAGACTTTAAAAGTTTAGGTTTATCTGACTTTAAGCTAATTTCAAAAAAATATTTTCTCCCGTTTTTCATAGCAACAATATCTGGCGTTACTTTATCACCAGTATTTTTTCTAATGTAAGATTTTGGTATTTCACAATCTGTTACATCTGCTTTGATATTTGTAAATCCTCTAGATTCTAAATAACCTATAGATTTTTTTATAAACGCTGTATTTTCAATTTTATCTGTCTCTATCATAGTTATCAACATAATAAAATAAACTCAAAATTCCTAATTTATATATTGATTAACAGTACTTTAACGTAGTTATTAACATTACAATGTTCATTTTGTCTACAGTAAAATAAAATTTTCATAATTTCACTCTTTCAATTAAACACGCACAAAAATGATGAAGAATATCAATTCTAAAATTCCATTAATAGCACTTGCAACAATAATGGTTTTGGGTAGTTGTAAAAATGAAGTAGTTACAGAAGTAGAAAATCCTGTTTTAGAATATATAGATGATGTAAAAACAACATATGCTCCAGACAAACGTGTTGCTCTTTTTAATATTGAATCTAAAGCTGTTAACAATAGTTTTATTTTAACAGGACAATCTAACCTACCAAAAGCGGTAAACGAGCTTAAAACCAAGCTAAATGAGGCTAAAATTGAGTATATAGATAGTATACAATTACTACCAACAGCAGAATTTAAAAATAGCAATTGGGCCATTGTAAAAATTTCTGTTGCTAATTTAAGAAGCAAAGCAGGACACTCACAAGAACTTGCCACACAAGCAACTTTGGGTACACCAGTAAAAGTGTATAAAAATGATGGCGATTGGTATCTTATACAAACACCAGATAATTACATAGCGTGGGTAGATAAAGGTGGCATAGAAATTTTAAAGAATGATGATTATAAAAACTGGAAAGCAACAGAAAAAATAATATATACTAATACTACAGGTTTTTCTTACGCGTCAACAACAGGTCAAGAAATTGTTTCAGATTTAGTAGCTGGTAGTATTTTAGAATTAGTAGCTGAAGAAGGCTTATTTTACCAAGTAAAATACCCAGACGGTAGACTTGCTTTTGTTAAAAAAGATGAAGCACAAACGTATAATAATTGGTTAAAAGCATTAAACCCATCGCAAGAATCTTTAGTAGCAACATCTAAACAATTAATGGGTTTACCGTATTTATGGGGAGGTACATCTAGTAAAGGAGTAGACTGTAGCGGTTTTACCAAAACTATATACTTTTTAAATGGTATGGTTTTACCAAGGGATGCATCACAACAAGTAAATGCAGGTACAGTAGTAGATAAAGATAAAGATTTTAGTAAGCTAGCTGTTGGCGATTTATTGTTTTTTGGAAGACCAGCAACAGATTCTACCAAACAAAGAGTAGTACACGTTGGTATGTGGATTGGCAACAACCAATTTATACATTCTTCTGGTCGTGTACATATTAGTAGTATAGATAAAGACGCTACTAATTTTGATGAGTTTAATTTAAACAGATATTTACAAAGTAACCGCATGTTACACCAAAATACAGAAGCCATTTTAGAACTTAAAAATGCTGCACTTTTTGTAGAGTAATGTGTGTAGAATACACCAAAAAAAGAGACCTAAAATAACTATATTTTAGGTCTCTTTTTTATTTATATAAGCTAATATTATGCCTTTTGTTTTTTTCTATTTTTCATTTTTTGCTTGTAAAACTCTTTGTTGGCTACATAAATGGTTTTATGTACCACGCAAAAGGTAATTTTACCATCTTCACTTTTAATTTCGGTAGTTTTTTTAACCTCAATTTCGTTTTCTGCAGCAATGCATTTTTTAATATCTTGTAGTTCCTCTTCAGTATAAGTAAAATCTGCAAAAACATTTTGTTTAGCAGGCTTTTTAAAACGTATATCTGCAGCTTTATCCCAAACCACATAATCATCACCAATTAAATACAACAACTGTATCATAGGTATTGGGTCTACAGCAGAAAACAAACTACCACCAAAAATAGAATTTACATAATTTCTGTTTTTCCAACTAATAGGAATCTTCACCTTTATGTGCAGTAAATCTTTAGTAATTTCAATTATTTTACCTGTACTTCTCCTGTACATAGGCGAATAATTAAATCCGTATTTAAAAAGTATATGTTTAGAAAATAGTTTTTGACCAATATTGGCCATTTTTTGGTAAACAGACATAGTATTTTTACGTATTCTACTTTAAATAATCGTTGTATTTACTTGGGTTGTTAAGTAATTCTGTTGCTGTTAAAATAGCATCGTCATGAGATAAGTAATACTCATACAAACCTTCTCTATAAAAATAACGTTTTACAATCTCGTCTTCAATATTTTTTACAATTTCTGTTTTGTATTTATCTAGTGCTTTAATTTTATTTTTATTGATATCTACCAAAAGACTTTTATATTTTTCTTGTATATCATCACCAAAAATAGCGGTATCATTACTGTTTATAGCGGCAGTAAGTGCTTTTTCTGTTTCAGTTTCAAAAGAGAAATTAGAAGCTTCTACAAAGCTTTTAAAAGCAGTAAAATCTGTATCTGTTAACTTAAAATCTGTAATTGAAGCTACTTTATTATTATAATAGTAGTTGGTTGCGTAGTCAAAAATAACATTGTTAACAATAAGTGCTTTTGTAAGTGAGTTTGTTTTAGCGGCAGTAATTTGTATTTCTGGTAAAACACCTCCACCATCTTGTACTTTACGTCCGTTTTTGGTTTTAAACTCATTAAACTTAGTATTTTTTACGGCTTTACCGTTTTCATCTCTATGCCAGTAATCTAAAGACTGTATACATCTGCCACTAGGTGTATAATACCTAGAGATGGTAACTTTTAATTGCGTACCATAAGTAAGTTTAAGAGGCCTTTGTACCAAACCTTTACCAAAACTACGCGCACCAACAATTACAGCTCTGTCTAAATCTTGTAAACTACCCGAAACAATTTCACTAGCAGAAGCACTAGAGCCATTTACAAGTACGACCAAAGGAATTTCTGTGTCTACAGCAGCGTTTCTTGTAGTGTATGTTTTATTAAACTTTTTAACCTTAGATTTTGTGGTTACAATTAGTTCTCCTCTAGGAACAAATAAATTGGTAACGTTTATAGCTTCGGACAATAAACCACCCGGATTTCCTCTTAAATCCAATATTATTTTTTTGGCACCTTCATTTTTAAGGTTTATCAAAGCTTCTTTTGTTTGTGAAGATGCTTTTTGGTTAAACTTTGTTAACACAATGTAACCTGTAGTTTCATCTACCATTTTGTAAAAAGGTACAGCGTCTACTTCTATATCTTCTCTGTTAATTGTTGTGGTGTTTGTTTTACCTTGTCTTTTGTATACAACGGTTACACCAGTGTTACTGGCACCTTTTAGAAGCTCTGTTGCATCATCTTTAAAAGTTGCAACATCGGTATCGCCAATTTTAATAATCTCGTCACCAGCCTTTAAACCAGCCTTATCTGCAGGTAGGTCTTTATAGGCTTCTATAATTAGCATTTTATCTTTGTAAGTACGTACAGTAGCACCAATACCAGAGTATTTACCAGCATTATTAATACGGTAAGCTTCTACATCTTGTTCATTTAAAAAGCGGGTATATGGATCTAAACCGTTTAGCATATTTTTAATGGCATTATCCATTAATTCTGCCGGATTGGTTTCATCCACATAATTCATATTTAACTCTTTAAAGAGCGTAGTAAAAATTTCTATTTGCTTTGCTATTTCAAAAAAATCGCCTTTAAAACTACTGGCTCCTATTAAAATAAAAACGGCAAAAACCGGTATAATTATTCTTTTTTTAAGTACGTTCTTCATTGTTTACTTTCTTATAAAATTTGGCAAGCACTTCTGCAACAGATTTCTCTATTTCAGTATGGTTTGGCTTCTTTTTACCAAGGTATAAAAATAGTAACGCAAAATCTTTATCTATGTTGTTAAAAATTACGTGTTTGTTAAGTCTGTAACCTTCTCGTAATAATCTTTTAATTCTATTACGGTCTACAGCACTTTTAAAATTACGTTTAGGCACAGTTACACCAACTTTTAAAGGGGTGTTTTCTAATGTGCAAGGCAAGTAAATTAGTTTAACTGGGTAGCTAGATACACTTTTTCCATTTTCAAACAATTCTCCAATTAACTTTTTACTTTTTAATTTTTCTTTGGTAGGAAACTTAAAATTAGGAGTGTTTGGTTGTTCTTGCGTAGGCATTAAAAATGTATTAATTATCTAGTTATATAAAAAATGAGTGTTTACAGTAACACCACTTCTTTACTAAAAAGCAAAGGTATTATAAAGTTACTATTTTTAACTATCTATTAGTTTTTTATCTTTTTTGATGCTGTTTTAGAATTATAAAAAAAATCCGTTTAAAGCTGAACTCTAAACGGATTTTGATAGTTGTTAACATGAAGATTTTACTCTGCCTGATAAACGTTGTTTTCTTTATTAATATCTGCCATAAGGTTAGATGGGTCTATAACAATTGCTTTAATACTTGCTTTTGGCTTGTTAATAGTAAAGCTGTAGTTAGAGTTTGCCCAAGGCCAGTCTGGCAATACAGTTCTTTTTAAGTTGGCATAAGGATTTTCTTTTTCTCCACGCATCATACGTAAAGGAGCGTAAAAAGTTTCTTGTGTACCATCTGTATAAACAACTAAAATATCTAAAGGCATTGGCATTAAACCAATTCTTTCTAAAGAAACTGTAGATGCATTGTTGGCTTCTGTAACTTCTGTAATACCATAATCTATAGTATTAGTAGTTTGTGTCCAGTCTGTTAAATACCAATCTAGCTCCATACCAGATACTTTTTCTGCGGTTCTTTTAATATCGTTAGGTATTGGGTGCTTAAATTTAAAGTCTTCGTAGTACTTACGAATTGTTTTCATTAAGTTTTCTTGTCCAATAATATAACCTAATTGTGATAAAAATATAGAACCTTTACTGTAAGCAGCTATACTATAAGGCATATTTTCATGATAACGATCTGCATGTGTAGTTTGTGGTTGTTCTTTACCAGAATTTACTAGGTAATAATAACCACGGTAAGATCCTTCAAAAGGATTGTCTTTTTTCTGGTCCATAACCTCGTTCATACATAATGAAGAAATAAAAGTTGTAAAACCTTCATCCATCCACTCATGTTTAGCTTCATTACTAGCTAATATGTGCTGAAACCAGGAGTGAGCCATTTCATGTGCTGTTGTACCAGCAAGGCTACCAAACTTTTTACCACCAGCAATTAAAGTACTCATAGCGTACTCCATACCACCATCTCCACCTTGTATAATAGAGTATTGTTTGTATGGGTATTTACCAATGTTTTTGCTAAAAAACTGCATCATTTCTGCAGCTTTAGGCTGTACTTTTTCCCAATTTGCTTTAATTTCTGGGTCGTTACCTTGGTATAAAAAGTGTAATAATGGTCCGTTTTCTACTTGTAGTGTGTCATGAATATAATCTGGATCTGCTGCCCACATAAAATCGTGTACCATAGGCGCTTTAAAGTGCCAAGTTAATTTTTTACCACGTTGTTTTTTTACTTTAGTTCCAGGAGTTTCATATCCGTGGCCTATTTCATTAGCGTTTTGTAAATAACCACTACCTCCAACAACATAATTTTTATCTATTGTAAGTTTTACATCAAAATCTCCCCAAACACCATGAAATTCTCTAGCAATGTAAGGGTCTGCGTGCCAACCTTCAAAATCATATTCTGCTAATTTTGGGTACCACTGTGTCATAGATAATGAGACACCATCACTACTATTGCGTCCAGATCTACGTATTTGTACAGGAACCTGACCTTTAAAAACCATATCAAAAGTAGTTTTAGAACCAGCAGCTATTGGTTTAGCCAATTCTACTATTAAAACAGTACCTTCTACACTGTATTTTACAGGAACACCATCTTGTTTTAAAGAAGAAACTTTAATAAAACCAATTTCATCTTCTTTTAAAGTAGCAATTCTGCTATTTTTATTTTTATCTGTCATTCTTCCATCAGGATCTGCAATGCTGTGTAAACGAGCATCCATTTCACTACCTGGCTGAAAAGCATTAAAATATAAATGGTAGTATACACGCGTTAACTCATCTGGTGAGTTGTTAGTGTATACTAATTTTTGTGTACCATCATACTGGTAATTTTCAACATTCATATCTATCTCCATAGCATAGTCTACGTGTTGTTGCCAATACGAACCATTTTGTGCAGATAAAGGAGAAAACAAGGTTGTTAACGCTGCTACCCCCGCAATTAATATTTTTTTCATAATTATAGTTTTACTTGTCCTTTAGAAACGCTTTCAGCTAATAAAAGTGCGTTATATAAATTTACCATTTTACCTGATGTAGATATATTAGCTAATGTATTGTTGTTTGATGGATCACCGCCAAGAACAACTTTAGTTTTAATTGCTATACCAGACTGCATGATTATTTTTTTAACCTGTGCAGCTGTTAATTTAGGGTATTGTGATCTTATAACTGCAGCAACACCAGCAACACCTGGAGAAGCCATAGATGTTCCTCCCATATACTCATATTTACTACCTGGCATTGTAGAGTAAATTTCTGCACCCGGAGCAAAAACATCTACATTAATTTTACCGTAGTTAGAGAAATCTGCAAGCATTGTAGATCCGTATTTGTTAGCTAAAGCACCAACTGTTATTACGTTATCTACAAATTCTGCACCATTTTTTATTTGGTCATTTGGGTAATTAGGGTGGTTTTCATAATCGTCTAAATTAGCACCATCATTACCTGCAGCATGTACAAAAAGCACATCTTTTTCTGCAGCATATTTTAAAGCCTCATAAACCCATTCTGCTTTTGGTGAATAAGCTTTACCAAAACTTGCGTTTATAACTTTAGCTCCATTATCTACTGCATAACGTATACCTAAAGCAATATCCTTATCGTATTCATCACCATTAGGTACAGTTCTAATGCTCATTAACTCTACATTATTAGCAACACCGTTAGCACCTTTACCATTATTACGCTCTGCTGCAATAATACCGGCAACGTGTGTACCATGGCTTTCTGTATCTACAGTGTTAATTGGGTTACCATTACCATATTTAGTGTCTGTAATGTCATAAGGATTGTCACCAACAGGTTCTCTACCGTTAAAATCTTTGTTTAAGTTGTAATTTACTTGGTCTGTAAAGTAAGTAATACCACCGGTAATATTTTTTATAGCTTCAGGGATTGAGCTACTAAAAGAATACATTTGGTTTAATACAGCCAAGTTGCGTTGCATAGTTTCATCTTTTGCAGTTATACTGGCTAAATCTTGTTTTGTATAACTGTCTTTACCTAGTTCTTTTTTTACAGCTTCATCTGCATTTTTTACAGCTTGTAAAATTTGCTCATATCTTTGTTTGCCAGCTAAAGCTTCAGCATAGTCTGCTTCTACTTCTGCTTTAGCTTTAGCTTGTAATGCAGCATCGCCAAGACCTAATCTTACAATTCTAGCACTTTCTAATTGTTCATTATAAGAATCTCCTAAAAAGTTATATCCATGAACATCATCAATAAAACCGTTATTATCATCATCTATATTATTACCAGGAATTTCTTTTTTATTAGTCCATAGAACATTTTTAAGATCTTCATGATTTAAATCCATTCCAGAGTCCATAACAGCTACAATAACTTTAGTTCCTTTTTTATTGCCAATAAGCTCTTTGTAGGCTTTGTCTACACTCATACCTGGTATAGTGTCTGTAGCAAGATCTGCGTGACCCCAGTTTTGCTTTTGTTGCTCTGTAAGTTCCGATACTTTTAAAGGTAAAGCATCTATATTTTCTACAGGAGTAGAAATTAAGGTGGGTGCAGAGCCACAGCTAGCCATTATTAAAGCAACTGCTGATAGGCTTAAAACAGATTTTGATAGTCTGATATTCATATTATGTTAATTTAATTTGTGTATTTATTATTTTGATGAATTTAGTAATTTATTGATAAATGTTGGAGTATGGTGGATTACAAGCTTAGTTAAAAAGCTCATTAAATGTAAATGTTTCATTAAGTCTAACTCCTTTTTCTGTGTGCTTTACAGTGCAAATTTCATTATGTGCATCATGTTCTAATACCAAATAATAATTATGATCTGCTGCAGAGTTTAAAAACACTTCTTTTTCAGACAATGTTAACAGAGGTCTAGTATCAAAACCCATAACGTAGGGTAGAGGTAAGTGCCCAACTGTTGGTAGTAAATCTGCCATAAAAACTAGGGTTTTTCCTTTGTATTGTATGTGCGGAATCATTTGTTTTTCTGTATGTCCGTCTGCATAAAAAATACCAAAACCTAATTCAGATTTGGCTTCAAATTGATGCTGATTTGGCTTTAAAAATTTTAATTGTCCGCTTTGTTGCATTGGCATTATGTTTTCTGTTAAAAACGATGCTTTTTCACGTGCATTAGGTTTTGTTGCCCAATTCCAATGGTTTTCATTAGTCCAAAATGTTGCATTTTTAAAGGCAACTTCAAAACCTGTACGATCTTTGTTCCAAACGGCGCAGCCACCAGAATGGTCAAAATGTAAGTGTGTTAAAAAAACGTCTGTAATATCATCCTTACTAAAACCTAATTTTTTTAATGAATTATCTAAGGTATGGTCTCCCCACATATAGTAATAGCCAAAAAACTTATCAGATTGTTTGTTACCCATACCAGTATCTATAAGTATAAGTCTGTTACCGTCTTCTATTAATAAGCAACGGCCAGCAATATCTATCATATTGTTAGCATCTGCCGGGTTAGTTCTTGTCCATATAGCTTTAGGAACAACGCCAAACATTGCACCGCCATCTAACTTAAAATTGCCTGTTTCTATTGGGTAAATCTTCATATTTACAAAATTAGGTAAACTAAAATGTTTATAATGCGCTAAATTATGTTAACATTATTGTAAAATTTTATGCAATTGTTTGCCAAAATACAACATTGCTTTAACTTCTTGTACACTTAATAAACGTTCTTTTTTAATAATTAAAAGTGAAGAGCCATTACACTCTATATGGTAATAAGGGTTACTTTCTAAAAATAAAATAAGCTCATTTGTAAATAGTTGTTGAATTTGTTTAGGTTTTTCTCCACTTAAGTAAAACCTTTGGTTAAAATCTGGATGATTATCTACGTTTAACTCTTTAAAACCAGCTAAACTATACAAGTATTTTATTAGTCCTTCTTTGTCTAACGTAAAAACAGGTACTTCTCTATCTAATTTTATGTGTAAAACAGTTGTTTTTATTACTTCTTTTACTATAAATTCACCTTCAGTAAACTCTACATCCATAAGAGCAACTTTATTGTTTTTTGCTTTAAGCTGATTATAAAAATAGCTTATTTCTCTAGTTTTAAAGAAAACAAAATTGGTTAAAAAACCAGCGTTTTTATTTTTTTCTGGAATATAATCCCACGTAAAATTTGCAGCAGTATTTTTTAATAGTAACTGCCTTTTTGTAAGGTTACCACCTACAGATGCTAATTTTGTTGCAAACGGAAGAATTTTACGTATTGCAAATGGGTGTGCAGAGTCTGTACCGTGTTTGTCTAGTCCTATAAGCTCTATACTACCACCTTTTTTACTAAACGTATCTGCATAACCCTCTAAACCATCCATAACGGTGTGGTCTACAAAATTACACATAGAAAAATCTAAAACTACAGTATTGTTTTCTTGTATAGCATCTAATTTATTTTTTAGCTTGTAAAAATTTAAAAAGCTACAAAAGTATTTTATGCTAATGTAAAAGTTACCACCATCTGGCTCTTTATACATTAAAATATTTGGCTTTAATAAGTTGCTAAAAAATAACGAAAAACTTTTATTAAGTATAATGTGTATTACAAACGTAACCAATATACCAGCACTTATACCCGTAATTAAGTTGGTAAATAAAGTTGTTAAAAGAGTAACTAAAAATATTATTATTTGCTCTTTACCAATTTTAGCAATTTTTTGTAATGTTTTTGGTGTAGCAAGTTTATAGCCCGTATAAAATAGTATTGCAGCAAGTGCAGCTAAAGGAATTTTACGTAGTTGTTCTTGAAAAAGAAGTACAAATGCTGCTAAAAAAAATGCTTGAAAAAAATTGGCAGACCTATTTGTTGCGCCGTTATTAACATTTACAGAGCTACGTGCTATAACAGTTACAACATTTATACCACCTAAAAAACCACTAGCAATAGAGGCTACACCTAAGGCTTTTAAGTCTCTATTAACATTAGAGCGCCTGTTTAAAGGGTCTAACTTATCTACCGCTTTTATACTTAGTAAAGATTCTATACTTGCAATTAATGTGATAGAAAAAACAGCTATTATAAAATTAAGCTGGTATACTTTTGAAAAATCTGGAAAAGCTAAATTAGAAGTAACATCTTTTGGTATTTTTACTAGAAAATCTTTGGTTAACGGATAATTAATATCTAAACTAGTCAACAAATAACTAAGTCCTACAACAAGTACAATAATCCACATAGGAGCAGGTATTAATTGAAAATACTTATTTCTAATTTTTGCATAAAAAACCATAATTAGCAAACTAATAATACCAATTGCAGCAGCAATTAAAACGCTAATATCTGTGGTAATCCATAAATTTTGTATTCCTGCCGGAAACTGTTTTAGTAATGATACTATAGAGCCATTAGCACCATTATTACCTAGCATTATATGAAATTGTTTAGAGAGGATTCCTATACCAATTGCGGCAAGCATACCCTCTATGGCAGAGGCAGGAAAAAAATCTGCCAGACGACCCATTTTTAAAAAACCAAGTATTATCATTACCAAGCCAGATACAATAATGGCGGCAAGTGTACACAGGTAACCTTGGTACAAATCTCCATTACCTAAGGTATAAATGGCACTTAATAAAACAATTACCATACCATTACCCGGACCAGTAATAGTAACATTAGAACCACCTAAAATAGAAACTATAAAACCACCAACAATTGCAGCTATAACTCCAGAAATTGGAGGTGCTTCACTGGCAAGTGCTAATCCTAACCCTAATGGTAATGCTATTAATGATACTACAAAACCAGAAAAAATATTCTTTGGTAGTGCGCTTACAAACGTTTTGGTTTTATTATTTTTTAGAGTCAAATTGGTTACGTATTATAAATAAATCTGTTGGTAAATCAGACAAAATGTATTCTAAATCATGGGGAAAAATACGGTCTAAAAATCTTGTTTTAGACGGAGCATTCATTACCAATAAATCTGCCCTAACAATTTCTGCATAATGGCCAATAGAATAACCTCTTTTGCCAAAAATACCTTGGTTTTTTACTTTTATTCCTTCTTTACAAGCATCAGGAATTTCTTTTACAATTTCTCTAACCCTTTGTTCTTCTCGGTGTTTTAATCGCTCTTTAACAATATTTACTTTTTTTAATGTTTTATCATCCTGTACACTTACTTGTATATTTTTTTGTAAAATTTCTTCTACAATTGTTAGCTGCGGAGCACCAAGGGCGTTGGCAATATAAAAAGCAGAGTTTATAGTAAGTGGGGTATTTGGTGCATCTAGCCCATTAACAACAATGTTTTTGCAAGGCACACGTTCTTTAGACGGTTTTATAAGTAACAATACAGAACAACAAACCTTACGTGTTAGTTTACGCGCAATAGAACCTACATAAAACTGATATATTTTTTCTTTTTGTAAAGCTCCAATAATTAACAAGTCTATGTTACTAGTTTTACAAGCCGTGGTAATAATGGTAATGGGGTCACCTTTTTGCCATTTAACTTCAATGTCTAAATTTTGGTACTCTGTTTTATTTAAAAAAGATGCAATTTTAGCCTCTTTATCTTCTGTTTTAGTTCCAACATGAAGTAAAATTAATTTAGCCTTAAAAAAATGAGCTATTCTGATAGTCTCCAAAATATTTATCTCTAATTTTGGGGAGAATGCAAATCCAAAAAGAATCGTTTTAAAAGGACGATTTTTATAAACCATAGGCTAAATTTAGCCCAAGATAGTACAATTATATAACAAAAGTTATTTTGAGTTAAAATTGCTTTTTAAAATTAAAATACTATTTTTCAAAAAAAATGAATTATGCTAGAGTTAGCCGGAATTATAATATTAGGAATAATTGCCCAATGGTTTGCCTGGAGGTTAAAACTACCAGCCATTTTACCATTAATTTTAATAGGCCTAATGGTAGGGCCAATAGCCACTTTTTTTACTGAAGATAATAGCAAAATTATAGAGCCAATTTGGAACGGTAAAACTGGGCTTTTTCCAGGAGAAAGTTTGTATTATTTTGTTTCATTGGCTATTAGTATTATTTTGTTTGAAGGTGGTTTAACCTTAAAACGATCTGAAATTAAAAATGTAGGGCCAGTAATTTCCAAATTAATAACAATAGGTTCTTTAGTTACATTTTTAGGCGCAGGTGTTGCTGCACATTATATTCTTGGTTTAAGTTGGTCTATATCCTTTTTATTCTCAGGATTAATTATTGTAACGGGTCCTACTGTAATAACTCCAATTTTAAGAAACATACCTTTAAAAAAAGATATTTCTGCAGTACTTAAATGGGAAGGTATTTTAATAGATCCTATTGGAGCTTTAGTTGCCGTTTTAGTTTATGAGTTTATTAGTGTAGGCGGCGGTGGAGACTTTA
This sequence comes from Cellulophaga omnivescoria, assembly GCF_027915275.1. Taxonomy (NCBI): domain Bacteria; kingdom Pseudomonadati; phylum Bacteroidota; class Flavobacteriia; order Flavobacteriales; family Flavobacteriaceae; genus Cellulophaga; species Cellulophaga omnivescoria. The sequence continues at coordinate 1,438,429 of NZ_CP115819.1, read as the reverse complement.
CATTTACCGCACTAATAGAGTTTGGAAAAATACTGTTATTTGGTACCACATTTGGTTTTACTTTTGCACACGGTTTAACAGCAGCTGTAAAACGTAATTTTATACCACATTATTTACTTAATGTGGTGTCTTTATCTACAGTATTACTTGTTTTTGTAATGTCTGATGTTTTTGCACATGAATCTGGATTATTAGCCGTAGTAGTTATGGGTATGGTAATGGGTAATACAGATCTGCCTAATATTAAAGAGTTACTGTACTTTAAAGAATCTTTAAGTGTATTGTTAATATCTATATTATTTATATTGCTTTCTGCTAATATTAACATAGCAGACTTAGAGTTAATTTTTAATTGGAATACACTAATACTTTTTGCTGTAATTGTATTTATAGTACGGCCATTGGGTGTATTTTTAAGCACCAGAGGATCTAACCTTCAATTAAAAGAAAAGCTTTTTATAAGTTGGGTAGGTCCAAGAGGTATTGTTGCGGCAGGTATTGCGTCATTATTTGGATCTAAACTTTTTACAAAAGGTGTAGAGGGTGCAGATTATATTACGCCTTTAGTATTTGTTATTGTATTAGGTACTGTTTTACTTAATGCAACTACGGCTAGGATGTTTGCTAAACTTGTTGGTGTTTTCTTAAAAAGGTCTGAAGGTATTTTAATTATAGGTGCCTCAAAATTATCTAGATTAATAGCTCAATATTTAAAAGAACATAACAGACACGTGGTGTTAATAGACAATAACCAAACTAACATTAACAAGGCAAAAAAATTAGGTATTGATGCTATTAGTGCTAATATTTACTCAGACTCATTAACAGATAATATAGAGTTGAATGATATGGGCTACGTTATGGCACTTACTGCAAACTCAGACATTAATAATTTTGCAGTAAAAAAGTTTGAAAAACAATTTGGAGAAAATGGATCATTTAGGTTGGTTAATTCTGATGAAATGAACGATCCACAAAATAACCCGAAAGAAGGTTTATTTTCTCATACAGACGATTTTATTAAGCTAATGGAAGCTACACGTAAGTACCCAACAATACATGAAATAAAACTAAAAGACCAAACCCATTATGAAGGTTTAATTGAAATTACCAAGGCAGATGAAAGTATAATACCAATATTTTTAAAATCTCCAGATGGTGAGTTGCACATTATACCATCGTTTAGTAAGTCTTTTACAGATATTACAGAAGGGTATGAGCTTGTTTATTTAGGTAAAATGTTAGATGTAGATAAACACGCAGATATTACAGAAGAAGAATAAAAAAGAACTATTTTATAAAGTAAGGCTTCCTGAAACAGGGAGCCTTTTTTGTTTTTAGCTGTTACAATTGGTCATAAAAAAAATAGGTTTTAACCTTATTTTATCCCAATTTATCAGAAAATAGTTTCTGTAATATATTAGTTACTATACATTTATGGTATCAATCATAATCAACAGTCATGAAAACCTTTACAAAAACTATTTTTATTTTAGTCCTGGGTATATTAGCTACCCAAGCACAAAACAAAGTTTCTGGCCTTATTACAGAAAATAATACACCCTTAGAGTATGCCAATGTTATTTTATATCAACAAGCCAATAAAGAGGTTGTAACTGGTACAATATCAAACAAGCAAGGCGTTTATACATTTAATAATATAAAAAACGGAAGTTATTATTTAGAAGTTTCTATGCTTGGTTTTAAAACTAAAACATCTAATGTATTTGAATTAACTACCGATATTACCTTAGATTTTAACCTGCAGGAAGAAGCAGAAACATTAAATGAAGTTGTGGTTAAGAGCAAAAGACCGGTAATTAAACAAACGGCAGAAAAGCTAATTGTAGATTTAGAAAATTCAGAAATGATAAATTCTAACTTACAAGATGTTATGAAACGTGTACCTGGTATAATTGTTAGTAATAATGGTATAAGCTATGCGGGCCAAAACAATATAAGAATATTAATTAATGGTAAAACCACAGACTATATGGATATTAATACTCTGCTGCGTGATATGCCTGCAGACAACATAGCCAGAGTAGAGATGGTAGAACAGCCAGGAGCCGAGTTTGATGCTGCTGGGTCTGGACCAATTTTAAATATTATTTTAAAGAAAAATGTAAAACTTGGTACACACGGTACCGTAGTTGGTTGGGTTGGTGAAGATGAAGGCGTAGAGTATGGTACAAGTGCATCTATCGCCAGTTATAAAAACAAACTAAACTGGCAAGCCAGTGCAGGATATTCTAGTCCTACCTGGAGAGAAGATTTGTTTATTAAAAGAACCGTAGAAGACGCTACATATGACCAAGCTACAATAGAACCTTATAACCCGCAAAGTATAAGGGCTAGTGCTAGTTTAGATTATTACATTACAGATAAGCACAGTATTGGTGTTGGTGTTAGAAACATTACTACAGACTCTGACCGGAACTCTAAAAGTAGCAACATAATTACTACCGCTAATACTACAGATTATTTACTGTCTCAAAATAGTTTTAACAGAGACCAAACAGTATTTAATGTTAATCCATATTACGAGTATAAAACAGAAACACAAAAACTAACAGCAGATTTTAATTTTGTAGACTATACTAATGATAATATTAATACCATATCTTCATTAGAGGGCAGCACTGTACCTTATACAAACCAACGTTATTTGCAAGACGGTGAATACCAAATAAAAACATATAAAATAGACTACTCTAAGCAGTTTACAGAAAACTTTAAACTTAGTTTTGGTAGTAAATACGCAGATGTAGACACAGATAGCGATTTAATGTCTTTTACTGAAGATACAAACGGAGAATTTGTTTTTAATGAAGATGCTAGCAATAGGTTTTTAGTAGAAGAAAATATTTTTGCGGTGTATTCTAAACTAAATATTACAAGCGGAGATTGGTCTTTTTCTGGAGGTTTACGTTTTGAAGATAGTAACACAAAAGGTACCTCTAGTACTACTAATGAAAGTAGAGAACGTAAAATATCTAAACTATTCCCTAGTGCATCTGTAAGTAAAAAACTAAATGATAACTTAAGTGCCAATGTAGCTTATAGTTATCGTATTAGTAGGCCAAGTTACAGTACACTAAACTCTTTTGTAACATATTATGATCCTTTATCATCAGACGTTGGTAATGAAAACTTAAAACCAGCTTTTACCAATAATTATCAGTTTAACTTAACTTTTGATGGGCAGCCTTTTTTTACTATTGCATATAATGAAACTAAGGACGCAATGTTTCAATACGTATCACAAAACACAGAAACCGCAGAAATTAGCAGAACAACAATAAATTTAACAGATAATCAAAACTGGAATTTTAGATTATTTGGACCATTAAGTTTTATAAACGGTGTTGAGGGTTTTACTGGTTTTATTGTAAATTATAACAAGTTAGAATCTGATCCAGACAACTTAAATTTAGATAAATGGAGCTTAATTTGGTTTACACAAGCAAGTTATGAGCTTCCTTGGGAGATTAATGCAGAAATTAGTGGAAATTATGGTACTGGTGCATTAGATGGTGGTATGGATGTAGATTGGTTTGTTGGTTTAGATTTTTCTTTAGGTAAAACTTTTTTAGATGATAGGTTAAAGGTAAATTTTGGGTTAAATAAAATATTAAACAGAGGTTTTGTGGGGACAATTAATTACAACAACCTAAATGCAGATATAGAGAGTAATGAGTCTAGAAGAAACGTACAATTAAGAGTAACCTACAGTTTTGGATCTAGATATGGCAAGCAAAAAAATAGAGAAAACTCATCCAAAGAAGAACAAAACAGAATTGATGATAATAACTAACATACCAACTGTTTAATGAACAAGAAAATAAACAAATCAGATATACTACTTATGGTAGTTTATTTTATAATTTCTTTTTCTTTGCAAGGACGAGAATATTATAAAAACGACTCTATGCTTAGGGAATATCTTATAGATTTTCCAGTAGATTTAATTACCATCTGTGGTATTATTTTCTTGTTTGTTTTTTGGCTAATACCAAAGTTTGTAAAAGAAAAAAAGTATGTGCTTTTTGCTTTCTTGGGTATACTTATCTTGGTTGTTTTAACGGGAATTCAAAATGTAGTTGGCTTTTGGACAGGAGATAATGATTGGAGTAAGTTTCCAACGGGTTTAGATTTTGTTATAGAAATGATAGACAGAGGTAGTTTACAAACCGCTTTTCCTTTTGCATTATTGCTTACTAAAAAATTCTACGAAGGGCAAAACCAATTATTAAAGTTTGAAAAACAACAAAAAGAAAACGAGCTTAAACTATTACGTTCACAAATAGATCCTCATTTTTTATTTAACAACTTAAATACATTAGATTCTTTAATAGATAGTGATACCCAAAGAGCAAAAGAATACATAAATCGTTTGTCATTAATTTACAGGTATTTAATAAAAACAAAAGATGCAGAGGTTATGGAGTTGGCTGAAGAAATTCAACTTGCAGAAAACTATATGTTTTTAATAAAAACGCGCTTTGGCAACGATTATGATTTTAAAATTGAAAAAACCACAGCTATAGAAGATAAATTTATACCAACAGGAGCCATACAAGCTTTATTAGAGAATGTTGTAAAGCACAACAAGCCTACGGCAGGTATTAGTGTAAAAACAGTAATTTGTGTGGAGGAAAACGCTTTAAAAGTAAGCAATACAAAATCTAACATTATACCAAAAAACGAATCTTTTGGTATAGGTATAGATAATTTAAAAGCTCGGTATAAATTATTATCAGACAAAGAGGTAATTATTATAAGTACTGATAAAGAATTTTCGGTTTCTATTCCAGTAATTAAACTAATTGAAGATAATTAAAGTAGATGAAAATTTTAATTTTAGAAGATGAAATACCAGCTTTTCAAAAACTAGTTTCTTTTGTTAAAGACTATTTTAATGATGAGGTTGTGTATGACTGGGCAAGGTCTAACGCAGAAGGTAAGCTATTTTTAAAGAGCAACACATATGATTTTATTTTGTCTGATATTCAGCTTTTAGATGGTGTTTCTTTTGATTTGTATAACGAGGTTAATATAGATGCCCCAATTATATTTTGCTCTGCGCATGATGAGTATCTTTTTCAGGCATTTAACACCAATGGCATTGCTTATATTTTAAAGCCATACACACAATTAGATTTTAAAAAGGCGCTAGAAAAATACCAAGCATTGTTTAATAAAGGAGATTACAACTCCCTATCTACCAAAACACTTACAAACCTTAAAATTGCGTTACAAGAAGAACATAACAACTATAAAACAAGATTTGTAATAAAAAAAGCAAACGGTATACAGTTGTTAAGTGTTTCAGAAATTAGTTGCATAGAGGCATCAGGAGATTTTTGTGTTGCTACAGATGCAAAAGGGAAAAGGCATACAATATCTTTAAATTTAGGTACCATACACCAACAATTACACCCTAATAAATTTTTTAAAATAAACCGAAGCCAAATTATAAGTATAGATTTTATAGACAATATAGAAAGTCATTTTAAAAACCGATTATTATTAAAAATGGTTGGTGTAAAAGAAAAAGTAATGACTAGCACATCTACCACAGCAGAATTTAGAAAATGGTTAGAGCAATAAAATAAAAAACCTTCATTTTTTAAATGAAGGTTTTTATATATCTATATTAAGTAATAGGTGTATTAATCGTTAAGTTTTAATACTGCCATAAACGCCTCTTGTGGTACCTCTACGTTACCAACCTGGCGCATACGTTTTTTACCTTTTTTCTGTTTTTCTAAAAGTTTACGTTTTCTAGATATATCACCACCGTAACATTTTGCAGTAACATCTTTACGTAATGCTTTTGTAGTTTCTCTAGAAATAATTTTTGCTCCAATGGCAGCTTGTATAGGAATATCAAACTGTTGTCTTGGAATTAATTCTTTTAATTTTTCACACATTTTTTTACCAATATGTACGGCATTATCTGCGTGTATTAAGGCAGATAAGGCATCTACTGGTTGTGCATTTAATAAAATATCTACACGTACTAATTTAGAGGTACGCATACCAATTGGTGTATAATCAAAAGAAGCATATCCTTTAGAAACCGTCTTTAATCTGTCATAAAAATCAAAAACAATTTCAGCAAGTGGCATATCAAAAGACAGCTCTACACGCTCTGGTGTTAAATACGTTTGGTTTGTAATTTGTCCTCGTTTTTCTATACATAAAGACATTACATTACCAACAAAGTCTGATTTTGTAATTATGGTAGCCTTAATATATGGTTCCTCTACACGGTCTATACTAGAAGGGTCTGGTAAATCTGTAGGGTTATTAACAATTACAGGAGTATCTGGGTCTTTACGTGTAAACGCGTGGTAACTAACGTTAGGTACCGTAGTAATAACGGTCATATTAAACTCGCGCTCCAAACGTTCTTGTATAATCTCCATATGCAGCATTCCTAAAAACCCACAACGGAAACCAAAACCAAGTGCAGCACTACTTTCTGGTGCAAATACTAAAGAGGCATCATTTAGTTGCAATTTTTCCATAGAAGAACGCAATTCTTCAAACTCATCTGTATCTACTGGATAAATACCAGCAAATACCATAGGTTTTACATCCTCAAAACCATCAATAGGATTTTTGGTTGGGTTTGCAGAGTCTGTAATGGTATCACCAACTTTAACTTCACGAGCATCTTTAATACCCGTAATTAAATACCCTACATCACCAGCTTTTACACTTTGTTTAATAACTTGGTTTAGCTTTAAGGTACCAACTTCATCTGCAAAGTAGCTTTTATCTGTAGCAACAAATTTTATTTTTTGTCCCTTTTTTATTTCACCATTAATAACTCTAAAATAGGTTTCTACACCTCTAAAAGGGTTGTAAACAGAGTCAAACACTAAGGCTTGTAAAGGTTCGTCTACATTACCAACTGGCGCAGGAATACGTTCTATTACGGCGGCCAAAATATTATCTACACCAAAACCTGTTTTACCACTTGCGTGTATTACGTCTTCTGGTGCACAACCTAAAAGTTCTACAATATCATCTGTAACTTCTTCTGGGTTTGCACTAGGTAAATCTACTTTATTAAGAACCGGAATTATTTCTAAATCGTTTTCTAAAGCAAGATATAAGTTAGATATAGTTTGTGCTTGTATACTTTGTGCAGCATCTACAATTAACAAAGCACCTTCACAAGCAGCAATAGATCTAGACACCTCGTAACTAAAATCTACGTGGCCAGGAGTATCTATTAAATTTAAAATAAATTTTTCTCCTTTGTATTCAAAGTCCATTTGTATGGCGTGCGATTTTATGGTAATACCACGTTCTCGCTCCAAGTCCATACTATCTAAAAGTTGATCTTGTTTTTCACGATCTGTTACAGAACCAGTATAGTCTAATAGTCTATCTGCTAAGGTACTTTTACCGTGATCTATGTGTGCAATAATGCAAAAATTTCGAATATTCTTCATATGTAGTACTAAAGTAGCTGCAAATATAGTTTATATTTTACAGGTTATAAGGGTCTAAGTTTAAAGCACATCTAAAATTAATTACAATTTTTACTTCTAAGGTTTATAAAATAAGCAACTTCTTCTTTTTTAATGTTGTTTTTATATTGTTTTAACGTAATGTTTTTAAATATAGTGGTTTCATTTGTTAAAAAAATTACTTTTTAACTACTTTATTATCAGTGTTTAAGATAATAATTTTTAAAATAAAAAATCTAATTCAATCTTATGCACGTATCTACCTTAGAACAAAACAAAAATTATGAAGAAAATATCATTAGCACTAGCTGCAGTAGTTTTATTGGGATCATGTGTTTCTAAAAAGAAATATGTAGAATTACAACAGGCTCACGGTGAAACTAAAAGTCAATTAACCAAGACTGCAGTAGAAAAGGAAGAGTTAGAAGCTAAATTTGCTAAAATAGAAGCAAGAGTTGCTGATTATAATTCTAAAATAAACGCATTAACAGAAGATAACGATGCAAAATTAATTTCTGCAGATGGTGCAGTTATTAGTAATAACGTTAAAGCTAAAATGCGCGAGACTTTAAAAAATGTTAGTCCAGAACAATTAATGGGTGCAAAAACACTTAAAGATTCTATGAACTTAGCATTGTCTCACAACTTAAAAAAATCTATTGGTACAAATAGCTTAAATGAAGATGATGATATTGCAATTGATATTGATGATACAGTTGTTATGATTTCTATTTCTGATAAGTTATTGTTTAACACTGCTAGCTACAATGTAAGCAACAAAGCAGATGCTATTTTACAAAAATTAGCAGACGTTATTAACTCTGAGCCAAGTATTGAAGTTATGGTAGAAGGACACACAGATTCCAGATCTATTAGTACTCCTAAAGTAACAGATAACTGGGATTTAAGTGTATTAAGAGCAACATCTATTGTACGTAAATTACAAACTAAATATAATGTAGCTCCAGAAAAATTAATTGCATCTGGTAGAAGTAGTTATGTTCCTTTAGCATCTAATGACACTAAAGAAGATAGAGCTAAAAACAGAAGAACACGTATTGTAATCTTACCTAACATAGATAAGTTTTTTGCATTAATGGCTTCTAATGAATAAGCAATAACACTAGCTAACAACTATAAATTTGTTAAAGCGGAAATTCAATTAAGAATTTCCGCTTTTTTTATGTTTAAAAACTAGGAACGCTACATAGTCCAATACCAACAACCAAGTATATACCCGCTATAATAAAAAGTGTTTTGGCTGTTTTGGGTTTCTTTTTACGTAAAAATAAGCCAACTGTTATACAAATTATTGCAGGTGATAATAACGCTAAAATAACAAGTATTACAAGGAGTAAGTAATCAGCACTGCCGTTAGGACTTTGATTTAACAGTATTGCATTTATCATCTATACTATTTATTTAATACCCTGTAATCATTGCACCGCAAATACCCAGACTTATAAGCAGGTAAAGGCCGGTTAAAATAAAAAATATTTTAGCAGCCTTTTTCTTTTTTTGTCCTAGCATAATTAAAGCAATAATTAAAAATAAGAGCGCAGGACCAAACATTATTAATAATATTAGTGTAAACAAGCCATCAAGGTTGCCAGCTTCTAAAGGTAATAACTGTATCATGCGTTTTCTTTTTGTAGTTCTTTAAGTCGGTCTATTTTATCATCTCTATAAAAGAGGTTCATAGTCTCAAAAGGGATAATTTTATAATCCTTATTTACAATGTGTACACAAGATTTTTTTATTGCACGTACATCAAAATTATGCGCATCTATAAATTGCATAATTATTATTCTAAAAAGGTTGTCATACCCTAGTTCTGGCGCATCAATCTCTGGCAAACAACACATAATAGATTTTAAATTTTCTGAGGCCTTATCTACAGAGTTTCCCGTGCTAAACAGTTCTATCATTTTACCGTGTAAAGCTTCATCTTGCTCATATATAATGGTGTTTTTACCTTCGTTTAGTAAATCATCTGGGTTTATATAACGTGTTAACGGACTAACCTCATCACCTAGTTTTAAAGCATAAGCCATAACCAAAGCATCTGGGTTACAAGGAACCGGAATTAAATCATCTGGTTCAAAAATAGGAGACTGCTCTAAAATATTACGGCGTACTTCTGTAAGTGTAATTCTATTTTCATCAACCTCAAAATTCTCTAATCTACCAGCAATTTGTGTTGGCTGAAAAGTAACACCTCTAACACACTTTTGTTTTAAAGCAAAATCTATGGTTTTACCCATTTCGTGGTCGTTTAACCCTTTTTGCAGTGTAACAACCAAAGTTGTAGCTAAGTTTAACTTGTTAAGGTTTTCTATGGCCTTTAAGCGTGTATCTGCAAGGTCTGCCCCTCTAAGTGTTTGTAGTACGGTATTATCAAGAGAGTCAAACTGCAAATAAATTTCAAAATCTGGTGCGTATGTTGCTAATTTTTCTGCAAAAGCAACATCTTTAGCAATTTTAATTCCGTTTGTATTAACCATTAAATGTCTAATTGGTAATGACTTGGCATAGTCCATAATTTCAAAAAAATTAGGATGTATAGTAGGCTCACCACCACTAATTTGTACCACGTCTGGCTCGCCTTCATTCCTTACAATAACATCTAACATTTTTTTAATTTCCTCTAATGTTCTGTGTCTTCCGTAAGTTGGTGAAGACCCTGCGTAGCAAGTAGGACACGTAAGGTTGCAACGGTCTGTAACCTCTACAACAGTTAAACAAGAGTGTTGCTCATGATCCGGACACAAACCGCAGTCGTACGGGCAACCATAATGCGTTTGCGTGTTAAATGTTTTAGGATACTCAGACGCTTTGTTGTAGTTTCTTATATTTTTATAATACTCAATATCATCAGCAATTAAAACCTTAGATCTACCGTGTTCTTTACAGTTTTTAAGCATATACACCTTATCATTCTCAAACACAATTTTAGCATCTACACGCCTTAAACAATCTGGGCAAAGGCTTAATGTAAAATCATAATAAGTGTAATTTTTTTGCGACATATATGAGTGTTTTGCAGATGAATTTAAAATAGTATAAAAAACAAATTACGCATAAATATTGAATACTACTTAGTCCTAATATTAGAAACTCATTAGGTTTTAAAAACTCAATACAAAAACGAAAAAAGAAATAGCTAACCATAAAAAACTTAAAATAACTACCGTTTTCTACCTTTATTTTTTTATTCTGATGTGTTTTTAGAGCGATAAAAAGTAGTACTAAAAATACAATTTCATACAATGCAACAGGGTGCCTTAGGACACCATCTCCTAAATTTAAACCAAAAACAGAAGAGGTTTGCACACCATAAGTAAACTCTTTTGTACCTGATAAAAAACAGCCTATGCGGCCAATAATTATACCTACAATTATGGGTAGTGTAAACAAATCTCCCGAAGATGTTTTTTCGCCAATAATTCTTTTAGCAATTTCTACACCTAGTAAACCGCCAAACAAACCACCCATTATAGTTTTGTTGTTTACAATTGCTATAAAACCTTGTGTAGCGTGTAACGGTGGATTTTCTAAAAAACCAATAAGTCTAGACATAAATAGCGCGCCAAAAATAGCACCAATTAGTATAGACAAACGGTTTAAGCTAGAAATGGTATCGTTGCTATTTTTACGTAAAATAACATAATACCTAAAGCCAATAAAAAATGCCAAATACTCTAAAATAAGGTGTACGTTTAAGTGGTAACCAAAAACCACAGGCTCATAAGGCAGTAAAAATTGTAATGGCATAAGGCTAAGATAGAATGTTTTCTGTTTTTTAGGTAACGGATATGTTGTAAATTTGCCAAATGCCAAAAATAGGAGACATACAGCTACCAGATTTTCCGTTGTTACTAGCACCAATGGAAGATGTAAGTGACCCACCGTTTAGAGCTTTGTGTAAAGAACAAGGAGCAGACGTGGTGTACACAGAATTTATTTCATCAGAAGGTTTAATACGTGACGCTGCAAAAAGCGTGATGAAATTAGATATTTATGAAAAAGAACGACCTGTAGGTATACAAATTTTTGGAGCAAATTTAGATTCTATGCTGCGCTCGGTAGAGATTGTAGAAAAATCTAAACCGGACATTATAGATATTAACTTTGGTTGCCCTGTTAAAAAGGTGGTAAGTAAGGGTGCTGGTGCTGGTATCTTAAAAGACATAGATTTAATGGTTAAGCTTACCGATGCAATGGTAAAGCATACCAAATTACCTGTTACAGTAAAAACCCGTTTGGGTTGGGATGCAGATTCTATTAAAATTGTTGAGGTTGCAGAACGTTTGCAAGATGTAGGCTGTGCAGCAATAGCAATACACGGCAGAACCAGAGTACAAATGTATAAAGGTAATGCAGACTGGAAACCTATTGCACAAGTTAAAAATAACCAACGTATGCATATTCCTGTTTTTGGTAATGGTGATGTAGACTCTCCTGAAGCTGCTGTAAAAATGAGAGATGAGTACGGGTTAGACGGAGCAATGATTGGACGGGCAAGTATTGGCTACCCTTGGTTTTTTAATGAGGTTAAACACTTTATAAAAACAGGAGAACACAAAGCACCACCAACAATGCAAGAGCGCGTAGATGCCGCTCGTAGGCACTTACAAATGTCTATAGATTGGAAAGGAGAAAAACTAGGTGTTTTTGAAACCCGTAGGCATTATACCAATTATTTTAAGGGCATACCAGATTTTAAGCAATACCGTATGAAAATGGTAACTAGTGATGATGCTGTAGATGTTTTTGCTACTTTTGATGAGGTTTTAGAAAAATTTGGCGATCATCAGTTTTCTTAATGGCTTTGTGTTACTTACACAAAAACGCTAAACCTTAAGGTATTACTTATTTATTGTGTAATAAGCTTTTTACTTATTCTGCTACTTGCAATTTTAGCAGATATTAACCCTAGTACAATAATAGTAGCTAATACAATTACAACATTTAGTAATTTGTATTCTACTGGATAGGCTAAAAATGCGTTTATTTTAAGCCATCCAAACGCTAGTTGAGAAACAATTAATATAGAGCCAATAAGTACACCAACCAAACCACCCAAACTGGTAACAAGTGTACCCTGTATAAAGTATATTTTTCGTAATTCTTTTATAGTTGTGCCTAAGTAGTATAGTGTTTTAGAGTTTTGTTGCTTGTCTAAAATCATCATAATAATAGCGCCTACAACATTAAATAAGGCTATTATAAGTACTAACGTAAAAATTAGGTAAGTAGCCAAGTTTTCTGTGTTTAACATACGGTGTAGCGTGCTATTTTGCTCTTGCCTATCTTTTAAAACTATCTTCTGGTTAAAAACAAGGGCAATTTCATTTTTAATGCTGTTAATATCTTTAGCGTCATCAATTTTAAAATTTATAGCAGAAACCTGTAAACTATCTTTTTCTAATAGTTTTTGTACTACAGGCAAACTTGTAAAAAGGTATTTTTTATCTAGGTCCTCTGCTACATTATACATACCACTAACTACAACATTGTGCTGGTTGTATGGTGTTTTATTAAATCCGCCTTGGTTAACCGCACCTTTTTTTGGTTTTGGCACTAATATTTGTAGTGGACTTCTGTAATTATTAACTGTTAAGCCTAGTAAATTAGCAATACCAATACCAACTACACCTCTTTGGTGGTCTAATAACCACTCGCCAAAATACAAAGTACTATCTATGCTAGTAACTTTATTGTAGTTACTATCTACACCTTTAATATAGCCAATATGGCTTTTCTCGTTATGTAAAAAGTATACCTTTTCTTCTAGTTCTTTAGAAAAAGAAAGTACACCGTCTATATTTTGTAATTTGGTTTCTTGTTCTGGTAAAACCGATATAAATTTTCCTGTTAATGGAGAAGCTTTTAAATCTGGATCAAAACTTTCACTAAAGCTAAGGCTGTACGTTTTTAATCCGGCAAAGCCAGATAATACAATAAAAAGCGCTGCAGAACCAATAACAATTACTAAAAAAGTAATAAAATTGATAATATTTACAGCGTTTTGACTGCTTTTAGAGCGTACATATCGCTTAGCGATGTATAGCGGAAAATTCAATCTTAAGATTTTTTTCTGCGTTCTAACAAATCCGGATTTTCTATAGGGTTGTCTTCTCCCTTTAAAGATTTTTCTATACCATCTATGTATTCTAAAGAATCGTCTATAAAAAATAATAATTCTGGTACACGACGCAATTGGTTTTTGGTACGCTGTGCAAGTTCATGTTTAATTAATGGTTGATTAGATTTTATACCTTCTAAAAGTTCGTCTGCATTTTTATGCGGAAAAATACTAATATATACTTTAGCTATAGATAAATCTGTAGTAACAACCACCTTAGAAACAGATATAAGTGTACCACGCAAACCACCATCAATCACTGCGCGTTGTAAGATATCTGCGATATCTTTTTGTATTACGCCTCCTATTTTTTTCTGTCTTTGAGTTTCCATAGGGCAAAAGTACAATTTATATTATTAGAGTCCTATACCTTAGCCTAGTATCCTAGGGGATTACCTAAAAGATTAATTGTTGTAATTTTAGCCTTTATATTTTTAAAGATAGATTATGCAAAAAATAGAACATATAGGAATAGCAGTTAAAGACCTTAAAGCATCTAATATTTTGTTTGAAAAATTGTTGGGCACACCAAGTTATAAAGAAGAAGAAGTAGCGTCTGAGGGTGTTAAAACCTCTTTTTTTATGCAAGGCCCAAATAAAATTGAACTGTTAGAGGCAACTAAAGAAGATAGTCCGATTGCAAAATTTATAGCTAAAAAAGGTGAAGGTGTGCACCATATAGCATTTGCAGTAGATGATATTGTTGCAGAAATTGCACGTTTAAAAGCTGAAGGTTTTGTGGTTTTAAACGAAACGCCTAAAAAAGGAGCAGATAATAAACTAGTTGCTTTTTTACATCCAAAGGGTACAAATGGCACATTAATAGAGCTTTGCCAAGAAGCACCAGCGCCATTAAAATAAAAAAGTTAATATAACTGCAATGTTCTTTTGGATTGTAACAAAATAAATAGTAATATTGCATCCGCAAAATGCAGGTCCTATAGCTCAGCTGGTTAGAGCACCTGACTCATAATCAGGGGGTCCATGGTTCGAGCCCATGTGGGACCACAAGCAAATAAAAGCCTTTACAGAAATGTAAAGGCTTTTTTGGTTTTAGGTGATAATCAAGGGGGCAAATTATGATTCGTTTTTTTATGATTAGCAACAAGTTAATATATGAGGGTAACTAAAAAATTAGAATTTAGTTTAGAGTAAATTAAAATTAAGCTGCCAAACTATTCCTCTTCCTCACTAAAAACCTTAATAGTAGCTACTGTAGCACATAGCATTACAGATGCAATGCCTAGTTCTTTTTCTTCTTCTGTATTGTATATATTGCTTTTGCCTAGCAGCGTATCCTTATTTAAACACAAATAAAAGTAATGCTTGTTGTTTTTTGTTAGTTTACTGTAGTAGTAATCATAATCATAAGCATATTGTTTAATAAAAATAATTTGTTGTTTACACGCTTCTAAACTTTTAAATACTTCACCATATAATATTATTTCTCCTTCACTAGTTTTTAAATTATAGTAGTACTCATTAGTAATGGTCTTCTTAATTTCGTAGTACGGTTTAGTCATAGTGGTTGTGCGTAGAAAAATACAAACTTACATTATTTAACTTACAATAAAATACAGAAATGTGTAAAGAAAAGGCCTTGCCTACTAATTTGGATAACTTCCCCTATTACCGCATTAGCAAGCAGACCAAATATCTTTATAATTGCAACTATTAGTAACAACAGCACAAAAAGAAACCTACTTATAAAAATAGTTTTACGGATATCCGTAATGAGGTTACTTTTGCTTTTAAATAATTAATAAAATGCTAAAAAAACTATTATTACTGTGTTTAATATCTCTTCATTTTTCTACGTATTCTCAGTCTAAAGAAGTAAAGATAATCTCTTGGAATATTAGAGATTTTGGTAAAACTAAAAACAGTGAAGAATTAGACAAAATAGCAGATATTGTTAGAGATACAGATATTTTAGCAATACAAGAAGTTGTGGCTGGTTATGGCGGTGCACAAGCGGTGGCTAAATTATCTGACATTTTAAATAGAAAAGGTAGTAAGTGGGACTATGTAATTAGTAATCCTACCAACAGCTCCAAATATATAACAGAGCGTTATGCCTTTATTTGGAAAACAAAACATATTAAAATAAAGAGCAGAGGTTTTTTGGTAAAAGAGCTAGACGAGCAGGTAGAGAGAGAACCTTTTTTACTAAATTTTTATATTGAAGGCAAAAAATTTACCGTACTTAATTTTCACTCTAGACCATATAATAGAGACCCGGAAAGCGAAGTAAAAGCAATATCAAAATATATATTAAATTCGTTTACCTCACCAATATTACTTGTAGGAGATTTTAATATAAATGATAAAAACGATGCGTTTAACAATCTCAAAAATAAAGGCTACAAAACTGCAGTAGTAAATAAGAAAACAACGCTAAAAAGGAAATGTTACAGGGGGCAGTATACCAACCACGCTATTGATAATATTTTTTACTCTAAACAAATAAAAAGGTAGATTCTAAGGTTATAGACTTTATTAAAACTTGTAATAATTTGGATGCAGGAAGAGACTTATCAGATCATCTTCCTGTTTTTTTTAAGTTTTCTGTGATTTAGTAATCTAGGAATTATATAATTCCGTCTCTGGTAAGTTTAGCAATTAGATGCGTTGTATTCTTAGCCTCAAAATCATCTAGCTCTATAATAGAAGTGTTAGAACTCATATTTATTTGCGGAGAAACATAGCTATTACCATTATAAACATCTTGTATGGCCGTCATATGTTCATTTAAGTTTTCTCTGCCTTTACATACAAACCCATTCATTTTTTGCTCTTTAAAAAGAGCTTTTATTTTTGTTAGGTAATCTTCCATAGAGTTTACAATAACCTTAATAGTATGTTGTATCCTTTCTATGGCATTTATAAGCTCTATGCCAGATGTAAGTTTACGGTATGTATATCCTTCTTTAAACTGTAAATCTGTTACCAAGAGCTGAAAAGGAACGTTATTTTTATATGCAACTACGGCACGGTTGTAAGCTTTGTCGGAGTACAACTCTTCTTTAATATCTGTAATAAAGAGCTTTTCCGTATTCAGGAGTCCATTTTTTGTATTTAGTGCTTTTTTTGTTACTCCAATACCATTATAAGAACATATAATTTTTGTTTAAATGTATTAAAATAGCTTTGAATTAATAAGTGGTTATTTGTTTTATATTTTTAGGTTGATACTTTACAAATATGCTCCTTTTTTAATATTAAGTTAACTTTATATAATTTGTTTTATAGATTCCAAAAGTAATTTTTCAGTTATTTTTGATGACTAAAATAAAAGAAGACAATCAATTTTTAAGATTGATAAATAATTACACTTGTATGAAAAAGGTTTACCAGTTTATAGTAGTAACGTTGTTACTTTTTGCAACCCAACAATCTATTATAGCCCAAAAAAAATACAAAGCACCAAAACTATCTAACCCAAACTCTTGGAGTTTAATCTTGGTACCAGATACCCAAAACTACGTTAAGTACCAACGCAACCAAGGCACTTTAGATTTAATGACGGCTTGGATAAGTGAAAACGTAGATTCACTAAATATTAAAATGGTATTGTGTACCGGAGATTTGGTAGAGCAAAACGATATGATTATCCCCGACGGTAAAAACGGAAACCAAACAAGCAGACAACAATGGATGGCTGTGTCTAGAATGTTTGGTAGGCTAGATGGGCAAGTACCTTATGTGTTGGCTGCAGGTAACCATGATTACGGATACAAAGGTGTAGAACACAGAGGATCTAACTACAATACGTATTTTCCAGCGCATAAAAACCAAGCTAATTATAAGTTACTAAGTGCGGCTGCAAAAAATGCTGGAGGCCACCCAAGTTTAGAAAACGCAGCTTTTAATTTTACCGCGCCTAATGGACGTAAATTTTTATTTATGACCTTAGAGTTTGCACCAAGAGATACTATTGTACAATGGGCAAAAAATGTGGTAGATGAAGATAAGTACAAAAACCATACAGTTGCAGTACTTACGCACTCTTACTTAAACGCTAAAAACCAGCGTATAGAAAAAGAGAATTATCCTGTAAAAGATGCTAATTACGGAGAGGCAGTTTGGAAAAAATTAGTAAAACCATCTAAAAATATACAACTAGTATTTTCTGGTCATATTGGTGGTGCAGATGATTTTAAAGCTCACGTGGGCTTTAAAGTAGACAAAAATAAAGGAGGTAAAAAAGTGAGTCAAATGGCATTTAACGCCCAAGCTATGGGTGGCGGATGGCAAGGTAATGGTGGAGACGGTTGGTTACGAATTTTAGAGTTTTTACCAGATAACAAAACGGTAAAGGTGCATACGTTTTCTCCGTTTTTAGCAGCATCACCAGCTACAAGGCACTTGGCATGGAGCACAGAAAGTTATAACGACTTTTCTTTTTCTTTAGATTAATTCTAGTTTATAAACCTAACTAGTTAATAAGTAACTGTTATAATAAATTAGTGACTAGCTTACTTAGGTTATATTTGTGTTTTTTATAAACATAAAAACTAGGCTATGCTTAAAAAAATTACTTCAAACTTATTATTTAAAGTATTTATTGCAATTATTTTAGGTATACTTATAGGTTTGTATTTGCCAGAATCTATAAATAGGTTATTTAACACTTTTAAAGCTGTTTTTAGTCAGTTTTTAGGCTTTGCAATACCGTTAATTATTTTAGGTTTAATTATGCCTGCAATTGCAGATCTTGGCAAGGGAGCAGGTAAATTATTACTTATTACAGCCGCTATAGCATATGGGTCTACTTTATTCTCGGGGTTTTCAACCTACTTTGTAGCATCAGGCTTTTTCCCTTCATTTATAGAACCACAAACCGTACAAAATGTTGGTGAAGGTGTAGAAAAATTAAGTCCGTTTTTCTCTATAACAATTCCTCCTGTATTAGATGTTATGTCTGCCTTAGTACTGGCATTTGTAATTGGTTTAGGATTGGCATCACAAGGAGAAAGTAGCTTAAAAAAAGTAGCTAACGATTTTCAAAAAATAATAATGATGGTTATAGAGAAGGTAATTATTCCTTTATTGCCATTATATATTCTTGGTATTTTTTCTGCCATTGCTTATAATGGTCAGGTAGAGTCTGTACTTAGTGTGTTTTTAAAAATTATAGGAATTATTTTTATAATGCACTTTTTACTAATGTTAGTACAGTTTATTATAGCTGGTGCAATAACCAAACAAAATCCAGTAAAAGCACTACTTAATATGGCTCCTGCATATTTAACAGCTTTGGGTACACAATCTTCTGCTGCTACCATACCAGTTACGTTACAGCAAGTACAAAAAAATGGCGTATCTCCTAAGGTTGCTAATTTTGTTGTGCCACTTTGCGCCACTATACATTTAGCGGGTAGTACAATGAAAATTGTTGCCTGTGCAGTAGCACTTATGCTTATGCAAGGTTTAGATTTTAATTTTACAATGTTTGCTGGTTTTGTAATGATGTTAGGTATAGCAATGGTTGCTGCACCAGGAGTTCCTGGAGGTGCAATTATGGCTGCGGTAGGTATATTACAAACAATGTTGGGTTTTAACGCAGAGGCACAAGCATTAATGATAGCACTTTATATTGCAATGGATAGTTTTGGTACTGCCGCAAATATTACTGGTGATGGTGCAATTGCACTTATTGTAAATAAAATAGTGACTAAAGAGGAGGTAATAGCGTAAAACGTTAATACAACTTTGATATTAAATTAACATTTAAGACCATAAAAACCTTAACATTTGCGTTAGATTAATTGTTCTTTTATTAATCTAATTTAAGTCAGTTAAAGTCGGTGTGTAAATACCGACTTTTTAACTTTTAGGTATGCCTCTAAGTTTTTTAAATTGTTTGTATGCCTTGTTTACGTCTTCTTTTTTGGCTTTTGTAAACTCTTTATTAGTTATTTTATATTCTTTTTGAAGTTCTTTCAATTTAGTATGCATTAGTTCAATTTCTTTTGCATAAGTAGTATTATTAATTTGGTTAATCTGCTCTTTTGGGTCTGTTTCTAGATCGTAAAATTCCCAAACATCAATATCATCATAAAAATGAATAAGCTTATAACGTTTTGTTTTAATACCATAATGTTTTTTTACCATATGAAAAGCAGGATAGTCATAGTAGTGGTAGTAAATAGCGTCTCTAAAATCGTCTTCATTTACTGTACCATCTAACAAACCTTTAAAGGATATTCCCTGCATATTTTCAGCTTTATTAGGTATGCCAGCAAAATCTAAAATAGTGGGTGCATAATCTAAATTTTGTACCATAGCGTTTATTTTTGTACCTGGTTTTATGGTTTGTGGGTATTTAATAAGTAAAGGTGTCCTAAAAGAGTTTTCATACATAAAACGCTTATCAAACCAACCATTTTCGCCCATATAAAAACCTTGGTCAGAAGTATAAACAACAATAGTATTTTCCTCTAAATTATTGGCTTTTAAATAATCTAATATTTCGCCTACTCCTTCATCTACAGATGCAATAGTTGCCATATAATCTTGTAAGTACCTTTGTCCTTTCCATATAGCTATTTCCTCGTTACTTAGTTTGGCTTTGTAAAAGGCGTTGTTTTTAGCTATATATGCACTATCCCAAATTGCTCTTTGTTTGGTAGACATACGCTCAAAATCTGTTTTCCAAGGATTGTGGGCCAGTGTAGTTTTGTTTAAGCCACTAGATAGTTTTAAGTCGTGACCCTCATACATATCTTTATAAATGGTTTGTTGCTGTGTACTACTTGCATTTTGATTGCTAAATTTAGGAAAATAAGAAGTAGGTAAGGAAAAAGTAACCGAGTCATATTTATTTAAATGACGAAGTGCTGGCATCCAATTTCTATGTGGTGCTTTATGTTGTACCATTAAAAAGAAGGGCACACTGTCTTTTCTTTTGTTTTTAAGCCAATCTATAGCATCTGCAGTAATTAAGTCTGTAGCATAGCCTTTAACACGGGTAGTGTCTCCATTTTCAATAAAATCTGGATTGTAATAATTTCCTTGATCTACAAGAATTTTCCAATTATCAAAACCTTGTGGGTAATCATGCAAATGCCATTTGCCCATTAAGGCTGTTTGGTAGCCTTCATTTTTTAAAATTTTAGGTAGCGTTTCCTGGTCTCCATTAAAATGATCTCCATTTTGTCTAAACCCATTTATATGACTGTGCTTGCCTGTTAAAATAACAGCCCTACTTGGTCCACAAATAGAATTTGTTACATAGCTGCTATTAAAAATTGCACCTTCTGTAGCAATTTTGTCTATATTGGGTGTTGGAGCTAATTTGCCAATAGAATGGTTGTAAGCACTAATTGCTTGTACAGCATGATCATCAGACATAATAAAAATAATATTAGGCCTTTTGTGTACTTGCTTTTTAGGAGGTTCTTTTTGTTTACAGCCAATAATAGCTAGTACTAAAACTACAATATAGAACTTCTTCTTAAGCATAATTAATTTTTGTGCTTTACTTTAATTGTACTTTGTATGTTTTGTTTTTCTAAAACATTTTGTTTAATAAACTTGGCAATAAGGTTGGTGTAACTGTATGGTATACTAGCCCAATTATGTGTACCACTCTTGTCTACAACAAGTGTGTGTGCAACATCTAATTGCTCTAGTTTTTCTGCAATGGTTAAGGAGCCGTCTAACATAATAAAACCTGCCTTATCTTCTTCACATAAATGATGAGGTGCGGTAGAATAGGGTACCAAATTATCCTTAACTCCATGAAATAACATTGTTGGTATTGCCGTATTTTTTGTAATGTAATTTGCATTTACTATGGCACCTGCAAATGATATTACTCCTTTGTATTTAATAGTAGCGTAGGGCAATTTTTTAAAGCTAAATTCATTTTTCATAAATACAGTATTTAATACCGCCTCTGCACCAGCGCTACTTCCAATAAGTATTATATTTTCTGGGTTAAATTCAAGCTTATCTTTTTTATCAATTAAAAACTGCGTTGCTTTTAAAATATCCTTAGAAACCGATACAAATGTTTCTATTTTTTGGTCTGCCGGACAATTACAACTAAAACCAAGCGGATTACCTTTACGCACCAGTCTATAGCTTATAGAGGCTACAGCGTAGCCTCTTTTTGCCATATCTTCGCAAAATTTTATTTCTGATGGATTATCGCGCTTTCCCCCACTGAAACCGCCTCCGTGAACTAAAATTAGCAAAGGTTTTTTGGTAACGGTATCTTTTTTAATGCTGTAGAAATCTAGTTTTAACGTGTCTGCATAGGTATATGTTTTCATTTTAATGTCTGAAAATACCTTTTGCTCATACCTTGTTTGCGAATTACCAATAGTAGTTGTTAGTACAATTAATATTAAAAAAGTAGCACGTTTTAAAAAAGCTAAATAAATACGCATATGTATTAATTATTTTAGGGTTAAAGTTGCCTTTAATTGGGCGTTAGAATTTGTCCCTACAAATATCTCAAAATCTCCAGGTTCCGCAATAAAGTCTAAAGTGCTATTGTAAAATTTAAAATCGTCTGCCGTAAGTATTAATTCTACTGTTTTAGATTCTCCTTTTTTAAGAAATACTTTTTTAAAGCCTTTTAATTGTCTCATTGGTGGTGTAATACTGCGCACAACATCCCTTAAATATAGTTGTACAACTTCTTCACCATCAAAATTACCAGTGTTTTTTACAGTAACAGAAACGGTTACATCTTGTCCTTGTTCAATTTCTTTTTTAGATAGGTTGATGTTCTCATATGCAAATGAAGTATAACTAAGTCCGTAACCAAAAGGTAATAAGGGCGCATTTTTAACATCTAAATAATTGCTTTTAAATTTTTCAAAGGCCTCAGTTGGTGCAGGTCTTCCAGTATTTTTTATACTATGATAAATAGGAATTTGCCCTACATTTCTTGGCCACGTAGCAGTTATTTTTCCAGACGGATTATAATCTCCAAAAATAACATCAGCAATAGCATTACCTGCTTCTATACCAGGGTGCCAAACTTGAAGAATACTAACAGGAAGGTTAAATTCTTCTTCAATGGTTAACGGTCTACCGCTCATTAATACCATAACAACAGGCTTGCCTGTTTTTACTAATGCTTGTATTAATTTTTTTTGATTAGCAGGAATAGAGATATCTGTTCTACTAGCGGCTTCACCACTCATCTCTGATGCTTCACCTACAACGGCAACAACAACATCAGATGTTTTAGCAAGGTCTAATGCTTCTTGCAAAAGTTCTTGAGATGACCTTTTATCAATATCTACACGTGTTCCAAAAACATTTACTTTTTTAGCCAGCTCGGCATCATCTGTAATATTAGCACCTTTGGCATATGTTATTTTTGCCTTTGGCGCAACACTTTTAAAACCTTCTAAAACAGGAGTAGATAATTGCGGATCTCCTGTAGGAGCCCATGTACCCAACATATTATTTTTATTGTTTGCTAAAGGACCAATTAATGCAATATTGGCTGTTTTACTAAGTGGTAATACGTTGTTATGGTTTTTAAATAATACAAACGAACGTTTAGCAGCATCCCTTGCAAATGCTTTATTAGCTTTAGTTAAAATGTCTTTTTTAGGTCTTTTAGTATCAATATATTTATAAGGATCATCAAAAAGGCCAAGTTTGTATTTTGCTTCTAATATTCTTCTACAAGCATTGGTAATTTCCTCTTCAGTAACACGACCTTCATTTAAAGATTTTTTAAGCGTAGTTAAAAAACCTTCTCCCACCATATCCATATCTAAGCCAGCTTTTAAAGATAAAGCAGATACATCTTGTAAATCTCCAAGTCCGTGAGCAATCATTTCATTAACAGAAGTGTAATCTGAAACTACAAAGCCTTTAAAGCCCCATTTTTTACGGAGTAAATCTGTAAGTAACCATTTGTTGCCGCTTGCAGGTATGCCGTCTACATCGTTAAAAGATGTCATTATACTTGCTGCGCCAGCATCTATACCGGCTTTGTATGGTGGTAAATATTGATTAAACATTTTTATTTTACTCATATCAACAGAATTATAATCTCTACCAGCCTCAGCAGCTCCATAAAGTGCAAAGTGCTTAATGGTAGCTATCATAGTATTTTTAGATGTTAAATCTGTTCCTTGGTAGCCTTGTACCATTGCTTTTGCAATAGCAGAGCCCAAATAGGGATCCTCACCAGCACCCTCTGCAATTCTTCCCCAACGCGGATCACGAGCCACATCTACCATAGGAGAGAAGTTCCAGTTAATACCATCTGCAGTAGCTTCCAGAGCGGCTGTTTCAGCCATTTTTTTAATCAAATTCATATCCCAACTAGCGGCAGTGCCAAGCGGAATGGGAAAAATTGTTTTATAACCGTGAATTACATCAGACCCAAAAAACAAAGGAATTTTTAATCGGGTTTCTTTTACGGCAAAGTCTTGTGCTATTTTAAGTTTTTCTGGACCAGATATACCAAACATACCACCAACCTCAGCAGCTTTAATTTTTTCTTCAACGTTACTACTAACAACAGAGCCCGTGGCAATACCACCACCTGGTGTTACTAAATTTAGTTGTCCTATTTTTTCGTCAATAGTCATTTTTGCAAGTAAATTTTCTATAAAAGGAACTTTAGTTTGCCCTATTGCTAGAAAACTGCTGCAAAAGGTGAGCATTAGTAGTAATTTTGTTTTTTTCATATACTATATTTTATTCCCGTGGTGGGTTTGTTTTTAATTTTTAAGAATGATTTTAATTTAAAGAATGAGAAAACAACCAAGACAACAATAATGGTTCTGCAAATGCAGGATCCCAGCTGTTATGGTTTGCGTTTTCAAACAATGTAAATCTAGGTTTACCTTTAGCTTTTAATATGGCAGAAACCATTGTTAAAGACTCTTGCGGACTTACTACATTGTCTTCTGCGCCATGAAAAGCCCAAATAGGAGTTTTTGTAGCATAGTTTACAACGGCTTTTGGGTCACCACCACCGCAAATAGGTATAGCAGCCGCAAAAGTGTTGGGTTTTCTGTACAATATCTCATATGTTCCCATACCACCCATAGATAACCCCATAACATATACTTGGTGTTTGTTACTGTATTTTTTAGAAGAAATACTATCTAACAAAGCCATTGTTAAGGCTAAAGATTTTGTAGGTCCTTTTTTATATTTAAATTTTAAACTTATGGGACTTTTTTTTCGGTTCACTTTTACTTTAGACCAGTAATCATTTTCTGCACATTGAGGAAAAATTACAATGGCAGGAAAATCTGTTTTTGCTATTTCTGATGTAAATAATTTACTCCCGTGTGTTAATTGTTTTTTATTGTCATTACCACGTTCCCCTGCACCGTGCAAAAATAAAAGCACAGGGTATTTTTTGTTTTCATCAAAATTTTGTGGGTATAGTATTCTATACAATAATGTGTCGGTATTTTGTATAAAATGTTTTTTTTGGTATGCTTCTGTATGTTGTGCGTTTATGGTAAATACAACAAAAGCAAATAACAGTATAGTACTTAAATTTTTAGTTTGCATAGTTAAAATCTAGTTTATCTAGTCCGTTTTTTACATCAGTATTTTGCATAAATAATTCCCAAAGAAGTCCGGTTCTGTAATTCTCTATCATAAGTATAATTGGCCCTTGGTCTATAGCTAAATACTGTTCTGCAACCCAATAATTATATTCCGGACTAAAGGCATCATAAAACCCAGCAGGCCCTAATAACTTGTCCTTATTTTTATAAAAATAATGTAGCGCTTGTAAAGACTCTGTTGGCGTATAAGGTAAAGAGCTAATTGCTGCAGTTGGTGATATAACACCTGTATCGTTAGAAGGACTATGAGCATTATACCCAATTGTACCATCTGAATTTCTGGTATAGCTGGCTGTTAAACCCCAACAATCTTTACCATAATCTTTAAATTGCTTTGGATTTTCTACACTATAACTATAGTTTACTTTGGCGTGATTTGTATTCACGTTCCAGTAATTTAAATACTCGTCTGATAATCCTTTAGGGTTTAGGCCCAAATACGAATAATGTGCCCAAAATAAGGGTCCGCCATACTCTTGGTTGCCAGCGTGTTTAGCTAATAAAGGAAACCCATATTTTGTGTTGGCAGATGTAATTGAACCGTTAGATGCCCAACCGTTTGTATACACCTCTTTAGAAATTGAATAATTTGGTGAAGCGGCTGCTAAAACATATGTAATTAAAACTTCATTGTATCCTTTTAGCTCTAGGTTTATTGCAAAATTGTTATTAGGAGACCAGTGCCAATACAGCGTATTTTCATTTTTTGTGTACCAGTCCCACTCAACACCTTTCCATAATTCATCTGCTTTTGCTGCTATAGCTTTTTCTGTATCTGTGCCGTTTTTTAAATATTCTTTTAAGCAGATTAAACCTTGAGTTAAAAAAGCAGTTTCTACCAAATCTCCTCCATTATCTAATGCACTAAACGGTATAACCGCAGCCGTTTCTCCGTTAAGCCAATGTGGCCAGGCACCGTGAAAACGATCTGCTTTTTCTAAAAAATCTAAAATTTTAGAAAACCTATCTAACCCTTGGTCTCTTGTAATAAACCCTCTTTCTATACCCACAATAAGCGCCATAATACCAAAACCTGTACCACCTGTTGTAACCGTATTTTTACTATTATTTGGGTCGTTAGGATGGTATCGCTCTCTTGCTGCACCAGAATTTTCTTCAGCAAAATCCCAAAAATATTTAAAGGTTTCAGCCTGTGTAATATCTAGCAACTCCTCATCTGTTATTGTAGGTGTAGAAATTGGATCGTCATCAGTAGGAAATTCAATTGGAGTATACTCGTAATCATCTCCGCTTTTGCACGAGATAATTACAAGTATAAGAAATGTTGTAAAAAGACTATTTTTAATTGTCATTTTTGTGCGTTGTAGAGAAACCTAGTTTTTCTAATCCCTTATGTAAGTCTTTATTTTTCATAAATAAATTCCATAATAAACCTGTTCTATAGTTTTCTATCATTACAGGAATTGGGCCTTGGTCTATAGCTAAATAGCGAGGTAAAGACCAATCACTTTCCAAGCTAAAAGCATCATAAGGACCATACTTACCAACAAGCGAATCTTGTTCTGTATACATATAGCGTAAAAACTGTAAACTCTCTTTAGGTGTGTATGGCATAGAAGATAAAGCTGCTGTTGGTGATATTACGCCTAAGTCGTTATCTGGTCTGTGGCCAGCATAACCTTTAACAGAATAGCTAGATGTTAATCCCCATAAATTTTTGCCGTAACCCTTATACTTATTCGGGTTTTCTACTGCGTGTCTGTAGTGTATTTTAGCGTGATTAACATTTAATTTCCAATAGTCTGCATAGGCATCTGTTAATCCTTTAGGGTTTAAACCTAAGTATGAATAATGTGCCCAAAATAACGGACCAACAGGAGATGCATCATGCTCATAATGGTTAAGTTCTGTTTCTAAACCATAATAAACAGTGTCTTTTGCGATTTGTCCGTCTAAAGCCCAACCTTTATCATAAACATCTTTAGAAACAGGATGTGTTGGTGATGCAGCAGCTAATATGTACATAATTAAAGCCTCATTGTAACCACCAACAGGAAAATTCATTTTCCACGCTACATTAGGGGACCAGTGCCAGTATAAGGTGTTTTCTCCTTTAGTGTACCAATCCCATTCTACTTCTTCCCAAAGTTGCTGAATTTTAGCAACTAGTTTTTGTTCACGTTCGCCTCCATTAGCGTAATACTCTTTTACTGTTAATAGACCTTGAATTAAAAAGGCAGTTTCTACTAAATCTCCACCATCATCATACGTACTAAAAGGAGCAACTTTACCACTAGGCAATAACCAATGTGGCCATGCACCATGAAAACGATCTGCTTTTTCTAAGAAATCTACAGATTTTTCAAATCTAGATAATGCTTCTTCTTTAGTAATATAACCACGCTCTGCACCAACAACTATAGCCATTAATCCAAAACCGGAACCACCAATAGTAATTATATCTTTATCATGTGTTGGGTAAATACTGTCTAAATGTATACGCTCTCTAGCAAGTCCAGAAACAGGTTCTGCTCCATCCCAAAAATAGCTAAAGGTTTGTTTTTGTACAGAGTCCATTAAGGCTTCATCTGTCCAAACTTGTTTTTGTATTTTTTTTGGCTTGTTGTTGCATCCTGTTAATAAGGATGCAACAGCCAATACTACTAAAAATAATCTCATAAATATGAATAACTAAAAATGTATTTATTATAAATCTGCGTCTCTAATAGACTGTATTTCTTGTTGTGAAAGTGCTTTGTTGTAAAGGCGTAGTTCGTCTATAGCACTGTTGTCTGACTTATGATCCCAGTAACTAAATGTTTCACCACCAGAACCCACTGTTATAAGGTCACAACCTGTCCAGTCTATAGGAGCAGCTAAGTCTGCAGAATTAACAGGAACACCATCAAAATAAATAGTGCTTTTTGTAGCAGAAACAACTAAGGTTACAAATACCCACTCTTGGTCTGCAACGTTAATAATGTCACCATCATTCCAACTTTCATCAGTACCAATACCAATATTTGCTTTAATTCTTTGTTCTGTGTCACTACCTTCTCTAAATAACCTTAGTCCTTGAAAACGATCATCAGCATCATCACCAATAACTAAAATTCCAGCTCTGTCTGGGGTTGCATTTACTTTGTACCAGAAAGTTGCGCTAAACTCTGAGCCACTTAATAAGTTATTTGCAGGATAAGTTATATAAGAATCTGTAGTACTTGCAAAGGCGTTACTACCAATAACACTTTCATCTGCAAATCCTGGAGAACCAACTACGGTAGCCTCTTGAGCCGTAAATTTATTTTTTGTGTCGTT
Source organism: Cellulophaga omnivescoria (assembly GCF_027915275.1). NCBI lineage: Bacteria > Pseudomonadati > Bacteroidota > Flavobacteriia > Flavobacteriales > Flavobacteriaceae > Cellulophaga > Cellulophaga omnivescoria. The sequence continues at coordinate 1,409,939 of NZ_CP115819.1, read as the reverse complement.
ATCAAAAGCAGCGTAGAACATTTCCCCATCATAAACACCTGTGTAAGGGTTAGTAACGTTTATCATATTTTCTATATCGCTAGTGGTAAGTGCTTCGTTAAAGAAACGTAGCTCATCAATAGCACTGTTGTCTGACTTATGGTCCCAGTAACTAAAAGTATCTCCGCCGGCACCAATAGTAACAGTATTACAATTTGTCCAATCTACAGGTGCTGCCAAATCTGCAGTATTTACTGCAACACCATTAAAAAAGATTGTACTCTTGGTAGCAGAAACGGCAAGTGTAATATATACCCATTCTTGTTCTGCAACATTAATAACGCCACCATCATTCCAGCTTTCTCCTGCTCCTGTACCTACATTAGCTTTTATTCTTTGCTCAGCGCCATTACCTTCTCTAAATAATCTTATACCCTGAAAACGGTCTTCTGCATCATCACCAATAATTAAAATACCCGCTCTGTCTGGACTAGCATTTACCTTATACCAGAATGAAGCACTAAACTCTGTAGCGCCAATTAAACCCTCTGTAGGATATTCTAAATATGCATCTGTAGCGCCTGCATATGCATTGGTGCCAACAACACTTTCTCCAGCAAAATTAGGGTTGCCAACTTTAGTTGCTGCTTGTAAACCAATAAGATCTATATAATCACCATCAAAAGGCATATATAAGGTTTCTCCGGCAAACAATGGTGTATAGGCAGGTTCTTTTTCAAAGTTTACAGAAGCTTCAGTGGTTTTACCTTCTACATCTGTTGCCGTAATTGTTAGTTTATGTGTGCCATCAACTAAATTATCATAAACAAGATCATCTATTAAAACACGTCTATAGTCTTTAAAACTTGTAAAAGATTGTATTGTATTATTATCTATGGCAACATTTATAGATGCAACTTCTATATCATCTGTAACTTCAAAATCTATTACAATAGAAGTAACAATGTCTAGCACCTTAATTTTTGTACCTTCTGTAGGGTAATTTATTTTAACTTCTGGAGCAGTTTCATCTGCACCTGCAGCTACTTGCGTTATGTTATCTATACCTTGGTCACAAGAATAGAAAAACAATGTGCAAACCATACAGGTTAAAATGTATTTTAAATTTTTCATTGCGTTTAGTTTTTTAGTTTGATGAGTTCCCTAAAATTGGAAATTGGTCTACCTGAGGTTGTGGGTAAGGAAGGTAAACTTTGTCTTCGGAAAATGTTCTTCCGTCATAGCTTAACTCGCTAAATCTGCCTAGTCTAACCATATCGTAATAGCGTTTGCCCCATTCCATACCTAGTTCGGCAAATTTTTCATCTATTACATTGTCTAATGTTACACCTGTAAGAGATGCCATACGGGCTCTTTCTCTTACCAGGTTTACAGCACTATCTGCAGTTATAGAAGTTGCTGTTGCTCCTTGTGTAATGGCTTCTGCATACATTAATAGAATTTCTGCATAACGTATAACATTGTAGTTTTTGTTACTACCATATTCTGTTCTGCCTTCTATTAATTGGTTTGATGGCAAATAGTGTTTACCACTAGAAAAAAGGGCTCTAGAATAGTCGTTTATAACATCACCATCTCTAGTAGTATTAGTTACAAAACTTGGTAAAGTACTGTAATTAGGGTCTGTTTGAAGCTCGGCAATACCACGATCTGTAAAAAGTACGCTAGTTTCTAAACGTACAGATTCTCCGCGGTCTAACATAAACTTTATAAATTTGATGCTAGGCTCATAAAAACCCCAGCCAGATGCAGCACCAGTAACAGCCGGAGTCCAGTTTTGCGGGCCATAAGGAGCAAATAAATGTCCTTCTCTATCACCTTCACCTTGTCCAAAATCTGAATATTGTAAATCTAAAATACTCTCATCACTTAATTTACCAGGAGTTTTAAAAAGCTCATAATAATCTGTAAATAAACTAAACTTACCAGAATTAATTATTTGTCCAGTTGCAGCAGCAACTTCTTGGTAATTTTTAAGTTCTTGGTTAGCCAATGCTTTTATAGCTAAAGCAGTATATTTTGTGACCCCTCCAGGGATATCTATACGCTCATTAGGTCTTGCGTCTGGTAAAAATGAAATTGCTTCATCCATCTGGTTAGATATATGTTGCATAACCTCATCCTTAGTAGGTAACTCTGTAACGTTTAAAAGTGCGCCAGTGTCTGAGGATTCTGGAATAAAAACGTCTCCCCAAACCTGAGAAATTTGAAACAACATCATTCCTCTTAAAACTTTAGCTTCTGCAATGTATTGGTTTCCTTTATCAATACCGTCTGCATCTGCAAACTCTTGGTAACGTGCTATTTGTTCCATAGCTGTATGCGCTGTAATAACATCTACATATACGTTTTCCCAAAGAGAATTGTACATCCAATAATCTTTGTTATAATTAAAAAGATCAGTTTCGGCAAAATCTTGTTGGTCACCTAAACCACCAGCATTAACATCGTCTCCACGAACAGAAATTAATAAAGGTTGTTCCCATCCACGAGATTGAAAAGCATCGTAAACACCAATGATAGACAATATCATATCCTCGGTTTTTGTAAAATCTGTACCACCAGCAAAGTTGTTGTTTTCCTGTGGCTCATCTAACTTGTCTGAACACCCAACAAACACTGATGCAATAAATGCTAGTATAAGTAGAAGTGATATATGTTTTTTATACAGTTTCATAAGTCTTATATTTTAATGTTAACTCCCATTGTATAAACTGCAGGGATAGGATATGTTTGGTTATCTACACCATTAGCAACCTCTGGGTTAAACCCGTTATAGCCAAATATGGTTAATGGTTTTTCTGCTGTTAGGTAAATACGGGTTTTAGGAATACCTTTTAATTCTCCGTTTTTATTAATTGTGTACCCAAGTGTTATGTTCTGAATTCTAAAGTAGTCACCATCTTCTACGTAGTAATCGTTTAATTTTTGGTTCCATCCTTTGCGTACTGCTGCTGCAGATGGGTATGAGTTTGTAGTACCCTCACCGTGCCAACGGTTAACAGCAAAGTCTCTGTCCCAGTTAGTATCACTAGTAAAAATTACTTCTAATCTTTTACGGTTAAGTATTTTGTTGCCACCTTGACCAGAAGCAGTAGCCGTAAAGTCAAAATTTTTGTAGTTAAACCCAAAGTTAAATCCGTATGAGTATGTTGGTAAGTAAGACCCTAAAACTACGCGGTCATCATCATCAATAGTAGTAGGATCTCCACCGTTTTCTTTGTATTTAAAATCTCCAGGAACTAAGTTATTAGCTACAGCAACTGGATCTGCAAGTATTTCTGCTTCGTTTTGGTAAATGCCAACAACCTCGCGACCATAAAAGGCGTAAAGAGGTTCACCAACTATAGAACGCTGACGAAATTCGGCTGAGCCAGCATCTATGTATTGTTGGCCATCTAAACTTAATACTTCATTTTTAAGTGTAGCAAAGTTACCACCAATGTTATAAATAAAATCATCTGATACTTTTTTACTCCAGTTTAAAGACATCTCAAAACCAGAGTTTCTAATTTCCCCTACGTTTTGTCTGGTAGAACCAGGTATTAATGGTCTTTGTACAGGGATAACGGCGTCTTTTGTATCTCTAACATAATAATCTGCCTCTAAAGATAAATTGTTGGCTAAAAAACTAGCATTTATACCAATGTTAGTTTCCTCTGTAACTTCCCATTTTAAAGAAGTAAAATCACTACCTGTGTTTAAACCGCTAAACATAGTGTCTCCTAACGCAGTTGTAACTACAGAAGAAGTAATAGAGCCGTTACTGCCAGCAACATTATCATTACCTAATTTACCCCAACTACCACGTAGTTTAAGAAAATCAAAAACACCATTGTTTTGCATAAAAGGTTCTTCAGACACTACCCAACCAGCACCAACAGTAGGGAAGTACCCCCATTTTTCTTGGTATTTGTTAGTTCCGTCTGCTCTAAAGGTTCCGTAAAGCAGGTATTTACCATCATAATTATAAGATACTCTACTAAAATAAGAGAATCCATATTCTCTTGCCCCACCATCACCAACACTATTTTCTACAATAGTTTGTGCTTGGTCTAAATAATAAGCTTCTTCACCAGACAACGGAAAGTTTAATCCGGTTGCTGTTAAAAACTGATAAGACTCGTCTCTAAACGAAGTACCAGCTAAAACAGTTACATCATGATTACCAAAAGATTCTTTATAAGTTAAAGTGTTATCCCAGATTTGATTAGATATTGTAGTGTTACTTTTTGTTAAAGAGGCATCTGGTCTCTGAAAACTATCTCCAATGTAGTAAGGTAAATTAACGGTTCTGTTTTCAAAAGTTTGGTAGTTGTGATTGTATGCAGTTTTAAACTTAAGTTTAGTAGGTATAACGTCTATTTCTGCATAAAAATTAGCAAGTACATTTCTAATTTTTGTTCTATTTTCATTAAAATCTAAAAGGGGAAAAGGGTTTTGGCCACCTCTGTAGCCTAAGTCTTGAGCATTAGCGTAGTTTGTAGGGAAAACATCTGGATTGTTAGCTAAAGCCTCATCATATACAGGTAAAATAGGTACAGCAAAATAAGCAGCACGCCAAGCAGAGTTGTCGCCATCATACCTAGTAGCGTTACTAATTACCGTGTTAGCACCAACTTTTAACCAGTCGTTTGCATTAAACTCTATTTTACTTCTTAAGTTAAAACGCTCATATTCATTTTTAGTGTCTAATATACCTTGCTGTCCAAAGTAATTAGCCCCTACAGAATAACTAACATCTTCACTACCACCAGTTACACCAATACTATGGTTTTGTATTAAGGCAGGTCTTATAATTTCATCATACCAATCTGTGTTAACATTAGGTATATTTGGGTTAACTCTACTACGGCCGTAACGCTGCATAGCATTTAGAATATAGTCTGCATCTGGTGCAGAACCAGATTCTAACGCTAAGGTTGTAAATTGTTCTGCGTTAGCAACTTTTAGAACATTTTGTGCCACTTGAAAACCAGTGTAGCCATCATATGTAATTTCTGCTTTTTTATTAAATGCTCCAGATTTTGTTTCTATTAAAACAACACCATTTGCAGCTCTAACACCATAAATTGCAGATGCAGAAGCATCTTTTAAAACAGAAATGGATGTTATGTCTGCTGTATTTAAAAAATCTATATTGTCAAAAAACATACCGTCTACAACATACAAAGGAGCAGATGCACCTGTGTTGTAAGACCCTATACCCCTTACTCTAATAGTTGGTCCTTGCCCAGGAGAACCACTACTTACTACTTGCATACCTGCAACCTTACCTTGCATGGCCTGCATTGCAGAGCCTGTTGGTACAGCAGCAAGTTCTTCGGCTTTAACAGTGGTTATAGATGAGGTTAAATCCTTAGACTTCATTTCACCGTAGCCAATTACAACAACTTCATCTAAAGACTCTGCATCTTCTTCTAACGTTACATTAATTGTATTGGAATTATTTACAGCAATTTCTGAAGTAATAAAACCAATATAACTAATAACTAAAGTTGCATTGTTTGGAACGCTGTTTAATTGGTAGTTACCATCAAAATCTGTTTGCGTTCCTGTTGTAGTACCTTTTACAACAATGCTAGCACCTAATAAAGGAGTGCCATTATTGTCTACTACTTGTCCTTTAACTGTTATATTCTCTTGGGCGTAGGCAGCCATCCCAAACAGAATAAAGCAGATTAATAATATTTGATTGAGTATTTTCATAATACATTAAAAATTGAGTTAGATTTTTACTAAATTAATAAAAGAGCGTATTTGCTAAGGTTTTAATAACTACATAAAAACTACATCAATACTAAAATTACGCTACACACCGCCAATAATATGGTTTGCAGTAGTATTACATCCTTTTTATTTGTGCACTTTTAACAGTTTGATGTAGTAATGATGTACTCTATGTTATGTAATTGTTAAGCTGTTTTTGAAAGAAAAACCTTTATTTAAAGGTTATTAAGAAGTTAGATATGTTCTCTGAACTATCTATATTTAATTTTTTACGCAAACGGTAACGATGTATTTCTACGCCCCTAACAGTAATGGCCATTAATGGTGCAATTTCTTTGGTAGAAAGGTTCATTTTAAGGTAAGCACACAGTTTTAAATCTTTAGGGGTAAGCTTTGGGTATTCTTTTAAAAGATTCTCAAAAAAGTCACTATGTAGTTCTTTAAAATTCATTTCAAAACGTTTCCAATCTTCTTTATTGTTTACAGAGTTATTTAATCTTTTCATAAAAGATTTATAACGTTGTTGATTTGGAAATTTGTCTTTATTTTGAGTTAATAAGTTTTTTAGGTCTAATATAATTTCATTCTTTTTGGCAATATTTAGTGTGGTATTTGCTAATTCTTTTTGTTTAAGTTTTACTTCTTTTGCTAGTTTTTCTTTCTCTAAAAGTGCAATTTTTTCATCTTGCTCCTTTTGCATACGTTCTTTAAGTTTGTTGTGTTTTAGGTTTAGTTTGTGTTTGTTATATTTTCTAATAAGAAGTATTGCAGCTATTATAAGTAAAAGGTAAATTAACAGTGCCGGGCCAGATAAATACCAAGGTGCTTTTATTGTAAAATTAATAACATTTGGTTCAGATTTTTTATTGTCAATACCTACACCATAAACCTCTAAAGTGTAACTACCGTAACTTAAATTTTGAAATGATATAAAGCCATTATCTAATTGGGCAAACTGTGCATCTTTACCATCTAGACTATAGTAATATTTGGGGTGCATAACACCAGAGGAAGCAATTTTAATACTAATATTACTAGCATCTTTAAAAGGCAATGTTATGTTTTTTGTATGTATTGGGTAACTATTTTGTTTACCATTAAAACTCACTAATTTAGGAGTTGGTAGCCTGTTATTATCTTTTAACTGATTGTTTAACTTGTTAAAGTTTATTTGACTGTAACCATCTACAAGGGTAAAATAAAATGTAGAGTCGTTTACTTTAATAATATTTTCTGCCTCAGGAATTATACGTTTTTTTAAGCTTTGGTTTTCAATAATAATATTGTCTTCCTTAAAATTGGTATAAGTAATTTTTTTACTGTTTTCATTGTCTATAAACCAAAAATGATCATCATTGTAATACAACAACTCATTATTTTTAAATGAGCTAAACTCCTCTAGCGTTACAATTTTGTCTAAAATAGGATCGTATTTAAACCACTCTCCCTGACTGTAAAAAACAATTTGGTTTTTAATATTGTAGAGTTTTACATTGTATTTATTAGGAGCATTTTTTCCGTTATATTCTTTAGAGCTAATTACAGAGTCATAGGTGTTATTTAATTTTAGTTTGTAAAAACCTTTATATGGATGAGCAACCCAAAGTGTGTTAGAGTCTTCAAAACACAATTTTTTTACTGGTAAATTAAAGCCTTTTAATCGTTCTACAGTCCATTGGTTAATATCATCTTTACTGTATTTTGCTATTCCGGTATAAGTACCCTGTAAAAAGGATGATTTGTCCTCAGGTATTTTCTCTATTTGATAGCCTCCAGAAATATTAGATACCTTAACCAAGCCATCTTTATTTAACTTAAATGTACCTGTATTATGGCCACAAAAGAGCTCATTGTTTACAACTGCAATATCCCAAACGTGCCCCTGAGTGCCTTTTACAAAATGTAGCACATCATTATCTACATAATACAAACCAGTATTAGAGCCTAAGTATACTTTATTGTTGTACAAAGCAATGTCATAAACAGTACCTAAAACACCAGTAAAATCTGTGTAATACGTAATAGGGTGGTCTAGTTGAATGTGGTCTATACCATTGTCTAACCCTAACCAAAGCTGATTTTTAAAAGCAACCATAGCTAAAATGGTGTTGTTTTGTAACCCTACTTCACGGTTAATGCTTTTATAGGTTTTTGTGTTATTGTTGTATAAAAAGAGTCCGTTTTTTATAGTGCCAAAAGCAATGCTGTGCTTATTTAATACCATAATTTTATTAAGCTGATGTTGCTTTAATGTGTCGTTAATAGTGCTACTCCAAACATTAATTTCATTATTTTTAATTAAGTAACAACCGTTTAATTTGGTGCCAATTAACAAACCTTCTTTAGTAGAAACCATATCTACAACAGTTTTATTTACAAAAGAAATGTTGTTTTTTAAGACAAGGGGTTCTAAGGTGTCTCCTTCTAAATAAAACAAACCATCATCACCACCTGCAACAATAATTTGGTTGTTGTGTTTTGCAATATTGTTAACAATAATATCTGCTTTAACTACCGTTATTTTATTGTTTTTGTACACATATACTTTAGAAAATGATCTAAAAACAATTGCATTGTTATAAGGTATAATTTGCCAAAACTCTTCACTAGTAAATACGTGGTTTTTTATAAGATGCGTTAATGATGTGTATTGTAAAACCCCTAGGTTATCTTTTTTCCAAAATCCAAATTCTTCATAAGATCCTGTGTAAACTTTGTCTTCTATAGCAGCAACAGATCGTATGGTGGTTTTACTAGGTAAGGCGTTAAGTTTCCATTCCTCGCCGTTAAAATGCAATAAACCAGCATTATTGGCAGAAAATAACTCGCCATCTTTATTAGTGGCTAATCCCCAATTTTTACTAGCAGCATTGTAATCAAATATTTTATAATTGTGTATAGGTGGAAAAAGATTTTGTCCAACAATAACGTAACAACTAATAAAGAAAAGTAAAATAAGCGAGGTTAAATTTTTCATAGGGGATATAGAAAACATCATTAATTCTTTATGAATATAATACTATTACCCAAAAAAGCAATTATTATCTAAGCAAGATTAGCAAAGCACCTATAGCTGTAAGAATTAGTATCATTTTCCTAAAAAATTTATCTTTAATGTACTTTACTAAAAAGGTGCCAACTGTAAAGCCAATAAAAATTGCAGGTAATAGTTTTAGATTTAAAATTAGAGATTCTTTGGTAATCGTATTCCAAACAAAAATATGAAACGGAAGTTTAAATACATTAGTTATTAAAAACAACCAAGCTGCAGTACCTATAAATTGATTTTTAGGTAAACGCATTGCTAAAAAGTAAATGTTAGAAAAAGAACCAGCCAAATTACCAATCATAGTAGTAATACCAGCAAGCAAGCCCATAGAGCCAGCAAATGCCCAATGTGTTGGTACATTTTTAGATTTTTTTTGATCCCACCAAAGCATCATCACAACGGTAATTAATATAATACCACCCATACAGTACTTAAAGGAGGCCTCTGGTAAGTCTTTACCAATAAGTACGCCTATTAATATACCACAAACCATCCAAGGTAAAAACTTTATAATATATTTCCATTGGGTATATTTACTATAATAAACCACAGCAAAAATATCTCCAACAACCAATAAAGGCACAAGTAACCCTGTAGATGCTTTAGAGCCAAAAGCTAATGCCATTAAGGTAACTACTATTATAGATATCCCTTTTAAGCCAGACTTAGAAATACCCATAACAAATGCAGCAGCAAAAGCCAATATCCAAGTGGTTGTAGAAATATGGGTAACTAGTAATAAACTCATAATTGGCGTTTAGCTAAAAAAAACAAAAGTATTGCAAAAAATAATATCTTTACTAATTAACCAACTACTAAAAAATGGAATTAAGTGCGTTAGATTATAGCCTTATAATAGGGTTTTTTACAATTGTTTTAGGAATTGGAGTTGTGGTTTCTAAAAAGTCTGGAAAAAGCTCATCAGAATATTTTTTATCTGGCAGAACTATGCCTTGGTGGTTATTAGGTTTGTCTATGGTGGCAACTACATTTTCTACAGACACCCCAAATTTAGTTACAGATATTGTACGGAAAGATGGTGTATCTGGTAATTGGGTATGGTGGGCTTTTTTAATAACAGGTATGTTAACTGTTTTTGTATATGCAAAGCTTTGGCGTAAATCTAATGTTAGTACAGATTTAGAGTTTTATGAGTTGCGTTATGGCGGAAAACCAGCCAGCTTTTTAAGGAAATTTAGAGCAATATATTTAGGTGTTATTTTTAATGTAATTACAATGTCTGCAGTTACATTGGCGGCAATTAAAATAGGAGGCATTATGCTTGGGCTAGAGCCTTGGCAAACCGTTGTAAGTGCAGGTTTAATAACTGTTACTTTTAGTGCTTTAGGTGGTTTTAAAGGTGTTGTTTATACAGATTTTTTATTGTTTTTTGTAGCAATGGGTGGCGCTATAGGCGCTGCTTACTATTTGGTTAATTTACCAGAAGTAGGCGGAGTAACAAACCTATTAGCTCATGAAGGTGTGAAAGGGAAATTGTCTATTTTGCCAGATTTTAGCAATACAAATGCTGTAATTACCTTATTAGTTATTCCTTTAGCTGTACAATGGTGGAGTTCTTGGTATCCAGGAGCAGAACCCGGAGGTGGCGGTTATATTGCACAACGTATGTTAGCCGCAAAAGATGAAAACCATGCAATAGGAGCTACTTTCTTTTTTAATATTATGCACTACGCTTTGCGCCCTTGGCCTTGGATTTTAGTGGCTTTAGCATCTATAGTTGTTTACCCAGATATAGCAAGTATTGCACAAGCTTTTCCTAATATAGGTGCAGATAAATTGGGACATGATTTAGCGTACCCGGCAATGTTAACAAAGTTGCCAAGCGGATTATTAGGTTTGGTTTTAGCATCTTTAATAGCTGCTTATATGAGTACAATTTCTACCCAGCTTAATTGGGGTTCATCATATATAGTGTATGATTTTTACAAACAGCAAGTAAATCCAAATGCATCAGAAAAACAATTGGTAGCGGTGGGTAGATTATCTACTGTTGTGTTAATGATTTTAAGTGCTTGCTTAGCATTGTTAATGCAAAATGCAATGGAGGTTTTTGATATGTTATTACTGTTTGGAGCTGGTACCGGATTAATTTTTATTTTACGTTGGTTTTGGTGGCGTATTAATGCTTGGACAGAGATTTCGGCTATGTTTGCATCTGGAGTCTTATCTATCTTACTAAAAGTTACGCCACTTGGCAATTATCTTTTTGAAGTTGATAAAGGAGTTTTTCCAGATTGGTTTCAAATACCATTTGTGATGTTAGTAACAACCATAATTTGGGTAGCAGCAACGTTTATGACTAAACCAGAGTCTAAAAAAGTCTTAAATAGTTTTTATATAAAAATACAGCCAGGAGGCCCAGGTTGGAAAAAAGTGGTAGATAACGCTAAAGCAGATAATATAAATATTCTAAACCCAAATGAAAAATGGAGTGTTCCTTCTGGCATAGGAGCTATGGTATTAGGTTGTGTACTTATATACGCATGTATGTTTGCTACAGGATATTGGATTTATGGAGAAACAACAAAAGGAATGCTATTTACAGGTGTTGCTATATTAGCTGGTTTGCTCCTAATAAAAACATGGAGTAAAATGAAGAAGAATATTTTATAAATTACAATTGTAGATGTAGGCTACTTTTTAATAATAGCCTACACCTATAAAATTTATTTTGCTATTAGCTTAGCAACGTATTTTCCAATAACATCAAACTCCAGGTTTACAACAGTACCTACCTTGTAGGTGTTAAAAACAGTGTTTTCAAAAGTATAAGGGATTATGGCTACGCTAAATGTGTTTTTACCAGAGTTAAAAACGGTTAAGCTAGTTCCGTCTATTGTAATAGAACCTTTTTCAATAGTTACGTTATTGTATTTATCATCGTATTCAAAATTAAAAATCCAGCTGCCATCTTGCTCTTCAATAGCAGTACAAATAGCAGTTTGGTCTACGTGGCCCTGCACAATGTGTCCGTCTAATCTTGTGCCCAATATCATAGCACGCTCTAAGTTTACGGTAGAATTTAATTTTAAAGCTCCAATACTTGTTTTTTGCAAAGTCTCATCTATAGCAGTAACTGTATAAGTGTCATTTTCTATAGCAATTACAGTAAGGCAAACTCCATTGTGAGCAACACTTTGGTCTATTTTAAGTTCTGGTGTTAAAGTAGATTGTATAGTAATGTGTAGGTTAGTATCCTCTCTACGTAATGCGGTTACTTTCCCTAAAGTTTCTATAATGCCAGTAAACATATCGTTTTAATTAAGTAGTTTTGCGGTGTAAATTTAGACATTATACAGTTGAATTATGCAAGAAGATAAAAAAATTAAGGTAGGAATTTCTATAGGCGATTTAAACGGAATTGGCTGTGAAGTTGTTTTAAAGACTTTTGAAGACAACCGAATGTTAGATTTTTGTACTCCTGTTATTTTTGCATCAAACAAAACCATTTCTTTTCAAAAAAAAGAACTAAACTTAAATATTAATTATAATGGTGTGCCTGATGCAGACAAAGCTGTAGATAACAAAATTAATGTAGTTAATGTATGGAAAGAAATACCAAAAACACAATTTGGTATACCTACAGAAGAAAGTGGTAAATATGCTCTAAAATCTTTACAGGCGGCAACAAAAGCTTTAAAAGAAGATAAAATAGATGTATTAGTTACGGCTCCTATTAATAAAAATAATATTCAGTCTGATGAATTTAATTTTCCAGGACATACAGATTACTTAGCAAAAGAATTAGGTGGCAATAGCTTAATGTTTATGGTAACAAATACATTAAAAGTAGGTTTATTAACAGACCATATTGCTGTTAAAGATGTAGCAAAAGCAATTACACTTAAGTTAATAAAAGAAAAAGTAGCAACTATAGAACGTTCTTTAAAAGCAGATTTTGCCATACAAAAACCTAAAATTGCATTATTAGGTATAAATCCGCATAGTGGAGATAATGGTGTAATTGGTAAAGAGGATGATGAGGTATTAAAGCCAACAGTAACCGAGTTAAAAAACCAAGGTAAAATGGTTTTTGGTCCCTATTCTGCAGATAGCTTTTTTGGGTCTGATGCTTATAGTAATTTTGATGCAATACTTGCGGCATACCATGATCAGGGCTTAATACCTTTTAAAACATTATCATTTGGTAAAGGAGTAAATTATACTGCAGGTTTACATAAGGTACGTACATCACCAGATCATGGCACAGCTTATGAAATAGCAGGTAAAGGTAAAGCAGACCATAGTTCTTTTAAAGAAGCTGTATTTACAGCGTTAAAAATCTTTAAAAACAGGCAAGAATATGCAGAGCTAACTCAAAATCCGTTAAAAAAACAACGTTTAAAGAGAAAAGAGTAAGATATTTTTTCTAGATTTAAACAAAATTAAGCCCTAAAATAGGGCAAAACAATACCTAAACTATTAAGTAATAATATATTTACAATTTTTTAGTTGGGTTTTATTAAAATAATAATATCTTTGCACCCGCCTTTAACGAGGCTGGTACTTTAAAATATAGTGTTGTTATGATGAAGCTAAAGGAGTATTCCATTCCTTTTTCTGGATTAAAGCAGGGAAAGCACAGTTTTGAGTATAATATAGACAATAAGTTCTTTGAATCTTTTGAGTACAATGAGTTTAATGATGCCAATATACATATAGAGGTACAATTAAATAAAATGAGTACAATGTTAGAGCTAGAGATGAAAGCAGAAGGAACAGTTAATGTTTTCTGTGATGTATCTAGTGAAGCTTATGACCAAGCTATAAACTCTACATTAGAGTTAGTAGTTAAGTTTGGCGAAGAGTATAATGATGAGAATGAAGAAATACTGATAATTCCTCACGGAGAGCATCAGGTTAATATTTCGCAATATTTATACGAAATGCTGGTATTGGCCGTTCCATCTAAAAGAGTTCATCCAGGAGTTTTGGATGGTACTTTAAGATCTAAAGCCGTAGATAAGCTACAAGAGCTACAACCAAAAGAAGAGAAGGAAAATAAAGAAGATATTGATCCCAGATGGGACGCATTAAAAAAGTTAATAACGGATAAATAAAGTTTCATAATGGCACATCCAAAGAGAAAAATTTCAAAAACCAGAAGAGACAAGAGAAGAACGCACTATAAAGCGGTAGCTCCTACAATTGCAAAAGATGCAACAACAGGAGAAATGCACTTGTATCACAGAGCTCACTGGCACGAAGGTAAATTATACTACCGTGGACAAATTTTAATTGACAAAGCAGAAGAGGCAGTAGCTTAATTCTACTTTTGTACAATATTTAAAACTCTCACCGTAAAAGTGAGGGTTTTTTTATTTTTCATCAATTTTCGTCAAAAAAAAGTCAGTTTTGGTAAAAAGTCGTAAAAATTGACTAATTTTCCATGATTTTTAGACTTTTTTAAAATTTTTGATTAAAAAATCAAACTTATATATGGGTAAGATATCAGCGGCAATAACTGCAGTGGGTAAGTATGTTCCTGACTATGTTTTAACTAACAAAGAGTTGGAAACAATGGTAGATACAAATGATGAGTGGATTACCACCAGAACAGGTATCAAAGAAAGGCGAATTTTAAAAGAAGAAGGTAGAGGAACTTCTTTTATGGCAATTAAAGCAGCTGAAGATTTACTGCAAAAAAGAGGTATTAAACCAACAGAAATTGATTTAATTATAGTTGGTACAGCAACACCAGATTTACAAGTAGCGGCAACTGCTGCATATGTAGCTTCAGAAATTGGTGCAACTAATGCTTTTGCTTTTGATTTAGAAGCAGCGTGCTCTAGTTTTTTATACGGTATGTCTACGGCTAGTAGTTATGTAGAGTCTGGCAGGTATAAAAAAGTATTGTTAATAGGTGCAGATAAAATGTCATCTATATTAGATTATACAGACAGAACAACGTGTATAATTTTTGGTGATGGTGCAGGTGCTGCACTTTTTGAGCCAAATGAAGAAGGTTTAGGTTTTCAGGACGAATACTTAAGGTCTGATGGTATTGGCCGAAACTTTTTAAAAATTGATGCAGGTGGATCTATTTTGCCAGCATCTGAAGAAACAGTTAAAAATAAACAACATTACGTTTTTCAGGACGGTAAAACCGTATTTAAATACGCAGTTTCTAATATGGCAGAGGTATCTGCTAAAATTATGGAACGCAATAATTTAGAAGAAAAAGATGTAGACTGGTTGGTACCACACCAAGCCAATAAACGTATTATAGATGCTACAGCTAGTAGAATGGGTGTAGGGCCATCTAAAGTAATGATGAACATTCAGAAATACGGAAACACAACTTCTGCTACACTACCACTTTTATTAGCAGATTACGAAAATCAACTTAAAAAAGGAGACAATTTAGTATTTGCCGCTTTTGGTGGTGGCTTTACTTGGGGTTCTATTTTCTTAAAATGGGCCTATAACTCTTAAACTAAAAATAAAAACTTACAACTAAACAAAATCTAATTTTTATGGATATTAAAGAAATTCAGAGTTTAATTAAGTTCGTAGCAAAATCTGGAGCTAGCGAAGTTAAATTAGAGATGGAAGACATTAAAATTACCATTAGAACAGGAGCTTTAAACTCTGGTGGAGAGACTACTATTTTACAGCAAATACCTATGGGGCAAGCGCCAATGGCACCAGCTGCCGCTGCACCTGCACCAGCTGCTGCAACAGAGGCCGCACCTGCGCCAGAAGCTAGTAAAGAAGATAAATACATAACAATTAAGTCGCCAATTATTGGTACTTTTTATAGAAAACCATCTCCAGACAAACCAGTTTTTGTAGAGGTTGGTGATACTATTGGACAAGGCGATGTACTTTGTGTAATAGAGGCAATGAAACTTTTTAACGATATAGAATCTGAGGTTTCAGGTAAAATAGTAAAAGTATTGGTAGATGATTCTTCTCCAGTAGAATTTGACCAACCTTTATTTTTAGTAGATCCATCATAAGAAATTTTAGACACTAAATACTTTTAGTTTTTTAGAATTTAGAATTAAAATTTAAAATTTCATAAGATGTTTAAAAAAATACTTATTGCAAATAGGGGAGAAATTGCGCTGCGTATAATTAGGACCTGTAAAGAAATGGGAATTAAAACGGTTGCGGTTTACTCTAAGGCAGATGAAGAGAGTTTGCATGTTAGGTTTGCAGATGAGGCCGTATGTATTGGTCCTGCTCCTAGTAGCGAGTCTTATTTAAAAATACCAAATATTATAGCAGCAGCAGAAATTACTAATGCAGATGCTATACACCCTGGTTATGGGTTTTTATCAGAAAACTCTAAGTTTTCTAAAATATGTGCAGAACATGACATTAAGTTTATAGGTGCTTCTGGCGAGCATATAGACCGTATGGGTGATAAAGCTAGTGCTAGGGAAACTATGAAAAAAGCTGGTGTACCTACAATACCTGGCTCAGACGGTTTACTTAAAGATGTTGCTGAAGCTAAAAAAGTTGCTAAAAAAATGGGATATCCTGTTATGATTAAAGCAACTGCTGGTGGTGGTGGTAAAGGTATGCGTGCTGTTTGGTCTGAAGATAAAATGGAAGCTCTTTACGAGAGTGCCGTACAAGAAGCTACAGCTGCTTTTGGAAACGGTGCTATGTATATGGAAAAACTTATTGAAGAACCTAGACATATAGAAATACAAGTTGTAGGTGACCAATATGGTAAAGCGTGTCACTTATCAGAAAGAGATTGTTCTATACAAAGACGTCACCAAAAATTAACAGAGGAAACACCTTCTCCTTTCATGACCGATAAACTGCGTGATGATATGGGAGCAGCAGCTGTTAAGGCAGCAGAATACATTAAGTATGAAGGTGCTGGTACAATTGAGTTTCTAGTAGATAAACACCGTAACTTTTACTTTATGGAGATGAATACCAGAATACAGGTAGAGCATCCTATAACAGAACAAGTAGTAGATTACGATTTAATACGTGAGCAAATTTTAGTAGCTGGTGGTGTGCCAATTTCTGGTAAAAACTACTACCCTAAATTGCACTCTATAGAATGTAGAATTAATGCAGAGGATCCTAGAAATGATTTTAGACCTTCTCCAGGAAAAATTACTACATTACATACACCAGGCGGACACGGTGTGCGTTTAGATACAAACGTATACAGCGGTTATACTATTCCTCCTTATTATGATTCTATGGTAGCTAAGCTAATTACAACAGCACAAACCAGAGAAGAGGCTATTAATAAAATGAAACGTGCTTTAGATGAATTTGTAATTGAAGGTGTAAAAACTACAATTCCTTTTCATAGGCAATTAATGGATCATCCAGATTATTTGGCGGGTAATTATACCACGGCCTTTATGGAAGATTTTGTTATGGAACCTAGCAAAGACGATGAATAAATTAAAAAGCTCCGATATTTTATCGGAGCTTTTTTTTGGTGATAACTAGCTCATCCCTTTTCACGGTTTACAGGGTATTTGCTATTGTGTAATGCCTATATCTTTGCTGCATATAACTTTACACAAAAATTAAAAGTACTTATGAGTAATTCAGATAATAATATATTTTTTGCAAAACAAGATGATGAAATGTCATTAGCCTTTAAAAAAGCACAAGAAACATTTAAGTATTTTTGGAGAGAAATGTACTGGGAGTACAGGAGAGTTATACCTGGCCTAGACTTGGCCATTGTAAAGTTTCCTTTTGAACAAACTTTTAAAGGAGAAAGTGAGCCAACTATAGAGCATATGTGGGTGCGCAATATAAGTTTTGACGGAGAAAATATAACTGGCGTTTTAGCTAACAACCCAATGCAATTAACAAATGTGACAGAAGGTGATACTGTTAGTTGCAGTAGATCTAAAATAAGCGATTGGATGTTTGCAACATTAGGTAAAACATATGGTGGCTTTACAATACATACCTTAAGGTCTGGTATGAGCGATGAAAAAAGAAAACAACATGATAACGCTTGGGGTTTAGATTTTGGCGATTTTAATAAAATTATGTTGGTTAATGGCCAAGCAGAAAACCCTGAAAATCTTGTAGAGCATCCAATGTGTGTAAACACAGCAGATAAGTTTTTAGAATTTTTTAAAGAAAATCCAGAAGAGCTTACAACCAAGGATGAAGCTGGTTATACGGTTTTACATAGGCAAGCAATTGCGGGTAACAAAACTACTGTAAATATATTGTTAGAGTTGGGGGCAGATAAAAACGCCACAACAAATAACGGTTTAACAGCTTTAGATTATGCTAAAAAATTAAACTGGTCTCATATAATTTCTTCTTTAGCGTAACATATAAACGTTACCGTAGTCTAACTAATTAAATAGTGTTAATTACAATTTTAACATTAAATAACAGTTTACTATTATAATTTATGTCAATTTATATGTTTAAAAAATTTTTCACCTATACGCTGTTGTTTACTTCACTATTGCTTTGTACAAGTTGTTTTGAAATTTTAGAAGAAATAAGCTTTAATAAAGACGGTAGCGGGCGTATAACGGTAACTGCAAACCTAAGTAAAAGTAAATCTAAATTAGCTTCTGTAATGCTCCTAGATAGTGTAAACGGATATAAAGTTCCTTCTAAGGCAGATATAGATTTGGCAATTAAAAATGCAGTAGATCACTTAAAAAAAACAGAAGGTATATCTAACATAGAAAAAAGTGTAGATTATGATAATTATATATTTTCTATAGCATGTGATTTTAAATCTGTAGCAAATGTTAATTCAATTTTTAAAGAAATGATTAACAACCAAAATAGAAGAGAAAAAACCAGTTTTAGCACAACTAATTTTTCATATAACAATATGAATCATCAATTTAAAAGACATTTTAAATATGATGATAGTATAAAAAGAAAATTCAACTCACTTAAGTCAGAAGACAAAAAAATTTTTAATGATGCCAGTTACACAACAATTTATAGGTTTAATTCATCTGTAAAAAGTGTGTCTAATTCAGGTGCTAAAATAGCTCCAAACAAGAAGGCAGTATTTATGCGTGTACCTGCATTGTCTTTAATAACCGGCAAACAAACCTTAGAAAATACCATACAATTAATCAACAATTAAAACAGAATGAAAAAACTATTATTAAGCCTAACCATTTGTTGTGCTGCATATACAATGCAAGCTCAAGATTTAATACAAAATATACCTGCAAATTCGGCAGCAGTAGTTACTATAAAAGGAAGCAATATTACAGACTTATTTTCTGTTAAAGAGTTTGAAAACTCTAAAATAGGACAGGAAATGGTTAAAGAGTTAACCAGAGAATCTAATGGAGATTTAACAAGCCTAAACGATTTAGGTATAGATTATAATGCTAACCTATATTATTTTTTACAAGCAGAGAAAGGAGTATTTACAAATTATTTTGCTATTCCATTGCGTTCCAAAAATGCTTTTGAGAATTTAATGAGGCAAAATAACAGTAGTACAGAGAAAATAAAAACTGATGGCGATATCACCTATTTTCAGAGTAACTATGACGGTAGTACAGTTGCTTGGAATAATAAAATGATTCTTATAGTAGTATCTGAGGATATTAATAATGATACAGATTATAGCTACTACAGTTATAATAATGAGGCAGATGTTGAAGAGGCTATTGAAGAGGTTGAAATTGAAGTTTCAGAAGTAGAAGAAACTGAGGTAGAAGAAATTGAATATGTAGAGGAAGTTGTTGAGGTAGAAATAGAAGATGTAGAAGAAACAGTAATTGAATCTACTGAAGAAGCGACATACTCTAATGATGATTACTATAAAAAAAGAGAAGAGCGTTACAAAAGAGAACGACAAGAAAGAGAAGCAAAAAGGATAGCAAAAAATCAAAAAGCAAGGTTACGTAATTTACAAAAGGTAAAAGATTTTATTAACGGAAACCATAAGTCTAATAACATTTTAAGTAATAAAAGTTATACAGCAAGTTTGGGAACTCAAAAATTTGAGGCGCACGCTTGGGCTGGAGATTTTATGAATCTTTACCAAGAGTTAGTAGTTACTCAAGGTTTTAGTAATGCTTTTGGTATGTATAATGTAGAAGAATTGTATAGAAACTCTTCTGTGTCTTCTACCTTAGATTTTACCAACACTAGTGCTGTTTTAAACATAGATTATACTATGAGTAATGCTATGGCAAAACACGCTAAAGCTATGTACAATGGTAAAATGAATAAAGATTTTTATAAATATTTTAACCAAGATAAAATGTTGGGTTATATGTCTGTTAATGCAAGTACAGAAGGTTTGCTTACAGAGTATCCAAAACTTATGAAGTCTATGTTTGCTAACTCTACAAATAATGAAATGGCAACTGTAATACCACTTGGAGCAGACTTATTATCTGTATTTTTAGATGAAGAGGCTGTTGGTGAATTGGTTAGAGGAGATATGTTATTTGTTGTTAATGATATTGCTAAAAAGCAAGTAACATATACAACATATGATTATGATGAAAACTACAATAGAATTCCAATAGAAAAAACTAAAGAAGAAACGGTACCAGATTTTATTTTTATGGCTACGTCTAACGGAGAAAGTATTTTTAACAAGCTTATGAATATTGCTGTTAAAGAAAACGAAATGACGGTAGATAACGGTATTTATAAGTTTAACACACCAAGAAGTGTACCTGTAAATGTATATGCAATGCACGCTAAAGGAGTGTTGTTTTTTGCAACGTCTAAAGACCAGTTGTTAGCCATTAGAAATGGTAGTTTTAAAGGTAGTGTAAGTGGTGAACACAAGAAAAATATTAGTAAAAATACTTCTGCAGCTTATGTTAATGGTAAAAATATAATTTCTCAAATACCAGTTAATGAGTTACCTAGAGAGTTTAAAAGAAAAATTAACTTTTTAACCAGTAATACAGAAGATCTTTTAATTACTACAGGTAAATTAAAGGGGAATACATCTACCACTAAAGTTATTTTAAATACTCCAGAAGAAGGTCATAAAAATGGCTTAGCATACTTTATTAATTTTATAGATGCATTTATAGATTAAGTTTTAAGCAATATGCATTTAAAAAAAACAGTAAAAATAGTAGTCCCAATAATTATACTTTTAGGTATAGTTTATTGGGGCTATAAGTTTATAAACAAGACCTCTTCTTTATTAGGAGTTATACCTAAAAATGCAGATGCTGTTGTTAAAATAGATTTACATAGTATAAAAGAAACATTGGTTTTAGATGCGCTATCTTCACCTAAGTTTTATTATGATAACATATCATTTTCTGGCAGTAAAAATGAAAAAGATTCAACTTTAAATAAAGGTATAAACTTTAGTCCTTATGCGGCAGTATTATATACTTTTAAAGATGTTAAAAACACTATTTTTACTACATTTCCAATAAATAATTTTACAGATTTTAATGCATACATTAAAGTTTATGTACAAAATAAAAATAGTGTAATACAAAAAACAAATGGTTACCAATACTCGGTTTTAGAGAAATCTAAAGTTTGTATAGCTTGGAACTCTAAAAACCTAGTAATTGCAGCTACGCCAGAAAAAATAAACATTACAAAAATTTCTGCTGTTTTTACAGATGTTTTGGTAGATGAAAATTTGATTATAAATAAAAATAATAGCTTAATTCAGAAATTAAAAAGTGCCAAAGAGCACATAGTATACGTTAAGGGAGAAAGTGCTATTGGTTTAAATTTTGAAGACGGAAAACTAATGGCATCCGGACAATTAGAAGTTGATAAATCTTCAGTTTTTTCTAAAGAAATTATTGTAAATAGTATTCCAGGCGCATCTCTGCAAATGTATTTAGATTATAATTTTACAGATGAAAATCACAAGAAAGATTTTATATCAACCTTTAAAAATAGCTCTTTTTTACAAAAAAGTAATTTGCAGATAGATAGTATTGCAAAATATAGTAATGGCTTTTTTAGCTTGGCAGTAAGTGGTAAAACCAAACAGCAAAACACTATTATTACCTATGATTATGATGAGAATTTTAATAAGGTAGAGAAGAAAACCGTGCAAGAAAAAGAAGCTCCAAAAATGTATATAAATTTTGGTGTAAATAAAAATGGTTTACAAGCGTATTTACAGGCGCAAGGAGCTGTGGAGCAAAGTGTATTTACAGCATTACCTATTTATAATTTTTACGTATCATCAACACCAAAAACAAGCTTGTTTGCCACTACTAAAAATAATCCTAAAACAGAGATTTTTAAAAGCACTAACTTTTTAGATATTACAGCAGATTTCTCTAAGTTAAATAACGATATAAGCTTTCCTAAATCCAATTTGCTATTTGGACTTTTAAACAGCTTAGACATAAAAGCAAATGTGGTTAAACCAGGAGTTGTTGGTCTAAAAGGCAAAGTATCTGCAAAAAGAGACGATGTAAATATTATAACTCAACTCTTTTTTGGCTTAGAAAAAGCTAAATAATATTTTAGCACACACTTACTTAGTTTTAGTTCTTATTTTAGTAAAATGAATTTTAGTTATTGGGAGCATAAAACGTGGTTATCTGCAATAGATTTTACTATTGTAGGTAGTGGTATTGTAGGCTTAAATTGTGCTTTGTATTTAAAAGAGCGTTTTCCTAAAGCCAAAATTTTAACTTTAGAAAAGGGTATGTTACCGCAAGGAGCCAGCACTAAAAATGCTGGGTTTGCTTGTTTTGGTAGTATTTCAGAGATTTTGTCTGATTTAAATGCGCATTCAGAAGAAGAAGTTGTGTCGCTTGTGCAGAAAAGATTAGAGGGTATAAATTTATTACGATCTAATTTAGGTGACAAAGCTATTGGATATAAAAATTATGGAGGTCACGAGTTGTTTTTAGATTCTAACTCTAATTTATATCAACACTGTTTAAGTAAATTAAACTCTGTAAACACCTTGTTAAACCCTGTTTTTAAAGGAGATGCCTTTGTGTCTACCCAAAACAAATTCAACTTTAATAAAATACAAGAAAACTACATAACACATATTTTTGAAGCGCAAATAGACACTGGTAAAATGATGCAGTCTTTGTTAGCGAAAGCTCATCAAAAAGGTATTTTAATTTTAAATAACACAAGTGTAAAAGCATTTACCACAACGATTAATGGTGTAGCGGTAGAAACAAGTAATTTTACTTTACAGACTAAAAAGTTAGTGGTTGCAACCAATGGTTTTGCAGCAGAATTACTACAAGAAAAGGTTAAGCCAGCAAGAGCACAAGTTTTAGTAACAGCGCCTATACCCAATTTACATATTAAGGGCACTTTTCATTTAGATGAAGGATATTACTATTTTAGAAATATTGATGATAGAGTTTTATTTGGAGGAGGACGAAATTTAGACTTTAAAGCAGAAGAAACTACAGAGTTTGGACAAACCAAAATAGTGCAACAAAAACTTGAAGACATATTAAAAGGAACTATTTTGCCAAATACAGCGTTTACTATTGACAAAAAATGGAGTGGTATAATGGGTGTAGGAAAACAAAAAAAGCCAATAATAAAGGAAGTTGAACCTAATGTGTATTGTGGTGTGCGTTTAGGCGGAATGGGAATTGCCATAGGTAGCTTAGTGGGTAAAGAATTAGCAGATTTAGTAGAATGGTAAACAAAGAAGAACTTTTAAAATTTTGCGCAAGTTTTGTAAATAACAGAATTTCTAGAATACAAAAGAACATTGCAGGTGTGCAAGAATCGCTTACCTCTGAAACAAAAAGTAGTGCTGGCGATAAACACGAAACCGGTAGGGCAATGTTGCAGTTAGAGCGAGAAAAACTTGGAGCGCAATTATTAGAGGCAGAAAAAATGCAACAGCTTTTATCTAAGGTAACAGCAACTAAAAATGCAACAGCAATTGGTTTAGGAAGTTTGGTGTATACAGAAAAAAACAATTATTTTTTATCAATTTCTGCTGGTGAATATGTTAATACTAATAATAAGGTGTATTGCATATCTGCCAATACGCCAATAGGTAAATTACTGCTAGGTAAAAGTGCAGGTGATAGTTTTGTTTTTAACGGAACTACAATAAAAATAACACAGGTTATTTAAAACAAAAATCCTTGATTAGCTTACAATAGCTAGTCAAGGATTTTATCACACAAAAAAGATTAAACTTTATTTTACTGTAATTGTGTTATCTGTTGCTGTTGGATTTAACGGGCAAAAATAAACGTATTCCCCTTTTTCTAAAACAGTAGCGTTAGACTTTTCTTTTTTACCGTTTGCAACTGCTTTTGTAACGTATGCAGTTTTAATATGGTTTTCTGGTTTGCTAACATCTTGTCCTTTTTTTACAAGTACAAAACCTACATCATGACCAACGTTATTGTTAGCAATTTCAAAAATATAGGTGCCAGGAGCAACAGTTAGGTTTTTTTGTGTAAACTCCCCTTTTGTTTGCTCTAAAGAAATTACTTTGCTCATTTTATCTTGAGCGTTACTTGTAAATACTACACCTACTAATAGGGCTACTAATGCAATTGCGTTTTTTAAATTTTTCATCTTGTTTTTGTTTTTATTGTTTGTAATTGTGTTTAAATTTATTTGTTATAAAGCTTGTGCTACGGGGAAATCTACAGGAACATCTGTTGTGCTGTGTATGTAGTTAGATATGGTTTTATCACCAATTAATACAATAGTATCTATTAAATTTTCTTTAGTGTAACCTGCGTTTAAAAAGTTGTCTACAACTGTAGCGTCTGTAGCGCCTCTTTTTTCGGTAATGTTTTTAGCCAAAGCAGCTAATGCATCTAATTTAGAGTCAAAAGAAGCTTTGCCAGCTCTAAGTTCTAGTATTTCTTCATCAGTAAAACCACTCATTTTACCTATGGCTGTGTGTGCAGATAAACAATAAATACAGTTATTTACTTGGCTAACGGCTAAGTTTACAGCTTCTTTTTCTTTTGCAGATAAAGATGTTTTTGCGCTACTTAAATTAAGGTAGTTTTCTAATGCATTGTTAGAGTATGCATATGTTGCATATAGGTTTGGTACAAAACCTACTTTTTTCTCTAATGAATCAAAAATTGCTTGATTTTTTCCGCTTACTTCTGCTCTTGTTGGTACGTTAAATTTGCTCATAATTATTTTGTTTGATGTCATTTTTAAACGACAGTTATTATTATTAGTTATTGAAAATTTTGGATAAAAGGTTTTTCTGCATCACAATAAAAATCATGATGGTATTTTTTTTCACAATGGTCTGTAGCTAATACAGTCTGTTGTTTGCTTTTTTTACCTAGCCTAAATATTTCTATTAGGTTAAAAATAGATGTATGTATTAAGTTCATAATTGCGTTGTTTTATAATTACAATGCAAAGATGCGACCTATTAGAATTTATTTGTTAATAGCAATTTCCCGACGGCTTGTAGAAATTTCCCGAGACTTAGTTTTTGTGTAACTCGCGGTATTTTGTAGGAGTGTAATTGGTCATTTTTTTAAAAAATGAACTAAAGTGTGCAGGATCATTAAAACCTAAATCGTAGGCAATTTCTTGGTTTTGTTTGTCTGTAAAATTTATTAGTCTTTTTGCTTCAAGTACAATTCTACTTAATATTATTTGCTGGGGTGAACTTTGGTTGTATAAAGCAAAAATGTTTGATAGTGTTTTAGGGCTTTTAAAAAGCAGGTCTGCATAGTCACTTACTTTACGTTTGGTTTTAAAATGCTCATCTACCAACACATTAAATTTGCGTACAATATCTATTTGCTCATTATTTAGCTTTTTTAAAGTTAACTGTTCTTTTGCTAAACGTGTACATATTATTATAAGCCTTTTTAAGAGCATCTGTAGCATATCTCCTTGTATTTTGTCAGATGTGCTAAACTCATCTATAAAAATCTCGTATAAGGTGCTAAATTTACGTTCTTGGTCTTTAGGTATGGTTACTATGGGTAACTCTTGTGTTCCAAAAAATAAAATACCATTACATGATACCTCACTGTCATGATCTCTAATACAGTAAAAAGGCCTGTTAAACATAAAAGCGGTTAAAGGTTTTTCTGTTTTATTGTAAGATACGTGGTGTAAGTATGTGGTTGTAATTAATTGGTTGGGTTGTAGCGTAACAATGGTATTGTCTATTTCTAAAGTAACAGCCGTATTATTTTGGTTCCATAAAATACTTATAGTGTCTTTGTTGGTATTAAAGTAGGTTAGATTTTTTTTTATATCATCTGTCATTCCAAAAACAGAGTCTACTTTAGTATCGGTATATTTAAATTTCATAAAGACGGGTATTAATACGGTAATATAATAGTCTTTTAAATTAAAGTTTACTTACAGTATTGCTTGGGTATAAATAAAAAATCCTGAGCTAAAAAACTCAGGATTTTTAAATAATAAACTTAAATGTTTTCTATTTTTTTACGTTACATGATTCTATTTCTGTAACACGTAATGTATTTACCATACCTTTATTTGCTATTGGCATAGCAGCAAGACTTATAAGCATATCGCCAGCTTCTAAAAATCCTTTTTGGCAAGCAATAGCATTTACATCTTCTATAGTTTCATCTGTAGTTACATACTTGTCATAATAAAATGCTTTAACACCCCATAAAAGGTTTAATTGTGTTAATATTCTTTTATTAGAAGTAAATACTAAAATGTGAGCACTTGGTCTCCAAGCAGAAATCTGAAAAGCAGTATAACCACTATTGGTTAACGTAGAAATAGCTTTTGCTTTAATTTCATTTGCCATTATAGCAGCATGGTAACAAACCGATTTTGTTATGTATCTGTTAGTTTTTACATGTGGTGGGTTGTGAGGTACGGAAATTAAGTCTGAACCTTCTACACTCATTAAAATACTAGACATTTTTTCTATAACCTGTACTGGATAATTACCAACAGAAGTTTCTCCAGAAAGCATTACAGCATCTGCACCATCCATAACAGAGTTGGCAACATCGTTAACCTCTGCACGTGTTGGCGTTAGGCTCGTAATCATTGTTTCCATCATTTGTGTAGCAATAATTACAGGAATACGAGCTTTTTTAGCCGTTAGTACTAATTGCTTTTGAATTAATGGCACTTCATGAGCAGGTACTTCTACACCTAAATCTCCACGGGCAACCATTAAGCCATCACAATAAGCAACAATTTTATCTATATTTTCTACAGCTTCTGGCTTTTCTATTTTTGCTATAATAGGAATTTTATGCTCAGAGTGTTTTTTAATTAATGCTTGTAAATCAATTAAATCTTGACTAAAACGAACAAAAGAAAGAGCAATCCAATCTACATCTTGCGAAATTGCAAAAATTGCATCTTTAATATCTTTTTCTGTAAGTGCAGGTAAAGATATATTTGTGTTAGGTAGGTTTACCCCTTTTTTAGATTTTAAAGGTCCACCTTGTATTACCTCTGCCTTAACTTCGTCTTTTTTGTTGGTAGATATTACTTTAAACATTAGTTTACCATCATCTAAAAGAACCAGTTCTCCTGGTTTAACATCTTTAGGGAAAGAGGCATAGTTCATATATACCTTTTCTGCAGTACCCTCAAAAGGTTTACCTGTAACAAAAGATATTTTGTCACCAGGTGAAACAACAACTTCACCAGCCATAACCCCAACTCTTAGTTTAGGTCCTTGTAAATCTGCTAATATAGAAGTGTTAGAGCCTAGCTCCTCACTTAATTCACGTATCATTTTAACACGCTCTGTAACATCTGAATAATCTGCGTGAGAAAAGTTAATTCTGAAGACATTAACTCCAGCATTAATCATATCTCTTAAAACTTCTTTTTTGCTTGTAGCAGGCCCTAGGGTTGCTACTATTTTTGTTTTTTTGTTAGTTGGCATTGTTAAAAAATTAAGTTGTTTTTAGATTTTAGGTTATCAACATCTATACTGTAAGCAGTAACAATTTTTGGTATGCTTACAATTTGTTTTAAAATTGAAGCTACAATTTCTTTGTCTTCTTGCTCTATTTTTAAAAAGTAATCCACATCCTTATACTCAGGAATAAGATAGTGCGTTGTGTATGATAGTTCACTACCAAACAAACCTCCTTGTTCTTCTTGTTCTTCTATTTTGCTATGGTTGCTAATTAAAGTCCAGTAGTTGTGGTTGTCTACATCTTCCCACTCAAAAAAAGGAAAAGAAATGCGCTTATTTACATCTAAATCTATTTTAGCTCTTCTAAAATTAGATTTTAAAAATAAATTAAGATTATAACCAATTGCGTAATCTTCTAGACTGCTGTGTAGAGCAATTAATGAAAAAGAATCCTCAAAAAAATCTTCAGAAATTTTATGTATAGCTCCCATATTCTTTATGTCTGAAAGAGTAAATATAGGATTAAAACTTATACTAGCCTAGTATGTTTTAAGGTTTAAGCAAGGTATTTAAAACGAAAACGTTTTAGTTAACAATTATTTTACTTAGACTTCTTAATTTTGTCTTGTAAAGCAAAAAAAGCACGTTTTGATGCTGCTTCCTCAGCCTTCTTTTTTGATGTTGCTCTGGCTTTTGCAATAACATTATTATCTATAGAAAGTTTAACGGCAAAGTGTTTTAAGGTGTCATTGCCAGTATCTTCATAAACATTATAATTAAATTGCTTTTTTTGTTTTTGGCACCACTCTATAACTAGGCTTTTGTAACTAATTACTCTGCCTTCTAATTGCTCTATATCAACATAAGGACCAATTACTCTTTCATTAATAAATTTTTCGCAATAGGCATAACCTCTATCTAAATATATGGCGCCAACTAACGCTTCAAAAACATTGCCGTGTATGTTGTCTCCAAAATGTGATTTAGAAATTCTGCTTTCTACATACTTTATGAGTTCTAAATCCTTACCTAATTCGTTTAAATGCTCTCTACTAACAATTTTAGAGCGCATTTTGGTTAAGTACCCTTCGTCTCCTAGTGGTACTTCATTATACAGGTATTTAGAAATAATTGTACCTAGCATAGAATCTCCTAAAAATTCCAAGCGTTCGTAATTTAAAGGATTACCGTCTTTATCTTTTTTATTTGCAGATCTATGCAAAAAAGCTTTGCGGTATATGCTTATTTTTTTAGGTTTAAAACCTAAAATGTGTGTTATTCCTAAAAAAAAATCCCCATCTTTTTTTGGATGGGAATTAAATATTTTGGAGATAAAACTCATTCTCTTAGTTTAATTTTTTAAAAATTACACAAGCATTGTGCCCACCAAAACCAAACGTATTGCTTAATGCAACGTTTACATCTCTTTTTTGAGCTTTATTAAGTGTAAGGTTTAACTTAGGGTCTATGTTTTCATCTACCGTTTCATGGTTAATTGTAGGCGGTACAATACCGTGCTGCATTGCAAGTATAGAGGCAATTGCTTCTATTGCACCGGCAGCTCCTAACAAGTGACCCGTCATAGACTTTGTAGAGTTTATGTTAATATTATGTGCGTGTTCGCCAAAAACTTTGCTAATAGCTTTTAATTCTGCAACATCTCCTAAAGGTGTAGATGTACCGTGAGTGTTAATTGCGTCTACATCTTCTGGTTTTAAGCCAGCATCTCTTAAGCAGTTTTCCATAACACGTACAACACCTATACCTTCTGGGTGTGGTGCTGTCATATGGTAGGCATCACTAGATAAGCCGCCACCTGCTACTTCTGCGTATATTTTTGCGCCTCTGGCAACAGCGTGCTCATATTCCTCTAGAACTAAAGCTCCAGCTCCTTCGCCTAAAACAAAACCGTCTCTGTTAGCGTCAAAAGGTCTTGATGCCGTTTCTGGACTATCATTTCTAGTAGATAATGCGTGCATAGCGCCAAAACCACCCATACCTGCAATAGTAACAGCAGCCTCACTACCACCTGTAACAACAACATCACAATGGCCAAGGCGTATAGTGTTTAATGCGTCTATAATTGCATTTGCAGAAGACGCACATGCAGACACAGTAGTATAGTTTGGCCCCATAAAACCGTGTTTAATAGATATGTTTCCTGGTGCTATATCAGCAATCATTTTTGGTATAAAGAAAGGGTTAAACCTTGGTGTGCCATCTCCTTCAGCAAAGTTAAGTACTTCATTCTGGAAAGTTTCTAAGCCACCAATACCAGCTCCCCAAATTACGCCTACTCTAAACTTATCTAGAGCGTCTAAATCTAATTTAGAATCAGCTATTGCTTCATCTGCAGAGACCATAGCGTATTGAGCAAACTTGTCTAATTTACGTGCTTCTTTTCTATCAAAAAAATCTGCAGGATTATAGTTTTTTAATTCGCAGGCAAATTTTGTTTTAAATTTTTCTGCATCATAATGGGTAATAGGGGCAGATCCGCTTCTTCCATTTACTAACCCATCCCAGTATTCTTCTATGTTATTGCCTATAGGCGTTAAAGCTCCTAGACCTGTAACTACAACTCGCTTTAATTGCATGAACTCAAATTTTGTTAAATCTATTAATTAGATATGTGTAAATTAAAAAAAAAAATCCATGCAGCAAGACTACCACATGGATATTTTTTTAAATCTTGTTCAAGATATAATAAATTACTTTGCTTCTTCTATATAACTTATTGCTTGACCAACTGTTGCAATGTTTTCTGCTTGATCATCTGGAATTTGAATATCGAATTCTTTTTCGAACTCCATAATTAACTCAACAGTATCTAAAGAATCTGCTCCTAAGTCGTTAGTAAAGCTCGCTTCTGTAACAACTTCGTTCTCATCAACTCCTAATTTGTCAACGATTATAGCTTTTACTCTTGATGCAATGTCTGACATAATAATTTTGTTTTAATAATTTTAATTGAAGGCAAAAATAAAAAACTTTGGTTTAAATACACCATTTGTCGTTAAAATGTGTCAATTTTTAATTTAATTTAATATTGAAGTGTTAATTTTACACCTCATTTTTTATTCAATAATTACCTTATTTGGCGCTCTATGAAACGTATTGTTCTACTTGCTTCTGGTTCTGGTTCTAATGTAGAGAACATAGCAAATTATTTTAAAGACAACCCTTTGGTTACTATTACCTGTGTACTTACTAACAAAAGAGATGCTAAAGTTATAGACAGGTGTAATAGATTGAATATTAGTTGCTTACACTTCAATAGAGAGTCATTCTCTAAAACAGACTGCCTTTTAAACATTATTAAGGGTATGGAGCCAGATTTAATTATTTTGGCTGGTTTTTTACTTAAAATACCTCAAAAATTTGTCACAGCCTTTCCAAATAAGATTATAAATATACACCCAGCTTTGCTTCCAAAATATGGAGGAAAAGGAATGTATGGTATGCATGTGCACAATGCAGTTAAAAATAATAATGAGACCAAAACAGGTATCACTATTCATTATGTAAATGAAAATTATGATGAAGGAGCAATAATTTATCAGGCAGAAACAGAAATAAATAGTAACGATACTGCGGATAATATTGCAGCTAAAGTACATACATTGGAATATGAGCATTTTCCAAAAGTGATAAATCAACTTTTATCAAACTAAATGGGAAAAGGAAAATTTTATACAGTTTGGAAAGGTAAAAAACCTGGAATTTATGATTCTTGGGCTGCTTGCAAAGCTGCTATTAATAAAGAAAAAGGCGCCCAGTATAAGTCTTTTCCAACTTTTGAAGCTGCAAAAAAAGCTTTTAATGGTAGTTATGATGATTATAAAGGTAAAAAAATTACTACAAGCTTGTCTAAAGCAGAGCTAGATAAAATAGGGCAACCAAATTACAACTCTATTGCTGTAGATGCAGCATCTAGTGGCAACCCAGGTGTTATGGAATACCGTGGTGTAGACACCCAAACCGCCAAAGAGCTTTTTAAACAAGGGCCTTTTAAACAAGGTACTAATAATATAGGAGAGTTTTTAGCTTTGGTACATGGTTTGGCATATCTTAAAAAAAACAATAGTAACCGTATAATTTATACAGACTCTAGAACAGCTATGAGTTGGGTGCGCAAAAAAAAGTGCAATAGTAAATTAAAAGAGTCTAAAAAAAATGAAGATGTTTTTGAGTTAATACGTAGAGCAGAAGATTGGCTAAAAACGAATACGTATACCACTATAATTGTAAAATGGGAAACTAAAGCTTGGGGAGAAATTCCTGCAGATTTTGGCCGTAAATAGTACTTTTTCTTGTTTTTATAAATTGATGTTCTATTGCTTCGGAATTGCTATTTCAAAAATGTATCTTTGCACCAAAATTAACTTATATGAGCAAATTGTTAATTGTGGGTACGGTAGCTTTTGATGCTATAGAAACCCCTTTTGGTAAAACAGATGTTATTCTTGGTGGTGCAGCAACGTACATAGCTTTAGCTGCGTCACAATTTAAAGTAAACTCTGCAATAGTATCTGTTGTTGGTGAAGATTTCCCTCAAGAACACCTAGACTTACTAAAGAGTAAAAATGTAGATTTATCTGCCTTAGAAATTGTAAAAGGTGGTAAAACATTTTACTGGAAAGGTAAATATCATAATGATTTAAATTCTAGAGATACCTTAGCTACAGAGTTAAACGTATTGGCAGATTTTAAACCAGTAGTTCCAGAAAGTTATAAAGAAGCAGATGTTGTTATGTTAGGAAACCTACACCCTAGCGTACAAATGAGTGTTATTGAACAAATGACAAAAAAACCAAAGCTTATTGTTTTAGATACAATGAATTTTTGGATGGATAATGCATTAGATGAATTGTTAAACGTAATTAAACATATAGATGTTATTACAATTAATGATGAAGAGGCTAGACAATTAACAGGAGAATACTCTTTAGTTAAAGCAGCTGCCAAAATACAAACAATGGGTCCAAAATTTGTTGTGATAAAAAAAGGAGAGCACGGAGCATTATTATTTAAAGATGATAATGTGTTTTTTGCACCAGCATTACCTTTAGAAGAAGTTTTTGATCCTACAGGCGCCGGAGATACTTTTGCAGGTGGTTTTTCTGGATATATAGCTGCATCTGGTAATGTGTCTTTTGATAATTTAAAAAGTGCAATTATTCATGGCTCCAATTTAGCATCTTTTTGTGTAGAGCGCTTTGGCACAGAGCGTATGGAGAAGTTAGAGAAAACAGAAGTAGATAAAAGACTGCGTCAGTTTGCAGAATTAACCCAGTTTAACATAGAATTACAATAATTACAAGCCCATTTATGGGCTTTTTTTAATATCAATTTATAAGAAATGAGTGACGCCATTAAACACGAATGTGGAATTTCTATGATTAGGCTGTTAAAGCCCTTAGAGTATTACAAAGAAAAGTACGGTACAGCTTTTTACGGAGTAAATAAAATGTACTTAATGATGGAAAAACAGCATAACCGTGGACAAGACGGTGCAGGTTTTGCCAGCATTAAATTAGATATGAAACAAGGGGAGCGTTACATGAGTAGAGTTCGTTCTGCTCAAAGTCAGCCAATACAAGATATTTTTGCTCAAATTAATGACCGTATAAACTCTGCTTTACAAGAAAACCCAGAGTATGTAGACAATGTTGCTTTGCAAAAAAAACACATACCTTATATAGGAGAGGTGTTATTGGGGCACGTACGTTATGGTACTTTTGGTAAAAATAGTATAGAAAGCGTACACCCGTTTTTAAGACAAAACAATTGGATGCACAGAAACTTAATTGTTGCAGGGAACTTTAACATGACAAATGTTAATGAGCTTTTTGACAATTTGGTGCAAATTGGCCAACACCCAAAAGAAATGGCAGATACGGTAACTGTTATGGAAAAAATAGGTCATTTTTTAGATGATGCCGTAGCAAAACTGTACAAACAAATTAAAAAGGAAGGCTTTACTAAATTAGAAGCTTCACCAATTATAGCAGAGCGTTTAAACGTAGCTAAAATTCTTAAAAAAGCAGCCAAAAACTGGGATGGTGGTTACGCAATGTCTGGTTTATTGGGTCACGGAGATAGTTTTGTTCTTAGAGATCCTGCTGGTATTAGACCTGTGTATTATTATAAGGATGATGAGGTTGTTGTTGTTGCATCAGAGAGGCCAGCAATACAAACAGTATTTAATGTTCCTTTTCAAGAAATAAAAGAACTAGAACCAGGACACGCCCTTATAGTTAAAAAAAGCGGTAAGGCAAGTATTAAGCAAATATTAGAACCAGTAGAGCGCAAAGCTTGTTCTTTTGAGCGTATCTATTTTTCTAGAGGCAGTGATAAAGAAATCTATAAAGAGCGTAAAGAATTAGGTAAGTTGCTGTTTCCGCAAATATTAGAATCTATAGATGGTGATATTAAAAATACTGTTTTTTCATACATTCCTAATACAGCAGAAACTTCTTTTTATGGTATGGTTAAAGAGGCTCAAAACCACTTAAACCGCAAAAAGGAAGAGCAAATTTTGTCTATAGGAAGAAAAATTACATCTGAAGAATTACATGAAATTTTGGAAGTTAGACCACGCATAGAGAAAGTGGCTATTAAAGACGCTAAATTAAGAACCTTTATAACACAAGATAGTAGTAGAGATGATTTGGTTGCGCACGTTTACGATATATCATACGGATCTGTAAAAAAGGGAGATAACCTTGTTATTATAGATGATAGTATTGTACGTGGTACAACGCTTAAAAAAAGTATTTTAAAAATATTAGATAGGTTATTACCAAAAAAGATTGTAGTTGTTTCTTCTGCACCTCAAATAAGGTATCCGGATTGCTATGGAATAGATATGGCTAAACTAGAAGACTTTATTGCCTTTAGAGCTGCCTTAGCATTACATAAAGAAAATAACTCTATGGATATTGTTAAAAGTATTTATGAAAAATGCTTAACACAAGTAAATAGGCCCGATAAAGAGGTTGTAAACTTTGTAAAAGAGTTTTATAAACCCTTTACTGCAAAGCAAATTTCTAAAAAAATTGGAGAATTACTAAGCTCCTCAGAAATTAAAGCTGAAGTAGAAATTATATACCAAACTGTAGAGAGCCTACATGAAGCTTGCCCTAAAAACTTAGGAGATTGGTACTTTACAGGAGATTACCCAACTCCAGGAGGTAACAGGGTGGTTAACAGAGCATTTATTAACTTTTATGAAGGTAAAAGTGAACGTGCGTATTAAATAGTATCGATGAAATGCATATAATAGTGTATTTTGTCGGTAATATATGCGTTTTACCTTTTTTATAGCGCTAAAGGGTGTACACATAACTAATTTTGTGAAAACCATAGCATAAGTAGGTTAAGTTCATGGTAAAATTTGGGGAAAAGGTGGAGGAAACTCCGCCTTTTTATTTTTTATGCAGTGTCATTCATCGGATTATATGTAGTTAAACTGATGAAATGGGCGTTAATCCGATACTTTAGGAACTAGATATAAACTTAAGTTATCTTTGCCGTACCATAGCATAAGTAGGTTAAGTTCATGGTAAGATTTGGGGAAAAAGGTGGAGGAAACTCTACCTTTTTATTTTTAACTACTTTCCTGAAATTCAATTCCTTTTAATAAATATATAAAAAACACTTAGTCTAGTAAACTCTTTAGTTTAACTAATATTGTTTATTGCATTATATAATTAATATACATTTGTTATCACCATAGCATAAGTAGGTTAAGTTCATGGTAAGATTTGGGGAAAAAGGCGAAGGGAACTTCGCCTTTTTATTTTATACCATATTTGTAAATTCTTTTCTTTTAGTTGTTTCCAACTTACTCATTATTAATACTTTTTAATTATAATCATTTTTTTTACAACTAATACTCTAGTAATCCGATAGTTATATGTGTATTGTTAATTTTTGTTTAATATTTCATAATTAGTAAGAAAATATTTACTAATATTGTGTTAACTAATAATCAATAAAATATTAATTATGAAAAACTTAAATTTTAAAAGAACCTACCTATTAGGGTTAACTTTTGTCGCAGTTTTACAGTCTTGTTCTAAAGATACTGAGACCTTTGAGGCAGAAACAGAAGTTGCAGAAGTAAAAGAATTAGCTATTGCTGAAGCTTTTGAAGATGAGTTGCATGAATGTGGTTATGTAGATCGTAACTGGAGTAGTACTGCTTATTTAAGCAGTTCAATAGGTACATCTTCTGAGACAAACTTTATGCAAACTCAAAATTCTAGAATAGCAGCAGTATGGGGAAGGCCAGCAGTACCTTTAAGTTTTGTAAAAGACAACTCCAATCCTAACTCTACTTATAACGCAATATCTTATGGTAGTGGTAAAATTTATTACGGAGAGGCAATTTACAATGCAGCAAAGGCTCAAGGTCAAATAGCTAATGTAATGATTTTGGCACATGAGTTTGCGCACCAATTACAATTTACTTATGGTTACCCATCTAAAAATGAGTCTACAGCAAGAGCTGCAGAATTAGAGGCAGATGGTATGGCTGGTTACTATTTAAGAAGACCTAATGGATATAATAAAACCAGTTTTTCTCAAATTGCAACTGCTTACGAGTTTGCAGCGTCTATTGGCGATAACAACACAACAAGTCCAGGGCACCACGGCAGAAATTACCAAAGACGATCTGCTGTTAGGTTAGGTTTTTTATTAGGAGCTTACGATTTAAACGCAGCTAGTTTTGACTATAATTTCTTTTATTATTACAATGGGGTTTTAAATGGTTCTTACAAGCAAGAAAAATCTGAATTTTTTAATCCAGAGTTAGATAAGTATATACGTTCTTACGCTAAAGAATTGCAAAATATTAGAAGCGGAGAAATGACAGATGATGAATATTTTAATCTAGATTAAAAATTTATGAACACCTACTTTAGTATAATTTTTTAATTAGCACTAAAATTTTAACAAAACTATGGGATTTTTGAGTTGAATTTCTAGTTGGTTTTTGGAGAAAAGACGAAGGAAACTTCGTCTTTTTGTTTGCTTGTAATCAAGCTATTAGGGTGCATTTCATCGATGTTATTTGCAAAATAATGTATTATTGTGTTAATTTTTTTGCAGATTTTTTTTTTTATTAGACACAATACCAGTAATTTAGCAGAGCCATAGCATAAGTAGGTTAAGTTTATGGTAAGATTTGGGACGAAAAGGGTGGAGACTTCTCTGCCCTTTTCTATTTTATAAAATTTTGTAAATAAAAAACATAAAAAAAGCCGCTCTAAATTAAGAGCGGCTTTTTTGTTTTTAAGTGTATTATTTTATTTGTTACTTGCGTATAGCTCAGCTACTTTTTCCCAATTTATTACATTAAAAAAACCACCAATATAGTCAGGTCTTCTGTTTTGGTAATTTAAGTAATAAGCGTGTTCCCATACGTCTAATCCTAAAATAGGAAAACCGCCACAGCCAACACCTGGCATTAAAGGATTATCTTGGTTTGGAGAAGAACAAACTTCTACTTTACCACCTTTATGTACACATAGCCAAGCCCAACCAGAACCAAATCTAGTTGCTGCTGCAGTAGAAAAAGCTTCTTTAAAAGCATCAAAAGAACCATATGCATCGTTAATTGCTGTTGCTAATTCGCCTGTTGGCTCACCACCACCGTTTGGCGACATAACTTCCCAAAAAAGTGAGTGGTTGTAAAAACCACCACCATTGTTACGTACAGCACCATTGCTCATATCTAAATTAGTTAAAATATCTTCTATAGATTTTCCTGCTAAATCTGTACCTTCAATAGCACCATTAAGTTTAGTAGTATATCCGTTGTGATGTTTTGTATGGTGTATTTCCATAGTTCTAGCATCAATATGTGGTTCTAACGCATCATATGCGTAAGGTAATTTTGGTAATTCAAAAGCCATAATTATATCTATTTTTAAGTTAAAAAAATGTCGTAGCTCAAATTTACAATATTCTATGGCATTTTCCATAACGTTTGTGTTAAGAACATTGTAATATTATGTAATTTGCAGCTAAAAACTTCTTGGAAACTTCGCCTTACAAAATATACAGTGCATCTGCAGGTTCTGGTAAAACGTATACCTTGGCCAAGGAATACCTTAAAATAATTTTAACTTCTGCAACAGCTAAAAGTTACAGACAAATATTAGCCATTACATTTACAAATAAAGCTGTTAATGAAATGAAGCAGCGAATTTTAGATAATTTGCATGCTTTTAGTAAAATTGATGAAGAGAATAAACCATCAGACTTATTTTTAGATGTTGCTAAAGAACTAAATGTTTCTGCCGAAGAGTTGCAAATAAGAGCTAAACAAGTACATAAAAGTATACTACACAATTATGCTTTTTTTGATATAAGTACCATAGATAAGTTTACACACAGGCTTATTAGAACCTTTGCAAAAGATTTAAAAATACCACAGAATTTTGAGGTAGTTTTAGATATAGAACTGTTGTTGTCTGAAGCTGTAGAAAGATTGCTTGCCAAAGCAGGTACAGACAAACTTTTAACCAACACATTATTAGAATTTACTTTTGAAAAAATTGATGATGATAAAAGTTGGGATATTACAACAGACTTAAATAAAGTTGGTAAAATGTTGTTTAATGAAAACAACATAGAGCATTTAAAAGGCTTTAAAACTAAAAGTATAACTAATTTTTTAGATCTTAAAAAAACACTTACTTCTACCATTAAAAAGTTAGAAGAAACAGCTAAACAAAAAGCCAATACTGTTGCTGTTTTAATAGAAACAGAAGGTATAGATGTTGCAGATTTTCCTAGACAGACACTTCCTAATCACTTTAAAAAAATAGTTGATGGTGAATTTGGTTTACTAAAATTGTATAATAATAAATTAGGAGAAAATTTACAGGATGGTAAAATTTTTAAAGCCACAGTAAAAAATGCTCCAGACCACATAGCTCCTATGCTATTAGAAATTTACAACAGTGTAAAAAATACTATTTACCAAAGGGCAATGTATAAAAATGTATACGCTAACATAGTGCCGTTAACTGTTTTAAATGAAATACAGAAAGAAATTAATGCTATTTGTAAAGAGAGAGACCAATTAACTTTAGCATCTTTTAATGCCATAATTTCTAAAGAAATAAAAAATCAGCCTGCTCCTTTTATATATGAACGTTTAGGAGAAAAATACAGACACTATTTTGTAGATGAGTTTCAAGATACATCAGAACTACAATGGCAAAACTTAATACCGTTAATAGGTAATGCTCTGGAGAGTTTAGATGACTATGGTAAAAAAGGATCATTATTGTTAGTTGGTGATGCCAAACAGGCAATATATAGATGGCGTGGTGGTAAAGCAGAACAATTTATACAGTTAACAAATAAAAAAGAATTGCCATATGTTCTAGAGCCGCAAACAACAGAATTACCTAAAAACTATAGGAGCTATTCAGAAATAATTAATTTTAATAATAATTTTTTTACCGCTACAAGCAAGCTGTTAAACAACACAGCTTATGCAGATTTATATGTTTCCGGTAACAAACAAGAAATAAATACGAAAACAGGCGGTTTAGTAG
The DNA here is from genome assembly GCF_027915275.1 of Cellulophaga omnivescoria. Classification (NCBI taxonomy): domain Bacteria; kingdom Pseudomonadati; phylum Bacteroidota; class Flavobacteriia; order Flavobacteriales; family Flavobacteriaceae; genus Cellulophaga; species Cellulophaga omnivescoria. The sequence continues at coordinate 1,370,800 of NZ_CP115819.1, read as the reverse complement.
AGCTGTCTTTTATTCCTAATGAAAAAGAGGAGCAAGATAACGACTTATACTGTGAGTCGGTTTTAGAAAAAATTGTAATATTAACCACAGAAAAAAAATACAACTATAAAGATATTTGTATTTTGGTACGCTCTAACAACCACAGTTATGTGTTGGCAGATTTTTTAACCTCTAAAGAAATTCCTGTAATATCATCAGAATCTCTGTTGCTAAAGAGTAGTGAAAAGGTAAGTTTTTTATTAAACCTTTTAACCTATAGCACGCAGCCAAAAGATAAAGATACAGCTTATGAAATCTTATATTATTTAGCTGAAAAAGATGTGAATACCCATCAGTTTATACAAGAACATTTAAATAGTTTAGATGAGTTTTTACTAGAACATTATGGTTTTGCAATAGATAAGTTAAAACAACTATCTGTTTTTGATGCTTTTGAAAAAGCTATTCATCAATTTAAGTTAGCAGAAGCATCAGACGCATACCTTATTAGCTTAATGGATGAGGTTTTAGATGTAGAACAAAAAGACGGTGTTAGCGCGCAAACCTTTTTAACTTTTTGGGAAAAGAAAAAGGATAAATTGTCTTTAAAGGCACCAGACAATATAAATGCTGTTCAAATAATGACAGTACACAAATCTAAAGGTTTAGAGTTTCCTATTGTAATTTTTCCGTTTGCCAATTCATTAATGTATGGTAATAACGAAAAAATATGGTTACCAGTAGATCCGGAGCAGTTTAATGGCTTTTTCGAGGTGTTAGTTTCCAAAAAGCAAGAAATGGAAGAATATGGAGATATAGCAGCATCATTGTATTTAGATGAGCACAGTAAACAAGAGTTAGATGCTTTTAATGTTTTATATGTAGCATTAACTAGGGCTGTAAAGGCACTTTATATAATAACTAAAAAAGAATTAAGCACAAAAGAAGAACCAAACATGAAAAGGTACTCTGGTATGTTTATTAAATATTTACAGCAATTAGGTCTGTGGTCAGACACACAATTACAATATAGTTTTGGTAACTTACAAATTGCAGAACAAACTACAATAAAAGCAGAAAAGTTAAACCATATACACTACCAATACTCTACCAAAGACAGACCAAGTTTTAAAATTTTAACTAAATCTGGTACGTTATGGGAAAGTGGTAGAGACGTAGCTTTAGAAAAAGGAAATCTTATACATCTATTATTAAGTTATATAAACACGGTAAAAGATATAGATAAAGCTATAGCAATATTAATTAGAGATGGGCATTTAACTTCTTTGGATGTTGAAACAACAAAACAAAAAGTGCTTACTATTTTAGAGCATCCAGAATTAGCTATGTATTATAAAGAAGGAAATATTGTTAAGAATGAAAAGGATATAATTACAGCAGAAGGATTACTTTTGCGCCCAGATAGAGTTGTAATTAACACAAATAATGAAGCAACTGTTATAGATTACAAAACAGGTGTGCCAAATAGCAGCTACCACCAACAAGTAAATAGTTATGCTTATGCTTTAGAAGCTATGGGATTTAAGGTAGTGTCTAAAGTAATAGTATATATAAATGATAACATAACTCCAGAATTTATAAGTTAAAAATTATGTACGGAAAAATTAAAGAACACTTACAGGAAGAACTAGACGCTATAAAAGAAGCAGGTCTATATAAAACAGAGCGTATAATAACGTCTCCACAAGATGCTGTTATAAAAATATCTACAGGAGAAGAAGTAATAAACTTTTGTGCAAACAATTACTTGGGTTTATCTTCTCATCCAGATGTTGTGCAAGCAGCAAAAGATGCTATGGATACACACGGTTTTGGAATGTCATCTGTACGTTTTATTTGTGGTACACAAGATATACATAAAGAGTTAGAGCAAAAAGTAGCTAATTTTTATGGTACAGAAGATACCATATTATATGCAGCAGCTTTTGATGCCAACGGAGGTGTTTTTGAACCTATATTAACAGCAGAAGACGCTATAATATCAGATTCATTAAATCATGCTTCAATTATAGATGGTGTACGTTTATGTAAAGCAAAGCGATATAGATATGCTAATAATGATATGGCAGATTTAGAAAAGCAACTTAAACAAGCTAATGAAGACGGATCTAGGTTTAAAATAATAGTTACCGATGGTGTTTTCTCTATGGATGGTTTATTAGCGCCACTAGATAAAATATGCGACTTGGCAGATAAGTATGATGCATTGGTAATGATTGATGAATGCCACTCAGCAGGATTTATAGGGGAAACAGGTCGCGGAACACTAGAAGAAAAAGGAGTTTTAGACCGTATAGACATCATTACAGGTACCCTAGGTAAGGCATTAGGTGGAGCTATGGGAGGCTATACCACGGGTAAAAAAGAAATTATAGAAATTTTAAGACAACGCTCTAGGCCATATTTATTTTCTAATTCCTTAGCTCCTGCAATTGTAGGTGCATCTATTAAGGTTTTTGATATGCTAGATAAAGACACAACCTTAAGAGACAAATTAGCAGAAAATACAGCATACTTTAAAAAAGGAATGAAAGCAGCCGGATTAGATATTATAGATGGAGACTCTGCTATAGTGCCAGTAATGCTTTATGATGCAAAGCTTTCTCAAAAAATGGCAGATATGCTATTAGAAAGAGGCATTTATGTAATAGGGTTTTTCTTTCCTGTTGTGCCAAAAGGTAAAGCAAGGATAAGAGTTCAGTTATCTGCTGCGCACAAAAAAGAGCATTTAGACCAAGCAATTGCAGCTTTCACCGAGGTTGGAAAAGAACTTGGTATCATTTAATTAAGTTAATTTTTTTATTAATTGTGTTAAAAAAAACAGCTGTTTGATTTTGTTAATAAATACTAACAACTTACATTTGCAGCTTACAAACACTTAAAACTTAAATTTTAAAGCATGAAAAATCTTAGCAAATTAATGGTTGTTGCCCTACTGCTAGTAGGTGTAAACAACATACAAGCGCAAGACGAAAATAATCCTTGGCAGATTAATTTTGGTGTAAACGCAGTTGATATGTACCCAACTAACGATGAGGATGCCCTTTACCCAACTGGAGAATTGTTTGATGAGTACTTCAATGCTACTGATCACTGGAACATTCTTCCTTCTATCTCTTATATTGGAGTTTCTAGATCTGTAGGTAATGGTTTCTCTGTAGGAGTTAGAGGTTCTTTAAATAGAATTGAAAACTTAGGAGACTGGTCAGCTGATGATCTATCTTACTACGGTTTAGATGGTGCTATTAAATATGCATTCTTAAAAAATACAACAATTGATCCTTTCGTAGAAATCGGTGGTGGTTATACTTGGGTTGATGAAATCGGTTCTGGTACTGTAAACGGTGGTGTTGGTGTTAACGTATGGTTCTCTGAGAACATAGGTTTAACATTACAAACTGGTTACAAGCACGGATTTGAAGATTACAGCGTTAAACATTTCCAACACTTAGCTGGTCTTGCTATCAAATTTGGTGGTGCTGATACAGATGGTGACGGTGTTTATGACAAAGATGATGCTTGTCCAGAAGTTGCTGGTTTAGAAGCTTTCAATGGTTGTCCTGATGCTGATGGTGATGGTATCGAAGACAGCAAAGATGCTTGTCCTAACGAAGCTGGATCTAAAGAAATGAACGGTTGTCCTGATGCTGACGGTGATGGTATTGCTGATAAAGATGATGCTTGTCCTAATGAAGCAGGTACTGCTGCATTAAACGGTTGTCCTGATGCTGATGGTGATGGTGTTGCTGATAAAGATGACAAATGTCCTTCTGAAGCTGGTCCTGCTGCAAACAACGGATGTCCTTGGGAAGATAAAGATAAAGATGGTGTATTAGACAAGGATGATAAATGTCCTGAGGTTGCTGGTACTGTTGCTAACAACGGTTGTCCTGAAGTAACTGAAGAAGTTCAAAAGCAATTAAACGATTACGCTAGAACTATCTTATTTGATACAGGTAAATCTTCTATCAAAGCTGAGTCTACTGCTGTTATGGTAGATATCATTACAATCTTAAAAGAGTACCCTAACGCTAAATTTACTGTAGAAGGTCATACTGATAGTGTAGGTTCTGCTACTTTAAACCAGAAGTTATCTGAGTCTAGAGCTCTTTCTGTAAAAGAATTTTTAGTAGAAAAAGGAATTGGAGAATTTAGATTATCTGCTGTAGGTTACGGTGAAGATAAGCCAATTGCTACTAACAAAACTAGAGCTGGTAGAAAGCAAAACAGAAGAGTTGAAATCAACTTAGTAAAATAATAAGAGTTTAAAACTCTAATTTTATAGAAAAGGCTCCGCAATTGCGGAGCTTTTTTTATTTTTAACCCATGCAAAGCTTTTTAGAAGAAACATTACTTACTATTATTAATAAAGAAGGTTCATTAGAGAACCTTATTTTTGTTTTACCAAGTAAACGTGCAGGTACGTTTCTTAAAAATGCAATTTCTAAACACACCAAGAGTACTATATTTGCGCCAGAAATACTAAGTATTGAAGACTTTGTAGAAAACATATCTGGCTTGGCTTATGCATCTAATACACAGCAATTGTTTGAGCTATATAAGGCTTATACAACTACAGTTAAAGGAGAACAAGATACTTTTTACGCGTTTTCTAAATGGGGAACTACGCTACTACAAGATTTTAATGAAATTGATAGGTATTTGGTAGATACCAAAAAAATATTTTCACACTTAAATGCGGTACAAGAAATTAACCACTGGACAGTAGAGAAAGATAAAAGCACTATTATAACTAATTATATGGCTTTTTGGAACTCATTAGAGGCTTTATATAATGCTTTTAATGCTTCTTTAAAGCAAGACGGCTTAGGACACCAAGGCTTGGTTTACAGAGAAGCCTGTAATAATTTAGAAGCCTATATAAATAGCAAAAGCAAGCAAAAACATTTGTTTATAGGTTTTAATGCTTTAAATACTGCCGAAGAGTTAATAATAGAATCCATACTAGAGAAAACTTCATCTGAAATTTATTGGGATTTAGACGAGTATTTTTTTAATGACCCGGTGCATGATGCAGGTTTTTTTATCCGCCAATTTGGTAAACAATGGAATTATTTTAAAAATAAGCCGCTAAAGGTTACTAATGGTAATTATTTAACAGATAAAAATATTACTATTACGGGCGTACCCAAAAACGTATCACAGGCTAAATACATAGGTAGTATTTTAAGTAAATTGTACAATGATAAAAAAAGTATGTTAACTAATACGGCTGTTGTATTAGGAGATGAAACACTTTTAAATCCTTTAATAAATGCCATACCAGAAGAAATAAATGGTATTAACATAACAATGGGTTTCCCGTTACATAAATCGCCTTTAGAAAGCTTATTTTCACAGTTATTTGACCTTTATATACGTAAGGATGAAAAAGGTTGGTACTACCAACATGTAACAACTGTACTAAACCACCCATATATACAATTGTTGTTTGCATCAGAAGACAAAACAATAAATGCTGCAGATGTTATTTGTAATGAAATAAAAATAAGAAATTGGATTTACGTAGACGTAGCCAAACTGAAATTAATTAATAGTGGTACAAGTAATTTAGACTTACTTTTTTATAAGTCAAACTTAACTGTTCCTGTTTTTATTAAAAAATGCTTGACGCTTATTTTGGCCATTAAAGAAAAAATAAACGCAGAGGGTAACGGTTTAGAGTTAGAGTACTTATACAGATTTCACCAACTTTTTAATCAGCTAAACAATTTAGTTGTTAAATACCCATTTTTAAACGATTTACAGTCGCTCTTTGGATTATATAAAGAATTATTATCTAGTGAAACATTAGATTTTAAAGGAGAGCCTTTAAAAGGCTTGCAAATAATGGGAATGTTAGAGAGTAGGAATTTAGATTTTGAAACCGTATTACTAACCTCTGTAAATGAAGGTATTTTGCCATCAGGTAAGTCTAACAATTCTTTTATTCCTTTTGATATAAAAAAAATGTACGGCTTACCAACCTATAAGGAAAAAGATGCCGTATATACATACCATTTTTATAGGCTTCTTCAACGTGCCAAAAATATACATTTGGTGTACAACACAGAGCCAGACGTTTTAGAAGGAGGCGAGGTAAGTAGACTAATAAGGCAATTGTTAGCAGACAATAACATGTCACCATATATAACAGAAACTATTGCTTTTCCAGAAATTAAATCTCCCGTAAAAAAGGTTGTATCTATTAAAAAAGATGCACACTTAATGGAATTAATTAAAGGTATAGCTGCTTATGGGTTTTCTCCAACATCATTATCTAATTATATAAGAAATCCATTAGATTTTTATAAAAAAAACATATTAAAAATTAATGAGTTAGAGGAAGTAGAAGAAACAGTTGCTGCTAATACTTTTGGTACAATTGTACATGAAACCTTAGACGAGCTATATAAGCCCTTTATTAATACATTTTTAGAAGCAGATAAATTAAAAGCACTATTGCCTAATATTAACAGCACAGTGCGCAAGCATTTTAATATACATTACCAGAACGTTAGCCTAGATCAAGGTAAAAACCTAATAGCTTACAACGTAGTATTAAAATATGTAGAGAATTTTATAAAAATTGAAATTGAAACTTCTAAAAAACATAAAATAAAAATTATAGGATTAGAACTGTCCTTAAAAACTGTAATTAATGTACCTGGAGTAAATTTTCCTGTTCATATAAAAGGAAAATTAGACAGAATAGATGAAATAGATGGTGTTTTACGTGTTATAGACTATAAAACAGGTAAAGTAGAGCAAAAAAATCTTAATTTAAGTACTTGGGAAGATATTGTAGAGGAGTATGATAAAAGTAAAGCTTTTCAATTACTGTGTTATGCATATATGTATAACCATGCAAAACCTATTGATAAAGTACAAGCAGGAATCTTTTCTTTTAAAAATATAAAAGCTGGTATATTAAAGTTTTCAGACAATAAAAACACTATAATTACGCAAGATACTTTACATAAATTTACACAAGAATTGCATAAATTAGTAGGTGCAATTTGTAATTCTGATGAACCATTTGTAGCAAAAGAGATTAAATAAGATAACCGTGCATTTCATCGGGTTTTCCTGCGTTTTAAAGGGGGTTTCAGATGTTGGTTAAATGTGCAAATTTATCCACCTACAGAAAACTACCATTCATCTACACTAAATTACTATTCAACTTTACAATAAAATTTAATTAAAAATGAGATATTACATTTGCAGATATAAAATCTAGAACTATGAATATTTTATTTATTGAAGATGACATGATCGAGACAATGAAGCTGAAGAGAACCATCTCCAAACTTCAATTAAAACATAATATCACCGAAGCAAAAAACGGTGAGGAAGCTCTAGATATACTACAATCTGGCAATACATTACCAGATATAATTTTATTAGACCTAAATATGCCAAGGATGAGTGGCATAGAATTTTTAAGTGTTTTAAAAGCAGATGAAAAGCTTAGATTTTTACCAACAATAGTTTTAACCACATCAGAAAATAGAGCAGATTTGCTAGAGTGTTATAAAATAGGAATTGCTGGTTATGTAATAAAACCTCTAAAATATGAGGAATATGAAACTAAGTTACAAAGCGTTTTAAACTACTGGGACAACAATGAACTAGTAAAAGGCTAGTAATTTTAACAGCTTTCACAACAAAAATTACAGTCTAGGTATCCTTTTTCTTACTTTTACAACTCTAAATGTCTAGTTATGAAAGGAGTTGTATTTACAGAATTTTTAGAAATGGTGGAGTCAAAGTTTGGATTAGAAACTGTAGACACTATAATTGAAAATTCTAATTTACCATCAGAAGGAATTTATACCTCTGTTGGAACGTATAATTTTAACGAAATGGTAAGTCTTATTACCAGTTTAAGCTCTGAGGTAAAAACACCTGTAGGAGATTTAATATATGCTTTTGGTTTATTTTTATTTGATGGCTTAGCCAAAGCACATCCAGATGTTATAAAAAGTTATAGCTCACCGCTAAGCTTAATTTACTCTATAGAAGACCACATACACGTACACGTTAAAAAACTATATCCTGACGCAGAATTACCTACGTTTAAAATTTTAGAAAAGACAGATACTTCTATTTCTATGGTATATTCTTCTAGTAGAGGATTATACCAACTTGCACACGGTTTAATTGAAAAATCTTTTGAACATTTTAATAGTAGTGCAACAGTTACATACAAACTTTTAAATGAAAACGGTACTGAAGTAAAATTTGACATTACCCAGAATGGATAGTAACAAAGAAATTTTATTACTTAAAAAGGCGTTAGAAAGACAAAAAAAAGCAAGATTACAAGCAGAAAAAATATTAGAAGTAAAATCTAAAGAGCTTTTTGATACTACCCTACACCTTAAACAAGCTAATAATAAATTAGAGAACTTATTAACAGAAACTACCTCTCAATTAGATGGTGGTTTTGTTAATATTATAGACCCATACGTTGTTATGGATCTAAGCTTTAATGTTGTTAACATGAATAATTCTGCACGAGAATTTTTAGGCTATGATAATACTAAAGAAACAATTAACCTGCCAAAGTTAGTACACCCAGATTTTGTACAGTATACAATAGAGTCTTTTAAAACATTAATGCAGATAGGTACATTAAAAAATTATAGATCTAAAATTATTACTAAAGATGGTACGCGTAAATGGGTGCAAATAAACACCAGTGTAATTTATGATAAGCACCAAAAACCAATAGGAGCCCAAGGTATTATTAGAGATATTAGTAAAGAAACAGAAATTAAAGAAATGCTAAGTGAGCAAAAAAGGCAATTAGATATAATTGTAGAAAACTCACCACTAGGTATTGTACTTACTGTTAATGATGAAATAATAAAGTGTAACGCCACATTTATCGCCCTATTAGGTTACCCAGAAAATGTAACAAATAAACTAAAACTGTCAGACATATCGGAATCTGAGGATGAAGTAATAACAAAAAAGTTAGAGTCTGATTTAAATGCTGGTTTAATAGATAATTATTCTACCGTAAAAAGATTTTTTAAAAAAAATGGAGCTCAAATTTTAGCTAAAACAAGTATAAGTGCTGTTAAAAACAACGAAGGTAAAGTAGAGTACCAAGTTTGTGTGATTGAGGATATTACTAAAGAGCGCCAAGCAGAGGAAAAAATAAAAGCAGAAAAAGAAAAGTACAGAGGTATTATTGCTAATATGAATTTAGGTATGGTAGAAGTTACCATAGATAATGAAATTCAACTTGTAAACCAGAGCTTTTGTAAAATGAGTGGCTACTCTAAAGATGAACTTTTAGGAGAAGATGCTGTTGAAATTTTGAAGATTAAAAACTCAGAGAAAATAGAAAAGAAATCTGAAAATAGGTTAAAAGGAATCTCAGACTCCTATGAAATTAAAATAAAGAATAAAAAAGGAGAAACAAGGCACTGGCTTGTTAGTGGCGCTCCAAATTATAATGAAGAAGGCAAGGTAGTAGGTTCTATAGGTATACATTTAGATATTACAGAGCAAAAAGAATTAGAGCTACAAAAGGAGCAATTATTAAAAGAGCTTAAAATCAGTAATGATGGTTTGCAAGAATATGCCCATATAGTGTCTCATGATCTAAAATCTCCGTTGCGCAGTATTAGTGCGTTAGCTACGTGGACTTATGAAGATTATAAAGATGTTTTAGATGAGGCAGGTGTGCAAAACCTAACATTAATGCAAGAGAAAGTTGCATTTATGGACAAGCTAATTCACGGAATTTTAGAATACTCTACAGCTGGTAGTGCACAAATGTCTACCAGTAAAGTAGACCTAAATAATGTTATAACAGACATTAAAGAAAGTATTTATATTCCAGAACATGTAGCAGTTGTTGTGCCTAAAAAATTACCACTTTTAAATGCAGATAGTACAAAAATGCACCAATTATTTCAAAATATTATTGGCAATGCAGTAGTACACATAGAAGCAGAAAAGGGTTTGGTTCAGGTGCTTTTTAAAGAAGAACCAGAGTACTGGCAATTTTGTATTGAAGACAATGGTGTTGGCATCCCAGAAAAATTTCACAAAAAAATATTCGAGATTTTTCAATCAATAGGAGATAATGAACGTTCTACAGGTATAGGTTTATCAATTGTTAAAAAAATTGTAGACCGTTATGAAGGTAAAGTATGGGTAGAGAGTGAGCTTGGGAAAGGAACAAAATTCTTTTTTACGTTAAAAAAAGATCTAGAAAATTAATTTTTAGTTATGAAAATAGTACAAGCAAAAAAAGAAAAAGGCGCAAATTTTATTTTTATAACCGATAAAAAAAAATTGGAAAATCCTTTAGTTTTAGTCTTCGGTAATAGGTTATTACTAGAAGAAGAAAACCTATATGAAGAAATTAAAGAAATGTTTCCTAACGGAAATATTGTTTTTGGGAGTACTTCAGGAGAAATAGTTGGAGATAAAGTGTGGGAAAATACTATAGTTTTAACTGCCATAGAGTTTGAAAAATCTTCTTATTTGGTAAAAAGTAAAAACGTTAAAGATTTTAATTATAATGAGCTAGACTTAGGGTCTAACCTAATTGAAGAGTTTCCTAAAAAAGATTTAAAACACATTTATATAATTTCTGAAGGAAGTACGGTAAATGGCAGTGCTTTAATAGAAGGAATAGAAAAGGAAAAACACATAACTATTGGTTTGTCTGGTGGTTTGTGCGGAGATGATGACAGGTTTGAGAAAACACTTGTATCTTACAACAGCAAACCTAAAGAAGGCGAAATTGTGGCTATAGGTTTTTATGGTAAAACATTAGAGATTACTAGCGCAAATTATGGTGGCTGGACCGGCTTTGGTCCAGAACGTATTATAACCAAATCTAAAGGTAATATTTTATATGAACTAGACGGTAAACCAGCATTAGACCTTTATAAAAAGTATTTAGGAGATAAAGCTAAGGAGTTACCAAAATCTGCATTATTATATCCATTAAGTGTTAAAACTAATGATGACGCACAGCCCATTGTGCGCACTATTTTAAATATAGATGAAGACACAAATACAATGATATTAGCTGGTGATGTTCCGCAAGGTTCTACAGTACAATTAATGATGTCTACTGTAGATGATATTGCAGAAGGAGCAAGTATTGCAGCAAAATATGCTACTAGAAATAGAGAACATACTGCGCAATTAGCATTACTAGTAAGTTGTATTGGTCGTAAACTAGTTATGGACCAAAGAACTGAAGAAGAGGTAGAAGAAGTTCTAGATGTAATAGGCAATCAGGCTAAAATTATAGGGTATTACTCTTACGGAGAAATGGCTCCTTTTGAGGGTAACAATGCGTGTATGTTGCACAACCAAACAATGACTTTAACTTTAATAAGCGAGTAATGCATTCACTTTTAAAAAGACAAATACGTAAAAATTTGCCAGAGGAGTTAAAAGGTAATCCTAATTTAGAAAAGCTTTTTAATGCAATTGAAAAGTCTTACGATGATTATGATGATAAAATTGCAATGATACAGCGTGCAACTACCATAAGCGCACAAGAGTTAAAGGCTGCAAATATAGAATTAGCACAAGAAGCACAACAACAAAAAAAAACATTACAAGCCTTAGAGCAAGCAGTTAATAGTCTTAACTTAAATTTAGATAACGCAGAAAATATAGTACATTCTAAAAAAAATATAGTTAGTGCACAAAAATTAGCTCAGCATATTAGTAAACAAGCAGAGTATATTGCTCAAGTAACTAAAGAAAAAGATAAATTAGTTAAAGACTTAGAGGAGCAAAATAAATCTTTAAACAATTACGCCCACGTAGTTTCCCATGATCTTAAGTCTCCTATGCGTAATATTAATACGCTTATGAGTTGGATTGTAGAAGAGGAAAAACACAAGTTTACAGTAGATAGTCTTAATAATTGCGATTTAATATCTCAAAACCTGGTAAAAATGGATAATCTTGTTAGTGGTATTTTAAAGCATGCAACAATAGGTAACAATGAAGAGTCTAAAAGCAACGTAGATATTTCATCACTTTTAAAAGAGATAAAAAGCACTATTTATATCCCTAAAAACGTTACTGTAAAAGTAGCAGAAAATTTACCTACCTTATTTTTAGATAAATATAGATTAGAGCAACTTTTCATGAACCTACTAACTAATGCCATTAAGGCAACAGAGCATCTAGAACGCGGTATTGTTACTGTAGATGTTACAGATAGTGATAATTTTTGGCAATTTAGTATTACCGATAACGGAAAGGGAATACCAGAAAAATATTTAAATAAAATATTTGAAATGTTTGAAAAGTTAGATAATGATGTAGAATCTAACGGAATAGGCTTGGCATTAGTAGAAAAAATTGTAACTTTCTATGGAGGTAAAATTTGGGTAGACTCCAAAGAGAATAAAGGAACAATATTTTATTTTACCATAAAAAAAGACTAATATGGAGCAGCCCAACCTAAATTACGTACATAAACTAGCAGATGGTAATACCGAATTTTTAAATCAATTTATAAGTATTATTAAAAGTGAGTTTCCAGATGAAAACCAAACATATATTAATGCTATTATGGCTAAAGACAATAAAGCCTCTGCAGAAATAGTACATAAATTAAAACATAAATTTAATATTCTTGGTTTAGAAAAGGCGTACGGTTTAGCAGTAACTTATGAAGAACAACTGTTAAAAGGTACTTATGATTTACATGATGAATTTAAATTGATTTTAGAAAGAATAACAACCTACCTAAAAACCATTTAAACTATGAATTGTATTATAGTAGACGACGAGGCAACAGCTAGGTTAATAGTTGCACAGCTTTGCTCTAACGTAAAAGAGTTAGAGGTTATAGACGCTTTTGGAAGTGCAATGGAGGCCATTAAATTTTTAAACCAGAATACAGTAGATGTTATTTTTTTAGATATACATATGCCAGGTTTTAGTGGTTTTGATTTTGTACAAACATTAAAAAATCCGCCAAAAATTGTTTTAACAACCTCAGATACTAATTTTGCTATTGAAGCATATGAATACGAGGCAATTGTAGATTATTTAGTAAAACCAGTAACTCAAGATCGTTTTAATAAATCTATACAAAAAGTAAAAGCTGCACTTGCAAAATCCCCAGAACCAGAAACGGTTTCTAATAACACTACTACTAATAATAGCTCTTTAGGTGAAGAGCTTTATATTAATATAGATAGGCGTTTAATAAAAATTAACTTTAATGATATACAACTTATTGAAGCTAAAGGAGATTATATAGAGGTTAAAACAACAAAGGAAAACTACAGAGTGCGCAATACCTTAAAAAAAATTAAGGATAAGTTACCAGAAAAATTATTTTTACAAATACATAGGTCTTACATAATTAACTTTACTAAAATTGTAGATATAGAAGACAATAGTGTGCTTATTGAAAAAAATGTAGTACCCATTAGTAGATCTAACAGACCAGAATTAATGAGAAGATTAAACCTTTTATAAGTTTAAATACGAGTTAAAAGTTTGCCCTAAAAGTTTTTAGGGCTTTTTTTATTTTATGTTATATTGTTTTTTTAGTTTATCTAAAAACAAAGGCTTTTTTGTTAAATAGTATTTTAGCTTAATACCAACTTCCGTAAACTCAAATCCAGCAGCTGTAGCAGAAGCAATATTACTGTATTTACCATATACGTCACCAATAAACCTCTCCGAAAATTTATGCGTTAAACCAGCTTCTGCTCTAAAAAGCGAACTGGCATCTTGTTCCTCTACATACTGTAAACCTGTTGCGGCACTAGCAAAGTAATTTGTTTTTTCATTTATTTTGCCTCTAACATCTCCAAAAAGTTCAAAAGCTTTATATGTTTCTGGACTAAAGTAAATTAACGGTAATTGGTCTTTAAATGTTAAGTATTGGTAGTTTACTCCAAATTTTAAAGCTGGTTTTTTTAACACATTGTAGTATAAAGAGGTAAAAAGTAAGTTTCTCTCATTATTATCTGTTTGTTGTGTATGTATAAATTGTGTATACCAACCTAGGTTAAAATTTGTGCTTAAATTATATACTAAACTATAGTGGTTCATTACAATTTCTCTTTCAATAAGTTCTGCGTTAAAGCTTTGCACTTCTCTTTGGTAACCCAAATCTAAACTTAGAAAAGACAAAGGCTTAGTCTGTAATTTTGCTTGCAGTATAGGTTGGGTATAAGATGTGCTAGAAAACCTAGAATTATTAAACCCTGCGGAAGCTAATAAATTAGTTTTAGGCATTAACTTATACTCAACATCTGCTTGTACTAAATGTGCTGTTGCTTTATTTTTTGTGGTGGTATTTTCCGTAGTTCTATATTGGTAAGATACTGTTGTTTTAAATTTTGTAGACAACGGTACTATGGCAGATGTTTTTAAAGAAATAGCAGTGTTATCGCCATTATCAAATGTGTAGCTAAGCTGTTGTTCTGCAAATGGAGTGTAATTTTTATTTAATTTTTTTATAAGCCCAGTAGCATCTTTCTGTTTCGGAAAAATTTCTAATGTTTTATAAGTTGTAACATATGCAGGTACAATTTTATCAGAAGCAAATAAAGCATTTGCTTTACCTAAGTTACCATCAAAAGAAGTACTGTCATTAGATAGTATAGCATTATAGTTAGTAATACTTGTTTTAAATTTTGACGTATACATACCCAATGTTGCTTTTAAAGACCGTACCCAATTTCGGTTTGGATATTTTTCTTCTAATATTTCAATCTCTTTTCTGGCAGTTAAAAATTTATTATTCCAAATTAGGGCTTGTACATATCGCTCACTACTTTTCTCTATAAGTTCAAAATCATCAAGATTTGTTGCTTTTTGTTTGGCGTTAATTGCTGTCTCTAGTGCTATTTTATCTTTTTCACCAATATGTTCTGATAATGCAATACCAATTAAAGCTGTAACCGTATCTTTTGGCGTTTTTGCATATTGGTAATATGTGCTTTTTGCTTTATTTACTTCTTTGGTAATTAAGTAAATATTAGCCAAATTAAGTAGTGCATCCTTATCATCCTTAAAATCTTTAAGAATTTCTTTTAATAAAATTTCTCCTTTTTTATAATTTTGGTTATTAACATAGTAATTGGCGTAACCAAGCTTAATATATTTTTTAGATACTTTGGCACTATTATTATCTGGATCTACCTCTATAGCCTTATTAACCCACTTTAAAGCCTCTTTATATTCTTTTAAATTACTTAAGGTATTGGCATAACCTAGTATTGCGGCAAAATTTTCAGGGTTATTTTTAACTAAATCTGAGTAAAGAGGTTTGGCCTCTTTAAACTCATTAGACCATAAAAAAGATTCATAATAATTTATTTGCACCTCAAAATCATTAGGGTGCTTTTCTAATAGCCCCTTAAATATGGTATTAGCAACCTTAGGCTCTCCGCTTAAACCTACAGCTCTACCATAACAAATTAATATTGTTTTGTTTGTAGGGTTTGCTTCTGCTAATGGTTTAAAAAAAGTTTTAGCCTCTTTAAAATTACCCTTTTCTAGCATTTTAAAACCAGGAGTTAGATCTTCTTGGGCATTAACAGTTACGGTTGCAAAAAGCAATAAATACATTATAAATTTCTTCATTATAAAAATGGTAGGGTTAGTACTACACTAATATAACGCATACAATCTGTATTTATTAGGCTTTTGGAATTTAATTATGAGGGAGTTACAAATTTAATTTAAAGATTAAAACTTACCATTCGTCTACAGTAAATAACCAACCGTCTACACTGGGCACTTTTTCCTTTTTTAATAAAAGATATTTGCTGTAACAAATCATGTAAACTTAACCTAAAACCCCAATATTATGGCATTACGTATAAATCAAATTAACAATTTTATGGAAGTAAAGGGCAACCTTAACTCTCAGAATATGAAAACACTTAAAAGCCATATAGACTATTACCTAAAAGGTAATGAAAAATTAATTTTATCTCTAGACAGTGTAACCAACATAATGTACTCTAGCGCAAAGCAGTTAGAGCAGTTGTACGTTAAAGTTGCAAAAAACAACAAAGTATTAGCTATTGTTGGACAGGAGAATAAAAAAATTGCTTCTATTATGGAAATGTCTAACACATCTTATATCTTAAGCAATGACCGCGTTTAGTTTTGTAAATAAAAAAATAACTCCAGAACAAATTTTTATGACAAGTGTACTTGTTGTAAATGGAGGTAACTACCTATATAATTTAGTACTAGGACGTATGTTAGGGCCAGCTGCTTTTGCAGATGCTGCATTACTAATAACATTATTGTTAGTGCTTTCTTTTGTAGGAATGACTTTTCAATTGGTGACTACTAAATTTAATATTTTATTTACTGGCAACCAATGGAAGGCTTTTGAAAATTACATGCAGAAATATGCAGTTATTTTTGGTGTTGCCATAGGAGCATTATTATTTTTATTTGCAAATAATTTACAGCAGTTATTTAATACAGAATCTGTAGCAATGTTTAGAGTATTTGCTGTAGGTATTCCTCTTTATTTTGTAATGTCTATAAAAAGAGGTAAGTACCAAGGAAAACAAAATTATACTAATTTATCTGTAACATATCAATCTGAAATGTGGAGCAGATTGTTAGTTACATTGGCTTTGCTATTATTGGTGCCAATGAACTCAGCTTTTTTAGTAGCTGTGGGTATAGTTGTCTCTTTTGTTTTTGGGTTAATGCCAATAAAATTTAAAAAAATATCTTTTGCAGCATCTAAGATTTTAACCTCAGAAAATAAAAAGAAAGTTACCACATTTATACTGCTTACAGCTGGTTATGAGCTTACACAAATTATTATAAATAATAGTGATGTGTTACTTGTAAAGCATTATTTTAATTCTTTAGATGCAGGACTTTACGCATCTTTAGCTTTAATAGGTAGAGTTGTGTACTTTGTAGCTTGGATGTTTGTAATGTTACTGTTGCCAGCAGTAATAGAAAAACGTAAAGAAGGAAAACGAACAGCTCCTGTTTTATTTAAATATGTAGGTTATATTAGCTTATTATCTGTAACTATAGTTGCCGTATGTTACCTTTTTCCAGAAACAATTATAACACTAATGTTTGGAGATGCATATTTATCAATGTCATCATTATTATGGCAATACGCACTAGCAACATCACTTTTTGCTATCTCTAATATTTTTGCTTACTATTTTTTATCTCTAGACTATTATGTGCCTGTAATATTATCAGGTGTGTTAGGGTTATCACAAATAGGACTAATAGTATTTTTTCATAGCAGTTTAGCTATGGTAGTACAATTACAAATTATAGTAATGTTAGCATTACTTTTTGCACAACTACTTTATTTTTCATCAAAAAGAAACATATAAAACTTACTTTTAATTTGGTTAGCATTCCCCCCAATTAAAGGCCTAAAACTTTTTAAGTTTTAGGCCTTTTGCCTTTAATAAAACCTCACATTTTTGTACGAATTTAGCTTCGTTTTTTTAACCGTAAATCAACAGTGTTTCTTTTATGGGTGTTAATCTATTTTTGTTAAAAAAACGTTAATCGCAGGGTGCTTTCCATTCGTCTACAGTAATTGGTATTTTACCTCTAAACAGCTATTAAATAAGGCTTTAAGACGGATATTTGTATAACAATTTATCCCAAATAAATTATTAAAACTTAACCTTATGAAATTAGCAATTGTAACAGCGTACCCACCAAGTAAAGTAACTTTAACAGAATACGGATACCACTTGGTAAAACATTTTAGACTACAAAAAGAAGTAACAGAAATAGTCTTAATTACAGACAAAACCAAAGAAGCAAAAGACCTTTCTTTTACAGAAGAAGGCTGTAAAATTACAGTTAAAGAATGTTGGAGTTTTAATAGCTACAAAAATGTTTTTGGTATCATGGGCGCAATTGCAGACACTAAGCCAGACGCAGTGTTGTTTAACCTTCAGTTTTTAAAATTTGGAGATAAAAAAGTACCAGCTGCGTTAGGTTTAATGTTACCATTAATTTGCAAATTAAAGGGTATACCAACAATATCTTTATTACACAATATTTTGGAGCAGGTAGATTTAGAAAATGCAGGAATAACCAAAAGCAGTTTTCTTAAAAAGGCATACAATTTTATTGGAGCTACATTAACTAAAGTAATTTTAGGATCAGATATTTTGGCGGTAACAATTAGTAAATATAAAACTATTTTAGAGGGTAAGTATAACTCTAGAAATGTCGCTTTAATTCCTCACGGAGCTTTTGAAACACCACCAGAACCAACATATGAATTACCAAAAGGACCTAAGCAAGTTATGGCTTTTGGAAAATTTGGAACTTATAAAAAAGTAGAAATTTTAATAGACGCAGTAGAAATTATTCGTAAGCGTACAAAACAAGATATAGAGATTGTAATAGCAGGTACAGATAGCCCAAACACACCAGGTTATTTAAATGAAGTGAGCAAAAAATATGAACACGTAGATCAACTAAGATTTACTGGTTATGTTGCAGAAGAGGATGTACCTGTTATTTTTAATGAAAGTGCTGTTGTTGTTTTTCCTTATACATCAACAACAGGTAGCTCTGGTGTTTTACACCAAGCAGGTAGTTATGGTAAAGCAGTTGCGTTACCAGACTTAGGAGACTTAAGTATATTAGTTAAGGAAGAAGGATATAAAGGTGAGTTTTTTGAGCCAGAAAGTGCAGAATCTTTAGCAGATGCAATAGAAAATATTATCACTTATGATGATTACCGTGAACAGTTAAGTAAAGCAAACTATAAAGCGGCTTGTTCTTTACCAATGTCTGATATTACACAAATGTATGTAGATTATTTTGCAGCAATACAAATGGCTAAATCAGGTAGCATAAGTATTGATACTATTATAGCAGAAAGAGAAAAAGAAAGAGAGATGGAGAAAGAAAGAGAAGCAGTAGAGCTTTTAGTAAAATAAATTATGGTGAGGTTAAGCCAAAAAAGGGGAACAGTATGGTTAGCTGTTTCCCTTTTACTTTTTTGGTTTAATATATTTTAAGGCTTCTTTAGGTTGGCCATCTGTTGTGTACAACCCAAAATGTTTTTGCTGGTTTTTTCGCCATGGTAACCTGCCTACTACTGCCGTTGGTATGGTTTCAAAATCATACAATGTCCATAATACAAAAGGAATATTTTCTTGCTCTATATACAATTGCATTTCTTTATAATAATTAGCTTGTTCATCTTTAGAGCCAGTGTATAAATTCCAAAAACCGCTGTAGGAGGAATAACCATATTCTTGTAAAACCAAATCTTTACCTTTTGCTTTACTTTTTAGCAAACTAAATGATTTTAAAAAATCCTTAGGTTCTTTGTAGTAATGAAAAGATATTATATCTACTTCATCAACTAAGTTTTCTGCGGCTTCTGTGCTAGACCATCCTATGGTAATATCTGTTTTAGTATCCCACTTTCTTATGTTTTTAATCATTTCTTTAAGCCAGGCAATTACTTTTAATTTTCCTCTAGATTCAAAATCTAAATCTGGTTCGTTTTTAATATCCCAAGCAACTAAAGCTGGGTGTTCTTTAAGTGTATTTACAATTTGTTCTGCATGCCTATGATTTAAGGTCCAGTCCTGTACATCATAATTACCATAAAAATCAAAAAGAGTAACAATTACATTTAGTTTGTGTTTTTCTGCTATATCTAAAGTTTGCTTTAATTGCATTAATTTTTTTTGGTCTACTGTAGCTTTTCCAAAGGTTTCATAGGGAACAAAAATGCGTATTGTATTTAATTTTAACTCTTGTATTAAGGCAAAATCTTTTTCTATTATTTTACTGTTAAAAGTTTGTCCAAACATATCCCAAGGTGTATTTTTTGGGTAATAATTTACACCAGAAGCTATAGTTTTATTGTGTTGCTGTTTTGTGGGCTGTACAGTGTTATTTTTGGTGTCTTTGTTAATTTCTACTAAATGCCTAATGCGCCAAAAACCATCTTCTAAAAGCATCATAACTTTATAACTAGGTGTACTGTAAAATGTACTTATTAAGTTATTGTTACTGTAAACCTCGTTATATTGTTCTACATTATTATCTGTAAACACTACTAGTTTACCATCTGCGCTATAAAAATCTATGGTAGGGTTATGTTGTATAGATGTGGTAACCAATGTAATTCCGTTTTTAGCGTTTAGTTTAATAATACTATCTAATTTAGCTCTGGCACTAGTGGTAAAAAAATCATCTACACCATACATATTATTACTTGCTAAAGCAATATTGCGCACGTTCCAAGCATTTTTGTAATCTTCTTCTATAGTTTGTAATGTTTGGTCTTCAATTTCTCTACCTTCATTAGTGGTGTTATACCATATAATTTTTGGGGTATACGTTTCTTCAAAATTTTGCTCAATATGTAAAATAGAAGTCCTTTCTGCCCCTGTATTTAAGTAAGCTAATATTGCGCTAATGCCAATTAATACTAAGCCATTTAAGGCCACAAAAGACAGTAATAAAAGTGCTCTATATATTGTTTTATTTATCTTCATTTTAGCATTATTACTTTGTTTTTAATAATTCCGGCAGCTTCAATTTTAATATTGTAAGTTCCTTCTTTATAAAAGTTTTCATCAAAATTAAACTTGGCAATACCTTTTAAACTTGTGGTCTTAATTGTATTTAGTAATTTGCCGTCTTTTGTATAAATACATACAGTTACGGTTAACCCATCTGGCACAAATTGTTGCATAAAACTTTCTATTGGGCCTATGGTAATTATTCTGTTGTTGGTAGATAACTGTATCTTATAGTCTTTTATTGCGGAACTAAAATCTACCATAATTGGGTCACTTTTTGCGGCTCCTGTAACATAGGCAGTAACTGTCCAAGACTCCTTTTTAGAAGGGTGTAGTAGTTTTGCTATGGCAACACCATTTATAGTTGTACCATTGGTTTGTAACAAGTTTCCCATACTGTCTTTAACCGTAAATAACACCAAAGTACCATCACTAACTACATTGCCGTGGTTGTCTTTTATTGTAGATGTTGTAAATGTTATAATTTGGTTACCATCTGCATATTTATGATTTCTACTGTAGTCTACTGTAAAGTTAGATGCGTTGTCTGGTAAAATTACAGTGGTCAATTCCTTAGATTTTGTACTGTCTACCAAAGATGTAATTAATATGCGACCTGTTTTTTGAGGAGAAAAAATGTTGGTCCAAGCCACTAAATTTTTAACTCTTAAAGTGTCAGTTATAACTTCTTTTTTAAATTGATGTTTAATAGCCACCTTAGTACCTGTTTGTAAAGGATTATCAAACCTATCTGTGGGTGCGTTTACAAGCATAGAAAAATCTTTTCCTCCGGCTACAATACTTCTTGGTCCTAAATAGGTTTCTAGTTTTGGGTAGTTGTTAGTTTCTGGCGTTATGTTAAGTGTGCCTTGCAATTTTGTGCTGTTATCTAAAACCAATAACCACTTTAAATTACCTACTATTTTGGTGAAATTTGATGGTATTTTATAAGTTAGTTTAGTGCTGTTTAGTTTTGGTTTTATGGCAGTTATGCCATAGGCATTTTTTAAAACTAAAATGGCATTATTTTGTTGGTTAGTACTAAATTCTAAAGAGATAGAATCTGAAACGGTATAGTTTTTTTTAGATGTTATAAGGGTAAAAGCTACGTTTTTGGTATTTTGTTTTTTGGGTGTCTCTTTTTTGCCGCAGCTAATGCAGAAAAGAAATAATAATATTATGTAAATGTAATTTTTCAAGCTTATTTTGGGTTGCCAATGTAACTATTAACTTCTAATCTTATAAAATTATAACCATCTCCTTTTTGTTCTTGCAATTGTTCAAACATATGGTTGTGTTTTCTGTCAGGAAACATTTTTTTAGCTATTTCTATGTTAGGAGAGCCGTTTACAAAACAATTTGTCATATCATCACTAATAACTTTTAAATTACTAAGGTTTAGCAGGTTATAATTAAAATGTTGTTTTCGTTGTATACGTACACCTTCAGATAAAAAATTATGATCTACCCACACTAGTTTTTTGTTATTATCATAATAAGAAATTAGTAGTTGAGGTATAGTAACTTCTTGCACACCAGAATTAAAAAGTGTACCGTTCATTGTGGTATTTGTAAAGTTTAATTCTTGCACAGATAATTTTTTATATAAATCTGTATTGGCAACGTTGCCGGCGCATTGTAAATTAAACTTTGTTGGTATTTCATCTAAATTAATAGGTGTAAACTCATCCGGATTAAATGTTGGAGGTAACGTATCTTTTGTAGAGGACCAGGCAATACCTTCAAAATTAATTTTAAAAGCAGTAATTTCTTTTGGCATTAGCTTGTGCTTAATATTGTCTTTAGCGTTATAATTGGCTAATTCTTTATTTTCATCATTGTAAAGAGTTCCTTTTATAACAACATCAGAAGGCACATTGTCTACGTTTTGTATTTGTCCAATAATACTATACCTGCCGTTGTATTTTATAAGTTTAGCGGTTAATACTTCTAAAACAGGTTGCTTTAATACATCTTCATGGTGTGTTTGTTCTGTTGTTATTTTACGTCTACCATGGTTAAAAAAAGTGGTAGCGTTGTCTGTAAACAATTGGTCTGGAGGTAAATCGTTATCTAATTTAGAAACACTTAAATACCATTTATTCCTTTTCTTTTTTACGGTATGATAAAATGTTTTCTCTACAGCATCCAAAGGCGTAATCCACCTGGTATCTACTTTTACTTTTGCACTTTTCTCTGTTTTATTTACGTATGAAATTCCAATTGAATCTAACTTGGCATAAGAACTTAGAATACCGTCTGTAACAGAAATTTCTAACATATACTGAGATAGGCTAACACCATCATCTGGGTTAATGTATGAATAAGCCCTTTCAAACTCTTTAAAATCTACAGCGTCATAATAGGCAGTAACTACATTTTTGGCCGATAATTGCGTGCTGTTTTCTACATAAAATAAATATCCGCCATAAGACAAACAAACCATAACAATAAATGCCCAAAAATGGTTAATAGTTACTAAGCCACTAGAGAATTTTGTGTATTCTATTTTATACTTTAAATAAGACGGTAACGCTAGTTTTTTAGACTTTAAGGTTCTATACCATACCATTTGTATATTAATAATAAATGCAAGTAAAATGGTTAAAACCGGTATAGTACTCCACATTATTTTTAAAAAGGTTGGTACATCTTCTTTGGGTATAATTGCGGGTATAGGTGGCACATTTAGTTTTTCCCAAACCATAATACCATTTTCTAACTGTTGCAAACGTTGCCAGCCAGAAAAGTATAGTATGGGATCATAAAATTTATCGTTAGAAAAAATATACTTTAAATTGTATTTTTCTGGTACCGTTAAAAATTGCTGTAAGGATCCAATACCTTCTACGCCTCTAAATTTTGAGTTTTCTAAACGTTCTATAGCTCTTGTTGTTAGCTCTGGGAGTCGCCGTGCAGAGTGGTAATTACCATCTACAGTCATTGCTTTTGTTTGTGCAGATAACCAAGCCATTTGGTCCCCAAAGCCAAGTGTTAAGTAACGCCAATGGTCATGCTGATCCTGATTTAAAAAATTTACAATAGGTAGCATTTTAATTTTTGCTGGTTGTGATGGTCTAAAATAGCCCAAACTCATTGTAAAAATTACCATAAATAATATGCCAACCATAAAAAAACCACCAACAATTCTGTGGTATACAGCTCCAAACCTTTTCTGGATATTGTTTTTTAAATCACCCTCAATCATTCTGTAAGCAAACTCTCCAAATATTGGCAGTGCCATAATTGTGGCCCAAAGAGTAAAACGGTCTAATGTTAAAATGTTAAAGGCAGTTTCTCCTAATAATTTTAAGGGTATTGGTGTTGTACCACCAGTACCTAAAATAGTTAACATAGTAAATGATAACCCAAAAAATAAGTAACGTTTACTGTAATATCTATAAAATATATACGGCAATATAAATAGCAATATGCCCCAAGGAATCATAAAAAATACCAAGCCAGAAGACAAAACCTCTAAAAAATTGTCTCTAGAGCCGTGCGGAATAGGAACTTGAGTTATAGGGTTTTTTTTAGAATTTACCCAGTATGGCAAAATACAGAATATAATTAGTAGTAGTGATGAAAACCCAAATACTACAATACGCCAAAATAGTTTTTTAAAAGCCCAAATAAATGTTTTTAAATGTATAGCCTTAGTATCTTTTACTTTGTCTTTGGCAGTATCCATTATGACCATACCAATAAGCGGAAATATAAAAAATACCATACCAAAAATTGGCGTAACATGATGAGAGGTAACTGTTACTGCTATTAATGATAAACTAGTAACTAAGTATCTAATTTTACCCTCTTTTATCCATAAATAAATTTCAGGTATACTGTGTAGTAGTATAGACAATCCCATAATACTAGGTAATTGTCCAAATATATGTAGGGTTTCTATAAATGTAGAAGAAAAAACAGCTAATAACGCAGTGTATCCAGCAACGCGCCTATTAGCAGTTATGAGCAACCCAAACCTGTAAGCACCAGTTATAAATAAAATAATTGCAAGCAGTGCAACTGTAAACATCCCAAACTTTAGGCCACCTATGTAAGATAAAAGACCTATTAATTGGTGTACTAAAGGGGGATAGGCTTGTACAGTAAAACCTGTGTACCACCTGTAATCCCAAGGCTCAAACCAACTATTAGCGTAGTGATCGGCAAAAAACAGGTGAATTAGAGCGTCATATGTATTTTCTAACGTAAAGAAAATACTAGACCCATGGAAAGCAACACCAACAATAAGAGCTAATATTAATAAAATATTGGTTCTCTTCATAAATTTAAACCTGTAAGAATATAAAACAAGATAAAGATAAGCATATTGTGGTATTATAAATAATGTATGTTAACTCACTT
Source organism: Cellulophaga omnivescoria (assembly GCF_027915275.1). Taxonomy (NCBI): domain Bacteria; kingdom Pseudomonadati; phylum Bacteroidota; class Flavobacteriia; order Flavobacteriales; family Flavobacteriaceae; genus Cellulophaga; species Cellulophaga omnivescoria. The sequence continues at coordinate 1,345,886 of NZ_CP115819.1, read as the reverse complement.
ATAAAACCATTCGTCTACAGAAAATGGTTATTGACCTTACGATCAACTTTTTAGTTGCATAAGCATAGTACCTTTGTATCAGAAAGTTATGGTAAAAAACCTATAGCCTTTTCCCCAAAACAAAAAACCTTAACCTATGAAAATTTTAGCAATTGATGACCAGCAATTAATTTTACTCTCTGTAGAAAAGAAATTAACTGACTTGGGATACCAAGTACAGACAGCGAGTTCTGGTGTAACTGGTATAGAAACTTTTAATAGCTTTAAACCAGACCTTGTAATTGTAGATATAAATATGCCAGATATGAATGGTTTAGATGTAGTAAAACACATTAAAAACAATTCTAATACGGCTATAATGGTTATGTCTGGTAATACAAATGAAGATATAATTTTAGATGGGTTTAACCTTGGTATAGATGACTATATGAAGAAACCCGTAAGTTTAGAAGAAGTAGCAGCAAGAGTAAAGCGTATTGTTGGTGCTCCAGAAGATGCTAAAACTATTACAAAAGTAGAGGGCGCGCAAATGTTGCAAAAAAATTGTGTTGGGGTAGTTATACCTTGTTATAACGAAGCAGATAGGCTATCTAGCGCAGAGTTTAAAGATTTTGCCCAAAAAAATCTAGGTTATCACCTATGTTTTGTAAACGATGGCAGTACAGATAATACCTTAGAAGTTTTAGAAGAACTAAGGAAAGAAAGTGAAAATACCATTAGTGTTTACAATTGTAAAAAAAATGGAGGCAAAGCAGAAGCAGTTCGTCAAGGAGTATTGCATTTAGCTAAAGATCCGCAGTTTGATTATATAGGCTACTTAGATGCAGATTTATCTACAGATTTTAGAGATTTTGATGAGCTTGTGAAGACATTAGAAAACTCAGAATATAAGATTGTTAGTGGCTCTAGAATTAGTAGAATGGGAGCAGATATTACTAAGGAATCTGCACGTAAAATAATAAGTAAAACCATAAACCTTATTATTCAAAATATATTAAAAATGCCATTTAAAGACACTCAGTGTGGTGCTAAAATAATGGACAGAGAAATAGCAACTACAATGTTTAATAAAAAGTTTATTACACGTTGGTTGTTTGATGTTGAGATCTTTATGCGTATGAAAAAGAAATACGGAAAAGATAATGTACAGCAGCTAATTTGCGAACAACCATTAAAAAGATGGATACACGCAGATGGTTCTAAATTATCTATGAAGGACTCTATTAAAATTGTTGGTCAGTTAGCGCAAATAAAAATGCACTACGGAAATAAAAGTTATGAAGTTTAGGTTAAGGTTCTCTTCTAACTAAAAAAATCCCACATTGTTATGATGTGGGATTTTTAATTAACTAAACATAGCCTTTTTTAATAAAATAAGCCATACATAACAAAGCAAGCTATAACTAACAAAACTGCTTGTACTCTAAAGTTTTTATACCAAACAATACCTTGTAATTCTTTGGTTTCATCTATCCAAATTTGTTTAGTCCACGTATTTGCTTCAACCTTTTCTGGAGGTGGTGGAGCAGTGGCCAAACTTACAGCAACAGAAACAACTAAACTTATAATAAGTAATACTGGAGCTAATAATAAAAAGTGAATATTTATTTCTACGTTTAATACATACTTTAATGTCATAATTAAAACGGCAACAGCTAAACCAGCCATTAATCCGCTAAAAGCGCCTTTTGCATTGGCTCTTTTCCAGAACAAGCCAATAAAAAATGTCCCTACAATTGGTGGGGCCAAGTATGAAACTATTTCTTGGTAATAAGCAATAAGAGAATCAAAAGTTTGTATGTAAGGAGCCCAAATAACAGCAATTATTAAAGTAACAACAGCAGTTATTTTACCAACTTTTACCTTTTTAGTGCTACTAGCATTTTTATCTATTTTACTATAAAAATCCATAGTAAATAAAGTAGATACAGAACTTAGTGTTGCGCTTAATGTTGAGGTTAATGCAGATATCATTGCAGATAAAATAATACCAATTAAACCAACAGGTAATAACTTTACAATTAGTCTAGGATATACTTGGTCTGTATTAATGCCATATATTTCTTTTAAATCTATACCACTAATAAGTTCATGTGGTAAATTTTCTACTCCAAATAGGTTTATGCCGCGTGCAATTAATCCTGGTACAATAAATATAAATAAAGTAAATAGGTATAAAAAGCCAACCAAAAGCACACCTTTTCTGCCATGATCTATAGATTTTGCAGATAATACACGTTGTACCATAACTTGGTTGTTAGCCCAAAAATAAAACCCAAGTATAGGAATGCCAATCCACATACCTAACCAAGGTACAGTAGGGTCGTCTAAAGGTCTGGTTAGCTTTAACCAAACACCATCATTAAATTTATCTATAAAAGATTCCCAGCCGCCAATACTACTAATAGCATAGAACGATAAAATTGAAGAACCAATAATTAATACAGCAGCTTGTATCATATCTGCATTAATAGCAGAAGATAAACCACCAATAATGGTATAACTACCTGCAACAGCTGCCATACCTATAATAATCCAGAAAATTTCTACTTCCGGAAAAATCATTTTAATAATTAAGGCGCCTGTGTATAGCGTAGCAGAGGCATCTAAAAAAACGTTACCAATAATTGTAATAAAAGAAAAGTAAGATCTAGATTTGCCATCAAACCTGCGCTCTAAAAACTCTGGCATTGTAAAAATTCCAGATTTTATATAAAAAGGCAAAAAAAACATGGCAAAAAATACCATTATTAAAACCGATATCCAGTTATAATTAAATACTGCAATACCGCTAATAAAGCCTTCCCCAGAATGCCCCATTAGTGTAGAGCTAGATACACTTGCGGCAAATAAAGATAATCCAACCATTGGCCAAGTTAAATTTCTGCCAGCTAAAAAATAGGCATCAGAATCTTTACTTTTTCCATTTTTTAAAGCCCACCATACTATAAAAACAATGTACAATACTAGTACAGTAAGGTCTATATAACTTAAGTTACTCATAATTTAATAATTGTAGGTTGTGTAAAGTAATACGCTTTTTGCAGGAATAGTTATTTGCTTTGAGTCTGATGTAAAACTTAAATTAGTTTGTACTGCTTTAGGAAAGTTATTACCGTCTACAGGTCTGTTTTTTTCACTGTATATAAACTTTTTAAAGTTTTTATTTTGTAAATTTTTGGTGTCTAGTGTAAAAGTTGCGTTTTTGCTACTATTATTTACAATAGAAAACGTAACGTGGTTGTTTGTAGACCAGCCAGATACCATACGTACTTTGTTTAGGTTTAAACCAGTAGTTTTTACAATTTTCATATCTTCTGTAAAGTATCTGGTTAAAATAGACCACGTATAAAACCAAGGTCTTATGTTTTCTTCTTTAGCATCACCAGTTAGTTCTTTGCCAAGAATATTCCACATTCCCCATTTTTTAAGCTGATTTTTTTCGCCTGTATCACCGTTGGTATGCATAGCATCATCTAATCCCCAAGCAATAACGGCATCAAAACCGCTATTCATAGACTGTATTAGTGCATCTGCCATATCTACACCATAGTCATAATCATAAACAGATAATTGACTATCTGGGCTAGCAAACGGGTCTGCCTCATACCTTTTTATGTTTTCGTCTACATATTTTTCAAAACCTATTTCACCTAAAATAAAAGGTTTTTTTGCAACGCTATCTGCAAAAGAAATCATTTTAGTGTAGTGTTTTTCAAAATCACCAGAACGTACAAATTCTTTTGTTGGGTAATCATGAACATCATAAGCAGCTAAAACATCACTTAATTGTAATACTGCTTCTTTAGCCCACTCTTCTCCTGTGTATTTAGATTTATCATTGTTAAAAGGAGTAGCATCTGGGCCAATAACCTTTACGGGTGTTTTTAGTTTTTTTGATGCAAAAGCACTATCTAGTTTTTTAACACCAAGTTTCCACTCGTCCCAATTACCATCTATAGAAGACCAATAACCGTTTGGTTCATTTACCAAATTGTAATACTTAATACAAGTATACTCTTTAGTGTTAACTAGGTAGTCTAGGTGTTCTGCAATACTGTTTAACCATTTAGGATCTGTGGCTCCAGTAAATGCATCTTGCATTTTTAAATGGGTGTCATGTACTTTGTACGGTTGTCCCCATTCTCCAAGTATAACTTTTATGTCGTTTTTTTGGCAGTAGTCTAGTAGCTTGTATAAAGCTTGCATTTCTTGGTTTTCAAAATTAAGAATTGGGTTGCCATTTTTGTCTATACCTTCTAAATACCTCCAATTGGCCTGGTCTAAAACCCTAACAATTTTTGGTTTCATGTAGTCTAACCTTTTAAAAACGGTTTTCCATTTTTTATTGGTCATTAATAAACCCCATTCTGCATCATCTGCATCTGCGTGTGGATACGCAGACCACTCTACACCGTTGCCAATAAACTCAGAAGAAATAATACTATTGTTTTCAATTTTAACCAACTCTTCTTTTTTTACCGATTGGCAAAATGCCAACGGCAAAAAAAGGAGAAGTAAAATGTAATTAAAGAGTTGCTTTTTAAGCATTTTTAAGTTCATTTAATAATTCATCAATATTACATGTTGCAAGGCCAACATACCTGTCTGCAGCACCATAATATACGTATAAAGTATCATCAATAATCATATTTCCAGTAGGAAACACGCAACCTTTGTAAAAGCCGTCAATTTCATAGTCGTGCTCTGGCTCCATAATCCAATTTTTGAGCCTAGATTTTACAATTGTAGGATCTTCTAAGTCTAAAAGAGCTGCTCCAACACGGTAATAACCTAAGCCACCATTTTCTACACCATGGTAAATAATTAACCAGCCATCTTTTGTTTTAAGAGGAGGAGTACTGCCTCCAATTTTTTCTTCCCAACTATTGTTTATGCCGGCAAGTAGTAGTGTACTTGGCTCTTCCCAAACCATTAAATCGTCAGAAAAACGAATCCATATAGAAGGTTTATCACAACCATACTCTTTACCAATCCATTCTTTTGGTCTGTGTAACATTGCATATTTTCCGTTTATTTTTTCAGGAAAAATAATAACATCTCTATCGTCTAAATTACTTTGTGTAATTCTTCCTAAACGTCTGTAATTTTTAAAATCTTTGGTTAGCAATAAGCCAGAGTTGGCAATGTTGTTTTTTAAAACCAACGGAGCATCAGCATCACAATCTGGTAATAAAATTTGATCATGGTCAAAGTTCCAATACTGCCCTGGAGGATGAGGTCTGTAGGCGTAGGTTACATAAAACTCTTCTCCAAATTTAACAATTCTAGGATCTTCTACAGCTCCCATATCTGGCCCATCGGTACTTGGACTAAAAACAGGTTGGTTAGAGCTACGCGTAAAGTTTACACCATCTGTACTAGTGGCTAAACCAAAACGTATTTGATGTTCTTTATCGTTACCAGCGGCTCTGTATAGCATATAAAATGTACCATTCTCATACCAAACACCAGGGTTGCATACTACTAAGCTTTCCCAATCGTTTTTTGGATTTGGACTTAATACCGGATTGTTTTGGTGTTTTTTAAGACGTAATAATCCTGTTTTGTTTTCTGTTACAGTATTCATTCTAATTTTTATTTCCTTATTTGTAAATTACTTTTGATTGATTTTTTAAACTTTAGTTTTTGGCTTATTCCATATTGGTAAATAGTACAAAAGACTCGCCCTCTAGCGTCATATTTACTCCATTTGTAAAGTTTAATTCTTTGTTGTTTTCTATTGGAGTAGCAAAGCCATTTTCATCTACTTTACCAACAAAAGAGCCATCTGCATTAGATTTATAGCTGTATTTGTTTGCAGTAATGTTGCCTAAAAAGTCCGATTTTAATACCAACTCATACGTGCTGTAATGTGAGTTTACAATAGCTATTGTTTGTTTGCCATTGTATGTGCCTACTACGGCGCGTAATCCTTTTTTATTAGGTAACTCTACATTGTAAATATCACTACCAGCAGGGAAAAAGCGAGTTAACAAGGAAACAGGATAAAAGTATGGTCTAATGTTTTCATCACTAGCATCACCAGTGTGCTCTTCGCCTAAAATGTTCCAAAATCCCCAACGTTTTAATTTATCAGACTGGTAATCTCCGTTGTCTGGACTGTTGTACATAGCATCATCCATATTCCATACTAAAGAGCCAGAGAAGCCTTCTCTCATTGCTTGTATTAAGGCATCTGCCATATCTATGCCGTAAAAAGCTTTATAAATCATCATGTTAGAATCTTCACCAGCATATGGGTCGTTAGCAATAGCTTCTTCGTTTTGTAATTTTAGTTCTGCATCTACCTCTGTGTATTTAAATCCTATTTCTCCTAAAACAATACGCTTGTCTGCCGGGGTTATTTTTTTGTATGCGCTAAGCATTTGTGCAAATTCACCATTACGAATTAGTTGTTGTTGTGGGTACACGTGAATGTCATACAAACCTACATTGTCTCCTAAATCTGCCTCAGTTTTTGTTAACCATTCTGTTTGGCTAGCGGTGTTAAAAACGGCAATATCTGGCCCCATAACTTTTAGGTCTGCCAAGCTGTAGTTTTTCATTTCTTCTAAATAAGCTAGCTGTACATTTTTCCAAATGTTGTAATCTCCTTTAGTGCTAGACCAGTCGCCATTAGGCTCGTTAATAATGTTTATGGTTTTAATATTGGTATACCCTTTTTCATTTACTAAATGATTTAAGAATTTTACAGATTTTTCAATCCAATCCATATCTATAGTGCTAATGTCGCCTACGGAATTGTGTCCCCATTCGCCATACGTAATTTCTATATTACGATCTTTAGCATAGTCTAAAATTTTAAAGAGTGATAGTGTCTTTGTAGTCTCGTCATACTCACCATTATTATCATAAGACCAGCCAGAGTTGGTTACAATTCTTAAAAACGGAGGACGCATGAAATCTATACGACTAAATAAAGTGTTCCAATCTGCATCACTAAGTGTTTCTGTACCTAACCAAGTTGGTACCATATCATAACCACCCCATTGTGCACCGTTACCCACAAAATTGGTAGAAACCAATTCTTCAGTAATTACAACTTCTCTATTTTTTTCTACGGAAGTAAATACAGGTTCATCATCATCACAACTTGCAGCAACAAGTAGCATAGGTAGCACAGCGGCGAAAATATTTTTAAGTCTCATATTTTTATTTTTAGTATTGTTGTATCTCCTTAATATTTATAATCAAATTGATGATCTATTATTTACTTAAGTTGTACCACATTTTTTTAGACATGTGTGCAGTTTCTTCGTAACTGTAGTTAGTGTCTGTCCAATTGTATAACTCAGACAAGTACTCTACCTCTGAGGTTATAGCAATTTCAGTTTCAGAATTAATTTCTAGTGTTAAAACAAATACGGCTCCTGAGCTATCTGTAATAGTTACTGTGTCTCCTACAAGTTCCCAAGTTCCTGTACCTGTAGGCACTTTTCTAAACCTAGCATTAAATTCTGTTTCTGGCCAAGTAGTATCATCAGAAACAAAATCTCCGTACTCACCATCAGTACCAGTATTGTTTTCAAATGTGCCGTAAGGGTTGTCTCCGTTTTTACCTTCTACAACAAATGAAATTGTATTGTCTAGTTCTTTGCCAGCGCTAGGCAGGTAATTATTTAAAAGTTCAGTTTTTTCCCAACCCCAGCTTTCCCAGGTAAACATATCACAGTAAACGCCAATTTCAGCAATGTTCCAAGTGCCTGCAATAGATACGGTTGCAGGATCAAAATCTAATTTTAGTTTAATGGTCCACATAACACTTTCTCCTGTTTCTGAAGTAACATTTATGGTAGTAGTGTTGTCCGTAGAGAAATCTAAAGTATTGCCAACACTTGTGTCTGCCGTAGCGGCATAGCTAAGGTTTAAACTGGCAAGCTCTATTGCAGAAATATCTGTACCGTTATCTGCAATAGTAACCGTAATTTCTTTAGCATCTGCATCTATTTGTGTGTCTCCTACTTGGTCTTTAACTGTTAAGCCAGTAATGCTATTACCGGTTTGTATTACACGTTCTTTTGTTAGTGTATACCAAGTTAATTTAGACATATGGGCTAGTTCTTCATAACTCCAGTCAGTATCTGTCCAGCTAAAATTTTCAGCCAGGTAAGGAACTTCAGTTTTTAAATTAACCTCGTTTGTAGCGGTAAGCAATTCTAAATCTAGTTCATACTCTACTTTATTAGCGTCTGTAATAATTACTTTGTTGCGTTCAAAATCTCTTAACCAAGTGCCATTACCAGTTGGTATTTTTCTGAATCTAGAATTAAAGTTCCAACCTTTACTAGCGTCTGAGTAACTACCAAAAGAACCGTCATCACCAGCGTTATGCTCATAATTACCAAAAGGGTTTCCTTTAGCATCTGCACCTTCTACGGTAAAAGTAATTTTGTTGTCTAACTCTGGGTTTAATTCTGCTAAGTAACCAAACATACTTTCATTTTTTTCCCAGCCCCAGCTTTCCCAAGTAAACATATCGCAATACATGCGTACATCACCAATGTACCAAGTACCCTCTAGGTCAGACTTAAATGGTAGTAATGTAACTTCCCAATTAAGGGTTTCACCAGCCCCAGCTGTTACAGCAATTGTAGCTGTACCAGAACTTAAATCTAATGTAGTGCCCTTTTCATTTGCAGAACTTGCACCATATGAAAGTTCAATATTTTTAATCTCTACCTTAGATAAATCTGCTATATTTTCTGTTTTTGCATAAATTTTAATTTTTGCATCATCAAAATTACGTTCTATAATAGCTGTGCCTATTTGGCCTTCTAGTAAAATAGAAACCACATTACGTTCTTTTTGCCAATTGGTACCCTCAACATCTTCTAGAGGATTTTCTGTACAGGCCACAAAAAATAGTGCCAGCACTATAAAGTATATGTTATGTAATTTTTTCATTGCGCTTTAGTTTAGTTGATGTTAGGGTTTAAGTCTATTTCACGTTGCGGAATAGGGTAAAAAGCAACTGCATCTGGAGATAAACCAGCGGCATTGGTTACATTGCTTTGTACTGTGTTTGTACGTCTAAGATCCCATAAACGGTCTCCTTCGTAAGCAAGTTCTCTTTGGCGTTCTTCTACAACTAGTTTTCTAAAGTCGGCCTTAGATAAGCCACCAATACTAGCTAGTTCTGTAGCGTTTGCTCTGCTTCTAATTTGGTTGTATTGTGCTAAACCATCTGCATTGGCAGTAGCTTCTGCATAAACCAATTGTATGTCTGAAAAACGAATTAAGTAGGGTCTTGTACTTGTTTTATCACCCTCAAATAAAGGATCTATGTATTTTCTTGTGAACGGATAAATTACAGTACCGTCTGCTACAGACCCAATTGCTGTACCATTTTGGCTATAAACTTCAGAAACAAACAAATCTGTTTTACGTTTGTCATCTGCATCATATGATGTAAATAATTTATCTGTTGTCTGAAAAACGCTCCAACCATCATGTGTTGGAGAAAAAGTATCATCTGTGTTTTTTAAATAAACTGTAGCCCCATCTATATAAGGAATAAAGTATTTTGATAGTTTAGAGTAATCTCCTTCTTGTGTGCCAGACCTGTCTAATGATAGTATAAAAATATGTTCTGGTCCGTTAGGCGAGTCAACATTATAAATGTTCTGAAGATCTGTGTCATGACTATACTCTCCTTGGTTGTTTAGTACCATACCAGCATACTCTGCAGCTTTAGCATATAAAACATCTACATTTTCTGAAATGGCATTGTATTTAGGAACACCACTTTCTTTAGCAGAGGCAGCAAATAAGTACACTTTAGCAAGTAATGCCTGTGCAGCAACTTTATCTGCACGACCAGTAACTCTGTTTACTTCTAAATTATCTATTGCCCTAGTTAAATCGTCTATTAAAAAGGCATATACCTCTTGCATATCTGCAGGCAATGTAGCTGTGGTTTCATCTAACTTATCTATTAAAGATTTTTGTAGAGGAGCTAAGCCAAAAGCTTTTACAGCGTTAAAGTGGTTGTAAGCTCTTAAAAACAAGGCTTCACCTAAAATACGTTTTTCATCTTCTGGATTAAAACCTTTGCCCTCTATATTTTCTATTACTGCATTTGCGCGGTTTACAGCAATATATATAGATCTGTAATACTGTGTTAGTAATTGGTTTTGGGCTGTTACCTCCCAATTTACAAATGCTTGTGCATCTGCACCTTCATCTGCCTTAACCACGCAATTGTCTGATGCTAACTCTGTAAAATAATAGGTTACAGGAGCATAACTAACCAGTGTAAGTGCATCATAAGCATATAAAATAGCTGCTTCTGCGTCTTCTATAGTTTTGTAGAAGTTTTCATCAGAATAAAAACCCGTAGGTTCTACATCTAAACTCTCACAAGAAGTACCACCTACTACAAGGGTAAGTGCCACTATTAATTTTTTAAATTGCTTCATTTTCAATTCGTTTATTATTGTAAATGTTTTCATTTTTAACTGGTTTTAAAAGGTTAGTTCTACGCCTAAAGTCCAGTTCCTTAACTTAGGGTAACCACCCCAGTAAATACCATCTCCTCCTAATTCTGGGTCATAACCATTAAAATCTGTTATGGTAAATAGGTTGGTTCCGTTCATAAAAATTCTACCTTTTTTAAACCAAGCCGTGTTTAAGTTTGTAATGTTGTAGCCAACAGAAAGGTTTTGTAGACGTACAAAGCTTCCTTTTTCTATAAACCAGTCAGACATGTAAAGTGTGCGTCCGTCTCTTAAGCTTGGGTAGCTGTTTGTAGTGTTGTCTTGCGTCCAGCGTAATGGTATGTTTCCTGGCTCACTAAAAGCTTTGGTATTAAAAATATCTTGACCAAAACTACCGTTAAAGAATAAAGAAATATCAAAATTTTTGTAGCGCCCATTAAGATTTAAACTTGCTGTAAAATCTGGATTAGGATTACCAATTATAGTACGGTCGTTTTCATCTATAACACCATCTTCATTTAAGTCTACATACTTAAACTCTCCTGGTTGCGCTAAGTTGCCCTCTAGGCCAGCAGCTAAGCCTTCGGTTTCAGTTTGTATAATGCCATCTACTTTATAGCCATAAAATACATTTATAGGTTGCCCAACAGCTAAGATGTTTGGTATAGCACGGAAAGCTTCTACTTGGTTGCCAGAAAACTCATATTTAATACCGGTTAACGCATCAGTATTTAAACCTGACGAAACCGCATTACCAAGGCTAACAACTTTGTTTTTGTTTCTAGAGAAAATAAACATACCGTTTAAGCCCCAATCTTCTTTATTAACCATAGTACCATCTAAAGTAATCTCTACACCTTGGTTTTCTATTTCGCCATCATTAACCCACATTTTATCATAAGAAGAAGAAGGGGAAAGCAAACGCTCACGTAATAAGTCTGACGTATGTTTTTTGTAATAATCTGCAGTAACTTTTAATCTGTTATTAAAAAAGGCAAAATCTGCACCAATGTTAAACTGCTCTGTAGTTTCCCATTTTAAATCTGGATTAGGAATACCTCCCCACGTTTTTTTACCACTCTGGCTATCTTGCCCAACCACATAGCCAGGACCAATTGTTGTTTGCCAACGCCCGTTTACGTAGTATTGATCTTGCCCGTACCTGCTATTAATTAAGTAAGGAGAAATGCCTTGGTTACCAGAGATACCGTAACTAGCACGTAGTTTAAGTTCATCAAAAATGTTTAAGTTGTTTATAAAATCTTCTTTATGTAATTTCCAACCTAAGGCTCCAGAGGGGAACATAGCCCATTGGTTGTTTTCTCCAAATTTAGATGAGCCGTCTGTACGCATCGTAAAAGTTACCAAATACTTGTCGTCATAAGAATAATTTAAACGGCCAAGGCCAGAGTACATAACGGTTTCAGAAAGGCTATTGGCAACAGATTGTTTTTCTGGGTTACCAGTAGCTAGGTTGCCATTACCTAAAGATTCGTTTAAAAAATCATACGCTTTTAGCTCAGATGTTCTTGCCTCATACCCTTGGTAAGAGAAACCACCCATAGCTGTAAAATTGTGTAGGTTGTTAAAAGTGTTGTTGTAGGTTAAAAAGGTTTCTGCAACGGTTTCACTACTTTCCCAATTATTAATACCACCAGAACCATTATTAAAAGTACCATCTTCAGTATAAATTTTAGGGTTATAATAATCTGTAATAGAACGCCCAAATTTGTGGTTTACTTGAGTTTTTAGTTTAAGGTTTTTTGTAAAATCTACCTCTATAAAGGCAGAACCTATAAAATCTAAAAATTTATTTTTATTAGTTCTGTTTTCTGTTAAAGCAATTGGGTGAGAATAGTCTTGTGCACCTGCTAAAAAATAATCGTTAACAGGGTTATTGTCAATATACACAGGAAAAATAGGGTTGCGCCAGTAAGCTAATCCACCATTGTTGTTTTGGTTTCCTTTAGAGTAAATAACGTTACCACCAATGGTAACTTTGTCATTGTAAATTTTATGAATTACGTTTAAATTAACATTTAATTTTTCATAATCATCATTAATATAAACACCTTCGTTGGTGTAATAAGTTGTACTTAAACTAAACTGTGTGCGGTCTGTTTGGCTACGTACAGCAACATTTGTGTTGTTAGACACGGGATCACGAAAAACAATATCATCCCAACGTGTGTTGTATGCCCAGCTACCATTTTTAAGTTCGCTAACCGATGGGTAATACACACCATTAGCATCATTGGCACCAATATAAATAGGCGTAAAACCACCATTAATTCTACTTTCATTACTTAGTTCTGCCATTAAAACAGGGTCTCGCCAAAGGTTTAAATCAGACGTAAAACTAGCATACGTATTTTGCTGAGACACCGTAACCTCTGTAGTGTGTTTAGCTCCTTTTTTGGTAGTAATCATAATTACACCATTTGCACCTCTAGAGCCGTAAATTGCAGCTGCAGAAGCATCTTTAAGTACTTCCATAGAAGCAATATCTTGTGGCGATATTTGTTTTAAATCTCCGGCATAACCAATAGGAAAACCGTCTACAACAACAAGAGGGTCATTACCGCCGCGTAAAGAGCTACCACCTCTAATTCTAATAACAGCGCCAGCACCAGGATTGTCTGATGGTGTAGTTACTTGTACACCAGCAACTTGCCCTTGCAGTAAACCGTCTATAGAATTTGCAGGTTTATTAGGAATATTATCCATTTCTACCGAAGTAACAGAACCGGTTAAATCGCTCTTTTTTACAGAACCATAACCAACAACAACCACCTCAGATAATTGTTCTAAATCTTCAACTAACTGTACGTTTACAATGTTGTTTTCTGGTATCGCAATCGTTTTAGTAACAAAGCCAATGTAAGATATTACTAGCATATCTTTAGGACTATCAACTTCAATAGTAAAGTTTCCGTCAAAATCTGTAGTGGTTCCGTTTGTGCTAGAACCCTGCTCCATAATGGTAACACCAAGTAGAGGAACACCGTCGTTAGATTTTACTGTTCCGGTTACCTTAATTTGTGCAGTAGCCGTAATGCCTACAATTAAGAAAACAATAAAAATCATACTTTTTTGAAACTCATATTTCATTAGTTCATGAATTTTTTAGTTAGTAATTAAGTTGTTTACAAAAGAATAACATATGGTTAACATTAATTTTGTAAATGATGTTAAATAATGATACTTATATGAATTAAGCATTGTATTTTGCTTGTTTTAATTAAAATTTGTTGTGTTTTATAAGTAGTTTTTAAGTTATTTTTATTTAATTTGATAAAAAATGTAGTCATTTATTTACATTTTAATATAATTGATGGCTTATTTTTTACAAATATGATTTGATACTATTATGAATAAAGAAGCGCGTATTTTAAGAGAACTGGTACCAATATCTGAAGATGATTTTTTTATTGTATTAAATCATCATTCTGCAAAGTTTGATTTTCCCGTTCATTTTCATCCAGAATTAGAACTTAATTTGGTGTTAAATTCATCGGGGAAAAGAATTATTGGAGACTCTATACAAGAGTATGTTAATAACGATTTGGTTTTGGTTGGCCCTAATACTCCGCATGCTTGGACAGGTGAAGACAAAAACACAAATGCACATGTGGTAACCGTACAGTTTCATGAAAAGTTTTTATCTGAACTAGCATTAAACAGAAAATTAATGTTGCCTATAAGGGATTTAATAGAAAAATCTAAAAGAGGTATTTTATTTTCTAAAGAAACAATAGCAGTTTTAAAACCAAAAATATTGCGTTTGTCCGAGTCTCAGGATTTTGATTCCTTACTTAACTTTTTATCTATTTTGTATGATTTGTCTATTGCACGCAATACAAAAATGTTGGCATCCCATTCTTATGTAGACCATTATACCATACATAAAAGCAGAAGAATAGAGAAGGTAAATAATTATATAAAAGAAAATTTGCATCAAAAAATACCTTTAAAAGATGTGGCAAGTTTGGTAAATATGTCTGAGTCTGCATTTAGTCATTTTTTTAAAAAAAGTACAAATTCATCATTCTCAGACTATGTTAGTGATTTACGCTTGGGGCATGCAGCAAGGCTACTTATAGAGACAGAACGCTCTATAAACGAAATTTGTTTTGATAGTGGTTTTAACAACATATCTAACTTTAATAGAACTTTTAAACGTAAAATGGGCTATACACCAAGCTATTTTAGAGACCAACAGAAGTTAATAACTAAGCATTAATTTATTGAAATCTACAATTAAAAACCCCTTTACGTTTAGTAAAGGGGTTTTTTAATAAAATTGTTTTTTTGTGGAGAATACCGGAGTCGAACCGGTGACCTCTTGCCTGCCAGGCAAGCGCTCTAGCCAGCTGAGCTAATCCCCCAAGTAAAAAACTTAATCTTTTTTAACGCTTAATACTAACACTGGTACAGGTGCAAAAAACTCTGCCTTTGCTATGGTATTTTTCTCCCATAATTTTTTAAAAAAGCCTCGTTTTCTTCTAAAAACACACAACATATCTGGTTGTTTGGTTAAAAAGTGCTCTAACACACCAAGGTACGTAGTTGCATTTTCTGTAAGTGTCATTTTAGAGCTAATATCTAAAAGTGCTGTATCTACTTTTAAGTCATCATCTGTATAGCCAGGAGTTTTTACCAATAACAAATTTACAGTACAGTTAAATTTCTTTTTAATGGTAATTAACGGGTTTAGTATTCTTTTTCGTTTTAAAATACCAGATTTAAATGCGGTAAGTATAGAGGTTACAGGCTTAAACACATAACCTTTAGGAACTATTAAAGTAGGAATATCTGTTTGCTTAATAATTTTACCAGAAGTGTTGCCTAGGTAATTACCTTCATTAACATCATTACTTCTAGGAGCCATAATAATTAAGTCTATTCCTAAATATTGCTTGTCTATTTTTTTTAAGCCTTCAATAATATCACCTTGGTAGGTGGCTATTTTTATTTCAGTTCCTTTTTTATCAACCTTATGTATAACATCTAACAATTGTTCTCTGCTGTTTTTTTCTATTTTATCTGTAGCATTTGCTAAACTACCGGCACCAGCAGATATTACATTAAAAATTTCCATTACATAAATAGTGGCGTCAAAATTTTTAGCAAAATCTACGGCATATTGTAATGTTTCATGATTTTCTGTAGATGTTCCTATAGGAACCAATATGTTCTTCATTTTTCTCTTTTTTCAGTTTAATTAGGTTACTAGATCTGCACATTATTGGCTTGGTTAATGGCCAATTAAAAATACTAGTACATTTTATCAGTTGTATTTTATACTCTAAATTTACAATTTAATTTATACCTCTAATGATTCGTTTAGCAAAAAAATCAGAAATTGATAAAATTATTACGGTTACAAAAGCTTGTGCAGCTTTTATGATTAAAAATGGTATTTACCAATGGAACGAGCACTACCCAAGTAAACAGGCTTTTTTGCATGATATTGCACAAGAAGAACTTTTTGTTTTAGAGGTTGATAAAAAAATAATAGGAACCATTGTACTCTCTACGCATATGGATGATGAGTACATACCAATTAAATGGCTAACAAGTAATGAAGCTAACTTGTACATACACAGATTATCTGTGCACCCAGATTACCAAGGCCAAGGTTATGCACAAAAGTTGATGAATTTTGCAGAATCATACGCAAAAAGTAATGGTTTTTTATCTGTACGTTTAGATACATTTAGCATAAACAAACGCAATGTTAATTTTTACCTAACCAGAGGCTATAAAAAATTAGGGGATATATTTTTTCCTAAGCAAAGCGAACATCCTTTTCATTGTTTTGAACTAGTTTTATAAAATCCACTTTTTTTTGAATAAAATTGTAAATCTTAAAAACATAAATAAGCTAGCTATACCGGCTACAATTGCGGGTATATCAGAGCCATTATTATCTATTACAGATGCAGCTATTGTTGGCAATATTCCTAAGTTTGGACTAGAGTCTTTGGCAGCAGCAGGTATTGTAGGCTCTTTTTTATCTATGCTTATTTGGATTCTTGGGCAAACCAGAAGTGCTATTTCTGCTATAATATCTCAATATTTAGGAGCTGGCCGTTTAAACGAGGTTAAAACATTACCTGTACAAGCTATTTTTTTTAACATACTACTTAGTATTATTATACTGCTTTCTACTGTTTTTGTTATAGAAGAAATATTTGTGTTCTTAAAGGCAAAAGATAAAATTTTAGAATTTTGTGTGTCTTATTATGGTATTAGAGTTTGGGGGTTTCCTTTAACCTTATTTACGTTTGCAGTAATGGGCATTTTTAGAGGCTTGCAAAATACAAGTTGGCCAATGGTAATAGCCCTAATTGGGGCTGTATTAAATATATTTTTAGATTATATTTTTGTGTACGGCATACAAGGCGTTTTAGAGCCAATGTATTTAGATGGTGCTGCGTGGGCAAGCTTAGTTTCACAAGCAGTTATGGCAATAATAGCCTTCTTTTTATTGGTTTTAAAAACAGATATTAGTCTAAGGCTACGTTTTCCTATACACCCAGAGCTGGGACGTTTGGTAATTATGAGTTTAAACTTATTTGTACGTGCATTGTCTTTAAATATTGCATTGGTTTTAGCAGTAAGGGAGGCAACAGATTTGGGAGATAGGTTTATTGGGGCACACACAATAGCTATAAATGTATGGTTGTTTTCTGCTTTTTTTATAGATGGTTATGGCGCAGCAGGTAATATTATAGGAGGTAAATTACTGGGAGCAAAAGATTATAATAACCTTTGGCTTTTAGCAAAAAAAATAATGCAGTATGGAGTAACTGTAAGTGTTGTGTTAATGCTGTTAGGTTTTGCTTTTTACTATCCTATAGGCAGAATTTTTTCTAATGAACAAGTGGCTTTAGATACTTTTTATGCTGTTTTTTATATTATAATTTTAAGCTTACCAATTAATGCTGTAGCTTTTGTGTTAGACGGACTTTTTAAAGGTTTAGGGGAAATGAAATACCTTAGAGACACACTTTTAGATGCTACTTTTTTAGGTTTTATACCTATGTTAAACCTAAGTAAAGAGTTAGGTTGGGGCTTTACAGGAATTTGGTTGTCTTTTGTGGTTTGGATGCTAATAAGAGGTGGTGCATTGGTGGTTAAATTCATTACAAAGTTTCGTCCCCTGTTACAAAAAGCGTAATTTTGGTTTTTACATAGTAAAAAGGTTTTATGGGCACAACAAGAACAAATGGTAGTTTATATACCAGTATAGATAATAAAATAGCAACAATAGAATTTGGGCATCCGGCAAGT
Source organism: Cellulophaga omnivescoria (assembly GCF_027915275.1). Classification (NCBI taxonomy): domain Bacteria; kingdom Pseudomonadati; phylum Bacteroidota; class Flavobacteriia; order Flavobacteriales; family Flavobacteriaceae; genus Cellulophaga; species Cellulophaga omnivescoria. The sequence goes on along the minus strand of NZ_CP115819.1, from coordinate 1,328,127 downwards.
AACTCATTTGTGGCAGAATTGTTAGATAGGTTAACGAAAGAAATTTTAAAACTATCAGGAGACCAAACAGTTAATGTTATTGTTTTAAAGTCTGAAGGAGAAAAAGCTTTTTGTGCAGGTGCTTCATTTGATGAGTTAATGGAAGTGACCAACTTAGAAGAAGGGCAACAATTTTTTAGTGGTTTTGCAAATGTTATTAACGCTATGCGCAAATGCAAAAAACTAATAGTTGGGCGTGTACAAGGCAAAACAGTTGGTGGCGGTGTTGGTTTAGCTGCAGCTTGTGATTATGCTTTTGCTACAGAGGCGGCATCTATTAAATTGTCTGAACTATCTATAGGTATTGGCCCATTTGTAATTGCTCCGGCAGTAGAACGCAAAGTTGGTAAAAGTGGTTTAGCAGAACTATCTTTAGCTGCTACAGATTGGCAAAGTGCATATTGGGCAAAAGACAAAGGTTTGTTTGCTAAGGTGTTTGGTTCTATTAAAGAAATGGATAAAGAGATTGAGATTTTTACAGAAAAATTGGCGTCATATAACCCAGAAGCCTTGCAAGAAATGAAAACAATATTGTGGCAAGGAACAGAAAATTGGGATGACTTGTTAAAAGAAAGAGCAATAATTTCTGGTAAATTAGTATTGTCAGATTTTACTAAAAATGCATTATCAAAATACAGAAAATAAACTTTTATGAATAAGTTTAAAACAGAGATAAAATGGGGTTTTATCTTTACTGGTTTTGCACTTTTATGGGCATATATAGAAAAACAATTGGGCTGGCATACAGACCACGTTAGTAAGCACTTAATATATACTAACTTATTTGGTATAGTGGCTATTGTACTATATGTTTTAGCTTTAAGAGATAAAAAACAAACAGATTATAAAGGTGTAATTACCTGGAAAGAGGGTTTTATTAGCGGTATTGTTTTAAGTGCAGTAATAGCTGTATTAAGTCCGGCAACACAATACATAACCCAGGTATATATTTCTCCAGAGTATTTTTCTAATATTACAACGTACATTGTAGGTGCAGGAAAAATGACTCAAGAAAACGCAAAAGAATATTTTAATATTAACAATTATATACGACAAGGGATATTTACTGCGTTATCTATGGGAGTGGTAACAGCAGCAATGGTGTCTTTTATCATTAAAAATAAAAAGAATTAAAAAATAAGAAGATTATGGGCGGAGATATTGTATTTCCATTACTAGCATTATTTGTAGTAGGTGTTTATATTTTTAACAGAGTTAGAAACAGTAAAAAGTACAAAAGAAAATAACCCTATTATTAGGTTTTATTTTTAAATAACTTAAAAAATAGAAGTTAGGGTTGTTTAAAAAAATATTTTTATTAACATTTTTTTTAGGATTAGCTATTTTTATATAGTACCTTTTAATTTATATTTGTATACTTCAGATTTTTAAAATAAATGTATAAAAAGATAATATCTATATTTTTTACTCTATTATTCTTGGCGTTTTTATCTGCGCCAACAATAATTACTATGGTAAACGATACTATAGATATTTCTGCATTTTATTCGTTTTCTGAAGAAGAAGATAATTGCGCTAAAAAGTATTTAAGCGTAGATAATTTTTCTGAAACAAACGTGTCTTACGTTTTAAAAAGGGAAACTCAAGGATATTCAGATAAAAAATATCCTAGACCACTAATTAACCTTGTTTCACCTCCTCCCGAGTTTCACGTAGCATAAGTAAACTTTAACTACGCGCCGCAGTGTAGTTGTCATTAATTTAATTAATACCCTCTTGACAAAAATAAACTCAAGAGGCAAAAAGTACTATGTATATGTTTAAAAATTTAAAAAGCGACTTACCAGCTAGTATTGTCGTATTCTTTGTTGCATTACCATTATGTTTAGGTATTGCATTAGCAAGTGGAGCGCCACTTTTTTCAGGTTTAATTGCCGGTATAATTGGTGGTATTATAGTAGGAGGCCTAAGTGGTTCTAGAGTTGGAGTTAGTGGTCCTGCTGCAGGTTTAGCAGCTATTGTATTAACTGCAATTGGCTCATTAGGAGGTTATGAAAACTTTTTGGTAGCAGTTGTTTTAGGAGGTGTAATACAATTGGTTTTTGGGTTTTTAAAAGCTGGTATTATTGGGTATTACTTTCCTTCTTCTGTAATTAAAGGGATGCTTACAGGTATTGGTATCATTATTATTTTAAAACAAATTCCGCACTTTTTTGGTTATGACGCAGAACCAGAAGGTGCAGATAGTTTTATAGAGGCTTCTGGTGAAAATACATTTTCTGCTATATTCAATATTTTTGATAATATAGCAGTTGGTCCTACAGTAGTAGGTCTTATAAGTTTAGGTATATTATTACTTTGGAGTAATGTTCTTGTTAAAAAAGGAAAGTTTTTTGAGGTAATACAAGGTCCACTAGTAGCTGTTGCCGTTGGTATTATATTTTACGCAGTAACACAAACTAACGATGCTTTAGCAATTTCAACTGCACATTTAGTAAGTGTGCCTGTGCCAGATAGTTTTGATTCTTTTCTTGGGCAGTTTAGTTTTCCAAACTTTTCGGCAATTACTAATCCTGCAATTTGGGTTACGGCTTTTACTATTGCTTTAGTTGCCAGTTTAGAAACTTTGTTGTGTGTAGAAGCTACAGATAAACTAGACCCAGAAAAAAGCGTAACTCCTACAAACAGAGAGTTGTTGGCGCAAGGTACAGGTAATATCATTTCCGGTTTAATTGGTGGTTTGCCAATTACACAAGTAATTGTAAGGAGTTCTGCAAACATACAGTCTAATGCAAAAACAAAAATGTCTGCCATTTTACACGGATTTTTGTTATTAATATCTGTAGTGCTTATTCCTAAGTTGTTAAATATGATTCCATTATCTGTATTAGCAGCAATTTTATTAATTGTAGGCTATAAGTTGGCTAAACCAGCATTGTTTGCTAAAATGTACAAATTAGGTTGGAAACAGTCTATCCCATTTTTTGTAACAGTAGCAGGTATTGTTTTTACAGATTTATTAATAGGTATAGGCTTAGGTTTAGCTGTTGGTATAGTTGTAATTTTACTTAAAAGTTACCAAAACTCTCACTTTTTGCACATAGAAGATAATAGTAATGGCAGGAACAAAATTAAAATGTCTCTTGCAGAAGAAGTTACCTTTTTTAACAAAGGAGCTATTTTAAAAGAGTTAGATAGTTTACCTGAAAACACCTATTTAGAATTTGATGTTACTAAAACCAGGTATTTAGATTATGATATTATTGAAATTTTAGAAGATTTTGCCTTTAAAGCAAAAGAACGTAATATTGATATTAAACTAATATCTAAAAGGGGTATAGTAGAAAACCCAGATAGTTTCATAGAATTTTTTAAACTAAGACCAAAATCTAAAATTAGTTTAAGCTAGTTACTATGTTAAAAAAGAAATATAAAATTCTTGTATTATCAGATTTAAAAAAGTCAACAGTATCTACTGTAAAAAGTACTGTTAACCTTGCAAAAATGATAAACGGAGATGTCTCTTTTTTCCATGTAAAAAAAGCATCTGATGTAGTTGTTAGAGACAACCAACTGTCTGCTATGCGTGCTATTAATGAGCAGTACAATAGTACAGACCGTATTATTAGTGCTATAACTAAACCAATTTCTAAAATACAAAACATTAAAATTAATCATAGTTTTGCCTTTGGGAACGTTAAAAACGAAATTGCCAGACAAATAGAAGAGCAACAACCAGATATTATTGTTTTAGGAAAAAGAAAGCCGAAAATGATAAATATTATTGGTGATCACATCACAGAGTTTGTTCTTAAAAATTACAAAGGTATAATTATGATTGCTGCTAATGATGGTGCCGTTAAGCCTATAGATACATTAGCATTAGGGGTTTTAAATAAAAATAAAGAAGAATTAAATTTAAAATTTACCCAGGATTTAATTAAACATAGTAAACAACCATTAACCTCTTTTTCTGTAGTAGAAAAAGGATACAATGTAGCGCATACACAAAGCGCTAATGATGAAGTAACCTATGTTTTTGAGCAAGGAGACAATGAAATTCAAAAGATATCTAATTGTTTGGTAAAAAGCAATGTAAACTTATTGTGCGTAAATAGGGCTACTAAAGGTTTGCATAACGTAATAGATAAAACAAATGTATCTTTAATCCTATATGCCAATACATAGTAAAAACATAAATTTTAATAAAAAAATATAATATATGAAAGCACATACTAAAGAAACGCAAGCAACAATGACCCCAGAGAAGTCTTTGCAATTTTTAAAAGAAGGAAACCAAAGATTTCAGAGTAATTTAAAGGCAAACCGTAATTTATTAGAACAAGTTAATGATACTAGTGAAGGTCAGTTTCCGTTTGCTACTATTTTAAGTTGTATAGACTCTAGAGTATCTGCAGAATTGGTTTTTGATCAAGGTTTAGGAGATATTTTTAGTGTGCGTATTGCTGGTAACTTTGTAAACGAAGATATTTTAGGTAGTATGGAGTTTGGCTGTAAATTAGCTGGTACAAAGCTAATTGTAGTTTTAGGTCATACTAGCTGTGGCGCAGTAAAAGGAGCTTGTGATAATGCAGAATTAGGTAATTTAACAGCAATGTTAAGTAAAATTAAGCCTGCAGTAGAAGCAGTATCAGAACCTGCAGATGAAAGCTTACGTAACTCTAAAAACTTAGAGTTTGTAGATAATGTAGCAGCTAAAAACGTACAACTTACTATAGACAGGATTGTTGCAGAAAGTGAAGTTTTAGCAGAAATGCAAAGCAAAGGCGAAATTAAAATAGTGGGTGCAATGTATGATATTAATTCTGGTGCCGTTACTTTTTTTGAATAGAAAATCAGAAACAAATAGCTTTATAACAGCGTTTTTTAAGCGCTAAACTAGTTGTAAAGTAAGCTTATAAATCTCTATCATTAGAAAAAAAGACAATTGTTATGGTCTTAATTAACTATTTGGTAGAGATTTTATTTGTTCTTAAGTAAAAACATCTGCCGTAAAATAATACCTTTGCAGTGCAAATAAGTAACTATGAGTAATATTAGAATAACAAAACAGTTTAGTTTTGAAACCGGTCATGCATTATATGGTTATGATGGTAAATGTAGAAATGTACACGGACATAGTTATAAATTATCTGTTACCGTTATAGGTTCTCCAATAGCAGACAATACAAATGTAAAATGGGGAATGGTTATAGATTTTGGCGATCTTAAAAAGATAGTTAAAGAAGAAATTGTAGATGTGTATGACCATGCTACGGTTTTTAATAAAAACACACCACATATAGAGTTGGCAAATGAGTTAATGCAAAGAGGACACAGTGTAATACTTGCAGATTACCAACCAACTAGTGAAAATATGGTGATAGATTTTGCAGCAAAAATTAAAGCCAGATTGCCAGAAAATATTAGTTTACACTCTTTAAAACTGCAAGAAACAGACTCTTCTTTTGCAGAATGGTACGCGGCAGATAACTAAAAAAATCTGTTTACGTATCTTTACTAGCAATGAAAAAAATTACAATTCCTAAAGGTAAAAAAGTATACTTTGCAAGTGACAATCACTTGGGTGCGCCTACTATGGCAGAAAGCAAGCCAAGAGAAAAAAAGTTTGTAGCTTGGTTAGATGAGGTTAAAAAAGATGCTGCTGCAATTTTTTTACTAGGAGATATGTTTGATTTTTGGTTTGAGTATAAAACAGTGGTTCCTAAAGGTTTTACCAGAACTTTAGGTAAGCTAGCAGAACTTACTGATGCGGGAATACCAGTGTATTATTTTGTAGGTAATCATGATCTTTGGATGGATGGTTATTTTGAAGAAGAATTAAATATACCAGTTTACCACACACCACAACAGTTTTTATTTAATAATACGTCATTTTTTATTGGTCACGGAGATGGTTTAGGACCACATGATAAAGGGTATAAAAGAATGAAAAAGGTGTTTACAAACCCTGTTTCTAAATGGTTTTACAGGTGGTTGCATCCAGATATTGGAGTGTCTTTAGCACAATATTTTTCAGTAAAAAACAAAGCAATTTCTGGTGATGATGATGTAAAGTTTTTAGGCGAAGATAATGAGTGGTTGGTGCAATATGCAAAACGTAAATTAGAAACCAAACATTACGATTATTTTGTTTTTGGACACCGTCATTTACCAATGACTATAGACCTAAACGGAAAATCTACCTACATTAACCTTGGCGACTGGATTGGTTACTATACCTACGCAGTTTTTAATGGCGAACAATTAAGTTTAGAAAAGTTAGAAAATTAATTTTCTAGCATCTTAAACTCTACCCTTCTGTTTTGTGTACGGCCTTCTTCAGTAGTGTTATCTGCAATAGGTTTGCTACTGCCATATCCTATCCATTTTACACGGTTTTCATCAATTCCGCTATCAATTAAATAGCTCGCTACAGCTTTAGCACGTTGGTTACTAAGTTCTAAGTTACGTTCTTTAGAACCAACAGCATCGGTATGCCCATAAATCTCTATAGAAAGCTTGTTATTGTTACGTAAAATAGTAGCAAGTACATTTATTTCTTCTTCAGAGGCAGTTAATAAATCGGCCTTGTTAAACTCAAATAAAACATTTTTAAACGTGTATACTTTATTGCGCTCTATTTTTGGTGTAGCATCTGCTTTTTGTGGTACAGTTTCAGCATATAAAGGAGGCAATTCTCGGTCTTTTGCTTCAACGCTAACATCATCTATGTAGTAGTATGAGAAATCTTTTTCGTTTACTTCAGAAACCTTCATTTTTTGCGTTCTACTATTACTAGCAAAATTTCCAATGGTAAAATTAGTTTCATACCCTTTAGCGGTAAAAGGTATGTAAACTTGCATCCAAATTTGTTTGCTTTTATAAAAAATAGGATCTACCTGCATGTAATGGTCGTATACCAAACCATTAATTTTAGACAGTGTTTTGTGTGTAACTAAGGTTTTTTTACTGTTTGTTATGGCAGAACCAGCAATAGGTTTGTTACTAAAAACAATACTAAAATCAGAAATTGCAAGCGTAGCATAATCCGCTAAGCTTACATAAAAGGTAACAATGTACTTTTTGTCTTTTTCTAGCTTTTCACTTAAAGAACCTTGTATGTATTCTCTATAATCTTTGTTAGAATAGGTAAAAATGCCAGCGTAAGCAAAACCGCTTCGGGCTATTTGTTTTCCGTTATGATTTAAAAAACCAACAGTTCTGCTACAAGAGTTTAAGTAATCTGTAGTGCCTTGTAGTGCAGACCAATCTAGAACGTTACCACTAAATTTACCAATGTCTTCTGGGCAATGTTTATAATCTTCAAAGCTAGAGTTTTTAACCAAATTTTGTGCAGAGCCAATTGCACTAACAAGTACTACAAAACATACCGTAAATAATATTCTCATTTTTTTATGTAGGTTGATAACTGCCTGTTTATGAGCTGTAGTGCAAATTTAGCCAGTTTTTTATCCTGTATTAAACGTAAAAATATAGGGATTTATTTTGTTTAAAGGCTAGAATATTAAAGCAAAATTATTCTTCTTTTTGGTGCTCTTCTACATCTTTACTTAGGTCTAATTTTCTAAAGCTAGGTGAAAAAATAGCAGTAGCACCTACGGTAATCAAAGTCATAGTTCCACCAAAAACCACTGCGGTTACAGTACCCATAAGTTTGGCTGTAAGTCCGCTTTCAAAAGCACCAAGCTCATTAGAAGAGCCTACAAACATAGAATTTACAGAGGCTACTCTGCCACGCATATGGTCTGGTGTTTTAAGTTGCAAAATAGTTTGCCTTATAATCATAGAAACACCGTCTACAGCACCACTAAAAAATAAGGCGGCAACAGACACCCAAAAGTAGGTAGACAGTCCAAACACAATAATACAAATACCAAAGGCAAATACAGCAAGTAGTAGTTTTTTACCAGCAAATTTGTGTAAAGGAAAACGGGTAGACATTAACATCATTAACGCTGCCCCCACAGCCGGTGCGGCTCTTAATACTCCAAAGCCTTCTGAGCCTACTTGTAAAATATCTTGTGCAAAAACAGGTAATAGCGCAACAGCGCCACCAAATAGCACTGCAATCATATCTAAAGTTAATGCGCCTAATACTGCTTTGGTTTTAAAAACAAAGGTTAGTCCTTCTTTTAAACTCCTAAAAACTGGTTCACCTATTTTAGGGTTAAGAATAGGTTTTTTAGGAATTTGGAGTAATACAATTAAAGCAAATAACGAAAACCCAAAAATTACACACATAGACCAGTGTACACCAATCCAACTTATAAAAAAGCCAGCTAAAGCTGGACCTAAAACTGATGCCATTTGCCAAGTAGTACTACTCCATGTAGCAGCATTTGGGTATATTTTTTTTGGAACAATTAAGGCAATTAACGAAAAAATAGTAGGGCCTAAAAACGCACGTACCAAGCCGCCTAAAAAAACTAAAAAATAGGTAATGTATAAAATTGTTTTGGTAGTAGTTTGTGCTATTACATTTGGCATACTAATTACAAACAAACCAAAGCTAATTACTGAAAAACCTAAAATACATTTAATTAAAAGGTTTCTTTTTTCTTTTTGATCTACAATATGTCCTGCAAATAGAGCCATAGACACAGCTGGTATCACTTCCATAAGTCCAATTACACCTAACGAAAGCGGATCTTTAGTTAAGGAGTACACTTGCCACTCTATAACTATAAATTGCATAGACCACGCAAATACCATAGCAAACCTAACTAGTAAAAAAGTATTAAATTCTTTGTAGCGTAGTGCAGCGTACGGATCCATTTTATAACTGTTTAGTTAGTGTAAATGTATTACAATTAACAAAGAGTTACTAAACTTAATTGTTACATATGTCACTTAAAAAATTATCTATGTTTAACTGAAAAATAGTGCCCTCAATTAAGTCGTTTATCGCTTTTAGCTCATTAGGGCTAACAGCCAAACTAACTTGTGGCACGGGAGTTTCTAACAACATAGCTCTGCACGATTTTTTTTTAGCGCAACAACTGCAAACGGCATTAGAGTTCATAGTGTTTTGTACATGCTCTGCAAAACGTATTAGTTCTTTATGGGTAAGTAAAAAACCAGTATCTCTAAACACCACTTGTATTTTACTTCGGTAATTTTTAGTCTCTTTTTTCCAATGAAAGGCAATTCCAAAATCATTATAATAAATAGCGTCTATGTCTCTCATAATCGTATAGGTTAAAGAAGTTTTTTATTGTTTAATTTCTGAATAGTTTCTAGAACATCTTTAACCGCAATTGTCATACTTTTTGCAGAAATAGTTGCGCCAGAAATAGCGTCTACATTTTTACCATACACCGGTTTTTTGTTTACAGATAAACCAATAAATTGTTTTAGCCAACGCTGTGCGCCTATTTGCCTGCCGTGGTCTTCTCTGTAAATTAAAACCTTTGTTTTTTTAATGCTTAAATCCTTGTTTACAAACACCACATAGTCAAATACATTTTTCATACTATTTGCTTGTCCAACGTATGCGTAACCTAGTAACTCTGTATCTGTGTTAATTTTAAAAACATAATCTTTAGGCGGAATCACATCACTTGTGATTCCGCTTAAGCTAAAAGATTCTGTACCGTAAGCAAAGCTTATAGCTGCATCTACTTTTTTTTGTAATTTTTCTGGTAGTTGAGGGCTAGTAAACGCCAGTAACAAAAATGAAAAAGCAATACATAGTAGGGTAGTTCTTTTATTTTTTAGTTGCATTTTCTGTTGTTTTGGTTAATGCAAATTTTTGTATTAAAGCAAGTATTTCTTTTTCGTTAGCATTTTTCTTTTCTAACCCATAAAAATGCATAAATAATGGTTTTTTATCTACAGCTTTAGCAAGTTCTATTTCACTGTTTTTAGTGTATACTTTGTCCCAAGCAGATCTAACTTTTGCCCAAAATTTCTTATTATTTTTCCACCAATCTTTTGCAGCTAAACATTGCTCATCTGGTACTCTTACATAGGTGTTATATCCTTTTTCCTGAGCTAAAAGAACATCTTTCTTACCAGTTTCTCTAATAATTTTGTCATTATCTTGCTCGTGTAACCAGCCATAATCTGTAATTTCTTGGCGGTTGCCTCTTGCCATTACATTATAATCACTTCTTTTAGAGTATTCTCTTCTTGGTAATGGAGAATCAGATTTGTTTTCCCAATAATTTTTGCCATTTGCATGTATCCAAGTTGCAGATCCAGAGTATCTAGGACTATCATCTACTTGGTAAACTAATTGTGTCCATTGTCCTTTTACTTCATTTTCTGGTAATTCTGTAAATACCCACTTGTTGTCTTTATCGTAATGAAAAACACGATTGTTTTCATACAACCAATCTTGCCTCCAATGCTTAATTACCATAGTATCTTTTATTACCAATAGGTGCTGTATAGACAGTTTGTTGTTTTCATCTTCAATTAACTCTGCCCATTCTAAAGCTCCAGAGGTATAATCTAAATGCTTTTCATAATCAATTTCTGGTGCAAAAGTTTCTGTGTACTTAAAATTTACTTTAAAACAACCACACATATCTTTAATAGATTCTTTGTCTAATTGTTTTTTGTCTTGTGCAATTCCTTGCAAACTAAAGCCAATTATTGCTATGGCTAAAAAAAGTACTTTTTTCATAATTGTGTATTTGTATGTAATGTCTGTTTTGTTCCTACAAAAATATTAAATTTATTTAGATTGATTAAAAATAACATATATATTTGTCGAAAATTATTAGGAATGATTCTAAATAGTAAATATTTGTCTATTTGTTTTATGCTTTTTTTCTCTGTTTTTGTGTTCTCACAAGAGTTAAAAAAAGACTCAATAAACTTAAATAAGTTAGAAGAAGTAGTTGTTACGGGACAATATAATCCGCAATCAATAAAAAAATCGGTTCATAATGTTATTGTAATAAACAGAGAGCAAATAGAAAACCAGGCAGCAAATAATTTGGCAGATATACTAAACTTTAATTTAAACCTAACAATAGTTCCCAATGGACAAACAGGAAAATCTACAATTTCTTTTTTTGGATTAGATGCACAATACTTCAATATTTTGGTAGACAATATTCCGCTGGTAAGTGATAGTGGACTAGGGAATAATATAGATTTAACACAAATAAACCTTGATGACGTAGAGCGTATTGAAATTGTAGAAGGAGCAATGGGAGTTGAGTATGGAGCTAATGCTGTTTCTGGAGTTATTAATATTATCACCAAAAAATCTAGTGATAGTGATTGGAAAGTACAAACAATTTTACAAGAAGAAACAATTAGTGACGAGTATGCTTGGTTTAACAAAGGCAAGCACATACAAGGACTAAATATTGGTCATAATATAAACAACAATTGGTTTGCTAGAGTTGGTATAAATAGAAATGAATTTGCAGGTTTTTATAATGGCAGGCAAGGCAAAGACTATTATAAAAATGATGGTTTAAGAGGATATGATTGGTTGCCTAAAACACAAATAAACACTAATGCATTATTAAATTACACTAAAAATAACTTTAAGCTTTTTTATAAGTTTGAATACCTAAATGAAGTTGTTAATTACTATGATGCAGCCGTTAGAGCTAATATAGATACACAATCGCAAACTAGTAATCCGTCTGCAACAGATAGAATTTTTACTACCAATAGATTTGTAAATAATTTAAGTGTAAACGGAATATTAAATTCTGGTGCTAATTATAAGGCTTCTGCATCGTATCAAAAACAAAAGCGCAACCTAAATGAGTTTAATAATTATATAATTACAAACCAGAGAAGTAATGAAACTGATGAGGTGTACCAGTCTAGTTCTGTCTTTTTCTCTAAAGGAAGTATTAACAACCTAATTAAAAGTGATTCTTATAATTTTCAACTGGGTTATGAGGCCCGTTTTATTAAAGGTTTTGATACCCAGGCTTCTGGAGAAGTAACAGAGCAAGACAAAGAACAGTCTCAAAGCAACTATGCAGTATTTGGATCTTCAGAAATAAATGCTTTAGATAAAATTCTTTTACGACCAGGTTTACGTTATGAATACAATTCAATTTTTAAGTCAAAACTTTTAGGTTCTTTAAGCGCACGCTACCTTATAAAAAATGGGTTTGAGTTAAGAGCAAACCTAGGGAACTCCTACCGTACACCAAATTTTGAAGAATTGTACTATTATTTTGTAGATAGCAATCATGATGTTAGAGGTAATGAAAATTTGAAGCCAGAAAACGGTTTTACGTCTTTTTTAAATTTAAAAAAACGTAGCTGGATTAAAAATACGTCGCTTTTAAACACATTAAAATTTACCTACATAGACGTAAAAGATAAAATTGATTTAGCCATTGTAAACCAAACGCCATTACAGTATCAATACATAAATGTTAATGCGTATAAATTATGGGGTGTAACATTAGATAATAGCTTAAAAGCAGATAATTGGACGTTTAATATAGGCGCTACTGTGCAAGGCATTTCTCAAGTTGCTAATGATGAGGTAAACTCAGATGATAAATTTCTGTATTCTTTTCAATTAAATACTAGTGGTACCTATCAAATAGAAAAATGGAATACCGCAGTAACTGTACTTTTAAAACACACGGGAGAACAACAAAATTATAGCGCTACAGGAACTGATGCTAACGGTAATCCAACTTTTTCCAAAACAACTACCAATGCTTACAATTGGTTAGATGCTTCATTAAAAAAATCTTTTTTAGAGAATACTTTTCAGGTTACTCTAGGGGCCAGAAACTTATTAGATGTTACAACTGTAGACGTTAATGGTCCTGTAGGAGGAGGAACTCATTCTTCTGCAAGCAATGGTATTTTACTTGGTTACGGACGATCTTATTACTTAAAATTATTATATAACCTTAAATTTTAAAATTACAATTATGTTAAACAAATTTTTAACTATTACACTATGCGCTTCAGTTTTAGCTTTTACTAGCTGTAGTAAGGATGATGAGCCTGGAGAAGCTATTAAAGTTGTTATAGAAGGAGCGTCTATAGCTCCAAATGTTGGAGGACCAAACGAGCCAAACCAAGTATATGTAGATTTAAGTGCCAATACATCTTCAGTAGTGCAAAGAGACACTTGGGATTTAGGATTTTTCTCCGGTGAAGATTTTAGAGTAGTGCTAAATGGATCAATATATATGGCAACAGCTAAACTTTCTGTAACAGATATTGATGCTATAAACTCAACATCACAAGAAATTAAAGATTTACAACCACAGGTAGCTATTGGTACTTTTGATCCTGCAAATTCTGAATTTGTTGATGCTCCAGATGGTAACATTTTAGAAACTGCTGTAGATGAAGTTTCTAGTACAGATACTAACAACCCAGTGTACCTTGTTAATTTAGGTTTTAAAGTTGGTACAGAAGTTCCTGGTACAGGAAGTGTAGCTGTTAGTGGAGACACCAGAGGCTGGAAAAAAATTAGAATTTTAAGAAATGGTGATGATTATATTTTACAATATGCAGATTTAGATGATACCACACATAAAGAAGTAACCATTTTTAAAAGTACCGACTATAATTTTACATTTTTTAGTTTTGATACAGAGACAGAAGTTACTGTTGAACCTGAAAAAGAGAATTGGGATTTAAATTTTACTGTTTTTACTAATGAAATAGAAGGCTATGGGTCTTATGGGTATTCTGATTTTGTGGTTAATAACGCAAAGGCTAATGCAAAAGTATATATGATAGATACAGAAGTTGAAACTGAATTGAGTTATGACAACTTTACGTTAGCAAATGTTGATGCTTCTAAATTTATTAATGACCAAAGAGGAGTAGGAAGTAGTTGGAGAAATGGTGGTGGACCAGGAGCTCTACCTTCTTTAAAAGACAATGTTTTTTATGTGATGTCTGATACCGACGGAAACCTGTACAAAATTAAATTTTTAGCACTTACAAATGCAGATGGAGAACGTGGCCATCCTGAGTTTGTGTATTCATTATTAAAGTAAAAGAATAAACAATTATTTACCCTTAATAAAGGAGTAATAGCAAAGTTAAGTTTTGGGTTAGTTTTTTTTCTAAAAAGTCCAAACATCTAATTGGTGTTTGGGCTTTTTTATCTAATATCTCTAAGCTTTAATTGTAGACTTACATTGCCTTTCCATTCATTTTCATCTAAAGAAAAGACAGCGCTAAATGGCTTTTTGTTTTGTACTAAAGATAATTTGTCACCTAAATTAAAACCAATAGCTCCAATTTGGCTAGAACCATTTTGTACAGCAGCTAATTTTAAATGCGCTTCTTCTTGCCCTACTCCTTTTGCATAACCTGTGTCTTGTAGGTTTTCTGCCATAAATACGGGCGACATATTACCAGGACCAAAAGGTTCCATTTGTTTAATAATTCGCATTAATTTAGGACTTATTTCATTAAAATTAAGCTCTGCATCTATAGTAATTTCTGGAGTTAAAAGATTAGGGTCTATAGTTTCTGCAACTACTTTTTCAAACGCTGTTTTAAAACCATCATACTGTGCTTCAGATAAGGTTAAACCAGCAGCATATTTATGGCCTCCAAACTGTTCTATGTGTTCTGCGCAAGCTTCAAGGGCGTTGTAGACATCAAACCCTTTTACAGAGCGTGCAGATGCAGCTAATTTTTCTCCACTTTTAGTAAAAACCAAAGTAGGTCTGTAATAGGTTTCAGTAAGTCTAGATGCTACAATCCCAATAACACCTTTGTGCCAATTTTCATTATAAACTACAGAGGTAAAATGTTTATCTTCTTTGTTGTCTGTAATTTGTACTAAAGCTTCTTTGGTAATTTCTTGGTCTAGTTCTCGCCTATCTGCATTGTACTGTTCTATGGCAGCAGCAAATTCTTCTGCCTGTTCCAAATTTGTTTCGGTTAGTAAATTAACAGCGTGCAAACCGTGTACCATACGTCCCGCAGCATTTATACGCGGTGCAATTACAAAAACAACATCTGTAATGGTAAGTACATCTTTTTTTATCTGATTTATAATAGCTTTAAAACCTGCTCTAGGAGTACTATTTATTACCTTTAATCCAAAATAAGCTAGCACTCTATTTTCGCCAGTAATAGGCACAATATCTGCACCAATTGCCGTAGCAACCAAGTCTAAATAAGGCACTAAATCCTCTATAGTTTGTCCTCTTTTGCTACCTAAAGCTTGTATTAATTTAAAACCAACACCACAACCACAAAGCTCGTCATACGGGTAATTGCAATCGGCTCTTTTGGCATCTAAAACAGCAACAGCATTTGGTAATGTAGCACCAGGCCTGTGGTGGTCACAAATAATAAAATCTACACCTTTTTCTTTTGCATAAGCTACTTTATCTACCGCTTTTACACCACAATCTAATGCAATAATTAGACTAATATCATTATCATCTGCATAGTCAATACCAGCATAAGACACACCATAACCTTCTTTATACCTATCTGGAATATAAGTAGTAACATTTGGGTAGTAGCTTTGTAAATAAGATGATACTAACGCAACAGAAGTTGTGCCATCTACATCATAATCGCCAAAAACCATAATATTTTCTTCATTGGCAATAGCTTGCTCTATGCGAGCAATAGCCAAATCCATATCTTTTAATAAATATGGGTCGTGTAAATCTGATAGTTGTGGTCTAAAGTATTTTTTAGCCTCTTCAAAAGTTGTTATACCGCGCTGTAATAATAGTTTAGCCACAATTTCATCAACCTGTAATGCATTTTGTAGTTCGGCTACTTTTGCAGCATCAGGTTTAGGTTTTATGGTCCAGCGCATATAGTGTTTTTTTGTTTAAGAGTTATGAGTCAAGATAAAATATTCAAGAATTTTAAACTTGAGTAATTTTCAACAGTTAATTTAAGCGTGATGAAAAATAGTTTTAATGTCTAATGTTGCAAAACGTCTAAACATTTCCATAACACCACAGTATTTTTCAACTGATAAATCTACCGCACGTTGCAATTTTTTTTCATCTAAATTACTACCGTGAAAATGGTATTCTATAGTAACAGCATCATAATACTTTGGGTGCTCATCTGTTAAGTTTGCAATAGTTTCAATTGTAAATTCATCTACATCTAACTTCATCTTTTTCATTAAAGATGCAACGTCTAAACCAGAGCAACCCGCTAAGCCAGAAAGCATAAGCGCTTTAGGTCTGTAACCTTGCCCGTCACCACCATCTTCTTTTGCAA
This sequence comes from Cellulophaga omnivescoria, assembly GCF_027915275.1. NCBI lineage: Bacteria > Pseudomonadati > Bacteroidota > Flavobacteriia > Flavobacteriales > Flavobacteriaceae > Cellulophaga > Cellulophaga omnivescoria. The sequence continues at coordinate 1,311,927 of NZ_CP115819.1, read as the reverse complement.
TATCTATAGTTAGGTTATTCCCAGACGGGTTGTTACTTTCAAAAGCCATGTTGCCCAACCATTTGGTTGTAATATGATTTGTTGTACTCATAATTTTTTTTCGTTTCTTGTAGATTCAAAAATACAACTAAATATAAAAATAACTATGGCTTTAGTAAACCCTTTAGACCCTAATCACGATTCTGAAACAAAAGAATTGGCAGAATTTTTTAATGAGACCTTAGGCTTTTGTCCTAATTCTGTTTTAACAATGCAGCACAGGCCAGCAATATCAAAAGCTTTTATAAACTTAAATAAAGCAGTAATGGCTAATGAGGGCAATGTAACATCTGCCCTAAAACGTATGATTGCTTGGGTTAGTAGTAACGCTACTGGTTGTAGATATTGCCAAGCACATGCTATTAGAGCAGCAGAACGTTACGGAGCAGAGCAAGAGCAGTTAGATAATATTTGGGAGTACAGAACTCACGCTGCTTTTTCTGATGCAGAACGTGCAGCCCTAGATTTTTCTTTAGCAGCATCACAAGTGCCAAATGCTGTAAATGCAGAAATTAAAGAGAACTTGTATAAATACTGGAACGAAGGTGAAATTGTAGAAATGTTAGGTGTTATTTCTTTATTTGGATATTTAAATAGATGGAATGACTCTATGGGAACTTCTATAGAAGAAGGCGCTGTAGAAAGTGGAAATCAATATTTAGGTAAACACGGTTGGGAAGAAGGTAAACACAACGGAAGCGCTTACTAAAAAGCAACCTGAATACTATTTATAAGCCCTGCCATTTTGGTGGGGTTTTATTTTTTAAGATTGATGTATTATTCGTTTACAACAACAAGTTCGCCATCATTGGGAATGGCATATTCTTCACAAGAATTTTTAATTTCGTTGTAGCGTTTAGGGGAAACATCTAACCAGAAATCATCACCAAAAAGATTAAAAAAGTATCTGTTATCAACGTGTTTTTGATACATACTTTCTATTTTATAATTGTTTTTTGCGGCGGTGGTGTTTGTAACAGAATCTGTGACAGATATTGGGTAGTTGTTTTTATTTACGTAGTGGATATAAATAGTGTCTTTACAAAACAAAAAGTTTTTAGGTTCTCCGCTACCCAAACTCCAGTTAACATCTGGTTCATGTAGTAAAACATTGTATTTGTAGGTGTGCGTAGTACCGTAATTAGAGCCTGTTAATATACCTATAGATGTTTCGTCCTTATTGGTTTTTAAAACAGTTAACCGCATACCGTTAGGTAATACCAGGCTTTTTTCGGTAGTACTTTCTTGTGTATTGCTTTTACAACTAAGTACAGTTATGCTTAAAGCAATTAAACAAATACAAGTTACTATTTTAAAACGGGATTTCATCTTTATTTTTCCTTTAAGGCATCAACACTAAAAACTAAACCATTAAAGCCGGTTTGCATAAAATTCCTAATGTTTAAATGTCCATTTCCTTCTGGGTCTTGTAATACATCTTTTCTATAGTAATCTCCAAAACAAGCCAAAGTTTCTTCTTTGGATAATTCTTGTTTTAAAGCAAAAGCAAACAATTTACAAGAGCCAGAGTTTTCACCCTCTTTATTATCTAAGCTGCCATTTTTAAAAGCCGTTGGTGTAAAGGTGTAGTTATCTTCTATAACCTGCATTGTATCTGTAAAAGCAATAGCAGTTGGGTTGTTTTTTAGTTTTTCTTTAAATTGATCTAAAGTCATATGGTAAAAGTATAATTGTTTTTTAATGTGTTTATCCCATTTTACAGTGAAAAAGTAAGCAGGTAAGTACTTATTTTTTTAGCTCAGCAATACATTGTTCGGCAGTTTGTTTTATTGTTGCTTGGGCTTTAGAGATAGTATAATTTATGGTTGACGCATTGGTAACCATATCTAAAGTAGAACTAACAGCCGCTGTATACCAATTTTGCCAAGCGTTTATAATGTCTATTTGTATTTCTAATTTATCGCCATTTGCTAGTGCTATTTTTCCTTGTTTTAATTCTTCTTGTAAACGAGAAATTGCAGCTTTTTCAGTATCCAAAATTATAGCTTTTGCTGTATCTTCATCTGCGTTTAACAGTTTGTAAGCACTAATTAAAGCTGCTGTACCTACGTTTTTAAGTGTAGTTTTAGAAACCTTATCTAGTCTGTCATTATCTGTGTGATAAAATTGATCTGTAAAATGCCAAAACAATACTCCAGGAATATCTGCCGCTAAAAACGGGGTATGGTCACTACCACCTTCATAAGGATTTGTATTTACCTCCCAGTTTGTACGTTTACCTTGTTCTTTAAATATTTTTAGTACAAAATCATTTAAATAATGTGGTTTCATTTGTTCTAAAGACAAAACACTACCACCCCATTCTGTATGCTTGTCATTTCCTCTTGTCCAAATTGCACTTGGATCTGGCATTTTTTCAATTAAAAAAGAACCACCAGTAATAGTGGTATTTTCGCCAACCATATCTAAACTAATTCCCCATTTTATATTTTTAGCTCTTGCTTTATCTTCTTGCACATACCTTTTGGTAGAAACTATTTCATCTCCCCATAAAAAGGTTAATGTTCTTTTTGGGTTTAGTTTACCTTCTTTAATAAATTTGGCTGTTAATGTGGCCATCTCTAAAGCAACGCCAACACCTGTAGCATTATCGTTTGCACCAGGTTCTTGTACGTGTGCGCTATATACAAGTCTTTGTTCTGGGGCAACTGCTCCTTTAATATCTGCAACCAATGTTAATTCTGTAGATGGGTAAATGTTGGTTTTAATATTTGCAGTAACAATTACTTTTTCTTTTTGCAATTTCTTTTTAAGTCTTTCTTTGGCGTAGTAAGACAGTGCTATTGCCCAGCCTTTAACATCTTTATTTTGTGGTATAGACCTAAACTGTATAGATGTTGTGTTTTTTTCTGGTTGTAAATAGCTTGGGTTGCTGTAAGATAATATTCCTGCTGCACCACCTTTAACTACGGCAGTATTAAAAACTCTAGCCGGACTAGTTTCTACAAAAACAATTTTACCTTTTACGTTAGTATCTTTTAGCTTAGATACATCTGCAATATAAATCACCTCTGCTGTTACACCGTTTTCTGGTGTGCTGTAAGAGTTTAAAGCAATCATAGTACTATTGGTGCTATTTTGCAATAAAGGCAAGTTTTCACCTTGTATTGTTAGGCTAGCATCTACAGACTCCCAAGTAGGTTGCTCTAAAGGTCTTTTTTCAATACGGTAAGTTAAAACAGTATTCTCTGTAGCCTTCTCTTGAAGTACAAAGCCGGCTTTTTCTAACTCATTAGCAACATAGTGTATACTTTTATTAAAACCAGTATTACCAACTACACGCCAATATTTTTCTACAAAAGCTGTAGTGTTGTAGGCTAAACTTCCTGTAAATTCTTTAGTTACTATTTCTGTGTAATCAGTATCAGCAAATTTGTTGACTACTGTATTTTGCTTTTTTATTACAGCGGTTTTAGTTAGTGTTGGCTTACAAGAAAATAATGAAACTAAAACACATATTAATGCAATTTTTTTATACATAGAGCAACTAATTTTTAAAATGAAAGTACTACTTTTTACCACCAACAATAATCACAATTTCCCCTTTAGGAGGTTTTGCTGTGTAGTGTTCTAAAACTTCTTGTGCAGTACCACGTATTGTTTCTTCAAACATTTTGGTAAGTTCTCTAGAAACAGAAACTGGTCTGTTTTCACCAAAATATTCTACAAAATGGCCAAGCGTTTTAATAAGCTTGTGTGGCGACTCATAAAATATAATAGTTCTGGTTTCTTCTGCTAATAATTTTAAACGTGTTTGTCGCCCTTTTTTAACAGGTAAAAAACCCTCAAAAACAAACTTATCATTAGGTAGTCCACTATTTACTAAGGCAGGTACAAATGCCGTAGCTCCAGGCAGACAGTCTACCTCTAAATTATTTTCTACGCAAGCGCGAGTTAATAAAAAACCAGGATCTGATATGGCAGGAGTCCCTGCATCAGAAATTAAAGCAATATTTTCTCCTGCTTGTATACGTTTAACAATGCTATCTACCGTTTTATGCTCGTTGTGCATATGGTGACTGTGCATTTGCGTATCTATTTCAAAATGATGTAATAGTTTTCCGCTGGTACGTGTATCTTCGGCTAAAATTAAATCTACCTCTTTTAAAACTTTAATAGCTCTAAAAGTAATATCTTCTAAGTTACCAATTGGTGTTGGTACCAAATATAATTTTCCCATTGTAAAAAGTATAATTAAGGTCTTTGGTTTTTATCAAAGTAGTAAGATAGTGCAGCACCTACAAAGGCAATAGCAGCAAATAGGTAACCACCATTATCTGTAATATAATGTGCGGCAAATGCCATTGATGTATTTAGGAAAAAACCAAAGTAAGCCCACTCTTTAAGTGTTTTAGAAAAATTAACCCAAATAGCTACTAAGCCCAAAATTTTAGCAATTGCTAATGGGTACACTAAATACGTAGGGTAGCCTAAGTGTGTAAAATACCCAGATATTGCGGTGTAGTTGAAAAAGTAATTGTAAACAGAAAAGCACATAATTGCTGTAAGCAATAATGTGCCAATCCAATAAAGTATTTTAGTACTATTCATAAAACAGTTTTATGCAAATTTACGTTCAATAATTGCCATAAAACGTTCTTCATACTCTTCTTTTCCTACCCAATTGTTATAATCTGGTTTTACCATATTATTTATAAATGATACTGAGCGCTCCTCGGTATCTATTGTACTTAGTTGAGATAGTACTCTTTGGTAATCTTCATTACTATTATTAAACAGGTGTTTTACAAAAGCAAGTCTGTCATTTAAACCAATTTTAATTTCGCCATTTACAATTTTACTTATTGTTTTTTCTTGCTTTACGTTAGCTTTAGTTTCTGGCACAAAAAGTTCTTGGTCGTTTTTAGCGTACTCTGGTTTTTGTGCAAACTCGTTAAGCATATCATCTGTAGGTATTGGCTCACCCATTTCTGGCATCATATCCATAATGGTGTTAATACCAGGAGTAATAATATCTTCTTGGTGTGGGTTGCTTTCTGGAACAGATGTATTCTCATAAATTACAGCGTTTGCTAATTTTTCAAACTTTTCTGCAATAATATTTTTAGTAACATCTACTTCTACATCATGTAATTTTTCTTCAATAAATTTTAGGACCGCCAATTTCTCATATAATTCTTTAGCAGTTTCGTATAAATCAGAAACATTGTCTAATTCATTGGAAGTTAGTATGTCCGTAGACATTTTCATTAATTCTTGTTTTAATTTTTCCTTCATCTCCCTAATATTTTAAAACTTTATCTGGTTAAAATTTTCAATAATTTTAATCGATCTACTAAATAAGAACGAAAAACGCTTTATTTTCGTCTAAAAATACAAAATGTTTCTTGAAAATACGGTTAACCCTAAAGAACAATTTGGCTGGATAGAGGTTATTTGCGGATCTATGTTCTCTGGTAAGACAGAAGAACTAATTAGAAGATTAAAACGTGCGCAGTTTGCGAAGCAAAAAGTTGAAATTTTTAAGCCTATTGTAGATACACGCTACCATGAAGAAATGGTAGTGTCTCATGATGCAAATGAAATAAGGTCTACGCCAGTGCCTGCTGCGGCAAATATACGGTTGTTGGCAGACGGTTGTGATGTTGTAGGTATAGATGAAGCTCAGTTTTTTGATGACGAAATTGTAACAGTTTGTAATGATTTGGCTAACAAAGGCATACGTGTTTTGGTTGCTGGTTTAGATATGGACTTTAAAGGAAACCCATTTGGGCCAATGCCAGCCTTAATGGCTACAGCAGAGTATGTAACTAAAGTGCATGCAATTTGTACACGTACGGGTAATTTAGCCAATTATAGTTTTAGAAAATCTAATAATGATAATTTAGTAATGCTAGGTGAAACTGAAGAGTATGAGCCACTAAGTAGGGCAGCTTATTACAAAGCAATGCTTAAAGAAAAGGTAAAAACTATAGACGTGGACGCAGAGCAAATAAAAGACCCAAAAAAAAATAGTAATGCCTAAGGCAACAGAAACTGTTTTAGAAATTAACTTAAAATATCTAGAGCAAAATTACAAATACCTAAAGTCAAAATTGCAGCCAAAGACAATGTTTTTAGCTGTAGTTAAAGCATTTGCCTATGGTAGTGACCAGGTACAAATTGCAAAAAAAATAACAGAACTAGGAGCAGACTATTTAGCTGTTGCATATACTAGTGAAGGTGTTGCAATACGTAAAGCAGGCATACAAACACCAATTTTAGTTTTACATCCGCAAGAAGTAAATTTTGAAGAAATTGTGGCTTATAATTTAGAACCAAGTATTTATTCAGACCGAGTTTTAAATCAGTTTATAGCATATGCTTCATCAATTAACAAGCAAAATTACCCAATACATTTAAAATTTAATACAGGTTTAAATAGGTTAGGCTTTTTAGAGGTTGATATAGATCAAATTATAAAAAAAATAACAGAAACTGAGGCTATAAAAGTGGCTTCTGCTTTTTCTCATATGGCAGCGTCCGAAGATCTAACAGAAAAAGAATTTACAGATCAGCAAATACAATGTTTTAAAACTATAAGTAATACATTAGATGGTTTACTTGGATATTCACCTATAAAACATATGTGCAATACATCTGGTATTTTAAATTATCCAGATGCCCACTTTAATATGGTACGTAGTGGTATTGGGTTGTATGGTTTTGGTAACGATGTAAAGTATGATGTGTATTTAAAACCAATAGCGAGTTTAAAAACAGTAATTTCTCAGTTACATTATTTAGAGCCAAACCAAAGCGTTGGGTATAATATGGCTTACAAAGTCACTAATAAAATGATAACAGCAACACTTCCTGTAGGCCATGCCGATGGAATAGGCAGAATTTACGGTAACCAAAAAGGGTTTGTGTTTATTAATGGTAAAAAAGCACCAATACTTGGTAATACCTGTATGGATATGATTATGGTTAACGTTACCAATATAGACTGTAAAGAAGGAGATGAGGTTATAGTTTTTAATGAAACTTACACTGCAGACGCATTGGCAACTGCAGCCGGTACAATCTCTTATGAGCTAGTAACGGGCATATCACAACGTGTTAAACGAGTTTTTAATTTTTAAGAAAATTTTAAGAAACTGTAATTTTTACTATATTGCAGCTATTAACTAAATAAATACACTAAACATGTTAAAAGAATTTAAGAATTTTATTATGACTGGCAACGTTATAGACTTAGCGGTTGCAGTATTATTAGCAGGCGCAATGGGTCTTGTTGTTAGCGGTTTTGTTAGCGATATTATGATGCCTCTTGTAGGTCACTTCTCTGGAGGAATTGATTTTGCAGATATGAAAGTTGTTTTAGATGAAGCCGTAGTTGCTACAGATGGAACTGTTACTAAGCCAGAAAATGCAATATTATATGGAAAATGGATTAATGCAATAATTAACCTTATTATTGTTGGTTTTGTATTGTTCATAATTGTAAAAGCATACAACAAAACAAAAACTCCTCCGGCTCCAGCTGCACCAGCAGGACCAACACAAGAAGAGTTATTAGCACAAATTAGAGATTTACTAAAAAAGTAATTCACTAATAACCACATACAGCCGCCAAGTTTATTACTAAGCTTGGCGGTTTTTTATGCTTTATTTCATAATGTTACAAATAAAACAATTTGTTATATTTATTTTAATCTTCTTAATGTTGCTTGGCGGTTAAACTACATTAAACTACATTTGTTATTCTAAATATTATAAAAATGAAAGTAGCCGTAGTTGGAGCCACAGGAATGGTAGGAGAAGTAATGCTTAACGTATTACAAGAACGTAATTTTCCATTAACAGAGTTATTATTAGTAGCCTCAGAACGTTCTGTAGGTAAAAAAATGACCTATAACGGCAAAGAACATACCGTTATTGGCTTAGCAGATGCTGTTGAAGCAAAACCAGATTTAGCAATTTTTTCTGCAGGCGGAGACACCTCTTTAGAATGGGCTCCAAAATTTGCAGAAGTAGGTACAACCGTAGTAGACAATTCTTCTGCTTGGCGTATGGATCCTACCAAAAAATTAATAGTTCCAGAAATTAATGCTAGTGAACTAACCAAAGAAGACAAAATTATTGCAAACCCAAACTGCTCTACCATACAATTAGTAATGGTTTTGGCACCTTTGCATGCAAAATATAAAATGAAACGCGTAGTGGTTTCTACCTACCAATCGGTTTCTGGTACAGGCGTAAAAGCGGTAAAACAATTAGAGAATGAGACGGCTGGTATAAAAGGAGAAATGGCATATCCTTACCCAATTAGCAGAAATGCGTTACCACATTGTGACGTTTTTATGGATAACGGTTACACAAAAGAAGAGATGAAACTATCTCGTGAACCACAAAAAATATTTAACGATCGCACTTTTTCATTAACAGCAACTGCAGTACGTATACCAACAGCAGGTGGCCACTCAGAGTCTGTAAACGTAGAGTTTTATAATGATGCAGACGTTAGCGAGGTAAGGCAAATATTAAGCAAAACAGCAGGCGTAGTTGTACAAGACAATCCAGATACAAACACCTACCCAATGCCAGTTTACGCACACAATAAAGACGATGTTTTTGTAGGTCGTATCCGTAGAGATGAGTCGCAAGCAAACACATTAAATATGTGGATAGTTGCAGACAACCTACGTAAAGGAGCAGCAACAAATGCCGTGCAAATTGCAGAATACCTTAACAATAATAAGCTACTGTAACAGGCAGTTGTAGTTTTGGGTGTTCCTAACGGGCGGGCTTTACATTGCAATCTTTTTTAAGAAAAATAAAAAAGGATTTTCATTGCAATCCCTAACACAAAAAAATAGAAACCTTTAAGAAGAATACTTCTTAAAGGTTTTTTTGTATTATTTTTAAAAGCATAAAGCTCTAAATTCAATACAGTTAAGTTTTATCAACCTAAAAATAAACAAATTCTTATGAAACAATTAAGCATATTTATTTTTACTGCTATTACCTTTGTAGCCTGTAAATCACCTTCAAAAAAAGAAGCAATTATGACCTCATATCCATCAACCAAAAAGGTAGACACCGTAACCAATTATTTTGGTACAACTGTAGCAGACCCATACCGCTGGTTAGAAGATGACCGTAGTGCAGAAACAGAATCTTGGGTTAAAGAGCAAAATAAAACAACCTTTGGGTATTTAGATCAAATTCCGTTTAGAGAAAGCTTAAAACAAAGACTAGAAAAATTATGGAATTATGAAAAATTAGGAGCACCTTTTAAAGAAGGAGATTACACTTATTTTTCAAAAAATAATGGATTACAGAATCAATCTGTAATCTATAGAAAAAAAGATGGCGAAGAAGAGGTTTTTTTAGACCCTAACAAGTTTTCAGAAGATGGTACAACATCATTAGCAGGTTTAAGTTTTTCTAAAGATGGTTCTTTGGCAGCGTACTTAATATCTGAAGGTGGTAGCGACTGGCGAAAAATTATTGTTTTGGACTCAAAAACAAAAACCGTTGTAGAAGATACTTTGGTAGACGTAAAATTCAGCGGCTTATCTTGGAAAGGTAATGAGGGCTTCTTTTACTCTAGTTATGACAAGCCAAAAGGGAGCGAGTTGTCTGCAAAAACAGACCAGCACAAACTATATTACCATAAATTAAAAACACCACAAAGCACAGACGAGCTGGTTTTTGGAGGCACACCGGAAGAAAAACATAGGTATGTTGGCGGTAGTGTTACCGAGGATGGTAAATATTTACAAATTACAGCAGCAGTATCTACATCTGGTAATAAATTATATTTAAAAGATTTAGAAACTAATGAGGTAAAAACAGTAGTTGAAGACACAAAATCTGATACTTACGTAATAGATAATGTTAGCACTAAACTATATGTAGTAACCAATTTAAACGCACCTAACCAAAAGGTAGTTGTTACAGATTTTAGTAATCCCACACCAGAAAATTGGGTAGATTTTATACCAGAAACAGATAATGTGCTTACAGCAGGTACTGGTGGTGGTTACTTTTTTGCCAATTATATGGTAGATGCTATATCTAAAGTATTACAATATAATTACAATGGAGATTTGGTACGTACTATTGAGCTTCCGGGTGTTGGTACAGCTTCAGGTTTTGGAGGTAAAAAAGAAGAAAAAGAGTTTTACTTTTCTTTTACCAACTACAATACACCAGGATCATCTTATAGCTGTAACGTAGAAACAGGCAAATACAAACAATATTGGAGTCCAAACATAGATTTTAATTCGGATGATTACGAGTCTAAACAAGTATTTTATGCTTCTAAAGATGGCACAAAAATACCAATGATAATTACCTATAAAAAAGGATTAGAACTAAACGGTAAAAATCCAACTATACTTTATGGTTACGGTGGCTTTAATGTAAGCCTAACCCCTAGTTTTAGTATTAGTAATGCTGTTTGGATGGAGCAAGGTGGTGTGTATGCTGTTCCTAACTTAAGAGGTGGTGGCGAGTATGGTAAAAGATGGCATGATGCAGGTACAAAACAACAAAAGCAAAATGTTTTTGACGATTTTATAGCGGCAGCAGAATACTTAATAGAAAATAAGTACACTACACCAGAATATTTGGCACTTAGAGGTGGCTCTAACGGTGGTTTATTGGTTGGTGCAACAATGACGCAGCGTCCAGATTTAGCTAAAGTAGCATTGCCTGCAGTAGGTGTTTTAGATATGCTGCGCTACCATACATTTACAGCAGGTGGTGGTTGGGCTTATGACTACGGGACAGCAGAAGACAACAAAGAAATGTTTAATTATTTATTAGGCTACTCACCAGTGCATAACGTTAAAAAAGGGGTAGCATACCCTGCAACTTTAATAACTACAGGAGACCATGATGATAGGGTTGTGCCTGCACACAGTTTTAAGTTTGCGGCAGAGTTACAAGAAAAACAAACTGGGGCTAACCCAACATTAATTAGAATAAATATTAATGCTGGTCACGGAGCTGGTAAATCTACCGAAGCTATAATTAATGAGCAAGTAGATGTGCAAGCATTTACATTATTTAATATGGGATATAAAGAGTTGCCAAATAAGGCAGTTTTAAAAGATTTTAAAGAATAAGAACTATTAATTTCAAAAAAATCCGTTTCTTACTAGAAACGGATTTTTTTATCTATTTATGTTACACGTAAACAATATATCATTTTCATACAACACAACGCCAGTTCTAAAAAACATAGACTTTACAGTAAATGTAGGCGAATACCTAGCAGTGTTAGGAGAAAGTGGTAGCGGAAAAAGCACACTTTTAAAAATTATATACGGACTTCTTCAATTAAAGGAAGGAACTATTTTTTGGAAAGACAACCAAGTTTTAGGGCCAGATTACAATTTAATTCCAGGGGAAAAGTATATGAAATATCTATCTCAGGATTTTGATTTAATGCCTTTTATTACGGTAGAAGAAAATGTGAGTCAGTATTTATCTGTGTTTTATCCAGAAGAATTAAAGGCTAGAACCCAAGAGCTTTTAGAAATGGTAGAAATGACCAGTTTTGCTAAAACAAAAGTGAAATTGTTAAGTGGTGGGCAACAACAGCGTGTGGCTTTGGCTAGAGTATTGGCACAAGAACCAGAGTTGTTATTGTTAGACGAACCTTTTAGTCACATAGATAATTTTAGAAAAAATAGTTTACGTAGAAGATTATTTAGCTATTTAAAGCGTAAAAAAATTACTTGTATTGTTGCTACTCATGACGAGAAAGAAGTGTTGCCATTTGCAGATAGGATATTAGTAGTAAAAGACCAAGTTGTTTTAGCAAATCAAAAAACAGAAGACCTATACAACAACCCAAAGTCATTATACATAGCAAGTTTATTTGCAGAGGCAAACCTTATCCCTGTTTCTACTATAAAAGAGGATGCAGAATCCCAAAAGTATATAATTGTATATGCACATGAATTTAAAGTATCTGAAACTTCTGGAATAAAAGTACGTGTAATTAATTGTTATGCAATGGGAGCTTATTATTTAATGGAAGGTGTAACGGAGGAGCAAAGCTTATTTTTTACGCATCCTAAAAGTATAGAAGTAGGCAAAAAGGTGTTCTTAAATGTTTCTTTAGAAATACTAAATAAAAGAATAGAATAAGGTTTTGGATACAGCACAGATAGTACAGGAGTTGCAATTTAAAGCAGTGCGTAGTAGTGGTGCTGGTGGCCAGCACGTAAATAAAGTGTCTACTAAAATAGAGCTTACGTACGATTTGCAAAACTCTACGGCAGTTACAGATAAAGAAAAAGAGCGATTGTTACTAAAACTAAGTAACAGACTCACAAAAGAAAATGTTTTGTTGTTGCAGTGTGATGATTCTAGGAGTCAGCATAAAAACAAAGAGTTGGCTATAAAACGTTTTTTAGAGCTAGTAAAGTCGGCCTTAATTGTCCCTAAAAAGCGTAAAAAAACAAAGCCATCTAGATCTGCAATAGAAAAACGATTGAACACTAAAAAGAAATCGGCCTTAAAAAAAGCAAATCGTAAAAGACCAAGTTTAGATTGATATAATTTAAAACAACAGCGTAAAAACAGTTTCTTGGTTTGGAGTACTTCTTAATTTTAAGCTTCCGCCGTGTAGCCTTAATATTTGTTTAGACAAGCTAAGGCCAATTCCGGTTCCAGTATTTTTGGTTGTAAAAAACGGAATAAAAATCTCATCTATTAACTCTGGAGGTATACCAGGGCCATTATCTGCAACGGTAATAAATTTTTCGTTTTCATCTGTAACGCCTGCAGTAACTATAATTTTCCCGTTTTCTTGTTCGCCTATAGATTGTACTGCATTTTTACACAGGTTTAAAAGCACCTGTGTAATTTGTTTTTCATCTATAAAAAAGGCTAAATTTTCTGCAGTTAAATTAGAGGCAAAATTAATATTGGTATTCTGGTTTTCTTGGTCTACCAAAACAAATACTTTGTGAATTAAATCTTGTGCTTTTACAAGACTTTTATCTGGTGATGGAATACTTAAAAAGCTACGGTAACTCTGTACAAAATCCATTAAGTTATTTCCTTGTTCTTTAACAACGGCTAAGCCTTTAGAGGTATTTTGTATGTGCTTTTCGGTTAATTCTTCAAGAGGTATTAGACCGTCTTCTTTTTTGTAATAATTTAAAATAGATTCAGATATTGATGTTATTGGCGCTATGGTGTTCATAATTTCATGCGTTAAAACACGAATTAATTTCTCCCAAGAATCTGCTTCTTTTTCTTCTAATTCTCTTTGTATGTCTTGCACAACTACCAATAGTAAATTTTGGTTGTCTAGTGTAACGGTAGTAGATTTTAAAGTAAGTTGTATTCTTTCCCTTTCGTTGGTTAACTCTATTAATTTACGCTGAAAAGGCTCTAGTTTGGCAAATAAATTATACAAATTAGTATCTACTTGCTGCAATTGTTTAATGTGGTTTAGTGGTTTGTAATTTAGTAAATGCTCTACTTTAGGGTTGGCAAAAAGTATATGCCCCTTATCATTTATGGTTAAAATACCAATATCTGCGTGTTTTAAAATTTCTTGGTAATACTTTTCTTGAACCTGATTTTTTACGTGTATTTTATGTATCATAGCATTAAGCATATTAAGACTACGATTTAGTTCTTTTAAAGATTTTACATTTTCATACTCAGGAAAACGTAGTGTAAAATCTTCATTTTTTATAGACTCAAAAAAATACGCAATTTTACGGTTGGTATGGTTTACGTAATTAATTAAAAAAACGGTAAGCAAAATCAATGCAATAAAAAAAGCACTAGAAACTATGTAATTTTTTTGTAAGCCAAAATAGGCTAGTCCAACAGCAGAAAGTGTAATAAAAACAACCCTTAACACTAATTGAAAATAGAAGCTTTTACTCGCCATTTCCTGTTTTTTTAATTTTGTTATATAATGTTTGTCTAGATATACCCAATTGGTTAGCAGCGGCACTATAATTACCATCGTGCTTTTTTAAAGCATCGTTAATCAATAGCAATTCCATTTCAGATAAGGTAACATTAGTAGTATCTAAGGTAGGAGTTCCCTTCTCATTTAAAATAAAATCTGTTGGTTTAAGCACATTTCCATCGCATAAAATAACAGCTCTTTCCATAGTGTGTTGCAATTCTCTAATATTACCAGGCCAGCTATAAGCAAGTAATTTTTCTTGAGCCTGATTATTAATACGCAAACCAAGCTTACCATATTTAGACATAAATTTATTTAAGTAAAAATCTGCCAAAATTAGTATATCTCCATCTCGTTCTCTAAGTGCAGGTACTTGCACGTGTATGGTATTAATACGGTAAAGTAAATCTTCTCTAAATAAACCATCTGCAACCATTTTTTCTAAATTGCAATTGGTAGCACAAACCAATCTAATATCTACGGGTATTGGTTTGTTAGAGCCTACACGTACTACAACACGGTTTTGTATGGCAGAGAGTAGTTTAGCCTGAGTTTGTAAGCTTAGGTTACCAATTTCATCTAAAAATAACGTTCCGCCATTGGCAGCTTCAAACTTACCAGCTCTGTCTTCTTTGGCATCTGTAAAAGCACCTTTTGTGTGTCCAAAAAGTTCACTTTCAAACAAAGTTTCAGATATAGAGCCCATATCAACACCAATAAAAACCTCATTTTTACGGTTAGATAAGTTGTGTAACTCTCTTGCAATTAATTCTTTTCCTGTTCCGTTCTCACCAGTAACTAGTACATTTACATCGGTCTTAGCTACTTTTTGCACCAAGTTTAATACAGATGTTAATGCTTTAGAGTTACCAATAATGTAATTTTTATTTTGGTTAATAACCTGTTTTAAAGAACTTTCTTTCTCTTTTAGTTTAGAAACTTCTTTTTGAGATTTACGTAATTGGTATGCAGATTTTAATGTTGCAAGTAGCTTGTCATTATTCCATGGTTTTAAAATAAAATCTGTAGCCCCTTCTTTTAAAGCTTGTACAGCAAGGTCTATTGCGCCATAGGCTGTCATCATAATAACAGAAATATGCGGAGCTCGCTTTTTAATTTCTCTGTTCCAGTACAAACCTTCATTACCGGTATTTACACCGGCAGAAAAGTTCATATCTAACAATACTATGTCATAGTCAGCTAAATTTTTAAAAGAAGACAAAAGGTTAGGGTTTCCTAAGGTATCTACTTTTTCATATTCAAACTGTAATAAAATTTCTAAAGCACTTAATACACTTTTATTGTCATCTACAATTAATACTTTACCTTTTTGCATTATAAAGTTGTTTGGGTTGAGGAAGGTTTATGCAATAAAACTACAAATGATATATATTACAATTTTAAATGTGTAAAAAAATTAGACATTATTTGTATATATATTTTACACTTATATTTTCCTTGGGCATTAGTTTTGTTTTTAAACGCTTGTTTTTTAGGTATTTATGTTTTTGGCACAACAATGGTTTTAGTTTTGGCACACAATAAAAGTTATGAACGTAAAAATTAAACATATTCTATTTTTGGTACTCTTGGTAAGCTTACCAAGTAGTGCACAACAAAGCTGGTCTTTAGATGAGTGTATAAACTATGCTATAACGCATAATTTAGAATTAAAAAATCAGGAGTATACGGTTGCATCTAGCAAAGAAACACACAAGCAAGCCGTACGTAATTTGCTGCCAAGTATAAATGGTTCTGCAAGTTATGATATTAGGTATGGTAGGTCTGTAGATCCAAATAACAATAATATCATAGACACAGATTTTTTCTCTAACAATTATAATTTAAATTCTTCTTTAGATATTTTTAGAGGTTTTCAGAGAATAAATAGTATTAAAGCAACAAACTATATTTACAAAGCAGTGCAACAAGATGCACAGCAACAAAAATACTTGTTAGCATTTAGGGTAATGTCTGCCTTTTATGACATTCGTTTTTTTGAAGGAGCCTTAGAAATTGCCAAAGAGCAAGTAAGTATATCAGATACCAATTATGCATTTGTAAAAAAACAATTGGAGTTAGGTTTAATTGCTAAAGCAGATTTGTACGAGGCAGAATCTGTTTTATTAACAGATAAGTTAGCTGCAACACAAGCAGAAAACCAATTGGCTGCTGCAAAACTAAATTTAATTCAAGAAATGAATTTAGAAAACGTGTCTACCATAACCTTAAAAGCAAATGCCTTAGACCTTAAAAAGGAAACCGATGCTACATTACAAACTAATAGTGTGTATACAAAGGCACAAACATTTTTGCCTAGTATAAAAGCAGGGCAATTAAAGGTAAAGGCTGCACAAAAACAAGTAGCTATTGCTAGAGGAAGCTTATACCCATCATTATCTTTATTTGCTGGCTATGGCACAGGTTATTATGAGACTAATACAGACGAAATAACAAACGAGATAATATCATTTAAAAATCAAATAAGAGACAACGCATCTAGGTCTATAGGTTTGTCTATGAACATTCCTATTAGTAACAAATGGTCTGGTAGATCAGAAATTAAACAACAAAAAATAGCGTTGCAACAGGCAGAAAATAATTTAAAAATACAAGAGCAAGAATTGTACAAATTAATACAACAATTGGTACAAGAAAAAAATGCTTTAGAAGTAGAAAATCTTCAAAGTTTAAAAAAATTAAAAGCGCAAGAACTAAGTTTTTCTATAGCACAAAAAAGGTACGAAAAGGAAATGATTTCTGCGGTAGAACTATACCAAGCAAAAGTACTATATACCACAGCACAAAACGAGAATTTACAAGTACAAATAAGATTAAAAGTAAACCAAAGTACATTAGATTTTTACAACGGATTACCAGTATTTAACATCAACTAATAAGAACAATATAGATGGATATTCAACTAGAAAAGAAAAAAGGATTACGCCCAAAACACTACGCATACATTGCAATTGGGCTAGTAGTAGCTTTTGCAGCATATAAATTAATAGGCAGTAGTTCTGTAGCTACGTTTAGAACAGAAAAAGACAAATTATCTATTAGTGAGGTTACGCAGGGTAAGTTTGACGATTACATAACCATTAACGGTAGCGCAGCACCAATAGCAACTATTTATATGGATGCTTATGAAGGTGGTAGAGTAACCGAAAAACTGATAGAAGAAGGTGCAATGGTTAAAAAAGGAGACATTATTTTAAAACTAGAAAACAGTAACCTTTACGAGCAAATTTTAGCTAGTGAAAGTAACTTAGCACTAAAGCAAAACGATTTAAGATCTACCAAATTAACCTTTGACTCTAGGCAAGTAGAAGGGCGTAAATCTTTAGCTACAGCATCTTACGAGCTAACACGTTTAAAACGTAATTACGAGCAAAACCAAGAACTATATAAGGACGAATTAATCTCTAAAGAGGCTTTTTTAACTGCAAAAGAAAATTACGAATTATCTTTAAAGCAGCACAACATAGTAAAAATACAAACAGAGCAAGATGATAAAATGAGAAAAACCTCATTGGCTGGTTTAGATACAGATTTAAACAGAATGCAAAAAACTTTATCTATGGTTTATGAGCGTTTAGACCATTTAAATGTACGTGCGCCAGCAGATGGTCAACTAGGGTTTTTAGATGCAGAAATAGGGCAAAGCATAAATCAAGGTCAGCGTATAGGACAAATAAACGTGCTAACAGACTATAAAATAGAAGCAGAAATAGACGAGCATTATATAGACCGTGTAAAAAGAGATTTAAACGCCTCTTTTGAGCGTAATGGCAAAACATACAACCTGCGTTTACGTAAAGTGTACCCAGAGGTTCGTGGTGGTAAGTTTAAAGTAGATTTAGTTTTTACAGCAGAAAAACCAGAAAATATAAGAGCAGGACAAAGTTTTAATGTAAAACTGCAATTAGGAGCCTCATCAGATGCGCTTTTAGTATCTAAAGGGAGTTTTTTCCAAAGTACAGGTGGCCAGTGGATTTTTGTAGTAAACCCAGATGGTACAGAGGCATTAAAACGTAACATAAGAATAGGAAAGCAAAACTCTAAATATTACGAAGTTCTAGAAGGGTTGCAAGCTGGTGAAAAAGTAATAACCTCTAATTATGACACATTTGGAGAGGCAGAAAAAATAGTTTTAAAATAGGGTGTTCCCTACGGGCGGGCTTTACGTTGCAATCTTTTTTAAAAAAAATAAAAAAGGATTTACACTACAATCCCTAACACAAGATATAATCACATAAAAAAAATCAATCAACAAAATGATACAAATTAAAGACCTTAAAAAAAGTTTTAGAACAGAAGAAGTAGAAACCCTTGCGCTAAACAGTGTAAACCTAAATGTGGGTCAAGGAGAGTTTGTTGCCATAATGGGGCCATCAGGTTGTGGCAAATCTACCTTACTAAATATAATAGGTATGTTAGACAACCCGTCAGAAGGTAGTTACCAATTTGCAGGCCATGAAGTAGGAGGCTTAAAAGAAAACCAACGTACCGGTTTGCGCAAAGGAAACTTAGGTTTTGTTTTTCAGAGCTTTAATTTAATAGATGAACTTACGGTTTTTGAAAACGTAGAGCTACCTCTTATCTATTTAAAAATGAACAAGGCAGAGCGCAAACAAAAAGTAAGAGAAGTTTTAGAGCGTATGAAAATTGCACACAGAGAAAAACACTTTCCGCAGCAATTATCTGGAGGACAGCAACAACGTGTAGCCATTGCCAGAGCAGTAGTTACAAACCCAAAACTAATACTTGCAGATGAGCCAACAGGTAACCTAGACTCTAAAAACGGAATAGAGGTAATGAACCTGTTAACCGAGTTAAACCAAGAAGGCACAACTATAGTAATGGTAACACACTCAGACAGAGACTCGCATTACGCGCACAGGGTAGTAAACCTTTTTGACGGCCAAATAGTTACAGAAAGTCACAACAAACCTTTTGAGGCAGTAGCTTCAAAATAAGTAGAGTTCATCATCAATCAAAATCATCAATCAATCAAAATAGCCAATCACCATGTTCAAAAATTATTTTAAAATTGCGTTTAGGAGTCTATTAAAAAATAAAGGCTATAGTTTTCTCAATATTTTTGGATTAGCAATGGGTATTACCTGCGCCAGTCTTATTTTTTTATGGGTAGAAGATGAGGTAAACTACGACGCCATTTTTTCTAATAAAGAACAGGTGTATTATTTGCCAACAAACCAACAATATAATGGTGAGTGGCGTACATTTAGCTCTACACCGGGACCTTTGGCAGAAGCTTTAAAAAAAGAAGTGCCAGGCATAGTAAATGCAACAAGAGTTAGGGATGAAGAGCATCTTTTTACCATTGATGAAAAATCGTTTTACAAAAAGGGATATTACGCAGATATCGACTTTATAAACATATTTAGTTTAAAATTTATACAAGGTAATGCACAAACGGCCTTTAGCAGTACAGATGCAGTAATACTTACTAATGAAACGGCATCACAATTTTTTGGTGAAGGTAATAATGCAGTAGGCAGAGTTTTAAAAGTAGACCAAACAACAACCTATACGGTAACTGGCGTTGTAGAAGATTTTCCAGAAAATGTTACCGTAAAGTTTAATTGGCTGGCTCCTTTTGAGCCATATGCAAAGGATAAAGAGTATTTACAAGAGTGGGAAAATAACTCGGTAGAAACTTATATACAACTTACTAAAAATGCAGATGCGGCTGTTGTAAATACTACCGTAAAAAAGTTTTTGCAAACTAAAGCAGAAGATAGTGATACCTATGCTTTTATGCATAGTATGCTAGATTGGCGTTTACGTGATAATTTTGAAGGTGGTGTACAAGTAGGAGGCAGAATAGTGTATGTAAATTTATTCTCTGTAATTGCTTGGATTATTTTAGTAATTGCTTGTATTAATTTTATGAATCTTTCTACGGCACGCAGTGCAAAAAGAGCTAACGAGGTTGGTGTGCGTAAAGTTTTAGGTGCTGGTCGTAAACGCCTAATTTTTCAGTTTGTAGCAGAATCTTTAGTCATATCTACAATTGCTACATTGGTAAGCGTACTGCTTATATTTTTGGTGTTGCCGCAGTTTAATATCATAATAGAAAAACAATTGGTAATGGGGTTAGCCAACCCTTTACATTGGTTGGTTTTACTTGGTATAACTGTTTTTTGTGGTGTTTTTGCAGGTTGCTATCCGGCATTTTATTTGTCTTCATTTTTGCCAGTAACTGTTTTAAAGGGTATAAGTAGCAATCAAAAAGGATCTGTTTTTATTAGAAAAGGATTGGTTGTAACCCAGTTTGCAGCATCAATCATATTAATAATTTGCACTATAGTAGTGTATAAGCAAGTACAACACGTAAAAAACAGACAGTTAGGCTACAACAAATCTAACCTTGTAACTATGCACGTAAGAGGTGATATGGTTAAAAATTATACCGCTATAAAACAAGATATGAAAGCTACAGGGTTCATAAGCAATGTAGGTTTAAATAGCTACAATACTTTATCTATTGGTAATAACGGGTCTGGAGCAACTTGGTCTGGTATGGCAGATGAAAATAGTGAAATGCTTATATCATTTAGATACATAAATTCAGATTTTCTATCTACTGCAGGAATGGAAATTATTGATGGTAGAAATTTTAAAGAAAACCAAGATATAGACAGCGTAAATTTTATAATAACAGAGTCATTTGCAAAACTTATAGATCCTGTTTCGGCAGTAGGTAAAAGCATTTATTTTGGAGAGGATAGGTATAATGTTGCAGGCGTTGTTAAAGACTTTTTATATGGAGATATGTATGGTAAAAGCGATCCTGTAATTTTTCTTAATGCACCTACAGAGGCGCAATATATGTATGTGCGTATTGCTAAAACTGCAGACACTAAAAAGGCAATAGCGGCAATGGCAAGTGTTATGCAAAAACACAATGCAGCTTTTCCGTTTGAGTATGAGTTTGTAGACGATGCGTTTAACCAAAAGTTTAAAAGTGAAATGTTGGTAGGTACATTATCTAAACTGTTTGCAATATTGGCCATACTTATCTCTTGTTTAGGTTTGTTTGGCTTAGCCGCATACACATCAGAACAAAGAAGTAAAGAAATTGGTGTACGTAAAGTTCTAGGAGCTAGCGTAGCTAATATAGTAAACCTACTTTCTAAAGATTTTATTAGGCTAGTACTCTTGTCTATTGCTATAGCCATACCGTTGGCTTGGTGGGCAATGTCTAGCTGGTTACAAAGTTATGCTTACCGCATAAACATACAATGGTGGATGTTTGCTTTGGCAGGCTTAGGAGCCATTACAATTGCTATGTTAACTGTAAGTTTTCAAGCAATAAAAGCAGCTGTAAATAACCCTGTAAAAAGCTTGCGTACAGAGTAACACATCATCAATCAAAAAAACAAAAAGTTATGTTTAAAAATCAATTAAAAATAGCGTGGCGTAGTCTTAAAAAAAATCCGTTACAAACAGGTATAAATATTCTTAGTCTTACTGTAGGTACAATATGTTGTTTAATAATAATATCATATGTTAATGCACAATTTGGATATGATACGCAACATAAAGATGCAGCTTCTATATACAGAATACGTACTAAAATAAAAACAAAAGGCAATAACAGTATAAATGCAGACGTAGCTACAAGTAGTCCGCCAATAGCTTTTGCTTTAAAAGAAGATTTTCCTGAGGTGGTAGATGCTTGTAGAGTTGTTTATTTTGGGTCTGGAGAAGAAGCACTTATTCGTAACCCTAAAAATAACCAAAGTTATTATGAGAGTAAGGGGTATGTAGCCGATTCTACTTTTTTTAAATTTTTTAATTATACAGCTGCAGAAGGTAATTTAGCCACAGCCTTAGAAAAGCCAAATAGTATTGTTTTATCTAAAAAATTAGCTTCAAAATTATTTAAAAATGAAAATCAAATTATAAATAAAACATTGGTTATTGGTGCAGGAGAAGATCAATTTAATGCAACCATTACTGGAGTTTTTAATGAACCAGCTAACCCAACTCACTTAAATCCTAATTACATACTGTGCATGAACTCGCCTGGTATTGGCGAATATGCTAATAACATAACTAATTTTGCAACACAAAACTTTGCATATACTTATATTAAACTTGGTGCCAATGTTAGTAAGGCTAGTTTAGAAAAAAAGTTGCCACAGTTTATGTTAGATCGTGGAGGAAACGATTTAGCTGATATGGGTTTTGATAAAAAATTGTTACTACAATCTGTTACAGATATTCATTTACACTCTAAAGGAATAGATAAGCAAATTGAAGAAGTTTCTAACATTGAATATTTGTATGCCTTACTATTTTTAGCCTTTATAGTACAACTAGTTGCCTGTGTAAATTTTATAAATTTAAGTACAGCCAGAGCTAGTAAAAGAGCAAAAGAAATAGGTGTTAGAAAAGCCATTGGAGCACAAAAAAGCTCATTGGTACAACAATTTTTAAGTGAATCTAGCTTAATTGCATTTTTAGCAGTTTTTATTAGTATTCCCATAGCACTACTGTTGTTACCGGTTGCTAATGTATTAACAGGTGGTAACATAGAGCCAGAACACGTATTAAACTTTAAAATTTTAATGTTGCTAGGGGTTATGGGATTGTTAACAGGTTTAATAGCAGGTATTTATCCGGCAATGGTATTGTCTTCTTTTAAACCAAGTAAGGTTTTAAAAGGAGCAACAGAATTGCAATCTAAAAATAGTTTATTAAGGAGAGGACTAGTTGTTTTTCAGTTTGTAGTATCAATAGTTTTAACTGTTAGTGTTATTGTTGTATCACAACAACTAAAGTTTGCCAAGCAAAAAGATTTAGGCTTTAACAAAGACAATTTGTTAGCTATACGTTTAGGAACCCAAGAATTACAACAAAACTATAGTGCTATACAATCACAGTTACAAGGAGTACCTGGTGTTAGTTCTGTTACAGGGAGTAACAATTATCCATCTAGATCTATTATGGGAGATTTGGCAATGCGTTTACCTAGTCAGGATGATGATAACCTAACTTCTGTATATTACAATGGTATTACTCCTAATTATTTAGAAACAATTGGCACTAAAATTATTAAAGGTCGTAAGCTTAGAGCAACAGACTCCACAGGTATATTAGTAAATATGGCAACGCTAGAGGCTTTTAATATTGATATAGAAAATGCCTTAGCAGCAAAAATTATAAGTAGTTATGGTAGTGAAACAGAAGAATATGAAGTAGTAGGTGTAACAGAGAATTTTCATTTTGAAGATTTTAAACAGGCAATTTCTCCTATGCTTATATATAGTGAAACAGAGCCAGACTGGATAGTTGCAAAATTAGAAACCAGCAACATAAAAAGTGTTTTGAGCGGTTTAGAGGCCAACTGGAAAAAAGTGAATCCGTATGCACCGTTTGAGTATGTTTTTGTAGATAAAGAAACAGAAAGGTTATACGCAGAAGAGCAAAAATTATCTAAAATATCTATAGCCTTTAGTATTTTGGCCATCTTAATTAGTTGTTTAGGATTGTTTGGTTTAGTGTCTTACGTTGCAGAGCAAAAGAAGAAAGAAATTGGGATACGTAAAGTTTTAGGTGCTAGTGTAAAATCTGTTGTACAATTATTAACCAAAGATTTTTTAAAGCTGGTATTGGTTGCATTTGTAATTGCAGCTCCTATAGCTTATTACTTTATGCAAAACTGGTTGCAAGATTTTACCTATAAAATAGAAATTAAATGGTGGGTGTTTTTAATAGCAGGTGGTTTTGCATTTTTCATAACAATTGTAACTGTTGGTTTTCAGTCTATAAAATCTGCAATTGCTAACCCAGTAAAAAGCTTACGAACAGAATAGTTTTTGTAGCGTATAAAATATTGACATAAGATGTAAATATTTTATACAGTTTACTTTTTTTAAAAATTAAAATATTACGTAAGTTACTTGTAATTAGATGTTTATGATTTTGGCACAGAATTAGAATATTAGTAAGCATCAATCAAAAAACGAACAGTAAAGAATAAAAATTATGTTTAAAAATCAATTAAAAATAGCATGGCGTAATTTAAAAAATAACCTGTTTTTTACATTTTTAAATGTATTTGGCTTAGCAGTGGGTGTTGCAGGAGCGCTACTAATTGCATTATATATTTATGATGAACTTAGTTATGATACAATGTTTGCAGATGAAGCACTAATTCATAGAATAAATGCGGATATAAAATTTGGAACATCTTCTAATAACTTAGCTGTTGTAACGCCACCAATGGCATCAGTTTTAGAAAAAGAATACTCAGAAGTGCAGCTAGCAACAAGGTTAAGAGGTTGGGGCGGTATGTTGGTGCGCCAAGCAAATTCTACTAAAAATATAAAAGTTAACGGTAATGCTTTTGCAGATCCTTCTTTTTTTAAAATGTTTGGTTTAGGCTTATTGCAGGGTAATACAGAAACAGCATTGCAAGAGCCAAATACTATTGTAATTAGTAAATCTACAGCAAAAACACTTTTTACAGAAGAGCAAGTAGTAGGTAAGCAAATTGTTTTAGATAATGATGAGGTATATATGGTAACAGGAGTTATTGAGGATTTTCCTAAAAACTCGTTTTTAAGAGATTATAGTATGCTTATGTCAATGTCCAGTAACCCAAATGCAAAAGAAGTTACTTGGGGGAGCAACAATTTTAGCACTTTTATAAAGTTAAACCCTAACACCAATATAGCTAGTTTTAATAAAAGGTTGCAAAATGTATTTACAAGTTATGTTGTACCCTATGCTCAAAAAACATTTGCGCCTACAATGACAATAGAACGCTTTAAAAGCGAAGGTAATTCTTATGTTTTTAGCACTATACCGCTACGTAAAATACACTTACACTCAGACCGTGTAGCAGAATTAAATCCAAACAATAACATACAAAACATTTACATTTTATCATTTATAGGCTTGTTTTTAGTGGTCTTAGCAAGTGTAAATTTTATGAATCTTTCTACAGCTCAATCTCTTAAAAGAGCTAAAGAAGTTGGTGTGCGTAAAACATTAGGCTCCTCCAAATACCATTTAATAAAACAATTTTTAATAGAATCTGGTTTGGTATCTTTTATAGCTTTAATTTTTGCTGTTTTACTCACCTATTTAGCATTGCCATATTTTAATGCTTTAGCAAATAAAAGTATAGAAATTCCTTTTATAAATCCGTTTTTTTGGATTTTACTTTTGGTTTTTACACTGTTTTTAGGATTACTTTCTGGTAGTTATCCAGCATTTTTTATGTCTAAATTTAAACCAGTAAAAGTATTAAAAGGAGGAGGTAAAACAACAGGTACTGGCGGAAAACTAAGAAACGGATTGGTAGTTTTTCAGTTTGCAATTTCGGTATTTTTAATGGGCAGCACATTGGTAGTTTTTCAGCAATTACAATACATAAAAGGGAAAGATATTGGTTACACCAAAGAACAGGTTTTGGTTATAGATGATGTATATGCTGCTGGTGACCAAGTAACATCTTTTAAACAAGAAATAGAAAAACTAGCAAGTGTAAAAAGTGCATCACTTACAAGTTTTTTACCAACGCCATCTAACAGAACAGACCAATCTTTTACGGCAAAAGGAAGAGCTGTTGAAGATGCTGTAGTACAAATGCAAAAATGGGATGTAGATGAAGATTATATTTCTACATTAAATATAAATTTAGTTGCAGGAAGAAATTTTAACCCTAAGTACAAAACAGATTCTACTGCTATTATAGTAAATGAAACAACATTAAACAGATTGGGAATTAACCCAACGGATGCTATTGGAATGGCATTGGTAGATGATTCTGATGCTATAGAATATAAGGTTATTGGCGTGGTTAAAGATTTTCATATCTCTACATTACGTAACACAATAGACCCAGTTAGCTTTAGGCTAAGTCGTAGAGTAAGTAGCAAATTAGTAGTAAAACTAAGTCAAGGAGATTTTGCTAAATCTATAGCAAGCATAGCAGGTTTATGGGCTAATGTAGCCTCAGAACAACCATTTAATTATTATTTTTTAGACGATTCTTTTAATGATGTTTATAAAGCAGAAGAGCGCTTAGGTAAAATATTTATTGCTTTTACCATTTTATCTATACTAATAGCTTGTTTGGGACTATTTGGCTTAGCAACATTTAATGCAGAAAAGCGAATAAAAGAAATAGGAGTACGCAAAGTGCTAGGAGCAAGTATAAGTAACATTGTATACAAATTAACTTTAGATTTTTTAAAGCTAGTAGCAATAGCTATAGTAATTGCTATACCATTGGCTTGGTTTGCAATGACAAAGTGGTTAGAAGATTTTTCATACCGAATAGAAATTAACGGATGGTCTTTTATTTTAATTGCAGTGTTGGTGCTTGCAATTTCAATTATTACGGTAAGTTACCAAAGTATAAAAGCAGCAATATCTAACCCAGTAAAAAGCTTACGAACAGAATAAATTCATCAATCAAAAATAATTAGAACAAATGAAAATCAATCAAATTAAAAAACTAACAACACTTTTTTTAGTAGTGATGACTATGAGTGTTACGGCACAAAATAATGTAACCAAAGTAGCAACATTTAACAAAGTAATTGTAAGTCCGCATATACAAGTAACTTTTGTAGAAGGAGAAACAGAAAGTGTAATAATAGAAAGTAGCACTGTAGCAGAAAACAAAATAAATGTTGAGGTTTCTGGAAAAACTTTGCGCTTGTATTTAGAAGGGGCAAAAGAGTTTACAAAAAGCGAAAAAATAAATAAAAACGGATACAAACAACGTAAGTCTATTTACAAAGGCACTGTTGTAAAGGCAATTGTTACCTATAAAAAAATAGAAGAATTGTCTTTAAGAGGAGAAGAAACTATTGTATGTAAAAGTCAGTTTGCCCAAAACAAATTACGATTAAAAATATATGGCGAATCACAAGTGTTTTTAAATGATACAGATCTTAAAGAATTACACGCTACTATATATGGAGAAAGTTTTTTAGAACTAAAAAAAGGTAGTGTAGAAAACCTAAAAATTACAGCTTACGGAGAAACTAAAATTAACACTTTAGGCATAAAAAATGACAACACAAAA
The DNA here is from genome assembly GCF_027915275.1 of Cellulophaga omnivescoria. Lineage (NCBI taxonomy): Bacteria > Pseudomonadati > Bacteroidota > Flavobacteriia > Flavobacteriales > Flavobacteriaceae > Cellulophaga > Cellulophaga omnivescoria. The sequence goes on along the minus strand of NZ_CP115819.1, from coordinate 1,284,886 downwards.
ATTACAGCTTACGGTGAGGGTAGTTACCGCGTACAGGTTTCTAAAAAATTAAAAGTTACAGCTTACGGTGAGGCAACCGTTGCTTACCAAGGCAATCCGGAGTTAAATAAAGGGCTAATTATTGGCGAAGCAACTATTCAGCAAATACAGTAAAGACTAAAAATTATGTTTAAAAACCATATTAAAATAGCGTGGCGTAGTCTTAAAAATGAAAAACTTTTTACAACAATTAAAGTTGGAGGTTTTGCTGTTGGTATTGCAGCTTGCTTGTTAATAACTCTTTTTATTAAAGATGAATTAGGATATGATCAACACTATAAAAACAAAGATGTAATATACAGAGTTGTTTTGGAAGGAAAATTTAACGGTGAGGTAATGAAAAGTGTTCATTTTCAATTGCCATTTGCAGATGCTTTAGTATCAGATTTTCCAGAAATTAAAAAGGCAGCAAAAGTAGATGCCAGTGAGCTTTTTGGAGCAGGAAAAAGAGGCCTTAAAATTGCTGGTGAATCTCAAAATAAGTTAGAAGACGGTTTTATATTTGCAAATCAAGATTTAATAGATGTTTTAGAAATTGATATAGTACAAGGTAATAGTGGTACTGCATTAAGCGCCACAGAAAACTTGGTGATTTCAAAAAGTAAAGCCGATATTTTTTTCCCTAATGGAGATGCATTAGGAAAAAATATTATTTTAGACAATAACACCTATAAGCCATATACTATTAGTGCTGTAATGGCAGATAGACCCCCAAACACCCACTTAAAATTTGATTTTTTACTACCTATTGAAGATACAAATATGAGCTGGACAAACCAGAACTATTTTACATATATCTTGGTAGATGAAAAAACAAATATAAAAGAACTAGAAAAGAAGATGTTTTCTATAATGGAAAACTATGTAATACCAGCACAAAAAGAAAGAGGAAGAGCACCAGATTTTTTAGAAGTATTAAAAACTATAGAATATAAACTACAACCTGTAGAGGATATATATTTAAAGTCCGACCTAAAAATGGGAGACGGTTTGCAACACGGAGATATTAGATTTGTATGGCTTTTTGGGGCTATTTCTGGCTTTATTTTAATATTAGCATGTATTAACTTTATAAATTTATCTACAGCAAAATCTGCTAACAGAGCTAAAGAAGTTGGACTACGCAAAACTATAGGAGCTTATAAAAGTAACTTGGTTTCTCAATTTTTAACAGAGTCTGTTTTATTTAGTGTTATTTCATTTGCGTTAGGAGTGCTTTTGGCCTGGGTATTATTACCTTCTTTTAATGCTATAGCATTAAAAAATGTAAGTATGCCTTGGCAATCTATTTGGTTTATACCAATAATAGTTTTGTTTGCGGTTATAGTAGGTTTGCTGGCAGGACTTTATCCTGCATTCTATTTGTCTGGTTTTAGACCAATAGCAGTATTAAAAGGCAACCTAAGTATAGGTAGTAAAAGCGGAAAATTACGTAGCGGGTTGGTTATTTTTCAGTTTGCAACATCTGTAGTACTAATAATAGGTACGCTAATTATTTACAAACAAATGAACTTTATACTAACTAAAGAACTAGGGTATAATAAAGAGCAAATAGTTGTTTTAGAAGGAGCATCAATATTAGGAAATAAAACAGAGAGCTTTAAAAATCAATTGGTACAGTTACCTTCTGTAAAAAAGGCTACCGTTAGTAGTTATTTGCCTATTGAAGGAACAAAAAGAAATGGAAATACATTTAGAAAATCTACAGCAGGTAATGAAGAAAAAGGAATTGCGGCACAAATATGGCGTGTAGATTATGATTACATTTCAACGCTAGGTATGCAAGTAAATAATGGTAGAGATTTTTCTGAAGACTATGCCTCAGATGCTATAAATTCTATTATTATTAATGAAAAAATGGCAACTGAACTTGGGTATAAAAATCCAATAGGGAAGCAAATTTCTAATGGTGAAAATTGGACGATTGTTGGTGTCGTTTCAGATTTTCATTTTAAATCATTAAAAGAAGATATTACACCTTTAGCACTTGTTGTTGGTAAAGATACAGGTATAATTTCTTTAAAATTAAGCGGTACTACTGTTAATGAAGCTTTAACCGAAATTGGTGCAGTTTGGGATAAAAATGTACCCAACCAAGCTTTTGATTATACTTTTCTAGATCAGAAATTTGCTCAAATGCACCAAGATGTTAAACGTATGGGTAAAATTTTTAACAGCTTTGCCTTATTTGCCATTATGGTTGCTTGTTTAGGGCTATTTGCCTTGTCTGCTTTTATGGTAGAGCAACGTCAAAAGGAAATAAGTATAAGATTGGTTCTAGGCGCTCCTTTTAAAAGCATTTATAAATTAATTACACTAGATTTTTTAAAGCTTGTTTTTATAGCTATGCTAATAGCTACACCAATAGGCTGGTATTTAATGAGCAACTGGTTGCAAGATTTTGCTTATAAAATAAATTTAAGTTGGGAAATTTTTGTTGGTGCTGGCTGTATTGCTTTATCAGTTGCAGTAGTAACCATAAGTTATCAAGCAATAGGCGCCGCTTTATTAAAGCCGTTAAAGAGTTTAAGAGCAGAATAGTTCTTTTTTTAACGTACAAATAATGGACAGGTTGTGTAAAATATTTTTACAATTTAATTTTAGTTAACTTTATTTTTGCAGTATAAATAACTGCTAATTAAGCTATTGTGTTTTTGGCACAGAATTAGAAAACCATATTGTATCAATCAAAAAACAACAGTTAACAATTTAAAATTATGTTTAAAAACCATATTAAAATAGCGTGGAGAGGTCTTAAAATGGATAAAATGTTTTCTGCATTAAATATTTTGGGGCTATCTATAGGCTTAACAATAGCAATACTACTTTTTTCTTTTATTTCTTTTGAAAAAAGCTTTGATAAACAATATAAAAGCTACTCGGATATATACAGAGTGTTGGTTAATACAACAGGAGATGCTTTTGATAAAGAAATTATGGCAACAGCGCCAGCGGCAGTTGCACCAGCTTTAAAAGAAGAACTGTCTGCTGTAAAATATGCTGCCAGAATGTTGCAACACAGCTTTGGCGAAACAGCCTTTATAAAAGCAAACAATAATAATTTTATAGAAAAAAGATTGTTTTGGTGTGATCAAGAATTGTTTTCAATTTTTGATACTAAATTTATAAAAGGAGATCCTGCTTCTGCAATTACAAGACCAAATACTGTGGTTTTATCTAAAAGTGCAGCAGAAAAATACTTTGGAACTATAGACCCTATGGGGAAAACCATAAAAGTTGATGATAAAACAGAATTAGAAGTAACGGGTGTTTTTGAAGATTTTGCTAAAAACAGTACTATAGATTGTAATTTAATAGCATCATTTAGCTCTACATATTTTTCTAAAGAACCAAGTTGGAGCAACTCTAGTTTTGAAACGTATGTTCAGTTAAAAGACAATGCATCTAAAGTGGCTTCTGAAAATCAAATGCAGCAAATTTTAGATAAAAATGTAGATAAGCAAGGACAATGGTATACACTTTCATTACAACCATTATCAGAAGTACATTTATATTCTAAAGATTACACAAGTACATACACATCTAGAATTGGTAGTATTTCTGAAATTAAAAACTTATCGTTTTTAGCATTACTTATTTTACTTATTGCCTGCGTTAATTATATGAATTTAATGACAGCACGTTCTCAAAAAAGAGCAAAAGATGTAGGTATAAATAAAACACTTGGTGCATCATCTAAAAGCTTAGTTGGCAGGTTTTATGCAGAAACAGGTTTACTAACTTTAATTGCATTGTGCATTGGTGTAGTATTATCTATTGCAATTATTCCTATTTTTAATACTATAACAGGTGCTAGTATAGATTATAAATTTCTTATGGCTCCAAGCTTTATAATTGGTGTATGTATTGTTTGGTTGGTTACTACCTTGGTTGCGGGTTCTTATCCTGCTTTTTATTTGTCTGGTTTTTCACCTAGCGCTATATTAAAATCAGCAAACAGAACCGTAAGTAACGCAGTTATTAGAAAAGCATTGGTTGTATTTCAGTTTACAGCTTCTGTGGTTTTAATTGTAGGTGTATTAGTTGTATACCAACAGTTAGAGTTTATGAAAAATAAAGACTTAGGGTATAAGCCACAAAACGTTATAGCTGTTTCTACGGCTGCAATTAAAACTTACAATAAAAAACAAGCTTTAGCAAACGAGGTTAAAAAATTAAGCTCGGTTATAGAAGTTGGTTCTGCTCAAGGTTTTCCTGGTATGGATGTTAGCGGAAGATCTTTGCATAAAAACGACCAAGATGAAAACGGTAAAAATATACAGACCAACGTAGCAGACGCTAGTGTGCTAGAGGTACTACAACTAAAACTTTTGGCAGGTAAAACATTACCAAGTGTAAAACAAGAAGGAGATACGCTTGTAGATGTGGTTTTAAATAAAAAAGCTATTACCTATTTAGGATTAACACCAGAAGAAGCAATTGGTAAAAAAGTAGATATGCAATTGGGAGACAATGCTACAATAATTGGTGTTGTAGACGATTTTAATTTTGAGTCTTTACACAAGCCAATTGGTGCATATGCTTTTCATAATAGTAGGTTTGAGGGCAAACCATATTTATTGGTACGTTTTAATAGTGCTTCGGTAGCAAATACTATGAGACAATTAGAGAGCGCTTACAACAAAGTTGCTACAGACTCTAGTTTTGATTATACTTTTTTAGATAAAAATATGGAGCAATTGTATGAGCAAGATCGAAAAACAGCAAAAGTTGGACTCTTATTTTGCTTGCTTGCCATTTTTGTTGCTTGTTTGGGTTTATTTGGTTTGGCTGCCTTTACAGCAGAACAACGCAAAAAAGAAATAGGTGTACGTAAAGTTTTAGGTGCAAGCGTACTGGGAATTACACAAATGTTATCGGCAGATTTTTTAAAGCTAATAGCAGTATCTATTATAATTGCTTTTCCTGTTGCCTACATTATAATGCAAAAATGGTTAGAGACCTTTGCTTTTAGAATAAGTATTGGCTGGCTAGTCTTTTTTGTTGCAGGTATGTGTGCTGTTATTATTGCGCTAATAACAGTAAGTTTCCAAGCTATTAAAGCAGCAACAGCAAATCCAATAAAAAGTTTACGAACAGAGTAAATTGTAACCTATAAATAATAATTATGATTAAGAATTATTTTAAAATAGCGTTTAGAAACCTATGGAATAACAAGCTCTTTTCTTTAATTAAAATTAGCAGTTTAGCCATTGGTTTAAGTGTGTCTTTTGTTATTGGGTTAATGGTGTATTACGATTTTACTTTTGATAAATTTCATCCAGATAAAGAACATATTTATAGGGTTACAACAGAGTTTGTAACACCAGAAGGTAGCTTTTATAATCCGGGAGTTTCAGTTCCTTTGGCTGACGCACTAAAACAAAACTCGGCTAGTTTGGCTGCTGTTGCTCCTTTTTTAACTACGTATCCGTTACACATAAAAAACACAGCTACAAATAAAACATTTAAAAGACCAGATTATGTAATTTATGCAGATAAAGGTTTTTTTAATGTGTTTAAATATAAATGGTTGGCGGGCTCTAAAGAAAATGCTTTAGAAAGTCCAAATCAGTTGGTGTTATCAGAAAAAAGAGCTAAAAAATATTTCCCAAATACTGCTTTTACAGATATAATTGGTGCTCATATGGTATATAATGATACCATAAATATGCAAGTAACTGGCGTGGTGGCTAATTTTACAGAGCGTACAGATATTGTTTTTGAAGAGTTTATATCGTTAAAAACAGCGCACCAGTCAGATATGACAAGTGCTGTATTGAGCAGTAATTGGAACGGTACAAACTCGGCTTCACAATTGTTTATAAAAATAGCTAAAAATTCTAGTGCTAAAAATGTACAGCTCACACTAAATAAGCTAGCAAAAGAACATAAAGACCCTAATGAAGAAGAGTTTGGTAATGAGCGCAAGTTTTATATGCAGCCATTACAAGAAATGCATTTTGATACCAACTATTACACTTTTGATTTTGACTCGGAGCCAGCAAGTAAGTCTGTATTAGTAAGCTTAGGTTGTATTGCTCTTTTTTTACTGCTGTTAGGTAGTATTAATTTTATAAATTTAAATACAGCACAGGCAACGCAAAGAGCAAAAGAAATTGGTGTTAGAAAAACACTAGGAGGCTCTAAAAAACAGTTAATTTATCAGTTTTTAGGAGAAACTTTTTTACTAACCATTTGTGCTGCAATTGTGTCTATAGCACTTTCTTTTTGGCTGCTAAATATATTTGCAAACTATATACCAACAGGTTTAAGTTCAGAGTTATTTGCAGAGCCAACAGTTATTGTATTCATTATTTTATTGCTTTTAGTTGTTACAGTATTATCTGGGTTTTATCCAGCACTAGTACTCTCACATTTTAAACCAATAGCAGTATTAAAAAATCAAATTATTGCAACTAATGATAAAACATCATTACGTAAATACCTAACTGTTTTTCAGTTTATAATAGCACAGATTTTTATAATAGCTACCCTTTTGGTGGGCAAACAAATATCCTTTTTATTACAAAAAGATATGGGTTTTAAAACCAAAGCCATAGCATCTGTTAGAGCTCCTTGGTATACTATGACACCAGAAAAACAACAACGCTTGTTAACAAAAATAGAGGCAATACCAGAAGTAAACAAAGTTAGTTTGGCAGAATACCCGCCAGCATCCTTTAGTACTAATGCAACAAATACTAGTTATTTTGATGAAAACAATGCACCTGTGCATACAGAATTGCAATTGCTGTATGGCGATAAAAACTATTTAGACATTTACGGAATAGAATTATTAGCTGGTAGAAAACAAAATAATGATAGTATTACAGAATACGTAATAAACCAAACCTATATGCGTATGCTGGGCTTTAAAAAACCAGAAGATGCTTTGGGTAAAATAATAAAAGCTGATGGTGAGCAAAATCCAATTGTTGGTGTTATGAAAGATTTTAATCAGCGTTCTTTAAAAACAGCAATCAAGCCATTGGCTTTTGTAGGTACAGGCGGTGCAAACAGAAAATTTAAAACGTTTCATATATCTTTTGCCAATGTTAACGGAGAAAACCTAAAACACGCTACAGATAAATTAAAAAATGCTTGGAATACAGTTTATACCAATGAGCCTTTTGAACTTATTTTTATGGATGATACTATAAAACGTTTTTATAGTCAGGAACGTAAAACAGCAGTGTTACTTAATTGGGCTACTGGTTTAGCAATTGTAATTAGTTGTTTGGGGTTATTAGGTCTTGTAGTTTACACTACAGAACGCAGAACCAAAGAAATAGGTATACGTAAAGTGTTGGGGGCATCTTTATTAGAGCTAAATGTATTGCTAAGTAAAGAGTTTTTAGGCTTGGTATTAATTGCATTTATAATTGCTGCGCCAATAGCCTATTTTGGTATAGATTATTGGTTGCAAGACTTTGCTAATAAAACAAAATTAAGTTGGTGGGTTTTTGCAATTAGTGGTGTTATTATGCTAATAGTTGCAATGTTAATTATGGGCGTGCGCACCTACATATCATCAACACAAAATCCTGTAAACAGTTTACGAACAGAATAAAAAAATATAATATGTTATTAGAATTAAACCATATATACAAATGGGTACAGTCTGGCGGGCAAAAAATATTTTTGTTGAAAGACATCAATTTAAAAGTAGAAGAAGGCGAGTTTATTTCCATAATGGGGCCGTCTGGTTCTGGAAAATCAACCTTGTTAAATATTATTGGTATGTTAGATGTATTTAATGAAGGTGAATATAATTTTTTAGAAGACTCCGTTCATAATTTAAAAGAAAAACACCGATCTAATTTGTATAAGCAATACATTGGTTTTGTTTTTCAGGCCTATCATTTATTAGATGAACTTACGGTGTATGAAAACTTAGAAATGCCTTTATTATATAAAAAGTATAGCTCGTCTGAGCGTAAAGCATTGGTAGCAGATATGCTAGATAAATTTAATATTGTAGGCAAGCAAAACCTATTTCCAAGTCAGCTTAGTGGTGGTCAACAGCAGTTGGTAGGTATTGCTAGGGCATTAATATCTAATCCAAAACTTATTTTAGCAGATGAGCCAACAGGCAACCTAAACTCTAAGCAAGGCGAAGAAATTATGGAGATTTTTAAAGAGTTAAATAAAGAAGGCGTAACAATAATACAGGTTACGCACTCAGAAAAAAATGCAGCATACGCCTCCAGAACAATAAACTTATTAGATGGTAGGCAAGTGTAAAAAAGTTTAAAAAAAAGAACACAACAGCCCCCACCGTTGTGTTCTATCTAGGCCTAAATGCAAAAACCTAGTTATAGTAAGAAGGGTTAACTTATAAAAACCTTCTTATATAATTTATGCGGTTTTAAGTAAAATCAAAGAAAAAGTCTTGGTTTTAGTTAGCCTATATTTTTGTATAAAAGCTAAGTATTCGGTTCTTTTTTTTTCGTGATTTTCAAGATAAAAGGCATCACACTCTACAGTGTCACATTCTAACTTACCAAGTGTAGTATTGTTATATCTGCGCATTTCTACTACCATTTCTGTATTTTCTTTTTGTAAGTTATACAGCTCTTGTTTTATGGTTTTTTGATTGGCAATACGGCTTTCTATCTCCATTAAATACCTTAATTCTTTAGCAATAAACTCTAAATTATTTATCCAATTACGCAGTTCTTCTTTGTCTTTTTTCATCATTATACTGCGGTCTTCCTCGTAGTTGTAAAACAATTTTGCACTCATACCAATGTATTTATATCTATGTAATTATTTTTTTGTTTTACATTGGTTACCGTAAGGGTTTTTTCTCCTGATGGGAACTCCCATAAAAGAGTATCACCTTTTGCATAGCCAATTACAGCAGTGCCCATAGGAGTTAAAATTGATAACTTTTGGTTTTTTAAATCACTATCTGAAGGCTTAACTAACTGAAAACTCTTTTGCCATCCTTCTTCAGCTGTAACTGTAACAATAGAGTTAAACCTGATTACATCTATAGGCATATCTTTTTCGTCTTTTACAATAGCAGTCTTTAGCTCCGTATTAAGCTTAGCAATAGATTTTTTGTATGTTGCATCTTTATGATAACCAGACAGGGTCATCAATTTTTTAAGCAACACATATTCTTTTTTTTCAATAATTAAGCCTCCGTATTTCATCATCTCTTTTCTGTTATTTATGGAAAAATTCCTCTTTGTACATAAGCTTGTTCTAAACGTTCTATGGCAATGTTAAAGGCGGCAGTACGCATGTCTATATCTTTTTCTAAAGCAGTTTTCATTACCTTATTAAAAGATTCTTTTAGTTTTTTATGCATTTTTTCTAGTACTTCATCAAGCTGCCAAATTTCTCCGTTTCTATTTTGTAACCACTCATAATAACTACCAATTACACCACCAGAATTACATAAAATATCTGGTATAATAGCTACACCTTTTTCTAGTAATATTTTTTCAGCTTCAACATCTGTTGGTCCGTTTGCACCTTCAGCAATTAAAAAGGCTTTAATACTGTCTGCATTGTTAGCTGTTATTTGGTTACCCAAAGCAGCTGGTACACAGATATCGCAATTAATACCAAAAAAGTTTTCGTTTAATATTGGCGTGGCATCCTCAAACCCAGCTATGGCACCTTTGTGTTCTATTGTGTGTTTAAATAAATCTTCAACAGAAATTCCGTTTTCATTCATAATAGTACCAGATGCATCTTGTACACCAACTAAAATTGCACCTTCATTTTCTAAAAAATGAGAAGTCCAGTAACCAACATTACCAAAACCTTGTACAATGTATTTTTTATCTTTTAGACTTACTTTTTTACTTTCTGCCCAAAATTTTATACTTAAAAACACACCATAACCCGTAGCTCTGTCTCTACCTTCAGAACCGCCAGCGCCAACAGGCTTACCTGTAACCACGTGCATATTTTTAGAACGTTCTGATGGTGCTTTTGTAGACATATAAGTGTCTAAAATCCACGCCATTGTTTGCGGATTTGTATTAACATCTGGTGCAGGAATATCTAATTCCGGACCAATATTATCTCCTAAAGCAAAGGTAAATCTCCTAGTAATACGCTCTAACTCTGCTTGGGAGTACTTGCTAGGGTCTAACTGTATACCACCTTTTGCACCACCATATGGTAAGCCAGCTAAAGAGGTTTTCCAGGTCATCCACATAGCCAAAGCTCTTGCGGCATCTATATCTACAGTTGGGTGATAACGCAAACCACCTTTATACGGGCCAAGTGCATTGTTATGTTGTACTCTATAGCCTGTAAATACTTCTACATCTCCATTATCCATCTTTACAGGAAAATGTACAACAAGCTCGTTGTTAGTGATGCTTAATATTTTTCTAATATTAGGATTTAAGTTTATGTTGTCTGCGCTATAATTAAATTGTCGCATAACATTATCTAGCATCCCTTGCTTCAACTTTTTCTGCTGTTTTGTTATCATTATATTTAATTTAAAACTAATTCTGTTTTATCTTCTTTTTTTAGATCAAAGTCTTCATTTGTCCCTTGTTGATAGTCGCTACAGTTGTATATAGAATTTTTATTTTTTGTTAGTACACAAAGTCGCTCGTGCTCACAAGTATTGCAAAGGCTCTTTTCAATTATTTTTATCATTACCTTGTATTTAGACTATTAAAATGCTACTTGACTTTCACAAAAAAACCACACCACTTGAGTTAAACATTTAGAAAGCCAAGTAGACAAATCAATCAATCAACTATAAAAATCTAATATCATTTTTATAATAACTTACTTGTGTATGTATTGGCAAGCTGTGTGCCTAAAAAGATTTAAAAACGCAGATTTATTTTAAGTAGTTGATTACTAGTTAAATAAAAGAGGTGAATTAATTTTAAAGAAAAGATGAGGTGGGGAGAAATGCCCCAGCCGGGGAAAAATACCCCAGCGTTACTTTAATTTTTGACGTAAAGTTTTACGGTCTATTTGAAGAATTTCTGCAGCCTTTGTCTTATTGTTATTTGTAGCTGCTAATACTTTTAAAATGTATTCTTTTTCCATTTGCTGTAGGCTTGTAAAAGAAGCGTCTGGAAACTCTATTTTATACTTTAAATAATCAGGGAAATCTTTTGTGTCAATTATACCATCGCTCATAATAACAGCGCGTTGTATTACATTTTCTAGCTCTCTAATGTTGCCTTGCCAATGGTATCTTTGTAGCATTTTTAAAGCATTATCTGTAATTTGTAATAAACGGTCTTTGTATTCTACACCGTATTTCTTTAAAAACTGCTCTACCAGTAACGGAATATCAGATTTTCTTTCTCGTAATGGTGGCACGTTTATTTGCACTACAGTTAGCCTGTAATAAAGATCTTCTCTAAAGGTTTTGTTGGCAATATCTTCTTGTAAGTTATTATTTGTTGCAGCAATGATGCGCAAGTCTACTTTTTCTGCTTTTTGTGAGCCTACTTTTGTAATTTCTTTTTCTTGTAAAGCACGTAGTAATTTGGCCTGTACCGCAGTAGAAGCATTGCCAATTTCATCTAAAAATAATGTGCCGTTATTTGCAGCCTGAAAAAAACCATTTTTATTTTCGTTAGCACCTGTAAAAGCTCCTTTTGTATAGCCAAAGAGCTCAGATTCTAATAAGTTCTCGGGTATGGCACCACAATTAACAGCAATAAAAGGTTGCTTGGCAAACTTACCCGAAAAATGAATAGCCCTAGCCACAAGCTCTTTACCAGTTCCGCTTTCTCCTTCTATTAAAACAGTAGCCTTGTTGTCTTTTACACGTTCTATAATTTGAGTTACTTTTTTAAAGGCAACAGATTGCCCAATCATTTGTCCGTAACCTGTTGTTATTAGTGGTTTTTTTTGTTGTGTTTGTTTTGTTTTTTTGGCTGCTTCTAAAGACCTATTTACGGCCTGTTTTAATTCTTCTTTTGTAAATGGTTTGGTAAGGTAATCTGTAGCGCCAGTTTTTATTACGCTCATTGCATCATCTACAGACGGGTAACCTGTAATTACTAGTTTAGGAATTTCTGGATAATGTTCTGCGGTATATTTTAATAGTTGCAGGCCATCAATCTCTGGCATTTGTATATCTGTTATTAACAAATCTATAGCAGAGTCATGCAAAACATACAATGCCTGTTTTACAGACACTGCTTTGTAAACGTGGTAGTTTAAAGCTTGTAAATGACGTTGTAAAAGTTCTAGTATATGAATGTCATCATCTACAATAAGTATGTTCTCTTTTTCTAATCCCATTTTTTACAATTTAGGAATTGTTACAGTAAATATAGTACCCTTTGGTGTATTGGCACTAAAACTTATGTTTCCTTTATGACTTTTAACAATACCGTGTACTACGCTTAGTCCTAATCCAGAGCCTTCGCCTACTGGTTTGGTGGTAAAAAATGGTTCAAAAATTTTATCACCTAAATTAGTATCTATACCAGTACCTTGGTCTTTTATATGCATTTCTACTGCGGCAGATTTATCTTTTATATCTAATACAATAAAACCATTTTCTTCTGAAAAATAAATAGCATTTATAACCAAGTTAAATAGCACTTGGGTAAGTTGTATGCGGTCTATTTTTAAAGCAATTTCAGGATTGCTAGAGGTAATATTTAGAGTAATACTTTTTGTTTTTAGTATTGGTTTTAAAAGTTCAATAGCTTCTTTACAAATAGGAATAATATTAACCAAGCTTTTTTGTTGTGGCATTTCACAAGCAAAAAACATTAGTTTTTTTACCACTTCTCTAGAGTAAATGGCACTATTTATAATTTTATCTACATCTTTTGTTGCTTGTGCATCTTCTTTTGTACGGTCTTTTAAAAGCTCTGCAAACCCTAAAATATTAGCCAGGGGTGTATTTAGTTCATGGGCTATGCCTGCAGTAATTTCTCCAAGTATACGTAACCTGTCTGATTGTTCTACTTGCCTTTTAATTAAAATTTCGTTCTCCTTAATTTCTTTACGCTCCAGTAAGTTGCCAACCTCCAAACACACATTATTTAGCAGTTGTTGTTCTTCTTCAAGAAAATCTAAAATACTGTATTTTTTAGATGGGTAACCAACTTTTATAGTCCCAATTTCTTTATTAAATAACGTAATAGCAGAGGTTAAAAAAACATAGTCTTTATGCTCTTTTTTAGTTTCAATATGGTACTCATCGGTTTTAAGTACAACATACGTATCATTTATGTATTGCCAAGCATTTTTTAAGCAAGCTACAATAGCTTGTAAACCAACTTCAATTTCATTATAATCGCAATTAACAATTATAGAAGTAACGTCATACAAACAAGTGAGTTCTTTAATACGCTCTCTAAGTTTTTCTTCTGCTGTTACCATAGTTATAAAATTAAGGGAAGATAAATGTACTATAAAAAAATAGCTCTAGTAAACAAAACGTCTACTAGAGCCAGGTTTTATACAAACAACTTTGTTAGGCAGTAGGGTCTGGTGTCATCCTTAAGTAAGGTTTAATTTCTTCTACTCCTTTAGAGAATATTTTTTCTGCATCGCTAGTAGCAATAGCCGGACTAACAACTACTTTTTCGCCATTTTTCCAGTTGGCTGGTGTAGCTACTTTGTGGTTAGCTGTAAGTTGTAAAGAGTCTATTACGCGTAACAACTCATAAAAATTACGGCCTGTAGATGCTGGGTAGGTAAGAGTTAATTTTACTCTTTTATCTGGTCCAACAATAAATACAGAACGTACTGTTAAGTGGTTGTCTGCGTTAGGGTGTATCATGTCATATAAGGTAGACACTTTTTTGTCTTCGTCTGCAATTATAGGAAAAGTTACTGTAGTGTTTTGCACCTCATTAATGTCTTTAATCCACTCGTTATGAGAAGCTGCACCATCTACACTTAATGCAATCATTTTTACGTTACGTTTGTCAAACTCATCTTTAAATTGTGCGGCAGTACCTAACTCTGTTGTGCAAACAGGAGTAAAGTCTGCAGGGTGAGAGAAAAGAATTCCCCAACTATCTCCTAAATAATCGTAAAAATTTATTGTTCCTACAGAACTGTCTGCAGTAAAATCTGGTGCTTCATCACCCAATCTTAAACTTGCCATATTATAGTGTTTTAAAATTAAAAATCTGTTTACCCTACAAAATTAGTAGATTATTTACTTTTAAAGCGTTAAAATAGGTTAAACTTTGTGTAAATTAAGTAGTTAAAACTGAAACCTTAGCTGAACACTAATACTTTCTTGTTCTGGCTTTTTTTTATCTGGAGTATTTAAATTTGCTAAAGAAATGCCCAATAAACGCACAGAGTTTTCAAGCTTTTCTTGGTACAATAATTCTTTTGCTATTTCTAGTATTAGGTCTTTATCTGCTATAAAATAGGCTATGGTTTTGCTTCTGGTCTGCAAAGTAAAATCGCTATACTTAATTTTTAAAGTAATTGTTTTGCCTGCAATTTTACTTTTTTTAAGTCGGCGTTCTAATTCGCTAGCAATATTTTCCAATCGTTCTAGCATAAAAATTTCACTACTTAAGTTTTCATTAAAGGTACGCTCTGCACCAACCGATTTTGGTATTCGGTTGGGTTTTACAGGACTATTGTGTATGCCTCTAACAACGTGGTAGTAATATGTTCCACTTTTACCAAAATTATTTTCTAAAAACTCTAGTGATTTGTTTTTAAGATCTAAGCCAGTAAAAATACCCACTTTGTACATTTTTTCTGCTGTAACCTTACCTACGCCATAAAATTTACGAATTTCTAAGGCTTCTAAAAAGGCTAAAACTTCTTCTGGATTAACCGTTTTTTGTCCGTTTGGCTTGTTGTAATCACTTGCAACTTTTGCAATAAATTTATTTATAGATATGCCTGCAGAAGCCCTTAACCCTAACTCATTAAAAATACGATCTCTAATTTCTTTGGCAATTAAAGATGCAGATGGGTTTCCCTTTTTGTTTACCGTAACATCTAAATAAGCTTCGTCTAAAGAAAGTGGTTCTACTAGGTCTGTATAATCAAAAAAAATGGCTCTAATTTTTTGCGATATTTCTTTATACCTGTCAAACCTTGGTGGCACAAAAATTAAATCTGGACAATTACGTTTTGCCATATAACCACTCATAGCAGAGCGTACACCAAATTTACGAGCCTCATAACTAGCGGCAGAAACTACACCTCTTTTTTCACCACCACCAACTGCCAATGGCTTACCAATAAGCTCAGGATTATCTAACTGCTCTACAGATGCGTAAAAGGCATCCATATCTACATGAATAATTTTTCGTAAAGGTAAATCCTTGGTCATACACAAATTTACGGTATATTTAGGTTGATGAAAACAAAAGAAAAAACGGCTATTGTATTAGGCGCAACCGGTGTAACGGGTAGTGCCTTAGTATCTTTATTAACCAACCATAAGTCTTATGCAAAAATAAAGCTATTTTCTAGATCTTTAAGTGGATTTACGCATTCTAAAATTGATGAATATTTGGTAGATTTACAAGATTTAGAAAAACACAAAACTAGCTTTACTGCAGATGAGGTGTATTGTTGTATTGGAACTACAAAGGCAAAAACACCAGATAAAGAAACTTATAAAAAAATAGATTACGGCATACCATTGCAAGCAGCAAAGTTATGTAAAGAAAATGGTATAGGAACATTTATGGTAATATCTGCCTTAGGAGCAAACGCAAGTAGTTCTGTTTTTTATAATAAAGTAAAGGTCAAATGGAAGATGCTGTAATTGCATTGCAACTACCAAAAACACATATATTGCAACCATCATTAATTGCGGGTAAAAGAGAAGAGAAAAGAATGGGCGAGTGGTTGGCAAAACAGTTTTTTAAGGTGTTTCAGTTTTTACTAATTGGTTCTTTAAAAAAATACAGACCTATACACCCAGAAACCATTGCAAAAGCTATGGTTTGGTTAGGAAATAATGAAGAAAACACTATAAAAATACAGTCTGATAAAATTAAGGAATTAGGAGGAGAATGATGATTGAAATAGAACGTAAATTTTTAGTAAATAGTGATGCTTTTAAAGCTGAAGCAATTTCTAAAAAAAGAATAGTGCAGGGTTATTTAAATACTAACCCAGAACGTGCTGTACGAGTTAGAATTAAAGGAGACACAGGTTTTATTACTGTAAAGGGTATTTCTAACGCATCTGGTATGTCTAGGTTTGAGTGGGAAAAGGAAATACCTGTTACAGAAGCAGAGCAATTGCTAAGCATTTGTGAAGCAGGTGTAATAAGTAAAACACGATATAATGTTAATGTAGGCAATTATATATTTGAAGTTGATGAATTTGATGGAGATAACCAAGGATTACTACTGGCGGAAGTAGAATTGCAGTCTGAAACTGATGAATTTGAAAAACCAATTTGGTTAGCAGATGAGGTTACGGGTGATACTAAGTACTATAACTCACAACTGAGTAAAAACCCATTTAAAAATTGGAGTTTATAAAAAAAGTCTAGTAAATTTTACTAGACTTTTTTTATTTTTTCTTCTGCTATTTAGTTAGATGTGTAGTTTAGTTTTTTCTCAATAGCTCTAATCATAACATTAGCAATATCTAAACCGGTTGCATACTCTATACCTTCTAAACCAGGAGAAGAGTTTACCTCTAACAATAATGGTCCTTTGTTAGAACGTATTATGTCTACGCCAGCAACAGCCAGGTTTAATATTTTAGCTGCTTTTACAGCAAGTTTACGTTCTTCAGACGTTATTTTAATTAATGAAGCTACACCACCTTGATGAATATTAGCTCTAAATTCTCCTTTTTGAGCTTGGCGCTGCATAGATGCTACAACTTTTCCGTTTACTACAAAGCAACGTATATCTTGCCCGTTAGCTTCTTTAATAAACTCTTGTACCAATATGTTTGTTTGTACACTTTTAAAAGCGTTAATAACACTTTCTGCAGCTTTATTGGTTTCTGCTAAAACAACACCTTTACCTTGTGTGCTTTCTAATAGTTTTATTATTAATGGAGCACCGTTTACCATACGTATAAGGTCTTTGGTATCCATAGGAGATTTTGCAAAACCAGTAATAGGTATGTCAATATCGTTTTTAGAAAATAACTGAGAAGCAAACAACTTATCTCTAGACTGTGTAATTGCTTCTGCGGTGTTTAAACAATACACACCAAGATTATCAAACTGCCTAATTAAAGCACAACCATAAAACGTAACTGATGGCTTAATTCTAGGGATTACCGCATCAAACTTATTTAAAACATTACCACCTCTGTAACGTATTTGCGGCGATTTTGTATCTAGTTTCATGTAAGCGTTTTCTACATTTAAAAAAACTACTTCATGACCTCTAGCTTCACCAGCCTCTATTATTCTTTTGTTGCTATATAAATTAGGGTTACTAGCTAATAAAGCAATTGTTAAACCAGATTTTTCGGCCATATGAGATGCGTACTTTTCTTGAACTTCTTCTTCAGAAAAATTTTGCATACAATAGCTTTCTGCAGGATTTACAATATAACGCTGGTTTATAGCTTCGCGCCCTAATAACATGCGGTATTCCATAGTGTCTCTGTTGGCCAGCGTAAGCTCTACACTATGTATATTATTACCTAACTTAATGGTAGTTTTTACCACTAAACGCTCTTCAGAAATACCAACAGAGCTTTTTACAGTTCTGCGGTCTACCAAAGGAGCCTCACAAGTAATTGTTACACTTCTGTTTTCTTGTATTGGGTTTACCTCAAATTTTACCCATTCTTCTAAACCTTTGTTGTATACTTTTACATTATTGGCTTGTATAGATGATGTTTTTGCGCCAGAATCTACACGTGCTTTTATAGCAGGTATTCCTAGTTCTTCAAAAACGCACCATTCTTCTCCGCCAATAACTTGTAATCCTTCAAATTTAGTAGTGTTGCTCATAGGTAAAATCTTAATTTTAAAAAGTGCGAATGTAGCTTAAAAATAAATAAGCTTATGTTTCCTTAAGGCTATTATTTTGCTAAAATTCCGTCTTTTTCTATTAACGGTATTGTGGTTAAATTTGCCTTAGTTACTGTGTTTTTTTCAAAAATAAAACGCTTTTCAAAAAGCTTATTATCAGCAAAAAAAGTTACAAAAAACTCGTTATTTAACTGTAAAACATCTTCTTGTACCATTTCTACTTTAGCATAAGATTTACCATCTAATTTGGTAATAGAATGTCTCATAGTTGAGGTAAGTTTTTCACCATCGTACCCTTTAGAAACAACAAGTACCATTTCTATGGTTTCTGCTCTATTGTTAATTACATAAACATTCCATTCTTTATCTAAAAACTCTTTGTTAAACTCGTGTATAATAGCAACGTGTACATCTTTAACAACTGGTATTATGATGTCTTTTTTCATCTATTTATAACTTTAAGTTGTTTTTACAAAGCACTTTTAAATTGCTCTAAAAAGCGAACATCATTTTCACTTAACAAACGAATATCTGTAATTTGGTGTAATAACATAGCAATACGGTCTATACCAACACCAAAGGCAAAGCCCGAGTATTCTTCTGGGTCTATACCACAATTTTTAAGTACATTAGGATCTACCATACCACATCCGCCAATTTCTAACCAGCCGGTTCCTTTGGTAATTTTATAGTCAGACTCTGTTTCTAAGCCCCAATACACATCTACTTCGGCACTAGGCTCTGTAAATGGAAAATATGATGGACGTAAACGAATTTTAGATTTTCCGAAAAGCTCTGTCGTAAAAAATTGTAATGTTTGCTTTAAATCTGCAAACGAAACATCTTTATCTATATACAAACCTTCTATTTGGTGAAAAAAGCAGTGAGAACGAGCAGAAATTGCTTCGTTTCTGTATACTCTACCCGGAGAAATTGTACGTATTGGTGGCTTGTTATTTTCCATATACCTTACCTGTACAGATGAGGTATGCGTACGCAACAAAACATCTGGGTTGGTTTGTATAAAAAAGGTGTCTTGCATATCTCTTGCCGGATGATACTCTGGCAAGTTAAGTGCAGTAAAGTTATGCCAATCGTCTTCAATTTCTGGCCCTTCAGAAACATTAAAGCCTATTCTAGAGAAAATCTCTATAATTTGGTTTTTTACAATAGATATTGGATGTCTTGCACCAATAGACATCGGCTGTCCTGGTCGTGTTAAGTCACCATAAACACTATCGCTAACTGTTGTGCTAGCTAAAGCATCTTTTAAGGAGTTTACTTTTTCTGTAGCAGCATTTTTAAGCTGGTTTATAGTTTGTCCAAACTCCTTTTTTTGTTCGTTTGGGACATTTTTAAACTCGGCAAAAAAGTCATTTAACAATCCTTTTTTACCTAAATATTTTATTCTAAAACTTTCTATTGCTTCTAAGTCTGTTGATGTAAACTCGTTAACTATGGCAATATGTTTTTTTATTTCATCTATCATAACACAAAAAAATCCAATACGCGGCAAATTTAGCAATTATTCCCGTATTGGATTGTATTAATTAATGTTTTGTAGTCACATTTAATAGGTGTCTTTTACATTTTCTTTAACCCAAGCAACAGCGTCATCAAAATTAGAGAACAAATGCTCTGTTGGTATAAGGTCTGGTATAATGTCTATACGCTCCATCATATACCTAGGTTGTTGTAATAGATTTACAAAAAGTACGTTTACATTATTTTTTTTAAGATCTACCAAAACATCTTCCATAGCATACAGGCCAGACTGGTCCATATATTGCATTTTACCGGTTCTAATAATTACCGTACTTGCTGTACTAGGTATTTGTGATGCCAGCTGTTGAAACTCGCTAGTAGAGCCAAAAAATAACGGACCTTTTATATGTTTTATAAAAACTTCTTCTTTTAAGTTTTTAGGAAAGTTATCTTCATCTTTCCAAGCTTTTTCTTCCAAAAGCGATTTAACATCTGAACGTTTGGCGGTTAAATCGCCTATTTTTTTCATAAACATTAATGATGCAATAACAAGGCCTATTCCTACGGCATATACTAAGTTCCATACGGATGATAGCACTAAAACTACAAGCATTATTATAACTTCTGAACTAACTTTTAATGGCCCTATTTTTAGGTCGCGTGGTAAACTAGGAATAGCTTTTAGTCCTTTATAGTCCATAACCCCAATACCAACAGTAATTAAAATACCTGCTAATACCGCAGCTGGAATTTGAGATGCTACCGGCCCTAATGCCAACAAAACAACTAAAAGTACTATACCGGCAACCATACCAGATATTTTGGTTTTACCGCCAGAATTAATATTTACAACTGTACGTATGGTTGCACCAGCACCTGGTATACCATTAAAAATTGCAGCAATGGTATTACCAATACCTTGACCAATTAATTCTTTATTTGGCTTGTGCTTAGTTTTGGTCATATTATCTGCAACAACAGATGTAAGTAAAGAATCTATTGCGCCCAAAAGAGCTAATGTTAAAGCCGTAAATACATACGGTGTTAAAGATGTTAGACTAAACTCTGTAAAAATAGCCATATTTGGCATTGGCATTCCTGTTGGAATTTCTTCAATAGGTCTGTAAGGTAATTTAAAGACATAAGCTACGCCAGAAACAGCTAGTAGAGCCACTAGCGTACTTGGTATGGCTGTTGTAATGCGTTTAAAGCCATAAATAATAATAATTGTGGCAATT
Source organism: Cellulophaga omnivescoria (assembly GCF_027915275.1). Lineage (NCBI taxonomy): Bacteria > Pseudomonadati > Bacteroidota > Flavobacteriia > Flavobacteriales > Flavobacteriaceae > Cellulophaga > Cellulophaga omnivescoria. Next base: position 1,264,210 of record NZ_CP115819.1, on the reverse strand, counting down.
GCTAATGCTAATTCTAGCCAATTAATAAACTGTAAAGCTCTAGGTAAAACTTTTATAGCTCCAATAACACCAGAAGCTTTTTTGCCTGCCAAGGTTTTGGCTTCATTAAATGTATCGTCATTTGTTATAGCATTAGCTTTGGTGATGGTTTGTTTAAAATGATCTAAAACCAAAATATCTTCACCAGCTTCATCTTTTAATATATTTTGCAGTATAACTTCTTTTGCTTGTGGTTTAAATTGATTTACAAAGTCTTTATCCTCTTTAGGATAGTAACCAATAGCTGGAAGTATTTGAGTAACTAATATTATAACCCCAATTGCGGTCATAAAGCCAGAAACAACAGGGTAAGGTATGTATTTTATGTATTTTCCCATACCTAATAGGCCAAGGCTAATTTGCATTAATCCGGCTAAAATAAATACAGATAAAATATAGGGTAGAGCTTTTTCTACATTACCATCATGAATAGCAATAATACTAGCAATAACTACCATACTTACTGCTGTCATAGGAGCTGTTGGACCAGAAATTTGCGTGCTAGTGCCACCAAATAGGGCAGCAAAAAAACTAATAAAAATAGCCCCGTATAAACCTGCAGCGGGACCAAGACCAGAGCTAACTCCAAATGCTAATGCCAAAGGCAGAGCAACAATACCAGCGGTAATACCACCAAAAATATCTCCTTTTATATTAGAGAAAAGATTTTTCATAGATTTAAGTTAATTTCTTAGAACAATTGAATAATTAAAAATTGAACTAAGTATTTATATAATATACAATTAAATTGATAGAACTACTAAATGTAGTTTTGTTGTCATTTTAGATAAAAAAAATGATAAACTACTTATAAATATACGTGTTAAAGCAAATTTATAAATGATAAATTTAATGTTCTAAAATGAGAATTAGAATTAAAAGTAATGTTTTACTTTTTTAGTTTAGCGCATTGTAGTACATAAGCACTAAAATATAACCCAGTGTTAACTTAACTCTGGCGGCGGTAAAAGTAGATTAAAATGTGGTTTAGTGTAATTTTTATAGTAGTAACTAGGTATAGCTAAAGGCTTGAAAGGATTTGTAAATGTCCAGTTATTGTTTGAAACTATAATTTCTAATGATTTACATTCTTCATCCTCTGCAGATTTGTATGTAACTGATAATTCTATATTGTCATCTACATACAAAAGAACGGTTGGGGTAATGATAAAACCAACTACTAAAATTGCTAAAAACAGTGAGAAAAATTTTCTAAACATTTTAAATTATTGGTGTGATAAATGTATTAAACTGAAATTTAAATTAAGTTGTAATACGTTTATTTAATTTCTTTTATTTCTTCAGATGAAATCCACCCAGTTTTACCATCAGCCAATTTTATTTTAGAGTAGTCTTTTAATTGCTCTAATACAAATACTTTTGTGCCTTCATGTAATCTAAATACCTCTTTGCCTTTGCTATTTGGTTCTGCTACCACTAAAGATTCTTCATTAAAAACAATTGCTGGTCTGTTTTTAATAAAATCATTATAATTTAAGTAAGCAGCAATTACAGTTGCTATAGCTAAAAGTAAAAAGGTTATACTTAGTATAAAAGAAATCCTTTTTTTAGTAGAATAAATAAAAAACTTAAAGGCTATATAGCTAATAACAAATAAAACTACAAGCATAACACTTATATAAGCCCATTGGTCAAAATTAAAATAACCAACAATTTTATTGTAAATACTTTTTAGTGTAGTAACCGGTAAAGGGTTAATAACATCTAAAGTCATATTTTTAGCATAACTTAAGTTGTTTTTTATTTCGCTATCATTTGGTTTAAGTAATAATGCTTTTTCATAATAATAAATACTAGGAGCAACTTTATTTAGTTTGTAATAAGCGTTTCCTAAGTTGTAATATAGTTCCGCAGAATGTTTGCCGTTTTCTATTATTTGTAAATAATCTTTTATAGCGGCATCATATTTTCCATTATTATAAGCATCTGTGGCTTTTTTAAATAGATCGTTGTTTTGAGAATACCCAAAAAACGAAATACATAAAACAAGTATAAATATTATTTTTCTCATAATTATAGTTGTTTATCCATTTGCGAAATTACTTCACTTGCCTTGTTATAATCTTGCTGCATTTGTACATTAGAAAACGGACTATAGCGTGCCATTTCACAGTTTTTTAAGAGTGAAATAAAACCTTCTATTGTACCATTATCTATCTCTTTCTCATTTAGTAATTCTGTTATTTTATCTTTACTAAAATCAGATGTTTCAATTTTTAACTTAGCTTTTAAATAATTATGTAATGCTTTTTCTAAAGCAATGTAAAAAGCATCTTTTTTACCTAAAGTTTTCTTTGCTGCAGATAAGTATTTACGAGCTAATTTATTTGCTTTTCTAACCTTATTGCCAACAACGTCAGAAGCCATAGCTTCTCTTTTACGGCCAAGTAATATTGCAATAGGAATTAATAGTATTGGTAATAGTAACCATAAATAAAAAGCTGTAGACTTAAAAAAATAAGTACTTGCAATAGGTGTTAAATTTGTTTTTGTTTTTATAAAATTAAACTGCTTGCCTTTTGTTTCTACAACTTGCTTGTTGGTTGTAGTAGGGTTTTTAGCAGCGGTTTCTTCTGTATTTGTTGGGCCTTCTACTACATTTATAACTAGTTCATCTGAGTTAAGGGTGTGGTATTTGTTTGTTTTTGGGTTAAAATAACTAAATGCAATACTTGGTATTGGGTATTTGCCTCTATATTCTGGTACTATGGTATAACTGTCACTAATTTTACCTTCCATACCTGTGTACGAGGTTGTTACTTTTTCATCATGCTCTGGATCATAAACCTCTAAAGAACCAGGTAAGTTTAAGGTAGGAATATCAAATAGTTTTAAGTTTCCTTTTCCGCTAATTTCTACTTTAGCTTGTAAGGATTCTGCTGCGTTTAAATGAGTTTTACTTGTGGTAACAAAGAAATTAAAATCTCCTACAGCTCCAGTAAAACTTGCTGGTTTTCCTTGTTCTGGTAAAGATTTAACATTTATATATCTGTTACCGGCAGATACTCTTAAATTAGCTTGTGCGTAAATTGGTCCGCCAAAAAAGTCTCTTCTTTGTGTAGGTACTTGCACACCAACATCTAAAGTAAGTGGTTCTAATATAAGTTTGCCTGTTTTTTGAGGATATAGTACAACACGTTTTAGTATCACAGATCTGTACTCCTCTCCTTTATAAGTATCTTCTTTAGTGGTGTATCTTTTTACAGGAATATCTTGACTCCAAAAATTATTATATTTAGGATTATCTACAGCCTGAAAACCAGAAACTTCTATAGAAGGACTAACATACATTTTATAAACAACGGTTATTGCCTCGTTTAAATAAGGATTTGGTTTGCTTATTTCTGCAACTAAATGTAGGTTTTCTTGCGCAATATCACTAGGAGATGGCGGTGCGTTAGGGTTTACAACAGCATCTGTTACCGTAATAGTTTTGGCATCCGATTTGTATTCCTGGTCATCTATAGTAATTTTTGCAGGTTCTATAGTGATACTTCCTTTAGTAGTGGGTTGTAAAATATATGAGTATGATAATGAAAATTTACGTTTACCATTATTCCAAGATCTACTAATGGATGTTGCTGGGCCCATAAGTACCGTAAACCCATTAAAGTTAGGTGCAACAAAGTTATCACCTTGTTTATTAGTTGTAAATTCTACTTTTAAGCGCTCGTTTAAGCCTAGTTTTTCTTTACTAAGTTTTACAGAAAACGTAACTTTTTCTTCTTGTGCAGCTACACTACTAAGCGTAAAAAAAGTTAGAATATATAATATGTATAGTTTCGTTTTCATGTGTTTAATTACCAATCTTTTTCGTTCTTTACTTTAGCGCCTTTTACTTTTTGGGCATCCATTTTTTCTTGAACTTTTTTCTCCTCATTCTCCATAGCTTTTAATAGGTTTTTTACCTGTTGCTTAGAGAGCTGATTAGGCCTTGGTTGCTGTTGTTGGTCTTGCGGCTTTTTATCTCCTTTATCATTTGGCTTTTTTTGGTCTTTTTTATCGTCACCTTTGCCGTCCTTATCATCTTTATTTTCTTTGTCTCCTTCGTCCCCTTTATTCTTTTTGTCTTCGCCGTCTTTTTTGTCCTTATCTTTTCCTTGGTCGTCTTTTTTATCGTCTCCGTCCCCTTCGTTCTTTTCTTTGTCTTCGTTTTTATCTTTTTGGTCTTCCTTATTGTCTTTTTGGTCGTCCTTGTTTTGGTCGTTTTTCTTTTGCTCGTCTTGTTGTTTTTTTAGTAGCTCTTTAGCTAAGGCAAAATTGTACCTGGTTTCTTCATCAGAAGGATTATTTCTAAGAGCTTCTTTGTATGCTTCTACCGCCTTTTCATACTCTTTGTTTTTCATGAAAACATTACCCATATTGTGGTATGCCTTATGTTTATCTGCTTTGGTGCTAGCTAACTCGCCAGCTTGCTTAAACCTGCCAAAAGCTTCACTATACGTTTCTTTATTGTAATAAGCACTCCCTAAATTATATGGAGCAACGGCATTTTCTGAACTTTTAGAAATTGCTTTACGGTAATTTGCTTCTGCTTGTGAAAAATTATTTTCAGATAGTTCTTTATTAGCCTCCCAAGTTAAATTTTTAGAGGTGTTTAATGCTTTTTCTTTTTCTTTAACGTCTGCATCATCTTGTGCATAAGTAAAGCATCCTATTAAAAAAACAATGTATACTAGCTTTTTCATTTATTCTACTTCTTTTTCGTTAAACAAATTAAGTTTTTGAAGCCATTTTGTTTTTCGGTCTAAAAGAAAAATATCTATGAATAAAAAGAACAATCCTGCACCAATAAACCATTGAAATTGGTCTTTGTACTCAGAAAATTGTTTGGCTTCAAACTCTGTTTTATCCATTTTATTTAATTCTTCTTTAATAATAGTTACAGCATCATTAGTATTTGTGCCATCTATAAATTGGCCATTACCTTCATCTGCAATATCTTCTAAAACGCTTTTGTTAAGTTTTGTAATTACAACTTCTCCTTGTAAGTCTTTTTTAAGACTTTGTAAAACTCCATTACGCTTTATAGGTATTGGAGCTCCTTTTTCTGTGCCAACCCCAATGGTAAATATTTTTATGCCTTGGTCTACTGCTTTTTCTACTGCACCTTCTGTAGCACCTTCAGAGTGGTCTTCTCCGTCTGATATAATAAATAACACTCTGTTTGTTTGTTCATCATCATCATAATACGTAGAAGCTAAATCTAACGCTTGGTTAATGGCTGTACCTTGAGATGATAGCATATTGGTGTTTAAACCTTGTAAAAACATTTTTGCCGCACCATAATCTGTAGTAATTGGTAATTGCGGGTACGCTTGCCCTGCGTAAGCAATAATACCAATACGGTCACTACCAAGCTGAGCAATAATTTCTGAAACAATGCGCTTTGCTTTATCTAACCTACTAGGAGCAATGTCTTCTGCAAGCATACTTTTAGATACATCAACAGCAAAAACAATATCTACACCTTCTCTTTTTACGGTTTCAAGTTTTGTGCCAATTTTAGGGTTTGCCAATCCAACTATTAAAAGTGTTAATCCTAAAATAAATACACAGAATTTTAAAATTGATTTAAAGGTAGATTTAGTAGGTGTTAAGCGCTTTAGTAAGTGTATATCAGCAAATTTCTTTTGTGCTCTTTTTTTCCAGATTAAAAGCAGCACAAAGAAGATCACCATTACAGGAATGATGAACAGTAAATAGAAATATATTTTTTCGTCTATTTGTATCATTTGTCTTTCTTAATCTTAGATAAAACTTCTAAATAAAGTGTTTCGCATTACCCATTCTAGTAAAAGTAAAATACCAGCCAAAAGTATTAATGGTCTAAACTTTTCTTCAAAATTGGTATATTTAATTTCTTCTATGTCGGTTTTTTCTAACTTATTAATTTCATCATAAATAGCTGCAAGCTTTTCATTGTCTGTAGCTCTAAAATATTGTCCGCCTGTTACTGTAGCAATTTCTTCCAGCAATTTTTCATCAATTTCTACTTGCCTCATACCATACCTGTAAGTACGGTCTGGGTTAAAGCCAATTGGCGTTAATGCATTTCCATTGGTACCTAAACCAATGGTATAGGTTTTAATTTTGTATTCTACTGCTAAATCTGCTGCAGTTTTTGGCTCTATAAAGCCAGAGTTGTTAACCCCATCTGTAAGTAAAATAATTACTTTACTTTTAGACTTGCTGTCTTTTAAACGGTTTACAGCAGTTGCTAAACCCATACCAATTGCTGTGCCATCTTCTAACTGGCCGTGCGTTATTTGGCGTAATGATGATAGTACAATAGACTTGTCACTAGTAATAGGTGTTTTTGTGTAACTCTCACCAGCATAGGCAACCAGGCCAATACGGTCATTAGGCCTTTTTTTTATAAAATCTGCGGCAACTTTTTTTAATGCTGTTAGTCTGTTTGGTTTTAAATCTCTGGCAAGCATACTAGAAGATACATCTATTGCCATAACAATATCTATACCTTTTGTAGTTTTAGTCCTGGTAGATACATCTTTGGTTTGTGGGCGTGCTAAGGCAGTAATTATTGCGGCTAATGCTAATAAGCGAAAAATAAAGAGTAAAGGCTTTAGTTTAGACAATATACTAGTGTCTGTAAAGCCTTGTGTGCTAGATATTTTTAATGCTGCAGTTTCTTGCTTATGTTTAAAAAAATACCATAGCGCAGCCAGTGGTAGCAGTAATAGCAACCAAAAAAGCTGAGGGTTTGCAAAAGTGATATTTTCTAGCATTTATTCTTTTTTATCTTCTTTAACTTCAATTGAATTAAATATACGATTAGCAATTTCCTGTGCATACTCGTCATCTGCTAAGTAGGTTACCAGTATTTGTTGCTGAAAACCTTTGCCTCCAAAACAAATTATTGCATACTCTCCATTTACCAATTCTTTAGAATTTGGCATTTTAAACTTACCAGAACCATATATTTTTAAACCTTTGGTGTCTGATGAAAAAGTGCTAAACTCTTCTTGCTTTGTGGTAATGTTTTTAGTTCCAGAAGCTTCAAATTCAGCCAATATTTTTTCTGCTACTTGGTTAAAGTTTGGCTCTGTTTCTGGGTTAGCAAACGTAGCAGATGAAACACTTACTCCAAATAATGTTTTGTTACTTTTATAAGTAAACAATTGCAGTTCTTTAACGTTTGCTTGTGCCTCTGGAGGTAATTTAACTTCTTGCCTAATTAAAACCTCTGGTGTTTCTATTTGTATTGGTGGGTAGCCATAAGAGCTTTGTACCCAATCGTTCTCTAATAATTCTTTTACCGGATGTCCAAAAGCTGTGTCCTTTACTGTTTTAAAACCGTATATTTTAATTAAGACACCTAAACCAATTAATAAAGCACCTACAAAAGTGGCAATGGCAATAATCCATTTTTTCTTTTCTTTTTTTCGCGCTAATTCTTCTAGGTATTCTTCATTTTTAAGCAGTTCTTCCTCTGTAGGCTCTGGTAACGCCTCATGTGTTTTTTCTACAATCTGAGTTATTGCCACGCGGTCTTGCTCTGCAATAGAAGTTTCTGGTTTCTTTTTGGCAAATTTTACTAAATCTGCAGTTTGTAAAACACGTTTAAATTGTGATATAGTATCGTTGTCTAACTTTAATTGCCCTGCATCTTTTAAAAGTTCTAGCTTGGTAATAAGTTGGTCTGTAGTGCTTTCTAAGGCAGATATTTTTACATCTTCTTCTAAATAAGAACGTACAATAGTGGTAAGCTCAGAGTAATACTCCTTATACTCATCTTGTATAATGTACTTAGAATTTTCTAGTTTTTTAAGTTCTATAATTGCTCGGTCATATGGTGGTAATAGCGCTATTTTTTCTTCGTCAGTTAATGGTTTTTTACGTAAAATAAACCAGTAAATTAAACCGATAACCACTAGTAAACTAGCTACAATAATACCAACTAGCAACCAAGGGAATGAAGAAGCTTTTTCTACCTCCATAAGTGGTTTAATATCGTACATTTTTTGGGCAAAAGTATCTACCTTAACAGTACCAACATTAACCCTTAAAGAATCTGTAAAAAAAGCTTTACCATTAATTTCTATGCGTTGTATAGGAATTGTATAAGCACCAGAATCAAACTGAGTAAGGGCATAAGAACGCTGTAATGTAATGCGGTCTTTATACTTTGTGGTATCTATTTCTAAGGCTTCAACCATTTCTAATGGAGAAAAAGTTTGATCTTCAGGAAATAGTACTTGTGCTGTAGAGTCCGCATCTACCAATATGGTATACTTTATTTGCTCACCAATTCTAATAGCAGTAGTATCTATATCTGCTGTTATTTTAGGTTGGTTTTGGGCATAACTATAGTACGAGCCAAAAATAAGGCACGCCAAAACACATATTATTTGTAATAATGTGTTACTAGAATTTGTTATTTGCTTGTTACTAATTGTCATTATCCTCTTCGCTTAAAATAGCCTAATAGCTTTTTAACATAACTTTCGTCTACTCTACAACTTAGTGTTCCGCAGCCCGATTTTGTGAATGTTTCTTTAAAGTAAGTTACTTTATCTTGGTAGTACTTACCATAAGCTAACCTTACTTTTTTAGATTGTGTGTTTATAAGTTTTATGGCGCCAGTTTCTGCATCTTGCATTTGCACCATACCTATGTTTGGTATAGTTTCTTCACGTTCATCAAAAATACGTATGCCTGTAACATCATGTTTTTTACCTGTAATGCGTAATGTTTGTAAATAATCATCAGTAATAAAGTCAGACAACACAAATACTATGGCTTTCTTTTTCATTACATTGGTTAAATACTTTAGGGCTTCAGATAAATTTGTTTTAGTGCTTTTTGGTGTAAATTCTAACAGCTCTCTAATAATACGCAATGCGTGACTTTTTCCTTTTTTTGGAGGAATAAAAAGTTCTACTTCATCAGAAAAAAGAATTAAACCAACTTTGTCATTGTTTTGGAGTGCAGAAAAAGCAAGTGTAGCAGATATTTCTGTAATAATATCTTTTTTAAACTGATTGGTTGTACCAAAGTTTTCAGAGCCACTTACATCTACCATAAGCATCATCGTAAGCTCTCTTTCTTCCTCAAAAACTTTAATGTAAGGTTCGTTATAACGTGCGGTAACGTTCCAGTCTATAGCACGTACATCATCGCCAAATTGGTATTGGCGCACCTCACTAAACGTCATACCACGTCCTTTAAACGTAGAATGGTACTCTCCGCCAAATATATGGTTAGAGAGACGTCTAGTTTTTATCTCAATTTTTCGTACTTTTTTAAGTAATTCTTTAGTATCCATTTTTCAGTTTGCAGTGTACATTATTAGATTGTAGTTTTTGTTTGTAAAAAAACAGAACCACGACATATAACTGACGACTGATTTAAGGCACTTCTACTTCGTTTACAATCTTATTAATTATTTCTTCAGAAGTAATGTTTTCTGCTTCAGCCTCATAAGTTATTCCAATTCTATGTCTTAACACATCATGAACAACGGCTCTAACATCTTCAGGAATAACATACCCTCTACGTTTAATAAAAGCATAACATTTAGCTGCTGTAGCTAAGTTTATACTACCACGAGGAGACGCTCCAAAACTTATAAGTGGTTTTAAATTTTCTAGATTGTATTTTTCTGGGTAACGTGTGGCAAATATGATGTCTAAGATGTATTTTTCAATCTTTTCATCCATATATACTTCTTTTACAGCTTTTTGTGCATTTAATATTTGCTGTACAGTAACCACAGGTTTAACCTCATCATAAGAACCTTTTAAGTTTTGACGCATAATTAACTGCTCCTCATTAATTTTAGGATAGTCTATTACTGTTTTTAACATAAAACGGTCTACTTGTGCCTCTGGTAGTGGGTACGTACCTTCTTGCTCAACAGGGTTTTGAGTAGCCATTACTAAAAAAGGTTTTTCTAAAACAAAGGTTTCGTCTCCAATAGTTACTTGTTTTTCTTGCATAGCTTCTAACAAAGCCGACTGAACTTTTGCTGGGGCTCTGTTAATTTCATCAGCCAAAACAAAGTTTGCAAATATTGGACCTTTTTTAATAGAGAAATCATTCTCTTTAATATTGTATATCATTGTACCTACAACATCTGCAGGTAATAAATCTGGTGTAAATTGTATTCTGCTAAAGTCTCCGCGGACTGCCTTAGATAAAGTGTTAATTGCTAATGTTTTAGCTAGCCCAGGTACACCTTCTAATAATATGTGTCCTCGTCCTAGTAATCCAATTAGTAGACGTTCTACCATATGCTTTTGACCCACAATTACTTTGTTCATCTCTAGCATTAGTAGATCTATAAAAGCACTTTCTTGAGCAATTTTCTCGTTAACCGCACTAATATCTACTGTAGTATTTTCTTCCATAAGCCATTAAAATTGTTCTGCAAAATATAAAAGTATTTAATAAGATGCAAAATCTTAATTTATTTACGGTTCTGCTGTTAATAATAGGTTAAATGTTGTATAACGCTACTATTATTATGAACTATTTAAGGAATTTATTTTTAATTTTCACATAGTGTTATGAAAACCAGATGCTAGCACCCAAAAGAAGGTTTTTTTGAATGTACTTAAAAAGTTGAAAATTATTTCATTTTTTCTTTAGCTTCAAGAGTAATCGGTTTTATAAATATACTATAAACCTCATCTGGAGATAAATTTAAGTTGTAAGTAGCTAGTTTTTTTCTAAAAGCATCGCTCTTTTCAACCTTGTTATCTCCTAATTCATTTAGAATATAATAATAACTACTTTTATTTAAAACTTTTGATAGTGTAAGGTCAAATTTTTTATAATCAAAAAGGGTATAGGCTAGTAACGAGGAATCCCATTCTTTGTATTCTGTAGTTTGCTTTATTAATTTAACCTCCTTTATTTTTTCTTTGTTTTGGGTGTAATTAGAGGTAGAATATAGAAAAAATAATATAAGTAGTATTTTTTTCATTTTGTAAAAGTTTAATTAAACAGAATAATGTTTATGAGTTTATTCTTTGGTCACTTATGTTTATTTTTTTTGGGTTTAGGTGTAGGAAATAATCTATATAAAAATAAGACAAATTAAATGTATAATATTTATAAAAAAATGTTATTTATATAGTGTTAGTTTAGTTGTTTTTTTATTTTCACAACTATTATGAAAGCAACACAAAATTATTCCAGAATTATTGCCGGAACAATGACCTGGGGAAACTGGGGAAAAAACTTATCTACAACACAAATAGACAAACTAATACACCATTGTTTAAGTGTAGGCATAACTACGTTTGACCACGCAGATATTTATGGCGGCTATACCAATGAGGCTATGTTTGGTAAGGCCTTTGTTAATAGCGGAGTGTCTAGAGAACATATGCAACTTATTACCAAATGTGGAATACAACACGTTTGTGAAGCCAGAGACAATAAAATAGGGCATTACCAGTATAATAAAGATTATATTGTAAGCTCTGTTCATCAATCTTTAAAAAATTTAAAAACAGATTATATAGATTTTTTATTGTTGCATAGGCCTAGTCCTTTAATGCATCCGCTAGAAATATCAGAGGCTATTTATCAATTAAAAAAAGAAGGGAAGATTATAGATTTTGGAGTGTCTAACTTTACACCTTCTCAAATTAAAATGATAGAGACTGCGGTTCCTGTTGTTGGTAATCAGGTAGAGTTTTCATTAACACAAAATAACGTGATGTATGATGGTACTTTAGATGATTGTATTACTAATAAAAGAATGGCAATGGCTTGGAGTTCTTTGGGGTCTTATTTTAAAGAGAAAAATGACCAAACATCTCGTATAAAAGAGGCTTTAAGTTTATTAATTAAAAAGTACAATGCAACAGAAGATCAGTTATTGTTGGCTTGGGTTTTAAAGCATCCGTCAATGGTTTTTCCTGTGGTTGGTACTGCTACTCCAGAACGTATAGCGGCATCTTTTAAGGCTCTAGATATTAAATTAGAATTAGAAGATTGGTTTGTGTTGTTAAAAGCTAGTCAGGGGCATCCTGTACCTTAGAAAAATTAGATATAAAATGAATAAAAATAAAATTGCTTTAATAACTGGTGCTACAAGTGGTATTGGTATGGCAACCGCTAAAATATTTGCTAAAAATAATATAGACCTAGTGCTATGTGGTCGTAGGCAAGAGCGTTTAGATATGCTTAAAAATGAGTTAGAAAAAGAGGTTGCCGTGCACACATTAAATTTTGATGTGCGCAATAAAACAGCCGTTTTAGAACAAATTAATAGCTTGCCGCCAGAGTTTTTAGATGTAGATATTTTAATTAATAATGCGGGTAATGCACACGGTTTAGAGCCCATACAAGATGGTAATTTAGACGATTGGGACGCAATGCTAGATATTAATGTTAAAGGGTTATTGTATGTGTCTAAAGCTGTAATTCCTAATATGATAGCTAAAAAGTCTGGGCACATTATAAATATTGGTTCTACAGCTGGTAAAGAGGTATACCCAAATGGCAACGTGTATTGTGCTAGTAAGCACGCTGTAGATGCAATAAACCAAGGCATGCGTATAGATTTGAATCCGTATAATATTAGAATTGGTGCTGTAAATCCAGGAATGGTAGAGACCGAGTTTAGTGAGGTGAGATTTAAAGGAGATACTGCAAAAGCAGCAAAAGTTTACCAAGGTTTTAAGCCATTACAAGCCTTAGATATAGCAGATATTATACATTTTGTGGTTACTAGACCGTACCACGTAAATATTGCAGATTTAGTAGTTATGAGCACAGCGCAAGCAAGTAGTACAATTGTTAATAAAAACTGATTTTCTATTTTGTAACTAACATTTTTTAAAATGATAAATAAGCGACTTTTAGTTAAAAACCTTCTGGCTCATAATGACGAGAATAGTTTTTATGACAAAAAGCGCTTTATAGATATTGGTCAAAAAGAAGGAAAAGCAAAATTTTTAAAACACGTTTGCGCTTTAGCAAATAGCAATCCTAATAACAATTCCTTTATTGTTATTGGTGTAGAAGATGAAGATAATAAAATAGTTGGAGTAGATTTTTTTGATGATAGTAAAATACAAAATCTAGTAAATGCGTATTTAGATAACCCTCCTTTAATCTCTTATGAAAATATACCATTTCCTCAGCTCCCAGAGGGTAAAGTTGTAGGTTTAGTAACCATAAAATCTAACGGTAAAGTATGTGCGCTACGTAAAAATATTTGGAAATATTATGGTGGCTCTGTTTTTTTTAGAGAGGGTAGTATAAGCTTGCCTAAAGCATATGGTATAGAGTTAAAAGATCTAAATTCTAATGCTGTTGCAACTATAGAAAAACACGCCAAAAATAACATAGAACTTACTTTAGATGGTGTTATAGATTTTATAAATAATAGGCATAAAGACTTAATAAGTAATTATAAAGTTTTTAAAGAGCAATTTGTGGTTTGTTGGGCAGGAAACCAAAAAAAAGTAAAAGATAAAACGTATTATTCTAGGGTAGATATAGAGCTAATTAACGAGCAAGTAAAACTATTTTACTCCAATTTAGATGAAATAACTATAGCCTATAATGATGATTCATTTACCACCACAGAGTATGTACAATTAGGTTTGGGCAAACAACAAAAGTATTATCCGTTTGAAAAAGTAATTTTAAACTTTAATGATAACGGAAAGTATTTTATACAAAGTAATTTAATATTTAACCCTCCACAATATAACAAAAAGTCATTATACCATACCTATAATGCTACTAATGCTTTGGTAGATAAACTAGAAAAGAAACAAAAATTAACAAAGCAAGAAGATGCAGATTTACAACAGCTACCAGATATTTATTTAATTTGTTATTTAAACGATTTTCCTGAAGCTATTACACAAATGGAACGCGTAAAACCATTTGTAAAAGAATACAATAAAAATGTGTATAGGTCTTTAAAAGAGGCTTTTAGGATATTAAGAAAAGTAAAGTATAATTAAGTATAGCTAGTTATCATGATAAATTTAATAGCTTTTTAAACTTTTTTAGTTTGATGATAGCCTTAAAAACACTATCTTTTTTCAGTAAAATTAAAACACTACCACAATGGGAATATTTGATGAAATTAAAAAGAAATTAAGTCACGAATTTATAGATATAATAGAATGGTTAGATAATACTGACGATACTATTGTGCACCGTTTTGAGCGTTACCAAAACGAAATTAAAAATAACGCAAAACTAATTGTTAGAGAAGGGCAAGTTGCAGTATTTGTAAATGAAGGGCAACTAGCAGATGTTTTTAATCCCGGGACATATACTTTAAACACTCAAAACTTACCAATTTTAACGACATTAAAAGGTTGGAAGTATGGTTTTAATAGTCCGTTTAAAGCAGAGGTTTATTTTGTAAACACACGCTTATTTACAGATGAAAAATGGGGAACTAAAAACCCAATTATGCTTAGTGACGCACGCTTTGGGTTAACAGAAATTAGAGCATTTGGTACGTATAGTTTTAGAATAGAAGATGCAGGTAAATTTGTAGTAGATGTTGTAGGTACAGATGGTAATTTTACAAACTACGAAGTTAATGAGCACCTTAAAAGTTTAATAGTTACACGTTTTACAGATACTGTTGGTGAAGCTAATTTGCCAATAGAATTGTATGCTGCTAACACAACAGAACTATCTGATACTTGCCAAGAGGTTATGCAGCCAGAGTTTGGGCGCATAGGGATATTATTAGAAAAATTCTACATAGAAAATGTGTCTATGCCAGAAGAGCTTAAAAAAGAAATTTTTGAGTACAGTAGGTTAGACAAGTTAGACTTAAATAAATTAACCCAATTTAAAACAGCAAAAGCAATTGAGGCCGCAGCCAAAAATGATGGCGGTACAGCAGGTGCAGGTATGGGAATGGGTATGGGTTTTGTAATGGCACAGCAAATGGGCGGAATGATGAACCCGCAAATGATGCAGCAACAACCAGCAGTGCAACCACAAGGCGCAGCAGTACCGCCACCAATGCCAACCCAGGTACAGTACTTTTACGCAGCTAACGGTCAGCAAATGGGCCCAGTTACTTTTGATAAGCTAAAAGAGCTTTTTGCCAATAGAACCATTAATAAAGATTCATTAGTTTGGAAACAAGGTATGGCAAATTGGTCTGCTTTACAAGATGTAGAAGAATTAAAAGTATTTTTAGGTGGTAACACACCTCCTCCTTTACCAACGGTATAATACGCTAATCTTCATCAACCTAAAAAAAGTTTTACCCTTTAGTTAGGGGTAATTTTTATGGAAGAATTAAAACAATCTGAACAAAAGAAATCTTGTGCCAATTGTGGTGCAGAGTTAAAATACAAACCCGGCTCACAGCAATTAAGCTGTGGGTATTGCGGGTATGAAGAGTTTATAGAACAAGCTAAAAGTAGTTTTGAAGAGCTAGAACTAGAGCATTATTTAAAAGCTGTTGGAGATAATGCTTATACAGAAACTATAGATTTACTGCATTGTAAAAACTGTGGTGCAAATCAGCATATAGAAGAAAATTACAAATCTTTACACTGTGTGTATTGCAGTGAGCCACTAATTATAGAAGATGTAGAAAAAGAAGGCTGGATTTTACCAAGTGCTGTAGTGCCTTTTCAAATAGATGCTAAAAAGGCAAGAAGCATTTTTAAAAATTGGGTAAATGGTATTTGGTTTGCACCAGATAAACTAAAAAAAGCAGCTTTAGACCCAGAGGGTATTCGTGGGTTGTATATGCCTCATTGGACTTTTGATGCTAATATGACTGCAGATTATATAGGTAAAAGAGGTGAGTATTATTATGTAACCAGAACATATAAAACTAAAAACGGAACAAGTACAAGGCAAGAGCGCAGAACAAGGTGGTATCCTGCTTCTGGTAGTGTTAATGGTTTTGTAGATGATATTTTGATAAATGCATCTGAAAAGAAACAAAGAGAAATACCCGCCAAAGTTGCTTTTTGGAATTTTAAGGAATTAAAACCGTACAACTCTGGTTTTTTAGCTGGTTTTGTTACGGAAAAATACACCATATCATTAAAAGATGGGCACCATCAATCCTTTGAAAAAGCTAAAGAAATTGCCTACAATTGGATTCGTAGAGATATTGGTGGAGATACACAGCAAATATCTTCCACAGATATTAAACTTAAAGATGAAACTTTTAAGCATATTTTGTTGCCAATTTATATAAGCGCCTATAATTATAATGGAAAAGAATATAGGTTTTACGTAAACGGACAAACAGGAAAAATTAGTGGTACCAGACCATATTCATTCTGGAAAATATTCTTTTTAGTACTTTTTGTAGTGCTAATAATTGCATTATTTATATTATTTACCCAATGAGAAAATTAGTAATAGGAGACATACACTCTGGCTTAAAAGCATTAAAACAATTGTTACAAAAAGCAGAGGTTACTACTAGTGATCATCTTATTTTTTTAGGAGATTATGTAGATGGTTGGAGTGAGGCAGTAGAGACCATTAGCTACTTAATAACACTAAACAAAACACACAACTGTACTTTTATTAGGGGTAACCATGATGAGCTTTGCTTAAACTGGTTAAAAACAGACGAACATAATGATACCTGGGTTTTACACGGCGGACAGGCTACACAGAGTTCATATTTGGGTATAGATAGTAAAACTAAAAATGAGCATATTTCATTTTTAGAAAATTTAGAGAATTATTATTTAGATGAAGAAAATAGACTTTTTCTGCACGCAGGGTTTACCAATTTAAAGGGAGTAGATTATGAGTATTTTAAAAAAAATTTTTATTGGGATAGAACTCTTTGGGAACTTGCTTTAGCTGTAGATCGTACTTTGCCAAAAGAAGACAATAAATACCCAAAGCGGTTATTAAAATATAACGAAATTTATATTGGGCATACTCCAGTCACACGTATAGGAAAAACAGTCCCCCAAAATGCTGCAAATGTATATAATATAGATACTGGAGCTGCTTTTAAAGGACCTTTATCTATGTTAAATGTAGATACAAAAGAAGTATGGCAAAGTGATCCTGTGACTACTTTTTATCCTACAGAAAAAGGAAGGAATTAAAAATTATTGTCGACCTTTGTGAAAACAACTTGTATTATATGTCTGCACACAACATAAGATTAGAAGTAATGAAAGCCATTGAGGGCAAAGTAGAAGGTTTTATAGATAGCTACTTAGTTCCTATTGAAAAAATATGGCAACCAACAGATTTTTTACCAGACTCTCAGAGCGATAACTTTTTTAACGAAGTAGAACAAATTAGAGAAGAAGCAAAAGAGTTGGGCTATGATTTTTGGGTTACTCTAGTTGCAGATACTATAACAGAAGAAGCATTGCCAACCTATGAGTCTTGGTTAATGGATGTGGAAGGTGTAGACCAACATGATGGTCCGGAAAATGGATGGGCCAAATGGGTTAGAAACTGGACCGCAGAAGAAAACAGACACGGTGATGTGCTAAATAAATATTTGTACTTATCTGGAAGAGTAAATATGCGTGAGGTAGAAATTACAACACAGCATTTAATTGCAGATGGTTTTGATATTGGTACAGACAGAGATCCGTATAAAAATTTTGTATATACTTCATTTCAGGAGTTAGCTACAAATATTTCTCATAAGAGAGTTGGGCAAATGGCCAAGAAAAAAGGAAACACTTTACTTGGTAAAATGTGTAATATTATTGCGGGTGACGAAATGCGCCATCACCTAGCCTATAGAGAGTTTGTAAAAGTTATTATGGATCAGGACCCTAACGGAATGATTTTAGCTTTTGCAGATATGATGAAACGTAAAATTGTTATGCCAGCGCACTTTTTACGTGAGTCTGGCGGTAGCATAGGTACTGCTTTTGAAACTTTTAGTAATTGCGCACAAAGGTTAGGTGTGTATACAGCTCAAGATTATATAGAAATCCTTAGTAAACTTAATGGTTATTGGGATATTGAAAATTTAAGAGGTTTAAATGATTCTGCAGAAAAAGCGAGAGATTATTTAACCAAACTACCTTCTAGATTACAACGTATATCGGACCGTATGAAAATTGATGATGACCAGTATCACTTTAAATGGGTACAAGCAAATGGTATGCTTTAATACTGTTTTTATACATAAAACAAAACCCCAATTCTTATAAGGAATTGGGGTTTTTTGCTTGGTTGTTGATGTAATTATAGTTTACCGTGTTTGTGCTCACTTTGCCATTTTTGCAAATCGGCCCATTTGCCTTCATAGCACATTTTTGCTTGCATAGGCCATGAAGATGGGTCGTGTATTCTATAACGCTCTCCACCAGAGTTTAAAACTTCTTGGCACTTAGCTACTGTAGCTTCAGATAATGCTTTCCAAGTTTTAATATCAAAAGAATGAAATAATCCTTCTATTTTAGGGCCAATTCCTTCTACTAATTTTAAATCGTCTTGTTTTACTTTTTTACCAAATATAGCTTTGGCTGCAGCAGCATCAAAAGCAATACCGGTCTCTTGCACAGGAGTAGGTGCCATTGCAGCTACAGGAGGAGTAACAACAGCTTTTGCTGCTTCTTTGGCTTGTGCTTTACAAGCGTCTAAATCTGATTTTAGTTGTGTATTTTTAGCTGCTAGTTCATCCTTATCTGTTGCTAATTTGTTGTTTTTGTCTTTCCATATTTGTAAATCTTCAGAGTTATCTATTACCTCTTTGTTACCTTTTCCTAGTAAGTAGCCCAGAATTGCACAAATTAAGCCTACTAAAGCAGGTATAATCCAGCACCAGATGTTTGTGTTTTCCATGTTTAATTTAGTTTTATGTGTTTTACTTTAAAGTTATTACTGTTCTTCTATTTTGCGCTTTGCCTTCTTCTGTATCATTGGTTGCAATTGGCTCATCTGGGCCTTTAGAAGATGTATTTATTTTAGACGGAGAAATTCCGTTGTTTACTAGGTATTCTTTGGCAAATTCAGCTCTTTTTAATCCAAGACCAATATTAGTTGTTCTATCGCCAGTGTTGTCTGTATGGCCAACTACATTACACATAGCACCTTCTACTTTGTCCAAATACATAGATATGTCTGCTATTTTTTGTCTTTGTTCTGTAGTTAAATTTATAGAAGCTTGTCCTGTTTTAAAATGAAGAACCAATGGATTAGATTTTATTTTTAAATAAAGAGCATCCATTTCTGCGGTGTTGTCTTCTGCAATAACAGCGTCATAAGCCACTGGACCAAGGTAAATACTATCTTTAGGTACCATTGAATTCATTAATTGTCCAGAAATATTTAATTTAGAAGATGGCACACCACTAGCAACAATATAATTTTTAATGGTATTTGCTCTGGCTATGCCTAAGTTAGGGTAAGCAGAATTGTTTTCTTCGTTATCTGTATAATAGCCTGTAATGGTAACAGCGTTTTTAGAGTCTTTATCTAAATACTGTTGTACAGCAGCTACACCTTTATTTACATTTTCTGATAAAGGTTGTTGGTATGCAAATTCTGATGTTTTAAAATTGAAATTATCATTGTTTTCAAATTCAAAACCATTTCCTTTTAAAGAAAAAGGATAAGCAGTTGCTTTTGGTTCAATTGGTGTTTGTTCCTCTTTATTAGTTTCCGTTACAGAACTAGAATCTGTAGTTGCAAATCCGCAACAAGTACAGCACGTAATAAAAAAGTAAGTTCCTACTAGAATAGTGATAATTATTCCTAGCAGATACATTAGTTTTTTTGTCATAATGGTCTGGTTTTTTTGTGTTTACGCTACAATGTAAAAAAAAATTATTTAAAATGTTAAAAATGTTAAAGAAATACGCATTCTTAAACTTTTTTTAATGAATTTTTTACTTTTTGCGTTTGCACTTACCAGTTATGTACTAAAACCTACCAAATATACATTGTTTGCTTATGAATATATAATTCTGTAAAAAAACCAGAAATATTAATATTACTTTTATAATATCATAGTAGGAAAAAAACCCTGTTCTCCCGTAAAGTACGGCATTGAATTTGGGTTTTTTTCATTTTATTATTAGTTAGTTAGCTGTGTGTAAATTTTAGGTACAAAAAAGCCGCTGTATACATTTGTAAACAGCGGCTTTATATTTTTATGTTTTTCTGTTATAAATTAAATTTAATCCCTTGAGCAAGAGGTAGTTCTGTTGTGTAGTTAATTGTGTTTGTTTGTCTTCTCATATAAACTTTCCAAGCATCAGAACCAGATTCACGTCCTCCGCCAGTTTCTTTTTCACCTCCAAATGCACCACCAATTTCTGCGCCAGACGTACCTATGTTTACATTTGCTATACCACAATCAGATCCTTGTACAGATAAAAAGTGTTCTGCCTCGCGTAAATTGTTTGTCATTATAGCAGAAGACAAACCTTGTGCAACACCGTTTTGCATTTCTAGGGCATTTTCTACACCGCCAGAATATTTTAACAAGTATAAAATAGGAGCAAACGTTTCATGTTGTACAATCTCAAAAGAGTTTTTGGCTTCTGCAATTGCTGGTTTAACATAACAACCACTTTCATAACCTTCTCCATCTAAAACACCGCCTTCTACTACAATGTTGCCACCTTCTTTAACAACTTTGTCTAAAGCATCTTGATACATTTTTACTGCATCTTTATCTATAATTGGTCCTACGTGATTGTTTTCATCTAGTGGGTTACCAATACGTAATTGTTTGTAAGCACTTACAACTGCATCTTTTACTTTATCGTAAATAGAGTCGTGTATAATTAATCTACGTGTAGATGTACAACGTTGGCCTGCTGTACCTACGGCACCAAATACGGCACCAATAACAGTCATTTTTATATCTGCATCTGGTGTAACTATAATTGCATTGTTACCTCCTAACTCCAATAAAGACTTTCCTAAACGACCAGCTACTTCTTTAGCAACAATTTTACCCATTCTGGTAGATCCTGTAGCCGATACTAAAGGAATGCGAGTATCTTTTGTCATCATTTCACCAACTTTATAGTCGCCATTTATTAGGTTGCAAATACCTTCTGGCAAGTTATTGGCAGCAAAAACCTCTGCAGCAATATTTTGGCAAGCTACACCACACATAGGCGTTTTTTCACTAGGTTTCCACACACAAACATCTCCACAAATCCAAGCTAAGGCAGTATTCCAAGCCCAAACGGCAACCGGAAAATTAAACGCAGATATAATGCCAACTACGCCAAGTGGGTGGTATTGCTCATACATTCTATGTCCTGGACGCTCGGAGTGCATTGTTAGTCCGTGTAATTGTCTAGACAACCCAACTGCAAAGTCGCATATGTCTATCATTTCCTGTACTTCCCCTAAGCCTTCCTGGTAACTTTTTCCCATTTCATAGGAAACAAGTTTTCCAAGCGCTTCTTTTTTTTCTCTTAATTTTTCTCCAAACTGGCGTACAATTTCTCCTCGTTGTGGAGCTGGCATTGTTCTCCATGTTTTAAATGCAGAAGTAGCAGTTTTCATTACAATATTGTAATCTTCTTTTGTGGTAGCTTTTACTTTACCAATAAGTTTACCGTCTACTGGAGAATAACTTTCTATAATGTCTCCGTTAGAGAAATTATTAGAGCCGGTAGAAGTTCCTTCATTAATATCTTTAAGGCCCAATTCTTTTAAGGCGCTTTCTATTCCAAAAGATGTTGCTATTTTTGACATTTTTATAACTTTTATATTAAAAATTGTTATGTTTCACACAAAGTTACAAATAAATGTGCTTTGTTTAACAAAACTAGGTAATGGTTTATGATAGGTGTTTATACGCTCGGTAAATTATTCTTCATCTGCGGTATACCTACTATCCACAGGCATTACAGTGCCACAATTATCACAAGTACGATGTTCTTTAGAACCGTAAAATATTTTAAAATGACTTAAAAAGTCTTTCTCTATATCGTTAAGGGTAAAATAAGCTTCGTAAAGTTTATGGTTGCAATTATCACAATACCAAAGTAGACCATCGTCTACTCCAAGATTATTTCTTTTACGTTCTATAACTAAGCCAATAGAGTCTTTGTGCCGAACAGGAGAATGCGGTACTTTTGCTGGGTGTAAATACATATCACCAGGCCCCAATTGCATTGTTTTCTTTTTGCCATCTTCTTGTATATGTACTTCTATGGTGCCTTCTAACTGATAAAAAAGTTCTTCTGTTTCGTTATAATGGTAGTCTTTTCTGGCGTTTGGGCCTGCTACAATCATAACTATATAATCACCTGCATCTTTATATAAATTTTTGTTGCCAACAGGTGGTTTTAAGGTGTCTCTGTTTTCAGAAATCCATTTGTTTAAATTAAAGGGTGCTCTTATAGCCATAATTCTTTTCTTTATTTACGCAAAATGCTTATCAAATTTAAGAAAAGAAAATAGTTTATCCGTTTGTTATTTGTATAAGATTTGGGTGGCGTAGTGTTCGCCTTGTTTGTTAGTAAGTATACACAATCCTGTATATTCAAAATCTGTTTCTATATTGTCTCTATGCTTTGGGCTGTTTAGCCATCCATTAAGTATTTGTGATGCTGTACTGTATTGGTTTGCTACATTTTCTGCTACCAAACTAGCGTTGGTTTCTAATGATAAACTTTCTGCTCTTTGTATAAAATTATCATGGTTAATAGAATTGATTTCTATCATATAAATATTATGCTCTTTTGCATACCTATATGCGTTGTTACTTATTTGTAATTTTTTTAAGCCAATATTAGTTCGGTGGTTATTAATTAAGGCAAATAATTCAGCTTCCATTTTGGTTGCGGCAACCTCTTCATAAAGTTCATCTGCACCATCAGTTTTATTACAGCTTATAAAAAATATAAGCAAAAGAGGAATTAGGGGAAATTTCATCTTATACATAACAATCAATCTTCATTTAAAATTTAGATGTTGCAAAAATATAGGTATAAGTAATTGTGTTAGTGTTAAATACTATGTATGATGAAATAAAAACGGTAAAAAGTATATTTATAGATTAAATACAATTATACGTGTTAACTGTACTTGTAATTGATAATTTACTTGTAAAAAAGTTGTGTGTAATAGTAATCTCCGTCTTGTTTATGCATTACGCTAATACCTGTGTGGGTGTAATCTCCTTCTAAATTAGCCTTGTGTCCTTCACTTTGCAACCAACTATTTAGTGTTTGTTGTGCGGTTGTGTAGCTGTTAGCTATGTTTTCTGAAATGTAATTGGCGCCAGTTTCTTCTGATATAGCTTTTGCTCTTTCCTGAAAATTAGCGTGACCAAGATCATTAGTATTAGCCATATATTTGCTATGTGTAGCAGCATATTTTTTAGCTATATCACTCTTTTTTAGAGGTAACAAGCCTAAAGATTCTCTATGTGCATTAACTTTTAAAAACAAGTCATTTTCTATTTCTGCGTTGTTTAATGTGCTAATTTCTTCTTCTAAGTTGTCTTTAGTACAACTGGTTATAATTAAAGGTAAAAGCACTAATAATAAGTAATATAGCTTTTTTAACATGGTTAGTGTAAAACAGGTTTTAGTTAGGTTGGTTTAATTTATGGTTAATATAAATAAAAAGTAACAACAAATGGACAAATAAATACGTTCTTGTTAAAGAATTTGTTTTTAACAAGATATTACCCAGTTTTCAGGGAGTATTCTATGTATTTTAAACTGTACTTTTACCAAAACTAATTTTTTATGAAAACCAAATCAATCTTTCTTGTATTATGTTTAGCCCTTTTTTTTGGATGTAAAAAGAAAGCAACTGTTGTAGATGAAGGGTCTGCTGCAAAATATGCAGAATACGTATCTGGCTATACACAAGGCATTATTTCTACTAAAGCACCTGTAAAAATTGTTTTAAGTAAGCCTGTAGCAGAGTGGGCAAACGGAAAAGATTTAAGTTCTAGTGTTTTAAATGTTTCTCCTAGTGTATCAGGAAAAATAAAAGCAATAAATGAAAATACTCTAGTTTTTACTCCGTCTAAGGCATTTAAACAAAATACAGAGTATACGTTTTTAGTAAACTTAAAAGAAATTTATAAAGATATTCCTGGTGAATTAGAAGAGTTTGCTTTTTCTGTTAACACAATAAAACAAGAGTTTAGTGTAACATTAAGTCCTATGCAAGCATATTCTAAAGAATATCAATACATAGACTTACAGTTAAGATCTGCAGATATATTAACCTTAGAAACCGTAAAAAAATTAACTTCTGCTACATATAAAGGTAAAAAGTTACCTTTTAAATATGGTAATAATCCAAAAAGTGGAACACAGTTTCAGCTTAAGTTAGATAGTATAAAGAGGTACAGTGAAGATGAAAAATTAGAGTTGGTATATGATGGAAATTCTTTTGATATAGATACAAAAGGAAAAATAGAAGTTGTAATTCCTGGTAAAAATAATTTTTCAATATTAAATGTAGATGTAAGGCAAACAGGAAGTCCTGCCGTAAAAATCAATTTTTCAGACCCATTAAAAAAAGGTCAAAATTTAAAAGGTTTGGTTGTATTAGAGAATGATGCAAACCCTAAATTTTCTATAAAGGGAAATACGCTTTATTTGTACCCTTCACAAAACCATACTGGATCCTTATTATTAGAGGTTTTTGATGGTATAAAAAGGGGTGATGGTGTAAAACTTAAGAAAAAATATACAGAGCATATAGCTTTTGAGCAAATTAAACCACAGGTTAGAGCGTTGTCTAACGGTGTTATTTTGCCATCATCTACCAACTTAAAAGTAAATTTTGAGGCCGTAAACTTAAAAGCTGTAGATGTTAAGGTATTTCGTATTTATGAAAACAATGTACTTCAGTTTTTACAAGTAACAGAGTTAGGTGGTAACAACCAATTACGTAGAGTTGCAAGGCCAATTGCAAGTAAAAAACTAAAGCTAATAGATGAGCTTACCGTTAATAATGGTAAATGGCAAGCACACGCATTAGACTTAACAAATTTAATAACACCAGAAAAGGGTGCTATTTACAGAGTAGAGTTTTCTTTTAAACCACAATATAGTTTGTACACTTGTAGTGATGGAACAAACTTTAGTCCTTTTGATGAAGAGGAAAATAATGATGATTTTGATGAAGAAACAGAAAGTAGCTATTGGGATAATTCTGAAAGTTACTACAACAATGATTATAGCTGGAGTGAAAGAGAAAATCCTTGTCACACATCATACTATGTAAATAAAAAAGTAGGAATTAATGTTTTGGCAACAGATATTGGAGTAACGGTAAAAAAAGGTGTCAATAAAAATTACTTTGTAGCTACTACAGATCTTGTAACTGCCAAACCAATAGTAGGTGCTAAAGTTACTTTTTATAACTACCAGCAACAAGAGTTAGGAACGGTAACAACAAATGCAGAAGGAGTATCTTTTTATGATGCTAAGCATTTAGCATTTTTTGCAGTAGCAGAATTTAAAGGCCAAAAAACATATGTAAAACTTAATGATGGTAACGCCTTGTCAGTAAGTAAGTTTAAGGTTTCAGGAGTGAAGCTACAAAAAGGTATTAAGGGCTATATTTTTGGAGAACGTGGTGTTTGGCGTCCAGGAGATATGTTGCACTTGTCTTTTGTTTTAAATGATAATGCAAATAAATTACCAGCAAATCATCCTGTAAAATTAGAATTGTTAGACCCATATAATGATGTGGTTCATAGAGAGGTAAAAACTGTAGGTGTAAATAATTTTTATAGTTTTCCTATACAGACAGATGAAGACGCTATGACGGGAGACTGGTTGGCAAAAGTATCTGTTGGTGGAGCACAGTTTACAAAAACTATTAAAATTGAAACCATAAAACCGAATCGTTTAAAAATTAAAAACAATTTTGGAGAAGATATACTTAATGGCAAACAACCTATAAAAGGCACAATGGAAGTTAAGTGGTTGCACGGTGCAATTGCAAAAAATTTAAACACAGATATTGCTGCTAAATTTAATGCAGTAGAAACCAAATTTAAAAATTATCCAGGTTATATTTTTGATGATCCAAGTAGAGGTTTTTCTGCAGAAGAACAAATGGTTTATAATGGCAAAATAGATGCAGAAGGTAAAGCTAATTTTTCTATCAATCCACAATTAGAGAGTAACCCTCCGGGTATGTTAAAGGCATCTTTTGTAACTAAAGTATACGAAAACGGCGGAGATTTTAGCACAGATGTTTTTAGTAAAGATTATTCTCCTTATGACACGTACATTGGTCTTAATGTACCAAAAGGAGACAAGTCTAAAGGAATGCTGTTAACAGATGTTAAACATAATTTTGAAGTGGTTTCTGTAGATCAAAACGGAAAACCTAAGGCAGTTAAAAACCTAAAAGTAGCCATTTATAAAATTCAGTGGCGTTGGTGGTGGGAGACATCAGAAGATAACTTAACGCATTATGGTAATAGTGGTTACAGAAATAAGGTTTTTGAAACAACAATTAGCACAAACTCTAAAGGAAAAGGAAATTTTGAATTTGAATTAAAATACCCAGACTGGGGAAGATACTTAGTTAGAGTAGAAGATGAAAATGGCGGGCACGCAACAGGCAAAGCTGTTTATATAGATTGGCCGGGCTGGGCAGGGAAGTCTAAAAAGAACGATCCGTCTGCTGCTACTATGTTGTTATTTTCGTCTGATAAAGAAAAATACAATGTTGGAGAAAAAGCAACATTTACTTTTCCTAGCTCAGAAAACGGAAGAGCTTTAGTTACCGTAGAAAATGGTAATGAAGTGTTACAATCTCTTTGGGTAGAAACTCAAAAAGGAGAAACTAAGTTTACAATACCAATGACAAAGGAATTTACACCAAATGTGTTTATTCATATTTCTTTATTACAACCACACGCCTCTACGCAAAACGATTTGCCAATACGTATGTATGGTGTAATTCCAATCTCTGTAGAAAATAAAGAAACAAAATTAGAACCAGAAATTGAAATGCCAGATGTGCTTAGGCCAGAAGAAACAATTAGTGTTAAAGTAAGCGAAAAAGAAGGCAAAGCAATGACGTATACTATTGCTATTGTAGATGAAGGTTTGTTAGATTTAACTAGGTTTAAAACACCTAACCCTTGGGGAACTTTTTATGCGGATGAAGCATTAGGAGTAAAAACCTGGGATGTTTATGATGATGTTATTGGTGCTTTTGGCGGCAGAATAAATCAGGTATTTGCTATTGGTGGTGATGATGAACTTGCTGGGGCTAAAAACAAAAAAGCAAATAGGTTTGAGCCTATGGTGGTACATTTAGGCCCTTTTAAATTAGAAAAAGGACAAACTAAAGCCCATAAAATTAAAATACCAAAGTACGTAGGTTCTGTTAGAACAATGGTTGTTGCTGCAGATGCAGATAAGGAAGCATATGGTAGTGAAGAAAAAACAACGCCAGTGCGTAAACCCTTAATGATTTTAGCGTCATTACCACGTAAAATAACTCCGGGAGAATCTGTAATATTACCAGTTACTGTTTTTGCTATGGAGAAAAAGGTTAAAAATGTAACAGTAAAAATTAAGGATAACAAGGCGTTTACTATTGAAGCTGGCAATACCAAATCGTTAAGGTTTACTACTCCAGACGAGAAAATGGCGTATTTTGTTCTTAAAGTATCGGACTTTAAAGGTATTGGTAAAGTAATAGTAGAGGCTTCTGGTAATGGAGAAAAAGCATCTTTTGAGATTCCAATAGATGTGGTAAATCCTAATCCTGTTACTGCAGAGGCAACCAATTATGTATTAGATCCTAACAGTAGTAAAAATATTAGTTTAGAAACTTTTGGTGTAGCTGGTACAAATACGGCATCAATAGAACTATCTACATTACCACCAATGAATTTTAACGGAAGAATGCAATACTTAATTCGTTACCCACACGGTTGTGTAGAGCAAACTACATCTGGTGCTTTTCCTCAGTTATTTTTAGCAGATATTTTTGATATGCCTAAATCGAAAAAAGAAGAAGTGCAGAAAAACGTAGAAATGGCTATAAATCGTTTAGCTGGTTTCCAAAAATCTAACGGAGGTTTATCATACTGGCCAGGTCAAGGTAGTGCCAACGATTGGGGAACAACCTATGCTGGACATTTTATGTTAGAAGCAGAAAAAAGAGGATATGCATTACCAATAGGATTTAAATCTAAATGGATAACTTATCAAAAGAATGTAGCAAAACAGTACAGAACCAGTGGTAGATACACCTTATTACCGCAAGCATACCGTTTATATACACTAGCATTAGCTGGTAACGCAGATGTTGCCTCTATGAACAGGTTACAAGAAACAAAAGACCTCTCTAACCAATCTAAATTAAGACTAGCAGCTGCTTATGCCCTTATTGGGCAAAAATCTGTAGCTACCAAGTTAATGAACAGTGCTACTTTAGATTTTACCAATGTTAAACATAATTATGGAACGTATGGTTCTGTAGAGCGCAATAAGGCTATGGCTTTAGAAACTATGTCTATAATGGAAAACAAAAAAGCGTCTCAGCAGTTGGCAAAAGAAATTGCAGAAGCTTTAAATAGTAATACCTATATGAGTACACAAAGTACAGCATATAGCTTATTAGCAATGGCTAAATTTGCAGATATGGTTGGTGGTAAAGGTATAAATGCAACACTAAAAGTTAACGGTAATAAAGACAATGTTAGTACAAGTAAAACATTGGCTAACAGGGCACTTTCTATTAAAAATGGAAGTAACTCTTTGCAAATAAAAAATAATGAGGATAATACACTTTATGTAACTTTGGTTAACAGTGGTAAGTTGCCTGTGGGTGAAGAAAAAACAGTGCAGAATAACTTAAGTGTAAATGTTGTCTACAAATCTAGAAATGGTAGTTCTATAGATGCATCACAAATACAACAAGGAACAGACTTTGTTGCTGAGGTTGTACTAAAAAATACTACCAATAGTAAAATTGAAGACGTAGCATTAACTGAAATTTTTCCTAGTGGATGGGAAATTGTAAATACACGTTTTACAGATTTTGGCAATTTTGCAGCAAATAATGTAACCTATACAGATTTACGTGATGATAGAGCTAATTTTTATTTTGACTTAAAAGAAAATGAAACTAAAAGCTTTAGAGTTTTATTAAACGCATCATACCTAGGAACATATTATTTGCCTGGTGTGCAAGCAGAAGCTATGTATGATAATGATTACTTAGTACGTACAAAAGGACGTTGGGTAGAGGTTGTAAAATAAACACAACTTCTACGCAACCTTTTTTAAATTTTTGGTTCTAATTAGTATATAATAATTATAAAATTAGAATTATGAAATTTAAATTAGCTTGTATTGGTTTACTTGGTGTTTTATTCTTGAATTGTTCTTCAGATGATGATCTTGTTTGCGCAGAAGATTATACAGGAGAATTAACAGCGGTAGAAAGTGTGTTGCAAGGTACTTGGGTATTAACGGCGGTAGAATCTAGTGTAGCAGTAGATTTAACAGATGATGAAGAAGATAACCCTATAAAAGATATTTTTGCACAAAGTACAGATTGCCAAAATGATGCTGAATACAATTTTATGACGGACAGAAGTTTTACGTTTAAACAAGGTTTAACAGCTGCAAATTGTGAGCAAAAGAGTGATATTTTAGGAACTTGGCAATTTACTGGTAATACTTTAAATTTTTCTAGTGCGTGTACAATTTTTAGTTCGCAAATTAATTTAAATGATGACGAAACAGCTTTCTCTGTAGAAAGTCTGTTAAATATTAGAGACATAAATAATCAATTGGTTGAAGCTGAGGTAACATATACCTACACTAAAAATTAATTATAACCAACAAAACTTAGGGCGTCTAAGTTTACTTAGGCGCTTTTTATGCATAAAAAAGTAGCTTTTAAAGGGTTTCTGTAGGGTGTTCTTGTGTTTCTTCTAAAACAAAAGCAAAAACTAACTCGCCAATAGTTTTTATAGGCGTATAAAGTGTAGAGCTTTCTATGGTTTCTTGCTTAACAATTTGTAGTTTGTTGTTTGCTTGGTCTAAAAATAAGAGAAGTGCTCCTATAATAACAGCAACTTTTAGAGCGCCAAATAAGCCGCCAGCTATTCTATTTAAAGTGCCAAGCATAACAGCTTTAGCAACTTTGGTAAGCAGTTTACCAATTAAATTAATAATAAGTACCACCACAATAAAAGTTAAGATGGAAGATGCAATGTGTATGGTGCTTTGGTCCCATTGCCATTTTTCAGTAAGGTAATTGCCAATAATGTAAGAGAAATGTATAGCAGCATATATACCAGCAACTAATGCAATTAAAGAGGCTATTTCTATTAAAAGTCCGTTTTTAATGCCTTTATAAAGTCCAAAAATTAGTAGTATGCCAAGTATAATGTCTAAAAAATTCATTCTCAAGTGTTTTTACAAATATAGGATATTGATTTGTACCTTTACATCTTATTAAAAAACAGAATAAAACAACATAAATTTTGTAACTATAACAATGTCAAGAGATACCGAATTAAAAGAGAGATGGGATGTTTTAGTAGAAAAATTATCTGCCCAATTTGCAGATGGTGATACACTAGAGCTAGATGCAATTATATACTTGGTAGGCATACAAGAGTTAGGTAAACCACACGCTAAATATAAAAAAGACGAAAAAATAAATTTAATGCATATTGCCATTTGTAGGTTACTAGAGCCTTATGGTTATTATGAGTTTGAAATGTTTGATGAAGACGGATGGCCACATTATAAAATAAAAGAAGAGTTGCCAACATTAAAAGCAGGTGAACAAAGTGTTTTAATGAAAGAAGCTTTGGTAAATTATTTTGTAGAAAAACAATACATAGACTAAAAATAGTAAAATGTAGTTTTAATATGGGTTTTGTAAGCAAACTTAAAAATACGGTAATTGGTAAATTTTTACGCAACAACCCTAAAAAAAGCATAGTAGTAACAGTACTACTTATTGCGTATTATTTTTGCTTGCCAAAACAACTATTTAATGTGCCAACAGCTACTGTTGTAGAAAGTGAAGAAGGGATGCTTTTAGGAGCCCAAATTGCTAGCGATGGTCAGTGGCGTTTTCCTAAAGTAGATAGTATACCTAAAAAATTTGAGCATTGTTTACTACAGTTTGAAGATGCACACTTTTACAAGCATTTTGGTTTTAATCCTGTTTCTATAGCTAAAGCTGTTGGGCAAAATATAAAAGCAGGTAAAACAGTACGTGGTGGTAGCACCATAACACAACAAGTAATACGTTTAGCACGTAAAGGCAAAAGCAGGTCTTATGCAGAAAAATTTATAGAGCTTATATGGGCAACACGCCTAGAATTTAGGTATAGCAAAGAAGAAATACTAAAAATGTATGCTAGTAATGCGCCTTATGGCGGTAACGTTGTGGGCTTAGAGGTTGCATCTTGGCGTTATTTTGGATTAAAATCGCATCAACTATCTTGGGCAGAAACTGCAACACTAGCTGTTTTACCAAACGCACCTAGTTTAATATATCCAGGTAAAAACCAACAGCGTTTATTAGTTAAAAGAAATACTTTATTGCGTAAACTTTTAGATAAAGGCATTATAAATAAAACTACCTACAATTTAGCCCTGCTAGAAGAGTTGCCACAAAAGCCGTATGCATTACCACAAAATGCACAACATTTGGTTACGCACTTATCCAAAAAACATAAAGGTGAGCGTATTGTAAGTAGTATAAAAGCTCCTTTACAAGAAAGTGTAAATGCATTGGTACAAAAACACTACT
The DNA here is from genome assembly GCF_027915275.1 of Cellulophaga omnivescoria. NCBI lineage: Bacteria > Pseudomonadati > Bacteroidota > Flavobacteriia > Flavobacteriales > Flavobacteriaceae > Cellulophaga > Cellulophaga omnivescoria. The sequence goes on along the minus strand of NZ_CP115819.1, from coordinate 1,232,464 downwards.
TACACTTAAAACAGAATGAAGTTTATAATGCAGCTGTTCTAGTTTTAGACGTTAATACACGTAAAGTTTTGGCGTATGTAGGTAACACAAAAACAGATAAAAGTCATCAAAAAGATGTAGATATGGTACAAGCAAACCGCAGTACGGGCAGTACCATAAAACCATTATTGTATACCGCAATGTTAGATGCTGGTGAGCTATTACCCAATATGTTGGTTGCAGATATACCTACACAAATTGCTGGGTACACACCTCAAAATTTTAATGAAGACTTTAGTGGCGCTGTAGAGGCTAAAAAGGCATTAGCAAGATCACTAAATATACCAGCTGTTAGGTTGTTACAATCATACGGATTGCAAAAATTTAGAGACCAGTTAAATCTGTTTCATCTAAAAGGTATTAACAAATCTGCAGATCATTACGGGTTAACATTAATTTTAGGAGGTGCAGAAAGTAGCCTTTGGGACTTGTGTAAAACTTATGCATCTATGGCATCTACGGTAAACCATTTTAATACAACATCTAGCGAGTATTTTACAAATGAATTTGCAGAACCAGTTTTAAAAGCAAACGAAACTGTAGATTTTGGAAAAAAATCTACAGAAAAAACAATTTTTGATGCAGCAAGTATGTACCTTACTTTTGAAGCAATGAAAGAGGTAAACCGACCAGAAGGACAGGAGTCCTGGGAGTTTTATGACTCGTCTAAACCAATTGCTTGGAAAACAGGTACTAGTTTTGGTAATAAAGATGCGTGGGCAATTGGAGCAACTAAAAATTACGTGGTTGGTGTTTGGGTTGGTAATGCAGATGGTGAAGGTAGACCAAATGTAACAGGTGTTACCAGTGCAGCACCAATTTTATTTGACGTTTTTAATGTTTTACCTAAAACAAGTTGGTTTTTAAAACCTTTGGATGAGTTTACAGAAATAGATGTATGTAGTAATAGCGGTTACTTAGCAACACCAAATTGCCCAATAAAAAAAATAAGTATACCTGCTAAACAAAATTATGTAGAGGCTTGCCCTTACCATAAATTAGTGCATTTAGATGCCAAGCAGCAGTTTCAGGTTAATACTTCATGTGAGTTGTTAGAGAATATGGTAACCAAGCCTTGGTTTGTTTTGCCTCCTATACAAGAGTTTTACTATAAAAAAACCAACGTTACGTACAAAACATTACCAGATTTTAGAAACGACTGTAAAACTGAAAATGCAAGGGTAATGGAGTTTATTTATCCTAAAAGTGGAGCAAAAATTACTCTACCAAAAAACTTTGATGGCGAAACCAATGAGCTGGTTTTAAAAATAGCACACTCTAAATCTAAAACAAAAGTATTTTGGTATGTAGATGATAGGTTTGTAAAGCAAACAGATACCTTTCATGAAATAGCTATTTTGCCAAAACCTGGTGTGCATAAAATTACCGTTGTAGATGAGGTTGGTAATGATGCTGTTATTTGGATAACAATACTAGAGTAGCTGTAACTATAACTACCCTAGTATTAAATTATATTTTATGGTAAAAGAACACTTGCTATTTTAAATGTGTGTTCTTTTAAAGCTTGCTCGCTTTCTATTAAAATTTCTATAGTCCAGTTTGGCTGTGCTTCTTCCTTTAAGCTTATGCTAAGTTTGTGAGCTCCATACCTACTACTTCCGTAATTCATTTTTTTACCTTCTTCATTGTAAATAAATATATCTACAATTTTTTCTTTAGGATCTTCTACGTAAAAAGACAACGCATTTTTTTCGCCAAAGCCACCAAAACCTTCAAAAAACTGCTTAAAAGCATCAACAGTTTCTGCCATACCTTCTGCAATTACGCCAGATTCTTTAAGTTCTTTTAGCTTTTTTTGGTATTCTTTTTCATCTTTTTCTTTTAGTTTATCTAAAGCCGCCTTGTCTACCAATGTAACCTTAACATCTTTATACTTTTTGCTTAATAAGTTTTTGTTATAGTAATTAAGCGGGTTTTTAACAATAACTTTTCCGCCATTAGCTTCTGTAGGGCTAAAGTATTTTAGTACGCCTTCAATATTTATTAAATTAATTGCTTTACGTGTTGGGGCTTCAAGTTTAATTTTTAATTCATTGTTATTGCTATAATCATCTCCAAAAAAGCTTTCTTTTTTTTGTAAAGTACTGCCATCATCTGCAGATGCGCTTGTGATAGACTTTATTTTTACCTGGTTAAATTCATCTACTTTAACACCTTTAATTAAGGCGGTTAATTCTACAAAACTTTTGTCAGAATCTAAATGTCGTTCTTCTTTAATGTCATTTACAAATAAATTTACATCCTGCGCTAATATTAGTTTACTACATAGCCCTAATGCTATACAAATAAGAACTTTTTTTGTCATTTGTTGTTGTTTTTAAAATTGAATAGTTGAAAAATAAATAGTTTTTTTATAGCCAGCAGAATATAGTTTGTTTCTTATTTTTTTATACTGCTGCACGTGTGTTGGTGTATAAATAAAATAGGTAGGAATTTCTTGACTGTCTACAGTTAAAAATAGAGGCACTAATGCTTCAGCTTTATTCTCTAATGGTAGTTTGTGCATTACCTTATACTCGCATTTAAATCCTTTGGCTTCGCACTGCTTTGTTATTTCGCTAATAGCAATAATAGCATCTACCCTAAGTTTGCCCGTTACACTAATTTCCGGAACATTTAAAAATAGCTCGTTGTTAATGTTGGTTTTAAAAGTAAGATTGTCTTTTTCTAAGCTTAAATCTTGATACTGAAAAAACAAGCCCTCGTCTAACAAATTGTTTACTTTTTTTGTGCCCATTGCACTCCTAATTAAAATAATTGGCGCAATAATTACAAAAATTACGATGGCTAAAATTAGCCCAATTATTGAAGAAATAATAGCACGACCACTAAAGCAACTTTTAAAAATTAAGTCCCAATAATTAGCAATAGAGTTGGTTTGAAAACAATAGGTAACAATTTTAATAATGTTTCCAGAGTTAATAAAAAAATTGATAAGCAAAATAATAACACCTGCTACTAGCAAGAGTACTCTAATTCCGTCCATAAGGTTATAAATTTGGTTAAGGTTATTTGTTTTAAGTATACACTTAAAACTGGTTAAAACTTATAACGGAGCTATTTTTGTAAAAGTACTTTTAGATAGTTTTTTTTAGCTATTGTACATAAAATAATGCACATTAGTACATAGTATTTTTGTTTTTAGACGTTTTTGGTATTTGTTGTATGGCATCCCAATGCTCTATAATTTTACCATTTTGGTCAAATCTAAAAAAATCCATAGTAACATACTCATCATTACCAGGCCACGTTTGGTGCGTGTGCAAAGCCACCAGATTACCCTCTGTTATAGCCCTAACAAACTCAATGGTTTTGTTTGGGTATTCTGTTTGCATGCGCTCAAAATATGCTATAAAACCCTCTTTACCATTCTCAACATCTGGGTTGTGTTGTATGTACTCTTCACCAACATATAATTCTACGGCTTTTTTAGGATTTCCTAAATATGCAGTTTTGTAAAATGCAATTGCTTTTTCTTTTAAATTAAGACTCATATTAGCTTTTTACTTTAAAGGTACTATTTTTTAAATTTAACATTTTTAGCTTTGTTTTACGTGTTGTTTTTTAATCTATATTTGCCGCCTTTTTTAAAGGAAATTGAATACTGAAATACAAATAGAGAAGTGGCTCTCCTGGGTAGATGAGCTTTCTTGTAACGATTATGTAGTAATTGATGATTTTTTAGATACAAGCACGTATTTAGAAGTTAGAAAATTCTTTTTATCTAAGCTAAATTATTTTGCACAAGCTGGTATTGGTGCGCTAGATAAAAACGTGGTACATACCGAAATTAGAGGAGACCATACTTTTTGGTTAAACAAAGAGAGAGATATTGAAATTACTGTCTTTTGGAAAATTGTAGACCAAGCGGTGCAGATATTTAATAGGTATTGTTTTTTAAGTTTATCTGGGTACGAGTTTCATTTTGCAAACTATCCTCCTGGCGGACATTATACCAAACATTTAGACCAATTTAAAAACAGAAATAACCGTACCATTTCTTTTATTGTGTATTTAAATGAAGGTTGGCAGAAAGGTGATGGTGGCGAGTTGGAGATTTTTAAACCAGATAATAGCTCGTTTTTAGTAGAGCCATTAGCAGGTAGGTGTGTGTTGTTTAAGAGTGATGTTGTACCGCACGCTGTACTAAAATCATATAAAAACAGATACAGTCTAACAGGTTGGTTGTTGCAAACCCCAGCTAAGTTAGGGCAGTTTTTAGGGTAATAAAAAGCTAGTGTTTAGACACTAGTTTGTTTACTACGCATTGCCATATTTCTTAGGTCTATAAGAGTTTGTTCTGCGTCTTTAGTCTCAAAAGAAAGTAAAGATCTATTGTTCATTATAAGGTATTTTTCTTGACTTCTGTCTTCGTTTTGCATTTCTACAACGGTGTATTTAGATCTTTTTAAATGAAAAGACTTTGGATACCCTATTTTATCAAAAGGGTAGTGTTTAGCAGCTCTAAACTTCTTTTTTAAAACAAGTTTATCTCCAATAACACGCGCATCACATATATACATAAATTGGTATACAATAAACCCAATTAACGCTATAAATACTGCAGCAGCTATAATCATACCCATATGAAACTCCTGCTCTTGGGTAACTTTTGCTAAAATTGGAATCATTATGAGTACTACAAATGTACCCAAGTACAATCCAAGGTTGGTCCAGTTAGATGATAATTTAATTTCTGTGTTACTTGACATTTTTTTCTTTTAAAGATATGGAATTTTCTGGTTGATGCAATTTTAATGTTGGTAGCAGTGGCCTACGCCTTTCACTTTTCTTTTACAATAATTACCGGATTTAGTAAGAGCACCACAAATATTTGTTACATAACTTTTAGGTGAATTATGCCTGTCTGAATAAGAAGATTTATTTTGTGAGGAATGAGAAGAAGAGTTATTATTGGTTTTCTTTTTTAATGAGTTAACTAACTTAGTTTTTAAAATATCATCTTCTTTTACATAACCAATTTTATTATTGTAAATAGCTTTGTAATACTTACCATATTCATAATATTCTATTAGATAAAGCTGCTCTTTTTGGTTTATAGTTTCTAGTATTTCTGTTTTTTCACTTGGAAGTTTAAACAAGTTAGAATCTCTTTTTAGTAACGCTTTAGTGGCATTCTCTAGTTGGTTTTGTATTGCAATTTCGTTTTCAATTAAAAGAAGACTATTATTAATTGAATCTATTTGGTTTTCAATAGTTTTCTTTTTTAGAACTAGATATTTTCTTTTATGAATTAGGTCTTCTTTTTTTGTATATAATTGGTTTATGTTCTGAGAAAACATAAGACTTGATATTAAGCTTATTAGGGTTAACATAATTGTTTTTTTCATGTCAAGAACTTTATGATTAGTACTTAATAACCCAATTTACTCCCTTCCTCCTTATCAAAAAAACAGATTTCCGTAATTGGTATTTAATAATGTATAGTTTGCAGTTTTTTAAGGGTAATTGGTAGGTGTGTATTTGTGTGTAGCATTGTAGGTGGCTCTAAAACAAACAAAAACCTTTACTTTTTAGAGGTTTGTCTAAATAGTAAAGGCTTGGTTTTTTATGGTAAAAAGGTAAAAGTTACTCTGTTTCTTCTACTTCTTTTATAGAGTAAATAATTTTATCTAAATCGTCTTTATATAAATTTTCATTACTTGCCAACGTCCAACTGTTTGCCTGGTAATATCTTGTTTTACCTTTAAAAATACCTATAGAGTAAAATATGTCTACGCCGTTAATTGTTCCTCTTAAATGCGTGGTAATTGCTTGCATATTATTAACTACGGTGTCTTTTGTATTAAACATTTCTGCGTTTGTAAGCTGTGTTTTATAATCGTCTAGTGTCATTTTTTTATAATCTTCTAGCGTATTTTTATACCCTATATTTTCTTCTTTTTCATAATATTCAATAGCAGTATCTACTTCCTCAAAAGATTCTTCTATTACTGCTATGTAAAATTCTCTTCTTTCATTTTGGTATTGTAGGCTTGCATCATCATTTAAGTCATTGGTTTTGGTTAAAAAAGAAGGTAAAACAACTGAAAATCTGTTTTTAACGTTAACTGTCTCATAAGTGGTTTCTATATTGCAAGACTGCACTATAACTGCCGTTACCAATAGTAAAAAAATGCTTTTTGTGTGTTGCTTAATGTTAGTCATTTTTATAGGGTTTTGTTGGGTGCTACAGTACGTAAGTAGCAAATAATTTTTCTAAGGTTTCTTCTGGGTTGTTGCACAAACCAGGGTGTGTTTTAGAGCTTTGTATAACGGTACTTCTAGAGGCTGCCAACCACCTAAATCTATCAGATAGTTCTAGCTTACCAATTGGGCCACCTGCCGGTTCTCCTTTACAAACCAGTTCCCAGGCTTTTAGGTAATCTTGCAGTAAATTATAATCTAGCTCCTTACAAAAAGCCTCTAGTTTAGTGCGATCTATATGGTATTTTACGCCTAAAAATTTTTTTCGTTTACTAAATAAAATAACGCCAATATTAAAAAATTCTTCGCGTTCTACTTTTGGTACAATGCGTATAACGGCATATTCAAACGTAACTTTATCTTGCATCTTTAGCTTCTTTTATTAGTGCATCTACCATACCCAATTTTGCATTTAAATATGTGGTGTAAGCAGCTCTCATTTGCGCAGGAGTTAAAGAATCGGTTTGGTTTATTAGCCAATCTTCTGGTATGCTATTGGTAATATTTTTTATAACTTGTGGTGTAATTTTACTTGTAATTTCTTGTTTTGCAAAGTCTAATTCTGTTGCTTGCGGTAGCAGTACGTGGTCTTTAATTAACGGAAAAGTTCTGGTTAGGTGGTTCTCCCACAAAGGCCAGTTATGATGAAAATAAAAGCTAGCACCATTGTCTATAATCCACAATTCTTGGTTCCAAATAAGTAAGTTGGTGTTTTTTGCAGTACGGTCTATATTGCTAATTATACTATCTAATAGCACCACTTTAGAAGCGGTTTTGGCATCTACGGTAGTTACTAACGGATCAAAAGTTATAGCGCTAGATAAATAGTGTAATCCTAGGTTTAGACCAACGCTAAATTTTAGTAAATCCTGAATTTCTTCGTCTGGTTCTGTTTTACTAAAAGAGTCGTCTAGGTTTGCAAGCACCAGTTCTGGTACTTTTAGTCCAATAGTACGTGCAAGCTCGCCACCAATAAACTCGGCAATTAGAGCTTTAGTGCCTTGGCCAGCGCCTCTAAATTTTAAAACATAAAGGAAATCATCATCTGCCTTAACTATAGCAGGCAAAGAGCCACCTTCTCGTAAAGGTTGTACATACTGTACAACGTTTACGGTTCTTATGTCTAGTTTGTTCATAAACTCTAAGGTACTAAAATTTAAAAGTTATGTAGTATATTAATTACTTACTTAATAAGCGTACCAACTGTGGTCTGTACAAGTTGTCTTTTTCGTTTAAGTTTATGGTTTTTTGTGCAAAATTAAAGTTTACAAAAAGCTCGGCATTTTCTTCATCGTCCTCTAAAAATATTTTAAATCTGCTACTGCCATTTTTGTAATCTACAGCATTTTGATTAAGATTAGCGCAAGTAAAAATTTGTTCTTGTTTTAACGTATTGTCTTTAGCAGGTAAATTATATTTTTTACGCATAAAGCTTAATAATCTGTTGCTTTGCTCGCCAATAGATGTAAATTTAATACCATTATCTACAAACATATTTTTTGGCTCACCATTAACAAAACCTGCTTTAATATCCTTTTTTAAAGAAACCAACATACCAATAGTATCATTATCTACAGTAGCTTTAATAGTGTATTGGTAATAGCCTTTATCTTCTTTGGTGTTTGTAATAGTAAACGGAAAATCTATAAAACCATCTACGGCGTATAGGTTAGATAAATTGCTCACTTTTTGTTCCTGTTCTGTTTTACAACCAACAATAGTTAGTAAAATAAGGGCTGTAATGGTTAGTGTTTTTTTCATATTTAGTTTAAATTATTTTATGCGTACACTTTCAAAATCGTTTTTCATTTTATCTAAAGTGGGACTTAAAAATACCATATACAGTATAATTAAAAGCCCAAAAAACATAAAGTCTGGTTTTATAAATAGAATGATAAAAGCAGCACCTTCTAAAATTGCCCATCTTATAATTGATGCAGTTTGGTACACACCAAATTTGTCTTCTAAGTTTTTAATATTTTTAGCTTGTTTTAGGGTGTTTTTAAACACAAAATTACTAGCAAAAACAGCAATTAATGGTAATGCTAAAAATACAACTGAAGACGCATCTAAAGCAGGTACAGTAAAACTTTTTAAGGCCGTAATATCTCCTAAAGTAAAATAAATAGCAACAATCCCAAAGGTTATAGCTAAGTGAATAATTTTTAATGTTTTTATTTTCTGATCCATAGTTTTATGTTACTGTTTCTATGTTATTTCAATCCTTTAAAATATTAGCCACTTTATTTAGGTAAAAATCTACTAGGGTCTTCTTTGGCCTTACGGTCTTGTTCTTTTTGTTCTGCAGAACGTACATCTGTATTAGTAGCAATTGGTTTTTTTGCTTCTTGTACAACTTTGGGTTCTGTTTCTTTTTTTCCTCCAAAAAACGAGAGTACCATAAGTAGCGCTAGAATTCCCCATACAATACCAACAATAAGGTCTGTAACAGATTTCCCTTTTTTATTTTCAGTATCAATATCTGCCTGTGGATCTTCAGAAACTATATTAGGGTTTTCTTTTAAATAGTAAAGTTTTAGTTGAGGGAAACTAGGTAGTGTAGATAAAGAAATTTCATCTGTATAAGTGCGGCCATTTAAAGTAAAAGTATAATTAAACTTGTACATTTTTACAACTTTTGCCAAAGTGGTTTCTGTATACTCGTTAGATAAGTCTGCAATTACAAACGTGTTTTCATCTAACATTTGTTGGCGTTCCGCAATTTTATCTTTGTCTCCTTCGTAAATATAATCGCTAACACAAGATTTTGCTAGTAAAGAGAATACAATAATAAATACTATTCTGTATAACACAGATTTTACTTTTCTCATAAATTTAGTTGGTGTTTGGTTATTTGTATTGGTTTATTTAATAGGCTTGTTTTATTTTTTTCTACTGGATATAAAAAAACCGAATCAATTTCTTACAATTTATGTTGTTTTTAGAAATACACAAATAAAAAAGCTTGTTTTTAGAGCAATTGCATAGAATTACTATAAAAACAAGCTTTGTAAAATTTAGCCATTGTAGCTAGTCTAGTTTATCTGTTAAGTTATTAAATACTTTTTTAGGATTTTTACCATCGTATAAAATAGCATAAACTGCGTCTATAATAGGAGTTTTGGACTTTTTACTGTGTTTTTCGTTAATTAAATGAGCACTTTTAGTAGCGTAGTAACCTTCGGCAACCATACTCATTTCCATCATAGCACTTTTAACTGTGTATCCTTTGCCAATCATATTACCAAACATTCTGTTTCTACTAAAAACAGAATAGCCAGTAACTAGCAAATCACCAAGGTAGGCAGAATTGTTAATATTACGTTTCATATGGTGTACACGCTTAATAAAACGTTTCATTTCTCTAATAGCATTACTCATAAGCACACTCTGAAAATTGTCTCCGTAGCCCAAACCGTGAGCCATACCAGCAGCAATGGCGTAAATGTTTTTAAGCACGGCAGCATACTCGGTACCAATAATATCGTCAGATGTTTTTGTCTTTATATAATCGCTACTTAAGTTTTTAGCCACCAATTTGGCTTTTTTCTCATCTGCGCAGGCAATAGTTAAGTAAGACAAGCGCTCTAAAGCAACTTCCTCTGCGTGGCAAGGACCGGCAATAACACCAATATTTTCTAATGGTATATTATAGGTTTCATTAAAATGCTCACCTACAATTAATCCTGTTTCTGGTACAATACCTTTTATAGCAGAAAATACAATTTTACCTTCTAAAGAAACTGTTAACTTTTGCAGTTCTGTAACTAAAAAAGCAGAAGGTATTGCAAAAATTACAACATCTGCATTGGCAATAGCTTTGTTAATATCTGCGGTTAATTCTAATTGTTGTGTGTTAAATTCTACTGCGCTTATATAATTAGGGTTGTGACTGTGTTCTTTTATATGTGCAATAGCATCTGTGTTGCGCATATACCAATTTACTGTGCTCACATTTTCTGTAAGCATTTTTACAATTGCAGTAGCCCAGCTACCACCACCCAAAACAGCAAATTTTGTAGTATTCTTCATAAAATATATTTAGAAAATCAAAAGTAGATAAAATTTAATTGAAAGTAGAAAATTAACCCTTGTATAGCTTCAATTTAATAAAACTTTAAAATACAGTAACCAAACGGTTTGTTGCCACTACAAAACTTAATAACTATTAAAAATTGCATAATTACGTTCATATTTAAATATGTAAAATACTGATAATAAATATATTGAGTTTTTTGGCACGCCCTTTGTTTTATACTTGGCAGAACCAATACATTTTTTATTATGAGAACAAAATTACTATTAGGATTATTGTTATTGGGAACCTTAGTTTCATCATGCTATTCTGAAATAATAATAGAAGATGATTTTATAGAACCAGGATTTTCTGTAGAACACGCTATACACAAATATGACCTTTGGTATGTAGATATTAATGCTACACAAGGAAACGGCGAAGTACCTTTTTTACAACGTGCATTTACTATTACATTTAATAATGGCCGTTTGTATGCTAATAATAATATTGTGGGTATTGGTAAAACCGGTGGCGGCTATGGTGTAGATGTTGGTAATTATGATGTTTTTAATGATGGTATACGAGTAAACCATAGTGTAGATGGTAGGTGGCCACTAGAGGTATATGTGGTAAATAGCAATACTCTAGAACTATTAGATGTTGGCACAAACACATCATACTACTTAAGGGGTTACAGGCAAAGCACGTTTGATTATGATTACGTATTTTATGATAATTTAAAATACTTTTTACAGGAATATGATGTTTGGGAAAAAACATACACAAGCCAAGAAGGAGCTATAAATGAATTTGATGCAGAAAACTTTTTACAATTTTTTACAGATGGTAATGCCGATGTTTTTAGGTCATCTATAGATAATAATGGTACCAGACCAAGAAATTTACAGTGGGATTATGAAGGTGATTATAAAGTTTTTGATGTGGAAGGAGATGAAACTTTAAAGCTATTAGAGTTGGATTATGACTTTATGGGTGATGATTATTTTGAGCTTTATGTAATTAATGATAGTACTATAGAATTGTATCATCCAAATTCTGGCACGGTTTATGAATTTACTGGATTAGGATACATACAATATTTAAAAGGTGATGCATCTGCTTCAGATAAAAAAAGAACAAAGTCTACTAACGGTATAAAAACTGTAAAGAGACAGCGTATAAAATAAAAAGAATTTTTAGGTTGGTTATTAGTTGTAAAACCGTCTTAAACAGTAGTATGTTTAAGGCGGTTTTTTTATGTTTATTGGTCTTCTAATTTTAAAATACTAGTAGTATAATTTCTTGTGCTTTTACAAAGTTTTTCATCTGTAATTAGTGAGTGCCCTAAAGACGGAATCATTTCTGTTAGCTTTTTTTGCCAAGCTCTAGATTTTACTTGCATAGGAAAACATTGGTTTAATACAGATAACATAATAGATACAGATGTAGATGCACCCGGTGATGCGCCAAGCAAAGCAGCCAACGTTTTGTTTTTATTGGTAACAATTTCGGTTCCAAATTTAAGCACTCCACCTTCTTTGGCGTCTTTTTTTATAATTTGTACCCTTTGCCCAGCAGTAATAAGTTCCCAGTCCTCAATTTTAGCATTTGGATAGTACTTTTCTAGAGCTTTAAAACGTTCTTCTGGTGATTGTACCACCTGCTCTATAAGGTATTTGGTTAATGATATGTTGTGTAAACCAGCCCTAAGCATAGGAAAAATATTATGAGCATCTATAGACAATGGCAAATCAAAATAAGAACCATTTTTTAAAAACTTAGTAGAAAAACCAGCATACGGACCAAAAAGTAACGAGCGTACGCCATTTAACATTCTAGTATCTAAATGCGGAACAGACATTGGTGGTGCGCCAACTTCTGCCATACCATAAACTTTGGCTTCATGCTGTAAAATAACATCTTGGTTGTTACATTTTAAAAATTGTCCGCTTACTGGAAAACCACCATAACCATCTGCTTCTGGTATATCAGATTTTTCTAATAATTTTAGTGCACCTCCACCAGCACCAATAAACACAAAATTACTTTCTATGGTTTTTTCTTTATCTGTATGTAAATCTTTAACCTCTATTTTCCAAGTGCCATCTTTTTTGTCATCTATATCTTCTACTTGGTGGCCTAAAAACACTTCTACGCCATCACAAGACTGTAAATAGGCAATCATACCTCTGGTTATAGCTCCAAAATTTACGTCTGTACCTATAGACATTCTTGTGGCTCCTATAGTTTGGTTTTTGTTGCGGCCTGTCATCATCAAGGGTACCCATTCTTTAATTTCATCATAATTTTCAGAATGTAACATATCTTTAAAAATAGGATATGCCGTAAGTGCTTTGTGTCTTTTTCTTAAAAAGTTTAGGTTTTCATCACCCCATACAAAACTCATATGGTCTATGTCATTAATAAAAGGATCTTCTGTAGGTAATAAATTGTTTTTTACTAAGTATGCCCAAAGTTGTTTAGATACCTCAAAAGACTCACTAATTTTTAATGCTTTAGAAATATCTATGCCTCCTTGTTCATTTTCTGGTGTGTAGTTTAATTCACAAAAAGCAGAGTGTCCTGTGCCTGCATTGTTCCAAGCATCAGAGCTTTCTGCGCCAACCTTATCTAAGCGTTCATAAATAGCTATTTTTGCATCTGGTAGTAATTGTTTTAATAAAACGCCAAGCGTTGCGCTCATTATACCAGCTCCTATAAGTGTAAAGTCTTGTTTTGCCATTATATAGATGTGTTTACTACAAAGCTAAGAAACGTTTTGTTAGTGAGTTGTGTTAGATTTTTATTAATTAAAGAAGTGTTTTTTAGTTTTACACAGTTTATTTCTATAAGAGCCCAATAAACACTACTTTTGCGCCCTTAATTTTATAGCTAAAATGAAAAAGTATTTAAATTTATTTGATTTTAAGCAGAAGGTAGACTACAAGAATGAAATTTTAGCAGGATTAACAGTTGCAATGACAATGATTCCAGAGTCATTAATGTTTGCAATTCTAGCAGGATTTTCACCTCTAGTAGGATTATATGGTGCTTTTATTATGGGCTTGGTTACAGCCATATTTGGAGGAAGGCCAGGGTTAATTTCTGGTGGAGCTGGGGCAACTGTGGTTGTACTTATGGCCTTAATGAATTCTCACGGATTAGAATACGTTTTTGGGGCAGTTGCTTTGGCAGGTGTTATACAAATGATAATAGGTTTTTTAAAGCTTGGTAAATTTATTCGTTTAGTGCCACAGCCAGTAATGTTTGGGTTTGTTAACGGTTTGGCTATTATTATTTTTATGGCACAAATGGACCAATTTAAAATTGGTGTTGGTGATGCTGCAGTTTGGTTAACAGGTGAAACATTGTATACTATGCTAGGTTTGGTATTGTTTACCATAGCAATAATTGTTTTTGTTCCCAAATTTACAAAAGCTGTTCCAGCATCATTAATAGGTATTATTGTTGTGTTTTTGGTAGTGTATTTCTTTAATATAGAAACAAAGCAAGTTGTAGATATTATAAATCAAGATACATTACCAGGAGAGCCACTAAAGTCGCTTAGTGGTACATTACCTTCTTTTCATATACCAGCAATTCCGTTTACATTAGAAGCCTTTAAAATTATTTTACCTTATGGATTAATAATGGCGGCTGTTGGTTTAACAGAAGGTTTACTTACTTTAAACTTGGTTGATGAAATTACAGGAACAAAAGGAAACAGTAATAGAGAGTGTGTAGCTCAAGGTGGGGCAAACATATTAAACGGTTTTTTTGGCGGTATGGGTGGTTGCCCTATGATTGCACAAACTTTAGTAAACTTATCTGCAGGTTCAAGAGCAAGATTATCTGGTATAATTGCTGCGTTAACTATATTGGTTATTATATTGTTTGGTGCGCCGGTAATAGAGCTTGTGCCTATAGCTGCATTAGTTGGTGTTATGGTAATGGTTTCTGTAGGTACTTTTGAGTGGGCTAGCTTTAAGGCTTTACGAAGAATGCCTAAGCCAGATATTTTTGTAATGATATTGGTTACCTTAATTACCGTGTTTTTACACAATTTAGCGTTAGCTGTTTTAATAGGAGTAATAATTTCTGCATTGGTATTTGCTTGGGAAAGTGCCAAAAGAATTAGAGCCAGAAAGCATATTGATGAAAACGGAGTTAAACATTACGAAATATACGGACCTTTATTTTTTGGATCTACAACGCTGTTTAATGAAAAGTTTGATGTGCAGGATGATCCAGACGAAGTTATTATAGACTTTAAGGAAAGTAGAGTTACTGATATGAGTGGTATTGAGGCTCTAAATAAAATAACAGAACGTTATGCCAAAGTGGGTAAAAAAGTTCATCTACGTCATTTAAGTAAAGACTGCATACGTTTGTTATCTAATGCAGATGACATAATTGATGTGAATGTAATGGAAGACCCAACGTACAAAGTAGTGGCTAATAAGTAAACTATTTTACTGTACTAAATTTATATAAAGTTACGCTGTGGTATTCTTCTTTAGGATGCAATACCACAGTAGGAAACTGAGGCTTGTTAGGGCTGTCTGGATAATGCTGGGTTTCTAAACAAAAAGCTGCTCTAGGATGGTATTTTTTTCCAGACTTACCAACTAAATTTTCATTAATAAAGTTACCAGTATATAATTGCACACCTGGCTCTGTAGTATATACATCCATAATAATACCTGTACTAGGTGCTTTAGCAGTTGCCACTAAGTTTAGAGTTGTATTTTGGTCAATAACAAAATTATGGTCATAACCATTGCCAATAATTAATTGTTTATAATCAGCATCAATATCTCTACCAATTGGTTTTTCTTTTCTAAAATCTAGTGGAGTATCATTAACAGGAGTTAATTCTCCTGTAGGTATACAAGTGTTGTCTATACTTGTAAAAGAAGATGCATTAATTTGTAGTTTGTGGTTTAAAATGTCACCAGTGCCTTCTCCGTTTAAATTAAAATAAGAATGGTTTGTTAGGTTTACTACTGTTGTTTTATCTGTAATAGCCCAATACTTTATTTTAATGGCATTTTTTTCTGTTAGGTGGTATTGTACCTTAACCGCTAAGTTACCAGGGTAACCTTCCTCCATATCTGCAGAAACGTAAGTTAGCTCTAGCGTATCTTCTGTAGGTTGTTTTGCATCCCAAACAACGGCGTCAAAACCAGTAGTGCCACCGTGTAAGTGGTTTTCTCCATTATTAACAGCTAAATTGTAGGTTTTATTGTCTAGTGTAAATTTACCTTTTGCAATTCTGTTAGCATATCTACCCACAATACTACCAAAATAGGCATTAGGATTTGTTTGGTATTCGTGTAAAGACTTATATCCTAAAACAACATCTTTAAAATCATTGTTTTTGTCTTTTACCCATAATGATGCTAAAGTGCCACCATAGTTTGTTATTTGAGCAATAGAACCTTGAGTATTTTTTAAGGTATAAAGAGCTACTCTTTTTCCATTAATTAAGGCTTCAAAATCTTTTGGGTTTAGGAGTTGTGGTGCCATTTTAATAATTGGTTAGGATGTTTAATTTTTTAGTTCTACTAAAATTGGGCAATGGTCACTATGCTTAGCTTCTTTTAATATAACAGCTCTTTTAAGGCGGTTTTCTAAGGTTTTGCTAACCATTCCGTAATCCAATCGCCAACCTTTATTATTGTTTCTTGCGTTAGCTCTGTAGCTCCACCAAGAGTAGTTGTGTGGCTCTGTGTTAAAATATCTAAAACTATCTATAAAACCGCTTTTTATAAAATTTCCAATCCATTCTCGTTCTACAGGTAAAAAGCCAGATACGTTTTTATTACGTACAGGATCATGTATATCTATAGCTTCATGACATATATTATAATCTCCTAATACAACAATATTAGGTTTGTCTTTTTTTAATTCATTAATATATTTCTGAAAGTCATCCATATATTTTAGTTTAAAATCTAGTCTAGCCAAATTTGTACCAGATGGTAGATACATACTCATAATAGAAATATCTCCAAAATCTGCTCTAATATTTCTGCCTTCAAAATCCATATAATCTATACCTGTGCCATAAGTAACATTATCTGGTTCTATTTTAGATAAAATAGCAACACCGCTGTAGCCTTTTTTTTGTGCGCTATACCAATAGTTATAGCTGTAGCCAGCCTCTTCAAACAAAGATAAATCTAACTGCTCTTTAAGGGCTTTTATTTCCTGAAGGCATATAACATCTGGGTCTGTAGCGGTAAGCCAATCTATAAAACCTTTATTAATTGCTGCGCGAATACCGTTAACGTTATAGGATACTATTTTCATTATATGTAATTAAAAGGTTAAAAATAGAAAAAACAAAGGGTTCTATGAAAAATGAATGACAGAGATTCTTACAAAAAGTTCTATTTTTGCCAATTGAAAAATGAGATATAGAAAACACTAACATTATGAAAAAAGGATTATTAGTAGTAGTATTTTTATTGGGAGCCAAAATGGCATTTGCTCAAGCTTACTCTAATTTTGATAAAAACCAAGAAATTAAATTTAACATTGGTATGTTTTTAGCAACAACTTCTGTAGAATTTGGATACGAGTATTTTTTAGGTGATGATACTAGCGTTGGTGCAATTCTTCATTTTGATGGTGACGGTGAAGACTACAATGGTAGCTTTGGTTTTGGACCAAACTTTAGGGCTTACTTTGGAGATTTACCTAGAAGTGGCGCTTTTGCAGAAGCTTTTGGTTTGTATTTAAAGGGAGAAAAAAAATACAATGATATGGGCTCTAGAATTGTTGGAGAATACAGTGGTGTAGCTCTAGGTTTAGGTGGTGGTTACAAGTGGGTAACACGTAGCGAACGTTTTACATTAGAGCTAAATGGTGGTTTTGGTAGAAATATAAATCCTAAAGAATTTCAGGACGATTTTATTTTTAGAGCAGGTTTATCTGTAGGTTACAGATTTTAAAAGCAATTAATTACAATAAAAAAGAGCTCACTACTGGCAAATGCTTTAGTGAGCTCTTTTTGTATAAGTACTTAAAATTATATTTTTTTAAGCCATTCTTTCATAGATACTTCTGCATTAATAATAGATTTTAAATCTGCTATTGCCACACGTTTTTGCTCCATAGTATCTCTGTGACGTATGGTTACTGTTTTGTCTTCTAAAGTTTGGTGATCTACTGTAATACAAAACGGAGTACCGTTGGCATCTTGTCTTCTGTAACGACGACCAACAGCATCTTTTTCATCATATATTACTTTAAAATCCCACTTTAAATCCTCTATAATTTCTTTAGCAACATCTGGTAAGCCATCTTTTTTAACAAGTGGTAAAATAGCAGCTTTTGTTGGTGCTAATACAGCAGGTAGTTTAAGAACAGTTCTTGTAGATCCGTTTTCTAATTCCTCTTCTACAAGAGAATTAGAAAAAACAGCTAAAAACATACGGTCTAAACCTATAGATGTTTCTACCACGTAAGGTACATAGCTCTCGTTAATTTCATGATCAAAATATTGTAATTTTTTACCAGAATGCTTTTCGTGGCTACTTAAATCAAAATCTGTTCTAGAGTGTATACCCTCTAACTCTTTAAAGCCAAACGGGAATTTAAATTCTATATCTGCGGCAGCATCTGCGTAGTGTGCTAATTTATCATGGTCATGAAAACGGTAATTGTCTTCTCCCATACCTAAAGATAAATGCCATTTAATACGGTTTTGTTTCCAAGCCTCATACCATTCTTTTTGTGTGCCAGGGCGCACAAAAAATTGCATTTCCATTTGCTCAAATTCTCTTTGGCGAAAAATAAATTGTCTTGCAACAATCTCGTTTCTAAAAGCTTTTCCTATTTGGGCAATACCAAAAGGAATTTTCATACGTCCAGTTTTTTGCACATTTAGGAAATTTACAAATATACCTTGTGCCGTTTCTGGCCTTAAGTAAAGATCCATAGCACTGTCTGCAGAGGCTCCTAACTTGGTACCAAACATTAAGTTAAACTGCTTAACGTCTGTCCAGTTTTTAGATCCAGATACTGGGCAAACAATATCTAATTCTTCAATTAAACTCTTTACATCTGCTAAATCTTCATTTTCTAAGGATTTTCCCATTCTAGATAAAATAGTATCTATTTTTTCCTGATATCCTAGAACACGTGCATTTGTAGTAACAAATTCTTCTTTGTTAAATGCATCTCCAAAACGCTTAGCAGCTTTGTTTATTTCTTTGTCTATTTTGTTTTCTAATTTGGCACAATAGTCTTCAATTAAAACATCTGCTCTATACCTTTTTTTAGAATCTTTATTGTCTATTAATGGGTCATTAAACGCATCTACGTGTCCAGATGCTTTCCAAACCGTTGGGTGCATAAAAATGGCAGAGTCTATACCAACAATGTTATCGTGCAGTTGCACCATTGCTTTCCACCAATATTGTTTAATATTATTTTTTAATTCTGCTCCGTTTTGTGCGTAGTCATATACAGCACTTAAACCGTCGTATATTTCACTGGATTGAAAAACGTAACCGTATTCTTTAGCGTGAGATATAACTTTTTTAAATTTGTCTTCTTGATTTGCCATATGGCAAAAATAGAACTTTAGTGTTAATAGATTGAATTATTTTAATTCAAATTCTATTGAAGAAAGTAATTTTTCTTCTTCAAAAACATTTAAAGTATACATGCCTGGTTTTAAAGAGCCTGTAGGAAACTTAATATGCTCACAAATTTCTTCGTTAATACCTGTGTAAATAATGTCTACAGCTTTGCTGTATTCATTACCCTTAACATTAATAATATTAGCGTTGTTTGGTATTACTTTTTTGTTAGGATCTAAAAATTGTAGGTACAATCTTTTTTCAATATTAATATCATTAGGGTTGCCACTAATAGTTGTACAAGCTCTTAATTTAGAAATTAAATTTGCTTTGTTGGTATTAATATCTCTACCATTACGCACTCTAAAAGCTAAGGCTTCAGAACTTCTAATTTTTAAATATGTTTTATTTTTTAGCTCTTTATTTAGTTTACTGTTGGCATCTTTTAAGCTTTCTTCGTTTTGTGTTGCAGCAAGTGCTTGAGCCTTGTATTGTTCTGCTCGCTTTTTTGCATTTTGTACTGTTTCACTTAAAACAACGTTGCTATATTTTAAGGCATTGTATTTCATATTAAGACTGTCGTACTTAAGTTGCCACCTGCGTAAATCTCTTTTGTTTTGATCGTATTTTTTACTGTCAAAATTTAATTGTCCAATAGAGTCTAATAATCTAGATACATCACTATTGGCTACATCTAAATCTATTTTATTCACTTCAATTTCTGATGATAAGCTTTCTATATTTGCTTGCATATTGGCAAGCTTGTCAGTAAGCATTTTTTTCTCTCTTTCTAAGTAACTAATATTACTGTTGGACTGTGCATTGCTGTAATAAAAAGCAATTAATATACCCAGTATTACGGCCGCAAGCGCAGCTATAATCACTTTGTATTTTAAATTGTTATCTTGTGAGTCCATCAAAAGTTGGAGGTAATTTTAAGTAGGGTTAAATTTGGGACATTATAAGTTGTCAAATATACTAAATCATATCAATAAAATACTAATGCCCTTGGGGTGTTTTGGATGTAATACACCTTTGCGTAAAGGTGAACGATTAATTTGTACCGTTTGTCGAAATGAATTACCGCTTACCGAGTACAATTTTACCGATGAAAACCCAATAGACCGTATTTTTTATGGGAGAATTAATGTTAAAAAGGTTAATTCTTTCTTATTTTTCACAAAAAATGGGGTGGTAAAAAACATAATTCATCATTTAAAATATAAAAATCAGCAGCAATTAGGGTCCTTTTTTGGACTCTGGTTTGCGCAATCTATTAAAGAACGTTTAGATATTGATATTGTTGTGCCAGTACCTTTACATAAAAAAAAATTAACAAAAAGAGGATACAACCAAGTTAGCTTATTTGGGCAAGAATTGGCATTGCATTTTAATGCTAGTTACCAAGAAAATGTATTGTGTAAAACGGCTAATACTAGAACATTAACAAAAAAGAGCAGATTTTCTAGGTGGAAAGTAAATCAGGATTTATACAAGTTAACAAATAATGAAGATGTAGCGGGAAAAACCATTTTATTGGTAGATGATGTTATAACCACAGGTGCTACAATAGAGGCTTGTGCAACGGCATTAAATAAGGCGCAAAATGTTACAATTTATGTGGCAACAATTGCTGTAGTGCCATAGTTTTATGTTTGTGTAAATTGTTGTTACTTTGCGTTAATAATTTGGTTATGGCAAGACGTATTTTTAGCTTTCTTTTTATAGTGTTGGTTGTGTTTGCATTGGTGCAGTGCGCAAGAAGAGGTACACCGTCTGGCGGACCTAAAGATATTACACCGGCAGAGCTTATTAAGGCTACACCAGCCAATAAGAGCACTAATTTTAAGTTTAAAACCATTAAGTTGGAATTTAATGAGTATATAAAATTAAAAGATATACAAAAGCAACTAATTGTTTCACCGCCTTTAAAATACCAACCAGATATTACACCGCAAGGTTCTGCCAGTAAGTTTATAGAAATTACCCTTAAAGATACACTAAAGCCTAATACTACCTACACATTTAATTTTGGACAAAGTATAGAAGATAACAATGAGGGAAATCCAAGTAGTTTTTTAAGTTATGTTTTTTCTACGGGAGACTACATAGATTCTTTAAGTATATCTGGTGTTGTTAATGATGCTTTTAAACAAAAAGTAGATGAGTATGTTAGTGTAATGTTGTATAAAGTGGATAGTACGTATACAGATTCTACCATTTACAAAGAGCCTCCTTACTACATTACAAATACGTTAGATAGCACCAATATCTTTTCATTAAAAAACCTAAAAGAGGGTAAGTATGCTTTATTTGCTTTAAAAGATGAGGGTAATAATAATAAATTTGATCAGGGAATTGATAAAATTGGTTTTTTAGACCACTATATTAATATACCAACAGATTCTATTTATGTGCTAAATTTGTTTAAAGAAGTAACAGATTTTTCTATGTCTGTGCCAAGTTATGCATCAAAAAATAAAATACTTTTTGGTTATAACGGTAATGGTAGTGATGTAAAAATTATACAAAAAAGTTATCTGCCAGATAGTGTAAAAACTAAGGTTACTAAAGAGTTAGATAAAGACACACTAAATTATTGGATTACTCCTTTTGAGGCCGACTCTTTAATTTTTAATGTAGTTAGTAACAGAAACAAAACATTAGATACGTTTATTGTTAAAACAAGAAAACTTCCTGCAGATTCATTAAAATTTACAGCTGTTTCTAATAAAAAAATTAGTGTAGAAAATCAATTTTGGATTTCTGCTAATACACCAATAAAGACTATAGACACGTCAAAAATAAAAATAGTAGATAAAGATACTTTACCGGTTATTGCGCCAATAAACTTAGATACTATAAAAAATAGGATAAATTTTGATATGGTTGTGCCTTTAGAAAACCAGTATAGCATTACTTTATTGCCAAATGCGGTTACAGATTTTTTTAATGCAGTAAATGATACTATAGAATATAGAGTGTCTTATGTAGACCCTACAGAGAATAGTGTGTTAACAGTAAGCTTAGCAGGGCAAGTTACGTATCCTGTAATTGTACAGTTAATAGATGGCTCTGGTAAAGTTGTAAGAGAGCAATTTGCTATAGAACCAAAATCGTTGGTCTACAAAAATGTAAAACCTGGTGAGTACCAAATTAGAGTTATAGAAGATACTAACGGTAACCAAAAGTGGGATACTGGTAATTATTTAGAAAAAACTTTTCCGGAGAGAGTAAGTTATTCTCCTGCGCTAAACCTAAGAGCCAACTGGGAGGAAACATTGGAGTTTAGCATTACAAGGTAAATGTATCTCTGTCTTCTAAAAACTTTAATTTATTTCTAGTATCAATAATATGCTGCTTGCTAAGGGTAGTTTGTAAAATTTCTTCTGATACAGAAAAACAAATTTTGTTACCAAGTGTATCATAAATTGCAGAATGTCCTGTGTACTCATAATCAGTATTATCTTTACCAACACGGTTAACGCCAATGCAATAACTCATATTCTCTATGGCTCTTGCTTTTAGGAGTGTATCCCAGGCTGTTATGCGTTGTTTTGGCCAATTTGCAACATAAAGTAATATGTCGTAGTCTTCGGTATTACGTGCCCATACAGGAAACCTTAAATCGTAACAAATTAAGGGGCAAATTTTAAACCCTTTATAAGTTACAATTAGTTTATTATTACCAGCTTGGTATACTTTGTTTTCGCCAGCTAAAGTAAAAGTGTGTTTTTTATTGTAGATATTGTAGGTTCCATCTTCAAAAACAAAAAATAGACGGTTGTATAAAATGTTATTTTCAGAATAAGCTATGCTTCCTGTAATAGCACAATTTTTATCCTTAGCAATTGCTTGCATCCACTTTAATGTTTTTTTGCCTTCTTCTATAGGTACATTGTTTGGAGTCATTGTAAAACCCGTGGTAAACATTTCTGGTAAAACAACTAAGTCTGTTTTGGTTGTTATTGCTTTTATTTTGGTAGATAAAACATTTCTATTTTCCACAGGATTTTCCCAAATAATAGGTGTTTGTACTAATGTAATGTGCAAAGTGTTACTGGAGCTCATTGTAATATCTATTTTAAACTTATGGTGTACTAGTATAAAAGTACTACTTTTAATATAAAAATAAGTAGCTCCTTGTTAGCCTATAGGGTAATTAAATAAGGATAAAAACGACATACGATATACAACCAAAATAATTAAAAAAATGAAGAAAGCAGTTTACGCATTGTTGGCAATACTACTATGTAGTTTTATGCCCTCTAAAAAAGGTTTAACTAATGCAGATAAGGAGTTAGTTGTTACTGAAATGACAAGGACAAGCAAAAAGTTGTTAAAAACTATAAAAGGGTTAAGTAATGAGCAGTTAAACTTTAAAGTAAGTCCAGAGTCTTGGTCCGTAGCAGAGTGCGTAGAGCATATAACAATATCAGAGAGTTCTATTTTTGGTATGGTAGAACAAGCGGTTAAAATACCAGCTGATGCAGCTAAAAGAGAAAAAGTTAAAGTTTCTGATGATGAGGTGATTGCTATAATGATGAATAGAAAAAACAAGTCTCAATCACCATCTGCTTTTCAGCCAAGTGGAAAATTTGGAAGCCATAAAGAAACCGTAAAAGCTTTTGTTGCTAAAAGAAAGCAAAACATTAAATATGCAAAAAAAACGGAGAACAACCTAAGAAACCATTATGGCGAAATGCGTTTTGGTACCATAGACGCCGTACAATTAATGGTTTTTATTTCTGCTCATTCTGAAAGACATACATTACAGATTGAGGAAATAATGAATAATGAAAATTTCCCTAGAAAATAGTGACAAGTTTTGGCTTTCTATTAAAATAGGCTGTGTTTTTTGTAAAAACACAGCCTATTTTTCTTTTAATTGATTGATATTTACTGTAGTTGCAATATTTTTTATCATTTTTGCACTAAAAAATAGTTTTTAAAGCAAGTTATTTCTTACTTGGTTAGAAATGTGCTATATTTAAAATAAAGAGAGGTTAAGTTTTGCAGAAAACACATACAAATATTTTTATTGATGATGCACCTATAGAGATAGGTGTTTTAGATGTTAATATGCATTTTGTAAAATGCTCCAAACTTTGGTTAAGTAAATTAGGAAAAACAGAAAAAGATATAATTGGTAAATCTTATTATGATGTTTTTCCTGATACAACAGATGAGGTAAAAAAAATTCATGAGTATTGCTTATTAGGCAGTTATATTAGTTTTGATGGGGAAAAAATTATAAATAAAGCCGGAAAAGTACAGTGGTTTAATTATAAAATTAATTCTTGGAAAAACGAAAAAGATAAAGTTGGAGGCTTAATTATAGTTAGGGAGGATATTTCCTTTAAACGGAACGAAGAAGAATACCGTTTAAAAGCACAGAGGGTTGCAAACGTTGGGGGCTGGGAAGTAAACCTAATTAGTAATGAAGTGTATTGGACCAATATCACAAAACAAATTCATGGTTTAGATGACACATATGTGCCTTCTCTAGAAAATGGAATTAATTTTTATAAAGAAGGTTATCACAGAGAAAAAATAGTTTCTTTAATAAGCGAAGCTATTAGTAATGGCACGCCGTGGGATGAAGAGTTAATTATTGTTACCGTAACTGGAGAAGAGAAGTGGGTTAGGGCTATTGGAAGAGTAGAGTATGTTAATGGAAAAGCTGTTAAGTTAACAGGTACGTTTCAGGATATAGATGAAAAAAAGCGAGCTGATTTAGAGCGTTCTGAAATTGAGAAAAGACTAAATATTGCTACTAAAACAGCAAATATTGGGGTTTGGGATTATGATTTGGCAAGGCAAGAGCTTAATTGTGATTATGAGACTTTAGCACTGTATGGAGCGGAAAAGTTTACTCACAAAAGTTTGTATGATGCCTGGAAAAAAATTTTAGTAGAAGAAGACAAGGAAAGGGTAATAAATGAAATGCATTTTGCGATACAAAATGATGATGAATTTAACACCGAGTTTAGAATCCGAACAAAAAACGGAAAGGTTAAGTATATAAAGTCCATAGGACAGTTGCACAAAGACCAAAACACAGGAGCCGTTAAAATGATAGGTGCCAACTGGGATATTACAGAGTATAAGCAAGTTGTTTTAAAGTTAGATAAAAGAAAAGAATCATTTGCAGGGGTTTTTAACAACTCTTCTGTAGGTATGGCTTTAATTGGTTTAGATGGCAAATGGTTAAAAATTAATAAAAGCCTTTGTAACAGTTTAGGTTATTCCAAAAAAGAGTTAATGAGTTTAACTTTTCAAGATGTAACCCACCCTGATGACTATTTAAAAGATCTAAATTTTTTAGATGAGTTAATAGCTGGTAAAATTGATAATTACCAAATAGAAAAAAGGTATTTTCACAAAAAAGGACACACTGTTTTCGTAATTTTATCTGTTACTAAGGTTACAAAAATAGACGGTACCTTATCTCATTTCATTTCTCAAGTAGTAGATATTACATCTCGTAAGGAGGCCGAAGAAAAAGTTAAGGCGGTATTAAAAATTACTGCAGACCAAAATGAAAGCTTAACAAATTTTGCGCATATAGTGTCTCATAACTTAAGATCGCATTCTACAAACCTATCTATGCTTACGGGCTTTTTAATTAATGAGACAGACCCAGAAGAGAGGGCTAATCTAATTAATATGTTAAATGAGTCTTCAGATAGTTTAGACGAAACTATTACCCATTTAAATGAAGTAGTAAGTGTTAAGTTAAATGTACTTGGTAAGTTAGAGGGTGTTAGAATTTTAGAAACCTTTGATTCTGTTAGAAAAAGTATAATAGCTTTGTTAAATGAAAATAACGTTATTTTAAATATACAAATACCTAAAGAGTTTGTGGTTAGTGCAGTACCTGCATATTTAGAAAGTATTTTGTTAAATTTGCTTACAAATAGTATTAAGTATAGTTCCCCCAAACGAAGATTGGTTATAGATGTGAAAACAAGACGTGAAAGAGGTAAAATTGTACTTACTTTTTCAGATAATGGTTTAGGCATTGACATGAAAAGGCATAAGCATAAAATTTTTGGAATGTATAAAACATTTCACAAGCATAAAAATTCTAAAGGTATTGGTCTTTTTATAACCAAAAGTCAAATAGAAGCAATGAACGGAAAAATTGAAGTAGAAAGTTCTGTGGACATTGGCACAACATTTACACTATATTTTAATTGTTTTAAATAATTTGTATGAATAAAGTTTTTAGCGCTTGTATAATAGACGACGATCCAATTTTTGTTTATGGTACCAAGCGTATAATGAAAGAAGTTGGTTTTTCTGAAGAAATTGAAGTTTTTGAAAATGGTTTAGATGCCATAGAGGAACTGACGCAAAAATCTATAGTTGAGAAAAAATTACCAAGATTAATTTTTCTGGATCTAAATATGCCAATTATGAATGGTTGGGAGTTTTTAGACGATTTTATAAAAATACCAGAGCATATTAGAAAAGATGTTGTAATTTATATTGTGAGTTCTTCTATTGATCCTAGAGATATAGAAAGGGTAAAGACCTATGATATTGTTACAGATTATATTCTAAAACCTGTAACTCCTAAAGATTTAAAAAATATGCTAGACGACTTAAGTGTTTAGTGTTCTCCAGGCGTAAAGTCTTCAGGTGCATTTTGTGGTAAATTTGTAGTGTTATTATTACCTGTGTCGTTAAATATAAACCACTGGTTAAATTGGTAGTTGTTAGAGCCTGTATTTATTGATTCTTTTCTTAGCGCTTTTCCGTCTTCAAACTCATGATTGGTATTAGTGCCATCTTCGCCAATAACACCAAAAACATCTATAGTAGTGCCAAATGGGTCTATTAGCACTAAATTATCATCGCCATTAGAATCTGCTACGCTATTTTTACCTATGCTTATGTCTGGTTCAATACCGTAGGTTGCAACAAACTCATCTTTATTTGGCGAAATTACAAGCGTACTTTTTGCATTAATACTATAGCCAGTTAGGTCTAAGCTAGAGCTAATATCTGTACTTGCGTTGGTGTACCTATTAATTTTCCAATTGTTTAAGTCTAAAGCTTCGTTGCTAGAGTTGTATAGCTCTATAAACCTTGCGCCGGTATTATTGTTAGGGTCTGCTAGTTCAGAGAAAAATACAGAGGTTGAGGTAAATTCTGTTACAATAGGCGCACAGCGGTTTTGAGTAAAATCTATATCAGTTAATGATCTAATTTTTAGTTTTAATTCGTTTTTATCTTCAATTAAAACAGCTGTAATATTTCCGCTTTTATTAGGTAGTATATTAGTTGCAAAATCTGCATAACCACTGTTAACTAGCTTTATTTGGTTTCCAACGCAATCTTTAATAGTGCGTTCTGTTTCTTCATTTTTATTTGCAAATGTGTTATTCAATTCTTCTTCAATAAACTCTACATTGTTTAAAACTACAAGTGTATTAATTTTGCTTGCTGTTAAATTTTCTATAGTGCTTTCTGTTGCTTGGGTGGGTGGGTTGCTGCAGGTTGTATACATGTGTTCTTGCACTTGTAAGCTAGGTAATCTGCCAACAGTTTGGTTTCCAAAGGATGTAAAAACACCGCCAATTACATATGTATTATTTTTTTTAGCAATGTAGAGTCCTTTTAACTTTATAATTACTTTTTGTCCTAGTTTGTATTGTAAATAATAATCTCTTAAATCTACTAGGAAAGAAATGCCGGTTGTAGGGTCTATAGCTTTGTCTTGAATGTGTATTGTTCCAAAAAAATTATTTTCAATATCTGATGATACAATATAGCCTTCTATAATTATGTCTTCTTGCACTTGTGTAATACCACCCTCAGTAATAGTGTTTAAGTTAATTAAGCTTAAGTTGTATGCCAGTTCTGCACATTTGGTTTCTGGAATGTTAAAATCCTTGTCCTTAACACAGCTTATTATTAAAAAAAATGAGATACTTATTGTTAGGTATTTTTTTAAAATCATATTAAAAACTAATTGCTAAGTTTAAAAAGAATGTACGCCCATAGCCATACCAGTATTTAGTGCCAAATGATGGGGTGGTGCTTAAATTGTCTTGTTTCATTTGTCCGTAGTTTCCGTTTCTACTCTGTTCATAACCACCAGTTTTAAAAACGGTATCAAACACATTATTAACACTAGCAAATACACTAACATATTTGCCATTTATAATCCAAGATTTTCCGCCAACAATGTTTAGTAAGTAAAAATCTTTCATTTTATTTTGAGCAAGTAATTTGTTTACGTTCTCTGGGGTAGCGTCTGTAAAGGGTTCATTTGTGTCTGGGTTTAAGTAAAAACTACGGGTTCTGGTAATGGTAGATATATTAGCGTAGTTATTACCTAAAAAGTTAGCAGAGCCACTAATCCACCAGTATTTAGGATCTCTATACTCTAAGCCTATTGCAATTGCTTTTTGTGGTCCTTGAGCAAGCTTGTAATTTTTAATGTTGCTTTCTCCTAAGTTGCTATATCCTTCTAAGTTTATTGCATTTTCATCATTGTTAGTGGTGTCAAAATTTATAGTAACATTAGGGTTGTTATTGTAGGTGTAGTCTGCTATTGCTGCTACTCCTGTAACTTTAACGGAAGAAGATAACTCATATTCCAAGCCAATTTCAATACCCTTGTGTTTTTTGTCTATTCCTGTAACTACCTCCTGTACAAAGTCAGACCCAATTCCAGATTCTACAAAAAAGAAATTAACATCAGTTTCGTGATTAAACAGAGAGTAAAATGCAGAAACACGACCAGTAAGTTTTGGCAAGCGTATAAAGTAATTTACATCTCCTGTTCTAATTGTTTGGTTTTTAATATTGTTAACAACAGCATTGTTTTCTCTTGGGTTAATAAAGGTATTTTGTATTGTTGGAGGTTTTTTTATAAATGCAAATTTGCCATTAACCCAATGTCTCCCATTTATTTTATAGGTAAAAGATCCTTTAAAATTTAGTGCATTAAAATTTACTTTTTTGCTTTGTCCTATTGATGTTTCTGGGTAGCGTTCATTTTTAAATAAACCGTTTCTTTGGTAACTAATTGTATTTGTGTTTATAGCCAAAGATGCATACCACTTTTTATACGTAGCTTTTATTTGTGCAAATGCATTTAAATTATTTGCGGTTAAGTTGTAGTTATAGCTAAAAATTTGATTGTTTGTTTTGTTGTTATTTCCATTAACATCATTGCTAGTGTTAGAGAATGTGTCAATATCCAAATGGTATTCTGCTCCTAATAAATCATCAATAATAGCATAATTTTTAGTGCTGAGGTTTTTGTATAATATACCAGAATCTATAGTGAAATGTTTGTTAATTGTAATATTTGCCGTAGAGTTAAAAGTTATAATTTTATCATCTACAACATCATTATATAAAACATAAGATGCCTTAGCATCTTCATAAGTGTTATTTGCGTTATAAATATTACCCCAGTTTATTTGAGAGTTTTTAATAAACGATTGTCTTGCTGTTTCTGCACTTTCAAAATTAGCGCCAATTGGACTATTTATATAAAAACTAGGAAG
This sequence comes from Cellulophaga omnivescoria, assembly GCF_027915275.1. Lineage (NCBI taxonomy): Bacteria > Pseudomonadati > Bacteroidota > Flavobacteriia > Flavobacteriales > Flavobacteriaceae > Cellulophaga > Cellulophaga omnivescoria. The sequence continues at coordinate 1,203,053 of NZ_CP115819.1, read as the reverse complement.
ATAACGGTAGTATGTAGCATCTGGGTTTGGAGCATTGTAGTAGCCTAACCTACTTTTTTTATGTGGGCCAAATTTGTAACTAACTCCTGTATTTATAGTTGCGTTTTTAGTTGTATAAATATGATTAAACATTAAAATCGGTTGCGTAATTTTACGTTCTCTAGAATTTCTAATTTTGTTGTTTTGTAGGCCCCAATACGGATTATATTTTCTTCCTTTTAATAAAAAGACTTCTTCTGTTACTGCAGAAGACCTGCCTCTACGGTTAGTTGCAGCTATTGCTGTTGCTAATAATGTGTTTTTTGAATTTAACTTGTATTCCAAGGCGCCAAATACTGAATATGCATCATATAATGTTCCATTTAAATATCCTTGTTTTGCCCATCTTCTAGAGGCAGATATGCTGTAGGTTATCCCTTTTTTGTTTGTTGATGATGTATGGGTAGTCATTGCGCGTCCTGTATAAGTTCTGTTTGCTGCAGAAAATGAAACTCTTGTTCCAGGTCTCATTTTAGACGGTTGTGTGTTAATATTTGTTGTTCCTAAAATACCACCAAAACTATACTTGGCAGGTTGTAGTCCATAAGTAAATTCTTGGTTTCTTGTGACATCATTTAATCCTCCCCAGTTATTCCATTGAGGTCTTCCATCACTAATATTATTCATAGCAATACCATTTATTAATACTTTGCTATATTTAGAATCGTATCCTCTAACTCTAAAAAAAGCCTGTCCAAAATCAAAGGCTGCTCTTGATAAAAACACGTCTCTGGTTGCTTGTAATAAGCCCGAAGTAATTGTACTGGTTTCTTCTTCAGATAGGGCTGTATCTGTTAAGGTTATTAAGTTATCTACTTTCTCAACGGTAATATCTTTCTGTAAATAAATAGTACCCAAATCTATATTTTGGTTTGTAATTGTTATTGGTAGCTTTACTGTGCTGTAATCTTTAACCGTAATTTTTATGATGTAGTTGCCTTTGTTAACAGATATTTTGAAAGCATTATTTATAATACTTGTGGTAGAGTTTGTCTCTTGTATATCTACAGTACCAGCTAATTGTAATGATTTTTTTTGTGGATCTTCTACGGTTGCTTTAATGGTATATTTACCTTGAGCAACTACTATATTTACTGCAAATAATAAAGATAAAATATTGGCAAACAATCGCATAACTCTGTGAAAATAGAGTTTTTTAAGGAAATTTCCTTATTTTTATATGAAAAATTGCTAATAAAATGAATATCAAATGTAAATATATAAGTTTTTTCTTGATAATTTTTTTATGTACAGAGTTGGATTTAATGGCTCAGTCTAACCAACGTTATCAAATTAGAACTATTGCTTTTTACAATTTGGAAAATTTATTTGACACAATTAATAATCCTAATACTTTTGATGATGATCGTACGCCATTAGGAAAAGATAAGTGGACTAGCGGTAGGTATATGGCAAAACTTAAAAATATGTCTACTACATTGGCTAAAATTGGTAGTAGTGTTACTAATTCATCTCCAGATATAATTGGTGTTTGTGAGGTGGAAAATGATACGGTTTTAACAGATTTAATTCAGCAACCAGCATTAATAAATAAGGGGTATGGAGTTATACATTATAACTCTCCTGATGAAAGAGGTATTGATGTAGCGTTGCTTTATAAAAAGGATGCTTTTATACCAACATCATTTAAAAGTCATAGGCTATTATTGTTTAAGGATAATAATTATAGGGACTATACAAGAGACCAATTAATTGTTGGTGGTTTGTTAGATGATGAGGAGGTTTACTTTATAGTAAACCATTGGCCATCTAGAAGTGGAGGTGAAGCCCGTAGTAGGCCTAATAGAATTGCGGCGGCTAAGCTTAATAAAAAGATTATAGACTCTGTTAGGCGTTTAAATATAAATGCTAAAATTATTAGTATGGGCGACTTTAATGATGACCCAATTAACAAGAGTTTTAAAAAGGTGCTACAAACTGAAGGTAGATTAAAAAAGGTTTCAGATAGTATATTGTTTAATCCTATGGATGAGTTGTACAGGAAAGGTGAAGGTTCCTTAGCTTATAGAGATAAATGGAATATTTTTGATCAAATTTATTTTACAGGTAACCTTGTAAATAAAGAGCGTAAAACATACTCCTTTTGGAAGGCATTTATATATTCAGCACCTTTTTTAATAACCGATAAGGGTAGGTATAAAGGTTACCCTAAAAGAACTTATTCTGGTGGTAGTTATACTGGTGGTTATAGTGATCATTTTCCAGTTTATATTTATTTAATTAGAAAACAGGATAATTAATTTGTCTGCTTTTAGGCAAAAAAACCAAGTGAAGTGTATCACTTGGTTTTTTAGTATTTTGTTTTTTGTATTTATTTTAAAACCATTGTCCCCAAGGAATTCTACTTAAAAGGCATAGTAATCCTAAGCCATAAAAAATGGCTATTAATTTAAATTTTTTAGCGCTCTCCATTACTTTTTTGTGTTTAGACCACCCAATTGTAATAAGTACTATTGCAATTATGTTTATAAATGGATGCTCTACGGCTAGCAAACGAGCTGCAGAACTTAGTCCGCCCATTCCGTTGCTTGTAATTGCTTCTAATCCGTTAGGCGATACAAAAAATAAAATTAGGCCAATTAGTAGCTGTAAATGCGATAATATTAGTGCAAATAATGACACTCTAAAGTCTTTACCTAAGTTAAAATCCCTTTTAGATGTTAACCCAGAAATAGCATTTATAACAGCTAAAATTAAGATAGCTAAAACTATAAAAGCAAAGTAAGAATGTAAGTTTAAAATTGTAGTATACATAGTAAATTGTTTAACTATAAAAGTAATAAAAAATAAGGTTTTTTTGACTTATTCCCATTTATTTTCTGCTTCGTTACCACCCCAAATAATTGTAGCTAAATAAGGATTGTCTATAAATGGGTTTCGGTTTCCTTGTGCCTCTTCAATTACGTTATTACGTTGAATTTCGAAACCAGATACTGGGTCTGCTACATTCCATTCTAAAAATAAATCTAATGTGCCTACTTGTGTAATATCTTCATTATATCTAATATTTAAGTAAAGTACCATACGTGCAACATCTCCTCTCCAATCGTCACCAGGATACCATTTGTTGGTGCCTACTAGTTTGTAATCCCCAGAGCCATCTGTATACGCAAAATTACTTCTGTCTTCATTTACAATAGCATCACAAGAACGTAAATGGTGTAAATCTGAAACTGCGATATTAGAACCTAATTTAGACTGTGGGAAAATATGTTCTGTATTAAATGTTTGTGGAGAATGACTATTAGAACCTGACTGATATTCTCTGTGGTCTCTACTTTCACCCGAATACATTAAAATTACGTTGTCTGCTATAGTTTCATCTTCGTCTGCGTTATACAAATAATTGTGTCTTTGCCCGTAAGATAAAATAGTTGTGTGTTTGTTAGTTGTGTGCTCTTTTAAAGCGTTTAAGGTAACTTCTGCATTGTTGCTAAAAGCAACGTTAGAATAATATTCTTGTAATTCTGCGGGTATATTAAAACTTAGTTTTTCGGCAATCGTAATAGTAATTGTTGCTGTTGAGCAAGTAGCATTAGGCTTATCGTTATCACAAATGGTATATGTAAAAGTATCGTTACCAGTAAAGTTGCTTTGTGGTATATACACAATTTCTCCGTTACTGTTAAGTTCTACAGTTCCACTAGATCCACTGCCGTCTACAGAAGTTAATATAGCATCATCAATAATAGTGTCGTTATCTAAAGCAGTTGTAATTGTGGTAGCTGTATTTTCTACTGTTGCATAGGCATCATCTACTGCTAGAGGGTCTCCTTCATCTACAATAGAAACTGTTACTGTAGCTGTAGAACAGTTGGGAGTTTCTTCAGTATCACATATTGTGTATGTAAATGAATCAACGCCTATAAAATCTGCTTTAGGAGTATATGTGTATGTGCCATCTCTATTTTCAATAATTGTGGCGCCACCAGTGCTGGTAGCGTCAAAAGAAGTTATTTTGGCTCCTATTCTAGAATCATTTTCTAAAAGGTTACTTATAATTAAATCTTCGTTTTCTATACCTGTTACTTCATCATCTACAGCAATTGGTTTGTTTACAGGAGTTGGGTCTGGGTCTGGTTGTTCTGTACCTCCATCAGAGCTACTGCATCCTAACATAATAACTGATAATAGTATAGTGTATGCGTAGTTTTTAATATTTAAAATAAATTTCATCATCATCTCGTCTTAATAGTAAATTGATACTTATAAAATAATATTCTGCTAATTTAAGCTTTTTGTTTTTTTTGATATTAAACTGTATTAATAAAAAAACCTCTGTCTAGTTATAGACAGAGGTTAATTTTTTAAAATGTTAGCCTATTATTGTAGAACGTATGCTCCACCTTCTAAAATAACATTCATAATCCAAACTTCATTAGAACCTGAATATACACTGTATGTTACTGAGAATTTTTGACCTTCCTCAGCATCAGGGAAGTTAGCTAATAAAATTGTATTTATTTTAGCTAATCTAGATTCAACTGTAGCTTCAGCTTTTCCTTCTCTTACATCAAAATTGTTATACTGTCCGTTTCCTACTGAAGCGTAATCTGCAGCAGTTAACGTATATTTAATTGTGTTGTCTGGTACCCAAGTAGTACCGTCATGAGCAAACTGAATAGTTTCTGTAGCAACATTATTGTATTTAGACCAGTTAGCACCGTCAAATATAAAATTGCTAGTGTAAGTAACAGTTCCTCTAATGTCGTTACCGTCTGCATCTTCTCCTACTTTAGTGTAAAGCTCATAAGTTGCAACTACAATATCACCAGCTTCTTTAGCGTCAAATTTAAAACGTTCTGGTAAAGTAACAGGTATTTTTAAAGCTGCTTCATCATGGCTAGAAAAGTTAGGGTAGCTTTCTCCCATTGCGTTATATTCTGCAGGTGTAAAACCAACAAATCTAGTCCACTCTCCGTTTTCAAATAAGAAACCATCTGTAAGCTCAGTAGTACTACCAGCGTAGTACTCATAACGTAAAGAAACAAAATCACCTTCTTCAGCAGCAGGGTATTCAGCAGCTAAGAACTCAAATACATGATCTTCATCAGAAAAATTTCCAAATGTTTGACCTGTAATTTCATTATGTTCTTCTGCAGTTAATACTCTAATTTCTGCTTCATAAGTTGGTATTCTGTTGTACCAATCAAAAGTAACTAAAGCTGTAGAAACCTGCTCAATTTCTATATCATTATCGTAAGTTACACCTAAAAATGGGTAAGTTTCTGTTAAGTAGTTAGGTATTAATGCTTTTGCATCGTCTACAGAACTAAAGTTAGCAAAGTCAAACTCAAAGAAATCTTTGTAATCGTCCTCAGTAAATGTATACTCAATGTTTCCTATCTCAGAGTCAATAGCATTTAAAACATTTAACTCTTTGTTAATGTCTTCCATTGGGTCGCAAGAGGTTAAGAATAACCCAATTGCGATTAGTGAATAAATAATTTTTTTCATCTTAAATATACTTTTTTAATTAAAATCTAATTTTTGTGCTAACACTAAAAGTTCTACCAAAACCGTAGAAAACGCTAGCTGTTAATGCGTCGTGATCAGAACCATCTTGCGCATCTGCAATGTATCTTGTATCAAATACATTGTTCATTCTTAAAGTGATAGTTGTATCATATTCACCTAATTTGAAACCGTGTCTTAAACCAGCGTCAAATAAACCATAATCTGGAACTTTCCAAGCTTCTGGTGTAGAAGAGTCTCCACGGTCACTAGGATCGTAGTTAGCGTATAAGTTATCATAGTAGTTGTAATCTATGATTAAGTTAGTTTTAGGCATAACTTCGTAGTTAAGTCCTAAAGCCATTGTAGTTTGTGCAGCATCACCAACACGTAAGTCTTTAATAAAGATATCTACAGTATTAACTAAATTTTGATCTTCGTCAAAAATTTCTACATCAGTAACATTGTTTTGCCATCTCCAGTCTCCTAAAGAAGCCATACCTGTTATTGTTAACTCTTCTGTAGCTCTATAAGTAAAGTCTAATTCTATACCTTGGTGCAATGCATTTACTCCTAATATGTTTGCAGTACCTAAAGTTCCATCAGGATTGTTAAATGTAGCTGTTTCAGTTCTGTCATTCCAAGTAGTTCTGTAAATGTTAAGGTTTGCAGCTAATTTTTCACTACGGTAACCGTATCCTATTTCTGCGCTAAATATTTTTTGGTTTTCTGCATCTGGGTTTTGGTTTTCGTTGTCAAATCCAACAAATACACCGCCAAAGTTTGCAGCCTTTTCAAAGTAACCAATGTTAGCAAAAACATTATGGTTGTCATCTAAATTGTAGTTAGCACCACCTTTTACACTATAACCTAAAAAGTTATATCTGTCTGTCTTCTGATCAGGATCAGAGTCTAAATAGTTAAAGTAATCTATTCTTTGGTAAGATGTGTTTGAGATAGCTGTAGATAAAAATGCAGAAAGCTTGTCTTGTGAGTACTCTGCTTGTGCAAAGAAACCTTGCCAACCTACATTACCAACGTTGTGGTACTGACGCTTGTCACCAACTTGTAATCTAGCATTTGGGTTATTCTCGTTGTCATTATCTAATGCATAGCTACCACCTAATAAATCAGTAACTTCAGAATAGTGATCTCCTGTGTAATCTCTTAAGTCAATACCTACTAATAAATCTAAGTTTTCAGTTAAAGAGTTTTTGTAAGTAGATAAAAATCCAAACCACTCGTGGTTGTTTATAGATGCTCTTAAGTATGCCTCAGATCCAAAACCTTGACGACCGTTTTCACGGTTAATTTCTACGATGTTGTCTAAGTCTACTGGTTGATCAAAACCACCTAATCTAGTGTTAAATAAGTCTGTGTTACCAGCAGTACCACCACCACCACCTTTACCCCAAGAGGCATATAAAGCAGAAGATAAAATAGATTTGTCATCAATATTCCAATAGTGGTTTAAAGATGTTTGAGATTTGTGGTAGAAGTTATCTTCTATATGAGTAACTTGACCGTTTTTGTATCCCCAATCTGGGTTAAATCTAATACCACTTTCAGCATTTCTGTAAGTGTCAATAGAACTTCTGTTTTGACGTTGACCGTGTGTTTGTGGTGCACCAAAAGAAGTTAAAGATAATTTGTGATCGTCGTTAATTTGCTTAGATATGTTCACAAAGTAGTTAAAACCATTAAATTGTGTACCATCTACATAACCTTCACCAGTTGTTTTAGATGCAGATACTGTTGCAGCAAATCCATTATCCATTAAACCTGTTGATATTGTAGCACCATATTTTTGGTATCCGTCGTTACCAACACCACCAATAATACTACCACCTCTTTCTACGTCAGTAGTTTTAGATAAGATGTTAATTGTACCACCAATAGAAGGTACAGCTACTTTAGAAGCACCTAAACCTCTTTGTACTTGCATAGAAGAAGTAACGTCTGATAAACCAGCCCAGTTACTCCAGTATACTCTACCGTTTTCCATATCGTTAACAGGTACACCGTTAATCATTACAGCAACGTTTTCAGAATCAAAACCTCTAAGGTTAATTCTACCATCACCAAAACCACCACCAGATTTAGTAGCGTATACACCAGGTGTAGATTTTAATACCTCAGGAAATTCTTGAGTTCCTAATTTTAATTCAATGTCAGCAGCTTTAATAGTAGAAACAGCAACCGGAGTTTTTCTGTCTACAGCTACAGAAGCTACAATAACAACTTCTTCTAGAGCTTCAGCGTCTGGCATTAATGTAATTTTACCTAAATCTCCAACAGCATTAAAGCTTACTTCTTTGGTGATGTATCCTATGTATGATACAACTAATACACCAGAGTTACTAGGTGCAGAAATAGTAAAGTTACCGTCAAAATCGGCAGCCATACCATTTGTAGTTCCTTTTACAACTACACTTGCTCCTGGTAGAGGTCCTCCTAAATCACCATCCATAATTTTACCAGTGATGGTTCCTTGAGAAAATGCGAATGCCGTACATAATAACATAGCGACAAAAACGAAGTACTTTTTTTTCATTTTTCTTTTGTTCTTTAGTTTTTTTATTAACGGCACAAAAGTGTATAATTTATACTACTTGTACGTTAACAGAATGTTAAATCAGTTAACGCAAAAATAACATAAATTTAAGTTAAAATGGCGTTGATAAACAATAAGTTATCAACGCCATTTTAATAATTTTAGTAGGTGGTTTCTATTTTTTATAGGAATCTAAAATTTGTAGTGTAGATGGGTCATGTGTTCCATTTTTGTCAGAATTTATATCTTTTAAAATAGTATTGGCTAATTGTTTGCCTAATTCAACACCCCATTGGTCGTAGCTAAAAATGTTCCAAATAATGCCTTGAACAAATATCTTATGTTCGTAAAGAGCTATTAATTTTCCTAAACTTTTTGGCGTTAATTTGTTTATTAGTAGCGTAGTTGTTGGTTTATTACCTTCAAAAACTTTAAAAGGTAGTAGTTCTGTTATTTCTTCATCTGATAGCCCTTTTGCTTTTAACTCTGTGAGTACTTCTTCTTTAGTTTTACCATTTAAAAGTGCTTCTGTTTGTGCAATAAAGTTAGCCATTAGTTTGTCTTGATGGTCTTGGTCTCCAAATAGTGATTCTTTAAAGCCTATAAACTCTGCAGGAATAACTTTGGTGCCTTGGTGTATTAATTGAAAAAATGCGTGCTGAGAGTTAGTTCCTGGTTCTCCCCAAATAATAGTACCTGTTTGGTAGTTTACAGCATCACCGTTACGGTCTACACTTTTTCCATTACTTTCCATAATACCTTGTTGCAAATAAGCAGAAAATCTACTTAGGTACTGTGAGTAAGGAATTATAGCCTCGGTCTCTGCATTATAAAAATTGTTATACCATATAGTTAGTAAGGCAGAAATAACTGGAATGTTTTCTGAAAACTCTGTGTCTTTAAAGTGTTCATCCATTTCATTAGCGCCCATTAGAAGACTATCAAAATTAGAGAACCCTACAGATAGCGCAATGCTTAAGCCTACGGCGCTCCATAAAGAGAAACGTCCGCCAACCCAATCCCACATAGGAAAAACATTATTGGCATCTATACCAAATTCTGCAATTTTAGCAGCATTTGTAGATACGGCAGCAAAATGTAAAGCAATATCGCTTTCTTTGGTTTTAAATTCTGGATTTAAAAACCATTTTTTTATAGTTGTAGCGTTGCTTAATGTTTCTTGTGTTGTAAATGTTTTAGATACAACTACAAATAATGTTGTTTCTGGGTTTAGTTCTTTTAGTATTTGGTGTACGTGGTCTCCGTCTACATTACTTACAAAGTGCATTTTTAAATGGTTTTTGTAAAACTTTAAAGATTCTACAACCATTGCAGGTCCTAAATCAGACCCTCCAATACCAATATTTACTACATCTGTAAAAGCTTTTCCTGTGTAGCCTTTACTTTTGCCAGAAATTATACTTTCTGTGTAATTTTTAATTTTTTCTTTAACAGCATAAATTTCAGGTATTACGTTTTTACCATCAACTAAAACGATGTCAGATTTTTTTGCTCGTAAAGCAGTGTGTAAAACAGCCCTACCTTCAGTTTGGTTTATTGGCTCTCCTTTAAAATAGCTTTTTATGGCGTCTTTTAGGTTTACCTGGTTTGCCAATTCTAATAAGTGTTTTACAGTATCTTCTGTAATTCTGTTTTTAGAATAGTCAAATATAAAATCGTTATCTTTTATGGTTAATTTTTTAGCACGATTTTCATCGTCCTTAAACAAATCTTTAACCTTAAGGTTTTTAGTATTGTTGTAGTTTTCTTGTAGTTTTTGCCAAGCGGCAGTTTTAGTAGGGTTGGTGTTCTGTAATGCCATTATTATGGATTAATTATGTTTTCTTCTTTATCTTCTTCTTGAGTAATTATTTTTTTAGGAAAAACAATTTTGTCTAATTGGTTTATTTTTGGTTTAATATGTGCCAAGTATCCTGTTTTTAAACTGTCGGCAATTGCTTCTGCAGTTGGTAGTTTTTCTCTAAGCGGATCTACTTGTTTTCCATTTTTCCAGAACCTATAACAAACGTGAGGGCCTCCAGTATTGCCTGTCATCCCTACCCAGCCAATTACATCTCCTTGCAAAACGTAGTCTCCTTTTTTTACATTTTGGTTTTTCATATGCAAATATTGAGTGCTGTAAGTTCCGTTATGCTTAATTTTAACGTACTTACCATTACCGCCGCGCCTTGTAGACTCCACAACGGTTCCGTTTGCAGTGGCAATAATAGGTGTGCCAATTGCAGCAGCATAGTCTGTGCCCTTATGTGGTCTTACTTTATATCCGTAATATTTTATTCTTCTTTTTAAATTATAGCGAGAAGATATTCTGTAATTAAATTTAATTGGAGCTTTTAAAAATGCTCTTCTTAAATTATTTGCTTCTTGGTCATAATAATCTGCTATTTGCTTTAATGAGTCTGTTACGTACTCAAAAGCATAAAAAGGTTTGCCGTTGTGTTCAAAATATGCAGCTTCTATAGGTTCAGATCCTGCATATATTGTATCATTAATATAGCGTTCTTTATAAATAACCTTAAACTTATCTCCTTTTTGTAGTCTAAAGAAATCTATAGACCAAGCATATATTTCAGACAGGTTGTTTGTTACGTTATAATCTATACCTTGTTCTAATATTGCTTCAGATAAAGAAGTATTTATGATGCCAGATGCCTCACGTTCTACATAAGTAACTTTTTTCTTTTTTTTGTAAACATTTACAGAGTCTCGTAAGTCTACAACAGTATAATTAATACGGTCGTTTTCGTAAATAAAGTATTGAGCAATTTCTGAAGTATCTTTAGACTTTAATATAACGTAAGGTTTGCCAACTCTAATGCGGCGCACATCAAAACTGTCTTTATATTCTTCAGAGATTTTATATATTTTTGGGTAGTCTACCTTGTTATTGGTCATTAACTCACCAAAACTATCACCGCTTCTAATAGTATCTTGTAAAACAGTAAAGTTATCTAAATTAAAACCATACTCCATTGCAACTATTGGTTTTTCTATAGTTACTACTTCTGGTATATTGTCATTAGGTTTTACCTTGCTATCCTTGCAAGAGATAAAAATAGAGATTGTTAAAAGTGAAAGAAGAAATTTTTGCATTATTTAGATTTTTCGGGGTTAAAGATATGGTCTATCCATTCTTTTCCCCAATTATTTAACTCTTCTTTTGTATATAAATATGGAAAAAACACCACTTTTTGAAAGCTAGGAGGTAAATATTGTTTCCAATTAGTTCCTCCTGTAGCATCTATGGCTTGTTTGTCTTTAGCTAAATACTTGTATGCAGAACCCATATGCATAAGCGGCCAGTTTACATTGGCATTAATGTCTAAGGCTTTTAAAGCTTTTATTAATTCTTTATTTTGTTGGCTTTCTTTAGGTAGAGCTAAGTATTTATGATAAATAGTATTGTTTTTAACCTGGTTTGCTATGCGTATTAAACGCGGTGTGTACCTGTACTCAAATTGTTTAAGTGTTAAAGTTTTTTCGCCAGTATCTTTATCTGTTGCTCCGTTTTTCCAGTAAATTTCTTCGTAAAGTTCTTCAATACTATTTTCTCCGGTATATTGTTCTCTTTTTGTTTTATGAACTAGGTTTTCTAAAGGAGCCGAATATAGTTCTATCATTCTATATTGTGCAGATTGAAAACCACTTGCTGGTAACAGCGCCATTCTGTATTTTAAAAATTGTTCTCTATCCATCCCATTTATCATAATACTAAATGAAGAAATAAGAACTTTAAAATAACTGTTTATTCTATTGGCTTTTTCAGTGAAAAATGCAACATCTTGAGATTTGTCGTCTACAATTTGTTTTTGTTCGTGTAATATAAGCTTAAAGTACAATTCCGTTATTTGATGATACATTATAAAAATTTCCTCATCCGGAAAATGTGTTCTTGGTATTTGTAAACTTAAAAGTGTGTCTAAATGAATATAGTCCCAATAGGTTAAGTACTTTTCGTAAAGTAAACCGTCTAGGTATGAACTTAAATCTTGACCAGATCCTTTGTATTTTTCTTCTAATTTTAAAATTTGAGACGCTATCTTTTCTTTATTGTCCATTAAATGTTAGTCCATTATTATTTTAAACTGATGCTTTAATCCGGCGTAACCATCTAGGTCTGCCTTTATAGAGCCAACAGCTAGGTCTGCTTTTATTCTAATAGGAATTCTATTGTCATCGTTAGAAACCCATAGTGATAAGCTTTCTTGTTCTTTAAAAACACGGCCAGACTCTACATAGGGTCTAAATTTATGACATTCTACTTTACCGTATTTAGTTTTTAAAGTTTCTTTTCCTAAATATTTTAGTTTAAATTTAAAAATACCATCATCATCATAAAGCAAGTTTAAAACAACAAATTCACCTTTTTTTAAATCTTCTGGTTTGTAATTGTTTCTTAGGTAATAAAATGCAGAAATTAAATCTTGAATTTTGTTGTCTATAGAAAAGTCTAATTTTCTATCTTTTTTATGATCATTTAAGGTTGCTTTTTTATTGGTGTAATCAAAATCAATATCCAAGTCTAAGGTATAGCTACCTTCACTAACTTTTCTAACAAATTTATAGGGCTTACCGTTATTTTTGTCAAAATAACTTTCGTAGGTATCATCTACTTTAAAAAATACACGAGCCAAACCTGTTGTTCTGCCCTTGCCCACCACATGGTACACAGACTTGCTGTCTATCTTATCATTTTTCACTTGTAGTGTGGCGTAACTAGCATTAAAAATTCCGTAATGAATTCTAAAGCGTAGCCATTCTCCTGCTTTAAACGCACTGTGCGTATTTTGGGAGTTAGCAGAAAAAGTTGCTAGTAATAAAAGGGTTATGTATACTTTTTTCATATCGTTATGATGTAAAATTACTAAAATTGAAAATACAATTAAATGTCTTTACAATTATTTAAACAATTTTTGTTCCAAAGTATTGCATAAAAAAAAGCCCAGTCTTAAAACTGGGCTTTTCCTAAATAACCAACCAAACTTTAAATTATGAAAAACCAATACTTAAAGTTAATAAGGGAACCACCCCTTATGCCGTCAAAAGTACTACATTAATTTAGAGTTGTAATTGGTTTTAACTTACTTTAACTAAAGTGTTAACACTACTTTAGCTTTTAAATGCAAAAATTACTGCATTCATAATAATATAGCGCTTTTGTTAAAGGGTTCCTCTAGATTCTTGCTCTCTTTCTATTGCTTCAAACAAAGCCTTAAAGTTTCCTTTACCAAAAGACTTAGCGCCTTTTCTTTGTATAATTTCTATAAACATTGTAGGCCTGTCTAAAATAGGCTTTGTAAATATTTGTAATAAGTAGCCTTCATCATCTCTATCTATTAAAATGCCAAGGTCTCTTAAAGGAGCTAGGTCTTCGTCAATTTCACCTACTCTGTCTAAAACATCTTCATAGTAAGATCCTGGAACAGTTAAAAATTCTACTCCACGATCTCTTAATGCAGTTACAGTTTCTATAATATTATCTGTAGCTAATGCCATATGTTGTACACCTGCTCCGTTATAAAAATCTATGTACTCTTCAATCTGAGATTTTTTTCTTCCTTCTGCGGGCTCGTTAATAGGGAATTTTATGCGCCCATTACCGTTACTCATAACCTTACTCATTAGAGCTGTGTATTCTGTAGATATGTCTTTATCATCAAAAGAAACTAACTGTGCAAAGCCCATAACTTTAGCATAAAACTCACACCATTTGTTCATTTCATTCCAGCCAACATTACCCACCATGTGGTCTATATATTTTAAACCGGTATCTGCTGGTTTGTAATGTGGGTTCCAAGCTTTATAACCTGGTAAAAACACTCCTTTGTAGTTGCTTCTTTCTACAAATACGTGTACGGTTTCTCCGTATGTATGTATTCCAGAAAAAATAACTTCTCCGTTTTCATCTTCCTCTTTTTTTGGCTCAAAATAGCTTTCTGCACCTCTGCTAGTTGTTTCATTATAACTTTTTGTGGCGTCATCCACCCAAAGAGCTACAGTTTTTACACCGTCTCCATGGGCATCAATATGTCTGTTAATATCTCCGCCAGAATTTAATGGAGAAGTTAATACAAGCCTAATTTTTCCTTGTTCTATTACGTAAGAAACACGGTCTTTTAAACCTGTTTCTAATCCAGCATATGCTAATGGCTGAAAACCCCAAGCAGACATATAATAATGGGCAGCTTGTTTTGCATTGCCTACGTAAAGTTCTACATAGTCTGTTCCTAATAGTGGTAAAAAGTCTTCTGCTTCTAAATTTTCTTTAGGTAATTTTAGGGATGTATTGTCTAGTGTTGACATGATATTTTGTTTTAAAGTTTATATAATTTGATATGATAAAATTTTCATCTTTTACTTAAAGATGAAATGCAGTATTAAAGTATGTGTTTCACCACATAGCCCTAAGGTGGGCGGTAATATCAATTCTAAATAATAACATAAAACAGTTTTGTTCTTACAAATATCGTAAAAATAGATGAACCATAGGTTGGGTTACAGTTAAATGGTAAATTAAAACCAGTAACCTATGCTAAAAAATAGTCTTCCCTTGTTTTTTTCTGGAGACCAAGAGTATATGGTTTGTATTGGCCCTAAAAAGGATTCAAATCCATAACCAACACCATAACCTGTATAATCGGGTAGTTTAAACCACTCTGCGGTTCTAAAAATATCATCATCTATGTTAGCAAAATTTGCAGCTAATAATAAATGATTTTTTGGGGTAAACTCATAATCTAACCTAGTAAGTCCTTTTATGTAACTATTACCAGTTAAACTTATAAAATCATACCCTAAAAAGGAAACGTATCCGTCTCCTAAATTGTTTCCATAACCACCCATAATAAAGTCTAAAGACCTAACATTAGAGTTTCCTAGTTTAAAGCCACCACCAGCTTCAATATTTAAAGATAGGTTGTTAGTTATAGGAAAAGCTGAACCTACGGTACCTTGGGCAATAGAGAATTCTTTAAAATTATTATTGTAGTCTGATGAAAACATATAAAAGTGTAAATCACCACTAAAATATACTCCTTTGCTAGGGAAATATTTGTCATTATAAGTATCTAACTTTAATTTGGCAAAAGTACTGTAGTAGTTGCTTTTTTCAAAAATGGTCCTAAAGTCTTCATTGTTTTCAGTATCATCTTGCTGTAGTGTTCGCGAAGTATATTTTAAAAACCTATGTTCTGCACCTAAACTAAAGGCAAATTCTTCATTCCAAACGGTTTGTATATATGCCTGGTTTGTGAGGTTAGTAGCATTTATGTTAATGTTGTTAATACCCGTGTCTGGAACAACAAAATTAGATTTAATAATGTTGTAATCTATTTCGTAATTGTAGTCGTTAAAAGTAGAATTTAGTCCAAAACTCCAGTAAAAACCTTTATCTAGGTAGTATTGCATTTTGTACCTAATATTATCTCCTAAAATTAAATCAAAAGAACCAACATCATCTTGTAAAAAAATATTTTTTTTAGTAAGGTTTATAATGGCTGCACTTTTATAAATATCATCATAATGAGCACCCATTTTAATAAACATTTTGTTTTTATTTTCTTTTATTTTAAGTAATAAAACAAGTTCATCTTCCTCTGAGTCTAAAGATGGTCTGGTGTCTAGTGTGTAGCGTATTGTTTTAAAGTTATTGGTAGCCGCTAGGTTATTAATACCTTGCTGTAACTTGTTAAAAGATATTTTTTTGTTTAAATCTAGTCGTAATTTGCCTTTTATATAAGCTCTTGTGTAATCTTCATTACCCGAAATTATGAGTCTATTTATTGCTATAGAGTCATAGGATTTTATACATTGTTTTTGTTTGGTTGCAATGCCACGTTGTTTAGCAATACTTTTAAGATCATTTATTTTTTCGCGAGCAGCAATTTCACCAGACTCTATAATTTCTGTTCCAAGATCAAAATCTATTACCGAGTATTTTTCTATTGATGGTTTTATAAGTACGTCTGTTAATTTAGCTTTACTTTTCATATCATTAACAGTTCTGTAATTGTTAATTTGCAGTAAAACTTCTGTGCCAGAGCTAAGCTTATCTCTGTCTGCTAGGCCATCTTGAACATCTATACCAATAACAATATTTGCTCCTAATTTTTTTAATTTTTCAATAGGGTAATTGTTAACTACGCCACCATCTATTAATATTTTATTGTCTATTTCTGCTGGCTCAAATAAAGATGGGAATGTACCACTAGCCATAATAGCCTCTGGTAAATACCCTTTGTTTAATAAAATTTCTTGTCCGGTTTCTACATCTGTGGCAATGCAGAAAAAAGGAATAGGAAGTTTATTAAAATCTTTAGTGTCTTTAACATGGTATAGTAGTTTTACCAATAGGTTGTAAATATTTTGTCCGCTTGATATTGCAGACGGAAAAGAAACTTTAAAGTTATTAAAAGGCAAACTTAAAGCATACCGTTCCGCATCTTCTTTATCATAAAAAGTTTTTGCTCCTCTAGGTAAATTGTCTTGTATAAGTAAAGAAACATCTACGCTTTTAAAAATAGAATCTAGTTCATTGGCAGAATAACCAGATGCGTACAAAGCACCTATTATTGCTCCCATACTGGTGCCTCCAATGTAATCTATTTTAACACCAGCTTCTTCAATTACTTTTAACGCACCAATATGGGCGAGACCTTTGGCGCCACCACCGCTAAGTACCAAGCCAACTTTTACACTGTCTTTAGAAGATTTTGTTTGCCCTAAAACGGTGTAGCTAGCCAAAAGTAGTATTATAATTACTGCTGTTTTTTTCATTTTTTTAATGAAAGGTGTTATAAATTTTATGAGCTTTAGACATTCCAACTACTTCGGCAAGTTTTTCTATGCTGGCTTCTTTAATTCTTTTTACAGATTTAAATGATTTTAAAAGATCTGTTGCTGTTTTTTCTCCAACGCCTTCAATTCCTTCTAACTCAGAATTTATAGCGGCATTACTACGCTTTTTTCTGTGAAAAGTAATGCCAAATCTATGGGCTTCATTACGTAATTGTTGTACAATTTTTAAACTTTCAGATTTTTTATCTAAATATAACGGAATTGAATCTCCTGGAAAATAAATTTCTTCTAATCTTTTTGCAATACCTATAATTGCTATTTTGCCTCTAAGTTCTAAAGCATCTAAGCTTTTTAGTGCAGAAGATAATTGCCCTTTTCCGCCATCAATAACAATTAATTGTGGTAGTGGTTGGTTCTCCTCTAATAATCTTTTATAGCGTCTGTAGACAACCTCTTCCATAGATGCAAAATCATCTGGGCCTACAACTGTTTTTATATTGTAATGTCTGTATTCTTTTTTTGCTGGTTTTCCATTTTTAAATACAACACATGCGGCAACAGGATTTGTTCCTTGTATGTTAGAGTTGTCAAAACACTCTATGTGTCTGGGTTCTTCAGACAAGCGCAAATCTTTTTTCATTTGCGCCATGATTCGATTGGTGTGGCGGTCTGGATCCGTAACCTTTAATTGTTTAAAACGCTCCATTCTAAAGTATTTTGCGTTTCTTTCTGATAATTCTAATATTCTTTTTTTATCACCAAGTTTGGGTATTGTTACTTTTAAGTTGCTATCTACTGTTACAGAAAAAGGTAAGTAAAGTTCTCTTGAGTGCGATTTAAAACGTTGTCTAATTTCTATAATTCCTAATTGAAGGAGTTCTTCATCGGTCTCGTTTAATTTTTTCTTTAGTTCTAGTGTGTGAGATCTAATTATTGCACCATGTGATAGCTGTAAGAAGTTAATGTACGCATAGCTTTCATCAGATATAATAGAAAAAACATCTACATTATTAATTTTAGGGTTAACAATAGTTGTTTTTGCTTGGTAGTTTTCTAAAACTTCTATTTTTTCTTTAAAATCTTGAGCTTCTTCAAATCTCATTTCTGAAGCTAAAAATTTCATTTTGGTTTTAAAATGATGTAAAGACGATTTAAAGTTTCCTTTTAAAATGTCTTTAATTTCTACAATTTGTCTTTGGTATTCTTCTGTAGTTTGGTAACCTTCACATGGGCCTTTGCAATTACCTAAATGATACTCCAAACAAACTTTGTATTTGTGTGCGTTAATTTTTTCGGCAGACAAATCATAATTACAAGTGCGCAATGGGTATACACTTTTAATTAAGTCTAGTAAAACCCTAACGGTCTTCATATTTGTATATGGCCCAAAATATTCAGACCCATCTTTAATTAAGTTTCTTGTGTAAAATACACGCGGAAAACGCTCGTTTTTTATGCAAATCCAAGGGTATGTTTTATCATCTTTTAGTAAAACGTTATACCTAGGTTTGTACTTTTTTATTAAGTTGTTTTCTAGTAATAGCGCATCAGACTCTGTGTCTACTACAATATGTTTAATATATACTATTTTTTTTACAAGAACCTTAGTTTTGCCATTATCATGTGTTTTGTTAAAGTAAGAGCTTACTCTTTTTTTTAAGTTTTTAGCCTTACCTACATATAATATTTTCTCTTCTTTATCGTAAAATTGATACACTCCTGGACTATTAGGTAATGTACTTAATTGTAATTTTATGGATATTTCTTGCGGCATAGAGTAAAAATAATCTCTTTTTTTGATTGTGCTTGTTTTAGCGTAGTCTTTTTACTTATGCTAACGCTTTTTTAACAATTAAATATAGATTTTACTGTATGTTGTAAAAGTTTTATATATTGATGTACTTCTCCTGTAAAAAGTAGTATTATTTTTATTAACGATACTTTTAATCGGTAAAAATGCACCCTTAATCGATTTTTGTAAAAAAAAATGATTACATTGTAATCCTAAAATTTTGAAAAGCATGGAGTTATACGTTGTAGCTATGGGTGCTTATTTATTAATGATGATTTTTTTGGTAATTTACGAAGCTATATCATCTAATGAATAAAAACGCTATTTAAAAATAAATGATAAAAAAAGAATTACGCGCAAAGTACCTTTTGCTTAGGGAAAAAATGAGTGCTGATGCCGCAGACAATTACAGCGTAGAAATTGCCAACCAACTGCTAAAAATGCCTATTTGGGATTTTAATTATTATCACATTTTTTTATCTATAGAAGAAAAAAAGGAAATAGATACAAGTACTATTTTAACAATATTACAAGGTAAAGATAAACACGTTATTTTACCTAAAATGAATGCTAACAATACACTTACTAATTTTTTACTTACAGATAGTACGGTAATAAAAAAGAATAGGTATAATGTGCCAGAGCCATTAGACGGAATTGAAATACCACCTAATAAAATAGAAGTTGTTTTTATGCCACTTTTAGCTTTTGATAAAAAGGGAAACAGAATTGGTTATGGTAAGGGTTTTTACGATGCCTTTTTAAAAGAATGCAAACCCAATGTATTAAAAATAGGGTTGTCTTTTTTTGAAGCAGAAGAACAAATTACAGATGTTTATAAAAATGATGTTCCTTTAAATTATTGTGTTACTCCTCAGCAGATTTATGAGTTTTAGTGCCAAAAGCTTTTTTGTTAAAAACTAATAATATACCAACACCTGTACTTATTGCTGTATCTGCAATATTAAAAACTGGTTCAAAAAAACTGAACGTATTGCCTCCAATTATAGGTATCCAAGATGGTAAAACTGCGTTTTGTACAATAGGAAAATAAAGCATATCTACAACTTTACCATGAAAAAGACTGCTGTATGGTTCGTCTGAAAATAAAGTAGCTACTTTGCCATAGCTTTCGTCAAAAATTGCTCCGTAAAAAACAGAGTCTATTATATTGCCTAAAGCACCAGCAAAAATTAATGAAACAGCAAATATTAGTACTTTTGGCGATTGTTTTTTTATGGTGTCAAAAAGCCAATAGCCAATACCTGCAACAGCAAATAGTCTAAAAACGGTTAGTATTAATTTTCCTGTGCTGTCTGCAATAGGGAAAATATCACTTAATTTAGCACCCCAAGCAGCGCCTTCATTTTCTATAAATAGAATTTTAAACCAACTAAATACTTCTACAGATTGTTGGTACGTAAAAGTAGTTTTTACGTATATTTTACTTATTTGGTCTACTAATAAAATTAGTATTACTATTAATGCAGATTTTTTTAAACTCATTCTTTACAAGATAGATTTGGCAAAAATAGACAATTATTTGGTTTTACTTATGTGTATGTCTCCAGTAATAGAAGATAAGTTAAAAATTGTATTTCCTTTTAGGAGTTTATCTTGGTAAATTTTACCATATTTAGTAGATGCTTTTACAATAGCATTATTGCCTTTTACTATTATATTGCCACTCTGGGTGCTAGCGGTTATAGCCTCAGAGATGTTCTGTAGCATACAATACCCGTCTAATAAAGTAATGTTTAAATTTTTGTAATTACCAGATGCTGTAATGTTAGAACTTTTGCCATATAATTTTACATTTTTGTATTGTGGTACTATAATATGTAGTGATATTGAAATTACTTTATGTGCGCTAAGTTTGTCATTGGGAGAAGTAAAAGTAGGGCTAAAGCCAGTAGTAATAAAAATGCTAGCAGCTTCCTCTTTAATTTCTAAAACTAAATCTTTTTTGTATTCTCCTTCTATATTTGCGGAAACAACTACATCTTCGGTGTTACCCGTTTCTAATGTTACCTTATAGCAATTTTCTGTATCTATATTAATTAATGATATATGGTCATTTAAAACTGTTTTTTCTACAATTTTCTGAGCATTTAAAAAACCGAAAGAAAACAGTAATATTATGTATAATGTATATTTCATATATGGTATTAAAAAACGCCCTAAAAGGGCGTTTTTTTATTTTTGCATATTTTTAGCTTCTATACTAAGTGTAGCATGTGGCACTAATTTTAATCGTTCTTTGTTAATTAGTTTGCCAGTAACTCTACATACGCCATAAGTTTTGTTCTCTATACGTAACAAGGCATTTTTTAAATCGCGAATAAATTTTTCTTGACGAATTGCTAGTTGTGTATTTGCTTCTTTGCTCATTGTTTGTGAGCCTTCTTCAAATGCCTTAAATGTTGGCGATGTATCATCGGTACCATTGTTGCCGTCATTCATATAAGCACTTTTTAAAAGTTCTAAATGCTCTTTAGCTTTATTTATTTTTTCAGTAATTAAAACTTTAAATTCTTCTAAGTCTTTGTCACCGTATCTCACGTTTAAATCTTGCGCCATAGTTTTTAATGTTTTTGGATAAACAATTTTGTATTTACTTCATCAAAAGCAATTGTTGTGCCATTGTCCAGTTTTTCCTCAAAATTAAGTTCCGCTGTTAATGTTTCAGTTTTAATATATGTTATGTTGTCTGCAACAGCATTTTCTACATAACCATCTTTTAATATTTTAATATCAATTTTGTCAGTTACTTCAAAACCAGATTCTTTTCTTAGATTTTGAATTCTATTTACCAACTCTCTAGCAATACCTTCTTTTCTAAGATCTTCACTAATTGTAACATCTAAAGCAACGGTTAAACTACCGGAGCTAGCAACTAGCCAACCTTCTATGTCTTGAGACAAAATCTCTACATCTTGTAACTGTAAATTAATACTTTTATTCTCAATAACAATAATTATTTCGCCGTTTTGCTCAATTTTTTGGATGTCATCTTGGTTTAATTCTCCTACTGCTTTGGCAATCAGCTTCATATCCTTTCCGTACTTAGGACCTAAAACTTTAAAATTTGGTTTTATTTGTTTAACCAGTATGCCAGATGCATCATCTAAAAGCTCAATTTCCTTTACGTTTACTTCAGATTTTATTAAATCTGCAACAGCTTCAATCTCATTTTTTTGTTTGTCGTCTAGTACAGGAACCATTATTCTTTGTAGTGGTTGGCGTACTTTTATTTTTTCTTTTTGACGAATAGACAATACTAATGATGATATAGTTTGTGCCTTTTCCATTTTACTTTCTAGCTCTTTGTTTACAAGTGCTTCGTTGTATTTTGGAAAATCAGCCAAATGTACACTTTCAGCTTTTTCTTTAGTGGTTGCTTGGGTTAAATCTTTGTAAAGTCTGTCCATAAAGAACGGAGCAATAGGAGAAGATAATCTAGCAACAGTTTCTAGGCAAGTATATAACGTTTGGTAGGCAGATATTTTATCTTGTTGGTAATCTCCTTTCCAAAAACGTCTTCTGCATAAACGTACATACCAGTTACTTAGGTTTTCTTGTACAAAGTTAGATATTAACCTTGCAGCTTTTGTTGGTTCATAATCTGCATAGGCTTGGTCTACCTTATGTATTAAGGTGTGTAATTCTGATAGTATCCACTGGTCTATTTCTGGTCTTTCATTTAACGGAACATCTTCTTCAGTATAGCTAAAGTTGTCTATGTTAGCGTATAAAGCAAAGAAAGAGTAGGTGTTGTATAATGTGCCAAAGAATTTTCTTTTTACCTCTGCTATGCCCTCTAGGTCAAACTTTAAATTGTCCCAAGGGTTTGCATTAGAAATCATATACCAACGGGTAGCATCTGGCCCAAACTCGTTCATGGTTTCAAACGGGTCTACAGCATTGCCTAAGCGTTTAGACATTTTTTTGCCGTCTTTATCTAAAACTAAACCATTAGATACTACATTTTTATAGGCAACAGAATCAAAAACCATTGTAGATATTGCGTGCAGTGTATAAAACCAACCACGCGTTTGGTCTACACCTTCTGCAATAAAATCTGCTGGATATGCTTTGTTTTCATCTATTAGTTCTTTGTTTTCAAAAGGGTAGTGCCATTGTGCGTAAGGCATAGAGCCACTGTCAAACCATACGTCAATTAGGTCACTTTCTCTTTTCATTGGCTTTCCGCTAGCAGAAACCAATGTTATTTGGTCTACAATGTTTTTATGAAGATCTATTTTGTTATAGTTTTCTTCAGTCATATCACCAACAACAAAATCTTCAAAAATATCTTTTTCTAGAATGCCAGCAGCAACTGCTTTTGCCATTTCTTCTTTTAATTCCTGTACAGAACCAATTATTATTTCTTCTTTACCGTCTTCTGTTCTCCAAATTGGTAATGGAATACCCCAGTAACGAGATCTAGATAGGTTCCAATCATTTGCATTAGCTAGCCAGTTACCAAAACGGCCTTCTCCAGTAGATTTAGGTTTCCAGTTTATAGTTTCATTAAGGCTAAACATTTTTTCTTTAACGTCTGTTACCTTAATAAACCAAGAGTCTAATGGGTAGTATAATATAGGTTTGTCTGTACGCCAGCAATTAGGGTAACTGTGTACGTATTTTTCAACTTTAAAAGCTCTGTTTTCCTCTTTTAATTTTATGGCAATTTCTACATCTATAGAACGTTCAGGAGCTTCGCCATCTGCGTAATATTCATTTTTAACATATTTGCCTCCAAATTCTTTTAGTTCTTTTCTAAACTTACCTTGTAAGTCAACTAAAGGAACAGGGTTGTCATTCTCATCTAATACCAGCATAGGCGGTATTTCTGGAGTAGCTTGTTTGGCAACCATAGCATCATCTGCACCAAAAGTAGGAGAGGTGTGTACAATACCAGTACCATCTTCTGTGGTAACAAAATCACCTAAAATTACTCTAAATGCGTGTTCTGCATTTTGGTATGGTAATACATAATCTATAAGCTGCTCATAAGTAGCATTTAATAAATCTGTGCCTTTTACCTCTGCAATAACTTGGTACGGTATTTTTTTGTCTGTTGAGCTGTAGCTTTTTAAATCTTCGCTACTTTCTGCTGCAAAAAACTTACCACTAAATTGCTTACCTACTAGGTTTTTTGCCAGTATAACTTTAATAGGCTCAAAAGTATATTGATTAAAAGTTTGTACTAAAACATAATCTATTTTAGGACCAACAGTTAATGCTGTATTAGATGGTAATGTCCAAGGAGTTGTTGTCCAGGCAATAAAGTAAATGTCTCCGTCTTCATTTTTAAAAGCTTCTGGTAAGGTTTCTTTATGAGCCTTAAACTGTGCCGTTACTGTAGTATCTGTAACATCTTGGTATGTGCCTGGTTGGTTTAGTTCATGAGAACTAAGTCCGGTACCCGCCTTAGGTGAGTATGGTTGTATTGTGTATCCTTTGTAAATTAAGTCTTTGCTATAAATTTGTTTTAGCAACCACCAAACAGACTCCATATATTTAGACTTGTAAGTAATGTAAGGGTCTTCCATATCTACCCAATACCCAACTTGTTCAGTCATTTTATTCCAAACATCTGTGTAGCGCATTACTGCTTTTTTACAAGCTGCATTATATTCTTCTACAGATATTTTTTTTCCAATATCTTCTTTAGTTATCCCTAGTTCTTTTTCTACACCAAGTTCTATTGGTAGACCGTGTGTGTCCCAGCCAGCTTTACGCTTAACTTGGTACCCCTTCATTGTTTTGTAACGAGGAAAAATATCCTTAATGGTACGTGCCATAACGTGGTGAATGCCTGGCATACCGTTTGCAGATGGTGGGCCTTCAAAAAATACATATCCTTCTCCGCCTTCTCTATTGGTAACACTTTTTTCAAAAATGTTGTTTTCTTTCCAATATTCTAGTATGTTTTCTGCTACTTTAGGTAAATCTAATCCTTTATATTCCTCAAACTTCATATTAAGTGCTTCTGGTACTACATTTTAAGTTTGCAAAACTAATCAATTTTGTGTAAAAAACACTTTTTCAAAAGCAAAAGAGCCCCCTTTTTAGTTGTTTCTTTTTTTTTGTTGATATTTTAATAGTTTATCTAATGTATGTGGGTAAAGCAGATAATTTTTGTAAGTGAAGTAATTATTTTTTTAACGTTTATAAAACATTAATTTATAGTCAATTGCTTATATTTTTATGTTTTTGTTAACATAATTGCCAAAGTTTTTATAGGTTTGTACGTCTAAATTATGTTTTGTAACGTAAATTAGGTATAACATATATTATAACAAACAATAAAAACTAAAAAGAATGAAAAAATTAATCTTAGGTTCTGCATTAATGCTAGCTTTTAGCGTATCATTTGTATCTTGTAAAGAAGCTACTGACAAAGCTAAAGAAGCTGCAGAGACAGTTGAAGATACAGCTAAAGAAACAGCAGACAAAGTTGCTGATGAAACTAGCAAAGCTGCTGATGAAATAAAAGAAACTGCTACAGAAATGGTAGATGGTATTCCTAGTTTTGATGACGCTGCTGTAGCAGAATACGTTAAAACATATGACGAATATGTTAGTGAATATAAAGAAGCTGCTGAAAGTAAAGATATGACTGCTTTTGCTGCTTTAGGAACAAAAGGTCAAGAATTAGCTACTAAATCTCAAGAAGTTATGAAAAACCTTTCTGCTGATGATGCTAAAAAGTTAACAGAATATATGACAGCTAAGTCTAAAGAATTGCAAGAGTATGCAACTAAAATGACTAACTAAGATATATTTTTAAATATACTTTAAGAGCCCGATTATTAATTTAATCGGGTTTTTTTTATGTCTAAAATTTTTAAAATTGATAACTAATAGATGAAATTAGGTTTGTGCCTGGCGCTACAATACCAGATGAGTATGTTCTGTAACGTTGGTTAGTAATGTTTTGCCAACCAACAGTAGCTATTAAATTATTTGTTAATTTATAACTGGTATTAAAGTTTAGTGTTTGCCAATTTGGACTATATGGATTTCCATTACTGTCCGTTGCATAAATGTAGTCTTTACTACGCTCTGATGATGATAAGTTACTGTAAGATACCTCTCCGTTAAAGTTAAAAAATAAGTCTGTCTTTATTTTGTCATTTTTCCATATTAAATGGATATCTCCAAAAGTTGGTGCCACATGTCTCCCTGGTGTTTCTGTGCCATCTTCTTCTTCTTCAATACCTTTTGTAAATGTTAAATTAGAACTTAATGATAAGTGTTCTGTAAAATAAGCGTCTACACCAAGCTCCACTCCATGAACATAAGCTTTTGCTGCATTTTGTATTGCTTGTACGTTGCTTAATTCTCCGTGGTATTCTATTTCTTTTTCACCGTTAAAGGTAAAATCTCTACGTACTAGTGCATCTACTAAATAAGTGTAAAAACCTGTAGCGTTTACAATTACTTTGTCATTAAAATTCTTTTGTATGCCTAAATCTACATTATAAGCATATTCTGCTTCTAAATCTGGGTTGGGTACAACTACAGAGCCCGGTTCAGAATCAAATATTTTACCAACATCATCTATATTAGGCGCTCTAAAACCAGTAGAGCCATTAAAAGTTATCTGTAAATTTTCTTTAGGAAACCAACTAAGCCCAATGCTACCTGTAAGAGCTCCGGTATTTAAATTGGCATCATTAAAAGGAAAAGGATAAAAAGTTTTGTCAAATTCTGCATTAATCCAAACGTGACTGTAACGTAAGCCAGATAGCAGTGTAAGGTTTGGTTGTGCTTTGTATTCTGCATTAATGTAGCCAGCAGTTGTTTGCCAAGTGGCACCATCTGGATATCTGGACGCAGCATTAGTAACTTGGTTATTTTCTATATCGGTATTAAAACCTTTAGAATTCACTTTGTTAAATACATACTCTAGGCCGTAATATAAGCGTAAATCTCCAATACGTTTATTTTCTAAATCTATATTTGTAGACAATGCGTGTACATTTTCTTTTGTACTGCTTAACGTTGTAGATCCAAAGTTTCTATCGTTTCTACTTTCTCCAAAATGTTGGTAGGCAGTGTTTATTTTTAGTCTATCATAAAATTTTCCTTTGCCATGGTGCTGCAAACCTATTTTGGACATAAACCATTTTTGTGGTCCATAAAACCATTCTGCAGAACGTAGGCCTTCGCCGTCACTAGTTGGTCTTATTAAACGATCATACCTGCCATAGTCAGATGTTTCGGAAAAGTAAATACCCAAATCATAATTCCAACTGTCATTGGGTTTAAAAGCAATCTTTTGCATTGCGTTAATTTGGTTATATGCAGAGCCAACTTGTTTTTTAGGATTACTATTTGTTTTTAATTGGTCTTCTTCATTAATGGTAGTTACATAATTGTTTCTTAAATAAGAGCTTGGTCCATTGTTTCCCATTTTTAAATCATCAAAATCTGTATAACTAACACTTGTTAAAAAGGCCCATTTTTGTTTGCCGTAATTTATATCGGCATGTATTGTATTTTCTGTATTTGCAGTAGAATATCTGTAAGTTGCATTACCGCTCATTAAGGCGTGTTCAGATTTTGAATATTTTGGCTTTTTGGTATAAAAATTTAAAACTCCACCAATAGCGTCACTACCATAAATAACAGATCCTGGGCCAAAAATAACTTCTGTGTTTTGTATAGAAAATGGATCTATAGAGATTACATTTTGCAAATTCCCTCCTCTAAAAATTGCGTTATTCATACGTACACCATCAACAGAGATTAACAGCCTGTTGGTTGCAAAACCTCTAATCATAGGGCTACCACCGCCAAGCTGACTTTTTTGAACAAATATTTTACCGCTATTTTGTAATACGTCTGCAGCAGTTTGTGGGTTTGTAAATGCTATGGTTTTAGTTGTTATGGATGCTACTTTTTGAGGGATATCTTTTTTTTGCTGCTCCCATTTAGAGACCGACATAACAACACCGTCTAGCTCCTGGGCAGTAAGTACCATATAAATAGTGTTACCTCTTTTTAGAAGTAAATTTTTTGTAGTTTTTTTTGTTTGGTAGCCAATATGTTTTAAAACTATTTTCTCATTTTTATTAAAAATTGATAAATCTGCACTACCGTTTTTAGAGGTTAATGCCGTTTTTGTTTTGGTAGTATTGAAAATAGCAACATCTGGTATAGGCTCATAAGTATCTTGGTCTACAACAACAATCTCTTGGGCAAAGGCACCAAAAAAGAGCAATAAAAAAAATATAAAAAAGGTAGTACGCATACTAACGGAAAATTTCATTTAAAATAACAAGAGACTTTGGTTTTCTAAATCCTTGTAAATGTAATTCAAAATATAAAATAAGCGACTTTAGCAGCTCTTGCCTGTCGGTTTTAGTCATTTTAATTGTATATATAGCATCAAAATTTATGCCTAAGAAGGTTTTAAAATAATTTAAATTATTACCTTCTATAATTGGATTTAAAGATGGTTTGTTTGTAAAACTACCTTCCAGCAAATCAAAATATAATAAATGGTTGTTTTTATCGTCTGGATAAAAACCTAAATACTTGGTAATACTTAGTAAAAAGTGAAGATGAAAATTTGCAATTTGAGTTTCTGTATCTAACCATTGCAAAGCTGCTTCTATATAATTAAAGAGGTTTTCGTTTGGCTCTTCTTCAAATAAACTATTGCTTAACATTTCAGCTAAAAACTGTGTCATTGCATTTTTTGCAATATTAGTGTGTAATGTTTGGTAATAATAACTGGTTTTAGCTTCTCTAATGCTTTCTAGTGTTCCTTTATTTTTGTGTACGGCAATTAACTCTAATTGAGTTAAAGGTTGAAAATAAGCGGCCTTAATTTTTCCTTTTTTAGAAGACAAAACTCCTTTTAGTAAATATGATTTTAATCCGTCTGATAAGGTATATGCTTTAACAATTAAACTATTGTCGCCATATTTAAGGGCAGAGAGTACAATAGCTTTTGTGGTTACTTGCATTAGTAATTTTTAGGTAATGTAAAGATAGTAAATTGATAAGTTTTTTAATTGAAAAAGAAAAAGCTCCATTAAGAAAACTTAATGGAGCTTTTTAATATTTATATGTTGTTTTAAATAACGCCTTGAGCTAACATAGCGTCTGCAACCTTAACAAAACCAGCAATATTTGCTCCTTTTACATAGTTACAGTAACCATCTTTATCTTTACCGTATTCTATACATGAATTATGAATATCTTCCATAATTGTTTTTAATCTTTGGTCTACTTCTTCTCTTGTCCAGCTAATACGCAATGAGTTCTGAGACATTTCTAAACC
Organism: Cellulophaga omnivescoria; assembly: GCF_027915275.1. Lineage (NCBI taxonomy): Bacteria > Pseudomonadati > Bacteroidota > Flavobacteriia > Flavobacteriales > Flavobacteriaceae > Cellulophaga > Cellulophaga omnivescoria. Next base: position 1,174,070 of record NZ_CP115819.1, on the reverse strand, counting down.
AGAAGTAGCAACACCACCAGCATTAGATGCTTTTCCTGGAGCAAATAATATTTTTGCTTCGTGAAATTCGTGGATAGCTTCTGGTGTAGAAGGCATATTAGCACCTTCTGCAACACAAATACATCCATTTTTAATTAATGCTTTTGCTGCTTCGCCGTCTAATTCATTTTGTGTAGCACATGGTAAAGCAATATCACAAGCAACATTCCAAGGAGTTTCTCCTTTATGAAAAGTTGCTGAGGTATATTTATCTGCATATTCAGATATGCGTCCTCTTTTATTGTTTTTAAGATCCATTACATATGCAAGCTTATCAGCATCAATACCATCTTTATCTAAAATGTAGCCTTGAGAATCTGACAGAGTTAAAACTTTGGCTCCTAATTGTAATGCTTTTTCTGCGGCAAATTGTGCAACATTTCCTGAACCAGAGATTACTACATTTTTACCAGCAAAATCTTTTCCTTGAGTTTTAAGCATACTTTCTGCAAAGTAAACAGTACCATAACCAGTAGCTTCTGGTCTAATTAAAGAACCACCCCAAGAACGACCTTTACCTGTTAAAACACCTGTAAACTCATTTCTTATTTTTTTATACATTCCAAAAAGGAAACCTATTTCTCTTCCTCCTACACCAATGTCACCAGCAGGTACATCTGTATTTGGTCCAATGTGACGGCAAAGCTCTGTCATAAATGCATGGCAAAAACGCATTACTTCGTCATCAGATTTTCCTTTAGGGTCAAAATCAGATCCACCTTTACCACCACCCATTGGTAGAGTAGTTAAACTGTTTTTAAATACTTGCTCAAAAGCTAAGAACTTAAGAATACTTGCATTAACACTTGGGTGAAAACGCAAACCACCTTTATAAGGTCCTATGGCAGAGTTCATTTGTACTCTGTAGCCTCTATTTACATGGATGTTTCCATTGTCATCTACCCATGATACTCTAAAAGAAATTAATCTTTCTGGTTCTACCATACGCAAAAGTATGTTTTTGCCATTGTAAATATCATGATCAGCAATATAGGGGATCACTGTCTCGGCAACTTCTTGTACCGCTTGGATAAATTCTGGTTCATGACCGTTACGGGTCTTAACCTCATCCATAAATGCATTTATTTTTGCTTCCATATAGAAACCTTTATAATTGTTAAATTATTGAATTAAAATTATAACGGCAAAATTATACTATTTATATAATTTACACCTTGTTTTTTTAAAAATTTGATAAAATTATTATCCAATGGCCTGTTTAAGGTCATCAATTAAGTCGTTTTCATCTTCAATACCAACACTAAGTCGTATTAAAGAGTCTACAATTCCGTTTTTTTCTCTTTCTTTTTTTGGCATGCTAGCGTGTGTCATACTAGCAGGATGACCAGCTAAACTTTCTACCCCGCCTAAACTCTCTGCTAGTGTAAAAACCTCTAACTTTTTAATTATCTCTATAGCCTCATTATAATCTGCTCCTTTTGGTATAAAAGATAACATACCACCAAAGCCTTTCATTTGGCTTTTAGCAATATTGTAATTTGGGTGTGTATCAAATCCTGGCCAAAACACTTTTTCAACTTTAGGGTGGTTTGCAAGGTAATTAGCAATAGCCTTACCGTTTTCGCAGTGGCGCTGCATTCTAACATGCAATGTTTTTATACCTCTTAAAACTAAAAAACTATCCATAGGGCCACATATTGCACCACTAGCTTTTTGTATAAAATATAACTTATCTGCTAAATCTTTATTGTTTACAATTAAAGCACCCATAACAACATCACTATGGCCTCCTAAATATTTTGTAGCAGAATGCATTACAATATCTGCTCCTAAATCTAAAGGGGTTTGTAAATAAGGAGTAGCAAAGGTATTGTCTACAGCTAAAGGTATATTATGTTTTTTTGCTATTTTACCGGCGGCGGCAATATCAATAATATTCATCATTGGGTTTGTTGGTGTTTCTACCCAAATAAGTTTTGTGTTACTATTAATATAATTTTCAATAGTACTAGTGTTAGACATATCTACAAAATGAAAAATAATTCCAAATTTCTCGTAAACTTGTTTAAAAAGTCGGTAACTTCCTCCATACAAATCACTTGTAGAGATAACCTCATCACCAGGGCTTAAGAGTTTAATAACAGCATCTATAGCAGCAATGCCGCTACCAAATACAAGTCCATAATTTCCATTTTCTATACTTGCTAAAGATTTTTCTAATGCGGTTCTGGTAGGGTTTGCACTTCTAGAGTACTCATAACCATTATGCACTCCAGGAGCAGTTTGTGCATAGGTAGAGGTCTGGTAAATAGGTGGCATAACAGCTCCGTACGCCTTATCTGGTTCTTGACCTCCGTGAATAGTTTTGCTGTTAAATTTTAAATTATTTTTGCCCACACTTCTTTATTTATAACACAAATGTATCGTTATCTTTGCAGAATACAATGCGCTTGCACAATCTTATTTAACTATGAATAATAAATTTTTCTTATTCCTTTTTTTAATTGTTTTAATTGGCTGTAATAATAAAAAAGAGGTTTCTTTTGGTGCTCTAAATTTTACTACAGAAAAAGAAACTAATAAACCGCTTGTTGTAATTAATGTTCCTAAAGCCGTAAAGCAAACAAAAGTTAGTGAAACAATTAATAATACAATTAAGGAGAAAATAATATCGTTATTAATTTTTGATGATGATATAACTGTTGATAATATAGATGATGCAATTTCTTCTTTAAACGACGAATTTTTAAGTGTAAAAGAAAAATTACCTGGAGATGCTACACGTTGGGAAGTAACCATAAATGGGGAAGTAGTTTATGAAACAGATAAAATTATTACCATAGATTTAGAAACGTATGAGTTTACTGGTGGTGCTCATGGTTATGAGTCTAGTATTTTGTTAAATTTTGATGCTGTAAAAGGAACTTTACTTTCTAATGAAGAGTTAATTGCTAGCAAAGAAGAATTTTACAACTTAGCAGAATTAAAGTTTAGAACGCAAGAAAAAATCCCGGCTAATGTACCTATAAATGACACGGGTTTTATGTTTGAAGAAGAGGTGTTTACTTTGCCAAGTAATATAGGGTACACAAAAAAAGGTTTAAAGTTGCTTTACAATACGTATGAAGTTGGTTCATACGCAGATGGGCAAATAGAAGTGTTGTTACCTTATAAGGAAGTAAATAATATGCTTGTTGTAAAAGGTAAAGAACAAGAGTAACCTTTGTATAAGATTACTCTTTGTTTGTTGTTATTTTCCAATATTTCTTTTTAAGGCTAATATAGATCCTATGTGTATGCCTTCATGCAGTGCGTTAAATTTCATAGCCTCTACAGCATTACTTAATGTAATATTTAAGCTTGTAGTATATGGAGTGTAACTTTTAAAATTTCCGGCATTATAATCTAGATCCGTTTGTTTTAAAGTGCTAAACAAAAGTTCTTTAATTTGTGTTATTTCTTCATCTGTAGCTGTGCCATCTGGAAAAGTACCTTTTTTGTATTTTTCCACCATTTCATCAGAAACCAGCATAGGCATACCGCTAAATTTGTAAACAAGTAGTTGTTGTGTAACTACAACATGCGCAATGTTCCACCAAATGTTGTTGTTAAAATTTTTAGGAATTTCTAACAGTAAATCTTTAGGAGTTTCATCTAAAATTTTTAATAATATTTTTCTAATTTGCTTAGAGTTGTCAAGTAAATATTCCACTATTATGTTTTTTGATAAAAATAGTACAATTCAACCAAATTGGGTTTCTTTGCACTTAGTTTTTTGTTTCTAAATAATATTCTAAATCGTTTAATAAAAATGAAGAAAATATATCATTTAAGTACCTGTGATACTTGTAAAAGAATTTTAAAAGAATTACAACCTCTAGATGGTTTTGTATTACAGGATATTAAAACCGAAGAAATAACAGAACAACAGCTGCAAGAAATGCATAGCTTAACCGGTAATTATGAAGCTTTGTTTAGTAAAAGAGCAAGACTTTACAAAGAAAAAGGTCTGGCACAAAAACAATTGCAAGAAGAAGATTATAAAAATTTAATTTTAGAACATTATACCTTTTTAAAAAGACCTGTGATATTGGTAAACAATGCAATATTTGTAGGCAACAGTAAAAAAGTGATTGCCGCAGCAAAAGAAAAAATTCACAATTGAGTAAAAGAACATTAGCTATACTGGCTTGCTTAGGAGCTACCACTATTTATGGTATAAACCATACAATAGCAAAGGGTGTAATGCCAACTTATATTAAACCTTTTGGATTTATAATGGTGCGGTTGCTTGGTGCTTCTTTTTTATTTTGGATGTGTTCTTTTTTTATACCAAATCAAAAAATAAAGCGTACAGATTGGGGTAGACTATTTTTATGTGCCTTAACTGGTATGGGAATAAATATGCTTACTTTTTTTAAGGGTTTAGAATTGTCTACGCCAATAAATAGTGCTGTATTAATTACTATAGTTCCAATACTAGTAGTGGTAATGTCTGCTATTTTTATAAAAGAAAAAATTACATTGCAAAAAGGATTTGGTATAGCACTTGGTCTTGTTGGGGCATTATTTTTAATTCTTTATGGAGCAGAATTTAGGCAAGATGCACCTAATATTCCATTAGGTAATGCATTATTTGTTGTAAATGCAATTAGCTATGGTGTTTATTTAATTTTAATAAAAAAGCTATTAGAAAAATACCATATGTTTACTTTATTAAAATGGCTTTTTACATTAGGCTTGGTTTTATGTTTTCCAATTACAATTTCAGAATTTAGAGAAATTGAATGGAGCACAATACCAACTAGTGGTATTGGCTCTATTATTTTTGTTATTGTAGGGACTACTTTTTTAACTTATTTATTTAACGTTTACGGATTGTCGCAATTAAAGGCATCTACCGTAAGTGCTTTTTCTTATGCGCAACCATTAATAGGAATTTTATTTGCAGTTGTAACAGGTAAGGACAGTTTAACTATGGTTAAAGTAGTAGGTACCGTTTTAGTTATTTTAGGATTGTATTTGGCAACTAAAAAAAATAAATTGCAAGTAAAAACCTAAACTTCTAAATCTTTAGGAACCTTTGCAAATTTACGAGTGTCTTCTTTTGTGAGTAATTTAAAGTCATTAGCTTTTTCAACTCTAGAAAAAGCGTTCATAAATTCTTCAGGTAATCCAGTTAAACTTCTTGTTTGTAAATCTATCCAAGCCCCTAAAATTTCACAGTGGGCAAAATTTCTTCCTTTAGAATCAAAAAAGTTATGATGAAATTTAAAAAATTTTCCGTCTTCACTTAATCCCTTTAATTCTAAAGATACTTTTACAGGTTTGCCAAAAAATGCCTCTTTAAAGTAATAAATGTGCTCGTAAAAAACCACAGGGCCAATTTTATAATCTGCCATAGTTTTTTGGTTAAAACCTAGTTCCATTAAAAAGCCCATTCTAGTTTGGCTCATATAATTTACGTATGCAGAATTGGCTAAATGCCAGTTAGCATCAATATCACTCCATCTAATTTCAAACTCTTTTAAGTACATATTTTTTTAGAATTAATTGTTATGCATGCATAATAAATGATAAAAATACTATAGTTTTGAGAAACTTAAACATATTACTTTATAAAAAGTAGTTAATTTTTTAAATTTATAGTATTAACAAAAAACCAAATTCATGAGAACAATAGCCCCATTTGTAAAAGATCTTTCTTTGCCTGTTATAGCCGCACCAATGTTTTTAATATCAGGACCAAAGTTGGTTATAGAATGTTGTAAAAACGGAATAGTAGGTACTTTTCCTGCATTAAACCAAAGAACAAGTGAGGGGTTTGAAGAATGGTTAATTCAAATAAAAGAAGAGCTAAAAACGTTTGAAGAAGAAACAGGTAAAAAAGCTGCTCCATTTGGTGTTAATTTAATTGTGCACCAAACAAATCCGCGTTTAGAGGCAGATCTTATGTTGTGCATAAAACATAAGGTGCCTTTAATTATAACTTCTTTAGGTGCGGTATCTCAGGTTGTAGATGCTGTGCATAGCTATGGAGGTCTTGTTTTTCATGATGTAATTAAAAAGCGTCATGCAGAAAAAGCAGCAGAAGCTGGGGTAGATGGTTTAATAGTTGTTGCTGCTGGTGCAGGTGGTCATGCAGGTACATTAAACCCTATGCCTTTGGTTGCAGAAATTAAAAAGTTTTTTACTAAAACGGTTATATTATCTGGTTGTATTAGTACAGGAAGAGATATAGCTTCTGCAAGGCAAATGGGCGCAGATGTTGCTTATATGGGAACTCGATTTATAAATACCACAGAAAGTAAGGCTACAGAAGATTATAGAAAAATGATTATTGAAGCCGGAGCTAGTGATGTTGTTTACACGGCATCTATATCTGGTGTGCACGCTAACTTTTTGGGAGCAAGTTTAAAAGCGGCAGGTATTACAGAAGAAGATTTAAAAAAAGATACTAAAATAGACTTCGGAAAAGAAATGGACACCGAGGCTAAAGCTTGGAAAACAATTTGGTCTGCAGGTCAAGGTGTTACAAATATTAACAATGCAGTTCCTGTAGCTGATTTAGTTGCTACTTTAAAAACCGAATTTGTAGAAGCTATAGAGGAACAAAAGAAATTACTAGAAGTTTACCCTAAATAGTATAATGCCAATATTAGAATCAGCTTATAACCCTCCTTTATTTTTTAAAAGTGGGCATTTCTCTACACTTTACACAGGTTTGTTTAGGTCTGTAGTAGTGCCAACGCAAAAAAGAGAGCGTATACAATTGGCAGATGGCGATTTTTTAGATTTAGATTGGAGTTTTACAGCTACAAAAACAGATAAAGTTGTTATAATTGTACACGGTTTAGAGGGTAACGCACAAAGACCTTATATTTTGGGTGCAACCCGAGAGCTTTTGCTATGTAACTATAATGTGTGTGCGGTAAATTTAAGAGGTTGTAGTGGAGAAGCTAATGTGTTATTTAGGTCTTACCACTCTGGCGCTACAGAAGATCTAGATGCCGTTGTGCAGCATATTTTAGGTTTAAAAACATATTCTAAAATAGTATTGCAAGGTTTTAGTTTAGGCGGTAATTTAATTTTAAAATATTTAGGAGAGAATAGGCAAAGACCACCAGAAATTAAAGCTGGCATAGGAGTTTCTGTTCCCTGTAACTTGGCTAGTTCTTTAGAAGAATTGCTAAAGCCAAAAAATATACTGTATGCTTCTAATTTTAAAAAACGTTTGCTACAAAAATTGCGAATAAAATATAAGCAATATCCAGATAAAATTAATGAGTCAGAAATAAACAAAATAAAAACCTTAAAAGATTTTGACGATGTGTATACTAGTAAAGCAAATGGTTTTATAAACGCTTTAGATTATTATGAAAAAGCTAGTTGTTTGCAGTTTTTGGATAAAATAAAAGTACCAACTTTAATTATTAATGCTAAAAACGATTCTTTTTTAGGTGCTGCTTGTTATCCTGTTAAAGAGGCAAAGCAAAATAGTAACTTATTTTTAGAAATGCCATTGTATGGAGGTCATGTTGGGTTTTATGATAATAATAACATCACGTACTCAGAAAAAAGGGTAGTTAAATTTTTAGAAGAGAAGGTTTAAATAAGAGTATTGCTTATATTAGTGCTTTAAAACTTAAACACATGAAAAAATTATTTTTAATCTTAGTTGCAGGCGTATTTATGGCGAGTTGTGGCGACAAAAAGGAGGATAAAAAATCCGATGGTTTTGAAATGAACCGTACCAAAAAGGAAGATAAATCGGCAGCAAAGCAAGAAGGAGTTCCTGTAGATATGGACAATAAGGGTGTTGGCCCTATAAAGTCTGTAGATTTAGGTGCAGAAGTAGATAAAGAAATGGCTGCAACAGGCGAATCTATTTTTAGTTCTAAATGTGTTGCTTGCCATGCAACAGATATGCGTTTAATTGGCCCAGCTGTTAAGGGAGTATTGGACAGAAGAAGTCCGGAATGGGTTATGAATATGATATTAAACCCTGATGGTATGCTAAAAGAAGATCCTATAGCTAAAGCTTTGTTTAAAGAATATAATAATGCTTTAATGACTAATCAAGGCTTAACAGAAGAAGAAGCAAGAGCTATAACGGAGTATTTCAGGACGTTATAAAATAAATCTTTAATTTTTTAAAACAGCGTTTTTCTAAACATAGATTAACGCTGTTTTTTTATTGTAAAATCTGTAACAAATGCCGGTTTATATGTTTGATTAAAGTATTTATTTCCCTAGATTTGGTTAAGAACATGAAGAATTTTTACCACATTAATGACTATGAAATACGTAAAATTACCGCATACTAATTTAGAGGTAAGCCAAATTTGCTTAGGCACAATGACTTGGGGCAGGCAAAACAATATTGACGACGCTTTTAAACAAATGAATTATGCTTTAGAACAAGGAGTTAATTTTTTTGATACTGCAGAATTATACCCTGTTCCGGCAAAAGCAGAGTTGTATGCAGAAACTGAAAAAATTATTGGTAAATGGTTTAAAGAAACAGGTAATAGGGATAATATAATTATTGCATCTAAAATTGCTGGTAAAGCAGATTTTACAAAGCATATTAGAACCACTGGTTTCCAAAAAGAAGCTCTAATAACTGCGGTAGAAAACAGTTTAAAACGTTTACAGACTGATGTTATAGATTTGTACCAGTTACATTGGCCAGAACGGCAAACAAATTACTTTGGGCAAAGAGGTTATGAGCATAAAATAAATGACTTTTGGGAAGATAATATTCACCAAGTATTAGATACTTTAGGCGATTTAGTAAATGACGGAAAAATTAAGCATATTGGCTTGTCTAATGAAACCCCTTGGGGAACTATGCGTTTTTTAGAGGAAAGTAAAGTGCACAGAAGATTGCCACGTATGTCTACCATACAAAATCCGTATAGTTTATTAAATAGGACTTTTGAGGTTGGTTTGGCAGAAATATCTATGAGAGAGGATATTGCGTTAATACCATATTCTCCTCTGGGTTTTGGGGTGTTAAGTGGTAAATACCTTGGAGGTTTACAACCTGCAAATGCAAGGGTAACTCTTTTTCCTAATTACAACAGATATAGTGGAGAAAATGCACAAAAGGCAACACAAATGTATTGTGATTTAGCCCGTGAGCATAGCTTGTCTTTACCGCAAATGGCATTGGCATACGTAAACTCTAGACCGTTTGTAAAAAGTACAATTATAGGAGCTACAAATTTAAAGCAACTAGAGGAAAATATTGGAAGCGTAAATGTAAAGTTAACAGATGAGGTTTTAGAAGGTATAGAGGCTATACATAAGCAAATACCTAACCCAGCTCCTTAATATTTAATAGACAAGTAAAATAGAAAAGAGGCTGTACATATTGTGCAGCCTCTTTTTTGTTTATAGAAGGATTAAAACTCCTAGATTAATATTGCTTGTTGATAAATTAAAATTAAAAGTGTTGCTTTCTCTTTTAGAGCTAGCTGAGTCAATATCATATTTATAAGAACTATAATTGTACCCAAGACTACCAATAGTAGCTTCTAATGCTATTTTATTACTTAAAAAATAGTTGAGGCCTGGTCTTAAGCCAATGAATAATCTTTTACTTGGATCTTCATAACTATCAGAATCTGAATATTTTTTCTTGTATAATGAATATCTACCTTCGGCCTGAAGAAATAAACTTAAGTTTTTGCCAGCTCCAAAGTTTTTTCTAATGAATGGGTTAATTATATATCCTAGGCTTTTATTTGTGTACTCTTCATCGTTATAATTATCTTCAGATTTATCAAAGTCTATTCCTATTCCAAGTCCAACTGTTAAGTCATTAGCTATAGTGTATCCAATTTTTGGTATAAAGCCGAATGAAAAACCCTTACTGTAGGTGTTGTCGTCTTGATTGACTTCAAAGTTTTCAGTTTTGCTTGAGCCAATATTTAGGCTGCCACCAATACTCCAGGTGTCTTTTGGAATTACTCTTTTGATTTCAGTTTCTTGAGCAACACTTGTTCCGTAGATTGCTAAAAAGGTAATAAGTAATAATTTTTTCATCTTATTTTTTTAAGGATTAAGACTACTTATTATCAAGGTTTATACCACAATATAGGGTGAGAGTATTATTTAAAAGTTAAATAACTTAAGTTTTTTAATTAAACAAAACTCTCACAACATCTTCAATTTTTGAGACTAATTGTACTTTAATAACTGTATTTTTTAAGGTAATTTTATTATTTTTAGATACAAATATAGCTTTAAAACCAAGTTTTTCTGCTTCGGATATACGTTGGTCTACGCGTTGTATGGGTCTAATTTCTCCTGCTAGACCAACTTCAGCGGCAAAACATACACCTTTAGGAATTGGAATGTCTGAGTTGCTAGATAAAATTGCTGCAATTACAGCTAGGTCAATAGCTGGGTCATCTACAGAAATACCTCCGGTTATATTCAAAAAAACATCTTTGGCACCTAACATGAAACCGGCACGTTTTTCTAAAACAGCTAATAACATATTAAGTCTTTTTGCATTAAAACCTGTTGTAGATCTTTGTGGTGTTCCATATACGGCAGTGCTAACTAGTGCTTGTATTTCTATCATTAAAGGTCGCATACCTTCTATAGATGCAGAAATAGCTGTTCCGCTTAGTCCTTCATCATTTTTAGAGATTAAAATTTCGGAAGGATTGTTTACTTCGCGTAAGCCGCTACCCAGCATCTCATAAATTCCTAATTCTGCAGTAGAGCCAAATCTGTTTTTTAATGCACGTAAAATTCTGTAAACATAGTTTCTGTCGCCTTCAAACTGTAAAACAGTATCTACCATATGTTCTAAAATTTTTGGTCCGGCTATAGTACCATCCTTTGTAATATGACCAATTAAAATAACGGGAGTATTTGTTTCTTTGGCAAACTTTATAAGTTCTGCAGTACATTCTCTAATTTGAGAAATACTTCCTGCGGCAGACTCTATGTAGTCTGAGTGGAGTGTTTGTATAGAGTCTATAACTAAAATATCTGGTTCTATAGCTTCAACCTGTTTAAAAATATTTTGTGTTTTGGTTTCTGTAAGTATAAAGCAAGTTTCATTATCCGTGGTTATACGGTCTGCCCTCATTTTTATTTGTTTCTGACTTTCTTCGCCAGATACATACAGTGTTTTATAGGGTAATTTAAGTGAGATTTGTAATAGTAGTGTGCTTTTGCCTATTCCGGGTTCTCCACCCAAAAGTGTTAATGAGCCTGGAACCAAGCCTCCACCTAAAACCCTGTTAAATTCAAGATCATAGGTGTTTAGGCGTAATTCTTTTTCTGTACTAATTTCTTTAACGCGTAAAGGTTTTGTAGCAACCTTGGGTGTATTACTAGGTGTTTTCCAGCTACTTTTTTCCTCTTTTTGTATAACTTCTTCAACAATAGTGTTCCACTCTTTACAAGCGCCACATTGCCCTGCCCATTTAGCATATTGTGTACCGCAATTCTGACAAAAAAAAGCTGTTTTTGTTTTAGCCATTACCTAATTTGTTGGTTTAGGCCAAAGGTACTACAAAGTTTATAATTTTATTTTTAGCTTATAAACTAGTCTAAGGTATTAATAACCAAAGTCAGCCTTTAAAGCATCAATTTTTTCTAAAGCCATATCTTTGGTTAAAAAGTCAATTTCTTCCATTCCAAAGGCTTTTTCAAAAGTACGTAGCGCTTTCTTTGGTTCCCCAATCTCTTCAAAGTACTCTCCTTCAAAATAAAAACCTAGCATAGTATCTGGAAATTCTTTTTTACACAAATCAGATAATTCTTTTAAAGACTCTGGATCCTCTTTCTTTTTACTTGCCGAATAAATAGCCATAACATCATTAAGATCTACTCTTTTTGTAAAACCAAATGTTTCTTTAATAATAGTGTATTTGGTTTCTAAATATGCATAAGCAGGCTCTTCTGATGTTAAAATTTTAGTTTTATATTCTTTAGGGCTAATTGGTTTAAATATTTCAAAAATATCATCAAAAGCTTTTCCTAAACCATATGTAGCTATAGATGTGTGGTCTGTGTCGTACACATCAAAATAGTATTTAAAAGTTTCCTTTTCTATAGTTTTTAAAGATGTGTTAAGTTCTGCTAGCTCTTTAGCATTTCTATTTTTTTCTACAATTAAATGATAAAAAATTTGCTTGTCTATTGCTCCAATTCTATTGGCAACTCTAGATTCCATTTCTGGTGCTAAAGTTGGTGATATGCTTATGTATGAGCTAAAAAGTGGATTCTCTTTAAACAGATAAAAGTTTTCAAAGTTGGCTGTAATGTCATAACCTACAATCATTTTAAAAGGCGAAATGTTGTAAGTACTTTCTATATTAGGAACAACTTCCATCCCTAAAAATTCAAAAAAAGCTTTTCCTTCTTCTGTAGGTAAGCCATTGTCTTCACTAAAAGAACAGTCTTTTAGCCTGTTTTGCTGAGCTTGTTGGTGTATGCCTACAACTATAGCAGGTGGCATACCATGAAATCTGCTATAAAATTTTGCTTTGGCAACAACATCATCAAACAAATACTCTGCGTCTAATACAACAATTAGTGTGTGTTGGTCTTCTTCATTGTAATCTTCTGGAATATAGTAGCTAACATCTCTTTTTTGTTGAAGCTTAAAAGATTCAATAATTTCAGTTTTTACTTGTGCAAATGCATTTAACCCTATAAATAGGGCCAAGGTTAAGGTAATTTTTTTCATTTTTGGGTTTGTTCTTTAGTCTTAAAAAACTATTTGGTTCTTTTTAATAACGGCAATAGTAGAAAAGATATTGCCCCAAAAACAACAACTAGTAAAGTTTGTGAAATCCACATAATCCAACCAAAAGCATCACCAGATACACTACTAATACCAAATATAGTTAGGGCGCTGCTTACAACAATAGGGTAAAGTCCTATGCCGCCATTAGTGGCTGTCATAGCAAATGCACCAAAAATAAACGCTACTAATAATTGACTAACCGATAGGGATATGGTTTCTGGAACAGTATATTTTATAACCCAAAACATACCAATATAAACACTCCAAATAAACAATGTATGAAAAATAAATGCCCATTTATTTTTCATTTTAAAAATACTAGTAACTCCTTGTAAAAGCCCGTTTACAAAGTCTTTAATTTTTACTAAAAAGGGGTGTGTGGATTTTTTAATAACATAAAAGAAAGCTAAAGCTATAACAGCTGCGGACCCAAGTAGTAATAGTATTTTTGTAATATTAAAACCTTTTGATTTAAAGAAATCAATAATAATTTCAGTCTGTAAAAAAAAGGTAATAACAATAATTAAAAGTAACATTATAAGGTCTATAACCCGCTCTGTTACAATGGTTCCAAAACCTTTTTCAAACGGAACATCCTCGTAGGTAGTTAACGCAGTTGCACGTAAAATTTCTCCAGACCTAGGAATGCCTAAATTGGCAAAGTATGATGTTAAAATAATAAGTATGTTATTAACAATTTTTGGTTTGTAGCCAAGTGGTTCTAAAAGATAGTTCCATCTAATAGCTCTAGAAACGTGGCTTAAAACACCCATCAATAATGAGATACTAACCCAAAATAAATCGGCCTCCTTTATGTAATAAATTATTTGTTTTCTGTCTTCTTCAGAAGTAGAATTGTATGAATACCATATTAAAAACAGCCCAAAAGCAATTGGTAAAACTGTTTTTAATGTTTTTTTTAAGGAGGCGGTCAAGTATGTTAGTTTAATAAATTATTTTCTTCATTAGGGAATACTAAAGACGGGTTAAATTTTTTAGCCTCTTCAATATCCATACGTGCGTAGGTAATTAAAATAAGTATATCGCCAGCGGCAACTTTACGTGCAGCAGCTCCATTAAGTGTAATTTCTCCACTTTTTCTAGGTCCTGGTATTGCGTACGTTTCTAATCGTTCTCCGTTATTGTTGTTAACAATTTGTACTTTTTCTCCTCTAATAATATTAGCGGCATCCATTAAATCTTCATCAATAGTAATGCTACCAATATAGTTTAAGTCTGCACCGGTAACTTTTACACGGTGAATTTTAGATTTTACTACTTCTATCTGCATAATACAAAGGTAATTAATTTAAAGCTATATTGTCTATAAGTCTTATGTTATTAGCATAAACGGCAATAAAGGCTCTATATTTTTTATTTTTAGATTTTCTTTTTATTGTTTGTAAATTATCTGCATTGGTAATGGTAAAATATTCTAAGTCTAGCAGCTTGTTTTTATCAAATTGTGCAGTAACCCACTTACTTACTTGTAAAGCACTTTTTGTGCCAAATTTTATTTTAGCTTCTTTTAAAGTCTTATAAATAAAAGCTGCTTCATTACGTAGTTCTGTAGAAAGGCGTTCATTTCTAGAACTCATTGCTAGTCCGCTTTTTTCTCTTACTATAGGGCAACCAATTATGTTTACTGGTATTTTTTTAATGTCAACTAGCTTTTTTATAATTTGTAGTTGTTGGTAGTCTTTCTCTCCAAAATAGGCATTGTCTGGTTTGCCAATAGTTAATAATTTCTCAACAATTGTGCCAACTCCGTCAAAATGACCGTCTCTAAACTCTCCTTCCATAACTTTTTCTAGTCCGCCAAAGTTATAGCTGTCAGATTTTATGTTACTGTTGTAAATTTCTTGTGCAGAAGGAGCAAAAACAACAATTTTGTCCGATGCTTCTTTTAAAAGGCTAATATCTTCTTGTAATGTTTGAGGATATTTTTCTAAATCTTCGGCGTTATTAAATTGTGTAGGATTTACAAAAATGCTTACAATTACGTAATTATTCTCTTTTAAGGCTTTTTTAACTAAAGAAATATGTCCGCTGTGCAAAGCGCCCATTGTTGGTACCATACCCACAGTTTCTTCTTTAGATACGGTAGAAAAATGATTTTTTAACTCTACTATTTTGTGAAAAATATGCATATATTTAATTTAAAACGACAGCAAACTTACTATAATTAGCGTTAATCTCTATAATTTTTGTAATTTTGCATCCTACGCTTTTTTGATAAATAAAAATCAGCTTCTATGAATGGTAAAAAGATATTGTTTGTATCTTCAGAATTAATGCCCTATCTCCCAGAGAATCAAGTTTCCCAAATGTCTTATGAAACACCACGTATGGTGAACAGTAAAGGCGGGCAAATAAGAATATTTATGCCGCGTTATGGCAATATAAATGAAAGAAGGCATCAGTTGCACGAAGTAATTCGTTTGTCTGGTATGAATTTAGTAATTAACGATATGGATATGCCGTTAATTATAAAGGTTGCTTCAATCCCTAAAGAACGTATTCAAGTTTATTTTATAGATAATGAAGAGTATTTTAAAAGGAAAGCAACTTTTACTGATGAAAATGGGACTTTATTTCCTGATAACGATGAAAGAGCTATCTTTTTTGCAAAGGGTGTTGTAGAAACCGTTAAAAAACTTAACTGGTCTCCAGATATTATTCATGTGCACGGTTGGATGGCTTCTTTAGTGCCATTGTATCTAAAAGAATTTTACGCTGATGAGCCATTATTTGCAGAAAGTAAAATTGTTACATCTGTCTACAATAAAGGTTTTGATGAAGAATTAGATAAGGACATAGTTAAAAAAATTGCCTTTGATCAGATTGCAGAGGATAAAGTTGATGTTTTATCAACGCCTAACTATAATAATTTGTTAAAAGTAGCTGTAGATTATTCAGATGCTGTTATTTTAGCCTCAGAGGAAGTGCCAGAAGAATTAACAGAGTATGTTGCTGGTCTTGAAAAACCTGTGTTGTCATACGTTCCTCTTCAGGAGTTTGAAGAAGCGTATACCAACTTTTACAACAATGAAGTTATAAAATAAGTTACATGAATTTTTACAAGAAGTTTGTTTATTCTGCGTTTGCAGGGTTTTTTATAATGTCTGCATTTGTTTCATGTGAAGACGAGCTAAATACAATTGGAGGCGAGGTAATCTCTGGCGAACCTTTTACTGCTAAAAAGGCTGTTTATGATGTTTTTGCATACAATAAAAAGGTAAAATCGGTACAAACAAATGGTTTGCCAATTTATCAGCTTGGGACGTTTAATGATCCAATTTATGGTAAAACAACCGCTTATGTAAATTCTCAGTTAAGACTTGCTGGTGGTGTTGGTAATCCTACTTTTGGTTTGTATAGTCAAGCTGTAGAAGATGAATCTGATACAGATGAGAGCGTAACAACAATTGAAGAGAATGAAACAGTAACTGGGGTTACTTTATTTATTCCTTTTTTAACAAAATCAGATTCATTAAGAGATACTGATGGTGATGGTGTAGATAATGAATTTGATGATGAGCCAGAGGATCCGTCTAACGATACAGATGGAGACGGGCTTACCAATGCAGAAGAAGTTGCTTTAGGTACAAATCCTCAAGATGCAGATACAGATAATGATGGTACTAATGATGGTGATGAGGAAGATATTATTGAAGGTGCTTATGCAAGACAGTACCAAGTAGATAGTATTTATGGTAGTGTTAATGTTCCTTTTAACTTTAAGGTAGAGCGTTCTACATATTTTCTTAGAGATGTAGATCCAACGCAAAACTTTGAAGAAAGACAAATTTATTATTCAGATTTTGAATTTTCTCCTAATTTTATAGGTGAAACGCTTTATGATGGTGTCGCAAATTTTACAGATACAGAAACAGTAACTTACTATGAAGTTGATGATCCTGATACAGATGAAGATGAAATAGGAACGGTGAAGAGAAGATTGGCTCCGGGTATAATTGTTGATATGCAAGATGTTATTCCGTTTTTTCAAGAAAATATTTTAGATAAAGAAGGTCAAGCGGAGTTGCTGAGTCAAACTAATTTTCAAGAGTTTATCAGGGGTTTATATTTTACTGCATCTGGTGGTGAAGGTGATCTTATGATGCTGTTGAATTTTGATGCGGCTAAAATTTATGTAGATTATTTATTTGATAGGGTAGACACTAATGATACTGCAGATGATACGTCTGATGATACCATTATTAAGGAAGAGTCTACGTATATTTTAGATATAAACGCAGCTTCAGGTAATACAGTTAACTCTTTTGTTAATGATGAATACCCGGTGGATATTGCAAATAAAATGGATACGGGAGAGAA
Source organism: Cellulophaga omnivescoria (assembly GCF_027915275.1). NCBI lineage: Bacteria > Pseudomonadati > Bacteroidota > Flavobacteriia > Flavobacteriales > Flavobacteriaceae > Cellulophaga > Cellulophaga omnivescoria. The sequence goes on along the minus strand of NZ_CP115819.1, from coordinate 1,156,948 downwards.
TTCAGATCGTATTTATTTAAAAGGTGGTGCGGGTTCTTTTGCTGAAATTAAATTGTTTGATGAGGAAAATGGTAGAGATGCTATTACAGAAATTAAAAATAATAATTGGATTATTAACGAGGCAAATTTAGTTTTTTATATAGATAGAGAAACGTTAGATGCCGCAAGTGTTGGTGGTAATAGTGTTGTAGAACCTCCTAGACTGTATTTGTATAATGCAGAGGATAATACATCAATATATACTTATCCGTTAAGTAGTACAGATGTAGAAAATGGACCATTAAGTTTATTAGCGTTAACTGGTTATGACGGTATAATAGAAACTTCTAGTGATGGTAAAGGTATTAAATATACAATTAGAATTACAGAGTATATAAACAATTTGGTTGTTCGCGATGCGGAGAATGTTACATTAGGGTTATCTTTAACTTCAGATATAAGATTTAGTGTAAATGCACAGGCAATGTTAGAAGATGGCGAAGGGCAAATTCCACTTTTATCTGTTGTAAATCCATTAGGAACCGTATTGTATGGTAGTAATATAGACGATGAAGATAAAAAACTTAAGCTTGAAGTTTTTTATACAGAGACTAACTAAAAGCCAGTCAACTTATACCTTTTGTAGTATTTTTAGGTGATTACAACTGTAAAGTGCTTTTAGTTTTTACATTTATATATAGATTTGCCTCAAACATTAACTATAATAATTAATAACTAATACATTATGTGTGGAATTGTAGGGTATATAGGTCATAGAGAGGCTTATCCCATTATTATAAAAGGATTAGAGCGTTTAGAGTATAGAGGATATGATAGTGCAGGAGTTGCATTATTTGATGGAGATAAAATAAATTTAGCTAAAACTAAAGGTAAAGTATCTGATTTAAAAAAGAAGTCAGAGGATACAATATCTACTAAAGGTTCAATTGGTATTGGTCACACTAGGTGGGCAACTCACGGTGTTCCTAATGATGTTAACTCACATCCACATTATTCTAATTCTGGTGAGTTGGTAATTATTCACAACGGAATTATAGAAAACTACGAGTCTATAAAAACGGAATTAATCAAAAGAGGGTATACTTTTGAATCAGATACTGATACAGAGGTTTTAATCAATCTTATAGAGGAAGTTCAGAAAAAAGAAAATGTTAAGTTGGGTAAAGCAGTTCAGTTAGCCTTAAACGAGGTTGTTGGCGCTTACGCTATAGCTGTTTTTGATATTAAAAAACCGGATGAAATTGTAGTGGCTAAATTAGGTAGTCCATTAGCAATTGGTATGGGAGATAATGAATTCTTTGTGGCTTCAGATGCATCTCCTTTTATCGAGTTTACAAATAATGCTGTTTATCTAGAAGATGAGGAAATGGCTATTATTAGACTTGGTAAAGAAATTAAGTTAAGAAAAATTAAGAATGATGCTGTTGCATATCCAAATATTTTGGAATTGCAAATGAATTTAGAGGAGATAGAAAAAGGTGGTTATGATCACTTTATGCTAAAGGAGATTTATGAGCAGCCAAGAGCTATTTTGGATACCTATAGAGGTAGATTGTTAGCAGATCAAAAGCTAATAAAAATGGCTGGTATAGATGAGCATTTAGATAAGTTTGTAAATGCAAATCGTATAATTATTGTTGCATGTGGTACATCATGGCACGCAGGTCTTGTAGCAGAATATATTTTTGAAGATTTAGCTCGTATTCCAGTAGAGGTGGAATATGCGTCTGAATTTAGGTATAGAAATCCCGTTATTACAGATAAAGATGTTTTAATTGCAATTTCTCAATCTGGTGAAACGGCAGATACATTAGCAGCTATTAAGTTAGCTAAAGAAAACGGAGCATTTGTTTTTGGTGTTTGTAACGTGGTTGGTTCTTCTATTGCTAGGGAAACTAACGCTGGTGCTTATACGCACGCTGGACCAGAAATTGGAGTTGCTTCAACTAAGGCTTTTACTACTCAAATAACAGTGTTAAGCTTAATTGCGTTAAAATTAGCTCAAGAAAAAGGGAGTTTAACAGATGAACAGTTTACAAACTTTTTAACAGAGTTAGAATATATACCAACAAAAGTAGAGGTAGCTCTACAATCTAATGATGCTATAGAGCAAATAGCCGAGGTGTATAAAGATTCGCCTAATTGCTTGTATTTGGGTAGAGGTTATAATTTCCCTGTTGCTTTAGAGGGGGCATTAAAGCTAAAAGAAATTAGTTATATCCATGCAGAGGGATATCCAGCTGCTGAGATGAAACATGGACCAATTGCTTTAATTGATGAATCTATGCCGGTAATTGTAATTGCAACTAATAAGGGGCATTATGAAAAAGTGGTAAGTAATATTCAAGAAATTAAATCAAGAAAGGGTAAAATCATTGCGGTTGTGACCGAGGGTGATGTACAGGTTAAAGAGTTGGCGGATCATGTAATAGAGGTGCCAGAAACCTTAGAGGCTCTTACACCGCTGCTCACTACTATTCCTTTGCAATTGTTGTCTTACCATATAGCCTTAATGAGAGGTTGTAATGTGGATCAGCCACGTAATTTAGCAAAGTCAGTTACTGTAGAGTAATTTAAACTATAAATTATTTTTAAAAGCTTAGAGTGTAAACTCTAGGCTTTTTTGTTTTGTATGTAGGCTTTGTAGGTTTTAGGAGGGATTAATTCTGATTTATGTTAACGTAAACGTAAATCCTTTAGTCTAACAATCGCCTTTTTAGGGGTAGAGTAATGTTGTTTTAGGCTAGTTTTTAATGATAAGCTTAGGTTTGGTAAAAAATAGGTTAAAAGTATTTTGTTTTAAGTGCTTGAAAAATAGCGTGGTAAAGCTTGTTTTAAAAATACTTTTAAAAAAGATGTAAAAAAGGCTTGTGGTGTTCAAAAATGAGAGTATATTTGCAGCCGCTAACGGACAAACGAGCAGTTATAAAGTTAGCAAAGTTCATTGATTAGGTTGTAAAATTAGTATTGTAAAAAGGTTAAAAAATAAGTTTACAAAAGCTTGTTTAGTAGCAATTAAAAATACTATTTTTGCATTCCCAATTTGCTAGGGTTGTTAAAGCGAAAATAAGCACTAAAATAATTTAAATTTTTATTTTGTCAGTTTAAAAAAACGTTTTACATTTGCAACCGCTTTCAGAGGGGTAAGAGTTAAGAAATTTTGGAATGATTATATTGTTAATCAACTAGTTCGAGTCTAGTATTTCTACAAGAATTAAAAGTTCATTTGACATATTGAAGAGACAGCAAAATAATGCTACTTAGTAGTATTATTGAATTAAAAAAGAGAATGAGTTTGGTTTTAGACGATTTTAGGTTGTTAAGAATATTTACAAAACAACGATGAAGAGTTTGATCCTGGCTCAGGATGAACGCTAGCGGCAGGCTTAACACATGCAAGTCGAGGGGTAACAGAGGAGCTTGCTTCTGCTGACGACCGGCGCACGGGTGCGTAACGCGTATACAATCTGCCTTGCACTAAGGGATAGCCCAGAGAAATTTGGATTAATATCTTATGGTTTATAATTATGGCATCATATTTATAATAAAGGTTACGGTGTAAGATGAGTATGCGTCCCATTAGTTTGTTGGTAAGGTAACGGCTTACCAAGACTACGATGGGTAGGGGCCCTGAGAGGGGGATCCCCCACACTGGTACTGAGACACGGACCAGACTCCTACGGGAGGCAGCAGTGAGGAATATTGGACAATGGAGGAGACTCTGATCCAGCCATGCCGCGTGCAGGAAGACGGTCCTATGGATTGTAAACTGCTTTTATACAGGAAGAATAAGGACTACGTGTAGTCTGGTGACGGTACTGTAAGAATAAGGACCGGCTAACTCCGTGCCAGCAGCCGCGGTAATACGGAGGGTCCGAGCGTTATCCGGAATTATTGGGTTTAAAGGGTCCGTAGGCGGGCTGTTAAGTCAGGGGTGAAAGTTTGCAGCTCAACTGTAGAATTGCCTTTGATACTGATGGTCTTGAATTATTGTGAAGTGGTTAGAATATGTAGTGTAGCGGTGAAATGCATAGATATTACATAGAATACCGATTGCGAAGGCAGATCACTAACAATTGATTGACGCTGATGGACGAAAGCGTGGGTAGCGAACAGGATTAGATACCCTGGTAGTCCACGCCGTAAACGATGGATACTAGCTGTTTGGATTTCGATCTGAGCGGCCAAGCGAAAGTGATAAGTATCCCACCTGGGGAGTACGTTCGCAAGAATGAAACTCAAAGGAATTGACGGGGGCCCGCACAAGCGGTGGAGCATGTGGTTTAATTCGATGATACGCGAGGAACCTTACCAGGGCTTAAATGTAGATTGACAGGTTTAGAGATAGACTTTCCTTCGGGCAATTTACAAGGTGCTGCATGGTTGTCGTCAGCTCGTGCCGTGAGGTGTCAGGTTAAGTCCTATAACGAGCGCAACCCCTGTTGTTA